>NZ_CM142714.1:202500-3327500 GCF_054898045.1 Pseudomonas sp. LB3P14 | reverse complement strand
GGGGACTAGCCCTTAAGTGGCTTTGAGATTAGCGGAACGCTCTGGAAAGTGCGGCCATAGTGGGTGATAGCCCTGTACGCGAAAATCTCTTGGCCATGAAATCGAGTAGGACGGAGCACGAGAAACTTTGTCTGAATATGGGGGGACCATCCTCCAAGGCTAAATACTACTGACTGACCGATAGTGAACTAGTACCGTGAGGGAAAGGCGAAAAGAACCCCGGAGAGGGGAGTGAAATAGATCCTGAAACCGTATGCGTACAAGCAGTGGGAGCCCACTTTGTTGGGTGACTGCGTACCTTTTGTATAATGGGTCAGCGACTTATTTTCAGTGGCGAGCTTAACCGAATAGGGGAGGCGTAGCGAAAGCGAGTCTTAATAGGGCGTCTAGTCGCTGGGAATAGACCCGAAACCGGGCGATCTATCCATGGGCAGGTTGAAGGTTGGGTAACACTAACTGGAGGACCGAACCGACTACCGTTGAAAAGTTAGCGGATGACCTGTGGATCGGAGTGAAAGGCTAATCAAGCTCGGAGATAGCTGGTTCTCCTCGAAAGCTATTTAGGTAGCGCCTCATGTATCACTGTAGGGGGTAGAGCACTGTTTCGGCTAGGGGGTCATCCCGACTTACCAAACCGATGCAAACTCCGAATACCTACAAGTGCCGAGCATGGGAGACACACGGCGGGTGCTAACGTCCGTCGTGAAAAGGGAAACAACCCAGACCGTCAGCTAAGGTCCCAAAGTTATGGTTAAGTGGGAAACGATGTGGGAAGGCTTAGACAGCTAGGAGGTTGGCTTAGAAGCAGCCACCCTTTAAAGAAAGCGTAATAGCTCACTAGTCGAGTCGGCCTGCGCGGAAGATGTAACGGGGCTCAAACCATACACCGAAGCTACGGGTATCACTTAGGTGATGCGGTAGAGGAGCGTTCTGTAAGCCTGTGAAGGTGAGTTGAGAAGCTTGCTGGAGGTATCAGAAGTGCGAATGCTGACATGAGTAACGACAATGGGTGTGAAAAACACCCACGCCGAAAGACCAAGGTTTCCTGCGCAACGTTAATCGACGCAGGGTTAGTCGGTCCCTAAGGCGAGGCTGAAAAGCGTAGTCGATGGAAAACAGGTTAATATTCCTGTACTTCTGGTTATTGCGATGGAGGGACGGAGAAGGCTAGGCCAGCTTGGCGTTGGTTGTCCAAGTTTAAGGTGGTAGGCTGGAATCTTAGGTAAATCCGGGATTCTAAGGCCGAGAGCTGATGACGAGTTACCCTTTGGGTGACGAAGTGGTTGATGCCATGCTTCCAAGAAAAGCTTCTAAGCTTCAGGTAACCAGGAACCGTACCCCAAACCGACACAGGTGGTTGGGTAGAGAATACCAAGGCGCTTGAGAGAACTCGGGTGAAGGAACTAGGCAAAATGGCACCGTAACTTCGGGAGAAGGTGCGCCGGTGAGGGTGAAGCATTTACTGCGTAAGCCCATGCCGGTCGAAGATACCAGGCCGCTGCGACTGTTTATTAAAAACACAGCACTCTGCAAACACGAAAGTGGACGTATAGGGTGTGACGCCTGCCCGGTGCCGGAAGGTTAATTGATGGGGTTAGCTAACGCGAAGCTCTTGATCGAAGCCCCGGTAAACGGCGGCCGTAACTATAACGGTCCTAAGGTAGCGAAATTCCTTGTCGGGTAAGTTCCGACCTGCACGAATGGCGTAACGATGGCGGCGCTGTCTCCACCCGAGACTCAGTGAAATTGAAATCGCTGTGAAGATGCAGTGTATCCGCGGCTAGACGGAAAGACCCCGTGAACCTTTACTATAGCTTTGCACTGGACTTTGAATTTGCTTGTGTAGGATAGGTGGGAGGCTTTGAAGCGTGGACGCCAGTTCGCGTGGAGCCAACCTTGAAATACCACCCTGGCAACTTTGAGGTTCTAACTCAGGTCCGTTATCCGGATCGAGGACAGTGTATGGTGGGTAGTTTGACTGGGGCGGTCTCCTCCTAAAGAGTAACGGAGGAGTACGAAGGTGCGCTCAGACCGGTCGGAAATCGGTCGTAGAGTATAAAGGCAAAAGCGCGCTTGACTGCGAGACAGACACGTCGAGCAGGTACGAAAGTAGGTCTTAGTGATCCGGTGGTTCTGTATGGAAGGGCCATCGCTCAACGGATAAAAGGTACTCCGGGGATAACAGGCTGATACCGCCCAAGAGTTCATATCGACGGCGGTGTTTGGCACCTCGATGTCGGCTCATCACATCCTGGGGCTGAAGCCGGTCCCAAGGGTATGGCTGTTCGCCATTTAAAGTGGTACGCGAGCTGGGTTTAGAACGTCGTGAGACAGTTCGGTCCCTATCTGCCGTGGACGTTTGAGATTTGAGAGGGGCTGCTCCTAGTACGAGAGGACCGGAGTGGACGAACCTCTGGTGTTCCGGTTGTCACGCCAGTGGCATTGCCGGGTAGCTATGTTCGGAATAGATAACCGCTGAAAGCATCTAAGCGGGAAACTAGCCTCAAGATGAGATCTCACTGGGACCTTGAGTCCCCTGAAGGGCCGTCGAAGACTACGACGTTGATAGGTTGGGTGTGTAAGCGCTGTGAGGCGTTGAGCTAACCAATACTAATTGCCCGTGAGGCTTGACCATATAACACCCAAGCAATTTGTTGACTCGAAAGAGCACCAGATTGCGGTGTGTGAAGACGCAATGAACCGAAAGTTCGCAGCAACACCAACACACAAATCTATTGCATACCCATTCGCTGGAACGTGAACCTGCAAAGGCCCACGACCTGGCTACCGAATTTCTTGACGACCATAGAGCATTGGAACCACCTGATCCCATCCCGAACTCAGCAGTGAAACGATGCATCGCCGATGGTAGTGTGGGGTTTCCCCATGTGAGAGTAGGTCATCGTCAAGATTAAATTCCGAAACCCCTATCTGCGTATGCAGGTAGGGGTTTTGTTTTGTCCGCAGAAAAGTGGCGTGACGAAAAAGGGATAGTCCATCGGCTATCCCTGGTTCCAGCAGCATTGTTAGTGAAACTTCGGCAGCACGTATTCAGCGATCTCTTCGATAACCTCGGCAACCGGTCGTTCGCTGCGACGCAGGTGCAAGCCAACGTGCTGCACACCGGCCTCGCGCAACGCCTGAAGCTCATCGATCAATGCCAACCTCCCACAGCTGCCACCGAAACGCACACGGCGCATCGGCGCGTGGGCATTGGCCGCCAGATCCAGGTGCACAAAGCTGATGTAGGGTTTATCACCACCGACCTCTCGCCACAGCCCCACTCGACGATGATGTTCATCTGGAGTACCGGGGTAGGCGAGCCATCCATCCATGTGTTGACCAATCCATGCCGGGGATTGCTGGCCAAGACCCGCCACCAGCAATGGCACTGGCTGATCTCGCTGCGGTAACAAGCGAGCACCTTCCGGCAGGCGACCTTCACCTTGGCTGCGCAACAACTTAATGGTGTCGCGAAAGATTTCCCCCCGCTGATCGTAGTCCACACCAAACAACGGATATTCCATAGGTCGGTCGCCGCTGGCGACGCCTAGCAGCAATCGTTCATCACTTAACTCATCAACACTGTTGGCTGCCTTGAGCGTTAACCAAGGCTGACGTAGCGGTAATACAACCGCCGCCGTACCGAGCATGATGTTGTCGGTGATCCCTGCCAGGTAGCCAAGGTAGGAAAAGGTTTCGAAAACCTGTGCGGCATCGCCGAAGTTGGGGTCGTAAATCGGGACATCGCGCACCCACAGCGCCCGGAAACCAGCCTTATCAGCCAAGCGTGCCATGGCCGCATGCTGCTTCAGATCGGGAACACCAAAAGGTCTGTCTTCGGCAATCCGCAGCCGCTGCACATCGCTGGACCAATCGTTATCCAGTGGTAGTTCCAGCCCAATGGAAAATCTATTGGAGCCCAGTAAACGTTGAAATCGTGGATGCATGAAAAGACTCCAAAAAAACCAAACGGAATGACATGCACCCAGTATCTACAGGCCCTCCTTCAAGAAAAATGCATGAATGGGAATATCAATCTTGAGCGAAACGCACGAGTCATAAAAAAACCGACTGTCGTTTTAGTCTTCAAGGACAACCGTTAGAGGAAATCGCACTAAAGTGACCGCACGGTTTTTGGTATGGTGCAGCTCGTTTTTTAACGGACTGATTTCAAGCCTACGGATCGGCACCCCCCTTTACAGTCAAAGAGCTGCTGCAGAAATGCCCCAACCGATACCGATCAAGGACCACGAAAAAGAGACGCGCCTGGTCAACAAAAGACTGATGGCTTGCGCCCTGTTCGTCGTCGCCATTACCTGCGCGCTGGTAGTGCGCATGTATGTCCTGCAGGTGGTCGAATTTGACTATCACTCGACGATCTCCGAAAACAACCGCGTCCATGTCCTGCCGATCACCCCAACCCGCGGGCTGATCTACGACCGCAACGGCGTGGTTCTGGCGGATAACCGGCCCAGCTTCAACCTGACCATCACCCGCGAACGCGCCTCCGATGTCAAAGTAGAACTGGATGAGGTGGTCAACCTCCTGCACTTGCCGACAGAAGATCGAACGCTGTTCGACAAGGCAATGAAGCAGGCCCGGCATCCATTCGTGCCGGTCACCTTGTTCTACGAGCTCAGCGAAGAACAAATCGCCGTGTTGGCGGTCAACGAGTTCCGTCTGCCGGGGATCGACGTAGAGCCACAATTCGTTCGCCACTACCCCATGGGCGCGCACTTTGCGCATTCGATTGGCTACGTCGGCCGCATCAACGAGAAAGAATCCAAAGTCCTGGACACGGTGGAATACCGTGGCACTCAATCCATCGGCAAGACCGGCATCGAAAAATTCTACGAGTCGCAGTTGCACGGCCAAGTCGGTTACGAAGAAGTCGAAACCAACGCTCAGGGCCGGGTCCTGCGAGTGCTCAAGCACACCGATCCGATCCCCGGCAAAAACATCGTGCTGAGCCTCGACGTCAAACTTCAGGAAGCCGCCGAGGAAGCCTTGGGCGATCGTCGCGGTTCGGTGGTCGCTCTCGATCCGTCGACCGGCGAAGTGCTCGCAATGGTCAGCAAGCCAAGCTTCGACCCGAACCTGTTCGTCACCGGGATCAGCTTCAAGGAATACGCAGCGCTGCACGACTCCATCGACCGGCCGCTGTTCAACCGCGTACTGCGCGGCCTCTACGCGCCGGGTTCGACCATCAAGCCGGAAGTGGCCATTGCCGGCCTCGACGCCGGCGTCGTCACCCCACAGACCCGCGTCTTCGACCCCGGTTATTACCAATTGCCGGACTTTGATCACAAATACCGTAACTGGAACCACAGCGGCGATGGCTGGGTGGACATGGACGCGGCGATCATGCGCTCCAACGACACCTACTTCTACGACCTGGCCCACAAGCTGGGCATCGACCGACTGCATGACTACATGGCCATGTTCGGCCTCGGCGAGAAAGTCTCGCTGGACATGTTCGAAGAGTCTGCCGGCCTGATGCCATCGCAAGCCTGGAAGCGCGCCACGCGCCGTCAGGCATGGTTCCCGGGTGAGACCGTGATCCTCGGCATCGGCCAGGGCTACATGCAGGTCACGCCGCTGCAGCTCGCCCAGGCTACTGCGCTGATCGCCAACAAAGGCGTCTGGAATCGCCCGCACCTGGCCAAGACCGTGGACGGTGTTGCGCCAGTGGATGAGAACCCGATGCCAAATATCCTGCTGAAGAATCCGCATGACTGGGAGCAGGTCAACCATGGCATGCAAATGGTGATGCACGACGCTCGCGGGATTGCCCGGGCGGCAGCGGCGGGGGCTCAATACCGCATCGCCGGCAAGAGTGGTACTGCGCAGGTGGTGGCGATCAAGCAAGGCGAACGCTACAACCGGGCGAAAACCCTGGAGCGTAACCGCGACAACGCCTTGTTCGTCGGTTTTGCCCCGGCCGAACATCCGAAGATTGTCATCTCGGTGATGATCGAAAACGGTGAGGCCGGCGGTCGAGTCGCCGGTCCTGTGGTGCGGCAGATTATGGATGCCTGGTTACTCGATCAGGACGGCCATCTCAAGCCGCAGTACGCGACGCCAGCCAAACCGCCGGGCGATCCACACGTTTAAGCGATCAAGGCTTCACAGCACAGGCTCACGAATACTGAGCATGTGCTGGAAGCTTTCGAGGAACACGGTTTCGGCCTGACTCATCTTCTGCTCACGATTCCATAACAGCTGGATATCGAAATCCACCACCCCCTCTTCCGGCGGCAAACGCCAGAGCAAACCTTGCTCCACATCCCGCCGTACCAAGTGAACCGGCAAACAACCAATACCAAACCCTGCACAGATCAAGCGATAAATCTCTTCGAAACTGGTGGAGGAGGCGACGATCTTGCCAGTAAAACCTTGTTCATCGCGAAACAGCGTCAAGGGTGAAAGATTGCCCCCCAGTTGATCACTGGTGAAACTCACGAAGTTCTCTGCCGCGAGTTGTTCCAGGGTCAGATTCTCCTGCCCGAACAGCCGATGACGCTGCCCGCAGAAATACGCGTAGCGCTCGCGAAACAGCACCCGTTGTTCTAGCCGTGGCTGCGGTAAACGGCACAGGCCGACGCCAATGGTCGCGGTCTTTTGCAGCAGTGAGCTGATGATGTTCGAGCTGCCCATTACCTCGACTTCAAACTCGATTTTCGGATGGGTGTCGTGGAAATCGGCGAGGAACTCATCGTAGTGTCGCGCCTGTACGCCGCTGACAGTGAGGATGCGAATCTTGCCCACCACGTCGTCGTTGCGACTCTCCACCACCGTGCCCAGTCGTGAAATATCTCCGTAAATGTCCGCTGCAATGCGCAGGACTTCTTCCCCGGTTTCGGTCAGATCAAACCGCCGCCCGCTACGGGCAATCAACACGCATTCCAACTGTTCCTCCAGCCGTTTCAGCGCCTGGCTGACGGCTGACTGCGTGATGTGCAATCGCGCGGCGGCCCGGCTCATGCTGCCTTCCTGGCCGATCACCAAATAGGTGCGTAACAGGTTCCAGTCGAGACGGTCATTGAGAAAGCGGCGACCAACCCAAGGGTTAGAGATGGAGGGCATAGAGACTCCAAGTAGTAGCAGTGCTAATAGTAAAGATAAGAATATGAAAATTGACTAATCCTGGCACGGAAGCGATAAAGGCCACAAGCGCCACAGAGTGCCACCGTAAAAAGCCTTCAGTACCTGCCCAAAACTATAAATACACAGGGTCCTTGCATGCACACTACCCCTCAACCGCGTCGAGCGGCGGCGGCAGCCTTCATTGGCACGACCATCGAGTTCTACGACTTCTACATCTACGCCACGGCCGCGGCGCTGGTGCTCGGGCAAGTGTTTTTTCCAAGCAGCGACCCGGTGATGAGCACCCTGGCCGCTTTCGGCAGTTTCGCCGTCGGCTTCATCGCTCGCCCAATGGCCGGCATGGTGTTTGGCCACTTGGGCGATCGCCTGGGTCGCAAGAAAATGCTGCTGGTGACCATGGCCCTGATGGGTTTGGCGACGGCCGGCATCGGTCTGTTGCCCAGCTACGCCAACGTCGGCATCTGGGCACCGGTCGGTCTGATTGTGCTGCGTTTGATCCAGGGCATTTCGGTTGGCGGCGAGTGGGGCGGGGCGGTGCTGATGGCCAGCGAGCACGCACCGGCCAAGCGCAAAACCTTCTACGCCTCGTTTGCCCAGCTCGGCAGTCCCGCCGGTTTGCTGCTGGCATTGATCGCCTTTCGTCTGGTGACCTCCCTTGAGCCAGAGGACTTCCTCGCCTGGGGCTGGCGTCTGCCGTTTCTCGCCAGTGGCGTGCTGATGATGGTCGGCCTGATGATCCGTTCCGGCGTCCACGAGTCGCCGGAATTCGCCAAGGCCCGGGACAATAACGAAACCTCCCAATACCCGGTGAAGGATGTGATCCGCACCTGCTGGCGGCAGATCCTGTTTGCCGCCGCCGCGGTGACTATCGGTTCGGCCGGGTTCTTCTTTACCAATACCTTCATGATCACCTACGTCACCCAGTATCAGGGCATCGCTCGCTCGACGATTCTCGACTGCCTGTTCCTGGTGACCGTTATTCAGCTGCTCTCGCAACCGCTCTCCGCGTTGCTGGCCGAGCGCATCGGCGAAGGCCGCTTCCTCAAACTTGTCGCGCTGCTGTGCATGGTCACGCCGTACCCGATGTTCCTGCTGGTGGGCACGCAGAACATTGTGCTGATGACCGTCGGCATCGCCCTGGCGGTGGTGATTCTCTCGGCGCTGTACGCGGTGATTGCCGGTTACATGACCCAGGCGTTCCCGGTGCACCTGCGCTACTCGGGCATTTCTATCGCTTATCAACTCAGCTGCGCGTTAGCCGGTGGCACCACGCCGCTGATCGGCACGCTGCTGGCGAGCAAGTTTTCCGGACAATGGTTGCCGTTGGCGGTGTTCTTCACCTTGCTCTCGGCCCTGTCCTTGATCGGTGTTTGCGGGCTGGCCCGCCTGCGCGCCAACCCGGTCGTCACCCACGCTGCTAAAGAGGTGTATTCGTGAGTAAACCTGAACACATCGGCCCGGTTGAATGGCAAGCCCGTTGCGAACTCGCCGCGCTGTATCGCCTGGTCGCGCACTTTCGCATGACCGACCTGATCGACACCCACATCACCCTGCGTATTCCAGGGCCTGAGCATCATTTTCTGATCAACCGCTACGGGGTGATTTTCGACCGCATGCGCGCTTCGGATCTGGTGCGCATCGATAAGGACGGACAAGTCGTCGATCCGGCTTACCAAGGTCACCGAGTTAACCCCGCCGGTTTCGTCATCCACTCGGCGATCCATATGGCCCGCCCGGACTTGAACTGCGTGATCCACACCCACACGGCTGCCGGTATGGCGGTCGCCGCACAGAAGCAAGGATTGCTGCCGATCAGTCAGCATGCGCTGAAGTTCTACGGCAAGTTGGCGTATCACACCTATGAAGGCATCGCGTTGTCACTGGATGAGCGCGAGCGTTTGATTGCTGATCTGGGGCCGCACCGCGCGATGATCCTGCGCAATCACGGCTTGTTGGTCGGTGGTTCCGGGGTGGCGCAGGCGTTCCAGGAAATTCACTTTCTGGAGCGAGCCTGTCAGGCGCAGGTTGCGGCGCTGGCCGGTGGTTCGGCGTTGCATTACCCGTCCCCGGAAGTCTGTGCGCACACCGCCGAACAGTTTGACCGCGATGAGCAGGACAACATCATCGACCTGGCCTGGGAGGCCGCTTTAACCCTGATCGAATCCCAGCGCGAGTCCTATCTTTCATGAACACCGTGGTTTTGCTGTCCCGCGACACCCTGTTGCTCAAGCAATTGCAGGCCGCGTTTGCCCGCAGTGCGCCGCAGCTCACTACCGTGCTGGCCGATGATCCGCTGGCCAAAAATGCGCAGATTGCCGCGTGCTGGTTTCCCTTGCCGGGCAGCCTCGCCGCGCTGCCGCACTTGCAAGTCATCCACTCGGTGGCCGCCGGCATCGATCACTTGGATCACGACCCGTCGTGCCCTGATTTGCCCGTGTGCCGAGTGGTGGATCCCGGCCACCGGCAAGGCATGACCGAGTACGTGCGTTGGGCGGTGATTCACTACCACCGAGGTTTTGATCAAGTGCTGTTGCAGCAACAGGACCAGCGCTGGGAGCGACCACTGCAAAGAGCGGCGGGGCAGTTCAAAGTCGGGGTGATGGGGCTTGGGTCGCTGGGCAGCGCGATTGCGCAGGATTTGGCTGCCGCCGGATACAACGTTCGTGGATGGGCGCGCAGTAGCAAGACGTTAAGCGGTGTCCAGACCTTTGCCGGTGCGGAACAACTGAATCCGTTTCTGGACGGTCTGGAGTTACTGATCAACTTGTTGCCGCTGACCGGCGAAACCCGCGGCATCCTTGGCAATGCAACATTCGAGCAGCTCGCTAACGGCGCCGCGCTGGTCAATTGCGGTCGGGGCGGTCATCTGAATATCGACAACCTCGAGCTAGCCCTGAAACGAGGAAAACTGCGCGGCGCTCTGCTGGATGTATTCGAACAGGAACCACTGCCGGTCGATCACCGTCTCTGGACAATGCCCGGGGTTACGATCACCCCACACATGGCCTCGGCGGCCTCCCACGACTGCATTGCCGAACAAGTAGCGGAAAACTTCCGTCGATTGAATGCTGGTGAACCGTTATTGAATAGCGCAGACCGAATACTGGGTTATTAAACTTGCAGACTCGCCCATTAAGTTGGGCGATACCTAACAACAATCCCTCACTCTCAAACGATTTACTGCCAGTCAAAACAATTAAATAAACGAGTTCTCAATGAATTCCTGGAGACAGTGATGAGCGATCTATCGTCCGCAGAAAAGTCCGGCGCACCTCCGGAAGTTGCAATCAGCATGAAAAAAGTGGCCGTGGCCAGTGTGATTGGCACCACGGTGGAATGGTACGACCTGTTTGTGTTCGCCACCGCATCGGCGCTGGTGTTCAACAAAGTATTCTTCCCGGACTTCGATCCGTTGATCGGTACATTACTGGCTTTCGGTACGTTTGCTTCGGCGTATCTGGCCCGGATTGTCGGCGCGGCATTGTTCGGGCATTTCGGTGACCGCCTGGGACGCAAGTCGATGTTGTTGGTTTCGCTGTTGACCATGGGTGCCGCTACTTTCGCCATCGGGTTATTACCTAACTACGCGGCCATTGGTATCTGGGCGCCGATCCTGTTGTTGCTGCTGAGGGTGATTCAAGGCCTGGCATTGGGCGGCGAGTGGGGCGGTGCGGTGCTGATGGCGGTGGAACATGCGCCTGCCAACAAACGCGGCTTGTACGGTTCCTGGGTACAGATCGGCGTCCCGGCCGGGACCATGATTGCCAACCTGGCCTTCCTGCTGATCGCCGCGTGCATGTCCCCTGAAGACCTGTTGGCCTGGGGCTGGCGTATTCCGTTCCTGGCCAGCGTGCTGCTGATCGCCGTGGGCTTGTACATCCGCTTGAACATCGCTGAAACCCCGGCCTTCAACAAGGTCAAGGAAGCCGAGGTGCAAGTGAAAATGCCGCTGGCGGAGGTGTTCCGCAAGTACTGGAAACAAGTGGTGCTGGGCGGGATCGCCACCATGTCGACCGGGGCGTCGTTCAACATCATCGTTGCGTTCGGCCTGACCTATGGCACGCAGAATCTCGGGTTCAGCCGCAGCGTGATGCTTGGCGTGGTGTTGCTGTCCTGCGTCTGGTGCATCGTCATGTTGCCGGTGTTCGGGGCGCTGTCGGACCGTTACGGACGCAAGCCGATCATCGTCGCCGGCATCGTGGCCGAAGCGTTGGTGGCGTTCCCGATGTTCTGGCTGATGGACACCAAAGAGCTGTCGTTGGTGATCTTCGGCTACTTGTTGTTGATGACCGCATTCGCCGCCAACTACGGACCGATTGCGACCTTCCTCGCCGAACTGTTCGGCACACGTGTGCGTTATTCGGGACTGTCCATCAGCTACATGTTGTCCGGCCTGCTCGGCAGTGCGGCGACGCCCATCGTCACCACAGCATTATTGGCAGCGACCGGCAAAGGCTCTTCGGTGGCCTGGTACATGATCGGCGCGGCGTTGATTTCACTTGTGGCGCTGCTGTTGCTGACCGAGACCTTCAAGCGAGACATCAGCGAAATTCCGCCGGCGGTTCCGGCCGACGATCAACCCGTTCGCAAACCTTTCAAATCGGCTGCGGCCTGATCCATGGAGTTCAACAGCATGCGCAGAATTCAGTCAGCCCCGGGCTTCATCGGCCCGGTCGGTCCTTACTCCCAAGCGGTGGTCAGCGGCCACCTTGTGTTCACCGCCGGGCAGATTCCGGCCCAGAGCGGGCTCGATGACCAGCCCGCCAGTTTCACCGAACAAGTGCGACAAACCTTGCGCAATCTGGAGGCGATCCTGATTGAAGCCGGGTCCGATTTCAGCCACGTGATCAAGGTTAACGCGTACCTCACCGATCCCGCACAACTGGAGCCGTTCAACGCGGTGTATCGCGAATTCCTCGGCCATGCACCGCCGGCCCGGACCACGGTGTGCGTGGCGCTGTGGGGCGTGTCGCTGGAAATCGATTGTGTCGCTGAATTGATTGCCAAGGAGCTGCAACATGGATGAGTCGCAGCTGATCGAGCAACTCAACTCGGTGAGTTTTCCGACCCTCGGGCATTTTCTCGAAGAGGGCTTTGCCGACTCGCAACTGCAGGCCATGGTGCCCAATGTGAAACTGGTCGGCCGGGCGCTGACCCTGAAACTGGTAGGCGCCGATGCCATCGCGGTCAACCAGGCCCTGGCGCTCATCCAGCCGGGCGATGTGCTGGTGATCGACACCGACGGTGACTGGCAACACGCCCCGGTGGGCGCCGTCACCAGTTGCGCGGCGCGCTGCGCCGGTGCGGTGGGCATTGTGGTGGACGGCGCGGTGACCGACTTGCTCGAACTGCGTGAAGCCGGGCTGCCGGTCTTCGCTCGCGGCACCAGCCTGCTGACCACCAAGCTGCATGGCCGTGGAGACAGCCAGATCAATCAGCCGATTCACTGTGCCGGCGTCACGGTACATCCCGGGGATCTGGTGCTGGCGGACGACAACGGCGTGCTGTTTCTCGATTGGCAAACCGCGGCCGGTGTCATCGACCAGGCGTTGGCTTCCGATCAAGCCGAACCGCAGTTGCTTGCGCGCTTGCACGCCGGTGAGCCGGTGGCGCAGGTGTTGCGCGTTTAAGCTGTCAGGCAGCGTTGCAGGCTTTCGATGAAAATCGTCTCGGCCCGGCTCATGCGCTGCTCGCGGTTCCACAGCAAATGAATATCCACATCGGCAATCCCTTCGTGGGGCGGCAGGCGCCAGAGCAATCCGGCGTCGACGTCCGCTGCCACCACGTGCTCGGGCAAACAGCCGATCCCGAACCCGGCGATCACCAGTCGCCGGACTTCTTCCAGGCTTGGTGACGAGGCAACGATCCGTCCACTGAAGCCTTGTTGATCACGAAAAATCGTCAAAGGCGAGAGCATGCCGCCGATCTGGTCGCTGGTGAAACTGACGAAATTCTCCTGCTGCAAATCCCCTTCGGCGACGTTCTGCTGGCCGAACAGTGCATGGTGCTTGCCGCAGAAAAACGCATAACGCTGGCGCAGGAACAGCCGTTGTTCCAGGCGCGGTTGCGGGCGGCGATTGAGGCTCAGGCCGAGGGTCGCGGTTTTTTCCTGAAGGGCGCTGACGATGTCGGAGCTGCGCATCACGTCGACTTCCAGATCCACTCGCGGATGCTGCCGATGAAAGTCCGCGAGGAAGTCATCGAAGCGCTCCGAAAAGATCCGGCTGATAATCAGCAATCGAACCTTGCCAATCACTTCGTCGGCCGGTTGCTCCAGCACGCTGCTGACCTGGGACATCTGTCCGTAGATTTCCCCGGCCAATTCAAAGATCTGCTCGCCGACTTCGGTCAGGGCAAATCGTGGCCCGCGACGGGCGATCAGCTGTCGGCCCAGTTGCTCCTCCAGACGCTTCAGCGCCTGGCTCACCGCCGGTTGCGTCAGGTGCAGGCGGGCGGCGGCACGGCTGATGCTGAGCTCCTGACCGATCACTCGAAAAGTGCGCAGCAGGTTCCAGTCCAGACGGTCATTAAGCAGGCGTTGTACATCGCGTTCGGCCATGGCGGCTCTCGATTATAAGCTGACGTAATAGTCCGCATAATAAATAGAAAATTGACTAATCATAGCCCCGCGACGATAAATCATCCCCAGACAGGCGCCGTCAGAGTGCCTTGATTTAGCCGTTTCACTCCTGCCAAAAAAATAATCCCCCAAAAAAATAAATAGGGAGCCCGAGTCATGAAGCCCAAGCAATCTCCTCAGCCGCGCCGTGCGGCTGCCGCAGCCTTCATCGGCACGATGATCGAGTGGTACGACTTTTACATCTACGCCACCGCCGCCGCGCTGGTGTTTGGCGCGCTGTTCTTCCCCTCCGACGACAAACTGTTCAGCACCATGGCCGCCTTCGGCACCTTCGCCGTGGGCTTTTTTGCGCGGCCGTTGGGCGGGATTATCTTCGGCCATATCGGCGACCGCATCGGCCGCAAGAAGTCGCTGATCATCACCTTGCTGATGATGGGCGTGGTCACGATCTGCATTGGCTTGCTGCCGACCTACGCACAAATCGGCGCAGCGGCGCCGGTGCTGCTGATTCTGCTGCGCATCGTTCAGGGCATCGCCGTCGGTGGCGAGTGGGGCGGTGCGGTATTGATGGCCGGCGAGCATGCACCGAAAGGTCGACGCAATTTCTTCGCTTCCTTTGCGCAATTGGGCAGCCCGGCCGGTTTGATCCTGTCGCTGCTGGCCTTCAGTGCGGTCACTCGTCTGCCGGAAGAAGACCTGATGAGCTGGGGCTGGCGCCTGCCGTTCCTCGCCAGTTCGTTGTTGCTGCTGGTGGGCCTGGCGATCCGTCTGGGCGTGAATGAATCACCGGAGTTCCTCGCCAGCCGTGAACTGGCCGCCAAAAGTACGCGTAAAGAGCAGGCGCCGGTCATGGAAGTCCTGCGCACCGCGTGGCGTCCATTGCTGCTGTGCATCGGCGCCAACACCCTCGGCATCGCCGGGGTGTATTTCACCAACACCTTCATGATTGCCTACACCACCCAGCAACTCGAACTGCCGCGCTCGCTGATCCTTGAGTGCCTGTTTGTGGTGGCGATCATTCAGTTCTGCATTCAACCACTGGCGGCGTGGGTCGCCGAGAAAATGGGCGCAACGCGATTCCTGTGCCTGATGTCGTTGCTGGCGATGGCCTCGCCATACCCGATGTTCGTACTGGTCAGCTCGGCCCAGGCGCCGCTGATCATCCTTGGCATCGCCCTGGCGGTGGTGTGCATGGCGTCGTTCTACGCAGTGATCGCCGGTTACGTCAGCGGCATGTTCGAGACCCGCGTGCGTTACACCGCGATCTCGTTGGCCTATCAAATTTGCGGTGCCGTGGCCGGTGGTCTGACGCCGCTGATCGGCACCTTGCTGGCACACAGGTTCGCTGGCCAATGGTGGCCGATGGCAGTGTTCTACAGCCTGATTGCCGCGACTTCGCTGATCTGTGTCCTGTCCCTTGCCCGTCGTCATGCCAGCGCTGAACGCATTGAAATGGCCAACGCTTGATTAACCTATTTCCAGGAGTCACTTATGTTGAAAATTAAGGGTGAACGCCTCTGGGCGAGTCTGATGGCCATGGCCGAAATCGGCGCCACCGCCCGTGGCGGCAGCTGCCGCCTGGCCCTGAGCAATGAAGACAAGGCCGGTCGCGAACTGTTTTCCCACTGGTGCCGCGAAGCCGGCATGACCCTGAGCGTGGATGCCATCGGCAACCTGTTCGCCCGCCGCGCCGGCACTGAACCCGATGCCGCGCCAGTCATGATGGGCAGTCACCTCGACACCCAGCCTGAAGGCGGGCGTTTCGATGGCGTCTACGGCGTCCTCGCCGGCCTGGAAGTGGTCCGTTGCCTGAATGACCTCGGCATTCAGACCCGCAAACCACTGGAAGTGGCGGTCTGGACCAACGAAGAAGGGGCACGCTTCACCCCGGCGATGTTCGGCTCGGCGGTGTTCACCGGCATCATGGAACTGGACGCAGCGCTGGCGGTGCGTGACGTCAATGGCATCAGCGTCGCCGAGGCGTTGCAACGCACCGGTTACGCCGGCGAGCGTCCATTGGGCGGCGCGGTGGATGCCTACTTTGAAGCGCACATCGAACAAGGGCCGATCCTCGAAGACAACGCCAAAAGCATCGGCGTGGTCAGCGGCGGGCAGGCGATTCGCTGGCTCGACGTGCGGGTCGAAGGCATGGCCGCCCACGCCGGCACCACGCCGATGCCGCTGCGCAAGGATGCCTTGTATGGCGTGGCGCGGATGATCCAGGCCATTGAAAGTCTGGCCACCGATTTCGCCCCTGAAGGCCTGACCACTGTCGGCGAGTTGAACATCAACAAGTCCTCGCGCAACACCATTCCGGGGCTGGTGAATTTCACCGTCGACCTGCGTCATCACCGCGACGAAGCCATTGAAGCAATGGAGCAGCAGGTCCGCGAGCGACTCCAGTCGATTGCCGATGGCCGTGGCTTGAACCTGACGATTACGCCTCACTGGATCAGCCCGGCAACACCCTTCGATGCCGATTGCGTGGCGGCCGTGCAACAGGCGGTGGACGCGCTGGGCTACGCTCAGCAATCGATTGTCAGCGGCGCCGGGCACGATGCAATTCATCTGGCGCGGTTCTGTCCGACGGCGATGGTGTTTATCCCGTGCGTTGGCGGCTTGAGCCATAACGAAGCCGAAGACGTGTTGCCCGAAGACGTGCGTCAGGGCACCGATGTCTTGCTCAACGCCGTGCTGTCTCGTGCAGGCAAAGCCGAATAAACGCAATCCCTGTAGGAGCGAGCGGTGCGGCGATCCGACTTGCCCGCGAAGGCGTCAGCACATTCAATATCGATGTTGACTGACACAACGCCTTCGCGGGCAAGCCTCGCTCCTACAGGAGGACGTACCCGGTTCCAAGATCTACGTTAACTGACAGGTATTCATCCCATGCGCAGTTTTTTCCACTCCGAACAATTGCTTCACCATCCACGCAGTTACTACTCCCGTGGGCAGATGCGCACGCCGCAGGAAGTACCCGAGCGCGCTCAGCGGTTGGTGCAGGCGTCTCACTCGCTGGGCTTTACGGTTGAGCAACCGGCCGATGCCGGGCTCGATCCGCTGCTGGCAGTCCACGGCGCGCCGTACCTGGGGTTCTTGCAGGAAGCCCATCAGCGCTGGAAGGAAATTCCTGAAGATTGGGGCGACGAGGTGATGTCGAACATCTTCGTCCGCGAGCCCAATGCTTTGCGCGGGATTCTCGCCCAGGCCGCGCGTTATCTGGCGGACGGCAGTTGCCCGGTGGGCGAGCAGACATGGCGTTCGGCCTATTGGTCGGCACAAAGCGCGATCGCCGGTGCTCAGGCGTTACTCGATGGCGAGCCGGCCGCGTACGCTTTATGTCGCCCACCGGGTCACCACGCCCGGGCCGAGGCGGCCGGGGGCTTTTGCTATGTGAACAATGCGGCGGTGGCCGCTCAGGTGTTGCGTGCCGGTTTTGAGCGCGTCGCGGTGCTCGACACCGACATGCACCACGGTCAGGGGATTCAGGAAATTTTCTACGACCGCGATGACGTGCTCTACGTCTCGGTGCATGGCGATCCGACCAACTTCTATCCGGGGGTTGCCGGGTTCGCTGATGAGCGTGGTGCAGGGAGCGGCGAGGGGTTCAACCTCAACTTGCCAATGGCGCATGGCGCCAGTGAGGCGGACTTCCTCGCGCAGCTTGAAGTAGCGCTGACAGCGGTGAAGGATTTCGGTACCGAGGTGTTGGTGCTGTCCCTGGGGTTCGATATTTTCGAGCTGGATCCGCAGAGCAAAGTGGCGGTGACCCGTGAAGGTTTCGCGCGGCTGGGCGAGCGGATTCGCAGTCTTGGGTTGCCGTGTCTGATCGTGCAGGAAGGTGGGTATCACCTGGAGAGTCTGGAGGATAATGCGCGGGCGTTTTTTGTTGGGCCGCAGGTGTGGCAGCTCTGAGATCTTTGGTGTCTGGTAGATCGCCTTCGCGGGCAAGCCTCGCTCCTACAGGGTTGAGATGAACCAAAGTTTCCCGCTAGGCAAATAACCTGTAGGAGCGAGGCTTGCCCGCGAAGAACGATAACGCGGTCCACCTGATGGAACACAAGCGCCGTAAGGCACTTGCCATCGCCCTGACGTTAACGTAAAGATTGCGGCAGGGCGCTGAACTTAAAAAAGCGCAGGGCGGACCGATCCGGAGCGCTTGATGACGCTAATAAAAACAACTCCTCCCAAACTTCACCGCGAAGCCCGGCTGGCCCGGGAAAAACTCCATCTCGAGGGCGAAGTCCCCGATGGTGTGCTGCGGGCGGAAATCGATGCGTCGTGGCGGCGTAGCCTCAACCATGGCGTGCATTTCAACGCCAAGCACGAGCTGGCGCTGGAATCGAGCGCGAGCCTCGACGTGCTGTTGGCGAGCAATCGGCTGCTGATCGACGCGGCATTGCCGGCCATCGATTACCTGGCCGAGCGTCAGGGCAAGGAAGGGCTGATCATCCTCGCCAATTCCGACGCCACCATCCTCGCTGTCGAAGGCCGCGCCGATCGCCTCAAGGGCAGTGGCCTGCAAGACATCACCCTCGGCGCCTGCTGGAGCGAAGCGGCTCGCGGCACCAACGCGTTGGGCACCGCATTGGTGGAAGCCCGGCCAACGATGATCGATTGCGGTGAACATTACCTCGATCGTCTGACCGATTTTTCCTGCACCTCGGTGCCCATTCATTGCCCCCAAGGCGACATGCTTGGCGTGCTCGATTTGACCCGCGAAGGCCCGCTCGGTCGTGTTCACGACAGCACTGCGTTGCTGGCCATGGCCGTCAGCCAGATCGAAAGCCGCGTCTTTAACTCAAGCTATCCAGACGAGATCGTTCTGGCATTCCATAGCCGTCGGCAATACCTCGAATCCCCTTGGCAAGGCTTGTTGGCGGTGAGCCTTGGCGGGCAGATTCTCGCGGTCAGCGCCCAGGCCTGCCAGTTGCTCCACGCCGAGCGTTCTGCGTTGGTCGGTCGGCGTTGCGAAGAGTTTTTGGGTGTCGATGGTCTGCAACTTCTGTCGCGTCTGCATCAGGGCGGTGTTGGCAGTCTGCAAACGGCCAAAGGCGAGTTCTTCTACAAAACCCTGCGTGCGCCGCAGCGTTCGATCAACGTCAGCACGCCACCGCGCAGCGTTACCAAAGCTGCCAAGCCACAACCTGATCTGGAATCCCTGGCCGGCAGCAATGTCCGTTTTGCCCGAGCCTTGCGCATGGCCCGTCAAGGCCTGGCCAACGAGCTGCCGGTGTTGCTGCTGGGTGAAACCGGCACCGGTAAGGAAGTCATCGCTCGCGCCCTGCACATGGCCGGAACCCGTTGCGACAAACCCTTCGTCGCGGTGAACTGCGCGGCGATCCCCGAAGGCCTGATCGAGTCGGAGCTGTTCGGCTACCGCGAAGGCGCGTTCACCGGCTCCCGTCGCGGCGGCATGATCGGTCGTCTGCAACAGGCCCATGGCGGCACCTTGTTTCTCGATGAAATCGGCGACATGCCGCTGGCCTTGCAGGCCCGTCTGTTACGGGTGTTGCAGGACCGTAAAGTCGCGCCCTTAGGCGCTGGCGAAGAACAAGACATCGACGTCGCACTGATCTGCGCCACCCACCGCGACCTCAAGCGTCTGGTGGAGGACAAACACTTCCGTGAAGACCTGTTTTATCGGGTCAACGGCATCAGCGTGATGCTTCCGGCCCTGCGCGAGCGTGAGGATTTCAGCGCTTTGGTCGCTCGTCTGCTGGCCAAACTGGGTGCCCCGACGATGGTCCTGCATGATGATTTGAACCGTTTGCTCGGCGGTTATCACTGGCCGGGCAACATCCGCCAACTGGAAATGGTTTTACGAACGGCGCTGGCCATGCGCGAGCCGGGGGACACCGTACTCACGCTCGACCACTTGCCCGACAGCATGCTCGACGAGTTGACCGCGACCGAACGCCCTCAGGCCGGTAGCATTCGCGAAAATGAACTGGAGCTGATTCGCCAATCCCTGGACAGCCATCAGGGTAACGTCTCGGCCGCCGCCGACGCCCTGGGCATCAGCCGCGCGACCTTGTATCGCAAGCTCAAGCAGTTGCGCTCGTGATGCAGCGCTTGATCGTTCGGCTGATCGACTGCCAGAACCCCGAAGCCCTGCAAGCGGCATTGCGCTGGCTCTACAGCTTTGTGCGGCCGCATCGTCTGGCGATTGCCGGGCTGCTCGGGTTATCGGTCTGCGCCTCGTTGCTGGTGTTAGTCCAGCCCTGGCTGACCAAGCTGCTGATCGACGATGGTTTGCTCGCACGTAACTTTTCCATGCTGGTGCTGATTGCCGGGTTGATGATCGTGGCCGGGCTACTCGGAACGGGGCTGTCGGGGATCAACCGTTACCTGCACACGCGGCTGTCCGGGCGGATTCTGTTCGCCCTGCGCGATGACCTCTATCGACATCTGCAAACCCTCTCGCCGAGTTTCTACGGACAGCGGCGCATCGGTGACCTGATGTCGCGCCTCGATGGCGACGTCGCGGAGATCCAGCGCTTTGCCGTGGACTCCTTGTTCTCGGCGGTATCGAGCGTGATCGGTCTGGTCTGCGCCGTGGCGATGCTGCTGACCCTGTCGTGGAAACTCTCGTTGCTGGCGCTGGTGCTGATTCCCCTCGATGTGCTCTGGCTGCGCTGGATGCGACGCAAGGTCGAACGGGATGTCAGGCAGTTGCGCGAACGCTCGGCGGACATGTCCTCGTTCATGGTCGAGACCTTGCCGGTGATGAAATTCATCCAGTCTGCCGGCCAGCAACAGCGTGAATCGCGGCGTCTGGAGACGTTGGGCCAAGGCTACATGAGCCAGTTGCTGCGCCTGCAAGTCACCGAGTTTTTCACCCAGGCGGTGCCGGGCACACTGACGTCTCTGTCCCGTGCCTGTGCGTTCCTGATCGGCGGATATTGGGTGGTGCAGGGGACCTGGCAACTGGGCGCACTGATCGCGTTTTCCACCTATCTGGGCATGGCCGTCGGCCCGGTGCAGAGCCTGCTCGGGCTCTATGTCGCGATTCAGCGGATGACTGTCAGCCTCGGGCGCGTGATGGAATTGCGCGGCGAAGAACCGACCGTTCTCACGCCGGTCACGCCGCAGCCGATGCCGACCTCCGGCGAACTGCGTTTCGACAACGTGCACTTCAGCCATCCCGGTCGCCCGACAACCCTGCGGGGCATCGAAGCGCGAATTCCCTACGGTTTGAAAGTCGCCCTGAGCGGCGGCTCCGGGGTCGGTAAATCGACCCTGATCGACCTGTTGCAACGGCACCACGACCCGCAGTCCGGTAGGGTGTTGCTGGGAGAGGTCGATCTGCGCGAGCTGGACCTGTTCCAGTTACGTCGGCGGATTGCCGTGGTCAGTCAGGACATCGTGCTGTTTCGCGGTAGCCTCGCCGACAACCTCGCCTACGCGGTGCCGGACGCCAGCCGTGAAGCGATTACCGAAGTGGCGCGGCTGGCGCAACTCGACAGCCTGATCGAATCCTTGCCCGAAGGCCTCGACAGCCCGTTGGGCGAGCGCGGTCAGCAGTTGTCCGGCGGGCAGAAACAGCGCATCGCCATCGCCCGGGCGCTGTTGCAAGATCCGTTGATTCTGGTGCTGGACGAAGCGACCTCGGCGGTGGATGAAGCCACTGAACGTGAGGTCATTGAAGCCATCGATCGACTGTTTGCCGGACGTACGCGAATTCTGATCAGCCATCGTCCTTCGACGTTGGCCGATGCCGATTTGCGCTTTGAATTGCTCGACGGCGTACTCACTTCAAAAACGGTGCTACATGAAGCCTGAGCTGCGGATTGGCGTGGTGGACAGCGGTCACTCGGCGGCCCAGCGGGCGCAAGTGATCGCCGGGCGGCGCTTCTCCTTGCTGGAGGATGGATTGGCCGAAAGCAACTTGCGCGATGATCCGCTGGGCCACGGCAGCGCGGTGGTCGAGGCCATCGGTCGGCGGGCGCCTTCGGCGGTGTTTTGCGTGGCTCAGGTGTTCGACCAGCGTGGAGTCACCAGCGCCTTGCAGATCGCCACGGCGATTGATTGGCTGGTGGCGCAGGACGTTCGGCTGATCAATTTGAGCCTCGGTTTGCGTCAGGATCGCAGCCTGTTGCGTGAAGCCTGTGCGGCAGCGGTAGCGCGAGGTGTTTTGCTCTGTGCGTCCAGTCCGGCTCAGGGTGAGGGCGTGTTTCCAGCGAATTATCCACAGGTGCTGCGAGTCACCGGCGATGCGCGTTGCGCCGAACAGGAATGGTCGTGGCTCAACAGTGCTCAGGCAGATTTCGCCGCGTGTGTGCATGGCACCTATCCGGGGCAGTCCGGCGCCAGTCTTGGTTGTGCGGCGTTGAGCGGGCACATTGCGGGTTTCCTGGTTGCACATCCCGAGGCGAGCAACGAACAGGTCATCGAGTGGCTGCGGGAGAATGCCCGCTATCGCGGCCCTGAACGGCGCTTTGGACCATGATTTTGATTCTTGGCGCGGGGCCAGCGGGGGCTGCGGTTGCCTTGGGTTTGCGGCGACTCGGTTATCCGGTAACGCTGGTCAGCGAGTGGCGCCGGTTTGCGGCGCTGGAAGGCGTGTCGGTGCGGGTGCTGGATGCCTTGCGCGGCGCTGGCTTACATCACGCGCTGGCGGATGCGGCGCTGCCGTCCCAACGACAAGTGTCATGGAACGGCCAGCAGCATGCGCAGAACATCGAATTTTTACTGGATCGCCCGAGCTTTGATCGAGGCCTGCGCGAGGATCTGCGACTGGCTGGCGTTGAGCTGATCGAAGGCCGTGTGCTGACGGTGCAGTCATCGGAGTCGGGGCATCGGATCGAGGTCGAAGGGCGCGAGGCGCTGCTGGCGGATTTTCTGGTCGAGGCGCGTGGGCGTCAGGCACCTGCGCTCGGCAAAGGCCTGCGCGGGCCGGAGACGGTCAGCCTGCTCAATCGCTGGCAAGGCGCGCCGGGCAGCACCGCCAGCGCGGTGGAAAGCCTTGAAGACGGCTGGGCCTGGATGGCGCGGCGGGCCGACGGTCAGTGTTACTGGCAATGGACTGTGGACGTGGCCAGTGCCGAATTGCCGGGCAAGGCGCAGTTGCTCGACTACTGTCGTCAGCGGCGCCAAGGCTCGGCGTTGGCGGGGGCGTTTTTCGGTGCCGAGCCTGAGATCAATCTGCAGCTGCATGCCCGCAGCAGCACAGCGATTCTTTGCCCGCAGGTGTGTGGCGATAGCTGGATCCGGGTAGGGGATGCGGCGATGGCGGTGGATCCGCTGTCGGGTAATGGCATCTTCCAGTCCTTGTCCTCGGCATTACAGGCGCCGACGGTGATCAACACGTTGTTGCGTAAACCCGAGCGAGCGGCGCTGGCTCAGCGCTTTCATCAGCAAAGGGTGGAACAGTTGTTTTTGCGTTTTGCGCGAATCGGGCGGGATTTTTATGCCGATGAGCAGCGTTGGCTGGATCGGCCTTTTTGGCAGGCGCGGCGGCAATGGCCGGATGCTGAAGTGGCGCATGCCGATGCGGATTTTTCAGCGCTGAGGATTGAGCGCGCGCCGGTGTTGAAAGAGGGGTTTGTGGATGAGGCCGAGGTGGTGATCACGGCGGATCAGCCGTTGGGGATCTGGCATGTGCAAGGGGTTGAGTTGGCGCCGTTGGTGCGGCGGTTGCGGACCGAGTCGGCCGAGCAGGCGGTGGCCGGGTTGACGGTGGAGCAGGGGCGGGTGGTGCGGAGTTGGTTGTTGGCCCAAGGGTATAAACCCTGACACAGATCGTTCCCACGCTCTGCGTGGGAATGCCGCCAGGGACGCTCCGCGTTCCGCTTTGGGATGTGACGCAGAGCGTCACGGGATGCGTTCCCACGCAGAGCGTGGGAACGATCAGTGTGTCAGAGCTTGATCAACACCGACTTCAACTCGGTGTAATGCTCAATCGCCGCATACCCCATCTCCCGCCCAACCCCCGACATCTTGTACCCCCCAAACGGCAACGCCGGGTCCAGCGCGCTGTGGCAATTCACCCACACCGACCCCGACTTGATCCGCGGAATCATCCGGTGCACCGCCGCCAAATCATTCGACCAGATACTCGCCCCAAGCCCATACGGACTGTCGTTGGCCATGCGCAGCGCATCGGCCTCATCATCAAACGGAATCGCCACCAGCACAGGCCCGAAGATCTCCTCCTGCACCAGCGAGTGCTTCTGATCGACATCCACAATCACCGTCGGTTTAACGAAGAACCCCGGCCCGAATTGTTCGCCACCACAGGCGATCGTCGCACCGCTTTCACGTCCTTTTTCGATATACCCGTAAACCCGCTCCTGCTGGCGCGCCGAGATCAGCGGCCCCATGTCCACCGTTGGGTCCAGGCCATTACCCAGTTTCATGGCGTTGGCGATGTCGGCGATGTCCGCCACCACATTGTCGAAATGCTTACGCTGCACATACAGCCTGGAGCCTGCGCAGCACACCTGTCCCTGGTTGAAGAAAATCGCGCTGGCGGCACCGGCTGCCGCGGTCTTCAGGTCGGCGTCGGCCATGACGATGGTCGGTGATTTGCCGCCCAGTTCCAGGGTCACCCGGGTCATGGAGTCCATGGCGATCTTGCCGATCTGCTTGCCCACGGCGGTGGAGCCGGTGAAGGTCAGCTTGTCCACCAGGGGATTGTGGGTCAGAGCGGAACCTGCGGTGATGCCGGTGCCGGTGACCACGTTGAACACGCCTTCGGGGTAACCGGCTTCCAGCACCAACTCGGCGAGTTTCAGCGCGGTCAGCGGGGTTTCGTCGGCGGGTTTGAGCACCACGGTGCAGCCGGTGGCCAGGGCCGGGCCGAGTTTCCAGCAGGCCAGCAGCAGCGGGAAGTTCCAGGCAACAATGGCGCCGACCACGCCCACCGCTTCGCGGCGGATGAAACTGTGGAATTGATCGTTGGGCATCAACGGCAACGACACTTCAACGCTGGAACCTTCGATCTTGGTCGCCCAGCCGGCCATGTAGCGCAGGAAGTCGATGGACAGTTGCACATCCATCACCTGGGCCACCGCCGCGCTTTTGCCGTTGTTCAGGCATTCCAGTTGCGCCAGCAGTTCGGCGTCGCGTTCCATCAGATCGGCGAGTTTCCACAGCAGGTTCTGCCGCTCTCGAGGTCGGGTGCGGGTCCAGGCGGAATCATCGAAGGCCTGACGGGCGGCCAGCACAGCGCGGTCGACATCCTCAGGCGTGGCGCGTGGCACTATGCATAGCACTTCGCCGGTGGCCGGGTTGTGCAGGGGCATGGTCTGGCCGTCGGCGGCCTCGACCCAATCGCCACCGATGAGCATGCGCGGGGCGCGCTGGATGAACGCCGAGGTGGCGGGAAGCAGATAAGGAAGTGACATGGCGAGGCCTCTTGTTGTTCGTGAGAACAGGGGTTTCGCAATGGCTGTGCCAAGTGCCCGCAAAGCCAAGCCGGCCCTTGATTGGCGGGTTTCGCGGGATGGAACTGAATGATAATGGTCGTGTTTTTTTCGCAAATTGCGACAACTATGAGACGACGAGCAACCGGATTGCGCTCTTGAGGCACCCACCATTGAGGACTAGAATTTTTAGGTTAGGTGGGTGAAATGACGGAGCATTTCCCCGGCCACACATCTGGCGTGAGGGAGGTAACGATGTTCCTTTCAACCCTGGAAATTCAAAACATCATTGAGCACAGTTTTCTGCCCGCCGTGTGCACTTGCAGCATGGAGGCAGACCAGTCCCTGACCATTCGGGTCTGCGACTGCATGACCGGCGAAGTAGATCTGGTGGCCACCCACGTTCCCCTGTGGACACTGGACAGTCCCCATGCGATCGCGTCGCTGTTGGCGGACATGCGGCACGAGATTGAAGTCCACAAAGGCGTTCACCTCACCTTTCACACCTGAACCGGCGTCACGCCGCACCGTTGCAAGACGGTGCGGCCCGCGTCGATTTGTTCAGACTGCAAATTTCCGCGAAATTTCTTCAAACGTGTTGCCATCCACGGCAGCCAGTAGCTTTCTATCGTCCTTGAGCGTCGCCAGAAAGGTGACTTCGGTTTCCTTGCCGGCGAGCATGAACCCGGCAATCGCGCCGATAGGTCCCAGCAACATCGCACCGGCCACGCCGAAGCCAATGGCATCCTTGATGTTGTTGATTGAATCTTCGTTGGCGACCTCCAGGTTCTTGAACGATGAGAGTGGCAGGGTGATACCGGGCCATGGGTGAAGCGACGTTCTGAGCGTGAAAACGCCGTCTATGTACTCTCCATCACCCTGCAGAAAGTCCCCCGCCAGGACAGTGATGCTTGCCATTTTTTATCCCCTGGTGGCAATCGGTGAACAACCATTTCGCGCTTGCAGGGGGGAGTCGTCAATCGTCGGCCGATGAACTGTTCGGGTCAGGCATCTATGCTTGTCTCAGACTGCAACACCTGTCGCGATATTAGACGCAGACGATCTCGTTCAGCGATGGCGCAAAGCAGTCATCTTCTCGCAACTTATTGATTATAAAGGTAATCGTCAAGCTGGCACGCTCCGTGTATTGCTTATTGCAGACGTTTCTCCTGCCTCCGTCAGCGGTGCGCCGCCGACGGCAGAAACCATAAAAACGATAAGCCACAAAAATAAGAAAGCACCGTGAGGTTCGACGTTGATGAAGAGAAAACTCCGATCAGGCCTGAGTGCCAGTCTGCTGGCCGTGGCCGCTTGTGTGGCGCTGCATTCGCCTTACAGCCTGGCAGCCCGCGACGCCCAGACCCTCCTCAAGGAAACCTGCCAGGGCTGTCACACCCCCGAAGCCGATAACGCCCTGAGCCGCATCAGTCACCAGCGCAAAACCCCTGAGGGCTGGCTGATGAGCATCGCCCGCATGCAAACCATGCACGGTTTGCAGATCAGCGATGACGACCGTCGCACCCTGGTCAAATACCTGGCCGACACGCAGGGCCTGGCGCCGAGCGAAACCGATGGCGTGCGTTATGCGCTGGAGCGTCGACTCAATACCGTCGAGAAATTCGACGACCAGACCAGCCAGATGTGCGGCCGCTGCCACTCCGGTGCGCGGGTCGCCCTGCAACGGCGTCCGGCCCAGGAATGGGAGCGTCTGGTGAACTTCCACCTCGGCCAATGGCCGTCCCTGGAATATCAGGCCCTGGCCCGTGACCGCGACTGGTTCGACCTGGCCCGCAAGGACATGGTGCCGCTGTTGGCCAAGCGTTATCCGCTGGACAACCCGGCCTGGAAAAAATGGCTGAGCACGGCGCCGAAAGCCGATGCGCTGGTCGGTGACTGGAGCTTCAGCGGCCACTTGCCGGGCAAGGGGGAACTGGCCGGGGTGATGAGCGTCAGCGCCGATGGCAGCGACACGTTCAAGGTCAGCGTCAAAGGCCAATACGCCGATGGCAGCCCGTTCAATGGCGACGGCAGCGCGATTCTCTACACCGGTTACGAATGGCGCGGCAACGTGACCATCGACGGTGTGACCATGCGCCAGGTGTTCGCCGCCCAAGGCAACGCGATGCAGGGCCGGATGTTCGAGGCGGAGCACGATGAGCGTGGTCTGGACTTCGTCGCCGCCAAGCAGGGCAGTAGTCGATTGCTGGCGGTGCAGCCGGGTTATCTGAAGGCGGGCAGCGAAACTGAAGTCACGCTGGTCGGCAGCGGTCTCACCGGCAAACCGAACTTCGGTAAAGGCGTGGAAGTGGTCGAAGTACTGGAGCAAAGCCCAGAGCGCATGCGGGTCAAACTCAAGGCCGCTGCCAATGCCCAGCCTGGTTTGCGCGCTGTCACTGTCGGCACGCTGAAAGGCCCGACCCTGTCGGTCTACAGCAAAATCGCTGAAGTCAAAGTCGTGCCCGAGTTCTCGGTGGCGCGGATCGGTGAGGGCGGTGGTTCGACGCCGAAAGTCCAGGGCCGCTTTGATGCCGAAGCCTGGGGCAAGGGCGCTGACGGCAAGCCATATCGCATCGGCGTGTTCCCGGCGCAGTGGTCGGTCGAAGCCTTCGACGACCGCGCCAAGGCAGACGAAGACGTCAAGTTTGCCGGCACCATGCAGGCTGACAGCGGCGTGTTTACACCGGGCGATGCCGGGCCGAACCCACAGCGCAAAATGTCCACCAACAATGCCGGCAACCTCAAGGTGATCGCCGCCGTCGACGACGCAGGGAAATCCCTGACCGGCGAAGGCCACATGATCGTCACCGTGCAACGCTGGAACAATCCACCCATTCCATAAGATGGCTGATCGTTAGCGGCTTCAGACACTTTTTTGGAATGACCGCAGGCCTCGAAACCGGGGTTTGCACAGGAGGTTGCAATGGGCGCTATTTTGAATCTGGTCGAGCGGAATCTGCACGAAGTGCACGTCGATGCCGACCGCATGCTGTTTCACATTCCCAGCAGTTCGCTGTTCGCCAGCGATGAGCTGACCGGCACCATCATCGATACCTTGCGCGGTCCCGGCTGTTCGTCGGACGACCTGATCCAGCGCCTGGCCACTCGCTTCAACGGCGAAGAAATCACCGAGACACTCCGCGAGTTGATTTCGCTGGAATTGGTCAGTGACGGCTCGCCGCTGACCCCCGACATCGGCACCAAACGGGTCGAGCGCACAGCGATCAATACCGTGGTGCTGAACGTCAACACCGGCTGCAATTTGAGCTGCACCTACTGCTACAAGGAAGACCTGGACAAGCCGTCGGCCGGCAAGAAAATGGACGTCGAAACAGCGGTCGCCTCGGTGGAAATGCTGCTGCGCGAATCGCCGGATGAAGAGCGTTTCACCGTGGTGTTTTTCGGTGGCGAGCCGCTGAGCAATCGCAAGCTCATCGAGTACATGGTCGACTATTGCGAGAAGCGTTTCCGTGAGGCGGGCAAGTTCGTCGAGTTCGTCATGACCACCAACGCCACGCTGCTGACCGAAGAGACCGTGGATTATTTGAATGCCCACCGTTTCGGGCTCTCGGTGAGTATCGACGGGCCGAAAACCGTGCACGACCGCAACCGCATCACGGTGGGCGGGCAGGGCACTTACGACGTGGTGCGGCGCAAGGCCGAGATGCTGCTGTCGCGCTACAACAGCCGTCCGGTCGGTGCGCGGGTGACCCTGACCACCGGCGTCACCGACGTCGAAACCATCTGGGATCACCTGTTCAACGAACTGGGTTTTGCCGAGGTCGGGTTTGCCCCGGTGACCTCCGGCGACATCAGCACCTTCAACCTGACCAGTGACGAGCTGATCGAAGTCTTCGCCAACATGAAGAAACTCGGTCGGCGTTATCTGGAAGCGGCGCTGGAGCACCGCAATATCGGTTTCTCCAACCTGCACCAGTTGATCACCGACATCCACGAAGGCCACAAAAAAGCCCTGCCATGCGGCGCGGGCCTGAAGATGCTGGCGGTGGATCACAAGGGTGAACTGAACTTGTGCCACCGGTTTACCGGTTCGAGTCTGCCGACCTTCGGCAACGTCTACAGCGGTGTGAAGCAGGTCGAGTTGAACGACTTCCTGTCCCAGCGCCTGGACCGCACCAACACCGGCTGCGAGGACTGCCAGATCCGCAATCTCTGCTCCGGCGGTTGCTACCACGAGAGCTACGCCCGTTACGGCGACCCGACCCACCCGACCTATCACTACTGCGAACTGATGCGTGACTGGGTCGACTTCGGCATCGAGGTCTATACCCGGATCATGGCCCACAACCCTGCGTTTATCAGCAGCTACATCACTCCGCGCAAGGCTCACTGATATGAAACATCTCAAGGCAATCAATAACAAAGCGTTGAAACTCGATGAGGCCGCGGCGGAAAACCGCATAGAAGAAGTGGTGGCGATGAGTTCCGTCGCCGGCTGCGCCTCGACCACCGACCCAGGTTGGGAAATCGATGCGTTTGGCGGTGTGTCGTCACTGTGTCAGCCGATGGAAGCGGACCTTTACGGTTGTTCCGACCCTTGCTGGTGGCCGGCCCAGGTGCCCGACATGATGAGCACCTACCCGGACTGGAACAAGGATGCCCAGGCGTCCAACGACAACTGGCGCAACCTCGGGACTGTCTTTCCAAAAGACAAGTAATCGGACAGAGAAGAAGGATTCCAGCATGCATCGCATCAAAGCCTGCGGCCTGGCCGCGTTCGCCGTCCTGAGCGTCTGTTCGCTCAACGTACTGGCCGATGAAAACACTGCACTACAAGATGGTCACGAGTACATGTTGACCACCAATTACCCGAATAACCTGCACGTCATCGACCTGGCCACGGACACCGTGTTCAAGACCTGCAAGATGCCGGATGCCTTCGGTCCTGGTACCGTCCAATTGTCGCCGGACCGCAAGACCGCTTACGTGCTGAACAATCACTACGCGGATGTCTACGGCGTCGAACTCGACAGCTGCAAGCAGGTGTTCCACGCCAGCATCACCCAGAAACCGGGGGAGAAAGCGAAGTCCATGTTCGCCTTCACCCTCAGCCACGACGGCAAGGAGTTGTTCGCCATTGCCAACCCGACGTTGATGCGGAGCGACCGCTACGAAGTGCAGCAACCTCGGCTCGATGTGTACGCCACCGACGCCGGCATGGACGCCAAACCCGTGCGCAGTTTCCCGGCACCAAGGCAGCTGACGATCATGCAGAGCGGCGACGATGGCACGCTGTATGTGGCAGGGGCGGACGTCTACAAGGTCGATGTGAAAACTGGCAAGTTCGATGTGCTGATCCCCAGCCGTCACTGGAAACGGGCGAACTACAGCGCGCCGGACGTGCTCTACGTGTGGAACCAGCAGACCTATCGTCATGACTTTTCGCTGCTCTACACCGCGGCGAAATTCAAGGACAAGAAGCAGGATCCGCTGACCGCCGAGTACCTCTATGGGCTATTCAGCGTCGACCTGAAAACCGGCAAGACCGAAACCACCGACTTCGGCCCGCTGACGGAAATCTACTTCAGCGGCATGCGCTCGCCGAAGGACCCGAACCTGATGTTCGGTGTGCTCAATCGTCTGGCGAAGTACGACATCAAGCAGAAGAAAATGCTCCAGGCGGCGACGCTGGATCATTCCTACTACTGCATTTCCTTCAACAAGGACGGCAGCAAGATCTACCTGGCCGGGACGTTTAATGACGTGGCGATCTTTGATCCCGAAAGCATGAAGCAGATTGGCAGCATCAAGTTGCCGGGTGGGGATATGGCGATCACGACGGCGCAGATATTTGTTCGGTAAGTGCGGCGCCTGAACTGACGCCATCGCGAGCAAGCCTCGCTCCTACAGGTCGGAGTCGTACCACATGGTGCGATCACTCCGAACCTGTAGGAGCGAGGCTTGCCCGCGAAGAGGCCCTCAAGGACAAAACAACTCTCAAGCCCCCGGCACCGGGCAACTCAAATCCCCCTCCTGACACTTCAAATAATTCTTGAAAGTCTCAACCCGCGCCTTGGTCAATTCAGTCACACAGTTGCTGTAGATCAGCGGATACACACTCCCGCCTTCCACCCCGGCGCTCGAAAATTTGCACTCTGCATCCCGAAACGCAATCCACAAACGCTGCGCCACGATCAGCAGCTGTTTGCTTTCGGGGTTGCTCTTCAAACGCGCGTTGATCTGCTCGTAAAGCGCATTCAACTCCTTATCCGCCGCCTTGTGCTGCTGCGCCGCACACTGATTCATCGTGGCCTGATCGGCGGCGTTGTCACAGTCCACCGCATAAGCAGCGGTGGTGAACAGCAGAGGCGTCAGCGCCAGAAGAAAGCGTGGGTGCATGGGGATTCTCGCTTTGACGTGGAAAGTTGAGGTGCAGTGTAGCGAAGCGCTATCTGCTTGCGGTGTGAGCGTTTGAAGCTTTGAGCAATTGGTCTGCATACGCCTCGATGTCTTCATACATGTACACCTTCTCCCGCCAACGGTCGGGAATCGACTGCACACCGTAATGAGCCCCGGCCAACTGGCCAACGATGGCGGCGGTGGTATCGGCGTCGTCGCCCAGGTTGGCGGCTTTCAGGATGGCGGCTTCAAAGCTGTCAGTCTGATAAAAGCACCACAGGGCCGCCTCCAGTGAAGCAACGCAGTAGCCGCTGCCATGGATAGCGCTTTCAGGTTTACCCAGATAATCACCTCGCGCGATGGCGGCTACTTTGGGTTCCAGGAATGTCGTTTCTGACAAGCTGAGCACCTCTGCCTTGGACGCGCCTTGCAGTGCATGGTGGATCAGCTCGGCGAACAACTGACAGCATTCGATCGCTTCCGGTGCGGCGTGGGTAGTTCGCGAACTGTTTGCGGAAAACGCCAGGATTCGGTCGCGATCGGGAAAGTAATACAGCACTACCGGCACCAGTCGCATCAGCGAGCCATTCCCTGCCGTGTAGGGATCGGTGGACCCGGCGAACGGTTCGCCGGTTTCCTGATAACGCATCAGGGCGTCACGTACGGTCATGCCAATGTCGAAACATTCTCCCGTTGAGCTCAGATAACCCCATTGCCACCAATTCAAGTAACGACCCATCTGGTCGGCTGCCTCGAAGCCGTTTTTGCTCAACAGGCTTTCGGCCAGGCACAACGCCATCGAGGTGTCATCGGTCCATTGCCCGGGTTTCAGATTGAAAGGACCACCACCCACCATGTCGGTCAGGGGCTTGAACGTGCCGCGTGGCTGGAACTCGACGCTGGTGCCAACGGCATCACCGCAGGCCAGGCCCAGCAGGGCTCCGCGATAACGGTCCGTAAGTGAAAGCTGCATGAATCGTCCTTGTCTGAGTCAATTTCGCTTTTAACGTTAGCAGTTTCGGTCTACTGGTTTCCGTCTTCAAACCAGCAGTTACACTTGGAAATGCAGCCGAATATTTCGACAGGGTTGATTGCGATACCCGATTGATACAACTTTAGGGTTGGTCTTGTGGTCTTACAGGCCTACTGTTCAGTACAGGAGGTGACATATGAATCCAGCATCAGATCGCATCGAAAGGAAGATCCTGCTCAAAACGCCGCGTTCGCAGGTCTGGCGTGTGCTGGCCAATGCCGAAGCCTTTGGGCAGTGGTTTGGCGTTTCGCTGGAGGGCAAGCGTTTTGTCGCCGGTGAGTGGACCCAGGGGCAGATTACGTACCCTGGTTATGAGCACTTGCTTTGGAATGTGCTGGTGGAGCGGGTCGAGCCGGAACGGGTGTTTTCGTTTCGTTGGCACCCGTATGCGATTGAGCCCGAAATCGATTACTCCCAGGAGCCCACCACGCTGGTGAAGTTCGAGCTCGAGGACATGGATGAAGGCACGTTGCTGAAGGTCACCGAGTCCGGTTTCGATCACATTCCTCAGACGCGCCGGCTCAAGGCGTTCCGCATGGACAGCCGCGGTTGGGATGAACAGATGAACAACATCGAAGAGTTTCTCAAAGTCAGTGCCAAGGAACGCGAGCGTCAGGAAGAGTGATTGCTGCGTGTTTGAGCCTTGGCTGAAACGCTGGGCGCTGGTGCTGCCGAAGGTCAGCTGCAGGCCGCTAAACTCGCGGCCTCCATGCTTGATACCTGAGTTGTCTAAGGGTTTTCGGAAGGGCTGCTATAGCGAATGTCTTACACGCGATGATAGCTATGTCGTCTATTGCACATTGGATCCGAAGCGTAATCTAGCCTCATCAACCGAAGCACAGGAAGTGCTCGGGATCACGGATGATCGGCCATCAGCAAGGAACGCTATCGACAGGGAGTCGACATGGTCTTGGGAAAAACCCGCTTCGGCGGGTTTTTTTTCGCCTGTCGAAAATGCCCCTGGCAGATGAGTCCCGTGTAATTGGATGGACTCGCCCAAGCCGAGGCGTCAATGCGCCACGATGGCAGTCTAAACAGCCAACGACAGCGAGGGCGAGTCCATGAAAAAGCATACTTCGATTGATCAATCCCTGTCTTCTTCCGATTTGTCGGCCTGCACAACCGTGGCGGTCGATCTGGCCAAGCAGGTCTTTCAGGTCGCCGGTGAAGACGTCCTCGGCCAGGTGCACTACGAGCAACGGATCAAGTCGCGCGAGGCGTTTTATGAGTTTCTACGCCAGTTGCCGCCTCATGTCGTGGTTCTGATGGAGACCGGTCCGGGTGCTCAAGCCTGGGCCCGGCAGCTGCAAGACCAAGGCAATCTGGCGCGGATTCTTCCAGCCGGTTTGGTGGCCACACATCGCAGCAGGCCTAAAAATGATCGCAACGATGCGCTGGCGATTCTGCGGGCTGGTCGCGATGAAAAGATCTACGCAGTGCCGGTCAAAAGCGTTGCGGCGCTGGCAATGCAGGCGTTGCATCGCGCCCGCCAAGGCTATGTGCGTCGACGCACGGCGGTGAGTAATCAGATGCGCGGCCTGCTGCTCGAGCATGGCGTGGCCTTGGCGCAGGGCGATGTTGCGATCAGCCAGAAAATTCCGCGGGTACTGGAAGATGCCACCCAGCCGGTGCCGGGCCTGCTGCGTGAACTGATCGACGAACTGTTGGCCGAGTGGCGCCATTTGGGCGAACGCATCAGCGTGCTGACGGGGCGCCTGGAAGTGGCCGCCAACGCCGACATGACGGCGAAGCGACTGATGACTGTGCGCGGCATCGGCCCAGTCACTGCCACGGCACTGGTGGCCAAGGAAACCAAGCCTGAGCGATTTCCCAATGCCCGCAAGTTTGCCGCGTACTTTGGCATGGTGCCTGACCAGCACAGCAGCGGGCAGACGGTCCGGCTGGGGGACATGACCAAGCGAGGCGATGTTTATTTACGCAGCCTGATGATCCAGGGAGCCCATGCGGTACTGCAACAACTACGACCTGATTCCCAGCAACCCGATGACCGCCGCTTGTTGCGCTGGATGAGCCGACTGGGCCGTAAGGAGGCTGCGGTCAGGTTAGCCAACCGCAACCTGCGAATCGTCTGGGTGCTTCTACAGAATGACCAGACTTATCGTCGCCAGGCTGGTGATGGCCAGCAAGCGACGATGAGCCACTGAGCGACAGAGTTCTGCCACCGAGGTACTAACTGTCCGGCCCTTTGCTGAAAAAAAATTGACCCCAGGTAAGACCGGCGTGGATTGATGCCTTAGCTGCTACTGGCCTTCGAGGCCTGACTGTAATCGGCATACCACGAGCTCTTCCAATTTTGGCCAGAAGCCGAAGACGGCTTCCTCGAATAGGCCTAATACATAGATGCAACGGGGCGGCGGTTTTTCAAAAGCGGGTAGACAGTGAGGGCGAGTCCATACATAGCAGCTGCCGAAGGCTGCTACAGGAGAGGGTTTCACGGCTGAATGGTCAATGGCTTACACCAGAGCGCTGGCATGTCGTCTTTTGATGCGTCACCGATGTGTTTAATCTGGTTCCATCAACTGAGTCGCAGGATGCACTCAGGATCACGGATGATCGACCATAGGCCCGGATGGCTGCTGACAGGATGTCGCAATGGTCTTGAGAAACCCGCTTAGGCGGGTTTTTTTGTGGGCGATGGAAAGTCCTCGATGCAGCCGGGCGCTGGCTGCACCGAGGAAGGGATCAACGCACTGACGCCCGATCGAGTTTCGCCGCAACACGCTCGGTAATTTCCGAGCGCAATTTCAACGATCCGGCAGCACGTTTGCGCGCTTCCTCCAGCACGCTGACCGGAGCCATCTCAGGGCTGCCCGAAGTAAACGGCGGCGCCGGGGCGTATTCCAGCTGCAACTGCACCAGCTCTGCCGTGTCCTTATCGAACAACTCCGCAGCCAGCGTCAGGGCAAAATCGATGCCCGCCGTGATCCCGCCACCGGTCAGCAGATTGCCGTCGCGCACCACTCGATCCTTCACCGGGATCGCTCCCAAAGGCGCCAGCAATTCGTGATACGCCCAGTGAGTGGTGGCGCGTTTGCCCTTCAGCAGACCCGCCGCGCCGAGCACCAGCGCGCCGGTGCAGACCGACGTGATGTAACGCGCATTGGCGGCCTGAGCCTTGATGAAGGCCAGTGTCTCTTCATCCTCCATCAACGGCCCGACACCGCTGCCGCCGGGGATGCAGATCACATCCAGCGGCGGGCAATCGTCGAAGGTTGAAGTCGGTTTCAGCACCAGGCCCGTGCTCGCGGTGACCGGCATCAGGTCCTTCCAGATCAAATGCACCTTCACGTCCGGTAGCGAGGCCAGTACGTCGTAAGGGCCGGTGAGGTCCAGTTGCTGAACCTGTGGAAACAACAGAAAACCGATCTGCAACGTCATGGCATTTTTCTCATGAAGTGGGGGTAGACGCCTTTACTGTAGGCTCGTAGGATTTGGCGTATACGCCAATAACCCCACGAATTACGCCAATCATGCCGAAAACCATTCACGTGCTCGCCTTCGCCAATGTGCAATTGCTCGACGTCACCGGGCCATTGCAGGTGTTCGCCTCGGCCAATGACATTGCTCGCCAGAAAGGCTTGCCGCCGCCTTACGCGCCGACGGTGATTGCCAGCGGCGGCGGGGCGGTCATGTCGTCGGCGGGGTTGGCGCTGGTCGCCGAACCGTTGCCCGATGAGGGCAGTGACACGTTGATCATTGCCGGTGGCTGGGGCGTTTACGACGCGGCGGAAGATGAACCGTTGGTGGCGTGGGTGCGTGAACATGCGACGGGGTGTCGGCGGGTTTCGTCGGTGTGCACCGGGGCATTTTTGCTGGCGGCCAGTGGCTGGCTCGATGGCCGACGGGTGGTCACTCACTGGACGCGGTGCGAGCAGTTGGCGCAAAAACATCCGCTATTGCAGGTCGAACCCAATCCGATTTTCATCAATGACGGCCCGGTCTGGACCTCGGCTGGGGTCACCGCCGGCATCGACCTTGCGCTGGCGATGGTTGAAGAAGATCTTGGCCGCACGATGGCCCTGGAAGTCGCCCGGCAACTGGTGGTGTTCCTGAAACGGCCCGGCGGCCAGTCGCAGTTCAGCGTGACCCTCTCTTTGCAGAAGGGAGGCAACCGTTTCGACGAACTTCATGCCTGGATCAGTGAAAACCTCACCAAGGATTTGGGCATCCCGACCCTGGCCTTGCAGGCAGGTATGAGCGAACGCAGCTTCGTGCGCCACTACCGCGCCGACACCGGCCAGACTCCGGCCCGGGCCATTGAACTGATTCGGGTCGAGACTGCCCGACGTTTGCTCAGCGATACCGGCGTGCCAATCAAACGGGTGGCGGTGCAATGCGGATTCGGTAGCGAAGAGACACTTCGGCGCAGTTTTCTGCGGGCCATGGGCGTGACCCCGCAGGCCTATCGCGAGCGTTTCAGCGTCAGCCCTCCAGCAGATCCAATAATGCTCTGAGCGTTGCCTCGGGCGCTTCTTCAGGAATGTCATGCCCGACGCCCGCCAGCACGCGCCGCTCATAACGCCCGGTGAAATGGGCGATGTCTTCGTCTACCTCCGGTGCCGGTCCGACGCCATCGTCAGCACCGCACAGGGAAATCGTCGGTACGCTGATCGGCGGCTGTCGGGTCAGCGCTTCTTCGATCCACTCCAGCGCCGGGTCGCCCGGAGCGTACATGAACCGATGGCGGTAGGAGTGAATCACCACCTCGACGAAATCCGGATTATCGAAGGCCGGTGCGCTTAACGGATACAACTCAGGGCCTTTGGTCCAGGTGGGTGACCACAACGTCCAGAGCAATTCGCACAAGGCTCGGCGATTTTTCGTCAGGCCTTCGACCCCGCGTGGCGTGTGGAAGTAGTACTGATACCAGAGGCGGTGCTCGGTTTCCGGGTCCTGCGGTTCGGTGGAGTGGGGAATGTTCTGAAGGTTGTAACCGTCGCCGGTCACCAGGCAACGAACCCGCTCAGGCCATAGCGCGGCCACGATGCACGCCGCCCGACCGCCCCAGTCGTAGCCGCAAAGGGCGGCTTGTTGAATGGCGAGGGCGTCCATCAAATCCAGCAAATCCTGGGCGAGAGCGGCTTGTTGTCCGGAGCGCAGGGTGTCGGGGTTGTTGAAACGGGTCGGGCCGTAACCGCGAAGGTAGGGGACGATGACGCGGTAACCCTTCGCGGCGAGGGCTGGGGCGATTTCGTCGTAGGCGCGCGGGGAGTAGGGGAAACCGTGGAGGAGGATGGCGGGGTCGCCGGTGGTGGGGCCGTGTTCTTCGTAGGCCAGAGACAAACTTGGAGTTTTGGTGAAGTGGATCAGCGCTTCGTTGTTCATTCGACACTCCAGAGAGATTTTTTTGCCTGTTTCCTAGGCTTCGATTTCCGCCACCTGATTGAAGTACTTCGACCGATCCGGCGTAAACGTCACCACCATGTTGGTCCGCGAACAGGTCAACGCCCGTTCTTCACTCAGATCGATATCCAGGTCTTCCCCGCGCAACCCTTGCCACTGAGCGAGGTATTTGAGGGAACCATACTTTTCGAGTTTTTTAAGGCTGCGACTCACACCACCTTTCCAGCCCAGCACCGGCAGTTCGCCGGCAAGGCAGCGTTGGGCGAGTTCGGGGAAGCGGGCGGCGCGTTGGCGGCCGATCTCCCAGCATTTGATCAGGCCTTTGTCGTGGGCTTCCCACAATTCGTCGCGGTTCAGGCCGGACCTGAGTGGGGTGCCAATGCTGCGGTGGATGCGCTGGGTCATTCTGGTTCCTTGAATTCGGGTTTTGTTGGACAGCTCCGCTGTACCCGTTGACGGTGGATGGTAGGGGGGGATGTAACGGCTGGCAACAAAGGATTTTCGGGTGGTGGAGGCGGGTTTTGTTTATGAAATGTAGGGCTTCGGCCTACACAAAACCTGTGGCAAGCCCCTCGCCACAGGTGAGATGCGGTCTCAAGGCTGCCAGTAATTCTTCTCCCCACTCAATTTCCGATCCAGAAAACTCGCCGCACTGATCAGCGCCAAATGCGTCAGCGCTTGCGGCGTATTCCCCAGGTGCCGCGAATGGCCGTCGAACTCTTCGGCGTACAACCCTAGCGGGTTGGCGTACCTCAGCAACTGTTCAAATTCCAGATGCGCCTTTTCCACCTGGCCGGCGCGGGCCAGGCATTCGACGTACCAGAATGAGCACGCGGCAAAGGCGCCTTCGGTGCCGTCGAGGCCGTCGATCCGGGTGTCGTCATTGCGATAGCGGTAAACCATCCCATCGCGCACCAGATTTTTTTCGATGGCGTCGAGGGTCGCGAGCCAGCGCGGGTCTTTGGCGCTGACGAAGCGCACCAGTGGCATCAGTAGCATCGAGCCGTCGAGGGCGGTGCCGCCGATGTGCTGGACGAAGTGCCCGCGTTCTTCGTTCCAGAAGTTTTCCCAGATGTCAGCGTAGATCGCCTGTCGCGTCTGGTCCCAGCGGGCGAACGGGGCGGGCAGTGAGCGTTTGGAGGCGAGGCGAATGGCCCGGTCCAGCGCGACCCAGCACATCAGTCGCGAGTGCAGGAAGTGATGTTGTTCGCCGCGCATTTCCCAGATGCCGACGTCCTTTTTCTCCCAGGTTTCGCAGACCTGATCCACCACTTCCACGGCGTGTTTCCAGCCTTCATGGGAGATGGCGTCGCCGTATTTATTGACCAGGTACACCGCGTCCATCAGTTCGCCAAAGATATCCAGCTGGATCTGGTCGTAAGCCTGATTGCCAATGCGCACCGGTATTGCGCCGCCGTGACCGGACAGGTGCGAGAGTTCGGTTTCCGGTAATTCCTGGCGGCCGTCAATGGCGTAGAGAATGTTGAGTTTCATCGATTTGCCGTGGCAATCGCTGACCCTCCCGCGTAGCCAGCGCATGTAATCATTGGCTTCCTGAACGAACCCCAGGCGCATGAACGCGTAGACGGTGAACGAGGCGTCGCGAATCCACGTGTAACGGTAATCCCAATTGCGCTCGCCGCCAGGCGTTTCCGGCAGGCCGAAGGTCGCGGCGGCGAGGATTGCGCCATGTTTGCGCGAGGTCAGCAGCTTCAGCGCCAAGGCCGAGCGATTGACCATCTCCCGCCAGCGGCCGCGGTAGTTGGATTGGCCGATCCAGTCGCGCCAGAACTTCAGGGTCCGCTCCAGGCAGATCGCGGCGGCGCCTTCCTTGAACCGCGGGTCGTCGATACCGCCAAGCATGAATGCGGCGCTCTGGTCTTGTTCGAGGGTGAATTCGGCGACCGCCGCATGGCCGTCTATACGTAAAACCTGGTCCGAAGACAGGCGCAGGGACGGCTGATCGGCGGCCTCGAAGGCCACGTCTTTTTCATCCATGCGTGCGCGGGTCTTGGCGCGAGCGTAGTCATGACGCACGGCGCAGCGCATGTGAAACGTTGCCTCGCCGCTGACCACACGAACCCGGCGCATCAGCACCGGCGTGTCATCTTCGCTGTCGCCGATGGGCATCAGATCGGTCACTTCGACGACTGCGCGGTCGCTGAGCCATCGGGTTTGCAGCACATTGGTGTCGGGCAGGTAAATCTGTTCGCGGCGAGCATCGGGTAAATCCGGGGACAGTTGGAAAATCCCGGCTTCAGGGGTGTCCAGCAGCGAGCAAAAGATCGACGGGCTGTCGAATTCCGGCCAGCAGAAAAAATCCACGCTGCCTTTGTCGTTGACCAGTGCCGCGCTGCGCATGTCGCCGATGATGCCATGGGCATCAATAGCGCTTTGTCGTTCGGAATGATGATCAGCCATTGCCGCGAAACTCCGGATAAAGGCTCATGCCGCCGTCGATGAACAGGGTGGTACCGACGATGTAGTCGGAGGCATCGGAGGCGAGGAAGACCACCGCGTTGGCGATGTCCTCGACATCACCGACCCGGCCATAAGGAATGAGTTTGAGCAGTTCCTGTTCGTGGTCGCCTTCGGTGGCGGCGCGATTGATCGCCGTGCGTATGGCGCCCGGCGCGATGCCGTTGATGCGGATCCGCTGGTGGCTGACTTCCTGGGCGAGGGTTTGCATCAGCATGTCGACGCCGCCCTTGGACGCGGCGTAATTGACACGACCGGCCCAGGGAATGCGTTGGTGCACCGAACTCATGTGGATGATCTTGCCAGCGGCCCGCGAGACTCCGTCGCGGATGCCTTGTTGGTTGAAAATTCGCAGGGCGGCGCGGGCGCAGAGGAACTGGCCGGTGAGGTTGACGCCGATCACCTGGTTCCAGTCGTCGAGGCTCATGTCCACGGCCGGTGCGTCTTTCTGCATGCCCGAGTTGGCGACCAGAATGTCCAGAAAACCGAAGGCTTCGAGGGTTTGTGCGAATAACCGTTCGACGTCTTCTTCTTTGGATACGTCGGCGCCAATGGCGATGGCTCGACCGCCTTCAGCATTGATCGTCCGGGCCAGCGCCTCGGCGGGGGCGGCCTGGGCGTTGTAGTTGATCACCACGGCGGCACCGGCGGCGGCCAGGGCCTTGGCGGCGCCTGCGCCGATGCCGGAACTGGCACCGGTGATCAGGGCGACTTGTTGGTCGAGGGAAATCTGCATGAACGCTAGCGCCTTGAATTGGGGGCCTAATTAGCTGACTGGCGGGCGGTAGAGAGAGTTCACGTCGAACCATGAAAAGATCGTCACCTGATCGTTCCCACGCTCCGCGTGGGAATGCCTCATTGGACGCTCTGCGTCCAATTGGGACGCAGAGCGTCCCTGGCTGCGTTCCCACGCGGAGCGTGGGAACGATCAGGTCATGGGGGCCTTCACATTCAACCAACAATTAGCCACTTTCCCCTCGCTCAGCCTTATGGCAAGTTGCAGGCCCTTGCTGAGACCCGAACCATGGCAAACCCCTACCGCGAACTATTCAACGCCCCCGGCAGCAGAGCCTTTGTGCTGGCCGGCATGATCGCGCGCATGCCGATTTCCATGACCGGCATCGGCCTGATCACCATGCTCTCGCAATTGCAGGGTGGCTACGGATTGGCCGGCGCGGTAGCGGCGACGTTTGCCCTGGCCACGGCGTTTTGCGCGCCGCAGGTCTCGCGGCTGGTGGACCGCTTCGGGCAGCGCCGGATCTTGCCGGTATCGGCACTGATCGGTGGCGGGGCGTTGTTGCTGGTGTTGCTTTGCACTCGTTTTCAGGCGCCGCACTGGACGTTGTTTGTGTTCGCAGCGCTGGCCGGTTGCATGCCGAGCATGTCGGCGATGGTGCGGGCACGCTGGACCGAGGTGTATCGCGGCCAACCTGAACTGCACACCGCTTATGCGCTGGAGTCGGTGCTGGACGAAGTCTGCTTTATTGTCGGGCCGCCACTGTCGGTGGGGGTGTGCGTGGTGGCGTTCCCCGAAGCCGGGCCGTTGGCGGCGTTGCTGATGCTGGCGATCGGGGTCACGGCGTTTGTGTTGCAACGTGACACCGAGCCGGCGGTTCATCCGCATGAAGAACATCATCAAGGTTCGATCATTCGTTCTGGCGAGATTCAACTGCTGATGCTGTTGATGGTCGCGATGGGCACCATCGTCGGTGTGGTGGATGTGGTCAGCGTGGCGTTCGCCCAGCAACAGGGCCAACCGGCGGCGGCGAGCATTGTGCTGTCGGTGTATGCCATCGGCTCGTGCCTGGCCGGGCTGGCGTTCGGGGCATTGCGCTCGAAACTGCCGCTGCCGCGACTGTTTCTGTACGGCGGGTGGCGACGGCGGTGACCACGTTGCCGTTGTTGCTGGCGACGAACATTCTGGGGCTGTCGCTGGCGGTGTTTGTCGCCGGGTTGTTCTTTGCGCCGACGCTGATTGTGGCGATGGCGTTGGTGGAGCGCATCGTGCCGCCGGCCAAACTGACTGAGGGCCTGACCTGGCTTGTCACTGGGTTGAGTATTGGCGTGGCGATTGGTGCGGCCAGTTCGGGTTGGCTGATCGATGCATTCGGAGCGCGTAGCGGGTTCTGGGTGGCGATTGCTGCTGGCGCCGTGGTCCTCGGTTCCGCAGTCCAAAGCTTTCGCCACCTTAAATAGGCATTCGTTCAGTGACATTCGCGGCGTCTCTTTCGCGGGCAAGCCTCGCTCCTACAGGCTCAAACCGGACCGTAGGAGCGAGGCTTGCCCGCGAAGTCGTCTTCAGAGACGACTAATTCCCCGCGGCGCTCATCCGTTCTCTATACAGACAACTTTTCGAGGTAAGCCCGGTGACCCAGCTGACATTGCTCTGCCTGCCCTATTCGGGCGCGAGTGCCATGGTCTACAGCCGCTGGCGGCGCAAACTTCCGGAGTGGCTCAAGCTACAACCCGTGGAACTTCCGGGGCGTGGCGCCCGGTTTGGCGAACCCTTGCACACCGACATGCGGCGCTTGGCGTTGCAACTTGCGCAGGAACAAAAAGCCACGCTCAAGGCGCCGTATGCGCTGTTCGGTCATAGCCTTGGCGCGTTGCTGGCCTGTGAGATGGCCCATGCGTTTCGCTCGCTGGGCTGCCCGGAACCGGTGGCGCTGTTTGCTTCGGGCACCGCCGCACCGACCCTGCGTGCCGACTACGATCGCGGTTTCGCCGAACCGAAAACCGATGCCGAATTGATCGAGCAATTGCGCACCCTCAATGGCACCAGCGAAGAGGTGTTGGCCAATGAAGAGCTGATAAGCCTGACGCTGCCAGTGCTGCGCGCGGACTTTCTATTGTGCGGACGTTTCGAACCGCAGCTGCGCCCGTTGCTCAAGTGCCCTATCCATGTGCTCGGCGGCAAGGCCGACTGCGCCACCACCGAGCAGCTGATCGGCTGGAGCAAGGAAACCGTTGGCAGTTTCTCGGTGGACATGCTCGCTGGCGGTCACTTCTTCATCCATGAGCACGAGGCCAAGGTGTTGCGGGTGATCAAGGATCAGCTCGACGTTCACCATCGCCGGCATGCCATGGCTGCCAGCGCCTGACACCGTCCCCCCTTGTAGGAGCCGAGCTTGCTCGCGATGGCGGACTGACATTCAACATCGATGTCGACAGTTACACCGCTATCGCGAGCAAGCTCGGCTCCTACAGGGTTCACCTTATATCCCGTAATCTCCCCTCGTTTTACCTCCTTTCTGATACTTGTTCTCATTCGCTAATTTTTCCGGTCTGCATTCGTTTTATAGGGACGACGTGCCTTTGTGCTTCCCGCCACTGATCCGGATGCTAAGAAATGAATGCTGAAGACTCCTTGAAACTTGCTCGCCGGTTTATCGGGTTGCCCCTGGAAAAGCGCCAGATGTTCCTTGCGGCCTTGCACAAGGAGGGCGTTGATTTCGCCCGGTTTCCGATTCCTGCCGGCGTAGACGCCGACGATCGCCAGGCGTTGTCGTACGCCCAGCAGCGCATGTGGTTTCTTTGGCAACTGGACCCGCAAAGCGGCGCGTACAACCTGCCCGGTGCGGTGCGTCTGACCGGGCAATTGAACCTGTTAGCGCTGGAGCAAGCCTTCGCCAGCCTCGTGGCGCGCCACGAAACCCTGCGCACGGTGTTCCAGCGTCCGGCCGACGGCAACCTGCTGCAAGTGCCGGCCAGTGCGCCGCTGGTCATTGATCAGGTGGATTTCAGCGCGTTGCCGGCCATTGAACGCGAGCAAGCAGTCGCCCGCGCGGCGGAGCAGCAATCCGTGCTGCCGTTCGATCTATCAGTCGGCCCGCTGCTGCGCGTCACCTTGCTCAAACTCGCCGAGCAGGAACACGTCCTGCTGCTGACCCTGCACCACATCGTTTCCGACGGCTGGTCGATGAACGTGCTGATCGACGAGTTCATCCGCTGCTACGACGCCTTTGAGGCGGGCGCGCAACCGCAACTCACGCCATTGCCGATCCAGTACAGCGACTATGCCCTGTGGCAACGCCGCTGGCTGGAGGCCGGCGAGCAGGCCCGCCAACTCGACTATTGGCAGGCGCAACTGGGCGACGAGCACCCGGTGCTGGAACTGCCCACCGATCACCCGCGCCCGGCGATGCCGAGCTACCGCGGCACCCGCTACGAATTCGCGATCGACGCGCAACTGGCCGAACAACTGCGGACCACGGCGCAGAAGCACAACATCACGCTGTTCATGCTGTTACTCGGTGCGTTCAACGCGCTGCTGCATCGCTACACCGGGCAGACCGATATTCGCGTCGGCGTGCCAATCGCCAACCGTAACCGCGCCGAGATCGAAGGCCTGATCGGCTTCTTCGTCAACACCCAGGTGCTGCGCACCAAGCTCGACGGCCAGACCCGGGTCGACGATTTGCTGCGCGCCATCAAGGAAACCGCCCTCGGTGCCCAGGCCCACCAGGACTTGCCGTTCGAGCGTTTGGTCGAGGCGCTGAAACTGGAACGCAGCCTCAGCCACACGCCGCTGTTCCAGGTGATGTACAACCACCAGCCGCAGGTTGCGGACATTTCCGCCGTCAGCACCGCGTCCGGTCTGGCGCTGGGCGCGATCGAGTGGCAAGGGCGCACCACCCAGTTCGACCTGACCCTCGATACCTATGAAAAGAGCGGCAAGCTGCACGCGGCGCTGACTTACGCCAACGACCTGTTCGACGCCGCGACCATCGCGCGTATTGCGCAGCACTGGACGCATTTGCTGCACGGCATGGTCAGTGATTCGCAACAACGCATCAGTGATTTGCCGCTGCTTGAGCGCGCGGAATATCAGCGCATCGTGCATGACTGGAATCGCGCTGACGAAGGCTTCGCCCAGGACCTGTGCATTCATGAGTTGATCGCCCGGCAAGTCGCTGCGAACCCGACTGCATTGGCAGTAACCTTCGCGACCAAACAGCTGACTTACAGCGAACTCGACACTCGGGCCAATCGCCTGGCCCACAAATTGATCGAACTGGGCGTTGGCCCGGAAGTCCGGGTCGGCGTGGCGATGCAGCGTTCCGAAAACTTGCTGGTGGCGTTGCTGGCCGTGCTCAAGGCCGGTGGCGCCTACGTGCCGCTGGACCCGGATTACCCCGCAGAACGCGTTGCCTACATGCTTGAAGACAGCCGCGCGCTGGTGCTGCTGACTGAACAGGCTGTCGCCGCGACATTGACCGTCGCCACCGACACTCAAGTGTTGCTGATGGACGATATCGAGTCGGCGCTCACCGCTTATCCAAGCAACGCGCCGATGACCCGCGTCACGCCGGATAACCTCGCCTACGTCATTTACACCTCCGGTTCCACCGGCAAACCCAAAGGCGTGGCCATCGCCCATCGCAACGTGCTGGCGCTGATCGACTGGTCGCAGTCGGTCTACAGTCGTGAAGACATTCAAGGGGTGCTGGCCTCGACGTCGGTGTGCTTCGACCTGTCGGTGTGGGAGCTGTTTGTCACCCTGGCCAACGGCGGTTCGGTGATCATCGCCCGCAATGCCCTGGAATTGCCGCAACTGCCGGCCCGGGATCAGGTGCGCCTGATCAACACCGTGCCGTCGGCGATCAATGCGTTGCAGCGTGACGGCCAGATCCCGCCGAGCGTGCGCATCATCAACCTCGCCGGCGAGCCGCTGAAGCAAAGCCTGGTGGACGCGTTGTATCAGCAGCCGACCGTCGAGCATCTCTACGATTTGTACGGTCCGTCGGAAGACACCACCTATTCGACCTGGACCCGCCGCGAGGCCAATGGCCGCGCAAACATCGGCCGGCCACTCAAGCACACCGCCAGCTATTTGCTGGACGCTGACCTGCAACCGGTGCCGCAAGGCGTGTCCGCCGAGCTGTACCTGGCTGGCGCTGGCATCACCCGCGGTTACCTGGCGCGATCGGGCATGACCGCTGAAAAGTATGTACCAAACCCGTTTTCCAGCAATGGCGAGCGCCTGTACCGCACCGGCGACCTGACCCGTTATCAGGCCGACGGCACGCTGCAATACGTCGGTCGCATCGACCATCAGGTCAAGGTCCGCGGTTTCCGAATCGAACTCGGTGAGATCGAAGCCCGGCTGTTGCAGCAGGACGCCGTTCATGAGCTGGCTGTGTTGGTGCAGGACGGCGTCAACGGTCAGCAACTGGTCGCCTACATCGTGCCATCCGATCCGGCCATGTTGCTGGATAGTGATGCTCAGGCAACCCTGCGTGAAACCCTGAAAGCTGCACTGCGTCAGCACCTGCCGGACTACATGGTCCCGGCGTTTCTGCTGTTCCTCGAACACCTGCCGCTGACCCCCAACGGCAAACTCGACCGCAAGGCCTTGCCGGCGATTGACGGCTCTGCGCAACAACGCGAACACGTCGCGCCACGCAGCGCTCTGGAAAAGGCCCTCGCGGCCATTTGGCACGACGTGCTGGCCATCGACAACGTCGGTCTTGAAGACAACTTCTTCGAACTGGGCGGCGACTCCATCGTTTCCATGCAAGTGGTCAGCCGTGCGCGTCAGGCCGGCATCGTGTTGAGCCCGAAAGACCTGTTCCAGCACCAGACCCTCCGCGGCCTGGCCCAAGCGGCCCGCTGCGGCGAGCAGCCGTTGATCGATCAAGGCCCTGCGGTTGGCGCGGTGGCGCTGGCGCCGGTGCAACAGTGGTTCTTCGAGCAAGCCATTCCTGAGCGTCAGCACTGGAACCAGTCGCTGCTGCTGGTGCCGCGCGAGGCGTTGAACGTCGAGGCGCTGAATCGCGCGTTTGAGCAACTGCTGACCCATCACGACAGCTTGCGCCTGCGTTACGAACAGACCGCCGAAGGTTGGCAGCAAGCCTACGCCGTGCCGACCACTGAGTCGGTGTTGTGGCAGCGTCAGGCGCAATCGGTCGCGGAACTCAACGCCTTGTGCGACGAAGCCCAACGCAGTCTCGATTTGCAAAATGGCCCGCTGATGCGCGCGCTGCTGGTTGCGATGGCCGACGGTACCGAGCGATTACTGCTGGTGATTCATCACTTGGCGGTGGACGGTGTTTCCTGGCGCGTGTTGCTCGAAGACCTCCAGCAGTTTTATAGCGGCGGTAATGTTTCGCTGGCGAAAACCAGCACCTATCAACGCTGGGTCGCCCGTCTGCACGATCATCTTCCAGCCTTTGAAAACAGTCTCGATCACTGGCAGGCCCAACTGCGCGACGCGCCGACCGATCTGCCGTGCGAGCGCCCAACCGGCGCGCTGGAAAACCGCTTCGAACAGAAACTCGAACTCAAACTCGACGCCGAGCAAACCCGCAAACTGCTGCAACAGGCCCCGGCGGCCTATCGCACGCAGGTCAACGACCTGCTGCTGACCGCCCTGGCGCGAGCGGTTCGCCGCTGGAGCGGGCAGGGCAGCACGCTGATCCAGCTCGAAGGCCATGGCCGCGAAGACCTGTTCGATGACATCGACCTGACCCGCACCGTCGGCTGGTTCACCAGCCTGTTCCCGGTCAACCTGATGCCTTCCAGCGATCTCGGCGCGTCGATCAAAACCATCAAGGAACAACTGCGCGCGGTGCCGGACAAAGGTCTCGGCTACGGTGCGTTGCGTTACCTCGGCACCCCGGCGATTCGCGCTGAACTGGCGGCGTTGCCGCAACCGCGTATCACCTTCAATTACCTGGGGCAGTTCGACCGTCAGTTCGACGATGCCGCAATGTTTGTCCCGTCCACCGAAGGCAACGGTGTGGCGCAGGACCCCTCGGCGCCATTGGGCAACTGGCTGACGGTCGAAGGCCAGGTCTACGGCGGCCAGTTGTCGCTGAGCTGGGGCTTCAGTCGTGAGATGTTCGACAGCGCAACCATCCAGTGTCTGGCGGACGATTACGCACTGGAACTCAACGCGCTGATCGAGCATTGCTGCACGCTTGAGGCAACCCAGGCCACACCGTCGGACTTCCCGCTAGCGCGTATCAATCAGGCGCAACTCGACACATTGCCGGTCGCCCTCTCGACCCTCGAAGACCTTTATCCACTGTCGCCGATGCAGGAGGGCATGCTGTTTCACACGTTGTACGAACCCGAAGTCGGTGCCTACATCAGCCAGCTGCGCCTCGACATTCAAGGACTCGATCCGCAGCGATTCGCTCAGGCCTGGCAAACCGCGCTGGAGCGTCATGACATTCTGCGCAGCAGCTTTCACTGGCAAGGCCTCGACACCGCGCACCAGGCGATTGTCCGCAGCGTTGCGTTGCCGCTTGAAGTGCTTGAAGCGACCGACACCGATGCGCTGGCCGACGCCGAACGCGCCGAAGGTTTTGAACTGGGCAGCGCGCCGCTGTTCCGCTTGAAGCTCGTCCGCACGGGGGCCAATGACTGGCACCTGATCTACTCCAGCCATCACATTTTGATGGACGGCTGGAGCAACGCGCAGTTGCTCGCCGAAGTGATCCAGCACTACGCCGCCGGGCAGTCGCTGCCGGCGCCGACCGGGCAATACCGCGATTATCTGGGCTGGTTACAGCAACAATCTGCGGTCGCTGGCGAGCAGTTCTGGAAAGCGGCATTGGCACCGCTCGAAGCGCCGACGTTGCTGGCCGAAGCCTTGCGACCTCCGATGGGCACTGAGGGAAGTGAGGAGTTACGCGTCGCCCTTGATAGCCGCGCGACCCAGCGTCTGGCCGGGTTCGCCCGTCAGCAGAAGGTCACCCTCAACACCGTGCTGCAAGCGGCTTGGAGCCTGTTGCTGCAACGCTACACCGGTCAGGATTGCGTAGTGTTCGGCGCCACCGTGGCCGGGCGTTCTGCTCCGTTGCCAGGCATCGAAGAGCAGCTCGGGCTGTTCATCAACACGTTGCCGCTGGTGTGCGCGATGAAGCCGGATCAAACCGTCAGCCAATGGCTGAGCGAGCTGCAAGGGCTGAACCTGGCCATGCGCGAGTTCGAGCATGTGCCGCTTTACGATATTCAGGGCTGGGCGGGGCAGCAGGGTTCGGCGCTGTTCGACAGCCTGCTGGTGTTCGAAAACTTCCCGGTGGCCGAGGTGCTGAAACAGGGTGCGCCGGCCGGGCTGTCGTTCGGCAACCTGCACAATCACGAGCGCACGCACTATCCGTTGACGCTGGGCATCGAACTCGGCGCAGGCCTGAGCCTGGACTTCAGCTACGACGCGGCGCGGTTCAGTGCCGCTCAGGTCACTGAGTTGTCGGCCAATCTGCAGCATCTGCTGACGCAATTGGTGGCGCTGCCGGATGCGGCATTGGGCACGCTGGAGTTGCTTGATGAGGCCGGAAAAAATGCTGTGCTCGTTGTCAGCCAACCGACTGCCGTTGAGTTATCCACAGCATTTTTGGCGCACGAACAGATCGCGGCTCAGGCCGCCGCTACCCCAGACGCGATGGCGTTGCAGGTGAACGGCCAGTCGTTGAGCTACGGTCAGTTGAACGCTCAGGCCAACCGCTTGGCCCATCGCCTGATCGACAACGGCGTCGGTCCAGGCTCGCGTGTCGGTCTGGCGCTCCATCGCGGTCCGCAACTGATCATCAGCCTGCTGGCGGTGCTCAAATCCGGCGCGGCCTATGTGCCTTTGGACCCGAAATACCCGGCCGAACGTCTGGCGTACATGATCGACGACAGCCGTCTCGACGTGCTGCTGTGCGAGTCTGGTCTGCTGGAAGATGTGCCAGGCGTGCGACATCTCAGCCTTGAAGACACTGCCGGTTACCCGGACAGCGATCCGCACAACCATGCGGTCGCCGAAGACCTGGCCTACATCGTCTACACCTCCGGTTCCACCGGCCAACCCAAAGGCGTGGCCATCGCCCATGCGGCGCTGCGCGAGTTCTGCCAGACCGCCGCCGACTATTCGGTGCTGTCGGCGTCCGACCGCGTGTTGCAGTTCGCGACCTTCAGCTTCGATGGCTTCGTCGAGCAGTGCTACCCGGCGCTGTGCGTCGGCGCGGCGTTGATCATGCGTGGCGATGACGTGTGGGACGCCGGCCGACTCGCCACCGAAATCGTCCAGCAGGGCGTGACCGTGGCGGACTTGCCGGCCGCTTACTGGTACTTGCTGGCCCGCGAATGTGCGAGCGGTGCGGTGAGCCACCTGGGTGATTTGCGCCAGGTTCACGTTGGCGGCGAAGCCATGTCGGTCGAAGGTCTGCGCTTGTGGTATCAAGCCGGTTTGAGCCACGTGCGTTTGCTCAACACCTACGGCCCGACTGAGGCGACGGTGGTGTCCAGCGTTCATGAATGTCGACTGATCGATGCCAGCGACGCGTTTGGCATCCCGATCGGTCGAGCCATCGCGGGTCGGGCGCTGTACGTGCTGGACGCGGCCGGTCAATTGTTGCCAAGCGGTGGCGTCGGTGAATTATGCATCGGCGCCCCGGCCAGCCTGGCGCAAAGCTACTTTGACCGCCCGGCGCTGACCGCCGAACGTTTCCTGCCAGACCCGTTTGCCCGTGAACCGGGTGCGCGTTTGTACCGCAGCGGTGATTTGGCGCGTTACAACGCTGAAGGGCATCTGGAATACGTCGGCCGCATCGACCATCAAGTGAAGATTCGCGGTTTCCGCATTGAAATGGGCGAAATCGAAGCGTGCCTGCAAGCGCGGGATCAGGTGCGCGAAGCGGCCGTGATCGCTCAGGACGGCACGCGACTGGTGGCGTACATCGTGGCCAGCGACGACACACTTATCCACAGTGCTGCGGCGGATCAGGCCGAATTTCTGGAAACGCTCAAGGTGGTTCTGCGTCAGTCGTTGCCTGAATACATGGTGCCAAACCACCTGATCCTGCTGGCCAAACTGCCGCTCAACAACAACGGCAAACTCGACCGCAAAGCCTTGCCGCGAGCTTCCGCCTGCGATGCACAACGGGCGTTCGTGGCTCCGGCCGAAGGGCTTGAAACGCAACTGGCGTTGATCTGGCAAGCGGTGTTGCAGGTCGAACGCGTGGGCCGCGACGACAACTTCTTCGAGTTGGGCGGGCACTCGTTGCTGGTGCTTCAAGTGATCTCCCGTGTGCGTCAGCAACTGCAGCGCGAACTGTCTGTGAGCAGCTTGTTCTCCGCCGCCAATCTGGCGCAATTTGCCGAGCGTGCTGCACTGGCGAACGCCAGCGGCCAGCCGGTCCTGCAACGTGCAACGGCCGATCAGCCACAGATCCTGTCGTACGCTCAACAGCGCCAATGGATTCTCTGGCAGCTGGACCCGCAAAGCTCCGCTTACAACATTCCCGCCGCGCTGCGCCTGAAGGGATCGCTGAACCGCGACGCCCTGCATGATGCCTTCGCCCAATTGCAGGCCCGTCACCAAACCCTGCGTACGACCTTCGAACAGGATGGCCAGCAGGCGCGTCCGGTGCTCCACGAAAACCTGTCGCTGCAACTGGAGGAGCGCCATTCAGATCAGTCCTCGATCGACAGTGCCGTCGCCGAAGAAATCGCCCGGCCGTTCGACCTGCGCAACGGTCCGCTGTGGCGCGTATTGCTGCTGCAAGTGAACACCGACGAACACGTGCTGGTGCTGACCGTGCACCACATCGCCGCCGATGGCTGGTCGATGCAGGTCATGGTCGATGAATTCAGCGCGCTGTATCAGGCTGCCGTCGAAGGTAACGCCGCCAACCTCAACCACCTGCCAGTGAACTACAGCGACTACGCCCGTTGGCAGCGCGACTGGCTGGAAGCCGGGGAGGGCGCACGCCAACTGACGTGGTGGAGCGAGCAACTGGCGGGCAGCCAGGCACCGCTTGAGTTGCCAAGTGAACTGACCCGTCCTGCCCGTCGCACCGATCGCGGCGCCAGCCTTGCATTGAACGTTGATCGCGAGTTGCTGGCCGGTTTGCGCCAACGCGCCCAGGAACAACAGGTGACGTTGTTCATGCTGTTGCTGGCGAGTTTCCAGACCTTGCTGCACCGCCAGAGCGGGCAGTCGAGCATCAGTGTCGGCGTGCCGAGCGCCGGTCGGTCGCGCCTCGAAACCGAAGGCCTGATCGGCTTCTTCATTAACACCCAAGTGCTGCGTGCCGAGATCGACGGACAGCAGACGTTCAGCACCTTGCTGCAACAGGTCAAACAGGTCGCATTGGGCGCGCAGGCCAATCAGGACTTGCCGTTCGAGCAGTTGGTCGACGCCTTGCAGCCTGACCGCAGCCTCAATCACAGCCCATTGTTCCAGGTGCTCTACAACCATCAACAGCAGTTGGGCGCGAGCGTTGAGCGCAGCGTCGCCGACTTGCAGGCCGAGCGTCTGCACTGGCAGCAGCACACCACACAATTCGATCTGGTGCTCGACACTCAAGAGCAGGGCGAAGCGCTGGATGTCAGCCTGACCTACGCCACGGATGTGTACGACGAGGCGTCGATGAAGCGCCTCGCCGAGCAGTGGCTGAACCTGTTGCGAGCGGTGGTCGAAGATCCGCAGCAACGCGTCGCCGAACTGCCACTCATTGACGGGTCGCAACGGGATGCTTTGGTGCAGCACTGGAACCCAGCGTTCGAGGCGCAACCGCAATCGCCAACCTTGCATCAGTTGTTCGAAGTTCAAGCCGCACAACGGCCGAACGCAATCGCGCTGGTCTACGAAGGCGAGCAACTGACCTACGCCGCGCTCAACGCCCAGGCCAATCGACTGGCGCGCAAACTGCGTGAGCAGGGCGTCGGGCCAGAGGTGCGGGTCGGCATTGCCACCGAGCGAGCGATGCCGCTGGTGGTGGGCTTGCTGGCGATTCTCAAGGCCGGCGGCGCCTACGTGCCGCTGGACCCGCACTACCCGGCCGAGCGCTTAAGCTACATGATCGAAGACAGCGGCATCACGCTGCTCCTGACCCAGCAACACCTGATCGACGGTTTGCCGTCCCGCGACGGCGTGCAAGTGTTGAGCCTGGAGTCGTTGCAACTGGACGACTACTGCGCCGACAACTTGCCAGCGCTGGCGTCCCCGGACAACCTCGCCTACGTGATCTACACCTCCGGCTCCACCGGCCGGCCAAAAGGTGCATTGCTCAGCCATGGCAACGTCGGGCGTCTGCTCACGGCCACCGCTGGCGAGTTCAACTTCGGCCCGGACGATGTCTGGACGCTGTTCCATTCCTACGCCTTCGATTTCTCGGTGTGGGAGCTGTTCGGCTCGTTGTGCACCGGCGGGCGTCTGGTGATCGTGCCGTATGACATCAGCCGCGAGCCGCAAGCGTTCCACCGCTTGCTCTGTGATGAGGGCGTGACGGTGTTGAACCAGACGCCGACTGCTTTCCGTCAACTGTTGCCGATTGCCTGCGCCAGTGAGCGAAACCTGGCACTGCGTCAGGTGATATTCGGCGGCGAAGCCCTGGAAGTCGCAAGCCTGCGTCCCTGGTTCGAACGCTTCGGCGACCGTCAGCCAACTCTGGTCAACATGTACGGCATCACCGAAACCACGGTGCACGTGACCTACCGCGCCATCCGTCTGGCCGACCTCGATGGCAAGGCCCAGAGCCCGATTGGCCTGCCGATCCGCGACCTGCGCTGGTACTTGCTCGACAGCCAGTTGCAACCGGTGCTGGTGGGTGTGGCGGGTGAGTTGTACATCGCTGGCGCCGGGCTGGCGCGCGGTTATCACGGACGTTTCGGCCTGACGGCCGAGCGTTTTGTACCGAGCCCGTTCGAGGTTTCGCAGCGCCTCTATCGCAGCGGCGACCTGGCGCGTCAGCGTGCCGACGGCAGCATCGATTACCTCGGGCGGATTGACCAGCAAGTGAAGATCCGTGGCTTCCGCATCGAACTCGGGGAAATCGAAGCGGCATTGCTGGCCCAACCGGGCGTGCGCCAGGCCGTATTGAGCGTGCATGCAGGCGACAGCGGGCCGCAGCTGTGCGCCTACGTGGTGGCCGAGCAAACCCCGCATGACCCAATCGCCTGGCGCGACAACCTGCGCGCCGCGCTCAAGGTGGATCTGCCGGATTACATGGTGCCGAGCCACTGGCTGCTGCTCGATGCCTTGCCGCTGACCGGTAACGGCAAGCTCGACCGCAAGGCCTTGCCGGTGCCCGATGCCCAGGAATGGCAACGACCGTTCGAAGCCCCCGAGAGCGATCTCGAACAGCAACTGGCCGCGATCTGGGCCGATGTGCTGGGCGTGGCGCAGATTGGCCGACGCGACAACTTCTTTGAACTGGGTGGGCATTCGTTGCTCGCCGCCCAGGCCAGTGCCCGTGTGGAACTGGAGCTGGGCATCGAGCTGCCGCTGCGCGCGCTGTTCGAATCCAACGACCTTCAGGCTTATGCCGCCATGGCCGGGCAACTCGCCCCGGCTGACAACGATGCACGTCTTGATGCGCTTGAGTCGCTTCTCGACGAGATGGAGATCAACTGATGGAATACACGACCGCCCAGCGTATCGCCACCCGCTTCGCCGGCCTGCCGGCTGACAAGCGCCGCGAGTTTCTGCAACGCATGCAAGAGCAGGGCGTGAGCTTCGGTCAATTGCCGATTCCGCCTGCTGCCGAGCCGCAAGCGACCTTCGAACTGTCGTACGCGCAGCAGCGCCAATGGTTCCTCTGGCAGCTTGATCCGCAGAGCTCGGCCTACAACATTCCTGCCGCGTTGCGTTTGCACGGGCCGCTGAATGTCGCGGCGTTGCAGCAGAGTTTCGACGTGTTGCTGGAGCGGCATCAGAGCCTGCGCAGCCGGTTCGTCGAGGACAACGGGCAGGTGGTGCAGACACTGGCCGAGTTCACATCGCTGCCGATCGAACAGATCGACCTGCGCGCCGAACCTCAGGAACAGCGCCTCGATCTGGCGATGAACAGCGTCGAGCAGGACATTGCCCGGCCGTTCGATCTTCAACACGGTCCGCTGTTGCGGGTCAGCCTGTTGCAGCTCGATGCCGAGGACCATGTGCTGTTGCTGACGCTGCACCACATCGTCACCGATGGCTGGTCGATGGGTGTGTTGGTCGAAGAGTTTTCACGACTCTACGCCGCGTATTGCCAAGGGCAGAACGCTGCGCTGGAAGCGTTGCCGATCCAGTATTCCGACTACGCGATGTGGCAACGTCGCTGGATGGATGCGGGGGAGCTGGAGCGTCAGCTCAACTGGTGGCGTGAAACACTGGGCAGCGAACAACCGCTGCTCGAACTGCCGACCGACCGTCCACGCCCGGCGCAACCGAGTCAGCGCGGTGCGCGTCTGGATTTCGCCCTCGATGCGACCTTGGCCAGCGGCCTGATGAGCCTGGCCAAACAGCGCGGCGTCACGCCGTTCATGCTGTTGCTGGCGAGCTTTCAGGCGTTGCTCTATCGCTACAGCGGCCAGTCCGATCTGCGGGTCGGCGTGCCGATTGCCAACCGTAATCGCGCGGAAACCCGGGGTCTGATCGGTTTTTTCGTCAACACCCAAGTGATGCGTGCCGTGCTCGATGGACGTCTGCCGTTCAGCCAGTTGCTCGACCAGACCCGTGCCGCGTCGCTGGATGCCCAGGCCTATCAAGATTTGCCGTTCGAACGTTTGGTGCAAGCGTTGCAAGGTGAACGCAGCCTCAGCCACAGCCCGTTGTTCCAGGTGATGTTCAACCACCAGCAAGCCAAACCGACGGCGGTCAGCGGCTTGCTCGCAGGCCTGCGCGTCGAAGCACTGAACGCGACGGCGCACACCACGCAATTTGACCTGCAACTGGATACTCAGGAAGAGGGCGACAAGCTGTTCGCTAGCCTGACGTATGCCACCGATCTGTTCGACGCCGAGCGCATCGAGCATCTAGCTCAGCATTGGCGCAATCTGTTGGCCGGCGTGCTGGCGAATCCGCAATGCCCGCTCGCCGAGTTGCCATTGCTGGACGCCAACGAGCGTCTGCGCATTCTTGATGACCTCAACGACACGGCTCAAACCTATCCGGGCGAAGTCTGCGTGCAGCGGCATTTCGAAGCGCGCGTGGCTGAAGACGGTGAAGCGACGGCGCTGGTATTTCAGGGCCAGAGCCTGAGTTACGCCGAGCTGAACCAGCGCGCCAACCGCTTGGCCCATCACTTGCGCGCCCAGGGCGTCGGCCCGGAAGTGCTGGTGGGAATTGCCTGCGACCGTTCGTTCGAAATGGTCGTCGGCCTGCTGGCGATTCTCAAGGCCGGTGGCGCTTATGTACCGCTGGACCCGGAATACCCGCTTGATCGCTTGAGCTACATGATCGAAGACAGCGGTATTTCGCTGTTGCTGACCCAGGAACATTTGCTGGCGCAATTGCCGACCCCGGACACCGTGCGCACTTTGTGCCTGCACGCCAAGGCCGATTGGCTGAGCGACTTGCCGGGCACCGATCTTGCGAACCTTGCAGTCGCGGAAAACCTCGCCTATGTGATTTACACCTCCGGTTCCACCGGTAAACCCAAAGGCGCGGGCAACCGCCATGTGGCGCTGCATAACCGTCTGGAGTGGATGCAGCAAGCCTACAACCTGCTGCCGAGCGACCGCGTGCTGCAAAAGACGCCGTTCAGTTTCGACGTGTCGGTGTGGGAGTTTTTCTGGCCGCTGATGAAGGGCGCCACGTTGGTCATCGCCGCACCGGGTGAACATCGCGATCCACAACGCCTCGCCGCGCTGATCGTCGAGCAGGCGATCACCACGCTGCACTTTGTGCCGTCGATGCTCTCGGCCTTCATCGGTGCCGATGAGGCGTTGGCCTGCACCACGTTGCAACGGATCATTTGCAGCGGTGAAGCGCTGCCGATGGAGCTGCAACGCCAGACCCTGCGCAGCCTGCCGCAAGCCAATCTCTACAACCTGTATGGTCCGACCGAAGCGGCCATCGACGTGACCCACTGGACCTGCGTGGAAGAGGGCCGCGACAGCGTGCCGATCGGCCGCCCGATCGCCAACCTGCGCACCTGCATCCTCGACAGTGAACTGCAACCGTTGCCGCTGGGCGCGGTGGGCGAGTTATACCTCGGCGGCGTCGGCCTGGCGCGCGGTTACCACCGTCGTGGCGCGCTGACCGCCGAGCGTTTCGTGGTCGACCCGTTCGGCAGCGGCGAGCGTTTGTACCGCACCGGTGACCTGGCGCGTTATCGCGCTGACGGCGCCATCGACTACTGCGGGCGTATCGACCATCAAGTGAAGATTCGCGGTTTGCGCATCGAACTGGGCGAAATCGAAGCGCGTCTGCAAGAGCATGCCGACGTTCAGGAAGCCGTGGTGCTGGCCCTCGTTGGTCCAAGCGGCAAGCAACTGGTTGCGTACATCGTGCCGCAAGATCGAGCCTTGGTCAGCGTCGATGCCGAGCAACAAGGCGCGTGGCGCGAAACCCTGAAAAGCCATTTGCTCGCCAGCCTGCCGGATTACATGGTGCCGGCGCAGACCGTGCTGATCGAGCAGATGCCGCTGAGTCCCAACGGCAAACTCGACCGCAAATGCCTGCCTGCGCCCACCGCGCAAGTCAGCCAACGCGCGTTCGAAGCGCCACGCAGCGAGCACGAGCAAGTGCTGGCGCAGATCTGGCAAGACGTGTTGGGTGTGGAGCAGGTTGGGCGTCTGGATAACTTCTTCGAACTGGGCGGCGACTCGATCATTTCGATTCAGGTGGTCAGCCGTGCCCGTCGTGCAGGCCTGAGCCTGCAACCGCGAGACCTGTTCCAACAGCAAACCTTGCAAGCGCTGGCCGCCGTGGTCAAGGAACAGGCGGCTCCGCTGGCACAACAAGGCCCAGTGGAAGGCCTGCAAAAACTCACGCCGATCCAGCGCTGGTTCTTCGACGAACCGATCCCGCAACGCGCGCACTGGAACCAGGCGGTGCTGCTGGTGCCGCGCGAAACCCTCGAATTGCCGCGTCTGCATGCCGCGCTGCAACGTCTGCTCAAGCAACACGATGCGCTGCGTTTGCGCTTCAGTCAGGTCGACGGCCAATGGTCGGCGCGCTATGTCGGGGCCGACAGCTGCGATGTCATCGACATGCTCTGGACCGCTCGGGTGGCCAGCGATGCCTCGCTGGAAGCGGTGTGCGATGAAGCGCAACGCAGCCTCAGTCTGCAAGACGGTCCGTTGCTGCGCGTCGCGCTAATCGCTCAGGCCGATGGCTCGCAGCGTTTGCTGTTGGTCATCCATCACTTGGCCGTGGACGGTGTTTCCTGGCGGGTGTTGCTGGAAGATTTGCAGGCGGCCTACCAAGAGCAAGACCTGCCGCCGAAGACCAGTGCCTTCCAGGCCTGGGCCGATAAGCTCGACGCTTATGCACGTTCCGAAGCCGCCGCCAGCGAACTGAACTGGTGGCAAGGTCAACTGGCTGATGCGAGCGACTCGCTGCCAGCCGCCAACGCTCAGGCCAGTCAGGCCGGGCATCTGCGTCAGGGCATCAGCATCGGGCTGGACCGCGAACAAACCCTCAAGCTGCTGCAACAGGCGCCAGCTATCTACCGCACGCAAGTCAACGACCTGCTGCTGACCGCGCTGGCCCGAACCCTCAGCCGCTGGACCGGCCACGAATCGGCGCTGATTCAGCTCGAAGGCCACGGCCGCGAAGAACTGTTCGACGACATCGACCTGACCCGCACCGTCGGCTGGTTCTCCAGCCTGTTCCCGGTGCGCCTGACGCCGGCCGCCGACCTTGCGGGTTCGATCAAGGCGATCAAGCAGCAACTGCGCGAAATCCCCGGCAAAGGCATGGGCTACGGCCTGTTGCGCTACATGGGCGATGCCGCGACCCAAGCGGCATTGGCCGCGTTGCCGCAAGCGCGCGTGACGTTCAACTACCTCGGCCAGTTCGACCAGAGCTTTGCCGAAGACGCACTGTTCATTCCGGCCCGGGAATCCAGCGGTACCGCGCAATCGGCGGACGCGCCGTTGCCGAACTGGCTGTCGGTGGACGGCCAGGTGTATGGCGGTGAACTGAAACTCGACTGGACCTTCAGCCGCGAATGCTTTGACCAGCGTGAGATCGAAGCGCTGGCGGCGGATTTCCGCAGTGAGTTGTTAGCGTTGATCGCCCATTGCCTGAGCGATGGCGCAGGCGGCGTGACCCCGGCGGACTTCCCACTGGCGCGTCTGACCCAGGCGCAACTCGACGGCCTGCCGGTGCCACCGGCGCAGATCGAGGACCTGTATCCGCTGTCACCGATGCAGGCCGGTTTGCTGTTCCACAGCTTGTACGAATCCGATTCCGGCGCCTACGTGAACCAGCTCAGCGTCGAAGCCCGTGGGCTCGATGCCGAACGGCTGGGCCGCGCGTGGCAAGCGGTGCTCGACACCCATCCGATCCTGCGCAGCAGTTTCCACTTCCCCGACGGCTTCGAAGCGCCGGTGCAGTTGGTCCACCGTCATCTGCAATTGCCGCTGACCTGCCTCGATTGGCGCAGCCGCAGCGATCAGGCCGAAGCATTGGTTCAACTGATCGACAGCGAGCGTCTGCAACTCGATTCGACTCGCGCGCCGTTGATGCGTTTGACCCTGGTGCAGCTGGACGATGAGCGTCAGCAACTGATCTACACCCACCATCACTTGTTGCTTGATGGCTGGAGTAACTCACTGCTGTTGAGCGAAGTCCTGCAGCGTTATGCCGGGCAAGCAGTGCAGGCGCCAACCGGGCGTTTTGCCGATTACATCGGCTGGCTGCAACGTCAGGATGCGCAGGCTGATGAACTGTTCTGGCGCGAGCAACTGGCGACCCTCGACAACCCGACCCTGTTGGCGCAGAGCCTGGCGCATGTCGATCTCAAACAGCAGGCGACGGCAGCGTTCGCCGACCATCACCAGACCTTCGATGTCGCCACCAGCAAGCGTTTCAGTGAGTTTGCCCGTCAGCAAAAAGTGACGCTCAACACCTTGGTCCAAGGTGCCTGGGCACTCTTGCTGCAACGCTACAGCGGTCAGCGCAGCGTCGCGTTTGGCGCGACAGTGGCGGGGCGTCCGGTGGACTTGCCGGGTGCTGAAAGCCAGCTCGGCCTGTTCATCAATACTTTGCCGGTGATCAGCACGCCGGACGCGGTTGAGAGCGTCGGCCAGTGGCTGACCCGCTTGCAGGCGCAGAACCTGGAATTGCGTGAGCATGAATTCACCGCCCTCGGTGATATTCAGCGTTGGGCTGGACGCGCCGGGGAACCGCTGTTCGACAGCCTGCTGGTGTTCGAAAACTTCCCGGTGGCTGAAGCCTTGCAACAAGGCGCGCCGGCCGGGTTGAGCTTCTCGATTGCGCAGAACCATGAACGCACCAACTTCCCGCTGACGCTGGCGGCCACCGCCGAAAGTCAGTTGAGCCTGAACTGGAGCTACCAGTGCAGCCACTTCAGCGCCGAGGCGATTGCCCGCATGAACGAGCATCTGGCGGCGCTGCTGGCGGCGATGGTCGCCGCGCCACACGCGGCATTGAGTGAGCTGAACCTGCTGAGCGCGCCGGAGCGTGCGCAGCAGTTGCTGGAGTGGAACCCACCGTTCACCGCAACGGAAAACCCGCTCTGCGTGCATCAGTTGATCGAGGCCCAGGCCGTCGCCCGACCGGACGCCACGGCACTGATCTTCAACGACCTGGAATTGAGCTTCGACCAACTCAACCGCCGCGCCAACCCATTGGCCCATCGCCTGCGCGCACTGGGCATCGGCCCGGAAGTGCGGGTCGGCCTGGCGATGCAGCGTTCGCCGGAGATGATCATTGGTCTGCTGGCGATCCTCAAGGCGGGCGGTGCTTACGTGCCGCTGGACCCGGCGTACCCGGCCGAACGCCTGCGCTATTTGATGGAAGACAGCGGCATTTCGCTGCTGCTCAGCCAATCGTGGCTGCGAGAAAAACTGCCCTTGCCGGAAGGCTTGTCGGTGCTGGAAATCGACCGCGAACCGCTGGCGTTCATGGCTGACACCAACCCGGTCAACCGGACCTGCGGCGAGAACCTCGCGTACCTGATTTACACCTCGGGCTCCACCGGCCGGCCGAAAGGCGTCAGCGTGGCCCACGGTCCGTTGGCCATGCATTGCCTGTCGATCGGCGAGTTGTACGGCATGACCCCGGACGACCGCGAGCTGCAATTTGCCTCGATCAGCTTCGACGGCGCCCACGAGCGCTGGCTGACGCCGCTGGTGTTCGGTTCGGCGGTGATGCCGCGCGACGACGAGTTGTGGAGCGTGGAGCGCACCTGCGCCGAAATCGAAAAGCACGGCATCACCATCGCCTGCTTCACCCCGACCTATTTGGCGCAGATCGCCGATTTTATGGGCGAAGCGGGGCGTGATTTGCCGATCCGCTCCTACACCCCGTGCGGTGAGGGCATGGCTAAACATGCGTTCGACGAGGTTCAGCAGGTGCTGCAACCGAAGCGCCTGATCAACGGCTATGGCCCGACCGAAACGGTGATCACGCCGCTGATCTGGCTGGCGTATCCCGATACTGAATTCGACTCGGCGTTCATGCCGATTGGTCGGCCGGTCGGCAACCGCAGCGCCTACATTCTGGACGGCGGTTTGCAGCCGTTGCCGGTTGGCGTGGCGGGCGAGTTGTACCTGGGCGGCGAGGGCGTCGCTCGTGGGTACCATCAACGTCCGGACCTGACCGCTGAACGTTTCGTGCCGGATCCGTTCGTGCCCGGTGCGCGTTTGTATCGCAGTGGCGACCTCGCACGGTTCCGCGCCGACGGCGTTGTCGAGTACCTCGGCCGCATCGACCAGCAAGTGAAGATTCGCGGGTTCCGCATAGAGCTCGGCGAAATCGAAGCCTGCCTGCTTGAGCACGAAGGTGTGCGTGAAGCCTTTGTGATCGATCGCGAAGGCCCGGTGAGCCGCCAGTTGGTCGGTTACGTGGTGCCGCGTGATCCGCTCGCTGATGAGCAGGATCTGCGTGAAGCGCTGACGGTGCACCTGCGCAGCCGTCTGCCGGTGCACATGTTGCCGGCGCACTTGATGTGCCTGGCCGCGTTGCCGCTGACGCCAAACGGCAAGCTCGACCGTCAGGGCTTGCCAGCGCCCGAAGCGTCGCGTCAGCACCACGATCAAGTGGCCGCCGCGTCGCCGGCCGAAGCGTTGCTGGTGGAGATCTGGCAGGAACTGCTGGGGCTGGAGTCGGTGGGTGTCACCGAGAACTTCTTCGAACTGGGCGGTGATTCGATCATCTCGCTGCAGGCGGTAAGTCGTGCCGGGCAGCGCGGGCTGGTATTCAGCCCGAAGCAACTGTTCGAGCAGCAGACGATTCGTGCTCTGGCCGCAGTCGCCAGCAGCCGTGAAGCAGCGTTGATCGAAGCGCCGAAAGTCCCTGCTTTTGCGCTGGTGCCGCACATCGACATCGCTGCCCGCGACGGTCTGCAAGATCTGTATCCGCTGTCGCCGATGCAGCAAGGCATGTTGTTCCATTGCCTCGATTCGCCGGAGCTGAACCCCTACGTCAACCAGTTGAGCGTGGCGGTGGATGGTTTGCAGGTGCCGCGTTTCCGTGCCGCTTGGCAAACCCTGGTGGAACGTCATGAAGTGCTGCGCGCGGCGTTCCGCTGGCGCGATGGTCTGGCCGATCCGCTGCAAGCGGTGTTCGCCGATGTCGAGCTGCCGATCGAAGAACTTGACTGGCGTGATCGCACCGACACCGATCAGGCGCTGAACGAACTGGCGGCTGCGGAACAGGCCAAGGGCTTCGACCTGAGCTGTCCGCCGTTGATGCGCTTCATTCTGGTTCGTCTGGGCGATGACCGTTACCAGATGATCTGGATTTACCATCACCTGTTGCTGGACGGCTGGAGTGCTTCGCGCCTGTTGGGCGACATGTTGCGCCTGTACCACAACGACAGCTTGCCGACCCCGACCGGTCGATACGCTGACTACATTGCCTGGTTGCAACGCCAGGACGGTGCGCAGGCCGAAGGCTTCTGGCGTGAGCGCCTGGCGTTGCTTGAAGAACCGACCATTCTGGCCAAGGCCTCGGGCGCCGCAGGTTCTGGTCACGGCGTGATGTACAGCAACCTCGACGCCGAGGCGACGCGCAAACTGCACAGCTTCGCCAAGCGTCAGCGCGTGACGCTGAATACGCTGGTGCAAGGCGCCTGGCTGCTGTTGCTGCAACGCCACAGCGGCCAACGCAGCGTCGCGTTCGGCGCCACGGTGGCGGGGCGTCCGACGGGACTTGCCGGGGCGCAGGACATGCTCGGCTTGTTCATCAACACCTTGCCGGTGATCCAGACCCTCGATCCGCAACAGCCGTTGGGCGAGTGGCTGCGCGACTTGCAGGATTACAACCTGATGGTCCGTGACTACGAGCACACGCCGTTGTCGGACATTCAGCGCTGGGCCGGGCAGGGTGGCCAAGGCTTGTTCGACAGCATCATCGTGTTCGAAAACCATCCGGTCGACCGTGCCTTGCGCGGGGGCGAAGAAGGTGAGTTGCGCTTTGCCGAAGTCGGCAGCGGCGGGGTGACCAACTTCCCGATGGACTTGATGGTCAGCACCAACGAAGAAGGGCTGGAGGTCGAATACCTGTTCCTGCGTGATCGCTTCAGTGAAGTGGAAGTGCAGTGGATTCGTGCGCAGCTCGAGGGATTGCTGCGTGCGTTGCCCGAGAATGCCACGCGCCTGCTTGGCAATATTGGCTTGCCTGAGGCGCGTTTGAGTCTGCCGCAGGTGTCCGACGACAACGCCGATTTGCTGCATGCCTTCAATCAGCATGTGCACACGCAGCCGCAGAAAATCGCCCTGATCTGCGAGGATCGGGAGGTCAGTTATGCCGAGCTTGAGGCTCAGGCCAATGAGCTGGCGCAGCGATTGATCGGTCGCGGCATCGGGCCGGAAAGTCTGGTGGCGGTGGCGCTGCCGCGTTCCGAGCGCACCATCGTCGCGTTCCTCGCGGTGCTCAAGGCAGGGGCGGCTTTTCTGCCGCTGGACCTCGCGTACCCGGCCGAGCGACTGGCCTACATGCTCAGCGATTCGGCCGCCAGCCTGTTGCTCTGCGACAGCGGTCTGGGTGATCGACTGACCCTGGCCGACAGCCCGCCACGTCTGTTGCTCGATCAACTGAACGTTGCCGCCAACGTTGCGTGCCCGGTTTCACAGCCGTTGCCGGGGCACCTGGCGTATCTGATTTACACCTCCGGTTCCACCGGTCACCCGAAGGGCGTGGCCGTGGCGCGCGGACCGATTGCCCGGCATTGCCGCGGCATCATCGAGCTCTACGAACTGGCACCACGCAGCCGCGAGTTGCACTTCATGTCGTTCGCCTTCGATGGCGCTCAGGAGCGTTGGCTGAGTGTGCTGTTGGCCGGTGGCAGTCTGGTGATCCGCGATGACAGTTTGTGGACGCCGGAGCAAACCCTGGAAGTGCTGCAGCGTCATGGTGTCACCGTGGCCTGCTTCCCGCCGGCGTACCTGCAACAGATGGCCGAAGTGGCTGAACGTCTGGGCAATCCACCCGCGGTCGAGGTGTATTGCTTTGGCGGTGATGCGGTGCCGGAGGCCAGTTTTGAACAGGTCAAACGCGCCTTGCGCCCGCAGCGTCTGGTCAATGGTTACGGCCCGACCGAAACCGTGGTCACGCCGCTGTTGTGGCGCGCCGAAGTCAGCGAAACCTGCGACGCGGCGTATGCGCCGATCGGTCGGGGTGTGGCCGGGCGTGGTTTGTATGTGCTCGACGCCGACCTCAATCCGTTGCCAGTCGGTGTCAGCGGCGAGTTGTACTTGGGTGGCGAATGCCTGGCGCGCGGTTACCACCAGCGTCCCGGCATGAGCGCCGAACGCTTCATCCCGGATCCGTTCGAGGCCGGTGGCCGCATGTACCGCACCGGTGACCTGGTGCGCCAGCGTGAATGCGGGTTGATCGACTACCTGGGGCGTCTCGACCAGCAAGTGAAGATCCGTGGTTTCCGCATTGAACTGGGCGAAATCGAAGCCCGACTGCGCGACTGCATCGGCGTGCAGGATGCCGCCGTGGTGGTGCATGACACGCCGACTGGCAAGCAATTGGTCGGTTATGTGGTGGCTGCCGGTGCTGTTGGGCTTGATCGCCGCTTGAAGTCTGAACTGCAAGCGCAACTGCCGGACTACATGGTGCCGGCGCGAATCCTGGTGCTGGAGCGCTTCCCGCTGTCGGCCAACGGCAAGCTCGACCGTCGCGCACTGCCTACGCCTGAATGGGCGCTCGGCGGTTATCGCGCGCCGCGTAATGCACTGGAAACGGCATTGACGGCGATCTGGCAAGAGGTGCTCGGCGTGCCGCAAGTGGGCATCGACGATAACTTCTTCGAATTGGGCGGCGACTCGTTGCAGGTGCTCAAAGTCATCTCGCGGGTGCGCAGTCAGCCGCAACTGGGCTTCGAGTTGAAGCTGCGGGATTTGATGCAGAAACCCTGCATCGCCGAACTCAGTGGCTATCAGGTCGCCGAGCCGACCAAGGCGCCGGACCCATTGCTGGCGCTCAATGCGCGGATCCCCAACGTGCCGGCGCTGTTCTGCCTGCACGCCGGTTTCGGCACGGTGTTCGACTACGAACCGCTGGCCCGTCGACTGGAAGGACGGCGCACGGTGTACGGCCTGCAATGCCGCATGCTGCTCGACCCGCACTGGCAGGACGAGTCGCTGCTGGCGATGGCTCAGGCCTACACGCAACGGATTCGCAGTCAGCAGGCCAAGGGGCCGTATTACTTGCTGGGTTGGTCCTTGGGCGGCGCGTTGACGCAACTGGTCGCTCACGAACTGGAAACCCAGGGTGAGACGGTCGCGTTTGCCGGGCTGGTCGACAGCTATGTGGCCGGCACCGCAGAAGCGGGGGACTGGCGTGAGGACCTGGGAGACTTCCTGACATTTGTGCTGGGCCTGCCGGCTGATGAGGCTCAGGCACTGATTGCGCTGAAAGCCGCTGATTTGAATGAGCGCGAGGGTGCAATCGCGGTGATTGAGGCGGCCATGCACGGCTCCAATGAGCAAGCCGCGTTGGGTGCCGGGGAACTCACACAGATCTTCGCCACCGGTTCACGGCTCAAGCAACTGGCGCTGGCTCAACGGCAGCTGCCGGCGATTCAGATCAAGGCGCATCGCTGGTGGGTGGCCGAGCGCGACGACGAACGTCGAGTGTTCGAGGCCCAGGTCGGCAGCCACGGCGTTGATCGCTTGTTAGCGGGCGGGCACTACGAGTTGCTGCGCGGTGACGAGTTGCTCGACGAGCTTGAAGACCTCTTGGAACGCCATCCAGCCATTGCATAACCGCTTTTTGTAGGAGCACGGCTTGCCGGCGATGGCGCACTTGAGATCGCCATCGCGGGCAAGCCTCGCTCCTACAGGTCCGGTTTCCTTGCCCGCTTTTTCATCTCATTATTTAAAGGATTCGTCCCATGGCTGTTTTGCCAGAACTTGAAGCATTTTTAGAACTCGCCGAGTTCGGCCGGATGACCGGCAAAAGTCGCGCGATGCATGAACAGTCGCCACAACAGGCGCGGATCGATTTTGAAGCGTCCTCCGGGTTTCTCGATGTGCCGCTGGACAGCGTTTCCTGCGAGGACTTCACCATTGCCGCGCGGGACGGCCACAGCCTGTCGGCGCGGCTGTACCGTGACGGGCAATCGGTCGCAGGGTTGCAACCGGTGGTGTTGTATTTTCATGGCGGCGGCTACGTGGTCGGCAGCCTTGATTCCCATGATGCGCTGTGCCGGCGGATGGCCTCCCAGGGTGGTTTCGCGCTGTTGACGGTGGATTATCGCCTGGCACCGGAATGGCGTTTCCCGACGCCGGTGCAGGATGCCTGCGATGCGGGAAACTGGCTGGTCCGCGAAGGCGCAGCACATGGCCTGGACGCGACGCGGGTGGCCGTGGCCGGTGACAGCGTGGGTGCGACGCTGGCGACGGTGTTGTCGATCATGGCGGTGCGTGAACCTCAGGAACTGGCGTTGAAGCCGAAGGCGCAATTGCTGGTGTACCCGGTGACAGATGCCACGAAGAAACGGGCGTCGCATCGGGATTTCGCCGAGGGTTATTTGCTGGAGACGCCGACGCTGGACTGGTTCTACGGGCATTACGGGCGAACGCCGCAGGATCTGGCGGATTGGCGGTGCTCGCCGTTGCTGGCGGCGGATCTGTCGGGTGTGGCGCCGGCGTTGGTGTATTTGGCCGGGCATGATCCGTTGCATGACGAAGGGTTGGCGTATGCCGATGTGTTACGTGCTGCGGGGAATGAGGTGACGTTGTTGGAGCAGCCGGGCATGACCCATGACTTTTTGCGCATGGCGGGGTTGTTGGGGGAGGTTGAGGGGATTCATGCGGAAGTGGCGGGGTGGGTGCATTCGCGGTTGTGAGCTGAAGTCAGATCGTTCCCACGCGCAGCAAAGGAATGCCGCCAGGGACGCTCCGCGTCCGCTTCTGGATGTGACGCAGAGCGTCACGGGATGCATTCCCACGCAGAGCGTGGGAACGATCAACAGCGCTTGTTTAATTCCCCGCAACGTTACTTCATGAAAGCTACAGCGCCTTGCGTCGTTGCCTACAGTTACGCCAGAATCCGCCGGCTTGTGCGTCTTGGGGCCGGTCGGTAACTTGGTTCCCGTCACTGATTGTCAGTGATCGGGTTTAGTAGCCCGGCTAAGGTAATTGCGGTCGCATGAGCATCATCAGTCAGGTTTCCGCCTGCGCTTGATGGTAGCTGTGCGCATGGCGTCCTCGGACGCGCCGGTTTTTGCTTACCTTTCCGGTCTACTAACTTGCGCACAGCTGCCACCCTTTCGTGTAGTAGCGAGATGGTTGCGGCCCAACTACCAAAGGGAAGCATCTATGTTCAAACCGACACCAAACCCGCCGGACACCGATCCGGCATCCCCGTATGAAAGCCCCGATTCAAAAAAACTCCACGAAGCCGCCGACCGCGCCCTCGATTACCACCTCAACCCTGCCGCTTTCATCAACGCCACCCCACGCAAACTCAGCACCATGTTCATCGTCAACCCGGAGCTCGATACCGAAACCCTGCTGGCCCATGCGTGCGAGTCGCTGGCATCGGCCAATGTCATGGCCATGGATTTGGCGGACCATATGGATGGGCCCAGTCGAAATTCCCTGCTGGGGATTGCGCAAGTCATCATGCTGGGGGAGCTGGCGGTGAACCGGGCGCTGGATAGGCTTGATTCGGCTGAGTAGTGACTGCTGTCCAGAACAGGTTTTTTTGCTGTCTCGACCATCGCCTTCGCGGGCAAGCCTCGCTCCTACAAGGTTAGCGTCGAGCCACGAATAAATGACCGACACTAAACCTGTAGGAGCGAGCGGTGCGGCGATCCGACTTGCCCGCGAAGACGGCCTGCCAGTCAGCACAAATCCATCGCCTATAAAAAATGCCCGCATCTCACGATGCGGGCATTTTCATTTCAGCTCAGCCACTCAGAAATCATACTTCGCGGTGAGTTGCAGGTTACGTGGCTCGCCGTAGAACGTGGTATCGAAGTTGCCCAGGCCCGTCAGGTACGTCTTGTCGAAGACGTTTTTGGCATTGACGGTGAAGCTCAGGTGGTCGTCGTACTGATAACGGGTCATCAGGTCCACGAGGGTGTAGCCGCCTTGCTTGATCTGGGTGTAGTCGCCGACGGTAGGGCTGTAGATCTTGCCGTAGAAAGCGCTCTGCCAGCTGACGCCGCCGCCGACGGTGAACTTGTTCATGACGCCTGGTAGACGGTAGGTCGTGAACGTACGTACGACGTGTTCCGGCCGGGTGGTGGACAACGGGTATCCGAAGATACGTTGCTCGTCCTGGTCACGGGTACGGGCGTAGGTGTAGCCGGCGGACAGGTTCCAGCCTTCGGCCAGTTCACCCGCCAGTTCCAGTTCCACGCCTTTGGTGGTGGCGCCGTCGATGGCTTTGTAAATGCCTTCGTTGGTGACCGGGTTGGTGCCGATCGATTCGGCGACGTTGTCCTGCTCGATGCGGAAGAAGGCCAGGCTGGCGTTCAGTTTGCCTTCAAAGTAGGCCGCTTTCAGACCGGTTTCGTAGGCGTTGCCTTCCACCGGTTCCAGGGTCGATCCGTTGGCGTCCTTGTAGATTTGTGGCTGGTAGATGTTGGTGTAGCTGGCGTAGGCCGAGTACGTGTCGTTCAGGTCATAGACCACACCGGCGTAAGGCGTGACGACGCCATGTTCCTTGTAGCTGGCATGGGTGTCGCTCAGGGTGCCGCCCGGATAGTAGGAGTAATCTTCGTTGTACTTGAAGGTGCTCAGACGGCTGCCGAGGATGAACGACAGGTCGTCGGTCGGACGCAGGCGCGTGGCTAGGTAAATACCGTTTTGGCTCTGGGTGCGTTCGTATTTGCCGTTTTTCGGGAACTCCTGTTTCGGCAGATTACCTTCCCAGTCATAGATGCTGCCCGGCACCAGTTGGAAGGCGCTGGTGTCGTAAGTCGAGCCGGTCTGGCGCGAGTGCGATGCCATGACACCGGCAACCACTTCGTGTTCGCGACCGCCGAGGGTGAACGGGCCGGAGACGTTTACGTCAGCGGTGTTCTGCACGCGATGGCCTTCCCAGCGACCCCAGTAAAGGAACATGCCTTCACCGGTGGCGCGGTCCGGGTTGCCGCCGCTGGCTGAGGCCAGTTGGGTGTCGTGATCTGTGGTTTTTTGGTCCAGGCTGACTTTGAGTTTCCAGTCATTGGCCAACGCTTGTTCCAGCGATGCGAAGTAAGTGGTGCTCTCGAAATCACGACGGCTCCAGTCGGCGCCCGGGTTGAAGCTGCGAGAGAAGTCGGTACGGCCGCCATCGGCGAAGTAGGTCGGGTTACCCGTCCAGGATGTACCGCGCGGGGTCGCACTGGATTTGTCGATGCCGAAGGTCAGCAGGGTGTCGTCCGTGAGGTCGGCTTCGAGGACGCCATAAAACAGGTCTTTTTTCTGGCTGTAATGATCCAGGTAAGAGTTGGCGTCCTGATAAGTGCTCACGAAGCGACCGCGCACGTTGCCGGAATCGGTCAGCGAGCCGGAAATGTCGCCTTCTGCGCGGTATTTATCCCATGAGCCGGCGGTGGCGCTGACCGAGGCCTTGAATTCCTTGGTCGGCTTCTTGCGGATCAGGTTGACCGTGGCGGAAGGGTCGCCGGTGCCGGTCATCAGGCCGGTAGCGCCTTTGATGACCTCGATGTGGTCCAGGCTGGCAGTGTCGTCGCTGTTGTTCGGGTTTTCACCGTAAACACCGTCGTAGATGGTGTTGACGCCATCGTACTGAAAGTTGGTGATGGCCTGGCCACGGGCGGAAAACTCGGTACGGTCGCTGTCGTACTTCTGCGACGAAATGCCAGGGGTGTTGCGCAAGGCGTCGCCGACGCTTTGAACGCCGCGATCGTCCATCTGCTGACGCGTGACAACGGTCACCGATTGCGGCGTTTCACGAAGGGTCAACGGCAACTTGGTCGCGGTGGTGGTCGCGCCGGTGGTGTAGGAACCGGTGTCTTCAGTGGTCAGGCCCAGGGCCTGGCCGGAAATGGTGGTGGCGCCCAGTTGCAGGCTCGAACCGCCGCCGGACACCAGGGTGACGCTGTTGCCGTTGATCTGGAACGAGATGCCGGTGCCTTGCAGCATGGCCTTCAGGGCGTCGGACGGTTCCAGCGAACCGGACACTGCGCGGGACTTGATGCCTGCAACCTGGTCCGGGCTGTAGAGGATTTGCAGATTGGTCTGCATACCCAGCTCGGTCAGCGCGTTGGAAAGCGATTGACCTGCAATGTTCACTTTCACAGGTGCAGCATTGGCCATCGAGCTCCCCAGCAAGGTGGCGGTCAGCAGTACGCTAGTGAACAGGGTGCGATGCAAAGTCGGGCGCTGTACGGCCAGCGCGAGAGGTGTGCGGCGTGTTTGAGGTCGCATTACTTACCTGAGCTCCTGAAAAAGTGTTGTGCAGAGTTTTTGTTAATAGGAATGATTATTAGACGCAGCACGAACGTGAAACCGGAAAGAAACCGGAAAAATAAATGTCGAAAGGCGGTTGTAGGAGCCAGGCTTGCCGGCGAGGGCGTCCTCAAGATCGCTTTCGCCGGCAAGCCTGGCTCCTACGGGGACCGGGTTGTCAGGCAGGGGCCAGCTCGGTGACGACCCGTCCGCTTTCCATGCGCACCAGTTGGTCCGCCACGTCGAAATAACGGTCATCGTGGGAGATCACGATGATGGTCTTGCCCAGACGTTTGAGGTCCGGCAGCAGCTCGGTGTAGAAAATCCGCCGGAATGTCGGGTCCTGGTCGGCCGCCCATTCATCGAACACCAGCACCGGACGTTCCTCCAGCCAGGCATTGACCAGGGCCAGGCGTTTGCGCTGGCCGGTGGAGAGGTCGGTGGTGGTGAAGTTGCCGTCCTTGACGCTGACCTTGTGCGCGATCTCCAGCCGTTGCAGGTATTGGTTGGCATCTTCGGGGATGTGCTGGTCGCCCTGGACCACATCATCGAACAGGTAATAGTCGGCAAAGATGGTGGTGAACAACTGGCGATAGTCATCGCGGTTCTGCGCGTCGATCGCCTCGCCGTTGACGCGGATTTCGCCCTGTTGTGGGGTGTACAGGCCCAGCAGCAGCTTGATCAGCGTGGTCTTGCCGCACCCGTTCTCGCCGACAATAAAGGTGATGTCGCCTTGCTTGATCGTCAGGTTCACCGGCCCCAACTGGAACGGTGCAGCCCCTTCGGCGGCCGGAAAGCTGAAACGCACATCGGCCAGTTTCAGTTCGTGTACCGCTTGCTTGACGTTGCCTTTATCGCTGAGCAGCAGATGAGGTTCCGGGGTGGAAAACTGCTCCGAGAGTTCGGCAATGCGGCGGAAGGCAATCTGCGCGCGGCTGACGATCGGCAGGGTGCTGATCAAATGCTCCAGCGGGCCTTTCATATAAAGCAGCACCAGCACAAAGCCGCTCATCACGGTTTTGTCGGCACTCGGCCAAAAGGATTGCAGGGCCAAGGCCAGGCCGATCACCACAAAGAACAGCATCGAGCCAAACGTCTTGGCGATCACGAACGTATTGATCGAACGCACCTGGGTGTTGCAGATAAACTCGGCCGTAGCCTTGATGCCCGAGACGAACATGCGCTGGCGCCGTGGACGATGAATGCGCAGTTCCTTGGCACCTTCGGCAATCGCGTTGTAGTGCTTTTGCAGTTCATCTTCGGCCTCACGGGCGGCCATGAAACCCTGCACGCCTTTGCTCTGGGCGTAGGCCTGGATCGCGGTTCCGATCAGGATGGCGGCGACCATGATCAGGAACATCGGCCACGACAGAATCGCCAGGTAACCCATGCAACCCAGGGTCACGGTGACGGAAATGGCCAACGGCGCGAAGGCGAAAGCGAAGTCGCTGATGGTGTCGACGTCGTGGGTCAGCACCGGAATCAACCGGTGGCTGCGATAGCGCTCGATTTGTTCGATCGGTGCCGACAGGACTTTTTCGCCCAACTGTTTACGCAGCTTGGCGATGATGTGCTGGCCGACATAGTTGGTGCCGATGTCCGAGCAGATCGAACTGGCCAGGGCCAGCAGGCACAGGCCGGCGAACAGGGTGACGACGCCTTGGGTCAGGCCAGTGTCTGAATGCAGGGCGTTGTTGATGGTCGCCAGCAATACCGTGACGCTCAGGCCGCCGACCATGCCCAGGAAAATGGACGCGGCAACGATGAGCCGAAAGGGTTTCAACAGGGCGAACAATTCGCCGATGGCGCCACGGGTAGGCTGGGTCATGGAAGACAGTTCCTTGGGTCGTGAAGGCAGATACCCAGTAGAACGTCTGGTGGGAGGCTTAATTTAGAGGGTCACCGACTGGTGGTGAGTCCGACTCAGAACACTGACTACACACATTGATCGTTCCCACGCAGAGCGCTCATCGTTCTACATAACTCTGTTTTCAAGTATTTTTGAAACTCGAAGAAATGGAGAACGAAGATTGAATTGGGCACAGGACGAAATGAAAACCGCCGACTTGGGTGATGGCCGTTTAAATGCCAGGCTCGCCAGCTTTTTAGGACGCCTAGCCGATCATCCCGGCAACAGCATCCCGACCGCTTGTCGAGGGCTGGCAGAAACCACGGCGGCCTATCGATTTCTTGATAATGAGAAAGTCACGTTCCAGAAGGTGTTGCGGCCCCATCAGGACGCGACCCTGCAACGGATGCAAAGCAGTCCCGTGGTGCTGTTGGCGCAAGACACGACCGAGATGGACAAATGGGTCAATCTCGGTCCCAAAGGAATGGGCACGATCAAGGCGCAGAAGAAGTTTTCTCGACGTCTGCACCCAACCATTGCCTTTACCCCCGAACGTATTTGTCTGGGCGTCGTCGATGCTCAGTGGTGGAGCCGCGATAAACCGAGCCCCCGCCATGAGCGCCGAGATAAAGGGATTGATGAGAAAGAGAGTCAGCGCTGGATTGACAGTTATCAAACCAGTTGCGCGATTCAGGGGCAGCTACCGCAGACCCTGGTGGTCAACCTCGCCGATGCTGAGGGCGATCTGTACGAATGGTTTGTTGATCATCAAGAGTTCAGTCCAGACACCCGGGCCCAATGGATCGTGCGGGCGGCTCAAGACAGGCGCTTGCTGGGGGCTGACAACGGGAAGTTGTGGTCGGCACTGGATCAGGCACCGTCCTTGGGAACACTCAAGGTTGAAGTCAAAGCTCGTCCCCAGCGCCCCGCCCGACTGGCTGATGTCACCTTGCGCGCGGCAACCGTGACCCTGCGTGCCCCCGACAGGTCGGGTTACAAATTGCCCAGTGTCTCGATCAATGCTGTGTTGGCCCGTGAAGAAAACGCCATAGACGGTGTTGAACCTCTGGAGTGGCTGCTGCTGACCAGTCTGCCGGTCACTAGCCTGGAGCAGGCGAGCACCGTGGTTGAGTGGTACGGGGTACGCTGGTCTATCGAAGTGTTTTTCAATGTGCTGAAGAATGGTTGTCAGGTCAGTCGATTGCAGCTGGAGACCGAGGAACGGTTGTTGCCCTGCATTGGTTTGTACCTGATCACGACCTGGCGTGTGCTGTACAGCCTGATGCTGGGACGTGCTTGTCCCGATCTAAGCTGCGAGATGGTGTTTGAGGCTTCGGAGTGGAAAGCAGCCTATATCGTGGTCAAACGGTGCCAACCGCCCACTGCGCCCCCTTCTTTAGGAGAAATGGTTTTACTGGTCACGAGCCTGGGAGGCTACTTGGGGCGTAAAAATGACGGACCTCCCGGCCCCAAGGCCATGTGGATAGGGATGCAACGAATACGTGAGTTTGTTATCGCATTAGACGCCCAGCGTGCGCTCATCGAGAGTTGTGTAGAACGATGAGCGCTCTGCGTGGGAATGCCTCAATGGACGCTCTGCGTCCGCTCTTGGGACGCGGAGCGTCCCGGGCTGCATTCCCACGCAGAGCGTGGGAACGATCAACGGCAGAAAGCTTACAACTCACGCACGATGCGGAAACCCATCCAGTCGCCGCGCTCTTGCGGGTACTGGCTGTTGCGGTTGCCGGAGCGGGAGAACACTGGCGCTTCACCCCAGTCATTGCCGCGAATCCGCACCGCTTCGCAAGTGGCTTCGACCCAGGCGCTGCCATCGGTGGGGGCACCGACGTAATCAGGGTGTTCGCAGTCTTCGACCCATTCGTAGACGTTGCCGTGCATGTCGTACAGGCCGAAGGCGTTCGGCGGGTAGCTGCCCACTGGCGAGCTGTAGCTGTAACCGTCCGCCGGGCCATAGGTGTTGGCGTGCTTGGCGATGCTGTATTCCTTGCCTTCATCGAACGGGAAGGGGAACGGCCCTTTGCTGCCGCCACGCGCGGCATATTCGCGTTGGGCCTCGCTGACCATGTGGTACTTCTGGCCGGTCTTCTTCGACAGCCAGGCGACGTAGTTCTTCACGTCATCGAAGTTCATGCACACCGCCGGCTGACGCGGGCTCTGCGGATAACGTGGCTTGCTGGCGACGCACTCGCGACCCGGCCGGGTGTCGCCATTGGCGATGGTCACGCCACTTTCGCGTACGTAGCTGTCCCATTCGCCGGCGGTGACCTGGAAGCGGCTCATGGCGAACGGTTTGGCAAAGGTCACCTTGTGCATCGGACTTTCATCAGGTTCGCGCCCGACTTCGTCATCGGGGGTGCCCATGGTGAAGGTGCCAGCCGGCAGCACGACCATTTCCGGGCAGTCCCGGCAGTCCTTGAACACTTTGCCCGGTTGCGCGGGTGCGGCCGCCTGAGCGGCAGTCGGCAGCAGTCCTGCGAGGAGGGCAGTCAGCGCCAGGGTCAACAGATCACGGTTCATGAGTCATCTCGATTAAAGGAAATCACACGCTCTTGCTCAACACAGCCATGAAACGGTCGATATCGTTTTCAGTGTTGAGCAGGCCGGGGGCGATGCGGATCACCGGGCCGACGTCGCGGTCCACCGAGTCGCAGACCACGCGGTTTTTCATCAGTTGGACAGCGACTTTTTCGCAGTCCCGATCCTTGATCCGGAAGAAGGTAAAACCGGCTGAAAGGTCTGGTTTTTTTGGCGTTACCAATTCGATCTGCGGGTGCTCCAGCAAACGGTTTTTTGCGTAGGTATTGAGCGCATGGATGCGCGCTTGCACCTCGGCCTTGCCCAAATCCAGGTGCAGCTTGAAGGCTTCATTCAGGGCCCAGCGGTGCTCAAAGCTGTGATAGCCGCCGGGGGTCATGATGGTCGAGAAGGTGGTGGCTTCGGAGAACGTCGGGATGGTTGGCGTCACGTCCTTGAGCTCGGCCGAACGCGCGCAGATGATCCCGGTACCGCGAGGGCCGAACATCCATTTGTGCGTACCGGCAATGAAGAAATCGCAGTGCATGTCAGGGAAGTCGAGGTCCTCGACGCCGAAGCCATGGACGCCGTCGACCACATACAGGATGCGGTCCTTTTCCTCGCGGTTGCGGTTCTGTTCGTCCACCAGTTTGCCGATCTCGCCGATCGGCAGTTTCACACCGCTGCCCGATTGCACCCACGTCATGCCGAGCACTCGGGTTTCGGGGCGAATGCCTTTGGCAATCGAGCCCAGTACTTCATCCACGGAAAGGGTGTAACTGTTCTCGAACAGCTTGAGCTTGCGAACCTTGACGCCGTCCTTTTGCTGGCGATACCCCAGCGCGTAGTTGGTCGCGTAGTGTTCGTGTTCGCTGGTGAGGATTTCCTGATCCGGGCGCACATGAATGCCGCCGTAAATCAGCGACAGGCCTTCGGTGGTGCTGCCAGTGAGGGCGATCTGCTCAGGCTTGGCCTTGAGATAACGACCGGCCCAGACGCGCACTGCTTGCTCGCGCTTTTCGGTTTCCCCCAGGTCCCAGTCCATGGCCCGACCGGGATTACGGTCGAGGTTGGCACGGTGCATGTCGATGGCTTCACGCACCGGTCTTGGGTGTGAGGTCACCAGAAAATTGGCGAAGTGCAGGTAATCCGGGTCCTGATTGAACAGCTGGCGTAGTTGCGCCCATTTATCCTTCGGCAGCGGCGCCGGATTGGCTGCCAACGCCGGCAGGTTCACGGCAGCACCCAGGGGCAGGCCGGCCACGAGAATACCGGCCTGCTTGAGGAATGAACGACGGTTGGTCATGAGCTCGGTTCGCTTTTGCAAAAGAGGGGATCAGTTTTTCGCCACAGGCTTGGAAGACTTCTGCACCTGGTCCCAGACCCGCAGGAAATTGCCACCCCAGAGCTTGGCGATATCGGCTTCGCTGTAGCCGCGGCTGATCAGCTCGGCGGTCACGTTGCGGGCCTCGCTGACGTCCTTCCAGCCATCCAGACCGCCGCCGTCGTTGAAATCGGAACTGATGCCGACGTGGTCGATGCCGATTTTCTTCACGGCATAGTCGATCGCGTCGCCGTAGTCCTTGAGGTTTGCCTTGGGCTCCTCGTCGACGATGGCGTAGAGCTGACTGGCGTACTCGCCGAAGCGCTGTTCGGACCAGACGGTGATCACCGGGTCCCCTGGCATCAACGCCATCTCCAGGCCTTGCAACGGTTGCAGGTCGAAGCGTGCGCGCAGGGTGTTGAGTTTGTCCTGGGTGGCCTGGCTCAGTGGGCGAATGTAGGTCGGGAAACCGACAATCTGCACCACGCCGCCGCTGTTCTTGATCAGCTGCATTTCCTGGTCGCTGAGGTTGCGCGGGATGTCCACCAGCCCGCGTGGCGCCGAGTGGGACGCGACCATCGGTGCACGGCTCAGCTGGGCAACTTGCTCCAGCGCCTTGGTGGACATCTGCGAAACATCGATGATCACGCCGAGGTCGTTGAGGCGGTGCACGGCTTGCTTGCCGATCTCCGAGAGGCCGCCGAGGGCGTCCCGCGAGTCATTGAAAAACGGCAACGGTCGGGATGAGTCGGCCCAGGCGTTGTTGCCCACGTAACTGAAGCCGAACATGCGCATGCCCCGGGCCGCCCATTTGTCCAGGGCGTTCAGGTCGTTACCCAGCGGATAGGCGTTGAGCATGCTCATGAAAATCGCGAACTTGCCTTCGCCGTGCAGGCGGCGGAAATCGTCGGGTGTGTAGGCGATGGCGACCTGATTGGGGAAGTCACGAACCAGGGTACTGATGATTTTGTAGCGGGTTTCCTGCTCGAACCGAGCTTCGTCGACGAAACCGGCGGTGGGGCGGTGCGGGGCGCTGGCGCCGTTCCAGATTTCCGGCCAGCCGAAGATCGTCAGCGCCGCGCCGGACAAACGTCCGCGCCCGGTCTTGACCAGGTCAAACTGCCCGGTGCCATCCTTGTCCGCTTCATTGCCGGCGGTGCCGAAGTCCAGCGGGACGGTGACGTGGCTGTCGAAGGAAAGGATTCGCTCGTGCAACTCATCGGCCTGTTTCATCACCTTGACCGGGTAACCGGGATTGTCCTTGAACCAGTAATCCCAAGCCGCAAAGCCTGCACCGGCGCTGATCGCCAGGGCCAGCGGCAGGCCGATGTAAAGCGCCTTTTTCGAACGTGGTTTTGTCATTGCCGTCTCAGTCAGGTTCGCCGTTGGGGTGCAGGCGCAGGGGCCATTGCTATCTGGGAAGAACGAGTGGTTGACCAAGGAATTTAGTGTTTGTAGTGATCGTTCCCACGCTCTGCGTGGGAATGCAGCCCGGGACGCTCCGCGTCCCTTCCAAAGCCGAACGCGGAGCGTCCGTTGTGGCATTCCCACGCAGAGCGTGGGAACGATCTTTCGGGGGGCACCATAAATTTGTAGAGGCAACAAACGTTCTAGCTTGGATAAAGCCTGCTTCATGGCTGACACAGGTAGGGCAATGACGATTTCTCGACGATGGTTCATGGCAGGCCTGGCGCTGACCGGCGCCGCCGTGCCTGCGGCTTTTTATGGGCATCGTGAATGGACGAAACCGGATCCGACGATCACCCCCGGCGAAGCGTCATTCGATGTCGCGGATGTCGCTGGCCAGCACCTGGCGAACACCTTGCGGGGTGTCTGGCAGATTCGTTTCGAAGGTCGTGACGCCGGCATCGAAGGCCTGCCACGGGACGGGCTGGAGGTGTTTCTCGACATCGGTCACAAAGGTCGCGGCTTGAACGGGTTCCTCGACACCGCCGAGCGCTTGCGTTCGAGCGAAGCGCCCCGTTATCGGGTACTCGGCGATCTGGCCGGCGCCAATCCGGCGCAATTGAGCTGGCGACTGCTCAGCGCCAGCGGCACAGCGGACTATGAATTCAGCATGGCGCTGGACGAAGTCTGGGCCGGTTTCGGCAACGCCGGCAGCGGCACCCTCAGTGGTCGGGTGTTGAATCTGGACCGTCCGTTGATGTTGACGGCGCAGGACAATCGCTTCATTGCCGTCAAGCGCGTGTTCCCCGAAGCCCGCGAGCGAACCGCTCTCAATCCGGCGCTGCTAACCTGGCTGATCTCGCCCGAGCATCGACTGTTTCACCAACTCTGGCATGCCTCCCGGGACAAATGGCACACACTTTCCGAAGACAAGCGCGGCGCCCTGCGCGGCATTGGCTGGCAGCCTGGCCCGCGAGACAAGGAGCGTGATGCCCGTGGCACGCGCAAGGATCGTAACGGCTCGGGTGTGGATTTTTTCTTCATGCACCGACACATGCTCGGCAAGGCGCGCTCCCTGCAGGACTTGCCGTCCTGGTCGCACTTCCCATTGCCACAGCCGGAACTGGCCCGTGATCGTGTCGGGTTCGCGCGGTATTTCGACAACCACGACGGCACCGCATTGCCGCCGACATGGCTGGCCGACGACGATGCCGAGTACTCGCAATGGGTCAGTGACATCAAGACCGCCGAGACCTACCACAGCAATTTCCAGGTCTGGGAGTCGCAGTACCGCGATCCGCGTTATCTGTCGACATTGACCCTGGGTCAGTTCGGTTCAGAGGTGGAATTGGGGCTGCACGACTGGCTGCACATGCGTTGGGCCTCAGTGCCGCGTGATCCATCCAACGGCCAGCCAGTGCCGTTTGCCCGGGATCCGGCGGACTTCTCCGTGCGCTGGTATGCGCCGGAAAACGACTTCCTCGGCGATCCGTTTTCCTCTCACGTAAACCCGGTGTTCTGGCACTTCCATGGCTGGATCGACGATCGTCTGGAAGACTGGTTCCGCGCGCATGAGCGCTTTCATCCGGGGGAGGTCAGTCGCCTTGAGGTGAATGGCGTGCCCTGGTTTGCGCCCGGCCGTTGGGTCGAGATCGACGACCCGTGGCTCGGCCCGAGCACGCATGGTTGCAGCACCACGCCGGGGTTGCAGACGGGCAAGTCGGTTGAGATGGACCCGGAAAGCATGAAGCTGGCGTTGCGGATTACCTTTGGTGATGATGAGAAGAAATTGGCGGATTTGTTCCGCAAAGTGCCGCAGCGGCCTTGGTATGCGCGGCATTTGAAGGCCAGGCCGGTCGTCGTCACATGATCGTTCCCACGCTCTGCGTGGGAATGCAGCCCGGGACGCTCTGCGTCCCCATCAAGAGCCGAACGCGGAGCGTCCGTTGAGGCATTCCCACGCAGAGCGTGGGAACGATCACCCCCGTGGCGACGCAAATTACAGAGTCTGCCACCCCCCACCCAGCGCCTTGTACAACGCAATACTCGCCTGCAACCGTGACAACCGCAGCTGCACATTCAAATCCTGCGCCGCATACAGCGTGCGCTGTGTCTCCAGCACCGTCAGCAAATCCTCGGCACCGGCCTGATAACGGCTTTGCGCAATGTTGAATGCCGTCTGCGCCTGGTTCAGTTCTTCAGCTTGCCACTGCCGCTGCTCGTCCAGACCGCGAATGCTGTTCAACGCTTTTTCCACATCGGCGAAGCCATTGATGATCGCCCCGCGATACGCCTCCAGCAGTTCTTCCTGGCGGGCCGTGGCCTTGTCGCGTGCAGCGCTCAGTCGACCATTGTTGAAGACCGGTGCGAGCAGTCCGGCGGTGAGGTTGTAGAAGGGGTTGCGCAGGACGTCGGCGGCGCGGTCGGCACCGGAGCCGATTTCTGCGCTGAGGGTCACAGCCGGCAACATGGCGGCGCGGGCGACGGTGACGTCGGCTTGTGCGGCGGCCAATTGCGCTTCGGCGCGGGCGATGTCCGGGCGGCGGCTGATCAGTTCACTGGGCACACCGGCAGCGATGGTTGGCCATGACAGTTGATCAAAGCGCTCCTCACCCAAGCTCAATTCCTGAACGGGCCGGCCGAGCAGGGCGGCGAGGCTGATCTTCGCGTCCTGAGCCTGTTGCTGCACCAGCGGCAATTGTCGTTGTTGCGCGGCGACCAGACTCTTCTGTTGCGCCAGTTCCAACGCCGTCGCCGAGCCCGAGTCAAAACGGGTCTGCACCCGTTGCAAGACGTTCTGCGCGTTCGCCAGGTTCAGCTCGGCGATGCGACTTTGCTCACGTAACGACAAGCTTTGCGCGTAGCTGTTGGCGACGCCGCTGAGCAGCGTCAACTCCACCGTCGCCTGATCGAACTCGCTCGCCTGCAGCCCGAATTGCGCACTGGCGCGGGAAGCGCGCTGCCCGCCCCAGAAGTCGATTTCGTAACTGGCGCTGAGGCTGGCGTTGAAGTAATCGACTGCCTTGTTGTCGCTGTCGGCATCGAGCTGGCTGTAGCCGTTGCCGCGCAGGAGTTTTTGCCGATTGGCGTTCAGACCGGCCTTGACCTCGGGTAACAGCGAGCCACCGGCAACTACCGTTTCAGCCTGCGCTTGCCGCACCCGGGCGATGGCAGCGGCCAGATCGTAGCTGCCGAGCCGCGCCTGTTCGATCAGGCGATCAAGCTCTGGGCTACCGAACTGCGTCCACCATTGCAGGTTACTGCGGGTGGCGCTTTCCGTGTGCGGCGATTGCCAGGAGGCGGGCGGCTGGAGGCCGCTGTCCGGGCGCTGGGCGGGACTGCCACAGGCGCCGAGCAACAGGCAGAGGGTCAGCAAACTCAGTTGCGGCTTCATGGAGAGATCATTCACTGGTTAGGGCCGTGACCGGGTCGAGTCGGGCAGCTTTGCGGGCCGGCATGAAGCCGAAGACAACACCGGTGACCAGGGCGCAGCCGAAGGCGCCGAGCACCGCTATCAAGGAGAACGCGACGGCGACTTCGCTGAGGATCAGCACGCCGCCGACGATCAGCGCCAGGGCGATCCCGGCGAGCCCGCCGACCACCGAAAGCATCACCGCTTCGGTGAGGAATTGGCGCAGGATGTCGCGTTGACGGGCGCCGGTGGCCATGCGGATGCCGATCTCGCGGGTGCGTTCGCGCACGGTCATGAGCATGATGTTCATCACACCGATCCCGCCGACCAGCAACGAAATCGCGGCAATCGAGCCGAGCATCAGCGACAGCGTATTTTGCGTGCGCGCTTCGGCCTGGATCATCGCCGCGTTGTTGGTCAGTTCGAAATCCTTTTTGCCGTTGTGCAGGCGCAGCATCAATTGCTCGATGGCTTTTTCCGTCTCTTTGACCTTGCGCGCATCGGCGGCGGCGATGGCCACGTATTCGGGATTGTGGGTGCCGAACAGCCGCACACTCGCAGCGGAGTAGGGGATGGCGATGCGGTCGTCGCTGTCGGAGTCGCCGGAGCTGGCGCCTTTTTCCGCGAGCACGCCGACCACCTGGAACGGCACGTTCTCGATGAGGATGTACTGGCCGATCGGGTTGGCCACGTCCTTGAGCAACTTGGTCCGCACCTTGTGGCCTATCACTGCCACGGCCGCCGCGTTGCGTTCATCGTCCTGGGTGAAATAGCTGCCTTCCACCACCGGCCAGTTGAAAATCGCCGGGAAATTAGTGTCGTTGCCGCCGACGTAACTCAAGTGGTCGAGGTTGCCGAAACGCACCCCGGCCTCCTGGCCATTGACCGGCATGATCCGCATCACCTGCGGCAAGCTCGCCACCGCTGCGACGTCATCCAGGGTGACGATGCCCAGCGGTGTTCGCGGATTTGGCGACGAGCCGCTGAGGTAAATGATGTTGGAACCGAACGCGCCCATTTGCGCCATCACCTGGCGCTTGCTGCCTTCACCCACCGCCAGCATCACCACCACCGACGCGACGCCAATGATGATGCCGAGCAGCGTCAGCGCGGTGCGAAAGCGGTTGATCCACATCACCCGCCAGGCGGCCTGTACCGCATCGACCAGTTCGCCTTTCCAGGCCCCGGTGGCTTCGGCGCCTTCGGTCAGCCGCTTGCGTAAGTCCACCGCTTGCAGCGCGCCGGGATTGGCCGACGTCTGTGCTTGGGGGGTGTCTCGGGCGCTGTCGCTGATGATCAGCCCGTCGCGAATTTCGATGATGCGTTTGGCCCGGGCCGCGACTTCGCGGTCGTGGGTGATGAGGATCACCACGTGGCCCTGGCTCGCCAGTTCGTCGAGCAGGGTCATGACCTCGGCGCCGCTGTGGCTGTCGAGGGCGCCGGTGGGTTCGTCGGCGAGGATGATGTGGCCGCCGTTCATCAAGGCGCGGGCGATCGACACCCGTTGTTGCTGGCCGCCGGAGAGCTGGTGCGGACGATTACCGGTGCGTGAAGCCAGGCCGAGACGGTCGAGCAGGGCGGCAGCGCGGGCGTGGCGTTCGGCGGCCGGAGTGCCGGCGTAGATGGCCGGCATCTCGACGTTTTCCTGGGCCGAGCCGGACGGGATCAGGTGGTAACCCTGAAAGACAAAACCAAAGGCTTCGCGACGCAGCCAGGCCAGCTCGTCGCTGTCGAGCGCGGCAACGTTTTCCCCGGCGAAGCGGTATTCGCCCGACGTGGGGCGGTCGAGGCAGCCGAGGATGTTCATCAGCGTCGACTTGCCGGAGCCGGAAGCACCGACGATCGCCACGAACTCCCCGGCATGGATCGACAGGTCGATGCCGCGCAGCACATGAACTTCCGGTGAGTCGCCACCGCCGTAGGCTTTGCGGATGTCCTGCAGGTCAATCAGGGGCGTCTGCATTCAGCCGCCACTCCCGTCGGCCGGGCCGATCAACAGGTGATCGCCTTCCTGCAAGCCGTCGAGGATCTGCACCCGCAGGCGATCGCTGATGCCGGTGCGAACGTCGCGCAACTCGATGCGGCCATTTTTGGCGACGACCTGCGCGGTCTGATTGTCCGTTCCAGTGCCGGCTTGCAGGGCAGAGATGGGCGCGGTGAGGACGTTTTTCGCCTGCTCGGCGACGAAGAAGACTTGCGTGGTCATTTCCGCCATCAGCGCGTTGTCGGCGTTGTCGACGTCGAGCAATACGGTGTACAGCACCACGCGAGCGCTGCCGCTTTTGCTCGAACTGGCGGGGCTGCCGCCGCCCTGGCTGGTCTGGTCCAGCGGCTTGGGCGGCACCGGCAGAATCTGCCGCACGGTGCTGTTCCAGCGACGGTTGCCGCCGCTGAGGGTGGTGAACCAGGCCGTCATGCCCGGTTTGACGTGACCGATGTCGGCTTCCGACACCTCGGCCCAGACGGTCATCGGCGACAGTTTGGCGATGCGCAGAATCAGTGGCGTCTGCTGCTGGGCGTTGAGGGTCTGGCCGACCCGGGCGTCGAGTGCGACGACGGTTCCGCTCATGGGCGCATAAATTCGGGTGTAACCCAGTTCCGCCTGATCGCTGCGCAGGCTGGCCTGGGCTTGGCGGATCTGTGCCTGGAACATGTCGATACGGGCCTGGGTGGCGCGCAGTTCGGCCTCGGCGGTCTGCACGTCTTCTTCGCGGGTGGCGCCACCGGCCTTGAGGTTCTGCTGACGCTGAAATTTCTGCCGGGCGAGGTCGTGCTGCGCCCGTTGCTCCTGCAGCTGTGCCTTGAGGTTTTCGATGGAGAAACGCCCGGCGTCGAGTTTGGCCTGCTGCGTAGACGGATCGATTTCCACCAGCAACTGGCCTTCCTTGACGGTGTCACCGACTTCCACGTGGAGCTTGTGGATCTGCCCGGACGCCTGGGCACCCACGTCGACATAGCGTCGAGGTTGCAGAGTGCCCAGCGCGGTGACACTGCTTTCGATGTCGGCGCGGGTGACCTGAACGGTGGCGAACTGGTCACGGCCGGGCGGGATTATCTGCCAGGCGGCCACGGCGATAACGGGGATCAGACAAAGTGCTACAAGCAGGGCGCGTCGGGTCTGTCGGGGACGTTTCATGCAGGGTTCCGGCCAATGAATATCGGCCCGTCGCTCAGCCTGCGCACAAAAACGGGCAACAGCAGAGCGCTGTCGGGGGGCCGACAGAGACGGGGAGCTGTCCTGTAAACGAGGAACGTACTGGGGAATTTAGGCGCGGACAATCAAACTGTGGGAGCGAGCCTGCTCGCGAAAGCGATTTTACTTCAACACAAATGTTGTCTGGCCAGACGCCTTCGCGAGCAGGCTCGCTCCCACAGTTCATGACTATTTGTCGGGCAAGACGAAGCAATACTTTAAATCTATATGAGAATTACTATAAATTACGCGCCTCGAACTGCCACTATCGTGCCACTGCCTATTTCGGCGAGTGCCGATCTGGCTCAAGGACAGAAACCGCACCCCTGCGGCCGGGAGTCATGTTGGAAAACTACTATCGCGAGCTGGTGTGTTTTTTGAACGCCAAGCTGGGCAACCGTCAGGTGGCCGAAGATGTGGTGCATGACGCTTATCTGCGGGTCCTGGAGCGGTCCAGCGACACACCGATCGAGCAGCCTCGGGCGTTCCTGTATCGCACCGCGCTCAATCTGGTGATCGACGACCATCGGCGCAATGCCCTGCGTCAGGTCGAATCGCTGGAAGTGCTCGACAACGAAGAGCGCTACTTCACGCCATCGCCCCATCACAGCCTCGATCACGGTCAACGCCTGGAGATGCTCCAGCGGGCATTGGCGGAATTGCCACGGTTGTGCCGCGAGAGTTTCCTGCTGCGCAAGATCGATGGCCTGTCGCACCCGGAAATTGCTGAGCACCTCGGTATCTCGCGCGCGCTGGTGGAGAAGCACATCGTCAATGCCATGAAGCATTGCCGCGTGCGGATGCGGCAGTGGGACGCCCACTGATCTCTTCTCTCTAAATTTTTTTTCATTGTCCTCGTCCCTACTCAACAGACGACCTGCTGTCCTGCATCAGGTCACTTAGGCTTACTCCCCGTTGCTCGGGGGTTCATCCAGAGGACACTGGAAATGACACAGGCAATTGCATCGCCCATCGTTCACGACCTGATCGGCGTCGGTTTCGGCCCTTCGAACCTGGCGCTGGCCATCGCTCTGCAAGAGCGCGGGCCGAGTCAGGGCGAGCTGGATGTTCTGTTTCTCGACAAGCAGGCCGACTACCGCTGGCACGGCAACACCCTGGTGACCCAGAGCGAGTTGCAGATTTCCTTCCTCAAGGACCTGGTGACCCTGCGCAACCCGACCAGCCCTTACTCGTTCGTCAACTACCTCAAGCACCACGGCCGTCTGGTGGACTTCATCAACCTGGGCACCTTCTACCCGTGCCGCATGGAGTACAACGATTACCTGCGCTGGGTCGCCGGACAATTTACCGAACAGAGCCGCTACGGCGAAGAAGTGCTGACCATCGAGCCGGTGCTGCACAACCAGCAGGTCGAAGCACTGCGGGTGATCTCGCGCGATACCCAAGGTCATCAGCACGTGCGCACCACCCGTTCGGTGGTGGTCAGCGCCGGCGGCACACCGCGCATTCCCGAAGCGTTCAAGGCGCTCAAGGGTGACAGCCGCGTGTTCCACCACTCCCAGTACCTGGCGCAGATGGCCAAGCAACCGTGCGTGAACAACCAGCCGATGAGCATCGCGATCATCGGCGGCGGGCAGAGCGCGGCGGAAGCCTTTATCGATCTGAACGACAGCTTCCCGTCGGTGCAGGTGGACATGATCCTGCGTGGCTCGGCCCTGAAGCCGGCGGACGATAGCCCCTTCGTCAACGAAGTGTTCTCGCCGGAGTTCACTGACCTGGTGTTCCAGCAGGCGAGCAGCGAGCGCGAGCGACTGGTCAACGAGTACCACAACACCAACTATTCGGTGGTGGACATCGACCTGATCGAACGCATCTACGGCATCTTCTATCGTCAGAAAGTATCGGGCATCGCGCGCCATGCGTTCCGCACCCTGACCACTCTCTCAAAAGCCACCGCCACCGAGCGCGGTATCGAGTTGACGGTACGCAACAACGCCACGGGTGAAGTCACGGTCCGTCATTACGACGCCGTGGTGCTGGCCACCGGTTACGAGCGCCAGATGCACCGCAAACTGCTGGCGCCGCTGGAGCAGTACCTGGGCGATTTCGAAGTCGATCGCAACTACAAACTGATCACTGATGAGCGCTGCAAGGCTGGCATTTATATGCAGGGCTTCTGCCAGGCCAGCCACGGCTTGAGCGACACCTTGCTGTCGATCCTGCCGATCCGTGCCGATGAGATTGCCGGTTCGTTGTATGACCATGGCAAGGCACGTGGGCAGGGTCGGTCGGTGATGGATTTGTTGTTGGCGACTGCCAGCTGACCCTCACCCTGATCGTTCCCACGCTCTGCGTGGGAATGCCTCAATGAACGCTCTGCGTCCGCTTCGGAAGGGACGCGGAGCGTCCCGGGCTGCATTCCCACGCGGAGCGTGGGAACGATCATCCTGAACCCTTCCTGAAGAACCCCGCGATTCCCCCATCCCACGCCCCAGCATCGTTTACTCTCCAGAAATCGGGGCGTAAGCTTCGCGCGTTTTCAATCAATAGCGGAGACCCACAGTGGGTACTTGTTCGAGTGACAGTAGTCGGCCGGTTTCGATAACCGGCACCTTCCCGGCAAGATAACGCGCAACGTTTTGTGCCGTTGTCTCGCCGAAAAGCGAGCAGCGGCATCCCGATCGCGGTCAGTCCTGGCCCGATTCCCGACGTCCTCTCATCGACGCTGAACCGTGCGTGATGTTCGACCTTTTTGTCGTCATCGCGGCGTATCGACACGCCTGCTCGAAGGTTTCCCGGCTGACCCTGGGGGAACTGCCATGAACCTGACCCTGCTCAAAGAATTCTTCGCCGGATTCCTGCGCACCCGCCACATCGCCCGACACTTCCGTCGATTGGCGCTGCTGGAAAACTTCACCGACACCACTGTCAGCCGCGAAGTGCCGCCCACCTTGGCGCAAACACTGGTGAGCGCCGCCAACAGCGACACCGGCCAACTGCTGGACACTCTCGGCAGCCACACCGATGGCTTGAGCGAACTCGAAGCCGATGCACTGCGCGTGCAATACGGCCTCAATGAAGTCGAGCACGAACAGCCTCTGCCGTGGTGGACCCACCTGTGGCACTGCTACAAAAACCCGTTCAACCTGCTGCTGACGTTGCTCGCGGTGATCTCCTGGCTGACTGAAGACATGAAAGCCGCCATCGTGATTTTCTCCATGGTGGTGCTCTCGACCTTGTTGCGCTTCTGGCAGGAAACCAAATCCAACCAGGCTGCTGACGCCCTCAAGGCGATGGTGAGCAACACCGCCACGGTGTTGCGTCGGGACGCGCCACGCACCGAGTTGCCAATCAAACAGTTGGTGCCGGGCGATCTGATCGTATTGTCGGCCGGTGACATGATCCCCGCCGATTGCCGGGTGCTCGGCGCCAAGGACTTGTTCGTCAGCCAGGCCGCGATGACCGGCGAATCGATGCCGGTGGAAAAATTCCCCCGTCAACAGGACAGCGACACCCGCAACCCGCTGGACCTCGACAACATTCTGTTCATGGGCACCAACGTGGTGTCCGGCACGGCGATGGCGGTGATTCTCACCACCGGCAACAACACCTATTTCGGTGCCCTGGCGCAGCGGGTCGGCGCTACGGATCGCGCACCCACCTCATTCCAGACCGGCGTCAACAAAGTCAGCTGGCTGTTGATCCGTTTTATGTTCGTTATGGCACCGCTGGTGTTGTTCATCAATGGCTTCACCAAGGGTGACTGGACCGAAGCGCTGCTGTTCGCGCTGTCGATTGCCGTGGGCCTGACCCCGGAAATGCTGCCGATGATCGTCACCTCGACCCTGGCCAAGGGTGCGGTGTTCCTGTCGCGCAAAAAAGTCATCGTCAAGCGCCTCGACGCGATCCAGAACTTCGGCGCCATGGACGTGCTGTGCACCGACAAGACCGGCACGCTGACTCAGGACAAGATCTTCCTGGCGCGCAATGTCGATGTCTGGGGCAACGACTCCGATGACGTGCTGGAAATGGCCTACCTCAACAGCTACTACCAGACCGGCCTGAAAAACCTGCTGGACGTGGCGGTGCTGGAACACGTGGAAATCCACCGTGAACTGAAAGTCGGCACGGCGTTTCGCAAGGTCGACGAGATCCCATTCGACTTCACTCGCCGGCGGATGTCCGTGGTGGTCGCCGAGCGAGATCATTCGCACTTGCTGATCTGCAAGGGCGCGGTGGAAGAAGTGCTGGCGGTCTGCACGCGGGTGCGTCACGGCGAGGTCGATGAAGCACTGAGCGATGAACTGTTGGCGCGGATTCGTCAGGTCACTGCCACGTTCAATGCCGAGGGCTTGCGGGTGGTGGCGGTTGCCGCGCGGCCGATGATTGAAGCGCGCGATACCTACAGCCTGGCCGATGAGCAGGCGCTGACGCTGATCGGCTACGTAGCCTTCCTCGATCCACCCAAAGAAAGCACCGCGCCGGCCCTCAAGGCATTGGCCGCTCACGGCGTGGCGGTGAAAGTGCTGACGGGCGACAACGAACTGGTGACCGCGAAGATTTGCCGCGAAGTCGGCCTGGAGCAGCAAGGGCTGTTGATGGGTAACGACATCGAGCGCATGAGCGACGCCGAACTGTCGGTGGCGGTGGAGACCACCAATGTCTTCGCCAAGCTCACCCCATCGCACAAGGAGCGCATCGTGCGTCTGCTCAAGGGCAACGGTCATGTGGTCGGCTTCATGGGTGACGGCATCAACGACGCGCCAGCGCTGCGCACCGCCGACATCGGCATTTCGGTGGACAGCGCCGTGGACATCGCCAAGGAAGCGGCGGACATCATCCTGCTGGAGAAAAGCCTGATGGTGCTGGAGGAGGGCGTACTGGAAGGGCGCCGGACCTTCGCCAACATGCTCAAGTACATCAAAATGACCGCCAGCTCGAACTTCGGCAACGTGTTCTCGGTGCTGGTGGCCAGTGCGTTCATCCCGTTCCTGCCGATGCTGCCGATGCACCTGCTGGTGCAGAACCTGCTGTATGACATTTCGCAGATCGTTATCCCGTTCGATAACGTCGACGAGGACATGCTGAAAAAACCACAGCGCTGGCAGCCGGCGGACGTCGGTCGTTTCATGCTGTTTTTCGGACCGATCAGCTCGATCTTCGACATCACCACGTTCGTCTTGATGTGGTACGTCTTCGATGCCAACACCCCGGACCATCAAACCCTGTTCCAGTCCGGCTGGTTCGTGGTCGGGCTGCTGACCCAGACCCTGATCGTGCACATGATCCGCACGCCGAAAATTCCGTTCCTGCAAAGCCGCGCGGCGATGCCACTGATGGTGATGACTGGAGTCATCATGGCCGTGGGTATCTTCCTGCCGATGGGACCACTGGCGCACTACTTCAAATTGCAGGCGTTGCCGTCGCTGTACTTTGTGTTTTTGCCGGTGATTTTGCTGACCTACATGGCGCTGACCCAAGCGGTGAAAGGCTTCTACATTCGCCGGTTTGGTTGGCAGTAAAGCGTGCACATTTAGGAAAAGTCCTACAGAAAGCTCGACAGGTCTTCCGTAGCCTTGCGCCCTCACGAATCCGACACCCTCCTGGGGGCCCCTGTTGTCGAACAAAGCCTTACGTATCCTGATCGCCGACAAGCTGCATTTTCACCGCATGAAGGTTGAGCGACTGTTCAATCAACTCGACTACTACCGGATTGCACCGGTGCACAGCCTGGAAGAACTATTGACCCTGGTCGAATACGATTGCGAGCCATTTGATCTGGTGGTCATCAATGCAACGCTGGCGGGTGGAGCGTTGAACCTGCTCGATTTTTTCCTCGATAGCCAACAGGTTCATCACGCCTTGATCTACAACGGCCAGCAGGCGCAGTTGCCGCCCATTCCTGCCTGCGTTCAACAGACTGTTCAGGTGAGCCATGCGACGTTGCCTGATCTGGCGTCCATCCAGGGGCTGATGGCGATTGTCGATCCTCCTCTACCGTTCGTCGGCACTGTCATTTCTGTCAGGTAGTGGCGTCCGGATTTTCATGCAAAAGTCTTTGCGCAGCCGGTGCGTTTAACCGGGTCGGGCTCATGGGCATTGATCTCTCAATCGTCGTGTTTTTTGCGCAGGAAGTTGCCATGAAGTCAGTGCTGATTGTGGACGATCATCCGGTGGTCCGCGCCGCAGTCAAGCTTGTAGTTGAGCGGGAAGGTTTCAAACGGATTGATGAGGCGTCCAGCGTGGGTGAAGCGTTGTCGATACTTCGGGAGCATACGTTCGATCTGGTCTTATTGGATCTGGTCATGCCGGGCGGCAACGGCATGGATGTGCTGGAGCGAATCAAAGTCAATGGGTGGATCTGTGTGGTGCTGGTGTTCACTTCTCTTGATCCGCTGTTTTTTCAAGAACGCTGCGTGCGCGCCGGGGCCTTGGGATATGTCTCAAAGACCAACGATCTGAGCCATTTGCATAAAGCCGTGCAGGCCGTCATGGCGCGGTATACCTATTTCGCGCAGCTACCCACCGGGTCGCTGGACCCGCTGCAACACAACGAAAAGCAGATGATCGACAAACTCTCAAACCGCGAACTGACCATCCTGCAGTACCTGGCCCGGGGTATTAAAAACAAAGAGATTGCAGAGTTCATGCACCTGAGCCACAAGACCGTCAGCACCTACAAGACTCGTTTGATCGAAAAACTCGGATTGAGCTCGGCCGTGCACTTGCGCGATTTCGCCATACGCAATCACCTGATCTGAGTGAGCCTGATCATGCGCAATTGTTTGTGGGCGCTATTGCTGGTCGGTGTACTGGGAGCACCGGTGACGGCGGCCGATGAACCAAAGCTTTTGCATGTGCTGGGGCGATCCACGGTGGAGGGTTATCAGGTCCAGCTGGATGAAAGGGACTGGCAGTGGCTGCGCGATAAGCGAGTCTTGCGCCTCGGGGTGTCGGGGGCGGACTACCCGCCGTTCGAGATCACGCGTAAGGCTGATGTGCTGGAAGGCATCACCGCAGACTATGCCGCGCTGTTGGCGCAACTGCTGCACGTCAAAATCGAGGTGCTTCGTTACCGCACACGCGAAGCGGCCATGAATGCGCTCAAACGCGATGATCTGGATCTGCTCGGCACGTCCAACAATTTCGAGGCGGCCGATCCCGAACTGAACCGATCCACTGCTTATGCTGAAGATCAGCCAATGCTGGTCACGCGGCTGGACGAACAGGTGCCCGCCGATCTTGCGGGTATACGCATCGCCATGGTCGATGACTATCTGCAGGCGCAGACCGTCGAAGCCTACTATCCCGAGGCCCGCCTGCAACTTTATTCGTCGGCGCTCGAAGCGCTCGGGGCGGTGGCGTTCGGGCCGGCTGATGTGTACCTCGGGGATTTCATCAGCGCCAACTACCTCATCAACAACAACTACCTCAGTAACGTTCACCTGGTGGGGCCTTCCGGCCTTGACGCCAATCCGTTCGGCTTTGCCCTCGCCCGAGGCAACCCGCGTCTGAAGAGCATTGTCGACAAGGCCCTGGCGGCGATTCCCATGGACCAACGCTCGGCCATCGAGCAGCGCTGGAGTGCTGGCAGGGCCAATATGACAGGCCTGCAGCGAGTGAGTCTGAGCCCCAGTGAACAACGCTGGCTGGATCGGCATCCGACAGTGACCGTCGGAGCTGTCGAGAACTTTGCACCGCTGAGTTTCTATGATGCCCAGGGCCGGTTCAGCGGACTGACGGCGCAGTTGCTGACCTTGATCAGCCAGCGCAGCGGTTTGAACTTCAACGTGCAGAGGGGCAACTCACTGGACCAGCAGATCCAGCGACTCAAGGCCGGGGCGGTTGACGTGTTGCCCGCGATCATACCCAGTGTCGAAGGCGAATCCGAGTTGAGCTTCACCCGTGCCTACCTGAGTAATCCGTTTGTACTGGTTAGCGCCACAACCCGGGGCAGTCCCAAGACCCTGGACGATCTGGCCGGTAAACGCCTGGCGATCTATCACAGCCATCCGCTGCGCGAGATGATTCGGGCAAAGGTACCGGATGTGCGGTTTGTGGACGTGCAGAGCCCGGTTCAGGGCCTGGAATTGGTGACGAAGGGCCAGGCCGATGCCGCGCTCAGCTCATTGTTCATGACGCGTTACCTGATTACCCGGCATTACCGCGAGCGCCTGCGAATCACCGGTGCCGTGGGCGATGAACCGGCGCGCATCGCCCTGGCCACCGCCCGGGGCGCTGTGGAATTGCACTCGATTCTGAACAAGGCACTGCTGAGCATCTCGCCCCAGGAGATGGATGAGCTGTTAGCCCGCTGGAGCAATGATGTGGTGGAGAAGGGCAGCTATTGGCTGCTTCATCGCGAAGAAATTCTCCAGGCATTTGCCGCGGCCGGCGCCTTGTTGTTGCTCGCGCTGGTGTGGATTGCCTGGCAGCGCCGGCAGATCCGCCAGCGCCAACAACTGCTCGGGCAATTGCAAGACGCCAAGAACGCTGCCGACGATGCCAACCGCGCCAAAACCACGTTTTTGGCGACCATGAGCCATGAAATCCGCACGCCGATGAATGCCCTGATCGGCATGCTCGAATTGGCGCTGAAGCGAGCGGAGGAGGGCGTCACTGACCGTTCTTCCATTGAGGTGGCGTCCGAAGCCGCGCAGCAATTGCTGGCGTTGATTGGCGACATCCTGGACATCGCCCGCATTGAATCCAGGCATTTGTCGTTGACCCCTGAGCGGGCCAATTTACGGACGCTGGTGGAGTCGGTGTGTCGGGTTTTCGAGGGGCTGGCACGGCAGAAGAATGTGCAGTTGCGGGTCGAACTGGGCGAGCAAAGCGACTGTGACGTGTTGGTCGACTCCATCCGCCTCAAGCAGGTGCTGTCCAATCTGCTGAGCAATGCGATCAAGTTCACCCGGGAAGGTGAGGTGAGCCTGACGCTGCAAGTGGACCCGGGTTTGCCGGGGCATTTGGCCGTCAGTGTGCGCATTGAGGACAGCGGCATCGGTATCAGTCTGGTCGATCAACAGCGATTGTTCAGCCCGTTCGTGCAGGCCGGCAACAGCCAGCAGTCAGGACGAAACGGGTCCGGCCTGGGACTGGTCATCAGCCGCTATCTGTGCGAAATGATGGGTGGCCGATTGCAGCTCAACAGCGCCCTCGGACAGGGTACGCAGGTCGACGTCAGCCTTGATCTGATTGCGTTGCAAGCGTTGTTGCCCCGCGAGGGAGCGGATAGCGGTTTGCAGGTGCTCACCCGGTCGCTGAGAATTCTGGTGGTCGACGATTACCCGGCCAATCGATTGTTGCTCTCACGCCAGCTGAGCTATCTGGGACATCGTGTGTTGGAGGTGGAGAATGGCGAGCGCGGTCTGGCGCAGTGGCGCGAACATGAACTCGATTTGGTCATTACCGACTGTTATATGCCAGTGGTCAGTGGTTATGAGCTGGCAGGTGCAATACGCGATGAAGAGCGCGCCCATGGATTACCGCCGACGCCGATTCTGGGATTTACCGCCAATGCACAACCCGAGGAGAAGGTCCGCTGCCTGGAGGCGGGCATGGACGACTGCCTGTTCAAACCGATCCGGCTGGCAGATTTGAGTGCCTGGTTGGCGTCCCGATTTGTGAGTGAGCCGCCAGCACCGGTTGAAGAGCCATCAACGTCCGAGATCGATTTGACCGGCCTGGAGTTATACGTCGGTGACGACCGGACGCTGATCAATCAGTTGTTGCGCGAACTGGCCGAGACCAACCGCTACGATCGCGATGATCTGCTTGCAGCGCACGTCAGTGGCAATTGCCACCGCCTGGAGGACCTGGCGCACCGCATCAAAGGTGGTGCGCGCATGGTCCGTGCAGAACGTTTGATCGAGTGCTGCGAACATCTGGAACGTGCCTGCGCCGAGGGGCGCGCGGCGTTGATTGACGAGGCCGTCGATCAATTGCAGCACGCCATGGCACGCCTGGATCAGAGCCTCAAGCGAGACTGACGCTTAATCCCAGTGTGGCGCGATGCCTTTGGGGCTGGTCAGTCGATGGCCGCGATCCAGACCGGCGATCAACGCCATGTCGGCGTCGCTCAAGGTCATGGCGCAAGCTTTCAGGTTGCTGGCGAGGTTGGCGCGTTTGGTCGACGAAGGGATCACTGCGTAACCCAGTTGCATGGCCCAGGCCAGGGTGACGTGTGCCGGTGTCGCCTGAAGGCGATCGGCGATCTGCTGGATCACCGGGTCTTTCAGCACTTCGCCGTAAGCGAGCGTCATGTACGAGGTGATCTGGATGCCCTGGCTTTGCGCGAACTCGACGACCTTGCGGTTTTGCAGGTAGGGGTGCAATTCGATCTGGTTGGTCGCGATGTTTTCGGCCCCGACCGCGGCGATGGCCTGTTTCATCAGGTCGACGGTGAAGTTGGACACCCCGATCTGCCGGGTCAGGCCGAGTTTTTTGGCTTCGAGCAGGACGTCCATGAATTCTTCGACCGGCACCTGGTCTTCCGGGGACGGCCAGTGGATCAGGGTCAGGTCCAGGTAGTCGGTTTGCAGCTTTTGCAGGCTTTCTTTGAGGCTGTCGATCAGTCGATCCCTGGCAAAGTTGGCGACCCAGATCTTGCTGGTGATGAACAGCTCTTCACGGGCGATGCCGCTGGCGACGATGGCCTCGCCGACCTCGGCTTCGTTCTCGTAGATTTGCGCGGTATCGATGGCTCGATAGCCAAGCTCCAGGCCAGTGCTCACCGAATCGATGACCACCTGGCCTTGCAAGCGAAAAGTACCAAGACCGAATGCGGGAATAGACATCAATGACTCCAGGGTTGCAGTGGGAATGGGCACGAGTATCCGCGCCTGCATCCTTGAGAAAAACCGCTGGATCGGCAAAGCAATGTTTACCGCAAGTCATGAATCGAGTCGGCAGAAGGTTTTGTGGTGTTTGATCTGGCGCCTTCGCGAGCAGGCTCGCTCCCACATTGGATTTGCGTACACCACAGATCCCCTGTGGGAGCGAGCCTGCTCGCGAAGGCCGCGACTCGGTTTAAAGTCTTACACCCGAGCCTCAAGAATCATGCAGGTGGTCGACCCCGTCGCATACAACCGCCCATCCACGTCATAAATCCGCCCCTCGGCCAACGCCGTCGAGCGCCCCAGATGAACAATCTTGCCCTCGGCCCGCACCGGTCCGCTGGCATGGTTCAGCGCACGAACATAGCTGATTCGCAAATCCAGCGTCGTATAACCCTGACCCTTTTTCAGCTGCGTATGAATCGCACAGCCCATGCACGAATCCAGCAAGGTCGCGGCATAGCCGCCATGCACGCTGCCCAACGGGTTGTAATGCCGCGAATCCGGCGTGCCTTGAAAGATGAACATTCCGGCGGACCATTCGATCGGGATGAAGTCCATTAGCGCGCCGATCGGCGGCGAGGGCAGTTCACCGTCGCCGATGCCTTCGAAAAACTCGGCGGGTGACAGGGCGCTGACCTCGGCCATGGACAGACTGCCCGGGCCGGCGAGGCGGGCGCGCATGGCCTGTTCCTGGGCGATCCATTGGGCGAGCGTGGCTTCGCGGTTCGGGCTTTGCATGAGCATGTCCTCGGACGGGAATGGATATTATGGTTGTAATTCAGGCCAATATTATGTCCGAAATAAAAACTCCGCCAGCCCCGCGTGTCGTGTCCCTCAAGCAATATCGCTGTGGCTGAATTCCTCGCCCAGAAAGTCGATCAACGTCCGTACCGACGGCAGCAGCCCCCGGCGTGACGGGAAAATCGCGTGGACGATCCCGCACTTGGGGGCCCAGCCTGGCACCAGCTCCACCAGGCGTCCGGCAGCGATGTCATCGCGCACCACCACGCTGGGCAGGTGGGCGATGCCAATCCCCGCGAGCACCGCGTGACGCAATGCCAACAGGTCATCGGTGACCATTCGCGGCGTGTGTCGAATCAATGCGCTAGCGCCCTGCGCACCGAACAGTTCCCACTGATATTCACGCTGCGCCGCACCCCAGTGCAGACTCGGCAGACCGCTGAGGTCGGCCGGGGACGCGGGTGACGAAAGGCCTTTGCCAAAGGTCGGAGCGCCCACCAGGCACTGGGTGCTGTTGCCCAGTACCTTCATCACCATGTCGGTGTTTTCCAGCGGCGGAAAGCGCACCCGCAAAGCAATGTCGAAACCCTCATGGATCAGGTCGACCCGCCGGTTAGTGCTCTCGATGAACAACTCCACCAACGGGTACTTGAGCATGTAGCGGGTCAGCATCGGCCCGACCCAGGAATTGAGCAGGGCTGTGGGGCAACTGATGCGCACCAGCCCTTGGGGTTCGGAGCGATTGCGCTCTATCAGTTCGGCAGCGCTTTCCGCTTCCACGCGCATGGCCAGGCAACGCTGGTAATAGGCCTGGCCGATTTCTGTCAGTGAACAATGCCGGCTGGTGCGGTGCAGCAGGCGCACACCGAGGCGTTCTTCGAGTTCGGCAATGCGTCGGCTGAGCTTCGATTTGGGCATGTCCAGCGCCCGGCCTGCCGGGGCGAAACCGTGGTGTTCCACCACTTGGGTGAAGTAGTAGAGGGTGTTGAGGTCTTCCACTATCGTTCTCCCTATAGAACGCTAAGGCTGATTTTTGCAGTCTAGTGCATCAAAGGGTTCAGTTTTAAGCTTTGTCCATCGCGTCACTCACCCCATTCGGAGACACCATGAAAAACATCATCGGTATCTACACCAGCCCACGGACCCATTGGGTCGGCGATGGGTTTCCGGTTCGCACGCTGTTTTCCTACGACAACCTGGGCAAGCACATCAGCCCGTTTTTGCTGCTCGATCACGCCGGTCCCGCCGAATTCACCCCGACCACTGAGCGCCGTGGCGTTGGTCAGCATCCACACCGCGGTTTCGAAACCGTGACTATCGTTTATAAGGGCGAACTGGAGCACCGCGACTCCACCGGCAGCGGCGGCAAGATCGGCCCTGGCGACGTGCAATGGATGACCGCAGCGTCGGGGATTCTCCACGAAGAATTCCACTCCGAAGGGTTCGCCAAGCGCGGCGGCACCCTGGAAATGGTTCAGCTGTGGGTCAACCTGCCGGCCAAGGACAAAATGGCCGACGCCGGTTACCAGACGATTCTCGATGGCGACATCCCGAGCATCGCGCTCAAGGACCAGGCCGGCAGCCTGCGCTTGATTGCCGGTCAGTTCGACGGCCATAGCGGCCCGGCGCGGACGTTTACCCCGATTGACGTATGGGACCTGCGCCTCAATGGCGGCAAGTTGCTGACTCTGGACCTGCACGAAGGTCGTAACACGGCACTTGTAGTGTTGCGTGGCACTGTTCAGGTCAACGGTGTGGAACTGGTGCGCGAAGGGCAGTTGGCGTTGTTCGAACGCGATGGCCGGCAGATCAGCCTGGAAGCCAATAACGACGCCGTCGTGTTGTTGCTCAGTGGCGAGCCGATCGACGAGCCGATCGTCGGTCACGGTCCGTTCGTGATGAACACCGAGCAAGAGATTCACCAAGCCTTCGCCGACTTCCAGTCCGGCCGGTTTGGTCAGATGCACGGTTAACCCGTACAGGTTCAACAACCCGCTCTACACAGGATGCGTAGGCCGGTTCCCGGGCCAGGGATGGCTGTTGCCTGAAAGAAAGAGGAGACGCACATGAGTACCGTCAACGCGGCCAACTTCAATGGCCAGAAACCGACCATCGATCCCAACGACAGCGCGATGCTGTTGATCGACCACCAGAGCGGATTGTTCCAGATCGTCAAGGACATCGACGTGCCGCAACTGCGCGCCAACGCGATTGCCCTGGCCAAAGCCGCGACCCTGCTGAAGATGCCGGTGATCACCACCGCCTCCGTACCGCAAGGGCCGAACGGGCCGCTGATTCCAGAGATTCACGAGGCAGCACCGCACGCCCAATACGTGGCACGCAAAGGTGAAATCAACGCCTGGGACAATCAGGAATTCCATGCGGCAGTAAAAGCTACCGGCAAGAAAACCCTGGTGATCGCCGGCACCCTGACCAGCGTTTGCCTGGCGTTCCCGTCCATCGCGGCGGTGCATGAAGGCTACAAAGTGTTTGCGGTGGTCGACGCTAGCGGCAACCACTCGAAACTGGCCACTGATCTGACAATTGCCCGATTGACGCAAGCCGGGGTGGTGCCTATCGACATCATGGCTACGCTCTCTGAGCTGCAAGGCTCGTGGAACCGTCCAGACGCTGAGCAGTGGGCGGCGGTCTACGCCCAGGCCATGCCGCATTATCAATTGTTGATCGAGAGCTATCTGAAGGCTCAGCAAGTGGCGAACGAACACGAAGTGCTGGACTCCCAGCGCTAACCGGGTACCCCACGCCGACTTCCATTCGGCATCGATAAAAAGCGAGGATTACTCCCATGACTACCTCTTACAAACGTCTCGATAAGGATAACGCCGCCGTTCTGTTGGTCGATCACCAGGCGGGTCTGCTTTCTCTGGTGCGCGACATCGAGCCGGACCGTTTCAAGAACAACGTGCTGGCCCTGGCTGACCTGGCCAAGTACTTCAAGCTGCCGACCATCCTCACCACCAGTTTCGAAACCGGCCCCAACGGCCCGCTGGTCCCTGAGCTCAAGGCGCTGTTCCCGGACGCGCCGTACATCGCCCGTCCTGGCCAGATCAATGCCTGGGACAACGAAGACTTCGTCAAGGCGATCAAGGCCACCGGCAAGAAACAACTGATCATCGCTGGCGTGGTGACCGAAGTGTGCGTGGCCTTCCCGGCGCTGTCGGCCCTGGCGGAAGGCTTCGACGTGTTTGTGGTGACTGACGCTTCCGGCACCTTCAACGAGCTGACCCGTCAATCGGCCTGGGACCGCATGTCGGCCTCTGGCGCGCAACTGATGACCTGGTTCGGCCTGGCCTGTGAGCTGCATCGCGACTGGCGCAATGATGTGGAAGGCTTGGGTACTTTGTTCTCCAACCACATCCCGGACTACCGCAACCTGTTTACCAGCTACAACGCCCTGACCAACAGCAAGTAATGTTGGATTGATGAATAGAAAAGGGCCTCATTCGAGGCCCTTTTTTGTTTTTCAAAGCTATAACTCCACAAGGGAAATATGTGCGATCTTCCGTTCATTGGCCTTCGCTGGAGTTGCTTGATGCTGTCACTGCTCACCGATCACCCACTGCTCTGCGCCATGGTTTTGATCCTTATCGATCTTGGGCTGTGGCGCCTGCTCAGTGCCAATGGCAGCCACTGGAAACTGGCCATACGGCTGGTGATTTTCTCTTTGTTCAGTGTCCTGCTGTTCAACGAAGGCATGAACCCCATGGAGACGGCGCCCTGGCCCGACAATGTCCCGCTGCACCTGGCGGCCACCGGTTTGCAGATCGGCTGGTGGCTGTTCGGCGCACGAACCCTGACAGTGCTGATCGGCACGGTGATGATGCAACGGGTCGGGCACACCGGGCGCTTGCTGCAGGATCTGCTCGGCGCGGTGATTTTCCTGATTGCGATCATCGCCGCCCTGGCGTACGTACTCGATCTGCCGGTCAAGGGTGTGCTGGCAACGTCCGGGGCGTTGGCGATCATTGTCGGCCTGGCCTTGCAAAGTACCCTCAGCGACGTGTTCTCCGGGATCGTTCTGAACACCACCAAACCCTATCAACTGGATGACTGGATCTCCATCGACGGCACCGAAGGTCGAGTCACCGATATCGACTGGCGCGCGACGCGCCTGCAAACGGCCCAGGGCAGCATGGCGGTGATCCCCAACTCCCTGGCAGCCAAGGCCAAGATCATCAACTTCAGCCGGCCCAGTGACATTTTCGGCGTATCCATCAGCTTGCAACTGAGCCCGCACGCTCGTCCGCAAACGGTGATCGACGCCCTGGAACGGGCGATGCAAGGATGCCGCTATCTGTTGAACAAACCGGCACCGAGCGTAGCGTTGAAAGGCTCCAGCGCCACGGGTGTGGAATACGAAATCAGCGGTTTCGTGGTCTCCATGGATCAGAAGCGCATGGTCCGTAATCTGCTGTTCGACCTGGCGTTCCGGCACTTGCAGGCGTCGGGTGTCAGCTTGTTGTCGAGCGTCGAACCGAATGCACCTGCCAACCTGTCACGGCCACGGGCATTGCTGGACGCCTCGAACATTTTCTCGACCCTGCGTCAGGAGGAGAAAGAAACCTTCAGTCAGAACATGACACTGCAAACCTTCCGCGCCGGTGAAATGATCCTGCCGGCGGGGGAGGTCAGCGATCATTTGTTCATCATCGAATCCGGCGTCGTGTCCGTGGAGCTGAGCCGCGGTGGGGTCAAGTTCGAGTCCGGGCGCATGGGGCCGGGTGAGGTGATCGGCGAGGGCGGGATTTTGTCCGATACGGCGCTACCGGCGGACTTCAGTGCCAAGACGTTCTGCAGCTTGTACCGGATCGAGAGGGAATACCTCAAACCGTGTCTGGATGCGCGGCATGACATCAGTGAAGCGATGAAGGCGTTGCTGGATTTCCGCTTGAACAAGGCTCAGTCGCTGACTCAGGAAGCGCCTAAGGTTGTGGAGAAGAAGGGATTTTTGAAGTGGTTGCGTAGTCGGACATAGCGATGGGCGATGGCCGGTTCACCCTGGAATTCAGATCAGAAATCAACAGTCGCCGAAATCTTCGAAGTGCGCGGCGCACTTTCTTTTCGCAGCCCCAATGGCTTCCTCGATTTCTGAAATATTGGCTATTTGTAAGATGGACGCATGGGATTAACGTAGCCCCACACCCTTTGTGACTGGAGCCCACCATGCAACCGCGTATCGATTTCTACACTGCTTCCCCTGACGCACTGAAAGCCATGATCGCTCTGGAAACCGCTGTGTCGAAGCTGCCTCTGGAAAAGACGCTGATCGAACTGGTCAAGCTGCGCGCTTCCCAGATCAACGGCTGCGCCTTCTGCGTCGACATGCACACCGCCGATGCCCGCAAGGGTGGCGAAACCGAACGTCGGCTGTACGCGGTGTCGGTCTGGCGTGAAACGCCGTTCTTCACCCCGCGTGAACGCGCGGCGCTGGCCTGGACCGAATCCCTCACGCTGCTGAGCCAGACCCACGCTCCGGACGAAGATTACGAACTGGCTACTTCCGAGTTCAGTCCCAAGGAAATGGTCGACTTGACCGTGGCCATTACGACCATCAACGCCTGGAACCGCCTGGCGGTTGGCTTCCGCAAAATGCCTCAGGCCTGATTTTTTTGGAGCAACCCCAGGACTCAATGAGCATCCGCACTCGGCGCGGCCGGTGGTTGCACCCTGCGCATCAAGGGCACCATCGCCGTGGCGAGGATGAAGCAGACCATGATCATCAGGAAGGCGTCGCCGTAGGTTTGTGTCTGCGCTTCACGGTAGGTCAGCAGCCAGAGCTGATGCAGGCTGGCGGTGACGCCCGCGTCGCCGCTTTGGCCGAGGGCGGCGAAGTTGTTGCCGACCTGGGACAGCCACTGATTCAGTGCTTCGTTGGTGCTGTTGAGGTTTTCCGCCAACCGGGTGAAGTGCAGGTTGGTGCGGTCATTGAGAATGGTCGCGCACGCGGCAATACCAATGGCGCCACCCAGGTTTCGCATCAGGTTGAATAGTCCCGAAGCATGTTTGAGCCGCGCCGGTGCCAGCCCTCCCAAGGTCAACGTCACCGCCGGCGGCACCGCCAATTGCTGGGCAATCCCGCGCAAGGCTTGCGGCAACATCAATTCTTTAGCCCCCCAGTCATGGGTGATCGGGCTGAAATCCCACATCGACAACGCGAACAATCCCAGGCCGGTCATCATGATCCAGCGCAGATCAATGCGGTTGGCCAGAAAGGCGTACAGCGGAATCGCCATGATCTGGAACACCCCGGTGGAGAAAACCGCCAGACCAATGTCCAGTGCACCGTAGCCACGCACCCGGCCGAGAAACAGCGGCGTCAGGTAAATGGTGGCGAACAGGCCGATCCCGGTGACGAACGAAAAGAAACAGCCAAGGGCGAAGTTGCGATCTTTCAAGGCGCGCAGATCGACGACCGGGTTGGCGACGTGCAGGGTTCGACCGATGAACGCCAGGCCGGCCAGTCCGCTGATCCACGCCGTGGTCAGAATCGTGCTGTCGCTGAACCAGTTCCAGCGTGGGCCTTCTTCGAGGGTGTATTCCAGGCAACCGAGAAACAGCGCCATGAACACCATGCTCAAGTAGTCGGCACCTTTGAGCAGTGACAGTTCCGGTTGGTCGATTTTCACCAGCATCGGCACCGCCACCGCGACGAATATCCCCGGTACCAGGTTGATATAGAACAGCCAGTGCCAGGATGAAACGTCGGTAATCCAGCCACCGATGACCGGCCCCAGGGTCGGTGCCAACGATGCCACCGCGCCAATGGTTGCAGCAGCGATCACCCGTTGCTTGCCGGTGAAGAAAAAGAATGCGGTGGTGAACACCAGCGGGATCATCGAACCACCGAGAAACCCTTGGAGGGCGCGGAAGGCGATCATGCTCTGGATGTTCCAGGCTGCGCCGCAGAGCAGGCTGGCCAAGGTGAAGCCCACCGCCGAAGCGCAGAACAGCCAGCGTGTCGAGAACACTCGGGAGAGCCAGCCGGACAGCGGGATCACGATGATTTCGGCGATCAGGTAACTGGTTTGCACCCACGCCGTTTCGTCGGTGCCGGCCGAGAGCCCGCCGCCGATATCACGCAACGATGCCGAGACGATCTGAATATCCAGCAGCGCAATGAACATGCCGATGCACATGGTGGCGAAGGCGAAGACCTTGGTCGCCGTTGCCATGTCGGCGGCATTGAATGGTTGCGCGGGGGCGGCGAGGGCGCGGCTCATGGCGCGCTGGCTACGGCTGGCGTTTGAGGTTCCTTGCGCGTGTCCACTTCAGCGGTGACCGACAGGCCCGGACGCAGATGGCCCAGCACGCCATCGGCCGGATCAAGAACGATGCGCACCGGCACCCGCTGAACGATTTTGGTGAAGTTGCCGGTGGCGTTTTCCGGTGGCAGTACGCTGAACTGCGCGCCGCTGGCCGGCGCGAGGCTGTCCAGATGACCGTGGAATACCTGCCCCGAGAGCACGTCGGCATGAATGATCACCCGTTGCCCCGGCGTCATCCTCGCCAGTTGATCTTCCTTGAAGTTCGCGTCGACCCACAGCCCGCTGGCAGGTACCACCGACAGCAGTTGCGAACCGGCCTGGGCATACGCGCCGACTCGCGCCCGGCGATTGCCGATCACACCGTCTACCGGGGCTTTCAGTTCGGTGTAGCCCACATTCAATTGCGCCAAATCACGTTCGGCCCGGGCCTGCATCAGTGCAGCGCGGGCTTGCTGTTTCTGGGTTGCTATCACGTTCAGCTGACGCTGGGACGCTAGCAGTTCAGCCTGGGCCCGGGCACTGAGGGCCTGGGCGGTCTTGAAGGTGGCGTTGGCTCGTTGGGCGCTTTCCACCGAGACGGCGTTGCTGCCGACCAGTTTTTTGTAACGAGCATCGTCATCCCGGGAGCGGGCGGTTTCGGCGCCGGCTGCATCGATCCCGGCGCGGGCCTGGCCGATCACCGCGTGCTGCAATTCTTCGGTGGCATCGAGGTTGGCGAGCAGCGCTTCTTCGGCAGCCACCGCACCTTCGGCCTTGGCCAGGTTGGCGCGGTAGTCGCGGGAGTCGAGACGAATCAGCACATCGCCGGCCTTGACCTTCTGGTTGTCGTTCACCAGCACTTCTTCGATGTAACCCGCCACCTTCGGCCCGATCACCGTCACGTCGCCGCCGATGTAAGCGTCGTCGGTCTCTTCGATGAAACGGCCGGCGGTCCACCAGTGAGTTGCATACAGCCCGGCGAACACCAGGGCAGCAATGACCGCAGCGAGCAAGATCAACCGTTTGAGCAGAGGAGGCTTGGGTGTGCTCACCGGGACAGCAAGGTCGGTTTCAAGGCTGGGCATGCTGGTCATGGAGAAATACCTGTTGGAATCGGGTCTTTATTACGCGTGTAATATGACGCAGGTAATATTTTGTGGCAATTGATTTTTGTTGCCGGTCGTCAGGTGCGTGTTTGCAAGCTGGGAAGGTGGGAGATCGGTTTAATCGTGCAGGGCGTAAGAAACATCCGGAAAAAAGCGCATGGACACAGAATTTTGCTGCCTGTGCTAGCTTCAATAGCTGATTTGAAACGTACGCAAAACAGGAGTTTTGCTAAATGGCGGCTCAAATCGATCCACAAGGTATTCGAAAATCAAACTCGCAAGGAAGCTCCTCATGCCGCTATAACGGCCCATTTCCTCCCTGCCGGCCTATGACGCCTTTGGAAATCCCTTTCAGGTGAAAGTCTGCGTCGTACCGATGACTACAACGTTGGCCAAACAATGGCATGAAAAAGTTCAGCCTCTCGTCAATAGCCATTACTCACATGATGGGGCAACGAACAGGCGAGTTCGCGCTGACGTTGGATGGCGATGGCCAACGTATCTAAGATTTGTGGCGATCCATAACTACCTCACCCAAATGCCTGGTAATTCCTCCGAAAAAGGTAAGGCAATGTGCGTTATCGTTTCGAAAGGTGAGCAAGAGTTTCCGATTGGGATGCTATCCATCGTTCCGAAACTGCATTGCAATGTCGAGGGCGTGGAACGGCAGCGCGCGTTCACTTGGTACCTTTCCGATGCTCCGTCAGAAGCCTATGAGCAGTTTTTGGAGCAGCCAGTGGTCCGTGGTGTTGCCAAGGCATTGATTGATTGCACGATTCAGGCGGCCCTGGATGAGGGCGATGACGGGGAATTATTGCTGCGTGCAGATCCTAAAGGTGGCAGGAAACTCATCGAGTTCTACGGAACCAGTTGCAAGATGAGACGTCTTTTGCCCACCAACGGCTGCATCACGGCAGTATGGCGCAGGGGACGACCTGAAGAGTATTTCCACTTCAACGGAGCGGACGCACAGGCGTTTTCTGCTCTATATGATGCTCGGCGATAGGCGGTCTTGGTTACGCTTTGCGCTGCTGAAGGCCGAAAGGTAGAGTGAATTTTATGACAGATGCCAGACCTAGACTCTCCAAGGCTGAACTTGCCCACGCACTTCGCGAAATGAAGGGCTTCAGTGCTGATCTGGATACTCAAAATGGTTACGAAGCGTCAGCGGCGCTGCTCTCCGAGATCATGGCCGACCCGACTCAACGAGATCGGCTCGTTTCACTGCTGGAGCATTTTGAAGATGAGCATCCTCAAAGTTCGCCTACCAGCTGGGTAAATGATGGTAAGCCTTTTGACAGGATTTCAGAGTCATTGGTTTTTGATGATCTTTATTTAGATTTGCCGACAGGAACTGAAGATTCTGGTTTGATGGCCGGATCTACCGGGTCGACTATTAAAAAATTCTTGAACATGTATAAAAAAGAAATGGTCACCTCTGTTTCTTATGGCACTTGCATGTCTCCCAGGTTGCAATATGTACTCAATGAGTCGCCCACTGAGTGCGGCGAATGCCCTCAATACGTTTCGTTTGACGTTGATGCTTGGAGTCAAGTATTGGTCCTGGCCAAGCAGCGACTGCAGAGGGAAGCTACTCGTCGGGCTTCTTTTCTATCAAGGCTTGCTCAGGTTTTTTATGTGGACGAGCCTCCAGAGTGGGAAGTTGAAAAGTGCCCGATTACCAGAAATTCATTTTTAATAATTTTGAATCATGGTGACGATCGCGCATCCATCGGTTTTATAGGCAACGGTCAAAGTGCTTTTGTCATGGTGTCCGTCAACGACACTGCTCTGACAATGAATGAATCCTTCCAAAATACTCAAAAGTTTGCAGCGCGTATCGCGGACTTTTTTACCGATGCTCCAAAGTCCGGCCACAAAGCTATCCAACATATGCTTCGAGCACTGTGATGAAAATGGCATAATCACGCCGTTTTCCCACGGTCGCAACGCCGCTGGATAACGGCAGTCAATGTCGTTTCCCGTCAAGTGCGCGCAAGGCGTCTCTCTACACTGCCAAGCATCCGGTTAAACGAATGGTGGGGGACGCGATGAATCAACCTGTCGAGCAACTGAGAATCCGCCTGGCCTGCGCCTTTCGCTGGGCGGCGCGGCTGAACCTGCATGAGTCCATCGCCAATCACTTCAGCGTGGCGGTATCGGGTGACGGGCGGGAATTTTTGATCAATCCGTACGGCAAGCATTTCTCACGGATCAAGGCCAGCGACCTGCTGCTGGTGAATGCCGATGACCCTGCGAGCCTGGATCGCCCGGACGCGCCGGACATCACCGCATGGGCCTTGCACAGCGCCTTGCATCGCAACCAGCCGCACGCCCGTTGCATCCTCCACACGCATTCCAGATATGCGACGGCGCTGGCCTGCCTGACGGATTCGCGGCTGCCGCCGATCGAGCAGAACGCCATGCGGTTTTTTGAGCGGGTGGCCATCGACGACGGATTCGATGGCATGGGCTTGGGGGACGAAGCCGAGCGCGTCAGCCATGTGCTGGGAGACAAACCGATTCTGCTGATGGGCAACCATGGCCTGCTGGTCGCGGCGCCGACCATCGCCCAGGCGTTCGATGATCTGTACTACTTCGAACGGGCCTGCGAGACCTACATCACCGCGCTTTCAACCGGCCGCGAGTTGCGCATCGCCAGTGATGAAATCGCCCGCAAGACCTGTCGACAATGGCTCGATTACCCAGGCTTCGCCGACAAACATTTCAACGCGCTGATGGGCATTCTGGACGAGGAAGAAGCGGGTTATCGGCTATGAATTCAATCCGCCTCGGCGGGCCGGTGCTCCTTGCGCAGCGGCTGACGCATCACCGGGGCGGTCCAGACCTGGCTGCGGTCCTCACTGGGCGGGCAACCGAAGCGGGCGCGATAGGTGCGGGAAAAGTGCTCCAGCGAACCAAACCCTGAGCAGGCCGCCACTTGCGCGACGCTCAGGCGCGTCTGTTGCAGCAAACTGTGGGCCTTGGCCAGTCGCAAAGTGATGTAGTACTTGAGCGGCGACAGGCCGGTCTGATGCTTGAACTGCCGCTCCAGTTGTCGCCGCGAGAGGCCGACCTGGCTGGCAATCGCCTCGCAATCGAGTGGTTCTTCCAGCGCCTTTTCCATCAACTGTACCGCACGACGAATCTTGCTGCCGTACAGGCCGGTGTTGGTCAGGCCGCCATCGAGTTGATTGTCCGCCGGTGCACGTACATGGCCCATCAGCAGGTGCATGCCGATCTCCCGCGCCAGATCGCTGTCGATGCTTTGGCCGATCCAGCCGAGCAGCATGTCCAGCGTCGTCGTTGCGCCGGCGCAGGTCATGCGCTGGCGCTCAAGCGTATAGAGCTGCGGCTTGGCGTGAACGCGGGGATAGCTCTCCTGAAAGCCCTGAAGATTGTCCCAGTGCACCGCGGCTTCATAGCCATCGAGCACGCCGGCGGCCGCGAGTAATTCAGTGCCGGTTTCCACACCCATCAACACCGCGCCGAACAACGCCTGTTTGCGCAGCCAGCTTTTGAGCGCCAGGTTGCGGCTGTGTTTGTGCACATCGAAACTGGCGATCACCAGGCACACATCGAAACCCTGATCGGCGCACAGACCCTCGTTGGCCACGGTGCTCAGGCCATTGCTGGCCTGCACCGGTTCACCGTCCAGCGATAACAATGTCCACTCAAACAGTTGGCGCTGGGTCAGCCAGTTGGCGATGGCCAGCGGCTCCAGCACCGCGGCTAACCCGAAGTTGGAAAATGACGGCAACAGCAGCACCGCCACCCGCAACGGCGCGACATCGCCGCGCCGCCAGGTGAAACGGGTTTCGGGGGGCGCTGCGCTGTCGGACGGTTGATTGCTCATGAGTCATCTCTGCGTTCAAACATCATCGTTGCCGCGTCTGCCACTGCGGATGTATCCACACCGGCGCATCAGAGGGCGGCAGGGGCATCAATCCGCGAATCATGTCGCTGGCCTTTTCCGCGATCATCACCGTCGGCGCATTGGTGTTGCCGCTGACGATCACCGGCATGATCGAGGCGTCCACCACCCGCAAGCCGTCGAGGCCATGCACTCGCAGCTGCGCATCGACCACCGCTTCCGGATCAACGGCCGGTCCCATCTTGCAGGTGCCGCTGGCATGGTAGCCGGTTGCCGTGACCTGCCTGGCCCAGGCATCCAGCGCTTCATCGCTCTGTGCGCCGGGGCCCGGGACCAACTCTTCACCTTTGAACGCGGCCATGGCCGGTTGCTCGATAATCTCGCGCACCAGCCGCGCACCGGCGCGCATGTCAGCGCGATCCTGCTCGGTTTTCAGGTAATTGAACAGGATGCGCGGCGGCTGTCGAGGGTCGGCGCTGTTCAGCGTGACGCTGCCCAGGCTGGTGGGGCGCATCAGGTCGATATGGATCTGGAAGGCGTGGCCGGGCACCAGATCGACGCTGCCCGGTTGTACGGCCAGCGGCATGAAGGTCAGTTGCAAATCCGGGTGTTCTACGCCCGCGCGGGAGCGGATGAACGCGCCGGCCTCGAAATGATTGCTCGCCGCCAATCCGTCGTGGGTGGCGAACCAGCGTGCGCCGATCCACCACTTGCCCGGCGCGGTGGTCCACGGATACAGCGACACCGGTTTCTTGCACAGGTACTGCACGACGGTGTCCGGATGGTCGTTGAGCCGGCGGCCAACACCGGGCAGGTCATGTTTCACCGTGATCCCCAGATCCCGCAATTCGGCCGCCGGACCCACGCCCGACAGCAACAACAACTGCGGTGAGTTGATCGCTCCGGCAGTCAGTAATACTTCTCGTCGGGCGTGAGCGTTATGAGTCTCACCGTTCTGCTCGTATTCGATTCCGACAGCGCGATTGCCATCGAACAGGATGCGCAACGCCAACGCGTCGGTGGCCACCCGAACATTGCCCCGAGCCAGCGCCTCGCTCAGATAACCCCGCGAAGTGCTCCAGCGCCGCCCGGCGCGAGTGGTGCGATCCACTGGCCCGAAAGCTTCCTGTCGATAACCGTTCAAGTCGCTGCTCAAGCCATACCCGGCCTCGGCGCCAGCAGCTAAAAATGCGGCACACAAGGGGGTCGCCGTATCGCCCGGTGTGACGTGCAAATGCCCTGTCGCCCCTCGGTAATCATCCGCGCCGTCGGCGTGGGTTTGCGCTCGCTTGAAGTACGGCAGCACTTGCTGATAACGCCAGCCCTCGCAGCCTTGCTCAGCCCAACCGTCGTAATCCCGGGCATGGCCACGGATGTAGACCATGCCGTTGATCGACGACGAACCGCCCAGCGTCCGACCTCGTGGTGTGCCGATCCGGCGTCCCTGCAGATACGGTTCCGGCTCGGAGCTGTAGCTCCAGTTGTAGCGCGTACCGCCGACCACGATTCCCACCGCGGAGGGCATGTCGATGGTCCAGCTCTTGTCCGCCGGGCCGGCTTCCAGCACTAAAATCTGCACCGACGGGTCTTCACCCAAACGGTTGGCCAACACGCAGCCCGCAGACCCGGCGCCCACAATCAGGTAATCAAACGCATGATCGGCCATGGTTCGCTGTGCTCCATTAATTAAAAATCACGACACAAAACCTGTGGGAGCGAGCCTGCTCGCGATGAGGGAGTGTCAGTAGACATTTGTGTTGCTGATACACCGCAATCGCGGGCAAGTCGGATCGCCGCACCGCCGCTCCCACAGGTACTGTGATGTCTCAGACTGAAGACGGCCCGTGAATACCGTTGAACACCAGGCGATGGAAGTGATGCACCAGGTGCTCGCTTTCATTGCTGCGCTGGGCGTCGATCATGTAACGACCCTGGTCGTAGCCCAGAGAGTGCAGGCCTTTCTGCACCGAGATGTTCAACGCGATGTCTTCCGGTCCCAAATCCTCATTCATCCACTTCATGCAGGACTCGGTGACCGCAGCGGTCTCGGTGTGGGGGGAGTAGTAACCAAAGCGCAGCAGCGAGCGTTCGGCATCCAGCGGAATCATGATGAACGAGCCGAGAAACTCCGAGAACGGGAAGGTATAGAACGTGTTGTTCGGCCACAGGCCGATGTTGAAAAAGCACTCGTTGGGGTTCACCTGGCTTTTCAGCGGTACGCCATAGGCTTCGGTCACCGAGAGGTTGGCCGGGGCGACGTAGGTCCACCAGTTGTCGCGTTTGGTCAACTGATAGCCCTTGAAGTCGATCAGCTTGGCGAGGTCGATGTGGCACGGCCCGGACAACTTGAAGTGATAGCCCTCGATGGAGTTGTCCATGATCACCTTCCAGTTGGCCGGCACGATCACGTCCTGCTCCTTGATCAGGCGCATGTTCGCAAGGTCCGGAAACACCCGACGCATTTCCTCATCGGCACCGGGGAACAGGTCCCGCAACGACGGCGCCGCCGGGTCGAGGTTGAAGTAAATGAACCCGCCCAGTTCTTCGGTGCGGATCTGCGGAATGTTGAACTGTTGCAGCTCGAAGTTCTTCATCTTCTCGCAACGCGGCGCGCTGCGCAGGCTGCCGTCCATCTCGTAGCACCACGAGTGATAGGCGCAGCGGACCACGCCGCCGGTAGTGCCGCGACGCGCTTCGAGCAAGCGGTTGCCGCGATGCTGGCAAACGTTGTGGAACGCATGGATCTGGCCCTGACGATTCTTCGCCACCACCACGCTCTGGTCGAACAGATCCGTCACCACGTACTGCCCCGGCTCGGCGAATTCGCTGACGTGCCCGGCCACGTGCCAGGCGTGCATGAAAATGTTGTCGCGTTCGGCCTTGAACAGGGTCTCGTCGAAGAAGTAACGCGAGGGCAGGGTGAAGGCCTCTTCCGGGTCCTGATGGTCCCAGCCGTCGACGGGGCTTTGCTGTTTGCGGGTTTGGAAACTTTGCATGGGGCGATCTCCACAGTGACTGGCCGCACGGCACGGCTGCTTGTTCTGGGAGTTAATCTAGGGCGCGGGGAGGCGGCGGGATTGATGGATTGCGACCAGTTGCAGGGAGAAATCATCAAGCGTTTGAAACGGGTCATCAGGGGTGACTGGTTGGAAAATCCCTCGGGAATCCAGCAAAGAACTGACACAAACGGAAATCGGAGACGGTCATTTCGGAAACCTCCCACACCCAGAGTTTGAGCTTCCCGGTAGGGTCAACGGCCCGGCACCCTGCCGAGACACCCCAAGGAAGAACGAACCATGACCAGAAAGGCCGTTATCGTTTTCAGCGGCGGACAAGACTCAACCACCTGCTTGATCCATGCATTGCCGATGTACGATGAAATTCATTGCATTACGTTTGATTATGGCCAGTGCCATCGTGCGGAAATCGAAGTGGCGCAACAACTTTCAAAACAGCTTGGTGTGAAGGTACACAAAGTATTGGACGCTTCATTGCTAAACGAACTGGCCATTAGCAGTTTGACGCGTGACAACATTCCAATTGCAAGGAGTACGGGGGACGGCGTGCCTGATACGTTCGTACCTGGCAGGAATATTCTTTTTTTAACGTTGGCTTCTATTTATGCCTATCAAGTGGGTGCTGAAGCTGTCATCACAGGTGTTTGTGAAACAGAGAGTTCTGGCTACCCGGATTGTGGCGATGAGTTTGTTAAGGTGTTGAACAGCGCCATCCACTTGGGCATGGACTATAAGATACGAATCGAGACGCCGCTTATGCGGCTGAATAAGGCAGAGACTTGGGCCTTGGCTGATTACCATAAGCAGCTGGATTTGATTCGGTGCCACACGTTGACTTGCTACAACGGGATAATGGGGAGTGGGTGCGGCGACTGTGATGCATGTGCTCTTCGTGCAAAAGGATTGAGTAAGTTTCTGGAAAATAGAGTGGAAGTTTTGGATAGTCTAAAAATAAAAATGGAATTATAGATAGACATTGTGTTGCTGGGAGGGTGCGCAATTGTAATAAGCTCACTCTCCCCGAGTTTTAGGTGGTTTTGGCTCCTGCTATATATCTTTTAAATAATGACCTTGCTCCGTAAGCTGGAAAAATGTTCAATACAGCGAAGCACATTTTTATCGCTATCTGCGCGTAAACCATATTAAGTATATCGCTATTTTGCATTGCGCCATAAAACGCAATGTAGCAAAAAAGAATGCTATCTATTATCACTGCGAAGAAAGTGCTAAAAAATACGCGCAAAAATAGAAGTCTGGAGTTGGTAAGCTCTTTTATTTTACAAAGCAAGTAAGAGTTTACGTATTCCGAAAAAAGAAACGAAACGGATGATGCTACTAGAACTGACGACACGTGAGTGACGACTTCTTCATACGGTACATCAAGTTTCCATCCAGGTAATCCAGGGAGATAAATGACTGCGTTCATTAGTAAAACAACTAGAGCGTTACTTGAAAAAGCAAATAGCAGGGCTCTCCTTGCCAGTCTAAGCCCGTAGGTCTCGTTCAACAAATCAACGACTAAAAATGTTAGAGGGTAAAGGAAAACAGCAGGAGGTACGACAAGATCAAACCATTGCAAATAAACAAGTTTAGTCGCGGCAATGTTTGTGAAGATGTAAAGTGAAAGCAGAAGTACATTTAGAACAACATAGATCATCCAGGATCGTTCATGGCGATCATTCATTTCGTAGGTGGTTGGCGCGGTCCCGCCAGAGTAATATTTCCGGTATATGTCCTTGATTTCCAGCTTGCTTAGGTTGTCTATTATTTCGCTTCTTAATACCTCACCTATCTTTATTTTTATAATTTTTCCTGTGGAGATCACCATAATAATGACAAGGTTTTTATTTTTCTCAAAACCCAACAATTTGTATTTGCTGTTTTCGGCTTCGTTGTTAATTACCATTAAATCTTTCCTCGATCACTGCTCCAATAATGTAGCTAGTGTCAGTGTCAAAGCCGTCACTGGTAATACGCAGTTTTTTTGTTGTTTTGTCGTACGCCAATTTGTCTCCGTCACCACTCGATAACCCCTTCTTCACTATCAAAATATCACCTGGTTCGTTCATTCCACAAATTTCATTCTCCAGAAGCACACCTATTAAGTTGCAGGCCGTGCCGAAGTAATATGTCAGCGGATGCGTGATGGCCAACTCACCAATTCTTTTGTCCAGACTTTCAATTAGCAAGCTCTCTCTAATGACCGGGACTGCTGCCGGATTCATATTTCCATGTAGTGAGACGCTACTCTCTATTATTTCTTTCTCTTCAAAATCTACCGTCTCTATTTCCTTATAAGACACGCCAAAAAAATCCGATATTTTTCGAATGGTAGATTGTTGTACATGGACAACCCTTCCTTCCAAAATGTTATAGATTGTCGTTCTGGTCAATCCGCTAGCATTGCACAAGGAAAGCCTAGTCTCCCCACGGCTCTTTATCAGGTACTTGATGTTATTTTTTAATTTTTCCGTTCTGTCTTTCTTGTGCATTAAATATTTACCATTTGCTTGCCGTTGCAATAGATCGCACGTATGGAGGTGATTCGCTTTGAATGCAACATCCTACACGCCTAGCCCCTGGACAAAAAAGATAATTTTTTACGCAGCTTAAACAGCTGTGGATTATTTCCTATTGCCGCGATTGGGTTCTGATAGTGTATGTAAGACGCTGCCTACTCGATTAATAGAAGTTTCTTACAGTAACTAGGAAGAGCCGAAAAACATTAATCAGGCGAGAATCATTTAATTACACAGATGTTCATTTATTTGATTAATTAAATAGAATTTTCTGGTAATAAATATACCGGTCCGCCCTGCATAGCCGTCACCCAATCCTGGTTGAAGGCAAGAGACGGGCGCTTTCTACCCTTGCAAGGAGCTCTGTTATGAAAAAATCCGCCACCCAATCCGCGGAATCACCAAACCATTCCCCCAACGACACCGTCAATTCATCCAGTCCCGCCAAAGTCACCGAACAACTCGTCAGCGTGCCCCTGCGCAATCACCCACGTCCCAAATCTGCCAACCATTTCTTCGCCGTCGTTCCGGATGTCGACATGGAATCCCTGCTCTGTCACGCCTCTGAAACCCTCGCCTCCCTCAGTGTCATGGCCACCGATCTCGCCCGTGAACTGGAAGGCCCTCGTCGCCATGTCATTGTGGGTATTCAGCAACTGTCCGCGCTGGGCGAATTGCTGGTCAATCGAGCGCTGGACAACCTGGAACCACCTCGGGGATCGTCTGCAGTTCGTCCAACGGCCAATGCTGAATAATCGTGTGCCTTTACCCAATGGAGGTTTTTCGTCATGGATCGATACACGCCTGTTACCGGCGTCGACTGCAACGTCCCATCATTGTTGATTGACACTGAAGCACCACTGGACGTGTTGCATGAAACCGCGGCCTACCGCATTCGTACCGCAACGCAACTGCTGGAAAGTTTTGCGTTTGGCGAGGGTGCCTATAGTGAGCTGGCGCGGGTATTGGTGACTTCACTGCGCGATGGCTGTGATTTGATGGATGTCGTCGGACGACGATTGCAGGCGCAGGTTTCAGCGTAGAAAAAAAGGGCGCCATTCGGCGCCCCTTTACAAACAGGTTGGTTTTTTATCGTCCTGTACGTGTCAGGTCTGTTTTCAAACCCGCTCAAAAATCGCCGCAATCCCCTGCCCACCACCAATGCACATGGTCACCAGCGCATAACGACCGTTGGTGCGATGCAGTTCATGGATGGCTTTGGTGGCGATGATCGCCCCTGTCGCACCCACCGGGTGGCCCAGGGAAATGCCCGAACCGTTCGGGTTGACCTTGGCCGGGTCGAGGTCCAGTTCCTGGCTGACCGCACAGGCCTGGGCGGCGAAGGCGATGTTGGCTTCGATCACGTCCAGATCAGCCACGGTCAAACCTGCGCGCTTGAGTGCGAGGCGCGTGGCGGGAATCGGTCCGAGGCCCATCAGTTCCGGTTCGACGCCAGCGTGGGCATAGCTGACCAAGCGGGCGAGCGGGCGCAGGTTGTTGACCTGAACCGCGCTGCCGGTGGCCATGACCAGCGCCGCAGCACCGTCGTTCAGGCCCGAAGCATTGCCGGCCGTGACCGAACCGTCCTTCTTGAACGCCGGTTTCATCTGCGCCAGTAGTTCCAGCGAGGTGGCACGAGGGTGTTCGTCGATGCTGAACAGCTTGGTTTCCTTGCGATCACGGATTTCGACGGCGGCGATTTGCTCGCTGAAGTAGCCATTGGCAATTGCGAACGCCGCGCGTTTTTGATCTTCGAGGGCTAGCGCATCCTGCATTTCGCGCGTGATGCCGTTGCGCTCGGCGACGTTCTCGGCGGTGATGCCCATGTGGATGCCCTGGAACGGGTCATGCAGGATGCCCAACATGTAGTCGATGGCCTGAACGTTGCCCATGCGCGAACCCCAACGCGCGGAAGGCATCAGGTACGGTCCGCGGCTCATGGACTCGGCACCGGCACCGATCGCAATCTCGGCATCGCCCAGCAACAAGGTCTGGGCCGCGCTGATAATGGCTTGCAGGCCGGAACCGCAGAGGCGGTTGACGTTGTACGCCGGCGTCTCTTTCGGGATGCCGGCGTTTATCGCGGCAATCCGGGAAATATAGGCATCCCGGGTTTCGGTCGGGATCACGTTGCCCATCACCAGATGGCCGATCTGCGCCGGGTCGACGCCGGAACGTTGCAAGGCTGCCTTGACGGCCGTGGTCGCCAGATCGGCCAGGGGAACGTCCTTGAGCGAGCCACCGAAGGTGCCGATGGCGGTGCGCGCGGCGCTGACTACAAAAACTTCTGGGGTGTTCATGACGGCGTTCCTATGGATGAGTTTTTTTCTGTACTGCGATTAAGTATGGCGTTCAACGCCGTCTGCGCTTCAGGGCTTTTCAGGCGCTTGATGAACAGCAGGTTCTCTTGACGAATGGTGGCCTGAAGTTCCGGCATCGACGTCTGTTTGAGTAATTGCCGGGTCTGGCGCAGGGCCTCCTGGGGTAAGGCCAGCAGTCGCCGGGCCAGTTGCTGCGCGGCCGCCAGGCATTGCTGCCCGTCATCGAACAGTTCGTTGGCCAGTCCACACGCAACGGCGTCGGCACCGTCCAGGCTGTCGCCCCATAGCAGCAGACGTGCCGCCCGGGCATGGCCGAGCAGGCGAGGCAGCAACAGGCTTGCGCCAAACTCCGGGCACAGGCCCAGGTTCACGAACGGCATGCGCAGCTTGGCGTTTCGCGTGACCAGTACCTGATCGCAATGCAGCAGCAGGGTGGTGCCAATCCCGATGGCCGCTCCGCAAACGGCTGCGATCAACGGCTTCTGCAGATGGATGACCACGCGCATCAGGCGAAACGCCGGGCTGTCCAGATCGGTCGGGGGATGCTGAAGAAAATCCGCCAGATCGTTGCCACTGGTAAAACACGAGGCTCCACCCGTGAGAATGATCACCCGGGTTTCGTCGTCTTCATCTGCGGCCAACAACAGGTCGGCCAGCTGCGTATACATGCTGTTGTTCAGTGCGTTGAGTTTGTCGGGGCGGTCAAAAGTGAGCGTCAGTACGCCTTCGTTTCGTTGTTGTTTGATCAGGTCGTTCATTGAGTGCCCTGGCTGTTCTGTGCGTGGGGCACTCTAAGCGCCCGACCCGCGCCGGATCTATGACAAAACGAGTCAACGAAACTGCTGCTTTTTGCCATGTCGCGCCACACCGAGCGCCGTAAACCGGTGCACACACCCATTCGGGGTATGGTGCCGTTTGCCGAATCGCTGAATAGTGGATTCATCCGGTCATCCAGAACGGAACTCGCTTGATAAGGTGAATTTGCTATGCGCAAGGCCTTCATGGTGATTCTTGGTGCGTTACTTGTGCCGCTGTCGGCGGGCGTCCACGGCGCCGAAGTGGACGATAGCAATACGCTGCGGCTTTATAACTGGGCGGATTACATCGGCGAAAAAACCATTGCCAACTTTCAGAAAGCCACAGGCATCAAGGTTATTTACGACACCTTCGATGCCTACGAAACGGTTCAGGCAAAGTTGCTCACCGGCCACTCCGGATATGACTTGGTGGTGTTGAATGCTTCCCTTGCGCCGCCACTGATCAAAGCCAAGGTGTTTCAACCGCTGGATAAAAAGTTACTGCCTGGCTGGACGAACCTTGACCCGAAAGTCTTGCAGGACTTGCAGGGATTTGATGCCGGCACGCTGTATTCCGCGCCTTATACCTGGGGCAGTAACGGCATTACCTACAACGTAGACAAGATCAAGGAACGCATGCCGGATGCGCCGATTGGTTCGCTGGCGATGATCTTCGATCCGAAAATCGTCTCGCGCTTTGCCGATTGCGGCGTCACCCTGGTCGACGCGCCCACCGAAGTCATTCCGCTGGCCCTCAAGTATCTGGGGCGAGACCCGAGAAGCGCCGCGGCTGAAGATCTTGAAGCTGCACAGGAATTGCTGCTGTCGATCAGGCCGTACATCCGCAAGTTCGATTCGGTCAACTACCTGACCAGTCTGCCCAACGGCGATGTGTGCATGGCCATGACCTGGTCTGGCGATTACGCAACGGCCATGGCCCGCGCCGAAGAAGCCAAGCTGAAGATCAAACTGGCTTACTTCATTCCCAAGGAAGGTTCGCTGATCTGGTTTGACAACATGTACATCCCGGCCGATGCGCCGCATGTCGCCAATGCGCACAAGTTCCTTGAGTACTTGATGCAGCCACAGGTGATGGCGGACGTGACTGACTACATTCATTACGCCAACAGCAACGCGGCGGCCACCCCGTTAGTGCAGGCGGATGTGCGAACCAATCCGGCAATTTATCCCGATGAGGCAACCCGCCTACGCCTGTTTCCGCAAAAAACCCAGGATGCGAAAGACATGCGCGCCATGACCCGCGTCTGGAGCACGGTGAAGAGCGGGATTTGATCGTTCAATTATTCGGTTTGAGGTTTTCGTATGGCTACTCCAACTCAGAAAGTAGTGTCCGCCGTTGATGACTCCCGGCTAGTTAAAGCCGATAAAGCTCACTACATGCACGGCTACCACATGTTTGACGAGCACAGCGAACAGGGCTCCCTGAACATTGTTGCCGGTGATGGCGCCTACATTTACGACACTCAGGGCAGTCGTTTTCTGGACGCTGTCGGTGGCATGTGGTGCACGAACATCGGTTTGGGGCGCGAGGAAATGGCGCTGGCGATTGCCGATCAGGTCCGGCAACTGGCGTATTCGAACCCGTTTTCCGACATGTCCAACAACGTGGCCATCCAGTTGTGCGAGAAGCTCGCCAGCCTGGCGCCGGGGGATCTCGATCATGTGTTCCTCACCACCGGCGGCTCCACCGCCGTGGACACCGCGTACCGACTGATTCAGTACTACCAGAACTGCCGTGGCAAACCGGAGAAGAAGCACGTCATCGCCCGTTTTAACGCCTATCACGGTTCCACCACTCTGACGATGTCGATCGGCAACAAGGCCGCCGACCGTGTGCCGGAATTCGATTACGCCAACGACAAGATTCACCACGTGTCCAACCCCAATCCTTATCGGGCACCGGACGGTATGGACGAGGCGCAGTTTCTCGAGTTTCTGATCAAGGAGTTCGAGGACAAGATTCTGTCGATCGGCGCGGACAAGGTTGCGGGTTTTTTTGCCGAACCGATCATGGGCTCCGGCGGGGTGATTATTCCACCCAAGGGTTATCTGAAACGCATGTGGGAAGTCTGCCAGCGCTACGACATCTTGTTTGTCGCCGATGAAGTAGTGACTTCGTTCGGGCGCTTGGGCAAGTTCTTCGCTTCATACGATTTGTTCGAGGTGCAGCCCGATATCATCACCACAGCCAAAGGGCTGACGTCCGCCTATTTGCCGTTGGGTGCCTGCATCTTTTCCGACCGCATCTGGAAAGTCATCGCCGAGCCCGGAAAGGGTCGCTGCTTTACCCATGGCTTCACCTACAGCGGCCATCCGGTCTGCTGCACGGCGGCGCTGAAAAACATCGAAATCATCGAGCGGGAAAACCTGCTGGAACATGTCGACGTTGTCGGCGCGTATCTGGAAGAGCGGCTCGCCACGCTCAGCGACTTGCCGTTAGTGGGTGATGTGCGCTGCCAGAAGTTCATGGCGTGCGTGGAGTTTGTCGCCGACAAGCGCACCAAGGCGTTGTTTGCCGACGAGATCAACATTGGCGAGATGATTCACTCGCGTGCACAGGCTCGAGGGTTGCTGGTGCGGCCGATCATGCACCTCAATGTCATGTCGCCGCCGCTGATTCTCTCTTGCGTCCAGGTCGATGAAATCGTCGAAATCCTGCGCGTGTGCATTCTTGAAGTGGCGGCCGAGCTTGAGCAAAACGGCCAGTATTTCGGGCAATGAATTCACCGAATCTGCAGTTACCCGTTGCCGGTTCACCCGCTAGACTGCGGGGCATGAGCAAACCAAAAGACGATACGTTGATCGCCTTGCCCTTCGGGGCATTGCATAAATGGCACGGGGAAATGCGCGAGGCATTCGCCCATATCGATGAGCCTGACGCGCTTCGCTACCTGGCGTCGGCCTTCGGGCATCTGGTGTCCATCGAGTCGGTGATGATCAGCCTGGAGCACAAGGACCGCCCGCCGCAATTGCTGTATCAGCGCGGTATTGCGGACAAATACCGGGAGTCGATCATCGACCGCTATTTTTCCGGGGGCTACCTGCTTGACCCGTTCTGTCTGGCGGTGGAGCAAGGATTGGCGGAAGGGTTTTATCACCTGGAGGAAATTGCACCGGACAACTTCTTCGATACCGAGTACTACAAAACTTACTACTTGAAGGCCGGAAGTTCGGAAGACAGTTTTTACATTGTCGATACCGGTAATGACACGAAGGTTTCGGTGAGCCTGTTTCAAGGATTCGGCGGGGAAGGGCTGAGGGCTGAACAACTCAATCTGCTGCGGGCGGTTGAGCCGTTGGTGCGGGAATTTATCAGCGAATATGGACGCCGCGGTTTGCAGCACAGCACCGTCAATCAAGGCGTGCGTGACGATCTCAAGCAACGAGTGCAGTCCGCTTTCGAAAACTTCGGCTGCGACTTGCTGACTGAACGGGAGCGGGAAGTGGCACACATGGTGCTCCGAGGGCACTCCGTCAAATCCACGGCCAGCCAAATGAGCATTTCGCCGGAGACGGTCCGCATGCACCGCAAGAATCTTTATCTGAAGTTGAATATCGGTTCACAGTCGGAGCTGTTTGCACTGTTTATCGAGTGGTTGCGCAAGCACTAGACGGTCGTCCACAGGAACTGTGGTCCATCGAGAACCCTGTGGGAGCGGGCTTGCCCGCGATAGCATCACCTCGGTCTCCAAGTTGCACCGACGACGACGGTACGTCAGGCGCACTCTCAGGCTGACTGACTAACGGTGAACCCGCCGACGTGGAATCCATTGCTTCCAGTTAATAGGAAGCATTATTATTCGCGCTCCGTCTCCACAGCACACCGCAATGACCCCCAAGCTGCCCCGCAGACACGGCTTTTTCGAGCACTACGAAGAGTTGGTCGGGACCTGGACCCGTCGCCTGAGAAATCGTCAGCAGGCCGAGGACCTGGCCCACGACACCTTTGTGAGGGTGCTTGAGTCCGATTCGGCTTTGGTTGCACAACCTCGGGCGTATTTGCACCAGACCGCGCGCAACATCGCGGTGGATGGTTATCGGCGTGAGGATCGGCGGGGCGCCATGGAGTCGGAGGCGATCGATCACAGTGCGTCGTCGTCCGGCGACCCGGAGCATTTCATGCAGGCGATCCAGTTGGCTGACTCCATCGAACGGGCACTCAGCGAGCTGCCGATCAATTGCCGCAAGGTGTTTGTCTGGCAGAAGATCGAAGGCCTGACCCAGGCCGAAATCGCCGAACGCCTGGGACTGTCCAAGAACATGGTGGAAAAGTATATGATCCGCACGCTGCGGCATCTGCGCGACCGCCTTGACGGATTGCAGCCATGATCGGCCGTGCCTTCTCATCCCCAGCCAAACAGGAACTTCCATGATGGATACTCGTGATTGTGCGTGCGGGCAAACAACGGTTCGCGACGATGCGGCGCGATGGTTTGTGCGTTTGCAGGAGCCTGCGATGAATGTCGAAGAGTATCGGCATTTCGACGCCTGGCTGGACGAACACCCTCAGCATCGCGACGAATTCCAGTTACTGCAGGGATTGTGGGCGGCGGCTGATGTGCTGCCGGCGGCGCGTCTGCAAGCCTTGTGTGAAACCGAGCCGGCGCGCGGAAAGCGCCGCCCGCTGGTGCGTTATGCGGTGGCCGCCAGTGTGTTGGCCGTCGCGCTCGGTTTGGGGCTGTTCAGCGGTTTGAATCATCCAGCGACTTACACGGCGGAGTTTTCAACGGCCCTGGGTGAGCGTCGTCATGTGGCGTTGCCGGATGGTTCGGTGATCGACCTGAACAGCCGCAGCCGCGTTCAGGTGCGCTATGAAAACGACCGTCGCAGCATCGAGCTGACCCAGGGCGAAGCAATGTTCAGCGTCGAGCACGACACTCGTCGACCCTTCGTGGTCGAGGCCGGCAGCGGCAAAGTCACGGTCACCGGCACCCGTTTTGATGTGCGCCGCGACACTGCCCAAACCCGGGTCGCGGTGGAGCAGGGCACCGTCAAGGTTCAGGGCCGCACAGCGGCAGACAGCGAGTTCATCAGCCTGACCGCCGGCCTCGGCACGCACATCGATGCACAAGGCAAAGTGGCTGCCGCCTACGCGGTCAATCCTGCCGAGCTGACCGCCTGGCGCAGCGGCAAACTGGTGTTCAACAACGCCAGGCTTAGCGACGTCGCCGAGGAAGTCTCGCGCTATCGGGAGAAACCGCTCACCGTCGGCAACGACAAAGTGGGCAATCTGCGCCTGACCAGCGTGTTCAAATCCGACAACACCGATGCGTTGCTCAAGGCCTTGCCGACCATTCTGCCGGTGGCCGTGCGCACCCTCGATGACGGCAGTCAGGAAATAATTTCAAAATAAATTCAGGTTTTTTTCGAGTTGATCGTCTTCCTGTCCAACTGCAACTGGTTTGCATTAACAAGCGCACACCCTTGCGATCCACAGGACTCCGTTCGACGTGAAAAAATCCACCGCTAAAAACAACAAATCCCCTTGGTTGCGCCTCGCTCTCGCCCTGGCCGTCAGCACGTCGCTGCCCCAGGCCTTTGCTGCCGACGCGATTCACATCCCGGCGCAACCCCTGGGTCAGGCCCTGAGTCAACTGGGCCAGCAAACTTCGCTGCAGGTGTTCTTCAGCCCTGAGCTGGTCGCCGGCAAACAGGCCCCAGCGGTGGACGGTAACCTCTTGCCGGAAGACGCGCTGCGCCAGCTGCTGCAAGGCAGCGGTCTGCAATACCAGATCGACGAAGGTTCGGTCACGTTGATGCCAGCACCGACTTCTGCTGCGAACGGCCCGCTGGAACTGGGCGTGACCGACATCAAAGTGGTCGGCGACTGGCTCGGTGACGCCGATGCCGCCGTGGTGCAGAACCACCCCGGCGCGCGTACGGTGATTCGCCGCGAGGCGATGGTTGAGCAGGGCGCGATGAACGTCGGCGACGTGTTGAAGCGCGTGCCCGGTGTGCAAGTGCAAGATGCCAACGGCACCGGCGGCAGCGACATTTCCTTGAACGTCGGCGTGCGTGGCCTGACTTCACGCCTGTCGCCACGCTCCACCGTGTTGATTGACGGCGTGCCGGCAGCGTTCGCCCCGTACGGCCAGCCGCAGTTGTCCATGGCACCGATTTCCTCCGGCAACCTTGACAGCATCGACGTGGTTCGCGGCGCCGGCTCCGTGCGTTACGGGCCGCAGAACGTCGGTGGCGTGATCAACTTCGTCACGCGCGCGATTCCGGAAAAAGCCACCGGTGAAATCGGCAGCACCCTGGAAACCTCCCAGCACGGTGGCTGGAAGCATATCGATACGGCGTTTCTCGGCGGCACCGCAGACAATGGCATCGGCATGGCGCTGTTGTACTCGGGCGTGAACGGCAACGGTTACCGTGAGCGCAACAACGGCAACGACATCGACGACGTGATCCTCAAGACCCACTGGGCACCCACCGATGTGGACGATTTCAGCCTCAACTTTCACTACTACGACGCCAGCGCCGACATGCCCGGCGGCCTGACCCAGGCGCAGTACGACGCCGATCCGTTTCAGTCCGACCGCAACAACGACAACTTCAGCGGACGCCGCAAGGACGTCTCGTTCAAGTGGGCACGCCAGATCGACGAGCGCACCCAGGCCGAAGTGCTGACTTACTATTCCGACAGCTTCCGTGGCAGCAACATCGCCGCTCGCGATCAGAAAACCCTCGGTTCGTTCCCGCGTACTTACTACACCTTCGGGATTGAACCGCGGGTCTCCCGTGTGTTCGATGTCGGCCCGACCACCCAGGAAGTCAGTGTCGGTTATCGCTACCTCAAGGAAGGCATGCACGAAGAGGCGAGCCGCCTGGCGCTGGTCAACAACGAGCCGGTCGTGACCCAGAGCTCGGACGGCCATGTCTATCAGGACCGCACCGGTGGCACTGAAGCCAACTCGGTGTACGTCGATAACAAAATCGACGTTGGCAACTGGACCATCACCCCCGGCATCCGCTTTGAACACATCAGCACCGACTGGCACGACCGCCCTGTGCTCGACACCGCCGGCAAACCGGTGCTGGAAAAGAACCGCAGTATCGAAAGCAACGAGCCACTGCCGGCCGTGAGCGTGATGTATCACGTGTCGGAAGAGTGGAAGCTGTTTGCCAACTACGAAACCTCGTTCGGCAGCCTGCAGTATTTCCAGCTCGGCCAGGGTGGCACGGGTGACAACACCGCCAATGGCCTGGAACCGGAAAAGGCCAAGACCTACGAGGTCGGCACGCGCTACAACAATGATGTGTGGGGCGGGGAAGTGACGCTGTTCTACATCGACTTCGATAAAGAGTTGCAGTACATCAGCAACGATGCGGGCTGGACCAACCTCGGCGCGACCACACACCAAGGCCTCGAAGCCTCGGTGCATTACGACATGGCGGCACTGGACCCACGGCTCGACGGCCTGACCGCCAATGCCGGCTTCACCTACACCCGCGCCGTTTATGAAGGCGAGATCCCAGGCTTCAAGGGCCGTGACCTGCCGTTCTATTCGCGTCAGGTGGCGACTGCCGGCCTGCGATACGACATCAACCGCTGGACCTACAACCTTGACGCCTTTGCCCAGTCCAAGCAGCGCTCACCAGGCGTTGCCGTGAACGCCGACGGCAGTTTCAGCGGCAACTACATCACCGAAGGCACCGCGGACGGCCAGTACGGCGACATCCCGGGCTATGTCACCTGGAACGTGCGCGGCGGTTATGACTTCGGCGCGCAGCTGTCGAATCTGAAAGTCGGCGCCGGGGTGAAGAACGTTTTCGACAAGCAGTACTTCACCCGCTCCAGCGACAACAACTCGGGGATGTACGTCGGCGCACCGCGCACGTTCTTTGTGCAGGCCAGCGTCGGGTTCTGATAACGCGAGTCACGCAGCCTTGATTGTTCCCGCAGATCCTTCATTGAACTGCGGGAACAGGTTTCGTGCTTACTCGGGAAGCCGGAAGTCGCTGATGGGGGAAGGGTTGCCCGCCAGGTCCTTGGTTTTGAGACAAACCTTCATCGGGCCATTTTTAACGTCAACCTCAAAAATACCAATTGATGGTTGTAGTTTTACGTAGTCTTGCGCGTCGAGACAGTCGGTGTTTTCGCTTGAGCCTACTTTGTATTGGTAGGAATAGGCATCCAGATCGGGGGAGACCGGAAATGCTCTGACTTCGTACAGAGACGGGTCGTGCGGACTTTGGTTGATAGAAAAAATAGGGGCGAGCTTGTTCGGCCCCTCCATCATCCAGCGCCAGTAGATTCTTGCATTACGCGCATCCCATTGACCAGGAGCACCGATTTTCTGATCCTGCCCCATGACGCATAACAGGTACATGCCTGCACCATCGTGTAGTTCTCGACGAAGTTCATTCTCGCCACTTGTATTGCTGACGATTGCCTCGCTGTAGCCACCGGATGCGCCACACTCATCCAGTGTCCGCGTGAACTTGTATTGGTAGTAAGGGCGATTAACAGCGAAGGGTTGGATCCATAGCCATGGGATGACTTGTCCGGAAGGGTCACGCTCAAGCTTTATAAAAGTATTCGTGGGTGGGGTGGCGGCAAAAGTGAAGTTTGGGCCCAACGTGCAGGATCCGTTAAGACGATCAAAATGACCCTTGTTAAAACATGCCAGTAAACCGATTGCTGGCGTGGCGTAATTGGTGTTCAGCTTTTTGCTTACCTGGCCATCTACCACTTCACAGGGCGCACCCTGGCTGCATCGCGCTTGTCCACTGCCTTGGGTAGTTGTACCCACCACTGCAATAATCTCATTGTTGTAGCGGCCCAATAGTGGTGAGCCTGAAATTCCGCTCACCACATCCTGACAGCGATTACTGATTTGATTCAGCCATGACCAGGGGTTTTCAACGACGCCTGTTGAATGTTCCCGCGGGCAGGCCATTCGTTGAATGTGGCGTTGTTGAGGCGCCCCAACGATTAATAGGTCGACATTTGTAGGCAGATGGGTTGCTATTTCCAGTGGTTGAATACCGTCACTTATCAATTGCGAGATAGTCCGGTCCAGTTGAATGATCGAAATATCCTGCCCCCGAATAGTGCTCCAGTTAATTCGGCTAACGGGGTACGACTTGGTGTGTTCGCTAGTGTCCTGAAAGAAATTGAAAATTACCCTACCGGTAGCAACCGCATCTTCCACAACCACGTTGGGGTTCAAGTTTGCGCAATGCCCGGATGTCAATACATAGGCCGGGCTATCCTGCTCATCGGTGGCCTGGCGTGTGTCAATCAACGCGCCCGAGCAAGTCATGCCATTAGCGATCTCTACTCGACCAATCGATTGCCAGTGATCGTATCGACCGCTCGCATTGCTCAAAAGCTGTGCCGGCGTAAAGTTTTCTACTCCTTCCCCCCAGTCGCGATCAATAGCTTGTGGAAGAACTATGCAAGCGGACAGTTTGATCAAGAGCGCAGGAGCCAGTAAAAGTTTTATGAAGGGAGATTTCATGACTTATCCATAAGTTGAAGGAGCTCAACCTAGGTTGTAATTCGATGCCCTTTACGTCTACTGACAGAAATAACAGTACATTGGCCAGGAAATGACCGTTTGTCGAAAAATCGGTGTCTTAGACTTTCAACACCTTCCCGCCAATGGCCACCGCCACCAGCAACACCGCCATCAGTCCGAAGGCAAAACTCAAACTGCTGCCATGAGCGATAAACCCGATTAACGCAGGTCCCGCAAGAATTCCCGCATACCCCAGCGTGGTAATGGCCGGCACGGCGATGCTTTCGGGCATCACCGTCTGTTTGCCCACCGCGGTGTACAACACCGGCACAATGTTCGAACAGCCAGCCCCCAACAATGCATAACCCACCAACGCCGCTTCCCAACTCGGTGCGAAGGTCGCCACAAACAGGCCCGCCGCGGCCGTCAACCCGCCGAACACAATCACCCGCGTAGCGCCGAGACGACGCACGATCACATCACCGGTCAAGCGTCCGACGGTCATGGTCAGCGCAAACGCCGCGTAACCCAGCCCCGCATACGCAGTGTCGATCCCGCGCTCCTGCGCCAGGAACACCGCGCTCCAGTCGAGCGCCGCGCCTTCGGCGAGGAACACGATGAAACACATCCCGCCGATGAACAGCACGATGTCATGGGGAACGGCAAACGCCGGCCCCGAACTTTCGCTGCCGTAAGGCAACAGGTGCGGCGCTGCCTTGAACAGCGCGATCAGCAGCATCACGATCACCACCAACGTCGCCCCCAGCGGTGAAACCCCGAAGCCGAGCAGGGCGCTGACACCCGCCGCACCGACAATCCCGCCAAGGCTGAACAGCCCATGAAAGCCCGACATCATGGTCTTGCCGCTGGCCCGTTCGACGATCACCGCTTGCAGGTTCACCGTCGAATCCACCGTGCCAAGGCCTGCGCCGAACATGAACAACGTGGCAATCAACGCCGGAATCGATGACACCGTCGCCAACAGCGGCAGGGCCGCACAGATCAGCAACACCCCGGCGCTCACCACCCGGCGACAGCCGAAACGCGTGGCCAGAATCCCCGCCATCGGCATCGCCAGAATCGACCCCACCCCCAGGCACAACAGCAGCAAACCGAGCGTCCCTTCATCCAGCCCGGCCCGAGCCTTGGCGTAGGGCACCAGTGGCGCCCACGCAGCGATGCCTAAACCAGCAATGAAAAAGGCGATGCGCGTGGACATTTGCTCCAGGCGTCCGGGAACAAATGCGGTTTGAGTGTTGAGGTTGGTCATATCAATCCTTGGCAAAAAACGTCGCGTACCCAAGGGACAGTGACTCACCGGTGAGGTTCGATCAGCGTCCGCCCAGGTTCGCGGTCAGGCAGGGTGACATCCTTGCACAGCCAGTTGCGGTTTCGCGATATGTTGTCGCCTTCGATGTTTGTACAGGAGGCGCCATGACGCCGCTCTACGATGCTCGAGGCAACATCTACGGGGTAGTGGCGCCTGACGCGGTGCGTCGCTTAGGGATTGATTTACCGAAACAGGCCAGCCTGGCTGCGCAAACCCGCGCGGTATGGGCGTTATCGGCTATCGAGGCTTTCTGTGCCTGGGCGCCGGGCGCGCAACCGCCCGGCAGCAAGAACCATCGCTGCGACGGGCTGCTGGTGGGGCCCTTTCAATCAGCGCCGCCGTTCGATCTGCTGATCGTCAACACCGACGGCACCCTGGCCGAGCGCAGTGGCAACGGGTTGACGATTTTTTCTCAGGCTCTGGGTGAGCAAAGTCTGCTGCCGAGGGGCGAGGCTTGTTTGCTCAGGGTTCATCACGACAAGGCTGACGCGGTTTCACCGGTGGGCACTTCGGTGAAACCGGCGGAGATCGAGGGTGTGAAAGGGTTCTGGCTGGATCTGGGCAAACCCTCGTTTGGGCCGGACGCGGTGGGGGCTAAAGGGGTTGAAAGCGTGCCGTTGAACGGTCGCGACGTCAGCCATGTGCAGCCGTTGTCGGCGCTCGATCCCGCATGGTCTCGAAGCCAGTTCGTGCGCATCGGCAATCCACATTGCGTGACGCTTTTAGAGAACGCCGAGGCATTGCCGAGCAATGAGCAGATGCGCGATCCGGGGTTGTCCGAAGGGCTGACGCGTATCGCTTACGCCATGCCGACCGGGGCGGGGGAACCGTGTCCTGCTGGAGTCAATCTGCAATGGGCGATGCTTGAGTCTGAAGGGCGAGTCGTCGCGCGGGTATTTGAACGCGGAGAAGGGCCGACGGCGTCGTCGGGCACCAGCGCCAGTGCGGTGGCTTGCGCGGCTTGGCGGGTGGGTTGGGTCAGTGCCGGGGAAGTGAAGGTGGTGATGCCCGGCGGCACGGCGCCGATTTTGTTGGAAGAACAAGATGGCGAGTTGAGTTGGGTCAGGTTGTTCGGCACGGCGCGGTTGATGGGGTGAATTCAAGATTGCCTTCGCGGGCAAGCCTCGCTCCTACAAGTGCAGCGCGGTCCCATGTAGGAGCGAGCGGTGCGGCGATCCGACTTGCCCGCGAAGGGGCCCGCAAGGTCAACATCGCTTCAGGGCTGATCCGCCCATTCCACCACCGGCATCTGCCGCTTCATCAACACCTTGCCATCACGCACCGAATACAGCGGCAGGCCCTGGCTGCGGATCACCTCGTAATCGCTGTCCGCCGACAGAATCAGCAAATTCGCCGGCCGCCCGCGTTCCAGTCCATACCGATCACCGAGGTTCATGGCCTTGGCGCTGTTGTCGGTGACCAGGTCCAGTGCGCTTTGCAGGTTGCGGTAACCGAGCATGTGGCAGATGTGCAGGCCAGCTTCGAGCACCCGCAAGATGTTGCCGTTGCCCAGCGGATACCACGGGTCGACGATCGAATCCTGGCCGAAACACACGTTCATCCCCGCTTCCAGCAACTCATTCACTCGGGTCACGCCACGGCGTTTCGGGAAGTTGTCGAAGCGCCCTTGCAGGTGAATGCTTTCGGTGGGGCAGGAGACAAAACTGATCCCCGAATGCCCGAGCAGGCGAAACAGTTTGGCGCAGTAAGCGTTGTCGTAAGAGCCCATGGCCGTGGTGTGGCTGGCGGTGACCCGCGAGCCCATGTCGCGGCTGCGGGCTTCTTCAGCCAGCACCTCTAGAAATCGTGAGTGCGGGTCGTCGGTTTCATCGCAATGCACGTCCACCAGGCAACCGGTGCGCTCGGCCAGGTCCATCAGGAATTTCACTGAGCTCACGCCTTGATCGCGGGTGTACTCGAAATGCGGAATGCCGCCGACCACATCGGCGCCCATGCGGATCGCTTCTTCCATCAACTCCCGACCGTTGCGGTATGACTCGATGCCTTCCTGCGGGAACGCAACGATCTGCATATCGATCAGGTGACGGCTTTCCTCGCGCACTTCGAGCATCGCCTTCAGCGCAGTGAGCTGCGGGTCGGTGACGTCGACGTGGGTGCGTACGTGCTGGATACCGTGGGCGGCGAGGGCCTGGATGGTTTTCTTGGCTCGGGTTTTGGTGTCCTCTTCGGTGATCGTCACCTTGCGCTCGCCCCAGCACTCGATGCCTTCGAACAGCGTGCCGCTCATGTTCCAGCGCGGCTCGCCGGCAGTGAGCGTAGCGTCGAGGTGAATGTGTGGCTCGACGAAGGGCGGCACCACCAGGTTGCCGCCGGCGTCCAGATCATCGGGGCCCAGGGTTGGTGCTTCGGTCTGTCGGGCGATGTTGCTGATCAGACCGTTTTCCAAGTGCAACTCATGCAGGCCATCTTGGTTGCGCAGGCGGGCGTTGATGATGTGCATCAGACGAATCCTTTTATAGATCTTGTAATGGTGCGTTGGCAGTACGGGCACCCAGCACGCCGGTCAGTAACACATACGTTAGCGCGGCAGCGGCAATCCCTACCAGCGGCGCGACCCACGGTGAACTGAACGCGGCGACGGTGCCGACCGCGTAGGCGCCCAGGCCCGACCAGTTGAATGCTGGCAACCGGGCATCCTCCAGACGTGGATATTGACCACGATAGCGAAAGAAAAAGTCCGCCATGATCACGCCACCAATCGGCGGAATCACGGTGCCCAGCAGAATCAGGTAGGGCACCAGCATGTCGTACATGCCCAGTAGCGCCAGCAACGTGCCGATCACCGCGCCGGCCAGGGTCACGGTTTTGCGACGGCCGGTGCGCAGCAGGTTGCAACCGGCGACGGCGAAGTTGTAGATGGTGTTGTCCTGGGTGCTCCAGATATTGAGCAGCAACATCGCCATCGCCGCCGTGGCGAAGCCTTGCAACAGCAACACTTCGACCACGTCCGGTTGCTGATAAACGATGGCCCCGTAGGCACCGATCAACACCATCAGACCGTTGCCGATGAAGAAGCCGATCAGGCTCGCCAGCACCGCGACTCGCGCTGAACGGGAGAAACGCGTCCAGTTGGTCGCCTGGGTTGCACCGCTGACGAAGGTGCCGAATACCAGCGTAATCGCGGTCGACCAGTCCAGTGTCCCCGTCGGGACTACCGCGAGCAAACCGTCGAGCCCGCCGACCTTCACCGTGGCCACCCACATCGATAGCATCAGCAACAACATCATTGCCGGTACAGCGATGTACGACAGAATCTCCAATCCGCGATAACCGACATACGCGGTCGCGCAAAACACTAGGCCGAACAGCACCATCAGCCCGAGAACGGTGCCCTCGCTCAATTCGAAATACTTGCCCAGCACCACGGCGGCAGTGGCTGTGCCCCAGGCGTACCAGCCGATCTGGGTAAAGCCGAGGATCAGGTCGCTGAGCTTGCTGCCCATTTCACCGAAGCAAAAGCGTCCCATCAGCACCGAATTCAGGCCGCTCTTGAAGGCGATGTAGCCCAGGCTAGCGGCGTAAATCCCCAGCAGCAGATTGCCGACGATAATCACCGCCATCATCTCGCCGAAACTGAACGCCACACCCAGCTTGCCGCCGGCAAACATGGTGGCGGTAAAAAAGGTGAAACCCAGTAACACCATGGCCGTGGAGGCCAGGCCTTTGCGGGCGTGCATCGGGACTTCGCTGAGGGGGTAATCGTTGCCGGGATCGTTCTGCGTCATGTGGCGTTCCTTGCTGAATGGGTGACGCGAGGGAATGCTGCAGTGGTCGTGCCAAGCGGGGTTGGTGTTGTTATTTATAGTCGAGCGGGGGGATTTGGTACGGGAAGGGGGCGAAAGCGGTACACCGCAGTTGATCGTTCCCACGCTCTGCGTAGGAACGCCTCAATGGACGCTCTGCGTCCGCTTCGGCAGGGACGCGGAGCGTCCCGGGCTGCATTCCGTTGCTGCGCGTGGGAACGATCATCAATCGAGCATCAACCGGCCGAAGGCAAAAACCGCAGTAACGCCGCGACGATCGCTTCCGGTGCATCTTCCTGGACCAAATGCCCGGCATTGGCAATGGGGTGAAATTGCGACCCGGCAATCATCTGATGCAACGCCCGCCCACGCTCGATGGGAATCCACTGATCGTCTTCCCCCCAAAGAATCTGCACCGGGCAGCGAATCGTCGGGTACAACCCTTCGGCCTCACGGGTATAACGCTCATCCATCTGCGCGATCTGCCGATAGAACGCCGCTTGCCCCGGATCGCCCAGCCACGGCTGCACGTAAGGCGCGAGTTCGTCGTCCGGGATTTCGCGCTTGATCGCCCCGCGAATATAGGTCGGCACGATCGCCTGCTGAATGTAATCAGGCAGGCCACTGAACGCCGCCTCATGCTGACGCACATGCTGCACAAACGGCGAACCCCAGGGCGTCAGTGCCACAGGATCAATCAGCGTCAGGCTGCGGTAGTCCTTGCCGTTCAGCAGGTGAGCACGCAGGGCGGTGGCGCCGCCGAAGTCGTGAGCGACGACGTCTGGTCGCCCAAGCCCCCAGTGATCCAGCAAATGAGCCAACAGGTCGTTCTGTACACCCAGCGACACATCGCCCTCGACTTTCTCGGACAGCCCATAGCCCAGCAGGTCGAAGTAATGCACTCGGTGCGTGGTGATGAAGTGCGGCGCAATCCGGTGCCACACGTAAGAAGAGAAAGGCGTGCCATGCACGAACACCAGCGGGGGGCCGTCACCCCGTACGGCGTAGCGAACGGAGTGCCCGTTGAAGCGATAGGTCTGAGCCAGCGGCCAGTCAGTCATGCGCGTGTCCTCTTGGCGTGTTCGAGCCAAAAAGCATAGGCATAAAAAAACCACCGGTCTCGGTGGTTTTTTTGATCTATCGACTTACTCGCCGTGATAGATGCAGCCGCTGGTGCACGTCTCGTGGATACGAATCGCGCTGAGTTCCGGCAGCAGAGGCTTCAATTCTTTCCAGATGAATTTGGCCAGGACTTCACTGGTCGGGTTTTCCAGGCCGGGAATGTCGTTCAAGTAGTTGTGGTCCAGACGCTCATACAGCGGCTTGAAGATCGCCTTGATTTCCGAGAAATCGCGGATCCAGCCCGTGTGCGGATCGAGGTCGCCGCTCAGGTGGATCGCCACTTTGAACGAGTGACCGTGCAGGCGGCCGCACTTGTGGCCTTCCGGCACGTGGGGCAGTCGGTGGGCGGATTCGAAGGTAAATTCTTTGAAGATTTCCACAGTGGTTTGAGCTCTGTCAGGTGGCGATCGCCGCAGCGATGTGGGCAGGCGGCGAGTTTAACAGTTTGCGTTTGGCGTTGCGGGAAAACACTGACTAAAGGGTCAGCAAGCGCTCGCCGAGGCGACCATTGGCAGCGAGTTCGAGGAATTCGTCACCGAGCCTGCGGCTTTCATCCATCGTTGTACGCCAGTATTTCTGCCGGCTCGCTGCATCGCCCATGAAGCGCTTGAAGTCGTTACGGTCCGGGAGTTTGCCGTAGGGCAGGCGCGCCAGGTATTCCTTCGACGGTGCCAGCAACAGGACATCCTGCAAACGCGCAGGACAAGCGCGGCGCCAGGGCAGGGTCTTGTCGAACCAGCCGGGAATGACCCGGTCGGTGAAATGCGGATAGAGCACGATGTCGTTGCCGCTGTAGGGCAGGTCGAGGTGATAGTCCAGCAGACCGCCATCGCGAAACGTCCCTATACCGGCGCCCGGCAGGTCACGCACGCCTTCCATCACCATCGGGATCGAGCCCGAGGCGAGCAAGGCCTGACGCAGGTTACCGGCCTCCAGCGCAATGAAGCGCGAGGGGAAATCGTTCAGGGCATTGACCGGCGGTGCCAGCCGCGGGTCGTGAATGATCAGCCGTTCGAAATGCCGCGACAACCGCCCGCGCCCCCGCAGGTTGTCGGCGATCACCGATGACAGGCCCAGCCCCAGTCGGCCGCGATGATCGTCCGCCAACAGGCCGTGGCTTTTGACCACCATGATGTTCAGTCGGTAATGAGCGTTGTCCAGAATCGAGGCGTCGCGGCCGTCGAGCAACTCATCGAGCATGCGCCGGGAGCTCTGGCTGACCTGCGCCATGGTCACGCCCTTGGCGAAGTTTTGCTCGGTGTAGAGGTGACCGAGGCGGCGGATGCCTTCGGCGGCATCCGGTAGACAAGCGCTGGCGAAGCGCCAGGAACCCACCGACGCGCCGATCAGCGAACGTTCCCGTGGCGCCGCCGGTAGCCATTCACCGAACAACGCCAAGTCCAGACCTTGAATCCCCAACGCTTTGGGACCACCGGCGGCCCCTGGCAGTGTGCCGACATCGGCGGCGCTCAAACCGTTTTCACGGATGCGCGCCAAGGCGCGAGGGCCGGCCTTGAGGGTCAGGGAGGGGAACTTGATGTGGATGGCGGTCATACCGGTCTCGAATTCAGGCAAGCCGAGGATTATAAACATGTGTCCTGCCAACTGTAGGAGACAGCGGTGCGGCGATCCGACTTGCCGGCGAAGGCAATTTCAAGGACGCCTTCGCCGGCAAGTCGGATCGCCGCACCGCTGGCTCCTACAGGGTTTTGTGTAGGCCGGTGATGTCTCTATGTCATCACCAATGATGGCAATTCAGTTTCAATTAAGTTCGCCCCGTTAAGGTGCACTCCGTAGGCAACACATAAAAAAATACGGAGACACCCCATGAAAACCCTGACTGCCCTGTTCACCGCGTCCATCATCGGCATGACCGCCAGCATCGCCCACGCTCGCGACCTCGGCCCCGACGAAGCCCTGAGGCTGCGTGACGCTGGTACCATTGTGTCTTTCGAGAAGCTCAACGCCATCGCTCTGGCCAAACATCCCGGCGCCAAGGTCACCGAAACCGAGCTGGAAGAAGAGTACGGCAAGTACATCTACCAGGTGGAGTTGCGCGACCCACAGGGCCTTGAGTGGGACCTGGAATTGGACGCTGTCAGCGGGCAGATTCTCAAGGATCATCAGGATACGTAATGAAGGTAAATCTATGCACCAGCAGTCGAATGGCTCTGGTGCTTCTGGCTTTTTGCTCGGTGGTCATGGCCCGGGACCTGGATCAGGACGAGGCCCTGCGCCTGCGTCAACAGGGCGTGATCCTGCCGCTGGAGCAGCTGTTGCAGCAAGCGCTGGACCGCTATCCCGGGGCCAAATTGCTGGAAGCCGAGCTTGAAGAAAAACACGACGTCTACGTTTATGAAGTCGAGCTGCTGACCACCGAAGGCGTGGTCCGCGAACTGGACCTCGACGCCACCACTGGCCAGTTACTCAAAGACAAGGAAGATTGATCGATGCGTTTGCTTCTGGTGGAAGACCATGTGCCGCTGGCCGACGAATTGATGGCCGGCCTCAACCGGCAGGGGTACGCCGTGGACTGGCTGGCCGACGGTCGCGATGCGGTGTATCAGGGCAGTAGCGAGTCTTATGACCTGATCATCCTCGACCTCGGTCTGCCGGGTTTGCCAGGGCTCGACGTGCTGACCCAATGGCGGGCCGGTGGCCTGGCCACGCCAGTGCTGATCCTCACGGCCCGTGATTCCTGGGCCGAACGGATCGAAGGCCTCAAGGCCGGCGCCGACGATTACCTGACCAAACCCTTCCATCCCGAAGAGCTGCACCTGCGAGTCCAGGCGCTGTTGCGTCGCTCCCATGGCCATGCCAACCAGCCGACACTCAAGGCTGCCGGACTGCATCTGGACGAAGGCCGTCAATGCGTGACCCGCGACGGCGCCGACATCCAGCTCACCGCCGCTGAATTCCGCCTGCTGCGTTATTTCATGCTGCACCCCGAGCAGATCCTTTCCAAAAGCCACCTCGCCGAACACCTCTATGACGGTGAAACCGAGCGTGACTCCAACGTGCTCGAAGTCCACGTTAACCATCTGCGGCGCAAACTCGGGCGCAGCGTCATCGAAACCCGTCGCGGCCAGGGTTACCTGTTCGGCGGGCAATCCCGGTGAGGTCGATCCAACGCCGCTTGAGTCTGGGGCTGATCAGCGTGATGGTGATCGTCGGCCTGGTGCTGGCGCAGACCAGCCTGTGGCTGTTCGAAATGGGTTTGCAGCGCTACCTCGAAGCCGGGCTGCGCGACGACAGCGAAAACCTGCTGGTGGCGCTGGTGCGTGGGCCGCAGGGGTTGCAGCTGGATGAGCGGCACCTGTCGCCGGCCTATCAGCGACCGTTTTCCGGGCATTACTTTCGCATCGACTTTGCCGACAGCCATTGGCGCTCCCGTTCGCTATGGGATCAGGAACTGCCGCGCCTCGACCATGCCGGCCTGCACAGCAACCTGCAATTGGGGCCGGAAGGGCAGCAATTGCTGGTGCTGCGTTCGGACTATCGACGACTCGGCCAATCAATTTCGATCAGCGTGGCCCAGGATTACACGCCGGTACGCGAGAGCTTCCTGCGTATGCAACAGGTCGGTCTCGGTCTGGGATTGGCGGGGTTGCTGCTGATTCTGCTGCTGCAACGGATTACCGTACGCCGCGCCTTGCGCCCACTGGAAAAGGCTCGTGAGCAGATCGCCCAGCTGCAGCAGGGCCAGCGCTCGCAACTCGATGACCAGGTGCCGGTAGAACTTGAACCGCTGGTGGCGCAGATCAACCATTTGCTGGCGCACACCGAAGACAGCCTCAAGCGTTCGCGCAATGCGCTGGGCAACCTCGGCCACGCCTTGAAAACCCCGTTGGCGGTGTTGTTGAGCCTGGCTTCAAGCGAGAAGCTCGACGCGCAGCCGGAGCTGCGCAAGGTGATGCAGGCGCAGCTTGAGCAAGTGCAGCAGCGACTCAATCGTGAACTCAATCGTGCACGGTTATCCGGCGATGCGCTGCCGGGGGCGTTGTTTGATTGCGATGCGGAGTTGCCGGGGTTGTTGGCGACGTTGAACATGATTCATGGTGAACATCTTGATCTCAGCTACCGTGCACGGGCCGGTTTGCAACTGCCGTGGGACCGTGAGGATTTGCTCGAACTGCTCGGTAACCTGCTGGACAACGCCTGCAAGTGGGCGGACGCCGAGGTTCGGTTGAGCGTGGTCGAGACGGCCGAAGGGTTTGAGTTAAGCGTGGAAGACGATGGGCCGGGGATTCCCGAACACCAGCGCGATCAGGTGTTCAGCCGAGGGACTCGGCTTGATGAACAGACGGATGGGCATGGGTTGGGGTTGGGGATCGTGCGGGATATTGTTGATACGTGGGGCGGGGTTTTGAGGTTGGAGGAGAGTGAGTGGGGTGGGTTGAGGGTGGTGATTGAGTTGCCTAAGCGTTCAGGCTGAAAACCACCCCTCACCCCAGCCCTCTCCCCAGAGGGGAGAGGGGGAAAGGGAGCCGATCTCCAGCGCTTTCAGATCCTGAGTTCGACTCTATATTTCAGGTCGATGTAGTTCTAAGAACAACTCGGTCAGTCCCCTCTACCCTCTGGGGAGAGGGTTAGGGTGAGGGGTGGTTCTTAGACCCGAAACTGATCCATCAAACGCTGCTGCTGATTCGCCAGGCTATTGAGCGACTGACTCACCCGCGCCGACTCATTGGCCTGCCCCGACAACGACTCCGTCACATCCCGAATGGTCGCCACGTTGTTGTTGATCTCCTCAGCCACCGCACTTTGCTCCTCTGCGGCACTGGCAATCTGCAAGTTCATGTCGCTGATCACCGTCACCGCCTCACCAATCTGCCGCAGCGCCGTCACCGCTTGACCCACCTGTTCGACACTGCCCTGAGCCTGACGATGGCTGTTGTTCATCGAGCCGACCACGTCCTGAGTGCCGCTCTGCAATTGCTCGATCACTAGACGGGTTTCTTCGACAGACTCCTGGGTCCGGCGTGCCAGGTTGCGCACTTCATCGGCCACAACGGCAAAACCGCGTCCGGCCTCACCGGCACGAGCGGCCTCGATGGCGGCGTTAAGCGCCAGCAGGTTGGTCTGTTCGGCGATGGCCCGAATCACTTCCAGTACCGAACCGATCTTCTCGCTATTGGCCGCCAGGCCTTCGACTTGAACCATCGCCGCGCTCATGTCGGCGGCGAGGTTGTCGATGCTGGTGGTGGTGCGGTCGATCACGGTCAAACCGCGACGGGTTGCCTGATCCGCATCCCGCGCCGCCTGTGCCGCTTGCGCTGCACTGCGAGCGACGTCTTGAGCGGTGGCGCTCATTTCGTGGGAAGCAGTAGCGACCTGATCCACCTGACGGTATTGCTGCTCCATGCCGGCGCTGGTCTGCGTGGCGATGGCGGACGACTGATCCGCCGTGCTGCGGGCGTCCTGCACCGAGCGTTTGACCTCGGCGATGATCGGTTGCAGCTTGTCGAGGAAGCGGTTGAACCAGCCGGCCAATTGGCCGAGTTCGTCGTTTTTGTCGTAGGCCAGGCGGCGGGTCAGATCGCCTTCGCCGCTGGCAATGTCTTCGAGCATGTGTGCCACACCCAGGATCGGTTTGGTCACGCTGCGGGCCATCAGCCACACCAGCAACAGGCCAATCAACGCGGCCAGCACGCCCAGGCCGAGTTCGACCAGGGTGCCGGCGGTGTTGCTGTCATCGAGTTGTTTTTTCAGCGCTTCGGCGGGGCCGACCAGGACTTTCTCCGGCACATCGAGCAGCACGCCCCAGGACTTGCCACCGGGAATTGGCTGGAACGGCGACAGCACTTTGAGCTGTTGATTATTGTGCAGGCTTTCGGTCTTGCTGCTGGCGGCGAGCAGGCGGATCAACTCGGCCCCGTTGGTTTTGTCCACGCTGTCCAGGCGCTGGCTGAGCTTGCTGGCGTCCGGGCTGTAGCCGGCCAGCAAACCGACCGGGCTGATGATGCTGACGTTGGTCTGGCCGTCATAGAGTTTCTTGCTCGCGCCCTGGCTGATGGCTTGCAGGCTGTTGAGGTTGATGTCCACCGACAGCGAAGCGATGATTTTGCCGTTGACCATCAGCGGGAAAACGATGCTGGTCATCAGCACATTCTGGCCGTCGATCACATAGAAGTAGGGTTCGATCACGCAGGGCTTGAGGGTCGTGCGCGGGCAAGTGAACCAGGCGTTGGCCGGTTCGCCGCTGGGGCCGGTGCTGGTGTCGGCCATGTCGCTTTCGGGCAGCGCCATGGACGTCACCTTGCCCGGTGTCGGTTGCGACCAGTACAAGGCAAAACGGCCCTTGTCGTTGCTGCCCAGCTCCGCTTGACCGGCGAACAGGTCGTCCTTGCCATCCAGCGCATTGGCTTCGAACACCAGCGACAGACCGAGCAGTTCAGGGTTGGCTTGCAGGGCCGATTTGACTTGGCGAGTCAGGTCTTCACGCAGGTCAAAGGCATCGAGGAAGCGCTTCTCGGCCTGGTCGCGCAGGAACAGCACCTGACGCGAAAAGCCGTGGCCATATTGATAGGCGTCCATGAACTGCTGGCGAATCCCCAGCGCCTGGTTTTCACCCTGGGATTCGATCCGGGCCTGGGCGGCTTCGGTGAGCATCTCCATGCTCGAGGCTTTCACCAGCGCGGAGCTTTGCTCCATGCGATACAGCGAAAGACCCACCAGCAGGGTCACGATTCCCGCCAGGCAAAGCCCGGCCAGCAGGGTGATTTTCCATTGAATGGAAAGTTGTCTGAGCGACATGGAGACGTCCTTTATTCGATAAATATCTGAGACTCCGCACTATAACGGCCGCGAATCGGCTTTCTTGAGGCTTGCGGCTTGCTGCTGCTTCCTTCAAAGTGCGCGCCCTCTAATAAAACCCTCTCTTTAATCCGCTGGCGGCTCTTTGCAGACTGCCGGCCGGACTCATTCCGTTTGCCTTGAGGTAACGATGATTAATGCTGTAATTGCCGCGGTCGGCGTCATGCTGATCCTCAGCCTGTCCCGCGTGCACGTAGTAATCGCGCTGATCGTGGGCGCCCTGGTGGGTGGTTTGACCGGTGGCCTGGGCATCGAGGCAACATTAAAAGCCTTCAACAGCGGCCTCGGTGGTGGCGCGACGGTCGCGTTGTCCTACGCATTGCTCGGCGCTTTCGCCGTGGCCATTGCCAAGTCCGGCCTGGCCCATGCCCTGGCAGACAAAGCCTTGGTGATGGTCGACCGCCAGCACGCCAGTGGTGGCCGCCAGGTCAAATGGCTGTTGATCGGTTTGCTGTGGGGGGTGGCCATCGCGTCCCAGAACATCTTGCCGATACATATCGCCTTTATTCCGTTGCTGGTACCGCCACTGTTATATGTACTGACCAAGCTGCAACTGGATCGCCGGCTGATTGCCTGCGTCATGACGTTCGGTTTGATTACGCCGTACATGTTCCTGCCCGTGGGCTTCGGCAACATCTTCCTTAATGAAATCCTGCTGGCCAACGTCGCCCGTAGTGGTGTGGACATCAGCGGCATCAACGTCACCCATGCCATGGGTATTCCGGCATTGGGCATGGTCGTCGGGCTCGCGGCAGCGTTTGTCAGCTATCGCAAGAAGCGCGTCTACGATCTGGAAAAGATCGAGCAAGTCGAACAGGTCGCGGTGCAGTACAACCCGCTGAGCCTGATGGTTGCCGGTCTGGCCATCGCGGTGGCGTTCATCATTCAGCTGCTGCTGGACTCGATGATCATCGGCGCGCTAACGGGTTTCCTGATCTTCTCGGTCTCGGGCGTGGTGAAGTGGCGCGACACCGATGACCTGTTCACCGAAGGCATGAAGATGATGGCGATGATCGGCTTCATCATGATCGCCGCGTCCGGTTTTGCCGAAGTGATGAAAGCCACCGGCCAGGTACAGACATTGGTCGAAGCCTCGGCCTCGTGGATCGGCCACAGCAAAGGCATTGGCGCGTTGCTGATGTTGCTGGTTGGCCTCTTGGTAACCATGGGCATCGGTTCATCGTTTTCCACCGTACCGATCCTGGCAGCGATTTTTGTGCCGTTGTGCGTGCAGCTGGGCTTCAGCCCATTGGCGATCGTTTGCATCGTCGGCACTGCCGGCGCCTTGGGTGACGCCGGTTCGCCAGCCTCGGACTCGACCCTCGGCCCGACCTCCGGCCTGAACATCGACGGCCAGCATCACCACATCTGGGACACCGTGGTCCCGACCTTCCTGCACTACAACCTGCCGTTGCTGGCGTTCGGCTGGGTGGCAGCGATGGTCCTGTGACCACATCTCCCCCTGACTGATCGTTCCCACGCTCTGCGTGGAATGCAGCCCGGGACGCTCCGCGTCCCAACAGCGTGACGCAGAGCGTCACAGGAGGCATTACCACGCAGAGCGTGGGAACGATCAATACCAGGCGCATTCAACTTTTGGTTTCGCGTGCCGTTAAAGCCTTTAACCACGCCAATAAAATCAAAAGAGTGAACCGTCATGCGCATGAGTCTGAAGGCTAAAGTCCTGTCCCTTGCCGTCCTCCCGGTGTTGCTCTTTGCGCTGGTCATCAGCCTGACCACGCTGTTCATTCTGCAGGAGCAGGCCCGCAAGGAAGTTGAGGAAACACGCCAGCGCCTGCTCAGCGATGCCAAGGCGACGTTGCAAAGTTACGTCGCCGTGGCCATGACCACGATCAAACCCCTTTACGACGCAGCCGCCCCTGGTGATGACGCAGCGCGGGCCCAGGTGGTCAAGTTGCTGTCGAGCATCACCTACGGCAAGGACGGCTACTTCTTCGGCTACGACTCCAACACCGTGCGTCTGTTCAAGGCCAGCAGCCCTGAAGGCGTGGGTCAGAGCTTCAAGGACAACCGTGATCCGAACGGTGTCTACGTCAACCGCGACCTGGTGAAAGTCGCCAAGGACGGCACCCACTACCTGCAATACAGCTCGCCGCTGCCCGGCAACACCCAAGTGCTGGTGCCTAAACTGGGCTACACCGAATACCTGCCGAAGTGGGACATGGCGTTCGGTACGTCGGTGAACCTTGACGGCATTGAAGCGCAAGTGGCGTTGGTCCAGGCCAAAGTTCAGGAGCGTATGGAAGGCGTGGTGCTGAGCATCGTCGGGGTGGCGTTGGTGGTGCTGTTGGTGATCGCGGCTGCCGGGATGTTGCTGGCCAATACCATCCTGCGTCCGTTGACCCTGATGAAAGCCAACCTTGATGACATCGCGGCGGGCGAGGGCGACCTGACTCGTCGTTTGACCATCACCAGCCAGGACGAACTCGGCGAACTGGCCGGCTCGTTCAACCGCTTCGTCGACAAGATCCACGGCCTGGTGCGCCAGATTACTGAGATGACCTCGCAACTGACTGGGCTGGTGAATCAGGTCTCCGACCAGGCCCAGCGTTCGGATCAGGCGATGGAGCGTCAGCGTCACGAAACCGATCAGGTCGCGACGGCGATCAACCAAATGTCGGCGGCGGCCCAGGAAGTGGCGAAGAGTGCGCAAAACGCAGCGGTGGCTGCCCAGCAGACCGACGAAGAAGGCCAGGCTGCCAAGCGCGTGGTAGCCGGCAGCATCGTGAAGATTCATGCGTTGGTGGACGACATTCGCAGCAGCGGCGTGTCCCTCGACAGCCTGCAAAAAGACGTGTCATCGATTGTCAGCGTGCTCGGCGTGATCCGTTCGATTGCCGAACAGACCAACCTGTTGGCACTCAACGCCGCCATTGAAGCCGCCCGTGCCGGTGAGGCCGGTCGTGGTTTTGCCGTGGTGGCCGACGAGGTTCGAGCGCTGGCCAGTCGCACGCAAATCAGCACCCAGGAAATCCAGGGCATGATCGACCGCTTGCAGGCCGGTACCCAATCGGCCGTGGAAGCGATGCGCCGTTCCAGTGAGGCCGGCGACGGCACATCCGTTCAGGCCAATGAAGCCGGCGCTTCGCTCGATACCATGGCCCAACTGATCGGCACCATCAATTCGATGAACGCGCAGATCGCCAGCGCTGCCGAAGAGCAGACCGCCGTGGCTGAAGAGATCAACCGCAGCGTGCATCAGATCGCCGTGGCCGTGGACAGCGTCGCCGACGAAACTCAACTCGGCGCCCAGACTTCCCGCAGCCTCGCCGACCTCGGGCAACGCCTGGGCAAACTGGTGGGTCAGTTCCGCATCTGACACCACCCCAAAACTGTAGGAGCACGGCTTGCCGGCGATGGCGATCTCAAGAACGTCATCGCGAGCAAGCTCAGCTCCTACAAAGGCGGGGGTTTAGGGTCTGTCCCAGTAGGGCACCGCTCCAAAACACTCGACAAAGAAATCGATCACTGTCCGCACCTTCACCGACAATCGGCGGCTGCCGGGCCAGAGCACGGCAATCTGCTGCGGCTCAAGGCTGTTGGACACCTGATATGCGCCAAGCACCGGCACCAGCGTGCCGTTGCGCACCGCTTCGCCAATCAGCCACGACGGAAACATCACCAGCCCCAAGCCTTGTTCGGCGGCTTGCGTCAGGGTGTCGGCGTGGTTGCCGGTGATCGGCCCCTTCACCGACCAGGGCGTCCAGTCCTGCTGATCCTTGCGGAAAAACCAGCGTTGCTGGCCGGTCACGCCTTTGTAGGCCAGGCATTGATGCGCGGCCAGTTCTTCGGGATGTTGCGGCGTGCCGTGACGTTCTAAATAGGCCGGGCTGGCGGCGACTTGAAAACGATGGGGCGCCAGAATGCGCGCCTGCATGCTCGAATCGTGCAGCGGCCCGATGCGAAACAGCAGGTCGGCGCCTTCCTGCAGTGGGTCGACGTAGCTGTCGGTCTGCTGGATATCCAGTTGCAGTTTCGGGTAGCGCTCGCAGAGCTGCCCCAGCCAGGGCGTCAGGTGCCGTTGACCAAACACCACTGGCGCATTGATCCGCACCAGTCCGCTCGGTTCGCTTTGCTGTTCCTGCAAGGCCTGTTCGGCCTCTTCGAGTTGCACCAGCACCAGCCGCGCGTGATGACCGAGCATGCGTCCGGCTTCGGTGGGCGAAACGGCGCGGGTGTGGCGGTAAAGCAATTGCTGGCTCAGGGCCTGTTCCATCAATTGGATCTGCCGGGAAATCGAAGAGGGCGCCAGGCCTTCGCGGCGGGCGACTTCGGAAAAACTGCCGTGGTCGAGCACAGCGACAAACAGGCGAAGTGACTTGAATCCCAGTTCATTGAGGCCGTGCATGGCGAATCCTGCTGTGCGAGTTGCGCAAAAGTGTTGTCCGGATGCTCCCATTTATCGCAAAGCTTTGCCAACCGATAATGCGCGCCATTGTTTACTTCAGGCAGGTTTTCTCTATGCACACTTCTTCAATCGACGACGTTGGCGTTGTCGCCACGCCGACCACCCGACCGAGGTTGCGGCTATTGCTGCTGCCCCTGGTGATTCTGGCTGGCATGGGCCTTTCCGTGGAGGCCGGTTTGCTCGGGCCGCTCGGGGTTCAGGTCGGGCACTTGTGGGCGACTTTGAGCATCTTCGGTGTGGGCTCGGCGATTCTGTTTTTGCTGTTGCTGTTCAGCGGTCCGCAACAGGGCCCCGCCTTGAATGAGCTGCCGCGCTGGCAATTGATCGGCGGTTTCCTGGGGCCGATGTACGTGATCGTGCTGACCTTGGCCACGCCGCACATCGGCATTGCCATGACGATGATCGCGATACTCTCCGGGCAGGTCGGCAAAAGCGTGTTGATCGACCACTTCGGCTGGTTCGGCGCTGCCCGCAAAAAGGTCAACGGTGAACGTTGGCTGGCCTTGCTGCTAATTGTCGCGGCACTTGTTCTGATCGCTCGGGGTTGATGATGAATCTGATTATTTTGTTGGCGGTGGTCGTGGCGGCCGGCGCGGTGTTGAGTGTGCAGGCGGCGATTAATGGGCGGCTGGGCGAAACGGTTGGCGTGTTGCGCAGCAGTTTGCTGACCTTCGTGGTCGGTGCAGTGACCACCGGGTTGCTGATCGTATTTTTCGAACCGTCCCATGCCGTGAGTGTGCTGGACGTGCCGAAATGGCAGCTCAGCGGCGCGCTGTTCGGGGTGGTGTACATGATGGTGATGGTCGGCGCGGTGCCACGGGTCGGCACGGCGGTGGCGACGGTGGCGGTGATCGTCGGGCAACTGGGCATGGGGATGTTGATTGATAACTTCGGCTGGCTGGGGAACCCGGCGATCGAGTTGTCGAGTAGCCGGATGCTGGCGATGGTGTGTCTCGCGTTGGCGTTGGTGTTCATGTATCGCAGCAGCACGCGGCAGGGCTGACGCAAGCTCCTACACTGGTTATACGGGCCGCGTTCGCGGCAACCGGACGACCACAACCATGGAGTCAGACTCATGATCGACAGTGAAAGTATCTGCGACTGCCCCAAATGTTCCTGCAAACTGGGCGAACATCCGATCGCGCGCCACGGCAAGCACTATTGCTGCGAAGCCTGCGCCAAGCACCACGAACATGGCGAAGAATGTGCCAGCAAGGGCTGCAAGTGCGCCCATGCTAAATAGCTTCAATCAAGTGAAGTGGAGCCGCTCGGGCTCCACTTTCAGTTTGTGACTTCTCTATCCTCCTTGATTCAGTTCGCCGGCCGCCACTTCACATTTTCGACCCCGAACTTCTCCGCCATCGGCTTGCTGGTTTTTTGCACCTTCTCTCGGCCGAATCGAGGGATTCGTCCGACCCCCGCGTCGCAACTTGCCCAATGCCAAGCCTCCGCGTTATCCATCTTGTCCAGGCGGATGATGAAAGACTTGGGGGCGCCATGAAGGGTGTATTCAATGACGAAAAGTTTTGCGTTGTTCATATAGCCCGTATTCCTCCCTGTGGTAATACAAGGATCGTTGGGGTTACGGAAAATTCACTCGGATTGTCAGACGGATGCCGCCAGTAGCGACAAGGGCGGTGGCTCGTTACCATGCATTCTCTGAAATCCCCAACGATTGCTGCCCATGGCCCTTGCCGCGCCCCCAGACCTGAGTGACACCGACGTGCCCGTGCAACCGCTGGCGCGCACCTATCCGCGCGGGTTGTACATCGAGCCGCATGAGCATGTATGGGGGCAGTTGCTGTATGCGATGAGCGGGGTGATGTGGGTCGAGACGCCCCATGAAGCGCTGGTGGTGCCACCGCAACGTGCGGTGTGGCTGCCGCCGGGTGTGCCCCACGGGATTCGCGTAGTCTCGGACTTGCAGATGCGCAATATCTACCTCCGGCCGTCATTGGCGGCAACGCTTGATGACAGTGTCCAGGTGATCGAAGTCGGCGGGCTCCTGCGTGAGCTGATCGTCGGGCTGGTGGAGCAGGGCAATGATGGCGCGCCCGAGTATTACGAAGCGCTGGTCGGCCTGGCGTTGCTGGAGCTTAGGCGAGCCAGGCGCTCGCTGCTGAAAATCCCACTGCCGGATGATTCCGACCGGCGCCTGATGAACCTGTGTCAGGCGGTCATGGCCGCGCCATCGCTGGACATTGCCTTCGAACAACATGCCGAAAACGCCGGTGCCAGCGTGCGTACCCTGGCGCGGCTGTTCAAGGACGGTTTGGGCATGGGCTTCGCCGAATGGCGGCGCCAGGTGCAACTGGCGACGGCGGTGGCTGAGTTGATCCAGGGCGTACCGGTCAGTGCGATTGCCCGGGAGCTGGGTTATTCGCCGAGCAGCTTCAGCGACATGTTCCGCCGGGAACTGGGTGTCGCGCCTTCGCAGTTTTCGGCGAGCCAACGTCAGGATTGAAAACGCTTTGGCCGATATTCAGAAGCACTTGGCCGGTGCTCGTTGCTACCGATCTCTAGACTCTGGGCATACCTTAATTGCCCACGGAGTCAGCCATGAGCTACCTCATCTCATTGGTCATCGGCCTGGGCGTCGGTCTGCTCTACGGCGCTCTGGATTTTCGTTCCCCCGCACCACCGGCCATCGCGCTGGTGGGGCTGCTTGGCATGCTTGCCGGTGAAAAGTTGTGGCCAATGGGTCGGCAACTGGTGGCTGGCTGGATCTCCTGAAATCCTTCAACTATTCGATGGAAACTCCCATGAAAGCACTGCAGTTCGACAAGACCGGTGACCTCTCGGCCCTGCGCTACGTTGAGGTTCCCACCCCCGTCCCCGGCGCCGATGAAGTGCTGGTCCAGATCAAGGCTGCCGGCCTCAACCCCAGCGATGTGAAGAACGTGTTGGGGCGCTTTCCCTACACCACCCTGCCGCGGATTCCAGGTCGTGATTTCGCCGGTGTGGTCGTTGAAGGCCCGCAGGCGCTGATCGGCCAGGAAGTCTGGGGCACCGGCCGTGAATTGGGTTTTTTCTCCGATGGCTCGCATGCGCAATTCGTCAAACTGCCGGCCAATGGCGTGGCGCAAAAGCCGACCCATCTGAGCTTTGCCCAGGCTGCAAGCCTCGGCGTGCCGTACACCACGGCGTGGGATGCGTTGGAGCGCAGCCTGGTGACGGCCAGCACTCGCGTGTTGGTGATCGGCGGTGGGGCGGTTGGCAGCGCGGCGTTGGCGCTGGCCAAGGTGCGTGGCGCCCAGGTATTGGCTGCGGCGCGGCGGCCCGAGCAGGTCAAGGATTTGCAGGCCCAGGGGTATCAGGCGCTGCAACTGGATAAACCCGAGGATCTCGGTGCGCAAGTGAATGCCGTGTATGCCGGCGGCGCCGATGTGATATTCGATACCACCGGTTTCTGGCTGCCGGCCTCGGTACCTGCACTGGCCGCGTTCGGTCGCATCGCGATCATCGCCGCGCCGGTGGACGGGATGGTGCAATTGCCGGCCCTGGCGCTGTATCGCAAAGGCGGTTCGGTGGTGGGGATTAACTCGTTGCTGTACGACGTCCAGGCGTGTGCGGCGATGCTTGATCAGTTCGGCAAATTCTTCGATCAGGGGTTGTTGCCGTTGCCCGAGGGCTTGCTTGAATCGCCGTTGGCGGAAGGGCTGGCGCGGTATGCGGAAGTGAATCAGGGCGGCAGTGACAAGGTGATTTTGTTGCCATAACCCCATTCAAATGTGGGAGCGGCGGCCGCACCGCCGCTCCCACAAGGTTTTGTATTGCCAGATCAAGCCTCGGGGACGCCGTTCTCCCACGCCGACCAGTTCTTCAAAATCTCCTGCACCAACGGATTCCCCGTCCGGTACAGGTTCTCCAGCGCCGGCACAAACCCACCTTGATCCGCGTACTTGAGCAGGTTATCCACCTCGCTCTGGCCCGGAGCCGGCCGATCAAAATCGGAACCCGCACGCACCACCGCCAGCCGCTGGACATCGACCAATCCCTCACGACTGGCCCGCAGCAGCGCTTCATAAGTGGAGTTGTCTTCCTGCTGCGTCGTGCAGTACTCACCTTTGTTATCGGTCAGCAGTTTGGTCCAGACCTCGGCGCGCTCACTCAACCGCGTCCCGGAAAACCAAGTATTGCCCGCCAGCGTGTCGCACTGAGTCACGGCCGGCGGCTGATTGGCCGGGGCAGACGGATACTTCATCCGCCACGCCATCGACTCCTTGCTCTCGCTCAGCTCGACGTTGTGGCTCAGGGCAAAGGCCTTGGCCTGCAACGTCGGGTTGAGTTCGAAGACTTCGGTCTTGTAATCCAGTGGCGGCTTTTCGTTCGGGCCTTTGGTGTTGATGCCGATATAACCGGTCGGCCAGTCTTTCGGCGCGTCCCGGGAATCCAGCTCCCATTGGGTGCCGAATTCCACCAGATAGTGTGCCCACGCGGTGGTGCCGATGGTGCCGTGTTTGGGGCTGATGCCGGCAATCCCGGCGATCAGGAAATAGCTTTTACGCAGGTCGAATTTAGACGACAGCGCCAGGGCCAGGGTAGAAGCCGCGGCGTTGGTCTGGCCCATGCCGGTGACCATCAGGCACACCTGCTGGCTGTTGCAGCGAACGGTCGGGTACTCGGCGGACAGGCCCGGCACCCGCACTTCCTGCTTGAGTTCCAATCGATCGATCCAGTTTTGAGCCTCGGGGGCGAACATGGTGATCAGCATCACTTTCGGCTGGATCGGCGCTTCAGTCGCCCAGGCCGTTGAAGAGAGCAGGGCGGCACAGGCCAGGGAAAGACGCGTCATTGCATGCATAAAACCTCCTGATTCAAACACGTTTAAAACTGATAACCGACGCCGGCGTAGTAACCCCAGCCGTCGGAACGGGCGCGGAAATTACCGTCGCCGAAATTCAACTCGCTGCCATCCTCCCAGTTGCCGCCGTTGTGGAAATAACGGCCGACCAGAGTGAAGCGCAAGTGGGTAAACGAGTAGAGCAAGACGTTGGTGGCCACCGTGGCGTTGGCCGTGCGAGCCGGGTTGTCCTTGTGCAGGTCCGAGCCGAAGTCGAAGTTGGTGAACCCGATGTAGGTCAATGACGCGCCGTTGCTGAAGCTGCTGATCGGCACGATGTATTTGAGCTGGGCGCGATAGCCGTCCCACGAATATTCATTGCTGGCGCCGTAGTTTTCCCACTGGTAGCGCCCATAGAAGTTGGCCGACAGGTTGACCCGCGAATGGGTGTCGATGTCGGTGCCCAAACCGCTGTACAGCGTATTGGCGCGGTTGGCGCTGTTGCTGCCGTGGTCATAGATCCAGTCGAAGGCGACGTACCATTCCTTGAACGGCCCGATGGCCAGGCTACGGCCGGCGAGGTAGTCGATGGAAATTCGCGGTTCGTGCTCCATGAACACCGGCGAGCCGTGGTCCCACACACCTTTGTCATGGCTGTTGCCGATGTCGAAAATTTTCGGGATGTCGATGTAGCCATACAACTCGAACGGCCCCTTGCGCCCGAAGTACTCGTATTCCAGATAAATGTCGTCGGCCGGTTGCGGGCCGAAACTGATGTCTTTGCTGCCGATGACAGTCAGGTCCTGGTTGAACCAGTCCGAGAGGTACACGCCTTTTTTCGGTGGGCTGGCTTCAGGACTGAGTGTTTCGCCCTGGGCGGATTCTTCGGCGGGGGCGGGTTGCGCCAAAACGGTGCTGCTGAGTAGTCCTGTAACGCTGGCCAGCAGCAAGGAAACAGCAAAAGTGCGCGAGCAAGTCACGCGGCTGGACGTGCGGTGCATTAAAAGTCCCTTTTCGTGCGGATCGAAGGCCCGGTTCTGCGGGCTTGCGCAGTTATGTAGCGAAAACGCTTGTATCAGCGACTCGCAAACGTTTGCACAAGGCATACCAGTTTTGCTCAATGCACGGAAAAGGCTAGGGAATTGCTGGCTTAACTGTCCTTTCGGTCAACGATTCGTGGGGCCTCGGGGGAGACGACGTTGATGTAGACTCTTCGGCACTGACTTCACGAGGTGTGTCCCCCCATGAGCGAACCGATTCGTCTGACCCAGTACAGCCACGGCGCAGGATGCGGCTGCAAAATCTCCCCGCAGGTGCTGGAGGTGATTCTGGCCGGCAGCGGGGCGCAGAACCTTGATCCGAAACTCTGGGTAGGCAACGCCTCGCGCGATGACGCGGCGGTGTACGCCATCGATGAAGAACGCGGCGTGGTGTCGACCACCGACTTTTTCATGCCGATCGTCGACGACCCGTTCGATTTCGGCCGCATCGCCGCCACCAATGCCATCAGCGACATCTACGCCATGGGCGGCGATCCGTTGATGGCGATTGCGATCCTTGGCTGGCCGGTCAACGTACTGGCGCCGGAGATTGCCCGGGAGGTGATTCGCGGTGGGCGTTCGGTCTGCGATGAAGCGGGGATCCCGCTGGCGGGTGGGCATTCCATCGATGCGCCGGAACCGATCTTCGGCCTCGCCGTGACCGGTTTAGTGCAAAAGCGCCACATGAAGCGCAACGACACCGCCACCGCCGGTTGCCTGCTCTACCTCACCAAACCTCTGGGCATCGGCATCCTCACCACCGCCGAGAAGAAGGGCAAGTTGCGCCATGCCGACATCGGCCTGGCGCGCGACTGGATGTGCACCCTGAACAAGCCCGGCAGCCGCTTCGGCAAACTCGAGTGCGTCACCGCGATGACCGACGTCACCGGTTTTGGTCTGCTGGGGCATTTGGTGGAAATGGCCGACGGCAGCAACGTGACCGCTCGCATCGAGTACGACCGTGTGCCGCGTCTGCCGGGTGTCGAGTATTACCTCGACCAAGGCTGCGTGCCGGGCGGGACGCTGCGTAACTTCGACAGCTACGCCAGCAAGCTTGGACGTCTTCAGGAAATGCACAAACGCGTGCTCTGCGATCCGCAGACCAGCGGTGGCCTGCTGGTTGCGGTCACCCCCGAAGGCAACGAACACTTCCTCAAAGTGGCCACTGAGCTTGGTCTGAACCTTGAGCCGATCGGTGAACTGATCGAGCGACAGACCAACGCGGTTGAGGTGTCTTAATGTCTATGGACTCCACCGATTATCGCGACATCTTCCTCAACGACCGACCGATGATGGATGCCCGCGCGCCGGTTGAGTTTCTCAAAGGTTCGTTCCCTGGTGTGGTCAATCTGCCGTTGATGAATGACCACGAGCGGCAACGGGTTGGCACCTGTTACAAGCAACACGGTCAACAAGCGGCCATTTCCCTGGGGCATCAATTGGTGTCCGGTGACATCAAGGCAGAGCGCATCCAGGCCTGGGCCGATTTTGCCCGGGCTCATCCAGATGGGTATGTGTATTGTTTTCGCGGTGGATTGCGTTCGCAGATCGTCCAGCAATGGCTCAAGGACGAGGTGGGCATCGACTATCCGCGCGTCGGTGGCGGCTACAAGGCCATGCGCACGTTCTTGCTCGACACGGTCGATCAGGCCATTGCCCGGTGTGATTTTGTCTTGCTGGGCGGCATGACCGGCACTGGCAAAACCGAAGTGCTCACGCAGTTGAGCAACGGGCTGGACCTTGAAGGTCACGCCCATCATCGCGGCTCCAGTTTCGGTAAACGCGCCACCGGCCAACCCTCCAACATCGATTTTGAAAACCGCCTGGCGGTGGACGTGCTGAAGAAGCGCGCCCACGGCATCGAGCAGTTTGTGCTGGAGGACGAGAGCCGCGCGATCGGCAGTTGTGCGCTGCCGTTGCCGCTGTATCAGGGCATGCAACAGTTTCCGATGGTCTGGCTTGAAGACAGCCTGGAAGGGCGGGTCGAACGGATCCTGCGCGATTACGTGGTGGACTTGTGTGCCGAGTTCATCGGCGTGCATGGCGATGAAGGCTTTGCGCTGTTTTCCGAGCGCTTGCTGGAGAGCCTGAACAATGTGCAGAAACGGTTGGGCGGTGAACGGCATCGGCGGATGTTGATTTTGATGGAAGACGCGCTGGCGGCGCAGGCGAGCAGTGGGGCAGTGGACCTGCATCGGGGGTGGATCGAAGGGTTGCTTCGCGAGTATTACGACCCGATGTATGCGTTTCAGCGGGAGAAGAAGGGGTTGCGCATTGAGTTTGCCGGGGAGCGGGATGCCGTGCTCGAATACTTGCGAGATCGAGTCAGTCAGCGAGGATGACGGTGGTTTTTCCGGCCTTTTCGTCGGAACGCCGCCCGGAGCAGGCTCGCTCCCACAGGGTCTTCAGTGAATACAGTGTTTGTGTACGACGAAAATCAACTGTGGGAGCGAGCCTGCTCCGGGCGGCGTTCCGACGAAGAGGCCGTAACAGGCACTACAAAACTTGAAGCACCCATCCTTACGTTGGACAGGTTACGCGCCCGTTATCCAGGCCTTGCTTGTAGGCGTGGCTCTGCACACTGGCCTTGCCGTTGTGCCAGGTCAGGGTGAGCACGTACAGCGAGTCGTAGTCGCTGGACTCCCAGTCATCGGTGATGTTCTGTTTCTTGCCGACGGCTTCTCCAGCGACCTTGTTGATCAGCTCGGGCAGGTAGCCGTGGGACCAGGCGGTGTAGATGACCGAGTTGTGATACTTGTCGTGGAGCAATTCATCGGCCAGGTCGCTGGTGTCGTTGGCCGAGAAGTTGATGTTCACCGGCAAGCCAAGCTTGATCGCGCTGGGGTTGATGGTCATCAGGGGGCGGATGTAGCTGTAGGAGTTGTCCTGTTCGCCTTCCTCGACATTGCGTGTCGGGTTGGCGGCAAACACGTAGTTGGCCTTGCCGAATTTTTCCGGCAGCAAGGTGGCCAGGTCGATGGCGCGATTCAGGCCCTGGCAGTTGAGCTGGCCGAGGCCACCTTCGGGTTTTTCCGCGTGGCGCAGGAACACCAGCGTCTGGGTGCCGTCTGCCGGTTGAGCGCGGCTTTCGCTGGACTCAAGGAACAGGAACAGCGCGCTGGCCGCCAACAGGGAGGGCAGGACGACATACGCGCGATGTTTGAAGCGTTTGACGAGTTTCAAAAGGTTCATCATTTGAATAGGTGATCTTCAGCGCATTCGGTTAAGGCTGACAAACCTTTACACCACGAGCTCCCAGCTTCGGGTGTTTTCCATGTCGTTGCGCCGGTCCGTTTCCGAAAAGGCAATCTTCAGAGTCCTCTGAAGCCCAATTGGTTCGATCCGAGCGAGTGCGCAGCACTGTATCGGCAACCTGAGATGGGATGGCGCAGAGGTTATCGACAGAATGTTGCGGATTTATGGACACAGTACACGTGAGGCGTCGCTGAAAGGTTGCAATCTTTTGATCTCGCTCATCAGCAATATTGATAACGCCAAAAGATCGCAGCCTACGGCAGGTCCTACATTATGATTAGCGCCTACTTTATCTGCGTGGATGCTCCCCCATGACCGATTTGTCCGCATTCCCCATCACTCAAAAATGGCCCGCCCAGTACCCCGAGTGGATCCAGCTTTACTCCTTGCCGACACCCAACGGCGTCAAGGTGTCGATCATGCTTGAAGAGATCGGACTGCCCTATGAACCGCATCGGGTGGGCTTCGATGCCAATGATCAGCTGTCCCGCGAATTTCTTTCGCTGAACCCCAACAACAAGATCCCGGCGATCCTCGACCCCCACGGTCCGGGGGACCAACCCCTGGCGCTGTTCGAATCCGGGGCGATTCTGATCTACTTGGCCGACAAGAGCGGGCAATTGTTGGCCCAGGAATCGGCAGCGCGTTACGAAACCATTCAGTGGCTGATGTTTCAGATGGGCGGCATCGGGCCGATGTTCGGCCAGCTCGGTTTTTTCAACAAATTTGCCGGCAAGGACTACGAGGACAAACGTCCGCGCGACCGCTACGTCGATGAAAGCCAACGCCTGCTCAATGTCCTCAACCACCGCCTGGAAGGGCGCGACTGGATCATGGGTGAGCGTTACACCATCGCGGACATCGCGACCTTCCCCTGGGTGCGTAACCTGATCGGCTTCTATGAGGCCGGCGAGCTGGTGGGCATCAACGACTTCCCGAACGTCACGCGGGTGCTGGAGCGCTTTCTGGCGCGGCCGGCGGTGATGCGCGGGCTGGAAATCCCCCAGTAAAACGCTTCGATTTGATCAAGACCAAGGCAGGCCATGCACTCATTCGATTTCAAGCAAGTAGATGTCTTCAGCCGCGTTGCACTCAAGGGCAATCCGCTGGCCGTGGTGTTCGGCGCCGATGAGCTCAGCGATGAGCGCATGGCGGCGTTTGCCAGCTGGACCAACCTCAGCGAAACCACATTCATACTCGAACCGCGCGACCCTCGCGCTGACTACCGGGTACGGATCTTCACCACCCTGAACGAGTTGCCGTTCGCCGGCCATCCGACACTGGGCACCTGCCATGCCTGGCTCGAGGCCGGTGGCGTGCCCAAGGGCGAAGACATTATTCAGGAGTGCGGCGTAGGGCTGGTCCGGGTTCGTCGACAGGGCACGGAGCTGGCCTTTCTCGCGCCGCCTCTAATAAAAACCGGGCCGGTGGACGTCGACCTGATGGCGCGTGTGCGGTCAGGGCTCGGGTTGGAGCAGGGCGCGATTGTCAGGGCCCAGTGGGTCGATAACGGCGCTGGATGGCTGGCAGTGATGGTCGAGGATCGCCAGCAGGTGCTGGACCTGCAACCGGATCATTCGCAAATGCTCGGCTTGGCCGTCGGTGTCATCGCGCCCTGGCATCCCGAGCGCGATGGCGATGGCGCACAGTTCGAAGTGCGGGCGTTCATCTCCGGCGACGGCATGCCGGAAGACCCCGCCACCGGCAGCCTGAACGCCGGGATTGCCCAATGGCTGCTCAGCGAAGGACTGGCGCCGTCTTCCTATGTGGCCAGCCAGGGCCTGACGATGGGCCGCGCCGGGCGCATTCAGGTCGAGCAAGTGGGCGACGAGATCTGGATCGGCGGCGCAGTGGTGACCTGCATCAGCGGCACCCTGACGCTTTAAGGAGGCCTTGATCGTTCCCACGCTCCGCGTGGGAATGCCTCTTGTGACGCTCCGCGTCACGCTTTTGGGACGCAGAGCGTCCCTGGCTGCATTCCCACGCAGAGCGTGGGAACGATCATCCGGTGGGGAGCAGTGATTATTGCCGAACCGGTAAGGGTTTTTCCTCACCTGAGGTTTGTGCCCTGCAAGGTCCAGGGCATAAGCTTCGCCCCCTACGACTTTCGTCTTGTCCCTCCGTTTTTCAGGAACCCCTCATGTCCAGTCAGTTCCCCGAAGCACGTCCACGCCGTCTGCGCCGCAATGCGAGCCTGCGCAGGCTGTTCCAGGAAACCGAGTTCAGCTTGAACGATCTGGTGCTGCCGATTTTCGTCGAGGAAGAAATCGACGACTTCGTACCCATCAAAAGCATGCCCGGCGTGATGCGTATTCCGGAGTCGAAACTGGCGGGTGAGATCGAGCGTTATGCCCGGGCCGGGATCAAGTCGGTGATGACGTTCGGCGTGTCGCACCATCTGGACGGCAACGGCAGCGACACCTGGAGCGACAACGGTCTGGTGTCGCGCATGTCGCGCATCGCCAAGGATGCGGTGCCGGACATGATCGTGATGTCCGACACCTGCTTCTGTGAGTACACCGACCACGGCCATTGCGGCGTGCTGCACAACCATGAAGTCGACAACGACCAGACCCTGATCAACCTCGGCAAACAAGCGGTGGCTGCGGCCCGTGCCGGCGCCGATGTGATCGCCCCGTCGGCGGCCATGGACGGGCAGGTTCAGGCCATTCGCCGGGCGCTCGATGAAGCGGGATTCAGCCAGACCGCGATCATGGCCTATTCGACCAAGTTTGCCTCGGCGCTCTACGGTCCGTTCCGTGAAGCCGGCGGCAGCGCGCTCAAGGGCGACCGTAAAAGCTATCAGATGAACCCGATGAACCGCCGCGAAGCCGTGCGCGAATCACTGATGGATGAGCAGGAAGGCGCCGACGCGCTGATGGTCAAACCGGCCGGCGCGTACCTGGACATCATCCGCGACATCCGTGAAGCCTCGCGTTTGCCGCTGTCGGCGTATCAGGTGAGCGGCGAGTACGCGATGATCAAATTCGCGGCGCAGGCCGGGGCGATCGATGAGGATCGCGTGGTGCGTGAGAGCCTTGGCGCGATCAAACGGGCAGGGGCGGATCTGATCTTTACCTACTTTGCGATGGACCTGGCGCTGGCCGGGATCTAATTGTTTAAGCAGGATCGTTCCCACGCTCTGCGTGGGAATGCCTCAATGGACGCTCCGCGTCCGCTTCTGGGACGCGGAGCGTCCCGGGCTGCATTCCCACGCGGAGCGTGGGAACGATCACATCAGGGAGTACCGAAGTAGGGCCGAATCCCGTGATCCCGGAAGTACCGCTCAATCACCTTGGGATCGGCAGAGTTGTCGGCAATCGCCACATACGTATCCGGCCGCAACAGATAAAACCCGTTACGCCCCAGGCCAGCCGCTTCAAACGCCGGCCGCCAGTCAAACACATGCAACGGCAAATGATGTTCGTGGCACCAGGCGATCATTTCGTCGCTGGTGTCGCCATACACATGCACCTGCCAGGTCGGACACTTCAGCGATTCGAAATTGTCCCCTTCACCGTCGTGAGCCCAGGGCAGGCGATCGCCACCATGAACATGACCGGCAACGCCCGTGCTCAAACGCATCCCACGATAATTCAGGGTGATCTGCGACACCGTCCGAAACAGGAACTCGCGCGACGCCTCAAACGATGCCATTTTCGGAATCACGAACGGCGCCAGACGCGTGCGCAGCAAATCGGCCATGCGCCCTTCGGCCGTGACGAAACTGAACACCCGATCGGTGGTGGCGACCAGTTTGCGGGCAAACGCGATGCGTTCGGTTTCGTAAGTGTCGAGGATTTTGGCCTCAGCGCCGCCGCTCAACACCGCCGCGAGTTTCCAGGCGAGGTTGATGGCATCGCCAATTCCGGTGTTCATGCCCTGGCCACCGGCGGGGCTGTGGACGTGGGCGGCGTCACCCAAAAGAAACGCGCGCCCGGTGCGAAAGTGATCCGCCACCCGATGATGCACGCGGTAGGTCGAGAACCAGTTCAGTTGCTCGATCTTTATTTTCATATGTTCGATGGCCCGGCTGCTGACGTCTTCAAACTGGAGGGTTTCGGCATGATCGGCGCGCTCGTCGCGTACGGTGCCGATCAGGCGAGCGCGGCCTGTACCGGCCAAGGGAAACACCGCGAGAAAATCCGCTTCATCGAGATCCACGTGCAGTTCGCCGTTGAACGTCGGCCCACTGGCCTGCACGTCGGCGACGTAGAAAATCTGCTGGTAGGTGCCACCCGGGAAACCGGTGTCCAGGGTCTTGCGCACAATCGATCGGGCACCGTCGCAACCTGCCAGATAGCAGGCCTGACAGGTTTCCTGCTGACCATCGGCCAACCGCAGCGAGGCGGTGATGCCGTCGCCGGTTTCTTCGAAACTCTCTAATTCGGTGTTGCGCTCCACCTTGATGCCAAAGGCTTCGAGGCGGTCTATCAGCAGCCGTTCGTGCTCGTCCTGAGGAAAGATTTCGAGGAACGCGTAGGGCGTCAGGCCTTCGCCGATGCGGGTCAGCGGCAAGCGCGCCACGGGTTCGCCCTTGACCCAGAAGTTCGCCGCGCCCACTCGATGACCGTTCTGCACCACAGCAGTGCTGAGGTCGAGCTGGCGATACAGCTCCAGCGTCCGCGCCTGGACGGCCAGCGCCCGCGAAGTGGTTCCGGGCGTCGACGTCTTGTCGAGAATCCGCACCCGGATCCCCAGTTTGCTCAGCCACAGCGCCAGCACCAGCCCGGTCGGGCCGGCGCCGATGATCAGTACGTCGCTACGGTTCATGAGCCTGTCCTCCTCGGCGTGTGGCTCAAGTATGGTTCAGCCCAAGCGGGAGGTTAGGCAGACTGCCAAACGGAACAGGGCGCGGCAGGCACAGTCATAGCCTGCGCCATGCCATTGATCGTATGGTTAACCCGGCTCAACGGATTTGATGGAGCAACATGCAAGCCAATCGATTGATGATGAGCGTCGCCGCGCTGCTGGTTCTCGCCGGTTGCGGCACTCAGCGAACGCAGGAACTTCCTGCGCGCAAGCCCGCGGAGGTCAAGGCCGAGATCGTGCGCCTGCTGCCGGCCAAAGCCACTGATCGCCAAGGCTGGGCCACCGATATTTACGCAGCATTTGCTGTTCAAAACATTTATCCGTCCACCCAAAACGTGTGCTCGGTACTGGCGGTCACCGAGCAGGAGTCGACCTTTCAGGTTGACCCACCCGTGCCGGGCCTGGGCAAGATCGCCCGCGAGGAGATCGACCGCCGTGCCGACAAAGTCCATATCCCCGGCCTGCTGGTGAGCGGTGCGCTGCAGGTGAGTTCATCCAACGGAAAAAGCTACAGCGACCGACTCAATGCGGCGCGCAGCGAAAAAGAGCTCAGCGCGATCTTCGATGATTTCATCGGCTTGGTGCCGATGGGCCGGACGCTGTTTGGTGGCTTTAACCCGGTGCACACCGGTGGGCCGATGCAGGTCAGTATCGATTTCGCCGAGCAACAGGCGAAGGCGTATCCGTATCCGGTGGACGGTTCGATCCGGCATGAAGTGTTCAGTCGTCGCGGCGGCCTGTATTTCGGTATCGCCCACTTGCTCGGTTATCCGGTGAGCTACAAACAACCGCTGTATCGCTTCGCCGATTTCAATGCCGGTTGGTACGCCAGTCGCAATGCCGCGTTTCAGAACGCGGTGAGTCGCGCTTCGGGCATACCGCTGGCGCTGGATGGGGACCTGGTCCGCTACGATTCGATCATGCCTGGCACCACGGAATTGGCGGTGCGCACCCTCGGCAAGCAACTGGACATGCGCAATCCGACCATTCGGGACCAATTGGAGGAGGGCAAAAACCTCGAGTTCGAGGACACCCAGCTCTATGCGCGGGTTTTCGCCCTGGCCGAGCAGGCAGAAGGTCGGCCATTACCGCGTGCGGTGTTGCCCGGGATCGTGCTGCAAAGCCCGAAAATCACCCGCAAACTCACCACGGCGTGGTTCGCCAAACGGGTCGATGAACGCTACCAGCGATGCATGGCACGTGCGGGCAAGTGACCGACAACAAAAAACAGGCGTAAAAAAACCCGGCTGATGAGGCCGGGTTTTTCATTGAGTACCACGGTAAAACCATTCATTTATGCTGCGCGGCTTTCGATCAGACGATCGGAGCCACCTTCAGCGACGCGATTCTCGATCAGACGATCGGAGCCACCTTCAGCGACGCGGTTTTCGATCAGACGATCGGAGCCACCTTCAGCAACGCGGTTTTCGATCAGACGATCGGAGCCACCTTCAGCAACGCGATTCTCGATCAGATGATCCGAACCACCTTCAGCCACACGACTTTCAATCAGACGATCCGAGCCGCCTTCAGCGACAACCGGGTGAGCAGAGGTAGCGGCGAAAGCGTTAACTGCAAAAACCGAGAAAGCGATGCTGAGGAGGATTTGGCGTTTCATGAGGGTGTGCTCCGGGGTGTATTTGTTGGGTATGGAGCGGATGTTACGCCAAGCATTTTTTATGAGAACTTCATTGACGTGATGATGAACATCGACCGCAATGATAGGAAGGACGACGCACCCCACGCGAGCATGGCTCAGCCGCGCCCTTGTTCACCGGCTAGACTGGCCGATGACGGGAATGTGCCCCGTGCCCACTCGTCTACTGACTCTGTTCGTTTCGTCAGGAGCGCGCGATATGTACCAGCTATACGGACACCAGAATTCCGGCGCTGCCGCGATAGAAGCGGCACTGGAGCTCTGCGAGATTGCTTACCGCTTCATCGACGTTGAATCCTCTCCCGAGGCGGCCCACGCGCTGGAGAAGCTCAATCCGCTCAAGCAGATTCCGACACTGCAATTGCCTGACGGCAGCGTTCTCACCGAGAGCGCGGCGATCCTGATTCATCTGGGGCTCACGTTTCCCAAATCAAACCTGTTGCCGAAAAACACCGCCGCGCGGGATCAGGCCATTCGCGGCCTGGTGTACATCGTCAGCCATTGCTATTCGGCGATTGGCATCATTGATTACCCCGAGCGCTGGTTGGCCGAGGCGGATGAACTGTCCAGGCAAAACCTCATGGTCGGCACCCGCGCGCGACTGCACTGGAGTTGGGAGGTGTTTGCCGATCAGTTTTCGGGCGATTTGTACCTGGGCGATGAAACGCCGGGGGCGCTGGATGTGCTGGCGGCGGTGGTTTCCAGGTGGGCGGGCAGTCGGGAGCATTTACGCAGTGCAAGGCCCGGGTTTTTCGCATGGCTGGAACGCATCGACCGGCACCCGACATTGGCACCGGTCTTCGCGCGGCATTGGCCGAAATGATCATTCGCCGCGGATGTACTGTTCCAACTGACGAATCAGTTCAGCCTGTTCGGCAATAGCTTCCTTGACCAGGTCACCAATGGACAGCAAGCCGATCAATGTGCCGTTTTCCACCACCGGCAAGTGGCGCAGGCGTTTGTCGGACATGATGCCCATGCAGGTTTCGACGGTTTGATGGGTGTCCACGGTGATGACCGGCGACACCATGATGTCTTCGACCGGCGTACCGACGGAGGAGCGGCCCTTGAGCACGAGTTTGCGCGCATAGTCACGCTCGCTGATGATGCCGACGACCTCGCCATTCTTCACGACCGGCAATGCGCCGACGTTTTTCGCGGCCATGACCATTAGCGCTTCCAGCACCATTTGATGCGGCGCAATGGTGTGGACTTCATGATTCTGTTCAGCCTTTAACTTCAGCAGTTGGGCGACGGTTTTCATGGCGGTTTCTCAGGTGTTGTCGTTGTTCTTGAAGGATCGTAGACGCAGGCGCTGAGGGCAAGGGAGAAAGCGGCAGATAGCGCGCAAAAAACGTCATTCGGCGGTTTTTCTTCGGTAAACCTGAAACTTTTCAAATTATTCATTGATCCATGGACTGACTCAACCCTGTGGGAGCCGGCTCGCTCCCACACGGATTTCATCCACCTCGCAGAGAGGGCTATCGCCCGCGATGACGCGTAGAATTGCGACCTGAATCAAATGTGAGGTTGCAGTGGTGGATTTACAGCAGGGCTTCGTCCTGACCCGGCATTGGCGCGATACCCCGGCCGGCACGGAAGTCGAGTTCTGGCTGGCGACCGATGCCGGTCCCCAGCGGATCCGCCTGCCTCATCAACCGTCGGTGGCGTTTATCCCCGCAGTACAACGGGAGCAGGCCGAAGTGCTGCTGCGCGGCGAAAAGAACGTCGAGCTGCGGCCGTTGGCGTTGCTGGATTTCGAGCACCGCCCGGTGCTCGGTCTGTATTGCCAGCAGCACGGTCAGCTGATGCGCCTGGAAACCGCACTGCGCAAGGCCGGCGTCGACATGTTCGAAGCCGACGTGCGTCCGCCGGAACGCTACATGATGGAGCGTTTCATCACCGCGCCGGTCCGGTTCAGTGGCGCGCCGAACGCCGAGGGCCTGCTGCTCTATGCGCAGATGAAACCCGACCCCGATTACCGACCGAGCCTCAGGCTGGTCTCCCTGGACATCGAAACCACCGCTCAGGGCGAGTTGTACTCCATCGCCCTGGAAGGCTGTGGCGAGCGCCAGGTCTACATGCTCGGCCCGCCCAACGGTGATGACAGCGAGGTGGATTTCCAACTCGAATACTGCGACTCCCGAACCCTGTTGCTGAAAAAACTCAATGAGTGGTTCGCCCGCCATGATCCCGACGCGATCATTGGCTGGAACGTCGTGCAGTTCGATTTGCGTGTGCTCCACGAACACGCCCGGCGCCTGGCGGTGCCGCTGAAACTGGGGCGTGGCGGCGAAGAGATGCAGTGGCGCGAACACGGTAGCCGCAACCATTACTTCGCCTCGGCCGCCGGCCGGCTGATCATCGACGGCATCGAGTCCCTGCGCTCGGCGACCTGGAGTTTCCCCTCGTTCAGCCTGGAAAACGTCGCGCAAACCCTGCTCGGTGAAGGCAAGTCGATCAACAATCCGTACCAGCGCATGGACGAAATCAACCGCATGTTCGCCGAGGACAAACCGGCCCTGGCCAAGTACAACCTCAAGGATTGCGAGCTGGTGACACGGATTTTCGCCAAGACCGAGTTGCTGACCTTCCTGCTGGAACGGGCCAGCGTCACCGGGTTGCCGGCGGATCGCAGCGGCGGCTCGGTGGCGGCGTTCACTCACCTTTACATGCCGCTGATGCACCGCCAGGGCTTCGTTGCGCCGAACCTCGGCGGACGGCCACCGCAAGCCAGCCCCGGCGGTTTTGTCATGGACTCGCAACCGGGCCTGTACGAGTCGGTGTTGGTGCTCGACTACAAAAGCCTCTATCCCTCGATCATCCGTACCTTCCTCATCGACCCGGTGGGCTTGATCGAGGGGCTTAAACATCCCGATGACAGCGAGTCGGTGCTGGGTTTTCGCGGTGCGCGGTTTTCGAGAACCCGGCATTGCCTGCCCGCCATCGTCTCCCGGGTCGCCGAAGGTCGCGAAACCGCCAAGCGCGAACACAACGCGCCGCTGTCCCAGGCCCTGAAGATCATCATGAACGCCTTTTACGGCGTGCTCGGTTCCAGCGGCTGCCGTTTCTTCGATACACGCCTGGCGTCGTCCATCACGCTGCGCGGCCACGAGATCATGCTGCGTACTCGACAGCTGATCGAAGCCCAGGGCCACACGGTGATTTACGGCGACACCGACTCGACCTTCGTCTGGCTGCGCCGCGCGCACGGTCAGCAAGAAGCCGCACAGATTGGCCGCGCGCTGGTGGATCACGTCAACCAGTGGTGGCGCGAGCATGTGCAGCAGGAATACGGTCTGGACAGTGCGCTGGAATTGCAGTTCGAAACCCACTACAAACGCTTTCTGATGCCGACCATTCGCGGTGCCGAGGAGGGCAGCAAGAAGCGCTATGCGGGGCTTGTGACCCGCGCCGATGGCACCGACGAAATGGTCTACAAAGGCCTGGAAACCGTGCGCACCGACTGGTCGCCGCTGGCCCGGCAATTCCAGCAGGAACTGTACCTGCGCATTTTCAATCGCAAACCCTATCAGGATTATGTGCGCGACTACGTGCGCAAGACGTTGGCGGGGGAGTTCGACGACCGCCTGATCTACCGCAAGCGCTTGCGCCGCACCCTCGATGACTATCAGCGCAACGTGCCGCCCCACGTGCGAGCCGCGCGAATTGCCGATGATTACAACGACCAGCAGGGCCGCCCGCGGCAATATCAGAACGGTGGCTGGATCAGTTACGTGATCACCGTCGCCGGGCCCGAACCGCTGGAAATCCGCAGCGCGCCCATCGACTACGACCACTACGTCACCCGCCAACTGCAACCGGTGGCGGACGCGATTCTGCCCTTCGTGGACGACGACTTTTCAACCTTGATTGGGGGGCAACTGGGCCTGTTTTGAATCCAGCAGCAACAACGTCCAGTCATCCAGGATGCCGTGGAAATACTGGTCCAGTGCTTGATGAAAGTCGCTGTTAGCGCCGGCAACCTGGGCGAACAGCGTCATGGAAGAGTGAAACTTGAGATCGTCGGGGTGGCCGAAGATGCCGGCAATCGAGCTTTTTTCGATGTTCAGCACCAACTGAGTGCAGGTGCGCAATCGTGAACCCAGCAGCGGATGATTGAGGTAAGCCGCGGCTTCCTCTTTGGAGCGAATGGCAAAGTGGCGGGACATCTCGCTGCCGCCCAACCCTGCGAATTGCGGAAAGACGAACCACATCCAGTGACTGCGCTTGTGGCCGGCGTTCAGCTCGGCCAGTACCCGTTTGAACACCGGGTCCTGTGCCTGGATAAAGCGTTGCAGATTAAAGGAATCGTCCTGATCAGTGCTTCTCATGCCGAAGCCCTCTGACAGACTGCGATGGCTCAGACCATGGCCAACCGCTGTTTGCGTTGTGGCGCGCGAAATGCCTTGTCCAGCGCCTCCAGATCCCCAGCCTCCAATTGCAATTGCGCGGCTTGCGCGTTGAGTTGCACGTGCTCGGGTCGGACCGCTTTGGGGATGGCGATCAAGCCTTCCTTACGCAGCATCCATGCCAGCGCTACCTGGGCAGGCGTCACGTCGTGACGGGCGGCTATACGATTGAGCGTTGTATGGTTCAGCATAGGCCCACCCTGACCAATCGGACAGTAGGCCATGAGCGGTAGATGATGCTGCTGGCTCCAGGGCAGCAGATCAAACTCGATACCGCGCTCTTCCAGGTTGTAGAGCACCTGATTGGTGGCACAGGCCGGTGAGGCCAGTTCTTCCAGGTCGTCGACGTCGAAATTGGAGACGCCCCAGCGACCAATCTTGCCTTCTTCGCGCAAGCGTTCGAAGGCCTCGACCGTTTCTTCGAGGGGATACTGGCCGCGCCAGTGCAGCAGGTAGAGATCGATGTAATCGGTATCCAGCCGCTGCAGACTGCGTTCGCACGCTTGGGGGATGCCTTTGCGGCTGGCGTTGTGCGGATAAACCTTGCTGACAAGAAAGACTTCGTCACGCCTGCCGGCGATGGCTTCACCGACCACTTCCTCAGCACCGCCCTCGCCGTACATTTCAGCGGTGTCGATGAGGGTCATGCCCAATTCGATGCCCAGGCGCAATGCAGCCACTTCTTGGGTGTGTCGTGAAGGATCTTCGCCCATGCGCCAGGTGCCCTGGCCAATGACCGGTACATTGACGCCGGCCAGTTCGAGGGTCCGCATTCAAATCTCCTTATTTTGAGTCGATGAATACTCTCCAGTTGGCAGCAGAATACCCCGGTGGTTCCATCGACGTGTAGCAGCTGCCGAGCCTGCGAGGCTGCGTATGACTCGGTCCGCGCCGCTTACGGACCGTCGGCACTGCACTTTTTCAGGATTCACGGCTCTATCCTTGGCCAGCCTGCGGCGATCCCCACCGCCGGCAAATGCCCAAGTTCAAGAACCCATGGCTCGAGTTTTACCCCTTATCACCACGCCAATCCGCCGCCATTACCTACTGTTGGCTTGCTTGTCGATGCTCGCAGCCTCCGGGTGCAGTCAGCAGCAGGGCAGCGACATCGTCAGCCAGTTCCGCGAAGGCAAACCCCAGGAATTCCTCCAGACCAGCGTCGACCGCATGGCGACCCTGGCGATGCGTGACAACCTCGACAGCCTCTATCTGCTGATGAGCAAGCTCTACCTGCGCAACCCGGACGAGCTGAAAAAATCCGGCTTCCTCGATGCCCGCACCGCTGGCAATCAAGTGCGCATGGCCATCGAACAGCAACAGCCGCTGCCGACCCTGGGTGGCAAAAAAGACCTGGCAGCGCTGAGTTACGCCATGAGCCCGGAATTTCTCGGCGACCGGGTTGGTGCTTTCATCTATGCCATCGGCAGCATGCTCGTCACCGCCCACGGTAATCGACTCGAGTTCTACATGACGGATGCGATCAACCCGACGTTCGTCAGCAACGCTGCCCGCAACATCGAGAAAGCCACCTGGATACTCAGTCAGCGGCAAAACAAGAACGGCGGGCCTTTGCTGTTCTCCAACGAAATTTCGGAGGAGGGCAGCAACCTGAGTTTTGCTGTGGAGTTCGGCAAGATCGTCGCGCGGTTGGACCTGCTGACGCAGTTGCTGGATGAACGCTACCGCCGGATCGGTTTGAATTACGCGCAGAGTTTGCTGTTTTTGAATTTCTTGCCGGTGCAGTAAGCGAGGAAGTGCATAAAGATAGATCGCATCGATATAAGTGGTTATAAGAAAAATCGCTATGCTGCGGGCCAGATTTTTCATGCGTTTTTTGTGGGCGTGTTAATGGAATTCGGTAATTTCGGTTTAGTCGTAGCAGGTCTGGTGGTCGGCTTTATTGTCGGGATGACTGGCGTGGGTGGCGGTTCGTTGATGACCCCCATTCTGTTGTGGTTCGGTGTCAATCCGGCCACCGCAGTGGGCACGGATTTGCTGTACGCGGCGATTACCAAGTCCAGTGGCGTGCTGGCTCATAGAAAGAACAAGAACATCGACTGGGCAATTACCGGTTGGTTGACCCTCGGCAGTGTGCCGGCGGTGGCGCTGACGCTGTGGTTCCTGAGCACCTTGCAGACATCACCCGAGGCGATGAACGCTGTTATCAAACAGGCGTTGGGCTTTATACTGTTTGCCACGGCGCTGGCGATTTTCTTCAAGAAACGCCTGCTCGATTTCGCCCACAAGCGTGCGGGTGGCAATTACAACCCCAGCGGCAAACGTTTGAATGTACTGACCGTGATCACCGGCCTGGTCCTCGGCACCATGGTTGCCCTGACCTCCATCGGCGCTGGCGCCCTGGGCACCGTCGCGTTGTTCATTCTCTATCCGCTGCTGCCGACCCGCCGCCTGGTGGGCACGGAAATAGCGCACGCCGTACCGCTGACCCTGGTTGCAGGCCTCGGCCATGCGAGCATGGGCAACATGGATTGGCACGTGCTGGGTTACTTGCTGGTCGGTTCGCTGCCGGGGATTTACCTGGGCAGCCACCTGACTGGCCGTATCTCCGATGAAGTATTGCGTCCTTGCCTGGCCACGATGCTGGTGCTGATCGGTTACAAACTGGCCTTTTAGTCGAACAAGCATCAAGTGCTGGAAAAACGCATTCCGTTTTTCACCGCCCATTCCGGCGTTGGTGGCTGACGCGGCCTAGGGCCGGGTCAGAATCTCCAGCAGATGCCCGTCCGGGTCATCGAAATAAACCCGCCGGCCACCGCCGTAATCGTTGATCTGGTTCGGTCGTTGCTTGCCGGGGTCGGCCCACCAGGGTTGCTTTCGTGCTTGCAGGCGGGCGAAGGCCGCATCGAAATCGTCGTCACCGATCAAAAACGCGTAGTGCTGGGAGGCAATCGGCGGGTCATTGTCGTAGAAGTCCAGTGACACGCCGTTGTCGAACTTGACGATCAGCATCGGGCCGAAGGGTTCGGGGCTGGGCAGGCCGAGGATTTCTGCCAGGTAGTTTGCTGATGTCTGCTTGTCGCGGCACCAGACAATGGTGTGGTTCAGCTGAGCGCTCATGCAGAGGTCCTCACGGCGGATCAGGGCTTTGTTGTTGAGCTATGAGATTAGCTCAGCCTGTTGCGCAATGACCGCCCTGACCTAAGCTTGGGGCAAGGCGGAACACAATTGCGGTGCGTCACCCGGAACGAACGCCGCGATGCGCAATCATTAGAGCGTGGATATCAAAAGGAGATGCGCATGCTCATCAGGTCATTGACCCTGACTACCCTGCTGGCTTTCGCCGGCCCCTTGTTCGCTGCCGATGACGGCTCACCGCTGGATATAGACAAGGGCAGGGCGCGACCACTGATTGTTATTGCTTCCAGCACGGTTGATCCGGTGTGGGTTGGCCTGAAAAAGTCGCTGGACGATCCAGCCAACAAGGAGGGAGTCGCCCAACGCAATATCAGGGTGTACACCGTGCTGAACATGTTCGGTCAGCTCGACGGCAAGGATCTCGGGCAACAGGACACCATGGCACTGATCCGCTCGCTGAAACTCGGTGCGGGGGCGTTACCCAAAGTCATCCTGGTGGGCAAGGACGGCGAAAAGAAGTTCGAGAGTTCGGGGGATGAATCAAAATCGGTCAATTTGAAGAAAATTTTCGAGACCATCGACGCGTTGCCAGTGACCGAGAAAGAAGCAGCAGCGCCGACGGTCGCGACGCCCGTTGTAGCCGAACCGGCCGCCAAGGGTGCCAAAGGCGCAAAACCGGGCAAACCGGCCAAACCCACCAAGCCCCCTGAAATGCCGGATGATTGAACAACAATGAAAAATGGGCGACCTCAAGAGGTCGCCCATTTTTTTGCCTGGCAGCTGCTAAAAAACCGGGTGTTCCGGGGTGAGATGTATTGGCTTCTATTGGTCTCGGAAATTTCCTTCAAGTCCTGTCGGACTTTATGAACTGGTTTCTGTCAGAGCGCACCGCTAGCCTTCGTCAGCCACCGCAAAATCGCGGTCGGACGTGGGAGTCCGCGACACTCAGGGATCCAGGGACGAAAAACACCAATGGCACAAAAAGGAGCCTCGTCTGTGAAAAAGTTCAGCAAGAATCAACCGCAAACCCTAACCGACGCCGATCATCTCGATCCCGCAAAGCGGTGTGAAACCGCAAAAGGTGCAGTCGCTCGAAGCCCCAGGCGTACCGCCACGACCCAGCAGATTTTCACTGTTGCTCCTGGTGTCGACACACTAGCCCTGCTGAATCAGGCCTGCGAAACCCTTGCCACCCTGAATGTCCTGATTGCGAATTTTGCCGGAAAACTGGAAGGCTCGAACCGCCATGTGCTGCAGTCGATTCTGCAATTGGCGGCGGTCGCCGAGTTGTTGGTGAATCAGGCACGGGAAAATCTTGATCCGAGAAGGGATGCGCCTGACACTCAGCCGCCGACTCGGCATTGAGCTGACGCAGTAACGACAATGGGCGACCTCAAAGGGGGCGCCCATTTTTATTACTGACATTGACCCCCGCTCGACAGGTAAGTGAGTGTCTCCAGAGAACGATCTATTTGAGTAGTGCGCCCAATATCGTATGAGCAATCTTGATCCGCTCAGGGTTCGGGTAGTTTTTGTTGGCCAGGATCACGATGCCGATGTCTTTCGACGGCACGTACGCCACGTAAGCACCGAAGCCGCTTGTTGAACCGGTTTTGTTGATCAATACGTTTTCTGGTTGAGGCTGCGGCGGGGTCAGCCACTGAACTTCGTGCGCCTCCATCGCCATCTGCGTCGAGTTACCCGCCAGCAATGTATCGAGGGTGGCCGGGTAGTTGTAGAACTCCCAACCCAACCCCTGAGTCATCTCGCCCACCTTGTAGTAACCGATATGGGTCGTGGCAATTGCCCGCTGCACCGGATCTTCAAGGCTGGCCGGTTTCATGTTCGCTTCAACATAACGAATCAGGTCCGCGGCGCTGGTTTTCACGCCATAAGCCTCCGAATCCAGTGCCCCCGGCCCAACCCGCACAGGCTTGTCATCCTTGTTGTAACCCTGAGCGTAAAGCCCCATTTGAGCCTGCGGCACCTTGAGATAGGTGTGCTTCAGTCCGAGTTTCGGCAACAGGGACTTTTCCATCACCTCATCAAACGGCTGGCCCATGCTTTTGGCCGCCAGATAACCGAACAACCCCAGGCTCGGGTTCGAATACTGCCGATGGGTGCCGGCGGCATAGGTCGGTTTCCATTGCTTGAAATAGCCGAGCATCTTGTCCGGTGCATCGGCATCGTCGGGGAATTGCAGTGGCAGTCCGCCAGCGCTGTAGGTGCCCAGTTGCAGCACGCTGATGTTATCGAACGCGCTGCCACGCAGTTCCGGCAGAACGCTGCTGGCTTTGTCGGACAGGGACAGTTTGCCGGTGGCCTGAGCGTAGGCGGCGAGGGTAGCGGTGAAGGTTTTGCTCACCGAACCGATCTCGAACAGGGTGTCTTCGGTGACGGCTTTGCCGTTTTCCTTCGAGGCCACGCCGTAGTTAAAGTAATGCGATTGGCCGTTGACGGTGATGGCGACCGCGACACCGGGGATCTGCTGTTGTTGCATCACCGGTTCGATGGCGGCCTTTACAATGGCTTCGATGCGGTCATCCGCCACGCAATGACCGGCGCTGAGGAAAAGTGCGAAAGCGCTGTAAGACATGAGCTTGTTAGGCATGATTGATTCACTTTCCATGAGTTTCAAGGGTGTTAACCGCTACACTCCGAGCGGCTTTGCAAACCTGGCCGCTGACGGGCGAGCAAAATCTATGCAGTCTGGCGAGTTTCGACAACCGAGCATATTTCGGACGAGCCATTAGAAAAATTTTGGAGTGGATATGATCCGGCCTCAATTACCGCTCAATGCATTGCGCGCCTTCGAGGCCTCTGCCCGGCATTTGAGTTTCACCCGGGCGGCGGTGGAGTTGTGTGTCACTCAGGCGGCGGTGAGCCACCAGGTCAAGAGCCTTGAGTCTCAACTGGGCGTGACCTTGTTCAAGCGCTTGCCCCGCGGGCTGATGCTGACCAGTGAAGGCGAAACACTGCTGCCGGTGCTGCGCGAGTCTTTCGACCGTATCGCGCAAACCCTTGAGCGATTCGAGGGCGGACATTTTCGCGAGGTATTGACGGTCGGCGCGGTGGGGACGTTCGCGGTGGGCTGGTTGTTGCCACGGTTGACCGACTTCCAGTCGAAACATCCGTTCATAGATTTGCGCCTGTCGACCAACAATAATCGAGTGGATGTGGCGGCTGAAGGGCTGGATTACGCCATTCGTTTTGGCGCGGGGGCGTGGCATGGCATTGAAGCGGTGCGGTTGATCGAGGCGCCGTTATCGGTGTTGTGTGTGCCCGAGATTGCCCGGCAACTGAAAACACCGACAGATCTGTTGCAGCAAACGCTGTTGCGTTCCTATCGCACGGACGAGTGGCCCGAATGGTTCCAGGCCACCGGCCTATCGACCCACACAGCACCGCCCCGTAGCATCGTCTTCGACTCGTCGCTGGCGATGATGGAAGCGGCGCTGCAAGGGGCGGGGGTTGCGCTGGCGCCGCCGTTGATGTTCGCCCGGCAACTGGCGGCAGGTGCAATCGAGCAACCGTTCGCCATCGGGATCACCACCGGCAGTTACTGGCTGACCCGTTTGCAGTCCCGCCCTGAAACGTCGGCGATGGCGGCGTTCCGGGGCTGGTTGCTGCAAGCGGCCCAGACGAATTAGAGACTGCGATTCCTGTGGGAGCGAGCTTGCTCGCGATGGCGGTGTAACAGTCAGTGATGATGTTGAATGTTATGGCCTCATCGCGAGCAAGCTCGCTCCCACAGGATTATGGTGTTCCTGCTGATTAGCGCACCAGACACGGTCGCTTGTTATCGAATTTCCATCCCGGAATCAGAAACTGCATCGCCACGCTGTCATCCCGCGCGCCCAATCCCATGCCTTTGTACAGTTCGTGGGCCTTGGCCAGTTGATCCATGTCCAGTTCAACGCCCAACCCGGGTTTCTTCGGCACCTGCACGCAGCCGCCGACGATTTGCAGCGGCGCTTTGGTCAGGCGCTGACCGTCCTGCCAGATCCAATGGGTGTCGATGGCAGTGATTTCACCCGGTGCGGCCGCCGCGACGTGGGTGAACATGGCCAGGGAAATATCGAAGTGATTGTTGGAATGCGAGCCCCAGGTCAGGCCCCATTCATGGCACATCTGCGCCACGCGGACCGAACCCTGCATCGTCCAGAAGTGCGGGTCGGCCAGCGGAATGTCCACCGATTGCAACTGGATCGCGTGGCCCATTTCCCGCCAGTCGGTGGCGATCATGTTGGTGGCGGTTTTCAAGCCCGTAGCGCGACGGAATTCAGCCATGACTTCACGTCCGGAATAACCGTTTTCCGCGCCGCACGGGTCTTCGGCGTAAGCCAGCACATGATGCTGATCCCGGCACAGACGAATGGCTTCTTTGAGTGACCACGCGCCGTTCGGATCAAGGGTAATGCGCGCGTCGGGGAAGCGTTCGGCCAGGGCGGTGACGGCTTCGATTTCTTCATCGCCACTGAGCACGCCACCCTTGAGTTTGAAGTCCTTGAACCCGTAACGGGCGTGGGCGGCTTCGGCCAGGCGGACCACGGCGTCGGCGGTCATGGCTTTTTCGTGACGCACGCGGAACCAGTCGTTGTCGGCATCCGGTTCGCTGCGATAGGCCAGATCGGTTTCGTTGCGATCGCCGACATAAAACAGATATCCCAGCATCTTCACTTCGTCGCGCTGCTGGCCTTCGCCGAGCAGGGCGGCCACCGGCACGTCCAGGTGCTGACCCAAGAGATCAAGCAGCGCAGCTTCAAGGCCAGTGACGGCGTGGATAGTGATGCGCAAATCGAACGTCTGTAGCCCGCGACCGCCGGCGTCGCGATCAGCGAAAGTCTGGCGCACCTGATTGAGGATCTTTTGATAAGTGCCAATCGGACTGCCGACCACCAGCGAACGAGCGTCTTCGAGGGTCTGGCGAATGCGCTCGCCGCCCGGTACTTCACCGACGCCAGTGTGACCGGCGTTGTCCTTGAGGATCACGATGTTGCGGGTGAAAAACGGCCCGTGAGCGCCGCTCAGGTTGAGCAGCATGCCATCGTGGCCGGCCACCGGAACAATCTGCATGCTGGTGATGATCGGGGCTTTTGCGGTTTCTTGTGCGTTCATTTTCATGTCCTTCAACACAGATATTCAGGCGTGCTTGGGCGCTGGTTTGCCCAGAGCAGCAGGTGCAGGTTTCGGTTTGTTGCGTGCGGCGAAAACGATGATCGCGGCAATGATTGAGGTCGCGGCCAGGCCGTATAGCCCGCCCTGAATCGAGCCGGTGCGTTCTTCCAGCAGACCGAATGTGGTCGGTGCAACGAAGCCGCCGAGATTGCCCACCGAGTTGATCAGCGCGATCACACCCGCAGCGATCCGTGCATCCAGATAGGCCTGGGGAATCGGCCAGAACAGCGACGACGCCGATTTGAAACCCAACGCAGCAAAGCAGATCGCAACGAAGGCGAAGATCGGCCCGCCGGTGGTGGACATGAACATTCCGGCCGCCGCGATCAGCAGGGCAGCGGCGACCCAGGCTTGTTGATGCTTCCATTTGGCCGACAGCGAAGCGAAGGCGTACATGCCGACGATCGACAGCAGCCACGGAATCGAGTTGAACAGCCCGACCTGTATGTCGCTCAGGTCGCCCATCTTTTTGATGATGCTTGGCAGCCAGAAGGTCGCGGCGTAGATGGTCAATTGGATGAAGAAGTAGATCAGGCAGAACAGGATGATCTGGCGATCCTTGAGCAGTGTGCTTAAGGACGGTTTGATCGGCGTCGCGGCTTCGCGGGCCAGTTGTTCGTCGTCGATGGCTTTGACCAGAGCGTCCTGTTCTTCGCGGCTCAGCCATTTGGCGTCGTGGGGTTTGGAGTCCAGCCAGAACCAGACGAACACGCACAGCCCGACTGAGAACATCCCTTCAATGAAGTACATCCATTGCCAGCCGTGCAGGCCGAATCCGCTGATTTGCAGCAGCAGCCCGGACAGCGGACCGGAGATCAGCGAAGCAATGGCCGAACCGCTCAAGAAGATCGCAATCGCTTTGCCACGCTCAATGCCAGGCAACCAGCGGGTGAAGTAATAAATCACGCCGGGGAAGAAACCGGCTTCGGCCACGCCCAGCAGGAATCGCAGGATGTAGAAGTGGGTTTCGTTCTGGATGAACGCCATGCAAGCGGCAACCAGGCCCCAGGTCAGCATGATGCGGGTCAGCCAGATTCGTGCGCCGACTTTTTGCAGGAGGATGTTGGAGGGCACTTCAAACAGCGCGTAACCAATGAAGAACAGCCCGGCACCGAGGCCGTAGGCGGCAGCGCCGATCCCCAGGTCATGTTCCATGTGGGCACGGACGAAGCCGATGTTCACGCGGTCGATGTAGTTGACGATGAACATGATCACGAACAGCGGCAGTACATGGCGTTTCACTTTCGAGATGGCGGACTTCAGGACCGAATCGGCGCCATCGTTCGTCCCGGATATGGATGTATTCACTTCGTTTTCTCCCACTGATTATTGTTATGCGGGGTGTGGCCGGATGTTGCGATGTTGATAGACATCATACAACTACATTTTTTGGTCCTGCAAGCGTCTTAATCCAACAAAATGGCGTTGTATAAGAGGTTTGTTATTCTTTTTGCGGTTGTTGGGCGCCTTGTTGCTGGCCTCTGATGCCGTAGTTGTTGAGTGTTGTCATACAAGTGGATGGCGTTTTCCCGAGATTTCCGTCGAGCCCAGTGCTACGATTCCGATAGCCCTGCTTTCGGATGATCGCCATGCAAGAAGACCTCGACGCGCCTGCCCGCAAGCGCACCCACAACCTGGCCCATGACCTGGTCGCCAAACTGACCCAGAGCATCTTGCTCGGCCAAATGCTGCCCGGGGACAAGCTGCCGTCCGAGAACACGATTGTTCAGGAGCATGGGGTCAGTCGCACGGTGGTGCGCGAGGCGATCTCGAAGCTGCAGGCGTCCGGGTTGGTGGAGACCCGCCACGGTATTGGCACCTTTGTGATTGAACGAGCGCCGGAGCAGGGGCTTCGGTTGAACGTCGATACCGCGCTGGGGGTGCGCAGCATTCTGGAGTTGCGCATGGGCCTGGAAACCCAGGCCGCCGCACTGGCTGCAAGCCGTCGCACGGATCATCAATTGGCGCAGATGCGCGAAGCGCTGGACGACTATCAGAGCCTGCTGGCCAACAATGACAGCTGCGTCGAAGCCGACAAGCGCTTCCATCTGCTGATCGCCGAAGCCACCGGCAACGTGTGCTTCACCGAAATCATGCAGCAACTGGGCAGCGCCATGATCCCGCGAACCCGCGTCAATGCCGCCGAGCGCGGCGCAGTGGACTTGAGCAAGCTCGGGCAACTGGCCAACCTTGAGCACGAGGCGATTCTCAACGCTATCAAACGCCAGGATCCGGATGCGGCGCGGGCGGCCATGTGGCTGCACCTGACCAACAGTCGCGACCGGTTTTCGGCAGATCGCTGACAACCGTTTGTCTACTCGATAGCACCTCATCCGCGGCCCTGCTTCCAACGAGTACGGCCCAGATTTGCTGGACCTCATCAGTGAGGTGCGTCATGGCTAACGATTCGATGTTCCAGGGTGGAACGCCCAATACCGACCCTACCAGACCCATGCCCGGCACCGACGAGCCGTCCATGGATCACGACGCGCCACCCGGCATGGACCCTTCGCGCGACCCGGCTGAGGCTGATGCAGATCGACCTGAAGACTGGATGGATCCTGATGCGGCCGAGGACGTTCCTCCGGCAGATGAGCCAACACCGCTCTCCGATGACAGGCGATAAACAGAACCCGGCCAGTGCGCCGGGTTTTTTGTGAAGCAGGCCAACCGAGTCATCGTTCTTCGTCGGAACGCCTCACCACAAATCAGCGATCAGACACTGGCAACCGGAACCACCACCCGCCGCTCTAGATTCAAGGCCAGCACACTGACCAACACCACCAGCGCGCCAACAATGATCATCAACGTCGGCCGCTCGCCCAGCGCAAAAGACGCAATCGCCATGGCGGTCGGTGGAATCAGGTACAGCGTCATCGTTGCCCGGCTCAGATCTACGTGAGCCAACACATACGCCCAGGCCAGGTACGCGAGGGCGCTGGGGAACACGCCCAACGCAACCACCGCCAGTTGTACATGAACCGGTGCACTGACCACCTGATTCGCCAGGCCGGGTAGATAAATCAACAGCAGCACCGTCCCGGCCCAGACGGTGTAACACACCAGCGTCAGCCCGTCGTAACGCCGGGCGTGATGCTTGTGCAACGCGAAGTAAACACTCCAGGACACTGCCGCCAGCAGAATCAACAAGCCGTGGGCGTCGATGCTGCCCAGTCCGTGATCGCCGGCCACCACAATCACCGCGCCGGTCAATCCCAGAAGAACACAGCCCCAACGCCACACGCTCACCCGGTCCTTGAACACAAAGCGCGCCAGCAGTGTGCTGAACAACGGCGTCGATTGGGCCAACACACTGGACGCGCCGGCGCTGACACTTTGTTGGCCGAAATTGATCGCCACGTGATGCAGGCTCACCGCAAAGAAACCCAGCGCGAACAGCAGCGGCAGGTCGCGAATGGTCGGCAGGCGGATGCCCCGGAACACTGCGACCACGGCCATGAACGCCGACGCCACCAGAAACCGCAGCAGCGCCAGATGACCGGGGTCATAGGTTTGCAGGCCGATGTGAATGCCGGTCGGTGAGTAACCCCAGCAGCCGACAACAAATGCCATGGTCAGGATGATTTTGACGGGAGAGTCGGGGGAGGGCGTGAGTGGCTTCATGGTCGGGCACCTGTGAGCGGATACACCGAGTATCAGAAGCCTGACCGTTCTCCACAACTGACTTATACTGCATCAACTGTTCACTTTAGGTGATGTATGGAGCTGGCACAGATTCGCATGTTCAAGACCGTCGCCGAGGTCGGCAGCATCGCCCGGGCGGCCGAACGATTGCATTGCGTACCGTCGAACATCACGGCACGGATCAAGTCCCTGGAAGCGGAGCTGGGTGTCGCGCTGTTTCTACGCGAGGGCCGAGGGCTGCGAATCAGCCCGGCGGGGCAAACCTTTCTGGCTTATGCCTCGAAAATTCTCGCCCTGACGGTTGAAGCGAAACGCGCGGTGGACCCTGCGGCCGAGCCGTCCGGACCGTTGCGCATTGGCGCCATCGAGTCGTCGGCGACCGGTCGTTTGCCGCGGCTGCTGGCCAAATTCCACAAGCGTTTCCCTTCGGTTGCGCTGGAGCTCACCACCGGCAGCTGGAGCCAATTGCTCGACGACACACTTAATCACCGGCTCGACGGCGCGATCGTCGCCGTGGATGTCGAGCGCTCACACCTCAAGCGCACGCCGATGTACCGCGAGGAGCTGCTGCTGATTGCCTCGACATCTATGGGGCCGGTGCGTGACATCGCGGATTTGCAGGACAAGACAGTGTTCATGTGGCCTCAGGGCTGTCCCTACCGGGCGGCGCTGGAACATTGGTTGCTGCGGCAGGGGCAGGCGTTGCCGATCGTCAGCCTGGCCAGTTACGGGGCGATTGTCGGCTGCGTCAGTGCCGGGGCGGGTGTCGCGCTAGTGCCAAAAGGCGTGTTTGATCAGTACGCCAAAGGGGCGGGTTGCGCGGGGTTTGAATTTCCTGAGCTGACGGCGATCGACAACCTGTTTTACTGGCATGAAAACGCCGGGGTTCATCCTGCGCGGGAGGCGTTTGTGGGGATGTTGCGCGAGGAGTTCACGCTGGGATAGGCGTCGTGTTTGAAAGCCACCCCTCACCCCAGCCCTCTCCCCACGGGGGAGAGGGGGAAAGGGAGCCGATCTCTGTTGATGTCAGAACCTGAGTTCGCCTCGATAATTCAGGTCGATGTAGCTTGAAAGAACACCTCGGTCAGTCCCCTCGCCCCCTGGGGAGAGGGTTAGGGTGAGGGGTGGATCTAAGCCCCACCCGCATCAACAACCCAAAACCTAAATCCACCGCATCCGGAATCGGCAGATACACCGTGTGCCCATCCCCCGGGCGCCATAGGCGAAGGCATAACGCATGTTTTCAGAGTGCCCCCGGGGTTCATTGATCTGGATCTATGCTTGATGAACAAACGGATGGCACTCGCGCGAACCGTGGCGGACTAAGCATCAACTGATGTGAAGCTTGATTCTTTGCGAAATAACAATACAAAACAAAGGCCTGCATCTCTGCAAGCCTTTGTCGTTTCTGGTAAGGGTTACGGCGGGGATACACTGCCGCTGGTCGGGGCGCAGATTTTGCTAGGGCTGGTCGTCCTCGTCTAAGAGCCACCGGTGTAGTGGCAAATCGCGCCTACCTGCTACCCTGAATTTTTAACGCAGTCGGGTAGGCCATGCCATCGCGACAAAAAACGCGACATGGCATGTCGCCTACGAGTAGTTAGCATGAAAGGATCAATAATGTCTGCGTCATTTAATCAAAAGATATTTGACCGTTGGCAAGAGCTTCGTAAGGCCCTTAAGGAGTACAAGGGGGCTAAAGACTACGATCAAGTTATTGAAGTAGCCAGCAAGATTATAGTCTTAGATAAAGAAGCAAAGTTTATTCGAATAATGACGCCTCTTTTCTACAAAGAGATTGGCACGGCCTGTGAAAAACTGGGCGAATCAGACAAAGCAGTTGAAAACTATCGGTTAGCTGTGGAAGGTTTTAACAGATATCGAGAGTCTAACGAGCTTAATAAGCCAGATGACTGGCTGAAAGATATTCAGTCATTAAATAAAAAAATTGAACGGTTGCTAGCAAAGCTTTAGAGAGCCGAATCGCTGAAATCGTTCGCTTCGCTCACTGGGACGGGCTTTAGCCCGCCTCTTAACCTGAACATTATAAGCCTTATCCACGAGCATTAGTGACATGAAAATATACGGCGAAACAAAAAACCAGCACTACGTGCCGCAAGTAGAACAAAGGCTTAACTCATTAAACCCCGACGCACCAAAGAAAAAGCAGAGAATATTTTCATTCAATGTTGTCGACCGAGAAGAATACGGAGTTGCTCTTTTGAGCGATAAGGGGGCTCTTATTGAAGGCAACCTCTCGCTCGGGGACTTGTTTAGCTTCGACGTTGTAGATAAAAAGATTCGAGCAAATTTCGAATCGCTATTCCATGATTATGAGCACAGCATAGAGATTAATACATGCTCTTTACTCACGAAGTTGCAAGCGGGCAGCAGCAACATAAAGGATGAGCTGCTGAATTTATTTGCAAGCAAGCTTTTAAATTTTTTTAGAAATCCGCACTGTATTGAAAAAGCCATAAATACTGTTAGCGGTCTCGCCGAGCTCTACCCTTTAGATCCTGATCTTGCCAGTATATGTGCAAGAATTGAAACCGGCAGAAAACCTCACCAAGAATACCTATGCTCCCAGCTAGGAATTACGAATGACACATATAAGAAGTGGCTTAAAATATTGTTCATGTTGCTAATGAGGCCAAAGCCAAACGAACCAAACATGCTAGAAGCGGTCATAAAGTCTCTATACGAAAACGAATCACACTTCGTCAGTGCATTTGTTTTCAATTACACCGGGGAGCATGCAGACAAAAGGCCTCTTCTATCAGATCGTGGTTTTTCTTTGCCAATTCAAGAAGAAGGCCGCCTAGCTTACACATTTAACTTAAGCTCCAACGCCTTCATTGGCTACACTTTTACCGATGTAGATAAGCAGAGCTTCGTTTCTGCATCCGACAGAACAATAGAGCTTTTTAAAAAGCAACCAAAGAATGTATCCGTAAAGTATGTTGAAAATGAACTGAATGCCTTAGCCAGCTACAACAAAAATACAATCTATCAGGCAAAAGAAAAGGTTTACTGTTCCAGCAAGCATATTTACGGTTTATAGCAATGCGCTCAAGCCGTTCACCGTGCATGGGCTACACTGAACCATGCGCCGGGATTTTCCATTTGCAAGGGGGCGCTCGATAAATGCCTTTGCTAAGTGGAGTGTCCCGCCATGCCTACCCTTTCGATTGATTCACACACCCGCCTGCTTATCGCCAAAGCCATCATCTCTACCACAGGTGAAGCCGAAGCTATTCGTATCGTCCCGCTGCCGGACGGCGGTCAGCTATTGCTGATGTTCAACTGCGGGCATATCGCCGTCGACCTCGTATCGGATCAGGACGATCTGTTCGACAACCACCACCTCGTGTTCGACGTATCTGCACAGATCATTGCCGACATGGAAAGCCATCGCGACGAATAGGCGCAGATTCTGTTTTACCAGCCATAATAAAAATCACCCAGATGGCTTGCGCCTTTCGGGTACTTTGACCCCTCCGTGAACCCCTCCACGATAGGGGTTTTTTTATTCCCGCCAAGGCCGGGGGAATGCCCCCATAAACGGGCTGTGTTACCCGAATCTTATATCGGACTCGGCCATAAAATTGGCTACACCAGCGGGGCTTATAGGTTCTTAAATTTTGGCATAGAGATTGCGCAGAGATTGAGAGATTGAAGCAGGAGCTACCGTCATGCGCATCGAGCCGCTAATCCTCACGCTGGTACTCGCTCTTTTCATTTTTGCCATCGGGGTAGGCTGGAGTTTTATGGACGTGTTTATCGGCTAGTCCGGGCCTCTTCACAGCAATTGGCGGCGACGAATTTCCGAAATCGTAGGTTTCCTACCTGCGGCTGGTCGGTCTGGACCGGGGCCTGATTGCTCGCCGGGACCGCCATGGTAGTTGGCCAGCGTGACTTCTTTTGTCTCGCGGACCAAGGCAGCGTCGCGCCTCTGTTCAGGGGTCAAAGCGATTTCTTCGATCCACAGGGCTTTCGCTGGATCTTCACCGGGGTCGACCATGTCCGGGTAATCGGTCGGTGGCGTCCAGCGAAGTGGGTTGAGGTACGCTTCAGGCGGTGCATCCGGCGCCCGCTGTGGCGTAACCTCGGCGCTGATGTCACGCACGGCCACGGAGGGATCGTCGTGCATGCCGCGAGCGAGAATGAAGGCCACTCTGCGAGCGACTTCGGTGGGGTTTGAGTCAAAGTTGATCTGGGTATAGGTGCCACCGGGCTCACCGGGTTCATCGTCTTTCTGTGGCGCTGGCCACAACCGCGAAAGTCCCTGGCGGATGAATTCACCAGGATTTTTTTCTGCGAACTCAAGAAGCCAAGCACGCCCGCCGAGTTTGGAATAAACGAACATCAGGTCCGCCGACATTTTATCGGTCAGCAGCTTTCGCGCTTCGCGATCAATGGAGCCGCGCTTGCGACCGCCAGTTTTTGGCGCCCCGATTCGTGCGGTCATGTCAGGCACCCACAGGGGGCAGGGTGATGATCGAATCCAGCGTGGTATCGGGGCGATAACAGAACTGCACCCGGCGCCCAGCCGGGTCAGGGGTGTCTTTCTCTTCCGCCAGCCACTCGGTCAGTGCCGCGACGATCAAGCGGGCTTCGGCTACGGAATCCTTGTCAACGTCAAATGTCAGTGTGCTCATCGTGGTTCACCGGGCTGGTATTTTCTGGCCGCTGGCAGATAAGGCGGTGTGATAGCCGGTGGCACAGGCGCCTGATCAATCAGCACCATGCGCACAATGTCACCGAGGGCGCCGCGCTGCACACGCCATTGCTCATCGCCCATGTTCACCACGGCAATGCGCCGCAGTTCGTCACGCTGAAACGTAACGTCCATGGCCTTCGGTGGCTGCGTTCTTGGCACCGGTGGCAAGTCCCGGTAGTCGGTGATTGGAGCTGGCTTATTGAACTGCCGGTCGAGCTGCCGCTGCTCTTCCAGCGCGTCACCGACTCGTCGTGAGACTTCGTCGGCGATGAGTCTTTCGATACTGGCGCCCAAGCCATACCCCTCAGGGGGTGGTGCCTTTTCCGCTGGAAGTTGCCGCGCAATCCGTTCCATGTTGGGAGACATGGGCGGATAAGTTTTTGGCACCAGCCCCAATTTTGTTTGGAGTAATTTCAGTTTGGCAGACATGACCGGGCTTCCTGAATGTGATGCTCAAGTTGAAGTTGCTCGCCACCATGGAGAACTTGACGGCTTAACAGGGCTTCGAGTTTAGCCACCAAGCGTTCATGCCCGCCAAGTAAAATCAGTTTGTCGCGGACTTCACGGCCTTCGTGGAAAAGAGCATTACCGCTATCGATGTTAGCCATGATAAACCTCCTAAATAATGTAGGCTGGTGATAAACCCAGCACCAAGGATCGAAGAGCGCCTTGGTTAACGGCAACGCCAGCCGTAGTCATGCTACAGACCTGCAACTTCTGAAGACCGACTAGTGGCGCCGGATCGAACGCTACGATTGAACTGGCTGTCGTGTTGTAAGTGAGGGCGTCACCGTTGGAGTTACGCACTAAATACATAGTGCCGGTACTGCCGTCGATAGACGCCTTGAAGCCAATCACTGCTGTTGTCCAGCCGGAACTTGTCTGGATACAACTTAGGGTGTGCCCGGTAATATTAATAAGATCTGAGTCCGAAGCACCGTTGGCGATTTCCACCGAACAGTCGGCGCGTGGACTTGGTCTAGCTCTGCCTACTTGTCTAGCTGTCATTTTGAGTTACCTCGCTTGTTGCGTTTTTCCCATTTCAGCTTTCTGGCGCGTTCCTTCTTTAGCTGGGCGTCCAGTCGAATCAATTTTTTAATGTGCATGTCATCGCCCCCCTAAAGTGAGTGACAACAACTGCCGATACCTGGCTTGGAGAGCGTCGTCCTTGAGGTAGGCACGCCGAGTAGCAGGCTCACGCATTAAAGCCTCGATCTGCAATATCTCTTGAGCAATGGCCGGGCCGTTAGTGGGCATCGAGTTCACACCAATGGCCATTTCGAAGAGTCCCACCAGTCCGTCATAACTGTTCAAAAAATGAGTCCACGGCCAACTCCCCGTGTACCGGTCGAAGTGCTGTATCTCCACCGGGGTCATTTTATTTAAATGTTGTTGGGCGAGTTCGATATTGACCTTAAAACAAGAACCCCAACGCTGTTCAAGCCGACCCATGGTTTGCGCTTTTACGTTTTCGTTGTGTTTCACCAGCACAGCGTATTGTTGATCCGTCAGCTGATCTTCTACATTAGAAGGTGCTCGTCCCTGAGCTGTCACTTGACCCCGCACGGTGCCAAGATGTTGTGAATTTAAACGTTTAGTGGCTTCTGTCACCCACCAGCAGCAATCGGAAACCAGTTTCTGAGAGAATCCTTGGTCACTCGCGTAGTTGGCCCAGCTCTGGAAAATAGGGTCGTTGGTGTGTTCGTACAGGTTGTAATTATGACGCCGCTGTTCTTGCGCTGGGGGGCTTTTAACTGCATTTAAAAACCAACTGACACATTTCTGCGTTTGCGTAATCGTATATCCGAGCTTCATGAAATCAAGACTAAAGACATCGCCCAATTGTTTATAAATTGGCATTGCCTGGGCGAGGGATACACCGGCTGGCAATGCTTGGCCAAACACCGTTTGGCTGCCACCGGTATATTGCTGGTAGTCGTCGCGGTTGCTTAGTTCGGTATCACCCAAGTCGGGCGCCGGCGCCAACGGTTGAGAGGGGCTGTACGGTGCTAAGCCCCCACCGCTGTATAAGTCGAGGTCGTTACTCATGTTTCACCCCCGTAATCACGTAGAAGTACACCGAGGTTTTCACCAAGATAAGTTTCTACGTCCCTAAAGCTTTCCTCAGACATAAACATTTTCGCTTCGCGCATGATCAGCTGGACCATGTGGTTTTTGCCGTGGAACTGCATGTTCGGTACTGCGATAAGATTTTTAATGGCGGTGTCTATCTGGTTTACGAACATGTTCAAAGCCTCGGCAATAGCATAAATGTCGGTAAAGTGCTGGTAAGTGGGAAGTGGAAGTTTCACAGTAAACTCTCCCTTACTGGGGCTGTTTGGGCACGGGCGACCAAATCCCTGTGCAACTTCCACGGGCGAGAGCACTGGCGATGCAGGCGCACCGTGGTCGGGTTGCCGTAGATGTCTAACTCAGGAATCAGGGCATCCAGTACACCGCGTTCATCCGCCCAACAGAAGGAACAACAATCAGATGACGGCGGGCGTTTAGCCAATAAGCGCTTTGCCACTTCGGGATCGGTTTGTGTGGCAAGACACACTAATCTCCAGCTCTTAGTGCGGTCGGAAGATCGCCACAGCGCTGTTTCGTACATCAGCTCAAGGGTGCGTTGGGTTGACTCTTTTTGCAGGAAGTTGCGCACGCGTTCTGGCTCTGGCGCAGCCTCTCCGATTGAGTAGCGAATGAGTTCGATAAGTTTATCCAGCGAACCCCTATACGCTTGGTAGTATTTAGCTACATATTGCGTATGGGCCAATAAGATTTCATTATCGTCCATTGGCTTATCTCAACGTGGCACTGTCTAACAGCTCGGCCAACGCTTCATCACGGTTGGCTTTGCCTCTCACAATCAACACGCCATCGGCGATACGCTTACAGCAGTAGCCGCCTTCTCCGTTGTTGATTGGTCCGTCAAAGTAAATATCGAAGCCAGGTGGTAGACCGTGTTCACTGACCAACAAGGCAGGAAGTTGGTGGTAATTCAGCAGAATAACGTTACAGAAGCCTCTACCACAGTCGACTACTAACAGCTCTGCGTATCCCGATCTATCTGCCCAGATGACATTGATCCGATCAAAACTATGGAAGGTGTCAGAAACTACGCTCCACAAGCCGCTCTGCAATAGGCGCTCTTTCGTAGTACCGGCTGGCACTACAGCGCTCCACGTATTATTGCGTGATTCGTGGAATGCCACGGCGCTACGGGTTAGCGGGGTAATCTTCACCGGGGCTTCATGTTCAGTGCTGGGGCTGTTAGCCATTGAAGTTCTCCAAAAATACGTTTGAATGTATTTTCAGTTTGAACTTTGCCTACTGATTGACAATACGCTGACCGGTAATCGCTTTGCAGTTGTGACCAGAACTACTTAGCGATTATGTATAGTCCCTGATTGACCAGAACGCGCTGCACCACGGCGCGGGTTGGGAGTTTGGTGATCCCGTAGAAACTACGCTTGAGCCACATGTGGTCCAACACAGCGGATATCCTGAACACTTGGTGTTGCGCTTCCAGCTTGGCGCGAATGCTCTCGACAGCAGCGGCTATCGGAGCCTCTATCTCTTGAGTGCGATCACTGCGGGCCTTGGCGGGATTGGGCACCATGGCCTTGAGCTGTTGAAGTTCAAGCCGCGCACGCTCCAGTTCATCCAGCAACACGTTCGTTCGATGCAGCAGATCCGGGGGTAGACGCCTTGCACGGTTCTGGTCGTCGAGGCTGGTCGATTCAATCGTAGTTTTCACCGTCATTCACCTCTCAAAATGCCCTGTCGTGACAGCGTGGTAGCGTGTAGGCCGCTCCAACATCATGTCCACTGAATCCAGGCAACCTCGGCGCCTGCGCGTCTTCTACAGCCTACGGCGAGCTAAAACCCATTTTGCTGAAATACTGTATGAATACCCACTATTTACCTTCTTCCGTGACCCTGCCGTAACCCCGCGAGCATCACGCAGCTCTATCACAGGTCTTTCAAGCTCTTAAACAGCGGATCAAGTGTCCGTTTATGGGTGGAAATGGTGCTGTTCGCGTCACGTTTACGCGAAGCATGACTGCCGGATTTTTCTATTTGTCTGCTTGCACCATGGATAATTGATCGCTGTCAGTTTCTGCTAAAAGTCTTTCAAGCAATAAGGCCAATGTCTCATCACCATGCAGTCTGTCGCGCAATTTATTAAAAATGGGTTCTGGTACTAAAACCTGTAGTTTCCTGAAACCAGCGTCACGTCTCCGCTGTTCGAATTCTTTTTGCGTGACCGAGTGGCGTGACGGTTTCCTGGGTTTCACCGCCAGATAAAAGCGCCCGGACTCCAAACCATTTTTTATGTCCGCATTCATCATCACACTACGGACATATGCCGCTTCGACCACTTTGACTTCTTGCATCACCATCCCTCCCGAAAAAGGGCGCGTTATTTGGCCCATTTTCACCATCCGGAAGATTGCGCCAAAAAGATTGCGCCCCTAAGGAACACTACGCTCGGCGCAATGCCTCGCTGCCGTCTGCTGTACATGATTGCGCCAGCCTTGGAATCAATTGGCGCAATGCCCTAAAAACCAGCTGAAACCCTTGAGATAGGGCCTTGCCTATTGCGCCGGTGTATTGGCGCAATCACACACGCATTTAAGCCATTAATTCACTTTTTGATTGCGCCCGAGATTCTTTCTCATCTAGAACCCAAATGCTGTGTTCTGGCCCGAACCTTCCTATGGTTTTGGAACTGACGAACTTGATCCCCTTACCATCCAGTGAAGCCAGCACGTTCGGAATGTCGCGTCTTTCGATCATCATTTTCATGCAGCCGTCCTGCATCTGCCGTAGTGACAAACCTTCTACGTTCTCGGGTTTGCGCATGTACTGCAACAAACGCCCCTGTGCAGCTTCCTTACCCTTGACCTCGCTGGCACCTTCAATTAACTCGTAGACAGGTCCAGGCAAGCGACGGAGATAAAACGGTGGGTGAGTCGCCATATAACTGGCCTTGACGTTCCACACGGCGAACACCGGGGCGTCATGGATTTTCGTGATATGTAATTTCGAATACTGGTTATCGGGCAGCTCGACCATGATCACCACCCCACGGGCGGCATCACCCAAAGAACCACCGCCCCGCAATGATTGAAGTGTTGGCGGGTATTTCGAGACGGATTCTTTGGTGACATGGTGAACACCTTGCACGTTGGCGCCGGTGCGCTGCGCGACTTCCTTAAAGGCCAGTGCCACTTGCATCAGGTCAGAGTTCATTTCATCGCCACCGTTGAGCATGGCAATGGTTTCGACCAATACCGAGACGGCACCCTCGCTGATTTTTACAAGCGTTTCGATGGCTTCACGGCTTGGCGCGCATTTGGTGAATTCCTTGATCGTCACCTGCATGCCCCCTACCTCGTCATTGCCGAAGAAAAAGAAGTTTTCCTTTATGTCCGCTTTGACTTGCGGGCAGATATCCTCGGGTATTCTCCCCAGCCACGCTTGCATGCGCGACTTGATGATTCGCCGGCTATCCTCGCAAGAGACGAAAAGGGAAATGCCTTTGATGGTATCCATCTCCCGGTATTTCAGACCCGCTGCAATGCACAACCCTTGATTTAATGCTTCTGTACTTTTACCGACCCCACCGGGGCCAGCTAATATGGTCAGTTGCCCCATAGGCCGCGACGGTCCGGCGACATGCGGACACGGCGGGTCAACCTTGTGCATGTCATCGTCGGTCGTTCTACCGACTTCGCGAGTCAGGTTTTGCCAGTTGGGCAGGTCGGGCGCGTCAGGCTCTTTTCCCTTCGGCGCGCAGACCTCGCGCACAATGTCGGTGACATACTGCTGTTCGTTACGACGCGCATAGTTACCGTATTCGTAGTTCATCAGCCCCAGTGCAATCTCATCGGGCGTGCAGTGCAACCGCCGGTGCAGGGTCAGCGCGTAGGCATAACTGAAGTCGTCCCCGGTCGCCTTGGGGGGCATCCACGGCGTGGGTTTGCCCTTCGATAGCTTGGCGTAGTCGTCGATCTTCCAGCCCGCCGCTAGCTTGTCGGAAAATGCGTTCCGATCAACACTTTCAGGGTGCAGGATCAGAACCGTGTTGGGTACTTTTGTAGAGCCGTCCATATATGTAACCCCCGGTGTTGCTCGATAGTTGCCGAGGGTTTAAAATGACCTCGGTGTTGCTTTCGGTGCGACCCAACTTGAAAGCCCTCTCGGTTGATTAAATCGAGAGGGTTTTCGTTTATTCCCAGAGTTTATCGCCCATCTGGCGGATAAATTCTTCAGCTAATTCACCCCTGATTTTATCGGCATGCTGGCTCATGTACTCATGGACAACTTCGTCCATTCCACCGACGTATTTGTCCCCGAACCAGTTAGCCAATTCGCGGGCGAATTTCTCAACCAATCCGTCCCTGAATTCCTCGGTCAATTCATCCATGTATTCCTCGGTCAATTTGCCGTCGAAAATACCCCACAACCGGCCCTTGAATTCTTCGGCAAATTGATCATCGAAATAACTCGTCAATTTGCCCGCGAATTCACTAATCAATTCGTTCATGGCTTGCTCGGCCAGGTACTCATCAGCCGACTCACTCAACTCCGCCACAAAACGGAAACCGGAATCAGCCGGCGTTATCTCATTGAAAAAACCCCAACGGGAAATGAACCGATTTTCAAGCTCGTTCCAGCGTTCACAAGTGGACTCATTAACTAATGCCAACTTCGCGAACAATGGATGATCGCCCGGCAATGCCTTGACGGTTTCAGCCGCACCTTCCAGCGCTACACCGGACGCCAAGTTACGGGCGTCGTCAGGGTGCTTGAGGGACTTGGACTCGCGAAAGTCGATGGCGCTAGCGATGTGCATCAGCAGTGCTTCTTTAAAAATGTTCATTTCACACCTCTTATTGTTTTGCCGTCCTTGGCTTAGAGTCCATTACACACCTTCGCGCACAGTCCGGCTTTCCAGAAAGGCGTCTAGATCTTTTTTCCAGTAATAAACTTTGCTGCCGATTTTTAGATACGGGATGGGATAACGCTTGGTGCAGCGCCACACTTCAAGCGTACCGGGGGTAACACCGATATACGGGGCGGCCTCGTCGTTATTCAGTTTCTCGTTCATTTCAGTTGCCCTCATTAAACCCCGCTGACTTTAAATCGGGGGAATGGGGCTAGCCTAAACGGAGTAAAGACTGCTGTCGGGTTAGACTTTTTTCAATTCCTAACCCGTTTTTTGAGGGTCTCAGCTAGTTGACCGAGGATGATGTGCTGGTTAACTTCAAACTGCTGGCGTGCTTTGTCGTCCGTGATCTGGTCATCCAAGAACTCGGCCTCGATCAGCCCCTTCATTCCATCGTAAATCTGCTTAATCCGAGCCGCGCTAAGATGGCGGTATTTTTCGCCGACAATGCTAAAGGCACCCTTCTTCTTCTTGTTGTCATCGAGCGGCAGATGGTTTTTGGCGCGGTGATTCAACATCCAAACCTCCCGCGCGATTGCGTAGTGCTCCTTGAAGGTGGCGCTTTTCTTGCCTGGATTAAACACCTTGTCAGCCTCGCGCCCGGCCGCGATCTGCTTAAGCGCGGGCACGAAATATCCGGCCAAGGCTTTTGGTGGCACTTCCCCTTTTTCCAGGTAATCGGCCAGTAAGCCCACCAGCGCCCGCGCCGCTACATCGTCGCCCGCCTTTGCCGCTTGGATGGGAAGATCGAACCATGAGGTGTTCATGACGTGGCCCCCCTCTGGATCTGGATCACGTTATCAGCGACAGCGGCCTCGGCTTGCGCTTCGATATAGTTAGCGAGCACCTGCCAACCATTCCGCAACTCGGCTTCGCTTTTCTTCACATAGTGGCGTCCGGTCACATCGTTGCTTTGCACGGTGTGATTCAGCATTCCTTTCAAGACGTAGGTGCTCACCAACGGTTCGGCGTGACTGGCAAAAGTGGCGCGCAGGATCTTGACACTGAATTCGATCCCGGTGACTTTCACCAGCGTCTGTAGGGTCTGCTGAAGGTTGCGTGGGGCGAACAGGTGATCCGTCGAAGCCTTACCTTCAGCCTGCCGTTTGACGATTTCCCATGCTTGTGTGGACAACGCCAACGTGTGATCGCGCCGGTTTTTAGTGTCGCGCAACAACACTTTTCCACCCGCTAGATCACAGTCACTGATCAGCACTTTGAGTGGTTCGGCAGGTCTACAGCCGGTCAACATTGTGAATTTCAAGTAATCCTTAGTAGGTGAGACCGGCAACGCGTTCACCGCATTCCACCAGCGCCCGATGGGCTCAATCCAGTGCTCGTTGACGCCGGACTGGGGAATGTCGATGCGGTCCACTTGCGGAGTGTCCTTGTTGAACGGACCATGCGCGACGACGATGCCGTGGTAGTTCAGCACTGCTCTCAGGACTTGCATGGCGTAGCCAGCAACGCGTTCACCGCGCTTGAGGTTGGCGTCGTTGACTGCTTTGATTTCACGAGCGGTGATGCTGCGGATCGGCTTACTGGCTAGCGTGAACAGTCCACCTGCCGCGCCTGACGCTCCACCCGGCTTCACCTTGGCCGGTGCTACCATCTCTAGATAGTCGTCCTTGGTTCGCTGCTTCAACAGCTTCTTGTCACTCTTCCGGCGCTTGTGCTCGACATACACCGCCACGGCCTCGGCCAAGGTCAGCGACTCGACCTTCGTTGCCCGCTTTGCCGCGCTCGGGCTCCTGCCATCAGCCAGATCAGCCAGTGCTTTTTTTGCTTTCCTGCGGGCTTGCTCGATACTCACGTCAGGGTACTTGCCGAGGCTGACCCGTTCAGGCTTGCCACCTGCTGCGCGGGCGAAGACAGAAAAAGATATGGCGCCAGCGGACGTGACTCTTAGTTGCAGGCCACGCACAGATTCAGCGCCGGCTTCGTCATAGTAGGTGGTGCGTTTCCCGGCCTCGGGCAGTGGCAAGGCATCAAGGCTCGCCTTGGTGAAATTGAACCGGTTGGTGTCCATGGTCTGGTCTCCTCGGGTTACGCCGGGGAGACGCAACAGGTGTAACCCCGGTAATTTCAGTGTAACCCTGTTAAGGAGACCATCCCCCCAAGTGCCTAGAACATATAGCTTTATTAAACTCTATTAGTCAGCACGAAACCGTACTTTCGCTGACTAAGCATCAGGACGGCTCTTCAGTACAAGAGCCTGCGCCCCTGCGGACTGACATGGATCGGACATGAACGAAGAGACACTGCAAGACAAATCACTGGTGATCTTGCTAGGGCTGGTCACCGCCGCTTTCATCTGGATTTTGCTGCCGTTTTACGGCGCGGTGTTCTGGGCGGTGATCCTCGGCATCCTCTTCGCGCCCCTGCAGCGACGACTGCAACTGAAGTTTGGCTGGCCGCGCAACCTGACATCGCTGCTCACCCTGGGCATCTGCCTGGTGATCGCGATCCTGCCGGTAATCATCCTCAGTATCTTGCTGGTTCAAGAAGGGGCCGCGGTTTACAAGAGCATTGAAAGCGGCGAACTGGACATCGCCGGGTATGTGACGCATTTCAAACACAGCCTGCCGCCGTACTTCCAGCACTTGCTAGACCGGGCCGGGGTAGGCGAGCTGGACGGGCTGCGGGAGAAAATCATCAAGAGTGCGGTGACAGGCAATGAGTTCATCGCCAACAAAGCCTTCAGTTTCGGCCAGGGTACGTTCGATTTCGTGGTGGGGTTTTTCATCATGCTCTACCTGCTGTTCTTCTTTTTGCGCGACGGAGCAGAACTGGCGCGAAAAGTACGGGCTGCCGTGCCGCTGCAGGAGCACCAGAAACGCCGTTTGCAGCTCAAGTTCAATCGCGTGGTGCGGGCGACAGTGAAGGGCAACCTGCTGGTGGCGATCACGCAGGGTGCGTTGGGCGGTTTGATTTTCTGGTTTCTGGATATTCCGAGCGCGCTGCTCTGGGCGGTGCTGATGGCGTTTCTGTCGCTGTTGCCAGCGGTGGGGGCGGGGATTGTCTGGGCGCCGGTGGCGGCGTTTTTCCTGTTCACCGGGGCGATCTGGCAGGGCGTGGTGTTGGCGCTGTTCGGGATTTTTGTGATCGGCCTGGTGGACAACGTGCTGCGGCCGATCCTGGTGGGCAAGGATACGAAGATGCCGGACTATCTGATCCTCATCTCGACCCTGGGCGGTCTGGCGATCTTCGGCCTCAATGGCTTTGTGATCGGGCCGCTGATCGCCGCGCTGTTTATGTCGAGCTGGGCAATCTTCATTGAAACCAAGCCTCGGGTGCAGCTGCCTTAAGCGCTGAGTTGGCCTTGGCCAATACGTTGCGACAGTGCCTGGGCGGCCGGCAGCGAGGTGAGCGGTCCGCTGATCGGTTCGCCGTCCTGCACCAGGTACCAACAGGCGAGCAATCCTAGCTCTCTAAGCGGTGCGGGAACGGCGCTGCCGATAACGGACATGATCTGAACCTGGGACATAAGTACCTCCATCAATCTATGGAGCTACCTTACGGACCCGACGCCTGGACGGACAATCAACGCTTTCGATAGTCGTCATTGACGCCAATGAGCCTTCGGTTCAGTCGACCACCAGATCAAGCATATGGACCACTTCCTGCTCGTTGAGCAGGCCTTTTCGCACCAGGTTTTCTGCCAGCAGCGAAAGAAATTTGGCGCTGCGATGGCCTTCCAGGTGCTTGAGTTCGGTCAGTGCGTTGTACACCTTGCTGGAAGTGCACAAGCCGACAATGCGGTGCGGGTTTTGCGTGGGCATGAGGTCGTCCTTGTTTTTATCAACCTGTTGTTAACGGACAGATCCAAGATTGCGGACCTGACATGACATAAATATGACCGTTTTCCCCAAAGCGGGGGAAGAGTGGCGAGTAATCTTGCCAACTTGCACCGCAAAGACTGTCCCGACAGCGACCTTGCCGAGATTTATCCAGACCTCTACCGACGTACGGTCACAAAAAAGGCCCCGCTGTTGAAGCGGGGCCTGATGATTCTGTTACCAGCGGCCATAACCGTGGGGAGGGCCGTAGTAACCGCGCGGTGGACCGTAATAACCACGTGGCGGACCGTAGTAAACCGGCGGTGGACCGTAATAGACCGGTTGTTGCACGTAGACCGGTGCCGGCTGGTAATAAACCGGTGGAGGTTGTTGTACGTAGACCGGCTGAGGCTGAACGTAAACCGGTTGCTGTACATAGACCGGGCGGTTGCTGTTGATGATGGCCGAACCGACGATGGCCGAGCCAACGATCGCGCCAAATACCGCCGGTCCTTCCCAGCCGTGACCGCCGTGACCGCCGCCAGCCTCTGCCTGCCCTGCGATAGCAAGAGCACCGATCAGCAAGGCTACTGTGGGGATTTTACGGATCATGATAATTCCTCGGTTCTTCGACCCGGCGCTTGTGTCTGCAATAGACCCAAGGATTGTCGCGGGGATACTTCTAAGACAGCGTTTTTTTCAAAATCAGCACAGCCGTTGGGTAAATTTTGTGTAAGGTCTGTACTAGCCTCTTTACGCATCCAGTGATGCCGCGTGCAGACACGCCGTTATGATCGATCAGACCCGATGGAATGGCTAATCCCGTCCATCTGAAAGTGCTATCAAAGGAGATTTTTCATGCAGATGAACCCCAACAGAGACACCCAGCTGTGCATGTCGCTTTCCGCACGCCCCGGGAATTTTGGCCTGCGGTTTCACAATCATCTGTATGAGCAACTGGACCTGAATTTTTACTACAAGGCCTTCAGCAGCCAGGATCTGCCAGGCGCCGTTGGCGGCATTCGCGCCCTGGGGATTCGTGGTTGCGGCGTGTCGATGCCGTTCAAGGAGGCGTGCATTGCCCTGGTCGATGAACTGGACCCCTCCGCTGCGGCCATTCAATCGATCAACACCATCGTCAACACCGACGGCCATCTCAAGGCTTACAACACCGATTACATCGCGATCGCCCAGTTGCTTGAAACCCACGAGGTGCCGAAGGAATTGACCTTTGCCCTGCGCGGCAGCGGCGGCATGGCCAAGGCTGTGGCCAGTGCCTTGCGCGATGGTGGCTACAAAAATGGCCTGATCGTTGCCCGTAACGAGCGTGCCGGACGGGCGTTGGCCGAATCGCTGGGCTATCGATGGCAAGCGGAGCTGGGCTCGGAGCGGCCGCAGATGCTGATCAACGTCACACCGATTGGCATGTCCGGCCCCGAGGCCGATCAGCTGGCGTTCGATGTTGAAACCATCGCTGCTGCCGAGACTGTCTTCGATGTAGTGGCCGTCCCCTCGGAGACACCGTTGATTGTGCGCGCTCGTGCTGAAGGCAAGCGAGTGATCACCGGGCTGGAAGTGATCGCGATCCAGGCGCTGGAGCAGTTCGTGCTGTACACCGGCGTGCGGCCAACCGATGAGCAGTTTCACAGCGCCGTGGAATTTGCCCGCAGTGGCCTTGGCTATCCTGCTGCGCAGCCAGCGAAACCGTGACTGAGGTTATTCATGCATCCTGCCATTCTTAATCTGGATCAGGCCGAGCTTAAACCGCTGCCCGAAGCGTTTGCCCCTACAGGAGACACCGCCGACCGCTATCAGCAGCGGCAGGCGCGCATCGGCCAGCAACTCGGCGCGCAGAAGCTGGGTTATCGCCTGTACGCTCTGGAACCGGGGATGCGTGGCAGCCCGTTTCACAGTCATCGGGTTAACGAAGAGATGTTTTACATCGTGGCCGGGGAAGGGGAGATTCGCTTGGGTGCCGAACGCTTTCCCGTTCGCGCCGGGGATGTCATTGCCTGCCCACCGGGCGGCCCTGAAACCGCGCACCAAATCATCAACACCAGCAACGGTGAGCTGCGCTACCTGGCGGTCAGCACCCAGCAATCACCCGAGATTTGCGAGTACCCGGATTCCGGCAAGTACGCGGTGATGGACGACTTCAAGGTCGACGCCGAGGGCAATGCCTCGGGCTTCGTCGCCGTCGCCAGGCCGGCTGACGGCGTGGATTATTGGGACGGCGAATAACATTTCCAGGCATGGCGCCTATCTTGTAGCAGCTGCCGAGCCTGCGAGGCTGCGTCCGGCTGCGCAGCAGTCGTAAACCCTACGTGCACGATTTTACTGAAATACCGCATTGCTTGATTTAGCGACTGCTGCGCAGCCGGACGCAGCCTCGCAGGCTCGGCAGCTGCTACATAGACCGTGTTGTTTATTCTAGGCGGGCCAGACGCTCTTCCAGCGCCGCAATCCGCGCCTCAAGTTCTTCGATCCGCTCAACCGATACGCCGCCGCCCGTGCCACGTTCGACCGGGTTCTGCCGTGCCGCCAGGATCACTTCGATGTCCGCCGGGTCGCCCAAGGCGTGCATGTAGCGGTCTTCCCGCTGCCCAGCCTGGCGCGGAATCAACAGCGCCAGACCTCGAGCAATCAAACGTTCCAGTTGATGCACCACCTGTTCGGCATCTTCGAAGTCATGCATGCGGCCGCTGCGGGTCAGCAGCTCATTGACCGTTTGCGGACCGCGCAGGAACAGCAGTCCCGCAAGAATGACCTGCGCCGGCACCAGTTCCAGTGCCTTGTCGACCTTATGCTCCCAGCGGTCCGCACGACTGCCCATCACCAGTTTGGTAAAACCTCGTCCTTCGAGGGCGCGCAGACTCTGGCCGACCTGACCCTGGGTAAGGTTCATCACCGGCTCGCGGCTGGTTTTCTGGTTGCAGGCAATCACCAGCGCATTGAGGGTCAGCGGATAGGTTTCCGGGCTGGTGGCCTGTTTTTCGATCAGCGAACCCAGAATGCGGATTTCCGTGCTGCTGAGTCGCGGCTCGTCGAAGGTCGTTTCTTGCTCAGTACTCATGATTCTGCATCCTTCCCGGGTTCATGTTTTTCTCCTGCTGGCATGCACTTTAGATAGACGTGTGCCAATGGCAACTGAATTCGTCGCTCCTTCTTGGCAATCGTCACAAAACCTAAATGAATAATTAACGCTATTTTTACAATCCGACGAGCAACGTATGCATGGCCGAGAATTGGCGGACCTCATCGCGGGCATCTGGTAGTTCTCCCATCGACGATATAAGCCTTATTGACTGGACTATGGAGCAAAGCATGAAGCTGACGTGGGTATTGGCCAAGAACAATACGCTGATCGGTGCGTACTCCCTATGACCGTTCTGGTCACTGGCGCTGCCGGTTTCATCGGGTATCACACTGTCAAGCGTTTGTGCCGGGAAGGACTTGAAGTCATCGGTATCGACAACCTCAACGACTATTACAGCGTTGAGCTCAAGCGCGCACGGCTCAACGAGCTTGCATCCTTGCCAGGCTTTCGTTTTCAGACCCTGGATATCGTCGACAAACCGGCACTGATGGCGTTGTTCAAAGAACATCGTTTTACCGACGTTGTGCACCTGGCGGCCCAGGCGGGCGTTCGCTATTCACTGGACAACCCGGACGTCTACGCGCAATCGAACCTGGTGGGTTTTCTGAATGTGCTGGAAGCTTGCCGTCACTATCGGCCCGAGCACCTGATCTATGCATCAAGCAGCTCGGTGTACGGTACCAACAGCAAAATGCCGTTCAGTGTCGAAGACGCTGTCGATCACCCCATTTCACTGTACGCGGCCAGCAAACGTGCAAATGAGTTGCTGGCTCACAGTTATTGTCATTTGTATGGCCTGAGGGCCAGCGGCCTACGCTTTTTTACCGTTTACGGACCTTGGGGGCGTCCCGACATGGCGCTGTTCAAGTTCACCGAAGCAATCCTCAAAGGCCTGCCGATCGATATCTATAACCACGGCCAGATGGCGCGCGACTTCACCTACATCGACGACATCGTCGAAAGTATCGCCCGTCTGCGCCCACGGCCGCCGATCCCGGACGGGGAGGGCGACGGCGTTAACCGAATTTTCAATATCGGGCGTGGCATGCCGGTAGCACTGCTGGAGTTCGTCGATTGTCTGGAATCGGCGCTGGGGATCAAAGCGCAGCGCAACTTTCTACCATTACAGCCTGGCGATGTGGTCAAGACCTGGGCTGACGTGTCGGCATTGACCCAATGGGTCGACTTCCACCCTCAGGTGACGGTGGAAACGGGTGTAGTGGAATTTGTGAAGTGGTATCGCCACTTTTATCAGAGATGAAATGTTCGCCCTTGATAATAAGAAACCAAGGAATAAAGGGGGGACCCTATGAGTCATGAAATTTTTGTATCTGTACTGATTCCGGCAAAAAACGAAGCGAGCAACCTAAAGCCCTTGATTGAAGAAGTGCGCACGGCCTTGGCCGACGAGGCGTACGAAATCATCGTCGTGGACGATGGCAGTACCGATGCCACTTTGCACGAACTGCGGCAGATCAAAAACAGCGGCCTGAGCACGCTGCGTATCCTGCGTCATGAGCGTTCGCTTGGGCAAAGTACCTCGCTTTACCATGCGGCACTTGCTGCCAAGGGGCAGTGGCTGGCCACGCTCGATGGCGATGGCCAGAACGATCCTGCGGACATCCCCGGGATGTTGGCCTTGGTGCGCGGTGAACAGGGGCTGGTCGGCATTCAGTTGGTGGCCGGGCATCGGGTCAACCGCCGCGACAACGCGAGCAAGCGCTGGGCTTCACGGTTTGCCAATGGATTGCGCAGCCGCATGCTCAAAGACCAGACACCGGACACCGGTTGCGGATTGAAATTGATCGAGCGGGCGGCGTTTCTGCGCCTGCCGTACTTCGATCATATGCATCGGTTCATTCCTGCACTGATCCAGCGTCACAACGGCCGAATGATCACCCATCCGGTCAACCACCGTCACCGCACCTCCGGGGTCTCCAAATACGGCAACCTCGACCGTGCCCTGGTGGGCATTCTCGACCTGATCGGCGTCTGGTGGCTGATCCGGCGCACGCGCCTGAACGCCAATGCGCAGGAAATCGAAGGATGAATCTCTCCCGTGAAACCCTGTGGCTGGTGGTCGGCTTCGCCGGCCAGATAGCCTTTACCGGTCGCTTCGTCCTGCAGTGGCTGTACAGCGAATACAAGAAGCGCAGCGTGATTCCAGTGAGTTTCTGGTACCTGAGCATCGTCGGTAGTGTCCTGCTGCTCGCTTACGCCATTTATCGGCAAGACCCTGTATTCATTGCCGGTCAAGCCTTTGGCTCGATCGTTTATCTGCGCAATTTGCAGTTGATTGCCCGCAGCAAACACTTAAAGGACTGAGTCATGCGCAGAACGTTATCACCCCGGGTCGAATGCCTGGGTTTGATGTTGCTCGCCCTGGTTTTGATCGGTGCCGGGCTGGGGCTACGTCAGCCGCAGAATGTCGACGAGGAGCGATTCCTTGGCGTTGCGCTAGAGATGCTGCAGCACGGCTCGTGGCTGATTCCGCATCGTGCGGCAGAGATCTACGGCGACAAACCGCCGATTTTCATGTGGACCGTGGCGTTCTTCGCCTGGCTCACCGGTAAACCCGCCATCGCCCTGTATCTGCCGGGTCTTCTATCGGCCGTGACGGTCACCGCAGTGGTCTATGATCTGGGCCGCCGGTTATGGCATCAACGTGCCGGTCGGATGGCGGCGCTCTTGTACCTGGCGACTTATCAGACCTACAGCATCCTGCAGACCGGCCAGATCGACAGCTTTTTGATTCTGTTCACCTCCGTGGGCATGTACGGTCTGGCGCGGCACCTGTTGCTCGGGCCGGCCTGGCGCTGGTTTTACCTGGGCTGCGCCGCCATGGGCATTGGTGTGATCACCAAAGGGGTTGGCTTCGTCCCGGCCCTGATGCTGATTCCGTATGCCTACGCGGTGCGCAAAGGTTGGCCCGGTGTGGTGGCCATGCCGGGCGAGGCGCGCAAGTGGCTGCTGGGACTGTTGGTCATGCTGGGCGCCATCGCGATCTGGTTACTGCCCTTGGCCTTGTCCATCGCGCTCAATGGCACTGCTGACGAGGTCGCCTATGCGCGAGAAATTCTTCTGCGCCAGACCGCGGGACGCTATGCCGCCGCCTGGGACCATCGCGAGCCGTTCTGGTATTTCTTCGTTCACGTGATCCCGCAATATTGGCTGCCGTTGGTGCTCGCGTTGCCGTGGCTGGTGCCCGCTTGGGGCCGGCAACTGCGCAAGCGCGACGGCCGAGTGCTGGTGCTGCTGGGTTGGGTCGTGCTGGTGGTCCTGTTTTTCTGTATCAGCAGCGGCAAGCGCAAGTTGTACATCTACCCGGCGCTGCCCGGGCTGGTGCTGGTGGCTGCACCGCTGATTCCCTGGTTGCTCAAGCGCTGGTTCAGTCAGCGTCCGCGTGGTCGGCGGGTATTCCAGGCGCTGGTCGTGACCTGGTTTGCGCTTTGGATTGCCCGCGGTTTCATCGAGCCGATCAAGGACGGTCCCAACCCTCATGAGGCGATCATGGCGCAGGCGGCGACCATGACTCAAGGCGCCGACCTGGTGTTGGTCAATTGGCGCGAGGGCCATTGGCTGTTCGCGCGACAGCCAATCGTGCACTTCGGGATGGTCGGCTCCACGGTCGAGCAGGCGGCACTGTGGCTGCGCGAACACCCTCAGGCGTACGCCTTGGTCCCCGACGAACTGTTGAGCCAGTGTTTCAATCCCCAGGCCGCGCGTGAGTTGGGCGAAACCTCCCGTGCACACTGGTCGATCGTCGGCGCCGATGCCGATAACGGCCAATGCCGTCCGGGACAACCCGTCAATGTCTATCGATTTACCTGGGACCTGAAAAAAGCATGAGTAAAACATGGAAGGCTGGAGTTCTGCTGATCGCCGCGCTGGTCGGCGTTAGCGTGGTTTCCGTTCATTTTGGCTGGCACGGGCAGTTGTATGCGCACTGGCATAACAGCTGGTATGGCAATCAGGCGCCAGACCAAAATATCTGGCTGCCAGACTACAAGGTCGCGATCGAAGGCAAACCGATCCCGGGCATCACCGATTTGTCCGGTATCGCCTATGATCCTGATCACGACCGCTTGTTGGGTATCACCAATGGTTCGCCGATGGAAATTCTGGCGCTGACCCGTGACGGCGATTTGCTCGAACGCTACCCATTGATCGGTTTCGAGGACACCGAAGGCATTGCTTACATGGGCAAAGGGCGGGTGGTCATCGTTGATGAACGGCTGCAGCGACTGCACATTTTCACCCTTCCGGACACCGCTGGACCTATCCGTGCAGAGCAAACCCAATCACTCGCCATTGAGATCAACCTGAGCGAGCATAACAAGGGGTTTGAAGGGGTGACCTATGACCCGGCCAATGACCGCATCTTCGCCATCAAGGAGCGTGATCCGCGGCAACTGTACTCAGTCACCGGCATGCTCGGCTCCATTGGCAGCCGAATGCAGATCCGTATCAAGGATTTGACGGCCTGGGTCGACCGCGGCGTTTACAGCAAAGACCTTTCCGAGGGTTACTACGATCCTCGGACCGGTCACTTACTGTTGCTGAGCGAACAGTCCAGCAACCTGACCGAACTGGACCAGCAGGGTAACTTCGTCAGTATTCTTTCCCTGCGCGCCTTGGCGGGTGACCTCAAGCATACGGTGCCGCAAGCCGAAGGCATGACCATGGACGACGCTGGCGAGCTTTACATTGTGAGCGAACCCAATCTGTTTTACCGGTTCACTCAATCGAACGCCGGTCTGTCGGCGAGTGCAGAAAAACACTGATGAAGTTGAAGTTTTCATGCCGGCGAGGGGCTAACGTGCGCAGATCGTTCAGAGGTTGCGCTGCGTTTCCCGCACCGGATAAAAGACCCGCCGCAGGGGGACCGCGCATGGCTATAATCGCCCCACGTTTCCCTCCTGTCACAACACGAGACTGCCATGACTATTTCCCTGTACGCCGCTTCCGTTCCGGTTTTCAAACAAATGCTCAACGCCCTGAGCGACGTTTTGAACAAGGCTGAAGCCCACGCCACTGCCAAGAACATCGACCCGAACGCTTTCCTGCAAGCCCGTCTGTACCCGGACATGTTCCCGCTAGTACGTCAGGTGCAGATCGCCGTTGATTTCGCCAAGGGCGTTTCGGCGCGTCTGGCCGAAGTTGAACTGCCGAAATACGACGACACCGAAACCACTTTCGCCGAGCTGCAAGCGTTGATCGCCAAGGTGCTGGCCTTCATCGGCGAGATCAAACCAGAACAGATCGACGGCAAGGAAGGCATCGAGATCATCACCCGTCAGGGCACGCCGAAAGAGAAGCGCTTCACCGGCCAGGCTTACCTGCTGAGCTACGGCCTGCCGCAATTCTTCTTCCACGTCACCACCACCTACGCACTGCTGCGTCACAACGGTGTGGAAGTGGGCAAGCGCGACTACATGGGCGCGTTCTAAACCGCCCGGCGTAAAAAAGCCCGCCAAGGTTCGCGCCTTGGCGGGCTTTTTTTTGATCTTTGTTAAGCCAATCGCTGGGCTTTCTCGTCTTCACCTAGGCAAGCGGCGGCCGTAAACAGTACGTCGGTGGAGGAATTCAGCGCGGTTTCCGCCGAGTCCTGCAACACACCGATGATGAAACCGACCGCCACCACTTGCATGGCGATTTCACTGGGAATGCCAAACAGGCTGCACGCCAGTGGAATCAACAGTAACGAACCTCCGGCGACACCCGAAGCACCACAGGCACAGATTGCCGCGACGACGCTCAGCAGAATGGCCGTCGGAATATCCACGGTAATGCCCAAGGTATGCACGGCTGCCAGGGTCAGCACGGTAATGGTGATCGCCGCGCCGGCCATGTTGATGGTCGCGCCCAGCGGGATCGAGACCGAGTAGGTGTCTTCGTGCAGGTCCAGGCGCTTGCTCAATTCCAGATTGACCGGAATGTTCGCCGCCGAACTGCGGGTGAAAAACGCGGTGATGCCGCTTTCCCGCAGGCACATCAGCACCAGCGGATACGGGTTGCGACGCAGTTTCCAGAACACGATCACCGGGTTCATCACCAGCGCCACAAACAGCATGCAGCCCAGCAACACCGCCAGCAGATGCATGTAGCCGATCAAGGCGCCGAAACCGGATGTGGCGAGGGTCGAAGCGACGAGGCCGAAGATCCCCAGCGGCGCGAAACGGATCACCAAACGCACGATCAACGTCACGCCATTGGACAAGTCACCGAGCACTTCGCGCGTCGTGTCACCCGCATGGCGAATGGCAACGCCCATGCCAATTGCCCACGCCAGAATGCCGATGAAGTTGGCATTTATCAGTGCGCTGACCGGGTTGTCGACCACGCTCAGCAGCAGACTTTGCAGCACTTCACTGATACCGCCCGGCGCGGTGACTGCAACGTCGTGAGTCTCCAATACCAGGCTCGACGGGAACAACGTACTGGCGACAACGGCCACCACCGCCGCCGCAAAAGTCCCCAGCAGATACAGAAACAGAATCGGCCGGATGTGGGTTTCCTGGCCGTGCTTATGGTTGGCGATCGACGCCATGACCAGCACGAACACCAGAATCGGCGCGACAGCTTTAAGCGCCGATACGAAGACTTTGCCGATAAACGCAGTGGACTTCGCCACCTCCGGCGCGAACAACGCCAGGGCAATCCCGGCGATCAGGCCGATGATGATTTGTGTGACCAGGCTGGTGCGTTTCAGGCGTAACCATAGCGAAGGGGATGAAGCGGTCATAAAACGGCATCTCTGATTTTTTTAGGTGCGGGGGTATCGCGACATCAATGCCAATCAATGGCCGATGAATAGGGTGTACGTATCGCAGGGCGCGGACTTTATCACAGCGTGGCCTTTATCCTTCAGACCTGTGACGATCTGCCGCCCGTGGGGGCAACGAGAACGGCAGGTTCGTGCAACCCTGATTGGAAACACTCTGTTAAGATTCGCCATCCTCATTTTCAAGTCATGCCAGTGGGCCTTCGGGCTATCGCTGGTGTCGTCGTTTTCTGGAGTTCTGCATGTTGTTGCCCATTCTTCTGTTGTCTGCTGCCGGTTTCACGGTGCTGACCACGGAATTCATCATCGTCGGCCTATTGCCGGCCATCGCTCGAGACCTTGAAGTCAGCATCCCCCAAGCGGGTTTGCTGGTGACCTTGTTCGCCTTCACGGTCGCCGCATTCGGGCCGTTCCTGACCGCGTATTTCGCCCGGTTCGAGCGCCGCAAGTTGTTTATCTCGGTGCTGATCATGTTCGGCCTGGCCAACACCCTTGCGGCGTTTGCGCCGAACATCTGGGTGATGGCCATTGCCCGGTTGATTCCGGCGCTGGGCTTGCCGGTGTTCTGGGCGCTGGCCAGTGAGACAGCAGTGGACATCGTCGGGCCGGATTACGCCGGCCGCGCCATCGCCAAGATCGGTTTCGGCATTGTCTGCGCCACGGTGTTTGGCATTCCTGTGGGCACACTGATCTCTGATGCATTTGGCTGGCGCAGTGCCTTCGGCATTCTGGCGGTGATCGCGTTTGCCAAGGCCTTGCTGCTGTTTATCTACCTGCCGAAAACCAATCTGCATCAGCATCAAGTGAGTTTCCGCTCGCAGTTAAAGATCCTGCGCAGCCCGCTGATGCTGGGGCATGTGCTGCTGTCGATCCTGGTGTTCAGCGGCATGTTCACCGCTTACACCTACCTGGCGGACATTCTTGAGCGCTTGGCCGGTTTCAACGGCACAGTGGTCGGCTGGTGCCTGATGGGCTTCGGCGCGGTCGGGTTGATCGGCAACTCATTGGGCGGCCGCGCGGTGGATCGTCATCCGTTGATCGCTTCGATGATGTTCTGCGCGTTCATGATCGCCGGCCTGGTGGCGCTGGTGCCGAATATTCATTCGCCGCTGGGTCTGGCGGCGGCGATGGGGATTTGGGGTGTGACGCAGGCGGCGCTGTTCCTGGTCAGCCATGTGCGATTGATGAAAGCTGCACCCGAAGCGCCGGCGTTCGCGGCATCGCTGAACATTGCCGGGGCCAACCTCGGGATCGGCCTGGGCGCCATGATCGGCGGCCGGGTCATCGACGGTGTCGGACTGCAAGGTCTTGGTTTCGCGGCCGCCGGTTTTATCCTGGCCTCGATCCTGTTGGCGATCGCGCTGATGACTTTCAAGCCGCGCGAAGTCTGCGCCTGACGCTTTACAGTTCGGTAAACAGCTCGCGTCGGGCACCTTCGGTAATGGCAACAATGCCGGGGTGCTTGACCTTGCGTTCCACCGAAATGGCGTAGAACGACTCGGTCACCGCGTCGGTCTGGCCAATCAACTCCACGCGGCATTGGCGCTTCACTTCATCGGCAATCACGCTTGGGCCGATGAAAATCCCGCTGCCGGATTGACCAAAAGCCTGCATCAAGGCGCTGTCGTCGAACTCGCCGACGATGCGCGGCTGGATCTGCTGTTCGGCGAACCAGCGCTGCAAGCGACTGCGCACCACGGTCTCCGGCCCGGGAATCAATAGCGGTGCGCCGTGCAGGCTGCGTGGGAAGTCCTGACCGTAACGCGCCGCCAATTCAGCGGTGGCAAAGAAGCTGATCCCGCATTCCCCGAGTTTCTGGCTGTAGCCCTTGATGTCCAGGTGCGACGGCATCGGGCTGTCGGAGATCACCAGATCCAGGCGCTGGATCGCCAGGTCGGCGAGCAGGCGTTCGAGTTTGTCTTCGCGACAGGTGATGCGCAGTGGCTCGCTCAATTCCATGGTCGGCGCAATCAGCCGATAGACGATGGATTTGGGTACCACATCAGCCACACCTACCCGAAACAGAATCTGCTGCTCATTGGGCTGCGCTCGCAACATCAACTCCAGTTCACCTCCCAGCTGAAACATTTGCTCGGCGTAGGGCAGGGTCTGACGTCCAGCCTCCGTTAGCTCAAGCTGTCGGCCGACCCGGCGAAACAGCTCGATGCCATAGGTTTGTTCGAGTAGCGAAATCTGCCCGCTGATGGTCTGTGGTGTCAGATTCAGCTGCTCGCAGGCGCGCACGATGCTGCCGGTCTTGGCCACCACCCAGAAGTAATGCAATTGCCGATAATTGAGCATGACGACCTACAGTTCGTAAAAACCGAAGTATAAACGCTAAAAATACGAATTTTCCTGAAGTGTTTGCCTCCCTAGAATGCCCCGCTATCGACGGGTGGCCTTTTCGGCCCTGTCTGTTCTATCGAGGAAAGCATCATGAAGCTCAAAATGACGGCGCTGTTGATCACGTCTTTACTGGTATTGGCCGGTTGCGACCAGGCCGAGAAAAGCGCTCAGCAATTGATGGGCAAGGCTGCCGAAACCGCCAAGCAAGCGATCGACGACACCCATAAAGCCGCCGAGCAGGCAATCAGTGATGCCACTGGCGGGCTGATCAGCAAGAAAGAACAACCGGCCAAAGAAACGGACAAAACCGAATCTTCGTCCCAGGAAATCTAAACCGTCTTAAAAAGAGTCAGGACTGACCCATGGAATACCTTTTAGAGCTTGCTGTAAGCCCCACCGCCTGGGTTGCCCTGGCCACGTTGATCGTCATGGAAATCGTGCTCGGCATCGATAACCTGATCTTCATCTCGATCCTGACCAACAAGCTGCCCGAGCAGCATCGGCAGAAGGCGCGGCGCATCGGCATCGGTATGGCGCTGATTCTGCGACTGGCGTTGCTGAGCACCATCGCGTTCATCGTCCAGCTGACTGAACCGGTGATCGATATCTTCGGCCATGCGTTCTCCTGGAAGGACATGATCCTGATCGCCGGTGGCCTGTTCCTGTTGTGGAAGGCGACCACCGAGATTCATCACAGCATGGACCCGGCACCGGAAGATCCGAAGTCGGCTACCTCGACCGTGACCCTGGGCTTTGCTACCGCCATCGGTCAGATCCTGATGCTGGACATGGTGTTCTCCATCGACAGCATCATCACCGCTGTCGGCATGACCGAGCATTTGCCGATCATGATCATTGCGGTGGTGGTGTCGGTGCTGGTGATGTTGCTGGCGGCTGATCCTCTGGCCAAGTTCATCAACGACAACCCGACGGTGGTGATGCTGGCGCTGGGCTTCCTGATCATGATCGGCATGACGCTGATTGCCGAAGGCTTCGGTGCCCACGTACCGAAAGGCTACGTTTATGCGGCCATGGCGTTCTCGGCGACGATCGAGGGTTTGAACATGATGTCGCGACGGGCAAGGCAGAAGCGTATCGCCACTGAGGCATAACCTGCGTGAAACGAAACGGCCGCCTGCGCTCGAAAGAGCCCAGGCGGCCGTTTTTGTTTGCGCTACGCAACGAAATCGTTCAGTGCGCGGTAGCGTGGTGTGCGGCGGTTTTATCGGGTTTCGCCACCGGCGCCGACTGAGCCGGATGATGGTGCCGGCGGGTAATGCGCAGGACTCCCCATAACATGGCGGCGGCAACGGCCAGCCAGCCAGAAATCAACATCACAATGGTCATTGTCAGGCTCATCAGTGCCTCCTCTTTGCCCTGCTGCGGGCTCACACTCTTTGCAAATGACAGTCTAGTCGCTGCTGTGTTTCAGGCTATTGACCAAAGGCTGGCTGTCACCAATCAGTTCGCTCTATCGAATGCAATCATCTGCCGGTTAAGGCTATACCGTCGCCGCTCGGCGTCCTATGATCGACGGCCAAGCCGGGAGCGCGAATGCCTGGCGTCTAAATCAAGAGAGTGACGATGGTGCGGGTATTTTCTCGAATTCGATCTTTAGTGCTGGTCGTTGGCTGCGTTGCAGGTCTGGCTGGCTGCGCGGGGAGTGTGGCGCCTGAAATCAAGCGTCTGCCGGAGCGTGTCGAGCTCAGTGGCACGTTCTACCGTGGTGTGGCGAATCAAAGCGGGCCGCAAGTGCTGGCCAGCATGTTGTCCCAGCAAGGTGTTGTGATTACGCCAGGTTTGCTCGAAAAACCGTTGCATTTGCCAGGTGCCGAAGCCCAGTTGCAGCAGAACATGCAGAACCTTGCCCGTGAGTACGGCATGGTCGTCTATCCCCTCGACAGCAATCTGCCAGCGCTGTTAACCCAGGTCGCGGCTGGATACCCGGTGATGGTGCGCTTCACGGAAGGCTCGGCGTTCTGGGCTGAACCCCGTTACGCCATTCTTGCCGGGTACAACCGCCAAAAGCGCACTGTGCTGCTGCGTTCGGGCATGAATCGTCGGGAGTTGATGGGCTTCGGTTCGTTTGAATCGGCGCTCAAGGATGCCGGTGGCTGGGCTGTGCTGATCCAGAAGCCGAATCAGCTGCCGGCCAATGTCGATCAACAGCGATGGCTCAAGGCTGCGAGCGATCTTGCCCAGGCAGGTCAGGAACAAGCGGCAGCCAGGGCGAAGAAAGCGCTGAACGCACAGTAAGTCCGTTCGTCATCTGTCGGGCACCCCTGCACGTTGCCGACCTCTAATGTATAGGGCCCGGATTTCTACGGGCTGTGACCAGGAGGCGCCCATGGCACATTCCAATACCCCCGTCGGCCCGCACTCGTCCGAGCATTCGTCGGGCGATGAGTTGGGATTCGACCCCGATTCACCGGACCTCGCCGATCCTCAGGTCGACCCCATCGGACCCGCCAAGGCCCCCAGGGATGTGAAGCCGGGCGACAATCCCAAGGCGCCTGCGAAGCCTTACGATCCACTCGCCGATCTGAAACCCTGAGCCTTAGTGAGGTGCGTATGTCTACCGATTCGAGTTTCAACGACAAACGTCCGGACAGCGTTCCAACCACCCCTGAAAACGACATCGATCCGGTGTTGGATCCGGACAGCCCGCTAAGGGATCCTCTGGCCAGACCTGTGGTAGTGCCGACAGAGCATCCACAGGGCCGGAAAGACCCGAGTGCCGGGGACGGCATTCCGGATGACGATCAGATGCCGCTGCCCAATGATTAACACTGGACGAAAAAAAGCCCCGAATGATAGGGGCTTTCTTTTGCTGTCGCTGACTTACTTCGACGCTTCGACAACGCCGCTCTGACGATGCTTGAGGTTTTTGTCGGATTTGTACTGCAAGGCTACAGACGGCACGTTCGTGCCCTTGCCGGTTTCCACCCAGCTGCGAATACGGCTGGCATCGGCAAAGTGTGTGTACTTGCCAAAGGCGTCGAGGATGACCAGTGCTACAGGTCGATTGCCCATGCTGGTGACCAGCACCAGGCAGTGACCGGCCTCGTTGGTGAAGCCGGTTTTCGTCAGCTTGATGTCCCAGTTCGGCTTATTGACCAAATGGTCGGTATTACGGAAACCCAGGCTGTAGTTGGGTTTACGGAACGAGACGGTTTTTTCCTTGGTGGTGCTCAGTTCGGTCAATATCGGGTACTTGTGCGCCGCGATCAGCAACTTGCTCAGGTCGCGAGCCGTCGACACATTACGCGGCGAAAGGCCGGTGGGTTCGACGTAATGGGTGCTGCTCATGCCCAGCGCCTTGGCCTTGGCGTTCATGGCGGCAATGAACGCGACATAACCGCCCGGATAGTGGTGGGCCAGGCTGGCGGCGGCACGGTTTTCCGAGGACATCAGCGCAATCAGCAGCATTTCCCTGCGCGGCATTTCGCTGTTGAGTTTGACCCGGGAGAACACACCTTTCATTTCCGGCGTATCGCTGATGTTGATGGAGATGTACTCATCCATGTTCTGTCGTGCTTCAACCACGACCAGCGCAGTCATCAATTTGCTGACCGACGCGATCGGAACGACCACGTCCGGGTTGCTGGCGAAAATGACTTTGTTGGTCTGCAGATCCATCAGCAATGCGCTACCGGAAGCGATCTTCAGTTGTTTGGTGTCACGTGGTGCCTCAGTGGTGTCGGCAGCATTGACCGTTGGCGTGATGAACGTCCCTGTAAATGCAAAAAATAGGCTCAGGATGGAAAGACGGATTTTCACGCTGGCAGACTCATAAGGTGTGGATTAGCCGTTCTGTAACGGGTTGTTTCTTAAAACCGACGCATTTTAGGAGTATGGCTGAAGAACTGTCGATGGTTGTTCAATGAACAAGTGAAAGTCCTTGAAAACCCCTACAAAACAGCAGGTTTCCGGCGAGTGGTAGCGTTTTTTATCCGGGCAAAAAGAACCCCGCCATTGGCGGGGGGTCTTTTGTTCGTCGCTGATGTCGAAACGCGAACTCAGCTGTGCAGTGTTTCGGCTGCATACAGCGTGTTTTCCAGTAGGCAGGCGCGAGTCATCGGGCCAACGCCACCCGGGACTGGAGTGATCCAGCCGGCGCGGGGCAGGGCGGTTTCGTAGATCACGTCACCGACCAGTTTGCCGTCTTCCTGGCGGTTGATGCCGACGTCGATCACGATCGCGCCTTCCTTGATCCATTCCCCCTTGACCAGCCCCGGCTTGCCGGCGGCGACCACCACCAGGTCGGCACGGCCGACATGGCCTGCCAGATCCTTGGTGAAACGGTGGGTGACGGTCACGGTGCAGCCGGCCAGCAGCAATTCCATCGCCATCGGGCGGCCAACAATGTTGGAGGCCCCGACAACCACGGCGTCCATCCCGTAAAGATCGACACCGGTGCTTTCCAGCAACGTCATGATGCCTTTAGGGGTGCACGGACGCAGCAGCGGAATACGCTGGGCCAGGCGGCCGACGTTATAAGGGTGGAAACCGTCGACGTCTTTGTCTGGACGAATGCGCTCCAGCAATTTGGAGGCGTCCAGGTGTTCAGGTAATGGAAGCTGAAGCAGAACGCCATCAATCGTTGGGTCGTCGTTCAAACGATCGATCAGATCGGTCAGCGCTTCTTGAGTGGTTTCGGAAGGCAGGTCATAGGCTTGGGAAATGAAGCCGACCTCTTCACAGTCTTTACGCTTGTGCGAGACATAAACCTGAGAGGCAGGATCGCTGCCGACCAGGATCACCGCGAGGCCGGGCGTGCGCAGGCCTTGCTGGCGACGCTCGTTGACGCGTTTGGCGATCTGCTGGCGCAGGCTGGCGGCGATCGATTTGCCGTCGATTAGTTGTGCAGTCATTGCGCGTGATTAACCATCGAGAGGGGAAAAAAAGAGAACGCATTCTCGCATGTCATGAGGTGAGGGCAAAGGCGCTTGGTCTGCAAATTCCCCTAACCCCTTTAATTAAATGAATTTTTTTTAAAAAAGAGTTGACGACCTTCAGGGTCACCTATAACATTCGTCGCACTTGTCGGGCACAGCCTAGCACTGGTTAAGAAGGTCGAGCAGAGTTGATGTTTAATTCGGTGAGACTGAAAGCACTTAGTTTGTAATCGTCCAAGAATACAGATTAACAAGGCGCCCGTAGCTCAGCTGGATAGAGCATCCGCCTTCTAAGCGGATGGTCGCAGGTTCGAGTCCTGCCGGGTGCGCCATTAGGCAGCTTTGGCACAAGTAACGCAACATGGCAATATGGTGGGCGTAGCTCAGTTGGTAGAGCACGGGATTGTGACTCCCGTTGTCGAGGGTTCGATCCCCTTCGTCCACCCCATATTTAGAAAGGCGCCAGATTAACAGTCTGGCGCCTTTGCTTTAAAAGCTTGATGCGGATGTGGTGGAATTGGTAGACACACTGGATTTAGGTTCCAGCGCCGCAAGGTGTGAGAGTTCGAGTCTCTCCGTCCGCACCATTACAAGTAGCTATTTTAATAGCAGAAAACGGCGCAGCACCTGAAAAGGGCTGCGCCGTTTTTGTTTTAGAAGTCTGAATTTTCAAAGCGGCCGCAGGTTCTGGGTCGAGAGGGCAGGTTGGGTCGTCGGATTTATGTTTCTCGATGATGCCGACTTGCCCGTTGGTCCCCTCGTGGGGTCGACTGTCAGGGATGGATTGCCGATGTCTTCTATATATAGAAGGATTGGTGCAGAGCCCTGGCATGATTGGTTGTATTTGCTAACAGGGCGAGGCACAACCGTTTGTCCCCGCCTATAAATTGCCTGCTGCTTTTTTACCCGTTTTCAGTAGGGTGACTTCTTGAGTTTGACCCACTAGAATGCATGCCCTTGATTCTGGGGTCGGAAACGGCCGGCTAACGTCTGTGCAACGAGGAATATCCATGCAAGTTTCTGTTGAAAATACTTCTGCTCTTGAGCGCCGCATGAGCATCACCGTGCCGGCTGAGCGCATCGAGACTCAGGTCAACAAGCGTCTGCAGCAGACTGCCCAAAAGGCCAAGATTGCTGGCTTTCGTCCAGGCAAAGTGCCAATGAGTGAAATCAAGCGCCGTTTTGGTGCTGATGCACGTCAAGAAGCAGTCGGCGACGTGATCCAGTCCTCTTTCTACGAAGCTGTCGTTGAGCAGAAGCTGAACCCGGCTGGTGCTCCTTCGATTGAGCCGAAATCGATGGAAGCCGGCAAAGATCTGGAATACGTCGCAGTTTTCGAAGTGTTCCCGGAGTTCACCGTTGCCGGCTTCGACGGTATCACCGTAGAGCGCCTGAGCGCTGACGTGGCTGATGCCGATCTGGACAAAATGCTGGAAGTCCTGCGCAAGCAGAACACCCGTTTTGAAGTGGCTGATCGCGCTGCCCAAAACGAAGACCAGCTGAACATCGATTTCGTCGGCAAGGTCGACGGTGAAGTGTTCGCTGGCGGTTCCGCCAAAGGTACTCAGCTGGTTCTGGGTTCCGGCCGCATGATCCCTGGTTTTGAAGACGGCCTGGTGGGTGCTAAAGCCGGCGAAGAGCGCGTTCTGAACCTGACCTTCCCAGAGGACTATCAGAACCTCGACCTGGCAGGCAAAACCGCTGAGTTCACCGTTACCGTGAACACTGTTTCCGAGCCAAAACTGCCAGAGCTGACCGAAGAATTCTTCGCTCAATTCGGTATCAAGGAAACGGGTCTGGAAGGCTTCCGCACCGAAGTTCGCAAGAACATGGAGCGTGAACTGCGTCAGGCGATCAAATCCAAGGTCAAGAACCAGGTAATGGACGGTCTGCTGGCCACCAACCCGATCGAAGTACCTAAGGCTCTGCTGTCCAACGAAGTTGACCGTCTGCGCGTGCAGGCTGTTCAGCAGTTCGGCGGCAACATCAAGCCTGAGCAACTGCCGGCCGAGCTGTTCGAAGAGCAAGCCAAGCGCCGCGTTGTGCTGGGTCTGATCGTGGCTGAAGTGGTCAAGCAATTCGACCTCAAGCCTGACGAAGCCCGCGTTCGTGAAATGATCCAGGAAATGGCTTCGGCTTACCAAGAGCCTGAGCAGGTTGTGTCCTGGTACTACAAGAACGACCAGCAACTGAACGAAGTTCGTTCGGTTGTGCTGGAAGAGCAAGTTGTGGATACTGTTCTGCAGAAAGCTAGCGTGACCGACAAAGCGGTCTCTTACGAAGAAGCAGTCAAGCCGGTAGAAGCTCCACAAGCCGACTGATCGTTTTTGCGGTAAGAAATACACACCATAAGCCAGCCTTCGTGCTGGCTTATGCGTATTCAAGACATAACTATTTGGGAGTGACTGCGAGACATGTCCCGCAATTCTTATTATCAGCAGAGCTCTGACATCCAGGCCGCAGGCGGCCTGGTCCCGATGGTTATCGAGCAGTCCGCCCGTGGCGAACGTGCCTATGACATCTACTCGCGTCTGTTGAAGGAGCGAGTGATCTTCCTGGTAGGTCCGGTAGAAGACTACATGGCCAACCTGGTTGCGGCGCAACTGCTATTCCTTGAAGCGGAAAACCCGGACAAGGACATCCATCTTTACATCAACTCACCAGGCGGTTCGGTGACTGCAGGCATGTCGATCTACGACACCATGCAGTTCATCAAGCCAGACGTGTCCACCACCTGTATCGGTCAGGCCTGCAGCATGGGTGCCTTCCTGCTTGCTGGTGGTGCCGCGGGCAAGCGTTACTGCCTGCCGAACTCGCGCATGATGATTCACCAGCCGTTGGGCGGCTTCCAGGGTCAGGCGTCGGATATCGACATCCACGCCAAGGAAATCCTCCACATCCGTTCGCGTCTGAACCAGCTGTTGGCTTATCACACTGGTCAGAGCCTCGAAACCATCGAGCGCGATACCGAACGTGACAACTTCATGAGCGCAGAGCGTGCGGCTGAGTACGGCCTGATCGACTCCGTGATCGACAAGCGTAAAATGCCCGCCTAAGCAGCCCAAATGTAGGTGGTTGGGTTAACTGACCGCCTGCGGACTTGAAAAAGCCCGCAATAGCCTTCATCTTGTGTTGCAAGCCTATCGGATTTGGATCGATCGAATGACTGACACCCGCAACGGCGAGGACAACGGCAAACTGCTCTATTGCTCCTTCTGTGGCAAAAGCCAGCATGAAGTGCGCAAATTGATTGCCGGCCCCTCGGTCTTTATCTGCGACGAGTGCGTCGACCTGTGCAATGACATCATCCGTGAGGAGGTGCAGGAAGCCCAGGCCGAAAGCAGCGCGCATAAATTGCCTTCGCCTAAAGAAATCAGCGGCATCCTTGATCAGTACGTGATTGGTCAGGAACGTGCGAAAAAGGTTCTGGCCGTAGCGGTGTACAACCACTACAAACGCCTGAACCAGCGTGACAAAAAGAATGACGATGTCGAACTCGGCAAAAGCAACATCTTGCTGATCGGCCCGACAGGCTCGGGTAAAACCCTGCTTGCCGAAACACTGGCCCGCTTGCTGAACGTTCCGTTCACCATCGCCGACGCAACCACCCTCACCGAGGCGGGTTACGTGGGTGAAGATGTCGAGAACATCATTCAGAAGCTGCTGCAGAAGTGCGATTACGACGTAGAAAAAGCTCAGATGGGCATTGTCTACATCGATGAGATCGACAAGATCTCGCGCAAGTCTGACAACCCGTCGATCACCCGGGACGTTTCCGGTGAAGGCGTGCAGCAAGCCCTGCTCAAGTTGATCGAAGGCACGGTCGCTTCCGTTCCGCCTCAAGGTGGTCGCAAGCATCCGCAGCAGGAATTCCTTCAGGTTGACACCCGTAACATCCTGTTCATCTGCGGCGGCGCGTTCTCCGGTCTGGAAAAGGTTATTCAAAACCGTTCCACCCGTGGCGGCATCGGTTTCAACGCAGAAGTGCGCAGCAAGGAAGAAGGCAAGAAAGTCGGTGAGTCCCTGCGTGAAGTCGAGCCTGACGATCTGGTCAAGTTCGGTCTGATCCCGGAGTTCGTCGGTCGTCTGCCGGTACTTGCCACGCTGGACGAGCTTGATGAGGCTGCGTTGATGCAGATTCTCACCGAGCCGAAAAATGCTCTGACCAAACAGTATGCCAAGCTGTTCGAGATGGAAGGTGTGGACCTGGAATTCCGGGCCGACGCATTGAAATCGGTCGCCAAACGTGCCCTGGAACGCAAAACCGGTGCTCGTGGACTGCGTTCGATTCTCGAAGGTATATTGCTCGACACTATGTATGAAATCCCCTCGCAGTCCGAGGTGAGTAAAGTAGTGATCGACGAAAGCGTTATAGAAGGCAAGTCCAAGCCACTGTATATCTACGAAAACAGTGAGCCGGCTGCCAAGGCAGCGCCAGACGCCTAAGCGTCACGCTGCTGGAATAAAGAAGGGGCCTTCGGGCCCCTTTTCTTTTAAAGCGTTTTAACACCCTCTTTGCGCTTGTTTTTTTTGAAAGCAGCCCCCATCTTGGTTTCAAGCTCACTTCCATCTGTTTACGGCCTTATGGCCGCCGTAGAGGCGAAATCATGAAGACAACCATCGAATTGCCTCTCCTGCCATTGCGTGATGTTGTGGTTTATCCGCACATGGTTATCCCGCTGTTCGTGGGGCGCGAGAAATCCATCGAAGCCCTCGAGGCTGCGATGACGGGCGACAAGCAGATCCTTCTGCTGGCTCAGAGAAACCCTGCTGACGACGATCCCGGTGAAGACGCACTTTATCGCGTAGGTACCATTGCGACCGTTCTGCAGCTGCTCAAGCTGCCTGACGGCACGGTCAAGGTTTTAGTTGAAGGCGAGCAGCGGGGCGCCGTTGAGCGTTTCAGCGAAGTGGACGGCCACTGCCGTGCCGAAGTCTCATTGATCGACGAAGTCGACGCGCCGGAGCGCGAGTCGGAAGTGTTCGTCCGCAGCCTGCTGGCTCAGTTCGAACAATATGTGCAGCTGGGTAAGAAAGTCCCGGCTGAAGTCCTGTCGTCGCTCAACAGCATCGACGAACCAGGCCGCTTGGTCGATACCATGGCCGCGCACATGGCCCTGAAGATCGAGCAGAAGCAGGAAATCCTCGAAATTATCGATTTGTCGGCCCGGGTCGAGCACGTTTTGGCGTTGCTGGATGCCGAGATCGACCTGCTGCAAGTCGAAAAACGCATTCGCGGTCGCGTTAAGAAACAAATGGAACGCAGTCAGCGCGAGTACTACCTGAATGAGCAGATGAAGGCCATTCAGAAAGAGCTCGGCGACAGCGACGAAGGCCACAACGAAATCGAAGAGCTGAAAAAGCGCATCGATGCCGCTGGTCTGCCGAAAGACGCCTTGGCCAAAGCCCAGGGTGAACTGAACAAATTAAAACAAATGTCGCCAATGTCTGCGGAAGCGACCGTGGTCCGCTCGTATATTGACTGGCTGGTTCAGGTGCCGTGGAAGGCGCAGAGCAAAGTGCGTCTGGACCTTGCGCGCGCTGAAGACATTCTCGATGCCGACCATTATGGCCTGGAAGAAGTCAAAGAACGGATTCTCGAATACCTCGCCGTCCAAAAACGTGTGAAGAAAATTCGTGGTCCGGTGTTGTGCCTGGTCGGTCCTCCAGGGGTGGGTAAAACCTCGCTGGCAGAGTCGATTGCTCACGCCACAAACCGCAAATTCGTACGCATGGCCCTCGGCGGCGTACGTGATGAAGCGGAAATTCGTGGTCATCGCCGTACTTATATCGGTTCGATGCCAGGAAGATTGATTCAAAAGATGACAAAAGTGGGTGTCCGCAACCCGCTGTTCCTGCTCGATGAAATCGACAAAATGGGCAGCGACATGCGTGGCGATCCGGCGTCGGCGTTGCTGGAAGTGCTTGATCCTGAGCAGAACCACAACTTCAACGATCACTATCTGGAAGTCGATTACGATCTGTCCGATGTGATGTTCCTTTGCACCTCGAACTCCATGAACATTCCACCGGCGCTGCTGGACCGGATGGAAGTGATTCGTCTGCCGGGTTACACCGAAGACGAGAAGATCAACATCGCCGTTAAATACCTTTCACCAAAGCAGATTACTGCCAACGGTTTGAAAAAAGGCGAGCTGGAATTCGACGCCGAAGCGATCCGCGACATCATCCGCTACTACACCCGCGAAGCCGGTGTACGGGGGCTGGAGCGCCAGATTGCCAAGGTTTGTCGCAAGGCGGTCAAAGAGCATGCAATGGAAAAACGCTTCTCGGTGAAGGTCTCGGCCGAGATGCTGGAACACTTCCTGGGTGTGCGCAAATTCCGCTACGGTCTGGCTGAATCGCAGGACCAGATCGGTCAGGTGACCGGGCTGGCGTGGACTCAGGTCGGTGGTGAATTGCTGACCATCGAAGCCGCCGTCGTGCCGGGTAAAGGCCAGTTGATCAAAACCGGTTCTTTGGGTGACGTGATGGTCGAATCGATCACTGCAGCCCTGACCGTTGTCCGCAGTCGCGCGAAGAGCCTGGGGATTCCCCTGGACTTCCACGAGAAGCGCGACACGCACATCCACATGCCGGAAGGGGCGACCCCGAAGGACGGCCCTAGCGCTGGTGTAGGCATGTGCACGGCTCTGGTGTCGGCTTTGACCGGGATTCCTGTACGCGCGGACGTTGCCATGACTGGCGAAATTACGCTGCGTGGTCAGGTACTGGCGATTGGTGGTCTTAAAGAAAAACTGCTCGCTGCTCACCGTGGCGGGATCAAGACCGTGATCATTCCTGAAGAGAACGTACGCGATCTGAAGGAAATTCCTGACAATATCAAGCAAGATCTGCAGATTAAACCGGTTAAATGGATTGACGAAGTCCTGCAAATTGCGCTGCAATACGCGCCGGAGCCCTTGCCCGATGTAGCTCCAGAGATAGTTGCAAAGGATGAAAAACGCGAGTCTGACTCTAAGGAAAGAATTAGCACGCATTAATACGCATTTGCCTGGGGGGCTTCCTTGACAGTTTTTTAGAGCCCTTGTTATAAAGCGGCTCTTAAGTGTCTGTAGGCCATTCAGCACTCGTTTTTGCTTTCACCAAAAAACTTAGAATCATACTCAAATAGATATAAGGGGACTTAGAGTGAACAAGTCGGAACTGATTGATGCTATCGCTGCATCCGCTGATATCCCGAAAGCTGCTGCTGGCCGTGCGCTGGACGCTGTAATCGAATCCGTCACTGGCGCTCTCAAGGCTGGCGACTCTGTTGTTCTGGTTGGTTTCGGTACTTTCTCCGTCACTGATCGTCCAGCTCGCATTGGTCGTAACCCACAGACCGGTAAGACGCTGGAAATCGCAGCCGCTAAAAAACCAGGTTTCAAAGCCGGCAAAGCACTGAAAGAAGCTGTTAACTAAGTTCGATTCAGGTTTTTGCCTATCCGGGTCGGGGTCATGCCTGACCTGGCAGCGGAGCGGTAGTCCAGTCGGCGAGTCGCCGATCCGAGACGCCGAGGCTCGCAAGTTCGAGTCATCGGTCCGCTCCGCCAGTTACGAGAAGGCGCATCCTCGGATGCGCCTTTCTTCTATCCGGATTCTACCCACGCTCCACGGTTGCCTAATTTTGAAGTTCAACCGTTTCTGGGGGACGCATGCTGCAGAATATCAGGGACAATTCACAAGGCTGGATTGCCAAGACCATTATCGGGGTCATCGTTGCACTGATGGCTTTGACCGGTTTCGACGCCATCTTCAAGGCCACGACGCACAGTAATGATGCGGCCAAGGTCAATGGCGAAGAAATCAGCCAGAACGAGCTGAGCCAGGCGGTCGATATGCAACGCCGTCAGCTCATGCAACAGCTGGGCAAGGATTTCGATGCTTCCTTGCTCGACGAAAAAATGCTGCGCGAGTCGGCTCTCAAAGGCCTGATCGATCGCAAGCTGTTGCTGCAAGGCGCAGAAAACTCGAAGTTCGCTTTTTCCGAAGCTGCTTTGGACCAGGTGATCCTGCAAACGCCTGAATTCCAGGTGGATGGCAAGTTCAGTTCTGAGCGTTTCGACCAGGTTATTCGCCAACTCGGCTACAGCCGCATGCAATTCCGCCAGATGCTGGCTCAGGAAATGCTGATCGGTCAGCTGCGCGCTGGTCTGGCGGGTAGCGGTTTCGTCACCGACGCACAGGTTCTGGCATTCGCCCGTCTGGAAAAACAGACCCGCGATTTCGCTTCCCTGAACGTCAAGGTTGACCCGGCGGCTGTGAAGCTGACCGACGATGAAGTCAAAGCCTACTACGACGAACACGCCAAGGAATTCATGACGCCGGATCAGGTGGTCATCGATTACCTCGAGTTGAAGAAGGCTTCCTTCTTTGATCAGGTCAGCGTCAAGGACGAAGACCTGCAAGCGGCGTATCAGAAAGAAACCGCGAACCTGTCCGAACAACGCCGGGCTGCGCACATTCTGATCGAAGTGAACGACAAGGTGACCGAAGCGCAAGCCAAGGCCAAGATCGAAGAAATCCAGGCACGTCTGGCAAAAGGCGAGAAGTTCGAGGCGCTGGCCAAGGAGTTCTCCCAGGATCCTGGTTCGGCGAACAACGGCGGTGACCTCGGCTATGCAGGTCCTGGTGTCTACGATCCAGCCTTCGAAACGGCGCTGTATGCGTTGGCCAAGGATCAGGTCTCGGCGCCGGTTCGCACCGACTTCGGCTTTCACCTGATCAAGCTGTTGGGCGTGGAAGCACCTGAAGTGCCGACGTTAGCCAGTTTGAAAGACAAGCTGACCCGTGAGCTGAAAACCCAGCAGGTCGAACAGCGTTTCGTCGAAGCGACCAAGCAACTGGAAGACTCGTCGTTCGAAGCCTCCGATCTGGCTCAGCCGGCGCAGGACCTGAAGCTGACCGTTCACACGTCCAAGCCGTTCGGCCGTGAAGGTGGCGAAGGTGTTGCGGCCAACCGTGCCGTGGTCACTGCTGCGTTTAGCCCTGAAGTGCTGGATGAGGGTGCCAATAGCACCGCCATCGAACTCGATCCGGAAACCGTGATCGTGCTGCGCGCCAAGGAGCATCTGAAACCTGCTCAACTGCCGCTCGAAAGCGTTGCTGCCAACATTCGCGTGCAATTGGCCAAGGAGCACGCCAGTGCTGCCGCCAAGACCAAGGCTGAAGAGCTGATTGTCAGCCTGCGCGATGGCAAGTCACCGCTGGACAAGACGATCGACGGCCAGAACTGGAAAGTAATTCAGGCAGCCACTCGTGGCCAGGAAGGGGTTGACCCAACCGTGCTGCAAGCGCTGTTCCGCATGCCAAAGCCGGTAGCCAAGGACAAGCCGACCTTCAGTAGCGTGACCCTGGCTGATGGTAGCCTGGTGGTCGTTCGTCTGAACGCCGTGAACGAAGCCGCTGCGCCGACTGAAGAGGAGAAGGCACAATACCGTCGCTTCCTCGCCTCACGCATTGGCCAGCAAGACTTTGCGGCTTACCGCAAATTGCTGGAAAGCCAGGCTGAGATCAAGCGCTTCTGATGCCTGACTGAGCTTGTCGCGGCACAAAGACCCCAGCCGAAAGGCTGGGGTTTTTTATGAGCGAAACAAAAGCAAGGCGGGTTACCCGTCGCTTGAGTATTTACCGTGCGACTTTTTCCTGTAAATGACAGTCAGTAGACGTGTAACTGTTTTAAGACACTAATCGATACTCCGCTAAGCATCGATCTGTTGCACAATACGCCCCGGACCGTTTTCCTCAGGATGTTCAATGTTTAAATCATTTCCCATGCGTGTTGCCGGGCTGGCGTTGGTGCTGGCCGCCGCTGCCGGCTGCTCGTCGAAGAAAGCCCCCATCTATGAGCATGAGAACTTCGATGACTCCGGGACGTTTTCTCGCAGCTACCCTGTGACTGATGCGCAGACGTGCGAAGCCGCCCGTCGGGCGTTGCTCAGCCAGGGCTACATCATCACCAGCGCCGACCCGAAACTGGTCAGCGGACACAAAAGCTTCCAGCAGACCGGCGAGACCCACATGGAGATCAGCTTCAGTGTGGTCTGCGCCGATGACGGCAGTGAGGGGCATCACGCGACCATGTTCGCCAACGCCCTGCAGGACCGTTATGCGCTGAAGAAGACCAACAATTCCGCCAGCGTTGGTGTGGGCGTGCTGGGTTCCGTATCGATGCCGATTGGCTCGTCCGACGACTCGATGGTCAAGGTTGCCAGCGAAACCGTATCGTCGCCCAAGTTCTACGAGCGTTTCTTTACCCTGGTCGAGTTGTTCCTGCCACCGGAAGCAAAAAAAGCCGCGCACATCAAGGAGAAGCCGAAACCCGATCTCGGCGTGCCTGAACCCAAGGCCGCACCTGCAGCCGAATCCGCGCCGGCACCCGCTGAAGCTGCTCCAGCAGCCTCGGAGCCGGTAGCACCGCCGCCCGAAGCCGCTCCGATCGCTCCGGCCGAGAATACCGAACCGGCACCGGCCACGGAAACTGTCACTCCGCCGCCGCAATCAAGCCTGCCTCCACCTACCGAGCCTATTTCGGCCATTCCTTCAGCCCAGTAATCGGGTTCTGGCGCTGCGGGATCGGGTCAGACGACATCGATTGCGCAGCGACTTTCAAGATTGATCCACGTCAACTCAGGCCGTAGTCCAACGGCCTGTATCGAAAAAATTCTGTGATAAATGCCTGACGGCCTGCTACGTTTTATTAAGTAGCCGCTGAGCGGCGTGCCTGCGTCATTTTTCTTTCACGTGGGCACTTTATGCTCGGGGTGCTGGTCATTTATTCAGGCGTTTTTTTCAACGAGTTGTGGGGGAATAAAAATGGACGATTATCAAGAAGAGCTGCTCGAGTATCAGGCGTTTGAACTGGACCCGCTGGAACCGGCTGAAGACGCTACCGAGCTGTAAGCGTCAAGCGGAATGGCGATGACTGCGGCGAAACTCGCCGGGTGTCTGGCCGTTCCAGCGTTTGAAGGCACGTTGAAACGCTTCGGCTGAGGCAAAGCCCAGCAGGTAGGCGATTTCTCCGAACGCCAGTTCGGTATCGCGGATGTAGGTCATGGCCAGGTCGCGACGCGTGTCGTTGAGAATCGCGCGAAATTGCGTGCCTTCCTCGGCGAGTTTGCGGCGCAGGGTCCAGGTTGGCAGCTTCAGGCGTGCCGCCACTTCTTCCAGGTCGGGTTCCCGGCCACCATTGAGTAACGGCCCCAGCAACTGAGTGATACGTTCACGCAGGCTGCGGGTGCGTGTCAGTTGCTCCAGTTCCCGTTCACACAGTTGCAGCAGGTGTCGCCAAGTGCTCGGGCAATGTTCCGGGTTACGCTGCGCGAGGCTGGCAAGGCTCAAGCGCAGTTGATTGTGCTCGCCGCCAAACTGGATTGGGCAATCGCCCAGCACCTCATAAGCCGTACGGTAATCCGGTTCATCAAACTCGATCTCGATGCGTTCGGCCCGCAACGGGGCAGGGCTTATGCTGGACAATTGCTGCAACCAGCCAGCGATGATCGAATCCACCACGAAGCGGTTGTAGGCGTTGTAAGGGCTGATGGAATAGAACCGCAGCCAGGCACCTTGGGCGTCTTCGTGAAAGCTCGATTGGCCGCGATAGTTGGAGCCATACAAGGCTTCGAAGCGAATCAGGCAGCGTGCTGCTTCTCGCACCGTTGGCGCCTGGGCGGCGGTGACCCCGGCCAGGCCGGCTTGGCTCAGGCGACTGAGCTGACCCATGCGCAAACCCAGTGCCGGGTTGTCGGTCAGTTGAATGGCGCTGTGGCCCAGACGCATGTAGCGCGGGATCGAGAGCCGGGCGCCTGCTTCGCTCAGGCGAGCCGCGTCGAGGCCGTATTGTTCGAGCAGCGTCTGAGGGTCTACACCGTGGCTGCGTACGGCGTCGGCCAGGCTATGAACAAAGCCCACCGACAGATCGCCGAGCCGCATCGGCAACGGTTTCATCGGTTACAACCAGAGGTTCAGCAAACGCGCGCCACGGGCATTGCCGTCGGCGAACTGCTGCCCGTTGCTGCTGAGAAAACTTTGACCGGCGCTGCCCTGATCCCAGAACTGACCGCGCAGGAACACGCTCATGCCGGCGATCGCCTGGCTGCTGGGCGGTTGAGCGGTGAGTGTCAGACGATGCCAGGCCTGGCCTTCACTGAGCTCCCCGGCCTTGAGACTGACGGAACCAGGCGTCGACAGCCCCTTGTAACCGCGCCACGGTTTGTCCCAGGTGCCGCGCCCGATCACAAACGCCGGGACCGCGACGAACTGCGCACCCTGGTTGTCTAGCTTGCGGTAATTGTCCGGGTACCAGCTGTCGCTGCCGATCAGTACCCCCAGGCGTCCGGCCGGGGTGTCGACGACGCTGAGCGTATGCTCGCCATTGGCCGCGATGACTTCATGTTCATCGAAAATCGGATGCATCTGACGCTGGGGCTGGCCGATCGGCAGGCCATCGTGGCCGAACACCACGGTGCTGTTGTACAACGCGCCGCTGCCGATTTTCAGGGTGCCGTCGATGACGCTAGGCTCGGGCAGCACGATGGAGCCCGCCACCAGGGTCACGTGGAATTCTTTCGCCAGACCACCAAACAGCGCCTGGTAGTCCTTGGCCATGCCTTTGGCCTTCATGCGCAGGTGCGCGTCGTCCAGACGGTTGTCGCCCTTGGCGCTGATCAGTGCGCGGACGAACTTCAGGGGATTGCTGACCGCCAGCCAGTTCATGGCTTCCTTGAGCGTGGTGGCTTGGTACAGCTCATCTTTCTCGCCGCTGACCATCAACCAGGTGCCGACATGTTCGGGCAGTACGACGATGGTTTTTTCATTCAGCAGGCCCTGGTCCTGGGCCTTCTGCAAATAGGCCGCCAGCTTGCGGTGCAAGCGCTCGGGGCTTTGATAGTCAGTGGGAAACAGCTCGGGCTGAATGCCCAGCAAATTGCCGCGATCAGCGGGGGTGCCTTGGTCGACCGCCAGATTGATCCGCAGGTCCGACAGGTAATGACCCACCGGACGGTCCGCGGCCCACATGGCGTAGGTCGTGAGGACGGCAATGAATGCCATGGAAAAGGTCAGGTACAGAAGTTTGCGCATGGGGAAACAGTCAACGGCCGTGTGCAGGGTTCGCGACTAGGGTAGGGCGCATGCCGGCACTTGCCAAGGGGTGCTGTACATTTGGATCAATAAGTTGTCAGTTACGGTCATTGAGTGACGGCGGCGCGACTCTTAGTCTGTCCAACTTGACTGACGGGGGCCGTAGAGCTCCTGCACTTTTTCCGTGATCGCTCGATGTGGAGTTACCGATGGCCGCCGCTCATTACCCGCACCTGTTGGCCCCGCTGGACCTGGGTTTTACCACGCTGCGCAACCGTACCCTGATGGGGTCAATGCACACGGGTCTTGAGGAAAAGCCCGGCGGTTTCGAGCGCATGGCGGCGTACTTCGCCGAACGTGCCCGAGGCGGCGTTGGCCTGATGGTCACCGGTGGTATTGGCCCGAACGATGAGGGCGGGGTGTACTCCGGCGCGGCCAAACTGACCACCGAAGAAGAAGCGCTCAAGCACCGGATCGTCACCCGTGCGGTGCACGAGGCGGGCGGCAAGATCTGCATGCAGATTCTTCACGCCGGTCGTTATGCCTATAGCCCGAAACAAGTCGCGCCGAGCGCCATTCAGGCGCCGATCAACCCGTTCAAGCCAAAAGAGCTGGACGAGGAAGGCATCGAGAAACAGATCAGCGATTTCGTCACCTGTTCGACCCTGGCGCAACAGGCCGAGTACGACGGCGTCGAGATCATGGGTTCCGAAGGTTATTTCATTAACCAGTTCCTCGCCGCCCACACCAACCACCGTACTGACCGCTGGGGCGGCAGCTATGAAAACCGCATGCGCCTGCCGGTGGAAATCGTTCGCCGGGTGCGTGAAGCGGTGGGCCCGAATTTCATCATTATCTTCCGCCTGTCGATGCTCGATTTGGTGGAAGGCGGCAGCAGCTGGGAAGAAATCGTCCAGTTGGCCAAGGCCGTCGAACAGGCCGGTGCAACGATCATCAACACCGGCATCGGCTGGCACGAAGCGCGGATACCGACCATTGCCACCAAAGTGCCCCGCGGCGCGTTCAGTAAGGTGACGGCCAAGCTGCGTGGCTCGGTGAGCATTCCGCTGATCACCACCAACCGCATCAATACCCCGGAAGTCGCCGAGCAGATTCTGGCCGAAGGCGATGCCGACATGGTCTCCATGGCGCGGCCGTTCCTCGCCGACCCGGACTTCGTCAACAAGGCAGCGGCCGGCCGTGGCGATGAAATCAACACCTGCATCGGTTGCAACCAGGCGTGCCTGGATCACACCTTCGGCGGCAAGTTGACCAGTTGCCTGGTGAACCCGCGCGCCTGCCATGAAACCGAACTCAATTACCTGCCGGTGCAGCAGATCAAAAAAATCGCTGTGGTCGGTGCCGGTCCTGCGGGTTTGTCCGCGGCGACCGTGGCCGCCGAGCGCGGGCATCAGGTGACGCTGTTCGATTCGGCCAGCGAAATCGGCGGCCAGTTCAACATCGCCAAGCGCGTGCCAGGCAAGGAAGAGTTCTTTGAAACCCTGCGCTACTTCAATCGCAAGCTACAGACCACCCACGTCGAGGTTTGCCTGAACACCCGCGTCGATGTGGCGCAATTGGTAGAAGGCGGTTACGACGAGATCATTCTCGCCACCGGCATCGCCCCAAGAACCCCGGCGATTCCCGGCGTCGAGAACGCCAAGGTGCTGAGCTACCTGGACGTGATCCTTGAGCGCAAACCGGTGGGCAAGCGCGTCGCGGTGATCGGCGCCGGTGGTATCGGATTCGATGTGTCGGAGTTCCTGGTTCACCAAGGCGTGGCCACCAGCCAGAATCGCGAGGCGTTCTGGAAGGAGTGGGGCATCGATACGCATCTGGAAGCGCGCGGCGGTGTCGCCGGCATCAAGGCTGAACCCCATGCACCGGCTCGTGAAGTGTTTCTGTTGCAACGCAAGAAATCCAAGGTCGGCGACGGCCTGGGCAAGACCACCGGCTGGATTCACCGCACCGGTTTGAAGAACAAGCAGGTGCAGATGCTCAACAGCGTCGAGTACCTGAAGATCGACGATGAAGGTTTGCACATCCGCATCGGCGAAACCGGCGAGCCGCAAGTGCTGCCGGTGGACAACATCGTGATCTGCGCCGGGCAGGACCCGCTGCGCGAATTGCAGGAGGGTCTGGTGGCGGCCGGTCAGAATGTGCATTTGATTGGCGGCGCGGATGTGGCGGCGGAGCTGGATGCCAAACGCGCGATAAACCAGGGTTCGCGTCTGGCAGCTGAACTCTGACGTGGATCGTTCCCACGCTCTGCGTGGGAATGCCTCAACGGACGCGCAGCAATCGCTTTAGGGACGCGGAGCGTCCCGGGCTGCATTCCCACGCAGAGCGTGGGAACGATCACTGCGGCTGTTAAGATGCCGGCTCTTCACCCAGAGTCGGCATCGATGCTTCTCCCGCCCAACGAATGGCTACCCCAGGCTCCCCTCGACCCCCTTCATCTTGATTGGCTCACCCGATCAAACATCGAAGTCGCGATCCTGCGCCTGGACCAGATCGATCCACTGATCAGCGGCAACAAGTGGTTCAAACTCATCGAGCACTTGAAATCCGCTGACCAGATCGGTGCCAAAGGCATCATCAGTCTCGGCGGTGCCCACTCCAATCATCTGCACGCACTGGCCGCCGCGGGCAAGCGTTTCGGTTTCACCACCGCTGGCCTGCTGCGTGGGCATCCACAAGAAACCCCGACGGTGAAGGACTTGCAGGCGTTCGGCATGCAGCTGCATTGGTTGGGTTATGGCGGTTATCGAGCGCGGCACGAGCCGGGTTTTTGGCAACCCTGGCAGGCGCAGTATCCCGATCTGCATCCGGTGCCGGAAGGTGGCGGCGGTTTGCAGGGAGCCAAGGGCTGCCTGCAGCTGAGGACAATGGTCAGCGAGCAGCTGAACGGTCTGGGCTGGAACGACTACGACGGCTGGTGGCTGGCCTGCGGAACAGGCACGACCCTGGCCGGTCTGGTGCTGGCCGAAGCAGGTGAGCACCCGGTGTATGGCGCGCTGGCGGTGCCCGACGATCATGGGGTTGCGCAGCAAGTCGAATCGATCGTGCGGGAGGCGGGTTTACAGAGCCGCGCTTATGAATTGTTCGACGCCAGTCGTGGCGGCTTTGCCAAAGTCGATCCGCTGTTGCTCGGATTCATCGATCAGACCGAACAGGCCAGCGGCATTCCCCTCGAACCGCTGTACACCGGCAAAGCCCTGTTGGCGCTCAAGCAGCAAGTCGAAGCGGGGAGATTCGAAAAGGGCTCGCGCCTGATCTTTATCCATACCGGCGGTTTGCAGGGCCGCCGGGGTTTCCAGTGAGCGGCGGGATTCACCCGCGCTTGGGCATCATCCGCAGCAAGGTGTTATCACCCACGACATAGTGGTGATAAATCCCCGCCACGGCGTGCAGGCCGATCAGCCAGTATCCAATGGTGCCGCCGAGTTCATGCCAGCCCTGAATCTGCTTGGCTAACGCCTTGTCCTCCGCGATCAGCAACGGCAGGTCGAAGCCGTAGAACATCACTTGGTGACCTTTTGCGCTAGTGACCAGCCAGCCCAGAATCGGCATGGCGATCATGAAAATGTACAGCGCCCAGTGCATCAGTTTGGCCAATACGGTCTGCCAGTGAGGCGAGGCCGGGAAAATCTGCGGTGCCGGGCCCAGGCTCCGCGCGAACAAGCGCAACCAGACCAGCACGAACACGGTCAGGCCCAGCATGAAGTGTGATTCAACAATCAGCGTCCGCCCGCCACTGCCTTTTGGAAAGATCCCGCGAAATTCAATACAGGCGTAAACCAGCGCCAGCAGGACCAGCATCAACCAATGCAGCGCGATCGATACGGTGCTGTAGCGTGAGTCGGAGTTCTTCCAGGGCATACGGTGTTCCTCACAGGTCAGGTCGAGCCACCGTTCTTGTTAGACGGTGTGCTGTAACTGTAATCCGCTTTGGTGGATTTGCCTGTGGCTATTTGGGCGTTCAATGCTCTGGATCAAGTGGTTGGCCACAAAAAAGCGCCAGTTCCGTTGAGGAGCTGGCGCTTTTTTTATGAGGCTATGGGCGCAATCAGCTGGTTTGCGGCATCTCGCCCTTGGCCAGGCGCTTATTGATATCGGCGATCACTTCCGGCAAATCGGTGATGGTGTCGATCATGTAGTGCGGCCGCGAGCCTTCGAACATCCCGTGGATGCGCTTGCGTTCGCTGGCCAGTTGGTCGCTGCCGAGGGCGCGGTAACCTTCGTAGTCCAGGCCCAGCGCGTTGCCCGAGCAGATCAGCGCCACGGTCCACATGCCGGCACGACGACCTTCGAGAATGCCCGGCACGGTGTCGTCGATCTTCACGCAAGCCGCGACATCATCAATGCCGAGGGCGATCACGTTGGCCAGCGCCTGGGCCGGCCATGGACGACCGTTAGGCACTTCGTCGGTGGCGACCACGTGGTCAGCAACGTAACCGTTGGTGGCGGCCAGTTCGACAACCTTGTCCATGACCTGTTTCGGGTAACCGGAGCAGGAACCAATCTTGATCCCTTGCTGGCGCAGGTTGGCGATGGTGTCCAGCGCGCCGGGAATCAGCGCCGAGTGCTCGGCGATTTTCTCGATTTGCAGGGGCATGAAGCGTTTGTAGATGGCAGTGACGTCATCATCGGTCGGCGTACGGCCGAACACCGCGCGGTAACGCTCGGCAACTTGTGGCTGATCGCACAGGGTGCGGATGTGGTCCCACTTGCCCATGCCCATCGGCCCGCGGGCTTCTTCGATGGAAACCTGGACGTCGAACTCGGCGAAGGCTTCGACAAAAATCTGCGTCGGCGCGAAGGAGCCGAAGTCGACCACGGTGCCGGCCCAGTCGAGGATGGCGGCTTGCAGTTTGGTTGGGTTGCTGTAGTTCATGTCTTTGATCCTGTAGGAGCGAGCGATGCGGCGATCCGACTTGCCCGCGAAGAACGATAATTCGGTGTAATTGAAGGACCGCGTCGTCTGCATTCGCGGGCAAGCCTCGCTCCTACAGGAACAGCGGCGTCTGCTAATTCAGATATCGAGGACTTCCATCTCGCGCAGTACTTCGGCGACCGCCGCTACCGCCGCGTGCATCTCGGCCTGGTTGACGTGGCCGATGCAGCCGACGCGGAAGGTTTCGACCTGGGTCAATTTGCCGGGGTAGAGGATGAAGCCCTTGGCTTTGACGCGTTCGTAGAATTCCTTGAACTGGTAGCGCGGATCTTTCGGCGCGTGGAAGGTGACGATGATCGGCGCCTGAATGGCGGCGGGCAGGAAACTGCGCAGTCCGAGCTTGGCCATGTCATCGAGCAGCACCTGGCAGTTGTTGGCGTAGCGCTGATGCCGGGCGGGCAAACCACCTTCTTCGTTGTATTGCAGCAGGGCTTCGTGCAGCGCGGCGACCACATGGGTCGGCGGGGTGAAGCGCCATTGGCCGGTCTTGGCCATGTAGGTGTGCTGGTCAAAAAGGTCCATCGCCAGCGAGTGCGAGTTGCCGGCGGCATTCGCCAGCGCTTCTTTGCGAGCGAAGACGAAACCCATTCCCGGCACGCCTTCCAGGCATTTGCCCGAGGCGGCGATCAGCGCCTCGAACGGCACCTGTTGCGCGTCGATCGGCAGGGCACCAAAGGAGCTCATGGCGTCGATGATCAAGCGTTTGCCGTGTTGCGCGATGACGTGGGCGATTTCCGGCAGCGGGTTGAGGATGCCGGTGCTGGTTTCGCAGTGAATCAGCGCGACGTGGGTGATGCTGGCGTCGGCGTGCAGCAGGCGGTCGACGTCGGCGGCGGTGGTCGGTTCATCTTCGGCAGTTTCAAAGGTGCTGAAGGCGCGGCCGAGCACTTCGCAGATTTTCGCCAGGCGCTTGCCATAGGCGCCGTTGATCAGCACCAGGACTTTGCCGTCGCGTGGCACCAGCGTGCCGATCGCTGCTTCGACCGCGAACGTGCCGCTGCCTTGCAAGGGCACGCAGTGGTGGCTGTCGCCGCCGTTGATGATCGCCAGCAGTTGCTCGCAGAGGCTGGCGGTCAATTGATTGAAGCGGTCATCCCATGAACCCCAGTCGACCATCATCGCCTGACGGGTGCGGGCCGATGTGGTCAATGGGCCGGGGGTGAGCAGGATAGGTTCGGCGGTACTCATTCTCGTGTCCTCGCAATCGATGGGATGACGCTACGGGGCTTAAATTGCAATTTGCCGTGCTATCAATCAAATTGTTTGTTGTTATGCCAGCCATCAGTGAGGGTTATTCATGAACCTGTTCCAGCTCCGCGCCTTCGACGCCGTGGCCCGTGAGGGCAGCTTCACCCGGGCCGCTGCGCGACTGTTCATCAGCCAACCGGCGGTCACCGGGCACATCAAGGCGCTGGAGGAGCACTACCAGATCACCTTGTTGCGGCGCACGGCACGACGAGTGGAACTGACGGAGGAGGGCACCAAACTGGCCGCGATCACCCGGGCGATGTTCGGTCTGGCCGAAGAAGCGCAGGTGATGCTGGAAGCGAACCGGCAGTTGCTGACCGGTCGCCTGGAAGTGGCGGCAGACGGGCCGCACATGGTGATGCCGATGCTCGCCAGCCTGCGCGCGCGGTATCCCGGAATTACCGTGAACCTGCGGCTGGGCAATGCTCAGGAAACCCTGGCGGCGTTGCTGTCGGAGCATGCCGACGTGGCGGTGCTGACCGAAGTCGAACCGCGCAAGGGCTTGCATCTGCAAGGCTTAAGCGAGTCACGAATTTGTGCGTTGGTGCCTGAGGGGCATCCGTGGGCGCAGATGTCGAAGGGCGTGCCGCTCAAGGCGTTGGATCAAGTGATCATGGTGTTGCGCGAGCCAAGTTCGATTACCCGGCGCACCTTCGACGACGCCTGCGCGACGGCGTTGGTTAATCCACGGGTGTTGCTGGAGTTGGACAGTCGCGAGGCGGTGACCGAAGCCGTCGCCGCAGAATTGGGGGTTGGCGTTGTGTCGTCGGTGGAAGTCAGCCACGACCCGAGGGTGGTGGCGGTGCCGATTATTGGCGAAGGGTTGGTCAATCGGCACATGATTGGCTGCATGGATCGGCGGCGGGATTTGCGCTTGATACAGGCGTTTTTCGAGTTGGCCCCAAATCTGAATTGATCGTGCAACCCTGTCCTTGATCGTTCCCACGCTCTGCGTGGGAATGCCTCAATGGACGCTTTGCGTCCGCTTTGGGACGCGGAGCGTCCCGGGCTGCATTCCCACGCGGACGGTTCGACGCCTCGACGTGGGAACGATCAGTAGGCGAGACTTTCGCGAACCATCTCCAGAAACGTCGCCACCACCCGCCGCGAACTCTGCTCGCGCAAGCACACGAGTGTCTCGGTCAATCGCCGTTTGCAATCGGTAATCGGCAACGCGCAAACCCTCGAATCCGCACCGAACTCGGCAGCCGATACCACACCGACACCGATCCCCACGACCACCGCTTCACGCGCGGCTTCCCGACCTTCAACCTGAATCGCCGGGCGGATGCGAAAACCGGCCCGGGCCATTTCTTCTTCCAGCGTCTGGCGCGTCACCGAGCCGATTTCCCGCAGCACCAAAGGCGTGTCGTCCAGATCCGCGAGGCAAATCGATTCACGGTCGGCCCACGGATGATGGCGGGAAACGAACGCCACCATCGGGTCATTGCGCAGCGGCAACGAAATCAATCGTTCGTCACTGACCTCACGCCCCAGCAACGCCAGATCGGCCTGGTAGTTGAACAACCGGAACAGCGATTCATCGGTGTTACCGGTTTCGATTTTCACGCTGATGCCGGGATAGCGTTCGCAGAACCGCGCGATCTGCGGCAGCACATGCACCGGCGCATCGACGGCGAGAATCAGGCTGCCGGTCTGCAGCGCCTGAGATTCTTGAAGTAGCTCCTGAGCCTCGGCCTCGATGACAAACAGCCGCTGAGTAATGCTCAACAAACGCTCGCCCAGATCGGTCAGGCGCACCGAGCGTTTGTTGCGGTGGAACAGCAGCACACCGAAACGCTCTTCGAGCTTGCGCACTTGGTCGGAAATCGCCGGTTGGGTGAGGAATAGCCGCTCGGCGGCTTTGGTAAAGCTTCCGTGCACCGCCACGGCGTGGAAGGCTTTGAGCTGGGCATGGGAAACCGACATCGAAACCTCCAGTAACAAGCTGAGCTTATATTTGAAATACGATAAATCGATTTCACTTATTAATCAGTAATTGTTTTTATCGACCTCAGCCCCGGTGACTGGTCAGTCAAACAGCGTCGGCGGCCATGAGCCTGTGCGTGCAACAGCAGGACTCATCTGACCGATATCGCCTCAGGGACGCAGCGATATCGAAGTGCTCAACAATAAAAAAACAGGCGTTATTTCTCAATTTCTGCCGGCACACTCACACCCTGAGGTCAGAACCACAATGAACAAGCACATCGGCACCATCAAACGTTGGCGCGTGCAGATCTTCGCCATCACCTGGCTCGCGTACGCCGCGTTCTATTTCACCCGCAAAGCCTTTTCCGTGGCAAAACTGGGGATCGCCGAAGACCCCACCTTCATGCTCGACAAAATGGCCATGGCCAACCTCGACGCCATCTACCTCACGGCTTACGCCATCGGACAGTTCACCTGGGGCATCCTGGCCGACCGCTTTGGCCCAAGGGTCGTAGTGTTTGGCGGGTTGTTGATTTCAGCGGCGGCGGCCTTGGTGATGGGCAGTTTCGCGACGTTGCCAATCTTCGCTACCTGCATGTTGATTCAAGGGTTGGCGCAGTCCACCGGCTGGTCCGGGCTGTGCAAGAACCTCGGCAGTTTCTTTCCCGCCGAGCAGCGCGGGCGGGTGCTGGGGTTGTGGAGTTCCTGCTACGCATTTGGTGGGTTGGTGGCATCACCGTTTGCTGGCTGGTGGGCGTATACGCTGATCGGCACCTGGCACGCGGCGTTCTTTTCCAGTGCGGCGGTGGTTGGGCTGGTCGCCGTGCTGTTTTTTATTTTTCAGCGCAACAAACCCGAAGACGTTGGCTTGCCGGCGGTGGAGCCGGAGCCGCAACTGACGGCGGAAGAGGCCGACGCGCAAAGCAAGATCAGCGTGCTGGAACCGTTAAAGGAAATCCTGCGCAACCGGACCGTGCTGGTTCTGGGCCTCGCGTACTTTCTGCTGAAACCGGCGCGCTACGCGATTTTGCTCTGGGGCCCGGTGATCGTCTTCGAGCAAATGCCCTCGGTGGGCAAGGTGGGCGCGGCGATTATCCCCACCGCGTTTGAACTGGCTGGATTGCTCGGCCCGATTCTGCTGGGCCTGGCTTCGGACAAACTGTTCGGCGCCCGACGCATGCCAGGGTGTGTGCTCAGCCTGTTGGCGCTGACCGTGACTCTGGCATTGTTCATGGGCGCTCTGCATACCGGCAGCGTGATGCTGGTGGTGGCGCTGCTGTTCGTCATGGGCCTGACCCTGTACGGACCGGACTCGATGATCAGCGGCGCGGCAGCGATCGATTTCGGCACCGCCAAGGCGGGCGCGACAGCAGCCGGTTTCGTCAACGGTTGCGGCTCGGTCGGGGCGATTCTCGGCGGATTGCTGCCGGGCTACTTCGACTCGGTCACGGTGTTCATCGTCTTCGCCGGCTGCGCGTTGTTCTCCGCCCTGGTACTGATCCCGCACTGGAACAGCCGCCCGGCTGGCCTGGGTGCCGAAAGCGCCTTCGTGCCTAACCAGCCGATCACCGTAAAACCTCTGCGTACATAAGGATTGACCCATGAGACCTTTCTGGCTGGAACAGGCGCTGGCGGCCGAGTCCTGCGCGCCGTGCGAACCCCTGGCGGGCGACACCCGCGCCGACGTCTGCATTGTCGGCGGCGGTTACACCGGGCTGTGGACCGCGATCATGCTCAAGGAACAGAACCCCGAGCTGGATGTGTTGCTGATCGAGGCCGATATCTGCGGCGCCGGCGCCAGCGGGCGCAACGGTGGTTGTGCACTGTCGTGGTCGGCCAAGTACTTCACCCTTGAACGGCTGTTCGGCGTCGAAGAAGCGGTGCGATTGGTCAAGGAGTCGGAGCGCAGCATCCATGCGATCGGCGCCTTCTGCGAGCAGTACGCGATGGACGCCGATTACCGCCTCGACGGGACGCTCTACACCGCCACCAACCGTGCCCAATGCGGCTCGACCGACGCCGTGATCGCGGCGCTGGAGCGCAATGGCATCAACTCCTTCACCCAGCGACCGCTAGCGGATGTACAACGCATGGCCGGTTCCAGCAAACATCTGGAAGGCTGGTTTTCTCCGGCGGCGGCAAGCGTGCAGCCGGGCAAACTGGTGCGCGGCTTGCGCCGGGTCGCCTTGCAGCTCGGGGTGAGAATTCATGAAAACACCGCGATGACCGGCCTGGAAGAGGGCCGACCTGCGGGCATTCAAACCCCGAACGGCACCATTCGCGCGGATCGCGTGGTGCTGGCGATGAACGCCTGGATGGCCCGGGCGTTTCCACAGTTCGAGCGCAGTGTGGCGATCGTTTCCAGCGACATGCTGATCACCGAACCACGACCCGATCTGCTCAACGAGATCGGTTTGACCAGCGGCGTCACCGTGCTCGATTCGCGGATTTTCGTGCACTACTACCACAACACCCCGGACGGCCGAATCATGCTCGGCAAGGGCGGCAACACCTTTGCTTACGGCGGGCGGATGTTGCCGGTGTTCGATCAGCCGTCGCCGTATGCCGGTTTGTTGCGGCACAGCCTGAGCGAGTTCTTTCCGGCGTTTGCCGAGGTCAAGGTCGAGGCGACCTGGAACGGTCCGTCTGATCGCTCCGTCACCGGTTTGCCGTTCTTCGGTCAGATGAGTGCCAGCGGCAATGTGTTTTATGGTTTCGGATACTCCGGCAGCGGGGTCGGCCCGTGTCATATGGGCGGGCAGATTCTCGCCTCGATGGTCCAGGGACTGGACAACGCCTGGACCCGTTCGCCTCTGGTCAACGGCCCTTTGGGGTTCTTTCCACCGGAGCCGATTCGTTACCTTGGCTCACTGATGGTGCGCAACGCCATCCGCCGCAAGGAGCGCGCCGAGGATCACGGGCGCCGACCACGGCACCTGGATGTGCGTCTGGCGAAGTTCGCGGCAGCGGCAGGCAAGGCCGACAAGGGCTGAGTGTCAGGGGGCGAGGTCCGAGCGATTGACCAGCCAATCGAGCAGCAAGTGGCTATCGCCGCGTGGCTCGGGAGCAGGCCGAGTGCGCGGGTGATGGCCCATCTCGATGCACAGCACCGGCCGGTCCGGGTCGCTGTCGAGAAAACTGATGAGTACATCGCTGCCAGCCCTTGGCAGTCTGGACGGGTCAATCCGACCGTCCGGCGCTGCGAGGGCCACGGGTAGCCAGATACCGGCAGATTCATCCGGATCCGGTTCCTCTGTTGGCCACAGCCTGACCTGTATTCGACCTTGATCATCCAGCGCCGCTGGCTGCCCGGCCGGGCCAAGCACCCGTGCCGGCTGATAACCCGGAATGCTCGGCCTGGTCTGTTTGAGCGCCGGCCTGAAGACCGTTGACCAGGGAATGGCGATGAACTGATTGCGGTAATGGCGGACAGTCACGGGTTTGTCGGCGGCGAGAATCGAAGGCTGTTGCCCCTGATGACGGGTTTCGGTGAGCAGCCATTGATCGTTGAAACTCGACAGCGGATGCGCTGACACTTGGACAATCCGTGCGCTGCGCAGCGCGCTCTGGTTGCTTTGACCGTGGATTTTCACGTGCTGGCAACGCAGACGCTCCAGTTGTCGTCGACTCATATGATCGCGATGGAGGTGCTCGGGCGCGGGACGGGCCATCACCGGCAATGGTCTGGTGAAGGTGTGGTTGGCCGCTCCCTCGTCGGCGATCAGCGAGCCACGGTTTCTGGCCTCCAGTCGTGAGGGCGGGGGCGGCGAGTCATGGCGCTGGAACAACTCACTGATCACCGGTAAGTCACTTTCGTCGGGCGCGTTGCCCTGGAAAGGCGTAAGGACCGGTTCCTGGGGGAAACTCAGGCTGTCATCGGCCAGAACCAGTACATGCCCGTCGCGCTGATGTTCGAAGTGATAGTGAATGCCTTCTTCTTCGCACAGACGTTGCAGCAATGCCAGATCGCTCTCCTCGTACTGAATGCAAAAAGGCCGGGGAGGATAGTGCCCGGTCGACAATTCGAAGCGATAGCTTCCCTCGGGCACATCATGTTCCTCCAATAGTTGGCGCAGGATCATCGGTACGCTGAGGCGATGAAAGACGCGCCGTGAACGCTGCCGGTCGAGCCTCTGAAGGTAGGGCGCCATCACCAGTTTGTAGCCGATCCGGTGTGGGCCGCGATACTCGCGACTGGCACTGTGAATGACGCCATGAATCCCCTGGCCATCCATCAGGCTGAGGGAAACCGGTTGTTGCAGCAATCGATCGAGGTTCATGGCCGGTGCCAGGCCGATCACTTCGATGTCGAATCGATAGGGCTGGTTGAGGGCTTCTCGGCCGCTGAACTGCAACACCTGCAAACTCAAATCGCCGTCGAGGAGTGTCAGGGTGAAGGGACTTTCCTTGTCGTTGTGCATCGAACGCGCTTCTGCCATGGGATAAGGGCGCAGAGGGTACGAAACCACAGCCCTTTATAGTCACCGCAAATCGAAGTTTCAGAATCGCCCTACAATTGCCGGTGAAGATGTCGATTCATCAGGCCGGTGAACAGGGTGTAATGCTGTTCACTTAAGAAAATGGATGGCGGCCTGAGAGCCGACCGGGTTTTGATCGAGTACATATCCGTTGCTGCGGTCACGGCTCAAGATCAAAAACCAAAGCAAAGCAACAGGAACCGTTCCCACGCTCTGGGTGGGAATGCATCCCGTGACGCTCTGCGTCACCCATGCGCAGGACTCAAGCCCCGTGTCGACAGCGGAACGCGGAGCGTCCCCGGCGGCATTCCCACGCGGAGCGTGGGAACGATCAGTACGCGCAAGCGTTGAGGAAGCAGGCCGGCCGGTAGGCCGCCTCGCTTTGGCGTTTGCGGTGCACGCCCCATCGAGAGGCCGAGTGGAGGTTCTGCGCAGTGGGCAACCCGGCATGGATGCCGGGTTAGCCGCCCCCGGCCATGGATGGCCGATGGCGGCGGGCCCACGGAGCAGGACCGGAGCGAGGGCATGCCGAGCCTGGGCGAGGCACCGAACGAAAGGGGCAAGAGCGTTTGGTTACTTTGCGCTTTTCAAAGTGACCCGCTGTAAAAGCGGAACCGCCAGCCGCCGTGACCGCAGAAACGGATATGTACACAATCAACAAAATACCAGCCGGCCGGCTCTCGATGCACCGCCCCTCGCTACGCCTGTGTATGTGCCTGAAACCCCAAGCTTAAGTGAACAGCATTAGTGAACAGGGTGGATTTTTTGGTCGATTGCCAACTTTAGGCCGTATAAACTTGCGCAAAGCGTCGGCCAATAGATGTCTCGGCGCCACAGATAAGAGAGTGAGTAATGGGCGCACAGTGGAAGGTTAAACACAAAGAAGCGGCATCTAACGCCAAGGGCAAGATCTTCGGCAAACTGGTAAAAGAAATCACCATTGCTGCCCGCAACGGTGCCGATACTGCCACCAACGCACACCTGCGTCTGGTGGTCGAGCAGGCCAAGAAAGCCTCGATGCCCAAGGAAACCCTGGATCGCGCGATCAAGAAAGGCGCGGGCCTGTTAGGCGAAACCGTGCAATACCATCGCGTGACCTATGAAGGCTTCGCACCGCATCAGGTGCCGCTGATCGTCGAATGCGTGACCGATAACATCAACCGTACCGTCGCTGAAATCCGTGTCGCGTTCCGAAAAGGCCAATTGGGCGCTTCCGGCTCGGTGGCCTGGGACTTCAACCATGTGGGCATGATCGAGGCCTCGCCGGACAGCCCTGATGCCGATCCGGAAATGGCCGCCATTGAAGCCGGCGCCCAGGATTTCGAGCCGGGCGATGAAGAGGGCACAACCCTGTTCCTGACCGAGCCTGCGGACCTGGATTCGGTACAGAAAGCCCTGCCCGAGCAAGGTTTCACCGTGTTGTCGGCCAAGTTGGGTTATCAGCCGAAAAACCCGGTCAGCGGTCTGAGCGATGAGCAGATGGCTGAAGTCGAAGCCTTCCTCGAAGGCCTCGATAACCACGATGACGTGCAGGACATGTTTGTCGGGTTGGCGGGTTAAACCGTTACTTCGGTGACCGCAAAGCGGTCACCGATTCTCCAAGGCTCGCACAATCTCACTGAACCCCGGTCGCGCCAGCACCTGCGGCTGACAGCAGCGCTGCTGCAATGCCTCCAGCTGCACGCGACCGTCATCGCTCAACCCCGAGTCGATCCGCTCCAACAGTTCCCCCAGCAAAACACCAAACGCCCGTACCTCGATCCGTTGCAGCGCACGGCTTTCAAAGCTGTCTGAGGTGGCATGAAAAGACGCCGCGCCAAAATCCCCCAGCAGGCAATCACCGTGCTCGTTCCACAGAATATTGTGGCCATAGAGGTCGCCGTGGGTGATGCCATGTTGGTGCAAATGCTCGGCCGCCGAGGCGATGCCAGAGGCGATCCGCAATGCCACGCCAGTGCTGAACCGGGTGTCGTTGGCGTAAACGTCGCGGGTACATGACGCCAGGCTCGGCAGCCCGGCCAGATTGCGATAGCTCGGATCGATCAAGTGCATCACCAGCCCGGCCTGGGCTTCTGGATGCCCGACGACTCGCCCTTCAATCCGGATCAGGTTGGGGTGACAACCTGCGGTAATGCAGGCGTTCATTTCGTGCAACGGCGAACCATCGCTGGTCATTTCGCCTTTGTAGAGTTTGACCGCGACCTGTGTGGCCGGTTGGTCCGGTCGATCCCACATTGCCCGATGAATCACCCCCGACGCGCCTTCGCCCAGTTGTTGTTCCAGACGCAGTTCGGACCAGGGAATGCGGGGCGTGGCTTCGAGGGCGGCCGCATCGGCTTCGGTCTCCAGCGGGTTACCGGCGTACGCCAGCCAGGTCAGGCTCGGCAGGGACAGCAGCCACTCGGGCAACTCGGTCAACTGATTGGCGGCGATGCGCATCAGTTCGAGTCGATGGCACTGGCGCAAGCTCTCGGGCAAACGCTGCAAGCGGTTGCCTGCAAGCATGAGTTTTTGCAGGTACGGGCGTTCACCCAGCTCGGCGGGCAACTCAGTGATGCAGTTATCGGTCAGGATCAGCCAGCGCAGCAACGGTGGCAGGCCGGCGCCTGGCACGCGTTCGATGCGGTTGGCCTTGAAGCTGACCATCGTCAGTGCGGCGCATTGGCCCAGGCAGTCGGGCAGTTCGGTGAACAGATTGTCCGAGCAGAACAGCACGCGCAAACGGGTCAGGCGGTGCAAGTCGTCCGGCAGGCGGCTCAAGGCATTGCCGCTGAGGTCGAGGACTTCCAGCGAGTCCGCCAGGTCGAAGATTTCTCGCGGAAACTCCGTCAGGCCGCCGGTGAGGACCAGGCGTGTGATGCCCGACAGTTGGCCAGCGCGCAGTTGGGCAAGGGTATCCATGAACAGATTCACTATTGATCGAGAGGAGGGCGCGGAGGCCTGGAAAAGGGCGACATGATAACGGCAAAGGCAGGGGGCGTGTCAGGCCGGATCCCTGACTTCGATCAACTGCCCCAACCGGCTGCGCGTGCGCGCCAGATCGATGGCATCGCCGCCCAGGCTTTCGCGCAAAGACTGCTGCCCGAGCAAAATCAGGTGCTTGTCCTGGTCGTACAGGACGTCGACCAGATTGATGAAGCGCTGCTGGGCAGCAATTGAACAATCGGCGAGGTTGGGCAGTTCATCGATGAACCAATGATCGAAACGACGGCACAGCTCCAGATAATCCATGACGGCGGTGGGGTGTTCGCACAGATCGCCGAAGGTAAAACCGATGGTGCGTCCGATGCAATATCGGGCTTGCAAATGCCGGGTTCCGACGGGCAGCGCAATGGCCGGCGCGTTGCTGTCTGGCAGGTTCAGCATCTGACGTTGCACCACCGTGGCCGGCCAGACGTACTGGCCTTGGGTAAACAGCTGCTGGTCATGGGTTCTCACCTGACTGCGGTAGTCGTGGGGGCCGCCGACTTCCATGACCTGCATGCGTGCGTTGATCAGGTCGATCACCGGTTTGAAGCGTGCGTGGTACAGCGGGTTGGGCAGTAATCCTTCCGGTGGGTAGTTGGAGGTGACCAGCAGCAGGATGCCTCGGCGAAACAGTGCCTTGAACAGCCGGGTGATGAGCATCGCATCGCCGATGTCGTGGACGTGAAACTCGTCGAAACACAGCACCCGGCAATCGCGCAGCCGTTCATCGAGGGTGGTTTCCAGCGCATCGGGCTGATCGCGATGACTGAACATCCCTTGGTGAAGTTGCGCAAAAAACTCATGGAAATGCAGGCGCTGTTTTTCCGCGATGGGAATGGCCTGGAAAAACCCGTCGAGCAACCAGCTCTTGCCGCGACCCACGGCGCCATGCAGGTAAAGGCCAGGGAGCGTTTTTGCCGAGGTGCCCAGCAGCGCTGCGGCGTGCTGCGCCATGCAGTCGATGACGCGTTGTTGGCTATGGCTGAGGGTGTAGCCCTGGGAGTGGGCCTTGCGGTGGAAGTAGTCGTGGATGACTCGACCGGTCGCGCTGTGACCGGCGGATGCAGCCGATGCCTTGCCGAAAAAGCGGCGCAGCGTGGGCCAGCGTGATGTCAGTCGCGAACGGTTTGGCGGTCGAACGGCCACTGTGATGTCCCCCCCGTAATCTTCATGCCGGCTCCCCGAGCGGCGGCATAGTGTAACCAGAGGGGGAGTAGCTCGACCACTCCGGACGGAGTGGTCGCCGTAAAGACCGTAGCCTGCGGCAGCTCCTACCGCTCGATACTACGATTCCAGCGCGCATTCCACGCCGGGCGCTGTTCGTTGACCTGATCCCAATCGATTGCAATGGCCGTGGTCAGGTACTGCTTCATCGCCTCGACCTGGCCGCGCGTCTTGTCGCTGGTCGGGGTATTGGGGTTGGACGGGATCTGGTCGCCGTCTTCAAGCGCGGCGGCCTGGGCTTCAGGCGTCAGCAAGAAGGCGGCGAGTTTCTGCGCCAGTTCCGGTTGGGTGTTGTTGGCGATAGCGCATTCGGCAACGTTGAGCACCACGGCGCCTTCCTTCGGCTGCGCATACTCCACCGGCATGCCCTTGAGTTTCAGGGCGGTGACCTGGGTCGGCGTGAGCGGGAACAGCGCCGCTTCGTCGGTCTGAAGCATTTCGGAAATCTTCGCTGAACTCGGGATGTACTCCAGCACGTTGCGCCCGACAGTATTCGGCCAGGCTTTGAACCCCGGCTCGACGTCGGTTTCGCTGCCGCCCTGAATCCGGTTGAACATCAGGAAACCGTGCAGGCCGAAGGTCGAGGAGGCCATCGACTGGAACACCAGTTTGTCCTTGAAGCGCGGGTCGGCCATGTCCATCCACGAGGTCGGCGCGGTCCAGCCTTTCTCCTTGAACAACCGCGTGTTGTACGCCAGCCCGGTCACGCCGAGGCTGACCGCCACCGCTTGATCCTTGATGCGGCCCTTGGCCGGAATCTGCGCCAGCGGTGCGCTGTCTTCGAGTTTGTCGCACAGCCCCATGGCGATGGCGCGGTACATGATGCCGTCGTCGAGGAACATCACGTGCATCTGCGGGTTGCCTTTGCTGGCCTGGACCTTGGCCAGAATATCGGCGGAGGTGCCGGGCACAATCACCACTTTGACGTTGTTGGCCTTCTCGAAAACCGGCAGCACCTTGTCGGCGTAGAGCCGCTCCATGGTCCCGCCGTTCATGCCCAAGTAAAGCGTCGGCTCGGCCTGGGCCTGGGCGACCGGGAGCAGGGCGCCTAAGCCAAAAAAACTAAGCCATGAGAAACCGAGCAGTGCACTGCGTTTGACGTTATTCATTGGCGCGACCTTCCTCTATCAAGCAACGGAGATGGAGTGAAACCGGGTGATGGAAAACGCATCCAGCGACGTTTTTGCGGCGCCGCTGCAGATAATTTCGGTGAGCGCCTGGCCCACCGCGGGGCCGATCTGAAAACCAGCGCCGGCAAAGCCGAATGCGTGCAACAGACCGGGTCGAGTGCCACTGTGGCCGATCACCGGTTGGCGATCGGGCAGATAACCTTCGGTGCCGCTCCAGGTGCGAATCGCCTGGGCGCCTTCGAGAAACGGGTAGAGCTCGACGGCCTGACGCAGGATCTCGATCACCGCGTGCTGACCGGGCCGGGCGCGGGCGTCGTCGAGGGCAAAACCCTGGCCACCGCCCAACACGCAATTGCCGCGCGCAACCTGACGGGCATAGATACCGCCGCCCTCGACCCCGGTGCTGGCGTTCATCACCAACGGCAACGGCTCGGTGACCAGCATCGCCGGGTGCCCGGCGTGCATCGGCACCGGTTCGCCGAATTGTGCTGCCAGGGCGCCGGCCCACGCGCCGGCGCAGTTCAGCAGCCAGGGGGCGTGCAGCTCGAGACCGGTTTGCGTGTGGATGCGAAAGCGCTGACCGTCGTGTTCTACCGCCGCCACCGGGCATTGTTCATGGACCTGCGCACCGTGCCGACGCGCCGCCCGGGCAAACGCCGGGGAGACCAGTCGCGGGTTGGCGTGACCGTCATCGGGGCAAAACGAGGCACCGACCGCTACCTCGCCGACCCACGGAAAACGTGCGCGCAATTCACTGCGCTCGAGTACCTGCAAATCGAGGCCAAAGCCCTGACTGCTGGCGGCATAGTCTTGCAACGCGCGCAGATCGCTGAGGCTGCGGGCCAGTTTCAAGTGGCCGCTGCGTTGATACTCACCGTCGATGCCAATCAGCTGCGGCAGCTGCCCCCAGATTTCGTGCGCCCGTTGCGACAGTGGCAGTTGCGACAGTGGTCGCCCCTGACGCCGCACGCCGCCGTAGTTCACGCCGCTGGAATGCGAGCCACAAAAATCCCGCTCCAGCAGCGCGACACGCCGGCCAGCCTTGCTCAGAAAAAGCGCGGCGGAGGCACCGACAATGCCGCCGCCAATGATGACGGCATCGACCTCGATCATGATTCGACCTCCAGGCCAAACGGCAGGGGTTTGATGGGGGCCTGAGCCCGCAGTCGACCGATGTCGGACACGGAACGCTGGCTTTCGCAGGCAATGATTTCCGCGGCGGCGGCGCCACACATCCGGCCCTGACAGCGACCCATGCCGATCCGACAATGGGATTTGACCCGGTTGATCTCCCAATGGCCCTCGCGCACCACTTGGCGAATGTCGCCGGCGCGCACTTCTTCGCAGCGGCAGATCATCACGTCATTCGGGGCATCGGCGGCCCAGTTCTCGGGAAAGACGAAGGCCCGCTCCAGGCCTTGGCGAAAGGTATTGATCCGTCCCAGCGCCTGCTCCAATTGCGCACCACGCTGCGCCGGGATCAGGCAACCGATGTCTTCGAGCAACGCCAGGGCCGCGCGTTCGCCGGCCATTTCGGCAGCGTCGGCGCCCATGATGCCGGCGCCGTCACCGGCCAGATAAACCTCGGCGACACTGCTGCGACCGGCGCTGTCACGTTGCGGCAGCCAGGCGCGGTTGATCGGGTTCCAGGTGAACTCACAGCCGAGCAAATCGGCGAGTTGGGTTTCACTGCGCAGGCCGTGGGCGAACGCGACGGCGTCGCAATCGAGTTGCAGTTCACCTTTTGAGTTGGACCCGTTCAGCGACTGCACACGTTGTTCGCCATTGATGCGTTTCAGGCTTGCACCCTGATGCACAGGGATGCCGTGAGCGGTCAGCCAGCTGCGGTAATAAATGCCTTTTGCCAGTGTGGCCGGTTGCGATAGCAGGCCGGGCAGGGCGCGGGCCTGGGCGCTGAACGGCGAACTGTCGAGTACCGCGACCACCTTGGCGCCGGCCTTGGCGTATTGATACGCCACCAGGTACAACAACGGCCCGCTGCCGGCGAACACCACGCGTTCACCGATGGCGCAGCCTTGAAACTTGAGGGCGATCTGCGCTGCGCCGAGGCTGTAAACCCCCGGAAGGGTCCAGCCCGGTACCGGCAAAATCCGGTCGGTTGCGCCCGTGGCGACGATCACTCGGGAAAACGCCAACCGTGCGGCGCGACCCTCATGCAAGGTGTCGAGCGCGCCGTCCTCGGCGTTCCATACAAGGGTTTCGGGACGGTAGTCGAGTTGCTCGCGCAGCTCATCAATTGTCTGATGCAACGCGTTGGCCTTGCCGGCTTCGAAGCCATACAGCTTGACCGGCGAACGCTTGAAATTCGTCGGTTGCCGCCGATAAATCTGCCCGCCACCACGCGCTGCTTCGTCCAGCAGCACCGGGTGAACGCCGTGGGCGACCAGAGTTTGTGCGGCACGAATACCGGCCGGACCGGCGCCGATGATGATCACCGAATTCATATCGTCCCCACGATTTTAAAGATCAAAAGATCGCAGGCTTCGCCAGCTCCTACAGAGGATCGCGTTCGGCGTAGGAGCTGCCGAAGGCTGCGATTTTTTGGGAGCACCGGATAAATGGCTGTCATACACAGCGCCCCGGTTCGCGGCTGATCTGCTGGCCGGCTTCGAGCAGCGTCGAGCAGGCGCGCACGCGCCGGCCATCGCCCAGTCGAACCCAGCAGTCCTGACAGGCACCCATCATGCAAAACCCGGCGCGGGGTTCGGCGCTGAAGTCGCTGCCGCGCAAGTGTTCGCTGCAGGTCAGCACCGCCGTCAGCAAGGTGTCGCCGAGCAGGCCGGTGGCAGGTCGGCCGTCGAGGGTAAAGTCAAGGGCCGGGCGATCGCCTTCGGCCAGTCGTTTCAGCAGAGCCATGGCGCCCTCATTGTTTGCCCACCAGAACCCGATCGAGGCCGTAGACCCGATCAAGCAGAATCATCGTCAGCGCGGTCAGCGCAATCACCAGGGCCGACACCGCCGCCATCATCGGATCGATGGATTCGGTGGCGTACACGTACATCCGCACCGGCAAGGTTTGCGTGGCCGGCGAGGTGACGAAAATCGACAGCGTGACCTCATCGAAACTGTTGATGAACGCCAGCAGCCAGCCACCGGCGACCCCCGGCAGAATCATCGGCAAGGTAATTTCCCTGAACAACGTGAAGCGCCCGGCACCGAGCGATTGCGCGGCGTGTTCGGCGCTGCGATCCAGGCCGATGGCCGACGCCAATACCAGTCGCAGCACGTACGGAGTGATCACCAGTACGTGGGCGAAGATCAGCCAGGCGAAGCTGCCATTCACGCCCATCAGCGCAAACAAGCGCAGCAGTGCCACGCCGAGCACCAGATGCGGAATGATGATCGGCGACAGGAACAGACCGTTGAAAAAGTCCCGGCCGGGGAACTCGAAGCGCGTGATTGCCAGCGCGGCTGGCACCGCGATCAGCGTCGCCAGACTGGCGGCGCAGAACGCCAGGATCAGGCTGTTGTAGAACGCATCGACAAAGTCAGCACGCTCGAACACTGCGCGAAACCAGCGCAGGGAAAACTCCGTGGTCGGCAGGCTCAGGGTGTTTTCCGGGGTGAAGGCCACGAGGCAGACCACCACCAGCGGCGCCAACATAAACAGCACCACCAGGGCATGGAACAGCAGGGCGAAAGGACCGTTCTTGGACATGACGAGTTATCCCAATGACTTCTTGTAGCGGCCTTCGATCATTCGGTTCCACGACAGCATGATCAGCAGGTTGAGCAACAGCAGGGCCACGGCGATGGCCGCGCCCATCGGCCAGTTGAGCTCCGACAGGTATTGGTCGTAGATCAGCGTGGCGACCATCTTCAGGCGGCGTCCGCCGAGCAGGCCGGGAATCGCAAACGAACTGGCGGCGAGACCGAACACGATCAACGTGCCGGAAAGCACACCGGGCATGATCTGCGGCAACACCACTTGGCGCATCACGGTGAAGTGGCTGGCGCCGAGGGACATCGCGGCCTGCTCGGCGGCCGGGTCGAGTTTTTGCAACGAGGTCCAGACCGGAATAATCATGAACGGCAGCATCACGTGGACCAGTGCGATCACCACCGCAAACGGTGTGTAGAGCAGCTTCATCGGCGAGCCACCGAAGGCTTGCAGGGTCTGGTTGACCAGGCCGTCGGCACCGAGCAGCAGGCTCCAGCCGAAGGCGCGCACCACCACCGAAATCAGCAACGGGGTGAGGATCAGAATCAGGAAAATCGAGCGCCACGGTGCGCCCATGCGGCTGAGGATGTAGGCCTCGGGCACACCGATCACCACGCAGAGCAGGGTGGTCAGGGCGCTGATCCACATCGTGCGCAGAAAGATTTCGTAGAAGTACGGGTCGCCCAGCAGGCTGCTGTAGTGGTCGAGGGTGTAGGCGTCGCCGTTGATCCCCGAGCTGTAGTCGAAAACGTTGAATGACAACACCAAGGTCAGCAGCAGCGGAATAACCAGCAGCCCGAGGTACAAGGTCAGGGCCGGTGTCGACAGCCAATAACCCTGGCGTCCCTGGCGAATGGCGACAAGCGTACTCATGCCGGCACCTCATCGACACTCAGCACCCGCAGCAACGTCGCGTCCCAATCGAGCCCGACCGCCGTGCCTTCGGTCAGCGGTGCCGAACCGTCGTTGCGGCGTACCACGCTGAGTTCGCCCAGGGTCGTCGATACGCCGTACAGCCATTGGCTGCCGAGAAAGAAGCGACTGACGATTTTGCCTTGCAGACGGCCCTGACCTTTTTCCCGCAGATCGATTTTTTCCGGGCGCAGGCTGAGGGTCATATCGCCGCCACTGTTCACCTGGACGACGCCGGCACTGTCCCGTTCGCCGGGCAGCAGATTGGCCTTGCCGACGAACCCGGAAATGAATTCGGTGCGCGGGTGTTCGTAGAGGGTGTAGGGCGCGTCGATCTGGGTGATACGCCCGGCCTGCATCACCACCACCCGGTCGCTGATGGACAGCGCTTCGGACTGGTCATGGGTGACCATCAGCGTGGTGATCCCGACTTCGCGCTGGATGCGGCGGATCTCGAATTGCATCTCTTCGCGCAGGTTGGCGTCGAGGTTGGACAGCGGCTCATCGAGCAGCAGCACCGGCGGTTCGATCACCAAGGCCCGAGCTAATGCAACGCGTTGACGCTGGCCACCGGAAAGCTCCCGGGGGTAACGCTCGGCATGCTGGTTGAGGCGTACCAGTTTCAGCACCCGGTCCACTCGCTGCAGCAACTCGGCACCGGGCACTTTGCGCATGCGCAGGCCGAAGGCGACGTTGTCTTTGACGGTCATGTGCGGGAACAGCGCGTAACTCTGGAACACCACGCCCAAACCACGGCTGGCGGGTTTGGCGTGGGTGATGTCGCGACCGTCCAGCAGAATGCGTCCGCTGCTGACGTCGACGAAGCCGGCAATCATTTGCAGGGTGGTGGTTTTGCCGCATCCGGAGGGGCCGAGCAGCGAGACGAACTCGCCTTTCTCGACCGAGAGATTGGTGGCAACGACGGCGTCGATCTCGCCGTAACGTTTGCCGAGTCCTTCAAGTTGCACAAAAGCCATAACTGCGCTCCACCTGAGATTGTTATGCGCGGCCTGAGGTCGCGCTTTTTTGTATGGGCAGATACGAAAAAATAGTGCTGGGTGCGTTGGCGCTCGACTTCAGTCGGCTGCCGCTGTTGTTCGAATCGCCCCTGTCTGGACGCAGAGTAGGACGAAGAATAGGATGGGCTCAATGGCCTATTTCACTGAAGCGATGACTATTTTTAGTTTCATTCGGTGAGTAAATTAATACTTGAGAAAACCCATGAAAGATTCCATTGAGCGGAATAAAAGCAAAAGTGAAGTCGGCGTCGGTGCAGTCTCAAGACTGTTTGCCGTGTTGCGCAGCCTGGGTGACACCGTCGAGGGCGGGGAGCGGGTGACGCAACTGGCCCAGCGCATTGGCCTGTCGCAACCGACCACGCACCGATTGCTGCGCAGCCTGATGGACGAGGGCATGGTCGAGCAGGATGCACGCAGCAAACGCTATCGCTTGAGTCTGGAGTTTTTCGCCCTGGCGGCCCGCGCCGGGAATACCGGAAACCTGCGCGAACTGGTGCGTCCGGCGCTGCTGCGGCTGTCGGCGTCGTTGGGGGATTCGTTATTTTTGCTGGCGCGCAGTGGTTTTGATGCGATCTGCCTGGACCGCAGCGAAGGGCCGTTTCCGATCCGCACGTTTACCGGTGACATTGGCGGGCGGGTGGCGTTGGGGGTGGGGCAGGGCAGTTTGGCGATACTGGCGTTCCTGCCGGAAGAAGAGCGTGACACGGTGATTCACTACAACTTGCCGAGGCTCAAGGATTTTCACCTGTACGACGAGGTGTTCCTGCGCTCGGAAGTCGAGAACGTACGCAAACTGGGTTACGCCGGGCGCAATACAGGCGTGTTGCAAGGCATGGCCGGGGTGGCCGTGCCGATACTGGATCGAGAAGGGCGGGCAGTGGCGGCGTTGAGTGTGGCGACCGTGAGTGATCGGCTGGGGCCGGATCGTTTGCCGACGGTGGTGGAAATGCTCAAGCGCGAAGCGGCGCTGATCGGGCCGCGGATCAATCCGTTCGACCCGTTGCTGCGGAGGCCTTCGCAAGTCTTTGGGCAGGGTTGACCCCTACGTCGATCGTTCCCACGCGCAGCAAAGGAATGCAGCCCGGGACGCTCTGCGTCCCCCGCATTGGACGCGGAGCGTCCGGTGAGGCATTCCCACGCAGAGCATGGGAACGATCAGTGTCGGAAGTCAGAACTGCACGGTTTGCTTGAGCATCTGCGCCGCCGGCGTATCAGTCGGGCTGACCATCGCATAGTTGTACCCGCCCCCCGACCAGTACTCGGCCTGCAACTCGCCATCGCTGCGACTGCCCCTGGGCAACAGGTAGTTTTTCGGTCCTGGTGGGCGGACGTAGAAGCTGACTTTATGGCCGCTTTGATCCTCGTAGACCACCATCGCCGCCGGCCCTTGCTCGGTGCTGAGCAAGCGCCCGCTGACCGGTTTGAACCCTGCACCGGAAAGGTCCGGCAAGCGATGGGCCTGGGTGAAATAACGGTCGAGCCAGCCCTGCATATCGCCATCGTCGCTGACCTTGTAATCCGCCGGCAGGATGCCTTGCTGAGCAAACAGACGGTACGCCTGCATTGCATCGGTCATCGGCGCCGCAGCGCTGATGAGGGTCATCTCCCGCGCCTGCCAGCCGCTGAACCCGCCGATGCTCACGGCGACCAGCAACACAGCAGCGCTGGCCAGGTGACGGCGAGATTGTCGTTTGAGGCGTTGGCGAATCAGCGCCGGGTCGAGGTCCGGATTGGCCGGTTGCTGCAGGGCGCCGCTCAATGCCGCACGTAGTTGCTGGGCGTCCTGCTGCCAGGCGCGCACGTGTGCAGCCACTTCAGTGTTGCTGGCCAGAAAAGTCTCCACCAGACGTCGGTCGGCATCGCTGAGTTGATGGTCGACGTAGGCGTGCAGGTCACGCTCGCTTGGGGGCATGCTGATCATTTGAGTCTCCGCAGAGAAGGGCGGGTGATTTCGCCGTCGCTGAGCTGGCGCAATGCCTGGCGGGCACGGGACAGGCGGGACATCACGGTGCCCGTGGGGACGTCGAGAATCTCGGCGACCTCTTTATAACTCAAGCCTTCCACCGACACCCAAAGCAGTAACGCGCGTTGTTCGGTGGTGAGCTGGTCGAACGCTTGCAGCGTCGATTGGGCGATCACGGTGCGCTCCACCGACGGCTGTGTATCGTCACGCCCGGTAAAGAATTCGAGCATCCGCGCATAACGCCGGGAGCGCCGGTGAGCATCGAGAAACTGGCGATAAAGAATCGAAAACAACCAGGCGCGCAAGTCGCCCTCGGGGCGTTTGTCGCCCCAACTCGACAGCGCTCGCTCAAGGCTGGCCTGCACCAGATCGTCGGCGCTACTGGGATTGCGCGTCAGCGAAACGGCGAACCGGCGCAATCTGGGAATGATTTCTCTCAGTTGTTCGTCGATATCGTTCATGAAGTTCTGACTAGTCACTACGCTTGAGTGTCTAGGAAGACGCCCGGCATTCGAGGTTATTCCACGCCTGAAAAAATAAATACCGCGCGATGGAATAAACCGCCGTGGGGTGCGTCTGCTTGATCCTTCTCACTTGTGGCCGATGGCCCTGGAGTCTTTCATGGTAGATCGCTCATCACCGCCACCCCGGCCACCCTTGAGTGCCGCGAGCCTGACGTTGCGCCTGACCGGCATTGCCGTGGTGGTCGCCGCCCTGGCCGGGGCTTTTGCCTACGTCAACGGCACCTTTGACCCACAGCGTCTGACCCCGAAAAAGCTGATCAATGTGCTGGAGACCAACAACGGGAAGCACCCGGGGTTCCGCCGTAACCACTCCAAAGGTGTGTGCGTGATCGGTCATTTCGAGAGCAGCGGCGAGGCGCGCAGCTATTCCAGCGCTCAGGTGTTCAATGTGGCGAGGACCCCGGTAGTCGGACGTTTCGCACTGCCTGCGGGCAATCCTTACGCGCCGGACAACAGCGTGCCGATCCGCAGCCTGGCGTTGCGATTCACTCAGGCCAACGGCCAGCAGTGGCGCACCGGGATGAACAGCATGCCGGTGTTCCCGGTGGGCACGCCCGAGGCGTTCTATCAATTGCAACAAGCCCAGTCGCCGGACCCGGCCACCGGCAAGCCGAACCCTGCTGCCGTCCCCGCATTCTTTGGTTCTCATCCGGAAGCTGCGCCTTTTCTGGCCTGGATCAAAACTGCCAAGCCATCGGCCAGTTACGTGACGGAGACCTACAACAGCGTCAATGCGTTTTACCTGGTGAACGCGGCCGGGCAGCGGCAGGCGGTGCGCTGGAGCATGGTGCCGGTGGCTCAGGATGCAGCGGGTGCTACGGTGCCTGAAGGGGGTGATTTCCTCGAGAAAGACCTGGTTCAGCGTCTTTCCGCAGGGCCGCTGCGTTGGCAGCTGAACATCACGCTGGCCGACTCCGGTGATCCGGTCAACGACGCCAGTAAGGCCTGGCCCGAGGGTCGTAAAGTGTTGAACGCCGGCACCCTGGTGCTCGAAAGCACTCAGCCGCAGCTCAATGGCGAATGCCGTGACATCAACTACGACCCGCTGGTACTGCCCGCCGGTATCGAAGGTTCCAATGACCCGTTGCTCGCCGCTCGTTCCGCCGGTTACGCCAGTTCCTACTTGCGCCGTACCAGCGAAGTCAGCCAGTTGCCCTCTGCTAATAAACAGGAGTCTCGTCAATGAGCGCTCAACCGAACCACTTCGCGCCTTTAGCGCGACTGCTGCATTGGCTGATGGCGCTGATGATCATTTCGATGCTGTTTATCGGCGCGGGCATGGCCGCTTCGGTGTCCGAGCGTCATGAGTGGCTGATTCATCTGCACAAACCCTTGGGCGTTGCGATTCTGCTGCTGGTGATCGTGCGTCTGGGCGTGCGTTTTTCCACTCAACAGCCACCGCTGCCGGCGGATCTGCCGGGTTGGCAAGTGCTGGCGGCCAAGGCTTCACATGTTTTGTTGTACGCCTTGATGCTGGTCCTGCCGCTGCTGGGCTGGGCGATGATTTCGGCGGCGGGGGATCCGGTGATGCTCAGCAGCTCGTTGCAGTTGCCATCGATCCTGCCGGCCAATGCGCAGGTGTTTGCGTTCCTGCGCAAGGCTCACGGGTATTTGGCGTATCTGCTGTTCCTGACGGTGCTGCTGCACCTGGCCGCGGCGTTGTTTCATGGTTGGGTGCGCCGCGATGAGGTGCTGGACAGCATGTTGCGGGGCAAGGGGCGCGGCTAAAAGATCGCAGCCTGCGGCAGCTCCTACAAAGATTCGTGCGGTTCACACGATCGGCGTAGGAGCTGGCGAAGCCTGCGATCTTTTGATTTTGCGCATTCAGCGCAACGTGTTGACCATGTCCGCGACGGTGGTCAGCACATCCTTGCCCAACTGCTTCGAGCGCTTGCCGGACCAGCCGGTCAGCGCATTCGGTGCATCGTTGTTGTCCTTGAAGGGCATTTCCAGGGTCAGCGACAGGCAGTCGAATTTCTCGCCGACGCTGTTGCACGCCAGGGTCATATTGGCTTTGCCCGGCTCGTCGCGGGTGTAGCCGTGCTTGGTCTGGAAGTCCTTGGTCAGGTGCTTCAAATGGCTGCGGAAATGCTCTTCGAGTTTTTCGATCCGCGGCGTGTAGCCCGGGTTGCCTTCGCAACCGGCGGTGAACACGTAGGGGATTTCTTCATCGCCGTGGATGTCGAGGAACAGGTCCACGCCGTACTTTTCCATTTGCTGCTGAACGAACAGCACTTCCGGGCTGACTTCCTGGCTGGCGCTCTGCCAGGCGCGGTTCAGGTCCTGGCCCATGGCGTTGGTGCGCAGGTGACCGTGGAAAGCGCCGTCCGGGTTCATGTTCGGCACCAGGTACAGGTCGGCGCTGGCCAGCAATTTGCTCAGCACAGGATCGTCGTGCTTTTCCAGGCGTTCAATCACGCCTTCCATGAACCACTCGGCCATGTGTTCGCCGGGGTGTTGCTGGGCGATGATCCAGACCTTGCGTTGACCTTCGGCGCCCGTGCCTTTACGCAGCAGCTGGATGTCTCGACCTTCGACGCTCTTGCCGGTGGCCAGCAGTTCGGTGCCGGCCTTGGACAGCGCCTGCTCGATCAACCAGTCATGGCGACCGCGGCTGTAGGGTTCGAAGTAAGCAAACCAGGCGTGGGTGGCGGTGGCTTCAAGGCTGAAGCGCAGGCAGTCACCTTCGAATATGGTCGGCACCCGGAACCAGTTGACGTGGTCGTAGGACGCGACCGCCTGATAACCATCCCAGGCTTTGTTGTACGAAGACCTGCTGGCATTGTTCAGACGAAACCAGTGTTCCTGACCGACGTGCAGACCGCTGGCCTTGAAGTGGAACCACTGAAAGTGCTGGCTGCGGGTGTCTGGCTTGATGGCCAGCAGGGCTTGCAATGGATTGCTGATGTCCAGCACTTCAATGTTGCCACTGTCGAAGTTGGCACTGATGTCGAAAGAGGATTTAGCCACGGCCATAGTCGATTCCTGAATATGATTTTATGGCTGCTACTTTACACGCTGGGAAGGGAAAAACCGGGGGAAATTGCGGGGTAAAAGGGGGGGCGTCCTCCTTGACGCCGACGCAGCTTAGAGACTGTGCGATTGATTCTCAAGCGCTATTTTTTAATTAGTTTGGGCCAATGATGCCGGGCTTCTCTTGCCAACGGATATTCTTTTGATATCATCCGCGCCATCGAATTTGCAGCACCTAAAGACTTCATTAGCCTGAAGGTAAAGCCAGAATAACTGGCAAAAAAAAACCCGGCAAAAAAGCCGGGTCAAAAACCGTGATTAGCCTGATGAGGAGATAGTCCAGGAGACCGACCTAAGGTCACTTGGACAATCGACTGATCTCGCGACCAGTTGCGTGCAATAATAATCATTCTCGTTTGCAAGTCAAATGTTTTTATCTGCGCGATTGGAAAATTCTTTCCCGTCCTCCTCGCCAGTACCCTCGTCTCACCCGTTCTGATCGCCCTCCAGGGATCGATCCACCATTGCCTTGGCCATGTCGATCATGTGTACCGCCGAAAACGCCAGGTCGCGGTTTGCGCCGTGCAGATTGTTGGCTGATTCGTACGCGGTGGCGGCGGCACAACGCAACAGATCCGAAGCATGGACCAGTGCCTCTTCACAGCTGATGTTGCGGTTTACGTTAAAGAAACGTTCTTCGACCACTTCCTCTGAAACTGCTGGTTTCAAGTAATAGTCCAACGCGCGTTGTGCGGCGGCAGAGCCTTTGGGCGAGGTGAGGCTGGTGTCGATTTGCATGTCAGGCAGGTCGTTGCAGGGGATGGACATGGCGGTGGCGAGCTCCGTGATAGATTCAGATCCGTGAACCAATCCTAGTACGTACTGTATTTATGACGAGAGTTTAAATACTACAATTTGTGTTTTGATGGCCGGAGTCCCCCACGTATCGTGCCGCACATGGATAAATGGATTGAGTTGGTCAAGGCCAAGATGAGTGAACTCAAAGTCACTCAAGAGATACTCGCCGAACGTCTCGGGATGTCCCAGGGCGGCGTGGGTCACTGGCTGAATAAACGCCGTCAGCCGAGTATCGAAGACATGAACCGTGTCTTGCGGGCGCTCGGGATGGATTTCCTGGAAGTGGCGATGGTGATCCGGGAGCCTTTAGTCCTGCAGGACGACGAGATTTCCCTGACGCAAAAGTACAACCCCTATTTCCGCTACCCGGTCAGCGACTGGCGGGCGCCTGCCGAGGTGCGCGACGGTGAGCTGTCGGTGTACGGCAAGCCACGTTTCGAACTGACCGATTACCACGCCCAGGGCGCGGCATTCTGGCTGGTGGTGGTCGGCGATGCGATGACTGCACCCAGCGGTATCAGCATCGCCGAGGGCATGATGGTCCTGGTGGACCCGGCCATTGTGCCGGAGCCCGGAAAACTGGTGATCGCCCAATGGCCCGACAGCGCCGAGGCGACCTTTCGCAAGCTGATCGAAGAGGGCGGGCAGCGTTACCTGGTCCCGCTCAATCCGACGTATCCGAAAGCCCTTTACACCGAGGAGTGCCGAATTATCGGCGTGGTGGTTCAGGCGACAGCCAGGTTCTAATCAGATCGGTCCTCGCAAGACGTAGGACCGATCTTCATTTCACGCTTCTTCCAACTCGACCAACGCACTGCCTTCACTGACCATCTCGCCTTCCTGGCAATACAGCGCCTTGATCACCCCGGCGTGTGGCGCACGAATGCTGTGCTCCATCTTCATCGCTTCCAGCACCACCAGTTGCGCCCCGGCTTCGACCGTTTGCCCGGCTTCCACCAGAACCCGCACGATGCTGCCATTCATGGGCGCGGTCAGCCCGCCGTGATGGCTGTGACTGGCTTCGACAGCACTGATCGGGTCGTAGGACTCGATGCGGCGCAATTCGCCTTCCCATTGCAGATACAGAACATCGCCACGACGGATTGTCCGATGCTGACGGCGCAGGCCGTTGTGCTCGGTCAGCAACTGCTCGCCTTTAAGTTGAGCGGTGCAGGTGTCGCCTAAAGTCAGTGCCCGATCCTGGCCTTCACAACTCAAATGCAGAGTGATTTCGCGTGGCAGTCCGGCGCGCAAACCATTGCTGTTGGCCCAAGGCGAACTCGGGTCATCGGCACGTGGGGAGGTCGGCTGGCTCTGGGCAAACGCCTGGGCGGCGGCTTGCCAGAACTCGTCACTGAGGTCCGCGGCAACGGGCAGCAGTTGTTCCTGATAACGCGGAATGAACCCGGTATCCAGTTCGGCTGCAGCGAATGCCGGATGGCCGACTATCCGGCGCAGGAAGTTGATGTTGGTCTTGAGCCCGCCAATGGCAAACTCATCGAGCATGCTCAGCAGCCGCAGTCGCGCCTGTTCACGATCCTCGCCCCAGGCAATCAGTTTGCCAAGCATCGGGTCGTAGAACGGCGAGATCTCGTCGCCTTCTTCGACGCCGCTGTCGACACGACGCCCCGGACCTTCGGCGGATTCGCGATACAGTTCCAGTCGACCGGTAGCCGGCAGGAAATCATTGCCCGGGTCTTCGGCATACAGCCGCACTTCGATGGCATGGCCGATCAGCGGAACCTCGGCTTGAGTCATCGGCAGCGCTTCGCCGCGGGCCACACGAATCTGCCAGGCCACCAGATCGAGGCCGGTGATGGCTTCGGTGACCGGGTGTTCGACCTGCAGGCGCGTGTTCATCTCCATAAAGAAAAACTCACCGCGAGAATCCAGAAGAAACTCCACGGTGCCAGCGCCGACGTAACCGATGGCTTGCGCCGAACGCACGGCCGCTTCGCCCATGGCGCGACGCAGTTCCGGGCTCAAGCCTGGAGCGGGTGCTTCTTCAACGACTTTTTGATGCCGACGCTGAATCGAGCAGTCACGTTCGTTGAGGTACAGGCAGTTGCCATGCTGGTCGGCGAAGACCTGGATTTCCACGTGACGCGGTTTGAGCAGGTACTTCTCCACCAGCATCCGCGAATCGCCGAACGACGATTGCGCTTCACGCTGGGCCGAGGCCAGGGCTTCGGCCAATTGACTGACGTCCTCGACCACTTTCATGCCTTTGCCGCCGCCACCGGCAGTCGCCTTGAGCAGCACCGGATAACCGATGCGTTCGCAAGCATCGCGGAAGGTGTCGAGGTCCTGAGCCTCTCCGTGATAGCCAGGCACCAATGGTACGCCGGCGGTTTCCATTAAGGCTTTGGCGGCGGATTTGCTGCCCATCGCGTCGATGGCCGAGGCGGGTGGGCCGAGGAAGATCAGGCCCGCGTCTTCGATGGCCCGGGCGAACCCGGCGTTCTCGGACAAAAAGCCATAACCCGGATGAATCGCCTGAGCGCCGCTGGCCTTGGCGGCGGCGATCAGTTTGTCGATTTGCAGGTAACTGTCAGCGGCTTTGCTGCCACCGAGGTCGACGCGAATATCCGCTTCGCGGCTGTGTCGGGCTTCACGGTCAGTGGCGCTGTGAACGGCCACGGTGGTCAGGCCCAAGGCCTTGGCGGTACGCATCACCCGGCAAGCGATTTCGCCGCGGTTGGCCACCAGCAGGGTGGTGAGAACAGGTGCGCTCATCAACGCGACTCCTTGGTGGTGGTTGCGGCTTGCCAGCTCGGCGGACGTTTTTGCAGAAAGGCCCGCAGACCTTCCTGGCCTTCGGGGCTGACGCGGATGCGGGCGATGGCGTTTTCGGTGTAGCGCCGCAGCGCCGGGGTCAGCGCGCCGTGGCCGACTTCACGCAGCAAGTCCTTGCTGGCTCGCATGGCGGCCGGGCTGTTGAGCAGCAGGTTGTCGATCCATTGTTCGACGTTCAGTTCCAGCTCTGCGATCGGATAACTCTCCGACAACAAGCCGATTTCCCGTGCTCGTTGTCCGCCGAAACGCTCTGCGGTCAGCGCGTAGCGACGTGCCGCGCGTTCGCCGATGGCTTGCACCACGAACGGACTGATCACCGCTGGCGCCAGGCCGATACGCACTTCCGACAGGCAGAACTGCGCGTCGTCGGCGCCGATGGCCATGTCGCAGCAACTGATCAGGCCCAGCGCGCCACCGAATGCAGCGCCTTGCACCACCGCCAGCGTCGGGACTTTGAGCTTGGCGAGGTTGTACATCAACTCCGCCAGTTCCCGGGCGTCGTCGAGGTTGGTGTGGTAATCGAGTTCGGCCGACTGCTGCATCCAGGCCAGGTCTGCTCCGGCGCTGAAATGCTTGCCGCGTCCACGCACCAGCAGAAACCGCAGGCTGGCGTCGCTCGACACTTTGTCCAGGGCGAGGATCAGTTCGCGGATCATTTCGGCGTTGAAGGCGTTGTTCTTTTCTTCACGGCTGAGCCACAGAGTCGCAAAACCCCTTGGATCGCTCAGCAGTTCGAGGGTGTTGAAGTCGCTCATGATTTTCTTCTCCCGATCACATCCGGAACACGCCGAAGCGGCTCTGTTCGACAGGCGCATTCAGCGACGCCGACAAGGCCAGGGCCAATACATCGCGGGTTTGCGCCGGGTCGATGACGCCGTCGTCCCACAACCGGGCGCTGGAGTAGTAGGGATGCCCCTGTTCTTCATACTGGTCGAGGATCGGTTGCTTGATCTCGGCTTCCTGCTCGGCACTGAAACCGTGGCCACTGCGCTCTGCCTGCTCGCGTTTAACTTGCACCAAAACACCCGCGGCTTGCTCGGCGCCCATCACACCGATTCGCGCATTCGGCCACATCCACAGGAACCGCGGATCATAAGCGCGGCCGCACATGCCGTAGTTACCGGCGCCGAAGCTACCGCCGATGATCACGGTGAATTTCGGCACCTTGGCGCAGGCCACGGCGGTCACCAGTTTCGCGCCGTGCTTGGCGATGCCGCCGGCCTCGTACTTCTGGCCGACCATGAAACCGGTGATGTTTTGCAGGAACAGCAGCGGAATGCCGCGCTGACAGGCCAGCTCAATAAAGTGCGCGCCTTTCTGCGCGGCTTCGGCGAACAGAATGCCGTTGTTGGCGAGGATCGCGATCGGGTAACCGTGCAAGTAGGCAAAGCCGCAAACCAATGTAGTCCCGAACAGCGCCTTGAACTCGTCGAACACCGAACCGTCCACCAACCGCGCGATCACTTCGCGCACGTCGAACGGCTGCTTGGCGTCCGCCGACACCACGCCGTACAACTCGTCGCTGTTGTAGAGCGGGGCGATGGGTGTGCGCTGTTGCACTTCGCCGAGCTTGCGCCAGTTGAGGTTGGCGATGCTGCGCCGCGCAATGGCCAGGGCGTGTTCGTCGCTCTCGGCGTAATGGTCGGCCACCCCGGAAATCTTGCAGTGCACATCGGCCCCGCCGAGGTCTTCGGCGCTGACCACTTCACCGGTCGCGGCTTTCACCAGCGGTGGGCCGGCGAGGAAAATGGTTGCCTGCTCGCGCACCATGATCGCTTCGTCGGCCATGGCCGGTACGTACGCGCCACCGGCGGTGCAGGAACCCATGACCACCGCGATTTGCGGAATGCCCATGGCGCTCATGTTCGCCTGGTTGAAGAAGATCCGTCCGAAGTGCTCGCGGTCCGGGAACACTTCATCCTGACGCGGCAGGTTGGCGCCGCCGGAGTCCACCAGGTAGATGCACGGCAAACGGTTCTGCTGAGCGATGGTCTGCGCGCGCAGGTGTTTTTTCACGGTCAGCGGGTAATACGAACCGCCTTTCACGGTGGCATCGTTGGCGACGATCATGCATTCGACGCCTTCGACTCGGCCGATCCCGGCAATCACGCCAGCGGCCGGCACGTCCTCGCCATACACCTCGTAGGCCGCCAGTTGGCTGATCTCGAGAAACGGCGAACCCGGATCGAGCAAGCGATTGATCCGCTCACGGGGCAGCAGTTTGCCCCGCGAGGTGTGGCGTTCTTGAGCCTTCGGGCCGCCACCTTGCTGCACTTGCGCGAGCAGGGTGTGCAAGGCGTCGACCTGTTTGAGCATTGCCGCGCTGTTGGCCGCGAACTCCGCCGAACGGGGGTTGAGCTGGGTATGCAAAATAGCCATGGACAGCTCCGTTTAGCGGGTTTCGTTGAACAGTTCGCGACCGATCAGCATGCGACGGATCTCACTGGTGCCGGCGCCGATTTCGTACAGCTTGGCGTCACGCAGCAGACGACCGGCCGGGAATTCGTTGATGTAGCCGTTGCCGCCGAGAATCTGAATCGCGTCGAGGGCCATTTGTGTGGCGCGTTCGGCGCTATAAAGGATCACACCGGCGGCATCCTTGCGGGTGGTTTCGCCGCGTTCGCACGCTTGCGCTACCGCATAGAGGTAGGCGCGGCTGGCGTTGAGTTGGGTGTACATGTCGGCGACCTTGCCCTGGATCAGCTGGAATTCGCCGATGCTCTGGCCGAACTGCTTGCGGTCGTGGATGTACGGAACGATGAGGTCCATGCAGGCCTGCATGATTCCAGTCGGGCCGCCGGACAGAACAACGCGTTCGTAATCGAGGCCGCTCATCAGCACCTTCACGCCACCGTTGAGCACGCCGAGGATGTTTTCTTCCGGCACTTCCACGTCATCGAAGAACAGCTCGCAGGTGTTGGAACCGCGCATGCCGAGCTTGTCGAATTTGTTGCTGCGGCTGAAGCCTTTGGAATCACGTTCAACGATGAACGCGGTGATGCCGTGGGGACCTTTTTCAAGGTCTGTCTTGGCGTAGATCACGTAGGTGTTGGCGTCAGGGCCGTTGGTGATCCAGGTTTTGCTGCCGTTGAGGACGTAGTGATCGCCGCGTTTGTCGGCGCGCAGTTTCATCGACACCACGTCGGAACCGGCATTTGGTTCGCTCATGGCCAGGGCGCCAATGTGCTCGCCGCTGATCAGCTTCGGCAGGTATTTTGTTTTCTGTTCGTGATTGCCGTTGCGGTTGATCTGGTTGACGCAAAGGTTGGAGTGCGCGCCGTAGGACAGGGCGACCGAGGCCGAGCCACGGCTGATTTCTTCCATGATCACCACGTGCGCCAGGTAACCCAGGCCAGCACCGCCGTATTCTTCCGGCACGGTAACGCCCAGCAGGCCCATGTCGCCGAATTTACGCCACAGATCGGCGGGGAACAGGTTGTCGATGTCGATCTGAGCGGCGCGTGGTGCGATCTCTTTGGCGACGAAGGACTGAACCTGATCGCGCAGCATGTCGATGGTTTCACCGAGGGCAAAGTTCAGGGATGGGTAGCTCATGGGTCACCTTTTGGCTTTTTTGTAGGGTAGGGAGGGCAGTGATTTGGCTCTCACCTTTACGTTAACGTAAGCCTGTGACGAATGGCTGTCAATCACCCTTTACGTTAACGTCAACTTGAGCGACTCTGTAGGAGCAAAGCTTGCTCGCGAAGAACGATAACGCGGTCGTATAGTTACACCGCAATGCTCCCATCGCGGGCAAGTCGGATCGCCGCACCGCTCGTTCCTACAATAAAGACAATAGGGGTCGTCATGGATCAACCCAGTGCAAGCCCGCAGCGCAGCTATACCCGTGGTTCCCAGGACAAAGCCTTGCTGGCGATGACTATTGGCCAGGCATTCGATAACACCGTCGCACAGTATCCGACCGGGGAGGCGCTGGTCGTGCGCCATCAACAGTTGCGCTACACCTGGCAGCAACTGGCGGAAGCTGTGAACCTGCACGCCAGAGCCCTATTGGCGCTGGGCTTGCAGGCCGGTGACCGCCTCGGTATCTGGGCACCGAACTGCGCCCAGTGGTGTATCAGCCAGTTCGCCAGCGCGAAAATCGGTGTGATTCTGGTCAACATCAACCCGGCCTATCGCAGTTCCGAACTTGAATACGTGTTGAAGCAGTCTGGCTGCCAATGGCTGGTCTGCGCTGGTGCCTTCAAGACCTCCGACTATCACGGGATGCTGCAAGGCCTCGTTCCCGAGCTGGCTGAGCAATCCATCGGACAGTTGCAGAGCGAACGGCTGCCGGAGCTGCGGGGGGTCATCAGTCTTGATGCTCAGCCGCCATCGGGCTTCCTGCCTTGGTCGCAATTGACCGATCTGGCGGGGAGCGTGTCGACAGAGCAGTTGAGCGAGCGTCAGGACAGTCTGCATTTCGACCAGGCGGTAAACATCCAGTACACCTCCGGCACCACCGGTTTTCCGAAGGGCGCGACCCTCAGTCACTACAACATTCTCAACAACGGTTACATGGTCGGCGAAAGCCTCGGGTTGACCGCGAGTGACCGTCTGGTCATCCCGGTGCCGCTGTATCACTGCTTTGGCATGGTCATGGGCAACCTCGGTTGCATGACCCACGGCAGCACTATGATTTACCCCAACGATGCCTTCGATCCGCTGCTGACCCTGACCACCGTCGCCGAAGAAAAGGCCACCGCGCTCTACGGCGTGCCGACCATGTTTATCGCCATGCTCGATCAGCCCAAACGCGCCGAATTCGATCTGTCGAGCCTGCGCACCGGAATCATGGCCGGGGCGACCTGTCCGATCGAGGTGATGCGCCGGGTCATCAGTGACATGCACATGAGCGAAGTGCAGATTGCCTACGGCATGACGGAAACAAGTCCGGTGTCGTTGCAGACCGGTCCGTCAGACGAACTGGAGTTGCGCGTCACCACCGTCGGCCGCACCCAGCCGCAACTGGAAAGCAAGATCATCGACGAGGCGGGCAACCTGGTGCTGCGCGGCACGATCGGTGAACTGTGCACGCGCGGTTACAGCGTGATGCTCGGTTACTGGAACAACCCGCAAGGCACCGCGGAAGCCATCGACCAGGCTGGCTGGATGCACACTGGTGATCTGGCGAGCATGAACGACGAAGGCTACGTGTGCATTGCCGGACGTAACAAGGACATGATCATCCGCGGCGGTGAGAACATTTACCCGCGGGAGCTGGAAGAATTCTTCTTTACCCACCCGGCAGTAGCCGATGTGCAGGTGATCGGGATTCCGTGCTCGCGTTATGGCGAAGAAATTGTCGCCTGGATCAAATTCCATCCGGGCCACAGCGCCACCGAGCAGGAGCTGCAAGCGTGGTGCAAGGAGCGCATCGCGCACTTCAAGACACCGCGTTACTTTAAGTTCGTCGAAGAGTTTCCGATGACGGTGACGGGGAAGATCCAGAAGTTTCGGATGCGCGAGATCAGTATCGAGGAGTTGAAGACCAATAACATCTGACGATAATCCCCTGTGAGAAGCGAACTCGCTCCCACAGGGGATGGCGCTGGAAATTACAAACGCCAGAAAGCACAAAGGGGAGCCGAAGCTCCCCTTTAATTTTGTCGTTGCGCGTGCTCTTTTTTTATTATTGAGGGGCGGTCTGTTTTTGTTTTTGGAAACCGTGACCCTTTACCGCTGTTTTTGTCGATCCCCATCCGGGATCAAGAGCAAACGTATTTTTTTGAGCGCTGATCTACTTTTTCGCTAAGCGATCCAACCAGTTCGGGAGCTACCTGAAGGTAGTTTTATTGTTCTCTGCCCGGTTGCGGGTTACTCCGAAAAGCACCCTGAAAAGCACATCCTCTCCAAAAAAATCTGTTAGCTGCGTCTCTGCCGTGTTGTTTTTGTTATGTCAGAGTCGTTACGTCTTATTTTTATTAGGTTTGCCGCTTTTTTTGTTCTTGTTATGCAATAGAGATAGCAGAAGCCGTGCCAACTTTTAAAAAGCCTTTAAAATCAAAGGTTTGAAATTTTGTAGGATTTTTCATTCAGTCAAAGCACGACAATTTGTTTCCGTGTTACTCGCTTTCGCCCACGTTCCAGAGGTGGCGGTAACACCCCGACGCCTCACTGTGCGCTGCGAGCCTTGGCCACGCGCGAACCGGTCGATCGCCCCAGCACCGTGCAAATCTGCTGGCCGGCCAGAATCAAGGCGTCCAGGTCGATACCGGTCTCGATACCCAGGCCGTTGAGCAGGTAAACCACGTCTTCGGTGGCAACGTTACCGCTGGCGCCCTTGGCGTACGGGCAGCCGCCGAGGCCGGCGATGGAGCTGTCGAACACCGAGATGCCTTCCAGCAGACTGGCGTAGATGTTGGCCATGGCCTGGCCATAAGTGTCGTGGAAGTGCCCGGCCAGTTTTTCACGGGGTACGTCGGCCGACACCACCTCGAACATCTTGCGGGTCGCGCCAGCGGTGCCGGTGCCGATGGTGTCGCCCAGGGAAACTTCATAGCAGCCCATCGCGTAGAGCTCGCGCGCGACCCGAGCGACTTGCTCGGGCGCGACGTTACCTTCGTAAGGGCAGCCCAGCACACAGGACACGTAACCGCGCACGCTGACACCGTGTTGCCTGGCGGCGTCCATGATCGGCACGAAGCGCTCCAGGCTTTCGCTGATCGAGCAATTGATGTTGCGCTGGGAAAACGCTTCCGACGCGGCGGCGAACACCGCGACTTCCTTGACCCCGGCCGCAATGGCGTCTTCAAACCCGCGCAGGTTGGGGGCGAGTGCACCATAGGTCACGCCAGGCTTGCGCTGGATTTGCGCGAAGACCTCAGCAGAGCCGGCCATCTGCGGTACCCATTTGGGCGAGACGAAACTGCCGACTTCTATATAGCCGAGACCGGCGGCTGTCAGCGCGTCGACCAGTTGCACCTTGTCCGCAACGCTGATGGGTTGGGCTTCGTTTTGCAGACCGTCGCGTGGGCCGACTTCGACCAGGCGTACGTGGGCGGGAAGGGACATAAGCAATTCACCTGTGGGTTAAGGACTACTGAACGGTCTGCTGGCTCTTGATGGTCTGTTCCAGCGCCTGGGTGCAACGCTCCTGCGCAGTGTCCAGTTCCAGCTTCATCTGTTCGATGTCGAGCATCTGTTGCTCAAGCTGTTCACGACGTTCGGCGATTTTGGTCAGCATGGTTTGCAGCTGTTTCTGATTGCCACCGGTGGGGTCGTAGAGTTCGATCAGCTCGCGGCATTCGGCCAGGGAGAAACCAATGCGCTTGCCCCGCAGGATCAGCTTCAGACTGACCTTGTCACGGGGCGAGTAGATGCGTTCCTGACCGCGTCGCTCGGGGCTGAGCAGGCCTTGCTCTTCATAAAAGCGGATGGCCCGAGTGGTGATGTCGAGCTCGCGGGCGAGGTCGGAGATGCTGTAGGTCTGGCTGCTCATGGAAGCGCTCGAAAAAGGTCATGGCGCTAAGCTAATGGCAGGTTGACGTTTACGTCAAGGGGCGTGGATATTCAGTGTTATTGCGGGCCCCCATCGAGAGCAGGCTCGCTCCCACAGGAAATCTCTGATTTACACAAATAGTGTGTTCACCGTAGATCTATTGTGGGAGCGAGCCTGCTCGCGATGGGGGCGCCTCGGTCCAAAGTCCTACACTTTGTCGAGTTTCTTCTCATGTGCCGTCACCTGCTGGCACAACTCGATCATCTGCTCGCGCATCCAGCGGTTGGCCGGGTCCTGATCAGTGCTTTCGTGCCAGTAAAGGTGGGTTTCCACGGGCGGCACATCGTTGACCGGCAGGTTCACCGAGTACAGGTCATGGCGACGGGCGAAGCGTTCCGGCACGGTCATGACCATGTCGGTCTGCTGCAGCACTTGGGACGCCATCAGGTAGTGCTGGGAACGCAGGGCGATCTTGCGCTGAATGCCCATTTTGCCCAAGGCCAGGTCGACATGGCCCAGACCACTACGACGGCTGGAAATGTGAATGTGGGTCAGCGACAGGTAATCATCGAGGGTGAACTTCTCTTTGCCCGCCAGCGGATGGCCTTTGCGCATGGCGCACACGTATCGGTCTTCCATCAACTTGACGTGGCGCACTTGCGGGTCAGTGTTGAGCGGCGCATCGACGGCGAAATCGAGACGCCCGGCCGCCAGTTCCTTGGTGGTTTCGCGGCGCTTGGACAGAAAGCTTTCGATGATCACCGTCGGCGCGAGGCGCCGCAGGCGCTGGAACAGAGGCGGCAGGATCACTGCTTCGGTGAGGTCGGTCATGCTGATGCGATAGGTCTTGACCGCCTGCAACGGGTTGAAAATACGGCTTTCCTGCACCGACACCCGCAGCAAGGAGAGGGCGTTACGCACCGGCCCGATAATGTTCTGGGCCATCGGCGTCGGGACCATGCCCTGAGCAGTGCGTACGAACAACGGGTCATTGAAGGTCTCGCGCAGACGGGCCAGAGCGTTCGAGACCGCCGGTTGAGTAATGCCGACAATTTGCCCGGCGCGTGTCAGGTTGGCTTCGGTGTAGATCGCGTCAAAGACGATGAAAAGGTTGAGGTCGACCTTGCTCAGATTCATTGCGCTGCACTCTTATTGTTGGCTCTCGATCAGCCGATCATATATCGGTGATGAATGTTAATACACGCCGAGAATAGGCTAGGTAAATTTTCGTAGCTGTTCTAGCATCGATTGCATGACCTGAACAACTCATCAAAACCCTCCGTTAAAAGGTAGAGCTGCCCATGGATTTCGCTTATTCGCCCAAGGTGCAAGAACTGCGTGAGCGCGTGACCGCGTTCATGGACACCTACGTTTATCCCGCCGAAGCGGTGTTCGAGCGCCAGGTCGCCGAGGGCGATCGCTGGCAGCCGACCGCAATCATGGAGGAGCTCAAACTCAAGGCCAAGGCTGAAGGCCTGTGGAATTTGTTTCTCCCTGAGTCCGAACTCGGCGCCGGCCTGACCAACCTCGAATACGCGCCATTGGCCGAAATCATGGGCCGCTCGCTGCTGGGCCCCGAGCCGTTCAACTGCTCCGCGCCAGACACGGGCAACATGGAAGTGCTGGTGCGCTACGCCAACGAAGAACAGAAGCAACGCTGGCTCGAACCGTTGTTGCGCGGTGAGATCCGCTCGGCGTTCGCCATGACTGAACCGGACGTGGCCTCGTCCGACGCCACCAACATGGCCGCCCGCGCCGTGCGTGATGGCGACGAATGGGTGATCAACGGCAAAAAATGGTGGACCTCGGGCGCCTGTGATCCACGCTGCAAGATTCTGATCTTCATGGGCCTGAGCGATCCTGACGCGCCGCGCCATGCGCAGCACTCGATGATTCTGGTACCGGTGGATGCTCCGGGCGTGAAGATCGTTCGTCCACTGCCGGTGTTCGGTTACGACGACGCACCTCACGGCCACGCCGAAGTGCTGTTCGAAAACGTCCGTGTGCCGTACGAAAACGTCCTGTTGGGCGAAGGCCGCGGCTTCGAAATCGCTCAGGGTCGCCTTGGCCCGGGCCGGATTCACCACTGCATGCGTTCAATCGGCATGGCCGAACGTGCATTGGAACTGATGTGCAAACGGGCGGTAACCCGTACTGCGTTCGGTAAACCTTTGGCACGTCTGGGCGGCAACATCGACAAAATCGCCGACTCGCGGATGGAAATCGACATGGCGCGCCTGCTGACGTTGAAAGCGGCGTACATGATGGACACCGTTGGCAACAAGATTGCGAAGAGCGAAATCGCTCAGATCAAGGTTGTCGCACCGAACGTGGCCTTGCGGGTGATCGACCGGGCGATCCAGATCCATGGCGGGGCAGGGGTGTCCAACGATTTCCCGCTCGCCTACATGTATGCGATGCAACGCACCCTGCGCCTGGCCGACGGCCCGGACGAAGTGCACCGCGCAGCGATCGGCAAGTTCGAGATCGGCAAGTACGTGCCTAAAGAGATGATGCGCAGCAGTCACTAAGACCGCGGCGCTTGTATCGCGGGCCTGGATCAGGCTCGCGATAGCGTTGAGGCTGCATCAATCAACAGAAGGCAACCCGTAGAATGCTCGCGCACACGCCGTGCTGTGAGCGGCCAGATCTTCCTCGCTCTCCCCACGATGCAACGCCACTTCACGCAACACTTCGGTCAGATACGCCGGTTCGTTGCGACCATTCTTCGGCTTGGGGCGCAAGCTGCGCGGCAACAGATACGGCGCATCGCTCTCCAGCATTAACCGTCCCCGTTTGATCTCTTTCACCAGCGGATGCAGGTGCGTGCCCCGGCGCTCGTCGCAGATCCAGCCGGTGATGCCGATGTGTAAATCCAGATCAAGGTAGCTAAACAGCGCCTTCCTTTCGCCGGTGAAACAATGCACCACGGCGGCCGGCAATTGATCACGGTAATCACGCAGGATTTCCAGCAAACGCTGACTGGCGTCGCGCTCGTGGAGGAACACCGGCAATTGCAGCTCGACCGCCATCGCCAGATGCTCTTCGAGAACTTTTTCCTGCTGCGGGCGCGGCGAGAAATCACGATTGAAATCCAGCCCGCATTCACCCACCGCCACGACGTTCGGCTCCTTGAGCAAACTGCGCAGACGCTGGGCGCTGTCGGCGTTCCAGTCGCTGGCACAGTGAGGGTGAATGCCGGCGGTGGCGAACAGCCGTTGAGCCGTTTCGTCCAGTTGCCGGCACAGTTCCAGCGCCTGCTCGCTGCCCTCGACACTGATGCCGGTGAGCACCAGTTGGCAGACCCCGGCAGCGTAGGCGCGGTCGAGTACAGCCTGGTGTTTGTCGGCGAAACTGGGGTTGGTCAGGTTGACGCCGATATCGATGAGTTGCATGGTGCTACCTCGGACCAAAGGCCGGAAAGCATATCAGAGCTGTAGATTTATAAGAAAAGCCAAGAACTACAATGAGTTGTAGCTGTCTCTTGATGCCGCGAGACAGGTCGGGATGGCTAGAGTGCCATCACTGTGCCAGTCTTTCGCACTTTGCCAGCGCTCAAGGCGCTCTGTTTCTGTCGTTCGATTTCATGAAAATTCTTGAGGTCGGCCCAGTATTCTTTCTGGAGAGTGGATGATACGTCCCTCGCTTTTGCTACTGCTGTGTTGTTCGTTGCTGCTGCCAATGCCGGCGGTTGCGCGTCTGGCCGGGCCGCTGCAAGCCGTGCCTTCGACCAAAGTGCGCGACTTGGCGGAAATCCGCAGCAGTCGTGTGCTGCGGGTGTTGGTCAACCAGAGCCGTAACAGCTCCGGCGAAGTTCAGGGCCAGGCCATCGGTGTTGAATACCACCGTTTGCGCGCCTTCGAGCAATACCTCAACGGTCACGCCCGTGACGGTCAGGAAATTACCCTCAAGATCATTCCTAAAGCCAAGGATCAACTGATTGGCGCTTTGCAGCGCGGCGAGGGTGATCTGGTTGCACCGGGGGAGCTGCTCGACCTGCAACCGGGGCACGCCGTCAGCACCAGTGAACCGATTGCCAGCAACATCCCGTTGGTCCTGGTAGGGATCAAAGGCGAGCGACGTTACACCCGTCTCGAACAACTCTCTGGCAAAACCCTGGCGTTGCCCACCGGCAGTGCCGCCGGGGACGCGGTCAGTCAGATCAATCAAAAGCTCGCGCTGCACAAGCTGCCACCGGTGAAAATCGAGTGGGTCGATCCCAGTCTGGCGGTCGAGGACGTGCTGGAGATGGTCCAGGGCGGCATCTTTCACCTGACTATCGTCGAGCAACCCATTGCCGAGCGATGGGGCAAGATCCTGCCCAAATTGCGTTTCGATCGGCAGGTGCTCATCAGTGAACCGGGCGAAGAGTTCTGGTTCGTGCGCCGCGACGCCTCAATGTTGCGGGCGAGCATTGATCGCTTCCTGCCCGGTTACAAAAAGCCATCGGATCAGGATGCCGCGTTTCTGCGGATCTATCGACGCCTGTATCAAGTCCACTATCCATTGGCCAAGGCTGATCGGCAGCGCCTCGAAAAACTTCGACCGGTGCTGCAGAAACACGCCGAAGCCCAAGGCATGGACTGGCTGAACCTGGCGGCACTGGCGTTCAAGGAATCGGCCCTGCAACCCGATGCCCGCAGTGGCAGCGGCCCTACCGGCCTGATGCAGATCACGCCGTCCGCAGCCCAGCGGGTGGGGGTCAACAACATTCAGAATCTCGACGCCAATGTGCAGGCCGGGGCCAAGTACCTGGCGATGATCCGCCGCAAGTTCTTTGCCAGCCCCAAACTCAACGAGCGCGAGCGCATGGCGTTCGTGCTGGCGGCCTACAACATGGGGCCGGAGCGGGTGCAGGGCATGCGCGCCGAGGCTCGTCGGCGCGGTTTAAATCCCAATCAGTGGTTCTTCCAGGTCGAACGCATCGCCATGGAGCAGGTGGGAATGGGGGCTGTCAGCTATGTTAATAGCGTGAACAAGTATTACCTGGCGTTCGATCGGGAGCGGGAGTCGTTGGAGCCCGAGGGACAGAAAGTTGCCTCACGTAAATAATCTAATAAACTGATTGTTATGGTGCATTTATTGCGCTTTTAACATGAGATTTACTGATTAATATAGCGGCCAACCAACACACACTGACAACGGATGACACAGCATGAGCACACTGATCAACAAGGTACTGTTTACCCGCGCTGGCTACGGCCTGACCGTTCTGCGGATCTTCGTCGGCATCATCTTCGCTGCCCACGGCTCGCAGAAACTGTTCGGGGCGTTCGGTGGTTACGGTCTGGCCGGCACCGCGCAGTACATGGAAAGCATCGGTTTGGCGCCGGGTTACCTGATGGCGACACTGGCGGGCGGTACCGAGTTCTTCGCCGGTCTGGCCTTGATTATCGGCTTGTTGACTCGTCCGGCAGCCCTCGGCCTGACCATCCTCTCGCTGGTGGCGATCTTCTCGGTGCACCTCCCTAACGGTCTGTTCATGGTCAACAACGGTTATGAATTCGCCCTGGCCCTGCTCGGCGGCACCATCGCGGTGCTGATCGAAGGCGCCGGCAAGCTCTCGGCTGACCGCGCCATCGCCGGCTAACCGCTCTGGCTCAACGAAAAGGCTCGCATTGCGGGCCTTTTTTGTTGCTGGGAATTCTTGACACTGTCCGGTCAGCTTCTCTAGGATGCTGCCCATGCGCCGATTTAAACAGCTACTTGCGGGGCGCCAGGTGACTCATTCAGTTGCCGATAGAAGCTTGTTACAGGCTTCGAAATACCGCTAAAGCGCTGGTTCGGTGTTGCCTCTCACCTGCCATGCAGACTTTTGAGGCAGAGACACGACACGATGAATGCATTAAGCCCTGTTGTACGCCCCGCGCCGATCACGGCACATCTCACCCAGCGCAATCCAAAAATCCTGCTTGGTGGCAAACATCAGCCGACACTCTTGCGTTATCTCGATGGCTGGCCACGTCGCACCGGTGGGCCTGCCGCCTTCCTGATCCAGTTTGTCGAAGACGGTGAATCGCTGGTTCGATTTGCCAGCGACAGTTTCGATCTGGCGGTGATTCAATCGCCCAGCCTCGAGGACGCCCCCGAAGTGATCAAACAACTGACTCGCGTTGCCCGGCAGGGGCTGATTACCCGCCGTTGAGGTTTAGAACGCTGCGGCTCAAAGATAGTCGATCGACACGATATACACGCACTGCTCGCCGGTCGGTGTCTGGACCCGGACTTCGGCGTCCAGCGCCTTGCCGATCAGGGCGCGAGCCAGCGGTGAGTCGATACTGATCAGGCCTAGTTTCAGGTCCAGTTCATCCGGCCCGACGATGCGATAGCGCGACTCTTTGCCGTCCTCGTCTTCGATCGTGACCCAGGCACCGAAGTAAACCTTGTTCGGATCGCTGGGCTTCTCACTGACGACCTTGAGCGCTTCCAGCCGTTTAGTGAGAAAGCGTACGCGGCTGTCGATCTCGCGCAGCATCTTTTTGCCGTAGGTGTATTCGGCGTTTTCCGAGCGATCGCCCTGTGCCGCGGCCTCGCTGACCGACTGCGTGACCTGCGGCCGCCGAACATGCCAGAGCTCATGAAACTCGGCCCGCATCCGCGCTTCACCTTCGGGGGTGATCAGCGCGGTGCCAGCGGTGCGGGGAGGGCGATAACGGCTCATGGCAACTTCTTGTGATGGAAAGGCCTTGAGTCTATCAACCCTCGCGCAACACTGTCAGTGGGCTGGCGTTCAGAGCGCGACGTGTGCCGAACACGCCGGCACCCCCGATCAGCACCGCGCCAATCAACGGCAACACCAACAGCCACGGATGTGGATGCCACGGCAGGTCAAAGGCGTAGCGGTAAAGCACCAGGCTCACCAGTTCCGAACCCAGCGCCGCCAACAACCCGCTAACCGCCCCAAGCAAACCGAACTCGATCCGCCGGGCCTTGACCAACAATTGCCGCTCGGCCCCCAGCGCTCGCAACAATGCGCCTTGCCGAATACGTTCATCGAGCGTCGCCTGCAAGCCTGAAAACAACACCGCCATCCCCGCCGCCAACACGAACAACAGCACGTATTCCACCGCCAGGGTGACTTGGGCGAGGATGCTGCGCAGCTGTTCGAGCAAGGCTTCGACTTGCAGAATGGTCACCGCCGGGAAGGCCCGCGACAGATCCACGATCTGCTGATCATGACCCGCCGCCAGATAAAAACTGGTCAGGTAGGTTGCCGGCAGATCCTTCAGCGTGCCGGGCTGGAAGATCATGAAGAAGTTGGGTTGGAAGTTGTCCCAGTTGATCTCTCGCAGGCTGGTGACTTTCGCTTCGCGGTTAACGCCGCCCACAGTAAAAACCATGTGATCGCCGAGCTTGAGCTTCAAGCTTTCGGCGACTTTGCCTTCCACCGATACGCCGGGAATATCGTCCGGTGCCTGTTCCGCCCACCAGTTGCCCGCGGTGAGTTTGTTGCCCGCCGGCAAATCCGCCGCCCAGGTCAGGCTCAGGTCGCGCTGGATCGCTCGATCACCAGCCGAATCCTTGCTGACGATTTCTTGCACCGGCTCGCCGTTGATGCTGATCAGCCGTCCAGGGACTACCGGGTACAGCGGCGCGGATTGCGCCGACAGTTCGAACAGGCGATCGGTGAACGCCTGTTTGTCCGCCGGCAAGATGTTCAACGCGAAATAGTTAGGCGCGTTTTTCGGCAACTGATTCTGCCAGGTGTCGAGCAACTCGCCGCGCAGCAATGCGATCAGCGCCATGGACAGCAGAATCAAACCGAACGCCAGGGATTGTCCCGCTGCCGCTAGTGGATGACGCAGCAATTGGCCCAGTCCGAGGCGCCATGGCAAAGAGGCGCGCGCCAGCATTCGGCGCAGACTCTTCAAAAGCAGCAACAGCAAACCGCCAAGTACCAACGCCGCGATCACACCGCCACCGAGCAGGGCGAAGGTCAACACCAGGTCCAGGCTCAGACGCCACATGATCAGCCCGAGGGCGCCCAATGCCGCGCCGTAAACGATCCAGGTGCTGGAAGGAATCGGCAGCATGTCCCGACGTAATACCCGCAATGGCGGAACGCGACCCAGTGCAGCCAGTGGCGGCAAGGCAAAACCGGCCAGCGCTACCAACCCGGTGCCGATCCCGGCGATGGCTGGAAAGAGACCGCCCGGTGGAACGTCGGTCGGCAATAAATCATGCAGCAGCGCGAACAGACCCAGCTGCGCGAACCAACCGATGAGGGCGCCGCTGATACTGGCGAGCAGTCCGAGCACCGTCAGCTGCAAACTGAACAGCACCATGGTTTCCCGCCGGGACAGCCCCAGACAACGCAGCAATGCACTGGCATCGAATCGGCGGGTGGCGAAGCGCGTCGCCGACAGCGCCACTGCCACACCGGATAGCAGAACCGCCACCAGACTGGCCATGTTCAAGTAACGCTCGGCCTTGCCCAAGGCGCCGCCAATCTGTCGGTTGCCATCGCGGGCATCCTGTAAACGTTGGTTGGCGGCGAGGCCGGGTTTGATCAATTGACGATAGGTTTCCAGCGACTCGGCTTTACCGCGCCAGAGTTCGCGGTAACTGACCCGGCTGCCGGGTTGCACCACACCCGTCGCCGCGAGGTCGCTGAGGTTGATCAGCACTCGCGGCGTGAGGCTGTAGAAGTTACCGGCGCGGTCGGGTTCGTAGGTCAGCACTCGCGCCAGCTTCAGGGTTCGCATGCCGACATCGATGCTGTCGCCGATCTTCAAATCCAGCGCGGTCAGCAGTCGCGCTTCGACCCAGGCTTCACCGGGTTTCGGTCCACCGCCGGGCGTTTCCGGGGCGAAGGGTGCTGGGGCACTTTTCAGTTCACCGCGCAGTGGGTAGACCTCATCGGCGGCTTTGATGCTGGACAGCTGAATGCCGTTGTCAGTGGCGATGACGCTGGAGAACTCCACCACTTGAGCGTGTTCGAGGCCCAGCTCCGTGCCGCTTTTGATCTGTTCGGGCCGTGCCGGCGAGCTGCCTTCCAGCAGCAGGTCGGCACCGAGAAACTCGGTGGCACGCAGCATCATGGCGCCGTTCAGGCGGGCACCGAAGTAGCCGATGGCAGTACTCGCGGCGACGGCGACCAGCAAGGCGAAAAACAACACGCGCAACTCGCCGGCGCGGGCGTCGCGCAGCAATTGGCGGCTGGCAAGACTGAACAGGCGCAACAGCGGCAGGCGTGCCATCAAGGCTCCAGAGGGGCGACCAGCAGGCCGGCTTCAAGGCGGATCAGACGCCGGCAGCGATGTGCCAGGCGTTCGTCGTGGGTCACCAGCACCAGGGTGGTGCCGCGTTCCTGGTTGAGTTCGAACAGCAGATCGCTGATGCGTTCGCCGGTGTGGCTGTCGAGGTTACCGGTGGGTTCGTCGGCAAACAGCACATCGGGTTCGGCGGCAAACGCACGGGCAATCGCCACGCGCTGCTGTTCGCCACCCGAAAGTTGGCGTGGCGAATAGGTCAGCCGCTGGCCCAGGCCGACCCGTTGCAGCAGCTCGGTGGCGCGTTCACGGGCGTCTTTGCGGCCGTCGAGTTCCAGCGGCAGCATGACGTTTTCCAGGGCGTTGAGACTGTCAAGCAGCTGAAAGGACTGGAACACAAAACCGACATGCTCGGCCCGGATGCGCGCGCGCTGGTCTTCGTCGAGATTGCTCAGGGCTTGCCCTGCGAGGATGACGTCGCCGCTGCTCGGCAGGTCGAGGCCGGCGAGCAAACCGAGGAGGGTGGATTTGCCGGAACCGGAGGCGCCGACAATGGCCAGGCTGTCGCCCTTGTTCAGTTCCAGGCTGAGTTCGTGCAGGATAGTCAGTTCACCTTCCGCGCTGGGAACCACTTTGCTGAGTTTCTTCGCGGTGAGAATGCTTGCGCCCATGGAGAATCCGATGCGTGTGTGGTTTTTGAGTGCTGGCCTGGCCTTGATGTGCATGGCCCAGAACGCAGCGGCGGGTACTGTCCTGATCGTTGGCGATAGTATCAGCGCGGGTTTCGGGCTGGATACCCGGTTGGGATGGGTCTCGCTGCTCGAGCAACGGCTCAAGCGCGAAGGTTTCAACGATAAGGTGGTCAACGCATCCATCAGCGGCGACACCAGTGCCGGAGGCCAGGCGCGCCTGCCCGCGCTGCTTGCAGAGCATAAGCCTGAGTTGGTAATCCTCGAGTTGGGCGGCAACGATGGCCTGCGCGGACTGCTGCCAACGCAATTGCAACAAAACCTTGCAGCAATGATCGACAGCTCCCGCGCCAGTGGCGCCAAGGTGCTGCTGCTCGGCATGCAATTGCCACCCAACTACGGCGTTCGTTATACCGAGGCCTTCGCGAAGGTCTACAGCACCTTGGCCGAGGAAAAAAAGATCCCGCTGGTGCCGTTTTTTCTCGACGGCGTGGGCGGTCATCCGGACTTGATGCAAGCCGACGGCTTGCACCCGACTGTCGGGGCTCAGGACAAGTTGCTGGAAAATGTCTGGCCGACACTGAAACCGCTGCTTTGACGCTTTTCTAGTGGCGGTGTTTCGGCTAAGGTGGCGCCCCCCGATTTGGAGCCCCCGATGCCACGTCCTGCCTGGTCCCTTTTTGCCTACCAACTGATCGAGCCTGACGAACAGCTGGATCTGTTCGCCTGCCAGGAAGTGCGGGTACATCTGGTGACCCGTCAGCTGGAGCTGGGCGGCTCGGCGGACCGGACCTTGTGCGGCAGCCTGCTGCCAGCACAACCGCGCTGGTCGAGCGTCGACCGCCGAGTGTTCCAGGACCAGCGCCTGTGCTCGCTGTGCCGGGCCATTCTGGAATCGCAAAAACGCGGCACATCGCCGATCTGGCCAGAGCTGCGTTTCGAGCTTTAGAACCCGATACATTGCTTGCTATCGGTCAACTCCCCGATTTTCCAGACGCCGGTGTACAATCCCGTTTTTATACCCTTGTCGATCATGCGAAGGATTTTACGGATGTTGCCGCGCTTTCCTGCCGTCACCCGCTACCTGTCTCTCGCCGCCCTCTGTGTGGCGGGTCCCGTAGCAGCATTGGAGCTGCCCCTGCCACCACCCGGTGAAGACATCGTCGGTCAGGTCCAGGTGATCAAGGCCAAGTACGAAGACACCTTCGCCGACCTTGGCACCACCTACGATCTGGGCTATTCGGAAATGGTCGCGGCCAACCCTGGCGTCGATCCATGGTTGCCGGGCGCTGGCACTGAAGTGGTGCTGCCGACGCGTTTCATCCTGCCGCCAGGCCCACGTGAAGGCATCGTCATCAACCTGGCCGAGTACCGCCTCTATTACTTCCCGAAAGGCCGGAACGTGGTGTACACCTTCCCGCTGGGTATCGGCCGTGAAGGCTGGGGCTCGCCGATTGCCCATACCAGCATCATCGCCAAGACGCCAAACCCGACCTGGACCCCTCCAGCGTCGATCAAGGCCGAGCACGCCGCTGACGGCGATCCGCTGCCGAACGTGGTGCCGGCCGGTCCAGACAACCCGTTGGGGCCGTTCAAATTCACGCTGGGCACTCCGGGCTACCTGATCCACGGTTCGAACAAGAAGTTCGGCATCGGCATGCGCACCAGCCACGGTTGCTTCCGCATGTTCAACAACAACGTGCTGGAAATGGCGGGCATGGTGCCGGTAGGCACGTCGGTTCGCATCCTCAGCGATCCGTACAAATTCGGCGTCAGTGGTGGCAAGGTTTATCTGGAAGCGCACACGCCGCTGGACGACAACGGCAACCCATCGGTGGTCGACAAGCACACCGCGGTGATCAACGCGATGCTCAAGCGTGAGGACATCACCAACAACCTGCGCATGAACTGGGATGTGGTGCGCGACGTGGTTGCCGCTGAAGATGGCCTGCCGGTGGAAATCGGAGTGCCGAATTCCTCGGCGCCGATGGTGACGAGTGCGCCGATCGATCCGTTGCAGTAATGCTTGAACAGAACCCGCCGACGCTGACTGCGCCGGCGGGTTTTTTATGGCCTGGACAAAACGCCGGGCAATAAAAAAGCCGACCCAAAAAATGGGTCGGCTTGATAACAATCCCGAAGGATTATTACTTGCGGCTAGCTTTGTCCAGCATGCGCAGAGCACGCTCGTTAGCTTCGTCAGCAGTCTGTTGTGCTTTTTGAGCAGCAGCCAGAGCTTCATCAGCTTTACGGTAAGCTTCGTCTGCACGAGCCTGGGAGCGAGCAGCTGCGTCTTCAGTAGCTGTCAGACGTGCTTCGGTTTCTTTCGATACGCTGCTGCAACCGGTAGCCAGAACTGCGGCCAGAGCCAGAGCAGAGAATTTCAGAACGTTGTTCATCGTGTTCCCCTTCAAGGACTTTCTATTAAGTAGCTGTCTCCTCAGAGTGAGGAAATAGCCGGCGTACATACTACCCATTACTTGTCGTAAGTAAACTGACGTAAAGCAAGAAGCAAAAAAAATTGTAGGCGTTGATTCTTTTTCGAGCAACTTTTAACTGCATTGTTTAAAAAATATCCAGCTGGGAGGCCCGAGCTGAGCGAGCCGCCGAAGAAAAGTTCCGCGCGCTCACAGCTCTTTTCCGAGTCTTGGCTAAAGTCTGTCTAGATGGATTCGTCTACACTTTTGTTCGGATTTTGCGTGGCGCCTCTCATATCTTTCTCCATGTTCAGGTGACTTTAACAAAGGGCGCTCGTCTTAAGTCTCAACATCCGGCAATGTTCAGGCTATCGACCTTCAGATATCTTGGTCGAGCCGTCTCTGCGTAACCCTGAGCAGCACCCGCCAACCCGCGTGATGACGAGCGTACCTTGAGCATTTCTGCCAAAGGTGCCTACTATTTGATACGTGCTCGGTTGCGCGAGATTGGTGCGGCTCTTCTCGGTGTCCATTCAGGCACGAGGTGGCGTAGATGTTTCTTCGCCGGAAAAACATCGGTAAGGTAGGGGTCAGAATTCCAGACCCGCGAGGAGTAGTGATGAGCGAGGCGTTGTCCATCCACCATGACCAGGCTGGTCATCAGTTCGAGACCAATGTGGACGGTCATCGTGCCTACCTGACCTATATGGATTTGGGGAAACAGACCCTGGATATCTATCGCACCTTCGTGCCCAACGCATTGCGTGGTCGCGGCATTGCGGCAGCCTTGACCGAGAAGGCACTGGAGTACGCTGAGGAAATGGGCTACACCGTCATTCCGTCGTGCTCCTACGTGGAGCGCTACATGGAACGTCACCAGCGGCATGCGGCCAAGCTGAGCCAGTAAAACGAACGCATAAAAAAACGCCGGGTTAAGCCCGGCGTTTTTTTGTGTGGCGAAAAGTGATCAGGTGCGATCACGTTTTGGCAGCACATCCTTGAGCTTGGCATGCATGCTGCGCAAGGTGGTTTCGGTGGCGGTCCAGTCGATGCAGGCATCGGTGATCGACACGCCGTATTGCAGGTCGGCGAGGTCTTTCGGAATCGCCTGGCAACCCCAGTTCAGATGACTTTCGACCATCAGGCCGATGATCGACTGATTGCCTTCGAGGATCTGGTTGGCGACGTTCTCCATCACCAGCGGTTGCAGGGCCGGGTCCTTGTTGGAGTTGGCGTGGCTGCAATCGACCATGATGTTCGGCTTGATCTTCGCCTTGTTCAGCGCTTGCTCGCACAGTGCGACGCTGACCGAATCGTAGTTCGGCTTGCCGTTGCCACCGCGCAATACCACGTGGCCGTAGGCATTGCCCTTGGTGGTAACGATCGACACGCCACCTTCCTGGTTGATGCCCAGGAAACGGTGCGGGCTGGAAACCGATTGCAGCGCGTTGATCGCTACGGTCAGGCCGCCGTCGGTGCCGTTCTTGAAGCCGACTGCCGAGGACAGGCCGGAAGCCATTTCACGGTGAGTCTGGGATTCTGTGGTGCGCGCACCGATGGCCGACCAGCTGATCAGGTCCTGCAAGTACTGCGGGGAGATCGGGTCGAGGGCTTCGGTCGCGGTCGGCAGGCCCATCTCGGCCAGGTCCAGCAGCAACTGGCGGCCGATGTGCAGACCGTCCTGAATCTTGAAGGAGTCGTCCAGGTACGGATCGTTGATCAAACCTTTCCAGCCGACGGTGGTGCGTGGCTTCTCGAAATACACGCGCATGACCAGATACAGGGTATCGGACACTTCGGCCGCAAGCACCTTCAAGCGTTCGGCGTATTCATGGGCAGCCTTGATGTCGTGGATCGAGCAAGGCCCGATGACAACAAAGAGGCGGTGGTCGGTGCCATCAAGAATGTTGCGAATGACTTCGCGTCCCTTGGTGACGGTGCGCAGGGCAGCGTCGCTCAGTGGGATATCACGCTTGAGCTGATCGGGAGTGATCAGCGTCTCGTTGGAGGCGACGTTTAGGTCGTTGATCGGTAAATCAGCCATCGTTTACTCGTCAGGTCACGGGTGCCGGCCGCCAGCGAACCCGCGCGGCGGAGCACAGCAAATTAAGCGCGTCGGGGAGCAGAACCTTAGCGCGTTACGCGCCTGCTCGACAATGGGCAGACACTGGTTTAATCCAGCACAGCCTGTGCAAATGCCTTGCGAACCGTGTCGTGAGAGAACTCGTCGGCGTGCTCCTGGACCCATTCGAGGGCGAGGGCTTGAGTTTCCTGCAGGTCGTCGTGCGCGTCATGCAGGCGACAGTAACGTTCGATCTGGCACACCTGCTCGCCCATCCGGGCACTGAACATCATCTGCTCATCAACAAAAGCGATGCCTACCAGATAGCCGCGCTTGCGTCGCAGGCACCAGGCCACATAGCCCAGAAAACGCATGTCGGGGTTTAAGGTCGGCATGCGCACTTCCAGCGCCGTACCGTGGCGCCATGCCCGGTGATAATTGAAAGCCATGCCCCCGAGGCTGATAGTGTGCAGCTGTTGCCGCGAAATACACTCAGGTTTGAGCAACGTTAATTCGACGGGCACATCGTCAGGGTGAGGAATAAAACGTCCCATGAACACGGACTCCATGTGTCGGCCATCTGACATTGTTTCCCCCAGTATAGTGGTCGAATTGGAACTGACTGATTTCGACGCCGACCAACGGCTGCTGGCGATGAGCGGTGTGTCGCTGGTTATTTTCACCAGTGTCGGCTGCGCCAGTTGCCGTTTTGCCCGTGAACAGTTGCCACGACTCGATCTGAACGTTGATCGACTGTGCTGGATTGATGCGGGGAACAATGGCGGGGTCGTCGAGCGTTATCAGGTCTTTTACTTGCCGGCGCTGTTTGTGGTGCGCGACGGTGAATTCTTCGGGGCACTAAAATCGCGCCTGACCAGCACCGAGCTCAATGAAGCCGTGGGTCAGGCATTGAGTCGAATTGCAGAGGAGTTGCCATGATGGGGGCAGTGACCAAACCGACAGTCGGTATTATCGGCACCGGCGCGATCGGCGGGTTCTACGGGTTAATGCTGGCGCATGCCGGTTTCGATGTGCATTTTCTATTGCGCAGTGAGTTTTCGGCAGTTGCCGAACGCGGATTGCAACTTGACAGTGCGGTGCACGGCGCGCTGACGTTGAATCCGGTTCAGGCCTATTCGGCGGCCGAAGACATGCCGCCCTGTGACTGGTTGCTGGTCGGCGCAAAAACCACCAGCAACGCGGACGTGGCGCCGGCCATCGTTCAGGCAGCGGCACCGAATGCCAAGGTGCTGCTGTTGCAAAACGGCCTGGACGTCGAAGACAGCTTGCGGGCGTTGCTTCCCGAATCGCTGCATGTGCTCGGTGGGCTCTGCTACATCTGCGTTCATCGCGACGGACCAGGCGTCATCATCCATCAGGCGCTCGGCGCGGTGAATGTTGGCTATCACAGCGGCCCCGCAGCCGATGAGCAGGCGCGCATGGCGATTGTCGAAGAGGGCGCCGGACTGTTTCGGACCGCCGGCATCGATTCCCAAGCCATGGCGAACCTGCATGAGGCGCGTTGGCAAAAACTGGTCTGGAATATCCCTTACAACGGTCTGTCGGTGCTGCTTGGGGCGAGCACCACGCCATTGATGGCCGATGCCGACAGTCGGGAGCTGATCAAGGCTCTGATGGCTGAAGTGGTTCAGGGAGCAATCGCCTGCGGTCACGACGTACCGGCCGGATATGCCGACCATCTGTTCATGGTGACCGAGAAAATGCCCGACTACTGGCCGAGCATGTACCACGATTTTCTGCACAAGCGACCGCTGGAACTGGCTGCGATTTACGCCCGGCCACTGGCAGCCGCCAAGGCCGCAGGGTGTGAGTTGCCGCGAATCGAAGCCTTGTATCGCAGTTTGAGTTTTATCGATCGACGTAACACTTGAGTCGATCAACCTTGGGGAGATGGGCATGGCAAAAACGATCGATGACAAACTGGTGCTGGCGATTTCTTCGCGCGCGCTGTTCGACCTGAGCGAAAGCCACAAGGTTTATCTGTCGAGCGGCGTCGAGGCCTATCGGCAATATCAGATCGAACACGAAGATGAAATCCTCGAGCCCGGTGATGCATTCCCGTTGGTGCAAAAACTCCTCAACTTGAACACCAGCCTCGGCCGCGCCCGGGTCGAGGTGATCCTGGTGTCGCGCAACAGTGCCGACACCGGTCTGCGGGTGTTCAATTCGATACACCACTATGGCCTGGCGATTTCCCGTGCGGCGTTTGTCGGCGGGCGCAGTCCTTATCCGTACCTCAAAGCGTTTGGCTGCGACCTGTTTCTCTCGACCCATGCCGAAGACGTGCGCAGTGCACTGGATGCCGGGTTCGCCGCGGCGACCATTCTGTCGGGTGGTGCCAGCCGTGCGGCCAGTGATGAATTGCGCATTGCCTTCGATGGTGACGCGGTGTTGTTTTCCGACGAATCGGAGCGCGTCTATCAGTCCGGTGGTCTGGAAGCATTTCAGGCCAGCGAGCGCGAAGCCGCCCGCGAGCCGTTGCGCGGTGGGCCGTTCAAAGGCTTCCTCGCGGCCCTCAATCTGTTGCAACGTGAGTTTCCCGATGACGCCTGTCCGATCCGCACGGCCCTGGTGACTGCGCGATCGGCGCCGGCCCATGAACGAGTCATTCGTACTTTGCGCGAATGGGACATTCGTCTGGACGAGTCGCTGTTTCTCGGCGGCCTGACCAAGTCGGCGTTTCTCGAAGCCTTTGCCGCCGATGTGTTTTTCGACGATCAGGCCGGTCATTGCGAGTTGGCCCGTGAAGTGGTCGCCACCGGCCACGTGCCGCATGGCATAAGCAACGAGCAAAAGGTTTAAGCCCGCCGTTCAACGCGTTACGCGGGCCGTCGTACTCGCCAAGGCACTGCTAAGCTGAATCAATCTCGGCCATGTTGGCACTCGAGGAGGTCATATGATTCGTTCGATGCTGTATGCCACTGACCTCGGCCTGTACGCACCTTTGGTGATGCAGCATGCCTTGGCGCTGGCTCGAACATTCAATGCCGACCTCTACGTGGTGCACGCTGTTGAACCGATGGGGTTGTTCGCCGAATCGGTGCTTCAGAGTTACCTCGATGAGCAGGCGTTGAACGAGTTTCACAGCCAGGGCCTGAATACGGTGATTGCCAATATCGAGCAGCGCGTACTCGACAGCTTTCGTGAAGAACTGGGGGGCGAAGGGGAGCAGGACCTGGAACGAATTCAAGCGGTGCGGGTGCTTCAGGGCGACCCCTCGCAGGTGATTCTCGACCAGGCGCAGAAACTCTCCGTGGATTTGTTGATCGTAGGTAGTCATAGCCATGGTGCTGGCGCGGAAACGCCTTTGGGCCGGACCGCAGCGCGGGTGTTGCAATTGTCTCGGGTGCCAGTCTATCTGGTGCCGCTGGTGGAACGTCGTCGCCAAGGGGATCGTTAGTGTCCTGCCTCGCGTATTCACGAGGCAGGACACCAGAACACGAATAGTGGCAGTTTGATAAAAAAGTTCTAGATTTATTCTTCAAACCATTAATATAGTTATATACCGTCGCTGATGCCCGTGGCGTCTACCTGCTTTGAGGGATTCATATGAAGCTTCAACAATTGCGCTACATCTGGGAAGTGGCGCACCACGACCTCAACGTTTCCGCTACGGCCCAAAGCCTTTACACGTCGCAACCGGGCATCAGCAAGCAGATCCGCCTGCTGGAAGACGAATTGGGGGTCGAGGTTTTCGCTCGCAGCGGCAAGCACCTGACCCGCGTCACCCCGGCCGGCGAGCGCATTATCACCACCGCCGGCGAGATCCTGCGCAAGGTTGAAAGCATCAAGCAGATTGCCCAGGAATTCTCCAACGAGAAGAAAGGCACCCTGTCGATCGCTACCACGCACACCCAGGCGCGTTATGCATTACCACCGGTGATCAGCAATTTCATCAAGCAATACCCGGACGTTGCCCTGCACATGCACCAGGGTTCACCGATGCAGATCGCCGAAATGGCCGCTGACGGTACCGTGGATTTCGCCATCGCCACCGAAGCGCTGGAGCTGTTCGGTGATCTGGTGATGATGCCGTGCTATCGCTGGAACCGCTGCGTGGTCGTGCCTCAGGGCCACCCGCTGACCAAGCTGTCGAAGTTGACCCTCGAAGCCCTGGCCGAATACCCGATCGTGACTTATGTGTTCGGTTTCACCGGCCGTTCCAAACTCGACGAAGCGTTCAGCCATCGCGGCCTGACGCCGAAAGTGGTGTTTACCGCCGCCGACGCCGACGTGATCAAGACTTACGTTCGCCTGGGCCTGGGCGTGGGCATCGTGGCGAAAATGGCGGTCGATGCCAAACTCGATAGCGACCTGGTCATGCTTGATGCCAGCGATTTGTTCGAATCCAGCATTACGAAAATCGGTTTCCGTCGCGGCACCTTCCTGCGTGGCTTCATGTGCGACTTCATCGAGAAGTTCGCCCCGCACCTGACCCGCGAAGTCATGGCCAAGGCCATCCAGTGCCACAACAAGCAGGAATTGGAAGAGCTGTTCGACGGCGTCGAACTGCCGGTCCATTAATCTCCTTTACACCACCTCGGTAACAGCAAACTGTTGCCGAGCGCCCGCCACCAGAATCTCCACCTCGTCCCCTTCGAACTTGCCCAGCAGGCTTTTGCCCAGTGGCGAGCGGGGGGTAATGACGGTGATCAATTGCCCCACCAGATCGACCTTCAAACCCGCCGCATCGGGGGCCAGGAACAGCCATTGTTCACGACCTTTTTCGTCTTCCAGGCCCAGCAGAGCGCCGACTTCGATACCGCGCTGATCGTCATACGGGCGCAACGTCAGGTTCTGGCAAAGCGTCAGTGAATGACGGATCTCCTCGACCCGCTTCGCCTGCCCGGCCGCGAGGTATGACGCCTCCAGGCCCAGGGTGTCGTACTTGTTCTCGGCGATGTTTTCTTCGTGGGTCGCGGTTTCGTAAGCGGTTTGCGCGGCACGCTCGGCGATGTCGAGATCGATCCGCAGCTTGTCGAGTATCAGTTGGTGGACGGTCGGCTTGTGCATAGAGAGCTTCATGATTAATCGCAGAATTGCTGGACGTTGGCGCGGCTTTTTTCGCTCGGTGCCGTGCGGTCCTGTTGCAGCCAGAACTGGCATTTCGGATTGGCCAGATTACGGCTGGTGCTGCGCGCCTGATCCAGCCTTTGCTGCTGCTCGTTTTTGCGCAGGTTCTCTTCGTATTGTTCGAACAACGGGCTCTGCGGAGGAATATCCGGTACCGGTTGCACCACCACCGGTGGTTTGGCCAGTTGCTGCACTGCCTCAGCCACGGGCGTCAGCTGCTCGCTGAACAACAGTCGAGAGGCGAGCCAGCACGTCAGCGCGATCGCGATAAACCCCAGCCACAAACCCAGGGCAATGCTGCCGGTCAGTTGCAAGGTGCTGAGCTGGATCGGCAACGGGCGGCGCGGGTTTGGACGGTAGGGCATGGCTGCCTCCTGGCGGGTGGTCGCGGGCGAGTGGCGATTGTCGCATGAAGATTAATCGCCGTCGGCTCTTCTGCACGGGGTAATTTATGAGGACAATCGGCGCCTTTGCCAACGGGAGCCTGGAATGCCTGAAATGAAAGCCCGCTGGGATATTTTCTGCACGGTGGTCGACAACTTTGGCGACATCGGCGTGACCTGGCGTCTGGCCCGACAACTGGTGGCCGAACATTCGGTGACGGTGCGCTTGTGGGTCGATGATCTGCGGGCCTTCGAACGCTTGTGCCCGGAAATCGACATCAACGCCTCACAGCAGTGGCAACAGGGCGTCGAAGTGCGTCAGTGGACGGCCGACTGGCAGCCCTCTGAAGCTGCGGATGTGGTGATCGCCGCGTTCGCCTGCCAATTGCCGGGTGCTTACATGGACGCCATGGCCGAGCGGGAAAAACCGCCGCTATGGATGAATCTCGACTATCTGAGTGCCGAGGACTGGATCGTCGGTTGCCACGGTTTGCCGTCGGTGAAGTACAAAAGCGTACAAAAATTCTTCTTCTTCCCAGGATTCCAGAAGGGCACGGGCGGCTTGTTGCGTGAAAGCGGATTGCTTGAGCGTCGTCAGCAATTTCAACAAAACCTCGAGTCCCAGCGAGAATTCCTTCAGGGTTTAGGGATTGATCGCGCGCAAGGTGCGCAGTTGGTCTCGCTGTTTGCCTACGAAAATAAAGGGCTGGCCAGTTGGCTCGATGCAATGGCTGCCGACTCGACGCCCACTCATCTGCTGGTACCCGAAGGTCGGATTCTTGGGGATGTCGAGCGTTGGCTCGGTGTGGACGGTCTGGTGGCCGGCGCGGTGCATGTGCGCGATGCCTTGACCGTGCAAGTGCTGCCGTTCGTCCGACAGGACCAATATGACCTGTTGCTGTGGTGCTGCGATTTCAACGCCGTGCGCGGTGAAGATTCCTTTGTCCGCGCTCAATGGGCGGGCCGGCCGCTGCTCTGGCACATCTATCAGCAGGACGAAGACATCCATCTGGACAAGCTCGACGCCTTCCTCGCTCTGTACACCAACGGCCTGTCGGAGCCTGCCGGCGAGGCGATCAGCGGTCTTTGGCGGGCGTGGAATGCGGGTGACAATATGACCGGGCACTGGCAATCGACCCGAAAACACTGGCCAGAACTGCAAAAACACGCCGAAGCGTGGTGTCTGGAACAGGCTTTGCAGGCGGATCTTGCCGCAGCGCTGGTACAGTTTTATGTAAATTGGATATGATACGCGGCCTAGATTTTTGTAAATCCCATCCAAATTCGGATATTCGCAATGAAAACTGGTAAAGAACTGAAACCCGGTACCGTGATCCGTCTCGAAAACGATCCTTGGCTGGTTCAGAAAGCTGAATTCACCAAGTCTGGTCGTAACAGCGCGATCATGAAGACCAAGCTGAAAAACCTGCTGACCGGTTACAAGACCGAGATCGTTTACAGCGCCGACGACAAACTGGACGACGTAATCCTCGACCGCAAAGAAGCGACCCTGTCCTTCATCAGCGGCGACACCTACACGTTCATGGACACCACCGACTACACCATGTACGAGCTGAACGCTGAAGACATCGAAGCCGTTCTGCCTTTCGTTGAAGAAGGCATGACCGATGTTTGCGAAGCGATCTTCTTCGAAGAGCGTCTGGTCTCCGTAGAACTGCCGACCACCATCGTGCGCGTAGTTGACTACACCGAAGGTTCGGCTCGCGGCGACACTTCCGGCAAGGTGATGAAGCCTGCCAAGCTGAGCAACGGTACTGAGCTGCAAGTTGCTGACTTCATCGAAATCGGTGACAAGATCGAGATCGATACCCGCGAAGGTGGTTCCTACAAAGGCCGTGCTAAATAAGCACCGCTTCAGGAATGAAAAAGCCCGACCATTGAGTCGGGCTTTTTTGTGTCTGATGACCGAAATACGCTAGACCCCTGTGGGAGCGAGCCTGCTCGCGAAAGCGGTAGATCAGTCAACATATGCGTTGAGTTTGAAGCCGCATTCGCGAGCAGGCTCGCTCCCACATTTGTACTGCGTTATTTCTTCAGGTGTTGCTTGAGCTCTTCGGACGCTTGCAGCATCGCCGAACGCACCGCTGGCACCTGGCTCACCACATTCAGCAAACCATAATCGTGAATCAGGCCGTTGTAGCGAACCGACGTGACCGGCACGCCAGCCTCGTCGAGTTTGCGGGCGTAGGCTTCACCTTCATCGCGCAACACGTCGGCGCCGGCGGTCTGTATCAGGGCAGGTGGCAGGCCCTTGAGTTGCGCGGTGGTCGCCCGCAGCGGCGAGGCATAGATCTCGTTACGCTGCTTGGCGTCGGTGGTGTAGTTGTCCCAGAACCACTTCATCATGTTTTTGGTGAGGAAGTGCCCCTCGGCAAACTGGTTGTAGGACGCTGTCTCGAAACTGGCGTCAGTCACCGGCCACAGCAGCACCTGGAACTTGATCGCCGGCGTGCCCTTGTCTTTGGCCATCAGCGCAACCACAGCCGCCATGTTGCCACCGACGCTGTTACCGGCCACGGCCAGACGTTTGCCGTCAACGTTGATCTCTTTACCGTGCTCAGCCACCCACTGGGTCGCGGCGTACGCCTGGTTGATCGCTACCGGGTAATGCGCTTCTGGCGACGGGGTGTAATTGACGAACACTGCCGCCGCCCCCGATCCCGTTACCAAGTCCCGAACCAGACGTTCGTGGGTTGGGAAATCCCCCAGCACCCAGCCACCGCCGTGGAAGAACATGAACACTGGCAGCGGGCCTTTGACCCCGGCCGGCCGGACGATGGTCAAGTTGAGCGGTTGGCCGTCGACTTGAATGGTCTTCTCGCTGACATCGGCTTTTGGCAGCGCCAGTTTCACCCCGGCTTGCGCGCCGACCAGCACGGCACGGGCATCGGCAGGGGTGAGTTGTTCCATCGGTTTGCCGGTGCCGGCATTCAGAACGTCGAGGAACGCCTGGGTGTTGTGTTCAACACCATCACCTGCGAACGCGCTGTTAATGGACAAGGCGAGAAGGGTGCCGGTCAAGACTTTACTGAAAGTGCTCATGTTCGTTTCCTGGTTCGGGCCTGGGAATCAGCGGTTAGACGGTAACGTGCAGGCGCACATCGACGTTGCCACGGGTGGCGTTGGAGTACGGGCAGACCTGGTGGGCAGCGTCGACCAGGCTTTGCGCATCGGCGTGTTCAAGCCCCGGCAGGCTGATATGCAGGTCGATGTCCAGACCGAAACCACCAGGGATCTGGCCGATGCCGACATGAGCGGTGATCGAGGCGTCGTCCGGGATTTTGCGTTTGGTCTGGCTGGCCACGAATTTCAGCGCGCCGATGAAGCAGGCGGAGTAACCGGCTGCGAACAGTTGCTCAGGGTTGGTCGCTGCACCGCCAGCACCACCGAGTTCTTTTGGGGTGGCGAGTTTGACGTCGAGGATGTTGTCGCTGGAAACCGCACGACCGTCACGGCCGCCAGTGGAGGTTGCGATTGCGGTGTAGAGAGTTTGCATGATGTAAGCCTCGTTCGGGTTTTTGGTGTTTTGCGCTAAATGTTTGCGCGCTAAGTAAGTGCGAGATAAATGTAGCGCGCATATATTTAGCGCGCAAGATAAGTTTTGAAAAAAGTTTTGGCGACAAGAATTGATCGGGACGGTGAGGCACGAGATAGAGGCGTTTTTGCGGGATTTACAGGCAGGAAAATTTTTGCGATTTCGAGGTAGCTTTCGCGGGCAAGCCTCGCTCCTACAGGTTTTGGGTCGTCCACATTGCCGGCGGACGACCCAAAACCTGTAGGAGCGAGGCTTGCCCGCGAAGAACGATAACGCGGTAGATGCTTTACAGGCTGTCTTGCAGGTTACTACGCAGTACTTGCAGCTCCGCTTGCAGTTTCTGCAATCTCTCCAGCGTCATCCCGCTGGCGCCGAGGATGCATTGGGGAATATCGCGAGCCTTGTCCCGCAATGCGCGACCCTGTTCGGTGAGTTCGACAATCACCACCCGTTCGTCTTCGCGACTGCGGGTGCGGCTGAGTAAACCTTCGACTTCCAGGCGTTTGAGCAGCGGCGTCAGTGAGCCAGGATCGGTCAGCAGGCGGGTGCTGATTTCTCCTACGGTCAAACCGTCCTGTTCCCACAACACCATCATCGCCAGGTATTGCGGATAGGTCAGGCCCAGCGCTTGCAACAGCGGCTTATAGACCTTGGTCATCAGCAACGAGGTGGAGTGCAGGGCAAAGCAGGCCTGATTGTCCAGCAGCAGGTCGTCGCAGTTATCCGGGGTGTTGCGCTCGGTGGTCATTTCGAAGCCTTGATCAGTGATCGTCATGAATCTAGCGGGCGAATCTTTAATGCACCAGGCAATTCTAGCCTAGTGCCGGTCCAGGGTGTTTTGCAGCGCCAGATCCCACGGTGGAATGGGGCTGAATCGGGTTTTCAGGTATTCCAGCAACAAGCGACTGCGGGAATTGGGTTGTTGCTCCAGGCGTAACGCGTAAATACCGGTGGTTTCCGGTGGTGGCAGGCCGTTTTCGCAGAACAGCGGCAGCAGTTCGCCGCGCAACAGGTACTCGCTCGCCAGCCAAGTCGGCAAGTGCGCGATACCCAGCCCGGCCAACGCGCCGCAGACCAGTGCCTCGGCATTGTTGGCACTCATGCGGATGCGCGCCGGGCGGTGCAAGTGCATCTGCCCATCCCGTTCGAAGCGCCAGGCGAACGGCGGGGCCAGGCCATCCCAGTCGAGCCCGTCGTGCTCAATCAGCTGCGCCGGATCGGTTGGCACGCCACGCCGTTGCAAATACTCGGGGCTGGCGCAGGCAATGCGCACCATGCTCGCCAGCGGCGTGGCCACCAGCCGGGTATCGGCCATTTGCCCGGCGCGCAGCACCAGATCGACCTTACCCAGATTCAAACCCTGCATGTCGACGAAACTGTCGATCAGGTGTAGTTGCACATCGAGGCCAGGGTAAAGCGTCAGAAAATCAGCAATCACCGGCGCCAGATGCCGCCGCCCGAACGCTGCCGGTGCATCAATCCGGATCAAACCTTCCGGCGCGCTGCTGAGGGACACTGCTTCAGCCCGGGCGAGCCGCAGTTCCGCCACGATTCGCCGCGCGCGCTCGGCAAAGGCCAAACCTGCCGGGGTTGCGCGCACCGCGTGGGTGCTGCGAATGAACAACTGGCTGCCGACGGCGTTTTCCAGGCTGTCAATGCGCCGCGCCACCGCCGAAGGGGTCAGCGGGTGGCGGCGGGACGCGGCGGAAAAACTGCCGGTTTCCAGCACATCGAGGAACAGACCCAGTTGTTCGGTCAATTGATTGGGGTTCATGGTGTCGTCAGCGCTTATGCGAAGTTGGCACAGCCATTGTGCGTTGCTGTGCGTTTCCCCGCCAGAGCCGTCTGCGTAGGATGAAGGGCCTGACGTGAGGGGAAATCGCCTGTGATTGAGTTTTCGATGTATCTGGTCTTTGGCGCTGCCTTAGGCACCCTGGGTGGGTTGTTTGGCATCGGCGGCGGTTTGATCGCCATTCCGCTGCTGGGCGTATTGTTCGGTCTCGATCAGCAGATTGCTCAGGGTACGGCGCTGGTGATGGTGGTACCTAATGTGATGCTGGCGTTGTGGCGGTATCAGCAGCGCAACCGGATTGAATTGCGCCATGCGTTGCCGCTCGCCACGATGGGGTTCAGCTTCGCCTGGCTGGGTTCTATCTGGGCGGTGGGCATTGATGCACAAACCATGCGCCTGGGATTTGTCGGGTTCCTGATTGCACTGTCGGTCCTCAACCTTGGGCGAATGTTCTCCGCCAGCCCCGCGGCTGCTTCGAAGATGAATTACCCATGGCCATGGCTGGGTGTGCTCGGTGCGGCATCCGGCACCATGGGGGGCGTGTTTGGCGTGGGCGGTGCAGTGGTGGCGACACCGGTGCTGACCAGTGTATTTGGTACCAGTCAGGTGGTTGCCCAAGGGTTGTCGCTGGCGCTGGCACTGCCAAGCACGGGCGTTACGCTGATTACGTACGCCGCGCACCATCAAGTGGACTGGATGATCGGCGTGCCCTTGGCGATTGGCGGGCTGCTGAGCATCAGTTGGGGCGTGAAGATTGCCCATGCGCTGCCAGAGCGGCTATTGCGCGGTCTGTTCTGCGGTTATCTGGTGCTGTGTGCGGTGACGCTCGCCTTTAAAGTTTGAAGCCTTCGACGATGTGCTCGGCCAGGCACTCGGTGATCGGCGAGGGATTGTGCAGGTTGCGCACCAACATGATGCTGGCCTCTGGCAGGATCGGCAGATTCTCGGCTTCACCGAGTATGCGCATGTCGGGCGTGATCAGGCTTTCGAGTTGCGCGGTGACGGCCAGGCCGGCGCTGACCACCGCCATGATCGCCGACAGGCTGTCGCTGTTGTACGCGACGCGGTAATCGCGACCCATGGCGTCCAGCGCATTGCAGGCCCATGAGCGACAGAAACAATCGCTGTTGAACATCGCCAGCGGCAGCGGCGTTTGCTCATGGGCGCTGAAACATTGCGCTTCGGCCCAAACGAAATGCTCCTTGCGCAATAATTGGCCGATCTCGTTGCCTGGTTCACGGGTGACGATGGTCAAGTCCAGATCCTGGCGCATCAGCAATTGTTTTGATGATTCGCAATGAACCTCGATCTGGATCAACGGATAGGACTGGGCGAATCGCCGCAGAATCCCCGGCAGAAAACGCATCACATAATCGTCCGGAGTACCAATGCGGACCATGCCGACCATGTGCGGTTCGCGCAAGGTGTTGAACACCTCGCTGTGCAGTTTGAGGATGCGCCGCGCATATCCGAGCAGCACCTGGCCCTCAGCCGTCAGGCGCACCTGCCGTCCGTCGCGCTGGAACAGTTGACGCTGCAACACATCCTCTTCCAGCCGCTTCATCTGCATGCTCACGGCCGACTGGGTGCGATTGACCAACTCGCCGGCCCGGGTAAAACCGCCCTGGTCGGCGATGGCGACAAAGGTGCGCAGCACGTCGGTGTCGATACTGGGGAAGGCGGACATTCATCAATCTCCGAGATATGTGACATCAGAAACATTCGTTGGATTGATCTTAGCCCCGGGGCGAGACTGGAGCCATCCAAACGGAGGGCAACAAGATGAAAGGTCAACATGAATATCCAGCAGTAGAAAAACACTCGATCCACCTGGTATCCGATCTGCTGCACAAATTCAGTCGCTGGTACGAACTTCACCGTGAGCGCGAGCTGCTGGCGAGTCTGAGCGACGAAGCACTGAAGGACATCGGTATGAGTCGTGCGGATGTGGAGTTCGAGTCGGTCAAACCGTTCTGGAATGACCCGATGCACAAATGAGTAATGCACTACTACACAAACCGTCTCCCGGTGAGGTAGGTTGCGAGCAGACAAGGAGATGCTCATGCCCGCAACATTGTCCTTTTCCATCAAACAGGTTCGGCGTCTGGCGCTGGCCGCCCAAGGATTCAACGGGCGCCAGCCGCCGGCGGCGATCAAACCGGTTCAGCTCAATCGTCTGATTGAACGGTTGGGCATTCTGCAGATCGATTCGGTCAATGCGTTGGTGCGTTCGCACTACCTTCCCTTGTTTTCCCGCCTCGGCAATTACTCATCCGACTTGCTCGACCAGGCTGCCTGGGGTTCGGGCCGGCGGCGCACGCTATTCGAATATTGGGGCCATGAAGCCTCGTTGCTGCCCTTGTCGATGTACCCGTTGATGCGCTGGCGCATGCTGCGCGCGACCCGTGGCGAAGATATCTACCAGCAACTGGCACGTTTCGGTCGTGAGCAGCAGGGCACGATTCGTCGGGTGCTGGCCTCGGTTCAGGCGCTGGGCGCGCTGGGTGCCGGAAGTCTGTCGACCCGCCAGGAACGGGCAGGGCCCTGGTGGGACTGGAGCGCGGAAAAGCATGCGCTGGAGTGGTTGTTCGCCGCCGGTGAAGTGACCGTGGCCGGGCGGCGTGGGTTCGAGCGGCTTTATGATCTGCCGGAGCGGGTGATTCCTTCGGCGATACTCCAGCAACCGTTGCTCTCGGAAGCTGAGGCCCAGCGTGGTCTGTTGCGACATGCCGCGAATGCCTTGGGTGTGGCGACTGAAAAGGACCTGCGCGATTACTTCCGCCTGAGTCCCGGTGATGCCCGTCCGCGCTTGGCGGAACTGGTGGAGGCGGGTGAATTGCTGAGCTGTGAAGTCCAGGGCTGGCGGCAACCGGCTTATTGCTTGCCGGAGCCGAAAGTGCCGCGCAAGGTTGCGGCCAGCGCCTTGCTTTCACCGTTTGATTCGTTGATCTGGGAACGCAGTCGCACCGAGCGCCTGTTCGATTTTCGCTATCGACTGGAGATTTATACGCCGCAGGACAAGCGAATCTATGGCTATTACGTGTTGCCGTTTTTGCACAATGAACGGATTGCCGCGCGGGTAGACCTGCGCGCCGAGCGGGCGTTGGGCAGACTTGCGGTGCACGCTGTGCATGAGGAAGAGCCGGGGCTGGATGACGAGGGAATGCTGGCGTTGGCGGTTAATCTGCGGCAGATGGCGGAGTGGCTGGGGCTTGAGCGGGTTCAGTTGAGTTGTCCGCGGGCGAGTGCGGGCCGGTTGCGGGTGGCATTGGCACAGATTGGCGGTGACTGAGCTGACGCCTTCGGGCAAGCCTCGCTCCTACAGGATCGCGTCGTACCTGTAGGAGCGAGCGGTGCGGCGATCCGACTTGCCCGCGAAGGGTACGACGCTATTTAACGCCGAACCTGTTTCAGGGTCTCGGCAATAAGAAACGCCAATTCCAGCGACTGATCGGCATTCATCCGCGGATCGCAATGGGTGTGATACCGGTCCGACAAGCCGTCTTCGGTAATTGGCCGCGCGCCACCAATGCACTCGGTGACGTTCTGCCCGGTCATCTCGATGTGGATGCCGCCGGCATAAGTGCCTTCCGCTTCGTGAACCTGGAAGAACTGCTTCACTTCGCCAAGGATCTGCGCAAAGTCGCGGGTCTTGTAGCCGCTGCTGGCCTTGATGGTATTGCCGTGCATCGGGTCGGAACTCCAAAGCACCTGCTTGCCTTCACGCTGCACCGCGCGGATCAACGCCGGCAAATGATCGCCGACCTTGTTCGCACCCATCCGCGCAATCAGGTTCAAGCGGCCCGGATCGTTGTCCGGGTTGAGTACATCGATCAGGCGAATCAGGTCTTCGGGGTTCATGCTCGGGCCGACTTTGACCCCGATCGGGTTGTTCACGCCGCGCAGGAACTCGACGTGAGCGCCGTCGAGCTGACGGGTGCGGTCGCCGATCCACAGCATGTGCGCCGAGCAATCGTAGTAATCGTTGGTCAGGCTGTCGCGACGCACGAAGGCTTCTTCGTAGTTCAGCAGCAGCGCTTCGTGGGCGGTGAAGAAACTGGTTTCGCGCAGTTGCGGCGAGCTGTCCATGCCGCAGGCGCGCATGAACGCCAGGGTTTCATCAATGCGATCGGCCAGGTGGCTGTACTTCTCGGCCAGCGCCGAGTTGGCGATGAAATCCAGGTTCCACTTGTGCACCTGATGCAAATCGGCGAAACCGCCCTGGGCGAAGGCGCGCAGCAGGTTCAGGGTCGCGGTGGACTGGTGGTAGGACTGGAGCAAGCGCTCCGGGTCCGGCACGCGGCTTTTTTCATCGAAACCGATGCCGTTGACGATGTCGCCACGGTAGGCCGGCAGGGTTACGCCGTTGATGGTTTCGTCGTTGGCCGAACGCGGTTTGGCGAACTGCCCAGCCATGCGCCCGACCTTGACCACCGGGCAACCGGCGGCGAAGGTCATGACGATCGCCATTTGCAGCAGGACTTTAAAGGTGTCGCGGATTTTCGCGGCGGAGAACTCGGCGAAGCTTTCAGCGCAGTCGCCGCCCTGCAGCAGAAACGCGCGGCCCTGGGTCACTTCGGCAAACTGACGGCGCAACTCCCGGGCTTCACCGGCAAACACCAGCGGTGGATAACTGGCCAGCGTTTGCTCGACGTGCAGCAAATGCGCCGCGTCGGGGTAATGGGGTTGTTGCTGGATCGGCAGGGCGCGCCAGCTGTCAGGGCTCCAGGGTTGGCTCATCACGGTCTCTAGTGTTTTACGCTCGGACGGTCATGTTATCAGCAATTAGTGCGTGACCTGTTCCCGTCGCTTCGCGGACAATCGCGCCTTTGCCGCTGTATGCAGCGGTTTTATTGCGCTGCTGTTTACATTGCAGGCCCGGTAACGATCAGGAGACGAAATGACTGAGGAGCGCGTCGAGCATCTGCTCGCCGAGGTGCAGGATGAGTTCGGCGTGATTCGCGTGCTGGAAGTGGCCGATTACCGTTTTCTCGAATTCGGTGATGCCATCGAGCAGAGCTGCGTGTTCACGGCTGATCCGAGCTGGCTCGAATACGATTACACCCGGGCGATGCTGATTGGCGCGTTGTGCCACGAGCAGCCGGAAAGCGCGCTGTTCCTCGGCCTCGGTGCCGGCACCCTGACCCAGGCCTGCCTCAAGTTCCTGCCGCTGGAAGACGTCGAAGCCATCGAACTGCGCCCCGACGTGCCGCGCCTGGCCATTGAATACCTTGGGCTGGATGACGATCCGCGGCTGTATATCCGGGTTGGCGATGCGCTGGAGTTGCTCGATACCGCTGAGCCGGCGGATCTGATTTTCGTCGACCTCTATACCGATGTCGGGCCGGGTGTCGGGCATCTGGCGTGGAATTTCCTGGAAAACTGTCAGAAACGCCTGAATCCGGGTGGCTGGCTGGTGATCAATCAGTGGGCCACCGACGATGGCAAACCGTTGGGCGCGGCGTTGTTGCGCGGGCTCTATCACCGGCATTACTGGGAACTGCCGGTGAAGGAGGGCAATGTGATTCTGATCGTGCCTTCGGAGCTGGATCAGGAACTGGACATGGATGGCTTGAGCGCCCGGGCCGAAGGGCTGGCGCCGCGTTTGGGGTATTCGTTGCAGTCGTTGATCAAGGCGATTCGCCCGGCGACCTAAGTCGGTGTCTGTGAGGGCCTCATCGCGGGCAAGCCTCGCTCCTACAGGTTGCGCGTAACCATTGTAGGAGCGAGGCTTGCCCGCGAAAGCAATATCCGCATCGACACAAAGCTCAAAGCCCTTTGAAAACACCGGGCCGCTTCTCGATCATCGACCGCACACCCTCCTTGGCATCCTCACTGGCCAGCAACTTCCTCACCAGCGGCGGCAATCCCTGCGCCGCGGCTGTTTCCCCTTCATAGCGTGCCTGCCTCGCCGACATCAACGTCGCCTGAACCCCAAGCGGCGCCTGCCGGGCAATCCGCTCCGCCAACTCAATCGCCCGCGGCAGCAAATCCTCGCTGGCCATGACTTCCTGGACCAATCCCAGGTGCAACGCGTCATGGGCATCGAACTCATCGCCGGTCAGCAGCCAGCGCATGGCGTTGCCCCAGCCAGCGACCTGATGCAGGCGCAACGTGGCGCCGCCGAACGGGAAGATCCCGCGTTGCACTTCTTTCTGGGCGAAGCGGGTGTTGCTGGCGCACAGGTTGATATCAGCGGCCAGCATCAATTCGATACCGATGGTCAGGCAGTAGCCTTGCGCGGCGACAATCACCGGTTTGCTGACTCTGGGGCCCGCGAATACACCCCACGGATCGCAGCCGCCGGGCGGTGCCTGCCAGCCTTCAGCCAGGGCCGCGCTGGCATTGACCAGATCCAGCCCTGCGGTGAAATGCTCACCATGGCCGAACACCACCGCCACCCGCGCCTCGCTGTCGGCCTCGAACTCGCCATAGGCCAGGCTCAGTTCGTTGAGCAGGTCGAGATCGAAGGCGTTGCGTTTGGCCACCCGATCCAGGCCGATCATCAGGACATGACCATGCCGTTCACGGCTCACACGACTGGAACAGGGGTGATTCATGGTGCATTTCCTCGGGTGGGAAGGGGTGGGAAGGGGTATGTGAGACCGAAGGTCTGCGTCACAAGGGTGAACCGTTTTAGCGCGATCGCCAGCAGGGCTGGGCCTTTGAAAAATAGACCGTTGCACGATGATCCGCAAAGCGTGTGACAGAACGCTGTACTTGGCAGTTTTCCGACAAATAAAGCTCCCTTTTTGGGCTAATTCCGGTATAGTGCGCGCCGGCCTTTAACCGGGCCGCGTTTAGGTAGCGCAATTTCCCGAAGTCAGCTTCGGCTGCACGTCCGCACAGCGGACTCTCCCTTGACGAATCTTTTTCATTCATTCGTTTTCGCAAATCCCCGCCGACAAAGCAGCCAGGGCGACTCTTGAGTCTTACACGGCATGCGCAGCTTTGGAGCATGGGTCTTTGCGGATGCACTTAGAGGCAGACCCATGACCCAGGAAACCGGCGGCTTCGCCGCTTTTAATCTTAATCCGAATATTCTTGCAGCCGTCATCGCGACTGGCTACGAAGAGCCTTCGGCTATTCAGCAGCAATCGATCCCGATCATCATGGCCGGTCACGACATGATTGGTCAGGCGCAAACCGGTACGGGTAAAACCGCTGCGTTCGCCCTGCCGATCCTGCATCGCATCGATCCTGCTAAGCGCGAGCCGCAAGCCCTGATCCTGGCGCCAACCCGTGAGTTGGCGCTGCAAGTAGCAACCGCTTTCGAAACCTACGCCAAGCAAATGCCGGGCGTTACCGTTGTGGCCGTTTACGGCGGCGCCCCTATGGGTCCACAACTGAAAGCAATCCGTAATGGCGCACAGATCGTTGTCGCCACGCCGGGCCGTCTGTGCGACCACCTGCGTCGTGACGAAAAAGTCCTGTCTACCGTGAACCACCTGGTTCTCGACGAAGCGGACGAAATGCTCAAACTGGGTTTCATGGACGACCTCGAAGTTATCTTCAAGGCCTTGCCTCCAACCCGTCAGACCGTATTGTTCTCGGCTACCTTGCCGCAGTCGATCCGTGCCATTGCCGAACGCCATCTGCGCGATCCGCAACACGTGAAGATCCAGACCAAGACTCAGACCGTTACCGCGATCGAACAGGCTCACCTGTTGGTTCACGCTGACCAGAAGACCTCGGCTGTATTGAGCCTGCTGGAAGTTGAAGACTTCGACGCCCTGATCATGTTCGTGCGCACCAAGCAAGCGACCCTGGACCTGGCCAGTGCCCTGGAAGCCAAAGGCTACAAAGCCGCTGCGCTGAACGGTGACATTGCTCAGAACCAACGTGAGCGCGTCATCGAATCCCTCAAGGATGGCCGTTTGGACATCGTTGTGGCGACCGACGTTGCTGCTCGTGGTCTGGACGTTCCGCGCATCACTCACGTGTTCAACGTTGACATGCCGTACGACCCAGAGTCCTACGTTCACCGTATCGGCCGTACTGGCCGTGCCGGTCGCGAAGGTCGTGCGCTGTTGCTGGTGACTCCACGTGAGCGCCGCATGCTGCAAGTGATTGAGCGTGTAACCGGTCAGAAAGTTGCCGAAGTTCGCCTGCCGGACGCTCAGGCCGTTCTCGATGCCCGCATCAAGAAACTGACCAACAGCCTGTCGCCGCTGGTGGCTGATGCCGAATCGACTCACGGTGATCTGCTGGATCGCCTGACTGCCGACATCGGTTGCACCCCGCGTGCACTGGCCGCTGCTCTGCTGCGCAAGGCGACCAACGCTCAAGCGCTGACCCTGGCCGCGATCGAGAAAGAACGTCCACTGGTGCCGAACAACGCACCGCGTGGCGATCGTCCAGAGCGTACCGGTGATCGTCCGGACCGTGGTGATCGCGAGCGTCGTGCTCCGGTTCCATTGGCCGAAGGTCGTGCTCGTTGCCGTACCGCGCTGGGTGCGCGTGATGGTATCGCTGCCAAGAACCTGCTGGGCGCTATCCTCAATGAGGGTGGTCTGGCTCGCGAAGCAATCGGTCGCATCCAGGTGCGTGACAGCTTCAGCCTCGTTGAACTGCCGGAAGATGGTCTGGAGCGTCTGCTGACCAAGCTGAAGGACACTCGCGTTGCTGGTAAGCAGTTGAAGCTGCGTCGCTATCGCGAAGATTGATCCGCCCCCGGGCTGATTGATCGAACATAAAAAATCCCCGACTCGTTCGGGGATTTTTTTTGTCTGCCGTACGGGGTTATTCCTGCACCTGGCCGCCACCTGCCGTGATCACTTGCACGCTCATGCGCGGTGTCGCCAGGTCGAGCCCAGCTTCGTCCAGGTGTCGTTTGAGTGACAAGTTGAACGCGCGGGAAACTTCCCACTGCTTGATCGGCGCGGTCTTGAACCGGGCACGAAGAATCGCATTGCCTGACTCGAAACTCTCGACACCCTGTATTTCCAGTGGCGACCAGATATTGCGCCGTTGCAGTGGATCGGTGCGCATCTTCTGGCCGACTTCGCGCATCAGTCTGATCGCGTTATCGATGTCCATATTGGAGGGTATCGCCACCCGGAAGATCGCGTAGCCGAATTCCCGGGAGTAGTTCTTGATGCTTTTGATTTCGCTGAACGGAATGGTGTGGACGATGCCATCGATGTCCCGCAGGCGCACGGTACGAATGGTCAGCCCTTCGACGGTGCCGAGGTGGCCGCCGACGTCCACGTAGTCGTCGATGGCCAGGGAATCTTCGATGATGATGAACAGCCCGGTGATCAGGTCCGCCACCAACGACTGTGCGCCGAAACCGATGGCCAGGCCGATCACGCCGGCACCGGCCAGCAACGGCGTGACGTTCATGCCCATGTTCGCCAAGGCGACGATCAGCGCGATGATGAAAATCGCCACGAACAAAACGTTGCGGATCAGCGGCATCATCGTCTGTGCGCGGGCATTCGCCAGGCCTTTGCGTGAGCGGGTGAGGGCGTGGTGCACGGCGGTGTCGCTGAGAATCCAGATCAGCCAGGCAAAAATCAGGGTGCCACCGAGGCTGAACAATTTGACGCTGACTTCATGGCCTTCGCCCTCGGTGAATGCGATCAGCGACAGGCCCCAGACCCGCAGGCCGAGTTCGATGAACGCCAGCCACACCACCAAATGAGCGAGGGTGTAGAAGAAGCTTTTCAGGCGATCCGAGTACAGCGCATGACGCTTCACGCTGCGTTGCGGTTTAAGAGAGTGGCGGCGCACCAACCCGTTGATGACCATGCACAACACCAGCAGCACCGTGCAGATCAGCGACTGGCGCAGCGCGGTGCTGGTATCGCCAGCGGAGACAAACGTGGCGAATAGCGAGATGCCCACCAGCACCAGCGCCGGCACATACCAGAAGGTCCCGAGAATCTCGATCGTGTCGCTGAGCGCGCGACGGGTCAGGCGTCGGGACAGTGGTTGGTTGCGGATCAAGTGGGCGATGGGGCGACGGAACCGCAGGATGAACAACCCGGTGAACAGCGCGGCCAGGACGTTGGCCACGGTCGCGGCGGTATGCGCCAGGTGACTGCCGAGGCTGGCGACCAGTCGCGGATCGCTCAAGGCTTCACCGAAGGCGGCGAAACTGCCGATCAGCCACAGCGGCCGAAAGGCTTGATGCCGCAGGATGTACAAGGCGCGGTGGCGGTGTGGGCCGTCGAGCACGGAAAAGGCAATCACGCAGATTGCCGAAAAACAGGTCCCGACCACCAGCGCATAGGCCAGCACCATCGCCAGGCTTTTGCCCAGCGACGAGGGCAGGGCGTAGCTCATGTAGACCGTCATCACCAAGGCAATCAGCCACGGCCCGAGTTTGCGCAAGGCGAAGCGCAGCATATCCAGGGCCTTGGGGTGCTGCGGCAGTTCTTCGGTCAGGCCGAAGCGCATCCGTACCCGGTGGCTGGCCCAGATCAGCGCGGCGGCGAGCAAGCTCCAGACCATCAGGATCATGGCGAAGGCAAAAATGATCGGCAGCCATTCATTGGCCGGCAGCACCAGCGCCGCCAGTTCCTCCTTGGCCAGATCGAACTCGTCGGACCAGCGCGTGAGCGGACTGTCGGCCCCGGAAAACTGTTTCTCGAAACTGGCCAGCGTGCCGCCGATCAGGCCCAGCACGCCTTCTTCAGCGGCCGGTTGGGCTTTTTTGGTGGCGTCGCGCAGCTTCTTCAGGTCGGTCAGCAACTGGCTCCGTTGCTGATCGTTCTCCAAGGACTTGATGACTTCATCCAGGGACTGGCCCAAGGGTTCTTGTGCCTCTGGCTGGGTTTTCGCCGAGCTGTTGAGCAAGCTCGGCAACCCGACCGCTTGGGCGGGCGCCATCGGCAGCAGCGTCATGAGGCAGGCAAGGACGAAACACGGCAGGGCAAAAAGACGAGCGAACACTAGGCGGTCAACCTCGGGATGAGCGGATCGACCGAGTGTACGAGCCCGTCAAAATCAATGCGAGCCAGGGGTGAGGATTTATTCGTTGAGTTTGGCGAGGATCTTGAAAACCAAGGTAGCGAGGATTATCAACATGCCGATCCACATCGCGAACACGCCGGCGTTCTTGTCGCGAAAATTGAAACCGATCGCCAGCATGATCATCCCGGCAAGAATCGGGATCAGCATGGCGTGAAACGAAGACATCGAGATCATGAGCGACTGCCTTGTCGGAAGGGGTATTGAAAGTGTAGGAGCTGTCGAGTGAAACGAGGCTGCGATCTTTTGACTTTGCTATTTAAAAACAAGATCAAAAGATCGCAGCCTCATTTCTCTCGACAGCTCCTACCAGCTCCTACACGGATTACGGCAACTCGCGGCAGGCGTAAAACGCGCTCAACACTTTGACCAGGTGCGCCAGATCATGGCTGCCGCACAGCTCGCGGATCGAGTGCATGGCGAATGTCGGCAGGCCGATGTCCACGGTGCGCACGCCCAGGTGGCTGGCGGTGATCGGGCCGATGGTCGAGCCACAGCCCATGTCGCTGCGCACCACGAAGCTTTGCACCGGTACTTCTTCGGCCATGCACAGATGGCGGAAGAACCCGGCGGTTTCGCTGTTGGTGGCGTAGCGCTGGTTGCTGTTGACCTTGATCACCGGGCCAGCGTTGAGTTTCGGGCCGTGGTTGGCATCGTGCTTGTCGGCGTAGTTGGGGTGCACGCCGTGGGCGTTGTCGGCCGAGACCAGCAGGGATTTCTGAATGGTCCGTACGAACTCATCACCTTCGGGCAACAGGCGACGCAGCGTTTGCTCGAGCATCGGGCCGTCGGCGCCGCAGGCTGAACAGGAGCCGACTTCTTCGTGATCGTTGCAGACCAGTACGCAGGTTTCGTCGGTTTCGGTGGTCAGCAAGGCTTGTAGGCCGGCATAGCACGACAGCAAATTGTCCAGGCGTGCGCCAGCGATGAAGTCGCCATGCAGGCCGATGACCGCAGCACTTTGGGTGTCGTAGAAACTCAGCTCATAGTCGAGCACCACGTCGGCGTTCAAGCCGTGTTCGCGGGCGAGTTGATCAGTCAGCACGGCACGGAAGTCCACACGCTCGTCACCGGCAAATTGCGCGAGGATCGGCGGCAGTTCGGTCTGGGCGTTGATCGCCCAGCCCATGTTGGCTTCGCGGTTAAGGTGAATGGCCAGGTTCGGGATAGTGGCGATCGGCGCCTTGAAGTCGATCAACTGGCTCTCGACCTTGCCATCACGACGGAAGGTCACACGGCCGGCCAATGACAAGTCGCGGTCGAACCATGGCGCCAGCAGTGCGCCGCCATAAACTTCGACGCCCAACTGCCAGAAACCCTGGCGTTGCAGTTCCGGCTGGGGTTTGACCCGCAGGCACGGGCTGTCGGTGTGCGCGCCAACCAGGCGAATACCGCCATGCAGGGGCGAATGACGGCCCATCTTGAACGCGACGATCGAAGAGTCGTTACGGGTGACGTAGTAGCGACCGTTGGCTTCGGTGGTCCATGGCTCGCGCTCGTCGAGGCGTTGATAGCCCGCCGCTTCCAGGCGCTGAACAAGGCTGGCGGTGGCATGGAATGGGGTAGGGGAGGCCTTGAGGAAATCGATCAGGCCTTGGTTCAACTCTTCGCGCATAAGTAGCTCCAGACAGCAATGGCGCAAGTTTAACGTATTGGCTGACGGCATTGCAGAGACAATGCCGTTCGGTATGCGTCGGCTGCTGGTTGGCGAGGAGGATGAGTCAACCGGTGATCAGATTGCCATTGAGGAACACTTCGCGACGTTGCTTGCGGCCTACATATTCATGTTTGCTCGCGAGGTACACCTCGTTGAATTTTTCCTTCGAAATACCGGGGGTCTGCCGAATATAGTCGTCCACAAGGCGGTCATAGGCGGCTTCGGTGATGAGCTTGTAGATGTCCCGGCGATAGAAGAAGCCCAGCTGAAAACCCAGGGTTTCGCTTGGATGGTTTGTCTGGCCGGCAAAGCAGTTTTCAAAGTCGATGGCTTTGAGCGGGGTCTGCGGCGTTTGTGGAATCATGATGTTGCCGGCCCAGAAATCCATGTGCGTGATGTTCTTGCACGAAAGGGAGTTCAGCAATTGGAAGGCATCGAGAATGAATGTTTCGACGTTATCCGGGTTGCGTTTAAGCCATTGCACGCCGTCGATATGATCGTCGAGCAGGCGCGTGATAATGAAATACTCCTGGGTCAGCCCCAGTCGGTCCTTGGTGTAACCGAACCCTTGCAGTGGCGGCATTTGTATGCCACGGCGTTGCGCTTCAAGGGTGTTGATCAGCTCTTCCAGCGGCCAGTCGAATCGGCCATTGCGCTGTGGCTTGCCAAAGGTTACGCGCACTTTTGCCTTCAAGGAGTCCAGCGGCTGGACCTTGGCAAACAGCGGCGTATCGCCGGAGGCCAGCGGCGCACTCGCACGGGTGAGTTTGCGAGCACGTCGTTTGTGAATAAGTTGCTCAAGTGCCTGCTGCGCTTCGACTGAGGGTTGCTCGCTAAGGTGCAGCGTGGTGTTGAACAGGCAGAAGGTGAACGGGTAGTCGTCTTGGAATGTTTTGTTGCTGAGCACGAGGGCTTCCTGCCTGATATCAAAGTGCTGGCATTTTACGTTTCATTACAAATACATGACAATATTTTCACGCCATTTTCACGTCTGTTTGTAACAAGAAATAAAAAAGCGCCCTTCAATGGAAGGGCGTTTTTTTGGTTCAACCGTTACTTAAAAAGGAGCTGGGCACTCGAAGCGCAAGCGTTCGCCGCTTTGCGGGTGAGTGAAGCTAAGCATGCTCGCGTGCAGACACAGTCGTGGCCAGGCGGCCAGTGCCTGCTCGTGGGCGTAAAGCCCGTCACCCAGCAGCGGGTGGCCGATGGAGAGCATGTGCACGCGCAACTGATGGGACCGGCCGGTGATCGGCGTCAGTTCGACCCGGCACCAGTCGCCGCAACGTTCCAATACGCGCCAGAAGGTCAGGGCGTGTTTGCCGAATTCATGGTCCACCACATGACGTGGCTTGGTCGGCGGGTCATAGCGCAAGGGCAGATCGATGCTGCCACTGTCCAGTTCCGGCTGGCCCCAGCACAGGGCGGTGTAGGCCTTTTCGGTTTCGCGGTCGTGAAATTGCCGAGACAGTTCGCGATGAGTGTCCGGGTCACGGGCCAACAGAATAATGCCCGAGGTTTCCCAGTCCAGGCGATGTACGATTCGCGCTTCCGGGTAGCCGTTTTCTTGCAAGCGGGTAATCAGGCAGTCCTTGTTGTCATCGGCCCGGCCAGGGACGGAGAGCAGCAGGGTCGGTTTGTTCACCACCAGTACGGCGGCGTCCTGATAGATGATGCGGATGTTGGACAACGGCATTAAAACAGCCTCGTAACAAACGCCAACGGCGGCTCAGGCCCTCGCACTCTGTAGGAGATGAGCTTGCTCGCGATGCAGGCAACTCGGTCCATCTGATAAACCGAGGTGATGCTATCGCGAGCAAGCTTTGCTCCTACAAGGGCGCAAGCCTGAGCCGCCGTGGCTCCTGTCGGATCGACTAGCGGTCAGGCAGGGTGATATTGAGTTCCAGAATCGAGCAGCTGCCCTGGTTTTCCAGAGCGACGTGCACGTCATCGGACCCGATATTGACGTACTTGCGGATCACCTCGACCAATTCCTTCTGCAGGGCTGGCAGGTAATCCGGTGTACTGCGCTGGCCGCGTTCGTGCGCCACGATGATCTGTAGACGCTCTTTCGCTACCGACGCGGTGCTGACCTTTTTGCTGGCACGAAAGAAGTCAAAAAGATTCATTATCTACCTCCAAACAGGCGCTCGAAGAATCCCTTCTTCGTTACATCGAGAAAACGATGCTCCACGGTTTTGCCCAGCAGACGATCGACTGCATCGCTGTACGCCTGACCGGCGTCGCTCTGGTCGTCGAGAATCACGGGCACGCCCGAGTTGGAAGCTTTCAGTACCGCTTGGGATTCCGGAATGACACCCAACAGGGCGACAGCCAGAATTTCCTTGACGTCTTCGACGCCGAGCATTTCGCCGTCACTGACCCGTTGCGGGTTGTAGCGGGTCAGCAGCAAGTGCTCCTTGATCGGGTCTTCGCCCTTTTCGGCGCGGCGGGATTTGCTGGCCAGCAGGCCCAGCATGCGGTCCGAGTCACGTACCGAGGACACTTCCGGGTTGGTCACAATAATCGCTTCATCAGCGAAGTACATGGCCAGGTGGGCGCCTTTCTCGATGCCGGCCGGGGAGTCGCAGACCACGTATTCGAAGTCTTCTTTCAACGCCATCAGCACTTTTTCCACGCCTTCCACGGTCAGCGCGTCTTTATCGCGGGTCTGACTGGCGGCCAGTACGTAGAGGTTTTCCAGGCGTTTGTCTTTGATCAGGGCTTGTTGCAGGTTGGCTTCGCCGTTCACCACATTGACGAAGTCGTACACCACGCGGCGCTCGCAACCCATGATCAGGTCGAGGTTACGCAGACCGACGTCGAAGTCGACAATAACTGTTTTGTGACCGCGCAGTGCGAGGCCGGTACCGATAGCAGCACTGGTGGTGGTCTTACCCACACCACCCTTGCCGGATGTAACCACGAGAATCTTGGCCAAGGTGTTTCACCCCTAAGGAAAAAGGACATTTAGCCCCTGAAAAACATCTCTAGAAAAACTACTGCAGTCGGACAGCCTTGGCTGGAATCCGGTTCCAGAACGGCGCTTACCTCGGGTAAACACTGCTTATGGCCTTTTTCCTACTTCGTTTGAGCCGTTTTCGCTACGTTTTAGAGATGTTTGGAAAATGCGGCAGTATCCGTTAAAGCCGAATGATGTTCAACACATCGCCCGATAGGCTTATCTGTACGCCCGCGCCCCACATAGGGTCGCGACGCAGATCCTCCGAAACCTTGTAGTGGCCTGCGATGGAAACCAGTTCAGCGCTCATTTGCTGACAGAAAATCCTGGCTTTCGTGTCGCCTTTGACGCCGGCCAACACACGACCGCGCATCGGGCCGTATACATGGATGTTCCCATCGGCGAGAAGTTCCGCCCCCGGGCTGACCGAGGAGATCACCACCAGATCGCAGCCTTGGGCATAAATCTGCTGCCCACCGCGTACGGGCGAGGTGATGATCTTCGTTGGCTTGATGGTCGGCTCCGGCGGTTTTTCCGGTTTTTCCGGTTTTTTCGCAACGACGCCTTCGAGCGGGTCAAGCGCACGTTCCCGGGCGCCGGACGGTGGCAGCACCGGCAGGTCGACCGCGATGGCCGCGGCGATGTCTTCAATGCGGCTGGCACGGATCGCCAGGGTGCGCAGGCCATGCTGGCGGCAGACGCGCATCAGGCCCGGCAGATCAACGGCGCCTTCGCTGGCCGGAAGTTTGTCCAGGGCCAGCACCAGTGGCGCGTTACTGAAGAAGTTAGGCGCCTGGGCGACCTTGGCGGCCAGTTGACGATCAAGGTTCTCGAGGTCGTTACGCGCCAGTTCCAGCACCGTAATGGCGAGCATGCTGCCTTTCAGCTGGAACACGGGATCTTGGTCTAGCGGTTCGGTTTGGCTCATGGTCGGCATACAACGACTTGTCACTAAAAGTGCCGAGACTTATAACGAGAACGCCCGCGAGCCGCAAGCCGGGTCGAACGATGTAGAATGCGCGGCCATTGTCTTTCCGGAACCTTTAATGGATCGCCCGCGTTTTCGAACAGCATTTCTTTCTCCACGTTTCTGGCCGCTGTGGTGTGGCTTGGGGCTGTTGTGGCTGATTGTCCAGTTGCCGTATCCAGCGTTGCTGTCGATTGGTCGCGCCCTGGGTGCATTGATGTATCGAGTAGCGGGCGACAGACGGCGCATTGCCAGGCGCAATCTCGAACTGTGTTTCCCTGAAAAAACCGCTGCCGAGCGCAAGCGCCTGCTCAAGGAAAACTTCGCCTCCACGGGCATCGCGTTTTTCGAGATGGCGATGAGCTGGTGGTGGTCGCGCGAGCGTCTGGCGAAGCTGGCCCATGTCGAAGGGTTGGAGCATTTGAAAAAGGCCCAGCGCGACGGCAAAGGCGTGATCCTGATGGCCGTTCATTTCACCACGCTGGAAATCGGCGCGGCGTTGCTCGGTCAGCAACACACCATCGACGGCATGTACCGCGAGCACAAGAATCCGTTGTTCGACTACGTCCAGCGCCTGGGGCGCGAGCGGCACAACGTCGACTCGCTGGCGGTGGAACGCGACGACGTGCGCGGCATGCTGAAACTGCTGCGGGCCGGCCGGGCAATCTGGTACGCACCGGATCAGGACTATGGCGCCAAGCAAAGTATCTTCGTGCCGCTGTTCGGGATTCAGGCCGCGACCGTCACCGCCACCAGCAAGTTTGCGCGGTTGGGCAAGGCGCTGGTGGTGCCGTTCACTCAGGAACGTCTGGCTGACGGCAGCGGTTATCGACTGGTGATTCATGCACCGCTCGAGGGTTTCCCCGGCGAGACCGAAGAGGCCGATTGCATCCGCATCAATCAGTGGGTCGAAGGTGCGTTGCGCGAATGTCCGCAGCAATACCTCTGGGCTCATCGCCGCTTCAAGAGCCGCCCACCGGGCGAGCCCAAGTTGTACGCAAAACGCGGTTGAACCACCGATCCTTATAAGCACCATGGAGTGTTGCGATGAGTCCTGCTGAACCGGTTACAGGGTTGATTCTTTCCGGCGGCGGGGCTCGGGCGGCCTATCAGGTCGGTGTGCTGGCGGCGATTGCCGAGCTGCTGCCGGTGGGTGCAGCGAATCCGTTTCCGGTGATCGTCGGCACCTCGGCCGGCGCGATCAACGCGGTCAGCCTCGCCAGTGGGGCGATGGACTTCCGTGGTGCGATTCAACGTCTGACAGCCTTCTGGCAGGGCTTTCGCAGTCATCTGGTGCTGCGCAGCGACTGGCCGGGCGTGATCCATCAGGCCAGCCGTTTTGTCAGCCATAGTTTGCTGGGGATTGGCGCTCAGGTGCCGGTGGCCTTGCTCAACAGTTCGCCGCTGCGCGGATTGCTCGACGACAAACTGCAGATGAGCGGGATTGCCGAGGCCATTGCACAGAAGCAGTTGCAGGCGGTTGCGGTGACCGCGTTCGGCTACGAGTCCGGTCAGGCGGTGACCTTTTATCAGGGTGGCGGCACCATCAATGCCTGGTTGCGCCATCGGCGAATCGGCGTTCCCACGCAATTGACCGTCGATCACTTGCTGGCCAGTTCAGCGATCCCGCTGCTGTTCGCGCCAGTGAAAATCGGTGAAGAATATTTCGGTGACGGCGCGGTACGCCAGTCGGCGCCGATCAGCCCGGCGCTGCACCTGGGCGCCAGCCGAGTGCTGGTGGTGGGCGTCAGCGGCAACCCCCGCGGCGTCGACCCGGAACAACCGCTGCAGCGCGCCTACACCGGTCAGCAGCCGAGCCTGGCGCAGATCGGCGGGCACATGCTCAACAGCACGTTCATTGACAGCCTGGAAAGTGACATCGAGTTGCTGCAGCGACTCAATCAGTTCAGTCATCTGTTGCCCGATGGCACACCGACCCGAGCACTCGGGGTGGCGCCAGTAGAGGTGCTGGTGATTTCGCCGAGTCAGCCGATCGATGAGATTGCGGCGCGGCATCGGCAGGAGTTGCCGGCGGCGCTGCGCCTGTTTCTGCGCGGTCCGGGGGCGACGAAGACGAGCGGGGCGGGTGTGTTGAGTTATCTGCTGTTCGAGGCGGGGTATTGCAGCGAATTGATTGATCTTGGGCGGCGGGATGCGTTGGCCAAGCGCGGGGAGTTGTGCCGGTTTCTTGGGTTGGCAGAACCTGTGGTACCTGCTTGAGATTTGTGGTGCGGCCATTCGCGGGCAAGCCACGCTCCCACAGGTTTTATGTCGTTCGCCGATGATGTGAACGACACAGAATCTGTGGGAGCGTGGCTTGCCCGCGAAGCTTTTACGATCAGAAGTGGAACTTCACCAGGAAGCTCGTGGTGCTCTGATCGGTCTTGAAGTACTGGCTGTCTTTGATCCCGTACTTGTCCGACCAGTAGTCGTACTCCACACCGACATACAATTGTTTCTCACCGATGTTCAGCGCCTTGCCCAAGTCGTATTTGACCTGTGGGTTGAAGTGCAGGTTGGCGTGGTAGTCGCCTTTGGAGTTCGAGTCGTTGTCGACCACCCAGTCCATGAAACCATCGATCAGGATGTTCGAATCACCAACGGGAATGGTGTAGGACCAGACCGGGGTGATCTGCCACACGTTGTCGCCCGCACGGCTGCCTTCGGTATGGCGCTGATAGAAGTTCAGCTGGAAGTAGTCGAAGCCTGGAATCGCCAGGTCGAAACCTGGACCGATCAGGTAGGACTCGGTATCGCCTTCACCGAACTCGTACGTCATGGCCAGCAATACGTCTTTGACCGGGCCGAATTCGATTTTCTGGTCGAGGACCTTGCCCAGGGAAATTCGTGGGCTGAACTCACCGTAATAGGTGTTCGGGCCGACGTTGAAATCCTTGTCGCCGTTGTAGAAGATCTTGTCGACGAAGAAGAAGTTATCCCCATATTTCCAGCCATCGACGTGTTCGAAAGTCACGGTCTGCTGAATGCGCGGATTGACCTGGAAGTCCTTGCCATACAGGTAGGTCAGGCTGTTGTTCTGCCATTGCAGCAAGTCGCCGGCCATTGCCTGGCCCCCGGCCAGCAAAGATCCCGCCAGCATCAGGCTAGTGCACGTACGTTTCATTCGGTTGCTCCCAAAAAGTAGGTGGTTCCACGTTATTTTTTTAAGGTCGGCGCTCTGGTGTGGCGCCTTTTTCTATAGCTGTAAAAATCATCCAATCGGTCAGCTTCAGTGCTGTTAGCAAGAGCTGCGCCAAGGCTTTCAAAAAGCAAAAAAACTCCCGTTCGGCTGCTCAAGAGCAGTCGATTGAGAGAGGTTTTGGAGTGCCTTGGTACCGTCCAGAGCCGGGATAAGTTGGCTTTCTGGTCAGGAATTAAATCCGGGCTTTTTTTTAGACCAGATTCGGGCGGCCGCGGAGAATACTGACTCCTTGGCCAGGTCTCAAGTGCCCCGCAACAGCGCACCGACGACAGGTTTGGAGCACGTTTGCGGGCCATCTTAAAAGTGCACCTTCACCAGCAGGCTGGCGGTGTTTTGGTGGGTGTCCAGGTTCGAGCTGTTTTCGACCCCGTACTTGTTCTTCCAGTAGCTGTATTCGGTGCCGACGTAGACCTGTTTCTGGCCCCAGCCCAGGGCTTTGCCGAGGTCATATTTGAGCTGCGGATTGATGTGCAGGTTGGCGTGGTAGGTACCGCGGGCGTTCTGATCGTTGTCGACCACCCAGTCCAGGTAGCCGTCGAACAACAGGTCTGAGTTGCCCAATGGAATGCTGTAGGACCAGGTTGGCGTGATCTGCCAGACACCATCGCCGGGGCGCGGGCCTTCGGTCTGCCGACGATAGAAGTTCAGGGTGAAATAGTTGAAGCCCGGCACCGCGAGGTCGAAACCCGGGCCGATCAGGTAGGCTTCGCTGTCACCTTCGCCATACTCGTAAGTCATGGCCAGCAGCACGTCCTTGACCGGACCGTATTCGAAGCGGCGGTCGAGGACCTTGCCGAAGGACAGGCGTGGGCTGAACTCGCCATAAAAGGCGTGAGGGCCTTTGTTTCGGTCTTCCTGGCCGTTGTAGAAAATCTTGTCGACGAACAGGAAATTGTCGCCGTACTTCCATTTGTCGGCGTGCTCGAACGTCACCGTTTGCTGGATCGACGGGTTGATTGCGAAGTTCTTGCCGTACAAATAGCTCAGGCTGTTGGTCTGCCACAGCAGCAAGTCGCCGGCCATGGCCTGACCAGCGGCCAGAAGACCGCCGCCCAACAGCATGTTTGTCTGTGTCCGAATCATCTGTTGCTCCCTCTTGTTTTTATTGTTTGAGGCGCAGGCAGCCGCTGACCTGTGGGAGCGAGCAGGTCGGATCGCCGCACCGTCGCTCACACAGGTTTTGTGGTTTTAGTGGGTCAATGCGGGTGGGCGTGGCAGTCGTTGATGGCCGCGCGTTCGGCGCCGCCGAGGATGTTGAACAGCAGGTTCAACGACAGCGCACTCAGCGTCGCCATGGCGATGCCGCTGTGGGTGATCGGGCTCATCCACAGTGGCAGGTGCGCGAAGAATTCCGGACGGACCACCGGAATCAGCCCCATGCCGATGCTCACCGCCACCAGTAACTGGTTGCGACGGTCACCGATGTCGGCTTCCTGAAGAATCTTGATGCCAGTGGCGGCGACCATGCCGAACATCGCAATGGCCGCGCCGCCCAGTACGGCGGGTGGAATCGATGCCACCAGAAATGCCGCTTTCGGCAGCAGGCTCAACACCACCAGCAAACCACCGGCGACGATGGTCACCGAGCGGCAGCGTACGCCAGTCATCTGCACCAGGCCGATGTTCTGGGCGAAGGAGGAGTGGGTGAAGGTATTGAACAAACCGGCGAAGAACGAGGCGCCGGCATCACACAACAAACCGCGACGCAGCATGCGTGGGCAGACTTCCTGGCCGGTGATTTTGCCCAGCGCCAGGAACATCCCTGTGGACTCGACGAAGATGATCACCACCACCAGGCACATCGAAAGAATCGGTGCGAGTTCAAATGTTGGCATGCCGAAATGCAGCGGGGTAACAAATTGCAGCCACGGCGCCTGGGCCATGCCGCTCAGGTCGACCATGCCGATCAGGCCACAGAGCACGTAACCCAGGCACATGCCGATCAGCACGGAAATGTTGACCCAGAAACCGCGCATGAAGCGATGGACCAGCAGGATGGTTGCCAGCACTAGCGCGGCGATGGCCAGGTAAATCGGTGAGCCGAATTGAGCGGCACCCGCACCGCCGCCGGCCCAATTCACGGCCACGGGGAACAACGACAATCCGATCGAGGTGATGACTGTGCCGGTCACCAGTGGGGGGAAGAAGCGTACGACTTTGGACATGAATGGCGCGATGATCATGCCGAAGAATCCGGCGGCGATGGTCGCGCCGAAGATCCCTTGCAGGCCGATGCCAGGCATGCCGGCCATGGCGACCATGCTGCCGACGGCGGCGAAACTGGCGCCCATCATCACCGGCATACGGATGCCCATGGGGCCGATGCCCAGCGATTGCACGATGGTGGCGATCCCGGCCACCAGCAGGTCGGCGTTGATCAGAAAGGCGATTTCTTCACGACTCAGGCCAGCGGCCTGTCCGATGATCAGCGGCACCGCGATGGCTCCGCCGTACATCAGCAGAACGTGTTGCAGACCGACCAGGATCAGTTGCAAAAGGGGTAAACGCTGAATAGCGGGTGCGTCGGGGATGCGCGCTTCGGATAGCTCGGACATGCAACACCTCGGATCTTTTTTATTCTTGTGATTTTTGTATCAGGGCGACCGCAGTGCGGCCATTCGCGGGTAAGCCTCGCTCCTACGAGATCTACGCTGATCTGTAGGAGCGGTGCTTGCCCGCGAAGCTTTTCAACGATTAATTGGTCGGAGCTCCCTGAACAATCCACGCGCCGATCAGGTCACGTTCCTGCTGGGTCATCTGGGTGATGTTGCCCAGTGGCATGATCTGGCTGGTGACGGCTTGAGCCTGGATGCGTGCAGCGTTCTGACGGATCTGCTCGGGGGTGTCGAACATCACGCCGGCCGGCGCGGCACTGAACAGCGGGCTGGTTGGTTTGGCGGAATGGCAAACCGAGCAACGTTCCTGGATCACGCTGTGCACCTTGTCGAAACTCGGTCCGGCGTTTGCAGCCTGAACCGGCGCTTCAGCAGGCTTCGCGGCGGCAGGTTTGGCACCTCCACCGAGCGCAGTTTCCGGCAACGGCTGGTACTCGATGGTGCCAGGTGCCTTGGCCACTTCAGGTGCGCTCGGCATTTGCGCCGGGCCGGTCACGTAAGCCAGGCAGATCATGCCGACGGCTGCGACTGGCAAGGTCCAGGCGAACTTGTGGCTGTCGTGACGGGTGTTGAAGTAGTGACGCACCAACACCGCCAACACCGCGATCCCGGCCAGGATCAGCCAGTTGTACTGGCTGCCGTAGGTGCTCGGGAAGTGGTTGCTGATCATGATGAACAGCACCGGCAAGGTGAAGTAGTTGTTGTGACGCGAACGCAGCAAGCCTTTGGCCGGCAGCGCCGGATCCGGCGTGCGGTTCTCGGCAATCGCCGCCACCAGCGCACGCTGGGCCGGCATGATGATGCGGAATACGTTGCCGACCATGATGGTGCCGATGATCGCGCCGACGTGCAGGTACGCACCACGACCGCTGAACACTTTGCTGAAGCCGTAAGCAGCGCCAATGATCAGCACGAACAGGATGACGCCGAGCAGGGCAGGGCGTTTGCCCAGGGCTGAGTCGCAAAGGAATGAGTAGATGAACCAGCCGACGAACAACGAGGCAATGCCCAGGGCAACACCTTCAGGGCCAGTCAGGCTGCTGCCCGGAGCGAGCAGGTAGAGTGTCGGATTGGAGTAGAACACCACGCACAGCAGCGCGATCCCCGACATCCAGGTGAAGTAGGCTTCCCATTTGAACCAGTGCAGGTTGTCCGGCATGGTCGGTGGAGCCAGTTTGTATTTTTCCAGGTGATAGATACCGCCGCCATGGATCGCCCACAAATCACCGGCCAGACCGTTTTTCGGGTTGACCCGATTGAGGTTGTTTTCCAGCCAGACGAAATAGAACGACGCACCGATCCAGGCCACGCCAGTAATCATGTGAACCCAGCGCACGCTCAGGTTCAGCCATTCCAACAGATGTGCTTCCACAGTCTTTACCTCTCGCCTGTCACTCTGTTGTCGAGTGATCAGACCTTCTCTTATTGGTGGGGGGCAAGGATCAAACGCTCATCCTCTTTGAAAAAATGCTCATCGCAGTTGTTGCCTGTGCCACTGCGATCAACCACCAGGAAGTCATCCCGCTTTTCGATCGTCAGCACCGGATGGTGCCAAACGCCGCGATGGTAATTAATGCCCTGCCTGCCGTTGGTGACGAAGGCGCGGACCAAGCCTGATACAGGTTCATCGCCAAGTGGCGCGACCACGATCAGAAAGGGGTTGCCGAGCAGCGGAATGAAAGCCTGGCTGCCCAGCGGATGACGCTCCAGCATGCAGACGGTCAGCGGCATGTCCTGCGCGTCGGCGCGGAAGATGCTGATGATCGCCTTGTCCTCTGGCGTGGCGGTTTCAACCGTCGCCAGTTTGTGAAAGCGCATGGTCGAACCGTTGTTGATCATGAAGTGATCGCGGCCAGAGGTTTCGATCACGTCACCGAAAGGGGCGAAGGCTTCTTTGGTCAGCGGTTCAATCGTCAATGTGCGCATGCTGGTCTTCTTAATCTTTTGGATTGATCGTTCCCACGCTCTGCGTGGGAACGCCTCACCGGACGCTCCGCGTCCGCTTTGTGACGCAGAGCGTCACGGGCTGCATTCCCACGCAGAGCGTGGGAACGATCTTGTGTTACTTCGCGACCTTGCCGAGAACGCGCAGGCGGCTCACACCACCATCCGGGAACACGTTCAGGCGGATGTGGGTGATCGGTCCCAGTGCCTTGATCTGCTCGGCGAAGGTGTGTTCGGCGTGCATTTCCAGTTTCTGTGCCGGCAGCAATTCGCGCCAGAACAGCGATTGGGTTTCAATCTGGCTGTCGGTACCGCCCTTCACGAACGCGCCCTGGATCGAGCATGTGTCCGGGTAGTTGCCCTTGAAGTGCAGGGTGTCGACGATGATTTTCTCGATCTCGCCCGGATGACCCAGCGCGACGATCACCCAGTCATTGCCAGGGGTACGACGACGTGCGGTTTCCCAGCCGTCGCCCATGTTGATGCCACGGCCCGGGTTGAGGATGTTGCTCATGCGACCGAAGTGTTCGTCGGAGCAGGCGAGGGCGCGGCCGCCGTTCAGCGCTGCAGCCAGGTCAACCTGTTCGTTGTCGCCAACAGCGGACCAGTCGCGGAACGGAATACCGTAAACACGCAGGCGGGCCACGCCACCGTCCGGGTAGATGTTGAAGCGCAGGTGGCTGAAGGCCTGGTCGTTGTTGATTTCGTGGAAGTGGTGGCTGTTGCCTTGCAGCTCGACGGCCGACAGCACTTCAGTCCACTGGGTGCTTTCGTCCGGCTCGCCCGAGGCCAGGAAGCACGCTTCCAGAGAGGCCGACGGCGGGAAGTTGCCGGTGAAGAATGAAGTGTCGATGTCCACGCCTTTGATCGAACCCGGTACGCCCAGGCGGATCACGGCGCTGTCGTAGCCTTCGAAGCGCTTGCGGCGCGACTCCCAGCCGTCCATCCACTTGCCGTTGTCATCGAACACGCCCTCCTTCCACACAGCCGGGGTCGGTTGGAACAGGCGGTTGGCATCAGCGAACCAGTCATCGGTGACCGAGATGATTTTGGTGCCCAGGCGGGCGTCGGCCAGGTTGACGAACTTCTCGAAAGGTACGGCGTAAGCTTTCATTCTTCTTGTCTGCCTTTAATAAGTTGGCTTGGGATGCTCGCAGGAGCCCTGGGTGCCATTTGCGTTTAAGAACACTCGGGGCTTTTCACAACTGCTGCTCGCTAAAGGGTCAGTAATCGGAACAACGCAATCTTGTTGATCTCCGCCAGCGCGCATCTGAATTCGGTGTCTTGCGAGTTGTGAATGCGCGTTTCGAACGCCGCGAGGATCTGATGCCGGTTGCTGCCTTTTACCGCCATGATGAAGGGAAACTTGAACTTGGCTTTGTAGGCGTCGTTCAGCTCGGTGAAGCGAGAAAACTCTTCGGCCGTGCATTGGTGAATACCCGCGCCAGACTGTTCTTGAGTGCTGGCTGCGGTAAGCTGGCCCTGGACGGCGGCTTTGCCGGCCAGGTCCGGGTGAGCAACGATCAGTTCAAGCTGGCTTTCATGATCGGCGCTCAACAGGATGTCGCTCATGCGCTGGTGCAGGGTTTCGATCTCGTCGATCGAGGCGTCCTGGCCCAGGTCGAAGGCCTTTTCGGCCACCCATGGCGAATGTTCGTAGATGTCGGCGAAGGCGGCGACGAAGGCATCGCGGCTCAGGGTCGAGGGCTTCAGGGTTTGGAAGTGGCTCATTTTGCGGCCCCTTGGTACGGGTGGGTTTCTTGCCAGTGGCGAGCGATGTCGACGCGACGGCTGAACCACACCTGTTCATGACTTTTAGCGTATTCGATAAAGCGTTTGAGCGAGGCCAGACGCGCCGGACGGCCGATCAGACGGCAATGCAGACCGATCGACAACATCTTCGGTGCTTCGGCGCCTTCGGCATAAAGCACGTCGAACGCGTCTTTGAGGTATTCAAAGAAATCGTCGCCCTTGTTGAAACCCTGGACCTGGGTGAAGCGCATGTCGTTGGTGTCCAGGGTGTACGGGATCACCAGGTGCGGCTTGCCGGTCGGGTTGTTCGGTTCCCAGTAGGGCAGGTCGTCGTCGTAGGTGTCGCAGTCGTAGAGGAAACCGCCTTCTTCCATCACCAGGCGACGGGTGTTCGGGCCGGTGCGGCCGGTGTACCAGCCCAGTGGGCGCTCGCCGGTGATTTCGGTGAGGACGCGGATCGATTCGAGCATGTGCTCGCGTTCCTGCGCTTCGTCCATGTACTGGTAGTCGATCCAGCGATAGCCGTGGCTGCAGATTTCGTGGCCGGCATCGACCATCGCGCGGATCACGTCCGGGTGACGCTGGGCGGCCATGGCCACGGCGAAGATGGTCAGCGGGATGTCGAATTCCTTGAACAGCTTCAAAACCCGCCAGACGCCGGCACGGCTGCCATACTCGTAAAGGGATTCCATGCTCATGTTGCGCGCGCCTTGCAGCGGCTGCGCCGAGACCATTTCCGAGAGGAAGGCTTCGGATTCTTTATCGCCGTGCAGGATATTGCGCTCGCCACCTTCCTCGTAATTGAGCACGAAGGACAAGGCGATGCGGGCATTGCCCGGCCAGTGTGGGTGAGGAGGGTTACTGCCGTAACCGATCAGGTCGCGTGGGTAGTCAGCGCTCACTGCAGTCTTCCTTCTTATTCGTGGTAACAGTTTGTGTGGGCGGCCTGGCGATGGATGACAGGCTGGCGTCACAGCGATGGGCTGATTGTATACAACTTTATATCCACTTTGTAAGCCTGATTTTTTGCATTTTTGATGAACTGTCATCTTCACATGTTATTGCAAGAAACCTGCCTGGTTGGTCAGCTAATGGATGAAAGGTCCTTTGATCTTATGGTTCGCGGGCAGATTCGCCGGGAATCCTTGAATGGCGGGCATGGCGGTAAAAATATCGTTTTTATTGTGTACAATTTTTTTGAAAAGTGTCTTAATCAGTCGCTCGCCGCAGCTTTTCGTGCTCCGAATCGGTGCGGTCTCCTTTTCAACTGACTTCGGGAGGCGCGAGGCCTGACTGCTCCACGCAGGCAGGCGCGCAGAATCAATGGGACGTTTGACTACACACGTTTTGGACGCTGCACACGGTTGCCCGGGCAGCTCGATCAAGGTCGAGTTGTACCGCGTTGAGGGTTCGCAAATGGAACTGGTCGCCACTGCGATGACCAACAGCGACGGCCGTGTCGATGCACCGCTGCTGCAAGGTGAGGACTACCGTTCCGGGGTCTATCAGGTTCAGTTTCATGCGGGCGATTACTACCGCGCCCGTGGCGTTCAGCTGCCGGAACCTGCGTTCCTGGATGTGGTGGTGCTGCGTTTTGGCATCTCTGCGGAACAGGATCACTACCATGTGCCATTGCTGATTTCGCCGTACAGCTATTCCACGTACCGGGGCAGCTGACCCCCAAGCAGCTGCCTCCTCCGAGAAGCGACTGCGCATATAGCTTCTTTGGTCTTTCGCCCGCTTACACTGCGGGCTTTTTTTCGTGGGTTGCGGCTCGCGCTACGTGCGTGAGCCTGTTCGATGCGGTGGCAGTTTGTCAGAGCCTCGAGTGTCCGTCCCTGGCGATGAAGACTGTGTCTGGGTAGGAGGCCAGTATTTGCGAGCCGCCTCTGAGCCAGATGACTTTGTTTGCTTTGTGCGCATCTTGCACGGCCTGTGCGGCTCGCGCGCCGACCTGAAGGTTCAATCGAAGGCTGGAACTGTTCGAGTCGAGATCTAACGTCTGGTTTATTCTTCGGCCTCTGATGCGATGCAGACTGAGGAAGAACACGTAGTCATGTCCCGTTCGCTGAAACACCAGCGCCGGAAATGAGTTCGAAGGGCTGGGGTCGAACACGGCGTAGCCGTTACGGGTCAAGAGCGATGCCATGAACCGTTTGAGATCTACAGCTGATTGAGTGTTCATGTAGTACAGCCATTCCTGTTGGAATCGTATCGGATCGAAATCCAGTCGCTGCAGCGGCCCGCCCGGAACCGATAGAGGCAGCTCTGTAATTCGAACGGTCCCGGCCCCCGAGGTCGGCAATATTGGCAGCATCAGCAGCGGCTCCGCCAGTTGCGGTCGTGGATGGATGTTTCCGGTTTTCCAGTCATTGAAGGTCTGCCGCAGGAGGGTCAGCCCCGAGCCGGTGGCGGTTTCGGAGCCGTTCGCCAGCAGGAACTGGTGAAACGCCACATTTCCCAATGAGGTCGCTGACAACTCAGGAAAGTAAGTGGCGACGTATTCCGTCAATGGTCTTTGGAAAGGCAGTGTCGGATCGATTTCCCAGTGATTGGCAGGAGGAACCCGAATCGCACCGCGTGGTTGTTGAAGCAAGTCTGTCCTGAGAATATCGTCCAGCACGTCGTAGTTGTAAATGAAATGGGTCGGGTTCTTGATGTAGACGATCGGATCGTTTGGTGTGCCGCGTGGCACAACCTTGTATTGAATGCCATCAACGCGGATGTCATCGGGTGAAGGATTATGGCTGCCAATGCCCCAACCCTTCCAGGGATCAGGCAAATGTCCGATGGTGGAACCCTGCGGGGTGCGGGAGTCAGAGAATGAACGGCTCGGCTCAGGGGGGGGCGTTTCCTCGCCCGCGACCGGACTCTCGTCATCGTCGGTGTGACGACGCTTTGGCGGTACGATTGGCGGTTCATCGTCCGGCAGTCGTCGGCGTGTGATGACCAATTGCGAAGTGTCAGCGCCAGCCCGGCTCCCCGGTAGTATCCGACGCCACTGAGGGGTGCCTTCGACCCGTTCAAGCAATGGGCCGGAGGCGACGAGTTCGTTCGATAGCCTGGCTCTGAATTGATTCTGTGCATCTCTGCCAATCAGCACCGTTGCGCCTTCGACAAGGTCGACATAGGTATAGGGGCCAGCTGAGCGAAATCCGGATTGCAGGTCGGGTTGCGGCAATCGATTCACCAGGCTTGGCGCAAGAAAAAAACTGCCAATCGGGCGTTCGGTGGTGGTATGGCGGATTTGCATATCGGCAGGGAGATCGATGATTTCGATCATCGGCGGTCGAGAATCAGGAAGCTGAGATACTTGCCCGGGTTGGTGGCCAACTGTCTGGTCCGCGCCGTGACTGCCTGTGTTCATACGAGGTCCTGGCACTATTTCAGGTGCCGTGTCGCGGACAGTAGGGGTACTTTCCGGTGAGGTGAATTTCGGTCTTGTTGGTCGTTTGGGGCTCATTGACTGTCTGGCTCTTTATGGGCGATTTGTTTTATCTGGACGTCATGTGATCAGTGCGCAAACATCGGGCGCACCTTTGATGCGAATTGATACGTCGGATCCGCCAGCGCCCGCGGGAATACCGCGAGCGCTGACAAAGGAGGCGTCAGCCTTCTCTAAGAATGAACAGGGTTTGTTTTTCCGGACTTAGCTGTTGAGTGCCGCCTACCAGATAAATGAGTTTGTCCTGTGCGAGCAGCGCGTTCAGCCTTTGTCGCCCCACCTCGTCGAGCCTCATCTGCGACACCGAACTCGTCATTTCGGAGCCCGGTCTTGTAAAGCGAGGGATAAAGTCTGCGGAAACGTGCGGAAGTTTCAGTACGAAAACGGCATCGAGTCCTTCCCGGTGAAATACCAGCGCGTTCTCGACCAGTGAGTAATCCAACGGACTTACCGTGTAAGCGTTTTTTTCCAGAACGATTTTGAATAGTTTCCGCAAGCTCGCATCTCCAGGGGCCGCAGCATACTCACTCCATTCTTGCGGGAACTTCTGCGGATCAAAGTCGAGTCGTTGCAGGTGTTGCGCAGACGGCGAGGGCAGCACGATTCTTCCGCCGGTGGTGCCATCGCGCATGATTGGCTGTTCGGGCAACATCATCAGTGGGTCTGCAAGGCTCCGTCGGGGGGTAAGGTGCAAGGCTCTGTCACCCCAGTGCCGGAATGTCTGACTCAGTATCAGCAGTCCTTCACCGTTGATGACTTCGGTATCACGGGCATCTCTGAACATGGCTTTGGCAACCGCTCTGGATGACTGCTCGGACAGATAACCGACAGAGTCGGCGACGTATTGCGTCAGTGGCTTCTCGAACGGGAAGCGACTTTCTATAACGCTCCATTGACCTTGTCTTTTAGCGGCCCATCGGGGCTGCAGCGATGGATCATCCAGGAGCATCTGCTCGAACCCGTCAAAACGTTCGGGTTTGAATCGCGGGTGCTTTAAATAGACGACGCGCGTACCGGAATGAACGATCTGCGACACGATCGGATAGTGCAACCCGGCTATTTCTACCGTTTGGCCGGAGTCAGGCTTTGTAGCCTTTCCCCAGTTGCGCCACAGCTTGCTCGAAAAGTCCAACACCTGCGGTTCATTGGCCAGAATGTTTTCGGCGAACGGATCCGTATCAGGTGAAGAACTGTGATCCTCATCCAAGCGCGGACGCTTGCTCGGGCCCGCAACGCGATCGGGTTCACCTGAATTCGGTCGACGCCTTGTCTGTGTCGTTGTGGCGGTTGGTTCCAGTTTTTGCCATAGATTTGTTTCGGGAATCCGTTCAAGCAAATGTCCGGACGGGATCGACTCGTTGGCTGACGTCTGTTGATAGCTTCCGTCCGGTTTTATGTGAACCATGACGGTTCCTTCCTGCATATCCACATAGGTTCTGGTCCGATTGTCGTAGCGGATCCCGTCCGGGGAGTTTGCCGCCGGGGTCAACCTGACTGCTAGATGCGCAGGAATGAACGTGGGTGATGTCGGCCTTGCAGGTTTGTTTATAGCTTCAGTCTGGGGACCTGACTCTCGTGGCAGCCAGTTCGGCGGTTCGATGCGCCAAAGGGGCTGGCCTTCGATTTTTTTCAGGATCGGGCCTGGTAAATCGGGAGCAAAGGGCAGAGGCACCTGATAGTTGCCGTCGGAGCTCTGTTGCACCAGGAAATGGCCTTCGTCACCCAGGTGGGCGTAGGTGTTGCCATCCGGACCTTCGAACAGCCCGGTGTTGCCTGCGACGGGACGCAACTGGTCGAGCTGATCATTGGGCCAGGAAACCATTCGAATGGCGGATTCGACCGAGATGGATTCGGAAACCATCTCGCTCACCTCTACGGAGGGCGGTCGAACGATGTCGCTCGGGGATTCAAGCGATCCAGGCGAGTCGGTCGTGCTTGCCCCGGGGGGCTCCGGTCGATCATGGCGTCGGGCCAGGACGGGTTCGCTTGGGTTCGGATCCGTGCCCGGCGGGTGGCGCGTACTGGATGAAGACGTGCCGGATGAGGAGGACGCGCCGGGTTTTATAGGGGGTTTTGCCATTAGAAATATTCCGATCAAGTGCTGATTCAACGGTGTAAACCAGTGGGGAAACCACTCGGCTTGGAGGTTGATACTGCTTGGGTCGGCGCCATCAGGTGCGGTACATATGTCTATACATAGGGAGCAAAACGATGCGAAGCGTTACACATGAGAAGAGGCCTTCGCCGATTGCCGGCGAAGGCCGAAAAGGATCAGCGCTCTCGGATAATGAAGACCGATCGTTCACTCGACGTGGTCTTTTGAATGCCGCCCAGCAGCCAGATCACATTGTTTTGCGCATTGGCGGTCATCAACGCCGCAAACGCATCGCCGCCAATTCTGGACATTAGGGAAGGGGATGCCAGTTCATTGCCTGACACGTTGTTAAGCGCCAGCGCATCGCCCTCGGTGACCCCGAGTTTGAGAGCGTACAGACGGGAATCGTCTGCACGCTTGAAAACCAGTGTGGGCCCTTTGTGCTCATGCCCCGTGGGGAAGACCTCGTAACCGCTGCGGGTCAAGAGAGCGCCGAACAGAAGCTTGAGATTGTAATCGGACGGATCGGCGAGGTAGTGCTTCCACGCCGAGGGAAAACGTCGCGGATCGAAATCGAGCCTTTGCAATGGCCCGTCGGTTTCGGGTGGTAAGGGGATTAGCTTTCTGCCGCTGACCTCCACAATCTCTGTCACGGGCAGCAGTTTCAATGGATCGGCCAACGCAGGCGCCGCGTTGACCGGTTTTCGTTGCCATTGATCCAGAACCAGTTTCAGTTTCATCAGCCCCGAGGTTGTGGCAAGCGGCGAATCATCGGCCAGCTCGAAAACCTTTCGCGCGATAGCCCGGCAGGTGAGCTCGGAAAATTCGTTGAATGCATCGCGCGCGGAATCGGAAAAGGGTTTCCCGAACAACCGCCGGCCGGGGCGCGCTTGCGATGGGTCGACGCCGGTGCGGTAGGTGGCGACCGGTTGCAGCCACGGGGTGTCGCGCAACATGCGTTCGAATGCATCGAAACTGGTCTGGGTAAATGCCGGGTTTTGCAGGAAGTAGACCCTGGGCGACCCGACTTCCAGCGTCCCCCTCGGCAACGTCACGTAATGAAGCCAGCCCAGTTGAACGGACTCCACCGCCGCAGGCTTGTTGATGTGGCCCCATGGTAACCAGTCATAAGGCTCGTAAGCTGTCTGCGGGTGAGTTTGCGAAACGGATCGGCTTTCGTAAGTGGCTAGATCCGAGACGCTGGGTTCTTCGAGTCGAGGACGTTTGCTTGGCCCGGGAACCGGTTCATCATCGACCACCACGGCGTCGGGGACAGGTTTGTTGGCTGTGCTTGCGCTCGGCAATTTCTGGCGCCACAGTGCCGTTCCTTCGATCCGCTCAAGTAGCGGCCCCGACGGATCCCGTTCACTGAAGTCGGTCGACTGATATTCACCGTCGGCGTTCTTTCGGACATGGGTCGTGCCGTCAGTCTGCGTATCGACGAAGGCGCGGCCCAGTTTGTCATAGCGGATACCGTCTTTGTCGCCGGCCTTTGGCAGTCGAGCCGCCAGTGGCGCAGGGATGGGCTTGATGGCTTGCAGTTGCCCCCTGCTATCGGCCATTGGCAGAGCTTCGCCTGGGGCTCGCGTGCCCTGCGTCCAGCCAGGACGGTCGATGCGCCAGCGCGGCTGACCGCTGACTCTGGCCAGAATCGGGCCTGGTATGCCCGGGGCGAAGGGCAGGGGCACGTAGTATTCTCCCTGCCCATTGCGTTCGACCATGAAACGGCCGTCGTTGCCGATTTCGGCGTACACGCGCTGATCGGGGCTGTTGAACAGCCCGGTTTGCTCTCCGAACGGGGTCAGTTCGTCATATCTGTCGCTGGGCCAGGCAATGGCGCTATGAGCGGTCTCGACCGGCGGCGCACCGGATCCCGGCATATCGTTGACCTCGACGGATGGCTTTCGCCCTGTTTTCCCCGGCGATGAGGTTAATGAGTGCGGGCCTGACGAGGCATCACTGCCTTGCTCAACAAGGATCCGGCCGGGGGTACGGTGAAAACTGTTCGGGCTGTCCGGACCTTGCGTCATGGTTGCAAGTGTTTGCGAATCACCGGGCAGGGAAACTTTCTTTGGTGTTTTAGCCATGGATAGTTGCTCGTGAAAACGTGCGGTTGTTGATGAAAGTTAGGGTCGACCTGAGCGGTCAGTATTTGCACCTTGAAAGCGCAGTTACTCTCGCAGGGTTCTGTCTTCCATCAGTTGCAGGCTGTGTCTTCGAAGCCGCGTGAGGGCTTCCGCTTCCAGAGCTGGATTATTTTTCAGCGCGACGTTTACGAAATACTGGAACTGCGGGATGTGGTGCAGGCAATGATTGACAACTCTTAAATCCGCCAATTGAATCGAGCGGGCTTTGTCGTCCTCCAGCATCCATCGCCGTTCCTGCGGGTGATAAGTCAGGAGTCCTGGCGTACCGTCGCGCATTGCAATATTGGTAACTGTCAAACCCTCGGAGTTTGCATCAGTCAATTCTTTGGGCAGTGCTTTTGTGGAATCGGAGGGCGGCAAGAAATAACGGGCATCAATACCGCCGATATAAACAGCCTCGAATATCAGATCGACAACGTGGACGATACCGTTTGCCGTGATGACTGATACCTGATCAATAAGATCCTGAGGACTGTCGTATTCAGGCAGATAAATGACGGTACTGCCAACGTGCAAGCGGTTGTTGACGAGTTTTATATCGACGCTTCCAAGCTGCGTTGCATCGAACTCCCAGGTGGAAGAGTACGGCAGTCGGGGAGTGGCACCGGCCAAAGCGCCGGGCGTGGACACACGCCATGTCATGTCGTGGCTGAGATGCACCAGGTATTTCGAGCCTTCGCCCACCAAGTGTTCAACGGCAGTCTGTTCCGGTTGAGCATCGAGCCTGACGCATTTTTCCCGAGTGCCTAGTGTATGCGCTTCATTGTCATGGGGCCGTACGAAGGCAAACTTTCCATTTCTGGCGGTAAGGGGTAATGCCACCTCGCAGGTGAAGGACAGGGGGCCAGTTATCTCGAACCGGTCATTGGCGAACACATCCACCGACAAGCCAGGCTGCACCAGGCGGTAGGACACGTTGTCATTCAGTATCAGTATGAAATGATGATTCAGCCATAAGGAGGGGGCTGTGAGGCGTTCGTTGATTTTTTGTAGTCCGACACTCAGAGAACTTGCCAGATTCTTGAACGCCAACTGTTTCGCACCGAAGTGCAGCGTCATGCTGCACTCCGTGTACATGATGCGGTTGATGTTGACCTCGCGCCTCAAGTCCGCTTTGTAGGACGTTTCGATACGACTCAGTTCATGGCTGGATACGTCGAGGTAAATCGTAGTGAGCGCGCTTTTGCTCGGCCTTGTCACGTCGAACGTGATGCGCTCGGCAGAGGGAGAAACATAATAGTGAGTGTTTTTGTCGTGTGCGACTTTGCACTCGGGTTTGTACAGAATGATCGGCCGCTGGACCCTGCCCGGTTGAGTGATCACTACTTCAATGTCGCACAGTGCGCCCGCCGGAAGGGTATCCGGTAGTTCAGGAGCCAGATGGAAGTGATCTTTGGTGATGAAAGTCAGTTTGCGGTTTCGCAACGTTCGCTGGTGATCGGTGTTCTGATAAACGCCCTCGATAACGACCCTTTTTTCGCGGGTGTCATCGAGATCGAACCTTGATGTGATGACCAGCCGCAGGTCCTCGATCTTCCAGCTCTCGATAAGATCCATCCGCCAGTCCAGCGCGATGATGCTGTCCTCTACACCGTCTTCGGTAATGTAAATACTGCCTTTCTGGTGGGTGATCGCATAGCTGTCCGTCCCGGGCCCGCCATCCGCAATTGTGGTTCCTCCGAGCAGATACATCTGGTCATCGCCGGCGCCCGCCGCGATTTTATCGTTGCCGCGAGCCGTAATGATGTTCGGGCCATCCGTGCCTTTCACCTCGCTCCTGGCTCCCGCCAGCGTTTCCACGTTTTCGATGCTCGCCAGTCGCGTATGGCGATAGTTCCAGCGATCTTTTCTGTCGGGAGTCAGGGTGATGATGGACATCAGTCCATAGTCCAGCTCAATGCGATAACCCAGCCGTGTATCGGGAAGTTCGTCCAGCCGCCCGGTCATGACCAGGGTGTCACTGCCCGGGCCGCCATCCAGTCTTGAGATAAAGGCATCATTTGGCCCGTCCGCGAGTAGCAGCGCCGAATCCTCGAAAACAAACTCGTCGTCCTTGTCGCCACCGGTCAGGTCTTTGATCCCGGTTGCGTATTGAAAAATATTGGGTTTTTTCTCGACGCCTAGAATCGTGTCGGTGCCTTTGCCGAGCAACCACAACACGCTTTTGTGATCGCCCGCGCTGCCGAAAACTGCGCCGGGCGTATCTTTGCTGACGCCTGAGCGGGCATCGATAACGTCGTCACCATCATTGATTTGTGGACGGTCGACGAGTTCGATGGTTTGTTTTCCGGTCCACCAACTCGTCGTTCGCACCGGAACCTGTTTGATCGTGACATTAAAGTTGCCGTTGACGATGACTTCGGTGCTGTCCTTCAAGGGGCCATTGAGCAGCTTCTCGGACATCGCCCGAAGCATTCGTGAATGCTCGGAAGCCGCCTTGGCGATCAGGTAGAGGTCCTGAACATTTTTGTCGGGACTGATTCCCCAAAACGCGAACCAGCCGGTACGCAAACGCTCAATGGTGGTGAGTTCGATGTAGTCGTCGATTTCGTCCACGGCACCGACTGCGCCCCAGATTTGCGAGCCCGCCACCAGTAGCAGTCCCGCCACCAGCCCTACGGGTCCCGCGAACGAAAAGCCTGCCAGGGCGGCGATGCCAAGGATGACGGTCATGGCGGCGCTGGTGATGCTCAAACCGGCGCTGACGTAGTGGGCGGTGGCTTCCTTGCCGGTCGCTTTAGATGCAGCATCGAAGGCATTGACCGCCGCAATGATGTCGAACGGCAATGTCAGCGCGCCGGCGATCAATCCGCCGGCCCGACCCAGTCGCACGCCGACCATGGTTTTCGTAAAATCCTTGTACGCGTGTTGCCCGGCTTTGATCATCTGGGTGGCTTTTTTGGCCACGGCCACTTCAACGGCGACGGAACTTAATTCCACCGCAATGCTTGCGCTGTTGAAGAGGGTCTCGTAGGAATTTTTGTTCTTTATGGCATCCTGAAGACCCCGCAAACCGCTGTAGAGACCAAAGGCCTGAAGTCCAACACCGGTGCTCGCCATGCTGCTGCTCTTGACTCGATTGACCCAGGAGGGCGTGTTTTTGGGCATGTTTGCGCGGCGCACATCGAGCTTTTGCGCCGCGTTGAGTAGTTTTTCCAGCTTGAGCCTGTAGCTTCCGGATTTGTCCGCCGTCCTGGTTTCATCCCTCAGCAGAACAGGGGCAGTCATCGGCCGTCGGCTTGCGATCTCGAAGAGCAACGATGGCAAGTTGTAATCGTCCGCTGCAGTGGTGGCTTTCATGCGCGTTTCTATAGCGCTGGCACTGAACTGCAAGGCGTTGATAAAGGAACGTTTGGGCACGCGAAAAAATGTATTGCTACCTTCCAGGGGCAATCCGCCAATGGTCGCACCCAATGCATCCAGCGCTGAGCGGGTTATTGAAAAAGAGCCGATTTCGAGCGGGCCGAAGAGTTGGTCAACAACTTTAAGCTGCGCTGCATATTGAGATGTGTTTGAAACGTGATCAGTGCCGCTGTCCTTGAAATCGATAGTGGCGGGCGTGAGTTCGTTAGTGCGAAAGTCTATATCCGTCAACTCCACAGCGTCATCGTGCTGCAGTGTTGATGCCTGGAAAATCGTGGCCATTATGAACATCCTTGTTCTGGCGATTATGCTGGATTGCGCAGTCATCTTATGGGGTGACTGAAGCGTATGTATATCCAGTGGTCATTGCGAAGTGTTGCCGAAGTTGAAGTGGCAACCTTGGGGAATATAGTCGAATAGATAAAATAGAAGCGTGGCGTAAAGTTGCTGCCATTCGCACAAAGACATGGCGAGGTGGAAGGGCAGCAATAGCAGAACGAAAGTCGAAGTTACAACTTCGAATGTCAGTGACTGCTCAGCAAGGAGGCGGTTCCTGCACTGGCAAACAAACCGGCACTCATGCGGTTGAACCAGCTCTGGCCTTTGCCGCTACGCAGATAACGCGCCGCGCCATGGGCGCCCAGGCCGTAGGCCAACTTGCACAGCAAATCAAACATCGTCCAGGTCGCTATCATCACCAGCAATTGCGGCAAAAACGGCTGCTCGGCGCTGAGGAACTGCGGCAGAAACGCAGCAAAGAACAGAATGTCTTTCGGGTTGCTGGCGCCCAGTACGAAGGCTCGCCCGAACAGTGCACGGAAACGCGGTACTGCAGGCGCCTGCGGCACTTCGGCACCCACCGACGGTTGACGTGACTGCTGCCAGCTCTGCCAGGCGAGGTAGAACAGGTACAGCGCACCGACGATTTTCAGCGCGCTGAACAGCTGTTCCGACGCCAGCAGCAAGGCGCCCAAACCCAGTGCCGAAGCACTGAGCAAACAGATCGACGCAATCACGCCCCCGAGAAACGCCGGGTAAGAACGGCGCAAACCGTAATTCAGACTGTTGCTGATCATCAGCAAAGACAGTGGCCCAGGGATCAGGATCACCACCAGCGCAGCGCCGCTGAACAGCAGCCAGGTTTCCAGACTCATCACTTTCCTCCATTTGCACAAAAGCCTCACCCGACGGGGTGAGGCTGTTTTGAAACACTGTTTTTGAAACGTAGACGGCTTACAAGAAAATGAACTTGGCGATGAAGATCGCGCAAAGCACCCACAGGCTGACGGAAATTTCCTTGTGCTTGCCGGTGAAAGCCTTCAGCACCACATACGTGATAAAGCCCAGAGCAATGCCGTCGGCGACCGAGAAGGTCAGGGGCATCATGATCGCGGTGACGATCGCCGGAATGCTGTCAGTCGCTTCGTCCCATTCGATGTGAGCCATGCCGCCCATCATCAGCATCGCCACATAAATCAGCGCACCGGCGGTTGCATACGCGGGGATCATGCCAGCCAGCGGTGCGAAAAACATTGCGGCAATAAATAGCACACCTACGGTCACGGCGGTAAGACCAGTCCGACCACCAGCGGCTACACCCGCGGCACTTTCCACATAGCTGGTGACCGGCGGAACGCCGACCATCGCACCGAATACGCTGGAAGCACTGTCGGCTTTCAGGGCACGGGAGAGGTTTTCAATCTTGCCGTCAGCATTTACCAGACCGGCGCGCTGGGCGACGCCCATCAAGGTGCCGGCGGTGTCGAACATGTGCACGAAGAGGAAGGCCAGCACCACGCTGATCATGCTGACATTGAACACGCCAGCGATGTCCATGGCCATCCAGGTCGGCGCCAGGCTCGGCGGGGCGGACATGATGCCCTCGTAGTGCACCAGGCCCAGGCCCCAACCTGCCAGGGTTACGGTGATGATGCTGATGAGGATCGCGCCAAACACTTTGTGGTAGCTGAGCACGGCGATCATCAGGAAGCAGACGGCTGCCAGCAGCGGGCCAGGTTCGCGCAGGGAGCCGAGCTTGATCAGGGTGGCGGGGCTGTCGACCACGATGCCCGCAGTTTTCAAGCCGATCAGCCCCAGAAACAAGCCCACACCGGCACCCATGGCAAAGCGCAAACTGACTGGAATGCTATTGAGCAGCCATTCGCGAATCCGCGAAAAGGTCAGGAACATGAACAACACACCGGAAACGAACACCGCACCCAGAGCGGTTTCCCAGTTGTAGCCCATGGTGCCAACCACGGTGTAGGTGAAGAAGGCGTTCAGGCCCATGCCCGGCGCGAGGCCGACCGGCCAGTTGGCATACAGGCCCATCAACAGGCAACCCAGCGCGGCGGCGATGCAGGTGGCGACGAACGCGGCACCGTGATCGATCCCGGCGTCGGCCATGATGTTGGGGTTGACGAAGATGATGTAAGCCATGGTGATGAAGGTTGTCAGACCGGCAATCAGCTCGGTCTTCACCGTGGTGCCATGCAAGCTGAGTTTGAAGATGCGCTCCAGCCAGCCATTGCGTAACGGCGGCGAGAGTTCCAGCGTAGGGGCTTCGGATTTGCGGCTTTCCACAGCGAATACTCCTCAAGAGTTTTATTGTTATTTCCAGGGCCGGACCCAGAGGGTGGCAGCGGCCCTTTGAGGCACTTGCGAATTTGTTGACCGCTTGGTCAGGAACTCGCACGAGGTGGATTATGCTTTTGTATACAAATAAAGCAAATAATGTTTTTGATTTTGTAGACGAAAAGATTGGCAATAGGGATATATCGCCGAAGAGGTGCGCTGGATGATCGTTCCCACGCTCTGCGTGGGAATGCATCCCGTGACGCGCTGCGTCACATCCGAAGCGGAACGCAGAGCGTCCCCTGGCGGCATTCCCACGCGGAGCGTGGGAACGATCAGTCTGTGAGCACTTGGGTTTTTCCCAGCGCCAAATTCACCGCCAACCACCCATTCACCGCCGTCTCCCCGGCTTCGGCAAACACCCGCTCGAGCAATTTCACCTGCTCACGCCGCAACGACTGCTCAAACCGCGCGCCGTCGTCGGTCAGTTCCAGCAATCGCTTACGCTTGTCGGTCTCGGACGCGACGCTGTTCACCAGCTGCATTTCCACCAATTGCCTTAGCGGAATGTTCAGCGCCTGCTTCGTCACCCCGAGCAACGCCAGCAGTTCCTTGACGCTCAGGTTCGGGTAGCGAGCGATGAAAAACACGATGCGTTGATGCACCCGGCTCAAGCCACGACGCTCAAGCATCTCGTCGGCCTTCGCGGTGAACGCCTGGTAACCGAAGAAAAACGCTTCCATCGCTTGTTGTTGGGTGCTGGGGTTTTTAAGGTCAAGCATATTGACGTATCCGTTCAGTCTGTCGTAATTTCGGTCAACCAGTTTGACTCATTTCCTTCAGGCCTCGCTACCGGTGACCCCCATGGCATTTTCCGAACGTGTCTCGCGCCTTAAAAGTTCTTTGATCCGTGAAATCCTCGCTGCCGCCCAGCGCCCGGAAGTGATGTCGTTCGCCGGCGGCTTGCCGGCCGAAGCCATGCTGCCGAAAGTCGAGTGGGCCGACATGCCATTGTCCATGGGCCAATACGGGATGAGTGAAGGTGAGCCGGCGCTGCGTGAAGTGCTGGCAGCAGAGGCGCGGGCGCTGGGCGTGCCGTGCGAGGCGAGTCAGGTATTGGTGGTCAGCGGCTCCCAGCAAACCCTCGATCTGGCGGCCAAGCTGTACATCGATAAAGGCACCGAGATTTTGCTCGAGGCGCCGACTTATCTTGCGGCCTTGCAGATTTTTCAGCTGTTCGGCGCCGACTGCATCACTGTCCCGCTGGAGGTCGATGGCCCGAACATGGTGCAACTACGTGCTCGTCTGGAAAAACACCGTCCGGCGTTCATCTACCTGATCCCGACCTTCCAGAACCCGTCGGCCGTGCGCTACAGCGAAGCCAAGCGCGATGCCGTGGCCGCCTTGCTCGACGAGTTCGGCGTGACCTTGATCGAAGACGAGCCTTACCGCGAATTGACCTTTGATGGCGGTAGCGCCACACCGATTGTCAGTCGCTTGAAAAAGGCCAGTTGGATCTACACCGGCACCGTGTCGAAAACCCTGTTGCCCGGATTGCGAGTCGGCTATCTGATCGCCAGTCCGGACCTGTTCCCGCATTTGCTGCGGCTCAAACAATCAGCCGACCTGCACACCAGTCGCGTCGGCCAGTGGCAAGCGCTGCAATGGATCGGCACCGAAAAATTCCAGCATCACTTGAGCGAGCTGCGGGACTTCTACCGGGCTCGTCGGGACGCGTTCCAGTCAGCCCTGGAAATGCATTTTGCTGATTTGGCGGACTGGAACGTGCCCCAGGGCGGACTGTTTTTCTGGCTGACACTCAAGCAGCCGCTGGACACGCGTACGTTGCTCAAGGCTGCACTGGCAGCGGAGGTGGCGTTCATGCCGGGCGAGCCATTCTTCCCTGAGCCAGACCACAATCCAGGGCATCTGCGACTGAACTTCAGCCATATCGACCCGGTTAGGCTGGACGAAGGGCTTAAGCGACTGGCCGCGGTCGTGCGTCAGGCCCAGGCAGCGCAAGCGGCCTGAGGCTGCTGGTGAGAGAGGGTATAAAAACAAATAAACCGGCCAAAGGGCCGGTTTATTTTTATCTGAAATCTGTGTTGCTTCAGGCTGCGGCAAACCGCTTGTCCAGATAATCAATGATCACCTTGGACTCGTACATCCAGGTGGTCTGGCCATTCTCTTCGATGCGCAGGCACGGAACCTTGATCTTGCCGCCTTGTTCCAGCAGGGTCTGGCGATCCTGTTCGTTGTTCTTCGCATCGCGCAACGCCACCGGCACGTTCAAGCGGCGCAGGGTGCGGCGGGTTTTCACGCAGAACGGGCAGGCGTGGAACTGATACAGGGTCAGGCCCTTGGCAGCCGTGTTGACCTGAGCCTGAACCTCGGCAGGGCGCTGCTTTTTGCCGGGGCGGGTGATGAAGTCGATGAAGATGATCAGTTGGCCAAGGCCGACACGAAGCGCTTTTACGAACACGGTATAAGCCTCACAGGGGCAAAGAAGGCGCGCAGCTTACCTGATTTTCGCGGGCGAAAAAAAACCGGCGATGAATGCCGGTTTTCTTCGTGCTGCGAATTACTTGATCAGGCTGAGAAACTCGCTGCGGGTGGCGGCGTTTTCGCGGAACTCACCCAGCATCACCGAGGTGATCATCGACGAATTCTGTTTTTCCACACCGCGCATCATCATGCACATGTGCTTGGCCTCGATCACCACTGCAACGCCCAGGGCGCCGGTGACTTGCTGGACCGCATCGGCGATCTGGCGGCTGAGGTTTTCCTGGATCTGCAGGCGGCGGGCGTACATATCGACGATCCGCGCGACTTTCGACAGGCCCAACACTTTGCCGCTCGGAATGTAAGCGACGTGGGCCTTACCGATAAACGGCAGCAGATGGTGTTCGCACAGCGAGTAGAGCTCGATGTCCTTCACCAGCACCATTTCGCTGTTATCGGAGCTGAACAAGGCACCGTTGGTGACCTCTTCCAGTGTCTGTTCATAACCGCGGCAGAGGTACTGCATGGCTTTGGCGGCACGTTTTGGCGTGTCGAGCAGGCCCTCGCGGGAGACGTCCTCGCCCAATTGGCCGAGAATCGCGGTGTAATTCTGTTCCAGTGTCACAGGGGCTGATTCCATAAGGGTTTCAGAGGGGTACTGTTTCTGTCTGTACCAATTTTGTACCAATCAAGCTCTTTTCAAGCTTCCCGAGCTCACCCCGGTCGGTGCTGGAGTTGATCCATCGGGCGTAGGTCGACAGCAACATCTGAATGCTATGACCGAGCTGAGTGGCAATAAACGCAGGGTTCATCCCCGACATGAGGCACATGGTAGCGTATGTGTGCCGGCAGTTGTATTGCCGACGGGCGCGAAGCCCCAATTCGGTTAGTGCGGCCTGGAAGTGTGGTCGGTCACACTGGCCTGCTGGATGAACTCGAAGTACAGGTTGGGGGGAACACACAGGGTGAGTCCGCCTGCCTGCTGCGGCTCTGTTTCGCGTGTTGCTGGGCCACACGCTCGGCCTCCTCAATGGCGTGCAGGGCGCGACTTTTGAGCATGACCCGGCGGGCATTGCGGGTTTTGGTGCGCTCCTCGATCTGGTAGTCCGCGACGATCCGACACACGTTGACCCGCCGCTGCTCCTTGTCGGCCTCGTCCACCGTGAATGGGTCGATAGGCTTTCTGGTCTTCGCCGGCAGCTCTATGGACTCGACCGGGTTGCGATTGATCAGTCCATAGTGCCTCGAAAAAGCTGCGGGCTCAGTCTTTGAAACTCAACCGTGCGTTGCATGATCGAGGCGTACAGATTGCCGTCGGCAGTATCTTTTCCGGCTCGGGCAAATAAACGCAATGGCCTGCGGATGAACTACGCTGCCAAAACAACCCCGTCCATATGTTAATCGCCATCGGCCGGAATACGCTCCGTGAGAATCAGACTGCCCCTGCTTGCTCTTCTGTTACTCGCCTCGCAGTTTGGTGGCTGTACGACACTCAATGTCCCTAGCGAACCGAGTCAGGCCCTGCCGGCGACCGATTCGGCGTTTGGCCGTTCGATCCAGGCTCAGGCAGCCCCCCATCAGGGCCGATCGGGCTTTCGCTTGTTTTCCGATAGCGCCGAGGCCTTCAACGCTCGTGCCGAGCTGATTCGCAACGCCCAAAGCAGCCTCGACTTGCAGTACTACATCGTTCACGACGGCATCAGCACACGAATACTGGTGAGCGAGCTGCTCGACGCCGCCGACCGCGGAGTCCGGGTGCGGATTTTGCTCGACGACACCACCAGCGATGGTCTGGACCGGATCATCGCGGCGCTGGCCGCACACCCCAAGATTCAGATCCGCGTGTTCAATCCGCTGCACCTGGGTCGCAGCACCGTCGTTACGCGCACCATGGGCCGGCTATTCAACCTGTCGCAGCAACACCGGCGCATGCACAACAAACTGTGGGTGGCGGACAACAGCGTGGCGATCGTTGGTGGGCGCAATCTGGGGGACGAGTATTTCGATGCCGAACCCAACAAGAATTTCACCGACATCGACATGCTCAGTGTTGGCCCGGTTGCAGAGCAGTTGGGACATAGCTTCGACGAGTACTGGAACAGCGCTCTGAGCAAGCCGATCGAACAGTTTCTCTCAAGCAAGCCGACAGCCAGTGACCTGAAATATACCCGGACGCGACTGGACGAATCACTGGAGGAAACGCGCAAACAGAATCACACGCTCTATCAACAGTTGATGACCTACACCACTCATCCGCGCCTGGATACCTGGCGCAGTGAGCTGATCTGGGCCTGGAACCAGGCGTTGTGGGACGCACCGAGCAAGGTGCTGTCAAAGGGTGAGCCGGAACCGCACTTGCTGCTAGCTACCCAGTTGGCACCTGAGCTTAATGGGGTTAGCAAGGAGCTGATCATGGTTTCGGCCTACATGGTGCCCGGCAAACCGGGGCTGGTGTACCTGACCGGTCGTGCCGATGCCGGTGTGTCAGTCAGTTTGCTGACCAACTCACTGGAAGCCACTGATGTACCGGTTGCGCACGGTGGTTACGCGCCTTATCGAAAAACCTTGCTGGAGCACGGTGTGCAGCTGTTCGAATTGCGTCGCCAGCCCGGTGACAACGGCGGCAGCGGCAGCAGACCGCATCTGTTTCACAGTGGCAGCGGGTCCCGTAGTTCCGACTCCAGCCTGCACAGCAAGGTAATGGTCTTCGACCAACAGAAAGCCTTCATCGGCTCGTTCAATTTCGACTCGCGCTCACTACTGTGGAATACCGAAGTCGGGGTGCTGGTAGACAACCCGCAGCTCGCCAGACGGGTGCGCGAACTGGCGCTGGAGGGTATGGCGCTTGCCCTCAGCTATCAGGCCCGGCTGGAAAAGGGTCAGATCGTCTGGGGCACCGAAGATGATGGCAAGCAGCACACATTGACCAGGGAACCGGGGAGTTGGTGGCGTCGCTTCAATTCGTGGTTCAGCAGCATGATCGGCCTGGGGAAGATGCTCTAGCTTAAAAAAGGGGCCTTTCTGCTTTGATGTGCTCCCTCCGTTACACGATATCCTGGAGGTGGTTACATTCATTCCATTTTCAGGGCGAGGATGAATCATGCAGATGTGGATAGGGGCGGCGGCTCGGCCCATCAGCCAATTGCTGATTGCAGCGGGTATTAGCCTTATCGCGATCGTAGCCAATGCGCAGGCTCAAGCCACACCTCAAGTCACTCAAGAGATAAAGGGCTTGCTGGACTTTGTCGAGCACAGTGAGTGTCTGTTTGTGCGTAACGGGAGCGAATTCCCAGGTCCCCGGGCTCGAGCGCATCTGGAGAAGAAGCTGAATTATCTCGAAGACAGGAACATGGTGAACAGCGCAGAAGACTTCATCGATCTTGCTGCCACTAAAAGCAGTATGAGTGGCCGCGCCTATGAAGTGCGATGTCCAGAAGGTGTACAACCGGCAAACACCTGGTTGAAGAGAGAACTACAGAGGCAACGGCAGCTTCATTGAGTTTGTCTCAAGTCGGATAGCTTTCTCGGTCTCTCCTTGATGCGGATGAGTACGGGATGAAAATATGAGTAGCGAATGTTCAAACACCAAAGCTGAGCCTTTTCGTATTCCGCGCACGATTTGGGCTCTTGGCTTTGTCAGCTTATTCATGGATCTATCGTCCGAGCTGGTACACAGTTTACTGCCTGTGTTTTTGGTCACTGCATTGGGGGCGAGTGCATTGGCCGTCGGAGTGATCGAGGGTATTGCCGAGTCGACCGCCATGCTCGTCAAGATATTTTCTGGCGCTATCAGCGACTTTATTGGTCGGCGCAAAGGATTGCTGTTGCTTGGATATGGTTTAGCCGCGCTGAGCAAACCACTTTTTCCTTTAGCTCATTCGGTGGACGTGGTCTTTACAGCACGATTGCTGGATCGCATTGGCAAAGGCATTCGTGGGGCGCCACGAGATGCTCTGGTTGCAGATGTGTCGCCACCAGAAATCCGTGGCGCCTGCTTTGGACTGCGGCAGTCGATGGATACCGTAGGGGCTGTTCTTGGTCCTGCTCTGGCCATCTTGCTTATGTTATGGCTCGCAGATATACAGCTTGTCCTGTGGTTTGCAGTGATTCCGGCAGCAGTGGCGGTGGCTCTCATTGTCACAGGAGTAAAAGAGCCCATACACCTCGCCAGCGAACACACATTTCGATCTCCAATTCATTGGAGAGTCCTTCACGACTTCTCCTCTGGGTATTGGTGGGTCGTCATAATTGGAGGGGTGTTTACACTTGCTCGTTTCAGCGAGGCGTTTCTGGTATTACGAGCGCAACAGATAGGCCTGTCGATCACCTGGACTCCGCTGGTGATGGTAGTAATGGCACTTTTTTATACGCTGTCCGCTTATCCTGCCGGCTGGCTATCTGATCGCATCCCTCGCACCAAATTGCTCTGCTTAGGTATGGGGTTGCTCGTCTTGGCGGATCTGGTACTCGCTCAATCCGGTTCTGTCATTACGATGATGCTGGGCGTTGCCTTGTGGGGCCTTCATATGGGATTTAGCCAAGGCATTCTTGCCTCGCTGGTAGCCGATAAAGCGCCCACGGAACTCAAGGGCACGGCCTTCGGCATTTTCAATCTTGTCAGTGGTATATGCATGCTGATCGCCAGCGTTCTGGCGGGATGGATTTGGCAAAGCATTGGGTCAGACAGCACTTTCCTCACGGGTGCACTGCTTGCCATAACAGCTCTGTTTTTACTGTTATTCAAGAAGCAGTAAAGCGAAACCCAAAAGAAAAATAAATAGTTTTGAACGAACAGCTCACCGTTTTAGGCACGCCAGGGAAATGGAACTACCTGTGGGACTTTACGCAAAGGGCAAAGGGCAAGGGGTACGGTGGCGGACACGACGCCCGCAAGTGATGCGACAGCTTTACTCGTCGCGACCTTCCATCATGGTCCGTTTGAGCATCACATAAACCGCGCCGGCGCCGCCGTGTTTGGCCTGGCACGACGTGAACCCAAGTACCTGGGAATGCTGGCGCAGCCAGGTGTTGACGTGGCTTTTGATCATCGGCCGCTTGCCGTCCAGACGCACGGCCTTGCCGTGGGTGACGCGCACGCAACGGATTTCGAATTTGGTCGCTTCGGCCAGAAACGCCCAGAGGGTTTCCCGGGCCTTTTCCACGCTCATGCCATGGAGGTCGAGGCTGCCTTCGAACGGAATCTGTCCGATCTTGAGCTTGCGCATCTGGCTTTCCTGAACACCGTCACGCGCCCACATCAGCTCGTCTTCCGGGCCAACATCGATGACGAACTGATCGGACAGTCCGTCAACCGTGGTGGCATCGGTGCGCACGGTGGCGGCCTGGCGCAGTTTGGCGATTTGTGCGCGGTCAGCTTTGGGTTTGCCGGTTTCGGCGCGATCGTGTTTGATCGGCTTGACGCCTTGGATCGCGCTTTTGAACAGGGAAAAATCGTCGTCTTGCATGTCAGCCTCCGCGAAGGGCGGCCAGTTTACCCAACTCGAGACGAATCGGGGCGCGAGAAAACGCGAAGCGTACGGCTCAGTCGTGTTTTTTCATCAGGTGCGGGGAGATGTTCAGCTCACGCGACTGACGCGAGCGACGACGGCAGCGACGCCATAGCCACACGCCGATGTACAGCACGAACAGTCCAACCACCAGAATCACTGCCGACCCGGCCGGGCTGGCATTCAGCTCGCCCAAGGCGGGCGCGTGGCCGAGCAGGCTGGCAGCGCCGGCCATCGCCAGCAACACGCCGCACATCGCCAGCAAGGCAGCAAATGCCGCGCCGATTCGAAAACGCCAGTTGCGTTGGCCTTTAGGCCGCAGGCGGCGTGCGTCAAAACCATCGGATAACTTCATTCCGACCTTCCTCAATGGGTATCGGCCCTTCGACCGGGAGTTGACCGGGATGTTCCTGAGGCTAAGACAATTACAGCACCTGATAGGCTTTTGCGGATGAGCGGCGGCATGGACCGCTCATCGAGCGTTGATCAAATCAGAGCTTGCGTCAGGGCGAGGGTGGCGAAGTTGTCCGCCATGATCGCCATTTCGGTCTGCTGTACGTGGTCTGCGCTCAATACTCCGCCCTTGTAAGGCAGGTCGCGAGTCGCGCAGGCGTCTTCCACCAGCGTGCAACGAAAGCCCAGGTTCTTTGCGGCGCGCACCGTGGTGCTGACGCTGGAGTGGCTCATGAAACCGCACACGATCAGGTCCAGCGAACCGAGATTCTGCAGGCGTTCCAGCAGTTCGGTGCCGTGGAACGCACTCGGCAGCAATTTACCGATGATGGTTTCGTCGCCCTGCGGTTCCAGCCCCGGGATGAACTCACCGCGCTCGCCCTGTGGATCGAACAGCCCACCGACGGTGCCGAGGTGGCGGACATGGACGATCGGCCGGCCGGCTGCACGGGCAGCGGCCACCAGTTGCTTGATGTTCGCGACGGCAGCATCCATGCCGCTCAAGGCCAACGGGCCGCTGAGGTATTCTTTCTGGGCATCGATGATGACAAGGGTCGCATGGCTCAGAACGGCTGCTGCATAACCGCGGCCGCTGAGTTGAAACATCGTTTTTGGAACGGACATTCTGGGGCTCCTTTGAGTGGGGCTTTTGCGACATTGTCCTCTGGCTGAGCGCTTCTGTGAATCGCTACCATCGTAGGCGCCGTCTTTGCTGGCTCCCAGCCTTGTCAATAGTCCCTTTTTGTTCAATAACCAACCGAAAAAATAGAACAGTCCTACATTTGCCCCGGTAGTTTTCCCGCGTCGTCGTGACGCGTTTTGGCTGTTAGAATCGCCAGTCGTTTTTTCTGGAGTTTGCCCCCGTGATCACTTCCCGACTTCGTACCCTGCGTGACCATATCCGTTGGGCCGTCAGCCGCTTCCATGGGGAGGATCTGTTTTTCGGCCATGGGACCGACAACGCCTGGGACGAAGCTCGTCAGCTGGTGTTGGGTGCTTTGCACTTACCGTGGGAAATCGCTGACAGCTACCTCGACTGCAATCTGGAAGAGGACGAGCTGGTTAACTTGCAGCGCCTGCTCAAGCGCCGCATCGAGGAGCGCATTCCTACCGCTTATCTGCTGGGTGAAGCCTGGTTCTGCGGCATGTCGTTCATTGTTGATGAACGCGTATTGATCCCGCGTTCGCCGATTGGCGAACTGATCGAAAAGCGTTTCGAACCGTGGCTGGGCGCCGAACCTGCGCGGATTCTCGACCTGTGCACCGGTTCCGGCTGTATCGGTATCGCCTGTGCCTACGAGTTCCAGAACGCCGAAGTGGTGTTGGCCGACCTGTCTTTTGAAGCTCTGGAAGTGGCCAACCAGAACATCGAGCGCCATGGCGTCGATGAGCGGGTGTACACGGTGCAGGGCGATGGATTTGAGGGGTTGCCGGGGCAGCGTTTCGACCTGATCGTGTCGAATCCGCCTTACGTTGATGCGGAAGATTTCGCCGACATGCCGGACGAATACCAGCACGAACCGGAGCTGGGCCTGGCCTGCGGTGATGATGGCTTGAACCTGGTGCGTCGCATGCTTGCCGAAGCGGCGGATCACCTGGCCGAGAAGGGCCTGCTGATTGTCGAAGTAGGCAACAGCCAGGTTCACGTCGAGGCGCTGTACCCGGAAGTCGACTTCGCCTGGCTCGATTTCGAGCGCGGTGGACATGGCGTGTTCATGCTGACGGCGGAGCAGTGCCGCGATCATCAGGCACTGTTCGCTTCCCGCGTTTAACCCCGCAATGATCGTTCCCACGCTCTGCGTGGGAATGCAGCCCGGGACGCTCCGCGTCCCAAAAGCGGACGCAGAGCGTCCATTGAGGCATTCCCACGCGGAGCGTGGGAACGATCAGGTCTGCGCGATCAGCGGTGCGTGGCAATCCAGATCAACAACCCGGCCTGAAACACCGCAAACGCCACCAGACAGGTAATGGTAAAGCGCAGCCCGGCGTCTTCGCGCTTGTACTTACTGACCTTTTCTTCGTGCTTCTTGAGTTTGACTTCCTGCTCGGCCAGATTTTGCTCGGCTTGCTGGAGCATCTGCGCCGCCTCAAGGATTTCCACGACCTGCAGTTTTTCCGTGTTCCAGTCAGCCAGCAGGTCGCCGACCTGTACTTCTTTGACGCTGCCCTTCAAATGCTGCGGGTCGGCATAGACCACATCGAAACCGTGCATCCGCAAAAAGTGATCGCGGCGCAGGCGAGTGTCTTCGTTCAGCGCATCCTTATTGTTCAGGTCGGTGCCGTCGACGGTATAGCCGGGCCATCTCTTTTTCGCCCAGGTAATGCCCTGAGCGGCCATGAAGCGGCCGATGCCACGGTTCATCGGTTCAATTTGCAGGCCGCTGTCGGGACCGAAGTGCACGCGCTTGGTGGTGTGATCGACCCACACGTCCAGATGATTCTGTTCCTTGCGCACGCGCTGGCCGGGCAACTTGATGCTCATGCGCATCAGGCTGTGTTCCTTGTTATTGCGTTCGGCGTAACCGAACTCAACAAATCGCAGCGGCCGTCCACCGGTGTTGCGGTCGGTCTGCAACGGCGCCAGACGGAGCATCTTTTGGTGCTCGACGTGGACGTCCGCCCATGGCAGCTCGACCACTGGTGGTGCGTCTTTTTCAGCAGTGGTGTCGGGTGAAGTCTGGGTATCAGTCATAACGGCGAGATCCTGTCCAAGCGCTGCTTGCCGCCAGCCAGTGCGCTGGCGACAAAGGCTTATCGGCCGTTTTTTTCAGTACTGGAGGGTCAACAGCGCTTAAAACAGCGCTTAACTGGTGCGAAGTCCGTCAATAAACCCGAGGATTCGCGCGCCGAGTTCGGCCGCCAGCGGTAATTGCGGATCTTTATAGGAGGCCAATTGCCGCTTCACGTCGTTGGGCACGATGCGCATCACGTGGTTCATGCCTTCGATCAGCGCCAGTTCGGCGTCCGGCTTGGCGGCCTTGAGTGCCTTGGCATCACCCACGCCGACCTGAATGTCGTTGCTGCCCTGGATGATCAGCGCCGGCATTTTCAGTTTGGCGAACGCCGCTGCCGGGTCCTGGCGGAACAGTGAAATCAGATACGGCTGCACGCTCGGGCGGAAAATGACCTGCAACTGCGGCGGCACGTTGTCGTCGGTGTGACCGGCCTTGAGGCTGTCGAGCAGTTCGTTGCTGCGCAGCATCAGCGGGGGCGGCAGACGATTGCTCAATTGTTGGCGCAACACCTGATCGATCGGCCGGGCGCTGCCGGACATGGAGATGACCGCGGCGGCATCAAGGCTCGGCGCCGCCAGGCTGGCGATCAAGGCGCCTTCGCTGTGGCCCAGCAGGATCAGCTGGCCAAATCGCGGATCGGTTTTGAGCTTCTGGCCCCAGGCCTCGGCGTCGGCCACATAGGCTTCAACCGACAGATTGCGTTCGTCCGGGGTCGCCGCAAGGCTCGCCGCCACGCCGCGTTTGTCATAACGCACGCTGGCGATGTTGTGTTTGGCCAGTACCCAAGCGAGACGTTTGAGGCTGTCGTTGCGTCCGCCGTCGGGGTTGTTGCCGTCACGATCCGTAGGACCGGAGCCGGAAATGATCAGGACAACCGGTACCGGCGTGTCGGACTTGGGTAGCAATAACGAGCCGAAAAGCTCGCCGCTGCCGGTGTCCAACGTGATCGGGCGTTGCAGGACAGTGGCCTGTACAAAGCCGGTAAACAGGGTAAGGCTCAAGGCTATAACTCGCAGCATCATCACGCCATCATGAACAAGATGCCGGTTGGACTCGCAGGCACCCATAAGGTTCGAGGATGAACTAGTTGGGTAGCCTGCGTATACTGGCGCGCATTACGTATTTGGTTCGATTTCACGGAGCGTCCTGCATGTCCGGCAATACCTACGGCAAGCTGTTCACTGTCACCACCGCGGGCGAAAGCCATGGTCCGGCGTTGGTCGCCATTGTCGACGGCTGCCCGCCGGGCCTGGAGATCTCTCTGGAGGATCTGCAGCGTGACCTGGATCGCCGCAAACCCGGCACCAGCCGCCACACCACCCAGCGCCAGGAAGCCGACGAAGTCGAAATCCTCTCCGGCGTGTTCGAAGGGCGCACCACGGGTTGCCCCATCGGCCTGTTGATCCGCAACACCGACCAGAAGTCCAAGGATTACTCGGCGATCAAGGATCTGTTCCGCCCGGCCCACGCCGACTACACCTACCACCACAAATACGGCGAGCGCGATTACCGCGGTGGCGGTCGCAGTTCGGCCCGTGAAACGGCCATGCGCGTAGCCGCCGGTGCGATCGCGAAGAAATACCTGGCCACTCAGGGCATCGTCATTCGTGGCTACATGAGTCAGCTCGGCCCGATCGAAATCCCGTTCAAGACCTGGGATTCGGTGGAAGAGAACGCCTTCTTCAGTCCTGATCCGGACAAGGTCCCGGAGCTGGAAGCCTATATGGACCAGTTGCGCCGCGACCAGGATTCGGTCGGCGCGAAGATTACCGTGGTCGCTGAAGGCGTGATGCCGGGCCTCGGTGAGCCGATCTTCGACCGCCTTGACGCCGAACTGGCCCATGCGCTGATGAGCATCAATGCGGTCAAAGGCGTGGAAATCGGCGCCGGTTTCGCCAGCGTTGCCCAGCGCGGCACCGAACACCGCGATGAAATGACCCCGCAAGGTTTCCTCAGCAACAACGCGGGCGGGATTCTCGGCGGCATTTCGTCGGGTCAGCCGATCGTCGCGCACCTGGCACTCAAGCCAACCTCGAGCATCACCACGCCGGGCCGCTCCATCGACGTCCATGGCAACCCGGTGGAAGTCGTCACCAAGGGGCGTCACGACCCGTGCGTCGGCATCCGCGCCACGCCGATTGCCGAAGCGATGATGGCCATCGTGCTGATGGATCACCTGCTGCGTCACCGTGGGCAGAACGCCGACGTACGGGCGAGCACGCCGGTGCTGGGTCAGCTTTAATGGCTGACCTCACAGCCGCTGCGGACTGGTGACTGTGGCGGCGCTCCCGTACTGGCGGCTCTCCAGTTTCTATCTGTTCTATTTCGCCTTGCTCGGTTCGACAGCGCCGTTTCTGGCGCTGTACTTCGATCACCTGGGCTTTTCCAGCGCACGGATTGGCGAGCTGGTAGCGATCCCGATGCTGATGCGCTGCGTGGCGCCGAACATCTGGGGCTGGCTCGGTGACTACACCGGCCGACGCCTGGCCATCGTGCGCTTCGGCGCGGTCTGTACGTTGCTGACGTTCTCGCTGATCTTCGTCAGCAAGACCTACGCCTGGCTGGCGATGGTCATGGCCTTGCACGCGTTCTTCTGGCACGCGGTGTTGCCGCAGTTCGAAGTCATCACGTTGGCGCACTTGCAGGGCCAGACCAACCGTTACAGCCAGATCCGCCTGTGGGGTTCCATCGGTTTCATCATCACCGTGGTCGCACTCGGCCGATTGTTCGAATGGCTCAGTCTCGACATTTATCCGGTGGCGCTGGTGCTGATCATGGCCGGGATCGTAGTCAGCAGCCTGTGGGTGCCCAACGCTCAACCGGTCCAGGGTGAGCGACCGGCGGGGGACGGTTTTCTCAAACAGTTGCGCACTCCCGCAGTGTTGGCGTTTTACGGTTGTGTGGCGCTGATGCAGATGAGCCACGGTCCTTATTACACCTTTCTGACCTTGCACCTTGAGCGACTCGGTTACAGCCGTGGGCTGATCGGCCTGCTCTGGGCAGTCGGCGTGGTGGCCGAAGTGTTGATGTTTCTGGCCATGAGCAAGATCCTTGCGCGTTTCTCCGTGCGTCGGGTGTTGCTCGCGAGTTTTCTGCTGGCGGCGTTGCGATGGTTGTTGCTCGGTTCGTTCGCTGAATTTCTTTGGGTGCTGTTGTTTGCCCAGGTTCTGCACGCGGCGACTTTCGGTAGCTTTCACGCGGCTGCCATCCAATTCGTGCAACGTAGTTTCGGCGCGCGCCAACAAGGGCAGGGCCAGGCGTTGTACGCCGCACTGGCTGGTACCGGCGGTGCACTGGGCGCCTTGTATTCCGGTTATAGCTGGAATGCCCTCGGCCCTGCATTGACCTTTAGTATTGCCAGTCTCGCAGCCCTGGCGGCTGCCGTTATCATTGCCACACGTATGCAAGAGGACAGGCCATGAGCCTTACCCGTGAACACCTCGCTCAGGAAATCATCGATGCCGGGCGTTTTCTGTATGGCCGCGGCTGGTCGCCGGCCACCAGCAGCAATTATTCGACGCGCCTGTCGCCGACTGAAGCGCTGCTGACGGTGTCCGGCAAGCACAAAGGCCAACTTGGCCTCGACGATGTGCTGGCCACCGACTTGTCGGGCAATAGCCTGGAACCGGGCAAAAAGCCGTCCGCCGAAACCCTGCTGCACACTCAGCTCTACCACTGGCGCCCGGAGATCGGCGCGGTGCTGCACACGCATTCGGTGAACGCTACGGTGCTGTCGCGCCTGACGCCGGAAGACTTCATTGAGTTCGAAGACTACGAACTGCAAAAAGCCTTCAGCGGTGTGTCGACTCACGAATCCCGAGTACGTGTGCCGATCTTCGACAACGATCAGGACATTGCGCGCCTGGCCGCCGAGGTGCAGCCTTGGCTGGAAGCCCATCCCGATTGCGTCGGCTATTTGATCCGCGGCCACGGTCTCTACACCTGGGGCGCGCGCATGAGCGATGCGCTGCGGCAGATCGAAGCCTTTGAATTTTTGTTCGAGTGCGAGTTGAAGACGCGCTCGGTTTTTAACAATAAAGCATGAACCGTAAAGGCATGAACCGTTAAGGAGTTGCCCTGATGAGCAGCCTGTCCGTTTACCACGTCTCAAGCCCTGACTTGCCAAACAAGGTGCTGACGCATTTCGAAGACATCGCCTCGACTCTGGCCGAACAGGGCGTGCGCTTCGACCGTTGGCAAGCCACGGCGAAGATCCAGCCCGGCGCGAGTCAGGAAGAAGTGATCGCGGCGTACCAGGAGCAAATCGACACGCTGATGACCGAACGTGGTTACATCACCGTCGATGTGATCAGCCTGAACAGCGATCACCCGCAAAAAGCAGAATTGCGCGCCAAGTTTCTCGACGAACATCGCCATGGCGAAGACGAAGTACGATTTTTCGTCGCTGGCCGTGGCTTGTTCACCCTGCATATCGACGATTACGTCTACGCGGTTCTTTGCGAGAAAAACGACCTGATCTCGGTCCCGGCCGGCACCCCGCACTGGTTTGACATGGGCGAGCATCCGCATTTCGTCGCGATCCGTCTGTTCAACAACCCCGAAGGCTGGGTGGCCAACTTCACCGGCGATGACATCGCCAGCCGCTTCCCGCGTCTTGAGGACTGAGCCAGTGCCGATCAACGCGATTCTCACCGACATCGAAGGCACCACCAGTGCGGTGAGTTTTGTGTTTGACGTGCTGTTTCCGTACGCCGCCAGACACCTGCCTGATTTCGTTCGCCAGCACGCCGAGCGTGCGGATGTTGCCGAGCAACTGAACGCCGTGCGCCGGGACAACAACGAGCCGAACGCTGACGTCGAGCGGGTCATTGAGATTCTTCTGGGCTGGATCGCCGAAGACCGCAAAGCGACGCCACTCAAAGCGTTGCAAGGCATGGTCTGGGAGCAGGGCTATCAGGCCGGACAGTTGAAAGGCCACGTTTACCCGGACGCCGTTGAAGCGCTCAAACGCTGGCATCAGGACGGCTTCAAACTGTTTGTTTACTCTTCGGGATCGATTCAGGCGCAAAAACTGATCTTCGGCTGTTCGCAGGCGGGTGACTTGTCACCGCTGTTCAGCGGCTATTTCGACACCACTTCGGGGCCCAAGCGTGAAGCGCAGTCCTACGCGCGCATTACCCAGGCCATTGGCCTGCAAGCTTCGCAGATTCTGTTTCTGTCCGACATCGTCGAGGAACTGGACGCGGCGCACACGGCGGGAATGGCTACGTGCGGATTGGCCCGAGAGGGTGGAGAACTGGCGGGGCATGTGACGGTGGACAGTTTTGCGCGGATTGATCCTGCTGCGTTTTAAACGACAACTGACGCCCTAAACAACTCAGGCCGTGAAGCGAAAGCGCTCACGGCCTGTTTGTTTGCAGCGTGTTTATTTATACAACCGCAGGATTTACACCGAGTGATAGGTCGGCAGGGCAAACCGCTGCTGGCTTTGCAGCATGGAGATCTGCGGCAGTTCACTGGCCTGTTCGGCAATGTCACGGCGAATGGCACTGATCACCCAGGACAACTGATCACCGGCATGCAATTGCTGGTAGGAAATCGAACGTTTGAAGACTTTGCCGTCGGTGCTGCTCAAGGTCAGCAGAATCCCGCCGTCCGGACGTGGCTGGGTGGTCACTTCGAAGTTGGAGAACAGGGACGAAAATTTTTCTTGGATCAGGCTCATGTCTATCAGCTCCGTTAGCTCTTGAATGGCAAGCATGTAGAGGTAGTTGCAGTGATTGTGCCAGCACCTGTTTTTTTTAAAGTCCTTATAAATCAATAAGTTAATTTTCAGTTGATTTTTTACTTTCGTGCAATCTGCATGAATGGCCATCGTGCATCCTGCATTTTGCGTGGTCGACCCGAATTGGATGGAACGAATTGCCCGGCGCAAGCTCTCCCTTTCGAATTCATCAGCCGTGGATACAAAACATTTCAAAAACCGCGTGTACAGCTCAGGAACCGCTGACGTATTTTCGGCCTCAATCAACGCCGCCCGATAATAAAAAGATCGACCGGGAGCAACCATGAGCCGCACGTCGCACGACACGATTACCTGGGGCATGATGCTCCGCAAGCTGCCTTCCATTGCCAAGGCCATTCCTCGAGTGGTGAAGGGCATGAAAGTCGCCAACGTCAAGGACCCGACCCAACCGTGTGGCCTGGGCTGGTACTTCGAGCAAGCGACGTTGCGTAATCCCGATGGCCCGGCATTGCTGCAGGGCGAGAGGGCGCTGACGTATGCTCAGGTCAACCAGTGGGCGAACTGCATCGCCCATCATCTGATGGCCCAAGGCATCCGCAAGGGCGATGGGGTGGCGATCTTTATCGAGAATCGCCCGGAACTGTTGGTGACGATTCTGGCGGTGGCCAAGGTCGGCGCGATCAGTGCCTTGCTCAATACCTCGCAAACTCGCGATACCCTGGCTCACAGCCTGAACCTGGTAGCGCCCGCGGCAATCATTGTCGGAGAAGAGCTGGTCCCGGCGTTTTTGGCGGTGCGCGAGCGGGTGTCGATCGAGGCGGCGCGCACCTGGTTCGTCGCCGATCAAGACACCTTCACTCAACCGGGCATTGCGCCCGACGGGTTCATTAACCTGATGACGGCCAGTGCCGACGCTTCCAGCGACAATCCTTACAGCAGCCAACAGATTTTCTTCGACGACCCTTGTTTCTATATCTACACCTCGGGCACCACCGGCTTGCCCAAGGCCGGGGTGTTCAAGCACGGCCGCTGGATGCGCAGCTGCGCAAGCTTCGGGCTGATCGCATTGGATATGCGCCCGGAGGATGTCGTCTATTGCACCTTGCCGCTCTATCACGCCACCGGGCTGTGCGTGTGCTGGGGTTCGGCGATCAGTGGCGCCTCGGGCTTTGTCATTCGCCGCAAGTTCAGCGCCAGTCAGTTCTGGAACGATGTGCGCAAGTACCGCGCGACCACCCTCGGTTACGTTGGCGAATTGTGCCGTTACCTCGTGGATCAACCGCCCAGTGCCGACGACAGCAAGCACAGCGTGACGAAGATGATTGGCAATGGCCTGCGCCCTGGCGCGTGGGGCGAGTTCAAGACGCGATTCGGGGTGAACCATATCTGTGAGTTGTACGCCGCCAGCGACGGCAATATCGGCTTCACCAACATCCTGAACTTTGATAACACCGTCGGTTTTTCCCTGATGTCATGGGAGTTGGCGGCCTACGACCACGACAGCGGCGCGCCGATTCGGGATGCCAAGGGTTTCATGCGCAAAGTCGCCAAAGGCGAGCAGGGGCTGTTGCTGGCGAAGATTGACGACAAGGCACCGCTCGACGGTTATACCGATCCGCAGAAGACTGAAAAGGTTGTGCTCCACGACGTGTTCGAGAAGGGCGACCGTTACTTCAATACCGGTGACCTGCTGCGTAACATCGGTTTTGGCCACGCTCAGTTTGTTGACCGTTTGGGTGACACCTACCGCTGGAAGGGCGAAAACGTCTCGACCACCGAAGTCGAGAACATCCTTCTGCAACACCCGAATATTTCCGAGGCCGTGGCCTACGGTGTGGAGATCCAGAACACCAACGGGCGTGCCGGGATGGCGGCGATTACGCCAGCCGAGTCCCTGGCTATCCTGGATTTCAGTGAGTTGCTGGCTTTCGCCCGCGAGCAATTACCCGCTTATGCGGTGCCGTTGTTCCTGCGAGTGAAAGTGAAAATGGAGACCACCGGGACCTTCAAATACCAGAAGACTCGCCTCAAGGATGAAGCCTTCGACCCCGGTAAAACCGGCGATGACCCGATCTATGCCTGGCTGCCGGGGACCCAGACTTACGTGCAGGTCACTCCGCAGTTGCTGGCGGATATTCACGGCGGCGCTTTTCGTTATTGAATGCAGCGCTATTGAATGTGGCTATGGCCGTCCATGAGAAAAAAGAAGTGACAGCCTCGGGGCTGCTCGGGAAACTGTCGGCTTTGCGAATAACAGAAAGTGGAGTCCCCAATGTCAGACCAAAGCCGCCAGATGACCCCCGAAGAAGCCGCTGAATTTGCCGAACAGGTATTCAACAAAGCGCGCGAGGGCGATGCGGCCATGATGGCTGCGCTGTTGACCAAGGGCCTGCCGCCGAACCTGCGCAACCACAAGGGCGACACCTTGCTGATGCTGGCGGCGTACCACGGCCATGTGGAGACGGTAAAAGTCCTGCTTGAACACAAGGCTGATCCGGAAATCCGCAACGACAACGGCCAGAGCCCGATTGCCGGCGCGGCGTTCAAGGGTGATCTTGCGGTCGTCACGGCGTTGGTTGAAGGCGGGGCGCAAGTGGAAGGCTCGTCCTTCGATGGCCGTACCGCGCTGATGATGGCGGCGATGTTCAATCGCGTCGAAATCGTCGACTACCTGATCAGCAAAGGCGCCGACCCGAAAGCCAAGGACGCCAATGGCGTCTGCGCGCTGGATGCCGCCAAGACGATGGGCGCGGTGGACACCACGGCGCAGTTGCAGAAGCTGCTCGGCTGATTTGCACCCTGTAGCCGCTGCCGAGCAAGCTCGACAGCTGCTACACACACCATCAATACACCCAAACCTCAACCCGCCGATTCTTGATTCGCCCCTCATCCGCGCTATTGGCCGCCACTGGCATCTCGGCGCCAAAACCACGAATCTCGCGAAATACCACGCCGCTTTTCACCAGTTCCCGCCGCACCGCCATGGCCCGAAGTTTCGACAGCAGATCGGCCCGCGCCGGATCACTCTTGGCGTCGCCAAACCCCACCAGCGTCACCTGCCGATTGGTTTTGTCACGCTGCTTTATATAGTCGAGCACCCGCGACAGGTCCTGCCGGGCCTTGTTGTCCAGCGTCGCACTGCTTTCTTCGAAACGGAAATTCACTGACAATCGCTGGGCATGACGGCTGAGCGCCTGGTAACCCTCAGGCATCAATGCATTCGGCGTGACAGTCATGGCCTGGACGGTCTGGGCGATAAAACCATTGGCGGCGACAATCGCCTGACCCTTGCTGCTTTGGGCGAACGCCACCAGTGCTTCGGCCCAGGGATTCTTCCCATTGGGCGGCAGGTAAAAGAACAGCCGGCGGGACAACGGATAGTCTTCCGTAGCGATGAGGCTGTTGAGCGGCAACATGGCTTGGGATTGGCCGTCGGCAATCGCCACGGCTTTGGCCTGACGCACGTAAGGCAGGCCGATGAAGCCGATACCTTGCGGGTCGAGGCTGACCGCGTCGGACAATTGCTCGCTGGATTCGAACCGTTTCGCAGCGCTGCTCAGCGTTTTCCCACGACGGCTGAGGACCAGTTCCTTGAACGTGTCGTAGGTGCCCGATTGGTCATCCCGCGCATAGAGATGAATCGTCCCACCGCTGCCGCCGAGTTCTTCCCAGGTTTTTGCCTCGCCGCTGAAGATTCGTGCCAGTTGTTCGGTGTTCAGTTCACTCAACGGATTTTGCGGATGAAGAATGATCGCCAGACCATCAATGGCAATGACTTGCTCGGCGCCGGCGCTTTTAAAGTCGCCCAAGCGTGCAAGGTCCACCCGTTCGCTGTCCTTGATCGGGCGCGAGGAGGCGGCAAGATCGGCAGTGGCGGTTTTCAGGGCAGTGAAACCGGTGCTGGAACCGTGGGCCGCGACGTCCACCACGACCCGGCGGCCCTGAACGGTTTCACCGACGACGCGCAGTTCGTTGGCTTTGTCCGGGGCCTCGCTGTGAACCTTGAGCAGACCCTGTTCGCGCATCAACCCCTCAACCAGCGCCGGCCCCAATGCCGCGCCAATGGTATTGGAGCCCTGGATGCGCAGCACCGGGCCAGGCTCGGGCGTCGGCAAATCGCCAGCCGACGCCGTCAGCGGTAGCCAGGCGCACAGCATCAACAGGAACAACACGCGCAGCGTCATGCCGGCACCTTATAAAGCCAAAGGGAGTGCCGGGAGAATAAGTCAGTAAGATTTCTGAAAGATGACAGTCTCTAATGATCGTTCCCACGCGCAGCAAAGGAATGCATCTCGTGACGCTCTGCGTCACCTCCAGAAGCGGAACGCGGAGCGTCCCTGGCTGCATTCCCACGCAGAGCGTGGGAACGATCATCGACGCAAACCTGAGGGATCAGCTCAATTCAAGCCAGATAGGCGCGTGATCCGATGGTTTTTCCATCCCGCGCAGGTCGTAATCCACACCCGCAGCCTTCACGCGAGGCAACAACCCGTGGGACGCCATGATCAAGTCAATCCGCAGCCCGCGCTTGGGCTCATCCTCAAAACCGCGGCTACGGTAGTCGAACCAGCTGAAACGGTCGGTCACCTGCGGGTTCAAGTGACGGAAGCTGTCCACCAGGCCCCAGTTCTTCAAGCGGGCCATCCACTCGCGTTCTTCCGGCAGGAAGCTGCATTTGCCGGTTTTCAGCCAGCGTTTCATGTTGTCCGGGCCGATACCGATGTCGCAGTCTTCCGGGGAAATGTTCACGTCACCCATCACCACCACCGGCTGATCATTGCTGAACTGGCTTTCCAGCAATTGCTGCAGATCGCTGTAAAAGCGTTCCTTGGCCGGGAACTTGGTGGGGTGATCTCGGCTTTCGCCCTGTGGGAAATAGCCGTTCATGATGGTCACCGGCACGCCATTGGCGTCGGCGAAAGTGCCCCAGATGAAGCGGCGCTGAGCATCTTCTTCATCGGTGGCGAAACCTTTGTGCAAGGCAATCGGTTCCTGACGCGAGAGCAGGGCGACGCCGTAGTGACCCTTTTGCCCGTGGAAGTACACGTGATAACCCAGCGCCTGAACCTCGGCCAGCGGGAATTGGTCGTCGTGGACCTTGGTTTCCTGTAAGCCGATAACGTCAGGCTGATGCTTTTCGATCAGCGCCGCCAGCTGATGGGGGCGAGCGCGCAGCCCATTGATGTTGAAGGAGACGATCTTCATGGTCGGCAGTCCTGGCAAAAGGGCGATGCTAGCTGACATGTGGGAATGGGGCCAGTGTGGGGTGAGGGGATTCACTGTGTTCTGTCAGGTCTATATTGGCAGTTAGGGCCTCTTCGCGAGCAGGCTCGCTCCCACAGGGGACGAGTCTGGTCTATACCTTGTGGGAGCGAGCCTGTTCCGGGCGGCGTTCCGACGAAGACGGCTAAAGCACCCATGCTGATTTGGATCAGCAAGGAACTGTGCCGCTGCTTATAGGCTCGTACCAATAAGAGCGCAGTCATTTGAGCTGTGCCAGGGGAGAAATGCCGTTATGCCCGAAACCTCGACCGTCATCGCCGATATTCACATGCTCGACAACGGTTATTCCCGCGAAGCTCGTTCGCTGTTGTATCAGGCTTACCGGCATGAGCCGACATTCGGCTACCTGTTCGAAGCGGAGCGTCCCGGTTATGAACAGCGGGTCCGCGCCACCGTGCGCGAGCTGGTCAAACAACACTTTCTTCAGGACTTGCCGGCCATCGGCCTGCTGGTCAACGACCGGTTGATCGGTATCGCGCTGATCGCGCCGCCGCAACGTCGCCTGGGCATCACCGAAAGTTGGGCCTGGCGTTTGCGCATGGTGCTCAGCACCGGGTTTCGCTGCACCCGTCGCTATCTCGAGTATCACGATGCCGTGATGGCTTGCGTGCCGTCCGACTCGGTGCACCTGCTGCCGTTGCTGGGGGTTCATCCGCAATTCCAGGGCAAACACTTCGGCGAACAATTGCTGCAAGCGGTGCACAACTGGTGCGCGGTGGATGAGCACTCCGAAGGCGTGATTCTCGATACCGGGAATCCTCGTTATCTGGAGTTCTATAAGCGTCAGGGTTATGAGGAAATCGGTGAGGTCGCCGTAGGACCGATTCGCGAGCACGTGTTTTTCCACGCCAACCCGCAGGTGTTACAAACAGCAACGGCATAAAGGTAGAACTTTCACGCCACGCCAGGCTCTATCACGCTCCCAAGCTCGTGATAGCATCCGCGCCTATGAAGTTTCCAGGAAGAATTACCAGCGGCGTGCTGATGCTGATTACCAGCTGCACGGCGCTGGCGCAAAGTGAATTGGATGTGCGGATCAAACCGTCCAACGATGAACTGAAGGCCAATATAGAAGGCTATATCGGCAGCCCCGGCGATCGTGATGAAGAAGCCTTGTTGCGCTTCAGTCGTGGCGCCGAAGAACAGGCGCGCAAGGCTGCCCAGGCTTTGGGTTATTACCAGCCGCAGATCGACTCGCAGGTGAAGGGCGGCAAGACGCCTCGCCTGGTGCTGACCATTGATCCGGGCGAACCTGTACATCTGCGCAACGTCACTGTTCGCATCGACGGCCCGGCGGCCTCCCTCAAATCCTTTCGTGTACCCAAAGGCAATGCGTTGAAAACCGGCGCAGTGCTCAACCATGGTCATTACGAGGACGCCAAGCGCCTGATTCAGAACCAGGCTTCGCGCTACGGCTTTTTCAGCGGGCACTTCAGTAGCCAGAAATTATCAGTCGACCCGCGAGCCGGCGTTGCCGACATTGAACTGATCTATAACAGCGGCCCGCGCTATTCACTGGGCAAGGTCAGTTTCGAGGGTGACACGCCGTTTGACGAAGACCTGTTGCAACGCATGGTGCCGTTCAAGGCGGGCGCGCCTTATGATTCCGAGCTGATCGCCGAACTCAATCAGGCCATGCAATCGAGCGGCTATTTTGAAAGTGTGCGGGTGGATGCGGCGCCGACGGCGTCGAAGAACGATGTCATCCCGGTAGACGTCAAACTCGAAACCCGCAAACCACGGACCATGGGCCTGGGGCTGGGTTATTCCACCGACGTCGGCCCACGGGTCAAGGCCAACTGGACCCGGCACTGGGTCAACCCTCAGGGGCACAGCTATGGCTGGGAGACTGAAGTCTCGGTACCACGACAGAACGTCGGTGTGTTCTATGACATTCCACTGGACCCGCCGCTGACCGACAAACTGCGGTTCGCCGGTGGCTATCAGAACGAAGAAATCGCCGACAACGACTCCCTCAGCAAACTGCTGACCGTCGGTCCCGAGTGGCACAGCAAGCTGCCCAGCGGTTGGCAGCGGGTGGTGTCGCTCAAGTGGCAGCGCGAGGAATACAGGCTTGGCGACGACTCGGGGCTCAGCACGTTGCTGATGCCTGGCGTCAGCTATTCCTACCTGAAAAGCGACAATCGCATCGACCCGCACAACGGTTATCGCCTGGAATTCGAGACCAAAGTGGCCAAGGAAGGTGTGGGCTCGGACACCAATCTGGTCTACGGCACCGCGTTGGTGAAAGGCTTGACCACGGTCTTCGACAAGCACCGCTTACTCGGGCGGGTGCAGGTCGGCGGCAGCGCCACCAACGGCTACAAATCGGTGCCGCCGTCGTTGCGCTTCTTCGCCGGTGGCGATCAGAGCGTGCGCGGCTACGACTACCAGAGCCTGTCCCCGGAAAACTCCGAGGGCGACCGCATCGGTGGCCGCTACATGATCGCCGGCAGCGTCGAGTATCAGTACTCCATCGCCGAAAAATGGCGGGTCGCGACCTTCATCGACCAAGGCAACTCCTTCAACACCCTCGAACTGCCGAACCTCAAGACCGGTGTCGGTATCGGCGTGCGCTGGGTCTCGCCGGTGGGGCCGATACGCCTCGACCTGGCCCATGCGATGGACGACGACGGCGGCATTCGACTGCACTTTTCCATGGGGCCTGAGCTGTGAATCGTGGTTTGAAAATAACGCTGTCGGCGACTCTGGCGCTGCTGATGCTGGTCATCCTGACCGTGGCCACGGTGCTGGGCACAGCGGCGGGCAGTCGCTGGGCGCTGGGGTTTGTGCCGGGTTTGACCGTGGACAATTTCCAGGGTCGACTGGGCGGACAGTGGAGTGCCGACCATGTGCTGTGGCAGCAGGACAGCAGCCGGGTTGAGCTGAACAAGGCGATTTTCGCCTGGTCGCCGTTGTGCCTGACGCGTATGACCCTGTGCATCGAGCAATTGAAAGCCGATCAGGTCAGCCTGCAATTCCCGCCCGGTACGGAAGAAGAAGGCAGCGGGCCGATCAGTCTTCCGGATCTGAAATTGCCCTTGGCCATCGAGCTGGGCGATGTCCAGGTCGGCAGCCTGCTGTTCAACGGCAGCGAAGAACTCAAGGGTTTGCAACTGGCGGCGCACTGGACGGCCAAAGGCTTGCAGATCGACTCCGTTCATTTGCAAAGGGATGATCTGAGCCTGAATCTTTCAGGCCTGCTGCAACCTAGCGGCAACTGGCCGCTGACCGCCGAAGGCAAACTGACCCTGCCGGCGCCCGGCACCGAGCCTTGGACGCTGGCCCTGAAGGTCGACGGCGATCTGCTGAAAACCATGAACCTGAAAGCCGACAGCAGCGGTTACCTGAACGGCCAACTGACCGGTGAACTGCAACCGCTGGTGGAAAACCTGCCGGCCAAGGTGCGGATCACCGCTGACGGGTTCAAGCCCAGCGTCGATTTGCCGGACACCCTGCAACTCAACCAACTGGAACTCACCGGCGACGGCGACCTGAAAAACGGTTACCAGTTGCTCGGCAAAGCCACGTTGCCCGCAGAACTTGGCCCGGTCGCGCTGTTGCTGCAAGGCAAGGTCGACGCCAATGGCGCTCAGATCGCCGTGTTGGACCTCACGGCCAACGACAAGCAAAGCCTCAAACTCACCGGCAACCTCGACTGGAGCAAAGGCCTGAGCGTTGATGCAAAAATCGACTGGCTGGATTTCCCGTGGCATCGCCTCTATCCGCTGATCGACGAGCCAGAAGTGGCATTGCGCAGCTTCAACGGTGAAGTTTCCTACACTGACGGCCAATACCTCGGCAGCTTCAAAGCCGCACTCGACGGCCCGGCCGGCGCGTTCAGCCTGACCAGCCCGTTCAGCGGCGACCTGACGAAAATCTACCTGCAACAAATTCAACTCGAAGCCGGCCAGGGCAAGGCCGAAGGGCACCTGAACCTGCAATTCGCCGAGGGTATTGCCTGGGATACCGCGCTGGACCTGTCGGCGATTAACCCGGCGTACTGGGTCGCAGAGTTGCCGGGCACCCTGGCCGGACCGTTGCGCAGCAAAGGCGAGATGAAGAATGAAAAACTCAGCCTGACCGCTGATCTCGACTTGAAAGGCAAACTGCGCGGCCAACCGGCAGTGATCCAGGCCAAAGCCGATGGCGGTGGTGAACAATGGAACCTCAACGCGCTGCAAATTCGCCTTGGCGACAACAGCATCAACGGCAAGGGCAGCCTGCAACAGAAGCTCGCCGGCCAGATCGATATCAAGCTGCCGCGCCTGGCTCAGCTCTGGCCGCAACTGCGCGGTCAGCTCAATGGCCGCGTCGATGTCGCCGGGACGCTCAAGGCGCCGCAAGGCAAGCTCGGGCTGCAAGGCACGCAACTGGCGTTCGAAGACAATCGCCTGCAAAGCCTGAATCTGGACGCCACCCTCGACAGCGCACAGCGCGCGAAAATCGACCTCAAGGGCAGTGGCATTCAGGTTGGTGAGACGTCACTGGGGACGCTGACCGCCAGCGGCCAGGGCGATATGAAAAACCAGAAACTCGCCCTCGATCTGCAAGGGCCGAAGCTGAAACTTGCACTCGGCCTCGATGGCAATCTGGATAAAGGCAATTGGCGTGGTCGGCTGGCCAGCGGTGATATCCAGGCCGGCGGTCAGGACTGGAAGCTGCAAGGTCCGGCGAAGCTGGATCGGCTGGCGGACGGCAAGGTCAATTTCGGCGCCCATTGCTGGACGTCCGGCCCGGCCAGCCTGTGCGGTGAGGATCAGCGCCTGATACCTGAGCCGAAGCTGCGTTATCACCTCAAACAGTTCCCGATCGACAGCCTCGCGCAATGGTTGCCGAAAGATTTCGCCTGGAAGGGCCTCCTCAACGCCGACCTGCAACTGGACCTGCCGGCCAGCGGCCCGAACGGCCAGATCAGCGTCGATGCCAGCGGCGGCACGTTGCGCATCAAGGAGAAGGACCAGTGGCTGGACTTCCCCTACCAGACGCTGACACTCACCAGCAAACTCACGCCCAAGCGCATCGACACTGACCTCAACTTCGTTGGCGGCAAGCTCGGCGAACTCATGGTCCAGGCGCAGATCAATCCGCTGCCGAACAACAAACCGCTGACCGGCTCGTTCCGCTTGAGTGGTCTGGACCTGTCGGTAGCGCGGCCCTTCGTGCCGATGGTCGAGAAACTGACTGGTCGTTTGAATGGTAGCGGCACGCTTGCAGGCACGCTGCTGGCGCCGCAGGTCAACGGCAATCTGCTGCTCAGCGACGGCGAGATTTCCGGGCCTGAACTGCCGATGGACTTCGAAGCGCTGCAACTTCAAGCCGTGATTGCTGGTGAAACCGTGCAGTTGAACGGCGGTTGGAAAAGCGGCAAGAGCGGGCAGGGCACCTTGAGCGGCAACATCGCCTGGGGTCAGGCGCTGGTGGTGGATCTGGCGCTCAAAGGCACGCAATTGCCCGTCACCGTCGAGCCGTATGCCAAGCTGGAAATGGCGCCAGACCTGAAGATTTCGATGAAGGACGACAAACTGGCGATTGCCGGCAAGGTGCTGGTGCCCAAAGGCGAGATCACCGTGCGCGAGCTGCCGCCGTCGACGGTCAAGGTGTCCGATGACACGGTGATCGTCGGCCAGCAGACCGAAGCGGGCAAACCGCCGATGGCCATGGCAATGGACATCGATGTGGCGGTCGGACAGGACAAGCTCAGCTTTGCCGGTTTTGGCCTGACCGCCAATCTGCAAGGTCATGTGCACATCGGCGACAACATGGACACCCGCGGCGAACTCTGGCTCAACGACGGGCGTTATCGCGCCTACGGTCAGCGATTGACGGTGCGCCGTGCGCGGCTGCTGTTCGCAGGTCCCATCGACCAGCCGTATCTGGACATCGAAGCGATTCGCCAGACCGACGACGTGATCGCCGGCATTCGCCTGAGCGGCAGCGCCGAGCAGCCGACGACGCAGATATTCTCGGAACCGGCCATGAGCCAGGAGCAGGCGTTGTCCTATCTGGTGTTGGGGCGCCCGTTGAGCACCAGCGGTGAGGACAACAATATGCTCGCCCAAGCCGCGCTGGGGCTGGGGTTGATGGGCAGCTCGGGGGTGACCAGCGGGTTGGCCAAGGATCTGGGCATTCAGGACTTCCAGCTCGACACCCAGGGCAGCGGCAACGCAACCAGTGTGGTGGCCAGCGGCAATATTTCGGAGAAACTCAGCCTGCGTTATGGCGTGGGCGTGTTCGAACCGGCCAACACCATCGCCTTGCGTTACAAGCTGAGCAAGAAGGTCTACCTCGAAGCCGCCGGCGGCGTGGCCAGTTCGCTGGACATCTTCTACAAGCGGGATTTCTAAACCCGCGTTCCCTCGCCTGATCGTTCCCACGCTCCGCGTGGGAATGCAGCCCGGGACGCTCCGCGTCCCTTCCAAAGCCGAACGCAGAGCGTCCGTTGAGGCATTCCCACGCAGAGCATGGGAACGATCAGTCGCGCGCCATTGATCAACTAAATAGCAAGCAACCTAACTATTACGTTGACATTCGCTGCCTAGGCAGTAACATCTCGTCATACATTCTCTGCCTAGGCAGCTAATTGGTGGTCAGATGAAGCATTTCACGCCAGACGAATTCCAGCATTGCCATCTCGGCCTCCTGCTCGGGCGCGCTGCGCTGCTCAAGGACCGGATCATCGACACGCACATGGAACCCCACGGCATCACCGCCGCGCAGTTCAAAGTGTTGATCATCATGGCCCAGTTCGGCGTCGATACCCCGGCCGAGCTGTGCCGTCACCTGTCGCTGGACAGTGGTTCGATGACCCGCATGCTCGATCGTCTAGAACAGAAAGGTTTCCTCGCCCGCCAACGTTCCGAGGCGGACCGCCGTCAGGTTCAACTGGTGCTGACCCAAGAAGGCGAGAAGCTTGCCGACCGCCTGCCGCACATCGGCGCCGATGCGATGAATGAACTGGCAGGCGCGATCACCCCGGAAGAATTGAAAACCCTGGAACTGATCCTGAAGAAAATTTTGGTGGCAGCCGGTGACTCGATCACGCTGCTGCGGGTAGGTGACAAATGAGCAACAAAACCCTGCGTACTGGCCTAAGCCTGGTGCTGGCGGCCATGACCCTGGCCGGTTGCGCCAGTTACAGCGGCCTGACCACCGAAGGCGTCAGCCTTGATGCGAAAACCCTCAAGGCCGGGCAATCCCTCAGCGGCGTGACCCTCTCGCCCGCGGCCTGGCCGAAAAGCGACTGGTGGAAAAGCCTCGGCGACCCACAGCTCGACGGCTTGATCCGCGAAGCCTTGCACGACAGCCCTGACATGCAAATCGCCGATGCCCGCGCCCACCAGGCCAGCGCCGCCGCTTACTCCGCCGACGCTGCGCGGATGCCAACCCTCGATGCCAGCGCTGGCGTCAGCCGTTCGCGTCTGGCCCGGGATCAGGACCCGAGCGGGCAGGGCGACAGGTACTCCACCGTGCGTAACATCAGTGCCAGTTTCAATTACAACTTCGACCTCTGGGGCGGTCAGCGCGACGCCTGGGAAGCCGCACTGGGCCAGGCCCGTGCTGCCGAAGTCGATCAACAATCCGCTCAGCTGACCTTGTCCGCGGACGTGGCTCGCGCCTACAGCGACCTGGGTCAGGCACACATCGTCTATGACCTGGCCAGTGAAGACCTGAAGCGCACCCGGCAAATGCTCGATCTGAGCCAGCGTCGCCTGAGTTCCGGGATCGACAGTCAATACCAGTTCCAGCAGACCGAAAGCCTGGAAGCCACGTCCGAAGCGAGCCTGATCGACGCCGAGAAACGCCTGCAAAGCGCGAAAATCGCTTTGGCCGTATTGCTCGGTAAAGGCCCGGATCGCGGTAACGAAATAGCCCGGCCGAAAATCCTTCAGGCCAGCGCCGTCGCGTTGCCCTCGGTACTGCCGGCCGAGCTGTTGGGTCGTCGTCCCGACCTGGTGGCCGCACGCTGGCGGGTCGAAGCGGCGAGCAAGGACATCGCCGCCGGGAAAACCCAGTTCTATCCAAACTTGAACCTTAGCGCTGCCGCCGGTGCCGAATCTTTGCTGGGCGACGCAATGTTCGGTTCGGCCAGTCGCTTCTTCAATATTGCGCCGACGATCTCGGTGCCGATCTTCGACGGCGGCCGCCTGCGCGCCGACCTCGATTCCCGCGACGCCGATTACGACCTCGCCGTGGCGCAGTACAACAAAAGCCTGGTGAAAGCGCTGGGCGATGTCAGCGACACCATCAACCAGTTGCGTGACATCGGCCGGCAGATCGGGGCTCAGCAGCACGCCACCGACATTGCCCAGGATTCTTACAACACCGTGGTCCAGCGTTACGGTTCCGGCATCGGGAATTACCTGGACGTGCTCAGCATCGAGCAGCAATTGCTCCAGGCCCAGCGTCAGCTGGCCAACCTGAATGCCGAGCAGATCGACCTGTCGATCCAACTGATGCAGGCGCTGGGCGGCGGCTTCCAGGGCGAAACCCTGACCGCAGCCAACGCAACCCCAGCCACGCAGCACAACTAATTCAAGGTACTTGTCATGGCCACTGCCGATACAACTCCTGCTCCAACTGATAAAGCGTCTGACAACACGCAAGACACGAGCAACCCGCGCAAACGCAAAGTCATGCTGGTGGTGTTGGCGATCGTGGTGATCCTCGCCGGTATCGGCGTCTGGGGTTATCACCAATTCTACGGGCGCTGGAACGAAAGCACCGACGACGCCTACGTGAACGGCAACGTGGTGGAAATCACTCCGTTGGTCACCGGCACCGTGGTCAGCATCGGTGCCGACGACGGCGACCTGGTTCACGAAGGTCAGGTGCTGATCAACTTCGACCCGAACGACGCCGAAGTCGGTCTGCAAAGTGCCCAAGCCAATCTGGCCCGCACCGTGCGTCAGGTTCGCGGCTTGTACAGCAACGTCGACGGCATGAAAGCCCAGGTCAACGCCCAGCAGGCCGAAGTGCAAAAGGCTCAGGACAACTTCAATCGCCGGAAAAACCTCGCCGCTGGCGGGGCGATTTCCCAGGAAGAACTGTCCCACGCTCGCGATGACCTGACCTCGGCGCAAAACGCCCTGGCCAACGCCAAACAGCAACTGAAAACCACCAGTGCGCTGGTCGATGACACCGTGGTTTCGTCGCACCCGGACGTGATGTCCGCTGCCGCGCAATTGCGTCAGGCTTACTTGAACAACTCTCGCAGCACCTTAATTGCGCCGGTTACCGGTTACGTGGCCAAGCGCTCCGTACAACTGGGCCAACGCGTCCAGCCGGGCACCGCATTGATGGCCGTCATACCGCTGGATCAGCTGTGGATCGACGCCAACTTCAAGGAAACCCAACTGCGTGACATGCGCATCGGGCAGCCAGTGGACATCGAAGCCGACCTCTACGGCAGCGACGTGAAGTTCAGCGGCACCATCGACAGCCTCGGTGCCGGCACCGGCAGCGCGTTTGCCCTGTTGCCGGCGCAGAACGCCACCGGTAACTGGATCAAGATCGTCCAGCGTGTGCCAGTGCGGATTCACATCAACGCCGAAGAACTGGCCAAGCACCCGTTGCGAGTCGGCCTGTCGACTCAGGTCGATGTGAACCTGCATGACCAGAGCGGTCCGGTGCTGGCGCAACAGCCGCCGCAAAAGGCCTCGTTCAGCACCAACGTCTATGACCGTCAGTTGGCCGAGGCCGACGCGATGATCGCTCAATTGATCCACGACAACAGCGCCGCGGTCAGCAAAACCGTTCAACGCTGATTCGCCAATCCGCCAGCTGCGCCCGTTAAAGGGCGCGGCGCCAGCCAAGTTTCAAAGGATTCGCGATGAGTAATAACGCGTCTTTCACGCCGCCAAGCCTAGTGCTCAGCACCATCGGCCTGTCGCTGGCGACCTTCATGCAGGTGCTCGACACCACCATCGCCAACGTGGCGCTGCCGACGATTTCCGGCAACCTGGGCGTGAGTTCGGAGCAGGGCACCTGGGTGATTACCTCATTCGCGGTGAGCAATGCCATCGCGTTGCCCCTGACCGGTTGGCTCAGCCGGCGCTTCGGCGAGGTGAAGCTGTTTCTCTGGGCGACAGTGCTGTTCGTGCTGGCCTCGTTTCTTTGCGGTATCTCGACCTCGATGCCGGAGCTGATTGGCTTCCGGGTGCTTCAAGGTCTGGTGGCCGGTCCCCTGTACCCGATGACTCAAACGCTGCTGATTGCCGTCTATCCGCCGGCCAGGCGCGGCATGGCCCTGGCATTGCTGGCGATGGTCACGGTGGTGGCGCCGATTGCAGGTCCCATCCTCGGCGGCTGGATCACCGACAGTTACAGCTGGCCGTGGATCTTCTTTATCAACGTGCCGATCGGGGTCTTCGCGGTGATGGTGGTGCGTTCGCAGCTCAAGGCGCGGCCGGTGGAAACCAGTTACCAGCCGATGGATTACGTCGGTTTGATCACGCTGATCATTGGCGTCGGCGCATTGCAGGTGATCCTCGACAAGGGCAACGACCTGGACTGGTTCGAGTCGAACTTCATCATCATCGGCGCGGCCATTTCCGTGATAGCACTGGCGGTGTTCGTGATCTGGGAAATGACCGACAAACACCCGGTGGTCAACCTGCGACTGTTCGCGTATCGCAACTTCCGCATCGGCACTATCGTGCTGGTGGGCGGTTACGCCGGGTTCTTCGGGATCAACCTGATCCTGCCGCAATGGCTGCAAACCCAGATGGGTTACACGGCGACTTGGGCTGGGTTGGCGGTGGCGCCGATCGGGATTCTGCCGGTGCTGATGTCGCCGTTTGTCGGCAAGTACGCGCAAAAGTTCGACCTGCGCTTGCTGGCCGGCGGCGCGTTCTTGTGTATCGGGTTGAGCTGCTTCATGCGCGCCGGGTTTACCAATGAAGTGGACTTCCAGCACATCGCTTTGGTCCAGTTGTTCATGGGCATTGGCGTGGCGCTGTTCTTCATGCCGACCTTGAGCATTTTGATGTCGGACCTGCCGCCGAGCCAGATCGCCGACGGCGCGGGCCTTGCGACGTTCCTGCGGACCTTGGGCGGTAGTTTTGCGGCGTCGTTGACGACGTGGATCTGGATTCGCCGGGCGGATCAGCACCATGCGTATTTGAGTGAAAGCATCAGCACCTATGAGCCGGCGACCCGGGAGGCGTTGAACAATCTGGGCGGAGCGGGGAGTCCGGCGTATGCGCAGCTGGATCATGTGCTGACCAGTCAGGCGTACATGCTTTCCACCGTGGATTACTTCACGTTGCTGGGGTGGGGGTTTATGGGGTTGATTCTGCTGGTGTGGCTGGCGAAACCGCCGTTTGCGGCGAAGGCGGGGCCTGCTGCCTCAGGTCACTAGGGGGCGGATCGTTCCCACGCTCCGCGTGGGAATGCCTCAACGGACGCTCCGCGTTCGGCTCTTGGGACGCAGAGCGTCCCGGGCTGCATTCCCACGCAGAGCGTGGGAACGATCAGGTCGATCAGGCAGAAGGTGCTGCCAGCTGTGGCGGCGGGGCGAAGTCGAACGGCGCCAACGCAAACCCATTCTCATCCACCTGCAACGCCCACCCCTGACGATCCCAATCCCCCAACACAATCCGCTTGGCCGCCTGCTCGCCAATCTGCAATTTGTGGATGGCCGGGCGATGGGTATGCCCATGGATCAAGGTCTTCACGCCAAAGGCCTGCATGATCCGTGGCACTTCTTCCGGCGTGACATCAACAATGTCATTGGCCTTCATCCGCGTCTGCGCACGGCTTTCACTGCGTAGCTTGCGCGCCAGTTTATGGCGAGTACTCAGGGGCAGATGCCGCAGGATGAACAGGGTTATCGGGTTACGCAGATAGCGACGCAGCTTCATATAAGCCTCGTCGCGGGTGCAGAGGCTGTCGCCGTGCATCAATAACACCGGTTCACCGTAAAACTGCACGACACTCGGGTCCTTCAACAACGTACAGCCGGCCTGTTTGCAGAAGGCCTGGCCGAGCATGAAGTCGCGATTGCCGTGCATCAGAAAAATGGCCGTGCCGCTGTCGCTGAGTTCGCGCAGGGCCTGGCAGATGGAGCGCTGAAAGGGCGTCATGGCATCGTCGCCAATCCACGCCTCGAAAAAGTCGCCCAGAATGTAAAACGCACTCGCCGAGCGGGCGCGTCCGGCGAGCAAATCCAGAAACGCCCGGGTGATGTCCGGGCGCTCCTCTTCCAGATGTAAGTCTGAAATCAGCAGTATCACTCAATGATCTCGGCTTTCTCGATGATCACGTCTTCTGCCGGTACGTCCTGGTGGCCGGATTTCATGGTGGTGGAAACACCTTTGATCTTGTCGACGACGTCGGTGCCGGCAACGACTTTAGCGAATACCGCGTAGCCCCAGCCCTGAGTGGTCTTGGCGCTGTGGTTCAGGAAGCTGTTGTCAGCCACGTTGATGAAGAACTGGGCGGAAGCCGAATGCGGTTCCATGGTGCGAGCCATGGCCACGGTGTACTTCTCGTTCGGCAGGCCGTTGTCGGCTTCGTTCTGGATGCTTGGGCGCTTGTCTTTCTTTTCTTTCATGCCTGGCTCGAAACCGCCGCCCTGGATCATGAAGTTACCGATGACGCGGTGGAAAACTGTGTTTTCGTAGTGACCGGCTTTGACGTACTCGATGAAGTTGGCAACGGTCAGCGGTGCCTTTTCAGCGTTCAGTTCCAGGACGATGTCGCCATGGTTTGTTGTCAGTTTGACTTGGGTCATGATCATTACTCTTTATGAGGTAAAGCATTTTCAATGAATTCGTGGGTTTCGGGGCTTCAACACCCCCAACCGGTCTGGCCAAAAACAGCCAAGATGCGCAGTTTAGCGTGCCAAGCGCGAATTTCGAGGCTGTTTTTCATTTGCATCCGATTAAATGCAGCCGTTTTCGGGCCTGCTCTGTCAGCGACTTGACGGCATCGGCTATGATAAGCCCCTTTGTTTTAACCGCCGCTTTGATTTGGCCAACTGGCCGCGCACTTGTACGTTCAAGGATCCTATGAGCAAGCCCACTGTCGACCCTACCTCGAATTCCAAGACCGGCCCTGCCGTGCCGGTCAATTTCCTGCGCCCGATCATCCAGGCGGACCTGGACTCGGGTAAGCACACGCAGATCGTCACCCGTTTCCCGCCTGAGCCCAACGGCTACCTGCACATCGGTCACGCCAAGTCGATTTGCGTGAACTTCGGTCTGGCCCAGGAATTTGGTGGCGTCACGCACCTGCGTTTCGACGACACCAACCCGGCCAAGGAAGACCAGGAATACATCGACGCGATCGAAAGCGACGTCAAATGGCTGGGCTTCGAATGGTCCGGTGAAGTGCGCTACGCCTCGCAGTATTTCGACCAGTTGCACGACTGGGCCGTTGAACTGATCAAGGCCGGCAAGGCCTACGTCGACGACCTGAGCCCCGAACAGGCCAAGGAATACCGCGGCAGCCTGACCGAGCCGGGCAAAAACAGCCCGTTCCGCGACCGCTCCGTGGAAGAAAACCTCGACTGGTTCGCCCGTATGAAGGCCGGCGAGTTCAAGGACGGCGCACGCGTGTTGCGGGCCAAGATCGACATGGCCTCGCCGAACATGAACCTGCGCGACCCGATCATGTATCGCATCCGTCACGCTCACCACCACCAGACCGGTGACAAGTGGTGCATCTACCCGAACTACGACTTCACCCACGGTCAATCGGACGCCATCGAAGGCATCACCCACTCGATCTGCACCCTGGAATTCGAAAGCCACCGTCCGCTGTACGAGTGGTTCCTCGAGAACCTGCCCGTGCCGGCGCAACCGCGTCAGTACGAGTTCTCGCGCCTGAACCTGAACTACACGATCACCAGCAAGCGCAAGCTCAAGCAACTGGTCGATGAAAAGCACGTTCATGGCTGGGACGATCCGCGCATGTCCACGCTGTCCGGCTTCCGCCGCCGTGGTTACACGCCGAAATCGATCCGCAATTTCTGCGAAATGATCGGCACCAACCGTTCCGACGGCGTGGTCGACTTCGGCATGCTGGAATTCAGCATCCGTGACGACCTCGACCACAGCGCCCCGCGTGCCATGTGCGTGCTGCGTCCGCTGAAAGTCGTGATCACCAACTACCCGGAAGGCCAGGTCGAGAACCTCGAATTGGCGTGCCACCCGAAAGAAGACATGGGCATGCGCGTTCTGCCGTTCGCCCGTGAGCTCTACATCGACCGTGAAGACTTCATGGAAGAGCCGCCAAAAGGCTACAAACGCCTTGAGCCGAACGGCGAAGTGCGTCTGCGCGGCAGCTACGTGATCCGCGCCGACGAAGCGATCAAGGACGCCGATGGCAACATCGTCGAACTGCGTTGCTCCTACGATCCGGAAACCCTCGGCAAGAACCCTGAAGGCCGCAAGGTCAAAGGCGTCGTGCACTGGGTGCCGGCCGCTGCCAGCGTCGAGTGCGAAGTGCGTCTGTACGACCGCCTGTTCCGCTCGGCCAACCCTGAGAAAGCCGAAGACAGCGCCAGTTTCCTGGACAACATCAACCCTGACTCGCTGCAAGTCCTCACCGGTTGTCGTGCTGAACCCTCGCTGGGCAATGCACAGCCGGAAGACCGTTTCCAGTTCGAGCGCGAAGGTTACTTCTGCGCGGATATCAAGGACTCGAAACCCGGTCATCCGGTGTTCAACCGTACCGTGACCTTGCGTGATTCGTGGGGCCAGTGATTCAAGGAATCTAACGTGCTATCGATCTACAACACGCTCACCAAGAGCAAAGAAGTCTTCAAGCCTCTGGATGGCAATAATGTGCGCATGTACGTCTGCGGGATGACCGTATACGACTACTGCCACATTGGCCACGGTCGCAGCATGGTCGCGTTTGACCTGGTGACCCGCTGGTTGCGGTTCAGCGGTTATAACCTGACGTATGTGCGCAACATCACCGACATTGAAGACAAGATCATCAATCGGGCCAAGGAGAACGGCGAGCCGTTCGACGCGCTGACCGAGCGCATGATCACCGCGATGCACGAGGACGAGGCGCGCCTTAACATCCTCAAGCCGGACATGGAGCCGCGTGCCACCGATCACATCGCTGGCATGCAGACCATGATCCAGACCCTGATCGACAAGGGTTACGCCTACGCACCGGGCAATGGCGACGTGTACTACCGCGTCGCCAAGTTCATGGGCTACGGCAAGCTGTCGCGCAAGAAGATCGAAGACCTGCGCATCGGCGCGCGGATCGAAGTCGACGAGTCCAAGCAGGACCCGCTGGACTTCGTCCTGTGGAAAGGCGCCAAGCCGGGCGAGCCGAGTTGGCCATCGCCGTGGGGCGATGGGCGTCCGGGCTGGCACATCGAGTGCTCGGTGATGTCTACCTGCTGCCTGGGTGAGACCTTCGACATTCATGGTGGCGGCAGCGACCTTGAGTTCCCGCACCACGAAAACGAAATCGCCCAGAGCGAAGCGGCCACCGGCAAGACCTACGCTAACGCGTGGATGCATTGCGGCATGATTCGCATCAATGGCGAGAAGATGTCCAAGTCCTTGAACAACTTCTTCACCATTCGCGACGTGCTGGAAAAGTACCACCCGGAAGTCGTGCGTTATCTGCTGGTGTCGAGCCACTACCGCAGCGCGATCAACTACTCGGAAGACAACCTCAAGGACGCCAAAGGCGCCCTCGAGCGTTTCTACCACGCGTTGAAAGGCCTGCCGAACGTAGCGCCGGCCGGTGGCGAAGCCTTTGTCGAGCGTTTCACCCAAGTGATGAACGACGACTTCGGCACACCGGAAGCGTGTGCGGTGCTGTTCGAGATGGTGCGTGAGATCAACCGTCTGCGCGAGAGTGATCAAGAGGCGGCGGCGGGTCTGGCGGCGCGTCTGAAGGAACTGGCCAGCGTGCTGGGCGTGTTGCAGCTCGAAGCCGATGACTTCTTGCAGGCCGGTGCCGAAGGGCGGGTTGATGCGGCTGAGGTTGATGCGCTGATTGCTGCGCGTCTGGCGGCCCGTGCCGGTAAAGACTGGGCAGAATCGGACCGTATCCGCGACCAGCTGACCGCGATGGGCGTGGTGCTGGAAGACGGGAAGGGCGGCACGACCTGGCGTCTGGCTGACTGATTGCTGCTGATCGTTCCCACGCAGAGCGTGGGAACGATCGGCCAGCTGCGGCTAGCTTGTCACTCGGTCTGGCGCAATCGCTTGTAAAGGGTATTGCGGCTAACCCCGAGCCTGCGGGCCAAATGGGAGATATTGCCTCCGGCCGCCTGCAACTGCCGATTCAAATCCTCAGCATCATTCAAATCCACCGCCAGCGGCTCCGGCGAATCCATCGGCTCCATCTCCAGATCCACAAAAAAATCATCCGGCAAATGCTCCGGCCGCACCGGTTGTTCCTCGGCCATGGCCAGCGCTACCTGCATCACGCTACTCACCTGACGCAAATTGCCCGGCCACGGATGCCGCTCGAACAAGTCCAGCACCTCGCGACTCAATCCCGCCCACTGCGACGGTTCGCGATGCTGTTCCCACAGCCGCTTGAACAACGCCTCTTTATCACTGCGTTCCCTCAACGGCGGCAATTCCAGCGTCAGACCACCAATCCGGTAATACAGATCTTCACGAAACCGCCCGAGCTGAACCTGCTCGCGTAATGAACGGTTGGTTGCCGAGATGATGCGAATATCCACCGGGAACAACTCGCTGCTGCCCACCGGTTGCACACAACGCTCCTGCAACACGCGCAGCAGTCGAGCCTGAGTCGGCAATGGCATATCACCGATCTCATCAAGGAACAGGGTGCCTTGGTCAGCCTTGCGGATCAGCCCAATGCTGCCTTTCTGGTTGGCGCCGGTGAATGCACCTTTCTCGTAGCCAAACAGCTCAGACTCCACCAGTTCGGCGGGGATGGCTGCACAGTTGACGGCAATGAAGGGTTTTTTGCTCCGAGAGCTGGACTGATGCAGGGCTTTGACGAAGACCTCCTTCCCGACCCCGGTTTCACCGTGAATTAACAACGGAATGTCTTTTTCCAGCAAACGCTCGGCCTGGCGCACGGCTTTTTCCACGCGGCTGTCACCGAAATGCAGGGTGTTGAGGCTGATCGCTGCCGGTGGCGCCACCGTGGGTTCGGCGCTCCTGGGTTCAGCACTCTTTGTTTCAGAAAATAGCCGCGCCTGAATCGCGGTCTGTTTCGGCCGCTTCAATAGGCACTGGAAGCGGTTGCGCCCCGAGGTTTGCAAGGCGAAGGGCAGGCCGTCCGGCTGGTTCAGCAACTCCAGCAGCGAAACCTTGAACAGACTTTCGACGCTGACCCGCGACAGGCTGATGCCCAGCAGATTGTCGGCCCGGCGGTTAGCCGACAGCACCTGGCCAGTCTCGTCGAAAATCAGCAGGCCCGCCCATTGGCTGTCGAGGTTGTTCAGTCCAGTGTTAAAGGTCAGCTGGAAATGCTGGCCATGGAACAGGTTGAGGATCAGCCGGTTTTCCACGGTCTGACTCATCATTTTGACCATGCCGAGGGTGTGGGACGGCGGCAGGTAGCTGTCGCTGGACACATCCAGCACCGCGATCACCTTGCGCTCGGCATCGAAAATCGGCGCGGCGGAACCGGTCATGAAACGGTTGGCCTTGAGGAAATGTTCATCGTGCTCGATGTGCACCGCCTGCTCGCAGGCCAGCGCGGTGCCGATCGCATTGGTGCCGCTGCACCGTTCCATCCAGCTGGCGCCGGCGCTGAAACCGCGGGTCAGGCTCGGCTGGATAAATCGCTGAGTGCCCCAGGACGTCAGCACCTGGCCTTGATTGTCGGCGAGCATGATCAGGCAATTTGAGTTACTGAGGATGTTTTCGTAATACGGCAGGACTTCCTGGTGAGTGGTTTGCACCAGTGAGTGCTGGCTCTCCAGCAATTGCGCGATGCCCTCGGCCGGCAGCTGGTCGAACGCCGGGGCGCTCTGATGATTGAGACCAAACGCTCGGCAACGGGACCAGGAGTCCTGAATGATCGCGTCGTGGGAGAGCGGCGAGGCGGGTGCGGCCATGGCAGTCGATCTCTGAGCAAGCTTTATTGTTTTTATGGGTTTTGCATCACGTTCAAACGCTACATAACCGTAGGAGCCAGGCTTGCCGGCGAAGGCGATTTCAAGGACGCCTTCGCCGGCAAGCCTGGCTCCTACAAGGGCCGTGAATAGCCAGTAGAGTGTTGTTCACTATTGTTCATTGTCAACGGTTGGATTGTTCAATTGTTCAGTCGTGGTTGTTCATTTCTGTTCAGCAACGAACGCGATTTTTCTTCCACTTCAAGGATTTTCAAGCCGGATCAATGGCTTGCAATTTCTGGCACGAATGTCGCTCTGTAGCTCCGGTCGCTTGACTCCAATAATAAAAAGGCCGAGCCATGTCATTAACCCTGGAGCACGTCAGCCGCACCGTCGAGGGCCAGACCTGGATCGACGATGCGTGCCTTAGTTTCGAAGCCGGATCCTTCAACGTTTTGCTCGGGCGCACGCTGTCCGGCAAAACCAGTCTCATGCGCCTGATGGCCGGTCTGGACAAGCCCGACAGCGGCCGAATCCTGATGAACGGCGTCGACGTCACCCAGCGCCCGGTGCGTTTGCGCAACGTGTCGATGGTCTATCAGCAGTTCATCAACTACCCGACCATGACGGTGTTCGAGAACATCGCCTCGCCGTTGCGCCAGGGCGGTGTGTCCAATGATCTGATCCAGAGCAAAGTGCTGGAAACCGCGAAGATGCTGCGCATCGAGAAATTTCTCCAGCGCCATCCCCTCGAACTCTCCGGTGGTCAGCAACAGCGCACGGCGATGGCCCGGGCGCTGGTCAAGGACGCCGAGTTGATCCTGTTCGACGAGCCGCTGGTAAACCTCGACTACAAACTGCGCGAAGAACTGCGTCAGGAAATGCGCGAGCTGTTCAAGGCTCACCACACCATCGCCATCTACGCCACCACCGAACCCAATGAAGCCCTGGCGTTGGGCGGCACCACCACCATTCTTCACGAGGGCCGGGTGATTCAGAGCGGCAAGGCTTCCGAGGTTTATCACCAGCCGCAAACCGTGCTGGCGGCGGAGTTGTTCTCCGAGCCGCCGATCAACCTGATGCCGGGGCGTATCGCTGGCAACGAAGTCAGCTTCGCCAATTTCGTGCACTTCCCACTGAACGTCGATCTGCGGCCGGTGGGCGAGGGCGAGTTCCGCTTTGGCGTACGGCCCAGCCATATTTCGCTGGTGCCGAGCAACGACGATGATCTGGAGCTGGCGGTGACCGTCGAGGTGGCCGAGATCAGCGGGTCGGAAACCTTCCTCCATGTGCGCAACGAGCATTTCCTGCTGGTGCTGCACCTGCCGGGCGTCCACGAATACGACGTCGATGCGCCGATTCGGATCTATATCCCGACCCATAAACTGTTTGTGTTCGATAGGCAGGGGCAGCTGGTCCAGGCGCCCGGTCGCCGTATCTCGAGGGTTGCCTGATGGCCGAAATTCGTTTGCAACACCTCGCCCACAGTTACACCCGCACGCCGAGCGGCCCTGAGGATTACGCGATTCGCGAGATGGATCACGTCTGGGAGCAGGGCGGAGCCTATGCCTTGCTCGGGCCGTCGGGTTGCGGCAAGTCGACCTTGCTCAACATCATTTCCGGATTGCTCAGTCCGTCCCAGGGGCAGGTGCTGTTCGACAGTAAAGTGGTCAACGATCTGACCCCGGAGAAGCGTAACATCGCTCAGGTTTTCCAGTTTCCGGTGGTCTACGACACCATGACGGTGTTCGATAACCTGGCTTTTCCGCTGCGCAATCAGGGCATGGCCGAGGCGAAAATTCACAGCAAGGTGCAGGAAATCGCCGAAGTTCTCGATCTCCAGGCGTTGCTGAGCAAGAAGGCGCGCAACCTCACGGCTGATGAGAAGCAGAAAGTCTCCATGGGCCGTGGGTTGGTGCGCGATGACGTCTCGGCGATCCTGTTCGATGAACCGCTGACGGTGATCGACCCGCACCTGAAGTGGAAGCTGCGGCGCAAGCTCAAGCAGATCCACGAGCAGTTCAACATCACCATGGTCTACGTTACTCACGATCAGCTCGAAGCCTCGACCTTCGCCGACAAGATCGCGGTGATGTACGGCGGGCAGATCGTGCAATTCGGTACGCCGCGAGAATTGTTCGAGCGACCGAGCCACACCTTTGTCGGCTATTTCATCGGCAGTCCGGGGATGAACCTGATCGAGGTTCAGCCGCAGCCAGGCGGTGTCGGTTTTGCATCGACCCATTTGCCGCTGTCGGACGCCCAACAGAAACGCATCGCCGAATCCGAGTGGCACACCTTGAAGGTCGGTATCCGTCCGGAGTTCGTCCATGTGTGGGACGAACCCTTTGACGACGCGATGCAGGCACAGGTCGTACACGTCGAAGACCTCGGGACCTACAAAATCATGACCCTGAACCTCGACGGCGCGCCGCTGAAAGTGCGCCTGGCCGAAGACAAGCCAGTGCCTGAGGGAACCGCCTACATCAGCTTCCCGGCACAGTGGTTGATGGTGTATGCCGACGATTACCTGCTGGAGACGCAGCCATGAACAAGGTGCAGAACAACAAGGCCTGGTGGCTGGTGTTGCCGGTGTTTTTGCTGGTGGCGTTCAGTGCGGTGATCCCGATGATGACCGTGGTCAACTACTCGGTGCAGGACATTTTCGACCAGTCCAGTCGCTACTTCGTCGGCGCCGACTGGTACCGGCAAGTGCTGCTCGATCCGCGCCTGCATGACTCGTTGCTGCGTCAGTTCATCTACTCGGGCTGTGTGCTGCTGATCGAAATCCCGCTGGGTATCGCCATCGCCCTGACCATGCCGACCAAGGGCCGCTGGTCATCGCTGGTGCTGATCATTCTGGCGATTCCATTGCTGATTCCGTGGAACGTGGTCGGCACCATCTGGCAGATCTTTGGCCGTGCGGACATTGGTTTGCTCGGCGCAAGCCTCAAGGCCATGGGCCTGAACTACAACTACGCGGCCAACACCATGGATGCCTGGGTCACGGTGCTGGTGATGGACGTCTGGCACTGGACGTCGTTGGTGGCGCTGTTGTGTTTCTCGGGTCTGCGGGCGATTCCGGACGTCTATTACCAGGCGGCACGGATTGATCGGGCGTCGGCCTGGGCGGTTTTCCGCCACATCCAGCTGCCCAAGCTCAAGAGCGTGTTGCTGATCGCGGTGATGCTGCGGTTCATGGACAGTTTCATGATCTACACCGAGCCGTTCGTGCTGACCGGTGGCGGTCCGGGGAATGCCACGACGTTCTTGAGTCAGACCCTGACGCAAATGGCGATCGGGCAGTTCGACCTCGGCCCGGCGGCGGCTTTCTCGCTGGTGTACTTCCTGATCATCCTGTTGGTGTCCTGGCTGTTCTATACGGCCATGACTCACTCTGACGCCAACCGCTGAGGTCTGCCATGAGTAAAAGAAAGCTTATTCCGCTGGTGATCTACATCCTGTTCCTGCTGGTGCCGATCTACTGGCTGCTGAACATGTCCTTCAAGAGCAACACCGAAATCCTCAGCGGCCTGACGTTGTTTCCGCAGGATTTCACCTTCGCCAACTACAAAGTGATCTTCACCGATCCGGCCTGGTACACCGGTTACCTCAACTCGCTGTACTACGTGAGCCTGAACACGGTGATTTCGCTGAGCGTGGCATTGCCAGCGGCGTATGCGTTCTCGCGCTATCGGTTCCTCGGTGACAAGCACCTGTTCTTCTGGCTTCTGACCAACCGCATGGCACCACCGGCGGTGTTTTTGCTGCCGTTCTTCCAGCTGTATTCCTCGATCGGTTTGTTCGATACGCACATCGCCGTCGCGTTGGCTCATTGCCTGTTTAACGTGCCGTTGGCGGTGTGGATCCTTGAGGGCTTCATGTCCGGCGTTCCGAAGGAGATCGACGAAACCGCCTACATCGACGGCTACAGTTTCCCCAAGTTCTTCGTGAAGATTTTCGTTCCGCTGATTGGTTCCGGGATCGGTGTGACGGCGTTTTTCTGCTTCATGTTTTCCTGGGTCGAACTGCTGCTGGCGCGAACCCTGACGTCGGTCAACGCCAAACCGATTGCGGCGGTGATGACGCGCACGGTCTCGGCGTCCGGTATCGACTGGGGCGTGCTGGCGGCGGCGGGGGTGTTGACCATTCTGCCGGGCATGCTGGTGATCTGGTTTGTTCGCAACCACGTGGCCAAGGGCTTTGCCCTGGGCCGGGTCTGAGGAGCTGATGATGGAATGGATGAGTTGGACCGGCCCCACGACGGCGTTCTTCAGCGTCATTGCCTTGATCCTGGTGGGAATGACGACCTGGGAATTGCGTTCGCCGAGCATTCTTCGGCGTGGTTTGTTGCCGATTGCCACCACCCGTGGCGATCGGTTGTTTATCGGTCTTCTCGGCAGCGCCTACCTGCATTTGCTGGTAATCGGCGTCACCGACTGGAGCATCTGGATAGCGTTCGCGTTGTCCTTGGTGTGGCTGTTGGCTGTGATGCGTTGGGGCTAGTCGAATTGCTCGGCAATGTTGCTCCGAAACCTAATAAGGAGGTCTCTATGTTCGACAAAAACAATAAGCTGCGACATAGCATTTCATTGGCAGCCATGCTGGCACTCAGCGGTTTGAGCGCATCTGCCTGGGCCGATGCCTACGAAGACGCGGCGAAAAAGTGGATCGGCAGCGAATTCAAACCGTCCACGCTGACGGCCGATCAGCAGCTCGCGGAATTGAAATGGTTCATCAAGGCGGCCGAGCCGTTTCGTGGGATGAACATCAAGGTCGTCTCGGAAACCATCGCGACCCATGAATATGAATCCAAAGTGCTGGCCAAAGCCTTTACCGAGATCACCGGGATCAAAGTGACCCACGACTTGCTGCAAGAAGGCGACGTGGTGGAAAAGCTGCAGACCCAGATGCAATCGGACAAGAATATCTATGACGGCTGGGTCAACGACTCGGACCTGATCGGTACGCACTTTCGCTACGGCAAAACCGAATCGATCACCGACCTGATGGCCAACGAAGGCAAGGCCTACACCTCGCCGACCCTGGACATCAAAGACTTCATCGGCATCTCGTTCACCACCGCGCCGGACGGCAAGATCTATCAGCTGCCCGACCAGCAGTTCGCCAACCTCTACTGGTTCCGCGCCGACTGGTTCGAGCGGGCGGATCTGAAAGCAAAATTCAAAGAAAAATACGGTTATGAACTGGGCGTGCCGGTGAACTGGTCGGCCTATGAAGACATTGCCAAATTCTTCAGTGAAGACATCAAGGAAATCGACGGCAAGCGCGTCTACGGTCACATGGACTACGGCAAGAAAGACCCGTCCCTGGGCTGGCGCTTCACCGATGCCTGGTTCTCCATGGCCGGCGCTGGCGACAAAGGCATTCCCAACGGCTTGCCGGTGGACGAGTGGGGCATCCGCGTCGAGGACTGCCATCCGGTGGGTTCCAGCGTGACCCGCGGCGGCGACACCAACGGCCCGGCGGCGGTCTATGCAACCACCAAATACGTCGACTGGCTGAAGAAATATGCACCGCCAGAAGCGGCGGGTATGACCTTCTCTGAGTCCGGCCCGGTGCCGTCCCAGGGCAACATCGCCCAGCAAATCTTCTGGTACACCGCGTTTACCGCCGACATGACCAAACCGGGCCTGCCGGTAATGAACACCGACGGCACGCCGAAATGGCGCATGGCGCCGTCGCCGAAAGGTCCGTACTGGGAAGAGGGCATGAAACTCGGTTATCAGGACGCCGGTTCCTGGACCTTCCTCAAGTCCACGCCTGAGAAGCAAAAACTCGCGGCCTGGCTGTACGCGCAGTTCGTGACCTCGAAAACCGTATCCCTGAAGAAAACCATCGTCGGCCTGACGCCGATCCGCGAGTCGGACATCAACTCGCAAGCCATGACCGACCTGGCACCGAAACTCGGTGGCCTGGTCGAGTTCTATCGCAGCCCGGCCCGTGTGCAATGGACCCCGACCGGGACCAACGTGCCGGACTATCCGCGTTTGGCACAACTGTGGTGGAGCCACATCGCCGAAGCCGCCAGCGGCGAGAAAACCCCGCAACAGGCGCTGGATGGTTTGGCCAAGGATCAGGACGCGATCATGACCCGCCTGGAACGCTCGAAGGCGCAAGCCACCTGCGCACCGAAAATGAACCCCGAGCGCGACGCGCAGTACTGGTTGGACCAACCGGGGGCACCGAAGCCTAAACTGGCGAACGAGAAGCCTAAAGGTGAAACCGTGAGCTACAACGAACTGCTGAAATCGTGGGAGGCGGCGCGTAAGTGACATCTGAACTGTGAAACGCAAACGGCACCGCAAGGTGCCGTTTTTGTTTGTGGCTGATAGTCCGTCATCGCGAGCAGGCTCACTCCCACAATGATCTGCGATGTTCACAGCATTTGTAATCGACGCAATACCTGTGGGAGTGAGCCTGCTCGCGATAGCGGACTGACATTCACCATTGATGTTGCCTGACCCACCGCATTCGCGCCCGCGCTCCCACAGGTTTCTGCGCCGAGTGATGCACACCAAAATCATGAAAAAGCCCACACCAAACCCTCCCGAAGCAAACACAGCTACGGACACCGACCCAACATCCCCCTACGCCTCCATCGATGCCAAAAAACTCCACGAAGCTGCCGAACGCGCCCTTGATTACTACCTGAACCCTACCGCTCACGTCATGGCCACGCCCTACACCCCAATCAGATGTTTTTCGCCAATTCCAAAGCCGACACCGAATCCCTGCTGGCCAATGCCAGCGAGTCATTGTCCTCGGCTACGGCTACGGTCATGCTCGGTGACTTCGCCGCGCTGCTGGAAGGCACCCACCGCAAGACCCTGCTGGGTATTGCGTCCAACACCATGGACGGCCCGGAGCCGACAGAGCGGAAATGCTTCGGCGTGGAATTTATTGTTCGACGGGCAAGGGCCCGCCGACATGGTCGCCTGGTGACATCGTTGCAATTTGCGGATAACGCCAACGTGATGGGGTTATTACAATTTCGTCATGTGCGTGAAATGACGACCCTGCAAGTTCAAGTCAGCGCTGCGAGTTGTTCGATCGTCTGCGGAAAGCGTTCAACCAAGCGGATCAATGTCGTGGCTTGGGCATTCGGTGTTGCCCGTCCTTGTTCCCAGTTTTCAAGGGTTCGGGTGTTGGTGCGCAGGTACATGGCGAACACCGATCGGGAAAGGTTGAGCTGTTGGCGGATGGCTACCACTTCCTCGGCAGTGATGGGTACAAGTTTTGGCAACTGAACCTTGTGGCTCCGCAGCGTGACCTTACCTTGGCGCTCGTCGGCCAAGGCTTCGAGGCCCTCCATCAGTTCGGAAAAAATGTCACGTTTCATAGTGGGTTCTCGTATTGATTTCTCTATGCAGCGTTTGTCTGAAAAGTTTTTTCTGGGCTGGCGTCAGGTCGTCTTGCTCGTTTTTGCTGTACACCGTGAACAGCCAGAATTGATCGAAGCCTGACCACCAGTAATAAATCACCCGTAATCCGCTGCGCTTGCCTTTGCCTCGTCGCTGGTCGGAGAAGCGGACTTTGCGCAAACCGCCCGTACCTTCCACGAGATCGCCCGCTTCAGGGTTTTTCAGCAGCTCCAGTTGAAAGCTGCGAAACAGATCGTCATCCAGATAATCGTTTCGGTGTTTCTGGAACGCAGGCAATTCGATAAAAAGAGCATCCATATTCTGTACGCTACCTACGTATAGTGTTGTCTCGATAATCGAATAGGTCAAGGCATCGAAGCCATCCTTTTCGTCCTGGTCTCCAAGGTAGAACCAAGTGCTTGGTTCTGGCTGTAGGACGAAACGGACAATCCCGCGCGAGCTTTCGGGGATTGCAGAAGTAGGGGAGGGCGGCAGTAACAAATCCCACAAACGCAAAAACGGCACCCGAAGGTGCCGTTTCTGTTTTCTACCGAGTACCGCCTAAGCGATCAACCCGCCAACCCCGCCTGCTGAACCAGGATCAGCAACGGCTGCGGATACAGACCGAGGAAGAACGCCAGTGCAGCGATGGCCAGCAGCATCACGCCACCTGCACGTTGTTCCCAGTGCAGTTGCGCATCGTGGCGACGCAGGTTCGGCTCGATCAGGTACAGGGTGACCATGACGCGCAGGTAGTAGAAAACGCCGATGGCGCTGCCCAGTACCAGGGAACCGACCAGCCACCATTGGTGCGACTCGACACCGGTAGCGATGATGTAGAACTTGCCGATGAAGCCCGCGGTCAGCGGGATACCGGCCAGGGACAGCATCATCACGGTCAGGACGGCGGTCAGGTACGGACGGCGCCAGAACAGGCCGCGGTATTCGTACAGGGCATCCGCGTCACGGCCGTTGTACGGCGAGGACATCAGCGTGATCACGCCGAACGCGCCGAGGCTGGTGATCACGTAGGTGACCAGGTACACGCCGATGGCTTCCACGGCCAGACCCTTGCTCGCCACCAGGGCGATCAGCAGGTAACCGAAGTGAGCGATGGACGAGTAACCCAGCAGACGCTTGAGGTTGCTCTGGGTCAGTGCCAGCAGGTTACCGAACAGGATCGACGCAATGGCGATGATGGTCAGAACGTCGCTCAGCACACCGCTGCTCGCCGCCGGGGAGATCTGGAACAGACGCACCATGACCGCGAACACGGCCACTTTCGAAGCGGTGGCCAGGAACGCTGCCACCGGTGCCGGAGCACCTTCGTAAACGTCCGGGGTCCAGAGGTGGAACGGTACCAGCGACAGCTTGAACGCCAGACCGATCAGCATCATGCCCAGGCCCAATTGAGCCAGCGAACTTGGCAGACCAGTAGCCGCGAGGGCCTGGCCGATACCGACGAAGCTCAGGCTGCCCGAATCGGCGTACAGCAGCGCCATACCGAACAACAGGAACGCGGAACCGGCGGCCGACAGCACCATGTACTTGATACCGGCTTCCAGAGAGCGCTTGTTGAAGAAGGCATAGGCCACCAGACCATAGACCGGCACCGACAGCAGTTCCAGACCGACGAACAACCCGGCCAGGTGCTGCGCGCTGACCAGCACCAGGCCACCGGCGGCGGACATCAGGATCAGCAGGTACAGTTCTTCACGGTTACCCGGGTAACCCGAACCACCATCGCCGAGGTAGGCGTGGGCAAGCGTCACACAAGCGAGGGTGGCGACCAGGATCAGCGCCATGTACAAGCAAGCGAAGCTATCGATTTGCAGCAGCGGGGTCACGGCCAATGGCGCGACTTTCAGGGCTGGCAGGATCGACAGCAACGCCAGGTTCAGACCCGCCACGGAAATCAGGAAGGTCTGCGAGTGGTTGCGGCGCCAGGCGATTGCCAGCATCACCACGATGATCGTGGCGCTGGTGATCAACAACGGCGCAAGCGCGATAAAGTGTTGAGTCGTGAATTCCATAGCGCTCTTACCGGGCCGAAGCGAGTTGAGTGAAGGCGGTGCCGAGCCACTGCTGCACGCCATGCATCGTCGCGGCAGAGGTATCGAGGAACGGTTGCGGGTACACGCCGATGTAAATCAGCAGCGCCGCCAGACCGACCACCATGATCAGTTCGCGACCATCCATGCCATGCATCACCGCGTCCGATTTGGACGCGCCGAAGTAGGCACGGTGAATCATGATCAGCGAGTAGACCGAACCGAACACCAGGCCGGAAGTCGCGAGCACGGTGACCCATGGCGCGCTGGCGAAGGTGCCGATCAGGATCAGGAATTCGCCGACGAAGTTACCGGTCGCCGGCAAGCCCAGGGAGGCCGCCGCGAAGAACAGGCTGACGCCTGGCAGGTAGGCGATCTTCGACCACAGGCCACCCATTTCACGCATGTCGCGAGTGTGAGTGCGCTCGTAGAGCTGGCCACACAGGATAAAGAGTGCCGCGGCCGACAGGCCGTGCGCGAGCATCTGCATTACCGCGCCCTGCAGCGCCAGTTGGCTGCCGGAGTAGATGCCGATCAGCACGAAGCCCATGTGCGAAACGCTGGAGTACGCGACCAGACGCTTGATGTCAGTTTGCGCGAACGCCAGGAACGCACCGTAGAAGATCCCGATCAGACCCAGGGTCATGGCGAACGGCGCGAACTCGGCCGAAGCATTCGGGAACAGCGGCAGGGCGAAACGCAGCAGACCGTAAGCAGCCGTTTTCAACAAGATACCGGCCAGGTCGACGGAACCCGCGGTCGGCGCCTGGGCGTGAGCGTCAGGCAACCAGGAGTGGAACGGCACTACCGGCAGCTTCACCGCGAAGGCGATGAAGAAGCCGAGCATCAGGATGTACTCGGTGGTCAGCGACATCTTGGTTTTCAACAGATCGGCGTAGTTGAAGGTAATCACGCCGGTGTCGTTGAAGTTGACCAGTACCAGGCCCAGGATCGCCACCAACATGATCAGGCCGGACGCCTGAGTGAAGATGAAGAACTTGGTCGCCGCGTAGATCCGGGTTTTCTTGCCGTCCGAAGAACTGTGACCCCAGAGCGCGATGAGGAAGTACATCGGCACCAGCATCATTTCCCAGAAGAAGAAGAACATGAACAGGTCGAGGGCGAGGAACACGCCGACGACACCGCCCAGGATCCACATAAGGTTCAGGTGGAAGAAGCCAACGTGACGTTGAATTTCTTTCCACGAGCAGAGGACCGAGAGCACGCCCAACAGACCGGTCAGCATGATCATCAGCAGCGACAGGCCGTCGAGGGCCAGGTGCACGCTGATGCCAAAGCGCTCGATCCAGATGTGCTTGAACTCAAGCGCCCAGGTCGGATCGGCGCCAGGCGCCGGGGCAAATGAATAGTCACCGTTGGCCCACAGCCAAAGGCCGAGGGAGAGCAACAGGGACATGGTGATCAGCGCAATCCAGCGGGGGAGGGTGGCGCCGAAGCGCTCACCCATCCAGCATAGCAGGCCGCCGATGAAGGGGATCAGGATTAGCCAAGGCAGAATCATGACGGGCTCAATTCCTTTCGCAAGTTCGCAAGGTTCATATTCAGACCGCTACCAGCACGATGGCGCCGATGACCAGCACGGAGCCGGCTGCCATCGATGCCGCGTACCAACGCAGTTGACCGGTTTCGGTACGGCTCAGGGCGGTGTGACCGCCTTTGGCCATACGAGGGATCAGACCGATGGTCTGGTCGAGCGGGTCTCTGCGCAGTACGTGGCTGATCGCAAGGTAGGGCTTGACGAACAGTTTGTCGTAGATCCAGTCGAAGCCCCAGGCAGCGAACCACCAGGCCGAAAGGAAGCGGCCGATGCCGCTGTTGGCGATTGCAGTGACGAAACGACGCTTGCCGAGGAACAGCAGCGCGGCCAGCAGGATACCGGACAGGGCGATGGCGCCCGAGGCGATTTCCAGACTGTGCTTGGCTTCGCCGCCGGCATGGCCGACGCTTTCCGGCAGCACGCCGTGCAGCGGTGGAACGATCATCGCGCCGACAAAGGTCGACAGCACGATCAGCACCGACAGTGGCAGCCAGTGAGCGATGCCGTGACCGGCGTGCGCTTCGGTCTTCGCTTCACCGTGGAACGCGATGAAGATCAGGCGGAAGGTGTACAGCGACGTCATGAACGCGCCGACCAGACCTGCGTAAAGCAGACCGTGGTTGCCGCTGGCGAACGCTTCCCAGAGGATTTCGTCCTTGGAGTAGAAGCCTGCGGTCACCAGTGGCAGGGCCGACAGAGCCGCGCCGCCGACGATGAAGCTGGCGTAGGCCAGTGGCAGGTTCTTCCACAGACCGCCCATCTTGAAGATGTTCTGCTCGTGGTGGCAGGCAACGATCACCGAACCGGACGCAAGGAACAGCAGCGCCTTGAAGAAGGCGTGGGTCATCAAGTGGAAGATCGCACCATCCCACGCGCCAACGCCCAGGGCCAGGAACATGTAGCCGATCTGGCTCATGGTCGAGTAGGCGAGGATACGTTTGATGTCGGTCTGAACCAGTGCGGCAAAACCTGCGAGTACCAGGGTCACGCCGCCGACGACGCCGACGAGGTGCAGGATATCCGGCGCCAGGGCAAATAGACCGTGAGTACGGGCGATCAGGTAAACACCGGCGGTCACCATGGTTGCGGCGTGGATCAGTGCCGAAACCGGAGTAGGACCGGCCATCGCATCCGCCAGCCAGGTTTGCAGCGGCAGTTGCGCGGATTTACCGACTGCGCCACCCAGCAGCATCAGGGTCGCCATGACCATCCAGAAGTCGCCAGCCTGGAACTTCTGCGGCGCCAGAACCAGCAATTCCTGGACGTTCAGCGTGCCCAGTTGCGCGAACAGGATGAACAGGCCGATGGCCATGAACACGTCGCCGATACGGGTCACGATGAAGGCTTTCAGTGCCGCGTTACCGTTGTTGCGGTTGCTGTAGTAGAAACCGATCAACAGATACGAGCACAGGCCAACGCCTTCCCAACCGAAGTACAGGAACAACAGGTTATCGCCCAGCACCAGGAACAGCATGCTGGCGATAAACAGGTTGGTGTAGGCGAAGAAGCGCGAGTAACCGGCTTCACCGCGCATGTACCAGGACGCGAACAGGTGGATCAGGAAGCCGACGCCGACCACCACACCGAGCATGGTCAGGGACAGACCATCCAGGTACAGCGCGAAGTTAGGCGTAAAGCCTTCCACCGCCATCCACTGCCACAACACTTGCGTGTAGTGACCGCCTTCAGGTGGCGCAACGTTGAACTGCCAGATCACATAAGCCGTGACGATGGCAGACAAGCCGATGGAGCCGACGCCGATCAGGGCCGACAGGTTTTCCGAGAGGCGGCCGCGTGAGAACGCCAGCAGCAGGAAACCTATGAGAGGGAATACGAAAGTCAGATAGAGAAGATTCATCCGCGCATCTCGCTGGCAGCGTCGATATCGAGAGTGTGGAAGCGGCGATACAGCTGCAACAGAATCGCCAGGCCAATACTGGCCTCGGCGGCTGCCAGGCTGATCACCAGGATGAACATGATCTGTCCATCCGGCTGCGCCCAGCGGCTACCGGCAACGATGAACGCCAGTGCGGAGGCATTCATCATGACCTCCAGGCTCATCAGCACGAAAAGAATGTTGCGGCGGACCATCAGGCCGACCAGACCGAGGCAGAACAGGATGCCGGCGACCGCCAGACCATGCTCCATAGGGATAGCAGGCATCGTCATTGCTCCTTGGCTTCGTTGCGGCCCAAGTGGAACGCCGTGACGGCTGCGGCGAGCAGCAACATCGAGGCGAGTTCGACCACCAGCAGATAAGGACCGAACAGGCTGATGCCCACGGCCTTGGCGTCTACAGTGGTGTGGCCGACGGCCTGACCGCTGGAGTGGCTGAACAGCACGTAGAGCAGTTCAACCAGCAGCAGGGCGCCGAGTACGACCGGGCCGAGCCAGATGCCGGGTTTGAGCCAGACGCGCTCTTGCTGAGCCGAGGCGGGCCCCAGGTTCAGCATCATCACCACGAACACGAACAGCACCATGATGGCGCCAGCGTAGGCGATCACTTCCAGCACTCCGGCAAACGGTGCGCCGAGGGTGAAAAAGGTCATCGCTACGGCAAGCAGCGAAATGATCAGGTAGAGCAGGGCGTGCACAGGGTTGGTGTTGGTGATCACGCGAAGCGTGGACACAACAGCGATACCCGATGCGAAATAGAAAGCGAATTCCATCTTTCTTCCTTAAGGCAGCAAGCTCTTCACGTTGATCGGTTCGGCTTCATTCTGCGCGGCGCCTTTTGGCTTACCGGCAATCGCCATACCTGCAACACGATAGAAGTTGTAATCAGGGTTTTTGCCGGGGCCGGAGATCAACAGATCTTCTTTCTCGTACACCAAGTCCTGACGTTTGAACTCGGCCATCTCGAAATCCGGTGTCAGCTGGATCGCGGTGGTCGGGCAGGCTTCCTCGCAGAGGCCGCAGAAAATGCAGCGCGAGAAGTTGATACGGAAAAACTCCGGGTACCAGCGACCGTCTTCGGTTTCAGCTTTCTGCAGCGAGATGCAACCGACCGGGCACGCCACGGCGCACAGGTTGCAGGCTACACAACGCTCTTCGCCGTCGGGGTCGCGAGTCAGGACGATACGGCCACGAAAGCGCGGCGGCAGGTACACCGCTTCTTCCGGATACTGCAGCGTATCGCGCTTGCGGAAGGCGTGGCTGAAGATCATCACCAGGCTGCGAAGCTGGGTGAAGAAGCCATGCACGATGTCAAAAATGTACTTCATGATTCTCTATCCTCACTGAGCCGCGACGGCGGGCGTGTTGAGCAACACGATCGCAGCGGTCACCAGCATGTTGATGAGGGTCAGCGGCAGGCAGAACTTCCAGCTGAAATCCATCACTTGGTCATACCGTGGGCGCGGGATCGAGGCGCGCAGCAGGATGAAGAACATGATGAAGAACGCGGTTTTCAGCGCGAACCAGATGAACGGGATCTGCGGCAGAATACCGAACGGACCGTGCCAGCCACCGAAGAACAAGGTTACCAGCAGCGCCGAAATCAACACGATGCCGATGTACTCGCCGACGAAGAACATGCCCCATTTCATGCCAGCGTATTCAATGTGGTAACCGTCGGCCAGTTCCTGTTCCGCTTCCGGCTGGTCGAACGGGTGACGGTGAGTCACGGCGACGCCGGCAATGAAGAAGGTCAGGAAACCGAAGATCTGCGGAATGACGAACCACAGGTTCTGCGCTTGATACTCAACGATGTCGCGCATGTTGAACGAGCCGACCTGGATCACGATGCCCATCAGCGACAGGCCCATGAACACTTCGTACGACACGGTTTGCGCCGAGGCCCGCAAGCTGCCCAACAGGGCGAACTTGTTGTTACTCGACCAGCCGGCGAACAACACCGCGTAGACCGACAGACCGGCCATGGCGAAGAAGAACAGGATGCCGATGTTGATATCCGCCACGCCCCAGGTCGGGGTGATCGGGATGATCGCGAAGGCAATCAGCAAGGCGCTCATGGCCACGACCGGCGCCAACGTGAAGATCACTTTGTCGGCGAACGGCGGGGTCCAGTCTTCCTTGAAGAACATCTTGATCATGTCGGCCGCAATCTGGAACGCGCCGAACGGGCCGACGCGGTTTGGACCGTAACGGTCCTGCCAGAGGGCGAGCAAACGACGCTCGACCCAGCTCAGCAGCGCGCCGCACACCACAACGGCGAGCAGAATCACGATGGCCTTGAGGACCGCGATGATCACGTCAATCACTTCAGGCGTGAACCAGGTCATTGAGCTGCCTCCTGCAGACCGTCAACGGATTTGCCAAAGATCGCTGGCGGAATACCCGCGATACCGGCCGGCAATGCGACCAGACCGGCACCCAGCTCTTCGTTGATGCGCAGCGGCAGACGCAGGGTCTGGCCGGCTACGTTCAAACTGAGCATGGCGCCGTCATTGACACCCAAACGGTCGGCTTCGGATTTGGCCAGCGACACGTAGGCGGCCGGGATGCGTTCCTGAACCGGCGCGGCTTTGGAAGAGTTCTCTTCACTGCCGAACAGGTGGAAGAACGGCACAGCCTGCCAGGTGCCCGGAGCCGGGTTGAACGCGCGAGGAACACTGGCGAACCAGTTCAGCGAATCACCGGTGCTTTCGATCAGGCGGGTGCCCGGGTCGCCAGCGCGGATGTGGCCACCGACTTCGTCCTGGAACTTGTTCCAGGCTTGCGGCGAGTTCCAGCCCGGAGACCAGGCGAATGGCACTTGCTGACGCGGTTCGACCGAGCCCGAATAACCTTCCATGGAGAACGAGAACGCGGTGTCGTTATCCTGGGAAGTACGCGGTTCGTGCACACTGATATCGGCGCGCATGGCGGTACGACCGGAGTAACGCAGTGGTTCGCGCGCCAGTTTCAGGCCTTTGATACGGAACGCGGCGGACGGCGCGGCGCTGACGATGCCGGCCAATTGCGCAGTGCTTGCAGCACACGCAGCGGTGACGTGGTCCAGTTGAGTCCAGTCGATTGGCTGGTTCAACAGGGTCGCGCGCAGGGCATGCAGCCAGCGCCAGCCTTCGTGAACGAGGATGCTCGCATCGAGGTAAGTCGGGTCGAAGACCTGGAAGAAGCGCTGGGCGCGGCCTTCCTGGCTGACCAGCGTACCGTCGCCTTCAGCGAAGCTGGCGGCTGGCAGAACCAGGTGCGCACGATCGCTGGTAGCGGTTTTCTGATGGTCCGCCACGATCACCACTTTCGCGGCGTTCAGGGCAGCATCGACACGGGTTTTATCGGTGCGGGTGTACAGATCGTTTTCCAGCACGACGATGGCGTCGGCTTTACCGTCGATCACGGTTTGCAGAGCTGCGTCGACCGATTCGCCACCGAGCATGGCCAGGCCGAGGCTGTTGGCCTCTGGCACGATCAAGCTGATGGAACCGTTCTTCTCGCGCAGTTTCAGCGCTTTGGCGATGTTCGCCGCCGCTTCGATCAGCGCCTTGGAACCCAGCGAGGTACCGGCAATGATCAGCGGACGCTTGGCCGCGAGCAGGGCATCGGCGATACGCTTGGCCAGCTCCAGCGCTTCAGCGTCCAGGCCTTCAACGGCAGGCGCGCTGGCGTCGAGGGCGTGAGCCACGGCGAAACCGATGCGGGCCAGGTCGTCTGGCGCCGCGTGAACGCATTCTTCAGCGATGTCGTCGAGCTTGGTTTCAGCCAGGCTGGCGATGAACAGCGGGTTCAGAGCGTTCTGACCGATGTTCTTCACGGCAGCGTCGAGCCAAGGCTGAACGCGCATGGCGTCGGCCATGTCTTCAGCTTTGCCCTTGACCGATTGACGCAGGGACAGGGCCATGCGCGCAGCAGTCTGGGTCAGGTCTTCACCGAGAACGAAGATGGCGTCGTGGTCTTCGATGTCGCGCATGTTCGGGATCGGCAGCGGGCTGTCTTTCAACACCTGCACGACCAGACGAATGCGTTCCAGCTCAGCGGCTTCGATACCGGAGTAGAAGTGCTCGGCGCCGACCAGTTCGCGCAACGCGTAGTTGCTTTCGAGGCTGGCACGTGGCGAACCGATACCGACGATGTTGCGACCGCGCAGCAGGTCGGCGGCTTTATCCAGCGCTTCGTCGAGGGTCAGCTTGGCGCCGTTGGCCAGCTTTGGCTGACGCGGGCGGTCTTCGCGGTTGACGTAGCCGTAGCCGAAACGGCCACGGTCGCACAGGAAGTACTGGTTGACCGAACCGTTGAAACGGTTTTCGATACGACGCAGTTCACCATAGCGCTCGCCCGGGGAGATGTTGCAACCGCTGGAGCAGCCATGGCAGATGCTCGGCGAGAACTGCATGTCCCACTTACGGTTGTAGCGCTCGGAGTGAGTCTTGTCGGTGAACACACCGGTCGGGCAGACCTCGGTGAGGTTGCCGGAGAACTCGCTTTCCAGGGTGCCGTCTTCAACGCGACCGAAGTACACGTTGTCGTGGGCGCCGAATACACCGAGGTCAGTGCCGCCGGCGTAGTCCTTATAGAAGCGCACGCAGCGGTAGCAAGCGATGCAGCGGTTCATTTCGTGGGAAATGAACGGGCCCAGTTGCTGGTTCTGGTGGGTACGCTTGGTGAAGCGATAACGGCGCTCGTTGTGGCCGGTCATCACGGTCATGTCTTGCAGGTGGCAGTGACCGCCTTCTTCACAGACCGGGCAGTCGTGAGGGTGGTTGGTCATCAGCCATTCAACGACGCTGGCGCGAAACACTTTCGCTTCTTCGTCGTCGATGGAGATCCAGCTGCCGTCGGTGGCGGGGGTCATGCAGGACATGACGATCCGACCACGCTTGTCGTTCTCGTCGGTGTACTGCTTGACCGCGCACTGGCGGCAAGCGCCAACGCTGCCTAGGGCTGGGTGCCAGCAGAAATAGGGGATATCGAGGCCTAGCGACAGACATGCCTGTAACAGGTTGTCTGCCCCATCGACTTCGAGCTCTTTGCCGTCTACGTGGATAGTGGCCATGGTTCAAAGTTCTTCGTTGGCCCGGTGTCAGCGGGCGTGGCTAATGGAATCTTGTTATCCGCGCGAATCAACACAGCCGTTAAAGGCGTCATCGCGCGAAAAGCGAACGGCACGGACCGTTCGCTTTTTTTAAAGCGTTAAGCGCCGACTACGATCGGCCTTGCCAGAGGCGGGACGACGGCGCTGGTAGGCGCGATGCCGGCTTCGAACTCATGGCGGAAGTATTTGATTGCGCTGCCCAACGGCTCCACGGCGCCCGGTGCGTGAGCACAGAAGGTCTTGCCAGGGCCGAGGAAACCGACCAGACCCAACAGGGTCTCGATATCGCCGGCTTGCCCTTCACCGTTCTCGATGGCGCGCAGAAGCTTGACGCTCCACGGCAAGCCATCACGGCACGGGGTGCAGAAGCCGCAGGATTCGCGGGAGAAGAACTCTTCCATGTTGCGCAGCAGGGACACCATGTTGACGCTGTCGTCCACCGCCATGGCCAGGCCGGTACCCATACGGGTGCCCACCTTGGCGATGCCGCCGGCGTACATTTGTGCGTCCAGGTGTTCCGGCAACAGGAAACCGGTACCGGCGCCGCCAGGCTGCCAGCACTTGAGCTTGTAACCGTCGCGCATGCCGCCGGCGTAGTCTTCAAACAACTCGCGACCGGTGACGCCGAACGGCAATTCCCACAGTCCCGGGTTCTTGACCTTGCCGGAGAAGCCCATGAGCTTGGTGCCCATGTCTTCACTGCCTTCGCGCGCTAACGATTTGTACCAGTCCACGCCGTCGGCAATGATCGCCGGCACGTTGCACAGGGTTTCAACGTTGTTCACGCACGTCGGCTTGCCCCACACGCCAACGGCGGCAGGGAAGGGAGGCTTGGAGCGCGGGTTGGCGCGGCGACCTTCGAGGGAGTTGATCAGTGCGGTTTCTTCACCGCAGATGTAACGCCCGGCGCCGGTGTGGACCAACAGCTCGAAATCGAAGCCGCTGCCCAGGATGTTTTTACCCAGCAGGCCTGCTGCCTTGGCTTCTTCCACGGCACGGTTCAGGTGCTTGGCGGCGGTGGTGTATTCGCCACGCAGGAAGATGTAGCCACGGTAGGTTTTCAGCGCGCGAGCACTGATCAGCATGCCTTCGATCAGCAGATGGGGCAGTTGCTCCATCAGCATGCGGTCTTTCCAGGTGTTCGGTTCCATCTCGTCCGCGTTGCACAGCAAGTAGCGGATGTTGATGGATTCGTCTTTGGGCATCAGGCCCCACTTAACGCCCGTGGGGAAGCCTGCACCGCCGCGACCTTTAAGGCCCGAGTCTTTCACGGTCTGGACGATGTCGTCCTGAGCCATGTCGGCGAAGGCTTTGCGCGCAGCCGCGTAACCGTTCTTGGCCTGGTACTCGTCGAGCCAGACAGCTTCGCCGTCGTCACGCAGACGCCAGGTGAGCGGGTGAGTCTCGGCCGACCGCTTGATGCGGTTGGCAGGACCGAAGGAAGTCAGGGTCATACGTAGCCCTCGAGCAATTTGGCAACGCCGGCAGGCTGCACGTCACCGAAAGTGTCGTCGTCGATCATCAACGCCGGCGCCTTGTCGCAGTTGCCGAGGCAGCAGACCGGCAGCAGGGTGAAACGACCGTCGGCGGTGGTCTGACCCAGGCCGATGCCCAGATTGCTCTGGATTTCGCTGACAACGGATTCGTGGCCGCCGATGTAGCAAACCATGCTGTCGCAGACGCGGATGATGTGACGGCCAACTGGCTGACGGAAGATCTGGCTATAGAACGTCGCCACGCCTTCAACGTCGCTGGCCGGGATGCCGAGGATCTCGCCGATGGCGTAAAGCGCGCCGTCAGGCACCCAGCCACGCTCCTTCTGGACGATCTTCAGGGCTTCGATCGACGCCGCGCGCGGGTCTTCGTAATGATGCAGCTCGTGCTCGATGGCCGAGCGCTCGGTTTCACTCAAGGTGAAACGGTCTGTCTGGATAAGCGTGCTGTTCATGCTTAGCGGTCCACGTCGGCCATAACGAAATCGATACTACCCAGGTACGCAATCAAGTCCGCGACCATGCTGCCTTTGATCACCGAAGGGATCTGCTGCAGGTGCGGGAAGCTTGGGGTACGAATCCGGGTGCGGTAGCTCATGGTGCCGCCATCGCTCGTCAGGTAATAACTGTTGATGCCCTTGGTCGCTTCGATCATCTGGAAGGATTCGTTGGCCGGCATGACCGGGCCCCACGAAACTTGCAGGAAGTGCGTGATCAGGGTCTCGATGTGCTGCAGGGTGCGCTCTTTCGGCGGAGGCGTCGTCAGCGGGTGATCCGCCTTGTACGGGCCTTCCGGCATGTTGCGCATGCACTGCTCGATGATCTTGAGGCTCTGGCGCATTTCTTCGACGCGCACGATGCAACGGTCATAAGCATCGCCATTGGCCGCCAGCGGTACTTCGAATTCGAAGTTCTCGTAGCCGGAGTACGGACGAGCCTTGCGCAGGTCGAAATCGCAACCGGTCGAACGCAGGCCAGAACCGGTGACGCCCCATTCCAGGGCTTCCTTGGTGTTGTAGGCCGCGACGCCGATGGTCCGGCCACGCAGGATGCTGTTGTCCAGAGCGGCTTTCTGGTATTCGTCCAGACGCTTTGGCATCCACTCGACGAAGTCTTTCACCAGTTTTTCCCAGCCGCGCGGCAGGTCGTGAGCGACGCCACCGATGCGGTACCAGGCCGGGTGCAGACGGAAACCGGTAATGGCTTCGATCACCGTGTACGCCTTTTGACGGTCGGTGAACGTGAAGAACACCGGCGTCATGGCGCCAACGTCCTGGATGTAAGTCCCCAGGAACAACAGGTGGCTGGTGATCCGGAAGAACTCGGCCATCATGATGCGGATGACGTCGACTTTCTCAGGCACTTTGATGCCGGCCAGCTTCTCGACCGAGAGCACGTACGGCAGGTTGTTCATCACGCCGCCGAGGTAGTCGATACGGTCGGTGTACGGAATGAAACTGTGCCAGGACTGACGCTCGGCCATCTTCTCGGCACCACGGTGGTGGTAACCGACGTCCGGCACGCAGTCGACGATCTCTTCACCGTCCAGCTGTAGAATGATGCGGAACGCACCGTGCGCAGAAGGGTGGTTAGGACCGAGGTTGAGGAACATGTAGTCCTCGTTCGGGCCGGAACGCTTCATGCCCCAGTCTTCAGGCTTGAAGCGCGCGGCTTCTTCCTCAAGCTGTTGCTTGGCCAGCGTCAGGCTGAACGGGTCGAACTCGGTGGCACGGGCCGGGAAGTCCTTGCGCAGTGGGTGACCTTCCCAGGTCGGCGGCATCATGATGCGGGTCAGGTGTGGGTGACCGGCAAAATTGATGCCGTACATGTCCCACACTTCACGCTCGTACCAGTTAGCGTTCGGCCAGATACCGGTCACGGTCGGCACGCTGAGGTCGCTCTCGGACAAGGCGACCTTGATCATTACGTCACTATTACGTTCGATCGACATCAAGTGATAGAACACAGTGAAGTCGGCGCCGCTAGGCAGCCCTTGACGCTTGGTGCGCAGACGCTCGTCCACGCCGTGCAGGTCATAGAGCATGACGTACGGCTTGGGCAGGTTGCGCAGGAAGGTCAGGACTTCGACGAGTTTGGCGCGGGCAACCCAAAGCACCGGCATGCCGGTGCGGGTAGGCTGGGCGGTGAACGCCTCAGGGCCAAAACGGTTATTCAGTTCGACGACCACATCCTGGTCGTCTGCCTTATAAGGCGGGATGTACAGAGCACTGCCTGTAGTCATGGTTATTTATCGCTTTCGGTCAACGTAAAGAATGAAGCCAGTGTCTCGTTCTATAAAAGAAGCAGGTCTGGATCAGACTTCGTCGGGGCTGCGCAGGTTGGTGACTGCGATTCGCTGTTCGCGGCGCTGTTCCTTTTGCGAAGGCATCTCGGCGCGGTACACGCCTTGATCGCCGACGACCCAGGAAAGCGGACGACGCTCCTGTCCAATCGACTCTTGCAAGAGCATCAAGCCTTGCAGAAAAGCTTCAGGGCGGGGCGGGCAGCCAGGCACGTAGACGTCCACGGGCAGGAACTTGTCCACCCCTTGAACGACTGAGTAGATGTCGTACATGCCACCGGAGTTGGCGCACGAACCCATGGAGATAACCCATTTAGGTTCGAGCATTTGCTCGTAGAGACGCTGAATGATCGGCGCCATCTTGATGAAGCAGGTACCGGCGATAACCATGAAATCCGCCTGACGCGGCGATGCCCGGATAACCTCGGCGCCAAAGCGCGCGATGTCGTGGGGCGCCGTGAAGGCGGTGGTCATTTCCACGTAGCAGCACGAAAGACCGAAGTTATACGGCCACAGGGAGTTCTTGCGCCCCCAGTTGATCGTGCCGTTAAGCACGTCTTCGAGCTTGCCCATGAAAATGTTTTTGTGAACTTGATCTTCTAACGGATCGGAAACGGTTTCCCGTTCGCCAATCGGATACTGCTCGTTAGGAGCATCGGGGTCGATCCTGGTGAGATTGTATTGCATTGCCAAAGCCTCATTGTTTCAGCTTCGCTTGCCGCTTAAGACGAGCTGCCGGAGCCCAGTCAAGGGCACCCACTCGAAATAGGTAGACAAGACCTGCCAACAGAATTGCTATGAAAACGAGAGCTTCGACGAATCCGGTCCAGCCGCTTTCGCGGACGGACACAGACCAGGCAAAGAGAAAAAGGGCTTCGATGTCGAAGATCACGAATAGCATCGCGACCAGATAGAATTTGGCTGAGAGCCGCAAGCGGGCACCACCTGTAGGTAGCATGCCGGACTCGAACGGTTCGTTTTTGCTGCGGCCCCAGGCTTTTGACCCGAGGAGGCTGGAGACGCCGAGCATGAAGGCGCAAAGGCCGACGACGCCCAGAAGGAAAATGGCAAAGCCCCAGTTGTGGGCCATGAGTCCTGTCGCTTCGGGCATGCTGGTAATCCTTAACAGAGAGCAAAGGTCTCTGAGCTTGAAAAGAAACAAAGCAGTGACGATATGTCGCAGCAATCAATCCCGCTGATTTTATGGCTAAACACCGTGCAAGTAAAATTCCTATAGCGAAATTATTTATAGGAATAAGGACATAGCGCACCTCCAAAACCCCGCAGCCCATGCGTTGCGGGCATTAGCCGGGTTTTCATCAATATTGTTTTGTAGGGAATGTAACGAACATAGGTGCCGCTAAATGATAATCAATATTGTTTGAGTCTGTTTTTAAACTGTTTAATGGGTGGGTGGCGAGGAAGTTGTCATATATGCGCGTTACTGCAAGTAGCGGGCGGGGTCGTTTTACTCTGTTTTCCTGATTGTGAAACTGCTCTGGATCAAGGTTTTTTCCTGAATCACCACCGACCCCTGTGGGAGCGAGCCTGCTCGCGAAAGCGTCGGTTCAGTCACCATCACCGGTGAATGATAAATCGCTTCGCGAGCAGGCTCGCTCCCACAGGGTTTTGCAGTGCCGGTGAAAAATCACAGACAAAAAAACGCCCCGAATCAGTCGGGGCGTCAGTTGTGCGACGTTGCGGTTAGCTTTCTATCCGGTCCGCAACGGCCGTTAGCTCAGGCGAAGCAGATCAGTGGAACTGTTCTTCTTCAGTCGAACCGGTCAGTGCGGTTACCGACGACGAGCCACCTTGAATCACAGTGGTCATGTCGTCGAAGTAGCCGGTGCCCACTTCCTGCTGGTGAGCCACGAAGGTGTAACCCTTGGCGGCGTCGGCGAACTCTTGCTCTTGCAGCTTCACGTAGGCAGTCATGTCGTTACGGGCGTAGTCGTGCGCCAGGTTGAACATGCTGTGCCACATGTTGTGAATGCCGGCCAGGGTGATGAACTGGTGCTTGTAACCCATGGCGGACAGTTCGCGCTGGAACTTGGCGATGGTCGCGTCGTCCAGGTTTTTCTTCCAGTTGAAGGAAGGCGAGCAGTTGTACGACAGCAGTTGGTCCGGGTATTCCTTTTTGATCGCTTCGGCGAAGCGACGAGCTTCGTCCAGATCCGGCTTGGCGGTTTCGCACCAGATCAGGTCGGCGTACGGTGCGTAAGCCAGGCCGCGAGAGATCGCCTGGTCCAGGCCGGCGCGCACTTTGTAGAAACCTTCCTGAGTGCGTTCGCCAGTCACGAACTCTTTGTCATACGGGTCGCAATCGGAAGTCAGCAGGTCAGCCGCGTTAGCGTCGGTACGGGCCAGAATGATGGTCGGAGTACCGGCAACGTCAGCAGCGAGGCGAGCAGCGGTCAGCTTCTGTACAGCTTCCTGGGTAGGAACCAGTACCTTGCCGCCCATGTGGCCGCATTTTTTCACGGAAGCCAGTTGGTCTTCGAAGTGAACGCCGGCGGCGCCTGCTTCGATCATGCTCTTCATCAGCTCGTAAGCGTTCAGTACGCCGCCGAAACCGGCTTCAGCATCAGCCACGATCGGAGCGAAGTAGTCGATGTAACCTTCGTCGCCCGGGCCTTTGCCGGCTTTCCACTGGATCTGGTCAGCACGACGGAACGAGTTGTTGATGCGCTTGACCACGGTTGGAACCGAGTCCACCGGGTACAGCGACTGGTCCGGGTACATCGATTCGGCGGAGTTGTTGTCCGCAGCGACTTGCCAGCCCGACAGGTAGATCGCCTGGATACCGGCTTTAACTTGTTGTACAGCCTGGCCGCCGGTCAGGGCGCCCATGCAGTTGACGAAATCTTTCTCAGGGCGGAAGGACGGCTTGGCGCCTTGGGTCACCAGGTTCCAAAGCTTCTCGGCGCCCAATTTTGCAAAGGTGTGCTCAGGTTGAACCGAGCCACGCAGGCGGACGACGTCAGCAGCGGAGTAAGCGCGTGTCACGCCTTTCCAGCGTGGGTTTTCAGCCCAATCTTTTTCGAGGGCTGCAATTTGCTGTTCGCGTGTCAGTGCCATGGAGATAAACCTCGTCGCGTCTTTTACGGAAAGTTGTTCTGCGGTGGAAAATTCATGCGCTCGCTGACCAGAAGCTTAGGCGGTCAAGTCGGATTCGGCGGGGATGGCGACGGGATGAACGATGGGCTCGAGGGGAAGTGAGCAGGTAAGGGCGAACTGGCGAGCGCATTCGGGCGTCGTGGGCCTTGGTACGAACTTCAGTGTGGAGCCGGGTTACCTAATTACGCTTCCGTCCCTCGGGACAACTTCGTTCCAGTCGGCAACCTCGTCAAACACACCTTGTGGGCGGTACAGACACGAAGCGGCTCGCGGGGTAGGTGCGAACGGCGCCTCGAAGGCCCTTGCCAGGGCCCCTGATTAGCGGGAGCGAGGCCATCATGCCTTTGCTTTTTTCGATCGTCAAACGTTTTGTAGTGCTTTTTTTCAAGCACTACATCTTTAGTCTAATACGACTAATCAGTCAGTTTTTGGTGGTTTAGTCCAAAGTATCGACTTTCACCCGCAGGGTCATGTCATCCCGGCCCTGAGTCGAGTAGCTGCGGGTCTGGCCCTGTTTGTCGGCCTGTGTCTGGCGATTCACGCCAGCCAGGGTGATCCATTCACCCAGTCGGCCCGTGACAGTTGTGTCGGTACTTTGCACATTCACTACATCGGGACGTTCCTGGCTCATGCGGTCACGGTTTGTGCTGATCGCCAGGTGAACGATGTCGCCGGTGATGCTGGCGGTGACGTAGAAACCCTGGGTGACGTTGCGGTATTCGGTCTGGCTTCGCAGGTCGCCGTAGGCATCGGTCTGAGTACTGGTCAGCGGCACGCTCTGGCCGACCTGGATCAGGGCCGGTGCGCCTTCGCTGGCCTGAATCTGTTGGATCCCGCCATCACGGCTGTCGGTGCTGCGATTGATGATGCGGGTCTGGCTCGGTTTAGCGCCATTCACCGAGTAACCCTGGTCGCCCTGGAAGTTGTTTTCGTTGGTGTCGACGGTGATCAGCAGGCGTTTGGGTCGGGTGTCGAGTTGCACAATCAGGGCTTTAAGTTCGTCGATCTTGCGCTGATCGGCATTCACGATCAGTTGGTTGCCGTAGGCGCTGACCTGGCCATCCTTACCGATGAAATCCCGTGCCATCGGCAGCATGTCGGCGCTGGTGTGGTAGTTCAGGGGCACGATCTCGGTGGCTGCCATGACCGAGCAACTGCAGGTCAGCAGCAGCGTGGTGAGCAGGGTGCGTAGGGACATATCCGTTATCTCCGACATCTTGAAGTGTTGATATTGCCAGTTTGTCGGTCCGGCGTGGGGCAAGTTGAATCGTAGACAGCAAAACGCCCCGGCATCCGAGGATGGCGGGGCGTTTTGTGGTGTTCTTTCGGGCCTCTTCGCGGGCAAGCCTCGCTCCTACAAGGATCACGCTAAACCTGTAGGAGCGAGGCTTGCCCGCGAAGGGTGCGACTCGGTCTCAAGCCGAATGCCGCACCATGTCCACATGCGGAATCCCTGCTTCCAGGAACTCCTCACTGACCAGGCTGAAGCCCAGGCGCTCATAGAACGCCGTGGCTTGTACCTGTGCGCTGAGCATCTGCTGCTTCAGCCCGCGCTTCTCGGCTTCACCGATCACCGCTTGCATCAGCGCATCGCCGACTTTCAGGCCGCGCCAGTCTTTCAACACCGACACCCGGCCAACGTGACCATCGGGCAGCAGGCGAGCGGTGCCAATCGGAAAGTCGCCTTCGAAGGCCAGAAAATGCACCGCAGTTGCGTCATCAGCATCCCATTCCAACTCAGGCGGAACGGATTGCTCGGCGATGAACACCGTCTCACGAATGCGCCGGATCTCGGCGTTGTCCTTTTGCCAGTCTGCGACACGTACGTGAATCTTATTCATCAGCAAACCCCAGGCTTCCTTGCTTGATCAGTTCACACAGCAGGCCGCGACCGTCCTCGTCGCTCAGCCAGTCGCCGAGGTTGTCGGTGTGCAGCGCGTCTGCGGCGCAAATCAACTTCAGCAGCTCGCGCAGTTTGCCTGGCAGGTAACGGCTCTGGCCGCTGGCGAACAGCAGCAGGTCGTCATCGACTTCGGACCAGGCCAGGCGCGCGCTCGGGTTGCGGATCAGTACTGCGCCTTGCTCAAGGCTGGCGAGCAGGTCGTCTTCTTCGATCTCTTCCGGACCCGCCACCAGTTCCGGGTAGCGTGGCTCGGTCATGAACTGGCCGAACCAGGTCAGCAGCAGACGTTCGTCGCTCATGTGCTCGGCAAGCAGGCCTTTCAAGCGATCAAGGGCGTCGTGCTGGATCTGATGTGGATCGACCGAAGGCAGGGCGTCCGCGTCGGTGTAACGCTCTTCGTCCGGCAGGAACTGGCTGAGGAAGTCGGTGAAGTGCGTCAGCACTTCAGCGGCGCTCGGCGCGCGGAAACCTACCGAGTAGGTCAGGCAGTCATCAACGGCAACGCCGCAATGGGCCAGGCGCGGCGGGAGGTAGAGCATGTCGCCCGGTTCCAGGACCCATTCGTCAGTGGCGTCGAAGTCGGCGAGGATACGCAGGTCGGCATGTTGCAGCAGCTTGCTCTCGGAATCGCACATCTGGCCGATTTTCCAATTGCGCTTGCCGTGACCTTGCAGCAGAAACACGTCGTAGTTGTCGAAGTGAGGGCCGACGCTACCACCCGGGGCGGCGAAGCTGATCATCACATCGTCGATGCGCCAGCTCGGCAGGAAGCGGAAGTTTTCCAGCAGCTCAGCGACTTCCGGTACGAATTGATCGACCGCTTGAACCAGCAGCGTCCAGTCGCGTTCCGGCAATTTGCTGAATTCGTCTTCGGCGAACGGGCCGCGGCGCAATTCCCAAGGGCGCTCGCCGTGCTCGATCACCAGGCGCGATTCGACTTCTTCTTCCAGCGCCAGGCCGGCCAGTTCGTCGGCGTCGATCGGGCTTTCGAATTCAGGAATCGCCTGACGGATCAGCAGGGGTTTTTTCTGCCAGTAGTCGCGCAGGAACTCGCGCGCCGTGATGCCGCCCAGAAGTTGAAGAGGAATGTCAGGATTCATGTGTAACCTATTGAAAAAAAGCACTTTTCAGACGGGAATAAAAACGCCCGGCGCTGCCGGGCGTCTCAAACGGGTAAAGCGGTCGATCAGATGCGCTTGGCTTGCTCTACAGCGTTACCGATGTAGTTCGCCGGGGTGAGCAGTTTCAGCTCGGCCTTGGCCGCGGCTGGCATGTCCAGACCGTCGATGAAAGTTTGCAGTGCTTCAGGGCTGATGCCCTTGCCACGGGTCAACTCTTTCAGTTTTTCGTACGGGTTTTCGATGTTATAGCGACGCATGACGGTCTGGATCGGCTCGGCCAATACTTCCCAGCACGCGTCCAGGTCAGCAGCGATTTTCTGAGCGTTGAGCTCCAGTTTGCTGATGCCTTTGAGGCTTGCTTCGTACGCGATCACGCTGTGTGCGAAGCCGACACCGAGGTTGCGCAGTACGGTGGAGTCGGTCAGATCACGCTGCCAGCGGGAAATCGGCAGCTTGCTCGCCAGGTGTTGGAACAGCGCGTTGGCGATACCCAGGTTGCCTTCGGAGTTTTCGAAGTCGATCGGGTTGACCTTGTGCGGCATGGTCGACGAACCGATTTCGCCAGCGATGGTGCGCTGTTTGAAGTAACCCAGGGAGATGTAGCCCCAGATGTCGCGGTCGAAGTCGATCAGGATGGTGTTGAAACGCGCGATCGCGTCGAACAGCTCGGCGATGTAGTCGTGCGGTTCGATCTGCGTGGTGTATGGGTTGAAGCCCAGGCCCAGCTCGTCTTCGATGAAGGCGCGGGCGTTTTCTTCCCAGTCGATCTCAGGGTAAGCCGAGAGGTGTGCGTTGTAGTTGCCGACAGCGCCGTTGATCTTGCCCAGCAGCGGAACGGCAGCGACCTGGGCGATTTGACGCTCCAGACGGTAAACCACGTTCGCCAGCTCTTTGCCCAGGGTGGTCGGCGAAGCCGGTTGACCGTGGGTGCGCGACAGCATCGGCACGTCAGCGAAACGAATCGCCAGTTCGCGGATGGCGTCGCAGGTCTGGCGCATCAGCGGCAGCATCACGTCATCACGGCCTTCGCGCAGCATCAGGGCGTGGGACAGGTTGTTGATGTCCTCGCTGGTGCAGGCAAAGTGGATGAATTCGCTGACGGCAGCCAGTTCCGGCAGCTTGGCCGCTTGCTCTTTGAGCAGGTACTCAATGGCTTTTACGTCGTGGTTGGTGGTGCGCTCGATCTCTTTGACACGCTCGGCGTGCTCCAGAGCGAAGTTGTCCGCCAGGGTATTCAGCACAGCGTTGGCTTCGGCGGAGAACGCCGGCACTTCGCTGATGCCAGGGTGCGCGGCCAGGCGCTGGAGCCAGCGCACTTCAACCAGAACGCGAGCACGGATCAGACCGTATTCACTGAAAATTGGGCGCAGGGCCTGGGTTTTGCCGGCGTAGCGGCCGTCAACAGGGGAAACCGCAGTGAGCGAAGAAAGCTGCATGGGGTGTTCTCGGACAGTCGGGCAACGAAATGGGGCGCGTATCATACATGAAAAAATCCGCCGGTCCGTTGCCAACTGACCAGCGTCTTACGCGTTACAAATTACAAAAGGTCTTGCGGGCGCGGTTCAGCTGCTGCGCATCAGCGGGTAAAGCTCTTTCAGCAACTTGCGACGGCTGATCACCAACTGCCAGCGATGACCGCCCAACTGCCGCCACAGGCGCGCCGAACGAATCCCGGCCAGCAACAGGGCGCGGATTTTCGACGCGTTGCTCGGTTGCTGCAGGTTGCGCATGTCGCCATGGACCTGAATTCGTTGGCGCAAGGTGCTCAGGGTGTCCTGGTACAGCGCACCGCAGGCCGCAATCACGTTTTCGTGAGCCGGGCCGAAGTGCTCGACCTGGGACTGAATCTGCGGCAAACGCTTGCCAATCACGTCCAGCATGTCGTCGCGCTTGGCCAATTGACGCTCCAGGCCGAGCATCGCCAGCGCATAGCGCAGCGGTTCGCGCTGAAGGGTGCTCGGGTCGCGTTCCAGGGCGCCAATCAATGCGCGGTAACCTTCGCGCAGATTGATGTCGTCGCCGCCGTAGACTTCCAGGGTGTCCTTCGGATCGCGAATCAGCAGGCTACCGAGCATGCACGTCAGGCCGGCCTCGGTGGTCTGGCCGGTCTTGGCGATCTTGTCGACCAGCACGGCGGCGAGGAATACGCCGCCCAGTGCCGTCAGTTGCTCCTGAGTCGGGCTCATTGGGCCTGACCCTTGCTCGTCCACGGTTCGGCAATTTCAATTACGCCGCCGCCGAGGCAGATTTCGCCGTCGTAGAACACCACGGACTGGCCTGGGGTGACCGCGCGTTGCGGGTCATCAAAGGTTGCGCGGTAGCCGGTGGCGGTCTTTTCCAGCGTGCAGGGTTGATCGCTTTGGCGATAACGGACTTTGGCCGTCAGCTTGCGCGGCACGCTCAAATCGATCGGGTTGACCCAATAGATGTCCGAGGCGAGCAGGGCGCGGGAGAACAGATAGGGGTGGTCATTGCCCTGGCCAACGATCAGTTCGTTGTTCTCCAGGTCTTTGATCAGTACGTACCACGGCTCTTCACCAGCGTCTTTCAAGCCGCCGATACCCAGGCCCTGGCGCTGACCAATGGTGTGATACATCAAGCCGTGGTGACGGCCGATGACTTCACCTTCGGTGGTCTTGATCTCGCCTGGCTGGGCCGGGAGGTATTGCTTGAGGAAGTCGCTGAAGCGGCGTTCACCGATAAAGCAGATCCCGGTGGAATCCTTTTTCTTCGCGGTGGCCAGATCATGTTTCTCGGCGATCGCGCGCACTTCGGGCTTTTCCAGTTCGCCGACCGGGAACAGGGTCTTGGCGATCTGTTCACCGCCGACGGCGTGCAGGAAGTAGCTCTGGTCCTTGTTCGGGTCCAGGCCCTTGAGCAGTTCGGTGCGACCCTCGATATCGCGGCGGCGCACGTAGTGACCGGTGGCGATCAGGTCGGCGCCGAGCATCATGGCGTAGTCGAGGAACGCCTTGAACTTGATTTCGCGGTTGCAGAGGATGTCCGGGTTCGGCGTGCGACCGGCCTTGTATTCGGCCAGGAAGTGCTCGAACACGTTGTCCCAGTACTCTGCCGCGAAGTTGGCGGTGTGCAGCTTGATGCCAATCTTGTCGCACACAGCCTGAGCGTCCGCCAGGTCATCCATGGCGGTGCAGTATTCCGTTCCATCGTCTTCTTCCCAGTTCTTCATGAACAGGCCTTCCACCTCATAACCCTGCTCGATCAGCAGGAGAGCGGAAACGGAAGAGTCCACGCCGCCGGACATGCCGACAATGACGCGCTTCTTTTGTGTGTCAGAAGGGGCTGGATCACGCATAGGGATTCAATGAGTGTCTTGAAAAAGGACGCGATTCTAACAGGCCGAAGCCCGCAAGGCTAAAGAGAAGGGCGGATCAGTTCGAGACCGAAGTGTTGGCCGTCCAGATAATCATCAATACAGCGGATGATCAGCTCACTGCGCCAGTTTGCGCGCTGTGCCAGCAGTTCGTCACGCGTCAGCCACTTTGCGCCGACGATGCCGTCGTCCAGTTGATAGTCGGGGTGATGTTTGATCGGTTTTGCGGTGAAACAGACCCGCTGATACGTCACGCCGTTACTCGGGGCGGTGTAGAGGTAAATGCCCACCACGCCCGTGAGCTCGACGTCCCAACCGGTTTCTTCGAGGGTTTCGCGCACGGCGGCGTCGATCAGGGTTTCGTCCGGGTCGAGGTGGCCGGCGGGCTGGTTGAGCACCGTTCGTCCGCCCTTTGACTCTTCGACCATCAGGAAGCGGCCGTTGTCTTCGACGATGGTGGCGACGGTGATGTGGGGTAGCCAATCCATGAGACTTCCTCGATTTCCAAAATTGGAACAAAGATCAATGTGGGAGCGAGCCTGCTCGCGAAAGCGGTAGGTCAGTCAATACAGTGTTGAAGGATATACCGCATTCGCGAGCAGGCTCGCTCCCACAGGGGCCGGGTCCGGCAGATAAATTTGTGTGAAGTCCGGAAACAGAAACCCCGGCACAGGGCCGGGGCTTCTTTGCATCCTTACAACCTTAAACCAGCGCAGCGATCGCGGCGTTGAACGTGTTGCTTGGGCGCATGGCCTTGCTGATCAGCTCGGCATTGGCGTGGTAGTAACCGCCGATGTCCACTGGCTTGCCCTGAACGGCGTTGAGCTCGGCAACGATGGTTGCTTCGTTCTCGGTCAGGGTTTTGGCCAGCTGGCCGAACTGCGCTTGCAGTGCAGCGTCTTCGGTCTGGGCAGCCAGGGCCTGAGCCCAGTACAGCGCCAAGTAGAAGTGGCTGCCGCGGTTGTCGATGTTGCCGACTTTACGCGATGGCGACTTGTTGTTGTCCAGGAACTGGCCAGTGGCCTGATCCAGGGTCTTGGCCAGCACCAGCGCCTTAGGGTTATTGTACGTCACACCCAGGTGCTCAAGGGACGCGGCCAAGGCCAGGAACTCGCCCAGGGAATCCCAGCGCAGGAAGTTCTCTTCCAGCAACTGCTGAACGTGCTTCGGTGCCGAACCGCCAGCGCCGGTTTCGAACAGACCACCGCCATTCATCAGCGGCACGATCGACAGCATCTTGGCGCTGGTGCCCAGTTCCATGATCGGGAACAGGTCGGTCAGGTAGTCGCGCAGTACGTTACCGGTCACCGAAATGGTGTCCTTGCCTTCGCGGGTACGGCCCAGGGTGAAGGCCATCGCGTCGACGGGCGACATGATGCGGATGTCCAGGCCTGAGGTGTCGTGATCCTTCAGGTAAGCCTGAACTTTCTCGATGACCACGCCGTCGTGGGCGCGCATTGGGTCCAGCCAGAAAATCGCTGGTGTTGCGCTTGCGCGAGCGCGGTTGACGGCCAGTTTGACCCAGTCCTGGATCGGCGCGTCTTTGGTTTGGCACATGCGGAAGATGTCGCCGGCTTCAACCGACTGTTCCAGCAGCATGCGGCCAGCGCCGTCGGAAACCCGAACTACGCCATTGGCCTTGATCTGGAAAGTCTTGTCGTGCGAGCCGTACTCTTCGGCTTTCTTCGCCATCAGACCAACGTTTGGCACGCTGCCCATGGTGGTCGGATCGAAAGCGCCGTGCAGCTTGCAGTCTTCGATCACCGCCTGGTAGATGGTCGCGTAGCAGCGATCCGGGATCACAGCCTTGGTGTCGTGCAGCTGACCGTCAGTGCCCCACATCTTGCCGGAGTCACGGATCATCGCTGGCATCGAGGCGTCGACGATCACGTCGCTCGGCACGTGCAGGTTGGTGATGCCTTTGTCGGAGTTGACCATGGCCAACGACGGACGAACGGCGTAGACCGCCTGGATGTCCGCTTCAATCGCAGCTTGCTGCTCGGCGGGCAGGGCTTTGATGCGGGCGTACAGGTCGCCGATGCCGTTGTTCAGGTTGAAGCCGATCTGTGCCAGCACGTCAGCGTGCTTGGCCAGTGCGTCTTTATAGAACTCGGCAACGATCTGGCCGAACATGATCGGGTCGGAGACCTTCATCATGGTGGCTTTGAGGTGAACCGACAGCAGCACGCCTTTTTTCTTGGCGTCTTCGATCTCGGCAGCGATGAAGCTGCGCAGAGCGTTTTTGCTCATGACGGCGCAATCGAGGATCTCACCGGCTTGCACGGTGGTTTTTTCTTTCAGGACGGTGACGGTGCCGTCTTGAGCGATCAGTTCGATTTTAACGGCGTCAGCGGCGTCGATCAGGGCAGCTTTTTCGCTGCCGTAGAAATCGCCGGTGCTCATGTGCGCTACGTGGGACTTGGAGTCCGCAGCCCAGGCGCCCATTTTGTGCGGGTGCTTGCGCGCGTAGTTCTTGACCGACAGCGGTGCACGACGATCGGAGTTGCCTTCGCGCAGAACCGGGTTCACGGCGCTGCCCTTGATCTTGTCGTAACGCGACTTGGCGAGCTTGTCGGCGTCGCTGGTCACGGTTTCCGGGTAGTCCGGCACTGCGAAGCCCTGGGCTTGCAGTTCCTTGATCGCGGCTTGCAGTTGAGGAACCGAGGCGCTGATGTTCGGCAACTTGATGATGTTGGCTTCAGGCGTAACGGCCAGGTCGCCCAGTTCGGCGAGGTGGTCGGCTACGGCTTTGTCACCCAATTGCTCGGGGAAGCTGGCCAGGATGCGCCCTGCAAGAGAGATATCGCGGGTTTCCACGGCGATATCAGCGGAGGCGGTGAAGGCCTCTACGATAGGCAGCAGTGAATAGGTGGCGAGGGCGGGAGCTTCGTCGGTGAAGGTATAGATGATCTTCGAGCGGGTGGGCATATTCGGATTAACTCTCTCTTCTTTGCTAAGCGTGCGCGGAAACTCGAGGGGCGCCGTGTGAGCGCGTTCGTTCAAAGTCATCCATGAGCCGAATGTCGAGGTTTCTTCGCGGTGATGTTGGGTGCATCAGTCGAGCGTCAAGCGGGTGGACTGCGGTAACAGTCCTGCTTTTTCGGGCCCGAAGTCTCGGCTACTTATTCAGTTGCAGGAGAGGTCGGCCGTCGTGACTCTGTGGTCAGCGGGCGGCATTATACATAGGTAGCTGGCAATCTGCCGATGGTTCATAGGCAACGAATATCGTCCATTGGTCTAAAGGTCGCAGGGGCGAGCGGGGCGTAGAGTCTTGCGCCGTGCTTGAGTTTGGCGCTTTTCCCTTTGCTTTCAGGCTTGTAGGCCGCGAACTGTGCAGCTTTGCGGCAGATGGATGGAACAGAGGGTTTGCGTGCCGATTTAACTGGGGTACGCTCGAACGAAGCCAGATGTTCAATCCAAACAATGGAGTTCAGCATGGGATACAAGAAGATTCAGGTTCCAGCAGTCGGCGACAAAATCACCGTCAACGCGGACCATTCTCTCAATGTTCCTAACAACCCGATCATCCCCTTCATCGAAGGTGACGGTATTGGCGTTGATATCAGCCCGGTCATGATCAAGGTTGTCGATGCTGCTGTTAAGAAGGCTTACGGCGGCGAGCGCAAAATTTCCTGGATGGAAGTCTATGCCGGGGAGAAAGCGACTCAGGTTTACGATCAGGACACCTGGCTACCTCAGGAAACCCTGGACGCGGTCAAGGATTACGTTGTTTCCATCAAGGGCCCACTGACCACGCCGGTCGGCGGCGGCATTCGTTCCCTGAACGTGGCACTGCGCCAGCAACTCGACCTTTATGTTTGCCTGCGTCCTGTGCGCTGGTTCGAAGGCGTGCCTAGCCCGGTCAAGAAACCAGGCGACGTCGACATGACGATCTTCCGCGAAAACTCGGAAGACATTTATGCCGGTATCGAGTGGAAAGCCGGTTCGCCGGAAGCGACCAAGGTCATCAAGTTCCTTAAAGAAGAAATGGGTGTCACCAAGATCCGTTTCGACGAAAACTGCGGTATCGGCGTCAAGCCGGTTTCCCTGCAAGGCACCAAGCGTCTGGCGCGCAAGGCGCTGCAGTATGTGGTCGACAACGACCGCGACTCGCTGACCATCGTGCACAAAGGCAACATCATGAAGTTCACCGAAGGTGCCTTCAAGGAATGGGCCTACGAAGTGGCGGCTGAAGAGTTCGGCGCGACCCTGCTCGATGGCGGTCCGTGGATGCAGTTCAAAAACCCGAAAACCGGCAAGAACGTTATCGTCAAAGACGCCATCGCCGACGCCATGCTCCAGCAGATCCTGCTACGCCCGGCCGAATACGATGTGATCGCGACCCTGAACCTGAACGGCGACTACCTCTCCGACGCCCTGGCGGCGGAGGTGGGTGGTATCGGTATCGCACCGGGTGCCAACCTGTCTGACACCATTGCGATGTTCGAAGCGACCCACGGTACTGCACCGAAGTACGCAGGCAAGGACCAGGTCAACCCGGGTTCCCTGATCCTGTCCGCAGAGATGATGCTGCGTCACATGGGCTGGACCGAAGCGGCTGATCTGATCATCAAAGGCACCAACGGCGCGATTTCGGCCAAGACCGTGACCTATGACTTCCACCGTTTGATGGAAGGCGCGAAGCTGCTGTCGTCTTCGGCGTTTGGTGATGCGCTGATTTCGCATATGTAAGCGAATAGGTAATAAAAAACCGCCCGACTCAAGTGATTGAGTCGGGCGGTTTTTTTATGACTGGATGGTTACTGCGAATTCAAGCCGTGACGGTTTGTTGTCCGGTGGGAGCGACCACATTCTGAGTGTCCTGAGGCGCGCCGATATTGATGGCGTGCAGGCCTTTGGGCCCCTGAATGATCTCAAAGACGACAGCTTGTCCGGCCTTCAGGGTTTTATAACCGTCCATCTGGATGGCCGAGTAGTGGGCGAACAGATCTTCGCTCTTGCCTTCCTCATTGATGAAGCCGTAACCCTTGGCATTGTTGAACCATTTGACCTTGCCGTTGACCTTGACACCTGACATACCCATATCCCTCTGCAACAGACTCCATCACTGGAGTATCATCCAGTTCATCCGCAGTCATTTCCTGGAAATAAGATTGACTCCGCGGACCTTTTTTACCCACTGTGGGCTCTATTGGTTGTAACACCGTTTTCCCGATAGTCAAGGTGACCGGGCAGTCGGAGTTGAAATCGTCCATAGCCGCCCCCACCACTGTATTTGCACAACTGACGAACCTTTCTTTCCATGCATGCAATCAGCCAGATTCGACTAACATTCAATCAGGATCGCCCTGATTCACACGACGACGATTCCGCAGGCATTGCTGTTCAGGAAGCAAAGCCTGCTTTACAGGCGCCGCCGATGTACAAGGTGGTTTTGTTTAATGATGACTACACACCGATGGATTTCGTCGTCGAAGTGCTCGAGGTGTTTTTTAACCTGAATCGAGAGCTGGCGACCAAGGTCATGCTGGCCGTCCACACAGAAGGACGGGCAGTATGTGGAGTGTTTACCCGCGACATCGCCGAGACTAAGGCCATGCAGGTCAACCAGTACGCCAGGGAAAGCCAGCATCCGCTACTCTGTGAAATCGAGAAGGACGGTTAATCGCCGACCACTTGGGTATGAGGTGAAGCTATGTTAAACCGCGAGCTCGAAGTCACCCTCAATCTTGCCTTCAAGGAGGCCCGATCGAAGCGTCATGAGTTTATGACCGTCGAACACCTCCTGCTGGCCCTATTGGACAATGAGGCTGCCGCCACCGTTTTGCGTGCCTGCGGCGCAAACCTCGACAAACTCAAGCACGATCTGCAGGAGTTCATCGACTCCACCACGCCATTGATCCCCGTGCATGACGAGGATCGTGAGACCCAGCCAACCCTGGGCTTCCAGCGTGTTCTGCAACGTGCTGTCTTTCACGTACAGAGCTCGGGCAAACGCGAAGTGACTGGCGCCAACGTACTGGTCGCGATCTTCAGTGAGCAAGAGAGTCAGGCAGTGTTCCTGCTGAAACAGCAGAGCGTTGCGCGCATCGATGTCGTCAACTACATCGCACACGGCATTTCCAAAGTGCCGGGGCATGGCGATCACTCTGAAGGTGAGCAAGATATGCAGGACGACGAGGGCGGTGAGTCTTCATCTTCAGGCAATCCTCTGGATGCTTATGCCAGCAACCTCAACGAACTCGCGCGCCAGGGTCGGATCGATCCATTGGTAGGCCGTGAGCTGGAAGTCGAGCGTGTCGCACAGATCCTGGCGCGTCGTCGCAAGAACAATCCGCTGTTGGTGGGCGAGGCAGGCGTGGGTAAAACCGCGATTGCCGAAGGCCTGGCCAAACGCATTGTCGACAACCAGGTGCCGGACTTGCTGGCCAATAGCGTGGTGTATTCCCTCGATCTGGGAGCCTTGCTGGCTGGGACCAAATACCGTGGCGATTTCGAGAAACGCTTCAAGGCGCTGCTCAACGAGCTGAAAAAACGTCCGCAGGCGATCCTGTTCATCGACGAAATCCACACCATTATCGGTGCAGGTGCCGCGTCGGGTGGCGTCATGGATGCCTCGAACCTGCTCAAGCCGCTGTTGTCGTCGGGTGATATCCGTTGCATCGGCTCGACCACGTTCCAGGAATTCCGTGGGATCTTCGAGAAGGACCGTGCTTTGGCCCGGCGCTTCCAGAAGGTCGATGTGTCGGAACCTTCGGTGGAAGACACCATTGGCATCCTGCGCGGCCTGAAAGGGCGTTTCGAAGCGCACCACAATATCGAATACAGCGATGAAGCACTGCGTGCGGCGGCTGAACTGGCCTCGCGCTACATCAATGACCGGCACATGCCGGACAAGGCCATCGACGTCATCGACGAGGCGGGCGCCTACCAGCGTCTGCAGCCGATCGAGAAGCGCGTGAAACGCATCGAAGTGCCTCAGGTCGAGGACATCGTCGCGAAAATCGCGCGGATTCCGCCAAAACACGTCACCAGCTCCGACAAAGAGCTGCTGCGTAACCTTGAGCGTGACCTGAAACTGACAGTGTTTGGTCAGGATGCCGCCATCGACTCGCTGTCGACCGCGATCAAACTGTCCCGTGCCGGCCTCAAGTCGCCTGACAAGCCTGTCGGTTCGTTCCTGTTCGCAGGGCCGACTGGTGTCGGTAAAACCGAAGCGGCGCGTCAGCTGGCCAAGGCGTTGGGTATCGAACTGGTTCGCTTCGACATGTCCGAGTACATGGAACGCCACACCGTATCGCGTCTGATCGGTGCGCCTCCGGGCTATGTCGGGTTTGATCAGGGCGGTCTGCTGACCGAAGCCATCACCAAGCAACCTCACTGCGTGCTGTTGCTCGATGAGATCGAGAAGGCGCATCCGGAAGTCTTCAACCTGCTGCTGCAGGTCATGGACCACGGTACGCTCACCGATAACAACGGGCGCAAAGCGGATTTCCGAAACGTGATCGTCATCATGACGACCAACGCCGGTGCCGAAACGGCAGCTCGCGCTTCGATCGGTTTCACCCATCAGGACCACTCGTCCGATGCGATGGAAGTGATCAAGAAGAGCTTCACGCCGGAGTTCCGCAACCGTCTGGACACCATTATTCAGTTTGGTCGCCTCAGTCATGAGGTTATCAAAAGCGTGGTGGACAAGTTCCTTACCGAGCTTCAGGCGCAGTTGGAAGACAAGCGCGTGCAGCTGGAAGTGACGGACGCCGCACGCAGCTGGTTGGCGGCGGGTGGCTACGATACGGCAATGGGTGCTCGACCAATGGCGCGTTTGATCCAGGACAAGATCAAGCGTCCGCTGGCCGAAGAGATTCTCTTTGGCGAATTGGCTGATCATGGTGGGGTGGTTCACATCGATCTCAAGGACGGCGAGCTGACCTTTGACTTCGAGACCACGGCTGAAATGGCCTGACGTTTAATCGCTATAAAGCAAAAGGCGCCGAAAGGCGCCTTTTTGCTGTCTGCCGAATTTTGAAAGCCTGGCACATCCCCCTGTGGGAGCGAGCTTGCTCGCGATGGCGGCGGGTCAGCTTGCATTGATGTTGAATGCAATGCCGCTATCGCGAGCAAGCTCGCTCCCACAGGGGATGGTGTTGATCCATCAAATCGCAGACAAACAAAAACGCCCGGCATAAACCGGGCGTTTTGTATTGACTTGATTAGCGAGCGCGGTAAGTGATGCGCCCTTTGCTCAAATCATAGGGCGTCAGCTCGACGCGCACTTTGTCGCCGGTAAGAATACGGATGTAGTTCTTGCGCATCTTGCCGGAAATATGCGCGGTTACGACGTGCCCATTTTCCAACTCCACACGAAACATGGTGTTGGGCAGGGTGTCGACGACAGTGCCTTCCATTTCGAAGCTGTCTTCTTTCGACATGCAGTAAAGCCCTCGGTGTCCAATGAATGGCCCGGTGCAACTGCGCCAGGCAAAAGCGGCGTGCATTGTGCCCGAAAAATGGGGTTTAAGCCAAGGGGTTTACGGCTTGCTCTAGTTCAGGATGACCCAGCGCTGATTAATCAGCAGTTCGATAGGTCGATATTGAGTCTTGTAACTCATCTTTTTACAGTTTTTGATCCAATAGCCCAGATAGACGGCTTCCAGCCCCAGACGCTGAGCCTCGGTGATTTGCCAGAGAATCGCGTAACGCCCCAGGCTGCGGCGTTCTTCAGCGGGCTCGTAGAAGGTATAGACCGCCGACAGACCGTTCGGCAGCAAGTCGGTGACGGCCACTGCCACCAGTCGTCCTTCGAGGCGAAATTCGTAGAACCGGGAAAACGGCAAGTCACGTACCAAGAACGTCGCAAACTGATCGCGACTCGGCGGGTACATATCGCCATCGGCGTGACGCTGTTCGATATAGCGCTGATAAAGGTCGAAATACTCTTCGCTGAACCCTGGCCTGGCGGGACGTACCTGCAAGTCGGCATTGCGCTTGAAGATGCGTTTCTGCTGACGGTTGGGCTCAAATTGCGCCACAGGGATGCGCGCCGGTACGCACGCATTGCAATTCTGGCAATGGGGCCGGTAGAGGTGATCGCCGCTGCGACGGAAACCCATTTCAGACAGGTCTGCGTAGACATGCACATCCATGGGCTGACTAGGGTCGAGAAACAGGGTCGTGGCCTGCTCCTCGGGCAGATAACTGCAAGAGTGGGGCTGAGTGGCATAGAACTTCAAGCGCGCCAACTCGGTCATGATCAACCCTCGGGATAAGCTTTGAATTAAGTGTAAGCCACGCGGGCAAAAGTCGCTCAGCAAACCCAGGTTGCGCGGCTGGGTTGATCCAGATGCTGCGCAAGGTAGTCGGCAAACTTGCTGCGTGGAATCGCTCGGGCGCCGAGGCTGTGCAGATGGTCGGTAGGCATCTGGCAGTCGATCAGCACAAAGCCTGAGTCTTTCAGATGTCGGACCAGTGTGGCAAAGCCATATTTCGAGGCGTTGTCGGCGCGGCTGAACATGGATTCGCCGAAAAACAGCTGACCCATCGCCAGGCCATAGAGCCCGCCGACCAGTTCATCCTGGTCCCAGACTTCCACCGAGTGAGCGTACCCGCGCTTGTGCAGTTCGAGGTAGGCGTTCTGCATCGCTTCTGTGATCCAGGTCCCGTCGGCGTAATCCCGTGGCGCGGCGCAGGCGCGGATAACGGCGGCAAAATCCTGATCAAAGGTCACTTGATAGCGTTGCTGGCGCAACAGTTTGTTCAGACTGCGCGAGACATGCAGTTCGTCGGGAAACAGTACGGTGCGTGGATCCGGCGACCACCAGAGAATCGGCTGGCCTTCCGAGAACCATGGAAAACAGCCGTGGCGATAGGCCTGAATCAGACGATCGGCGGAAAGATCGCCGCCCGCGGCCAACAGCCCGTTGGGATCGCGCATGGCTTTTTCCAGGGGCGGGAAGGTCAGGGTATTGCGTTGTAACCAAGTCAGCATGGCATCCGGGCTTGCAGAAGGGGAGGGCAGTGGCGAGCTGATGGGCCCGCCGTAAAGTGTGCCGTTAAACGCTAGGAATGTCGTCGAGATACTTCTCGGCGTCCAGCGCGGCCATGCAGCCGGCCCCGGCGGAGGTCACGGCCTGGCGATAAACGTGGTCGGCGACGTCGCCGGCGGCAAACACGCCTTTGATTTCGGTGCTGGTAGCATCGCCTTCGCTGCCGCCCTTGACCAGCAGATAGCCGTCACGCATTTTCAGCTGGCCTTCAAACAGGTCGGTGTTGGGTTTGTGGCCGATGGCGATGAACACGCCGGCCAGCGGCAACTCTCTGGTTTCGCCAGTGTGGCTGTCCCGCAGGCGGGCGCCGGTCACGCCGCTGGCATCGCCCAGCACTTCATCCAGATTCTGATTCCAGTGCAGGCGGATATTGCCGTTGGAGGCTTTTTCGAAGAGCTTGTCCTGAAGAATCTTCTCCGAGCGCAACTTGTCGCGCCGGTGAATCAGGTGAACTTCCTTGGCGATGTTCGACAGGTACAGCGCTTCTTCAACCGCCGTATTGCCGCCGCCAACGACCGCGACCACCTGATTGCGGTAGAAGAAACCGTCGCACGTCGCGCAGGCTGAAACCCCTTTGCCAGCGAACGCCTCTTCCGAGGGCAGCCCCAGGTATTGCGCCGAAGCACCGGTGGCGATGATCAGTGCATCACAGGTGTAAGTGCCGCCGTCGCCGATGAGTTCGAATGGGCGCTGTTGCAACTTGGCGGTGTGGATGTGGTCGTAAATGATCTCTGTATGAAAGCGCTCGGCGTGTTTTTGCATGCGTTCCATCAGCACCGGGCCGGTGAGGCCTTCGACATCACCGGGCCAATTGTCGACTTCGACGGTGGTGGTGAGCTGGCCACCTGCCTGTATGCCGGTAATGACAACGGGTTTGAGGTTGGCGCGGGCGGCATAAACGGCTGCGCTGTAACCGGCAGGGCCGGAACCCAGAATGATCAGGCGGGAATGCTTCGCTTCGCTCATAAAAACACCTCATAAGCCTTTGTCACAAAAGAGAATGCATGCTCAAATTGAACCGCGAGTAATGTGCTGTTGGCTATGCTACACCTTGGGTTTCAAGCATGGCATCGGGCGAACAAACCCGTACAATGCCTGCCTGTTACAGTGCTTGTAATAAAATAAGCGGTGCGCGCCGTGTTTATAAAAACCGCAGCGTAGTGTTAAAAGTAGTCTCAGTTACGCCTGTTAACTTTTTTACCTGCCTGGATTGGGCAGTTTTTTATAGTCATTCAACAGATGGACGCGCCATGGGCGCAGGAAAAGAAGCGTTTTGAAGAAATCCACCGCAGCACCAAAAACAGTCGTTCCGCTCTGGCGCCAGCAATTGCACTACCGGCTCAAGGAAGGTGCATTGATCGCCATCGGCGGCTTGTGCCTGTTCCTGATGATGGCCTTGTTGACCTATGGCAAGGACGATCCGGGCTGGAGCCATAACAGCAAGATCGACGATGTGCAGAACTTCGGCGGACCGGTTGGCTCCTACAGCGCCGACATCCTGTTCATGGTGTTGGGTTACTTCGCCTACATCTTCCCGCTGTTGCTGGCGATCAAGGCTTATCAAATCTTCCGTCAACGCCACGAGCAGTGGGAGTGGAGCGGTTGGCTGTTCTCCTGGCGCCTGATCGGCCTGGTGTTCCTGGTGCTGTCGGGCGCCGCCCTGGCCCATATCCATTTCCACGCCGCGACCGGTCTGCCGGCCGGCGCTGGCGGCGCTTTAGGCGAAAGCCTCGGCGACTTGGCCAGGAACGCCCTGAACATTCAGGGCAGTACACTGTTGTTCATCGCGTTGTTCCTGTTTGGCCTGACGGTGTTCACCGACCTGTCGTGGTTCAAAGTGATGGACCTCACCGGCAAGATCACCCTCGACCTGTTTGAATTGTTCCAGGGTGCGGCCAATCGCTGGTGGGCCGCCCGCACCGAACGCAAGCAACTGGTCGCTCAATTGCGTGAAGTCGACGACCGCGTCCATGACGTGGTGGCACCGACCGTCACCGACAAACGCGAGCAGGCCAAGGTCAAGGAACGCTTGATCGAGCGTGAGCAAGCCCTGAGCAAGCATATGTCCGACCGCGAGAAGCAGGTGCCGCCGGTGATTGCGCCAGCTCCGCCCAAGCCAGCGGCTCCCAGCAAGCGCGTGGAAAAAGAGAAGCAGGCGCCGCTGTTCGTCGACAGCGCCGTTGAAGGCACCTTGCCGCCGATCTCGATTCTCGACCCTGCCGAAAAGAAACAACTCAATTATTCGCCTGAATCCCTGGCTGCGGTCGGCCACTTGCTGGAAATCAAGCTCAAGGAATTCGGCGTCGAAGTCTCGGTGGATTCGATTCACCCAGGCCCGGTCATTACCCGTTACGAAATTCAGCCAGCGGCAGGCGTCAAGGTCAGCCGCATCTCCAATCTGGCGAAAGACCTGGCACGTTCCCTGGCCGTGACCAGCGTGCGTGTGGTCGAAGTGATTCCGGGCAAGACCACCGTGGGTATCGAAATTCCTAACGAAGATCGCCAGATCGTGCGCTTCTCCGAAGTGCTGTCGACCCCTGAGTACGATAACTTCAAGTCGCCGGTCACGTTGGCCCTGGGCCACGACATTGGTGGCAAGCCGGTCATCACCGATCTGGCGAAGATGCCCCATTTGCTGGTAGCCGGTACGACGGGTTCCGGTAAATCGGTCGGTGTGAACGCGATGATCCTGTCGATCCTGTTCAAGTCCGGTCCGGAAGACGCCAAGCTGATCATGATCGACCCGAAAATGCTTGAGCTGTCGATCTACGAAGGTATTCCGCACCTGCTGTGCCCGGTCGTGACCGACATGAAGGACGCGGCCAACGCCCTGCGCTGGAGCGTGGCGGAGATGGAGCGTCGCTACAAACTGATGGCGAAGATGGGCGTGCGTAACCTGTCGGGCTTCAATGCCAAGGTCAAGGAAGCCCAGGACGCCGGCACGCCGTTGGCCGATCCTCTGTACAAGCGCGAAAGCATTCACGACGAAGCGCCGCTGCTGACCAAGCTGCCGACCATTGTCGTGGTGGTGGACGAATTCGCCGACATGATGATGATCGTCGGCAAGAAGGTTGAAGAACTGATCGCCCGTATCGCCCAGAAGGCCCGTGCTGCCGGTATCCACTTGATCCTTGCGACCCAGCGTCCGTCGGTTGATGTGATCACCGGTCTGATCAAGGCCAACATTCCGACCCGTATGGCGTTCCAGGTATCGAGCAAGATCGATTCGCGAACCATCATCGACCAAGGCGGCGCCGAACAACTGTTGGGTCACGGAGACATGCTCTACATGCCGCCGGGCACCAGTCTGCCGATCCGTGTCCACGGTGCGTTCGTGTCCGATGACGAGGTTCACCGGGTGGTCGAAGCCTGGAAACTGCGTGGCGCGCCGGAATACAACGACGAGATCCTTGCGGGTGTCGAAGAGCCCGGTAGCGGCTTTGAAGGCGGCAGCGGCGGCGATGACGACAGTGAATCCGATGCGCTCTACGACGAAGCGGTGCAGTTCGTACTGGAAAGCCGTCGTGCGTCCATCTCTGCGGTTCAGCGCAAGCTTAAAATCGGCTACAACCGCGCCGCGCGCATGATCGAAGCCATGGAAATGGCCGGGGTCGTGACGTCCATGAATACCAACGGTTCGCGTGAAGTCCTGGCGCCTGGCCCGGTACGCGACTGATTTGATTTGAAAGGCCGGCGCAGTGATGCGCCGCCCGAACTCCCACGAATGTTATGAGGACTCCCATGCGTCTTATCCGCATGCTGTTGCTGCCGGTACTGGCTTTGACCACGCTTTCGGCCCACGCCGATGACAAGGACGTGGCGCGTCTGACCCAATTGCTGGAAAAATCCCAGACCCTGACCGCGCGTTTCTCGCAGCTGACCCTCGACGGCAGTGGCACCCAGTTGCAGGAAACCGCGGGTGAAATGTCCTTGCAGCGTCCTGGCTTGTTTTACTGGCACACCAACGCGCCGGCCGAACAAACGATGGTCTCCGACGGCAAGAAGGTGACGTTGTGGGATCCGGACCTGGAGCAGGCCACCATCAAGAACCTCGATCAGCGCCTGACCCAAACCCCGGCGCTGCTGCTGTCCGGTGACGTGTCCAAGATCAGCCAGAGCTTCGACATCAGTGCCAAGGAAGCCGGTGGCGTGATTGACTTCACCTTGAAGCCGAAAACCAAGGACACCCTGTTCGACAGCCTGCGGCTGTCGTTCCGCAACGGCCTGGTCAATGACATGCAGATGATCGACAGCGTCGGTCAGCGTACCAATATCCTGTTCACTGGCGTCAAGGCCAACGAGCCGATCCCGGCGTCCAAGTTCAAGTTCGACATCCCGAAGGGTGCCGACGTGATCCAGGAATAAGACGCAGCACCCAGTGAGGTTTCATAAGTAGTGATGGACCTGTTTCGCAGTGCCCCGATTGCTCAGCCCTTGGCCGCCCGTTTGCGTGCGGCCAATCTGGACGAGTACGTCGGTCAGGAACACGTGCTCGCTCGCGGCAAGCCTTTGCGCGAAGCCCTGGAGCAGGGTGCCCTGCACTCGATGATCTTCTGGGGTCCGCCGGGTGTGGGCAAAACCACCTTGGCGCGGCTGCTGGCGGAAGTCTCGGATGCGCACTTCGAAACGGTTTCGGCGGTGTTGGCCGGTGTAAAGGAAATCCGTCAGGCGGTGGAAATCGCCAAGCAGCAGGCCGGGCAGTACGGCAAGCGGACCATCCTGTTTGTCGATGAAGTGCATCGCTTCAACAAGTCCCAGCAGGATGCGTTCCTGCCGTACGTTGAAGACGGCACGCTGATTTTCATCGGCGCAACCACTGAAAACCCCTCGTTCGAACTCAATAACGCGTTGCTCTCCCGGGCGCGCGTCTACGTGCTCAAAAGCCTCGACGAAGCGGCCCTGCGCAAGCTGGTGCATCGCGCGCTGACCGAAGAGCGTGGCCTGGGCAAGCAGCAACTGACCCTCAGCGATGAAGGCTTCCAGATGCTGCTGTCGGCTGCCGATGGCGATGGCCGGCGTCTGCTGAACTTGCTGGAAAACGCCTCGGACCTGGCCGAAGACAACAGCGAGATCGGTGTCGACCTGCTGCAAAGCCTGCTCGGTGATACCCGTCGGCGTTTCGACAAGGGCGGTGAAGCGTTCTACGACCAGATATCTGCGCTGCATAAATCGGTGCGCGGCTCCAATCCGGACGGCGCGTTGTATTGGTTTGCGCGGATGATCGACGGCGGTTGCGATCCGCTGTACCTGGCCCGGCGCGTGGTGCGCATGGCCAGCGAAGACATTGGCAACGCCGACCCCCGAGCCCTGAGCTTGTGCCTGGCGGCGTGGGAAGTGCAGGAACGCCTCGGCAGCCCCGAAGGCGAGTTGGCGGTGGCTCAGGCCATCACCTATCTGGCCTGCGCGCCGAAAAGTAATGCGGTGTACATGGGTTTCAAAGCCGCCATGCGCAGCGCCACCGAACACGGTTCGCTGGAAGTGCCGCTGCACCTGCGCAACGCGCCTACCAAACTGATGAAGCAACTGGGTTATGGCGACGAATACCGTTACGCGCACGATGAGCCGGACGCTTACGCCGCTGGCGAAGACTACTTCCCGGAAGAACTCGAACCACAACCGTTCTATCAGCCGGTGCCACGCGGCCTGGAGCTGAAGATCGGCGAGAAACTCAATCACCTCGCACAACTTGACCGTCTCAGCCCACGGCAGCGGAGAAAATAGTGATTCCTTTGATCGTTGCCGTTTCTGTGGGCGGTATCGCCGGAACGCTTTTGCGCTTTGCCACCGGTAACTGGATCAACGCTAATTGGCCGCGGCACTTCTATACCGCGACGCTGGCCGTTAATATCGTCGGCTGTTTACTGATCGGCGTTCTATACGGTCTGTTTTTGGTACGCCCGGAGGTGCCGATGGAGGTGCGCGCCGGGTTGATGGTTGGCTTCCTCGGGGGGCTGACGACTTTTTCATCCTTTTCACTGGATACGGTGCGCCTGTTGGAAACCGGGCAAATGCCGCTGGCCCTGGGCTATGCTGCGATCAGCGTATTCGGCGGGCTGCTCGCTACCTGGGCTGGCCTGTCCTTGACCAAACCTTGATAACGAGAGACCGACATGCTCGATTCCAAACTGTTACGTAGCAACCTTCAGGACGTAGCGGACCGCCTGGCATCCCGTGGCTACACGCTGGATGTTGCGCGCATCGAAGCGCTGGAAGAACAGCGCAAGACCGTCCAGACCCGCACCGAAGCACTGCAGGCTGAACGTAATGCACGCTCCAAATCCATCGGTCAGGCCAAGCAGCGTGGCGAAGACATCGCCCCGCTGATGGCTGACGTCGAGCGCATGGCGTACGAGTTGAGTGACGGTAAAGTCGAGCTGGACGGGATCCAGACTGATCTGGACTCGATTCTGCTCGGCATCCCGAACCTGCCGCACGAGTCAGTGCCGATCGGTGATGACGAAGACGGCAACGTCGAAGTGCGCCGCTGGGGCACCCCGACCGCGTTCGATTTCCCGGTTCAGGACCACGTGGCCCTGGGCGAGAAGTTCGGCTGGCTGGACTTCGAAACCGCCGCCAAGCTGTCCGGCGCCCGTTTCTCCCTGCTGCGCGGCCCGATCGCCCGTCTGCACCGCGCCCTGGCGCAGTTCATGATCAATCTGCACACCAGCGAACACGGTTACGAAGAGGCCTACACGCCTTATCTGGTTCAAGCGCCGGCGCTGCAAGGCACGGGTCAGCTGCCGAAGTTCGAAGAAGACCTGTTCAAGATCAGCCGCGAAGGCGAAGCCGATCTGTACCTGATCCCGACCGCTGAAGTGTCGCTGACCAACATCGTCGCGGGCGAAATCGTCGATTCGAAACTGCTGCCGATCAAGTTCGTTGCACACACACCGTGCTTCCGCAGTGAAGCCGGCGCCTCGGGTCGCGATACGCGCGGCATGATCCGCCAGCACCAGTTCGACAAGGTTGAAATGGTCCAGATCGTTGAGCCATCGACTTCGATGGAAGCGCTGGAAGGCCTGACTGCCAATGCCGAGAAAGTCCTGCAACTGCTCGAGCTGCCCTATCGCGCTATTGCACTGTGCACCGGCGACATGGGCTTCAGCGCGGTCAAGACCTACGACCTGGAAGTGTGGATCCCGAGCCAGGACAAGTATCGCGAGATCTCGTCGTGTTCCAACTGCGGCGACTTCCAGGCCCGTCGTATGCAAGCGCGTTTCCGCAACCCGGAAACCGGCAAGCCTGAACTGGTTCACACCCTGAACGGTTCCGGCCTGGCGGTCGGTCGTACGCTGGTGGCAGTGCTGGAAAACTACCAGCAGGCCGACGGTTCGATCCGTGTGCCGGATGTGCTGAAACCCTACATGGGTGGCCTTGAGGTCATCGGCTAAATGGACTATCTGCCGCTGTTTCATAACCTTCGCGGCAGTCGTGTGTTGGTCGTCGGCGGCGGGGAGATTGCCTTGCGCAAATCCCGCCTGCTGGCCGAAGCCGGTGCGCTGCTGCGGGTGGTCGCACCTGAAATCGAACCGCAACTGCGCGAACTGGTTGCCGGCAGTGGTGGCGAGTGTCTGGTGCGAGGCTACGTTGAGTCGGACCTGGACGGTTGCGGGCTGATCATCGCCGCCACCGACGATGAACCGCTGAACGCGCAAGTCTCCGCCGATGCCCATCGGCGTTGTGTGCCGGTCAATGTGGTGGATGCGCCAGCCTTGTGCAGCGTGATCTTCCCGGCGATCGTCGACCGTTCTCCTTTGATCATTGCAGTATCGAGCGGCGGCGATGCGCCGGTGCTGGCGCGGTTGATCCGCGCCAAACTGGAAACCTGGATTCCTTCCACCTACGGTCAATTGGCCGGTCTGGCGGCGCGTTTCCGCAGCCAGGTCAAACGCCTGTTCCCGGATGTGCAGCAGCGTCGGGCGTTCTGGGAAGACGTGTTCCAGGGCCCGATCGCCGACCGGCAACTGGCCGGGCAGGGCGCCGAAGCCGAGCGCTTGATGCTGGCGAAAATTGCTGGAGAAGCACCGAGTGCAACGGGCGAAGTCTATTTGGTGGGCGCCGGCCCGGGTGATCCCGACCTGCTGACCTTCCGTGCCTTGCGTCTGATGCAGCAAGCCGATGTGGTGCTGTATGACCGCTTGGTGGCGCCCGCGATTCTGGATTTGTGCCGTCGCGATGCCGAACGGGTTTACGTCGGCAAGCGTCGCGCCGATCACGCCGTGCCCCAGGATCAGATCAACCAGCAATTGGTGGATTTGGCCAAGCAAGGCAAGCGGGTCGTGCGGTTGAAGGGCGGTGATCCGTTCATCTTCGGACGCGGCGGTGAAGAGATTGAAGAGCTGGCAGCCCATGGCATCCCGTTCCAGGTGGTGCCGGGTATCACGGCGGCCAGCGGTTGCGCGGCGTATGCCGGGATTCCGCTGACCCACCGCGATTACGCGCAGTCGGTGCGTTTTGTCACCGGGCACCTAAAGGATGGTTCCACCGATTTGCCGTGGGCCGACCTGGTCGCGCCGGCGCAAACCCTGGTGTTTTACATGGGGCTGGTGGGCTTGCCGATCATCTGCGAGCAGTTGATCAAGCATGGTCGCGCAGCGGATACGCCGGCGGCGTTGATCCAACAGGGCACCACGGTCAATCAGCGGGTGTTTACCGGCACGTTGGCGGATTTGCCACGACTGGTGGCGGAGCATGAAGTGCATGCGCCGACGCTGGTAATCGTTGGAGAAGTGGTGCAATTGCGCGAAAAACTGGCGTGGTTCGAAGGGGCTCAGGCGCAGGTCTGAATACCCCTGAAACCGATCGTTCCCACGCTCTGCGTGGGAATGCCGCCAGGGACGCTCCGCGTTCCGCTTCGGATGTGACGCAGAGCGTCACGGGATGCATTCCTTTGCTGCGCGTGGGAACGATCATCTGTCAGGCTTTACGCCAAACCCCTTTCCCACTCAACCGCTCCCGATCATGTAGCGCCGTGAAATCCTGCGCCGGCCCTTTCGGCACAACCCCCGTTGGGTTGATGGTCTTGTGGCTGCCGTAGTAGTGATTCTTGATGTGCTCGAAATCCACCGTCTCGGCAATCCCCGGCCACTGATAAATCTCCCGTAGCCAGTTCGACAGATTCGAATAATCGGCAATCCGCCGCAGGTTGCACTTGAAGTGGCCGTGATACACGGCGTCAAAGCGAATCAGCGTGGTGAACAGCCGAATGTCCGCTTCCGTCAGGTACTCACCCGTCAGGTAACGATTAGCGCCCAACAGCTGTTCCAGCCGATCAAGCTCGCCAAACACATCATCGAACGCCTCTTCATAGGCCTTCTGCGACGTGGCAAACCCTGCGCGATACACGCCATTGTTCACCGCTGGATAAATCCGTTCGTTCAGCACGTCGATCTCGTCCCGCAGCGGCGCCGGGTAGAGATCCAGGTCATTACCCGTCAAATCATCGAAGGCGCCATTGAACATGCGGATGATCTCCGCCGACTCATTGTTGACGATGCGATTCTGTTGTTTGTCCCAGAGCACTGGCACCGTGACGCGGCCGGTGTAGTCGGCAGCATCGGCGGTGTAGCGCTGGTGCATGAAGTCGAAGTGATCGAGTTTGTCGCCGGTCGATCCGAGGTTCTGGTCGAAGGTCCAGCCGTTTTCCAGCATCAGCCAACTGACCACTGACACATCGATCAGGCTTTCGAGACCTTTGAGTTTGCGCAGGATCAGCGTGCGGTGAGCCCACGGACAGGCGAGGGACACATAGAGATGATAGCGCCCGGCCTCGGCCGCAAAACCACCGACACCGGTCGGGCCGGGTTTGCCGTCGGCGGTCAGCCAGTTGCGACGTTGCGCCTGTTCACGCTGGAACGCGCCGTCCTTGCCGCTTTCGTACCACTGGTCATGCCAGCGACCTTCAACTAACAAACCCATGTTCAAGACTCCTCAACCAATAAGCGTTGGAGAGGAGTCTATTCGCATAGGTTCGATAAAAAAGCGCAAAGGTTGGGCGCTTATGATCGGTTAAATCGATCTGTCCCGCGCATCCCAATACTGCTGGGCGGTTTCGAAGGCGTGTTCGCGGGTTTGGCCGAGGCCGCGCAAGGCCAGGGCCATGGTAGAGATCAACGCCATTTGCGGGTAGCTATCGACCACGTCACCGCGCCAAACGGCTTTCAAATGCTCGGGATCGAGGGTGGCCGGTTTGACGTGGCGTTGGCTCGACAGCTGCGGCCATTCCTCGTCCCAGCTTTCGCCACCGGTCGTACCGTACAAGTGACTGTCGGCGTCCGGGTTGATCTCGATTTCGCCGCCGTCGCCTTTCACCACGATCGCGGTGTCGCCGAGCAAGCCGCTGGCATCGCGATGCACGGCCTGATAACCGGGGTGGAAAATGCTTTGCAGGCCACAGCGAGCGCCCAACGGATTGAGAATTCGCGCCAGGGAATGGATCGGCGAGCGCAGGCCCAAGGTGTTACGCAGGTCGATCATGCGCTGAAGTTGGGGCGCCCAATCCACCAGCGGCATGAACGCCAGGCCGCCGTTATCGAGCGCCGTACCCACCTGTTGCCAGTTGCGGCATAGCGGGATCTGCAACTCGGCCAGCAATTGCTCGCTGTACAGCCGACCGGCCGTGTGTGCACCACCGCCGTGCATGAAGATCCGCACGCCGTTCTGCGCCAGGCACTTGGCGGCCAGCAGATACCACGGCAGATGACGTTTCTTGCCGGCATACGTCGGCCAGTCCAGATCGACCGCTAATGCCGGTGGATTCAAGCGTTCACGCAAGGCTTCGGTGAACCCCGCCATCTCCTCAGCGCTTTCTTCCTTGTGCCGCAACAGCATCAGGAATGCGCCGAGCTGGGTGTCTTCAACCTTGTGGTCGAGCACCATGCCCATCGCTTCGCGGGCTTCGACCCGGGTCAGGTCGCGGGCGCCGCGTTTGCCTTTGCCGAGGATGCGCACGAACTGGGCGAACGGGTGTTCAGCGGGTGTTTCGAGGGTCAGCGCTGGGTAGTTGGTCATAAGCAATTCGTCGGTTTGGGCAGGCCCGCCAGTTTCGCGGCGAGTTTGGCAGGGGTGCCTTTGAACAGTCGGTTCAGGTGCAGGCTGTTGCCCTTGTCCGGGCCCAGCTTCAGCGCGGTGTACTTGATCAGCGGACGAGTGGCCGGGGACAGCTGGAATTCGGCATAGAAACTGCGCAGCAGTTCAAGGATTTCCCAGTGTTCGGGGCTCAATTCGATGTCTTCAGTGGCGGCCAGTGCGCTGGCCACGTCGGAGGACCAGTCGCTCAGTTCTACCAGGAAACCGTCCTTGTCCAACTCGATGGCGCGTGCGCCGACCGTCAGGGAGTTCATAGCCAACTGTTGACCTTATCGTAGTGAATCGACAGCTCGACGAAGGCCGGGTAATCGATGGCCTTGGCCGTGTCAGGAATCTCCAGTGCGCGAGCCTGGGCGTCTTCGGCCAGCACGAACAGTTTCAGATTGCGGGCGTGCAGCGCATTGAACGGCGCGGTGCCCGGTTGCAACGCATAGGCCGCGTCGCCAGTCAGGAGCAGCGCATCGTCAGCGCCCATCAAGCGCAGGCAACTGGTCAGGCGATCGTCGCCGAACGGGGAATGAGACAACACATGCAAAGTCGACATCAGAGGGTGATCACCTGGTCGTAACGGTCAATGAGTGCGGTGATTTCGTGGGCGGTCAGCACTTGAGCTTCTTCCAGCGCTAAACCGGCCGGGTCCAGACCTCGTTCTGCAGCACTGTCGCCACAGACGAAAAGGTCTTCGACACCGAACATCGGCAAGGCTTGCAGGTTGGCGCTCAGGTCCTTCTGCTGGAGGGCCTTGGCATCCTGTTTCGCGGCGAGCTGGAACACCCCGTCATCGAGAAACAGCAGGCCGATCGGCAGATCAAAGGCGCCGCCGGCCAGCACGATGTCCAGCGCTTCCCGTGCACTGGGTCCGGACCAGGGTGCCTGACGGCTGATAATCAGCAAGGATTTAGGCATCTCACGCGCCTCCGAAACAGATCAGACGGTCAGCGTCCTGCACCGCGTCATGCAACTGGCCGAGGCCGGACAATTCCCACGGCGCGCCTACTGCAGCGGCTTCACGCTGATAGCGTCCGGCTTCTTCTTCGTTCAACACGCCACGACGCAGGGCTGCGGCGATGCAGACGACACCGTCCAGTTGATGCTCGGTGACGAAGTTGCGCCATTGCTTGGGCAAGTCCTGCTCATCCTGCGGCGTGACCACGCTTGCGGAGGCGTTGTAGACGCCGTCCTGATAGAAAAACAGCCGGACAATCTCATGCCCACCGGCCAGCGCGGCCTGGGCGAACAGCAAGGCGCGGCGCGAGGAGGGCGCATGGGCGGCGGAAAACAGCGCGATGGCGAACTTCATGACGGACTCGATCAGTAAAACTGCGGCCATGATAAAGCTTTATCGCCGGGGCGGCGAAGGGCGTTCGCACGTAGACCGAGTCGCCGCTCCCACTGAATTCGCTGATCGTTCCCACGCTCCGCGTGGGAATGCCTCATCGGACGCTCCGCGTCCGCTCTTTGGGACGCAGAGCGTCCCGGGCTGCATTCCCACGCAGAGCGTGGGAACGATCATGTCGAGATCAGCGTGGCATATACCCCAACTGCCAACGCCGCGGGATTTTCAGCGACAGCAGCCCGATCGCGCCGGCCAGCAGACCGCTGACAAACAAGGCCCTGAGCCCCAGGTGATGTTCCAGCACGGCGCCGAGTACTGCGCCAGCAAACATCCCGGTCCAGGGGATCAGTTGCACGCGCCAACCGTTGCGACGTTCGCCGAGCATCCAGCGTCCCAGCCCACGGCCGAAGCGCGACAGGGCGCCGGTGACGTAGGTCAGGCCGACCGGCAGGCCGTTCACTTCTTCGACGGCGGCATTGAGCATGCCCATGGCGATGATCGCCGCCAGCAGTGCTGGCAATTGCGCGTCGAAGGGCCAGGCGGCTGCCCCGCAGAGCAGCGTGGCGATGCACAGCAGCAAGGGCAGCGCCCGGCGGCCGCCGAGGCGGCTGACGACAATACCCAAGGCATTGCCGACGATGAAGGTGCCAACGAGTATCACCAGGCGCAAGGTCAGGCCCAGGTCACCGTCGCTGATGGCGACGGCGAGGCGGGTGGTGTTGCCGCTCATGAACGAGACGAAATCGCCGCTGGCCATGAAGCCGATGGCGTCGGTCATGCCAGCGAGCACCGAGAGGCTGGCCACCAGCGACATGCCGATGCGTCCCCGCCATTTCCGGGTATGCAGATGGCCTGGACTGGCGCGGTCAGTTGAGAGGGATGGCAACATCAGCGAAGGTCGTCCTCAGGCAGCGACCATGTTGGTCACTTACTCAATCCATATAACTCGCAATACTCCAGCCAGTCCATGCCGGCCATCTCGGCCACTTCCTTGTGCACTTCCAGGCGTTGTGCCTGATAGTCCTCGGGCGTCGCGGCGGTCAGTTGCAGCGTCAGCTCCCAGGCAAACAATCCCAGGCGCTCGGCCTCGGCTTCAAAGGCTTCATGCAAGCGCTCCTCGCGGTACTGCGCCGCGGTCTCGCCCTTGGCCTGAGCCAACAGAGGGTTGAGGTTGTCGAGTTCGACGCGCAGCTCAGGGCGCTCATCGAGAAACTTCTTCAGTGCTTGCTCGTGTTGCTGTTCGGTTGCCGCCATGGTCGCTCCTTGAGGCCGGGTTACGAAGATTGCTTCTTGCTGGCCTTGGCCGCTGCTGCCAGGCACTCAAGGGCAAACTGCTCGGGGTACGTCATTTGAATCGGTGTGGTTTCACCTTTGACGGTTCTTTCGCCGTCGAGGATGTAACGAATCCGCTTGTCGGTGACGCCAATTCGCTTGGCAATCCAGGACGGCGTCTGACCGATCTGGCTGATCAGCTTGTCGGCATATTCAGCGGTCGGTTTGTAATATTCGGCGTTGGGTGTCATGGCCTTTCCAAAAAATGAGCCCGGAAAAATGGGCGATGCGGCGTTAATGGCGCGACAGGGTGCGCGAATCGTCACTCGGTGTCGCGGTATAAATGAAGTAAAGCAGAACGATACGCCGTGCCGCGGTGATACAGTCCGCTTTTTCTTGATGAGCGAACGTAATGCGAATTCTGATGGTGGCGCTGGCCGTAACGTTGCTGGCGGGATGCGCCGGCTCGACGATGAACGATGCCCGCACTGGAAGCCCGTACAAAACCCTGACGTCGGACAAGCCGGAAAAAGTCGTCGCCCAGTGTGTGCAGTTTTCCTGGCAGGACGAGGCGGTGTTCGGGGTCGATGCGGGCGCGTATTTGCAGCCTGGCAAGAAGGGCGGTTCCACCGTTTACACGCGCTCGGCGGAGTCCTTTGTGGACGTGACGACTGACGCTTCCGCAACCGTGCTGAATTATTACGCGCAGCATGACGACTTTGTGGCCAAGCGCCGACTGGCGGCGCTGGCGACCTGCCTCTGAACAGACTTTCGACATGCCAATGTGGGAGCGAGCTTGCTCGCGATAGCGATTGTTCATTCAGCATTGATGTCGATTGAACGGCCGTCATCGCGAGCAAGCTCGCTCCCACAGAGTTTTGCGTAATCAGTAAGTCAGGCGCTTCTGGAGAAAGAAGCGCTTGTGACCCGGCGGATAGTCAGCGATCTGCCCGAACTCGCTGTAGCCCAGTTTCTTATAGAACTCTGGCGCCTGGAAGTCGAAGGTGTCGAGCCAGACCCCGATGCATCCCTTCTCCCGCGCCAGGTCTTCGGCCATCTGCATCAGCTTCGAACCCATGCCCTGGCCCCGGGCCTGTTCCGGCACCGACAGCAACTCGATGTATAACCATTGGTAAAACACCCGGCCATAGAGCCCGCCGAGGATCTCGTCGTTGTCGTCGCGTACCAGCAAGGCAATCGGCTCCGGCACCGTGACGCCGGCCTTTGAGGCGTTATACGCACGCAACGGCAGCACGATCGCATGTTCCTCGACATCCGTGGGGTTTTGCGACTGCTCGATTCGCAGGGTCATCAGCTATTTCCTTATGGCTTGAGTGGACAACAGCCTCAAGCCTATCGCGGTCAGCGGTCGTTGTTCCAGCCCCTGAGGTGGAACCCTCGCCATCGCGCAGATGTCTAGCCTCAAGAGCGTCATTCCAGAACGCGGCCTACGAGGACGATCCGTGAATATTTTTGAAGCCTTGCGCGAAAGCCACGACCGCCAACGCACCTACGCCGATGCGCTGATCCAGACCAGCGGCGATACCCCAGAGCGGGTCGAGGCTTACCAGCAGCTCAAGTCCGAACTCCAGGCCCACGAAACCGCTGAAGAGCGCCATTTCTACATCCCGCTGATGGAGTTCGATAACGGCGTCGACCTCAGCCGCCATGCGATTGCCGAACATCATGAGATGGACGAAATGATGGAGGAGCTGGACGAGACCGAGATGTCCAGCCCTGCCTGGCTGGCGACCGCGAAGAAGCTCGCCGAGAAGGTCAATCACCACTTGGAAGAGGAGGAGCAGAAGTTCTTCCAGATGGCCGGTAAGCTGCTCGACGACAAACAGAAAGAGACGCTGGCGGGTCAGTATGAGAAGGAATACAAGGCTCAACTTTCTTGAGGGCGTTTTCGTCTAAGATGTCGGCCCTCTGACGAAAAAAGGATGGATTGTCATGTCGAACACAGCCAAGCGGGTCAACCTCATCGAGTCTCAGGTGTTGTCCCACGACTGGTACCTGCTGAAGAAAATCACCTTCGATTACCAGCGCAACAACGGCGAATGGCAACGCCAGACCCGCGAGGTCTACGATCGTGGTAACGGCGCGGCGATTCTGCTGTTCAACCGCGAAAAGAAAACCGTCGTGCTGACCCGGCAATTCAGATTGCCGGTGTTCGTCAACGGCCACGATGGGTTGCTGATCGAAGTGGCGGCGGGGCTGCTCGAAGGTGCGGCGCCTGAAGAGCGCATCCGCGAAGAAGCGGAGGAAGAAACCGGTTATCGCGTGCACCATGTGCACAAGGTGTTCGAGGCCTACATGAGCCCCGGTTCGGTGACTGAAAAACTGCACTTCTTCATCGCTGAGTACGATGCTGCTTCGAAGGTCAGTGATGGCGGCGGACTGGAGGAGGAGACCGAGGAACTGGAAGTGCTGGAGTGGAAGTTCGACGACGCGCTTGAGGCGTTTTATCGCGGGGAAATCTGCGATGCGAAGACCATCATGCTGTTGCAGTATGCGGCGATGAAAAACATCTTCACCGACGCTTGAGCGTTAAATCAAAACAATTCCCCCGTCCTGCTGAGGCCTGACCACTCGCAACCCTCCAGCGTCAGCAGCCGTTCCTTCGCCTCAAGCCCACCGGCAAACCCCGTCAACTTCCCCGAAGCGCCAATCACCCGATGACACGGCGCAACAATCGAAATCGGATTCTTGCCATTCGCGGCTCCCACCGCCCGAACCGCACTGGGGTTACCAATCTGCCTGGCAATCTCGCTATAGCTGCGTGTCTCTCCAAACGGAATGGTCAGCAACGCCTGCCACACCTTCTTCTGAAAGTCCGTCCCGGCAAACTCCAGATCCAGGTCGAAACGATTGCGCGTGCCCGCAAAGTATTCCTGCAACTGTTGAACGGCGCGCACCAGGATCGGGTTGTCCGCCGCTTCACTCATCGGCCCGAGCCGTACGCGGTTCGGTTTGTCGTTTTCCCAGAGGATGGCTGCCAGTCGTGAACCGTTCGCGACCAGCTTCAGCTCGCCGACCGGGGACGCCAGGGTGGTAAAGGTGTAAGTCATGCTGGCGGACTCCGTAAAAGTGCTGAACTGAGGCCAAGCATACTGCCTCGACGGGGAGGCGCAATACGCAATCCCAGCCATACTTGCTTCTGCTCTTGAAGCCTTCCCTCTGTTTTTGGACAGAGCCTAAAAACAAAAAGAGACCGACTCATGAAGTTCGAACCTTTTGCCAAATCGCTGATTACGACCTCATTGGCGCTCAGCTGCCTCAGTGCTTACGCGGCCTCCGTGGCGCCGGTCGCGGCCGAAAACGGCATGGTCGTCACGGCCCAGCATCTGGCCAGTCATGTGGGCGTCGATGTGCTGAAGAACGGTGGCAACGCCGTCGATGCCGCCGTAGCGGTCGGTTACGCGCTGGCGGTGGTTTATCCCGCGGCGGGCAACCTGGGCGGCGGCGGTTTCATGACCATTCAGTTGGCGGACGGGCGCAAGACCTTCCTCGACTTCCGCGAAAAAGCACCACTGGCGGCCACCGCCAACATGTACCTGGACAAGGACGGCAACGTCGTCCCGGACCTGAGTACCCGTGGCCATCTGGCCGTCGGCGTGCCCGGCACCGTGTCGGGCATGGAACTGGCGCTGAAGAAATACGGCACCAAACCCCGCAAGGAAGTCATCGCCCCGGCCATCAAACTCGCCGAAGACGGTTTTGAGCTGGAGCAGGGCGATGTCGATTTGCTGGACTACGCCACCGATGTGTTCAAGAAGGACATCAAGGATTCCGGCTCGATCTTCCTGAGCAACGGCGAGCCGATGCAAGTCGGGCAGAAACTGGTGCAAAAGGACCTCGGCAAAACCCTGCGGGAAATCTCCGAAAAGGGCGCTGACGGTTTCTATAAAGGTTGGGTGGCCGACGCTATCGTCACCTCCAGCCAGGCCAACAAGGGCATCATCACCCAGGCCGACCTCGACAAATACAAGACCCGCGAACTGGCCCCGGTGGAGTGTGACTACCGTGGCTATCACGTGGTTTCGGCGCCGCCGCCAAGCTCCGGCGGTGTGGTGATCTGCGAGATCATGAACATTCTCGACGGCTACCCGATGAAAGACCTGGGTTACCACTCGGCCCAGGGCATGCACTACCAGATCGAAGCGATGCGCCACGCTTATGTGGACCGCAACAGCTACCTCGGCGACCCGGATTTTGTGAAAAACCCGATCGCCCATTTGCTGGATAAAAACTACGCGACCAAAATCCGCGCGGCCATCGATCCGAAGAAGGCCGGCGTGTCCCGCGAGATCAAACCCGGCGTAGCGCCACACGAAGGCAGCAACACCACCCATTACTCCATCGTCGACAAGTGGGGCAACGCCGTCTCGGTGACGTACACCCTGAACGACTGGTTCGGCGCCGGTGTCATGGCCAGCAAAACAGGGGTTATTCTCAATGACGAGATGGATGACTTCACCTCGAAAATCGGCGTGCCGAACATGTACGGCCTGGTGCAAGGGGAGGCTAATGCCATTGCTCCCGGCAAGGCACCGCTGTCGTCCATGAGCCCGACCATCGTCACCAAGGACGGCAAAGTCGTGATGGTCGTCGGCACCCCCGGCGGCAGCCGCATCATCACCGCGACCTTGCTGACCATGCTCAACGTGATCGACTACGGCATGAACATCCAGGAAGCGGTCGATGCACCCCGTTTCCACCAGCAATGGTTGCCGGAAGAGACCAACCTGGAGACCTTCACCACGAGTCCGGATACGGTGAAGATGCTCGAAAGTTGGGGGCACAAGTTTGCCGGGCCACAGGACGCCAACCATGTGGCGGCGATTCTGGTCGGTGCGCCTTCGCTCGAAGGCAAACCGGTGGGCAAAAACCGCTTCTATGGGGCGAACGACCCACGTCGTAATACCGGGTTGTCGCTCGGTTATTGAGACAGATCTGAGGGCATCCCAATGCTTGAGGGTGGCCCCCGATCCCGTAGCAGCCTCGCAGGCTCGGCAGCTGCAAGTTAAAAGGGTGAACGGATTCGAAATCCGTTCCCGATTCACCGACCCATCAAGGAAGCCCCCCTATGGCTACTGCACTGCTGATCATCGACGTCCAGCGCGCCCTGTGCACTGGCGAGTACGAATGTTTTGAGATCAAGCGCGTCATCGAGAACATCAACGGCCTCAGTGCCAAGGCTCGCGAGACCGGTGTTCCGGTCATCCTCATCCAGCACGAAGAAAAGGGTGGTCTGCTGCAACACGGCTCCGAAGGTTGGCAACTGGCAGACAGCCTGGTGACTTCGCCACTGGACCTGCGCCTTCGCAAAACCACTCGAGATTCGTTCTACCAAACCCACTTGCAATCATTGTTGCAAGACCAGGGCACTGACCGCCTGATCATCTGCGGCCTGCAAACCGACTATTGCGTCAACGCCACCGTCCGCCAGGCCCTGAACCTGGGTTATGACGTGGTGCTCGCCGCCGACGCGCATTCCACCGTCGACAACGGCAATCTCGCCGCCGAAGACATCATTGCCGAGCACAACGCAGACCTGGCGCACTTGACGGGGCCCGTGGCCCGAATCGACGTTATCCCGACCAGCGAAGTCCGCATTTAAGTGCCGAAGATGTCGATCAACTCCGTTAGAAAGGCGCTCACCACATCACGCTGACGCGCCGAATGCCTGACTGCCGCATGAAAGCCGACCTCATAGCGCAGCAGCTCAGGATTCAGCGGATGTAACTGCCCCAGCTGTTCATGCTTCGCCGCATAGTGCTGCGGCAGAAAGCCCAAATGCTGGCCCGACAGAATGAGCAGGGCGGCGCCGTCCATGCTGTCAGTGAGCACCGTCAATCGTTCAATCGAAGTAGGCGCCGGCATTTCCGGCAAGGGGTGGCTGGGCCACACCCAGTCGTAATCGCTGACGTCATCCCGGCTCAGCGCGCCTACCTGCTCAAACAGGGGGTGAGTGGGGGCGCAATAGGCGATCTGGGTTTCCTGGAATAGCGCAAAGTAATCAATGTTGGGCAGACGGTGCCAGAAATAGCCGATCGCCAGATCGATATGGCCGTTGATGATTTTCTCTTCCAGCAGCGATGACGACAGCTCCGTGAAGTGGAAATACAGCCCCTCATGCCGGGACCGTAAACGCGCAATGGCCAGGGCAATTTTCTTGTTGGCAACCGGATCGATTTGACCGAGCAGGCCGATGTTGATGTTGCCTGACACCTTGCGATTGATGTGCTGGACTTCAACCCGGAACCCCTCGGCAGCGGCCAGTAACCGGCGGGCCGCCTCGACAAACTGGCTGCCCTTGGGCGTCACCGAAAATCCGCCGCGCCCGCGCTCGCAAAGACGAAAGCCCACCCGCGCTTCCAGCGTCGCCAATTGCGCACTGATGGTGGGCTGAGTGGTATTGAGCGCTGTTTGCGCGGCCGAAATCCCCCCCGCTTCAACGACGGTCAGAAATACCCGGATCAAACGCAGATCCAGCTCCGATACAGTTCCCAGCATGCGTGCTCCCGATACTCACTCACATAGACGTGGATCTATGTAAACAGTTTGCCTGCGATATTTTATAGCCCTGATCAACGCCCTACATTGCAATGAAACCGGCGCTTTGCCCATAAAAACAACAATCACCAGCATAGGAACATTCGTATGTCAGGGTCTCCTCATTCTGCGCACGCCGTCGAGGCGAGTGGCGGGTTGGCCATCGAAGGCCACTCGATCGATTACATTCCGCAAAACGAACGTCACGCCAAGCTCAGCAGCCAGGGTCCTTTCTGGTTTTTGGGCAACTTCCACTTCTTCACCATCTCCATCGGTTTTGTCGGCCCAAGCCTCGGCTTGTCGGCGCTGTGGACGATGTTGGCCGGTGCGCTGGGCATTATGTTCGGGACCATTTTCATGGCGTTTCATGGCTCGCAAGGGCCCGAAATGGGTCTGCCGCAGATGATCCAGTCGCGTGCGCAGTTTGGTTATCGCGGGGTGATTCTGGCCTTGATGGCGACGATGTTTGTGTTCGTCGGTTTCAACGTGGTGAACATCTCGCTGATCATGAACGGTCTTGAACATGTGTTTGGCATCGACCCGACCATCGTCGCCGTAGCCGTGGTGCTGATCGGCGCGCTGCTGTCGATTTACGGCCACGACCTGATGCACAAAGCCTTCAAGTGGGCATTGTTGGCCACGCTGCCACTGTATGCGCTCGTCACCATCGCCTTGATGTTCGGCGCAGGGCAGGAGGGCGTCACCCCGGCGACCGACCTGGGTTTCAGCTGGATTGCCTTTGCCACGCTGTTTGCCATCGGTGCGAGCTACAACATTTCCTATGCGCCTTATGTCTCCGATTATTCCCGTTACCTGCCGAAAAACACCAGCCGGCCGAAGCTGATCGCCGCGGTGTTCATCGGCGCCTCGTTGTCGGGCGGCTGGATGATCGGCCTCGGCGCCTGGCTCGCGCAGCAGTTGAAAGCGGCGGATGCGCTGGTGGCGCTGAACCAGGTCGGCTCTTCGATGATTCCAGGCCTGGGCAATGTGTTGGTGATCGTCTCGGTGGCGGGCTTTCTGCCGATCATCGCGCTCAACACCTACAGCGCCATGCTGACGTTGCTGACGGGGGTGGACTCGATCAAAAAAATCACACCAACACCCCGCGCCCGCGTGATGTCGATCTCCGTGATCAGCGTCATTCTGTTGACCTGTGTGCTGTCGATCAAAGGCGATGGCATCGCCCTGTTGAACACCTTCCTCGTGCTGCTCCTGTACTTCCTCGTGCCCTGGACCGCGGTCAATCTGGTGGACTACTTCTTCGTGCGCAAAGGCCGCTACGCGATCCCGCATTTCTTCACGCCGAAGGGCATCTACGGCGCCTGGCAATTTCGCGGCATCGTCTCGTACCTGATCGGGTTCGCCACCATGGTGCCTTTCTTCTACATCTTTGATGCGGCGGCCGGCAAAGAGGTGTTCGTCGGACCGCTGGCGCGGATGCTTGAGGGCGTGGATATCGCCTGGCTGGTTGGCCTGGTCGTCTCGGGCCTGACGTATTACCTCCTCAGCCGTTCGATAGACCTTGAGTACGAACGCCGGATCATCGACTCGATTAGCGAGAGTGACATTGTTTCCATGGCTCATCAGTCTGTGGAGGAGGGGCGTTGAACAGCGCAAAAAACATCGTGGTCGCCTGCTGCCAACTGGCGCCGAAAATAGGCGACCTCGCTTACAACCGGAAGCTGACCGAACGCGCGATTCGTTCGGCGGCCTACCAGGGTGCTCAAGTGGTGGTGCTGCCCGAACTGGTCCAGAGCGGCTACTTGTTTGCCGACCGCAGCGAAGCCCTGTCCTTGGCGGAAACCGCCGAAGGGCCGACCTTGCGTCTGTGGACGGCGTTGGCCCGGGAACTGAACATCGTCGTGGTGGGTGGATTCTGCGAGCGGCTAGCCGGCGATGAACTGGCCAACAGCGCGGCGATGATCGATGCCCAAGGGCTGCGCGCCGTGTACCGCAAGGCGCACCTCTGGGATGGCGAGAACGAAATCTTCAGCGCCGGCAATGAGGCGCCGCCCGTTGTAGACACCGTTCATGGACGAATCGGCATGCTGATTTGCTACGACCTGGAATTCCCCGAGTGGGTGCGACTCCCGGCGCTGGCCGGCGCAGACCTGCTCTGCGCCCCGGTCAATTGGCCCGATGGACCACGTCCGCAAACCGAGCGCCCGGCGGAAGTCGTGCGGGTCCAGGCCAATGCGTCGGTCAACCGGATGTTCATCGCCGCGTGTGATCGGCATGGTCATGAACGTGGGGTCAGTTGGGTGCAAGGCTCGGTGATCGTCGATGCCGATGGTTATCCGCTGGCAGGGCCTGCGGAGCGGGGGGGCGAGCAGATTTTGCTGGCGACGCTGAACCTTGCTGAGGCGCGGAATAAGCGAATCAGTGCGCGCAATGATTTGCATCGGGATCGGCGGTCGGAGTTGTATGGGGTGGGCGTCGATTCACATTAATGCCTATCGTTTGATGGATAGATAGCAGACCACCGATACCGGCGCCGGCAATGGCGATATTCAACGCCGGACACCACCATCTAGTGCATTACAACTTCACTGAACTTGAGAATTAGCGGGTCATTATTTCCGTCACGAAACCCTAGTTTGATCGCTGGCGTTTTGCTCAGTTTGTTGTTGCTTTGCTGGAAAATCAGGGTGACCCGGGTAGGTACGTTCCGAATCAGCTGAAACTCCCGATAGTAGTTTTCCTCGACCTGTCCCACTCGGATCGACTGGGGCTTGAGTGGTCCGCCGGACTCGTCGAATAGGACCGTGCCATCGTCAAAGCGAAAGCTGCGGTCTACGTTCAGGTTGGATAGCTCAAACGTACAGGTGGGCAGACGACCGATGTTTTCGCAGCCTTCCAGTTCGATGCGCACGTTGTCCAGCACTTCCATGCGTTTGCCGAGAAGGTTGCTGCCTTCGTTTTCAACGACCTTGGATTGCAGTTTGGCGAACTCGAATGAGGGCTTGGCGTATTCGGTGCCCAAAATGAAAAAGCCGAAAGACAGGCCGGCGACCATAAAGAACTGCAGCAGACCTCTGAGCATTGGCGTGAAGTTACGGATCTGCCAACCGATCGAAACGACCCCCAAGAACAAAAAGGTACTGACCAGCAAGACCACATTCTTCCAACTGATGAAGCTGAAGCCGAAAACACTGGGATCAGGAACGACATAGGTGATCAACGCCCACAGTAAACCCAGCACGACGCCGAGGCCTGCCATGCCACGGGTGATCAATGAAGCGGCTTTTTGGGTGCGGGTAAGCGGGGTTAGTAAGTTTTGCTGTGACGTCAACGCTGACAAATCCTTTTTCTGTAGCCGAATCATCCGTCCATGAAGGCGACTGTCGGGCTGTTGCAATAAAAACCCCGGGAGCCCAAGGTAGGGTAGCCAATTGTGGCAGGTTGCCATTATCCAGTAATGGCTTGGCAGGTAAAGATGTGTTGACGCCTGGAGTCAGTAATTTCTGGCGTTAGGGTTTCTGCCTAACGCAACATGCCTTGTTTTTCCCTTCGTTTCTAATCACGGTCTGTAACCTTTATTTTCGATCGCCAAGACTGATTTGATGCTAGACCGCAGGCCCGCCGGAATATCGGTCGTGCCCTATGTTCAGGACCTCCTGTTGCAACTACGGGAGTGAACCCACGCGCCGTCGAGTCTAGCTCGGCGGCGCTTTGATTGTATGACCTCTTTGCTCGAGCGGGGACTGGACGCCATCGCTACGCCTATGGCATCGTCGAATTAATACGCCATGTAGCAAACAGGATCAAAACAATGGAGGAGGGTGATGAAGTCGGCGGCAGTACGTCGATGGCAACGCTGAAAGCATTCAATCTGTGCGTGCTGCAGCTGGGTCGTCTTGCTCGAGAGCGCGGCGCCTCCCAATTCATCGCCGACGGCCTGCACGCCTTCCGCCAGTTGGTACCCTTCGCGTCAGCCTGGTGGGGCGAGATGTCCGCCTCAGACGCCAATGCTCCACCCAAAAGCTGGATGCACGGGCGAATCAATCTGCCGGAGTCGTTTGCCGCCGAATGGCACAAAAGCGCGGGTAACGACAAATTCTCCCATGACACCTTGAGTCAACCCGGCGAGGTCGTGCGCGACAGCGGGTTCACCGACCCGGATGAAGAAGTGGACGCGTTCGCCCGTCGCCACGACCTCTACCACCTGATGTGCATCACCTTCGAGTTACCCGAAAGCGGCTTGATGTTCTTCGTCTGTCTTTACCGTGGCAGTGATGCTGCGGCGTTCAATGACAGCGAGGCCGGGTTGTTTTCGGCGTTCTGCGACCATCTGTTGCAGTTGTGGCGCTTTCAGGTGCAGGACATGATCCGCTTCGACACGGGCAACGGGGCGACTGATTTCGGCGTCGCGCGTATGGACGGCAGTTTGCTGTACGTGGGAGCAAGTCTGTGCGCCGCCATTCAGCGCGAGTTACCGGGGTGGAGTGGTTCAACGCTTCCCTTTGATGTGATCGCGCAGCTGCAAAAGGCACCTTGCGTCATGCGCCTGGGTCGCTGCGCACTGACACTGAGCCCTAACGCCGAGCATGTCATCCTGTCGCTCGAAACACAGTCGCGCGCGGCGGTGCTGGCGCCTCGCGAGCGCACTGCCGCGATGCTGTTCGCGGCGGGCCATTCCTATAAGGAAATTGCCAAGATCCTTGCCTTGAGCCCTGCGACAGTGCGCACTTATCTGCGCAACTGCTACTTGCAGCTCGGTGTGAAGAGCAAGGTGGAACTGGGTTCTGCCTTGCGTTCACCGACCTCGCTTGCGGAGGCTGCGCGTCGCGATTAACCCCCGGTACTTCCAACTATTTGCCTCTCCCCTCCTCATTTGTGGAGGTCCATCCGATCGCCGTGCTCTATAGGGTATGCCCTGCATATCAGGGGCTTGCACGGCAGTCTGTTCGGGCACTTCTAAAACTATAAAAACAGAGGTGAGGCATTTGAAATTTTCCAGGCTATTTATCGCCGTTGCCGCGACAACGGCATTTTCCTGCGTGGCGCTGGTGGGGTGTCAGACACAGGGTTCGGCTCCCGCTGACATGGTGATGCGCAACGGCTATGTCTACACTGTCGACGGCAAGAATTCCGTGCAGCAGGCGATCGCCGTCACGGGCGGGAAGATCGTTTATGTCGGCAGCGATGAAGGCGTTTCTTCGTACATCGGCACGCAGACGCAGCTGATCGATCTGGCGGGACGCATGGTGATGCCGGGCTTCATTGATGCACACATGCATCCGGGGGACGGCGGCCGCGCCATGACGCTGTGCGACCTGAAATACCAGACGATGACCCGCAAGGTTTTCCAGGAAACCATTCAGGCGTGCCTGGATGCCGACAAGGGCAAAGGCCCCGATGTCTGGCTGGAAGTGGGCAGTTGGGATCGCATGGGCATGGACGGACTTGACGGCGACCCGGACAAATCGACGCTGGATGCGCTCAAGACCAACCGACCGATTCAGGTCCGGTCCACTGATTTCCATACCGTGCTGACCAACTCTCGCGGCCTGGAAGTGGCCGGCATCAACAAGCACACGGCCAATCCCGGTGATGGCAAGTACGTGCGCGACAGCGCCGGCAACCCGACCGGCATTTGCGAAGACGGCGCTGCTGATGCCATGGCCGCCGTGGTGCCACCAGCCACCGACGCAGAGAAACTCAAGCAGACCCGCGCGGCGCTCGACGCCATGCGCCAGCAAGGCATTACCAGTTTCTTCGATGCCTTGTCGGGGCCTGAAAATGGCAAAGCTTTCACCACGTTGCAACAGTCGGGCGAGCTGACCGCCCGGGCCTTGCTGGCGATCAAGCTGGACCCTGCCGCCGCGGCTGCAGACCCGGCGAAAACCATCGCCGAAGCCAAGGCATTGGCCACGACTTACGATCAGGGCGAAGCGCAACCCGCGCCGGGCGTGAGCATGCGTCACGTCAAATTATTCATGGATGGCATCATCAACGCGCCGGCGGACACGGGGGCAATGTTGACGCCATACCTGCGCAATGCCGGAACCGAGGCAGCGCCCAAATGGACGCCAGGCAAGAATGTCGGTGAGCTGTATTTCCCGCCGCAAGTGCTCAACCCGCTGCTGCTGAAGGCCGTCCAGGCCGGCCTCGATCCACACCTTCATGCCACCGGAGACCGAGCGGTACGTGACTCACTGAACGGCATCGAATACGTGCGCCAGCAACTGCCGGGCAATGGCTTCCGCCCAGCCATTACTCACAACGAGGAGGTGGACCCCGCCGACTATGCGCGCTTCAAGGCGCTCGATGTGACCGCCAACATGTCCTTTCAGTGGGCCCAGCAGGCGCCGTCCACGGTCGACGGCACCAGCGATCATCTGGGGCCTGAGCGTTTTGCCCGCATGGAGCCCTCGGGCAGTATCAGCCGCGCCGGCGGCCGCGTTGCGTATGGCAGCGACTGGCCCGTCGACCCGCTCGACGAATTCCTCGCACTGAAGGTCGGGGTCACCCGCTCAGGCGATCCTCTGAACCCGCACAGCTACGGTCCCAAGTATGCGGGCAGGCTGAATGCCGACCCGGCGCTGTCGCGCACTGAAGTGCTGCGTACCATCACCATGAACGCCGCCGAGCAGCTGAAACTGGACGCTGTCGTGGGTTCGGTCGAAGTCGGCAAGTTCGCCGACGTGATCGTCCTGGACAAGAACTTCATGCAAGTGCCCGAGGATGAACTGGCCCGCAATAACGTGCTGCTGACCGTGGTCGGCGGCAAGGTCGTGTGGGCCAAGGCGCCGTTCATGGGTCTTGATCAGCGGCCGGCTCAAGTCGCCGTGACTGAACAACAAAAATAAAAGCAGTGTCTGCCCCAATGCCCGTCAGTTAAGCCGCAATGCTACAAAGAGTGAGTCGTCGCACAAATCACTTCATCGATTGGCATTAGCGCCTACCCATAAGAAGAGAACACCGTAAATGACCCAGGTCAGCGATAGTCAGCAGCGAAGTCCCCTGATCGAGACACGTTCGATCGATTACATTCCCGAGGCCGAGCGTCATGGCAGCCTCTACAGCCAGTTCACCCTGTGGCTCGGCGCCAACCTGCAGATCACGGCGATCGTCACCGGCGCACTGGCCGTGGTGCTGGGCGGTGATGTGTTCTGGTCACTCATTGGCTTGCTGATCGGCCAGGTGCTCGGCGGTACGGTGGTTGCCCTGCACGCGGCGCAAGGGCCGAAGCTCGGGCTGCCGCAGATGATCTCCAGTCGTGTGCAGTTCGGGGTCTATGGGGCGGCCATCCCGATTGTGCTGGTGTGCTTGATGTACCTCGGCTTCAGCGCCACCGGCGCGGTACTGTCGGGGCAGGCCATTGCCCAGTTGATCCATGTCAGCGACAGCGCCGGCATCCTGATTTTTGCCTCCTGCATCGCGTTTCTGACGATCTTCGGTTACCGGGTCATCCACCTGGTCGGCAAGGTGGCCAGCGTGCTGGGCATCATTGCCTTCGTGTATCTGTTTACCCGGTTGATGACGCTCAACGATATCGGTCTGTTGCTGGAGAACCGCCACTTCGGCTGGAGTACTTTCCTACTGGCAGTGTCCCTTTCCGCGTCCTGGCAGATCGCCTTTGGCCCTTATGTGGCTGACTATTCACGCTACCTGCCGAGCAAGACCTCGTCCTGGAAGACGTTTGCTGCCGTCGGGCTTGGAACGGTGCTGGGCGCCCAGGCGTCCATGGTGCTGGGGGTGTTCGCGGCGGCGTTGGCCGGTGCGAACTTCCGCGGTCACGAGGTGGCGACCATCGTCGGGTTGGGCAGCACCGGTGTGATGGCGTCCCTGCTGTACTTGAGCGTCGTGTTCGGCAAGGTCACGGTGTCCACGCTCAACGCTTATGGCAGCTTCATGTGCGTGGCCACGATCATCAGTGGCTTTCGCAGTCGTCTCGAGATTTCCGCCAGGCAGCGCATGGTGTTTGTGTTGGTGATTGTCGCGGCGTCCACCACGCTCGCGCTGCTGGGCCAGTACTCGTTTCTCAACACCTTCAAGTACTTCATCCTGTTTTTGCTGACCTTCTTCACACCGTGGAGCGCGATCAATCTGGTGGATTACTACTTCATCAACAAGGAGCGTTATGACATCCCGGCGTTGTCCGACCCGGCAGGTCGTTATGGCCGCTGGAACATGCGCGGGATCAGCGTGTATGTCATCGGCGTATTGATCCAGTTGCCCTTCGTCGATACTCACTTCTACTCTGGGCCGATGGTCGCGCAACTCGGCGGTGTCGATATTTCCTGGATTGTGGGTCTGGTGGTGCCGGGCATCTTCTACTACCTGCTGGCCAGAACCTCAGCACTTGCTGTGTTGCCCGAACAGGGCTCAAAGGCCTGAGATCCGGAACAACTCTCACACTCTTCGCCGGGTGTGAGAGCGCGCTGTCCAGTTGCCGGGACAATTGAATACGCGGTGCTAGACTTCCAGGCTGATCAGCCCCAGGCGCTTTCGACAGCTTCTGTACGGAGAAGACATCCATGGACATCCAGGCCCTACGCGGCGACGCAACCCATATCGACAAAATCGCCAGCCTCTTTGACGCCTATCGAGGCTTCTACGGCCAGCCGTCGAACCTGCCGCAGTCTCGCGCGTTCATCGCCGAGCGTATCGCCCGGGACGAATCCGCGATTTTCTACGCCCTGGACACCCGCGGCGAAGCGCTGGGTTTCGTCCAGTTGTACCCGACGTTTTCCTCCATCGACGCACACCGCACCTGGCTGCTCAGCGACCTCTTCACAACACCCGCCGCCCGAGGGCAAGGGGTAGGAACGTTGCTGATGAACACCGCGCGAGCCTTTGCGCTGTTGACCGGTGCCAAAGGCATGGTGCTGGAAACGGCCACGGACAATGTCGGCGCGCAACGCTTGTATGAATCCTTGGGCTATGTGCGCGATACGGGTTACTACACCTACTGCCTCGATTTGAAGCAAGGTTGAGCCAACCGCTGCCGCCTACATCAGCTCGTGCAGGAATGCAGCTTGGGCCTTGGGGCACACTCAGACGCCCCATCCCTCTCGCACCGCCCTTCGAATCCCCTCCAGCAACATCGCAAACGCCGGGTTGTCATTGTTCTCGCGCCAGATCAAATGCAGCTCGCTCTGCACACCTTCGCCCAAATCGATATCGCGAAACACCACATTCTTGAACACCACGCTGGTGGCGCAGCGAGGCACCAGCGCCAGGCCCATTCCGGCGTTGACCATGGCCAGGATGGTCAACGATGAGCCGAGCCATTGCACGTATTCCGGGGCGACGCGGGCAGAGCGGAGCATACCGGTCAGCAGTTCGTTGAACGGCGGATAGGCAGCGTGGGAGTACATTAGAAACGGTTGCGCATCGAGGTCGTTGACGGACACGGTTTCTGCGCTCGCCAACCGATGACTGCTCGGCACCGCCAAGACAAACGGCTCGCGCACCAGACATTCGGTGGCGTATCCCGGCTCCAGCAAAGGCGCGCGAACAATGCCCAAATCGATACGGCGAGCACGCAGGGCTTCATGCTGCTGGTAGGTGTTCATCTCCGACAGGTCGATTTTGACGTGGGGCTGTTTGAGTCGCGCTTCGGCGATGACCTTGGGCAGGAATTCATACACCGCGCTGCCGACGAAGCTGATGTTGACCGAGCCGATGTCGCCTTCGGCAAAGCGTCGGGCGGTGATGGCGGCTTGCTGGGCGCGCTCCAGCAGGTTCTGCGCTTCGATGAAAAAGGCGCGGCCGGCGGCGGTCAGGGCAACGCTGCGGGTGGTGCGGGTAAACAGCTCGACGCCCAGGTGATGTTCCAACAGTTGAATCTGTCGACTGAGGGGCGGTTGAGTCATGTTCAACCGTTCGGCGGCCCGGCGGAAATTCAGTTCGGTCGCCACGGTGGTGAAGCAGCGCAATTGAGTCAGTTCGAACATTGATCTAATTCCAGTATCAATCGAATGCCAAGTTAGATTAGACGGGATCAATGCTGGCGTCCATGATCGGACTGTCCCTAAAAAAACAATGACCGGGAGTCGCCCCTTGAATACCCTCCAGAGTCCGCCGGACCCGAATGTGCTTGCCCGAGCCGCGGCCAAGGTGAAGCGCCATGTGCTGCCGCTGTTCGTGGTGATGTTCATCGTCAACTACATCGACCGGGTCAACATCGGCTTCGTGCGCAGCCACATGGAAACCGATCTTGGCATCGGCGCAGCAGCCTACGGCCTGGGCGCCGGGTTGTTCTTCATCGGTTACGCGATATTCGAAGTCCCCTCCAACATGCTGTTGCAACGCTACGGTGCTCGCGCCTGGCTGACGCGCATCATGTTCACCTGGGGCGCGGCGGCGATGGCCATGGCTTTCGTACGCGGCGAAACCAGCTTCTATGTGCTGCGTTTTGTGCTCGGTGCAGCCGAAGCGGGCTTCTTTCCCGGCATCATTTACTACTTCACCCAATGGTTGCCGTCGACTGAACGTGGCAAGGCCATGGCGATTTTCCTCAGCGGTTCGGCCATTGCCTCAGTGATCTCCGGTCCGGTGTCCGGTGCGTTGCTGAACGTCAGTGGCTTCAGCCTGCATGGCTGGCAGTGGATGTTCTTGATTGAAGGTTTTGCCTCGATCGTGCTGTGTGGGTTCGTGTGGTTCTGGCTGCAATCCCATCCGCGCGAGGCGAAATGGCTGAGTCCAGAAGAAAAGGACGCACTGGTTGGCGCCATCGCGCTGGAGCAGCAGGCTCGTGAAGCCACGCAGACGGTCAAGCCGTCGATGTTCAAGCTGTTGGCCGACAAACAGATCGCGCTGTTCTGCTTCATTTACTTTTCCATCGCCTTGACCATCTACGGCGCCACGTTCTGGCTGCCAAGTATGATCAAAAAAATGGGCAACCTCGGCGACTTCCAGGTGGGCTTGTTCAACTCCATTCCGTGGATCATTTCGATCATCGCGATGTATGGTTTCGCCGCCATGGCCAGCAAATGGAAACACCAGCAAGCCTGGGTTGCCTTGACCCTGGTGATTGCCGCGTTCGGCATGTTCATGTCCACCACCGGCGGGCCGATTTTCGCCTTCGTCGCCATCTGCTTTGCCGCCATTGGTTTCAAGGCCGCCTCGGCATTGTTCTGGCCGATTCCGCAAGGCTATCTCGATGCCCGCATCGCCGCCGCGGTGATCGCCTTGATCAACTCCATCGGCAACCTCGGCGGTTTCGTCGCCCCAACAGCGTTCGGTTTCCTGGAACAAAAAACCGGCTCCATCGAAGGTGGCCTCTACGGGTTGGCGGCCACTTCACTGGTGGCGGCCGTGGTGATCTTTTTCGCCCGCACGGCACCGCGTGGTGACGCCCTCCACGCGCTGACCGACAAACCTACCGACGTCGCAGCGCCAACTAAATCCAACAGTCATCAAGCCTTGAGTTCAGGTTCAAAGGGAGCCGCTTCTTGAAAATCAAACGAGTCACCGTCACCCCAATCGCCTTCCGTGATCCGCCACTGCTCAACGCCAGTGGTATCCACGAACCTTTTGCGCTGCGCTCGATCATCGAGATTGAAAGCGACAACGGCTACATTGGCCTGGGTGAGAGCTACGGCGACGCCCCGGCGCTGTTGATCCAGCAGCAACTGCAAGACCAGCTGATCGGCCTCGATCCGTTCAACCTCAATCAGCTGCGCCGCATCGTGCAGGCCACGGTGGCGGCGAACAAACCGGCGAGCATTGCCGGTGCGGAACTGGCGCCTGGCTCCCACGCCAGCAAAGCGGTGAGCAACGCGTATTCGGCGTTCGAAGTGGCTTTCCTGGATTTGCAGGCGCACTCGCTGAACGTGCCATTGGTGGACTTGCTGGGCGGTGCGATTCGCAACGAAATTCCATTCAGCGCCTACCTGTTCTTCAAGTACGCCCAGCATGTCGACTCGCCCTACAAACCCGACAATTGGGGCGAAGCCCTGAACGAAGAGCAAATCGTCGCCCAGGCGCGTCGGATGATCGAGGCCTACGGCTTCAAGAGCATCAAGCTCAAGGCCGGCACGCTGCCGCCGGAGCACGAAGTGTCGTGCATCAAGGCGCTGAAAAAGGCTTTCCCCGGTTACCCGCTGCGGATCGACCCGAACGGCAACTGGTCGCTGGAAACCTCGATTCGCATGGCTGAACTGCTGGGTGACGACCTGCAATATTACGAAGACCCGACGCCTGGCCTGGACGGCATGTCCGAACTGCACAAACGCACCGGCCTGCCGCTGGCCACCAACATGGTGGTCACCGATTTTGATGAGTTTCGCCGCAGCGTGGCGTTGAACAGCGTGCAGATCGTCCTCGCCGACCACCACTACTGGGGCGGCCTGCGCGACACCCAGGCGCTGGCCAAAATGTGCGACACCTTTGGGCTTGGCGTGTCCATGCATTCCAACTCGCACTTGGGCATCAGCCTGATGGCGATGGCGCATGTGGCCGCCGCGGTGCCCAATCTGGATTACGCCTGCGACACGCATTACCCATGGCAGGAACCGGATGAGGAAGTGATCAAGGGCGGCAAAATACCCATCGTCGATGGCTGCGTGAAGATCACCCGTGCCCCCGGGTTGGGCCTGGAACTGGATCACGATCAACTGGGCAAGCTGCATGACCAATACCTGACCTGCGGCATTCGTCAGCGCGATGACGTGAAACAGATGCAGCGTTACAAGCCGGAATGGAAGGCGCTCAAACCGCGTTTTTGAGTTCAGTCAGCAAGCGCTCGATCTGCGCCAGCTCCCAAGTGCTGAGCAAACTGACCGGGTCGGTGCCGTAACGTTGCCAGCTGTCGAACACACCCTCGCGGCCGTCCGGACTCTGGCAACGTTGGCAATGGCGCAGGCGAATGCCGTCGAAGTCGAGGGTCAGGCGCCAGCCCTCGATATCGACCTGTGCCTGGCCGGGTACGGGTTGGTCGTCGAGGCGCGTTAGTGGGCGAATGCCCAGCGCAGCGTCGCGCAATGGTTGGTAAACCTCGCGGGCGGTCAGGGGCGGCACGTGTGTCTCCGGTGAGTTCGTGGCAGGCGTAGAAACGGGGTGCACAGGATAGACGATCATGGTGAAATCTCCGCGAGCTTCTGCTCTGGACACCTACTGATCTGGAACCCTACATGAAAAAAGCCGCCGTACTCACCTTCGCCTTGATACTCAGTACGGGACTGTTCAGCACGCAAGCACCAGCGGCCGGCGATGCTGAAGCGGGTGCGACACTGTTCAAGCGGATATGCGGTGGCTGCCATCAAGTCGGGGAGTCAGCACGGGGTTCTTTCGGTCCGCAGCTCAATGGCATTTTTGGACGCCATTCTGGAAGCACGACGGACTACCAATATTCCGACGCTATGAAATCAGCAGGCATCGTGTGGACCCGCGAAACGCTGACCGCGTACCTCGAAGATCCCAAAGCAGTGGTGCCCGGCACTCGCATGATTTTCTGGGGGCTCAGCGATTCGGAAAAGATCGAAAATCTGTTGGCGTACCTTCAGACGTTTCAGCCGCAGTAGGGCGTTCGCCGGCATGTCTTTTGTTGGTCGTGTGCATATCCGTTTCTGTGGTCATGGCCGCTATTGGTTTCGCTTTTACAGCGAGTCACTTGGAAAAGCCCCAAGTAACCAAGGGCTCTTGCCCCTGACGTTCGGTGCCTCGCTTAGGCTCGGCATGCCCTCGCTCCGGTCCTGCTCCGTGGGCCCGCCGCCATCGGCCATCCATGGCCGGGGGCGGCTAACCCGGCATCCATGCCGGGTTGCCCACTGCGCAGAACCTCCACTCGGCCTCTCGATGGGGCGGTGCCTCAAGATCAAAAGCTGCAGGCGAGCTAACGCTCGGCCTGTTGAGTGGTGAGAAGCAAAAGCTGTACGCCGATCTGCTTTATGTGGGAGCGGGCTTGCTCGCGAAGCTGTTGATCTTGCTGCCTGATCGTTCCCACGCTCCGCGTGGGAATGCCGCCGGGGACGCTCCGCGTTCCGCTGTCGACACAAGGCTCGAGCCCTGCGCAGGGGTGACGCGGAGCGTCACAGGATGCATTCCCACGCGGAGCGTGGGAATGATCAGTGGGTGAGCGCTGACTGTTGTCGATCTTGCTTTGGCTCTGGCTTTTGATCTTGATCTGCCTGCCCCTTTCCCAGAGGCCGAACGCAGGTATTGCGCAGGGGGCACCGCGGCAAGGATGCCGCGGTAGCCGCCCCCCGGCCATGGATGGCCGATGGCGGCGGGCCCCCGGAGCAATGCCGGAGTGAGGGCATGCCGAGCCTGGGCGAGGCACCGAATGGCGGGGCAAAAGCCTTTGGTTACTTGGGGCTCTTCCAAGTGACTCGCTGTAAAAGCGAAACCGCCAGCAGCCGCTACCGCAGCAACGGATATGTACCCCATCAATCTTAGGCCTTGACCCAGCGTTGGCGGCTCCAGCTGCTCAGCGTATCGACGGCCAATACCAGTAACAGCATGGCCAAAATAATAGTGCTGGCTTGAGCTTCCTGGAACAGGCTGAGGCTGACATAGAGCATCTGCCCCAAACCACCCGCGCCGACGAAGCCGAGCACGCTGGCCATGCGGATGTTGTTCTCCCAGCGGTACAGGATGTAGGCCAGCAGCTGTGGCAATAGATTGGGCAGTGTGCCGTAACAGAATGCCCACACGGCATTGGCGCCCTGTAGGCGGATAGCTTCGGCCGGTTCTGGTGGGGTGTTTTCCAGCGCTTCGGCGAACAGGCGGCCGAGCACGCCGGTGGTGTGCAGGGCTAATGCCAGGGTGCCAGCATTCGGGCCGAGCCCGGCGGCAAGGACCATCAACGCGGCCCACACCAGTTCCGGAATCGCGCGCAGGGCGTTGAGCACAAGGCGCGACGCGCTCTGCAACGGCCAGCCGAATCGCCCGGCCGCGGGCAGTGCCAATAGCAGACCGAGCACCGCCGCGAGCAAGGTGCCAAGGGCGGACATGGCGATGGTTTCCAGGGCGCCACGGCCGATGGCTTGCAGATGAGCCGTGCTCAGGTCCGGACTGAGAAAACGCTGCGCATAGGCGCCCATCTGGTTCAGATTGGCGGTGTCACCCAGTTCGGCGAGGTCGATGCCCAGATAGGTGAACGAGGCGGCGACCGCTGCGCCGATGCACAGGACCAGTACCAGATTGAACAGGCGATTCATGCCAGCCTCCAGCGCAGCAGGCGGCTGAGTTGATCGGCGAGCAGCACCAGGACGAGGAAGGTCAATAACAAACTGGCGACTTCACCGCCGGCAAACATGCGCAGCGACAAATCCATTTGCTGGCCCAGACCGCCGGCACCGACGAAGCCCATCACCACCGAGGCGCGGATTGCGCATTCCCAGCGGTACACCGTGTACGACAGCAGCTCCGCAGCGACATTGGGCAGGATCCCGTAGCAAAAGGCCGCGAGCCGACCACTGCCGGCCTGCAGCAGCGCGTGGGCCGGGCGCTGATCGACCGACTCGAAAATTTCTGCGTAGACCTTGCCCAGCATGCCGCTGTAGGTAATGGCAATCGCCAGTACCCCGGCAGTCGGGCCGAGGCCGACGGCGCGCACGAACAGCAGGGCCCAGACGATTTCCGGCACGCTGCGCAGGAAGATCAGTAAACCGCGTACAGGCCAACGCAGCAGCTGGCCCAAATAGCTCGGGTGGCCGGCACGGGAGGCAGCAGACAGCGACAGAGCCCGACTGGCCAGCAGGCTGGCGGGGACTGCCAACAGCAACGCCAGGGCCATGCCGGCCGTGGCGATGGCCAGGGTCTGCAGGGTGGCTTGCAACAACAGCTGAATGAATTCCTCGCCATGAGCCGGTGGCCAAAAGGCTGATACAAACCGAGCCATCTCGCTCTGACTGTCACTCGCCAGCAATACACTGAGGTCCAACTCGCTGAAGCGGATGCCCGGCCATAGCAGGGCCAGGGCCAGCAGGCTGAGCAACAGACGGGGGCGGGTGGCGGGGTCTCGGGTATCGCGCGTCAGCATCGGGGGATCTGCACACTCAAGGGGGGCGGAGGAACCGGCGAGGATTGTAGTTGCTCGTTGGCGTACAGCTTGTCGAGCAGCTCGCGGTCGACAGCGTCGGCCGCCAGGTCGAACATGATCTGTCCATCCCGTAAACCGATGATCCGCGAAAAATGCACCAGGGCCAGTTCCACCGCATGCAGGCTGGCGACCAGGGTGACGTTGTGCTCCCGGGCATGGCGGCAGAGCACCGAAAGTGTGTGCTCGGCGAGCACCGGGTCCATGGCCGATACCGGCTCATCGGCCAGCAACACCTCGGGCGCTTGATACAACACGCGGGCAATGCCCACGCGCTGGAGCTGTCCACCGGACAGTTGCTGGCATTGCGCGAACAACTTGTCACTCAGGTCCAGCCTGGCCAATGCCGCGCGTGCGCCCGGAATATCCAATGGGTGCAGCAGGTTCAACAGGCTCTTGCCCAGACCCCACTGACCAAGCTTTCCGGCCAGAACAGCGGTGACTACGCGCAGGCGCGGTGGCAGGGGGGGCGATTGATGTATCAGACCGATGCGAGCGCGCAGACGCTGACGCTGACGGGCAGAAAGCTGCCAGGCTCGCTCGCCGAGCACCTGCAGTTCGCCGTTGTCCGGTCGCAGGGCGGTGGCCAGCAGGTTGAGCAGGCTCGACTTACCCGCGCCGGACGGACCGATGATGGCGACCTGTTCGCTTGCACCGATGTGCAGGTCCACGTCACGCAGCGCCTGGACGCCGTTGGCGTGGGTAAGGCTGACCTGGGTCAGATGCACAGTCATTTGAGCAGGTCGGCGGCGCGTGCGGCTTCCTCGATACCCTTGTAGTTTTCAGGCTTGGTTTCGATGAATCGGCTGGCGGCCTGCAGATCCAGAATCTCCTTGTCCTTCGGGTTCGCCGGATCGAGCGCAAGAAAGGCGGCCTTTATCTTGGCCGCCAGCGCTGGGTCGAGGGTCCCACGCACCGTCCAGTTGTAGTCGTAGTAGGCCGGGGTGGTAGCAAACACTTTGACCTTGTTGGTGTCGACCTTGCCGGCGGCGACCAGTTTTTCCCACACGCTGGCGTTCAGTACCCCGGCGTCCACCTTGCCGGCCTGGACCCAGGCGACGGTGGCGTCATGGGCACCGGAGTAGCCCACGCGGCTAAAGTACGTTTCCGGTTTGATGCCGTCCTTCAGCATGAAATAGCGCGGCATGAGGCTGCCTGACGTGGATGACACCGAACCGAAGGCGAAGGTCTTGCCCTTGAGATCGGCGAGGGATTTGACGGCGGGGTCGGCGGTGATGAACTTGCTGGTGAACTGGGCGTCCTGTTCGCGCTGTACCAGCGGAATGGCATTGCCGGTTTTCAGGCGTGCCTGCACGAACGTGAAGCCGCCCAGCCAGGCCAGGTCGATTCGGTCGGTGGCCAGCGCCTCGACCACGGCCGGGTAATCGGTCACTGGCACGAACTCGACCTTCATGCCTAATTGTTGTTCCAGATAGGCGCCCAGGGGCTTGAACTTGCGGAGTAGTTCGGTAGGGGCTTCATCAGGAATGGCGCTGACTTTCAGGGTGTCGGCGGCCTGCGCCAGCAGGGTACAAAAAGACAGGGTTAAGCCGACGGCCAATGCCAGGGTACGCTTGAGCATGTAAGTTCTCCGGTTCATTAGCGCAAGAATGTCGATGCGCCTGGCACACGCTGATTGCTGAATGGCGTTTTGTCAGGGTAGACGAGACGCAGCGATATTGACCGCTTTTGGCCCAATTGCAATCTGTACAAAGTGTGGCAATCGAGCCAAAGCAACCGCCGGGTGTTGAACCTTACTGGTAAAACGTGCGGCCCAGCGCATCCAGGCTCTACCTTTCAGACGTGGCTCCGCGTTCGACCCATAGCGGGTGGGCGGATCAGAACCTGTAGCCACTGCATGGCGGCATCACCACCCGGTATCTGTCCTCCACCCTTGAACGAAGGTTACATCAAGGTATTTTGCGGCAGCCTCAGCAGGTCGGTCAGGGTGTTGATAATGGCTTGTTGTCGTGCACGGTCTACTTGGTGCACGGCTTCTGCGGCGGCGACATCGGCGGCGCAGTGTGGGCAGGTCACTTCGTGTGCGTGGATGTACTGCAAGCAGCCACGACACAGAGCCAGTTGCGGTGGAATACGTCCTTCGTCCGGCGATTTCTGACCCTGGTTCGCCCAGGCCAGTTTGATCACCTGGCCGCTGTCGCTGACGCTGCTCACCTTCTCGCCGGTGTCGATGCGTTCGGTAATCAGGTCAAAACGTCCGACGGCGAAGGATGTTTTTGCCGCGTCCTCAAGTTTGACAATTCGCTCCTGTAGCCCTCGTTTTTGCAGGTCCAGCGCGCGGTAATGGCAGTAGGGGTTGTTGCCGGGTTTGCCGAGCAGGGAGTGCGATGTCCAAGTGCAGCCGCCACGGCAGACGTCGTTGTAGTAACAGCTTCGGCAGTAACCCCACAGGTCGTCGACACCGCGCAGGCGGCCAAAGTGGATGCCTTCGCTGTAATGCCAGATATCGTGCAGGCTCATGGTGCGTACGTTACCGCCGGAAAACCCCACCGTTGCCAATGACGGGCAGCCCTTTACGGTGCCATCGGCCTCAAGTGCCAGCACGGTTTGGCCGGCGGCGCAGCCACTCCAGTGCACACGCTCGTCGCCGAAGCCACGCCACATGTGTTCATAAGGACCGTAGTAACCAATGTTGTTGCCCACGTTCATCAACAGGCCGCGATCGACACCCTCGCGGTAGAGCCGCGCCAGCAACGGCATCACTTCCAATAGTTGATAAGGCTGCAACAGCAGTTCCGGGTGATCGACGGCATTGCCCATGGCGACCGTCAGCTGGATCTGCCAGTGAGTGGCGCCGAGGTTGATGATCAGGTCCATCAGCTCAGGCAAATCGGGCAACGTGGCCGCGCCGATTTGTGTGTTGACGCTCACTGCAAGCCCGGACTGTTTGGCGCGTCGCAGGGTGTCCACCGCCTTGTCGAACGAGCCCGGAACATTGCGCACCGCGTCATGCAGCGGGGCCAGTCCATCCAGTGAAACACCCACGCCATTGAGCCCGGCATCCACCGCTGCCTGCATTTTTGCGGGTGTCAGGTTGCGTCCACCGGTTTGTATGGCGCAATACATGCCGTGATCGTGGATGGCCTGGATCAGTTGGGTCCAGTCCTTGCGCAAATAAGCTTCACCGCCGATCAAGGTGATCTCGCGGGTACCGAGAGCGGCCAGGGAATCGATGACGTCCAGGCATTCCCGGGTGTTCAACTCATCGGGGCGTCGATGGCCGGCGCGTGAGCCGCAATGCAGGCATTTGAGATCGCAGGCCAGGGTAATTTCCCAGACCACATGGACCGGCACGTAGCGTTTGAGGTCGGTTTCACTGAGGTAGCGGGCAGGGCGACTGTCTGACATGGGAAATCCTTGCGCACAGACGCGTGCGCGGCACGAATCCATCGAAGTGGTCGCGCCTTCCTTAGCGTAAACGGCGCGAGCGGATTTACCTTTTGAAATTGAAAAGAGCCCGGGCTCGGCCATGGGTGGTGACCAAGCCCGGGTAGTGCGGGTTAGCGGGCCTCCAGACGGGCGATTTCTGCGTTCAACTGTTCCAGTGCGCTACGCAAGGCGCCGCTGTTGGCCAGTTGCTGTTCGCCTTTGCTCACCACCGACTTCAACTGCGCCAGATCACCGCTGGCCTGCGCTTGCTGTACCGCGACGGCGTAAAGCGGCTGGGCATGGTGCGGATGCTCAGGACGCACAATAACGGGTGCCTGGCTGACGGCTGCGTGTTTGACCGAGTGCCAGATGCCCTGTTCCTGATACTTGTAGCTGGCAAAGCCGCTGGCCCAATCGGCGCCCAGGATGCCCTTCAAATGAAAGGTCTCGGCAATCTGGCTGGTAGGGCCGCTTGGGTTGCCATCCAGGGTAAGGATGATGTGGTTCTCGGCCGTCGGCACCAGTTTGGCTTCGGAGTACTCACCCCATACGCGGGCGCGGAAGTTGAGGGGCGGGTAGGTGCTTTGATAGATGCTGGAAATACCGCTGACTTTCTTTTTAACCGTATCCACCAGCAAGTCGAGGGTCAGAACTGGTGTGCCGAGCAAATGATTGCTGACGGTGAGGCGCGTGTGAAAAAGTCCAATTGACATGGTGCAACTCCCTTAAGTGTATTCAGGACAAGCCAGGCACATTCAGTGGCCGGGTTAGCGGCGCTCGAGCCTGCTAATTTCGCCCTTGGCGGCTTCCAGTGCACTTTGCAGTTGTGGCTGCTGATCCAGTTGTTGCTTGGCCAGGCTCGCCAGGCTTTTCATCTGTGCCAGGTCACCGCTGGCGATGGCGCTCTGAATCGGCGCGGCGTACAGCGGCATGATCGGTGGAGAAGGTGACTGCGGCGGAATAACCGGGCCGGGTTCTAGAGGCGGGAAGGCGCTGGATGACACCTCAACGAGATGGGCGGGGGCGTTGTTAACTTCGATCCACCGTTGGCCATCGTAGTACGAATAGTTGGCGACGCCTGCTTTCCAGTCGGTGCCCACCACCAATTGCAACTTGAAATTCACGATGGAATTCGAGCCTGGCCCGCCGTGATTGCCCTGGGCGGTGATCAGGATTTTGCTGACACCGGGTGACATGACTGTCAGGTAGGTGTATTCGCCCCAGACATCGGAGTGCACATCCAGCGGCGGGTTGGTCGCCTGAGTGATTGCAGCGGTACCGCTTACAGTCTCTTCAGGGGTAAAGACCAGAAGATTAAGTGCCAGACTTTGTGCACCGGGTGCCGAAGTACCAATTCGGTAGCCGAGCGGGAACAAACCGACAGGTTGCTGATTAGAACCAGACATGGTTATTGCCTCCATTGCAATAAGGGGGAAACAGAGCTAGCGCTGTTCCTGCCGAGAAACTTCCTTGGCTAATTTATCGTAAGCGGTCTGTAGCTCTTTGGGTTCAGGCTTGGATGCATCGCGTTGTTTCAATAACGTCTTCATCTGCTGCAGATTGCCTTCCGTGATCGCGTCATGGATGGCGGCCCCATAAGGGGGAATGGGATGAGAAGGTGAACGGCTCATAACGACTCCTTCCGTGGTGTTTGCGGACACTGCCTTCATCAGCAGTTTTTGCAGTTAAGCAGGCGCGGATGAATATGCAATGGGTAACGGGGGAGTAATTTTTAATATTATTTTATTAATAGCGATGGGTTAGGATTTGGGTTGCTTAATATTAAGAATGGCGATGAGGGAAGGGAGTATTAAGTTGCTTGCTCATAAACAGTGTTGTCTTTATCGCCATTAATAATGCGAGCGTCGCTCAGCCTGTATTCCATAAATGCAGGTCATCTGTGTCTATCGAAAAGCACACAGAATGGGTACGGTCCACGGACGCTCTTTGATCGAGGAGGCAACCATGGATCTAATGGCAATTCCCTTTGGTACGACCGATTGGTCGACTGTCGACCCCGTCCAGCATGTTGGAAAGACGGGTACCGCCTATTGGCGAACCTGCCAGTTTGGTTCGACGCGTGTGCGGATGGTTGAATACAGTCCTGGATATCTGGCCGATCACTGGTGCTGGAGAGGTCATATCCTGTTGTGCCTGGAAGGCGAGTTGCACACGGAGCTGGAGGATGGTCGCCAGTTCACGCTCACCGCCGGGATGAGCTATCAGGTGGGCAACAACGCTGAGGGGCACCGATCGTTCACCACCACCGGTGCGAAGTTGTTCGTTGTGGATTAACGCTGGGCAGCATCAAGCCAATCAGTGCTGCCCCAATCCCGCCATGTCTATTTTTTGCCACCCGGCAAGGGTGGGGTGCGAGGCGGGATCAATCGTTTTGTCCCAATCGACTCAAATGCCGACGCCAAGCGCAGCAGCGTCGAATCGTCATAGGCACGACCGGCAAAGGTCAGCCCGACGGGCATGCCGATGTCCGGCATGACGCCCATCGGCACGGTGACCGTGGGAACACCGAGGTGCCGGATGGCGAGATTGCCGTTGGCGACCCATACGCCGTTACTCCACGCGATATCCGCAGACTTCGGATCGACATCGGCATTCGCCGGCCCAACGTCGGCTACTGTCGGGAATATCACCGCATCGAGCCGCAGCCGATCCATCCAGTCCTCAAGATCGATTTGACGCGTCTTTTCAAGTCCGCGCAGCCCGTCAGGCACCGTGGTGATCTTGTCCCACGGTGTAATGCCGCGTTCGGCCATCCTCACATATTCGTCCATGCCAGCGGCAAGGTCGTCCTCCCGGTTGGGGAGCGTTCCGGGGTCGTGCGGGAAAATCAGCGATCCGTCGACATCGGCCAGACGGTTTAACTTGGGATCGCCATTGGCCCGCAGAAAATCATCGAACGCCCAGGCCGACAGGTCCCACAACTCATGATGAAGGAACTCTTTGGACACCAGGCCCCGAGTAAACACGGTCGGCGCACCAGGACGATCACCTTCGCAATTGGAGACCAACGGGAAATCGACTTCGACCACTTCGGCACCCAGGGTTTCGAGTGCCTTGCGAGCTTCTTCCCAGAGCCCGATCACGGAAGGACGAGTAATGATTCGCTGCCCCGTCGGACCACCGATGCCAGGCGCTTCGCTCGTCCCCGCTTCGGGATCCGCGTTGATGTACATACGGGGAACGCCAAATCGCTTTCCGGTGAGCGCATCAGTATTGGCGACAAGCGACGCATAGGAGGCGGGACGCACCGAGGCGACACTCGGAATCGGCACCCAGGGTTGCATCCGCCACAGATCGCCCCGTGTGTCGGGATCATCCGCTACCACCACGTCGAGCACCTCGAGGAGGTCGGCCATGGTTCTGGCGTACGGCACGACAACGTCCATCGTCGGCGTCAACGGCCAGTTCCCGCGTACCGAGATCACCCCGCGCGAAGGCGTATAGGCACACAAACCATTGTTCGATGCAGGACCGCGTCCGCTCGACCAGGTTTCTTCAGCTAGGCCGAATGCCGCGAAACTGGCGGCGGTGGCTGTACCGGCGCCGTTCGATGAGCCCGAGGCGAAGGGGGCGGTGAGATAGTCACCGTTGTAGGGGCTTTCCGCACGGCCGTAGACCCCGCGCTGCATGCCGCCGTTTGCCATGGGCGGCATATTGGTCTTGCCCAGGCAGATCGCGCCAGCGGCGCGAAGCCGTTCGATCGTGAACGCATCGCGATAAGCAATCAGGTTCGCGAAGGCGGGACTTCCAGAGGCGGCGGTGAGCCCCTTAACCAGATAACTGTCCTTGGCCGTATAGGGAATGCCATCGAGCGGACCCAGCGTCTCGCCCTTGGCCCGACGGGCATCGGACGCCTGCGCCTCGTTGAGCGCCTCGGTGTTTCGAACCACCACCGCGTTGAGGGCGGTGGGCGTATCGGGTCCGTCGTAGGCATCGATCCTGGCGAGGTAGGCCTGGACCAGCTCAACCGCTGTGGTTCGGCCAGACTCGAGCGCGGCACGCAGTTCGGCAATGGAAACCTCGGTGACCTCGATCATGCTGTTACCACCGGCGGCTGATCGGGGAGGGGTGAATGTTTCCATCTCGCTGGGTCTTGGGCTCAAGGGCATCACTCGTCTCAAAAAGGGTATTCATAGGTGTTCTCGTTGCGCTGCTTTACGCGTTCTATTTAACACCAAGCCGGGAGCAGAGGCATCGGTGTAATGGTTCACCCGTTCTCCGGTGGCTGCACAGCCGCCCGAATGAAATGCTCACGAAGCCATTGATGCGCTGGGTCTTCATGCGACCTGGGATGCCATGCCATGGCAACGTCAAAGGCGGGCAGATGAAAAGGCAGGGGCAAAATATCCAGACCGGTAGCATAACGTTGCAGCAGTCGACTGGGCAGCGTCGCTACGCAGTCGGTATCGCCCAGTACAAGGGCTATCTGGTTGAATCCAGAGACGGTCAGCGCCACGTGGCGTTGATGCCCCAAACCTTCCAGCGCGTTGTCCACACTGCTTTTGAATTTACCCTCCTGGGAAACCATGACGTGAGCAAGCTTGCAGTACGCCTCGAGACCAGGGTTTTCCGTGCCTCGGGGATGCCCCTTGCGTTGCGCCAACCGAAACTCGTCCTTGAGCAAGAATCTGGATTTCAATGCCTCAGGCACTTGTCGCGCAAGGCCGACATACAGATCAATCTCACCTCGTTCCATCCTGTACGTCAGGTTCGCTTCTATCGGCGTAATGAAGCTCAGGCGTATGCCTGGCGCCTGATGCGCCAACACCGACTGCGCGACGGGCAGTCCCACCAGCGTGAAGACATTGTCATTCACGGCAACGACAAAATCGCGCCTGGCAGTGAGCGGCTTGAAGTCTTCACTCGACGCCACCGCGCCCTGAAGATCCAGCAATGCCTGATGCAGGCGCGACTGAATCGCCAGTGCGCGGTCAGTGGGTGCCATGCCCCGACCCGCTTGCGAGGGGACCAGCAGCGGATCATTGAACATGTCCCTTAACCGACCCAGCTGCGTTGATAGCGCGGGCTGGCTGATGTTCAGTCGTTTGGCTGCACGTGTGACGTTTCGCTCTTCAAGGAGTGCGTCCAGGGAAATGAGCAAAGGGAGATCCGATCGCCGGATATCCATATTCGGTATACCTCGTATAGGGAAAGGTAACTCACTGCCGCGACGATGACGCTTTAGAGTCTGGACTGTACTGGTTTAAGGAGTGAGATATGCGAGTTGACCGTTTTTTTATCTCGAGTGCACTGGCGGCTTCGATAGCGCTCGCTGGCACTTTTTCTTCGGGGGCCAACGCGGCTACCGATGCTCAGACGACGCCCGCGGTGGCTGTCGCACAGGTTCATGCTCAAGCCCCCGGCGTCTATCGTTACCGCGTCGGCGATTTTCAGGTGACCGCTCTGTCCGATGGTACGGTGCCACAGGATCTGCATGCGCTGCTGACCAACACAACCCCGGCTGAAACTGACGGTTTGCTCAAGCATGCATTCCTGGCCAGTCCGGTTGAGGCGTCGATCAATGCCTTCCTGATCGATACGGGCAGCAGACTTGTGTTGGTCGATACCGGCTCCGGCGCACTCTTCGGTCCAGGTAATGGCGGTAAGCTGCTCGGTAGTTTGAAATCGGCGGGCTATGCGCCTGAGCAGATCAACGACATCTTGCTCACCCATATCCACAGTGACCATAGCGGTGGCCTGGTGAACGAGGGGCAGCGGGTCTTCCCGAATGCAACCGTTCATGTGGGTAAACCTGACGTGGACCTGTTCCTTGATCCGGCGAACATCCACGGCGTCAACGGCTACGACAAGAAGTACTTCGAGCAAGCGGTGAAGACGGTCGAGCCCTACGTCAAAGCGGGCAAAGTCGTCGCGTTCACCGGCGTGACCCAGCTGTTCCCGGGCGTTAAGGCAATTCCAACGCCCGGGCATACGCCTGGCCATAGTTTCTATCAGTTTGAGAGCAAGGGTGAGTCGATCGAGTTCATCGGTGACATTGTTCACGTCGCGTCGGTGCAATTCCCTAAACCGAAGATCACGATTGTTTACGACGTATCGCCCAAAGAAGCGGCGGCCCAGCGTGAGAAACAGTTCGCTATTGCCGCTTCTCAGCGTGAGCTGGTAGCGGGCGCTCACTTGCCTTTCCCAGGCTTGGGGCATATTCGGGCTGAAAGCGACGGTGGTTTCACTTTCGTGCCGGTCGACTATCGTGATCGTAATCGCGATGAGCGCTGAGTTTCTTCTGCGCGGACCTGGAAAGACTCACCGCGAGTGCCAACCCAATTGGTTTGAGATCTGTTGAGTGGCCTCCATCAGTTGTTTCACGTAGTTCTGCTTCAATTCTTCCCTGAAGCGAAAGCACGGGAATGAAACACTCATGCCACCGATCACGTGACCAAACCGGTCCCTGATCGGTGCTGCCAGGCAGCGCATGTTGTCTTCGAACTCTTCATGGTCTTCGGCATAGCCCTGTTCTCGAACCACTTCCAGTTCTCGCAAGTACAACTCGACGCTGGTCAGGGTATTGGCTGTACGGCGCTCGAAGCTTTCTTCCTCGAGGTGCGCGAGCAACTCACTCTCCTCGAGCCAGGCCATCAGCACTTTGCCGATGCCTGTGCAGTACAACGGCGCACGCCGCCCGATGCGCGAGTACATGCGCAGATTATATTTTGAGTCGATCTTGTGGACGTAAACGATGCTGCCTTCATCGAGGATGCCCAAGTGAACAGTCTCGCCAGTCAGTTCATTGATCCGCCGCATACCCGGTTCTGCTTCTCGGACAATGTCCAGATGGGGCAGGGCCTGAGCGCCTAGTTCGAACAGCCGAACGCTGAGGCGATAACGATCCTCGGCATCCTGTACCACATAACCCCGCGCCTTGAGTGACTGCAAAAAGCGGTAAACCGTGCTTTTCGACATGTCCAGTTTGTGGGCGATTTCTGATACGCCGCTTTCTTCCGGATGCTCGGCCAAGGCCTCGAGTACGGCCATGGTCCGGCCTACAGCGGAGACCAGATCATTGTTTTGGATGACGCTGTTGTCCATGAAGGCTCCAACGGAAACGTAAAGCCCAAGGATATACGCAAGCGGATCAAAACGCTGTTTCATTTTTCTTGACGGTGCGGGAAATCTGATTAGACTCGACCCTCAACAGAAAATGAAACGCCGTTTTAAAAGTGACGGAAGGTGGTGCGGAACACGACGAGATCGTGTCTGTGTCCAAGCCTTGCGACTCATTCGAATAAAAACCAAAGGCACGTCGTTATGAAAATCCGTGAAGCCCGCGTTATCGTCACCTGCCCAGGCCGAAACCTGATCACCTTGAAGATCGTCACCGATGAAGGGATTTACGGCATCGGCGATGCGACCTTGAATGGCCGTGAAATGGCAGTGGTCGCCTACCTTGAGGAACACGTTCTTCCGGCGCTGATCGGTCGCGATGCGCACTGTATCGAAGACATCTGGCAATACCTGTACCGCGGGGCGTACTGGCGCCGTGGCCCGGTGACCATGACCGCCATCGCCGCAGTGGACGTAGCGCTCTGGGATATCAAGGCCAAGGCCGCGAACATGCCGTTGTACCAACTGTTGGGCGGCAAGAGCCGCGAACGGGTCATGGTCTACGGACATGCCACCGGCAAGGACATCGAAGGTTGCCTGGACGAAGTCGCCCGCCATGTCGAACTGGGTTACAAGGCCGTGCGCGTGCAATGCGGTATTCCCGGCATTGCCACCACCTACGGCGTCGCCAAGCGCAGCGGCGAGCGTTATGAACCGGCCGACAGCGACCTGCCCGCCGAGCATGTCTGGGACACCGCCAAGTACCTCAACTACGTGCCCAAACTGTTTGCTGCCGTACGCGATCGATTTGGTGACGACCTGCATATCCTGCACGACGTCCACCATCGCCTGACGCCGATCGAAGCGGGGCGCCTGGGTAAGGCGGTGGAGCCGTTCAACCTGTTCTGGCTCGAAGACTGTACGCCGGCCGAGAATCAGGAAGCCTTTCGCCTGATCCGTCAGCACACCACCACACCGTTGGCAGTCGGGGAGGTGTTCAACTCCATTCATGACTGTCGCGAGCTGATCCAGGAACAGTTGATTGACTACATCCGCGCGACGCTGGTGCACGCCGGCGGTATCACTCACGTGCGGCGTATTGCCGACTTTGCGGCGCTGTACCAGGTGCGCACGGGTTTCCATGGCGCGACCGACCTGTCGCCAGTGACGATGGGCGCTGCGCTGCATTTCGATACGTGGGTGCCGAATTTCGGTATCCAGGAACACATGCCTCACGACGAGCGCACCGACGAAGTCTTTCCCCATGCCTATCGCTTCGAGGATGGCCATTTCACGCCTGGTGATGCGCCAGGGCATGGCGTCGACATCGATGAAGGCCTGGCCGCGAAATACCCCTACAAACGCGCCAGCCTGCCGGTCAACCGTCTTCAGGATGGCACGCTCTGGCATTGGTAAGCGCTGCTCTGAAGTTCTCCACCACGGTTCAGCTGTTCAACTGCTCAATAACTACAAATACAAGAAACGGGGCGTCGCGTCCTGACAGGAGTTATCTGATGAAAGCTTTCCAGGTAAGAGCACCCTTCGAATTCGGCCTGGCCCAGGTTGACATGCCGCTGGTTGCTCCCGGTGAGGTCAAGGTCGACGTGGCCTACGCCGGCATTTGCGGCTCAGACATGCACATCATCCATGGGCAGAACGCATTCGTGCGATTCCCCCGCGTGACCGGTCATGAGTTTTCCGGTGTTGTCCGGCAGATAGGTGAGGGGGTCGAGCATCTGCAGGTCGGCGACCGGGTGTGTATCGACCCGGTGATCAGTTGTGGCACCTGCTATCCCTGCCGGATCAATCGTCCCAATGTCTGCACGCAACTGCAGGTGATCGGCGTGCATCGAGACGGCGGCTTCAGTGAGCAGGTCTGTGTACCGGCCACCAATGCCCACCGCTTGCCTGACTCGATGTCGCTGAGCCACGCGGCGCTGGTGGAGCCTTATTCCATCGCCCTGAATGTGCTCGATCGCATGCAACCGCATCCCGGCGACAGCCTGTTGATCTACGGTGCCGGCGTCATCGGTCTGACCCTTGTGCAAATGGCTCGGGCGCTGGGGCTGACTGACATTACCGTCACCGATGTCATCGATGCCCGGCTCGACACTGCGCGGGCCTTGGGCGCGAGCCTTACCCTCAACGGCAAGGAGCTGGATGTCGAGGCGAAGATGCGCGAACTCACCCAGGGTGAAGGTGTGCCGCTGATCGTCGATGCCGCCTGTATTCCTGCGTTGATGCCGCAAATGGTACGTCTGGCCTCGCCAGCGGGACGCATCGGGCTGCTCGGTTTCAATGCAACACCGAGTGATCTGGTGCAGCTGGAAGTGATCAAGAAGGAGTTGACGCTGGTCGGCTCGCGCCTCAATAACCGCAAATTCCCACGGGTGATCGAACTGATCGCCAGCGGCAAATTGCAGGTCCAGGACCTGATCAGCCATCGCGTCACGTTCGACGAGATGCCCGCGGCCATCGAGATGATCGAGAACCATCCCGAGCACACCCGAAAGGTATTGGTGGAGCTGACAAGCGCACTTGACTGAGAACAGCGCGGCGCCTTCACGGCCCGCCGGTTTTATCGTGCCCCTGGATGGGCACCCTCACCGAATAAACACAAAAAGCGGGAGGTTCCAATGTTTGGACAAGGTCGTAGCGTAGTCATCATCATGCTGTTCCTGGCGGGCGTCATTAATTACCTGGATCGCTCGGCATTGTCCGTGGCGGCCCCCTTCATCCAGAAGGACTACGGTCTGAGTACGGGTGAAATGGGGATGATCTTCAGTAGCTTTTTCGTCGGCTATGCGGTGTTCAATTTCATCGGTGGTTGGGCTGCCGATCGTTACGGAGCAAAAACCACGCTGCTGCTGGCGATGGTGCTCTGGTCGCTGTTCAGCGGTCTGACGGTATTGACGATCGGCTTCGCCTCACTGGTGTTCATCCGAATACTGTTCGGCATGGGTGAGGGCCCGCTGAGTGTCACTACCAGCAAGATGGTCAACAACTGGTACACACCCAAGCGAAGGGCACGGGCGCTAGGCGCTTCGATGTCCGGGACGCCATTGGGCGGCGCGATTTCCGGGCCTGTGGTCGGTTTTATCGCGGTCAGTTACGGCTGGAAAGTCTCCTTCATCATCATCATGGTGATTGGCCTGATCTGGGCGGCGGTGTGGTTCAAATTCGTCAAGGATAAGCCGCAAGGCAAGGCAGCCGAGGACATTCTGCAGGCAGAGGGCGAGAGCGAGATGGCTGCGCAAGCTGTTCAACCGCTGCGCTACTACCTCAGACAACCCACGGTGCTGTTCACCTCGCTGGCGTTTTTTTCCTATAACTACACGCTGTTCTTCTTTCTGACCTGGTTCCCCAGCTACCTGACCATGGCTCACGGCCTGAACGTCAAAGACATGAGCATTGCCACGGTCATTCCCTGGTTGCTGGGTTTCCTTGGCCTGGCCCTGGGTGGCTTCATCTCCGACTTCGTCTTCAAGAAAACCGGACGGATGATGTTCTCGCGCAAGGTGGTGCTGGTGACCTGCCTGCTCGCTTGCGCAGGCTGCATCGGTTTCGCCGGCGTGGTGAAAACGCTGTATCCGGCGGTCATCCTGGTGGCCCTGGCGGTGTTCTTCCTCTACCTCACCGGCGCTATTTACTGGGCAATCATTCAGGACACCGTACCTGCCGCTCGCGTCGGTGGGGTTAGCGGCTTCATGCATTTTCTCGCCAATACGTCGGGCATTATCGGGCCGACCTTGACCGGGTTTATCGTCCAGTTCACCGGCTCGTTCACCAGTGCCTTTCTGTTGGCGGGCCTACTGACCGTCATCGGTGCGGTGTGTGTGGCACGCTATGTCAAGCCACTGGCGGTGGCCGATGTGCCCGCGTCGCCGGCGGATAGCGTTCAGCCGCGTCCGGCTTTGAATCATCCCTAGAAGGAGAGCGCCAATGTCTGTTATTCAGCGTATTCCTTCAGCAAGTCCGGCACCTGAGATCGGTATCGTGCATCTTGGCCTGGGGGCGTTTCACCGCGCCCATCAGGCGGTCTACTTGCAACGTAACCTGGCCCGCCACGGCGGCGGCGACTGGGGGCTGTGCAGCGCCAACCTTCGGTCCAATCACACACTGGTCGATCAATTGCGCAAGCAGGACGGTCGCTACCATGTGGCGGAATATCGCGACCGCGAGCAGGTGGTTCTGCGCGAAATCACCGTGTTGCGCGAGGTTTTGTACGTGGGTGATGGCGGCGATGAACTTGCACTTCTATTGCAGCGCATGGCCGCGCCACAAACGCGGATCGTGACCCTGACTGTCACCGAAAAAGGTTATTACCTGAGCCCGACCACCGGGGAATTGCGCGTTGAAGATCCCGCTATTGCCCATGATATCGCTCACCCTCAAGCACCACGCACAGCCCCTGGCATTGTCCTGGAAGCTCTGCGCCGCCGACACGCCGAAGGCATTCCGGCGTTCACGGTGCTGTGCTGCGACAACATGCCGGACAACGGCTCGCGAACACGACAGGCCGTCAGTGCATTGGCTGCGGCACAGGATCCGCAGTTGGCGAAATGGATCGACGAGCACGTAGCGTTTCCCGGCTGTATGGTCGATCGGATCGTTCCCGCGATGGACGCAGCCGCGTTCACTCGACTGGACGAACAGCTCGACTGTCAGGACCGCGCGGCGGTGGTGTGTGAAAGCTTCAGCCAATGGGTTATCGAGGATCACTTCCCGCTCGGGCGTCCGGATTGGGAAGAGGAGGGCGTGAAGATGGTTCGCGACGTCCGGCCCTTCGAGACCATGAAGCTGCGCATGCTCAATGGTAGCCATTCGTTGCTGGCCTACATCGGTTCGCTGGCCGGCCATGAATCGGTGTTCGAGGCGATCGGCGACGCCGATCTCGCACGTCTCATCCATCGCTACATGGCCGATGAGGCGGCTCCCACTCTGGACATGCCAGAAGGTATCGACCTTACGATGTATGCCCGCGAACTCTGCGCTCGCTTTGCCAATGACAGCCTGCAACATCGCCTGCGACAGATCGCCATGGATGGCTCGCAGAAAATACCTCAGCGCTGGCTGCTCGGCGCGCAACAGTTGCTTGACGATGGTCGCAGCATTGCCTGTACGGCACTGGGTGTCGCGGCGTGGATTCACTATTGCGCACAACCGCCAGTGATCGACGATCCCTTGAGCGCGACGTTCGTCGATCTAACTGCACGACTGCAAGGTGCGCAATGGGTGGATGCCTTTCTCGACCTGGCCGAAGTCTTTCCCACGGCCTTATCTGACCGCGGCCAATTCCGTGACGCCGTGCAACATGCTTACGGCGCCCTCGGTCGCGACGGTATTCGAAGCATTCTGAAAACCTTTCCAGAACACGATACCCAAGAAGGAAAATGACATGGAACATACCTGGCGTTGGTTTGGCCCGAAGGACCCGATCTCTCTGGCAGACATCCGACAAACCGGTGCGACGGGCATTGTCACTGCCCTGCACGACATTCCCAATGGCCAGGTTTGGCCGGTGGAGGCTATCGCGACGCGCAAGCAGTTGATCGAAGCCGCTGGTCTGACCTGGTCGGTGGTTGAAAGCATCCCGGTCCATGAAGACATCAAGCGTGGTTGTGGCCAGCGCGATGAGTACATCGCCAACTATCAGCAAAGCCTGCGCAACCTGGCGGCCTGCGGTATCGATATCGTCTGCTACAACTTCATGCCAATTCTGGACTGGACCCGCACGGATCTCGCCTGGGAACTCGAAGATGGCGGCTGGGCGCTGCGTTTCGATCAAACCGCGTTCGCTGCGTTCGACCTGTTCATCCTGCAGCGCCCTGATGCGCAAGACGAATACAGCGCCGACGATATCCAGCAGGCCAAGGCCTATTTCGAGCAACTGACGCCGTCCCAGAGCGATGCGTTGGTCAACACCTTGATTGCTGGCTTACCGGGCGCCGAAGAACACTACAGCCTGGATGACTTTCGTGCCTTGCTGCGTACCTACGCCGACATCGATGAAGCCCGGCTGCGTGAGCATCTGGGGTACTTTTTGCGTGCGGTGATTCCGGTCGCCGAAGCAGCCGGTGTGCGCATGGCGATTCACCCGGACGACCCGCCTCGCGCGTTGCTTGGCCTGCCGCGAATTCTCTCCACCGCCGATGACGCACAATGGTTGCTGGATGCTGCGCCAAGTCCAGCCAATGGCCTGACATTCTGTACCGGCTCCTACGGTGTGCGCGAGGACAACGATCTAGTGGCGATGGCCAAGCGTTTTGCGCCGTTCATCTACTTCACCCACCTGCGTTCAACCCGCCGCGAAGCCGATCCGCGCAGCTTTCATGAAGCCCATCATCTGGACGGGGATGTCGATATGGTTGGCGTGATCGGTGCCTTGGTCGAAGAGGAGTACAGGCGTGAACGCGAAGGAGGCCCACGTTTGCCATTGCGTCCGGATCACGGGCATCAATTGCTTGATGATCAGCAGCGCAAAAGCAATCCCGGCTACTCCTTGATAGGTCGCCTCAAGGGGCTCGCTGAAATAAGGGGCGTCGAGTTAGCCGTGCGACAACTGCGCAGCTAATAAGATTTTCGGTCATAGCCGCCGACTGCTTCTGGTCGATAGTTGTGGATAAAAACGAGGTGGCCGGACTTCCTGTCGGCCACCTGCAGCACCCCGCCCAAGGCGAGGTAATGTCATCAGGCTTTGCTGGCCGCCAGGTAAGCGCCAAGGCGTTGTCCCATTTGCTCGCCCAAGGCTTGCAAGCCACTCAAGGGACGGACCATCACCTCAAACTCAACGATTTTTCCTTGTTCGTTGAACCGGATCATGTCGATTCCCTTCAACTCTTTTCCGCCGACGTTGGCGCTGAATTCCAGGACGACGTTCAACCCGTCTGCCGTCGACAGTTCCCGGTGGTAGACGAAATCCTCAAATACCTCGATGACCGTGTTGAGAATCATCGATACCACGGCCGCACCCGGGTAAGGCGTGTGAGCCATTGGGGAGCGGAATATCGCCTGTGGGTCCAACAAACCGGGCAAAGCGCTCAAGTCACCCTTGCTGATCATGTTGTGCCATTGTTTCAGGGATTCTGCGGCGTTGGGATGCAGTTTCAGTTCAGACATTTTCAACTCCTGTATTTTTGTTGTTTTGCAAACGCTCATCGATCAGCGACACACAGCTCCCCGGTGGCGCGTATCAGTGCTTGACCATGCAGACTGTCCTTGATCAGGCCGGATCGTGCCTTGGCCAGCCAGTTCGCGCATTCCGGGTCATTGCGATAGGGCGCGAAGTCAGCGTATTGCTGCAACAGGCGGTTTTGCAGCTCATCCAGCTGTGGCCGGATTTGATTGACGAGGTCCGGCCTTGGCGTGTCAGGCGCCTTGCCAGCCGCTCGCCAATGAGCGAGCAGTCCGTACTGCACCAGCTTGCTGGCTTCTATCTGTGCCGCGATCAATTCGGCCACGTCGTCCGGGTCCAGTTTGCGCTCAACGGCCATCTTCCTGGCGTTGGCGATGACTTGCGCTTCCCGGTCACTGTCCTGGATCGGTTTGCCACTGTCCCACTTGGTCAGCGCCACGAGATCACCGATGCTCAGGCGCTCGTTCAACGTCACCAGCAGCGGTTGCAAGCTATCGGGCGCCGGGGAGGGCGCGCTGGCTTGTGCGCTGCAGGCGAGTAAACCGAGGATGGCGCAGGTCAGCAGTTGCGGTAAGCGTGGGGAACGGGGCATCGGCAAACCTCATTGGGTACGGGACTTACAATCAGGTGTTATGTATCACAGGTGTGGCAGAGGCATTAAGTGGGGATTGATTTATTTTGTGCACGAAAAAGCCCGGCTTTGCAGGCCGGGCTTTTCATTGAGTACTGCGGTAAAGCTAGTCATTTATGCAGCGAGGTATTTGATCAGACGCCGGCAATGATCCTCCTATCGTCGGCTGTACCGCTCAGCCAGAACCGCGGGGGTATGCTGGACCTCTTAGACTGTCGAGGCTCTCCAGGTCCGCAAGGATTTCCTGCGAGATTCCATACTCTGGTCGAGAGGATAAACCGATGCATGACTATTACGATTTGGGCACCTACAGCCGTCCGGTGACGACCCACTCGTCCCAGGCCCAGCGCTGGTTTGATCGTGGATTGTTATGGTGCTACGGCTACAACCACGACGAATCCATACGTTGTTTCCACAAGGCGATCGAACACGACTGCGATTGCGCCATGGCCTACTGGGGCATCGCCTACGCCTCGGGGCCCAACTACAACAAGCGCTGGGATGCTTTCATCGAACAGGAGTTGAAAGAGGTCGTGGCCCAGGCCCGACTGGCAACGCAAGCCGCGCTGGCGCATCTCGATGGAGCAACACCGGTGGAGCAAGCGCTGATCCGCGCTCTGGAGCAACGCTACCAGGCCGATCAGGCGACCAGCCTTGAGCAACTCTTCACCTGGAACGATGCCTACGCGGCGTCCATGCGCGATGTCTACAAAGCCTTTCCCGAAGATCCCGACGTCTCAGCGCTGTTTGCCGAAGCGATGATCGACCGCACACCCTGGCAATTGTGGGACCTGAAAACCGGTGAGCCGGCGCAGGGGGCTGACACGCTTGAAGCCGTGGCCGTGCTGGAACAGGCACTGCGGCGGATGGAGCAGCACGGCGATGCGCCGCACCCGGGCGTGCTGCACATGTACGTCCACACCCTGGAAATGTCGCCCTATCCGGAGCGGGCATTGCGAGCCGGCGATGTCCTGCGTGACCTGGTGCCGGACGCCGGGCATTTGCGCCATATGCCGTCGCACATCGACGTGCTCTGTGGTGATTACCGTGGGGCCATGGTCACCAATAGTCGGGCGATCCTGGCCGACAGCAAATACCTGGAACGGGAAGGGCCACTCAACTTCTACACCCTGTACCGAAGCCACAACTATCACTTCAAACTCTATTCGGCGATGTTCCTCGGGCAGTACCAACCGGCCCTCGAAGCCGCCGATCAACTCATCTCGACCATCAAGGAAGAACTGCTGCGCGTGGAACAGCCGCCCATGGCCGACTGGCTGGAAGGTTTCGTGTCGATGAAGGTGCACGTGCAGATTCGCTTCGGCAAATGGCAGGACATACTCGCCACTCCGCTGCCGAACGACCAGGCACTGTACTGCGTGACCACGGCGATGCTGCATTACGCCAGAGGCGTGGCGCACGCGGCCTGCGGGTATATAGCCGCTGCGGAAGCCGAACAGCATCTCTTCCTGAATGCCCTGACCCGAGTGCCGGAAACACGCTACCTCTTCAACAACACCTGCACCGACATTCTGGCGGTTGCCGGCGCCATGCTGCGCGGGGAAATCGAGTACCGCAAAGGTAACTACGACAGCGCTTTTACCCACTTGCGCCAGGCGCTATGGCTGGACGATAACTTGCCCTATGACGAGCCATGGGGCTGGATGCAACCGGTCAGGCATGCGCTGGGCGCGCTGCTTCTGGAGCAGGGCAGGGTAGAAGAAGCCTTGCAGGCCTATCGGGCCGATCTGGGGCTGGACAACACACTCAGCCGTGCGTCCTGGCATCTGGACAATGTGTGGAGCCTGCACGGTTATGTGGAATGCCTGAAACGACTGGGGCGGGACGCCGAAGCAGCCGCTGCCCAGACGCGACTTGATCTGGCGATGGCCCGGGCTGATGTGGAAATCACGGCATCGTGTTTTTGTCGGGTTGGAAAACGTTGTTGCGAGTAATGCCCGGCAGGTACGGCCCCGCCTCAATTGACGATTCGGCCGCATTGTGGAAATGCATGCTAACTACTACGCCGCGACGCGGCCTGGCCGCTGCGCAAACTTGAGCCGGTATCAAGCGCCCCTTCTGACCGAACCTGGACGATTCGTATTGGCCAATCATTCACTCATCTAAATCGAAAGGCCAAACCGATATTCGTGCACTGTCCCTTCTTGCCGAGATAGATGTTCGATCAAGAAGCCACACCGTTTGAGTACTTTTGCCGAGCCGATATTTCCAGCGTATACGTTGGCAACCAGTTGTTTAAGGTTCCAATGCAACTGCGCCTCCTGGATCAGATGCCTCACCGCCAGCGTTGCCAGTCCCCGTCCGCAAGCGCTTTGAGCAATCCGATAGCCGACTTCTGCCGACCGCTCGGACATGTCGATGCCTTTCAGGTTCGCTCGACCCACTATTTTTCCGTCAGGATCTTCGATGACAAATGGGTGCCAGGTTGCGGCGGCAAAATCAGATAAATAAGCCGCAATGTGGTCGGTGACGCCCTGCACCGAGTAAAAAGCAGAACCGCGCGCGTCAATGTAGCGCTCGAACCATTCGCGATTGTCCAGTTCAAATGTCAGCAACGCCTCAGCATCATTACTGTGTAGGGTACGAATTCTGACGGGTTTCATAAGTATGCCGGTCGCTCGGTCATACGTTTTCATTATCCGATCGGGTAAACGAATACCGATCGATATCAGACCTGAGCTGCCAACCTTGGCTGTGCCAATAGTTAGCCGCTGTGACATTGGTCTTGAACACGTCGAGATGACATTTAAGTATTCCGTGTTTCTCGAGACTCGAAAGACAGCGCTCTACCAACGCATTGGCTATGCCTTGCCGCCGATACTGAGGAAGGACAACCAAATGCTGCAAATATCCTCTGCGGCCGTCGTGTCCACACATGATGCAACCGCAGAGAACGGCTCCGACCTCAGCAACGAAGCTCATTCCGGGATTTCGCTCTAAATATTTCGAGGTCGATTCACGAGAGTCGGCATCACGCAAGGAAACGCCTGGGGTACGCCTCATGAGGTCGATGACCGCATCGTAATCGTCCATGGTCATGACACGGATGTTGAACATTGATTGAGCCTGGCTTTGATAACTGTCTGGCCCAGCAGACTAGCAGAAGCAGCTTGGATGTTGCTCCCATTACGAGGATCCCACCATGCGCAACTACACACTGGAATACCTGTTCAACGGCGAACCTCGCGCACACATGTTCGAGCTCAAGCAGCCTCAGCTGCCCGTCCATGAGGCGGCGATGCACCTGCTACAGCTGCATTTTGGGGATGGAGAAAACAGCCTGATCATGCCCACTGCGGACGCGACGCCGGAGGAGATTTTAGAGCAGGCTGAGCGGGTAGGGCTGACGCAGATTAAGGTTGTCGATCAACCCAGTTGATGCCAGGTGCAGCAATCAGCAACGCGCGCCTCGGCAGATTTGAACCACTGCTTCTGGCCGATTGTTGCCTGTCGCCGCAATGGTCGGCCAGAAGCGGCCCATAACCAGGGTCCGCTTTGGGCCGATACGCGAGCGGTAGATACGGGTTGAGCCATGGCCCTGGTCGCATAAATTTGAAATGCACGGCGTTGCTCGACAGAATCGCGCCCCGATCTGGCCAAAGGTGCCGGACATTCGTGATCAAAAGGAACTGCAGTTGAACGAACAGACATTGTCCATGCGCCTGGAGCGCGTGGCGGCGTATGTGCCAGCGGATGCGCGCCTGGCCGATATCGGTTCGGATCACGGCTACCTGCCGGTGGCGTTGATGCGCCGTGGCGCCATCGCGGCGGCGGTGGCCGGCGAGGTGGCATTGACGCCGTTTCGCTCGGCCGAACGCACCGTGCGTGAGAATGGCCTGGACCAGTGGATTACCGTGCGCCTGGCCAATGGCCTGGCGGCGATCGAGCCAGGAGACGGGATCACGGCGATCAGTATCTGCGGCATGGGCGGCGAGACGATCCGCGACATCCTCGACAGCGGCAAGGCGCATCTGAGCGGCCAGGAGCGCCTGATCCTGCAGCCCAACGGCGGCGAGCAGCCACTGCGCCAATGGCTGATGGTAAATGGCTACCGCATCCTCTGCGAGGAAGTGCTGCGGGAAAACCGCTTCGACTACGAAATCATCGTCGCCGAGCGCGCCGGGCCTGTGATGTACACCGCCGAGGAACTGTACTTCGGCCCGCTGCAGATGCAGGCACGCAGCCCGGCGTTCTTGGTCAAGTGGCAGCGCATACTGCGTGAGAAGCAGAAGACCCTGACCCACTTCGCCCGGGCGCGGCAGGCCGTGCCCGAGGAGAAGGTGCAAGACATCGCCCGGCAGGCCCAGTGGATCACCGAGCTGCTGGCTTGAGCCCGGTCCAGGGCGACCCAAAAGCCACCTGTCGGAAGTGCGCACGAAACCCGAGGCGACTCATTCAGATTGTTGAGTTGCCCAGTGTCTCATCTCTTCGGCAATGAAGTGGTTCACCAGGTCACGGAACATTTTTTCGATTACATCCGGGCTCAGGCCTACTTCCTCGGCCCAATCGCGACGTGTCATCAGCATGGTATTGAATCGTTCCAAAGCACGTACCGAGGCAGCAGAGGTCTTGAACTTCGAAGCAGCAAGTACGTATTGAAAACGCCTTCCTAACAACTTGATAACCGCTCGATCCAGGGCATCGATCTTGCGTTTGCAATTGACCGCGGTCACTCGGGCAACCCGGCCAGCCGCAGTCCATCCGCGAACCGCGCGAGATCCTCGGGCCGTTGGATGGGCAGCCAGTCCTTCAGGTTGGAGATGCGCAACGATGGTTCCAGCTCGTGCAGGCGCTGTATCGCCTGTTTTGCTTTGTCCATTTGCCCGGTGAGCGCATGACTGGCCGCCATCAGGGCAACCGAGGGCAGGAGCGTGGGCAGGTTCCCCAGCGCCTTCTCCGCCCAGGCCGAAGCGGCGTCGAAGCGCCCGGCGAAGAAATACGCGAGCGCCGTTCCAACCTGCATTCGGAACATTTCCGGATCCAGCGGACTTAAGCGAACGGCATGGGCCAAATGCTCAATCGCTTCGTCTGTTTCACCGCGCAGTGCGCGCAGGATACCGCCCAGGAACCAGGCGGGGGCGAGATTGGGATTGAGTAGACGTGCCCTGTCGAGCAGGGCAATGCCGCCATCGACATCGCCGGCGAGATGGGCAAGTGCATGTCCGCCTCGCGTCAGTGCCACGGCATCATCCCGGCCGAGTGCCACCGCCAGACGCGCAAGCCTCACGCCTTCGGCGATCTCTTGAGTCCGATCGGTCATCCAGCCATTCAACTTGCGCCAGAAATGGCACCAGGCTGCCATGCCATAGGCCGATGCAAACTCCGGGTCGAGTTCGATGGCCTTGTAGAACAATGGCAGCGCCACCTCAATGGCTTCCCGGGTGCCGCTGTGCAGTTTCGCCATGCCGCGCAGGTAATAGTCGTAGGCGTCCAGGCTTTCCGTCGGTTTGCGCTTGGCGCGCTCGATTTCCGCCCGTTCCAGCTGCGGCGCGATGGCACCGACGACGCTTTCGGCAATTTGATCCTGCAGCTCGAAGATGTCGTCGAGCAGGCCTTCGAAGCGCTCCGCCCAGATATGCGTCCCGCTCGTCGCATCGATGAGCTGCCCAGTGATGCGTACCTTGTTCCCCGATTTACGCACGCTACCTTCGAGCACGTAGCGCACGCCGAGCTCCTGGCCGACGCCCTTGACGTCCACCGCCCGGCCCTTGTAGGTGAAGCTCGAATTGCGCGCGATGACGAACAGCCAGCGGATTCGCGACAGGGCCGCGATGATGTCCTCCACCATGCCGTCGGCGAAATATTCCTGCTCCGGATCGCCGCTCAGGTTGTGGAAGGGCAAGACGGTAATGGAGGGTTTGTCCGGCAGAACGAGCGCGGCGGGAGGCGTTGGCTTCGGGTCAACGGGCGCGGGTTCGCCAATGCCTGGCCGGTCAGGCTGTTGCGCTTCGCCGATCTTGTCGACCTTGATCTCGCCCACGAAGCGGTAGCCCTTACGGGCAACCGTGCGAACCAGGCGCTGCTCCTCGCCCGTATCACCGATGGCCTTGCGAACCGCATTGATGTGGCTGGTGATCGTCGATTCCGAGACGATCCGGCCGTTCCACACCGCTTTGAGCAGGTCGTCCTTGCTGATGACGCGATCGGGATTGCTGACGAGCTGCAGCAATAGGTCGAAGACCTGTGGTCCGACGGACACGACTTGCCCGCGCAAGGTCAGTTCCCGGCGCTCCTGATCGAGCACGTAGTCTTCAAACACGAATGGCAAGGTGAACATCCCCTGGTCGAGCGCCCTCGACTCCGTGTCCGAGCTGGCGATTGGTACGTGGTGCCGATAATACGGCAGCGCGTAACCCTCTGCACCGTCCAGCATGGGAGCCCGTCGCACAGCTGCTGCTTTGGACGAAAAACCAAGCTTCCCCGAAGACAAACTCAAGATCGGCACAAGGACTTCCCTCACGCGCATGGGCACTCTCTCTCCACATCGACAGCAATGGTTGCCGTCGAGAAACGGAGAGAGCCCATGAAGATCGTCGTCATCGGAGGCACCGGCCTCATCGGATCAAAACTTGTGAAGAACCTCCGCGAGCACGGCCATGACGTGCTCGCAGCCTCCCCCAGCACGGGCGTCAACAGCATCACCCGCGAGGGCCTGGCCGAAGCGATGGATGGCGCCGATATCGTCGTCGACGTGGCGAACGCGCCGTCGTGGGAAGACCAGGCCGTCCTCGACTTCTTCGAAACATCGGGCCGAAACCTGTTGGCTGCCGAAGCGGCCGCCGGCGTCCGCCATCACGTTGCCCTGTCGGTCGTCGGTAGCGAACGGCTTCCCGAGAACGGCTATTTCCGGGCCAAGGTCGCGCAAGAAAACCTCATCAAGGCGTCCGGCATGCCTTACACCATCCTGCGTGCGACGCAGTTCTTCGAGTTTGTCGGCGGCATCGCGCAGTCGGCCACCGTCGGCGAGGAGATTCACCTGTCGCCGGCGCTGATCCAGCCGATGGCGTCCGACGATGTGGTGGCGGCACTCGCCGATGTCACGCTCGAAACGCCGGTCAATGGCACGGTCGAAGTCGCCGGTCCCGAGGCCATGCCGCTCGACGAACTGGTCAGGCGCTTTCTGCGCGCAACTCAGGACAACCGCAAGGTTGTGCCGGACGTGCACGCGCGCTACTTCGGCGACGTGCTCGACGATCAATCGCTGACCCCCGGCAAGGACTCGCGCCTGGGCACGATCCGCTTCGAGGGCTGGCTCGGTCAGGCGACGGCCCCAGCGGGGCGCTGAGCCTCCCATGGACACATCAGGAAAGCGTCGGCCCGGTAACGGGCCGCGCTGTCACAACACCTACCCACGAAGGAGAATTGCCATGTTTAGCCGATATCTCTTGGCCGCGGCCTTTGCCGTGCTGTCGATCACCGCAGCATCAGCCGATGAGCGGCCCGCAGGCAAGGTGACGGTTGTATTCGACCGTCCCATTCCCAACATCCCTGGCAAGAGCATGAAGGGTGTGGTCGTCGAGTATGGGCCGGGCGCCGCGTCGCCGGCCCACACCCATCCGAAAACGGCCTTCATCTATGCAACGGTCCTGGAGGGCGCGTTTCGCATCAAAGTCAAAGGCCAGCCGGAAAAGATCTACCACGCCGGCGAAAACTTCGTAGAGGAGCCGGGATCCGTGCACGAAGTCAGCGCCAACGCCAGCGACACAAAACCTGCACGCCTGCTGGCCGTGTTCGTCCTCGACACCGACGAAAAGGTGCTCGTCACGCCCATCGGGAAATGAGCCCGTCAACGCGTTCATCGACCCGCGACAGCCGGGCGGCAGGTGACTTCCGCCCTGTGGTTGCTGTAGGTCCTTGGCATTGAACAGGAAATGAGAACATGAACGCGCTCCAGGACAAGGCCGTCGGTGTCACCGGCGCAAGCGCCGAGACCGCTGCCGTTGTGGCGCGGCAAAGCAAGAGAAAGAGGATCGGCATACTGCTGTGCGTCGGCGCCGTGGTGGTCTTGGCGGCCGGATGGGTCATGGCTGTTTCGAGCGGCGCGACCTCGACCGACAACGCCTATGTCCGCGGCGACCTCACCTCGCTCGCCGCCAAGGTGGCCGGCTATGTCACTGCGGTAGAGGTCGAGGACAACCAAGCCGTCCAGGCGGGTGACGTCCTGTTCCGGATCGACGATCGGGACTATCGCGCACGGCTTGCGCAAGCCGTGGCCAATGTCAGCGCTGCCCAGGCTCGCCTGACCCATGTCGACGCAGAAACCCAGCTTCAGCGTGCCCTGATTCGACAGGCCGAAGCCCAGAGACGTTCGGGCGTGGCCGAGATGAATCTGGCGACCAAAACCCACGATCGCAGCCGCAAACTCATTCTCAGCAACGCGGTCAGCCAAGCTCTGGTCGATGAAACCGGCGCGGCACAATCCAGAGCCGAATCGACGGTATCGGCCGCTTCCGCAACGGTAGAGGCTCAACAGCAACGCATCGCCGTCCTTGTGGCCCAGCGAGAAGCTGCCGTGGCTGCGGTGACGCAGGCACAGGCCGCGCGTGATCTCGCCCAGATCGATCTCGACAGCACCGTGGTGCGTGCGCCTGTCGATGGCGTTATCGGTAACCGCCAGGTTCGCATCGGCCGCTTTGTTACGCCGGGCGTTGCCTTGCTCGATATCGTGCCGGTCAACGATGTGTGGGTCGTGGCGAACTTCAAGGAAACCCAGCTCGAACATATCCGCCCCGGTCAGCGTGTGCGCATCACGGTGGACGGCTACCCCAACGGGGCACTTGAAGGCGTGGTCGACAGCTTTGCACCGGGTAGCGGCTCGGCGTTCAGCTTGCTCCCCACAGACAACGCGACCGGGAACTTTGTTCGTGTCGTGCAGCGCGTTCCGGTCAAGATCCGGCTTGTCCACAACCCGTTGCCGGGCCGCATCGTGCCCGGCCTGTCCGCGCGTGTCGAGGTTGCGCAAGGTGATGGCTCATGAACACGGCTGCCACCGCAACGCCGAGCAACGCCAGCGTTACGACCGGTGTCCTGCTCATTACGGGCATCGTGCTTGCCACGTTGACGGAAGCGATCGCCAGCACCGTTCTGTCGCTCGGACGCAGCGACATCATCGGCGACACCTACGCAACGCCTGATGAGTTCGCCTGGTTGGATATCGGCTACACCGCGCTCAAGCTTATCGGGTTCATGACCGCTCCTTGGTTGCTGAACCGTTTTTATCCGCGTCATGTGCTCATCGGCTCAATCCTGGCCATGGGCCTGGCGTGCGGCATTGCCGCCATCACCGCTCAACTGGACGTGCTGGTCGCGCTTCGAATGATCCAAGGCTTCGCCGGTGGCACATTGCTGGTCGGGGGCCAGGCGATCATCTTTCGCGCCTATCGGCGATCCCATCAACCCATCCTTCAAGCCGTGTTTGCCATGGGCGCCGTGGTTGCGCCCGCGACACTCGCCCCGGCCCTTCAAGGGTGGTTGATCGATAGCCAATCCTGGACATGGATCTTCTTCAGCGTTGTGCCGGTGGCCCTGGCGGCTACCGGACTTCTGCTGATCGCAGACAGCCCAGTGCCCGCCAAGGTCCGGCACCGTCCGTTTGACTGGATCGGCTTTTCACTGATCTGCGCCACCCTGTTCTGTTTCACCTACGTGCTCAGCCAAGGCAGCCGATGGGACTGGTTCGAGGAGCCTCGCATCCTGTGGCTGAGCGTGATCGGCGCAGCCGCTCTGCTGGCCTTTCTCGGCCAACAAGTGTTGGCCAAAGGCCAAGGTCTGCTCGACTTCACCCTGTTCAAATCGAGCGATTTTGCCTTCGCTTTTATCGTCAGTTTTGTCGCCGGCGCCGCCTTGTTCGGGAGCGCGTTCCTGATTCCGGCGTTCGCCCTGTCGGTCCTCGCGTTCACGCCTACCGACGCCGGCCAGCTCCTGTTGCCCAGTGGCGCGTTTTTTATCGGCGCGCTGCTCATTGCTGCCTGGCTCATGCAGGTCCGCCGCGTTCCGCCGTTCGCCACCGTGCCCTTTGGAATCCTGATGATTATGGTTGCGATGTGGATGCTGTCCGGCTCGACCAGCGAAAGCGGCACGGACGACATGATGGCAGCCATCCTGTTGCGCGGCCTGGGCCTTGGCTTCCTGTTTCTATCGATCACGCTGATCGCTTTCAGCGACCTCAACAGCCGAAACCTCGCCTGTGGAATAGGCCTCTTTAATACGGGTCGCCAACTGGGTGGACTTATGGGAGTCGCAGGACTCCAGACACTGATCGAACATAACGTCGTCGCCAATGCCGTGGTCCTCGGCGCCAGCGTCACCCCAGGAGGGGCAGCGGTCATTGAACGGCTGACGACCACGACAGCCATGCTGTCGATGAAAGGGATGGATGCGGTGGCCGCGAGCCGGGCAGCGACAAGCCTACTGGGCCGTGTCGTGACAGGTCAGTCCACGGCGATTGCCTTCGACACGGCGTTCATCTCAGTTGCCCTGCTTTTTGCAATCGCCGCCCCCGTATTGGTCAGCATCAAGATCGGGCTCTTTGCCAAACAGGAAGATGCTTGCATCACGTTGCCGCCTCCAGGCTACGGGAGGGAGGCCGTGCAACCGGGTGAACACGCGAGTCAGGTGGGATTGGTCTGAAAATCCACATTCGCGGGCGATACCAGAAATGGGTTTCGAGGGTTGGGACAGCATCAGTTCTTTGGCTTTTTCGACGCGCATTTGCGTCAACCAGGCATGAGGTGCCATCCCTGTGGTCTGCTTGAATGCCCGGGAGAAGTGGCTCCGTGACAGGGAGCATTCCCTGGCAATGGTGTCGACCGAGAGATCTCCCGCCAAGTGGGTGGCGATGATCTCCTTTGCCAGCACGAGCTGCCAGGTTGTCAGCTTGCAATTGGCATCAGCGCTGTTCGTCCCGCCACGAACGTAACGACGCAGCACATGATCACAGGTAGCGAAAAAAATGTGGTCAAGGAGCAGTTGGTTCCGTGTGCTCGACGGGTTGAGGGCCGGCAACAGGGCACAGGCGAGATGATGGAGGGTTTCGTCCTTGCCACCCTGATCGTATTCGAAACGGTCAAAGCGCCTGATTCCATTTTCCTGCCGAAGATCATCAAAGGTTGAGCGTGGAATATTGAAGCGGACATTGTCATAGGGGGCCCGGTGCTGGCACCTCAACTCGTCTCCCATAAAGGGTAACGATGCACTGGCTTTTCTGTACCCGCCGGAGTAAGCAAGCCGTCCCGCACGCCAAAGTCGATGATCAGCGAAGTCCTCCAGCTGAACAATGATTGAAAACATGTCAAGGCACGGTATGTCCACAAGCCTTTCTACGTCAGGATTTTTTTGCTGTGTCCTTACCACAGTGAATTTATCGGTGGTGAGTTGAGAGATCCAGGGTGAGGTCACAGAGGAGCCCTCAAGGCTAAGGGGATTATAGAAAGCCAGTGTTGAGCTGACGCCAGTAAGAAGGCGAGAATCCGGTACATCGACTGAATACCTTGGTGAAATGCGAGCTATCGGAAAATCCGCAATCTATAGCGACATCAGTAATTTTCAACAAGGGGTTCAGGAGCAGTTTTTTGGCTTTGTCCACGCGTATTTGCAGAAGGTACTGATGAGGGCTCGATCCGAGACTGAGCTTGAACGCCCGGCTGAAATGGCAGCGAGAGAAGGAGCACTCACGGGCCAGTTTTTCAACCGATACACCATCGGCAATATGGGCGCATAACATTTCCTTTGCTCGTCTCTGCTGCCAGGGCGCCAGGCCTCGATCCTTCGAAGACACTGCAACGCTTCCCTGACCATGATGGAGGGAAAGCTGTGTCTGAATGGCCATCATGATTTGATCGATAAAAAAGCGATTGGGTTCATCAGGCTGGTTGAGCATGGGCATCACCGCACAGGCCAAGTGATAGATGACGGGGTCAGACGCCTCGATACTGTGTTTGAAATGGATGAGCAAGAACTCATCAATGGTCGGTGTATAGGTAGAGGGCATGGTTTTATCGGACATCGGACGCATGCTCGAGCTTCCTCATTTGCGGGAAACAGGCCTTTTCGTGGAACAAAGCCGTTTTACAGGCGAATCGCTCAGAAAACATCCGGGATCGCGTAAAAAAGACATGCGGTCTGCCACTGTCCGGATTCGGAAACAGCAATTTTCTCAGCACAAACCTTCCAAAATCGCACATCCATACAATCGCCTGCTCCAGCACACCATGAAAATGCACACTCCCAAACGTATCTGGAGAAGTGTCATGGCAACTGCAAAAGCAGCACCCGGTAAAGGCCTGTTGGATCCTTCCAACCACGCTCTGATCCTGATCGACTTCCAATCTCAGATGTCATTTGCCACCAAATCCATCGACGCCGTCACCCTTCGAAACAACGCTGCACTGATCTCGAAAGCAGCAAAGGAATTTGGTGTTCCGGCCATTCTTACCACGGTCGCTGAAAAAAGTTTTTCAGGTCCTATGTTTGAAGAAATCACCTCGACTTTTCCTGGTCAGAAACTCATTGATCGAACCAGCATGAATACCTGGGAAGATGAGCGGATCGCCGTCGAAGTGAACAAGATCGGTCGCAATAGAATCGTTCTTGCCGGTCTCTGGACGTCGGTCTGCATCGTGGGCCCTGCAATCTCGGCGCTCGAACAAGGGTTCGAGGTCTACGTCATTTGTGATGCCTGCGGTGACGTTTCAGATGAGGCTCACGAACGCGCCATCAGCCGTATGATCCAGGCAGGCGCGCGTCCAATGACTTCGCTTCAGTACCTGCTGGAACTGCAGCGCGACTGGGCCCGGAGCGACACCTACAACGAAACGGTGAAGACCTCCATTGCCCATGGTGGCGCTTATGGTCTTGGTTTGATTTACGCCAAAACGATGTTCAACGCCTCGGAAAGTCACTGATCTGTTTTGCGCCTCATTCCGAAGGGGAATAAGGCGCTCTCAGGCGAGTCGTGCGGATAGAAGGGCAGTTTCCATCTTGCCTGACGACCGTATTGACTCGCGGGGCGACGGCAGCCCAGGAGGTCGCAATGAGCATTTACAATGCCAATGAAGTGGCCACGTTAGTCGTTCGGCACGGAACCCGGCAGGGCAGTGAGGACGCTTATGAAGCCTGGCTTCGAAAAACAGTCAATACCGCCAAGGGTTATGAGGGGCACTTGGGCGTGGATGTTTTTCGCAGCCACCGTGACGGTATTCATCTCTTCACCAGCGTGCTGCGCTTCTCCTGCACGGAGAAGCTTCAGGCCTGGCTGGACTCCGAGGACCGTCGTTTGCTGGTGGCTGAGGTGCAAGACCTGCTGGCCGATGGTGATCAACTCGAGGTCAGCCAGGGCCGCGAGTTCTGGTTCACTCCCGAGACCTCCCAGGCGTCACCGCCGCCCCGGTGGAAACAGGCTTGCATTACCTTTTTGGTCATCCTTCCGCTGACATTGACTGTCCCTTTGTGCTGGGGCCCGTTGTTCGCACGGGTTCCGTGGCTGGGAGGGTACTTGCAGAGCAATGTGGTGATCACGCTGACCATCGTATTGTTGGTGGTTTACTTGTTCATGCCGCGTGTGACCCGGCTATTCGCACCTTGGCTCAATGGTCATAAAGGCGGGGAGCGTCCATGAAAAAAGGATTCTATCGACAGCAGTCGCCGACGATTTCTTGCCGAAAGCCAAGTTCTCGCAGGCGTGGGTGCGCTGTGGTGCGCACTACCGTTTGCCCTATCAGCAGGTTCATCAGCATCGAATATTCGAGGAGGCACAATGAACGCCGATTTGATCATGATCAATGGCCGCTTTCACACCGTTGATCGCGAGAAACCCACGGCCAGTGCCGTGGCTATCAAGGACGGGAAATTTATCGCGGTTGGCAGTGACGAAGAAATCATGGCCACCCGCGGCAGTGCCACTCAGGTCATTGACTTGAACAAACGCACAGCGATTCCCGGGCTGAACGACTCCCACCTCCACCTGATTCGAGGTGGCTTGAATTTCAATCTGGAACTGCGTTGGGAGGGCGTGCCTTCGCTGGTGGATGCCCTGCGTATGCTCAAGGCACAAGCTGATCGTACGCCTGCGCCACAGTGGGTGAGGGTGGTGGGCGGCTGGACGGAGTTCCAGTTCGCCGAAAAGAGAATGCCTACGCTGGACGAACTGAACAAAGCCGCCCCCGACACGCCGGTGTTCGTATTGCATTTGTATGATCGTGCGCTGTTGAATCGGGCAGCGTTGAAAGTAGTCGGTTACACCCGCGATACGCCCAATCCGCCTGGTGGGGAAATTCAGCGCGATGCCAATGGCGATCCTACCGGCATGCTGATCGCCCGCCCCAACGCGATGATCCTTTACTCGACGTTGGCCAAAGGCCCGACGTTGCCGCTGGAATATCAGGTCAACTCAACACGCCAGTTCATGCGCGAGCTCAATCGGTTGGGCGTCACCAGCGCCATTGACGCGGGGGGCGGCTTCCAGAACTACCCCGACGACTACAAGGTCATTCGCGAACTGGCCGATAAAAATCAATTGAGCGTACGCATCGCTTACAACCTGTTCACTCAAAAGCCAACGCAGGAACTGTCGGACTTCAAGAGCTGGACAAGCATGGTCAAGCCGGGCGACGGCAACGACTTCTTCCGTCACAACGGTGCCGGTGAAATGCTGGTGTTCTCTGCTGCCGACTTCGAGGACTTCCTCGAGCCGCGACCCGATCTTTCCCAGAGCATGGAGCAAGAGCTGGAGCCCGTGGTTCGCCATCTGGTCGAGCATCGTTGGCCTTTCCGGCTTCATGCGACCTACAACGAATCCATCACGCGGATGCTCAACGTTTTTGAGAAGGTCGACAGAGATATTCCCTTCAATGGCCTCCCTTGGTTTTTCGATCACGCCGAAACCATCACCCCTGAAAATATTGAGCGCGTCCGGGCGCTGGGTGGCGGAATCGCCATTCAGGACCGGATGGCGTTCCAGGGGGAATATTTTGTCGAGCGCTATGGCAACAAGGCCGCCGAGCAGACGCCGCCCATCCAGCGGATGCTGTCCGAAGGCGTGCCCGTGGGTGCCGGCACCGATGCTACCCGGGTTTCCAGCTATAACCCGTGGACATCGTTGTACTGGCTGGTCAGTGGAAAAACGGTGGGCGGGATGACGCTCTATCCGCAAGGTCTTTCACGGGATACGGCGTTGCAGCTGTATACCCATGGCAGTGCCTGGTTCTCATCGGAGCAGGGCAAGAAAGGGCAGATCAAGGTCGGTCAGCTGGCTGACGTCGTGGCCTTGAGCGCCGATTTTTTCAGCGTCGATGACGAAGCGATCAAGTGGATCGAATCCGTGTTGACGGTGGTGGGGGGCAAGGTCGTTTATGGCGCCGGTGAATTCGATCAGTTGGCTCCACCCGCGCTTCCGGTCATGCCGGATTGGTCACCTGTCACTAACGTTCCCGGGCACTGGAAACCCAATGCGGTGGTCGCTGCCCGCACGCATCAGTGCAGTGGCCCTTGCGCCGTCCACTCACACAGTCACGACAGGGCCCGGTTGTCGTCAGTGCCGGTCAATGATTTCACAGGTTTCTGGGGAGCCTTCGGCTGTTCCTGTTTTGCATTCTAGGGGCAGGCGGCGGCCTCGACGGTGGACACGATACGTGGCCATCCTGGATAACGGATGGTCGGATTTCAGTGGGGTGAATCATCATGCTGAGCAATATGACGATGACTGACGAACATCGCAAATCAGTGATCCTTGACTACTTCAAGGCTTTTGATAATGGCGGTGTCGCCCCGGATGGCCGCAATATCCTGGCGTTGTTCGCTGAAGACGCACAGGTTTATTTTCCCAAGTGGGGGATTGCGACAGGGCATACGCAGATCAGTGAATTGTTTGCGGACTTGGGTGAGCGGCTGATTTCAATCACCCATGACTACGCTCATTTCAATTGGGTTTTTTCCGGTACGGATGTCGTTGTTTGTGAAGGCACAAGCCACGGCGAGCATGTGGATGGCGCGTGGTGCGCTGGTAATCCGGACTGGGCCGCCGGGTATTGGTGCGATGTATTCGAGGTCCGTGACTGGAAAATCAATCGCTGTTTTATCTATCTCGATCCGGACTACGGAGGGCAGGACTCCTTACGCTATCCATGGTTGGCGAAACCGATTTGAGGCCAGGAAAAATGTCTACGACTGATATTGATACACCAACGACCGCCGCCGATGTCGCACTGTGCTGGCTACGAATCACCGGGTGCCTGCTGCTGTTGTCAGTGCATGGAATCCCCAAACTGCTCCATTTTGACCACGAATTGGGATTGATCGAAGACCCGTTCGGCATGGGGAGTTTGTTGACCTTGTCGCTGGCGATTTTCGCCGAAGTACTGTGTCCGGTATTCATCGTATTGGGCGTTCTGACGCGCCTTGCGACGTTGCCGGTTCTATTTTTGCTCGCGGTATCGGTGATCTGGGTGCATCCGGAGTGGAGCCTGGGCGAAGGGCAGTTCGCCTGGCTGTTACTGATCGTCTTCTCGACGATTTTTGTCGCGGGCCCCGGGCGATTGGCATTGGGTACCAGCTTGTCGCGTCGTTGGCCGGTTCTGCGTGAACTGTAGTGCTCCGCAGGGTAATGTAGTTCACTTAAGAGGTGATGGGACGGTGTACATATTCGTTGCTGCGGTAACGGCTACTTAGGGTTCCGCCCTTACGGCGGGTCACTTGGAAAAGCGCCAAGTAACCAAACGCTTTTGCCCCTGACGTACGGCCCTTCGCTTAGGCTCAGGGTACCCTCGCTCCGGTCCTGCTCCGTGGGCCCGCCGCGATCGGCCATCCATGGCCGTGCGCGGCTAACCCGGCATCCATGCCGGGTTGCCCACTGCGCAGAACCTGCACTCGGCCTTCCGACGGGGCAGATCAAGATCAAAGCCAGAGCCAGAGCCAGAGCCAGAGCAAGAGCAAGAGCAAAAGCAAAGCAAACACCAATCCCGCGGCTGGAAAAAATCCAAATGTGGGAGCGGGCTTGCTCGCGAAGAGGGAGTGTCAGTCGAAATCTACATTTCCTGACACTCCGCTTTCGCGAGCAAGTCGAATCGTCGCACCGCCGCTCCCACAGGGATTTGGTACAGCTACAAAAGTCAGGTCGGCTGTCAGGCCGCCTCGCTTTGTTTTTGCGGTACACGCCCCCGACCATGGATGGCCGATGGCGGCGGGCCCACGGAGCAGGACCGGAGCGAGGGCATGCCGAGCCTAGGCGAGGCACCGAACGAAAGGGGCAAGAGCCCTTGGTTACTTGGGGCTCTTCCAAGTGACTCGCTGTAAGAGCGAAACCGTCAGCGGCCATCACCTGAATAATGGATATACACCCGAAACACCCAACCCAAGTGAACAGCAATACTTTAATGGAGGGGACTTGATGAGCTCCATGAAGGAGGAAGAGAGAACCTGGCGCAAGGGCCTTCTGCTGCTGACTTTGACGCTATCAGCCTGTTCCAACTCGCCATCACTACCCGTGCTGGGGGCCTATTTCCCCGACTGGCTGTTCTGCATCTTCGGCGCTGTGCTGCTGGCGTTGCTGGTCCATACTTTTCTGGCTCGGCGCGGTTTGGGTGCCTGGCTGACGCCACCGGCGCTGGCTTACCCCGTGCTGACCGTGATGTTCGCCTTGAGTGCCTGGCTGCTGTTCTTCCAGACCTGACCGGGAGTCGCCCGCCATGAGCGAGAATGTTGTGAAGACACTGCCCCGGCGCGTCCTGATCCTGGTGTTGCTGGGGCTGACGCTGGCATTGCTGTTGTGGGTGGTCTGGCGGCTCGACAACGCACCGCGCACCGATGACGCCTATGTCTACGCCGATACCATCAACGTCACCCCCGAGGTGAGCGGCAGCATCGTCGAGCTGCCAGTGCGCGAGAACCAGCAGGTGCAGCAGGGGGATGTGCTTCTGCGCATTGATGCTCGTCCCTATCAGGACGTGCTGGATCAGACCCAGGCATCACTGCAAGCGCTGAATCAGGAAATCATCCTCAGTCAGCGCCAGGTCGATGCCCAACAATTCAACTCTGATGCCGTAAAGGCCGGCATCGATCGGGCCAAGGCGGCTGCCGTGCAGACTGCGGACACCCTGCGACGCATGGAACCGCTGCTGTCGCGCGGCTATGTTTCCGAGGAGCAGGTGGACCAGGCGCGCACCGCCGCCAAAAGCGCCCGTGCCGAATTGAACGCAGCGCAGCTACAAGTCAAGCAAGCTGCCGCTGCCGTCAGTGGGGTTGACGCAATGGTCGCCAGGCGCGCAGTGATCCAGGCGCAGATCGCCCGCGCCGAGCTGGATCTGGAGCACAGTGTTGTTCGCGCACCTTTCGACGGACGTATCGTTGGCCTGACGACTTCTGACGGCCAGTTCGCGGCAGCAGGGCATCCGCTGTTCAGCCTGATCGATACGCGGCGCTGGTACGTGGTGGCGAACTTTCGCGAGACCGAACTGGACCATATCCACACCGGCAGCCGCAGCACGCTGTACCTGATGAGCGACAGTCAGCGTGCGTTCAGCGGGACCGTGGACTCCATTGGCTTCGGTGTCTTCCCTGACGATGGCGGCGCCCAGGTCAGCGGGCTGCCGAGGGTCGCCCGGACCATCAACTGGGTGCGTGTGGCGCAGCGTTTCCCGGTGCGCATCCGCGTCGATCAACCCGACCCGCAACTGTTCCGCATCGGCGCATCGGCGGTAGCTGTGATCCACGCCGACAGTGCCAAAGGTAAGCCACAATGACGGCCGTGGATGGCTGGCCCGAGCGTCTATGGCGCTTCGTCGTCGCGGAGTTGGCGGCGTTTCCCGGGCGCGGCAACGCGCTGCTGCGCAATCTGGTGGCTTGCACGCTGGTGATCATTCTCTCGATGAGTCTGGAAGTGCCATTACTGGCGCTGTCGCTGATCATGGTGTTCTTCGTGAGCCAGACCAACGTGGTCCTGACACGTATGGCCGGCATCCTGTTCATCGTCAGCGCCACGCTCGCCATCGGTATCGCTATCCTCCTGCTCAAGTTCACCTACGGCTATCCGCTGCTGCGCATCGTCTGTGCAAGCGTGGTGTTTCTGGTCAGTATGTTCGGCATGCGTGCCACGCGCCTCGGCCCGCTGTTTTTCGTGGTGGCTATCGTCACCATTTACGTGCAGAGCCTGGTGGATCTCGTTGCGCAACCCGAGTTGCTGTTACGTGGCTGCCTTTGGGTGTGGATGGCTGTGGTTTACCCGACGCTGGTCACCCTGCTGGTCAACACGTTGCTGCTGCCGCAAGAACCGCAGCAGTTGTTGCGCGAAGCGATGCAGCGTCAACTGGCGCAGGTCGAGGCGTGTCTGGGGGAGGTGGGAGAGGGGCGAACAAAGACCCTGGAAATCAGCCCGATTGATGTCCAGCAGGGCGTGCTCAGCCTGCATAAACTGCTGAAGTTCACCAGCATGCGCGATGCCGGCTATCGAGCTCACGAGGTGCAGCATCTGGCGCTGATCACGTGCATCTCGCGACTGTATGCCGCCGTAGCATCCCTGAACGCGCCAGTCTCGGATGTCGAAGCGCTGGCGGCACTACGTCAGGATTGTGCAGCGCTGGCCAAGGCCATCGAAGGCGGCCCCATGCCGTCGCCATTGCACAGCGAGGCGTTGATGCGGCCGTTGATGCCTGCGGCACTGGAGGAGATGCGTGAAGCGTTGCGCGCCCTGGCCCCCCGCGAGGCCTTGATCCCATCCGCCAACATCCCGGTGAAGGAGCCGCTGCTGGCAAGCGACGCCTTCAGCAATCCCAACTACCTGCTTTTTGCCTTCAAGAGCTGGCTGGCCGCGCTGTTGTGCTATGTGTTCTACAACGCCGTGGACTGGCCGGGCATCCACACGGTGATGCTGACTTGCGTGATCGTCGCCTTGCCCAGTCTCGGTGCGTCGACCCAGAAAGGTCTGCTGCGCATCGGCGGTTGTCTGGTGGGAAGTGCCTTGGCACTGCTGTGCATGGTCTTCGTCATTCCGCAAGTCGAGACGCTGGTCGGCCTGTTGGTCATGAGCCTGCCGGTCATCGGTCTCGGGGCGTGGGTCGCGGCGGGCTCCGAGCGAATCAGCTATGCCGGCTTGCAAATCATGTTCTGCTTCGCCCTGGCCTTGCTCGAACAGTTTGGCCCGAGCACCGACATGACCGAAATCCGCGACCGTCTGGTGGGCATCATTCTCGGCGTTCTGGTCAGCACGCTGGTGCATGGTCTGTTGTGGCCGGAAAGCGAGGGTGACAGTTTGCGGCGGCGCCTGTCTTCAATCCTGCACAGCATCGCCGGAGTATTGGGTGCGCCCAAAGATGATGCATCGGTCGATCACTTGCACGAACTGAGCTTGCGCAGCTGGGGACAGCTCGCCGAATGCGAGGCGATGCTTGCGCGCGTGGCCCTGGAGCCCGGTTGGCAACAGGGCGAGCATGAAGTGCTGACACTGTTTACCCAGACGTTGTTGGCCAAGGCTCGGGAGATCCTTCTATTGACTGGACAGTTGCAGCGCAATCGTGCGGCGCTCGAAGCCCAATTGCCAATGCCGCTGCGCGCTTGGCTGGACGAGCATCAGGCGCGGTTGGGTGCGTGGCTGGTCAGCTACGCGGCGCGACTGAATGATCAGGCGGTTGCGCTGGATGGCTTGCCGCCATTCAATCCGCCAGCGGAAGGTAGTCGGGGCGACTTCGGACTGTTGCGGGAGTTGCATGAACTACGTCGTCTGTTGGGTTCGCTCCCAGACTGGCCGTCTTTCGAAAATGGCACGCTGGCGGAGCTGCGCCCGTGAATGGCGGCACTCGGTTGTGCGCGGTTCTCGGCCTGTGCCTGACCTTGGGCGGATGCGCGTTGATCCGCGAGGAGGGCAGCCTGGTGCCGCCGCTTGATCCGGCCAGCATCCGTCTCGCCGACGACCTGCACCTGGCCCGCGAGGGTTGGCCCGACGCGCGTTGGTGGGCACGCTATCAGGACCCGCAGCTCAACCAGTTGATCGACATCGCCTTCGCTCAGGCTCCGAGCATCGCCATCGCTCGCAGTCATATCGACCAGGCCCGCGCCCAGGCAGCCTCGGTGAAATCTCTGACTGGCGTGCAGGTCGATCTGGTCGCCCTGGTCAACCGCCAGCACGTCTCCGCCAATGGTTTTCTTGGCCCCTTTGCCCAGAACGAGCCGGCCCTCGGCCTCACCGGGCCCTGGTACACCGAGGGCGTGGTGGGCCTCGGCGGCGCGTACCAACTCGATCTCTGGGGGCGGCAACGAGCGCAAGTCGACAGTGCCTTGGGCGTGCGCAACGCGCGTCAGGCCGAAGCGGCCTGGGTCGAACTGGAGGTGTCCAGCGGCGTGACCCTGCTGTATTTCCAGATCCAGACTGCACAACAACTACTGGCCGATTTGCAGCGCATGTCGGCCATTGCTGCTGAAGTGGTGGCCGCGCATCAGGCGCTCATCGAACGTGGCCTGGAGGCGCAGCCACTGAAGCAACAGGCGCTGAGCAACCAGGCACTGATCGAGCGTCAGATCGTCTCTCTGCGCAGCCAGACGCAACAACTGCGTGAAGCCATGCGCGCGTTACTCGGTGTTGGCGCTGAGGTTGCGCTGCCACTGGCGCCGCGATCCCTGCCGACACATGCTTATGGGGTGCCGCAGAGTTTGGGCTATGAATTGCTGGCGCGACGCCCGGACCTACAGGCCATGCGCTGGCTGGTCCAATCATCCTATTCGAACATCGATGCGGCCAAGGCCGCCTTCTACCCGAGTTTCGACATCAAGGCCTTCTTCGGCGCCGACGCCCTGCACATGGGAGACCTATGGGACCATGGCAGCCGACAGATCAATCTGATCCCCGGGATGACCCTGCCGATCTTCGACGGTGGCCGCCTCAATGCCGAACTGGCCAATGCCCGCAGCCTGAGCAACGGCCTCGTGCAACAGTACAATCAAGCGGTGCTTGACGCCGTGCGTGACGTCGCTGTAGCCGGCAGCAAGCTGCAGGGGCTGGAAGTACAGGCGACGTTACAGCAGGCGCGCATCGGCAACATGCGCTTCAACCGTGACAGCGCCGAAGCGCACTACCAGCGTGGCCTGTTGAATCGGGTGGCGGCACTGGAAGCAAACCTGCCGCTGCTGGCCGAACAGAGTGGCCTGGCTTTGTTACAGGGGCAGCGCCTGGAAAGCGAGGTGGCGCTGATCAAGGCTTTGGGTGGTGGCTATCGCGCCAATACCGCAACAGCAGCGAACGATGAGGGAAGCGAGCCGAATGCGGCGTTTTAGCCAGCTCTATCAACAGACTCTCGGCTCACGCGTTAATGTTCAATAGCTTATGCAGGATCAGGCGGCCTGTTACTCAGGTCCGCAACACAATCACAGTCAGCTTTCAGGGCAAGCACGGAAATGGGCTTGAACGTGGAGCAGTCAGCCAGATCCGGGGGCACCGACAGACGGCTGCTCAATGATCAAGTTATCGGTTCTATTGTTTTTGCGGATCGAATTGCTTGTCCCGTATCAGTAGCGCCGGAATCACGCCACAGACGAAGTAGGCCGCACTCATGACGAGAAGGCCCACACCAATCGAGCCGTTCGAGGCGAGGAAGCCGATAGCGGCAGGTGCAATCGCAGCGCCAAGACGCCCGATATTGTAGGCGCCGCCTACGGCTGATCCGCGTAATTTGGCCTCGAAGCTTTCAGTCATGTAAGTGGCGTTCACACCGTAGGGAATGCCGTACAAGAAGCCGAATACCACCAACAGCCAGAGAATGTTTTCCGGGCTTTGGAACAGCACGATCACCGGCAGGAATACGGCGGTCCCCAACGCGCCAAGGGCGAACACGTCACGGCGCCCGATACGGTCAGCCGCCAGACCAGCGAGCACTTTGCCGAGGATCATGGCGGTATAGGTGCCGACCATGTAGCCGGTCATAGAGCTGAATTTCATGCCGAGTTCGCTTTCCAGGTACGTCGGCATCCGAAGGCCCGGGGTGTCATCGAGCAGCTTGGCGAACGCTGATATTGAACATTTGCGGATGACTACTTTTGGTCGATTGCTGCCTGACGCGAAGGGCGGCAGTCGACCCAAAGCAGCCGCTTGCAGATCATCCCCGGGCCGTTCACGCTCATACCTGATCCATAGCCTCGGTCACCCCTCGGTCCTCACCCAGGAACCCGCCACTCTGATGGTGCCACAGCCGCGCATAGATGCCGTTCTTTGTGAGCAACTCGGTGTGGGTGCCCTGTTCGATAATGCGTCCATCGTCCATGACAACAAGTCGATCCATCGCCGCAATCGTGGACAGCCGATGGGCGATGGCGATTACGGTTTTGCCCTCCATCATGTCATCGAGGCTTTCCTGAATGGCCACTTCGACTTCCGAATCCAGCGCGCTGGTAGCCTCGTCAAGTAGTAGGATCGGGGCGTTCTTGAGCATCACTCGGGCAATCGCGACGCGCTGGCGCTGGCCGCCCGAAAGCTTGATGCCACGCTCGCCCACCAAGGTGTCGTAGCCGGAGTGTCCTTGCCGGTCGCTCAGTTGGCTGATGAACTCATCGGCCTGAGCATTGGCTGCGGCACGGCGGATTTGCGCGTCGCTTGCATCGGGTCGGCCGTAGGCGATGTTGTCGCGAATGGATCGGTGCAGCAGGGAAGTATCCTGGGTGACCATGCCGATGGCGCTTCGCAGGCTGTCTTGCGTCACGTGCGCAATGTCTTGCCCGTCAATGCGAATCTGCCCGCTGTCGACGTCATAGAAGCGCAGCAGCAAGTTGATGAGCGTGGATTTACCCGCGCCGGAGCGGCCCACCAGGCCGATTTTTTCTCCCGGACGAATGTTCAGGCTCAGGCCATCGAGCACTTGGCGTTCGCCATTGTAGTTGAAGCTCACGTTGTCGAAGGTTACCGCCCCGCCAGAGGTCACCAGCACGCCCGCGTCCGGCGCATCCTGCACCTTGGGGCCGCGGGTAAGGGTTGCCATGCCATCCTGCACGGTGCCGATGCTCTCGAACAGCGAGGTCATTTGCCACATGATCCAGTGCGACATGCCGTTGATACGCAACGCCATGGCGGTAATCGCCGCCACGGCACCTGTGCCGACTTCGCCCAGGTGCCACAGCCAAAGCGCATAACCGCCTGCTGCCATGATCAACCCCACCACCAACGCTTGGTTGACGATCTCGAATTGGCTGACCAGGCGCATCTGGCGAAAGCCGGTCTGCTTGAAATCTTCCATGGCCGCGCGCGCGAAGTGCGCTTCACGATTGGAATGGGAGAACAGCTTCACTGTGGTGATGTTGGTATAGGCGTCTGAGATACGTCCAGTCATCGACGAGCGCGCATGGGCCTGTTCCTGTCCGACTTTCCCCAAGCGGGGCACGAAGTAGAGCATGGCCAGCCCGAATAACACGATCCAGGCAACGAAAGGCAGCATCAGTTTCAGTGCGAAGCCGCCGGCCAGTGCGATGATCGCGATGAAATACACCCCGATTCCGGGTGCGATCTCGATAAGGGTGAACAGCACGTCGCGCACGGCCAGCGCAGTCTGCATCACCTTGGTGGTGACCCGGCCGGAGAACTCATCGGAAAAGAACGAAAGGCTTTGCCGCAGCATCAGGCGGTGGAAGTCCCAACGCAGCCGCAACGGCAGATTGATCGCCAATATCTGGTGCTGCACCATGGTACGCAACGCCACCAGCCCGATGCTGGTCAGCATTACGATGCCCATGCCCCACAACACGCGACTTTCCTGCGCAGCCGCATCACCACCGGCTTGCCAGGTCGAGAGCAGATCCACGACCTGACCGAGGAAAGAAAACAGCCAGGCTTCGTAGATCGACACACCGGCACTGAGCAGCGCAAACGCGAGAATATAGCCGCGGGCGCCCCGTGTGCACGCCCAAAGGAACCGAGCCAGGCCTTCGGGTGGCGGTGGTACCTCGTCGGGCGGGAAGGGGTCGAGTCTTTGTTCAAATGCGCGAAGCATGGTGGTCTCCGAAACGATCAAGTTGAGGAGATTCTGCCATTTAAAGGTTGCTTTGAGGGTTATGTGGATTGGCGGGTATGGCGCTATTGGCATGTTGCCCTGGAAGTTGGGTTGCCGAGTGGAGGGACTCAGGCATTGTTTAAGTCCAAGTCGGCGGGGCCAAGACGGGCGGTCTCGGAGCGCCGCTCTCGACCCATTGCTGCCCTTCGCGAAAGACAGATAACTACCGATACCGGCCAGTCGCCTTCACACTCATACTGCGTAATTCATATGTTAGCCATAATGCTGGCTTAATTCAGATACGGTGATATCGCCTGAATCAGGGCCTTCGGCAGGCTGCTGAGAACCTGCATCCAATTGTAAGAGCCATTTTCAGCGACTACACTCCAGCCCATGAAACGCTATCTGCGGTTTTGCCTCATCTTCATGATCAGCTTGGCGCTTCCCATCAGCGGGATGGCTGGCGTACAGGCACCCACAGAACCTTGCCCAATGAAGACGATGGGCATGGCGATGATGGACGACATGGGGATGGACTGCTGCAACGATATGAAAAGCCCTTCCGAGCACGGTAAACCCTGTAAGCCGGGCCAGGAATGCAAGACAGGCGGCATGCTGCAAGTCTCGATCTTCAAGCCTCCTGTAACCGTGTTCAGTCCCGTAGTGCTTTCCTTTTTCAGCGATTCCCTGCCTGAACAGACCCCCTCCGGAGTATGGCGACCGCCTCGCGTTTGATTCCTGTCCCACATTGAGCCTCATTCCGCATTAGCGGGATGGACTAGCTGCGCGGGTGCCTTTTGACGCGTGCAGTGGATGATCACAGGAATCGTAAACATGAACTCCAAGTGCTATTGCACAGGTTGGTCCCTCGTGGCCGGTCTGGCGGCAAGCGTACTGGCATTGCCGAGCTTCGCTGCCGTATTGACACTCGATGAAGCGCTGCGGCTGGCCGAAAACAATGCTCCGTCGCTGACCGCACAAGACGCCAAAATTCAGGCTGCCAGTAGCGCGGCTATTCCAGCCGGTGAGCTACCTGACCCCAAACTGCTGCTGGGTGTGCAGAACTACCCCATTGGCGGTCCGGATCGCTGGAGCATTGACCAGGATTTCATGACCATGCAAATGGTCGGGGTCAGGCAAGAAATGCCAAACAGCGACAAGCGCAAAGCGCGCATTGAGGTTGCCAGTGCGGCCGTTGATCGCGCCGCTGCGGAGCGTCGGGTCGAACGCCTGAAGGTTCGCCAGTCCACGGCGTTGGCATGGATCAGCAGCTACTCGGTTGAGCGCAAAGACGCGTTGTTCCAAGACTTCTACAAAGAAAACCGCCTGCTGACCGACACCGTCCGAGCCCAAATTGCTGGTGGCCGCGCTCAACCCGCCGATGCGGTTACACCCAAACAGGAAGCGGCTCAACTGGCGGAGCAGCAGGACGATCTGATTCTCCAGAGAGCGCAGGCCCGAGCAGCCCTAAAGCGCTGGATTGGCTCCGCCGCCAACGACAAACCTGTAGGCAGCTTGCCTGAATGGCCCGTCGATACCTCAAGCTACTCACATAAGCTGCAACACCACCCCGAGTTGGCAGCGTTTGCGCCGATGACACGCGAAGCGCAAGCAAAGGTTAGTGAGGCCGTGTCGCAGAGGCAGTCGGACTGGAGTTGGGAACTGGATTACCAGCACCGTGGCCGTGAGTTTGGCGATATGGTCAGCGTGCAATTTTCCTGGGATTTACCGTTGTTTCCTGACTCTCGCCAAAATCCCAAAATCGCAGCCAAACAGGCTGAACTCAGTCAGCTTGAGGCCGAGCGCGAAGCCCTGTCACGCGAGCACACCCAGCAACTGGAAAACGAACTGGCTGACTATGAGCGCCTCAATCGTGCCGTGCGCCGAAACCAGGAAAGCCTGTTGCCACTGGCCAAGGAAAAGGTCGAACTCAGCATGGCCAGTTATCGCTCCGGTAAAGGCGATTTAAACGCCGTTGTTGCCGCCCGACGTGAACTCATCGAAGCCCGACTCAAACAGATCGACGTGGAAGAGCAGCGAGCGCTGACCAGTGCGCGTCTGTATTTTGCTTATGGGGAGCCCAGCCAATGAGCCTTAAAAAATGGAACGGGGCATTGCTGGTGGGCATCTCGCTGGCATTGGGTGTTGCCGGTGGCTATTGGTTCGCTCACCAGCGCATGAGCGGAGTACCCGTTAACGCCCCGGAGCAGAGCCACAGTTCACCGGACGAACGCAAAGCACTGTATTGGTACGACCCCATGTACCCGCAGCAAAAGTTCGATAAGCCAGGTAAGTCCCCCTTCATGGACATGCAACTGGTCCCCCAGTACGCCAGTGGCGCAGGGGATCGTGCGACCGTCACTATCGATCCAAGCCTCACCCAGAATCTCGGTCTGCGTTTTGCAACTGTCACCCGTGGAATCTTTGACTCCAGCCTCGATGTGACAGGTGTCTTGGCGTTCAACGAACGTGATGTCGCTGTGATTCAAGCACGCACCACTGGCTTTGTGGAGCGGGTCTATGCCCATGCTCCCGGTGATGTGCTCGAAGCCAACGCGGCGTTGGCGGATATCCTGGTGCCGGAATGGGCCGCTGCTCAGACAGAGTTCCTTGCCCTGAAACGCAACGGGGATGCTGCCCTGTTGGATGCAGCCCGCCAGCGTCTACGGCTCACCGGGATGCCGGCAGCACTGATTACTCAGGTAGAGCGTGGCGGTAAGGTTCAGCCGTACCTGACTCTGACCAGTCCCATTGGTGGTGTGCTGCAAGAGTTGAACGTACGCGCGGGTATGACCGTGGCGACTGGCGATACTCTGGCACGTGTCAATGGCTTGAGCAGTGTCTGGCTAGCCGTTGCCGTTCCAGAATCGGATTCCGGAGCTATCACCGTGGGGCAGGCGGTCGAAGCGCGTCTGCCAGCTTTCCCAGGGACAATGCTCAATGGCAAGGTCAGCGCGATTTTGCCCGAAACCAATCTGGACAGCCGCACCCTTCGCGTACGTGTCGAGTTACCCAATCCAGACGGGCGCCTCAGACCGGGTTTGACGGCGCAGGTACGCTTGAACCGCTCGACCGAGCAAAGTGTGTTGTGGGTGCCGAGCGAGGCCGTCATTCGCACTGGCCGACGTGCCCTGGTGATGCTTGCCGAAGACGCGGGTCGCTATCGTCCCGTGGAGGTGCAACTCGGGCAGGAAAGCGATGGCAAGACGGCGATATTGAAGGGGCTGGAAGACGGCCAGAAGGTGGTTACGTCTGGCCAGTTCCTCCTCGACTCCGAGGCCAGTCTCAAGGGCATTGTTGCAAGCTCGGAGGAAGAGGCAACACCCAGCGCAGCAGCCTCCAGCTTTCATGAGGCGGATGGGCAGATCGTTGAGATCAACGACAAAGAAGTCACGCTCGCTCACGGTCCCTTCAAAACGCTGGGCATGCCTGGCATGACGATGACGTTCCCTCTCGCCAGTCCAGCTCTGATGCAGGGTCTGAAAACGGGTGACAAGGTTCGTATCGCGGTGAGCCAGACCGATGATGGTTTGCGTGTCGAGCGCCTGAACAAATCGGGGAGTCAGCCATGATCGCTGCCCTGATTCGTTGGTCGGTGGCCAACCGATTCCTGGTGCTTCTGGTGACACTGTTCGTCACGGCCTGGGGCATCTGGTCGGTGCAGAGCACACCCATCGATGCGCTACCAGATCTCTCTGATGTTCAGGTAATCATCCGCACCCCTTTTCCGGGACAAGCGCCGCAGATTGTCGAGAATCAGGTGACCTATCCGTTGGCCACTACCATGCTCTCGGTGCCGGGGGCCAAGACGGTGCGTGGTTATTCCTTCTTCGGCGACAGCTTTGTCTATGTGTTGTTCGAGGACGGCACTGACTTGTACTGGGCCCGCTCGCGGGTGCTGGAGTACTTGAGTCAGATACAAAGTCGGTTGCCGGCTAGCGCCAAGCCAGCATTGGGGCCGGATGCGACGGGGGTGGGCTGGATCTATCAGTACGCACTGGTGGATCGCAGTGGTGGTCACGACCTGGCGCAGCTACGCGCACTTCAGGACTGGTTCCTCAAGTTCGAACTCAAGACCCTGCCCAACGTTGCGGAAGTGGCCACCGTGGGGGGTATGGTCAAGCAATACCAGGTGCAGCTTGATCCGCTCAAACTGGCCAGCCTCGGTATCACTCAGGCTGAGGTGACCGAAGCTATCGGCAAAGCCAACCAGGAAACCGGTGGTGCCGTGCTGGAGATGGCAGAAACCGAGTTCATCGTGCGGGCTTCCGGCTATCTGAAGACGCTCAGTGATTTTCGGACGATCCCACTCAAGTTGGGTTTGGGTGGTGTGCCGGTGACCCTTGGCGATGTCGCCACGATCCAGTTGGGTCCGGAAATGCGGCGCGGCATCACCGAACTCGACGGCGAAGGTGAGACCGTCGGCGGCGTGGTGATTTTGCGCAGCGGCAAGAATGCTCGCGAGACTATTGCGGCGGTCAAGACCAAACTCGACGAACTGAAAAGCAGCCTGCCGGCCGGGGTGGAAATCGTCCCTACCTACGATCGCAGCAAGCTGATAGACCGCGCGGTGGAAAACCTCAGCCACAAGCTAATCGAAGAGTTCGTCGTCGTCGCGTTGGTCTGTGGGATCTTTCTCTGGCACCTGCGTTCTTCCCTGGTGGCGATCATCTCGCTGCCGGTGGGGGTGCTGATTGCCTTCATCGTCATGCGTTACCAAGGGATCAACGCCAACATCATGTCCTTGGGCGGGATTGCCATCGCCATCGGTGCCATGGTCGATGCAGCCGTAGTGATGATCGAAAACGCCCATAAGAAGATTGAGGCTTGGCACGTGGCCAATCCAGGGGAGGAACTGAAAGGTGAACGTCATTGGCATGTGATGACAGAGGCGGCAGCAGAAGTAGGCCCCGCATTGTTCTTCTGTTTGTTGATCATCACCCTATCGTTCATTCCGGTGTTCACCCTGGAAGCGCAAGAGGGACGGCTGTTCGGTCCGTTGGCTTTCACCAAGACCTACGCCATGGCAGCCGCAGCGGGATTATCGGTGACCTTGGTGCCAGTGCTGATGGGCTACTGGATTCGGGGGCGAATCCCTAGTGAACAAAAGAACCCATTGAACCGATGGTTGATTCGGATCTATCAGCCAGCCCTGGACGCAGTCTTGCGTCGACCAAAGATTACGCTGCTTGTCGCGGTGCTGGTCTTTGTCAGCGCGTTGTGGCCAATGTCTCGTTTGGGTGGTGAGTTTCTTCCGCCACTGGACGAGGGCGATCTGCTCTATATGCCTTCGGCTTTGCCGGGGCTGTCGGCGCAGAAAGCGGCGCAACTGCTGCAACAGACCGACCGCCTGATCAAGACCTTGCCAGAGGTAGAACATGTCTTCGGTAAAGCAGGGCGTGCTGAAACAGCCACCGACCCGGCACCGCTGGAGATGTTCGAAACCACCATCCAATTCAAGCCGCACGAGCAATGGCGGCCAGGCATGACTCAGGAAAAGTTGGTGGAAGAACTGGATCGAGTAGTACGAGTCCCTGGGCTGACCAATATCTGGATACCGCCGATTCGAAACCGTATTGATATGCTGGCTACGGGTATCAAAAGCCCCATCGGAGTGAAGGTTGCCGGCACCAATCTGACTGAAATTGATGCTGTCACCCAGGCGGTCGAACGCGTGGCCAAGGACGTGCCCGGTGTCAGTTCGGCTCTGGCCGAGCGACTAACTGGTGGCCGATACATCGATGTGGATATCGACCGCAAAGCCGCCGCCCGTTACGGACTGAATATCGCCGATGTTCAGTCCATTGTGGCCGGCGCTATCGGAGGTGAAAACGTCGGGGAGACCATTGAAGGGCTCGCACGTTTCCCGATCAACGTACGTTACCCTCGGGAGTGGCGTGACTCGCTCGGCGCCCTGGAGCAATTGCCGATCTACACCCCGTTAGGGAGCCAGATCACCCTCAGCACTGTGGCGAAGGTCAAGGTCAGTGACGGTCCGCCGATGCTCAAGAGCGAGAACGCACGGCCTTCGGGCTGGGTGTATATCGATGTGCGTGGTCGGGACATTGCTTCCGTGGTCGCCGATCTACGCCGGTTCGTCAGTGAGCAGGTCAAATTGCAGCCCGGCATGAGCCTGAGCTACTCAGGACAGTTCGAATTTCTCGAAAGGGCCAACGCACGACTCAAACTGGTGGTGCCTGCCACGCTGTTGATCATCTTCGTGTTGCTCTACCTGACGTTCGCCCGCTTTGATGAGGCCTTGCTGATCATGGCCACTCTGCCATTTGCACTGACTGGCGGAGCATGGTTCCTCTACTTGCTGGGATTTAACCTGTCGGTCGCCACCGGGGTGGGCTTTATCGCACTGGCCGGGGTTTCTGCTGAATTCGGCGTGATCATGCTGCTCTATCTGAAGAATGCCTGGGCTGAACGTGAAGACCTCGGCGACAGCACTGAGCGCGGGCTGGTTGCGGCCATTCGTGAAGGCGCGGTGCAGCGTGTTCGACCCAAGGCTATGACTGTGGCCGTCATCATTGCTGGCCTGTTGCCCATCCTGTTGGGTAGCGGAACCGGTAGTGAGGTGATGAGTCGCATCGCCGCGCCCATGGTCGGCGGCATGGTCACGGCCCCCTTGCTTTCCCTGTTTGTTATTCCGGCAGCCTATCGCCTGCTGCGTCGGCGCCATCTCCCAGTTGAACCCATCCCCCCTCAAGGAAAAGTCGTATGAAACTGACCCATATTGCAGTTGCAAGCACCTTAGTTGCGTTGTCTCTTTCTGCGCGTGCAGAGGACATGCCAGGCATGAAAATGGACGGTATGGAGGGCATGCAGATGAAGGAGACAAAGCAGGCACCAATCGCTAATGCCGACGGAACGATCAAGGCTATCGATACGATGAAACATACGGTGACCATTTCTCACGGCGCTGTTCCAGCTGTGCAATGGCCACCGATGACCATGGCCTTTTCCGTAACGGAAGATCAGCTGACAGGGCTGACGGCCGGAGATCGCGTATCGTTTTCCTTTCGGCTAGAGGGCGGCAAAGCCACGATTGTGTCCATTAAAAAGTGAAACAGCAGTAGTGAAGTTGGCCGGCACGCTTGTCGTGCCGGTTATTTCCCATAACTCTGCATGTCAAGAAAACCGATACGTCTGTGATGTTGCTCGAAACTTTGCTTGCGCCGCCAGGTCAGGCCGGCTCACCGAAGGTCTCAGCGTTTCCATGCCAGGACCGAGACATTATCGGTGCGTTGCTGAACAAAGTGTTCGTGTTTTGACTCCTTTGTTGTGGCCGAGATACGTTTGACCATATCCCCCTCGGGGGGATAGGATGCCGACGTAATTCATTGGGTCTGAGGCTCAAGTCATGAGTGAACACGAACACAACCATCCCCACACCCACCAAAGCCACGAGGCAATCATCAAGCGCCTCAAACGGGCGGACGGTCATCTGCGCAGCATCATCACCATGATCGAAGACGGTCGCGAGTGCGTCGACATTGCTCAGCAGCTGCATGCGGTGGAAAAAGCGGTGTGTCAGGCCAAGCGAACGCTCATCCAGGATCACATTGATCACTGTCTGGAGGACACCGTCTCGGCGCTGAACAATGGCGAGCGCGCACCGCTGGAAGCCTTCAAACAAATCACCAAGTACCTCTAGGTCTGACATGCCCAACTTCGCTGAACTCTTGCAGCAGGGCGGTTCACACGCCTGGCTCTATTTCCCGAGCGCTATCTTGCTCGGCGCTCTGCATGGCCTGGAACCGGGTCATTCAAAAACCATGATGGCCGCCTTCATCGTGGCCATTCGTGGCTCGGTAAAACAGGCAGTGTTGCTTGGACTGGCCGCTACGCTGTCGCACACTGCGGTGGTGTGGCTGGTCGCCATCGGCGGCATGTACCTGGGCAAAGGCCTGGATGCTCAAACCACTGAGCCTTACTTTCAGCTCGCATCCTCTGCTCTGATCATTGTGATTGCACTCTGGATGCTTTGGCGTACATGGCGCGGCGAGCAGATGTTCAAATTCGAGCAAGGTGATGATCACCACCACGGCGAGCATGACCATGGTCATCATGATGAAACCCATCGAATCGATACCGGCCATGGCCGCATCGAACTGTCGATCTTTGAAGAAGGTATGCCACCGCACTGGCGCCTGAAAGCGTTGACCGGGCATGCCTGGCCCGCCTCAGACGTCCACCTCACTACTACCCGTCCAGACAGCAGCACTCAAGCGTTCTCATTCGTCGAGCGCGAAGGTTTCCTGGAGTCGACGGTCGATATCCCAGAGCCTCATGAATTTAACGCTCGCTTGAGTCTTGGGCATGCGGGGCATTCCCATGATTACGACCTGGAGTATCAGGAGCATGATCACGGACACGCACACTCCGAGCTGGAAGGCTTGGAGTTGTCGATTGATGGCTATCAGGATGCGCATGAACGTGCGCATGCCAACGATATCCGTAAGCGCTTCACCAACCGAGAGGTCACCACGGGCCAGATCGTCATGTTCGGTTTAACGGGCGGTCTGATTCCTTGCCCTGCTGCCATCACCGTTCTGCTGCTCTGTCTTCAGGTTAAAGAGGTTGCGCTGGGAGGCTTGCTCGTTCTGTGCTTCAGCATTGGCCTGGCGATCACGCTGGTGGCTGTTGGTGCTGCTGCCGCCATTGGGGCAAGACAAGCCTCCAACCGTTGGCCTTGGTTGGGCACCGTTGCTCGTCGAGCACCTTACCTGTCCAGCGTGTTGATCATTGGTGTTGGCCTGTACGTGGGCATCCATGGCTGGATCGGCTTGAACGCATAGCTCTTGGTCGACCAACTGGAGGCCCGAATCAAGGCCTCCCATCTTTTACCGATCAGCTACCGCAGACCTTTAGTCGAGCTGTCATAATTTTGCAGCACTGGAACAGCAATACTCGGGCTGTACCATCACGTAATTCACACTATTGGCTGCCATTGAAGGCGGCCTTTTTTATGGACTACGCTTTTGAAATCGACTCAAAAAACTTTGCCAATTGAGCCTTTACCTTCGGCGGTGCCGCAGCACGGATGCGCTACCGGGGCTCCATAATCCGTAGTACCGGGTGCCCATCAATATCCTTGAGCGGAAAATACGAACGGTGCGTCGCGGTATCGACGGCAACGACGTGCGCACGTGGGCCCACGCTACCACTGCCGATTTTCGTGACGACTGCACCCTTGACGTGGAACATCGACACAATGCCGGCCTCTCCAGCCACATAAAGTGTGCTCAGCACTGGATCGAACGCAAGCACATCAGGGGTTCCCCCAGTATCGAACTCCTGGATAACCCGCATGGTGTGCATGTCCAGTACGAGGAGCTTGTCGTTACCTTCGCACGTGATAAAGGCAAGCCGGTCACGCGGATTGATCAACAAACCATGGTTGCCTCTCGCCCCAGGCAGATCAATGCGCGCCACAATTTGGTCGGTCGCGGGATCGATTTCGATAAGTTGCCGACGTGTCTGGATATTGACGAAGATGTGTCGTGATACCGGGTCATATTGTGTATTGCCGACTTCACCTCCCAGCGGAATCGTCGCAACACGAGTGTTGGTGCGCACGTCGATCACCGTTTCGGTCTCGCCGTTTTCGTTCGAAACGTAAAGCTTGTGAAGGTCGGGCACATAAGCCATGCCGTCTGGATAGATACCGCCCGGTATGCGACTGACAATGGCCAGGGTCGCTTCGTCAATTGCAACGATTTCGTTGGTGCCCGTCGCCGAAGCGTAGACACGCGACAACTCAGGAATAACGAGCACGCCGTGTACCGACGAGACGTTCGCAGTGCGTCCAACGACTCGGGACTCGCGCATGTCAACGGCGATAACTTCGCCGTCACCAAGATGTGCGATGAACAACAGGTTGCGCTCTGGATCGTAGCTCTCGTAGTCGAGCCGAGTGGCGCCACCGGGCAATGGAATGTCGGTGACGTGCTTCAGTGGTAGGTCGCTAGTCGGCGTCTCATCCGCCGCCTGACAGTAACGAAGGCTTGCGACGTCCATAATGGCTAGCGCAATTAACAGGACGGCGAAGACTGGCAGAGCGAAACGTCGATTGTGCCATATGTTCATGAGGCCCTCTGCTCGGGCAGGGCGGGTTCAATCGCCCTGCCTTTGTCCCCGTCATGCAGGATTAGAACGTGCAGTATTTCACTGATCATGAGCTCAACTCTGGGATGGGCTTCAGTGTGAACAGGTCTCTTCACATTTGCGGAGGCCAGTTATGCGACTCGCCCTGACACTCCTTGCACCAGGCATACAGCGCGTCATACATGATCAAACCATGTGCGAGCATTTCGTGGTCATCGACATAACGCTGCGATAGCCCCAGTGAAATGGCGTACAGCCCAGCCGATTGCGGCGTCAGATCCAGGCGGGAGGTATCTGCCCCGCGCACGATTTTGGCCAGCTGCTGCAAGGCGGGCTCACTGAGCTGGTACTTCTTCAGAAACGCGTCGAAGCTGCACAGCTCGCCCTCATGCGTAAGCTCAACGCCCGGAATATCGTAAGGCGTTGCGTCCCTCTCGGCGGCAATCGACAAAACTTCTCGGCTGGGCACGTACAAGAGCTCGGCCTCAGGATCGATAAAACGAGTGATCAGCCAAGGACAGGCAATGCGGTCGATCTTGGGTCGTTCACGGGTAATCCACCTCATGGAACACCTCCTGCCTAGCTCAGTAGGCTGGGTGATCTGGCAGGCCCAGTGCCCGCCAGAGACAGTTAATCAATTCCTGCTCTCTAGCGCAGCAGATGCACTGCCAAGCCTACGAGCGCGCAGGCCATCAGTACCTGAATCACGCCACGCTTGAAGCGAAACAAGGCAATCGCTGCGGCAATTGCGATCAGCGCGGAAGGCCAGTCCAGGTTGCCGCTGAACCCTTTGGGCCACAGCACGTGGTAGCCGAAGAAACACGCCAGATTGAGAATCACCCCAACCACAGCGGCAGTAATCCCGGTCAGCGGCGCGGTGAACTTGAGTTCGTTGTGGGTCGATTCCACCAGCGGGCCGCCCGCGAGGATGAACAGAAACGAAGGTAGGAACGTGAACCAGGTCACCAGCGTGGCAGCGAGAGCACCCGCCAGGAACACCTGATCGGCACCGAACACCTGAGAGACATAGGCGCCGACAAAGCCGACGAAAGCCACCACCATGATCAGCGGCCCAGGCGTTGTTTCCCCGAGTGCCAGGCCATCGATCATTTGTGTCGGTGTCAGCCAGCCATAGTGGCCGACCGCGCCCTGATAGACATAAGGAAGCACCGCATAGGCACCGCCAAAAGTCAGCAGCGCCGCCTTGGTAAAGAACCAACCCATTTGGGTCAAGGTGCCTTCCCAGCCAAAGAGTGCGGTCAGGATCCCCATTGGCAACGCCCACAGTGCTGCGCCGATGAGTACCAGTAGAGTCAGTTTTAACCAGCTAAATCGGGCATGGTCAGGGGACGGGGTGTCGTCATCGATCAAGGCCGGGCCGAAGGACTTTTTGGCGGCGCTATGGCCCCCGGTTCTGAATTTCTCGGGAGCCAGGCGGCCTCCGATATAACCGATTAACGCGGCTCCCAGCACGATCAGCGGGAACGGCACATTGAACGCGAAGATCGCGGTAAACGACGCCGCCGCCATAGCCCACAGCCAGTTGTTCTTCAGCGCGCGCGAGCCGATTCGATGGGCCGCCTGCACGACGATGGCCGTCACGGCGGGCTTGATGCCATAGAAAAGCCCGGCCACCACTGGTACTTCGCCGAAGGCGATGTACATCCAGGACAGCGCGATCAGGATGAACAGTGAGGGCAGCAAAAACAGCACTCCGGCGATCACTCCACCCCAGGTTCGATGCATCAGCCAGCCGATATAGGTTGCTAGCTGCTGAGCCTCCGGCCCTGGCAACAGCATGCAGTAGTTGAGGGCATGCAAAAACCGCCGCTCGGAAATCCAACGCCGCCGCTCTACCAGCTCCTGGTGCATGATCGAGATCTGCCCTGCGGGCCCGCCAAAGCTAATGAATCCCAACTTCAGCCAGAACCAAAACGCCTCACGCAAACTGATCGGTTCAGGCCTCGACAGATCCTCTTCAGCAGCTGATGGGGAAGCCTTAATCATTGAGTTGTTCCTCTTTCACAAACGTTGCGAGCAGGCCGTCGAAGATGGCGCTCGCAGCAGCCAGCAAATGGTCATCATGGGTAATGGTTTCGCGTAGCCCGGCCAGTACCCGTTCGATACCGGCAGCCTCCACCGGCTGAATACCGCCGACATCGAGGTAGTGCACCAAGGCTGCAATGCGGCCCAGACCGGGCTCTTGGATTTCAAAACTGGCTTGCAGGGTTTCGAAGGTCACGCGGTTGCCGACATGACTGAAAGTCGCGTCATCGAAGTCGAAACCCAATGCATCTGCTGGGCAGTCCTGAGGGTGGTTCAGCCAGAGGATCTGAGCCTTGGGATCAATGAAACGGCGAATCAGCCAGGCACAGGCCAATCGGTCGACCCAGGGACGCTTGCGGGTAGCCCATACGCGGCCCTGATAGTCGCCACGACTCAGCGCCATGATTGGCTGGTCGCAGCTATGCGGCTCATCCGCAGACAGGGCCCTGCTGACCGCTGTCTCAAGCTCCTGCAACGCTGAGTCGATCTGCCGCTTCGGCTTACCAGGAAAGTAATCGATGTATGCCAGCTGATCGTAGGCTTTGCGCAGCTTGCGAATCTGCTTCGTGCTGGACAGCGCATTCTCGGAATTGAGCTGTGCCCGGCACGCTTCGATCTCAGCGCTTAGCTTGCTGTAGTCATCGCTACGGTCGAACAGCTCTACGAAGCGTTCGCCATTCGGGTCGATGACAGGCAGGACGTAGGAGGTGCCATTGATCGCCAGGATGTCTCGCTCGACAGACGCTAGCGCTTCACGACAGGCACCGGTATCCGGCAACAGGTAGGCACCATCGCGTAAGACTGCCGCACCGCTAGCTTTCAAAGCGCGCCAGGCACGCATGCGTTCGGTGGCATTGGCAGTAGGCAGACCGAGAATCAGAATAAGCCAATTTTCCATGTGATGTAATCTACTTATTATGTAGTTTTCACTACCTTAAACTTGATCCGGGCAATTGAAAAGCTCTCCTTCAGAGTTAAGAGTTTTGCGTAGGTAGGAGCAAAGAATGACGACTAGCAGGGGGGGCGTAAATGTCGTGTGATGTGATGGCTGTCAGAAATGCTTTCGATTCAAAGGCAATAGTGCTTAATGGCCGCAAGGGGTGAAAGGCTGCTTTTGGCCGATTGCAGTCCTTCGCAACAAGTAGCTACCAACCCCAAGCGGTCAGTCGTGACAGCAGAAAATGGCAAGAAACAATTCAGATGTATCCATAAAACTGAGGGCGATTCTTTGCTCCGGTGAGATAGGTTGGACGCGAGACCTGACTCAGGTCTCGTGCGTGGAAGATGGAATTAGCCGGCCAGGTTAAAAAGGGGTATCACCGATGATTTCGGCGCGTTCCATTTTTCGGTGGCAGGGTGGGTAATCCATCACGGCTAAATGCTGGGTGCTGCGGTTGTCCCACAGAGCGACGCTGTTCGGTTTCCAGCGGAAGCGCACCTGGTACTCGGGGATAAACGCCCGGCTGATCAGGTACTGCAGGCATCAATTTGCGGATTTCGGCCATCATCTCCGTGTCGCGCGAAGCGACACCGAGGTTGACGTTGCTGATTTCCGCACCGATGGAGCAGGTGAGTTGCTCGACCTTGATCGAATCAGACAACGAGCCAGCGCGGACGATGGCAGGTGCACGAGGGGTAGTCATGGACGTGTCTCCGTGTTCGGGCCACCCCCGATGGCGGCCCTTATAGTTGTTTTGGTTTTTCAGGCAAGAAGGAATCGTCGCGTGGGCTCGACGCAGGTACCGGACAGGTTCATCGCGTCGGCTCCTTCTAACGTTCGGATGGAGGCAGTGTCCGCGCTCAGGGCAGCGCTCGAATGACCGATAGGGACATTGGCTTAACAGTTCGAGACAGGCACGCCTGCGGTACACCGCAGCGGCGTTCCAGAGGGTTAAAGAGGCGGATGACAGGGTGAGCGTTCGCGAAGAGTGATACTCGGCAAGGCCGCGACTGTGGAGCAATTCACCGGAGCCGCAGACAAGCTTAGGAACTTAAGGCCAGAATTGCCCCCTCCTTGTGGAAGGGGGGGGCGAACCTCGCTGTGTAGCAACGATGTTGTCAGACCGGGCGGTCGCCCATGAGGCCGGCGCGCAGCATGCGCCGGGGCTGCGTGTCGTAGTCGTACGCCGCGTAGTGCTGGGTCGAGCGGTTATCCCAGATGGCGACGGTGTTCGGCCGCCAGCGCAGACGCATCTGGAATTCGGGAATCGTGGCCTGCGAGGCGAGGTAACTCAGCAACTGGTAGGCCTCGTGCATGTCCTGGCCGTACCGCGTGCGTTCACCGTCGTGCCAGTTGGTGAAGTGGGTGACATAGCCCATGGACACATAGAGGATCTTCTCGCCGGTCTCGGGGTGGGTACGCACGACGGGATGCTCGGGGGGCGGATTGTTCGTCACAAACCCTTGGCGCTTCTCGTTCGACATGCCGCCGCAGAACGCGATCTCGACGCTGCTCCTGGCATTCAGACCCTCGATTTGTTGCTTCACACGCTCCGGCAGCATCTCGTAGGCGAGCGCCATGTTGGCCCACAGCGTATCGCCACCGAGCTCCGGGCAGTGGACGCAGCGCAACACCGCGCCCTTCAGCGGCTCGGACTGGGACATGGTGTCGGAATGCCAGTTGTTCTCGAAGCTTCTCGGTTTGGTGTAGCCGGGGAGCTTGCTTTTTTCGGCTTCATCGATAACCAGGATCTTCGGTGCGTCCGGCATGCCGGCGTAGACCCTGTGGACATCCAGTTCGCCGAAGCACTCGGCAAAGGTCTGCTGTTCCAGCGGCGTGATGTCCTGGTCGCGGAAGACCAGCACTTTGTGCTTGAGCCAGAGCGCCTTTATCTCCGCGAACAGCTCGGCGTCCTGGCTGGCATCGACCAGACTGACGTTGCTGATCTCGGCCCCAAGGGCCGGCGACAGGCGCTCGACTTTCAGGGAGTTCTTGAGTGCCGACGGTCTGACGATCGCCGGAGCGCCTGCAATGGGGCGGGTTACGTGAATTTCTGTCATCACTATCTCCTGGTTCAGCCTGTAAGTCTTTGAACAGATGGCACGGATATACGGGTAACCGCGTGCTGGGGGGCGCACTCAAGTCTTTCTGATTGGGTTCAGGCACGGAGCATCCTGGCCTTTGGCGCATGCGCGCCCAGCGAGTCACGGACGGGTCTAGGTCGGTGCAGATACCCAGGGCAGGCTCATCGCATGGGTCCTTCAACCGTTCGGATGCAAGGCAGTATCCGCGTGCAGGACAAAGTTCGAATGACGGGCTGGGACATTCGTTTACCCTTTTGGGACACGCACGCCCTGCGGTACACCGCAGCGGCGTTCCGGAAGGTCGAAGTGCGGGTGACAGGGTCGTCTCCACGAGCTGGAGTCTGACCCGGATGGCCCAGATATCTCTGACTCGGAGTAGGGCTTCTGCCCGACAAGCTTTCCCTTGTTCCAAGGCTGATGGCTGTATGTAGCTATAGTGTTCATAGCTTGTCCTCCACGTTGAGGGAGGACAAGCGTGGATCAGTCACGGTGCGTGGTCGCTATCCGACCCAAAGCGGACCTAACCGGTTTCTGAAGCCATCCAGGTCAAAAAATTATGGACCTGAGTCGTAAACTCTTTTGGCTTAGCGCATGGGTTCCTTGCCTGGGACAAGAAAAAAAAGATCTGCATTCTCATGCACGGGAAATGCTGAACAAACAGTTCGACGTGCTCTTCCAGTGTTTGCGGCCACATCAGGTCCTGTTCAGAGCGAAATACCTGAGTTGACCGGATGAGTTTGCGCGAGGCTTCGCGTTGCAGGCGTAGCGATTGGGTCGGTGTGGTCGCTTGATTGATAAGATCGGCATACCGGGTCAGTATGGATTCAAAGTCACCATTCACGGCAATGGCGATATCACGCGACGGCTTGAACCGGTCGAAGCGCTTGGTCAGATCATTCCCCCATAAGCAACGACAGTGATGCTTGAGCCAATACCCCCAGCTCAATCGATTGTCAGCCTCCAATACTTCAGAACGACTACCGATGTCGAAATCGATCTTGATGACTTCGGTATGCCGACTTTCCAGCGTGCGCTTTTTCGACTCCAGCAATTCCAGATCCTGCGACGTAGGAGGGCTGTGCAGAACAAGGGTTAGGTCCAGGTCGGAAACCCCCGGCACGGCGTCGCCTCTAGCGACGCTGCCATAAAGATAAATCCCGTCGAGCAGAGGTTCCGACCGAGCGAGCGTCATGCAAACGTCCGCCAGCAAATCCTGAAACTGTGGCTGCATCTCGACGTTGGACACGGTGAGGATATAACCGTCTGCATCAATGCCACGAGGATGGAATCGTTCCATGAAGCCGTCCGTGAGTTGTGTTCAGAGAGGTACTTTAACAGAGCAATAGTGGCTGCTCTTGGCCGATAGCTGCCTGTCCAGAGTTTGACTGAGTAAATGGAGAGCGTAAAAAAGCCCGGTTTGTCAGGCCGGGCTTCTTGTTGGGTTTCGCAGTAAAGCCATTCATTCAGGCAACGCGGTTTTCGATCAAACGGTCGGAACCACCTTCAGCGACGCGATTTTCGATCAAACGGTCGGAACCACCCTCAGCGACGCGGTTCTCGATCAGACGGTCGGAACCACCTTCAGCGACGCGGTTTTCGATCAGACGATCCGAACCACCTTCAGCAACGCGGTTCTCGATCAAACGGTCGGAACCACCTTCAGCAACGCGGTTCTCGATCAGACGGTCGGAACCACCTTCAGCGACGCGGTTTTCGATCAGGCGATCCGAACCACCCTCAGCTACACGACTTTCAATCAGACGATCCGAGCCGCCTTCAGCGACAACCGGGTGAGCAGAGGTAGCGGCGAAAGCGTTAACTGCAAAAACCGAGAAAGCGATGCTGAGGAGGATTTGGCGTTTCATGATTTTGTGCTCCGGGGTGTAGGTGTTGGGTATGGAGCGGATGTTACGCCGAGGATTTTTTTTGAGAACTTCATTGAATTAATGGTGACTATTGACGGAGTCAATGGATGCGGAAGTCCGGCGTGGGCGCGATCAGGCTTCGCTGACCTTACTGACGCTAGTCACCTGACCATTCCAGACCATCTCGTAATGCGCTGCTTGAATGATTGATAAAACCGGTCTCGGCGTCATCAGCGCCCAGCAATAACTGCCCTGCATCCGCACAGAGTTGTAACGAATGCCCGGACATCCCGCCTCTTTAACGGACCTCCCCAAGCGATGGGAATGCGTGTAATCGTCAGGCGAATAAACAGGATCAGTCATCGCAATAGCTGCAGCATCTTTCATCGCCACGTCCACGAAAGAGCAAGACAGCCCCCGAAAAACGAACCGCTCATAGTTCAGGCTCGGGACATTCGACCAATACAGACTTTGGTGATGCCGCACTTCGGCCAGCGCCGTCTCCATGGAGTCCGCAAGGTACAACACACCAAAACTGCCATCGCTGAACCGCGAACCCGCCGGGTTGACGTGGGTAAAAGGCGCTGTCGCGTAGGAGCAGCCAGGAATGCCGAACGGGATCTGATCACGGGGAATCAACTCAAGATGACCCACTTCATTTTTCAGCCTGGGATTCGTCAGCGCCTGTATCTGATACAGCACCTCAAACTCATCCGCGTCCGCAACGTCATCAAACATCGCGATAGGTGGAAACTTCGAATTGACCAGTCGATAGGCCTGTAACCGCTCTCCGGCAAGTTCTGCCAGTTCATTCACCTTTACCATTGCGCGCCACGCAGCACGTCAATGCGCCGAAAGGTTTCATACAACGAAATCATATCGCCCTGAGACATGATCTCGAGCGGGGAGCGCCCATTGAAAAACTCGTTGTCGTTGGCCATCGACGGGAAGCCGTAGACGTTCTCCGGGTTATCGAAAACCAGGCGCAGCGCGGCGTGGATGTTGAGCACAAAACTGATGCGCTGCATCTGGTCCGAGTCCAGCGTCACAGCCCAGTCGGGGTCGCGCTGCCGGGCGCGGGTGTAGGTGCTGCGGGAAATGCGCAGGATGCGGCAGGCCTGATCGCTGGACGCACCCCATTTTTCGAGTATGCCAACAGCGGCACGCAGGCCCGTCACACACTGGCTCTTGGTAAAGGCTTGTTCCTGGAGGGCAGCGGCCATGTTCAATACCTCATCGTGAATCCATAGACTCAAAGATAGTTAAGTTGAATCTACAGAGCAAGTCTGCCTCGACCAGCGGACATTACAGCGTTATTAGCCGTTCAACCCTGTTGGGCGATCTTCCAGGTTACTCAGCAGCCACTCACTGAAGCTTCGCGCCAGCGCATTATTCTCACTGTCACGATGGGTCAGCATGGCCCAGTTCGGACCACGAATGGTTTGCTCCACCAAGGGTTGCAACACGCCATTGGCGCGTGCCTGTCGACTCAATAGTTGGCTGACCAGAGCGATACCGAGGCCCGCGCACGCGGCGTCCAGCAGAAGGCCGGGGTCGGAAAAATTCAGCCCCTGGTCTTTCTGACCGACATCAATGCCAGCCTCCACCGCCCAGTGACTCCAGTCCATTTCCCGCTCGCCGTGAAGGGTTGTGCGCTGTTCGCGTGGCAGCGCCAACAGGTTCGGGTGACACGCCGGATAGAGGCGGTCGGCGTGCAGCACCTTGAAGCTGCACTCGGCTTGGGAACTGATGTCATCGCGCACCGCGAGGTCGATAGTCTGGGTGGTCATGTCCGGGACTTCATCGGTACTGAAAATCCACAGATCAACGTCCGGATGCTCGCGGCGAAAATCTCCCAAACGCGGCAGCAGCCAGTGACGGGCGAACGCCGGTGTGGTGTTGAGGACCAATTGGTTGGGTTTTTGGTACTGCCCCAGTCGGCGAATCCCGACGGCCAGCTGTTGCAGCATCGCCTGGGTGGTGCTGAGCAAGTCGTGACCGGCATCGGTCAGGCTGACGCTGCGTCCACTGCGAAAGAACAAGGGTTGTTCAAGGTACGCCTCAAGGCTGCGGATCTGCTGATTGATCGCCGATTGGGTGAGGTGCAACTCGGCGGCCGCCTTGTGGAAGCTGCCCAGCCGGGCGGCGGCTTCAAAGCCGCGAAGGGTGCTGAGAGGCGGCCAGTGCTTGAGCATATTGATAAGTTCCTCTAATCATTTGTCTGCAAAATCCATCGTTTGTTTGCCTGTATTTACGGCCGTAGCATGCATGCCAGGACCACCCAAGCAGTTTTGTTGAACACAATGGCTTAACTAAAAGGGCTTTTTTTATCATGAAGCATGTCATGCAGCAGAATGAAGTTCGAAACAGTGGTTGGATGATGCCGGCCGAGTGGGTGAGGCATGTCGCCACCTGGATGGTCTGGCCACACAACACAGCACTCTGGGAGTCCGGTTGGGGCATGACATTGCCGCAGGTGCAAGAGGACTTCGCTCGCGTGGCCAACGCCATCGCCCGCTTCGAACCGGTGAAACTGGTCGTCGACCCTTCTGCTGTCGCCAGCGCCAAAGCGTTATGTGGGCCAAACGTCGAATTGATCGAGCTGGCGGTGAACGACAGCTGGTGCCGGGACTCTGGTCCGAGCTTCGTCTGCCATCCGCAACAAGGCCTGGCCGGGGTGAGCTGGCGCTTCAATGCGTGGGGCGGCAAGTCGGCCCACAACCTGGACGAAAGCCTGGCGCGCCGCGCACTCAATCACTTGGGCGTGGAGTGCTTTGGTACCGCGCTGAGTAATGAAGGCGGGGCCATCCATGTGGACGGCGAGGGCACGCTGATCACCACCGAATCGGTATTGCTCAACCCCAATCGCAACCCGGGCATGAACAAGGCTGAAATAGAGGAAATCTTCACGCGTTTGCTGGGTGTGAAGAAGACGATCTGGCTGCCAGGCGATCCGGACTATGTGACCGGCGACATGACCGACGGCCATGTCGATGGCGTGTGCGCATTCGCCCGCCCTGGGGTTTTGCTGGTAGATGCCACCCACGACCGGCAATCGGTGTATGCCGAAGTGGCTCGCGAAAACCGTCGTGCGCTGGAACTGGCCACTGATGCCCGAGGCCGACAGTTCGAGCTGATCGAATTGTATGAAGCCACCGACGCCGTGGACACCGAGGCAGAAGTGTTCTGCGCTTCCTACACCAATTTCTACATCGCCAACGACGCGATCATCATGCCGGCCTACGGCATTGAGGCCGACAACGCGGCTGCCGAGGTTTTGGCTCAGACGTTCCCCGGGCGCGAGGTAGTGCCGGTGCGAATCAATCACCTGGCTCATGGCGGTGGCGGAGTGCATTGCATCACCCAGCAACAGCCCGCCTGGCCGGTGGAGGGCTGATGCCATGACGCTTCTGACCATCGCCACAACCCAGATGCCCTGCACCTGGGACTTGCAACACAACCTCGATAAGGCCGAGCAGCTGGTGCGTGAGGCGGCTGCGAAGGGCGCCCAGGTCATCCTGTTGCAGGAACTGTTTGCCACACCCTATTTCTGCATCGAGCAAAGCCATAAACACCTGGCACTGGCTGAAGAATATCGAGACAGCCACGTACTCAAGCGCTTTGCCGCGTTGGCCAAAGAGTTGGGTGTGGTGCTGCCGCTGAGCTGGTTCGAGAAGGCCGGTAATGCTTACTTCAATTCCTTGAGCGTGGCCGATGCCGACGGGCGTCTGCTGGGTATGTATCGCAAGACCCATATCCCCAACGCCATCGGTTATCAGGAGAAGGAATACTTCAGCCCCGGCGATACCGGCTTCCGTATCTGGGACACGGCTTTTGGGCGCATCGGTGTGGGCATCTGCTGGGACCAGTGGTTCCCCGAGACCGCACGCTGCCTGGCGTTGATGGGCGCTGAAGTCTTGCTGTTTCCCACCGCCATCGGCTCTGAGCCTGGCTGCGCGACGCTGGATTCCCGTGACCACTGGCAGATGACCATGCGCGGCCACGCCGCCGCCAACCTCCTGCCAGTGGTGGCCGCCAACCGCATTGGCCGCGAGGTGGCCACCACCGATCCAGCCCTGCAAATGAGCTTCTACGGCTCGTCCTTTATCTGCAACCACAAAGGCCAGTTGCTCGCCGAGGCCGACCGCGACAGCACCGGCGTGCAGGCCCACAGCCTGGACCTGGCAGCCATGGGCGAAGAGCGCTTGAGCTGGGGCATTTTCCGCGATCGCCGTCCGGACATGTACGGCGCGCTGTTGACTCAGGACGGTCGTCACATCAATGCACGCTGGAACACTCAAGGGGTTTGATATGCACACGATCAACACGTGGTTGAGCGGCGCCCTGGGACTGGCACTTGGCTGTGCCATGCCGTCGCTGCACGCGGAGGAGAAAACCCTCAGGCTGTACAACTGGGCCGACTATTTTGCCGAAGACACGCTAGCCAAATTCACCACCGAAACCGGGATCAAAGTGATCTACGACGTCATGGATGGCAGCGAGACACTGGAAGCCAAAATGCTCGCCGGCGGCAGCGGTTATGACCTGATCTTCCCGGGCGACACCGTCGCCGAACGCTTGATGCGCGCGGGCAGCCTGCAACCGCTGGACCGGTCAAAACTCATGGCCCTGAATGACATCGAGCCCGGTTTGCAGAAGCTGCGTACGCAGTATGAACATTCGAGCCAGGCCACCGTTCCCTACACCTGGGGCACCATCGGCCTGACCTACAATGCCGGGCAGATCAAACAGCGATTGCCGGATGCCCCGGTCAATAGCCTCGACATGTTGTTCAAACCGGAACTGGCCGCCAAATTTGCTGATTGCGGTATCGCATCCCCCGTGAAGGCACCACGGTGTGGGTGGATACCATGGCGATTCCTGTCGACGCTAAACATCCGGAGTACGCCTATGCGTTCATCAACTTCGTCATGCGTGCGCAGAACATGGCTGCCATCAGTAACTTCACCGGCTATCCCACCTCCAATTCCAAGGCACGTCCAAGCGTCGATACGACAATGCGCGACAACCCGGACATTTACATCGATGAGGCCACTTACGCACGGTTGATTCCTGGCAAGGACATTCCCCAGTCCGACATGCGGGCGCGCATGCGAACCTGGACCAAGTTCAAGACGGCCACCGCGAAATGAGGGGGACCGGTCACCCACCGTTGGCGTAGTCCGGATCAAGCATTACTGGTGAAACGTGCGACCCAGCGCATCCAGGCGAACAGCAATGGGTGGCAAGCGCTGGCTGCTCAGGGCAAGGGTTTCGACATCGTCTGCGGTGTTTTGCGCGATGGTCTGCACAGACTGCAAGCGTCCGACAATTTCGGAGCTTGCCGTGGATTGTTCGCGGGTGGTGGTGACAATGCGTCCATTGAGTTCATCGATGTGCGAAATGTCGCTGCCCACCGCCTGCAACATCGCTGCCGCCAGCTGGCTGTCTTCGACACAACGCTCCACGCCTTCGCGGCTGTCGTGCATCGCCTCGACGGCTTTGCGACTGCCTTGCTGCAAGGCCTCGATGATCGTCCTGATTTCCTTCGTGGAGACGGCCGTTCGCTGCGCCAGGCTGCGCACTTCATCGGCCACAACGGCAAAGCCTCGGCCTTGCTCGCCGGCGCGAGCAGCCTCGATGGCGGCGTTAAGGGCCAGGAGGTTGGTCTGGTCGGCGATACTGCTGATAACCTCCAGGACGGTACCAATTTGCTCCGCCTGTCCCGCCAGCACCTGCACGGTTTCGTTCGTGCCTTTTAGGCGCGATGCCAACTGAGTGATTTCATGCTGTGCCCGGTTCACACTTTCCTGTCCTCGCGTGATTTGCACGCTGGCCTGGCCGGCATGTTCAGCGGCATGTTCGACGTGAACACCAATATGGCCCATCGCGTCCCCCATGCGCTGCATTGAACCCGTCATCTGGGCAATTTCCGTCAGCTGATGCTTGGCCCCTTTCTCCAGCGTGTTGCTCGCCTTGGCAAGCTCCTGGCCCAGCTCACCGAGGCCGTGAGAATCGCGAACAACCCCGTCAACCAGGGCGGTAATCTGCATCAGGAATTGATCGAAACGATCCGCAAGCGAGACATGCACCCCGGCCTTGTCTCCCTTGCCAGGATCGACGGTGAGCTGGGACGTGGCCGCGAGCATCTTGTCCAGCATGTCCTGGCTCTCCACCGCTTCGGCCTGACTGTGCACAGCCAGATAGAGCAGGGCGACCGTCTCCATCACCACATAGAAGGCGTGAACGAACACCATCGTCCACCCACCGTGATGCGCCATGACGTAGACCGGGAAACCTTGATGTTGCAGCGCATGGAAGACTACGTGGTGAACGGCGATCGTTGCCGCGGCGACCAGAATCGGTAGCCAGTCGCGATAAAAAGTCAGTACCGCCAGCAACGCGAATATACCGAAGTGGGATTCAATGACGCCCTCGGCCTGGTTGATATGCAAGGCGGCCATGACCATCAAGCCAATGGCCAGGCAACACCGCATCAACCGCGTTCCGCCCATTGCGCGATAAAACACCGTCAGCAGCAGGCTCGTGCCCCCACCTACCAAAAGCGCCTGCATAAAGGTGTCGTGCCAGTAAGCCAGACCCAACGCGAAGAGGAACATCAGCCAGATCAAGCCCAGCATGATTCGGTCGGCTTTGCGGTAGTGCTCGAGAAAACGAGGGGGGAAGGGCATGCACGCTTACTCCATGTAATTGAGCCAGGATGAAGCAGACTTGTGGCTGATGCCGGTCAGGATGCCGCAAAGACGGTGAATAGAGTAGCCGTTTGCCATCACCCTTGACGTGTTCGACGGTGCACACGCAAAACAATGTCGGAAATAGAGGCAAGTAATGCTGAAGTGACGCGGCCAAGGTCTGCACCTGTGCCGGCCAGGGAAAATTGCTGGCGCTCGCGACGCACGAAAAAACCCGGCATGTAAGGCCGGGCTTTTCGTTGAGTACCGCGGTAAAGCTACTCATTCATGCAGCGCGGCTTTCGATCAGACGATCTGAACCACTTTCGGCGATGCGGTTTTGACTGGCAATGGATGCGCCTCACGCCCAGGTTTGCCCGAGCGTCCCCAGATCGGCCTTTTGCAGATCCTGCGGGCTCAGCACGATACGGAACTTGCAGTTGGCGTTGAAGTTGAGAAAAAACGGTTCGGCTAAAGCGGGGATCTCGGATGAGTCTTGTACGTCGACCAGAAAGATCCCGCCGCGCATGCCATCCTGCTCAGTAAAGTACGCGGCCTCAGGCTTGATGCTTGCCAGAATGCGCTCAATCACCTCGCCCACCGTCCCGGCTTTGACAAGGGAGTTGAAGGGCTCATTAGGGCACTCGACCATCAGTAACATCTTCATCATTCAATCCTCTGCTCAACGTGCAACCCTGTAGCCAGACCTTTGCGTCTGGTGCTCATGCCGCAGGCCATCCATTCAACAGTCCTCGCGGCTCGTGTCATCAAGAATAGCGAAGCGTGAGCCAGCCCTCGGGCAGGGTTACGGGCGGTCATGAAGCCCATTTCAAGGATTGAGAAAGTCCCTGATAGTTGGCTTGCTGCGCAGCTCGGGAAACGAACCGCTCATCGCTCAATTCGACTGCTTCGGCGGGTAGTTGCCGCGCAAGCCGCCGGGCTTGTTGCCCGTTTTGTCAGGCAGGGCAGGCACTACCGGGCGGGATCTGGGCTGAGGGTTGGCGCGGCTGCGGGGTTGAGGTTGTTTGCTCATTGTTCGCCTCCTGAGTTTTCAGAAAATTGCGAATGGGTCTTCTGATAAAGCTTAGCGACTGGGCGCTATTACCTCGCTAGCGCTATTCGTCCACGCTGATGCCCGATCCCCCTAATTCGTTGGGGACATCCTTCAGCTTGGGCAATCCATCTTTGATGTGCAGCACAGTCTCCTGATAATGGACGTGAACGCCTGGTGAATACGCGAGATCCGGGATGACCGCGGCATACACATCGATGAGCCCCATCTCCGGATGTTCAGTGAAGAGGTGCCCGCCGCATGTCTTGCACCACTTGCGGTAACTGCGCGGTGTCTTGTTGTAGGTGCCGATGTTGTCAGCACCCCGAGTCACTTGCACCGCCTCGGGTTTCCATAGCGTGAAGGCATTGACCGGTCCTGCTGACCAATGCCGACACGACTCGCAATGGCAATAGCCCATTCCGGCCGGCTCGCCGCTGACGGTGAACTCGACTGCGCCGCAAAAACAACTGCCCTTGTAAGACCGTTCAATGCTCATGGCATGACTCCTTGATCAATTGCCAGGCGATACCGTCGGACATGGCATGGATCGCCTGAACGTTGCCTGACTTCACCCGTCGATGTAGCGCACTGCTGTCGCCGGCGTGCGTCGCACCTGCAGTTCGAAAATGTCAGGGCGCGCGTAGTGCCCGGTGACGTCGAGCGCCCGCCGCGCTGGCGCCACGAGTGCGACGTCGATGTCCGCATACAAAATGCCTGCCTCCCGGTGTAAGGGACCGGCCACGATCCGGCCTTGAGGATTGACCACCACCGAGTCGCCGTCGTTGATCCATTCGTCCGGATCGGGAAACAGTTGCGTACGCGCCGGGAAGTCGTCGGGAATGTCACTGCCGCGCAGCGCGGTGCCACTGCCAATCACCCAACAGCGGCCTTCGAGTGCAATGTGACGCATCGTGCTGATCCAGCCCTCGCCAGTGTCGTACGTGGGGGCGACGTAGATTTCCACCCCTTGGGCATACAGTGAATAGCGTGCCAGCGGCATGTAGTTTTCCCAGCAGATGAGCGCACCAATGCGGCCGACCGGTGTATCGACCGTACGCAACCCGGAGGCATCACCGAAGCCATGCACCATGCGCTCGGGATTCGTTGGCATCAGCTTGCGGTGGCGGTTGAGCACTGCGCCGTTCGCGCCGATAACGACTACGCTGTTATAGAGCGTGCCGCCGCCATTGCGCCGGTCGCATTCATTGATGCCGCACACGATCGTCACGGCGTGAACCCTGGCGGCCTCGCACAATTGGCTCAAGTCACCGTTGGTGATATCGACGGCGTTGGCCAGCAGCCGCGTGTGCAACTGGCCCATTACAGCCCCGTCCTTTCCTGCCGCCAGCCGCCAGATCCACGACGGGTAACCGGGAATGTACGATTCGGGCAAAACGATCAGCGACGCTCCCGTCGCCGCAGCCTCGGCGACCGATTGCACGGCCCGGGCGATCGTCGCACTGCGATCAAGCAGCACGGGCGGGCGCTGAATAATGGCTACCTTGGTCATGGCGTTCTCCTTTGGCTTTTGGCTTTCGAAGGCTTGAGCGTGCGCGTGGCGAAGTAGCGGGGCTAGTTCAAAATCTGAAGTGTTGTAGTTACGGAGCCCAGGCGATGGAAGAAAGCTACGGTCAGTTCTGCACGGTCGCGCGCGGTGCTGAAGCCCTGTGCGAACGCTGGACACCATTGGTGGTGCGCGAGCTGCTGTGCGGCAGCAAACGCTTCAATGAACTGCACCGCGGCGTACCACGGATGTCCACCAACCTGCTGGCACAAAGGCTGCGCCATTTGGAAGAAATCGGTGTCGTGCACCGCACCGCCGCAGGCAAAGTCTGGGAGTACAGCCTGACCGAGGCGGGCGAGGAATTGCGCCCCATCATCATGGCGCTAGGTCATTGGGGCGCGCGCTGGATCGGCAGTCGCCTTCGCGATGACGAACTCGACGCGGGCCTGCTCATGTGGGACGTGCGCCGGTTCGTGCGCATCGAGACATTCCCGTCCCGACCGGTGGTCATCCAGTTCAAGTTCCGCGACGCACGGCCCGGCGAGCAAGCGTGGTGGCTCGTGGTCGAACAGGGCGTGGCAGACCTGTGCCGCGACGACCCCGGCCGCGAACTGACGCTCGTCGTGGACTCCAGCGTGCGCGCATTGACCGAAGTGTGGACGGGCGACCGCACACCGCGGGAGGTTCTTCAGTCGCGAGAGCTGCGTGTAGACGGTGCCGTGAAGGATGCGGAAAACTTGTGGCGCTGGCTTGGCACGAGTGCGTTTGCGGGGACTCGGAGTGCGGCAGTAACTCGGTAATCTCGCTGGCCTGAGCCCGAGTCACGTTAACTGTTTGGAGTTAACCGATGTTGAACGTGCTTTATCATATGCAGCCAGAACCGACTGCGAAGCCCCACAGCCGAACAACATTTTGCTGACTGACCAGGCGTGGAAACCGCGTCGATGGGTATCAGCAATGATGCTTATGTTCCAGTCAGCCTGGAACTGCTGCAGTGGGCTGATCTGAGTCTGTCTGGACATACCTGATATTTTTCAATACATGGAGCCTGCACTGATCAAGTTACTGGACGCGAGAGTCACGCGGTATTTGCCTTCCTGAAATGAAGGTCAGTCGACCGATGGATGCTGGCGTACCTCTTGTTCGCAGACACAAAAAACGGGCGCCTTCATGGCGGCCGTTTCCTTTTAATCCATTCCTTGGCCGACCGCACATAGCGGTTTTTACCGTATGAAAGGCTTCACATTTTATTTCACATTTTTAGGTGAAGTGCCTTCGGTCAATGGGGGCACGAATGGATCCGTCAGCCGTGTTTATGCACAGACCGCAATTGGTGAAAAACGGGCGCCCATTGAGGCGCCCGTTTTTACTTACTCCTTCGCCTGCGCTCGCAAGCGTCGACCGATCACGTCCATCAAGTCACAGCCGTCGCGTAACGGAATGGCTAACAGCTGAGAAAAGTCTTTCAACACCACCGTGTCGCAACCGAGTTCGGCGCGGTAGGCGATATTTTCCAGCACCTGCGTGACTGTGCGGATGCGGTAATCGGCCATGGCTTGCAGGACGTCGAGTGGGGCTTGGGTGTCGATGAGCAGGGAGGCCGGGATCAAGTCGATTCCGGTGAGGGGCGTGTATCTTTCCATAGGGGGAGATCTCATTCAGTTTGTTGAGACCGCCAACAGATCGTCGCCAAACGATAGGGTGGCAGTTGCGCGCAGGTTGGCGAACCGGGAATGAGTAACCGGCAGACCCGAAGGTCTCCCGCGCACAACCGCCATAGTACAGCGGTTTTGCGGCTGCGACGACGCCTGCAAATGAGCAGACGGCCCTCGCGCTCATATCTCGGGTCGCCAAACCCGAAATCGCCATTTTGGGCGACGAGATGGACTATAGGCCTCATCAGAACGGCGGGAAAGGTGAGGGATTCCGAGGTTTATGTAGGAATTTTTATGGTGCTCCTAGGACCGTTACGCCCCTTCCTCGGGCGACTGCTATCGGCCCAGAGTGTGTAAAAACGCCTTCGCAAACCCTTGCTATGATTTCTGAGGATTTCATCGCAAGGATCGCCCATGAAGCGCTTTATTCAAGGTGAACATCGAGGCCAAAATACCTTCCTTCCCGAAAGCCTCGATGACTACGTCACGGATACAAATCCGGTGCGCGTAGTCACGGCCGGCAGCAGTCGACTGGGGCTGTGTGAAAACGTTTTAAATACCCAGCACTGATGGTTTGCTGATCAATTTTGGCGTTACCTCGCAAATTCTGAGCAATCCCACTTGGTCAAACTCCAATGATTTCGCGTAGCAACGCGAACCTTGAATTTCATCGGGAGTTTTCACACAGCCTGGAGCCAAAGCTGGCATTCGCAGCAAGAAAATAAATCAGTCCCCTTTTCCTCTGCTTTTCCTCTGCATGCTCACGCCATCACCGGGCGTGAGCATGCGCCGATCACTTAGGTAAAAGCGAAGTCCGCCTCGGTGATGGCGGCCTGTGGGACGCCGATCAAGGTTATGCTTCCCACACCCGGCTGGCCAGTGACGCTAATGACAGCCTCGCCGAACTGTTCTCCAACGGTGAGATTCGCGAAGGTCAGACCGCTGGTGCTCAGGTCGATCAGGTCAGTGCCGTCTTCGAAGTCGGCGATAGTATCCGTTCCCCAGAGGGCACCGAACTGGAACCTGTCCGCATCGAGGCCGGGTTCGAACTGGAGGCTGCCGACCATGAAGTCATCCGCCGCACTGCCCACCAGCAGGTCTTCCCCCGTGCCACCAATCATGAAGGCGCCAGCACTGCCGGACTGCAGTGTGTCGTTGCCTTCATTCCCCTCAAGGGTCGTCTGGAAAGCGAACTCGGCGCTGCTGCCGATCACCAAGTCGTTCCCGGCACCGCCGAAGGCACTGCCGAAATCCTCGATGGTGAGCGTGTCGTTACCCTCGCCGCCGAACAGATTATCCAGGCCTGTGCCGCTCAGCAGCACGTCGTCACCGGTACCGCCATCGAGCAGGTCCTCGCCCGCCTGGCCGAACAACTGGTCGTTGCCGCCGAGGCCGAAGATTTTATCGTCGCCATCGGTGCCGACGATGATGTCGTTTCCATCGGTGCCAGCCGTGACGAAGACGGTATTGTTACCGAAATCGTCCACCGTGAAGTTCTTGACGCCGAGGAACTTCACCGTGAAGTCGGTGCTGTCGAGCCGGCCGTTGTCATTCTCGTCCGCTATCAGCCAGGTATTGCCCTGGCGGACCGTGTAGAGCAGGTCGGTGATGCCGTTGCCACCGCCGACCAGTACCGCGCCAAGCTGTGGATTGAGCGTGACCTGGCCACGAAATACGAACTCATCGACCAGTTCGATCGTATCGCCCCCGGCCACACCTGCGCCCTGGAAGTCCTGGACCGTATCGAAGGTCGCGAAGGGTGAGTTCGGGTTGAACGAGCCGAGGAAGAACTCGAACTCGTCATTGCCGGCGCCGCCGTTCAACTGGTCTGCCCCGGCGTCGCCTTCGAGCACGTCGTCACCATTGCCGCCGAACAACTGGTCGTTGCCGGCATCGCCGAACAGTTCGTCGTTGCCGTCCTCGCCAAACATCTGGTCGTTGCCGTCTTCGCCGAACAGGCTGTCGTTACCGATGCCGCCAAACAGCTGGTCGTTACCGGCGTCGCCGTCCAGCGTGTCGTTGCCTGCACCGCCACTCACTATGTCATTGCCGTTGCCGCCGGCAAGCAGCGGGTCATTGCCGGCACCACCGTCAATGATGTCGTTTCCGTCGTTGCCCGTGATGCTATCGCGGTCGTCGCCACCGTTCAGGGTGTCATTGCCGAGCCCACCGGTCAGCAGATCGTTGCCCGCGCCACCGTTCAGGATGTCGTTGCCGGCGCCGCCGTCGACGATGTCATTGCCGTTACCAGCGTTAATCACATCGTTTCCACCGAGCGCGAAGATCCTGTCGATCTCTGCGGTGCCGTTGATCACGTCATTGCCTTCGGTGCCACGCAGGACAAAGGTCGTGGTGCCGAAATCGGCTTTTACGAGGTTGTGCTGACCCGTCAGTTGCACCGAGAAGTCCGTGGCGTCAAACACGCCGTTGTCGTTGGAGTCCGCGAACAGCAACGTGCTGGCGGCACCTGCGACATAGAAGACCTCGGTGAAGCCGTTGCCGCCGAAACCGAGCGCAGCGCCCAGCGTAGGTACCGTGGTGCGAGCCCCCTCGAAAACCAGCCGGTTATTCGCGGAGAGGACCAGGGTGTCACCACCAGCAACGCCAGCGCCCTGGAAGTCGGTCACCGTGTCGCGGGCCAGGGAAGAGGAGTCCGAGCCACTGCCGACAAACCAGTTGAAAGAGTCATTATCCGCGCCACCGGTCAGGGTATCTGCACCGGCATTGCCCGTGAGCCTGTCGAGTCCGATGCCACCGCGAAGCAGGTCGTCGCCGTCACCACCGGAGATATCATCGTTGCCGTCACCACCTTCTATTGTGTCGTTACCTCCTTCACCCAGGATAAAGTCGTCGCCACCAAGGCCGAAGATCTGATCGGCCTCCGGGTTGGCAAATATAAAGTCGTTTTGTGCGGTCCCATTGATTACAGCCATGGTTCTACCCTCCCTTGAAGGAGATGATAAGCGTGAATTGGCGTACAGCGGGTTGAGGCAAGTTAATATTAGCTACTGACCCTCGGTATGGGAGGCTGGAGTCACATCTTTTTGCATCTCTCCCCAATGACCGTCCCCTGATGAATACATCAAGGCATCCCGTTTTTTGGATGGCCTGACTGGGCCGATTGCAGCCTGTCGCAAAAGGTAGAAATCGACCCTGGGCTGTCGTCCGCAGAGGACGCAGGGTGTGTGATCCGTTGTGCAACTAATGGTCGCGGAATCACAAGATTCCTGCACTCACCGGATTATTGTAATTGGCCGTAGGCGATTGCCAGTCGGTTGTGGAGGCTGGATTACGCCTTTAAATGCGCATACCGATCATGCCCGTTGAGGCGCATTCCGCCTGTCGTGGGACTTGAACTGTAAGGGGGTTAATGCGTCATATCATTCGCGATATCAACCTACGGAAGCCACCATGCTTTTAAAAAATAAGAGTCTCGTTGCTGTCATGTCATGCGCCATGATGCTTGCAGCCGCTCCATTGCTCCCTACTGATCTGTCTGTCATGAACTCCGCCTATGCGAAAGATGGTGGTGGTGGTGGTGGTGGTGGTGGTGGTGGTGGTGGTGGTGGTGGTGGTAACGGAGGTGGTAACGGAGGTGGCCATGGCGGCGGTACAGGCGGCGGTTACAGCGGTTCAGATCACTCCGGCGGCTCTAACAGTAACGGCCGCGGCAATGGACTGAGCAGCGATCATGCCGGCAAGGCTGTTCGCGACCATGGTGAAAGCGGTAACCACTACGGCAGTGATCGCAATGGTGATCGCGGTCATGGCGCAACGACTTCAGGCATCGCCCATTCCAAAGATACTCGCGGCGTGGCCAAAGCCAGAGCAGTCTCGACCTCGACGCCTGGGGATCACAACTCGAAAGGGTTGAGCAAAGCCGGGACGTCGGTATCGAAAAAATCGCACTGATCAGCCATAACGGCTGATAGGGAAGTGCAACGGACTCTACTGCAAAGCCTGCCGCACGCTTGAGCTCAATTCGACTTCTTCGATGGGTAGTTACCGCGCAACCCCCCGGACTTGGTGCCTGTTTTGCTGTGCAGGTCAGGCACTACCGGGCGGGATCTGGGCTGAGGGTTGGAGCGGCTCCGGGGTTGAGGTTGTTTGCTCATTGTTCGCCTCCTGACTGTTCAGCATTTCGCGAAGGCCTCCTGATAAAGCTTAGCTGCTTGCTGCGATGGGCGGCATCGTCCAGCAGTGGGTGAATAGGCTCCAAGCGACCAAAACCCGCAGCACGCAACCCAAAACAAAACGGGCGCCCGACAAGGCGCCCGTTTTCGTTTATTCCGCTGCTTGAGCCCGCAAGCGCCGGCCGATCACATCCATCAAGTCGCAGCCATCGCGCAACGGAATGGCCAGCAGTTTGGAAAAGTCGGACAGCACCACCGTGTCGCAACCGATCTCGGCGCGGAAGGCGATGTTTTCCAGCACCTGCGTGACCGTGCGGACGCTCGCTATTTACGTCACTTGAACTGAGCAACCAGCCAATCCTTCAAACGCCCACACGCCGGATCCTCTGCCTTCTTCTCCTTAATCATCAAATACTGAACCGCTTCCCTGAGCGTCAGTTCCTCCGTCACCGGCCGAACCAGGCGCCCCTGCTGTACCAGATGTCTCACCAGATGATCCCAGCCCAAAGCGAGCCCCTGATCGTCCAGCGCCATTTGCACGAGAAGGCTGTAGTCATTGCTGCTGAAGTAGTGCGGGCTTTCCGAGGCCGGGCTCGCGTCCACATTACGATTTTGGCCGAAAGTTGTCAGTCACGAATGACCCCGCAGACGTCCCTCGAACCGCTTTTCACCTTTCGGGGAATCGCCTTTACAGACGCGTACCCATCTCGAAAGCACGAGTCTCAAACCCGAACTCTGTGTACAGTGCTCCGCCGGTTTTTGTCTGATTGCGCGGAGGCAATGCGCTCATCACATCGGCGCTCTAACTGGTACTCATTATCCGAACAGGGCCATGACGGTTAAGGACTTCGATCATAACGTTCTTTCCCGAACGCCTCAGCATCACATCAGCCGATTCCGCCCCCACTGCCAGACGCTGAATGGCGATGGTGTCCAGAAATGCCGGAAGTATTGGCTCGTCAAACATGATGTTGAGTTTCGTAGGACTGAAGCTAAGTCCCAGGCACGACTGAATCATCGAAAGCGGCGCCGCAGCAGCCCACGCCTGCGGCATGCAGGCGACTGGGTAAAACGTCGGCCCTTGGGTGCGCTGCCGGGAAAAGCCGCAAAACAGTTCCGGAAGCCGTCGAAGATCAATGTACGTGGACGCGGCAAAAATCCCTTCGAAAATCCGCGCTGCTTCCCGACGGAAGCCGTAACGGGCAAACCCAGCCGCGATTAAGGCATTGTCATGGGGCCAGACGGATCCATTGTGATAACTCATCGGGTTATAGCGTGGCTGCGAGGACGCGACGGTTCGCACGCCCCAGCCTGAAAAAGAGGAGCGGTCCATCAACGCCGCCACGACCGATGGTGCACGTTTGCGGTACGCGATGCCGGCGAACAGCGCATGGCCCGCATTGGAGGTGCGCACTCGACAGGGCATTTTGTTGCCGTCCAGCGCCAGGACATACGTGCCCAGTTCCTCGTCGAAAAAGTGAGCATCGAACTGCTGGCGCAAGTGTCGGGCTTTTTCTTTCAAACGTAGAGCCTGGTCTGGCTCGCCAAGCCGTCGTGCAATTTGCGCGGCACCACTCAAGGCGCCATAGACGTAAGCCTGCACTTCAACGATCGCAATCGGGCCGACGGCCAATCGACCGTCCGCATGAAACACCGAATCATGGCTGTCCTTCCATCCCTGGTTGATCAGACCCTCGGCGGACTGCCGCCCATATTCGACAAAACCGTCACCGTCGCGGTCGCCGTACTCCTCAATCCAGGTCAGCGCTGCCTCGATGTTTGGCCAGAGTTGGCGGAGTGTATCCAGGTCATTGGTCCTTTCCAGATAGGCTGCGGCCAACATCACAAACAGCGGCGTGGAGTCGATGCTGCCGTAGTAACGCCGGAATGGCACCTCACCCAACTCAGCCATTTCCCCGAGCCTGACTTCATGCAGGATTTTTCCGGGTTCGGCATCGGCGCCAGGGTCGACGGTCGTCGCTTGATTGGCCGCCAGATGCCCTAGCACGCCTCGGGCTATACCGGGGTCGAGCCAGAGCATCTGCCACGCGGTAATCAAAGCATCACGTCCAAAGACTGTGCTGAACCAAGGGATACCTGCGTACGGATACAGGCCCTGAGGGGTTTTGGTCATGAGCATGTAAAGGTCGGAAACGCTCCGACTCACCGCTTCGTTGAACACCTCATGGGACGTTACGACCAAGGCCGCGCGCGAAGAGTACGTGCGTGACTGGCGCCGGGCATCGCGCAGTGAAACGAAAAACCCGTGACGCACTGAATAGGGTGGGTTTTGAACGCCGCAATTGATATCCATGAACAATGATTGGATTTGACCGGGCGCCAATGCGATGTCGAACAGTGCCTGGTCACAGGAAAGACAGGCTGGCAGCGGGTCAAAGCGTAGTCGGGTGGTGCGCCGTTTGTGATCCAGCCCGGTGTAGGAGAGAACGACTTGCTCACCCGTAATGTCCGCCAGATGCGCTTCTCCGCGTTGTGGACGCCGAGCACCGCGAACCTCGAACAGATCCTTGAAGTCGGCCACGAACTGGATTCTAAGTTGCAGGCGATGTGGGAATTCGTCGAAATTGCGCAAGGTCAGCCGTTCGTAACATGATCCTTCCCATAAAAAACGTGAGCGGCGCAGATGGATCAAATCATGGTGCAGGACTTTTTGGCCCTGGGCATTGAACAGATCGGCGTTGGTAAGATCGCAAGTGAGCATCGCGTTATCGTCGCGCAGCGTGGAGCTGAGCAACAGTGGTCGCGTCCCGTTAAGCGTCAGATAAAACCCCGACAGATGCCGGGTATCGGTATGGAAAAGCCCCTGCGGGCTTTCTTCTGTAACCAGTACATCCCCATTAGGGTCGAATATCGCAAAAGTATCGTTATGTTTAAGGGTGCGTAAGCGCAATTCTTGCAACGACGCGGAGGCGGGAACATCGAAAGGCGTGTTGGGTTGACCCGTAGTGTGGCCCGTCGTCAGATGACGATACAGCTCCAGATAATGGTTGGTCATGCACTCGACCGTGAACCGTTCCTCGAACGCGGCCCGAACCCTGCGACGATCAAGCGCTTTCAGCCGCTGGATAGCCGCTACCGCGCCCTCGATGTCGTCGACAATGTAACCGGACACTCCGTCATCAATCACTTCCGGGACCGCGCCATGACGAAAGGCAATGACAGGCGTCCCACACGCCATGGCTTCGATCATCGCCAGGCCGAAAGGCTCAGGCCAATCGATGGGGAAAATTAGCGCGCGGGCATTGCCAAGAAAGTTGGCTTTTTGGCGATCATCGATCTCACCGATAAATTCGACGTTCGGATGCGTCGCGATCAACGGGGCAATGACGTCGTGCCAGTAAACCTGATCTGCCTTGTCTACCTTGGCCGCGATTTTCAACGGCAGACCCGCCTTGGTGGCAATTTCGATGGCGCGGTCCGGTCGTTTTTCGGGGGAAATACGTCCCAGGAAAGCCAGATAGTCGCCTTTGGGTTCAGGGGTGAACGCTAAAAGATCGGCTGGAATCCCATGATAAACGTTGCCCATCCAATTGACGTTGCCGATCAACGGCGCGCGTTGGGCTTTTGAAATCGAGACCAGTGGTACTTCGGGAAAATGGCTGTAAAACGATTGGGAGTCTGCGATATCCAGACGTCCGTGGAGCGTGGTTACACTGTGGCCGGCCAAGCGACGAATTAACGGAAAATGGTAGATGTCGACATGAAAATGCATCACGTCGAATTGATCCGCCTGCCTGATCACTTGGTCCAGCATCAGGATGTGATGAGGAATCGCATCCTTGACGCCCGGGTCCAGTCGCAAGGCTCGCCGCGATCCTGGCTCCAGGCGTGCCGAAGTTTGTGAATCCCCGCTGGCAAAGAGCGTTACATCGTGCCCTTGCCGAACCAGTTCTTCAGTCAGGTAAGAAACAATCCGCTCAATGCCGCCGTATAGGCGGGGCGGACAGCATTCGGTAAGCGGCGCAATCTGAGCGATCCTCATGGAGATGATCTCCGGTATTGAGTCGAATGAAAAAGCCTCCTGTGCCTTAGCTTCCTACGATTCCCTTTGCTCGCCTTATCCACGATTGATGGTACGCCCACCGCGACAGTTCAATTCGATATGACGCCTTCAGCGTTCACCGGTCGCAAATCAGCTTTCATGGCGGTGACTGATGGGTGACGCGCGGCGCAAGCGTTCCGCACAGCTTCCGGACAGGACAGAAGCGATACATGGTCAATCATCAGGGTTGTTCGGCCGGTAACGTTCCTAAGGCACAATCACTCGCCAGTTCGTCAGTGTTGTCGGGGTTGTCACCTTCTGAGCCAAGGTCATCCATATAAGGAGAGTGTCAACTTATGGCCGTTCTCTGCCTCATACCTAGCAGTTATAGCTACCCAGTTTGGCTGTTCTGATGTGGGCGAATTCAGACGCCGCACTGCGGGTACGATGCGGCTGGGACCTAGCCTTGGATTCGATGGCGGTCAGCAGAATCCACCCTAAACCCTTGTTGCTTCGACAAACCTTTTTTCACCGCAATGCGCGCCGTTGTTTGCTCGGCGCGCATCACTCTTCGTTTCGGAGATGGACATTAGCTTTGTCGATACTTTATCTCCGAACAGTATCGTAATCGTAGGGTTTAGTTCCATAGAAAGAATGGATTTCTGTTGCCCAAGACTCGTCGGCCATATTAGGCCAACTGTCCTTGTCAAAACCTGGTGCATTTTCCAAGCGTTCTTTCTCTACGTTTAGTACGAAGCGCTTATTTACTGTATCGAGTGTCAATGCGTTCCAAGGTACCGCAAACAGTTTTTCTCCCATGCTAAGAAAGCCACCAAAAGATAGAACAGCATAACTCACTCTACCGCTGCGAACATCCAGCATGATTTCCTTAATATCTCCCAAGTCTTCTTCATTATGGTTATAAACATCATTTCCAATGAGAGTATCTGCCCCCATCAGGTCGGGGCCAGGCCCCTGTTCTTCAGAGCCGGCATCTCGTAGGAGGTTGGTTTTGTACATGCCATAGGTATCGCGATCTTCGTAGTTCATTACTATCTCCTATCAGCAATTGTCAATCAATCAGAAAAATGTACCCACTGCCTTGATGGCTGTATTAGTGGGAGTCACCCGTTTTCGAAAAAGTTGAATTTTTTTTCTGCATGACGACGAATGGTAAGTTGGAGTAAAAAGTCAATCAGCTTTTATTAGTGCGCTATCCATGTGTGATGCTTGTTTTTATTTTTGGCATTAACCAGATCGATATCATAGAGGTGTGGGTGAAGCGATTTCTCAATATGACAACTGGTTTGCATATGACTTCATAAATATGACGACTAAGTTTGGGTCGCTACTGCGACCAAACTTATTTGAATGATAGTTAATATAGGGGAAAGTCCAGCAAAATCTGGAGCAGGACATAAAATTGGCAGGTGAATGTCTGCTTCTGGCCGATAACAGCCTGTCGCGAAGGGCGGCAATCGACCCTTTGTCGCCTCCCGACTGATCACACCTTTTAGGGTCTCTACTTCTAGTTAGGCCCTGTATGTACAGAGAGGAGCGCGCGATGAGCAACGAACAGGCGGCACCTGAGACGAAAGGGGTCACGGTGATCTTACTTGCAACGATTGACCTGGGTCCTGAGATCGAGGGTATGGCAGGGCGCCAACTTAGAATGCGCAGGGTGACCATCGAGCCTGGAGGCGTCTTCGGGCCGATTCACAACCATGTAGACAGACCAGGCACGGTCTACATTCTGCAAGGAACGATCACTGACCATCGAAATGGAGTCGCCACGGATTATGGGCCGGGAGTAGGCTGGCCCGAGGACAGGAACACCACACACTGGCTTGAGAACAGAGGCACGATTGCGGCGGTGGAGATCTCGGTCGATATTGTCAGGCAAGAGTAAGTTCATTTACGTCACTTGAACTGAGCAACCAGCCAATCCTTCAAACGCCCACACGCCGGATCCTCTGCCTTCTTCTCATTAATCATCAAATACTGAACCGCTTCCCTGAGCGTCAGTTCCTCCGTCACCGGCCGAACCAGGCGCCCCTGCTGTACCAGATGCCTCACCAAATGATCCCAGCCCAAAGCGATACCTTGATCATCCAGCGCCATTTGCACCAGAAGGCTGTAGTCATTGCTGCTGAAGTAGTGCGGGCTTTCCGAGGCCGGGATCTGTAGATCGTGGGACTGGAAAGCGAACCACACATTCCAGTCGACCTGTTCTGACAGCTGGGAACGGCCATAAGGGTTCAGGTCCAGCAGTACGCTGTTGCGCATGCCCTCCAGGGTTTTCAGTTCTGGATGAGCCTCCAGATAACGAGGCGTGCACACGGGATAGACGACTTCATGAAACAAGGGGATTCGCAGATAGCCGGGGCGCAGATCACTGGTCTGGGTGATGAAGATATCCGGATTGATCCCGGGCTCCATGACCAGAAAATGCTGAGTGGTAATGACATTCAGGTCGACATCGGGGTGGGCGCTGAAGAAGTCTTTCAGTCGATGGGATAGCCAAAGCGCCGACAAGGCGGGTGAGCAGCAAAGGGTCAGGGTGCGCTTATCGCTTTTTTCCCGGCGGATTCTTTCGGTTGCTTGAAAGATGTTGAGCAGGGACAGCTGTGCAGCATCGAAGAGTGCCGTGCCCGAGGCTGTCAGCCTGACTTCCCTCCCGGTACGGGTGAACAACTCGGTCCCCAAGTAGAGTTCAAGCTCGCGAATCTGACGGCTGATGGCCGCCTGCGTGACGCACAACGCCTCGGCGGCCCGGGTAAAGTTCCGATACTTGGCGGCGGCCACGAAGGATCTCATGGCCTTGAAGGACGGCATTGAGAGCAGGGCCTGATCAGGCTGGGAGCTTTTAGCCATAACAAAAACTACCTGTTTTCTCGAAAAAAAAGTCGGTTCTGCCCATCGGGCTCCGGGTCCACACTCTACCGCACGATGGGTCACAATCGAACCGGCGGCGGGAAGACAAAAACAAGGAGACGAAATGCGGTACCAATCAGGAAGAGAAGCCTTCATGCAAGGTGTCCGGGCGCTCATTCCATTGAGTCCCGGTGTCGTTCCTTTCGGCTTGCTGACGGGGGTCATGGCGATCAACATGGGCATGTCGCCCGGCACGACCATGGGCATGACGCTGCTGTTCTACTCGGGGTCCGCTCAGATGGTTGCACTGCAACTGCTCCATACGGGCGTTGTGCCGCTGGCGATCGTGGTGACTGCCCTGGTCATCAACTTGCGCTTCATCATGTACAGCGCGTCACTGGCCCCTTATCTGCACCACTTGCCCCGGCGCTGGACATGGCCGGTGTCCTACATGCTTTCTGACCAGTCCTACGCGCTGTGCAGTCTCAAACTGTCCTCTGGCGAACTGGGTCAATTCGCACATCACTACTATGCCGGCACCGCCGCTGCCATGTGGCTGTCCTGGCAATTGTCGGTATTGGCGGGCATCTACCTGGGCGCGAGCATCCCCGAGACCTGGTCATTGAGCTTTGCCATACCGCTTTCGTTTCTGGCGCTTCTGGTTCCCGGCATACGCAGTGCGGCGAGCCTGGCCGCCGCCTCTGTCGGCGGGCTGATCGCCGTGTTGGCGGTCAATATGCCCTATAACCTTGGGTTGATAACCGCTTCCATCGGCGGTGTCATGGCGGGTCTGTTGATCGAGAGTGTTCGCAAGCGCCCATTGATCGATGCGCTGCCCCATGACGTCGAGAGGGAGACACCATGAGTGATTTAGCCTTGTGGGGGATGTTCCTGGCGGTCGGTTTGGGAACGTTCGCGATGCGTCTTTCCTTTGTCGAACTGTATGGCCGGTTGCGCATCCCGTCAGTGCTGAGTCGGGCTTTGCTTTACGTACCGGCGAGTGTGCTGGCTGCCCTTGTGCTGCCCGCCGTGGTGTATCCCAATGGGCAGGGGGCATTCGTATTGAATAACCCCCAGATACCCGCCGCCATTATTGCGGCCTGGGTCGCCTGGCAGACTCGCAATACGGTCCTGACGCTGGCGGTTGGTATGGGAGGGTTGTGGCTATTCAGGTATTTAGGTGTGTAGTGAATCGATGTGCAGCCGGGGGGGCCTGAAGCGTCAGCGACAAACTGTCTGCCAGGCTCCTGGCCTGCCGAGTCGCGTCCTCACGCGCGCGAAGGTCAACGTCTTCCCCCAGGATCGTTTTCTCCACAATCACCGAATGCACATCCGTGACGCCGATAAATTTCAGCCAGGCTTCCACGTAGGGCTTCTGGAAGTCGAAGCGCTCCGCCGGTGTGCTCGACTGCGCCGAAAAATCCAGGCCGCGGGCGTACATCACCACGGCGAGTTTGTTGTGCAGCAGGCCTTCCAGACCCCGTTCCGGGTCAACGCTGAACAGGACGTCTTTCTGCGAGACCAGGTCGATGAAGTGCTTGAGTTTGTACGGGATGCTGAAATTCCACAGCGGTACGGACATCACGAGTACATCCGCGCGGTGCAGGTGACTGGCCAGCTCTTTTAACGTGTTCCAGGCGTCTTGTTGCGCGGCGGTCAACGGCGTGCCATTGAGCCCGGCGTATTTGGCCTCCATTGCCAGATCATCGAATTCTGGCAGCGCCATGTTCCAGAGGTCGAGGGTGATGATTTCGGTATCCGGGGTGTTTGCTTGATAACGCGCAATGAAGCTGCGAGCGACTTCAAGGGAAGCCGAACGCTGTTTGCGTGGAGAACATTGAATATGGAGAAGAGTCGTCATGGCACACCTTGAATGATGGGGAGACAGGGCAGGTGGGAGCATTGCAACATAGTTGTATTTGAAATATAAATCGTAAATTCCAACTAGATTGATCACGTATAAAACTATGTTCGATGCTCTGCTGCTCAAGACATTTGTCACCGTCGTCGATGAAGACAGCTTCAGCCGTGCAGCCCAGAAGCTGCACCTGACTCAGTCTGCGGTCAGTGGCCACGTGCGGCGATTGGAAGAACAGATTGGTAAACCCCTGTTGACGCGCACCACCCGATCCCAGCAACTGACTGCCGATGGCGAGCGCCTTGTCTCTTATGCGCGCACGATCCTCGCGCTGAACCGTGATGCCTGGACAGACCTGACACGCACGCCGTTTCACGGGCGGCTGCGGATCGGGGTGTCCGAGGATTTTGTCGAGTCTCGATTACTGCGCACTGTTCAGGATTTCGCGGCGCAGTACCCCGGGATGGAGATCGAGGTGCAGGTGAACATTCCGGGTACGTTACTGGCGCTGATGAAGCAAGGGCATCTGGAGGTGGTCATCGGTTCGCTGTGTGAAACCAGCGAAGTGGGGCTGTTGCTATGGCAAGAGCCGCTGGTGTGGGCCTGGTCGGCGCAACCTGTCGCCCGGTTACCCACGCCGTTGCCGCTGGCCCTGTTCCCCGAGCCGTGCCCTTATCGCGAGGCCGCGCTGACAAGGCTGGCGCAGGCGGGAATCGCCCAACGCACGGCGATGTTGTGCAGCAGCACTGCCGGGTTGCGGGCGGCGGCCCTGGCAGGCTTCGCAGTAGCGCCCATGCCTCTCAGTCAGTTGGGGCAAGGATTGACGGCTATTGGGGTAGAACAAGGATTGCCGGATTTGCCGGATGCGCAATGTCGGCTGTTCACCTCGCCTGACGCGGATCAGGCGATTGTGGCAGCGGTCACTCAGCTCATTGTGGAGTATTGCTCTACGCGGAGGGCTTGATTGTCATTTCAAGGGCTTGCTTGAGCGTCTCGGGTACGCGGTCTTTGCCTTCCTGAGGGAAGGTCAGCTGTCTGTTGGATGCTGGTGAACCACTTTGATCATGGACACAAAAAAAACGGGCGCCTTGATGGCGTCCGTTTTCATTTCATCCATTGCCCTAACCAATGTCCGACCGCACATAGCGGCTTTTTACCGTATGGAAGTCTGCACATTTTATTTCACATACTGACTTGATGAAGAGGCGCTAATTTACTGGCCTCCAGAGGTTTTGTAGGCTCTTAAAACAAAATTATCTTCACATTTTATTTCACATATTTTTGTGAAATGACTTCGGTCAATGGGCTCACGAAAGGATCCGTAAGCCGCGTTTATGCACAGATCGCAATTGCAGAAAACGGGCGCCCATTGAGGCGCCCGTTTTTACTTACTCCTTCACCTGCGCTCGTAAGCGTCGACCGATCACGTCCATCAAGTCACAGCCGTCGCGTAACGGAATGACTAACAGCTGAGAAAAGTCTTTCAATACCACCGTGTCGCAACCGAGTTCGGCGCGGTAGGCGATGTTTTCCAGCACTTGAGTGACCGTTCGGATGCGGTGGTCAGCCATGGCTTGCAGGACGTCGAGTGGGGCTTGGGTGTCGATGAGCAGGGAGGCCGGGATCAAGTCGATTCCGGTGAGGGGCATGTATCTTTCCATAGGTGAGATCTCGTTCAGTTAGATGAGACCGCCAACAGATCGTCGCCAAACGAATAGGGTGGCAGTTGCGCGCAGGTTGGCGAACCGGGAACGAAAACCGGCAGACCCGAAGGTCTCCCGCGCGCAACCGCCATAGTACAGCGGTTTTGCAGTTGCGACGACGCCTGCAAATGAGCAGGCGGCCCTCGCATTCGTATCTCGGGTCGCCAAACCCGAATCGCCATTTTGGGCGACGAGATGGACTATAGGCCTCATCAGAACGGCGGGAAAGGTGAGGGATTCCGAGGTTTGTGTAGGAATTTTTATGGTGGTCCTAGGACCGTTACGCCCCTTCCGCGGGCGACTACTATCGGCCAAAAACGGACATTCGGGCGATGAGTTATTTCCTGAATCGCGGTGCCCAAACTTCTAAGACCTTAGTTTTTTTTTACAAATTTTTGAACAACCCCGCCCCCAACGCACATCGTCATTACCACGAACTTCACCCTCACCGCCCTCTTTCCAGGAACGCGTGCCGTCCATTAGCACCCCGCTCATGCCAAAGAGATGCCCGATCGAAATGGTGCTGCTGACGTTCAACTTTGCCGGAACGATCTCCAACCGCGTCGCGCGCAATAAAAAATTCTAGGATGCCCTTTTTCCCGGAAATTGATAAAAACGCTGCTCCCGTTTGCCATAGCGTTAGAGGTGATAGGAATCATTGTCTCGCATGCAAATGAAAATAATCCTTCCAAAAGCCAGTATTAATAACCCAGCTAAGGTGAGTAATATTCCCTGCGTCGCGCCGTCTAAACTTTCCCAGCGAGTCTTGCTTAGTCTCTTGCCATCTACCCATACCCAATCTGCAACGCCTTGGTATATTAGGCTGCCGTCATCATCAGCTCTCCCGCTGATACTCCCACTGTAAAAAGCGAATTCATGCCCGAGAATATTTTTTATGGACTCTCCATTTAGTCGCAAATAATTAATATTTCCGCCAATTGTCAAGCCCTGCATGATCCCTGGTGAAATCAAGTTTTTGATCCGCTCAGGCTTAATGTTGCTGACTGACAACCAGCCATTAAGCCCTGTAAGGCTGAAAGAGTTTTGTTTGGAAAAGCTGTATACTTTGCTTTTTTCGGTTTGACGAATTTCAAGAATAATTTTGATCGCGCCAGCCTTCGAGAAATGTGTACTTAAAGACAAAGGCGGTCCTGATAAGTTGAAGGGTGCACAGACATTCGAGGTAGCTCGCGGTGCATTGGGCTTGAATGCGAGCGAGTAGATCTTCCCGTTCATATCAAGCTTTATTATCTTTTCGGCGGACGTCACCTCGGAAGCTTCGTTCATAGTAAAAAGTGGGAGCTGTATTATGAACTTTTTGGGCACTTCATTTGACCAGTACTCAGTTACATCAGTGGCCATTACGAATCGATTAAGTTCATGCCCCTTGTCATCCTTTAAATGCCATGAGGGCTCTACCTTTGACTGCCGAACCTCAATATTTCCGTCATCTGTTTTAGATCCTAAGATCACTATCCCCTTATCCAGGATGATGGATAAGTCCCTTAGATCCGTAATTTTTAGCGCTTTCGATTTATCTGTATTTGCTTTTAATAGATCCTCCGTAAGACATCCATCGAAAGCGGTGACAGTGATTTCAAAATCATCAGAATTAGTGGCTTTCCAGCCCAAAGTTGCATTTTCTGCATTCCCTTGAAACGTAAGGTTGCCCTCAAACTGTCCCTTAAGAAATCCGAAGTCATTTTTATTATTTTTTTCGGGCTCGCAGTTGCATTCGGCGGCATTCTTCTTCTGATGCCGTTCTTTCATCTCCTGGCTGAATATATAGCTTGCGCCCGATTTTGGTGATGTCTTTGCTTCTATGTTAGATGGGGTCGGATTGAAAACTAACGTCAGCGCGTAGTATTGGAACAAGAAGACGAGTAGACCCAGTATGGCAGGTAACAGCGAGGACACAAATTCCGCTAGTTTCACGTGCTCGGCCATACTTTTCTTCAAACGCTCCGCGCTCCAAAGAATGACAACCAAAAGAGCTGATGTTAACGGGGCGCCGATTATGTTGCTAGATACGGACTCAAATAGTTGAGAGCCTGTGAACGTCTCGTACCAAATGAATGATCCTAAATCTAGCAGGGTCATGAAGGCGAACGAAGTAACGGAGGTCAAGATAATTGCTCCCCGCATCGAGCGACTTTTATAAATACACAGCGTCAAGGCGGCAGCCCCAATACTATAGAGTAAATAATCGTTACCGAGAATCCATTCCTTGAAACTAGGAAATCTTATGAGCGCATCCTTATAGACGCTTTGATAAAGACTCGAACTAGGGCTGGTTAAGAGAGCTAGTCCATGTTGCTGAAATGAGGGGCCTAGAGTAAGGATAAGAAGTGCACAAAAAAATATTGACCCTAAAGTTGTGCATTTTGTTACCTGATTAAATTGAATTTTCAGCAATTTCTTCTTGAGTCCGTTCAGGATGTGAGTGGGACAGCGGGGGGTTGGAGCAAGCATACCCCACACGCGTGATGACGGAACCTGCTACTTTCGAAGGCATCTCGCAGGGATGCCCTAAGAAGTTTTTTTAAGGTAAGCATTGCTCAAAAACAAATCGCATTGCGTGTAATTGATTCATCGCGCACTTCTGCGACATGAAGCACAGTAGCGCCCCTCTACCAGCGGTTTAACCTTCGGCAAACCCAAGTCAGGGGCAAGGCAATCGATGAACAAACCATTCGACTAGCCGTCGCAGAGGTGCTGCGAATAAGCGGCCGGTCGCGAGTGACCGGTTTGGGTCGGATAGCGCTCCCTTCGCACAGTGACTGATCCACCCTTGTCCTCCCTCAACATGGAGGACGAGCCATGAACACTATTGCTACATACAGCCATCAGCCTTGGAACAAGGGAAAGCTTGTCGGGCAGAATGCCCCGCTCCGAGTCAGAGATATCTGGGCGATCCGCGTAAGACTTCAGCTTGCTGAGAAGACACGTGATTTGACGCTATTCAACTTGGCGATCGACAGCAAGCTGCGTGCCTGTGACTTAGCCCCGCAGAGCATCTGCTTTCACAGCCAAGGCTGAGCAGGCCTTGGCACTGGCTTCAAAGGTGCGACCAATTACACTTTGATCTGAGCTTCAGCAAAAGTTGGAAACAACTATCATGCACTACAGCATTTCTTGTATTTTTTTCCTGATCCACATGTGCAACGCTCGTTGCGGCCCGGAATAGTCGCTTTGCGGGGTTGGGATTGAACGAACTCGCTAACCGTCACCTTCCGTTGACTGAGAGTTGAGGTTTCGAAAAAATTCCACGGCTTATTTAACTCTCGGTAATGCGAGCGAAGTTCTTCCGTCCATGTTTCGCAGGGCATGAGAATGAAGTCTTCAGCAACGGTGTCAGAGTATTTTGGCGACTCCACTCCGATGCCTACTATTTTCGTAAAGTTCGGGAATTTATTTTTTGCAGCGCCACATGCTATTTCTAAAATCGTCTGGCGTTTTTCCCGCAAGTCAGGTGCTAACTTGAAGCTATCTGGGACTTTTAATTGTAAAAACAGATACGCCGTTGTTGGAGTAATTGACGGCATCAGAGTGACTTTTCGTCCGCCACCATACATTTCAGGAAAAGTCTCGATCGCTTGAAACATTCCCTCGGCGATGCTTCGGCGCATGAATCGAGGTTCTTTCACCATTTCGTAAATTGCGCTTGGCCCCCGCAGCAGATCCGCATTACCTTGCAACTTTCCGTCAATGGAATACTGGCACGTTCTCTGTATCAGTTCGTCCCACATATAGGAGACTGCGTTCGCCTCCTTCGTCGCAGCATACGTATCGGATTCAAGGTATTCTTTCCATTCCCCCTCGCCGATCATCACACCGTTTATTTTCCTATCATCACTCCCTATGTAATGGCGCTGATTTTTCTTGTCAAAATTCATGTAGTAGTGAGCTAGAAGGTCTTCTTCGCCGCAATAGCTAAGAACATTTAAATAATGTATCGCTGCTGTCTTTTCATCCAGATAATTTGCGAAGTCAGTTACCGTGTCGAGCTCCCCAAGAACTATTGAAAGATTGTGGCTGTCCAGAATGTGGATCGGATTTGTTTTATCCAGAACTAATGAAAACGGCTGAACAGACTCTGTCGGGGTTTCTCCATTAATATTCGTGTAAGTTACTGCGAGACTGCCATAAATATTGTCGGGCGAAGAATTAATGCAAGCCTCTTTTGCCCCGTGAGCAACTATTATTTTGTGAAAAATGGCCTTTTCTAAATTGATATCAAGTGGAAATGGCCGTGTTTTCTTTCCATCTAAAAAAATAGATCTGCCACTTCTTATGTATCGTTCCGCACCGTGAGCCGTAACCACCTGCTTATCTATTACCTTGGACTTCCAGCGATTCCAAAGTACTAATGGGTCTTTGTCCGCCGTATGAGATAGCGCATTATTTCTGTCGAAAAATATGAAAACATTATCGCCAAAAACAGCGATCAAATCACATAATTCTTTTCCGTCATCCTTATATGGATTCGGATAAGTCCATAGTTTCAAAAAGGAGTTTTGACAAAATTGAGAAAGCAAACGTTCAGACTCAGTAACACCGCCCGTAATCAACACAGTAAATACCTCCTTTTCACCATGGTTAGCCGCTATTCCCCACAATGGCCCAAAGCCATTAGTTTTGCACGTCATTTGCGCTCTATCACAATCGACACCACCACGACCGCGCGTACGCAATCATCGACATATTCAATACCACTCAGCACAAATCCCTGAACCGCCATTCCCGCCAACATCGCATCGAGCAGTGGTGGCAAAGGGTCAGGATCGAGCGGCATCCCTACATCAACACGGGCAACGGTGGTCGTCCGGCACAACTGGGCGCAGACAGTAGATTTCACCATGACATTGCCTCGGATCGCCGGATAGCGGCGCCGCTCCTTGGCATCCAGCGCGACACCGCGTGAGCGCATAGGTGTGACCATTACGTGCATGGAACCTCCTACTCGTCAGTATCGATGTCGAGTAGCGATTCAACGGCGTAGGCCAGCGCCGCGTCTGCCAACTTCAACAGATCGCTTAGATCGTCGGCATCAATCACATGGCCTTGGTGCAGCGCGTGAGCCTGCCTAGGTAATTGCACTGACTTGACCACCTGTTTGCATCGACTTGACCGGCGCACTTTGTAACCATGATCGGCAGAGAACGGCCAAAACCGACCATTCTCTACGTAGTCAGAAGACAAATGCCATTATACCCTCAGTGGCAGTTGCCAGCTCCCTACTAGGCAGTGCCAAGTCTTCCTTCAATTTTTCAACCGTCATCTTGGCTCTCGAAAGCTGAGACTAATCATCCTTAGGCAAAATTCGTGGGTATAACCGCCATCTCACCACGTAAATTCAGTCCATAAAATCCTTTAGTAGAGGGAATAGCTTTTCATCCTCCAACACAATCCACCTAATGAAAGCAGAAAACTCTTGATGCCGACCCATTAATGTTTTCAATATCTCAAGGTTTTCAGCTTTAACTTTTGGCGACGACTCATCACTGAAGTACTCAACTACCACCTCCATCAATCTATTATATTTCTCGTACACTTTTTTCCTCATGTAGGCTGCGGTAATTGTTTTATTTATGGTGTGCTCCGAGTTAAATATTTTATTGAGAAGGGTCGCGGTGGAAATCGTTTCCTTTGAACCGTCCACGGCTTCGATAGTCAGCTTGCCACTGAAAGGTGAGTGTGGAGGGATATGTCTGATTTTAGCAAAAAGATTACGATCTTCTGTTATACAATCTAGCAATAGTGCGGAGTCGGCGAGCTTGATATTATTACAGCGCCCACACACGTAATAAAGATTGTCCCAAGAGAATTTTAAATCAAGATCACCTTGATGAGCAACGAAGTGCTCAACATTAAGAGCCAAAGGATCTTTGATCTCGCACAAATAGCACTTATCGAAAAAAATTTCCTTGAGCACTACTAATACATCTTCTCCGCTATAGCTTTTTTTAGCACTAAGAGACAAAGGCGCTGGATAAATTCTGGTAACTCTGAACAATTTATTCATCCTCGCCCTAGTTAGACGAATCATCTTTTGTTATAAGAAACTTAGCCTTGTTCAGAAAGAATCTGGACTCCTCGTCTAACGCTGATGTGTCAGTGCCAATTGCATTTATTTTCCCTTGAAGAAGATCTATGTCAATTTTATCTTTTGTACTTATCTCGACCAACTCCTTTATTTTTGATTGGAGTATATCTGATGATGGAAGAACGCCAAACAAGCCCTCTAGTACAGCCTCGTAAGACGAGGAAGATAACTCGTCCACCTGCTCTCGCCTACTGATATCATAAATAACACAGTTATCAATTGACGTAATCACAAAAGGCGAGTGTGTGGTGATTAAGAACTGAATACCCGGAAACGAAGCTGTCAAAAAAGGTAATATTTTTCTCTGGAGAGAAACATGTAGATGGGCGTCAAGCTCGTCAATTATTGCAATGCCGCAAATTTCTGAAGGGCTTATTTTTAAATACTCTGCACGCATCAAGAAGCGCGAAAATATGCTAAAAATAGCCGCATAGCCTGAAGAGAGATTCTGAAATGTATACGGCGCCTTCCCTTTTTGCGATATAGAGAATTTGAATGTATCCGAATTGAAAATTAATTTCGTTGAAGGGTCCTCCATTAAATACTGAAGATTTTTCTCGAAATTATTCAGCCATTCTGATATTTCAATTTCCAGTTTTTTATCTTGCTTTTCCGTTCTAGCAAATGCTCGTCGAGTGTAGATATTTACAAGATGCTCTTCAAGCCTATTACCGATTTCTTCATTGATCGTATTTTTGTCGTAGGTGAAGCTGCTAGCACTTTTAGCGTCTGTTATTTGAGATTGTCTTGCTGCTGGGAAAAACTCGATGAGGCCTGTTTTGCTAGCAACAAGTATCCTAAGATTTTCGGGATCGATGAATTCTATTTTTGCGCCACTCAAAGCAGCATTTATATAGCCTTCATAGGTTTCAATTACATTAGTATATTGCAGGTAGTTTGGACTACCTTCAGAAAACTGATGAATCTGGCTTTTATGAGCGTGTACAGTTTCACGCCAATTCGCGATATTTTCTTGCTCTGCGTTGGCAATTATATTATTTGCCTTTTTGAAGATGTCGGTTATAAGCGATGTTTTTCCAGTACCGTTCCCACCAGTTACAATTAAGTTTTTGCCATTCAGCATTATGGTTATACTTTGTTCTGTATACGGAATAGTAGTTACTATGCTTCTGATAAATTGTTGCACTATTATTTCCCTCGCGACTTTCGACTGAATCAGGCTCTGAATACTGTAGAATGAAAGGATACGCCATTCCAAGTCTAGTCTTACTTTACTGAGGTTAGAGTGAGCCCTTGGTGCGGCCAAGAGCGATCGTTTTTTTCTCAGACATCTACCCGTGCTCATCGGCAGCTATGGGTCGATTTCTGCCTGTCGCAACCGCCAACTATGGGACCTGGGACTGGCGACCAGTTAAGCATTCGACCGGTCAGGTGACCCGCGGCAACCGAAGGCGGTTCAATGCTAGGCGATCGTGCCGAGTGCCCACTCACATCGACTTGACCGACATCACTTCCACAAATCTAAATTTTTTTCTAGCCATCTTAGTAGCCTCTTGCTCTGCAACTAGGGAGCTCAGCGTATCGGCCTTATGTACCATCTCGTGCATCTTGCCTTCAAATTCATTTCCCACCCGCAGCGTGACTCTCAGCCTAGGCGTGAAGCCTTTTGAGACTTTCTTTTTCTTCGCTGCTTTTACCGGTTGCACGATCAAGACTTCCGGTACGGAGTCTTGCACCTGTGAGTTCATTGCCGGCGCAGGCGGCTCAGAATCACCGAATAGCGCCCGGCGCATCTCTTCTTCCGTCAATTCTGTATTCATACCATTTCTAAGAGGGGCGTTATTTATAGCCTGGTCGATTCTATCAGCATGGCCGAACTCTGGAGTAAAGCCTCACGGTGTCAAACCTGAAGCGGTAGGGGGCCACCAGATACCGGCGAGTGTCAGCGTCTTGCCATTTGCTGGCCATCGTGGCGGGCAACTGTCGGCCAGAAGAGGACGCTAATCTTTGGCTGAGGGGGGGGAGCTTACCCCAGCGAGCAGGGCGAGCGTATTAAACTATTTTCTAGGGATCTACGGAGTTAGTCCCAGGACAGTTCGGATGGAGTCATTGTCAGGCCAGCTTCGATGTAATAGCCACGATACGCATGCCTGACCAATGGCTCGACTGATAGCGCCAACGCCTTGGAGGTGGACTTCGCATAAGGCTAGGACGGCTGGCGCTTCCTGTGGCGTCTGACTATGGCCATGCGTTTCAAGTGACATGAACCTGTAGAACACCGTGTATAGGTCCAATACCTCCGCTTCCTTTGCTTGTTCTTCAACACTCTTTCATCTAGAGGTTATTTTCATCTGTTCTGTTTCTAGAAACTCGGCAGTAAAGTCCTGTCCTGAGCCCTTGTCTTTGACCGTTGCTTTGCCTGCCTTCAAGTTAATTTTGAAGGCTTTGGCTAGCTCAGCCTTAGCCGCACCCTGATGCTGTTGAGCGTTTTCAATAGATCTGATAGACCACAAGGTAGTGATTAGTTGCTCCAGCAAGTTGCGGCTAAGAATGCCTAGGCAGGCAGCGTTCTTAGTGGTTCCTAACGCGGCGGCTCCGCGCACAAGCTCAGCGGCGCGGCGCAGTTGCTGGCGGACTAATTCATCGCGTAAGTCGGCTTGCCCCCCTGCTTCAATTAGGCATGCAGAGGTTAGTTGCGCAACCTGTTCATGCAGTGACTGAACAAGTTCATCTAATGTGGTGGTTTCAATAAACATACGATACCAATGTCTTATGTAGCGCTATCCTGCCGGAGCCGCGCGGCGTAGGGGGCAGAGTACGGTTTCAGGATGATTTCTACCAGCTTGCTTCAAGCGAAGCGCAGATATTGCTCAGGGTTGGCATTTTCAAAGCAGTGAAGGCATATGCCGTCTTTGATTTCCTGGAAAAATCCGATTGGCCGCAGCCGAAAGCAGACATTACTCATACTACCCAAGTCTGCAAAATCGAATCGGGGTGGTACCCAGCTCCCTAGCGTAGAATTTCCAAAACACGAGCCCACCCCGAGACGGACCCTCAATGCAAACCCCCTCAACCCAACACCCCCTCTGGAAAACCTACCTCCTTTTCCTAGCCCCCATGGTCCTCTCCAATTTCCTCCAATCCATGTCGGGCACCATCAACAGCATCTACATCGGCCAAATGCTCGGCACCCAAGCCCTGGCGGCCGTGTCCGGCATGTTCCCCATCGTCTTCTTCTTCATCGCCCTGGTCATCGGCCTCGGCGCGGGCGCTGGCGTGCTCATCGGCCAGGCCTGGGGCGCACGCGAACCGCATCTGGTGAAGACCATCGCCGGCACAACCTTGCTGTTAGGCGCAATGATCGGCCTGACAGCAGCGGTACTCGGCAGTGTGTTCGCAAGGCCAGCGTTGCAGGGTTTGGGGACCCCGGCAGACGTTCTTGATGACGCGGTGTCCTACGCCCACGTGATGATGTGGATCATGCCGTCGCTGTTGGTCTATGTGCTGTTTACCCAGCTGCTGCGCGGAGTGAGCGATACGGTGTCGCCGCTGATAGCGTTGGTGGTGTCGACGTGTATCGGGTTGGCGCTGACGCCGGCGTTGATTCGGGGTTGGTTCGGGCTGCCGATGATGGGGATTCAGAGTGCGGCGTATGCCGGGTTGGCGGGTAATTTGTCGGCGATGGGGTGGCTGGCGTGGCGGTTGATTCGCAAGGGGCATCCGTTGGCGCCGGATCGAGAGATGTTTGCGGCGATGCGGCTGGACCTGGTGATTCTCGGCAAGGTGTTGCGCATCGGGTTGCCGACCGGGTTGCAAATGGTGGTGTTGTCGGTGTCGGAGCTGGTGATTCTGGCGCTGGTGAATCAGCATGGTTCGCAGGCGACGGCGGCGTACGGGGCGGTGACGCAGATCGTCAATTACGTGCAGTTTCCGGCGCTGTCGATTGCGATCACGGCGTCGATCCTCGGCGCTCAGGCGATTGGGGCAGGGCGCCTTGAGCGCATGGCGCCGATTCTGCGCACGGGGCTGTTGATCAATGTGTGCCTGACCGGTGGGTTGGTGGTGTTGGGTTATCTGTTGTCGCACTGGTTGCTGGGGTTGTTCCTCACGGATGATTCCACCCGGGCGATGGCGGAACACCTGTTGCACATCATGCTCTGGAGCCTGTTGGTGTTCGGCTTCCAGGCGATCGTCGGCGGCATCATGCGCGCCAGCGGCTCGGTGCTGGTGCCGATGGCGATTTCGATTGTTTGCGTGGTCGGGGTGCAGTTGCCGGTGGCGTATGTGCTGGACGGGCAGTTCGGGTTGCAAGGGGTGTGGATGGCGTTTCCGGTGGCGTATCTTGGGATGCTGGTGTTGCAGACGGCGTATTACAAAATGGTCTGGCAGCATCAGAAGATCGAGCGGCTGGTGTAGGCGGGCGGGAGGTAACGGTGCTGAACATGCAGATGATTAAAGTAGACGATAACGGTCTGGATCAGCTCCGTGATGCTCTGCGTCAGGCAGCATTGCCCTGCGATGATGTCAGCGAACCAGGCCGGCAGTTTTACCGTTTCGAAGTGGCGGGGGAATGGGTGGCTTTTGGAGGGCTGGAGGGTTCGGCTCCCGACCTGTTGCTTCGTTCAATAGTGGTGTGTGAAGCGCGTCGTGGAGAAGGGCTGGGCCAAGCCGTGTTGTTTGCATTGGAACAGTGTGCGGCCTCGCAAGGCGCGCTTCGATTGCATTTGTTAACCCAAGGGGCTGCCGGTTTTTTTGCCGCCAATGGTTATGAACGGTTCGACAGGCAGGCGGCGCCTGTTGTCATCACCCAAACAGCCCAGTTCAAACATTTATGTCCGGCGTCTGCGAGCTATCTACGAAAAACGTTAAGTGCGCCGGTTCCATAGACCGGCGATGTTGCTCGAACAACTCATCTCAAAACGACAACTTTGGCTCCCGCATTGGCGCTGGCGATGTTGTCATCCCTTCCTCGACGAGTGGAATGGTAAAAGTATGACTGTTTCAGTGGGGGCAGGCCCTAAATGCGAGCAGCTCGCTATTGAACTTTTCGTAAGTTACCTAACAACTAATGGATCCAATAAACAATATTGGAAACCCCTGTAATTCACCAGCCCAGTTGTCATGGGGCTGACAGAGAAGTTGATACGTTAGTACCGGCGTGTGGGACGTTCACAATAACCGCCGTTTGTCGGGGGGGTGCTCAAAAAATGAACATTCCAGGATCCCTGGCCTCTGATCCTCCAGCACGTCACCCAAGACCTGCTCCTGCAGCCGCAGAAAAGAAGTGGAAAATTAACCTCATGTGCATTGAATGCTAATGGGGATTTTTTTACCCGAAATTCAGGAGGCAATAAATAAGCCGGTCATTGATTTGCCAGGCGAATCAATGGGCTAAGCAGTGCCAAGTCTATGAGTTGGCATATCTTATAAAAGTAAGATCGCGCAGGGTTTAGAAGAGTTGAATGCCCTGTTAAATATCGATCTGTACTGTCGAATAAGGTGGAGAAAGTACCGTGGCGATAAATACAATTATGAGCCTGCTTGAAAATAAAGAGTGCATGGAATTTTTGCGAATGGGCGTTATTTACGTTCATTTAGTGTCGTGTTGTGTGGCCATTGGTTTGGTATTGACCAGTGATATTGCGATGGTCAGAGACTTGTTAAAGCGTAAAACATTCACTGAGCATGATAATGCTCACATGGAAAGTCTTCAGAAGTCTGTCAGCGTTGCATTGATAGCGTTGTGGGTGACGGGTGCCGCTATCATCGGTATTGATTACCTGGAAAAAGGTATGAATTACTTTATGAATCCAAAGCTTCACGCCAAAGTGATTATTGTCGTGTTGCTGAGTTACAACGGCCTCTTGTTGCATCGCCTGGTATTGCCCGCGCTGCAAAAGGCCGGTTCGTTGCTCAATCTTGGCTTTAGCGCACGGATGCTGGCGCTATTCTGCGGCTCGCTGTCGGCCGTGTCCTGGATGTATGCGGCCATGCTGGGGGTCGGGCGCCCGTTGGCCTGGAAATACTCCCTTTCCGAACTGTTGATGGCGTATCCGGTACTGATTGCACTGGGGTTCCTGACAATGCTGGTTTTGACTCAGCGTGTGAAACAACAGGACTCCATCGTTATTTCTCCACGGACAGTAGCGAGCGCATGCTAGGCCGGTTCACTGGGTAAACCTTGCCGGCTTGTCCTGAGCCTGACAGGCGCGACCTTCTTTGTGCAGGTGATAATAAAAGCCTGCATCAGGGAGGTCGCTTTGTTTTGAGTCAGAAGGCCGGATGCTTCCAGACATTAAACACTTCTGTGAAAAACCCTGTATGAGTTCGCGCTGACGCCGGCGATGCGATCGGCGGGCGGGTACATCATGGCTGAACTTGATGTCAGCCACTGTCAGACCGACAATCCTGAGTGACCGTGTGATGTGAACCGACAGGCGTGATCGCCTGAGGAGGTTTTCAAATGAGTCCCTCATCTCCAACCCTCTTGCAGGACCGGGCCGCGGCCGGTCGACGTCTTGTGGAGCCGTTATTCAAATACGCGCATAGACCCGATGTCATCGTCCTCGCCTTACCCCGTGGCGGTGTGCCGGTCGCCTATGTAGTGGCCACTGCCCTGGAGGTTCGCCTCGACCTGATGCTGGTGCGCAAGCTCGGGGTTCCGTCCCATCAGGAGCTCGCCATGGGCGCCATCGCCAGCGGCGACATTCAAATCCTCAATGAACACGCGCTGCGGGCCCACCCGATTGATAAGGCCACGTTCGACACCGTGGTCGAACGGGAAACCCGGGAGCTGTTGCGCCGCGAGCAGGTTTACCGGGGAACGCGCGCGCCTGTGCAACTCAAGGATCAGGTGGTGATTCTGATCGACGACGGCCTGGCGACAGGCGCCTCGATGATGGCGGCGATACACGCGGTGCGTGTGCAAACACCGTCTCGCATCGTCGTCGCCGTGCCGGTGGCGCCGATTGAGACGGCGGAGGCGCTACGCAGCGAGGTGGATGAGCTGATATGCCCGTTCATTCCCGACTGGCTCATGTCGATCGGCCGTTGGTACATGGACTTTACCCAGACCTCGGATGCCGAGGTCATCAAGTTGTTGCAGCGGGCGTGGTTGCGAGAGTCCAGCGCCGCTCAGTAGCGTTCCGATCATGAGTCGATTTCGTTACGGCACATGGAAGTCCGTCAAGAAAGGCGCGACCTCTACGGGGGTGTTCAGCTTCCTGATGCTTCCTCAAGCCGAGGTGTTGGTGGGTCAGGCCATGGGCCAGGACAAGCATGGCGTCCCTCGGACGTCGGACTGGATCCTGGCCAGGCGCAAAGAGGATATTGAGCTCGGGAAGCAATGGCTGGCCAAACACGCCACTTACTACCGCGGTGACGTTAAGCCAAGCGCTTGATTTGCGGGTGACACCCCGATCATCACAAACAGTGCCCGGGCAATCCGCTCACTTTTGTTGCGCCACGCGTGCCGTGTGCCATTTTGAATAACGATGTCACCTGCCTTGACGAGACGGCTCTGACCGTTATCCAGCTCCAGCCACATCTCACCTTGCAGAATGATTGCGTAATCAATGGTGGCGGTGGTGTGCATGCCCGGATTTTCCGGCTCAAAGCTTTCGATCAAGCCCGGCAGTGCAGCGCTCAACTCACTAAAGGCCTGGACGCCATCGACGAGGTTCTGCATGACGGTGTCGGGTGGGAAATCAAACAGGGCGATGCTGGTGCCGCCCTGAGGAGGAATCAGCGACGCGTGATCAAGCGTTGGGTCGCGCTCTTTTTCGAGGAGTGTCGGCTGGGAGGGAGTCGTCCACAACTGTGCCATCGCGTGCCCCGGGATTGAGGCAAAAGACTGGGCCCTTGGGGCAAAGTCATCTGAAACGAACACCGAGTTGCCCTGTTCGTCGTGGCCGGTCACGATTCTTCTTATCTTCATAGGGATTACTCAACGGGCAGTCAAAGAGGCAGAGGGGCGGTTGAACCGCTGCGATCGTTGCGTTTAATCACAGATGACTCAAGACGGATGCGCGGTTTCCAGCCAGTCTTCAAACCGGGTCGCTCCAACAATCGGGCTATCGCCCGGCGTGAGGGACTTGTCATTGATCGGCGCACCAAAGTAAGGAACCGTGTCGTCCGAAACCGCCTCGCGCGGGTCCTTGGTGTGTTTCAGGTACTCACTCACGAACTCGACAATGGGTCGGCGATCCGGCCCGGCCACTTCCACGGTCTGATTGATCGGCGCTTTTTGAGCGATAGCCGTCAGTGCGGCCGCGACATCGACCGAGGCCACCGGTTGCAACGCGGCAGACGTTAGATGGATGGTGTTGCCGTCCTCGCGACCTGAGTAAGCAATGGCACCAATGAATTCGAAGAACTGCGTGGCGCGCAGGATGGTGTAGGGGACGCCCGACGCCTTGATGAGTTTTTCCTGGGCCATCTTGGCCCGAAAATAACCACTGTCGAGCATACGTTCGGTGCCGACGACTGACAGGGCGACATGGTGTTGGGTGCCGGCAACCTTCTCGGCAGCGAACAGGTTATGCCCGGCTGTCTCAAAGAAATGCAGCGCCGCGTGATCCTCGAATGAGGGTGAGTTGGCCACGTCGACCACCACGTCGGCGCCCTTGAGCGCGTCCGCCAGGCCTTCGCCGGTGATGACGTTGATGCCGGTGCTCGGTGATGCTGATATGACTTCATGCCCCAGATCCTGGAGGTTCTTGCAGACTTTGCTGCCGATCAGCCCGCTTCCTCCGATGATGACAAATTTCATGACCCGTCCCCCGATGCGGTGAGTTGGACAGTCATTAAACACCCGGGCGACGGCCGTATCGGGCGGCCACTCGTGTTGGCCGACAGGTGGTCGGAAGTCTGAGCGCCAGGTGGAATAAACGGCGTTATTTTGCTTTAGTCCACCTATCGCTGGCTAACGTGTGCGGCGCCTCAGCTCATGACGGGAGCCCCGACCGGAGAATCCCATGAAACATCGATACCCGACTTGCGCGGGGCTGGTTGCCGCCCTTGCATTCGGCGCGTTGCCTTGCGTCCACGCGGTCGAGTACACGCAGGTGAATGAAACCGCCAGCACGATCTCCTTCACGTATAAACAGTTCTCCTCGCGGGTATACGGCACGTTCGGCAAGTTTGACGCCACGCTTGATTTCGACACGGCGAACCCGTCAGCAGCCCACGCCGCGCTCACCATCCAGCTCGACAGCATCGATGCCGGGAGCAGTGATGCCAACAGCGAACTGCAAAAGCCTGCCTGGTTCGACACCGCAACGTATCCAGTGGCGACGTTTGAATCGATCGGCGTGAAAGTACTGAGCAACAACCGTTACTCGATCACCGGCAAACTCACGCTCAGGGGGATCACGCGTGAAGTGAATGTACCGGTGCTGCTGAAGTCCGAGAACGCCATCGGGATTTTCGATGGCCAGTTAACGCTCAAACGCAGCGACTTCAAAGTCGGTGAAGGTGAATGGGCCGACGGCGTCGTCTCCGACAAGATCAATATCCGGTTTCGGATGGTTGCGCCGGAGCAGTAACTCGATCATCGGGTTTAATAATCACGGCGCCAATGCAGATCAGCGCCAGCCCGAGCATCACGCTGCTGCCAATGAACGCTGCTGAGATACCGGATGAAATGGCTTCGACACTGACATTCGAACCCTCGCCGTGAGCGAACACCACGGTGAGGATGCCCAGCCCCAAAGAGCCGCCCAACTGGTGCGCCACATTCACCAGCCCTGAGGCGGCGCCGGCGTCGCGCGGTTCTACATCGGTCATGCCGGCCGTGGTCAATGGACTGAGGCTGGCGCCTTGGCCTAACCCGATCAACGCCATCGGCAGCGCGACATCCATCAGGTAATCACTGTGTGCGGTGACGCCGCTGAGCCAGATCATGCCGATCAGGGTGAACGCGACGCCACCGGCCAGCAGCCAGCTGTTGCCAAAACGTTGGGTCAATCGCGGCACGGCCAGGGCGACGGCGAAATTCACCAAGGTGGTCGGCAAGAACGCCATGCCGGCCTCGCTTGCACTGAACCCGAGCACCTCCTGAAGGTACTGCGTGGTGAAAAACCAGAAGCCGATCATCCCGCCGAGAAACAACATCCGTGTCGCGTAGGCACCGGCACGGACCCGGTGGGTAAACAGGCGCAGGGGCAGGATCGGCTGATGCACTCGCGCTTCGTGGGTGATGAAAATCGCCAGTAATACGACGCCACCGACCACGCTGCCGAGGGTGACCGCATCGCTCCATCCGACCATGGCCGAGCGGACAATGCCGTAGACCAGCGCCGTCATCCCCAGCGTTGAGAGCACGGCGCCCACCAGGTCAAATTTTCCGGCATGCAGCGTGGTTTCACCCAGGCAACGCTTAGCACCCACCATCAGTGCGATGCCAATCGGCACATTGATCAAAAAGCCCACACGCCAGGACAGCCACTCGGTCAACAGCCCGCCGAGCAGCAAACCGACGCTGGCACCGATACCGGCGGCGGCGCCGTAGTAAGCGATAGCGCGGGTGCGCTGGTGACCCTCAAAGTGGGTCAGCAGCAAGGCGAGGGTGGACGGCGCGAGGATCGCCGCGCCGACGCCTTGCAGTGCTCGGGCGGACCATAGCAACCCCGCGCTCTGGGCCATTGCGACGAGCAACGAGGCGGCAGTGAACAGCCCCAAACCTGCAATGAACATACGACGCCGACCGAGGATATCGCCGGCCCGCGCGCCCAGCAGCAACAGGCCGCCGAAGGCCAGGGTGTAAGCGTTCTGCACCCACGACAGGCCTGCCGTGGACATCTCGAAGGTTTGCCGAATCCGGGGCAGGGCGGTGATCACGATGGAAATATCCAGCACGATCATCAGGTAGCTGCACAGAATGATTGCGAGCACGGCGATCTGGCGTGGGGTGAGTTTGGCTCCGTGGGGGGTGGGCATGGGCGTGGTGACTTCTCGGGATAACAGCGCGGTGCGCCATCATAAAAGCCGAGGCGTTGATTGATTAGCCCGTTAAATACGAATTGCCCTATGAGCCTGACTCATCAATCGAGCCGTAGATCGTTCCCACACTCTGCGTGGGAATGCAGCCCGGGACGCTCCGCGTCCCTTCTGAAGCCGAACGCGGAGCGTCCGTTGAGGCATTCCCACGCAGAGCGTGGGAACGATCATCGACGGATCAACCCCGATACCGCAGCGCATCCAGCAGCAGCGCGAAGGCCGGCGAAGCCTGGCGACGGCTGGGGTAATACAGGTGGAAACCGGCAAACGGTGCGCACCAATCTTCCAGCACCTGCACCAGTCGCCCAGCCGCAATGTGTGGCGCAACCAGGTCTTCGGGGATGTAACTCAGACCGAAGCCGTCCAGCGCCGCGTTGAGCAACTGATACACGCCATTGAACGTGACCTGACCAGACACTCGAGCCTTCAGGCTGTCCTCGCCCTTTTTAAACTCCCAGGCGTACAAGCCACCGTTGGTGGGCAGGCGCAGGTTGTTGCAGGCGTGATCGGTCAGATCGCGCGGCGTTTTTGGCCGTACACGGTTGGCAAAGTAGGCAGGTGAACCCACCACCGCCATGCGCATGTCCGGCCCGATGCGGGTGGCGATCATGCCTTGCGCCACGTCCTCGCCCAGGCGCACGCCGGCATCGAAACCCTGGGCGGCGATGTCGACAAAGCTGTAGTCGCAACAGACCTCGACCGAGATGTCCGGGTACTTCGCCAGGAACGGTTTCAACACCGGCCAAAGAATGTACTCCAGCGCGTGGTCCATCGCATTGATGCGAATGTTGCCGGCGGGTGTGTCGCGCAGATTGCTCAGCGCCGCCAGTTCAATCTCGATTTCTTCGAAGTGCGGGCCAATGGTTTCAAGCAGGTGTTGCCCGGCCTCGGTCGGCGACACGCTGCGCGTGGTACGGGTCAGCAGGCGCAGGCCCAATCGTGCTTCCAGCGCCCGGATCGTATGGCTCAGTGCCGACTGGGAAACGCCGAGTTTGGCAGCCGCTTTGGTGAAACTTCTTTCTCGCGCAACCGCCAGGAAAGCGAGCAGGTCGTTGGCGTTTTCCCGAAGCATTAATGAGTCACTCTCATAGGTCTTTTCTGATTCTAGCGGCTAATTTTAATAATGCATCACGGGTAGATTGAGTGAGCGTTTGCTTGTCAAAAATACTTAATTGAGAACATCCATGAAGAACCTTGCAGCAACAGCGCTCTCGCTTTCGCTATTGGCCTTCGATTCCCTGGCTCAGGAGACCCCGATGCTGACAGTGACCCCCAACGGATCCCAACCTTCGGTGAAAGGCCCCGCTGATTATTTCACCGGGACCGTACGTGTCGACGCGCCGTTCAAAGGCACTGAACCGGCGCAGGTCAGTGGCGCCACGGTCACCTTTGAACCCGGCGCTCGCACCGCCTGGCACACCCATCCGCTGGGACAAACCCTGATCGTGACCGCAGGCTCCGGTTGGGTGCAGGAATGGGATCAGCCCGTGCGTGTGATCAAGCCGGGTGACACAGTGTGGATTCCACCTCACGTGAAGCATTGGCACGGCGCGACCGCGACCACCGCCATGACCCACATTGCCATCGCCGAAGTGCAGGACGGCAAAGTGGTCGACTGGATGGAGCAGGTCAGCGAGCAGGACTATGCCAACGCGCAATAACCTGTGGGAGCGAGCCTGCTCGCGAAGAACGATTACGCGGTCTTCCTGACGGACCGAGTCATCGTTCATCGCGGGCAAGCCATGCTCCTACAAAATCAAATCATTGGCGGCAACTTGTCCAGCAGCTTGTCCAGCGTGATGGGGTACTCCCGAACACGGACCCCCGTCGCGTTGTAGACCGCGTTGGCGATGGCCGCACTCACACCGCAAAGTCCCAGCTCCCCGACGCCTTTGGCTTTCATCGGCGATGAGACCGAGTCGGTTTCATCGAGGAAAATCACTTCCTGATGCGGGATGTCCGCATGCACCGGCACCTCGTAGCTGGCCAGGTCATGATTGACGAAAAAGCCCAGCCGTTTGTCGACGGCCAGTTCTTCCATCAGCGCTGCACCGACCCCCATGGTCATCGCCCCGATCACCTGACTGCGTGCCGAGGCCGGGTTAAGGATTCGCCCGGCCGCACAGACCGCCAACATGCGTCGGACACGGGTTTCCCCGGTCGCGCTGTCGACAGCGACTTCGACAAAGTGCGCGCCGAACGTCGACTGCTGGTACTGCTTGCTCAGCTCACCGAACTCGATGGAGTCCTCGGCGACGATTTCTCCGGCCTGCGCCGCGTTGCTCAACGGAAAGTGCTTGCCGGCCGAGCGCACTTCACCGTCAACGAAAATGGCCTCGTCCGCGTTCACGCCAAGGCGTTGCGCGACGGCCTCGCGAAGTTTGACGCAGGCCGCATAGACACCTGCCGTCGAGCAGTTGGCGCCGAATTGCCCGCCAGAGCCGGCCGATACCGGGAAGTTTGAATCACCCAGACGCACGACCACGTCATCGAGGGTAACCCCCATCATTTCCGCCGCCGTCTGGGCGATGATCGTGTAGCTCCCGGTGCCGATATCGGTCATGTCGGTTTCCACGGTCACCGTGCCCTGATCATTGAGCCGCACACGGGCGCCCGACTTCACCAGGGCGTTGTTGCGAAAGGCGACACCGACGCCCATGCCGATCAGCCAGCGGCCGTCGCGTTGCGTGCCCGGTTGTGGAAGGCGTTGCTTCCAGCCAAAACGGTCCGCCCCGGTGCGCAGGCATTCAACCAACTGCCGCTTTGAAAAGGGCCGTTTGGGATTGGTCGGATCGACCTGGGTGTCATTGAGGATGCGGAATTCGATGGGGTCGAGTTTCAGCTTTTCGGCCATCTCGTCCATGGCAATTTCCAGCGCCATCAAACCGGGCGTTTCACCCGGAGCGCGCATGGCATTGCCTTCCGGCAGGTCGAGTGTTGAAAGCCTCATCGTCACCAATCGGTTTTCACCGGCATACAGCAGTTTGCTCGGCTGCGCCGCCCGCTCGACTTTGCCGCCGGGCAAGTCGCCGGACCAGCCTTCGTGCGCCATGGCGGTGATCTTGCCATCGCTCGTGGCACCGATGCGGATGCGTTGAATAGTCGCCGGACGGTGGGTGGAATTGTTGAACATCAGCGGGCGGGCGAGCGCCACTTTCACCGGTCTGCCGGCCAGGCGCGCGCCGAGGGCGGCGAGCAGTGCATCCGACCGGATGAACAACTTGCCGCCGAAACCGCCGCCGATGTACGGCGAGATCAGCCGCACGTTTTGCTTTGGTACCCCGAGGGTGGTCGCCAGATCGGTGACCGACCAATCGATCATTTGATTGGACGTCCACAGCGTCAGCTGGTCGCCTTTCCAGGACGCCATCGACGCGAACGGTTCCATCATTGCGTGGGCCTGATCGGGGGTGGTGTAGGTCGCGTCCAGTTGCACCGGCGCCGCCGCGAACGCACTTTCAAAATCGCCATGGACGGTGTCTGCCATCTGGTCCTTGGCTTCCACGCCCGACCCGCGCGAACTGGCGAGGTCGAACACGCCTTTAGCGCTCACATAGGTAATGTTCACCAGCTCCGCGGCGGCCCGTGCCTGTTCGAAGGTTTCTGCGACCACCAACGCCACGGCTTGGTGGTAGTGCTGAATGTCTGGCCCGGCGAGTAACGTTGCGGTGTTGTATTTGCCTTTGCCGAGCTTGCCGGCATTCGCGGCGGTGACGATGGCGATCACCCCCGGCGCTGACTGCGCCACTTCCAGATCCATCGAGGCGATGCGCCCTTTGGCGATGGCCGAACCGACCACCACGCCATAGGCCTGGTTGGGTACGGCGGCATGGTGTTCGTAGGCATAAGGTGCATGACCGGTGGTCTTCAATGGTCCTTCGATACGGGTCGTGGCCTTGCCGACCACCTTCATCTGGTCGATCGGGTTGGTTGTAGCGGGCGTGTCGAATTTCATGCCTGAGCCCTCGCTTGCGCCATCACCGAAGCGAGCGTGCGCTCGACCAGCGTCAATTTGAATGCGTTTTCATGGGTGGGTGTGGCGCCTGCGAGCAACTGTTCAGTCAGCGCTTTTGCACCTTGGGACATCGCGGATTCGGCTGCCTCCACGCGCCATGGCTTGTGCGCGACGCCGCCGAGCGCTACGCGGCCTGAGCCGTCCTGCTGAATCACTGCGCCCACAGAAATAAGGGCGAATGCGTAAGAAGCGCGATCACGGACTTTCTGGTAGATGTGCGTGCCGCCGAGCGGTGCCGGCAGCGTGACGGCGGTGATCAGCTCATGGGCCGCCAACGTGGTTTCGATGTTGGGCGTGTTGCCGGGCAATCGGTGCAAGTCTGCGATCGGAAGGCTGCGGGTTGTGCCGTCGGGTCGGACAGTCTCGACTTGAGCGTCCAGGGCACGCATGGCGACGGCCATGTCGCTGGGATGCGTGGCGATGCAGGCGTCGCTTACACCGATGATGCCCAACTGCCGACTGAAGCCACCGATGGCCGCGCAGCCGCTGCCAGGCTGGCGTTTGTTGCACGCCTGATGAGTGTCATAGAAGTACGGGCAGCGCGTGCGTTGCAGCAGGTTGCCCGCCGTGGTGGCCCTGTTGCGCAATTGGCCGGAGGCACCGGCGAGGAGGGCGCGGGAGAGCAGGGCGTAGTCCTTTCGGATGCGCGCGTCGGCGGCCAGGTCGGTGTTTCTGACCAGCGCGCCGATTCTCAGACCGCCTTCGGGTGTGGCTTCGATGCGGTCCAGGGCAAGGCCGTTGACGTCGATCAGGTGTGTTGGCGTCTCGATGTCGAGTTTCATCAGGTCGAGCAGGTTGGTGCCGCCGGCGATGAACCGTGAACCATTGACTTGCGCGGCCAACGCAGCGGCTTCGGCTGGCGACTTGGCGCGTAAATAGGTAAAGGGCCTCATGCGCTGGCCTCCGCGACTTCGGTGATCGCTTCGATGATGTTGGAGTACGCCCCGCAGCGGCAGATGTTGCCGCTCATGCGTTCCTGGATTTCACTGGCGATCAGCTTGGGTTGCTCGGTGAGACTTGGACTGGCATGGCTTGGAATGCCGTCGCGAATTTCCCCTAGCACCGCGACCGCAGAGCAGATCTGCCCCGGCGTGCAATAGCCGCACTGATAGCCGTCGTGCTTGATGAACGCGGCCTGCATGGGGTGAAGTTTTTCCGGTGTGCCGAGCCCCTCGATGGTGGTGACTTTCGAGCCTTCGTGCATCACCGCCAGGGTCAGGCAGGAATTGAGCCGTCGGCCATCGACAATCACCGTGCACGCGCCGCACTGGCCGTGGTCGCAACCCTTCTTGGTGCCGGTGAGCTGCAGGTTTTCCCGTAGTGCATCGAGCAGCGTGGTGCGGGTATCGAGATCCAGTTGTCGCTGTTGATCGTTCACCCAGATCGACACTTTGGTTTTGATCGGGCGTGCCGCATTGGCGGCGGACGCTTGCGCAGAGATGAACGGTGGAAGCGCCACGGCCGCCGCCGTCACCGCGCCCACAATCAGAAATTTGCGCCGGGAAATCGACATCAGGTCACGGTCGTCCATTGGTTCGATTCCTATACGTTGTTGGCGTTGACAGTCCTCATCAGAAGAGTGACCCGTGCGCTCGCGGAATGTTTTTGCGTAATTCGTCTATAGAGTTATGCGTCCTGCTCATGAATCAGCGCGGACATTACTTTTGGCCAGCCTAAGTAGAAGGCGAGATGGGTGAACGACCTACGAAATAGCGCGGATCCCTCACATACTAGAAAGGTTTGATCAATCGATTAAGGGCAATAAGCTGCATGAAGTCATGAGCTGAACTCATCAATGGCGGTCGACGATCGTTCCCACGCTCCCGCGTGGGAATGCCTCAACGGACGCTCTGCGTTCGGCTCCGGAAGGGACGCGGAGCGTCCCGGGCTGCATTCCCACGCAGAGCGTGGGAACGATCATTGCGTAGCGCACAACTTTTCAAGACGTTTCCTACAACGTACCCTGTTGCCGCGTTTCGGCATCGACTCCTATAGTTCGGGCCGCGGAAAACACCGCGAACGACCTTGGCCGGTCGAGTTTAGGAATGCTTCAGCGTCCATAACACCATTTCAGACGTTTTTTACGTCTGAAATGGTGTGTTATGGCGGCTGTGCGTGGGACACCTTCGGGTGTGCCGGTTTCCTATACCCGGTCGGCCAACCCGCGTACAGCTGCCACCTCTTTCGCTTGGCCGCGAATGGTGGAAGCTCTATTTATAGGAGTTACACACATGTTCGACCAAGTAATGCCCCGTTACTTCCCCATCGACACCTACGACGCCGAAACCCCGGTGCTCTTCGTCAACACCCACAAAGAACTCAGTGACCTGGCCGCTTGCGCCATGCATCGCTTTACCGTGGTTCGCGATTTGGCGGACACGTTGTCCAGCCTCAACCTGAAGAACATTTCCGATTGTGATCTGACGCGCGTTACCCGGGCGGTGCATCTGCTGATGCGTGAAGGCTGCGCCGTGCTGGATGTGATTCAGGCGAGGGCGTTGCAGCGGGAGGAGGGGTTTAAAGCCACTGTTTAGTTGCGTCGCCTCTGGCCCCTTCGCGAGCAGGCTCGCTCCCACATTGAATCTTCGCCGTATGGAGATCAATTGTGGGAGCGAGCCTGCTCGCGAAGGGGCCGGGACATTCAGCATGGCTGTCGACTGACACACCACCTTCGGTCACGTCAGCACGTTATGATAGGCACGCCCGCGAACACATTCTTCACGTCCGCCCCAGAGTCAGAGCCACGAATGCCCCAGATCACCCATTTCAAAACCCCGTGCCCCGAGCACATCAATAGCCAGATCCTGCAGATGGTGGTCGATTACCTGACCGACATCAGCATGATCGCTATCGCGCCGAGCAATCTGTTGTACAACGTGTACCAGTACGCGATCGGCTACGAGGTTCATCTCTATCTGGAGGCATTGAACGGGGCGAAAGGGATTGCCGTGGAGTTGCTCGTCGCAACCTACGAAGATGACCCGGAGAAGGTCGTCGGCTTTCTGCTGTACCTGCCGGTCAAGGACGATCCCGATGCATGCGGCGTGGCGTATATGGCGGTGCAGGCCAGCCATCGGCGTCAGGGTATCGCCCGGCGAATGCTGCAGGAAATGGTCGGCCGTTACCCTCATGCCGAACTGACGTGTGCCGTGGCCAAGGTTCGGTACTTTGAGGCAATGGGCTTTCAGGTGGTGGGTGTGCGTGGTACTCAGGTGCTGATGAACACCCACGACCATGGCACCGACGGCTTGATGGGGCTGCTGGATGTGGCGTCGATCTACAGCTCGCTGGAGGTGCGGCAGATTCATACCTATCTGCTGCAAAAGCACGGCAAACGGGCGATGCTCGATGCGGAAAAGCAGCGTGACCGGCATCTGGACCAGATGACGCGCAAGGCGAACGAGTTTGTCCGCGAGCGACTGGGCGAGGCACGCTAACCGCGCTCGCCCAGACAACTCGCTCCCACATTAGGCCCCGTCAGCGTTTAAGTAAGCTTGATGTTCATGGTGATCTGCGCCGTGAACACTTTCTTGCCCTCGGCGTCATGAATGTCCACCGGCACGATCTTGTCGCCTTCAGTAGTCCAGTCGATGGCACCCCCATCGGCCACCGCCGTCACATCGGTTTTTGCCTTCGCCAGGTACTCGACCGTCATGCCTTTGGGAATCCAGCGTGCGCCTTCGGGAATCGACACATCGGTCATCATCCCGGCTGCCAGTTCGGCGGCATTACACATCGCAATCGCATGAACCGTACCCAGGTGGTTGGTAATCTCCTTGGCGAACGGCACCTGCACCGTCGCGAAGTCTTTGCGCAACGCCGTGACCAGCGGGTTGATGGTGCTGAAGTAGGGCGCCACCTGGCAGGCCATTTTGCTGAACGCTTGCGGGCCTGCGCTGGTGAACATGCTGAGAAACTGACTCATTTTGACGCCTCGCTGATGGGCTGATAAACAGAATGATGTTCCGTAACAGAATAATGTTCTGTTGCGGAACAGTATTCTGTCGACGGGAATTCTGTCAACCTAGCGCCACTTGTCCGATGGCAGTTGCCTGCCTTCACCATTGATTTTTTGGGTCTGTGTTGAGCATGGAAACGTCAGATTTACTCGAGCGCTGCTACCCCGGAAGACGCGCTGAACTCAAACGCGACATCTTTAGAAAGGCCCTCACGCTGTTTAACGAGCAGGGGATCGAGGCCACGACCATTGAGATGATCCGCGCCGAATGCGATACCAGCGTGGGTGCGATTTATCACCACTTCGGGAACAAGGAAGGTTTGGTGGCCGCGCTGTTTTTCACCGCTTTGGATGATCAGGCCAGGTTGCGCGACAGCTACCTGAGCGACGCGGGCACGACGCAAGAGGGTGTGTACGCGCTGGTGCACAGCTATGTGGATTGGGTCGACAACCAGCCCGAATGGGCGCGCTTCCAGTACCACGCGCGATTTTCCGTCACTAAAGGGCCGTTCAAGGACGAACTGGCTACCCGTAACAAGGCTCGCAACAAGCAACTGTTGGAGTGGCTGTCGGCTTCGGCGCGAGGCGATGAGTTAAAAGGTTTTCCGGCCGAATTGATGCTGTCGCTGATCATTGGCCAGGCGGAAAGCTATTGCCGGACATGGTTATCGGGCCGGGTGAAGGGCCGTCCGAAGACGTACAGGGATATGCTTGCCCAGGCGGCGTGGCGATCGATCTGCGTCGAACAAATGTAAAAAGCCCGGCCAAATGCCGGGCTTTTCATGTCTGGATTTCGCGCAGTTAAAAAAGAGCCTCAAGGCTCTTTGATGGGGAGGAAGTAGAGCCCTCGAGGCTCAAGATGCGCATGAAACAAGTGATGAGCTTGTTGGGGGTTCAGTTCACTCACCACTTACGCAACGGCTTGAGCAAACAAGCGGCTGCGTAGATTCATCGTAGAAAGATGGGGTTTCGCACTCAAGTACCGCTAGTCGAATCACCCGGCCAACCCGCCCGACGCAAGGCGTTGAGCAGCGTTCCGGCATCCAGTCCCGGCACCGCATGCCCATTGCCCTCGGCGGTGTCGGAGGCCAGCAAGGCATTGATGATCGCTTCCTCCACCGCTTCGGTGGCGGCCAGGAACAACTCGCTGATGTGGTCGTTATTGACCATGCTCAGGTTGTCGGTTGTCGGCGCCTTCTTGCTTTCATAAGCGGCGGGTGGCACGTCATTGCCGGTTGCAAAGGCAATGAAAATGTCACCGCTATGGTCTTCATTGCCGCCGCCGGTGCGGGCGAGACCGAGGCTGGCGCGCTGCGCGAGGCGCGTGCACTGGTGTGGCAGCAACGGCGCATCGGTGGCCAGGCAAACGACGATCGAACCCATGCCAGGATGCGGCAAAGACGCTTTGAGGAACGGCGAGTCAGCCTTTTCCATGTAGCGCCCGACCGGGTAACCGTCGACGCGCAATTCGTTGCGGATGCCGTGGTTGGCCTGGACGATGGCGCCGACGGTCCAGCCGCCCTGAGCACTGTTCAGACGTCGCGAAGCAGTGCCGATCCCGCCCTTGAATTCGTGGCAGATCATGCCGCTGCCGCCGCCGACGGCGCCTTCACTGACCGGGCCAGCCACTGCCGTGCGCAGGGCTTGGGCCACATGTTCAGGCCTCACGTGGAAACCGTTGATGTCGTTGAGCAGACCGTCGAAGGTCTCCAGCACCACGGGCATGTTCCAGTAGAGGCGCCCGTCATCGGGCTGGTTCTGGCGATCCAGCGTCACCAGCGCATCGCGCACCACACCCAGGCTGTGGGTGTTGGTGAAGGCGATCGGGCTGGTCAACAGGCCTGCCTCGCGAATCCATTCAAGCCCCGTGGCATCACCGTTGCCGTTGAGCACATGGACGCCGGCAAAGCACGGTTGCTGATTGGTTGAACCGGCACGCGGCTCGATCACGGTGACGCCGGTCAGGATGTCGCGGCCGTTTGCGGTGCGTCCTCGCACATTGCTGTGGCCGACCCGGACGCCGGGCACATCGGTAATGGCGTTGAGCGGGCCGGGTTGCAGTTGGCCGAAGTGGATGTTCAGGTCGCGGGCACGTGGTTTCATCGTTTCTCTCTTCTTCTATTCGTGGCAGGACTCGTAGGAGCCAGGCTTGCCGGCGAAGGCGTCCTCAAGAGCGCTTTCGCCGGCAAGCCTGGCTCCTACGAAAAGCGATTCACATCGAAAAATGATTGGTATTAGGTTTACTGGCCGTTTTTGACTTTGCTCCAGATCCGCGTCCGCACGCGCTCGGTGGCGGGCGGCAGGGGCTGAAGGGTGAATAACGTGGCCATGGCTTCGGCCGACGGATATACGGCCGGGTTGTTGCGGGTGGCTTCGGCCACCAGTGGCGTCGCGCTGCGGTTGCCATTGGGGTAGGAGAGGTGATCGCTGACGGGGGCGATGACGTCGGGGCGCATCAGATAGTCGATGAACGCCAGGCCCTGTTCTGGATGCGGCGCGTCCTTGAGCAATACCAGCGTGTCGAACCACACCGGCGCGCCTTCCTTCGGCAAGCTGTAGGCGATCTTCACGCCGTTGTTGGCCTGCTCGGCATTGGTCTTGGCTTCCAGCATCGCGCCGGACCAACCCACCGCCACGCAGATGTTGCCGTTGGCCAGGTCGCTGATGAACTTGGACGAGTTGAAGTAGGCAATGTGCGGACGCAGCTTGAGCAGCAGCGCTTCGGCCTTCTTGTAGTCCTCGGGGTTGGTGCTGTTAGTTGGCAGACCGAGGTAGTGCAGGGCGACGGGCAACATCTCGGCCGGCGAGTCGAGCATGGCCACGCCGCACTGGCCGAGCTTGGCCAGGTTCTCCTCGTTGAACACCAGGTCCCAGGAGTCCACCGGCGCCTTGTCGCCCAGCGCAGCGCGGACCTTGTCGATGTTGTAGCCGATGCCGTTGGTGCCCCACAGATACGGTACGGCGTACTGGTTGCCCGGATCGTTGTTGGCCAGTTTCGCCAACAGATCAGCGTCCATGTTTTTGAAATCAGGCATCTGAGCGTGCGGCAGGGGTGCAAGGGCGCCGGCCTTGATCAGGGTCGGCAGACTGAAGTTGCTGGCCACTACCACGTCGTATCCGCTGCGGCTGGTGAGCAATTTTCCCTCCAGTACTTCGGCGCTGTCGAAGGTGTCGTAGACCGGCGCAATTCCGGTGTCACGCTTGAAATTCTGCAAGGTCGTGGGACCAATGTAGTCATACCAGTTGTACACGTGCACGGTGGGCCCCTCGGCGGCAATCGCCGATAGCGAGACCGACAGACAGGCGCCCAGTCCAAGATTGATATACGCGCGGTGACGACTCATGATGCGGCACTCCTGGCCTGCTGCAGGCCGGTAATGATCAGGTGCTTGCAGCGTATCGGCAGGGAGTGGACTCACCCATTCCCATCATGGGTTACTCGAAAGGGGTAGTGCGTGGACGCGTTGTTGAAAGAATTACCGATGCACCAAGGGCTGGCGCGGGTATTTGGTGCAGTGGGGCAGGACGGGTTCTGGCGCGCGCTGGTCGACACGCTGCGCCTGCTGGTGCCGCTGGATAATGCGTTGGTCGCGGTGATGCGGGCCGGGCGGGTGCCGCGTCTGCTGATTGATTTCGACGCCAAAGGTGGCGCCGACGAGCATGAAGAATTGGCGGACTACAGTGCCGGCATGTACCTGCTCGACCCGTTTTATCAGGCCGCCTGCGCCGGCATTGCCGATGGCTTGCACAGCCTCGATTCGGTCGCCCCTGACCAGTTCCAGCAGAGCGAGTACTACCTGAGCTACTTCCGCACCGTGGTGGGCGGTGACGAGTTGCAGTTCATGGTCAACGTCGATGGCGCCGTGCTCGGTTTGTCCCTGGGTCGCTCGACGCGGTTCAGTCCTGAAGAGCAGGGCCGCCTGCTCTGTGTGCGTGATTGGGTGCTGGCGGCGATGCGCCGTCACCTTCAATTGCTGCCGCCTGAAGGACCGGCCGCCGAGGCGGTGGCCGGGGATCTGGCGACCCTGCTCGATCGCTTCGACGCGCGCCTGTCGGTGCGGGAAGTCGAAACGGCGCGCCTGATTCTTCAGGGTTTCTCAAGCAAGGCCATCGCCCAACAGATGGGCATTTCCCCGGAGACGGTGAAGGTGCACCGGCGCAACCTCTATCACAAGCTCAATGTGAATGGGCATGGTGAGTTGTTTGCGTTGGTGCTCAATCCTCCAGCCTGAACACTAACGCCTTCAACCCGCATTCAACATCGGCGTCTGGAAACTCCGGCGGATTGTCCAGCCGTTGCTCGAAACGCAGGCTCGGTGCTTCGCGGGTGACGCCGTCGATGAGGAAGTCCGGGCCGAACGCCGGATCGTTCATGCACGCCAGAACCGTGCCCTGGGGGCTGAGCAATTCCGGCAGCCGGCGCAGCACGCGCTGGTAGTCCTTGGTCAGCAGAAAACTGCCTTTCTGAAAGGACGGCGGGTCGATGATCACCAGGTCGTAAGGGCCCTTGCCGATCACCTTGCCCCAGGATTTGAACAGGTCATGACCGAGGAAAGTCACCTTGCTCAGGTCGTGGCCGTTGAGCCGGTGATTGTCGCGGCCACGGCTCAGGGCCGGGCTGGACATGTCCAGATTGACCACGTGCGTAGCACCCCCCTCGATGGCCGCCACCGAGAATCCGCAGGTGTAGGCGAACAGGTTCAGCACGCGCTTGCCCTGGGCATTGGCCCGCACCCAGTCGCGGCCGTAACGCATGTCGAGGAACAGGCCGGTGTTCTGTTTGCGGCCCAGGTCCACCCGGTAATGCAAACCGCCCTCGGTGATCGTCATCTCGTCGATCGCGTCCCCCAACAGCCACTCGGTCGTGCTTTGCAGCAGGTAGCGATGTTGCAGCAAGAGCGTGTGCGCGCCGGATTGCGTCCACGCAGGCGATTGCGTGACGTCCATCAGCTTCTGTTTCAACGCTTCCAGTTGCGATGCTTCGGGTTCCTTGAACAGCGACACCAGCACCACGCCCTGCAGCCAATCGACGGTCAATTGCTCCAGCCCCGGCCAGCACCGGCCACGGCCGTGGAACAGCCGACGGGTTTCGGCGGGGGCCGCTGCCAGGGCTGTCAGTAAATGGTCGTGGAGGGTGGAGAGGGCGTCTGAGTTCATCGGGCAGCGTCGGCAATGAGAAGGGGCGGCATTTTAAACACAATTGCGGTGCAAGGACCGCTGCAAGGCGCCGAGAGTTGTCACGTTTAATTTAACTTTACGTGAGGATTTGGCGACCTGTCGGCTCACATAATCGGCTCCAACGATCAACCGCCGGGAGCCCATCATGTCGCAGTTACCTGCTTCACCCACGGTCAGCACACATCCCCGCTGGCTTCGGCTGACCCATTGGCTGAACGCCCTGGCGGTGCTGGTCATGGTCACCAGCGGTTGGCGAATCTATAACGCTTCCCCGCTGTACGACTTCAGTTTTCCCAAAACAATCACCTTGGGCGGCTGGCTTGGCGGGGCGTTGCAATGGCATTTCGCGGCGATGTGGTTTCTGGCCGTCAACGGTCTTGTCTACCTGATCATCAACCTCGTCAGTGGTCGTCTGAAACGGCGCTTTTTCCCGGTTTCGCCTAAAGGTGTCCTGCATGACCTGTGGGCGGCGTTGCGAGGGCGGTTGGGGCATGCCGATCTGAGCCATTACAACCAGGTGCAACGGGTGGCATACCTGTTCGTGATGGTCGACATCACACTGCTGGTGATTTCCGGGCTGGTGTTGTGGAAGTCCGTCCAGTTTCCGCTGTTGCGTGAACTGCTGGGCGGTTACGAAGGCGCACGGCACGTGCACTTCATCGCGATGTCGCTGTTGGTGGCCTTTGTCGCGGTTCATCTGGTGATGGTCGCGCTCGTTCCAAAAACGTTGTGGGCCATGATTGTCGGTCGCAAGGAGCCCGTATGAAAAAGCGCATCGAAGGCTCAGGGCTGGACGAGTCGTCCATCCTGACAGACGCCAGAAAGATCCTTGCACCACAGATCGAGGACCGCTCACGACGCTCGTTCCTGATGCGCGGCCTGACCCTCGGCGGTGTGGCCATGTTGTCCGGCTGCAACCTGACCGACAACGAAAGCGTTGAGACTGCATTGTCCAGTATGTCCCGGTTCAACGATCGGGTGCAGGGCTGGTTGTTCAACCCCAATGCACTGGCGCCAACCTATCCCGAGTCGATGATCACCCGGCCGTTTCCCTTCAATGCCTTTTATGGCATCGAAGAGGCGCCGACGGTGGAGGAAGAGAGTTATCGACTGGAAGTGACCGGCATGGTCGCGGACAAGCGCAGCTGGCGCCTGGAAGAGCTGCGCGCCATGGCGCAGACCGAACAGATTACCCGGCACATTTGCGTCGAAGGCTGGAGCGCGATCGGGCGCTGGGGCGGCGTACGGTTCAGCGACTTCCTGAAGCGGGTCGGTGCCGACACGGATGCCAAATATGTCGGCTTCAAATGCGCGGACGACTACTACACCAGCATCGACATGGCCACCGCACTGCATTCGCAAACCTTGTTGACGCTGACCTATGACGGCGCGGTGCTGCCTCGCCAGTACGGCTTCCCGATGAAGCTGCGCATGCCCACCAAGCTGGGCTACAAGAATCCCAAACACATTCAGGCGATGTTCGTCACCAACACCTATCCGGGTGGCTACTGGGAAGACCAGGGCTACAACTGGTTCGGTGGCAGCTGACGGCGCCTGGCCACTTCACTGCGTAGCGCTCGCTGCGCTCATTCGCAACCTGTGCTTCAAGGAGTTTCATCATGAAAAAGTTAGCGACCACCGTACTGTCCATGTGCCTGGCATTTGACGCCGCCAGCGTTTTTGCGGCCGATGCAACCACCAATAACGGCATGAGCAACGACAGCATGAGCAAAGACTCGATGTCCAAAGACGCCATGCAAAAGGACACGATGAAGAAAGACGCGATGTCCAAGGACACGATGAAGAAAGATGCCATGTCCAAGGACACGATGAAGAAGGATGAGATGAAAAAGGACGCGATGTCCAAGGACACCATGAAAAAAGACGCTCCGTCGTACTAAGCACAATTAACCCAATCCCTGTAGGAGCAGAGCTTGCTCGCGAAAGCGGTGTATCAGAAAACGATGATGTCGGCGGACACTCCGCCTTCGCGAGCAAGCTCCGCTCCTACAGGGGGTTGCTTCAGGGTATGACTTGAAGTCATGCCCTCATGACTTTTAATGGTTACAGCCCCGCAAACCCCCGGTGTTAAAAAATCGCAAACACAGCTCATCAACAACAAAAAGAGCGTTTGCACCCATGACTAATCCTCACTGCCGCGTCCTCGCCAGCGACCTGCTGCGCTCTTCGAATCCCGACATTTGCCACGCGACCTCCACGGTCGGCGTGCACCTCTGATCAACCCAAATCCCTGAAGAGTAATGACTCATGAAAGAACTCGACCTGTACATCGGTGAAGGCTTCGAAGGCCCTGGCGTGAATGCCGCGCACATCAACATTCTGATCGGTCCGCGCAACGGCCCGGCAGGGCAGGCGTTTGCCACCAGCCTGGCATCGCCGAGCCAGGGCCATTGCCCGTTCATGGTGATCGCCCAGCCGAACATTCCGGTCAAGCCAATGACCCTTTATGTGAACAAGGCTGCGATCAGCAGCGACCTGCACGGCAACGCCACGTGGGGCGCGTCGCAGGCCGGGATCGCCAAGGCTGTGCTTGAAGCGCTGCTGGACGGCACCTTGCCGCCGGAAGCCGAAGACGAGTGGGCCATCGTGACCGCGAACTGGGTCAACCCGGCCTGCGACGATCTGGATGCGGTCTACCTGAACAACTACAACGCCTGCCGCACGGCGATTCGTGCGGCGCTGACCGGCAAGCCGGAAACGGCGCAACTGGCGGATGTGGTCAATCACATCAGCAACCCTTTCTACACCCCAAAAGCCTGAGGTCCGCGCCATGCAATACATTCGTTTGGGCAACTCCGGCCTGCAAGTCTCCCGCCTCTGCCTGGGCACCATGAACATGGGCACCCCGGACTGGAAACCGTGGATCTTCGATGAGAAGAAAAGCGAGCCAATCGTCGCGCATGCGCTGGACAACGGTGTGAACTTCATCGACCTCGCGGATTTCTACTCCGCCGGTGTCGGCGAGGAAGTGGTGGGGCGCATCGTCAAGCGCCTGGCCCGTCGCGAAGACCTGGTGATCACCACCAAGGTCGGTTACGGCACTCGCACCGGGATCAACGCCAGCGGTCATTCGCGCAAGCACATCATGGACAGCATCGATGCGTCGTTGAAGCGTCTGAACATGGATTATGTTGATGTGTTCATGCTGCATTACTTCGACGTGAATACCCCGGTCGAAGAAACCATGAGCGCCATGAACGACATCGTGCGTTCCGGCAAGGCGCGATACATCGGCGTCTCGACCATGCTCACCGGGCAACTGGCGAAAATTCTCATGGCCTGCGAGCGCAATGGCTGGGTCAAGCCGATCAACATGCAGCTGCAACTGAACTGCGCCTACCGCGAAGAAGAACGCGAGATGATCCCGTTCTGCCGTGATCAGGGTTTGGGCGTGTCGGTGTTCAGTCCGTTGGCTCGCGGGTTGTTGACCGGTGATGTGCAATCGACTCGTAACCAGACCGACTTTTTCACCCAACAGATGTACAGCGACGAAGCTTCGTTCGAGATCGCGCATTCGGTGCAGCGTGTGGCCCGTGCTCGCGGCGTGTCCAACGCACAGATCGCGCAGGCCTGGGTCGCCAATCACCCGGGCGTGGATTGCATGCTCGTGGGCGCCGACACCACAGAACAGTTCGACAGTGCCTTGGCAGCGCTGGAGACCAGACTCGATGCAGATGAGCTGTACGAGCTGGAACGCAATTACACCCCGTGCGACGTGATCAACGATTACACCGCCGGCAAACGTATCTTGCGTTCGGCCCGTCCGGGTCTGGAGCGCTTTAATCTGACCGAGGCTGTGGCATGAGCGCGCTGATCCGCAACGGCAACTTCATCGACGGCCAATGGTCCAGCGGTGGTTCGATGTATCCGGTTTTCAACCCGGCCAATGGCGAGTTGATTACCGACGTACAAAAGGCCGGCGCTGAAGAAACCAACCGAGCCATCGACGCCGCCAACCGCGCTTTGCCAGCCTGGCGCAAGTTAACTGCCAAGGAACGCAGCCAGAAGCTCAAGCGCTGGAGCGAATTGATGCTGAGCAATCAAAAGGATCTGGCGACCCTGCTCAGCCGCGAACAAGGCAAACCGCTGGCCGAAGCCATGGGTGAAGTGGTCTATGCCGCGAGCTTTCTGGAGTGGTTCGCCGAAGAAGCCAAACGCGCTTACGGCGACGTGATTCCAAGCCACAAGGCCGATGCGCGGATCATCGTGGTCAAGGAAGCCATCGGTGTAGTCGCTGCGATCACCCCGTGGAACTTCCCGCTGGCCATGGTCACCCGCAAGGTTGGCCCGGCACTGGCGGCGGGTTGCACGATGATTCTCAAGCCGTCGGAAGAGACACCGTTGTCGGCTTTCGCCTTGGCGGTATTGGCTGAACAGGCAGGCATTCCGGCCGGTGTGTTCAACATCGTTTCCGGCGACGCCGTGGCCATCGGTGGTGCGCTGCAAACCTCCAGCGTGGTGCGCAAGTTGTCGTTCACCGGCTCCACCCGCACCGGCAAATTGCTGATGCGTCAGGCCGCCGACACACTGAAAAAAGTCTCGCTGGAACTGGGCGGCAACGCGCCGTTCATCGTCTTCGACGATGCCGATCTGGACGCAGCCGTCAAAGGCGCGATGGCCTCGAAATTCCGCAACACCGGGCAAACCTGCGTCTGCGTGAACCGCTTCTTCATTCAGGATGGCGTCTATGAAGCCTTCACCGGAAAACTCGCGCAAGCCGTTGCGGCAATGCGGGTGGGTAGCGCGCTGGAGGGTGAAACCGAGCAAGGTCCGCTGATTAACGCCGCAGCGCTGGCCAAGGTCGAGCTGCATGTGGGCGATGCGCTGGAGAAAGGTGCCAAGTTGCTGTGCGGCGGTCGCCGTCACGCACTGGGCGGCACTTTTTATGAGCCGACCATCCTCACCGAAGCCAACAGCGACATGCTGATCGCTCAGGACGAAACGTTCGGTCCGGTGGCTGCGTGCTTCCGCTTCAAGGACGAGGCCGAGGTGCTGCAACGGGCCAACGACACGCCGTACGGTTTGTCGGCCTACTTCTATAGCCGCGACATCGGCCGGGTCTGGCGCATGGCCGATGGCCTGGAAGCCGGCATGGTGGGGATCAACGAAGGGATCATTTCCACGGAAGTGGCGCCATTCGGTGGCATCAAGGAATCGGGCCTCGGTCGCGAGGGTTCGAAATACGGTCTGGATGACTACCTGGAAATCAAATACCTGTTGATGGGCGGCCTCTAACGCCCCACACAACCCTGTAGGAGCGAGGCTTGCCCGCGAAGACGGTGTGTCAGTCGACATCTGTATTACCTGACACACCGCCTTCGCGGGCAAGCCTCGCTCCTACAAGAAACACAGCTATCGGTTTCATTTCTCCGTCAATAACAACAATTGGAGACTTACATGTCCGTCCAACCGGTAAAAATCGACGACCTGCCCATCGGGCGCTTCCACCTCAAGATCGCCGGCCTGACCTTCGGCGCGCATTTCACCGACGGCTACATTCTCGGTCTGATCGGTATCGCGTTCACGCTGCTGAGTCCACAGATGCAGCTGGATACGTTCTGGCAGGGATTGATTGGGGCTTCGGCGCTGATCGGTTTGTTTCTCGGCAGTCTGTTTTTTGGCTGGATTTCCGACAAAGTCGGTCGGCAGAAAATCTTCCTGGTCAGCTTCGTGTTGATCACCATTGCCTCGGTGATGCAGTTCTACGCTGAAACGGCCATGGGCCTGTTTCTCTGTCGGGTGCTGATCGGTATCGGGCTGGGTGGTGACTTCAGCGTCGGTCACGCCATGCTGGCCGAGTTTGCGCCGAAGAAACACCGCGGCGTGTTGCTCGGTTCGTTCAGCGTGATCTGGACCTTCGGCTACGTGGCCGCGACCTTCGTCGGCACCGCTATGCTCAGCCTCGGGGACGATGCCTGGCGCTGGATGCTGGCCTCGTCGGCGATTCCGGCGGCATTGATTCTGATCGCCCGTATCGGCACGCCCGAGTCGCCGCGCTGGCTGGTGAATCAGGGTCGGATTGCCGAGGCGCGAGCGATCGTCAAGAAGCATCTGGGTGACAACGTCGAACTCGACGAAACACAATCCACCGAAACCCGCTCCGGTTACGCGGTGCTGTTCAGTCGTGAATACCGCAAGCGCACCGCGTTCAATTGCCTGTTCTTCGTCTGCATCGTCATGCCGTACTTCGCCATCTACACCTTCCTGCCGTCGATTCTGCAGAAGATGGGCCTGGCCGAAGGTTTTGGTACCGAGTTGATGCTGAACATGCTGTTGATTCTGGGCGCGCTGATCGGGATCTGGTGCACGATCAAATTCTCGCGCCGGGGCTTTTTGATCAACTCGTTCATCATCCTCGCGGTGGCGTTGTTCCTGTTGGCGGTGTTGCCGGGCAGTGCGGCGTTCCTGATGGTGCTGGTGTTCGGACTGTTCACGCTGGTGCTTTCGGCCGTGAGTAACCTTGTGGGCGTGTTCCCGGCCGAGAGCTTTCCGACTGAAGTGCGGGCCAGCGGGATCGGTCTTGCCACAGCGGTGAGTCGTTTGGGCTCGGCGGTCAGTACGTTTCTGTTGCCGGTGAGTGTGGCGGGGATTGGCTTGAGCCCGACCATGGGCATACTGGCGGCGATTCTGGCGTTGGGCGCGATCATTTCCTGGGCCTGGGCGCCGGAGACTAAATCGCTGACGTTGAGCCAGGCGTGCAAGGCGCAGAGTCCGGTGGAGGGGAGTGCGCCGACTGCAGTAAAAGTCGCTGCACCGATCTAAAGTCTGCCAAGAATCCCTGTGGGAGCGGCGGTGCGGCGATCCGACTTGCCCGCGATGGCGTCGGCACATTCAACATCAATGTGAATGGAAGACCGCGATCGCGGGCAAGCCCGCTCCCACAGGGGTCGTTGGTGTTCTATGGATTGCTGACCAACCCCAACCAATGCGTAAACAACCGCACCTTCGACAACCCCTGCTTGTCGTTTGCCACATCCAGCCAATACCCATAAGGCCCGATCACCTCCACCGGAGTGATCGGCAACAGGCTGCCATTTGCCAGTTCCTTCTCAATCATCTGCCGGTCAATCACCGCCAACCCACCACCGGCCAACGCCGTATGGATCACCTGATCCAGTGTGCTGAATTCCAGTCCTTGCCCCGCATCGACATCGTCGCGGCCCATCGCGGCCAACCAGTTCTCCCAGACCTTCAAGCGCTTGCCGTCGTGCAGGATGTGCAGCAACGGAAACTGCCGCAGGTCTGGCGGTTGGCCGTTGGTGAAAAGCTCCGGACTGGCCACGGCGATGTGACGCTCCATCACCAGCAACTGGCTGCTGCAATGGCTGGCGGCTTCGAGGCCGAAGCGGATGTGGCAATCGACTTCGGCGAGGCTGTCGTGGCTGGCCTGGTTAGTCACGCTCAGGCTGATGTCCGGGTAGCGTTGGCAAAACACACGCAGGTGCGCCGACAACCAACGAGTCGCCCAGGTCGGCGGTGCGAGAATCCGCAGGCGCTGACGCAGGTTGGGCACGCGTACCGCTTGCAGGGCGCGTTCGATGTGGTCGAAGGCCTCCGCCAGATGCGGGGAAAGGGCGGTGCCGGTTTCGGTCAGTGTCAGACCTTGGGGAGTACGTACGAACAGGGCTACACCGAGGTAGTCTTCAAGCTGTTTGATCTGCCGGCTGACAGCGCCCTGGGTGACGTTTAATCCCAAAGCCGCCTGGCTGAAGCTGCGATGCCGCGCGACCTCTTCGAAGACGCGCAGCATGTTGAGCGAGGGCAGTTGACGCATGGAAGGATGACTCCGCACCGGCCTCGGGTGCTACGGCGGGCCGGTTTGTTGTTTTTGGATGGTTTTGTGGTGCCTATCTGACTATCAGGAAGGGGCTGATGCAAGTGTTGTTTGAGCTGACGCCTTCGCGGGCAAGCCTCGCTCCTACAGGGGAATGCGATTAACCGTAGGAGCGAGCGGTGCGGCGATCCGACTTGCCCGCGAAAGCGTCCTCAAGGACGCCTAAAATCGCGGATCAGAAGTAATACCCAACGTTCACATAAACCTGATTCTCCCACTGGTCACTGCCGCCAGCCCCCAGGCTCTGGGTATAGCTGCTGCCCCCAATGTACGGATCGTTCTTGCCAAACAACCATTCAGTCGCGATCCACAACGTGCTCACCGAAAACGAGCTGCCAAGTATCACCCGTTCGGAGGTCTTGAACTCGCTGGCGGATTTGTCGAAGGCGCTGTAGTTGGCATAGACCTTGACCCCGCTGACCTGATCGAACAGGTACTTGCCGGCCACGTCGTAACTGACATCCGCCACGTACAAGTTGCCGCGGCTGGCGATGTTATACGTACCGTCGTAACCGCCAAGGGTTACCAATTCATCGGTGCCAGGGTTGCGCGGCGACATCTGTTGCCGCGCTGCCTGCAACTGCACGCCCCACGGGCCGTTTTTGCCCAGGTAATGAACGGCCACGGCGTTGCGTCGGCCATTGTCGTCGGTGTCATTGTTCTTCAGGGTGGAGGTCAGGCCGGAGACCCCGACTTCGGATTTCCAAGGCCCCAGATCCAGCGCCTTGGCCACCCGCAGCACCACGGTATTGCGCTCGCGGTTGTCGCTGCCGTCGGTGACATAGCTGTCGGCCTCGGACACCACGCTGGAATAGGTGCGGCCATTGCTGGTGCCTTTGCCTTGCCACGCCGGGCGCAGGTAGTAACCGGCCTGGATGTTCCAGTCACCTACTTGCTGGATGTATTTGGCGCCGACTTCTTCCAGGTCTTCCACGCCAATGACGTTGCCCAGGGTTTCGAAGAAGGTACTGCCGAAGTACGGTTGCAAACCAAACGGCACCTGGTTCAGGCCGACCTGGACCTGCTGGTCCGGGTTGAACTTGTAGCCGATCCACGCCGACTCGGCGAACGCTACATCACCGACGTTGTTCGTGTACTGATACGGGTAGGCCCGACCGTAGAAACGGTACTTGGCCGCGCCGATCCAGGTGTCAGAGTTGTACTTGGCGGTGAGGAACGCGGTGTCGAAGTTGAACTTCTGGATATCGCGATCGGGGTCGTAATCCCAACGTGCACGGACGGCGCCGCCGAGGTCGAGGTTGTCAGTGACCTGTACGGCCATGGCCGGTGCTGCGAAGGTGCAGAGCAGAGCGAGGTACGACGGACTAAGGCGCAAAGAAGCAGGGAAGGGCATGGGGCGGCTCTCGGTTTTTTTTATTAGAGATGCCGGCAAGTCTTGCTATGAGCGAGGTGATGAACAAACGATAAAAAATGCGAGTAAACCTTCGTCAGATGCATGTTACTGAGAAAATCCTGTAGGACAATGCATGGCGAGCGTGGGATGCTTTGCGTCTTGTCACTGATCCCGAGAGCCTTCCATGAAACGAAAAATGCCCGGCCTCAACGCGCTGAAAGCCTTTGAAGTCGCTGGTAGCACGGGCAGCTTCACCCGTGCTGCCGAGTTGCTGAACGTGACGCAAAGCGCCGTCAGCCGGCAGGTGCGTCAGCTGGAAGAACAACTCGAAGAGACGCTGCTGGAGCGCCGGCACCACCACCTCGAGCTGACCAGCGCCGGTCGGATTCTGCTGCGGGCATTGCATCAATCCTTCGACAAGATCGAACTGACGGTGCGCAGCATTCAGCAGAAAACCCATTCCAATCGCCTGCACATCAACGCGCCGCCAACCTTCACCAACCGCTGGTTGATGCCGCGTCTGGGGCGGCTGCGCGAGAAGCATCCGGAACTGGAACTGAGCATCACCACGCGCTTGCAGGACAGCCTGGCGGAAACCAGCACGCTGGATTGCGCGATCCGCTTTGGCGACGGTGAATGGGACGGCCTGGACAGCTCGCTGCTGATCCAGGAACGGCACATCGCGGTGTGTGCGCCGTCCTTGTATGCGCGGGAGTGGAGCGAGCGGGGCATCGATCTCAATCGCTTGACACTGTTGCATGTACTGGCCCGGGAGGACCAGCGCTACCTGACCTGGAAACACTGGCTGGACGCCGCGCGAATCACCGGCGTCGACACCCAGGGCGGTTATGAATTCGACCTGCTGGACCTGGCAATCCGCGCGGCCATCGACGGCCTGGGCATCACCATTGCCGACTGGCACATGGTTGCTTCTGAGCTGGCCAGCGGCCAGTTGACCCAGGTGCTGAACGTGCATGTGGAAGGGCATCAATCCTACTGGCTGGTGACCCGGCCCGAGCAGACGCAGATGCCGCAATTGCAGGTGTTCAGTCAGTGGTTGCAGGAGGAAATCTGGTTGGCGCAGCGGCAGCTCGAGCCCTCCAAAGCCGCCAGCTAGAAACCCCAACCCCTGTAGGAGCGAGCGGTGCGGCGATCCGACTTGCCCGCGAAGGCGTCAGCACATTCAACACAAATGTTGGCAGGCCCGCCGCCTTCGCGGGCAAGCCTCGCTCCTACAAGGGGATCGGGTAACTTGCATTTTTCGAATGTTACATCGCTCAATAAATCGTTTGTTCAACCCGGCCTGGATGACAAGACTGCATTCACTGGATAAAAACAACGATGGGCAATGCCATGCGAATCGAGCGAAATTTTGTTAACGGTCACTTCATGGAACCTGCCAGCGAAGCGCTGATCGCAGTCTACAACCCGGCCACCGAAGCACTGGTGGGCCACGTTTCAGCGGCGACCGCCGATGAAGCCACTGCCGCCGTCGAAGCCGCCGCGGCCGCCCAGAAAGTCTGGGGCAAACTCACCAGCATCGAACGCGCCGAACACCTGCGTTCCTTCGCCGACGCCCTCGATGCCTGCGCCGAAAACATCGGCGCAGCCCTGGCCGCTGAATCCGGCAAGGCCGTTGCCGATGCCAGCAACGAAGCCCGTTACGCCGCGCAGATAACCCGTTACCACGCCGAATGGGCGCGCCGCATCGAAGGCGAAATCATTCCCAGCGACACCCCGAACGAAAACCTCTTTCTGCACCGCGAGCCGATTGGCGTCGTTGCCTGCCTGATTCCGTTCAACTACCCGGTCTATACGTTGCTGCGCAAAATCGCCCCGGCGTTGATTGCCGGCAACACGGTGGTGGTGCGTCCGAGTAACAACACCCCGACCTCGGCGTTCGAGATCGCCAAGGCTGTGCAGCAATCCGGTTTGCCCGCCGGTGTGGTCAATATCCTGACCATGGATCACGCCACGGCCGCCACCGTTTGCACCCATAAGGCTGTCGGTTTGATCACCCTGACTGGCAGCGTCAACGCCGGGCGCATCGTGCTCGATTACTGCAAGGCCAACATCGCCAAGCCATCCCTGGAGTTGGGCGGTAAAACCCCGGCGATCATCGAAGCCGACGCCGATCTGGAAAAAGCCGCCAGCGACATCATCGCCTCCAAGACCACCCACTGCGGCCAATTGTGCACGGCGGTCGAGCGGGTCTACGTGCAGGAAAGCGTCTATGAACAGTTCCTCGCGCTGCTGAAAGCCAAAATCAGCGCCGTGAAGTTCGGCGATCGTGCCATCGATGCCAACCTGATGGGCCCGTTGGTCAACGCCAGTTCGCAACAGAGCATCCACGCCATGGTCCAGCGCGCCATTGCCGACGGTGCTGTATTGGAAACAGGCGGTGTGCTGCCACAAGGCAAGGGCCATTTCTACCCGCCGACCCTGCTCAGCGGCTGCCGTCAGGACATGGAAATCATCCAGGAAGAAATCTTCGGCCCGGTGCTACCGGTGCTCAAGTACCGCGACATCGACGAAGCGCTGGCCATGGCCAACGATCACCAGTTTGGTCTGTCCTCGGTGCTGTACACCGAGAACTACCGCACCACGATGAAAGTCGCCAACGCCATCGAGGCCGGTGAGTTGTATGTCAATCGCACCCCGGCAGATCCGTACCAGGGCTTCCACGCCGGTTGGAAACGCTCGGGCCTGGGCGGCGATGACGGCAAGCACGGCATGCTCGAATTCACCCAGACCCGTCTGGTCGTCATGAAGTATTGACCCACCCGCGACACGCCTCACGCACTACCTATAAAAACAATTATCAGGGGCACCCGGACCACCGGGCTGCTCGAGGTCTCCCAGATGTCCAAGCATGCATCCACTGCTGCCGCTGTTCAGGGTTCGAACGCGGGTACAAAAAGCCACAGCGACAAGGGAAGTCGCTATTTCCAACTGATGCTATTGGTGCTGGCCGCCGGTGCGATCTATCCGATCCTGTACCTGCGCCAGGTCTACCAGACCACCATGCTCGACGTGTTCCAGATCAACCACAGCGAGCTGGGTTATCTGTACTCGATGCTCGGGACGATTTTCCTCCTCAGTTATTTGCCGAGCGGTTGGCTGGCTGACCGCATTGCCCCACGGTTTCTGATTTTCTTCTCGCTGGTCGCCACCGGCGCCTTGGGCCTGTGGTACTCCACCGCGCCGTCGATGACCGGGTTGATGATCATCTTCGGTTGTTGGGGCCTGACCACCGGCCTGACGTTCTGGGCCTCGGTACTCAAACGCGTGAAGATGATCGCTCATCACACTGAACAAGGCCGGTTCTTCGGCATCCTCGACGGCGGTCGCGGCCTGGTGGAAGCCCTGCTGGCGACGGTTGCTCTCGGTCTTTTCGCCTTCGCCACCGAAACCCGTGGCGAGTCGGCAGCCGAAGGCTTCAAGCACGTGGTCTACCTCTATGCCTTCACCTGTATCGCCATCGGCTGTGTGCTGGTGTTGATCAAGGACCCGAAGTCCATGGAAGACACGGCGCCGGTGGAGAAGGGCAAGTTCAACCTGCTCAGCGATCTGGCGACGTTGGTGAAAATCCCTGAATTGTGGTTGGTGACGGCCATCGTGTTCTGCGGTTATCACATCTTCTGGGCCACCTATAGCTTCTCCGATTATCTACAAGGCGGCGGCATGACGGCGGTCATGGCCGGCACCATCACCACCATCAAATTGTGGATGCGCCCGATCGGCGGTATCGGCGGTGGCTGGCTGGGTGACAAGTTCTCGAACATTTCGGTGCTGATCGTGGCGCTGTTTTTGGCGACATTGGCGATGGTCGGCCTGATCGTGTTCCCGGCACTCAACAGCATGGGCCTGCTGATTGGCACGGTGATTTTCATCGGTTTGATGACCTACGCCATTCGCGGCTTGTACTGGGCGATCCTCGACACCTGCAATATTCCGCTGCGCATCACCGGCCTGGCCATTGGCATTGTCTCGGTGGTCGGGTACCTGCCGGATGCTTTTATTCCCTTGATCAACGGCTACCTCACCGAACATTTCCCCGGTGCCTTTGGTTACAAGCTGTATTTCGGCTACATCGCCTTCGTCGGCCTGCTCGGGACCCTCGCGGCCCTGACCTTGCGCGCTCGTATCAATCGCAAAACTTTGAACCAGACTTCTTTGAATTAAGCAGGTGCCTGTGATGAAAATCGTCGCCTTAGAAACCCATATCGTTGCCGTACCGCCACCGCACATCGGCGGCATGTACTGGCTGTTCGTCAAGCTCAAGACCGATTGCGGCATCATCGGGGTGGGCGAAATCTACGCCGCAACCTTCGGCCCCAAAGCCATGCTGCCGATCATCGAAGACGTGTTCGAACGCTACCTGCTCAATCACGATCCGCACCACATCGAACGCTTCTTCCGTCAGGCCTATTCGAGCGGTTTCACCCAGCGTCCGGACCTGACCATGATGGGCGTGGTCAGCGGTCTGGAGATGGCATGCTGGGACATCATCGGCAAAGCGGCGAACAAGCCGGTGTACGAACTGCTGGGCGGCAAGGTCAATGAACGCCTGCGTTCCTACACCTACCTGTATCCGGTTAACAGCAAAGGCGAGTACGACTACGACGACCCGGACCTAGCCGCCGAATGCGCCATCGAGAACATGAACAAAGGCTTCACCGCCGTGAAGTTTGACCCGGCCGGGCCCTACACCGCGTACTCCGGGCACCAGATCTCGCTGGAAGTGCTGGAGCGTTGCGAAACCTTCTGCCGCAAGATCCGCGAAGCGGTGGGCGACAAGTGCGATTTGCTGTTTGGCACCCACGGGCAAATGGTGCCGTCCTCGGCGATCCGCCTGGCCAAGCGCCTGGAGAAATACGATCCGCTGTGGTTCGAAGAACCGGTGCCGCCGGGTCAGGAAGAGGCCATGGCGCAAGTCGCGGCCAAAACCAGCATCCCGATTGCCACCGGCGAACGGCTGACCACCAAGTACGAATTCTTCAAGCTGTTGCAGGCTGGCGGTGCGTCGATTTTGCAGATGAACGTGGCCCGCTGCGGCGGTCTGCTGGAAGCCAAGAAAATCGCCAGCATGGCCGAAGCCTATTACGCGCAGATCGCCCCGCACCTCTACAACGGGCCGATCGGCGCGGCGGCAAGTTTCCAGCTCGCCACCTGCACGCCGAATTTCCTGATCCAGGAAAGCATCATGACCTGGGGCGGTTTCCATGCCGAAGTCCTGACCAAACCGTTGCAATGGGAGGACGGCTACATCATCCCGTCCACCGAGCCGGGCCTGGGCGTGGAGCTGAACATGGAGGTGGTGCGCAAGCATTCGCCGTACACCGGCGAGCGCCTGCACCTGCAAATGGCGCCGACCCCGGCTGACGTCAAAGACACATCGCCAGCCAGAGGCTGACGGGAGAAGGCGCAATCCCCCAGTAGGAGCGAAGCTTGCTCGCGAAAGCGGTGGGTCAGCCAACATAAATGTTGACTGATACGACGCCTTCGCGAGCAAGCTTCGCTCCTACAGGAGGGCGCTCGTTTTTTTTGTACAACGACTTACGCGGTAACCGTGCATGACATACGACTACATCATCGCTGGCGCAGGCGCCGCAGGTTGCATCCTTGCCAATCGGCTCTCGGCATCGGGCAAACACTCGGTGCTGCTGCTGGAAGCGGGCGGCAAGGACAGTTCCTTGTGGTTCAAGATCCCGGTCGGCTTCGCCAAAATGTATTACAACCCGACTTTCAACTGGATGTACTACAGCCAGCCGCAAAAGCAGCTGAACAACCGCGAAATCTACGCCCCGAGGGGCAAGGTGCAGGGTGGTTCGGGCTCGATCAACGCGATGATCTACGTCCGTGGCCAGGCCCATGACTTCGACGACTGGGCGGCCAACGGCAACGACGGTTGGGGCTTCACGGAAGTGCTGCCGTACTTCCGCAAACTGGAAAACCATCCGTTGGGCGACAGCGAGTACCACGGCGGCGGCGGCCCGATCAGCATCACGCCAATGAAGGGTCAGACCCATCCGATCTGTGACGTGTTCCTCAAGGGTTGCGATGAACTGGGTTATCCCCACAGCGACGACTTCAACGGCCCGAAATTTGAAGGCTCGGGTATCTACGACGTCAACACCCGCAACGGTCAGCGTTGCTCCAGCAGTTTTGCGCATCTGCATCCGGCATTGAGCCGGCCGAACCTGACGGTCGAGCATTACGCGCTGGTGGATCGGGTGTTGTTCGATAACGGTCGGGCGACCGGGATTTCCATCACCCAGCACGGTGTGGTGCGCACCTTCACCGCCAACAAGGAGGTCATTCTTTGCGCCGGTGCCGTGGACACGCCGAAGATCCTGCAATTGTCCGGTGTCGCGGATCAGGCGTTGCTGGCCAAACACAACATTCCGTTGGTCAAACACTTGCCGGCGGTGGGGCAGAACCTGCAAGACCACCTGTGCGCCAGTTACTACTACAAGGCCAACATCCCGACGCTCAACGATCAACTGAGCTCGCTGTTTGGTCAGTTCAAACTGGGTTTGAAATACCTGTTCACCCGCAAGGGCGCACTGGCGATGAGCGTCAATCAGGCCGGCGGGTTCTTCCGTGGCAACGAACTGCAGGCCAATCCTAACCTGCAGCTGTACTTCAATCCGCTGTCGTACCAGATCCCGAAAAACAACAAGGCCAGCCTCAAGCCCGAACCGTATTCAGGCTTCCTGCTGTGCTTCAACCCGTGCCGGCCGACCAGTCGCGGGCACATCGAGATCGCCTCGAAAAATCCGCGGGACGCGGCGCTGATCGACCCGAATTACCTGAGCACGCAAAAGGACATCGACGAGGTGATCCAGGGCAGCCGCTTGATGCGCAAAATCATGCAGGCGCCTGCGCTCAAGGGCATCACCGTTGAAGAAGTATTGCCGGGGCCGGTCGTCGAAACTGACGAACAGATGCTGCAGTATTTCCGCGAAAACAGTGGTTCGATCTATCACCTGTGCGGCTCATGCGCCATGGGTGCGGACGAGCAGAAATCGGTCGTCGACAAACGCCTCAAAGTGCACGGTCTGGAAGGTCTGCGTATCGTCGACGCGTCGATTTTCCCCAACGTTACCTCGGGCAATACCCATGCCGCCGTGCTGATGGTGGCGGAGAAGGGCGCCGACCTGATTTTGCAGGACGCCTGATTCATCGCTTGCCTGTATCAAAAATGAATTTTCTGCCGAGTCCGCTGCTCATACCTGATAGGCAGCGGATTTAAGCGCGCGAAATCATTTAGGCAATCAGGGAGTGGCACAGTCATGAGACCAGTATCGACGGCGGGCGATCATCTCCCTGGCGGGTTGATTCTTGTGGTTGAGGACGACCCGCTGATCCTGGAGTTTCTCTGCGAAATTCTTCAGGACGAAGGCTTTGTGGTTGAAGCGCATGTCAGCGCGGATTCCGCCTCAGCGTATCTGGAGCAACACTCGGACGGCGTCTGTCTATTGCTCACGGACATCACCATGCCGGGCCAACTCAATGGCGCGGACCTGGCCAATCTGTTTGGCGACCGCTGGCCGGACAAACCGATCATGATCATGTCCGGTTTCGAAACGCCGCAAAGCGCCGGGGTCAGGCATTCGGTGTCGTTCATCAAGAAACCGTGGGCGCTTGGGCAGTTGCTGGACTGTGTGGACGGTGCCTTGAAGTCGAAACGCACCCTGTAGAACCTAAGGCAGCTCATATCTCGCCAATGCTACATTGCTCGCCGAACCCGCCTGGCACCTGCGAGAGGAAGCACCCCTTTGTCTGGTCAAAAATCCGTCTTTAACACCCCGTACCGCGCTGTTCTGTTCGATATGGATGGCACCGTCCTCAATTCCATCGCCGCTGCCGAGCGGATCTGGGCGGCCTGGGCCTTGCGCCACGGCGTCGATGTCGACACCTTCCTGCCAACCATCCATGGCGTTCGCGCCATCGACACCATCAATCGTCTGGCGTTGCCCGGGGTGGATGCCGAGGCTGAAGCGGCGTTCATCACAGAGGCAGAAATCGAGGATGTCGAGGGGATCATTGAGGTGCCTGGCGCGGCAGACTTTCTGAAGTCGCTGCCCGCCAACCAATGGGCGATCGTCACCTCGGCGCCGAAGGCATTGGCGCTGCGCCGGATGGCCGCGGCGGGCATTCCGGAGCCTTTGGTGATGGTCACTGCCGAAGACGTCAGTGCCGGCAAACCCGATCCCGCGGGCTATCGACTGGCGGCTGAACGGTTGGGCGTTGAACCGGCCGATTGCCTGATTTTCGAGGACGCCGCAGTCGGCATTCTCGCGGCCGAGGCGGCGGGCGCGGACCTGATCGTGGTGACCGCGACCCACGACCATCCGCTCCAGACCCCGCATGCCACGCTCGCCAGCTATGAGACAGTCGACTGCCGCGTGGTGGCCGAAGGTCTGCTTCACCTTGAGCAGCGGGACCTTCAGTAAACCTTGGGAATCAACCGCCAACTGCGGGCGCAGTAAGCCTCGTATTCGCTGCCGAACTGCGTCCTTAACAGCGCTTCTTCGGAGTGAATGCGGGCGATCAGCGGGATCATCGTCACCGCTGCCAGCAACAAACCAACGCCGGAACGAAACGCCAGTGCCCAGCCCACAGCAGTGATCATCAGCCCCAAATAACTGGGGTTGCGCAAGGTGCGGTAAATCCCGTCGGTGACCAGCGTGTGCCCCGGCTGAATCGCCACCAGTCCACTGAAACGCTTGCCCAGCACAAACACCGGCCAGAGCCGCAGCGTGCCGCCGATGATGAACAGCAACGCCCCGAGCCAACGCATACCTTCGCCACCCAAGGTCCAGAAGTCGATCCGGTCGGTATAGGCCGGCAGGTACCCGCTCAATAATCCGATCACCCCGAACGCAGGCAACACCCAACGATTGGCCCGGTCTTCACGTTCGCCGGAACTCAAGTTGACCTCGGTGAACAAGGATGCGATGGCCATCATCAAAGTGGCTAGCGCAATGACCACCAGCGGCGCATGAGCGAAAAACGCCGAGAATCCGCCAAGCCCCCAAACTGCAAGGCCGAGGTAGGCGAGGGTGGAAACAACGGCGAAAAACGCCAGTTTGGCCGAGATTTTCATCTGCATCTCCACACGTGGACCTGACACGTTTCATCCTACGCCGAACGGGCATTGCGTCGAATCACCTGTGGCGGCTGCCCGAACGCCCGAAGGAAGGCTTCGCGCATGCGGCGACAGTCGCTGAAACCGGACTCTTCGGCGATTTGATCGAGGGTCAGTCGTCCGCGCTCCAGCATCTGACGTGCCGCTTCCAGGCGCAGGTTTTCGATGGCCTTGGCCGGCGATTGACCGGTTTCCGCCCGGAAGGCCCGGCTGAATTGCCGAGGGCTCAGGCGCGCGACGTCCGCCAGTTGCTCCACCGACAATGTCTCGGTGAGGTGTTCTCGCGCATAGCCGAGGACGGTTTGAATGCGGTCGGATTTCGCTTCCAGTTCCAGCAGCGCCGAGTGCTGCGACTGGCCTCCCGCGCGGCGGTGGTACATCACCAGTTTCTGCGCCACGGAACGGGCCAGGGCGGCGCCGTGATCCTTTTCGACCATGGCCAGCGCCAGGTCGATGCCGGCGGTCATCCCGGCGGAGGTCCAGATCGAACCGTCGACGACGTAGATGCGGTCTTCTTCCACTTTGATCGATGGAAACCGCGCTTGCAGCTCCCGTGCATAAGCCCAATGGGTGGTGGCCCGCCGTCCGTCGAGTAAACCCGCCTGGGCCAGGACGAACGCGCCGGAGCAGATCGACGCCGTTCGTCGTGCGGTTTTAACGTTTGCACGCAGGTAATTCAGCACGCCTTCGGGTGCCTGCTCGAGGATGGCATCGCCGCCCACTACAATCACCGTATCGAACACCTGCTCACCAAAGGCCTGGGTACCGACACTCAAACCGCCGGAGGCACGCAACGTGCAGCCATCTTCGGACACCACGCTCACTTCGTAGAGCGTCTCGCCAGCGCTGAAATTGGCGTACTCGAACACCGGCATGGCCGCCAGCGCCATGGACTGGAACCCTTCAAACACTACAAACGCCACGGAAGTCATTGAGGTGTCCTCAAAAGGTCATGTCCGAAAAACGTATTTTAAACGTCATTTGAGACGGGCGTGAGTCCATTTATAACGGTTCACCCCCGGCGAACTTATCGCCTCACTGTGAAGGAAATCGACATGGCCCTCTCATCCAAAGGCACCGCACTGATCACTGGCGCATCTTCGGGCATCGGCGCGGTGTATGCCGACCGTCTGGCCCGGCAGGGTTACGACCTGATTCTGGTCGCCCGCAGCCAGGCGAAACTGAACGCCCTGGCCAACCACCTGAGTAACGAAACCGGGCGCGCCGTGGAAGTGGTCGCTGCCGATTTGAAAGACAAGGCCGACTTGCTGCGGGTCGAAGAAATACTGCGCTCCGACGCCAGTATCACCCTGTTGGTCAACAATGCCGGGGTCGGCGCTGTCATGCCGCTGCTCGGCAGCCCCGTGGATGACATGGAAGACATGATCACCCTCAACGTGACCGCGTTGATGCGCCTGGCTTATGCGGTGGTGCCAGGCTTTGTCGCTCGCGGCACCGGCACTCTGATCAATATCTCTTCGGTCGTTGCCATCGCCCCGGAAATTCTCAACGGCGTGTATGGCGGGACCAAGGCGTTTGTTCTCGGCTTGAGCCAATCCATGCACCGCGAGCTGGCGGACAAAGGCATTCGTATCCAGGCCGTGCTGCCCGGTGCCACTGCCACTGACTTCTGGAGTGAGGCCGGCAACCCGGTGGAAAACCTGCCGCAAGAGATCGTGATGTCTGCCGAGGACATGGTCGATGCCGCGCTGACGGGGCTGGCGCAAGGCGAAGTGGTGACCCTTCCGGGCCTGCACGAAGGCGATCAGTGGGACGCCTACGAAGCCCAGCGCCAGACGCTTTCAGGCTTGTTCGGCCATTCCGCGGCGGCACCGCGTTATCGCTGATACGGTAACCGCCGGGGCAGGGTGAACTAAGCTTGGATTAGGACCGTTCACCCTTAAGGAGCTCCACAAATGCTTCACATCAGAACGCCCTTGATTCTGCATCCAGACTTGTCGACCCCATCCCGACGAATCTGGCTCAAGCTGGAAAACCTGCAACCCAGCGGCTCATTCAAACTGCGCGGCATAGGGCTGTTGTGCAGCCAGGCGGCGGAGCAAGGTAAACGCAAAGTGATCTGTCCTTCGGGCGGCAATGCCGGGTTTGCCACCGCCGTGGCGGCTGCCAGCCTGGGGTTGAAAGCCTGCATTGTGGTGCCGCACACCACGCCGGAAACCACCCGCGCACGGATCAGGAAAACCGGTGCCGAGGTGATCGTCCATGGCAAGGTCTGGGACGAAGCCAATTTACGGGCCAAGGAACTCGCGCAGGGCGCGGACACCGAATACGTGCCAGCCTTCGATCACCCGGTGCTGTGGGAAGGGCACAGCACGATGGTCGATGAAATCCTCGAGGATTGTCCTCAGGTCGATGCAATCGTGATGTCGGTAGGGGGCGGAGGTTTGCTGGCGGGGATTCTCACCGGATTGATCCGTCACAAGCGCATGGACTGCCGGATCATCGCGTGTGAAACCCAGGGTTCTGCGTCTTTTGCCGCCGCTGTCAGTGCCGGACATCCGGTCATATTTCCCCGGATCGATACGGTTGCCAGGTCGCTCGGCGCTACTTTGGTGGCTGCCTGGCCGGTGCAGCACATCCTCGATTTCCCGCACGAATGTGTCGCGCTCAGCGATGACGAGGCGATCATGGGCGTGGTGCGTTATGCCAACGACCTGCGTCAGTTGGTCGAGCCGGCGTGCGGCGTTTCGTTGGCGATTGGCTACCTGAACCATCCGGCGATTGCCGAGGCCCATGATGTCGTGATTGTGGTGTGCGGCGGCGTGAGCATCAGCGCGCAATTGGTGGCGGGTTGGGCGCGTTTATCAGGCGCTGAATCGAGGTAGGGCTGCAAACGCTATCCGTGTGCCGCGAGCCCCACCGCTACTTTTTCAGCCTTCATTGACCCGCAGCAGCGCCATCCTGGACGAGGATCGCTCTGGCCAGGTCTTCGTCGCTGGCGTTTAGACCGGGATTGTCCTGACGAATCTGTTTTAAGACCGATTCCAGATAAACCCCACGAATCGCACCGCCACTGGCAACGAAGCTGGAGGCGTCATCCCGGGCAGGAATCATGAGTTTGTGGTCCTTGAACGTCGAGTACAACGATGCGGAAACCCCGGCTGACGTGGCGACATCGCCCGCATCCACTTTGGCCATAGCGGAGCCGAAGGGTAAACACAGCAAAAGGGAAGAGATGATCATCAGACGGCGCATGACGGTGTCCTCTGAAAGCGTGAAGCAAAAAAGAAAGTACCTCATCTTTTGGATGCGTGGCGGTCGTCAGGAGTTCCCTGTCGATGCGTGATCAGTCCAAAGCCTGCCTCTGAAAACGCTCAGCCCCTCGCCGAAACTGCCCAACCATGGGGGCGCCTTGCCGGCGATGCAGTCGGCGACCCACTGGCCGGTTGCCCCGGCCAGGGTCAGGCCCAGGTGCTGGTGACCGAAGGCGCAATTGCTCTAGGCTGCTCTGCTAAAGCAAAGGAATGCTGTAACTCACGATCAAGCGATTCTGGTCCTGGTCACGGGCCGCCTCGCTGTTGGACTTGCCGTTACGCCATCCGAAACCGACACCTTTAAGCGTGCCGGACTGAATCACGTAGTCCAGAGCAATGTCCCGCTCCCATTCCTTCTGGCTATCGCCAGAGGTCGTCTTGATATCGTCCCCGCTGAGGTACATGACGGACGCTTTCAGTCCGGGCACCCCCATGGCGGCAAAGTCATAGGCGTATTGACCGAAGGCTGTGCGTTCGCCCGCACGGGTGAAGGTTTGAATCAGACGGTCGGTGTACAGGTAAAGACTGCTGCCGCCGGCACCCTTGTTGGCCAGGCCGCCCTGATTGAGCTGCGTGAAGTTGCTGCCACTCGAAACGCTTTGATAGCCCGCTGTGATGCCATGGCCACCCAGCGTGTAAATCAGCGCGGCGCTCCAGGTTCGATTGTCGATCTCGCCATCATTGCCTTGGGTGAAGCCACTGATTTTGTAGCCTGAAGTGCCCGAGCCGTTTGCACCGGATGAATCGGTCTTGAAGTAGCGCAAGTCGGTTTTCAGCGATTGACCCTCCGCGATCGCCAGCGTGTGGATCAGGCCGAAAAACTGCTGGGTGTAGTAGTTGTCCAGGTTGGCGTAGTAATACTGGGCGGTCAGGTCCTTGGTGATTTTCCAGTCGCCGCCGGCGAAGTCGAACGCGTTGCTTTCACGGGTGCCACCCGTGGCGGCCAACCCCGTCTGATCGCTAGAACCCCGACCGGTGGCGTGTTCGATTCGGCCAGCGGTGAAGGTCAAGTCCTTGAACTCGCCCGAGGTGATCTGGCCACCTTCGAAGGTCTGGGGCAGCAGGCGGCCGTCGTTGGATACGAGGATTGGAAGTTTGGGCATCAGGGTACCCAGGCGCAGCTCGGTTTTCGAGACTTTGACTTTGCCGGTCAACCCCAACCGGCTCCATTCGTCGACAGCGCTGTTATCACTCTCTGAAGGAATCATCGAGCTGCCGACGTGCCGTCCTTTGCCACTGTCCAGCGTAATCCCCATCAGGCCCAGTGCGTCGACGCCAAAACCAATCGTGCCATCGGTGTAGCCCGACTTGTAATCGAGCATGAAACCTTGCGCCCACTCTTCGGTTTTCGAAGGCGTGGCCGTGCCGTCGCGGTTGTCGTTGTTGAAGTAGAAATTTCTCATTCCCAGGGTGGCTTTGCTGTCACTCAGGAAGTCCGCGTGCGCCTGGGTGCTGAGTGCAATGGCACCCAATGCAAAAGTCACCGCCGTTTTCTTGCTGCTCATGTATATCGCCTCGTTTTTTTTTGTAATTTGAGTTCAGGAGGGTGGCTCCCGCAGTAGCGGGTGCCGGCAACGTTCGATGCCTGCGGGAGCGTTATTCGCTTGGCTTAAATACCCAACACGTTGGCGCCGATGCACGGGTCAATCCCGCGTTCCAGGCGACGCTGGTGCACGATCACGGTGATTTCCATCGAGCCGGTGGTCACTTCGAAGTCGAGGATGTGGCCGCCGTACGCTTGAAACGTGGCGTCACCGGCGACGCCGTGCATATGGATCGAAGGCTGATCGTTCTTCCAGGCCACCGAGCCGGTGATGCTGGCCATCTCGACACTGTTCAAGGTCTTGGCGTCGAAGTCCTTTTTGTCCTTGTTCCAGAAACCGAACTTCACATTGCCGAAACCGATGCCGGTGATCGACGCGCTGGGGATTTTCTCGGCGATGGCCAGTTTGGTCAGTTCCTTGAAAGCGTTGTCGCCCATGCGCAGGACCATGAGGTAACCGGTGGGGGTTTTGGTGTAGCGCGGTGTGGCTTCAGTGGCACATTGCATGGGGGCTGTCGTCGCGGTGGGAGTGGTGTCGGCAACGGCCAGTTGAGCGCCTGCGGTGTTGATCATCACGGCGGCGGTCACGGCCAGCATCAATTTGCAAAAGCGCAGTGTCGGGTGAAGTTGAACGTGCATGAGACTTCCTCTGTTTTTGTTGTTGTGTGGGTGAAGCGTTTGTTGGGACGAGCGAATCCGACGCCTGTTGTTCAACAGGCGCGGAAGTTGTGCTGACAGTGGGTGTTAGTTGAAGCCGGGTGACTTACAGCGCATCACGGCTGCTGACACCGTCAACCAGTCGGGCAATGCTCAACGGGTTGGCGTTCTTCAGCGCGTCCGGCAGCAAACTGTCGGGGCAGTTCTGATAACAAACGGGACGCAGGAAGCGATCGATGGCCAACGTCCCGACCGACGTGCCGCGCGCATCCGACGTCGCCGGATACGGTCCGCCATGAACCATGGCGTCACAGACTTCCACGCCGGTGGGATAACCGTTGAACAGCACGCGTCCGACCTTCTGTTCCAGCAGGGCCAGAACGTCGCCGAGGGTATCGAGCTCCGAGTCTTCGACAATCAGCGTTGCGGTCAACTGACCCCGCAAACCGTGCAGTGCCTGGAGCAATTCGGCGTGGTCGGCGACTTCCACCACGATGGTGGTCGGGCCGAAGACTTCTTCCTGAAGCAATTCATCCCCGTTGATCAACAGGCTGACGTCGGCCTTGAACACTTGCGGGTGCGCCTGATTGCCCTGTTGTGCGGCGCCGGCCAGGTGCGTCATGCCGGCGTGAGCGCGAAGGTTGTCCAAACCGTGGCAATAGCTTTTCAGCGCGCCGATGTTGAGCATCGTTTGCGCGGATTGCTCGCCCATCAACCCGGCGAAACGTTCGAGGAAGGCAGTAAATTCCGGCGAACGAATGCCCAGCACCAAACCGGGATTGGTGCAGAACTGACCCGCACCCAGCACAACGGAAGCGGCCAGCTCGGCGGCGATCTTTTCACCGCGCGCCTTGAGTGCTTCGGGCATCAGCAACACCGGGTTGATGCTGCTCATCTCGGCGAATACCGGGATCGGTTGAGGCCGTGCCGCTGCCATGTCACACAACGCACGGCCACCGCGCAATGACCCGGTGAAACCCACCGCCTGGATAGACGGATGCTTGACCAATGCTTCGCCGACGCTGCCGTAGAGCATGTTGAACACACCGTCAGGCATGCCGGTTTTTCTGGCCGCGCGAGTGATCGCATCGGCGACGTAATCGGCTGTTGCCATGTGGCCGCTGTGGGCCTTGAACACCACCGGGCAACCGGCGGCGAGGGCAGACGCGGTGTCGCCGCCGGCGGTGGAGAAGGCCAGCGGAAAGTTACTGGCGCCGAACACCGCGACCGGACCGAGCCCGGTGCGGTATTGGCGCAGGTCGGGGCGAGGCAGCAGTTGACGGTCCGGGAGCGCACTGTCGATGCGGGCGCCGTAGAAATCGCCGCGACGCAGCATCGTGGCGAACAGGCGCATCTGGCCGCTGGTGCGTGCCCGCTCACCTTGAATGCGGCCGGCGGGCAGGGCGGTTTCCCGGCACACGAGGGCAATGAACGAGTCGTCCAGCGCCTCAAGCTCAGTGGCAATCGCCTCCAAAAACTGAGCGCGTCGGGCCGCTGAAAGATTACGAAAGATCGGGTAAGCCGTGGCTGCCGCTTCTGCCGCCGCATTCACTTCATCCACGGTCGCCTGATGGAAACGAAAGGGCAGGGCTTCGCCGGTGCTGGCGTCGTGGCTTTGCAGCGTGCTCGTGCCGTTTGCAGAACGAGTGCCAGCGATGTAGTTGTGGCCTGAAACTTCAAACATGGGAACTCCTGAAGGACTGTTCAATGAGGGTCAAGTGAGCCGGTAAATGCGTCGGGCGTTGTCATGAAACAGGGCGAGCCGATCTGTGAGGGAGCGGTCGCTGACAATCGTTTTGAAGCCGTCGAAGATCTCGCTCATGCCGTTCACTACGCCGTCGACCGGGTAATTGCTGGCAAACGCACAGCGGCTGATATCGAAAATCGAAATCGCGTCGTTCACCACCACACGGTTCGCCTCGACCGGCCACGCCTTGCCGGGGATGCAAATGCCCGAAATCTTCAGGGCGACGTTCGGCTCCCGGGCCAGCAACGCGAGGTTTTCACGCCAGCCGGCTAACCCTTCTTCCGAACGATCAGCCGGCAGCGCCGTGTGATTGACCACAATGGTCACGTCGGGGAAGTCTCTGGCCAGCTCGGCCGCTTCCGGCAGATGCCACCATGGCGCCTGCAACTCGAAGTGCAGGCCGTTTTCGGCCAGTTGTGCGTAACCCTCGCGCCAGCGGGGATCGCGCATCGAGCCTGGCGCCACGAAATCTTCGCGCCATGCCTCAAGACGGGTGACCGCAGGTTTGTGGCGCACGCCGCGCACCAAGGGATGATCGCGGTACTGGCGCAACAGGGTTGAAGCGTCCTTACGATCCAGCCAGGCCTGCGCCACCATGGCGGCCAGGGTGGGTTCGTCTTGCGCCAGCGACTCGACAAAACTCACCTCATCGGCCGGCGTCGCGGGGTCCCATTCACCCTCGATGACGACGGTCTGCACGATGCGGTGGTTGCCCGTCAGTCGGCGATAGTCATGGGGCAGGAAGTTGCGGCAGATCGATGAGTAATCGCCATAACGAAACGCTTGCAACGGTCGGTCGTTCAGCCACGGGTAGTAATGCTTTTCGATATCGAAATAGTGTTGATGAGCGTCGACGATGGGTAAGTCCGCGTCGTCGCCGCTGGCCAGAAAGCGTGCGCGCCAGTCGATGGCCGATACGTTATCCATGCGGCGTCTCCAGGCGATAAAAGCGTCGTGCATTGCCGGCGAACACCGCTTCCTGCACGGCACGACCCATGGGGGCGAGCATCGCGGCCATGCCATCGGCAATCGTGTCGTAGGACGCGCGCAATCCGGCGACCGGGAAGTTGCTGGCGAACATGCAGCGCTCGGGACCGAAGATCTCCAATGCGGTCAGCACCACGATCCGGTTGTCGTCGTAGTTCCAGGGCGAGTCTTTAAGCCCGAACTCCGACAGCTTGATATGCACATTGGGCTGCAAGGCCAGCGCTTCCAGGCCCTTGCGCCAGCGGGTCATGCCTTGCGGGCTGCGATCCCAGGCAAAACCGGTATGGTTCAAAGCGATCTGGATCTGCGGAAACATCGCCGCCACTTCGGCGGCCTCGACCAGGTGCCACGGCGGCACGCGCAGATCCCACGACAGACCGTGGTCAGCCAGACGCGAAAAGCCTTCCAGCCATTTTGGGTCTTGCATGGAGCCCCTGGAGCCGGTAATCGATACCTCCGGTGACGCCGAGGTCACCGGTTTTGAGCGAATGCCTTTCACCAGCGGCCGGGCGGCCTGAGCCGCGAGAATTTCCGCGCTGTCCTCACGATCGAACCAGGCGTGGGCAACGATGGCATTTGGAAAGCCGTAACGGGCATTCACCTGTTCCAGCCAGCGTGTCTCGGCGACTTGCTCATCGCGAGCACGTTCGGCCTCGACGTGTACCGTACCGACCAATCGTTGTCTTTCAGTCAGGGCAAGAAAGTTTTCCGGCAAAAAATCACGGCACAGGCTGCGATAGTCACCGAGGAAAAAATCTTCGTGATACTCATCCTGCAGCCAGGGATAGCGACCGTTGCCCAGGTCCCACAAGTGATGGTGAGCATCGACAATCGGCAGCGCATCCTCGGCGGCAAGGTTCGGCAAGCCGTTGCGTTCCTGCAGCGTGATCATGACGTCACTCCTTGCTCAGCGCGACGCGGCGAACTGGGAAGGACTGAGCACGCCGTCTTCGACTTCTCCAGCGGCCGCCGCCTCGGCCTTGGCCTGGACACGGCTGCGCAGTTTGGCAACGTTCACCACCACCCGGGTATGCGCCGCCGTCGCCACCAGCTCGACGTCATCGCGCACCTCGACGTTGAAGGTGACGCTGCGCCCCTCGATACGGGTAACCGTGGCGACGATGCTGACCGACATGCCCAGCAGTGTGGCGCCGACATGGCGGATATCGACCGCTGCACCGACAGTGTTTTCGCCTTCATCGAGGAAGGTGAGCAGGTAATCAAGGCAGGTCTGTTCGATGTCGTCGACCAACCGTGGCGTGGCGTAGATGCGCAAGTCTTCGCCGAGAAACGAGATGGTGCGTTCCTTGTCGACGAGCAGTCGGCGTTCGGTGGCGGTGCCGGCTTCGAGTGGGGAGAAATTCATGAGAAACCTCGTATTTGAGTGCTGAAAGTCAAAAAGTGATTCAGGCGTTGGGCAGGAAACCGATGGAGATCCATGGCACGGCGATCAGCACGCCCAAGGCCACGACGAGTGCGCCGAGATACGGCCAGACCCGGCGCATGGCACCGCTGGGGTCGACCTTGGCGATGGCGCAAGCGGCATAGAAGCCCACGCCAAACGGTGGCGCGAACAAACCCAGGCCCATGGCGAAGATCGCGACCATGGCGTAATGCACGTCGTTGATGCCCATGGCCTTGGCAATCGGAAACAGCAGCGGCCCGAACAGCACGATGGCGGGAATGCCCTCCAAAAAACTGCCCAGGAGGATGAATGCCACTGCGGAGATGATTAAAAAGCCCATCGCGCCACCCGGCACCGTCGACATCACCTGGGCCAATTGATGGGAGAAGCCCGACTGGGTCAACGCCCAGGCCATGGCGGTCGCGCTGCCGATGATGATCAGAATCGCGCCGGACAACGACGCGGTGCTGACCAGGATCGGGTACAGCCGGCGCCAGTCAAAGCAGCGATAGCACAGCAACCCGACGATGAAGGTGTAGGCCACGCCGATGGCGGCGACTTCGGTGGCCGTGGCGACCCCTTCAACCACCGCGGTGCGGATCACAAAGGGCAGGGCCAGTGCGGGTAGCGCGACCAGCAGCGAGTGGCCGATTTCCTTGCCCGAGGCACGTTTGCCGGTGGAGGCCTCGCCTTTGCGGTTTTTCCACCAGATCACCGCCGCCATGGCGATGGCACCCACCACCGCCGGCATGAAACCACCCGTGAACAGGGCGGAAATCGACACCCCGGTCACCGAGCCGATGGTGATCAGTACCAGGCTCGGCGGAATGGTTTCCGACATCGCCCCGGACGCATTGAGCATCGCCACCAGTTCGTTTTCATCCTCACCGCGTTTCTTCATTTCCGGAAACAACGCCGGCGCGATGGCCGCCATGTCGGCAGCCTTGGAACCGGAAATGCCGGAGATCAGGTAGATGGCACCGATCAGCACATAAGACAGGCCGCCACGCACATGGCCGATCAACGAGCAGAGGAAGTGGATCATCGCTCGGGCCATGCCCATGGCTTCGATCAACGCGCCCAAAAACACAAACAACGGGATGGCCAGCAAGATCAGGCTCGCCATGCCTTCGTCCATTCGGCCCACCACCAGGGTCAAGGGCGTGCTGGTCATGGTCGACAGGTAAGCCACTGTCGCCAGGCCGAACGCCACCATGATCGGCACGCCGATGATGATCATGGCCATCACGCCAATCATGAAGAAGACGACCAGGTTCCAGTTGCCCATCAGCAGCAGGGTGCCTTCAGCCACCCAAAATAACGCGGCCAGGGATGCCAGCATCGCCACCGACACGGAGAAATCGATCAAGCGGGCGCTGGTCAGCAGACGCGCGACACAGGTCATCAGCATCAGGCTCAGGCCGACCGCAATGGCGGACACGCGAAAGGCGTTGGGGATTTCGAGGGCGGCGGTGGTGATGATCCACTCGTCGCTGACGTACTCCCAGGCCGGCGTGAACAGCAACCCAATGAACGTGATGACGATCACGGCGCCCAAGGTGTCGACAAAGGCGCGTTTATGCAGCGGCAACCGCCCGATGAACGAGGTCAGCCGCATGTGCTCGCCTCGACGCATCGCCACCACTGAACCGAGCATCGCCAGCCAGAGAAACAGCAGCGAGGCCAGTTCGTCGCCCCAGACGATGGGCTGATTGAGCACGTAGCGCGAGAACACGTTGCAAAACAGCAGCGTGACTTCGATAACCACCAGCAACGCCGCGCTACCCTCGGTCAGCCAGCGCAACCCGGTGTCCAGTGCGCGACCGAGACGAAAGGTGGTGGCGCGCGGGCTGAGTCCTTCAGCGGGAGAAACATCCGTCATTGGTATTTCGTTTTTCATGACCTTGTCTCCGGCTTAGGACAGTTGACCTGCGTACTGCTCGAGCAAGCTCCAGGCTTCGTCGCCGTACTTTTCTTTCCATTGGGTGTAGAAGCCTTTGGACTGCAGATCATTCCTGAACAATGAACGATCGACTTTGTTGAACGTGATGCCGTGGGCGGTCAGGGACGGTTCCAGGCTGGAGTTGAGGTCAATCACCTGCTGACGCTGGACCAGCGCGGCGGCGTTGATTTGCCGGGAGACGATTTCCTGCACGTCTGCGGGCAGTTTTGGAAAGGTCTTGCCCGACGCAACGATCCAGAAACCACCCCAGATGTGGTCAGTCATGGAGCAGTATTTCTGCACTTCATAGAAGCGCGCGGCTTCGACCACCACCAGCGGGTTTTCCTGGCCGTCGACCACTTTGGTCTGCAACGCCGAGTAGGTCTCGTTGATGCTGATGCCGGTTGGGGAGGCGCCGAGGGCGCTGAACATGGACGTCCACAGGGGGCTGACCAATACGCGCAGTTTGAAGCCGGCCAGGTCTTGCGGTGTGTAGATCGGTCGCGTCGAACTGGTGATCTGGCGGAAGCCGTTGTTCCAGACTTTCTCCATGGGGATCAGGCCGACCTTGGCGGTCTTGGCGCGCACGTATTCACCCAGCTTGCCGTCGAGCGCGGCCCACACACTGTCGTAGTCCTTGAACGCGAACGGCATGCTTTCGATCGACATGGCCGGCACCAGCGTAGAGAGAATCGCGCCTGGCAATGGAATGAAGTCGATTGCCCCGGCGCGCACCTGGGACAGCATGTCGGTGTCGCCGCCCATGGCGCCGTTGGCGTACACCTGCAGATCCACGGCGCCGTTGGTTTCGGCCTTGATGGCTTCGGAAGCGGCCTTCATCTGTTTGTTCAACGGATGGGTGTCGGGCAGGCTGCTGGTGTAGCGCAACACAATGGGTTTGGTCGCAGCGAAGACGCTGGAAGGCAGCAGGTTGGCGGCGAATGCGCCACCGACGGTGACGCCGGCAGACACTAGAAATGATCGGCGGCTGACGGCCTCGGTCAAGATACGGCTCATGATGTTCACCTTGTTGTTTTTGTTTTAATGATTAGGTTTCGGAAACAGGTCAGGACGCGAGTGCCACCACCGCCTGGGTTCGAATCAGTTCGTCGATTTCGTCTTCCGCGTAGCCGCTTTCTTTCAGCACTTCGCGGGTGTGTTCACCGAGCAGCGGGGCATGCCGACTGGTCGGCGGCGCGGCGTTGTCCATGTCGGAGAAATGAATCGGCAAGCCCATGCCGCGTACCCTGCCTTCGGTCGGGTGTTGGGTCTCGACGACCATGCCGCGTGCTTCGGTTTGTGGATGAGCCAGCGCCGCCGCGATATCGAGGACCGGCCCGGCAGGCAAGCCGAGGCTGTCGAACAGCACCATCCATTCATCCGTGGTGCGCGCGACCAGGACTTCGTTGAGGATTTCCACCAGGGCCAGACGGTGCTCCATGCGCAACGCGTTGCTGGCGAATCGTGGGTCCGCTTCGAGTTGTGGCACGGCGAGCGCCTCGACCAGCCGTTCGTAGTTGGCCTGGTTGGCGGCACCAATGTTGATCCAGCCGTCCGCCGTGCGGAACACCTGATAAGGCGCGCTGGTGGAGTTGGCCGAACCCATCTTCGGCAGGATGGTGCCGTCGGCGAAATACGCAGCCGCCGGCCAGTACATCTGTTGCAGACCGGCTTCGAACAACGAGGTGTCGACCATCTGCCCGAGGCCGGTTTTCTGTTTGGCGGCGTACGCTGCGCAGATGCCGAGAGCGGCGAAAATGCCGGAGTTGATATCAGCGACTGGCGAACCGGCCTTGACCGGTTCACGCCCGGCTTCACCGGTCATGCTCATCATGCCGCTCATGCCCTGGGCGATCAGGTCGAAACCGCCTTTTTCGCCAAACGGGCCACTGCGGCCGTAGCCGGAGATCGCGCAGTAGATCAGCCCTGGATTGAGGGTTTTCAGCGTTTCATAACCCAGGCCGAACTTCTCCATGGTGCCGGCACGGAAGTTTTCCGTCACCACATCGGCGTCCATCAAGAGGCGGCGCAACACGTCGCGCCCGCCCTCGGTTTTCAGGTTCAGGCCAATCCCGCGTTTGTTGCGGTTCACCACCATGAACGAGGCGGATTCACCACTGTCCATGATCGGCGAGAAGCGGCGCGAATCATCACCGCCCGGGACTTTCTCGACCTTCACCACGTCGGCACCCATGTCGGCCAGCATCATTCCGCACACCGGTCCGGACATGATGTGAGCCAGTTCTACCACGCGCATTCCTGTCAGCGGTCCCATGTCATTTCCCCTTGAACTGTGGTCGGGCTTTCTCGATGAAAGCGTTCAGACCGATCTGAAAATCTTCGGTGTCGTAGCAGGAGTAACTGGCGTCGGTCTGCTCGACGGTGGGTGCAACGCCGGCCTCAAGCTGGCGTGCGGCCTGGCGATGCCAGCGGGCAACGAGGGGCGCACCATTGACGATGCGCTGGGCGGTGGCGAGGGTTTCGCTTTCGACTTCGGTATCGGGTACGACGCGGGTCACGAGGTTTTTTACGTAGGCGTCGTTGGCGTCGAGAATGCGACCTTCGAGAAGAATCTCCAGGGTCGTCGAGCGTCCAGCCAATGCCACCAGACCTGCCATTTCGTCATACGACATGACCAGGCCCAGCTTGCCAACCGGCGCGCCGAAACGACTGGAAGTGCCGCAGATTCGCAGGTCGCAGAGCGCGGCGATTTCCAGGCCGCCGCCGACGCACACGCCGTGGATCATCGCGATGACCGGGTGCGGGCAGTCGATCACGGCGCGCATGGCCGCCGAGGTGACTTCGGCATAGTCGCGGGCTTGAGCCTGGTTGGCGCGCACGGTCGGAAACTCGCTGACATCGGCGCCGGCGGCAAAGGCTTGTTCGCCGGCACCGCGCAATATGACGCAGCGTACGCTGGCGTCGGCGGACAACTCGGTCATGACATCACCCAGGTCCTGCCACATGGACAAGGTCAGGGCGTTCATTTTTCCCGGATGGCTGAGGGTGACGATGGCAATGGCTTCTTGCCGTTCGATAAGGACGGTGGGCTTCATGATTGTTCCGCTGGCGTCGGCTCGGCCGACGACGCGGATGCCTCCTGATTTATTGTTGTTGGATAGCGGCTGCTTACAGCGATTGTTCGAGCATCGACAGGTAGTCCGCGGAAGACGCTTCGCGGGGGTTGGTCTTGTGGCTGTGATCGTGCAATGCGCCTTCGACGATGCCGGCAAACAGGCTTTCGTCGACGCCGATTTCGCTCAGGCGGGTCGGCAGGCCCAGGCGTCGGGTCATGTCTTCGATGGCCGTGCCGATATTGGCGTCTGCCTCAAGGCCCATGGCGTGCCGCAGGCGTTCAAGCTTGCGCTCATCGCGAACGGTGGGAGCGTTAGCGTTGAAGTCCACGACCGCGGGCAGAAAAATCGCGTTCAAGGTGCCGTGGTGCAGCTTCGGATTGATGCTGCCCAAGGCGTGGGACAAGCTGTGCACGCAGCCCAGTCCCTTCTGGAAGGCCAGCGCGCCCTGCATCGACGCGCTCATCATGTTCATTCGCGCTTCGCGATCGCCGGGTTCGGCGGTGGCGCGCTCGATGTGTTCCCAGGCGCGCCACAAGCCGTCGAGGGCAATGCCATCTGCTGCAGGGTTGAAGGCCGGCGCCATGAACGTTTCGATGCAGTGAGCGATCGCGTCCATGCCGGTGGCGGCGGTCAGCATCGGTGGCAAACCCAGGGTCAGTTCCGGGTCGCAGATGGCCACGCGAGGCACCACAAAAGGTGAGATTACGCCCACCTTGCGACCATCGTCGAGGATCAGGATGGCGCCTCGGCCGACTTCGCTACCGGTGCCCGCCGTGGTAGGAATGGCGATCAGCGGCGCGGTAGCAGAGGTGATGCGGTCGAGTCCGCCTTCGATCACCGCAAAGCTGTGCAGAGGACCGTCGTGCGTGGCGCAGACAGCGACGCCTTTGGCCAGATCAATGGAAGAACCACCGCCGACCGCAATGATGCCGTTGCACTCGCCGAGGTGGTATTGCGCGACGGCTTCACGTACGGCGTGTTCGTTGGGGTTGGGCGGGGTGGCGTCGAAAATCGAAGGGGGAAGACTGGCGCCGAGGGCTGCGATGACCTTGTCGACGATGCCGGCATTGCGCACGCCGATGTCGGTGACAATCAGCGGCCGGGTAATGCCCGCGCGCTCGGCTTCGGCGGCCAGATGCTCCAGGCTGTCGTAGCCGAACTGGATTTTGGTGACGTAATTGATGAGGGACATGATTCACCACAAGTTATACAGGATTGTTATTGTTGCAATCGGTCTGCGGCAGGAAGGCTTTCGCTCTCTGGTCAAACCCATTGCATTGCCTGGTTGTGGGGTGGACTATAGGGCCGTCGTGGCGAGCCTCGATACTGACAACTTTCGATACCTCTATAACTTTTAGTTAACCCTGATGACGCCCTCACTCAATTCGATCATGTCCCGCCTGCACATCAAGCAGCTGCGCTTGTTGATAGCCCTTGATGAACACGGCTCCTTGCTGGGCGCGGCCAAACAGGTCGCGCTGACACAGCCGGGCGCCAGTAAAGCCCTGCAAGAAATTGAAACCACGTTCGGCACCGCGCTGTTCACCCGCACTAACCGCGGGCTTGAGCCGAACGATGCCGGGCGCTCGGTCATTCGCTACGCCAGGCTGATCCAGACCGACCTTGCGCATCTGCGCGAAGAGATCATCGGCATCATGAGCGGGGAGGGTGGGCGCGTGTCGGTCGGCACCATCATGGGCGCCGTCCCGCTGCTGACCACCGCGATCAGCCGGGTGATCGCCGACCACCCGAAGCTGTCCATCGAGATCGTCGAAGACACCAGCGCCGCACTGCTCAGCCAGCTTGACGCCGGGCGCCTGGACCTTGCGATCTGCCGTACGACCATCAGCACCACGCCCTACTTGTATGAGAGCTCGACATTCGTCGAAGAAACCCTGGCGGTGATCGCCAGCACTCAGCATCCGTTCGCCTATGCCCGGCAGTTATCACTGAAAGACCTGGTGGATTACCGCTGGGTGGTTTATCGCGCCAATATGCCCATGCGCTTGCTGTTGGAGCGGGAATTCCATGAGGCCGACCTGCGTTTTCCGGTGCACCTGCTGGAAACCACGTCGGCGTTTGCCACCCTGTCGTTGCTTCAGGAAAACCCGACCCTCGTCGCATTGGTGTCGACCGATGTGGCGAAGTTTTGCTCCGGCTACGGTTTCACCACCACGCTGCCGCTGCCCATCACCTCGCGCAGCGAACCGTACGAGCTGGTTTCGCGCAAAGGCGTGCCGGACTCTCCAGCAGCCAGGCTGCTACGAGAGGCCTTGTTGAACCCCACTTGAGCTCAGGGCGCATAGAAACGGGCGATTGGGATAGTGCCCGGCTTTGGAGGCTCGCATTCATGCGTTTCAAGCAAAATTGATTTGCGACAGGCGCGGTGTTTGAAACGGGCCCTCGCCGGGATACTTCACCAGGATTTTGCCTGCCCAATAATTGGCCCACGGATGGCCGTTGCGAGGTTCGAACAATGAATGTGTCCAACCGACTTGCGCTCCTGATGACCACTGCCGCGCTGCTCACCGCGTGTGGTGAGTCTTCCAAATTGCAGTCTCAGGCCAGCGTCGGTCCGTCCCCGCAATTGCCTGAACCCACCACCTCGCTGATCCCCACATTAAAGGTGTCCAAAGCGATCGGTTGGGCGGGTAATGACATGCCCAAGGCACCGGCCGGTTTCAAAGTGACCGCGCTGGCCGAGAACCTCGATCACCCGCGCTGGGTGTACACGCTGCCCAATGGCGATGTGCTGGTTGCCGAGAGCAACCACCCGCCGATGCCGGAAGGGGCTACTGACGGTGGCACCGGGCCGATCGCCTGGGCAAAACGCACGGCCATGGGGTTTGTGATGGGACGGGTGGGCGCCGACGCACCGAGCGCCAATCGGATTACCTTGTTGCGCGATGCCGACGGTGATGGCCACGCGGAGGTGCGCAAGGTGTTCATGTCCGGCCTGACGTCGCCTTTTGGCATGGCATTGGTGGGCAATGAGCTGTTTATTGCCAATGCCGACGCCGTGGTCAAAGTGCCTTACAGCACGGGGCAAACCGAGGTGAGTGCAACGCCGGTGAAAGTGACCGATCTGCCCGCAGGCATCAATCACCACTGGACCAAGAATGTCCTCGCCAACCCTGAGGGAACCAAGCTGTACGTCACAGTCGGTTCCAACAGCAATGTTGGCGAGAACGGCCTTGATGCAGAGGACGGGCGCGCAGCGATTTGGGAGGTAGACGTCAAAAGCGGCAGCAAGCGTCTGTTTGCCAGCGGCCTGCGTAACCCCAACGGGCTTGCCTGGAAACCGGGCTCGACGCAGTTGTGGACGGTGGTCAATGAGCGCGATGAAATCGGCAGCGACCTTGTGCCGGATTACCTGACGTCGGTGAAAGACGGTGCGTTTTACGGCTGGCCGTGGAGCTACTACGGCAGCCATGTCGACACCCGAGTGGAACCCCCGCGCCCGGATAAAGTGGCCACGGCCATCGCGCCGGACTACGCGCTGGGCACTCACGTCGCACCGCTGGGCCTGACGTTCTCTGATTCGCGTGGTATGCCGGAAAACTTCTCCCATGGCGTTTTCGTCGGTGAACATGGCTCGTGGAACCGTAACCCGCAGGCGGGCTATAAGGTGGTGTTCATTCCCTTCACCGACGGAAAGCCTTCAGGCATGCCGGTCGATTTTTTGACCGGTTTCCTCAATGCCGATGGCGAAGCGCAAGGGCGTCCGGTGGGCGTCACGCTTGATCAGGGCGGAGCGTTGTTGGTGGCCGATGATGTCGGGAATAAGGTTTGGCGTATCGCGATCGCCAAGCCCTAGATATAGGCGCGATGGCTAACTCCGCAAGATTTGTGGTTGCCACAGACCCCTGTGGGAGCGAGCTTGCTCCGGGCGGCGTTCCGACGATGGCGTCAGCCGGCACACCGCATAAACCTGTTTAACGACATGCGTTTAAAGACACTCGGTGTTACGTCATAAGCGGCTACAACGCCTTGCGTCGTTACCTACGCGTACGCCAGAATCCGCTGGCTTGTGCGGCTGTGGGGCGGGCTATATCGTTTCCCTGTCACTGCAAAACAGTGATCGGGTTTGGTAGCCCGCCTGTTGTAGCCGTATGGCAACACCTTATGCAGTCTCCTTTTTTTGGGGCTTTGCTTTTTATGGTGGTCATGCGTGGGGCTCCTTTGTGAGCGCCGGGTTCCTACTACAGCCGGTCTACCAACCCACGTATGGCCGTCACCCATCGTTTGGTAGCGAGGGTGATGGCTCCTTAAAATTTGTAGTAGGAGTTTCATCTATGTTCAAAGTCACACCCAACCCCCCGAATACCAGTCCGCTACCCTACGACGCCTTTCTTGATCTTGACCCCAAGAAAATGAAAGAGGCGGCCGACCGCGCACTCAGCTTCTACCTCGACCCTGGGGCGTCGAAAACGCAGATACCGCCCCGCAAGCCCAGCACCATTTTCACCATCGACGCAGCGGTGGATGACGAAACGTTGCTCGTCGAAGCCTGCGAATCGTTGGCAGCAGCCAGCGCCATAGTCAACGATCTCACCGACTTAACGGACGGCCCACGACGGCAAACGATGCTGGTGCTGCAACGGGTGATCATGTTGGGTGAGTTAGCGGTCAATCGGGTATTGGACAACCACAAGCCTGGGTAGTCGCCAGGCACTGTAGGAGCGAAGCTTGCTCGCGAAGGCGTCAGGTCTGACACACCGCGTTGTTGTTCTTCGCGGGCAAGCCTCGCTCCTACGGCACTCGCATTACTCGTGACAATCCAGAACAAATGTATTGCCCATTCCTGTCTGTTTCCCCACAGACGGGCTGCGTACCTTGGGTCCACCGCTACTCCAAAAGGACCCCCTCATGCTGAATCGCTTGATACTGCCCTTCACCTTGCTCTTCACCTTCAGCGCCGCCCAGGCCGCAGACACTGAAAAATGGTACCCCTCCAAATACGGCGCCAACGATGAAATCGGCGCGCTGAACCTGCTCAACGCCGAGTCGGTGATCAACGCCTCGAAACTGATCAAGACCGGCAAAACCTACCCCTTGGCCGTACCCATCGACAAAACCCTGCCAGCCTTCCGTCATCGCAGTTTTCACCTGACCAACATCCAGCCGGGCGAAGCGGGCGGCACCACGATGGGACCGAACAAATTCACCTTCAACGATGAACTGGTGGTGGGCTGGACGGGCGTCGGCACGCAGCTCAACGGCATCGGCCACATCGGTATCGACAACGTCTACTACAACGGCAACCGCGCAGCGGATTTCGTGACCGTCGAAGGAGTGAAAAAGCTCGGCATCGAAAAGGTCCCGCCAATCGTCACCCGTGGCGTAGTGCTGGACATGACCGCGGTGTACGGCAGCGCCATCGTGCCGGAGAAAACCGAATTTACTGTTGCCGACATTCAAAAGGCGCTGGACCTGCAAGGCATCAGCATTCAGAAGGGTGATGTGGTGCTGTTCAACACCGGTTGGCTGGAGCTGCTGGGCAAGGACAATGAAAAATTCCTCGCCGTGGAACCGGGCATCGGCATGGCTGCGGCCAAGTGGCTGGTGGACAAGCAGATCGTCGCATTCGGCGGCGACACTTGGGCTTCGGAAATTTACCCGGCCAAAGACGGCCAGGAATTCCCGGTCAACCAATTCATGCTGGCCAAGAACGGCATCTACAACCTTGAGTTGATCGACAGCCGCGCGCTGGTGAAGGATAAAGCGTGGGAATTCATGTTCGTGCTGGGGCAGCCGCTGTACAAGGGTTCGACCCAGGTCAACATCAACCCGGTCGCCATTCACTGATAGCCGCCGTCATTGGTTTACCCCTTGAATCGAGAACACACGGACATGGTTCCTTCCCTTGGCAGCATCGCTGCACGCTTGCGCCTCAAACAACTGCGATTGTTGATCGCGCTGGATGATCGCGGCTCCTTGCACAAGGCCGCCGAGCACATTTCGATTTCTCAGTCCGGCGCCACCAAGGCGTTGCATGAGGTCGAATCGTTGCTCGGCATGCCGCTGTTCGAACGCCAGCCCAAAGGCCTGGTGGCCAACGAAATGGGTCGCTGCATGATTCGTTACGCACGGCTGATCCACAGTGATGTCGAGCACCTGCACGAAGAAATGCTGAGCATCATGCAGGGCCATGGCGGGCGACTTTCAGTAGGCGTGATCATGGGCGCAGTGCCGTTGCTGACCCGGGCCTTGACGCAGTTGCGCCTCAAACAGCCGCAGCTGTCTGTCGAACTGGTGGAAAACACCAGCGCCACATTACTCGGGTTGCTGGATCAGGGACGGCTGGATCTGGCGATTTGTCGTACCAGCGTCGGCCAGCGCTCGGACGCTTACGACTGCATCGAATTGAGCGAAGAACCTTTGGCGGTGGTGGCCAGCAAAGACCACCCGCTGGCGTGTGCCGAGTCTTTGCAGCTGTCGCAGTTGAGCGATTATCGTTGGTTGGTCTATCCCAAAGACATGCCGATGCGCCAAGCACTGGAGCGCGAGCTCAACGAGGCCGGGTTGCAAATTCCACGTTATCCGCTGGAAACCTCGTCGATTTTTGCCACCATGCTGCTGGTGCAACAGGACCCGACCTTGTTGGCGGTAATCCCGGTGGAAGTCGCCGGGTTCTGCGAGCAATTCGACTTGCTGGTGAAGCTGCCGGTGTCGTTGCGTGCGTTGATCGAGCCTTACGGCGTGATCAGCCGGGCCGGCGCCGACTTGTCCCCGGCGGCAACCCTGCTGATCAACGAACTGAAGCAGGACCTGATTACTTGATCACGATCGGATTCACCGGTGCGCCCGTACCGCCAACGACCTTCAATGGCGCGGCGGTGTAGAGGAACTGCCACTGGCCGTCTTCGGCACAATCTGTGGCCAGGTCGTCGAGCATCGCCACTTCGGTGAAGGTCACGCCGAGGTTGCGCATCAAGGCATTGTGCAGCGGGATCAGCACGCCCGAGGTCGGGTCGACCGCCACTTCGTTGGCCATGGTGTCGGTCACCAGGTTGGGGATTTCCATCTGGTGAAACCATTCCACCAGCTCGCGGCTGAAGGTCAGGCCAGGCTCGGCGAAGTCCTTGTAGAACTCTTCCGGTTCACGCTCATAGAACGAGCCGATCCAGCCGGTGCGGATGATCAGGATGTCGCGCTTCTGGATCTCAATGCCCTGGGCTTTCGCCGCAGCCAGCAGGTCCAGGTGATTAAACGTCTCGCCCTTGTCCAGCACGGACTTGCCGCGATGGCGGGCCATGTCGATCAACACGGCGCGCCCGACAATCCCGCGCTCGGCAATCGGCAGGATGCTGGCCTTGTCCATGCTGCCGATGGTGCTCATGGCGTCGTAGCCATTCCACAGTTTGTTGTCATGCCAGACGTGGCCCAGCGCGTCGTATTGGGTCGAGCCTTGCAGGTGCATGAAGATCACGTCGTCGGCGTATTCCACATGACCGTCGAAGTGGGTTTTGCCGGCCAGGAAATGGCCCTTGTCCAACACGTTGACCCGCATCGACGGGCGTCGGCCGGGCCACAGTGGTTCGCCTTTGGGATGGCCGATCTGCACTTGCAGGGTAAAGGTCTTGCCCTGGCGGACCGAGGCGATGCCGCGGAGGATTTCTGCGCTTTGCAGGTAATTCAGGGCACCGACTTCATCGTCTGGCCCCCATTTTCCCCAGTTGGTTGGCAGGCCTTCGAGCAAGGCCTTGATGTCGGGAGAACGGTCAACGGCGGTGTTATTGGGATTGTGGTCGCACATGAGGTTGTCCTTGGTTTGAGCAGGTGCCGAGGGATCCAGCAGACCTTCACAGTCCCTGTGGGAGCGGGCTTGCCCGCGATAGCGGTGTGTCAGACAACATCAATGTCGCCTGACACTCCCTCATCGCGGGCAAGCCCGCTCCCACAGGTTTTGTGTTGCCTGTCGATTATTTGATCGGGGAAAAATCTGCCGGCATCAGCAATTTGGATTCCATCTTTTCCAGCATCGGGAACGCTTTCGGCACGAAACCTTCGAGCCAGTCGGGGTCTTGATACAGCGCGGCGCGTTTTTTGATCCGGTCATCGAGGCTCTCGTACGCCCAGATGTGGATGACCTGATTCAGCTCGCCGATTTCGGTGTACCACCAGCCCACCAGCGTGGTGTAGCGGGAGATCACCGGCAAACCGGTTTCTTCAAAGTGCTTGAGGTAGGTTTGCATTTTTCCGATCTGAATCGTGTAGGTGCGCATTTCGTAATACATGGGAGTCGTCTCTTTAAGAATGAGTGCCGTGCCAGGCGTTGCTGATGATTCGCTCGATGTCGGCAGCGGTGGTCAGACGTGGGTTGACCAGCACGTTGCCGCTGCGCATCGAGTCGCTGACCATTTGCGGCATGTAGTCGAGGTCCACGCCCAGGTCCTTGATGTTGTCGGGAATGCCGATGGCCCTGTTCAGTGCCACCACGTGTTCCACCACTTTGTGCCCGGCGCGGGCAACGCTCAGGCCGTCGACGTTCTCGCCCATGGCAATGGCGATTTCACGAAACAGCTCCGGGCACGCCGCCAGGTTGTATTCGATGACGTAGGGCAGCAGTGTGGCGTTGGCGATGCCATGGGGAATGTTGAACACACCGCCGAAGGTGTGGGAGATCGCATGCACGTTGCCCAGTTTCGATTGAGCAAACGCGACGCCGGCGAGGAACGAACCGAGCAGCATCTGTTCCCGGGCGTGCAGGTCGGAGCCGCTGAAAAACGCTTTCGGCAGGTGCGTGCAGATCATCTTGATCGCTTGCAGCGCCAGGGCATGGCTGACCGGGTTGGCCTGCTTCGACACGTAGGACTCGATGGCGTGGGTCAACGCGTCCATGCCGGTCGCAGCGGTGATCGACGGCGGTAGTTTGAGCGTCAGTTCGGCGTCGAGAATCGCCAGTTTCGGAAATAACGCCGGGCTGATGATCACAGTCTTGAACAGGGTTTGGGTGTTGGTGAAGACGGTGGACGCAGTGCATTCGCTGCCGGTGCCGGAGGTGGTCGGAATGGCGAAAATCGGCAGTGGCGGGTGCAGCAGTTTGTCGTAGCCCTCGTAGTCGAGGATGTTGCCGGGGTTGGTGGCCATGGCTGCCACACCTTTGGCGGTGTCGATGCTGCTGCCGCCACCGACGCCGATCACCGAGTCGCATTCATGGTTTTTCAGGAACGCTACGGCGCGCTCCAGCACGTCGGTGGTGGGGTTGGGTTCTACGCCGGAAAACACTTCGTAATGGATGTCACTGTCGGCCAGCGAGGTGAAAAAGCTTTCCAACACGCCCGACGCCATCAGCCCTTCGTCGGTGACCACCAGCAGTTTTTTTCGAACATGCGGCTTGAGCAATGCACCGGCCTGACGCACCAGGCCGTTGCCGCTCTTCAAGGTCGTGGGGAAATAAAACTGGAACGGGTTCATGTGGATCTCCGGTTCTTATTGGTCCCCAGACAGTAATTAGCGTTGCGGGCGGCTGATAATGAAAAGGTCTGATCCGGTGATCACTCTTTGTCATCCCCTGAGAAGGTGTATTGCAGTGGTAACGTAAGGTTTTCAAACCAACAGGAGCAATGTCATGGATTTGGCTATTTCGGGTCGCTGGGCAATCGTCTGCGCCGCCAGCAAGGGCTTGGGTCTGGCCTGCGCGCGAGCCTTGGCGAAGGAGGGCGTCAACCTGGTGATCAACGCCCGTGGCGACGAAACCTTGCAGGCTGCCGCCGCAGAGTTGCGCAGCCTGGCACCGACCATTGAAGTGCGCACGGTGGCCGGGGACATCAGCACACCTGCTGTGCGCGAGCAGGTGTTGGCCGCGTGTCCGCAGGTGGACATCCTGGTCAATAACGCTGGCGGTCCGCCGCCGGGTGACTTCCGCGACTGGCAGCGTGAAGACTGGTTGAAGGCGCTGGATGCCAACATGCTCACGCCCATCGAGCTGATCAAGGCCTGCGTCGATGGCATGGCCGAGCGCGGTTTCGGGCGCATCGTCAACATCACTTCTGGCGCGGTGAAGGCACCGATCGATGTGCTGGGCCTGTCGAACGGCGCCCGCAGCGGGTTGACCGGTTTCATCGCCGGGCTCGCGCGTCAGTCGCGGTTGGCCGGGCACAACGTGACGATCAACAACTTGCTGCCGGGGCCGTTCGAGACCGAGCGCTTGCACAAGACCCTGAGTGCCGCCGCCGACGCCAACAGCACCACGGTGGAGAGCATCAGCGAGCAGCGGCGCAAGCACGTTCCGGCCCAGCGTTTCGGCCAGCCCGATGAGTTCGGCGCCTACTGCGCGTTCATCTGCAGCGCCCACGCCGGTTTCCTCACCGGGCAAAACCTGTTGCTGGACGGCGGCAGCTACCCCGGCACGTTCTGATCGATTGGGGGGATGACGATCGGTGATCCCCCAATCAGATCCCCTCATTATCCAGCTGTCGGGTGCGTGATTAGAGTGGGGCCGCAAGCCTTCACAACAATAAGAGTGCCCCTCATGAACAATCCGAGTGCCGAAACACTGCGGCTGACAGCCGCGTCTGCAACCGAGCGCCCCACCAGCGTGCGCTGGCGGATCTTCCTCATCATGTTGCTGCTGACCGCCATCAACTACATCGACCGCGCCTCGCTGTCGGTGGCCTTGCCGCTGATTTCCAGCGAGTTCCAGATCCCGCCAGCGTTGGAAGGCTTGATGCTCAGCGCGTTTTTCTGGTCCTACGCGTTGATGCAGATTCCCGGCGGCCTGCTGCTGGACCGTTTCCAGACTCGCCGTGTGATCGTCATCGCGACCGTCGCCTGGGGCGCCTTTCAGGCCCTGGCCGCCGGCGCGCACAACTGGGTCACGCTGCTGATCACCCGCATGGGCCTGGGCATCGCCGAGTCGCCGATCATGCCGGCCGGGGCCAAGCTCAACGGCGCCTGGCTGACCCCTAACGAACGTGGGCGCGGCGCAGTGCTGGTCGACGGTGGCGCACCGCTGGGCAGTGCCTTCGGCGCGATCATCATTGCCGGCCTGATCGGCTGGTTTGACTCCTGGCGCATCGCCTTCGTGATCGCCGGCATCGGCACCATGCTCGCCGGCGTGCTGGCCTGGAAATACATCCGCAACCATCCCAGCGAACACCCTGGGGTCAATGCCGCGGAACTGGCGCACATCACCGAGGGCAATACCAAAGTCGGCCAACCCGGCGCGGTCACCAGCATCCCATTCAAAGAGCTGCTCAAGGATCGCTCGGTATTGGCCATGTTCGCCGGTTATTGCTGCATCCTCAGCGTGTTCTACGGCTTGCTGACCTGGATGCCGAGCTACCTGCACCAGACCCACGGCCTGAACATTTCGAGCATGGGCGGGGCGACGTTCCTGATCTTCATGTGCGGTTTTGTCGGCGAGCTGGTCGGCGGTTATCTCGGTGACAAATGGAAGTCCAGCGGCGCTTCGCCCAACCTGGTCATGCGCAGCATGTTCAGCGGCTCTTCGCTGGTAGCGGCCCTGTGCATGCTGGCGGTGGCTTATACGAGCGAGGCCAGCAAAGCGATTGGCCTGCTGTGCGTGGCGATGTTTTTCATTCGTTGGTGCGGCATGTACTGGTGCATTCCGTCGATCCTCGGCGGCACTTCGAAAACCGGCGTACTGGCCGGCACCATGAACTTCTGCGGGAACATGGCCGGGGTGATCGTGCCGATCCTGATCGGGCTGATCGTGCAGTTCACCGGGTCGTATTTCCTGGTGCTGATCTTCTTCGTGGTCATGGCCATGCTGCTGGCGATATTCTCCAGCCTGATCGATTATCGGGAACGAGGGCTGGCGTGAAAGGAGCGAAGGGCAAGTGAGCGTCGACATCGAATGCGTAGTGGTCGGGACCGGAGTGGTCGGGCTGGCGGTCGCCAGGGCCCTGGCCCGGAGCGGGCGGGAAGTGATCCTGGTCGAGGCGGGCGAGGGCATTGGCGTGGGGATCAGTTCGCGCAATTCGGAAGTGATCCACGCCGGCATTTACTACCCGAGCGGCAGCCTCAAGGCGCAATTGTGTGTGGAGGGCAAACAACGCCTTTACGCCTTTTGCGATGAGCGCGGCGTCGATTACCAGCGCTTGGGCAAGCTGATCGTGGCCACCGATGACCCGCAGCGTGAGGCTTTGCGCAGCTTGCTGAAGCAAGGCCAGCGCAACGGCGTCGATGACCTGCAATGGCTGGACGCCGAACAGGCGCGCGAACTTGAACCGGCAGTGTCCTGCGTCGCAGCGCTCTGGTCGCCTTCCACCGGGATTGTCGATTCCCATGCCTTAATGCTGGCGCTTCAGGCGGATGCTGAGGCCAGCGGCACTTCGCTAGCCTTTCATACGCCGCTGGCGTCGGCCCGTTGCACCGAGCAAGGTTTCGAACTGCAGATGGGCGGCGCCCAACCGATGACCTTGAGCTGCCGTGAGTTGATCAATTGCGCCGGACTGTCCGCGCCTGAGGTGGCGAGCCGGATTGAAGGTCTGCCAACTCAGTACGTTCCCGAGGCACGATTGTGCAAGGGCAGCTATTTCAGTTTCAGCGGCCGGGCGCCGTTCCGGCATTTGGTGTATCCGGCCCCGGAAAGTGCGGGGCTGGGCGTGCACATGACGCTGGATCTGGGCGGCCAGGCGCGCTTCGGGCCGGACGTCGAATGGGTCGAACACGTTGATTATCGTGTTGATCCACGCCGAGCCGACGGGTTCTACGGGGCGATCCGGCGCTACTGGCCGGCGTTGCCCGATGACAGCCTGCAACCGGCCTACAGCGGCATCCGCCCGAAAATCACCGGGCCGACCGAACCGGCTGCCGACTTCGTCATCAGTGGCCCGGCCGAGCATGGTGTGCCGGGGCTGGTGAACCTGTTCGGTATCGAATCACCGGGTTTGACCAGTTGCCTGGCGCTGGCCGATCGGGTGGTGCAGCGGCTTTCCACAATTTAAATCGCTACGCGATCTGTGTAATTGGATGGACTCGCCCAAGCCGAGGCGTCAATGCGCCACGATGGCAGTCTAAACAGCCAACGACAGCGAGGGCGAGTTCATGAAAAAGCATACTTCGATTGATCAATCCCTGTCTTCTTCCGATTTGTCGGCCTGCACAACCGTGGCGGTCGATCTGGCCAAGCAGGTCTTTCAGGTCGCCGGTGAAGACGTCCTCGGCCAGGTGCACTACGAGCAACGGATCAAGTCGCGCGAGGCGTTTTATGAGTTTCTACGCCAGTTGCCGCCTCATGTCGTGGTTCTGATGGAGACCGGTCCGGGTGCTCAAGCCTGGGCCCGGCAGCTGCAAGACCAAGGCAATCTGGCGCGGATTCTTCCAGCCGGTTTGGTGGCCACACATCGCAGCGGGCCTAAAAATGATCGCAACGATGCGCTGGCGATTCTGCGGGCTGGTCGCGATGAAAAGATCTACGCAGTGCCGGTCAAAAGCGTTGCGGCGCTGGCAATGCAGGCGTTGCATCGCGCCCGCCAAGGCTATGTGCGTCGACGCACGGCGGTGAGTAATCAGATGCGCGGCCTGCTGCTCGAGCATGGCGTGGCCTTGGCGCAGGGCGATGTTGCGATCAGCCAGAAAATTCCGCGGGTACTGGAAGATGCCACCCAGCCGGTGCCGGGCCTGCTGCGTGAACTGATCGACGAACTGTTGGCCGAGTGGCGCCATTTGGGCGAACGCATCAGCGTGCTGACGGGGCGCCTGGAAGTGGCCGCCAACGCCGACATGACGGCGAAGCGACTGATGACTGTGCGCGGCATCGGCCCAGTCACTGCCACGGCACTGGTGGCCAAGGAAACCAAGCCTGAGCGATTTCCCAATGCCCGCAAGTTTGCCGCGTACTTTGGCATGGTGCCTGACCAGCACAGCAGCGGGCAGACGGTCCGGCTGGGGGACATGACCAAGCGCGGCGATGTTTATTTACGCAGCCTGATGATCCAGGGAGCCCATGCGGTACTGCAACAACTACGACCTGATTCCCAGCAACCCGATGACCGCCGCTTGTTGCGCTGGATGAGCCGACTGGGCCGTAAGGAGGCTGCGGTCAGGTTAGCCAACCGCAACCTGCGAATCGTCTGGGTGCTTCTACAGAATGACCAGACTTATCGTCGCCAGGCTGGTGATGGCCAGCAAGCGACGATGAGCCACTGAGCGACAGAGTTCTGCCACCGAGGTACTAACTGTCCGGCCCTTTGCTGAAAAAAATTGACCCCAGGTAAGACCGGCGTGGATTGATGCCTTAGCTGCTACTGGCCTTCGAGGCCTGACTGTAATCGGCATACCACGAGCTCTTCCAATTTTGGCCAGAAGCCGAAGACGGCTTCCTCGAATAGGCCTAATACATAGATGCAACGGGGCGGCGGTTTTTCAAAAGCGGGTAGACAGTGGGGGCGAGTCCATACATAGCAGCTGCCGAGCCTGCGAGGCTGCGTTCGGCGGCGTAGCCGTCGTAAAACCTGCGCACTCGGTTTATCTGACACACCGCAGCGTATGGTTTAGCGACTGCTTCGCAGCCGAACGCAGCCTCGCAGGCTCGGCAGCTGCTACACAGGTCGCGTTACGGCTTAAGTACCGGTAATCAGCGTTTGCAATGCCGCTCCCTGTGAGGGGTATGCTTGGAATTACGCCCATTGCAATGGGGGACCTCTGATGATCAACGTACGCACTGCCCGCATGCTTGCCGATTACAAACGCTGGGCCAATCAGCGCCTCTTTGATAGCCTGGCCGCGCTGCCGCCGGGTGAGGTCAACAAAGAGCGCGTGTCGGTGTTCAAGAACATGATCGGCACCCTGAACCACATCTACGTGGTGGACTGCATTTGGAAGGCCCACCTCGAAGGCCGAGGGCACGGCTTCAAGACGTCACACGATCTGCTGCATCCCGACCTCGCTGAGCTGCGCATGGCGCAAAAGGACATCGATCGCTGGTACTGCGACTGGAGCGCCCGGCAGACCGATGCCTCGCTGGATAAACCCGTCGAGTTCACCTTTGTCTCAGGGGAAAGCGGCACCATGAGCGCCGGCGCGATACTGATGCATGTGGCCAATCACTCCAGTTATCACCGCGGCTGGGTGATCCAGATGTATTTCGAGATTCCGGCCATGCCGCCGGTCACTGACCTGCCGGTATACCTGCGCGAAACCGACCCCGAGTCTTTCAAATCGATTAATGCCCCGGCAGTGGCGCCGACATGTGTTGGGCTATTCGCGAGCGCAACCAACGTTCTGCCGGATCGTTATCGTTGACGCCGTTCCAGACCATGGACAGTTCGGACAGCACGATGTCAAACGGCGCGTCGTCGGCACGCAGCTGGCTGCTGCCTTCGATCAGCGCGCACGCCGCGTAATCCGGCACGGTGGCGAGCATGTCGGTGCCCGCCAACAAGGCACGCAGGCCGGCGAACTGCGGCACTGCCAGCACCACCCGACGCGAACGACCGATGCGCGCGAGGTCATTGTCGATGGCCCCAGTCAAATCCCCGGAAAATGACACCAGCGCGTGAGGTCGTTCGCAGTATTCATCCAGGGTCAGGGTGCCGGGCCGGTTATCGCCGCGCAGGATCTTGACGCTCAGGTCCCGCAGCTTCTTGCGCTTGGCGTTGGCCGGCAGTTCCGTGGTGTAGCTGATCCCGACGGAAATCTCCCCGCTGGCCAGCATCGACGACATCAGCAGGAAATTCACCCGACGCACCACCACCACGACGTTCTGCGCCTCTTCGCGTATTTGCTTGAGCAGCGGGGGAAACAGGCCGAACTCGGCGTCGTCGGAGAGGCCGATGCGAAACACGTCGCGGCTGGTGGACGGGTCGAAATCCTTGGCCCGGCTGACCGCGCCGGAGATGGTGTCCATCGCCGGCTGCAATTCCTTGAGGATCGCCAGGGCTCGATGGGTCGGTTCCAGGACACGACCGTTACGCACCAGCAGCGGGTCGTCGAACAGATCGCGCAACTTGGCCAGGGAGGCACTGACGGCGGGCTGGCCGAGGAACAGTTTCTCCCCGGCCCGGGTCAGGTTCCTTTCGAACATCAAGGTTTCGAAAATCACCAGCAGGTTCATGTCGACGCGGCGCAGGTCGTTGCGGTTCATCCTGGCTTCTCGCTGGGTTTCGGGATCTTTTCAGTAAAGCACCAAACGTGTGGCGAGGGAGCTTACCCCCCCCCACGCAGAGCGTGGGAACGATCATGCTCGGGGGGTGTTGGCGCGTCTGGAGTGAAAGATCGAGATCAGACCGAATAACGCAAACAACGCACCAACCACCGCCAGACCTGGCCAACCGTAATACTCGGCAGCGCTGGAACCAAGCGCCGATCCCAGCGCGCCGCCGGTGAAGTAGGTGACCATGAACACCGTGTTCAAGCGGCTGACCGCCTCCGGGGCCAGTGCCAGAATGCGTGCCTGATTGGCCAGTTGGTTGGCCCGGTTGCCGATGTCCAGCGCAGTGGCGCACGCGAGAATCAACCACCAGGCACCGGCCGCACCGCCCAGGTACAAGGCAATGAAAGCCAACAGCACCGCGCCGGTTCCCAGGTAACTGAGCTTGATGCCGTAATGCTGGGTGAGTCGACCGAGCGAGGAGGCGGCTAATATCCCGACAATCGCCGAGAGCCCGAACAGTCCGGCCTGACCACTGGAATAGTGATAAGGCTCCAGCGCCAGCAACGACGCCATCGATCCCCAGAACACATTCAACGCCCCAAAGATCAGGCCACCGCTGACTGAGGAACGACGCAGCGTCGGGTGGTCGCGCACCAGTTTCCACATCGACTTGATCAGGTCCAGATAGGGCAGTGTGCTGGACGGCGCGGTGACCGGCATGCGCATCAGGATCGCGACAAACAGCAGCACGTTCATCGCCGCTGCGGCGAAGAACATCCCGCGCCATCCGATCCCGGTACTGACGGCACCACTCAGGGCCCGAGCCAACAGGCCACCCGCGGACAAGCCACTGACCATCATGCCCAACACGCTGCCCCGTTGGTCCGGGTGCGCGAGGGCGGTGGCGGCGGGAATAATGATCTGTGCACTGACCGCCGACAGGCCCAGCACCACGCTCGCCAGCAGCAACAATGAGTAGGTCGGCGCGACGGCGGAAGCAATCAGGCTGAGGAAGTTCAGGCTCAACATGCCGAGGATCAGCGAGCGACGCGTCACCCTGTCACCCAACGGCACAAACAGCAACAGGCCGAGGGCGTAGCCGAGTTGGGTGAGCATGGCGATCTGGCCGACATGGGCGCCCGAGATACTGAACGTGGCGCCAATCAACGGCAGCATGGTTTGGTTGTAGTAGATGGTTGCTACCGAAAAGCCGCAACACAGCGCCAGTGTTATCGCCAGGCTGGCGGGCAATCCGGTTTTGCTGTCGGGCATGTGAGGTTTCCCTGAAAAATGACCTGCGAATGGCTGTTGTAGTCGGCAGAAGGGAAACGAGTCAAAGCATAAAACTGCAGGCCCGCTTGATCAAACCTCACTCGTTGGATTTGATCGTTCCCATGCTCTGCGTGGGAATGCCTCAAGGGACGCTCCGCGTTCCAGCTTTCGAAAGGGACGCGGAGCGTCCCGGGCTGCATTCCCACGCAGAGCGTGGGAACGATCATGTGGCCGGCTCTGATTCTGTAAGCACTTTCCTGAACGTCTCCACCAGCGGTCGCAAATTGATCCGGTGCCACGCGGCCCACAGCGGTGTGGTGAAGGAAATCCACGGCACTTCCCGCAGCACCACGCCCGGCGGTGCGTTGCGGCTCAGGCCTTTCTGAATCATCGCGATACCGAGCCCCGACGCCACCAGCCCCAACGCGGTGAAAGGTTCGGTGGCTTCCATGCGGATGTCCGGGGTGAAACCGGCGCGGATGCAGGCGCTGACAAAATCGTCGCGGCTGGCGGCGTCCTGGCGCGGTTGCACGCCGATCCATTCCTGGTCGGCCAGGTCTGCCGGGGTCAGTGTTGTGTTGTTCGCCAAAGGATGATGCTCGGGCAGGGCCAGCAACATTGGATCGTCCAGTACCTGGAAACCCAGCAGGTCCGGGTCATCGGCGACGGGCGGTTCGCTGACCAGTGCGATGTCCAGACTACGCTGACGCAAGCCTTCGAGCTGTTCGGCAGAATTCAGGTTGTACAGCGCGACGTGTACGTTCGGTCGGTCGACGCGCAGCACCCGCAGGGCATTCGGCAGCACGCCGGCGTGCATGGCGTTTTCGATGTAGCCGATGCACAACCCGCCTTCTTCGCCGCGACCGAGGCGCTTGCCCAGGGACTCAAGTCGATTGGCATGGGTCAGCAGGGCACGGGTTTCAGCGAGGAAGGTCTGGCCATCGCGGGTCAGGCGAATGCGTTGCTGGCTGCGTTCGAACAGGGTCAAGCCCAGGCGTTCTTCGAGCTGGGCGATCTGTCGACTCAGGGGCGACTGGGAAATGTGCAGGCGTTCGGCGGCGCGACCGACGTGTTCTTCTTCGGCGACGGCGACGAAGTAGCGCAATTGGCGGATGTCGATCATGTCAGACCTCTGGGGACTCAAGTGCTGCGCATTATGTCTTGGACGGTCCGATCATCGCAATCTAGGATCTACTCAACGGTCACCTCTGCTGACCCCTGACACTCAAGAGGAATCACCCATGAGCTTGAAAGATAAACTGCCTGGCACCCTCGGTTTCGGTACCGCCCCATTGGGCAACATGTTCCGCGCCATTCCCGAAGAAGAAGCGATGGCCACCGTCCACGCTGCCTGGGATGCCGGCGTGCGCTACTTCGACACCGCGCCGTTTTACGGTTCGGGCCTGTCGGAAATTCGTCTGGGCGCCGCGCTGTCCCGGTACAACCGCGACGACTATGTACTCAGCAGCAAGGTCGGCCGAGTCATTCTCGATGAAGTCGAAGACGCGGCGGCCCGTGACTTGGGCGAAAAAAGCGGTGTGTTCGAACACGGTCGCCCGAACAAGATCGTCAACGACTACAGCGCCGACGCGACGATGCGCTCCATCGAAGACAGCCTCAAGCGTCTGCAAACCGATCGTCTGGACATCGTCTGGGTGCATGACATCGCTCAGGACTTTTACGGCGATCAATGGCTGGAATACTTCAACCAGGCCCGCACCGGCGCCTTCAAAGTGCTGACCCGCCTGCGCGAAGAAGGCGTGATCAAGGGCTGGGGCCTGGGCGTGAACAAGGTCGAACCTTGCGAATTGACCCTTGATCTGACCGAAGCCCAGCCGGACGGTTTTCTGCTGGCGGGTCGCTACACTCTTCTCGACCACGATCGTGCCTTGCAACGTCTGATGGACGCCGCGCTGGCGCAGAACGTCGAGATCGTGGTCGGTGGTCCTTACAGTTCGGGCATTTTGGCCGGTGGCACACACTTCGAATACCAGAAGGCCAGCCCGGCGATTATCAATAAAGTCGAGCAGATCAAACGCATCGCAGCCGCTCATGGTGTCGACATCAAGGCTGCCGCATTGCAATTCTCGTTGGCTAACCCGGCCGTGGCGGCGGTGATTCCAGGTTCCAGCCGTCCAGACCGGATCGCTGAAGACGTTGCCGCGATGTCCGCCGTCATTCCCGCTGCTTTCTGGCAGGCGATGCGCGACGCGAAACTGGTGTCCGAACGTGCGCCATTGCCGATCATTGGAGGTTGAGCATGAAGATCGATCTGACTGGAAAACTCGCCATTGTCAGCGGCAGCACCGCTGGCATTGGCCTGGGCATCAGCAAGGCGCTGGCCGAGTCGGGCGCCACGGTGGTGGTGATCGGCCGCGAGACGGCCAAGGTCGAACAGGCACTGGCGAGCATTCGCCAGAGCGTGCCGGACGCGAAGTTGCGTGGCCTGACCGCAGACCTCGGCACCGCTGAAGGCGCCGAACAGTTGTTCGCTGCCGAACCACGGGCGGACATCCTGGTGAACAACCTCGGGATCTTCAACGACGTGGATTTCTTCGACACGCCGGACAGCGAGTGGACGCGCTTCTATGAGGTCAACGTGATCTCCGGCGTGCGCCTGTCACGGCATTACGTGCCGGACATGGTCAAGCAGGGCTGGGGCCGGGTGATTTTCCTGTCCTCGGAATCCGGCATCGCCATCCCGGCCGACATGCTCAATTATGGCGTGACCAAAAGCGCCAACCTTGCGGTGTCCCATGGTCTGGCCAAACGGCTGGCGGGCACCGGGGTGACGGTCAACGCGATCCTGCCCGGTCCGACCTTCACCGACGGCCTGGAGCAGATGCTCAAGGACGCCACCGCCGCATCGGGTCGTAGCGCCCGCGAAGAAGCCGACGCCTTCGTGCGCAAGGCCCGGCCGACCTCTATCATCCAGCGCGTGGCGGATGTCGAGGAAGTCGCCAACCTGGTGGCCTACATTGCCTCGCCGCTGTCTTCGGCCACTACCGGCGCGGCGTTGCGGGTCGACGGTGGTGTTGTCGACAGCATGGCGATTTGAACCTTATTGATTGAGAGAGGGCATTACATGGCTACTGCAACAGCGTTTATTGATATCCCGGCTTCGGCCGATGAGGTTTGGCAATTGATCGGAGGCTTCGACACGCTGCCGGACTGGCTGCCGTTCATTCCGAAAAGCGAACTGAGTGAAGGCGGACGGGTGCGTAGCCTGCAAACGGCGGATGGGGCGGTGGTGGTTGAGCGGCTAGAGGCGTTTGATAACGCTGGGAAGACTTACAGCTATTCGATCCTACAGGCTCCGTTTCCGGCCACTGACTATCTGGCGACTATCAGGGTTGAAGCGCAAGGGCAGGGGGCTCGGGTGACGTGGTCGGGGCGGTTTACCGCTAAAGGTGTGACTGACGAAGAAGTGGTGGCGCTGTTCACTGGTATTTATCAGGGCGGTCTTGAAGCTCTGCGGGCCAACTATCCGGCCTGACCCTGGACTGATCGTTCCCACGCTCCGCGCTCATCGTTCTACATAACTCTGTTTTCAAGTATTTTTGAAACTCGAAGAAATGGAGAACGAAGATTGAATTGGGCACAGGACGAAATGAAAACCGCCGACTTGGGTGATGGCCGTTTAAATGCCAGGCTCGCCAGCTTTTTAGGACGCCTAGCCGATCATCCCGGCAACAGCATCCCGACCGCTTGTCGAGGGCTGGCAGAAACCACGGCGGCTTATCGATTTCTTGATAATGAGAAAGTCACGTTCCAGAAGGTGTTGCGGCCCCATCAGGACGCGACCCTGCAACGGATGCAAAGCAGTCCCGTGGTGCTGTTGGCGCAAGACACGACCGAGATGGACAAATGGGTCAATCTCGGTCCCAAAGGGATGGGCACGATCAAGGCGCAGAAGAAGTTTTCTCGACGTCTGCACCCAACCATTGCCTTTACCCCCGAACGTATTTGTCTGGGCGTCGTCGATGCTCAGTGGTGGAGCCGCGATAAACCGAGCCCCCGCCATGAGCGCCGAGATAAAGGGATTGATGAGAAAGAGAGTCAGCGCTGGATTGACAGTTATCAAACCAGTTGCGCGATTCAGGGGCAGCTACCGCAGACCCTGGTGGTCAACCTCGCCGATGCTGAGGGCGATCTGTACGAATGGTTTGTTGATCATCAAGAGTTCAGTCCAGACACCCGGGCCCAATGGATCGTGCGGGCGGCTCAAGACAGGCGCTTGCTGGGGGCTGACAACGGGAAGTTGTGGTCGGCACTGGATCAGGCACCGTCCTTGGGAACACTCAAGGTTGAAGTCAAAGCTCGTCCCCAGCGCCCCGCCCGACTGGCTGATGTCACCTTGCGCGCGGCAACCGTGACCCTGCGTGCCCCCGACAGGCCGGGTTATAAATTGCCCAGCGTCTCGATCAATGCTGTGTTGGCCCGTGAAGAAAACGCCATAGACGGTGTTGAACCTCTGGAGTGGCTGCTGCTGACCAGTCTGCCGGTCACTAGCCTGGAGCAGGCGAGCACCGTGGTTGAGTGGTACGGGGTACGCTGGTCTATCGAAGTGTTTTTCAATGTGCTGAAGAATGGTTGTCAGGTCAGTCGATTGCAGCTGGAGACCGAGGAACGGTTGTTGCCCTGCATTGGTTTGTACCTGATCACGACCTGGCGTGTGCTGTACAGCCTGATGCTGGGACGTGCTTGTCCCGATCTAAGCTGCGAGATGGTGTTTGAGGCTTCGGAGTGGAAAGCAGCCTATATCGTGGTCAAACGGTGCCAACCGCCCACTGCGCCCCCTTCTTTAGGAGAAATGGTTTTACTGGTCACGAGCCTGGGAGGCTACTTGGGGCGTAAAAATGACGGACCTCCCGGCCCCAAGGCCATGTGGATAGGGATGCAACGAATACGTGAGTTTGTTATCGCATTAGACGCCCAGCGTGCGCTCATCGAGAGTTGTGTAGAACGATGAGCGCTCCGCGTGGGAACGCAGCCCGGGACGCTCCGCGTCCCTTTCTAGAGCTGGAACGCGGAGCGTCCCTTGAGGCATTCCCACGCGGAGCGTGGGAACGATCAAGCGGGGGGGATCAAGCTTTGCTGGCAATCCAGCACCAACCGCGCTCCTCCAAGCTCACTGGTGCCCACCTCAAGCGTAAACCCATGCAAGCTCACAATCGCCGCAACGATCGACAGCCCCAACCCAAACCCGCTTTTCTGATTACCGCCGTCGGCGCGGTAGAACCGTTGAAACACCGCCTCTCGCTCAGCCACCGGAATACCAGGCCCTGAGTCGAGCACTTCGATCCGCGTATGCCCACCGTCACTGATCCCACGCAAAATCACCTCGCCACCCGGCGGTGTGAATTTGATCGAGTTGCTCAATAAATTCGCCACCGCCTCAAACAACAGCGCTCGATCACCGTTCAACGCAGGCAACGACTCCGGTAATTGCAGTTGAAAAACCAGCTCACCTTCCTCCGCCAACGGCAGGTAAAAGTCATGCAGCTCTCGCAACAGCGGCACCGGGTCCAGCTGCACAAAACCCGAGCGGCGCTGGCGATCTTCCAACTCGGAAATCCGCAGCAACCCTCGAAAACGCGCCATCAAGGTATCCGCCTCACCGAGCACTGAATCCAGTTGCACGGCCAGCGTCGAACCGTCGTCAGCCTGCTGCTGAATCCGGTACAGCTGCGCCCGCAGGCGGGTCAGCGGCGTGCGCAAGTCATGGGCGATGTTGTCGCAGACGCCCTTGACCTCGTTCATCAAGCGCTCGATGCGCTCAAGCATGGCGTTGACGATGGCGGCGAGCATGTCCAGCTCATCGCGGCGATTGGACAGTGGCAGTCGCCGGGTCAGGTCGCCGGCGACGATGGCCTCGGCGCTGGCCTGAATCCCGCGTATTCGCCGCAGTGGCCGGCGGCGCAGCAAGTGCCAACCGGCGATGCCCGGAAGGATCGTCAACGTCACGCCCCAGAACAACGCATGCAGGATGATCCGGGTCACGGCGAACAACGAACCGTTGTCCCGCACCAGCACCAGCCAGCGTCCGTCCTTGGTCTGGGTCGCCACCGCGTCGCAGCTGTCGGCGGGCAAGGTCGGGTCGTCGGAATCGGCGCAGTCGCTGAGCATGTGGATCTTGCCGTCCAGCGGCAGGCCTTCGGGAATATGCTGCAGAGCACCGCTGAGGTAGCGATGCTGGTTATCGAACAGGCCATAGGCGTCGATGCCGCGAATGTCGAAGGTCATGCTGACGGCGAGCGCGTCTGCCAGTTGTTCACCCGAAAAGCGAGAAAACAGATGCTGACGTTGCATCAGCGAGTGTTTGGCCAGGTTGTCCAGGTAAGCGGAAACCTCGTAGTACATGACCCCCATGAGGATCCCGCTCCAGAGCACGAACAGCGAACTGTAGAGCGCCAGCAAACGGCTGCTGGAAGAGCGCCAGCCGTTAGAGGGGTTCAGCAATGACATAACCCGAGCCTCGCACGGTCCGAATCAGTGGGGCATTGCCTGGCGGGTCGATTTTCTTGCGCAGCCGGCCGATGTGCACGTCGATCAGGTTGGTGCCGGGGTCGAAGTGGTAACCCCAGACCTCTTCGAAAATCATCATCCGCGACAGAATCTGCCCGGTGTTGCGCATCAGGAATTCCAGCAACTTGTATTCGGTGGGTAACAGCGTCAGCAGTTGACCGTCGCGACTGGCTTCATGGCTGATCAGGTTCAGCTCCAGATCCGCCACCCGCAACGTGGTGGCTTGGGCGGTCACCGTGTTCTGCCGGCGCAGCAGGACTTCGACCCGGGCGGCCATTTCATCGGTGGCAAACGGTTTGGTCAGGTAGTCGTCACCGCCAGCGCGCAAGCCGCGCACACGCTCATCGACGTCGGAGAGGGCGCTGATCATCAGGATCGGCGTGGCCACGCCCATGGTCCGCAGCGTGGTGACAATCGCCAGACCATCGAGCTCGGGCAGCATGCGGTCGAGGGTGATCAGGTCGTAGTTGCCACTGACCGCGCGCGCAAGACCTTCGCGGCCGTTGTCGACCCAATCCACGTCGAGGCCGTGGCTGCTCAATTCGGCGACGATTTCCCGGGCAGTCACGGCGTCGTCTTCGATGGTCAAGATGCGGGTCATAGGGCGGGCCTGATTAAGAGTTCACAACGTTGCGCGGCATTTTGCCAAGAAATGAGTGCAGGCTTTCTAAATAAAACTTCATGCAGGTACCTTTTTGTTCAATGCATAAAACCCGCTGCTATGACCGGTTCCTTGCAAATTGCATGGCCATGGGAAGTTCAAACTTTATAAGTAATTGAAATACAGCGATTTATTAAAAGTAGGCGACTGGCACGGTGACTGCACTTCCTTCATTGAAGAGTTGTAACACCATCTTTCCTGCCTGGAGCGATATAACAATGAATAGATCCCCTGATGGTTTCTATCCTGCCGCAGAAGAATCAAGCACGCTCTCTGGCGTGTCTTGGGGCGCTATTTTCGCCGGGGCCGCTGCGGCGGCGGCGTTGTCACTGATTTTGGTGCTACTCGGTTTTGGCCTGGGGTTTTCGGCGGTTTCGCCGTGGGCCAACGAAGGGGTGAGCGCCAAGGGCTTGGGGATTTCAACAATCGTCTGGCTGGCCGCGACTCAAATCGTGGCGTCCGGGCTCGGCGGTTACATCGCTGGTCGCCTGCGGGTGAAGTGGGCGAACATGCATGGCGATGAGGTTTATTTCCGTGACACCGCCCATGGTTTTCTGGCCTGGTGCGTGGCGACGTTGGTGACCGCGACATTGGTCGTTGGCTCGGTCAGCAGCATTGTCAGCGGTGGCGTGCAAGCCGGGGCGAGTGTGGTCGGTGGTGCGGCGAATGCAGCGACTCAGGCTGCTAGTACCGCGGCCGGCAAGACCGACAGTGACCAATATGGTTACTTCATCGACAGCCTGTTCCGCGATGATCGTCCGGCCGCCGTCAGCGATGAGGCCGCCCGTGGCACCGTGACCCGCATCTTTGTGCGCAGTCTGAGCAATAACGGTCAACTGGCAGCCGAAGATCGTACCTATCTGGCGCAACTGGTGGCTCAACGGACCAACCTTACTCAAGCCGACGCTGAACGTCGCGTTGATGAAGTGTATGCCCGCACCCAGAAGGCCGTGGCCGACGCCAAACTCGCCGCCCAACAAGCCGCTGACACCGCCGCCAAGGTCGCTGCGTGGACCTCGTTGTGGATGTTCATTGCGCTGCTGATCGGTGCGTTTTTCGCCAGCCTCGCTGCAACCTTTGGTGGCCGTCGTCGGGATGCCGTGGTGTATCTGGAAACCGACGATTACGTGACCACCACTCCACTGCCTGTTCGCTAACCCAGGAGAACTCTCATGCGCTCATTACTGCTGTTCTTTCTCGGCGTACCGATCCCGATCATCATCCTGATCGCCCTGTTCATGCACTGATTTACGCTGGGGCCTCTGCCGCTTCTGCCTTTGGTAGAAGCGGCGTTTTAGATCAAAAGATCGCAGCCTTCGGCAGCTCCTACGGGTGTATGCGGATCCCTATAGGAGCTGGCGCAGCCTGCGATCTTTTGATCTTCAAACCATCACTCGATCGGTGTACTGACTAACACCTCAAGCCCCTCGGCATACGCGGTAAACGCGCTGATCAGCGGAAACCGCGCAGCCTCAACCTGATCCGGCACCACCAGGTTGGTAAAACTCCAGGCCACCGCCAAGGTAATTCCGTCCTGATCAATCGAACCGTCAGTCTTGAGCGGCTGCTTTTCCAACTCCCGCTCCAGCGCCGAATACGCCGCCGCCAATTGCTCTTCGACCCGTTCCACCCACGGTTCGAATTGGATTTCCGCCGGGCGCAGGTTGCGTTCGTAGTAGAGCTGCACGGATTTCTCGCAGGCCACCAATCCCAGACCGATCAGGCGCAACGCGCGCAGTCGTTGATCGAGATCACCCGGCATCAAACTCTTGCAGGGACTGGCCAGCGCTTCCAGGTAATCGATGATCAGCGTCGAGTCCATCAACACTTCACCGTCGTCCAGCACCAGGGTAGGGGCCTTGACCACCGGGTTGATCTGCTGGAATTGCTCGAAATGCCGAAACACCGAAACCGACTGGTGTTCCAGAGGGATGCCAAGGCGTTTGGCAGAGATGGCGACGCGCCGCACGTACGGTGAATCCAGCATGCCGATTAGCTTCATTGAACCGCTCCTTCAGATGTCCATTTCGGGATGGACAACCTTAGTTTAGCTTCAGCGAGCTGCAAACGGCGTGGGCGCTAATCTTCGAAGCCGACCTGTTCGTGAATCTCATCGACCTTCAATTCCAGCCGATACGCCACGGCGATAAACAGCGCCTGGCACAGGCACAGCGTCGCACTCAACGAACGGAAGGCAAACGAGCTACCTTCGTTGACCAGCAGCACGGTGTTGGCGCGCTTGGCCAGGGGCGAGAGGTTGCTGTCGGTGATGATCAGGGTTTTTGCCTGATGGTGCTGGGCAATGCGCAGGCAATGCTGGGTTTCCTTGCCGTAGGGCGTGAAGCTGATGGCGATCACCAAGTCATTGGCGCGCACGCTGCGCATCTGCTCGCGGTAGCTGCCGCCGAGCCCCGAGACCAAATGGATGCGCTTGTTGGTGTGTTGCAGGTTGTAGACCAGGTAGTCGGCCACCGCGAACGAACGACGCACCCCGACCACGTAGATGTTGTCGGCATTCACCACCAGGTCTACGGCTTTGTCGAAGGCCTGGTCATCCAGTTCGAGTCCCAGCCGTTCGATGCCTGAGAGGGTCGCATTGATGCACTCGCGCGCCAGGTCGCCGCCGCTGGCCTTCTGCGACTTGTTGGCGATCATGCTGCGAATGCGCTGCTGGTAGTTCTGAACCGGCGTGGTCTTGTGGGTATAGGCCTCGCGGAACAGCGCTTGCATTTCGCTGAAGCCGCTGAACCCGAAGCGCTGGGAAAACCGCACGATCGCCGAGGGGTGCACTTCGCACTCGCGGGCGATGTCGCTGATGCGGTCAACCATGATCCGGTCGCTCTGCTGGCTCATGTAACTGGCGATGCGCTTGAGCTGGCGCGGCAGGCTTTCGTACTCGTTGGTGATCAGCTGCAGCAGACGTTCGGCATTGATCGGGGGGCTGGCGAGATCGCTGTCGGGCGTGCTCTCGGTCGTCGCCGGCTGATCGGTGCGGGTCATAAGGAATCCTTCTGGCTTGTTCTTATAGGGACGACAGAGAACGTCATCCCCTGACAATAGGTTGGCTGTGCGCAGTCTACAGGGTAGGCCGGAATAAAATCTTGAGCTTGCAGTCAGTACGAGGTGTGCTGAAACGATGCACTGTCTCTGGAACGCTTGTACCAAAGCTTATTGGAAAAAATATTCCACGTAAAAAATATTTGGAATAATTATTGATTATTCGGTCCCGGACGTTTTAGTCTGCATCCACCAAGAGTGTTCGGCGCGACCATCGCCCCGAACAGGCTGATAAAAATAACAGGAGCCAGCATGGGCCAGACTCGTTTTGCCAGTGGGCGTCAATTGGATCTGATTTGCCTGGGGCGCCTTGGCGTCGACCTCTATGCGCAGCAAGTCGGAGCGCGGTTGGAAGATGTTTCAAGCTTCGCCAAATACCTCGGTGGATCGTCCGCCAACATCGCTTTCGGCACGGCTCGGCTGGGTCTGAAATCGGCGATGCTGAGCCGGGTAGGGGACGACCACATGGGCCGCTTCCTCGTTGAATCCCTGACCCGCGAAGGCTGCGAGGTCAGCGGCATCAAGGTCGATCCGGAACGCCTGACCGCCATGGTTCTGCTGGGCCTCAAGGATCGCGAAACCTTTCCTTTGGTCTTCTACCGCGAAAACTGCGCCGACATGGCGCTGCGGGCAGAAGACATCAGTGAAGCCTTTATTGCCTCCAGCAAAGCCTTGCTGATCACCGGCACCCATTTCTCCACCGACGGCGTCTACAAGGCGAGCATCCAGGCGCTGGATTACGCCGAGAAGCACAACGTCAAGCGCGTGCTGGACATCGACTATCGCCCGGTACTCTGGGGCCTGGCCGGAAAGGCCGACGGCGAAACCCGTTTCGTCGCCGACCAGAACGTCAGCCAGCACGTGCAGAAAATCCTGCCGCGTTTCGACCTGATCGTCGGCACCGAGGAAGAGTTTCTGATTGCCGGCGGTTCCGAGGATCTGCTCACCGCGCTGCGCAATGTGCGGCGCGTGAGCGCTGCGACCCTGGTGGTCAAGCTCGGCCCGCAAGGCTGCACGGTGATTCACGGAGTCATTCCGGAGCGTCTCGAAGACGGCGCCATTTATCCCGGCGTTCGGGTGGAAGTCTTGAATGTGCTGGGGGCCGGCGATGCCTTCATGTCGGGTTTCCTCAGCGGTTGGCTGGAGGATGAGAGCGACGAGCGTTGCTGCCAGTTGGCCAATGCCTGCGGCGGGCTGGTGGTGTCGCGCCATGCCTGCGCCCCGGCCATGCCGACCCGCGCCGAACTCGACTATCTGTTTAACAGCCCGGTGCCGATTACCCGGCCGGATCAGGACGCGGTGTTGCAGCGTCTGCATCAGGTCAGCGTGCCGCGCAAACAGTGGAAGCAACTGTTCATTTTTGCCTTCGACCATCGCGGGCAACTGGTGGAACTGGCGCACAAGGGCGGTCGCGACCTGAACGCCATCTGCGAACTCAAACAACTCTTTATCAAGGCCGTGGAGCGGGTCGAAGCCGATTTGCGCAAGCAAGGCGTCGAGGCCGATGTCGGGCTGCTGGCCGATCAGCGCTTCGGGCAGGACTCGCTGAACGCGGCCACCGGTCGTGGCTGGTGGGTGGCGCGGCCGGTGGAAGTGCAGGGTTCGCGGCCATTGGCTTTCGAACATGGGCGCTCCATTGGCAGCAACTTGATCGCCTGGCCGCAGGAACAAATCATCAAGTGCCTGGTGCAATTCCACCCCGACGACGAGCCGCTGTTGCGACTTGAACAGGAAGCGCAGATCAAGGGTTTGTATCAAGCCTCCCAGGTCAGTGGTCATGAGCTGCTGCTGGAAATCATCCCGCCCAAGGATCATCCATCGACCCATCCGGACGTGCTGTATCGCGCCCTCAAACGCCTCTACAACCTGGGCATTTACCCGGCGTGGTGGAAGATCGAAGCGCAGAGCGCCGAGGAGTGGAAACAACTCGACGAGCTGATTCAGGAGCGTGATCCGTACTGCCGTGGCGTGGTGTTGCTGGGGCTGAATGCACCGGCAGCGGCACTGGCCGAAGGGTTTCAACAGGCGAGCCAGAGCCAGACTTGCCGTGGTTTCGCCGTGGGCCGGACGATTTTCCAGGAGCCGAGCCGAGCGTGGCTGGCCGGTGAAATCGATGACGAAGCGTTGATCCGTCAGGTGCAGGGTACGTTCGTCGAATTGATCGATGCCTGGCGTACGGCCCGGGCCTGACGAAACACCGCGTTATCGTTCTTCGCGGGCAAGCCTCGCTCCTACAGGGTTTTGTGGCGTACACACAACGCATGAACATGCACAACCGAATGTAGGAGCGAGGCTTGCCCGCGAAGGCGGCCTCAGACTCAACGGTAATTTAGAAAACAAAAATAAAGGTGCAGCCATGCCCGCTATTCGAATTGGCATCAACCCGATCTCCTGGAGCAACGACGACCTGCCGTCCCTCGGTGGGGAGACGCCGCTGAGCACCGCCCTGAGCGAAGGCAAGGAAATCGGCTACGAAGGTTTCGAACTCAACGGCAAATTCCCCAAGGACGCCAAGGGTGTCGGCGATGTACTGCGCCCCTATGATCTGGCGCTGGTGTCCGGCTGGTATTCCAGCCGTCTGGCCCGCCGCTCGGTGGCCGAAGAAATCGACGCCATCGGCAGCCATGTCGAGCTGTTGGCGAAGAACGGCGCCAAGGTGCTGGTGTACGGTGAAGTCGCCGACTCCATTCAAGGCCAGCGCATTCCGCTGGTTGAGCGCCCGCGTTTCCACACCGAACACGCCTGGCAGGAATACGCCGACAAGCTCACTGAGCTGGCACGCTTCACCCTGTCCCAAGGCGTGCGCCTGGCGTATCACCACCATATGGGCGCCTACGTCGAATCCCCGGCGGACATCGACAAGTTGATGGCGTTGACCGGCAGTGAAGTCGGTCTGCTGTTCGATTCGGGCCATTGCTACATGGGCGGCGGCGAACCGTTGCAGGTGCTGCGCAAACACATCGAACGCGTCTGCCACGTGCATTTCAAGGACGTGCGCAAACCGGTGGTGCAACTGGCACGCAACCATCTGTGGAGCTTCCCGGACTGCATCATCAACGGCACGTTCACCGTGCCCGGCGATGGCGATATCGACTTCGGCGCCTTGCTCGACGTGCTGCTGGCGGCCGATTACCACGGCTGGCTGGTGGTCGAAGCCGAACAGGACCCAGCAGTCGCACCGAGTTACGTCTACGCCAAAAAAGGCTATGACACCCTGCGTGCGCTGCTCGACGAGAGGACTAAGTGATGAGCCTGCTGGTCAAAAGCAATGCCCGTGGCCGGACCATGGTCGAGCTGGGTAAAGGTGAGCTGGAATACGTCGGCTTCGCCGCTTACCGCTTGAGCCTGGGCGAAACCCTGCCGGTGTCGGCCGGTGATAAAGAACTGTGCCTGGTGCTGCTCAGCGGCCGGGTCAGCATCAAGGGCGAAGCGCCAGGGCAGGGCGCGTTCGACTGGGACAACATCGGCGATCGTCAGTCGGTGTTCGAAGACAAATCACCCTTCGCCGCTTACCTGCCGCCTGGCAGTCAGGCGCAAGTGGTGGCGCTCAGCGACGTGCAGATCGCTGTGTGCGCCGCACCCGGTTCGACGAGCAATGGCCTCGGCCCGCGGCTGATCAAACCCGACACCATGAAACGCAGCGTGCGCGGCAAAGGCGCCAACACCCGTTACGTCTGCGACATTCTGCCGGACACCGAACCGGCCCATTCGCTGCTGGTGGTGGAAGTGCGCACGCCGTCGGGTCACTCGTCGAGCTACCCGCCGCACAAACACGACACCGACGATTTGCCGCACCAGAGCTTTCTTGAAGAAACCTATTACCACCAGATCAATCCGCCCCAGGGCTTCGTGTTCCAGCGGGTGTACACCGACGATCGCAGCATCGATGAGGCCATGGTCGTGGAAAACAGCGACCTCGTGGTCGTGCCCAAGGGCTACCACCCGGTCAGCGTGCCGTACGGCTACGAGTCGTATTACCTGAACGTGATGGCCGGCCCGAAACGAGTCTGGCAGTTCCATAACGATCCGCAGCACAGTTGGCTGCTTGATCTCTGAACTAAAAAGCCTGAATTCCTACCTTTGCACGGAGAACACGATCAATGAGCAACGCCCCGGTAATCGGCCATTACATCCACGGTCAAGTGCAAGACAGCAGCAGCGAGCGGTTCAGCAACGTCTTCAACCCGGCCACCGGCAGCGTTCAGGCGCGCGTCGGGCTGGCCAGCCAGAAGACCGTAGACGAAGCCGTCGCCTCGGCCCTGAAAGCCTTCCCGGAGTGGTCCGAGCAATCGTCCCTGCGCCGTTCGCGGGTGATGTTCAAGTTCAAGGAATTGCTCGACCTTCATCACGATGAGCTGGCAGAAATCATCAGCCGCGAACACGGCAAGGTGTTTTCGGACGCCAAGGGCGAAGTCACCCGTGGCATTGAAATCGTCGAGTACGCCTGCGGGGCGCCGAACCTGCTGAAAACCGATTTCAGCGACAACATCGGCGGCGGCATCGATAACTGGAACCTGCGTCAGCCGCTGGGCGTGTGTGCCGGCGTTACGCCGTTCAACTTCCCGGTGATGGTGCCGCTGTGGATGATCCCGCTGGCACTGATCACCGGTAACTGCTTCATCCTCAAGCCGTCCGAGCGCGATCCGTCCGCCAGTTTGCTGATGGCCCGTCTGTTGAGCGAAGCCGGTTTGCCGGACGGTGTGTTCAACGTGGTTCAGGGTGACAAGACCGCGGTCGACGCGTTGCTGCAACACCCGGACATTGAGGCGATTTCCTTTGTCGGCTCGACGCCGATTGCCGAGTACATCCACCAGCAAGCCACCTCGCGCGGCAAGCGCGTGCAGGCACTGGGCGGGGCGAAGAATCACATGATCGTCATGCCCGACGCGGATCTGGATCAAGCCGCCGATGCCTTGATCGGTGCCGCTTACGGCTCGGCCGGCGAGCGCTGCATGGCGATTTCGATTGCCGTGGTGGTGGGCGATGTCGGCGACCCACTGATTGCCAAACTGCTGCCGCGTATCGATCAACTGAAAGTCGGCAACGGCCTGAAGGGCGACAGCGACATGGGGCCGTTGGTGACAGCCGAGCACAAGGCCAAAGTCGAAGGCTTCATCGACGAAGGCGTGGCCCAGGGCGCGCAGTTGATCGTCGACGGCCGCAACTTCAAGGTGCCGGGGGCCGAGAACGGCTTCTTCGTCGGTGCGACGCTGTTTGATAACGTGACGACTGAAATGAGCATCTACCAACAGGAAATTTTCGGCCCGGTGCTGGGCATCGTTCGGGTACCGGACTTCGCCAGCGCCGTCGCGTTGATCAACGCCCACGAATTCGGCAACGGTGTGTCCTGTTTCACCCGCGACGGCGGCATCGCCCGAGCCTTCGCCCGCACAATCAAGGTCGGCATGGTCGGCATCAACGTGCCGATTCCGGTGCCGATGGCCTGGCACTCCTTCGGCGGCTGGAAGCGTTCGCTGTTCGGCGATCACCACGCTTACGGCGAAGAAGGCATCCGCTTCTACAGCCGCTACAAAAGCGTGATGCAGCGCTGGCCTGACAGCATCGCCAAGGGCCCTGAATTCAGTATGCCGACGGCCAAATAATTCACCTGAGCGGAGAACAACAAAAATGAGTAAACCCCTGCGTTTCGCCCTGAACCGTATGGTCGCCCCACGTTTGTCCCTGCCCGCGTTCATCGAGCTGGCGGTGACCCTCAAGGCCGACGCCATCGAAATTCGCAACGACCTTAGAGGGGTCGAGATCGAAGACGGCACCGCACCCGAGCGCGTCCGTGAGTTGTGTGCCGCCAACGGCATTACCGTGCTGTCGATCAACGCGCTGTATCCGTTTGATGTGTGGAATGACGAGCGCCGCGCACACGCCTTGAAGCTCGCCGCTTATGCCCGGGATTGCGGCGCTCAAGGTTTGGTCATGTGTCCGCTCAACGACCGTGCCGACCCGCGTGACGAGGCCGCACGGGCTTCAGGTCTGCGCACGGCGTTGAGTGAACTGGCGCCGATCCTGCGCGAACACGGCATTCTCGGTTTCATCGAGCCGCTGGGTTTTGAAGAGTGCTCGCTGCGCCGTAAACGCACGGCGGTGGAGGCGATCAAGGCCGTCGGCGGGCTGGATGTGTTTCGTCTGGTTCACGACACCTTTCACCATCACCTGGCCGGCGAGCATGAATTCTTCCCCGAGCTGACCGGGTTGGTGCACATCTCCGGTGTCGAGGATGCCGAGGCACCGTTGGCGACCATCCGCGACGGCCACCGGGTGCTGGTGGGCGAGGGCGACATCCTCGGCAACGCGGCGCAAATCGACACCTTGCTCAGCAGCGGTTACAGCGGCTATCTGTCGTTCGAACCGTTCGCCGACAGTGTCCACGGCCTGGTGGATATCCAGCAGGCGATCGGCGCGAGCATGGATCACCTGAAGAACTCTTTGGCCTGAAAGGTGCGGTTATGACCACAACAAGACTGACCATGGCCCAGGCCCTGGTGAAATTCCTCGATAACCAGTACATCGAGGTCGATGGGGTTCAAAGCAAATTCGTCGCCGGGATCTTTACCATTTTCGGTCACGGCAACGTGCTGGGCCTGGGCCAGGCCCTGGAGCAGGACAGTGGTGACCTGATCGTCCATCAGGGCCGCAACGAGCAAGGCATGGCCCACGCCGCCATCGGTTTCGCCAAGCAACACCTGCGGCGCAAGATCTACGCTTGTTCTTCATCAGTAGGGCCGGGCGCGGCGAACATGCTGACCGCCGCCGCGACGGCGACCGCCAACCGCATTCCCTTGCTGCTGTTGCCCGGCGATGTCTACGCCTGCCGCCAACCGGACCCGGTGCTGCAACAGATCGAGCAGTTCCACGACCTGAGCATCAGCACCAACGACGCGTTCAAGGCCGTGAGCAAATACTGGGACCGCATCAACCGTCCCGAGCAACTCATGACGGCGGCGATCCACGCCATGCGTGTGCTCACCGACCCTGCCGAAACCGGCGCGGTGACCCTGGCCTTGCCACAAGATGTGCAAGCCGAGGCCTACGACTACCCCGATTATTTCCTGCAAAAACGCGTGCACCGCATCGAGCGTCGTCCGGCCACCGAAGCGATGCTCGGCGATGCCTTGGCGCTGTTCAAAGGCAAGCGCAAACCGCTGATCATTTGCGGTGGCGGGGTCAAATACTCCGGCGCCAATGCCGCCCTGCAAGCGTTTGCCGAGCGCTTCGATATTCCCTTCGCCGAAACCCAGGCCGGCAAAAGTGCAGTGGTGTCCAGTCACCCGCTGAACGTCGGCGGGATGGGTGAAACCGGTTGTCTGGCGGCGAATCTGTTGGCCAAGGATGCGGATCTGATCATCGGTGTCGGCACGCGCTACAGCGATTTCACCACCGCATCAAAGTCCTTGTTCCAGCATCCGGACGTGCAATTTCTCAACCTGAACATCAGCCCCTGCGATGCCCTGAAGCTCGATGGCGTGCAACTGCTGGCGGACGCCAACGTCGGGTTGCAAGCCTTGGCTGAAGCCTTGGGCGATTACCGTTCTGCGTGGGGCGATCAACCGCGTCAGGCCAAGGCGAAACTGGACGAGGAAGTCGACCGCCTCTCTCAGGTCGAATACCAGAGCAAAGACTTCATCCCGGAAATCAACGACCACATGGACCCGGCGGTGCTGCGCGAATTCATCGAGCTGACCGGTTCTTGCCTGACCCAGAGCCGAGTGCTCGGTGTGCTCAATGAAACCCTCGCCGATGACGCAGTGATCGTCGCCGCCGCCGGCAGTCTGCCCGGTGACTTGCAGCGCAGCTGGCGCAGCAAGGGGGTGAACACCTATCACGTCGAGTACGGCTATTCCTGCATGGGTTACGAGGTGAACGCCGCGTTGGGTGTGAAGCTCGCCGAGCCTGAGCGCGAGGTCTATGCGCTGGTCGGCGACGGCTCTTACATGATGCTGCATTCCGAGCTGGCGACCTCGATTCAGGAGCGACGCAAAATCAACGTGGTGTTGCTGGACAACATGACGTTCGGTTGCATCAACAACTTGCAGATGGAACACGGCATGGACAGCTTCGGCACCGAGTTCCGCTTCCGTAACCCGGAAACCGGCAAGCTGGATGGCGGTTTCGTGCCGGTGGATTTCGCCATGAGTGCGGCGGCCTATGGCTGCAAAACTTACAAAGTGAACACGGTCGCAGAACTGAAAGCGGCATTGGCCGATGCGCGATTGCAGACGGTGTCGACGCTGATCGACATCAAGGTTCTGCCCAAAACCATGATTCACAAATACCTGTCGTGGTGGCGGGTCGGCGTCGCGCAAGTCTCCACCAGCGCTCGCACCGATGCGGTGGCCAAGACCCTGAATGAACGACTGGCCAAGGCCCGTCAGTACTGATTGCCCCTGAAACGAACAACTAAAAATTTAGGAGTCTCTACATGTCTTTGCTTTCTAATTCGTTGCGAATCGGCGTCATCGGTACCGGGGCCATCGGCCAGGATCACATTCGTCGTTGCAGCCAGACCTTGCTCAACAGCCAGGTGGTCGCGGTCACCGACATCAACTTGCAACAAGCAGCGAACGTCGTTTCCGACCTGAAGCTGACCGCCGAGGTCTATCCCGACGGCCACGCGCTGATCAAGGCGCCCGAGGTCGAAGCGATCCTCGTCACCTCCTGGGGCCCGAGCCACGAAGAGTTTGTGCTGGCCGCGATTGCCGCCGGCAAACCGGTGTTTTGCGAGAAGCCGCTGGCGGTCACCGCTGAAGGCTGCCGCAAGATCGTCGAAGCCGAAGTGGCCCATGGCAAGCGCCTGGTGCAGGTCGGCTTCATGCGTCCGTATGACCAAGGTTATCGGGCACTTAAAGCAGTGATCGACAGCGGTCAGATTGGTGAGCCGTTGATGTTGCACTGCGCGCACCGCAACCCGACCGTGGGTGAAAACTACAAGACCGACATGGCGATCACCGACACGCTGATCCATGAACTGGACGTGTTGCGCTGGTTGCTCGACGACGATTACGTGTCGGTGCAAGTGGTGTTCCCGCGCAAGAGCAGCAAGGCGCTCGCGCATTTGAAAGACCCGCAGATCGTGCTGCTGGAAACCGCCAAAGGCACGCGCATCGACGTGGAAGTGTTCGTTAACTGCCAATACGGCTACGACATCCAGTGCGAAGTCGTGGGGGAGACCGGCATCGCCAAACTGCCGGAGCCGTCGCAGGTTCAGTTGCGCAGCGGGGCGAAGTTGTCCAACGCGATTCTGATGGACTGGAAGGATCGCTTCATCGCGGCGTACGACGTCGAGTTGCAAGCGTTCATCGATGGTGTGCGGGCAGGGCAGGTGGGTGGGCCTTCGGCATGGGATGGGTTTGCGGCGGCGGTGGCGGCGGATGCGTGTATCGAAGCGCAGAATAGTGGGCAGATTGTCAAAGTTGGGCTGCCTAAGCGCCCCCACTTTTACGGCTAACACATGATCGTTCCCACGCTCCGCGTGGGAATGCCGCCCGGGACGCTCCGCGTCCCAAAAGCGGACGCAGAGCGTCCATTGATGCATTCCCACGCAGAGCGTGGGAACGATCAGCGTCGGATGAAGGAGAACAAGAACATGCGCATCGCACTAGACCCCTACATGTACCGCACCCTGTCCCTGGGCAAGATGGTCGATAAAGTCGCCGAACTCGGTTACGAACACATCGAACTCTCGCCCCGGGAAGATTTCCTGCCGTTCTACAAAGCCCCGCGAGTCGACAAGGCGCGGATCAAGGAATTTCGCAAAGCCCTGAGCGACACCGGCGTCAAACTTTCTTCCTTATTACCGATGTACCACTGGGCCGCTGCCGACGAAGGTTTGCGAGTTGCCGCCGTACGCAACTGGAAGCGGGCGATCCAGATTGCCGTGGAGATGGACTGCGAGCTGGTCAACACCGAGTTCACCGGCCAGTCGGACAACCCGCTGGTCTGCGAGAACCAGTTCATGCGCTCGATGGACGAGCTGATCCCGGAGTTCGAGCGCGAAGGCATCAAGCTTGATATCCAGGCCCACCCTTACGACTTCTGCGAGCGCAACAACGAGTCGGTGGACATCATTCGCGGTCTGGATCGCGAGTGGATCAACTACCTCTACGCGGCGCCGCACACCTTCTTCTATGACGATGGCAAAGGCGATATCGCTTCGATGCTCAAGTACGCTGGCTCCAAACTGAGCCACTTGATCATCGCCGATACCTACAACCACAAGGCGTCTTCAGGGTTGCGCTACATCGTCAACCCGCCGGGTGTCGTCGCCACCGTGCACCAGCATCTGGACATCGGTCAGGGCGAAGTCGATTGGGACGCGTTTTTCGGCACCTTGCGCGAGATTCAGTTCGACGGTATTGCGACAGTTTCGGTGTTTGCCTGGGAAGACCGGCCGGATGAGTCCAACCGGATGATGCTCGAGCGTGTGACCCGCGAACTGTGCCAGTAACCAGTAACTGATCGTTCCCACGCTCTGCGTGGGAATGCATCCCGTGACGCTCTGCGTCACATAACGGCGGACGCAGAGCGTCCATGGCGGCATTCCCACGCAGAGCGTGGGAACGATCATAAGGAGAATTCTTTCATGCGTATCGGACTTGTCGGTTACGGCCATGGTGGCCGGTTTTTCCATGCTCCGCTGATCAGCAGTTTGCCGGCGGCGAAGTTCGTGGGTGTGGTCACCCGTTCACCTGAGCGCCGACAGTTGCTGGCGGCCGAGCACCCAGGGGTGCCCGCGTTCGACAGCATCGGCCAACTGGTTGAGGCCGGGATCGATGTGCTGGTGGTGTCCACTCCGCTCAAGGGCCGCCCGGCGCTGGTGCTCGATGGCATCGAACACGGTGTGGCGGTGGTCAGCGACAAACCGTTCGCCGCTGACGCGCAGCAGGCGCAAACCCTGATCACCATGGCCGAGCGCCAGGGCGTGCAGCTCAGTGTCTACCAGAACCGTCGCTGGGACTCGGACTTCCTTACCGTGCGCAAACTCATCGAATCCGGTGCGCTTGGCCAGATCACCCGTTTCGAATCGCGGATCGAGCGTTACTCACCGCAAGCGGTGAACAACGGCAGTGGCGGTGGCTTCCTGCGAGATCTCGGTAGTCATCTGGTGGATCAGGCGTTGCTTTTATTCGGTCCGGTGACACGGGTCTACGCCGAACTGGATTATCTGGAAAAAGGCCAGGTCTTCGATAACGGCTTCTTTATGTCCCTGACCCATGCCAGTGGCGTGACCTCCCACCTGGGCGGCAGTTGCCTGCAAAACACCCCCGGCCCGCGCTTTCGGGTGACCGGCACCCAAGGCTGTTATAGCGTCGATGGTCTGGACGGGCAGGAAGCCTCGGCGCTCGCCGGGCTCTCGCCCAAATCCGAAGGTGAACGCTGGGGCGTTGAAGAGCATCGCCGATGGGGCTGGTTCGAACAGGGCGAAGTGCGCGAACGAGTTCCCTCCGAGCGCGGTTGCTGGAATCAGTTCTATTTACAGCTGCAAGCCGCGTTGCAGAGCGGTGGCCCACTGCCTGTGGACGCCCGTGATGCACTGGCGACCACTCGCGTGCTAGACGCTGCGCGACTGAGCTTCGAGCGTCATCAAGTGGTGGCATTGAGCCCGTTCGAAAGCCATGGAATAAAATCAGAATAAAATTCTAAAATTAGTTGATATAGAAATTATTTTCCAATAAAGTCATTTTCAACGACCTGCCTCACAGCCTGTTTAAATCCGTTTCCCGCTTGCCTGCTTACTGAAATCGTCACGCCTCATCCATAAAACCAACAAGAATGTGGAGAAAGACTTTTCATGAAGACCAAGATCCGTTTCGCCTCACTTGCCTTGTCCCTGATGTTCGCCAGCGGCGCTGCACTCGCCGATATGAAGATCGGCGTCAGCATGTCGCAGTTCGATGACACCTGGCTGACCTACCTGCGCGAATCCATGGACAAGAAAGCCAAGTCCTATCCCGAGGGCATCCAGCTGCAATTCGAAGACGCCCGCAGCGACGTGGTCAAGCAGTTGAGCCAGGTCGAAAACTTCATCAGCCAGAAAGTCGATGCCATCGTGGTCAACCCGGTGGATACCGCCGCCACCAAAAAAATCACCGAAGCCGCCGTCAAGGCCGGTATCCCGCTGGTCTACGTCAATCGCCGCCCCGATGACCTGAAATTGCCCAAAGGCGTGGTCACTGTAGCCTCCAACGATCTGGAGGCCGGTGAAATGCAGATGCAGTACCTGGCCGACAAAATGGGTGGCAAGGGCGATATCGTGATTCTGCTGGGCGACCTCGCGAACAACTCCACCACCAACCGCACCAAGGGCGTCAAAGACGTGCTGGCCAAATACCCGAACATCAAGATCGAGCAAGAGCAGACCGGGATCTGGTCACGGGATAAAGGCATGACCCTGGTCAACGACTGGCTGACCCAGGGCCGCAAGTTTGACGCGGTGGTGTCCAACAACGACGAAATGGCCATTGGTGCCGCGATGGCCTTGCAACAGGCCGGCGTCGACAAGGGCAGTGTACTGATCGCGGGTGTCGACGGTACGCCGGACGGCTTGAACGCGATCAAGAAAGGCAACATGACGGTGTCGGTGTTCCAGGACGCCAAGGGTCAGGCGGACGGTTCGATCGACACTGCAGTGAAAATGGCCAAAAACGAGCCGGTTGAACAGGCCGTGTGGGTGCCATACCGCTTGATCACCCCGCAAAACGTCGACACGTTCAAATAGCCTGTCCGTTCAATAACAACAATAAATACGCAAGGTTGCGACCGCGACCTTGCTGATGGAGTACCTGATCATGTTCGCTTCAGCGACTGCTTCGAGCACCCCGTTGGTGGGTATCCAGCCAACTGCAACACCTGTCGATGAGCCGTACCTGCTGGAGATCATCAACGTCAGCAAGGGATTTCCCGGTGTGGTGGCCTTGTCCGATGTACAGCTTCGGGTACGCCCCGGTTCCGTGCTGGCCCTGATGGGCGAAAACGGCGCCGGCAAATCCACCCTGATGAAAATCATTGCCGGCATCTATCAGCCGGACGCCGGTGAACTGCGCCTGAGGGGCAAACCGGTGGTCTTCGAAACGCCACTGGCAGCGCTCCAGGCCGGGATCGCGATGATCCACCAGGAACTCAACCTGATGCCGCACATGAGCATCGCCGAGAACATCTGGATCGGCCGTGAGCAGCTCAATGGCCTGCACATGATCGATCACCGCGAAATGCACCGTTGCACGGCGCAACTGCTGGAACGCCTACGGATCAACCTCGATCCGGAAGAGCAGGTCGGCAACCTGAGCATCGCCGAACGGCAGATGGTCGAGATCGCCAAAGCGGTGTCCTACGATTCCGACATCCTGATCATGGACGAGCCGACCTCGGCCATTACCGACAAGGAGGTCGCCCATCTGTTCTCGATCATTGCCGACCTCAAGCGTCAGGGCAAAGGCATCATTTACATCACCCACAAAATGAACGAAGTGTTCAGCATCGCCGATGAAGTGGCGGTGTTCCGTGACGGTGCCTACATCGGCCTGCAGCGGGCCGACAGTATGGACGGCGACAGCCTGATTTCGATGATGGTCGGCCGCGAGCTGAGCCAGTTGTTCCCGGTGCGCGAGCAGCCGATCGGTGATCTGCTGCTGTCGGTGCGCGACCTTAAACTGGACGGCATTTTCAAAGGCGTGTCCTTCGATCTGCATGCGGGCGAGATCCTCGGCATCGCCGGGTTGATGGGCTCGGGGCGGACCAACGTCGCCGAAGCGATTTTCGGTATCACGCCGAGCGACGGTGGCGAGATTCGTCTCGACGGCGAAGTGGTGCGCATCAGCGATCCGCACATGGCGATCGAGAAGGGCTTCGCATTGCTGACCGAGGATCGCAAGCTCAGCGGCCTGTTCCCGTGCCTGTCGGTGCTGGAGAACATGGAAATGGCGGTGTTGCCGCATTACGCCGGCCACGGTTTCATCCAGCAAAAAGCCCTGCGCACCTTGTGCGAAGACATGTGCAAGAAGCTGCGGGTCAAAACCCCGTCGCTGGAGCAGTGCATCGACACCTTGTCCGGCGGGAATCAGCAAAAGGCTTTGTTGGCGCGCTGGCTGATGACCAACCCACGGATCCTGATTCTCGACGAACCGACCCGCGGTATCGACGTCGGCGCCAAGGTCGAGATCTACCGGCTCATTTCCTACCTCGCCAGCGAAGGCATGGCGGTGATCATGATTTCCTCGGAATTGCCGGAAGTGCTCGGCATGAGCGACCGGGTGATGGTCATGCACGAGGGCGACCTGATGGGCACCCTCGACCGCAGCGAAGCGACCCAGGAACGAGTGATGCAATTGGCCTCGGGCATGTCCGCGGTTCACTAATGGATGCCGGCGGTGGCGGTGGCCAACGTCGGCGACGCGATAGAAGGGTGAGTGTTTATGAACGCGATACTGGAAAACAAGCCAGCAACGGCACCGGTCAAGAGTCGCCGGCGCTTTCCGACCGAGTTGAGTATTTTCCTGGTGCTGATTGGCATCGGCCTGGTCTTTGAAGTGTTTGGCTGGATCGTGCGCGACCAGAGCTTCCTGATGAACTCCCAGCGTCTGGTGCTGATGATCCTGCAGGTGTCGATCATTGGCCTGCTGGCCATCGGCGTGACCCAGGTCATCATCACCACCGGCATTGACCTGTCGTCCGGCTCGGTGCTGGCGCTGTCGGCGATGATCGCTGCCAGCCTGGCCCAGACGTCGGACTTCGCCCGGGCGGTGTTCCCGTCGCTGACTGACTTGCCGGTATGGATTCCGGTGATTACCGGGCTTGGGGTGGGACTGCTGGCGGGGGCCATCAACGGCAGCATCATTGCTATTACCGGTATCCCGCCGTTCATTGCCACCCTCGGCATGATGGTCTCGGCTCGTGGCCTCGCGCGTTACTACACCGAAGGCCAGCCGGTGAGCATGCTCTCGGATTCCTACACCGCTATCGGACACGGCGCGATGCCGGTGATCATTTTCCTGGTGGTCGCGGTGATCTTTCACATCGCCCTGCGTTACACCAAGTACGGCAAGTACACCTACGCCATCGGCGGCAACATGCAGGCGGCGCGTACCTCGGGGATCAACGTCAAGCGGCATCTGGTGATCGTCTACAGCATCGCCGGTTTGCTGGCAGGCCTGGCGGGTGTGGTGGCTTCGGCACGGGCCGCGACCGGGCAGGCCGGGATGGGCATGTCTTACGAGCTGGACGCGATTGCCGCGGCAGTGATCGGCGGCACCAGCCTGGCCGGTGGCGTAGGACGCATTACCGGCACGGTCATCGGCGCACTGATCCTCGGGGTCATGGCCAGCGGTTTCACCTTTGTTGGCGTCGATGCTTACATTCAGGACATCATCAAAGGCCTGATCATCGTGGTGGCAGTGGTCATCGATCAGTACCGCAACAAGCGCAAACTCAAGCGCTGAGCCGCCGATAAAACAACCAATGCGCCACGCCTGACCCGCGTGGCGCAGCCGTTTGTCTTCTATATACAGCCGCTCGATTGAATTTCTTGCTATAAACGCACTCCGATAACCATCGCAAAGGTTGCCATAGAGCACTTTCTGGGCTTTGTCGGACAAATTCGCTGTCTTTTCAGTTGCTGAGGCCTCAAGTCGGCCTTAGACTGCCGCCCCTCGTAAATTGAGTGCCGGGTGGCGCTTGGAATAAACGGCGCCTTTCCGATGGCCAGACCAGGTCCGCCGGAACGCTCCCTAATTCGCCTTAATGCACGTTTTTTTATAGAGATATCAATGACAAAGGACAAGTTGCTGGCCATGCCGGCGGATGACTACATGAATGCCGAGCAACATGCTTTTTTCTCTGAGCTGTTGCAGAACATGAAAGTCGAAACCCATGAGCGCATCGAACAGAACCGCATCGCCATCGAAAGCCTGGACACCCCGGCCGATCCGGCTGACGCTGCTTCTGTTGAAGAAGAGCGCACCTGGCTGGTGAACGCGATCGATCGCGACCAGCGCATGCTGCCTCAGTTGGAACAGGCTCTGGAACGCATCAAGGAAGACAGCTTTGGCTGGTGCGACGACAGCGGCGAGGCCATTGGCCTGAAGCGCCTGCTGATCAGCCCGACCACCAAGTACTGCATCGAAGCTCAAGAGCGTCACGAACAGATCGACAAGCACCAGCGTCAGGCCTGATTTCGTAACGCCCGCATCGCGGGCAAGCCTCACTCCTGTAGGAGCAAGGTTTGCCCGCGATGCTTTTTTTCGTCTGCAGAAATCCCGCGCACTTCTATTGATCTGCTGCAACGCCCACTACTAATGGACCATAGATAATGGCCTTGTAGTGGCGTTTAATGCCGATACAACAATTAGAATGATGGGTGGGGTGACGAAGATGACGCGAGACGGATCGCTGGTTGCGGCGGTGCCTGCACCCGTGCTTTTGCCAAAAAACCTTTGGCTGACGCCGACCCTGCAAAGCATCGCCCTGATGCTCTTGTTGTGCGGCATGACGCTGGGAGGCTGGTCGCTTTACCTTGGCCTGCCATTGGCCATGCTGGTTATCTGGCTACCTCGTTTGCGCTCGCGCGCCATCCCTGAGGCAACCCCCGCCGACAGCTCCAGCGCAATTGCCGAGTTGACTCGCGATCTTTCCTATACAACCAGTCATAACGCTTTGTCTGCCGCCGGTGTGGCCTTTTCGGTCAAGCAACTGGCCGACAAACTGCAATCGCAGCTCGGTGCCGCGGCGCAGATCGTCAGCAACGCCGAGGTGATGATCGCCACCGAACAATCCACCTCGAAACTCAGTCGGGAAGCCCTCAGTGCGGCCAGCGAGGCTCATCAGAGCAGCGCGGCAGGGCGTACGGAGTTGATCAAGTCCATCGCTCGTATGCATCAACTCAGTCAGCGCGCCAGTAACAGCCGTGAACTGATCGAAGCCCTGAGCCTGCGCAGTGACGATATCCAACGGGTCACCCTGGTGATCCAGTCCATCGCCAGCCAGACCAATCTGCTGGCATTGAACGCTGCTATCGAGGCCGCTCGGGCCGGGGAGCATGGTCGCGGATTTGCGGTGGTGGCCGATGAGGTTCGCGGTCTGGCCGCGCGTACGGCGACGGCTACCGGTGAAGTGGGGGAAATGGTCGCTGATATTCAGCAACGCACCGCGCAAGTGGTGGAGCAGATCCGTCAACTGTCCAGCGACCTCGATACCGGCGTCAAGCAGGTCGAGCACACGGGTCAGCACCTGGAGAACATTGCACGTCTGGCCGCTGGCGTCGAAAGCCAGGTCGGGGAAATCGCCAGGGGCGCTGACACCAACCGCGAACAACTCGATAGCCTGTTTCACGCCATCGAACAGATGCGCAGCGACCTGGCGATCAGTGATCAACAGACCCAGCGCCTGGCCCAGGCCGCGGTGCAAATGGAAGGTCAGGCCGAAACCATCAGCGAACGCCTCGCGGAAGTCGGGCTGGATGACTATCACCAGCGGGTTTATGACCTGGCCCGCGAAGGCGCGAGTCAGATTGCGGCGCGCTTTGAAGCGGATATCGACGAGGGCCGCGTCAGCCTCGATGACCTGTTTGATCGCAATTACCAGGCCATTCCCAACACCAGCCCCGCCAAATACCAGACTCGCTTTGATCGCTATGCCGATCAGGTCTTGCCGGCGATCCAGGAACCGTTGTTGCCGCGCCATGAAGGCCTGGTGTTCGCCATCGCCTGCACGCAGCAGGGTTATGTGCCGACCCACAACAAAGCCTTCAGCCAACCACTGACCGGTGATGCGCAGGTCGATACCTTGCAAAACCGCACCAAACGCAAATTCGCCGACCGCACCGGGATCCGCTGTGGCAGCCATCAGCAGGCCGTACTGCTGCAAACCTACACCCGCGACACCGGTGAGCTGATGCACGACCTCTCGGTGCCGATCATGCTCAAGGGCCGGCATTGGGGTGGTTTGCGATTGGGTTACAAGCCGGAAAATCCTCGTTGAGCCGTTTTGCATACACCCCTCCTACAGGGGAATGCGTGCACTCGTCGCGATGAAGCTGAGGAATGCAGGGCTGTCTGGTTGGCGCAACTGAACGCCGAATCCCCCGACAGCCTGCACGGAATCAGAGGCTAGTGGATCTGATGCATACGCAGGTTCAGGTCGTCGACCACCCGTGCCCAATCGGCGTCTTCACGCAATTGTTCTTTCAGGAAGCCGGCTTGCTGCGGGGTCCAGAACTCGGCATCGATGAGTTTCTTGTCATCGGCCAGGGGGGAATGACTGGCAATAAAATCGTCGATGGCCTTCTCGTTGGAGTCCAGACCGAGTTGGTCGAACAAGCCTTTCAAGTCGTGTGTAGGTGAATCCATGTTCATCTCCTTGCGGGTCGCGTCGAGTGCGAGATCTGAGGTGCGGCTTCAACACATCTGAGGGAGCCGCGCTTCAGGAGTTCGATGGCGATGTTCGAAAGCAGGAGTGAGCATAGACTGCAAACCGACTATCAGGCTTTCAATGCACCTTCATCGACTGCAAGTTTCAGCGCCTTGGCGGCTTCCTGGGCAGCAACGGCGGCGACGTCCGACGTCTTGAACCAGCGATCCTTCTCGACCTGGTGATACGTCACGGTGGTCAGCGGTGGTTTGGCGCGCATGATAATGACTGCCTGGAATTCGCCTTCGACCTCTCTGGCTTCGCCCCGGATAAAAAATTCGCCGATATCAAATTCCGTCACGTTGCAGCCTTCCCTTGGAAATATTCTGTTGTTTTGAACGCCGCCCGCCCGGGGACGGGTTTCATTGGTTGGGCAGTATGGCAGTAGTTGCATGCCGGCGGCTGAGATAAGTCGCCGGCATGACGAAGCGTCTATGGAAATGAATGCGGCGGGACCGTCAACTGCGTAGCTCGAGAGAGCGGGCAAGGGCGCAGGCTTCGTTATGTTTGCTGCGGAAACCTCTGACGCGGCCGGTGGTAATTTCCTTGATATGGAAGAAGGCATTGCCAGCCAACACCACCTGAAAGCGTGGCCGGGCAAGCTCTTCAGGATAGTATTCATGCGATTGAAACATCACCGAGTGCAGGGTCAGCGAGCTGTTTGTGTAAGGTGCCGGGGGGTGAGCGAAGTGTGTCAGCGTGCACATATGAAGTCCTTTTCGTTGTTTTACCGACGTGTGTTCGTCGTTTTGGGTAGTCTCAGTGAGCATCGCTGCTCTAGAATCACCACCACTGGTTGGCGATTGATGCTCATCTAAAGCAATTTTCTGCAGGCGATATGTAGGAAAAGTGCTTTTTTTAAAGAGTTTGTTCCCTAAGGTTGGTAGTCCAGTTTTATCTGGCCGTTAGAAGGGCGTTTTCCTTCAACCTCTGACGAATGCCAGGCAAGACGACGTGAGTGACGTTCCAGTAGTCTTCTGAAACCTCGCGATGAATGAGCGCTCTGCTTGTTTCAGGATTTCAACCCGGGTCATTTGGCTACACCTTCGGCATTGCCGCCTTTTTCTGCTGTGCGCTATTTTCCTGCGTGCAGCATCATTTTCAGATGTGGGGATGTTTCCTTGGCAGTAAGTAATCTCGATATGCATGCTTTGTTCGTGCTGGGTGATTTGCGCGCAAAGCTGGTTAAACAGTTCCAGTCACGTTTTGTTTACATCACCGAACAGAACGCTGAAGGCATTTATATTGCCGAGATCGACACCGAAGAGGCGCTGGTGGTTGATGACAAACCTGGACTTAAACTCAAGGTTGGCGATCATTTCAGCGCCTCTGTATTGCCCAGTCGCGAAGGCGGCAAGCTGGACATCAAGTTCCGTGAAATCAAACTCACGGTTTACGGCTTGGGTGATTACGCGTTCGTCACCACCGCTGATGGCCACGGGATCGTGTTCAAGGAAGGTCATAGCGTGGTGATGGTGTTCGCCGCTCACCAACAGTTGCAGGAAGGCCTGACCAAAACCCTGAAAGCCGTTACCGCCAAGGCAGCCAAGTGGCGCAAAGGTGAACTGATCACCTTCAAGGCCAGCGAGTAATGACCCTGACCCGCGCCGACTTCCACGTACAGAACCAGGCCAGTGCGCAAGTCGAGGCCCAGCGGTTGTTCGACCAGAAGGCTGTTTTGCAAGGTGCATGGCTGGGTTGGGTGGCGTCACAGATCTATACGTTGCGTCCGGCGGAGTACGCCAGCATGGTACGAAGAGAGCTGGCGCGCTTGCAGGAAACTTCCGAAAATTAGTTGACACCCCTCGAAAGCAGGAACCTCTACTACAGTCAGTTGACTGAGTATTCAGAGGCTTTGCGGTCTTCTGCCAGGCCATCCTGCTATTGCTGTGAACAGCACGAGGTGCAAAAGCATGAACGGATTTCGACGGTTGCTGGCCGCTACCCTGGCCACTTTCGGTTTGCTGGCTTCACCCGTTCCGGTGTTCGCTGCCCAGGCGCCGATCCACTTCGCTGACCTGAACTGGGAAAGCGGCAGCCTGATCACCGATATCCTGCGGATCATTGTCGAGAAGGGCTACGGGCTGCCGACCGATACCTTGCCGGGGACGACCATCACCCTGGAGACCGCACTGGCCAACAATGACATTCAGGTGATTGGCGAAGAGTGGGCCGGTCGCAGTCCGGTCTGGGTCAAGGCTGAGGCCGAAGGCAAAGTCGCAAGCCTCGGCGATACGGTCAAGGGCGCCACCGAAGGCTGGTGGGTGCCCGACTATGTGATCAAGGGCGATTCGGCGAAAGGCATCAAGCCACTGGCGCCGGACCTGCGCAGTGTCAGCGACCTGCCGCGCTACAAGGGGGTATTCAGCGATCCGGAAACCCCGGGCAAGGGGCGCTTTCTCAACAGCCCGATCGGCTGGACGTCGGAGGTGGTCAACAAACAGAAGCTCAAGGCGTATGGGCTGGACGACAGCTATGTGAACTTCCGCAGTGGTTCGGGGGCGGCACTGGATGCGGAGATCAGTTCTTCGATTCGTCGCGGCAAACCGGTGCTGTTCTATTACTGGTCGCCTACGCCATTGCTCGGCCGCTTCAAGCTTATTCAGCTCGAAGAGCCGCCGTTCGACGCCGAAGCCTGGAAGACCCTGACCGACGCCGACAACCCGAATCCGAAACCGACGCGCTCACTGGCCTCGAAGCTCTCCATCGGCGTGTCCACGCCATTCAAGAAACAGTATCCACAGATTGTCGAGTTCTTCAGCAAGGTCGACTTGCCGATCGATCCATTGAACAAGGCGCTGGCGGAAATGAGCGAAAAACACACCCCGCCACGGCAGGCGGCGGAGGCGTTCATGAAAGCGCACCCGGACGTGTGGCGTGCCTGGGTGCCCAAGGATGTGGCGGATAAAGTCTCTGCCGAGTTGAAGTGATGTGGTGAGGCAGCTCGCGAAGCTTTTAGAATCGAGTTTGCACCGCCAACTCGAAGGTGCGCGGTGTGCCGAGGTAATACGCCGGTGACACATGGGCAAACTCGGCATACACCTCATTGGTCAGATTGCGTACCCGGCCGGTGACGGTGGTGTGTTGATCGACCTTGTAGCTGAGGAACGTACCGTAGAGCGTGTACGACGGCACGGTCAGGGTGTTGGCGCTGTCGGCAAACACCGAGGCCACATAACGCGCGTCGACACCGCCCTGCCATTGCGGCGTGAAGTCATAGGTCAGCCACAGATTACCGACCCGGTCCGGCACGTTGGTCGGTGTGTTGCCTTTGCGTGAAACCACTGCACCCGCCGCATTCTTCTCGTTGAATTCGTCGTACTGCGCATCGACCCAGGCGAAGTTGCCTTCGGCCAACAGCTTGTCGGTGATTCGCAACGAACTGGCCAGTTCGATCCCTCTGGATGTTTGTTGACCCACTGGAATGCTGCTGGCCGGATCCAGCGGATCGGTCACCGCGAAGTCCTTTCGCTCGATCGTGTAAGCCGCCACCGTCGCCGAGCCGCGACCGTCCAGATAGTCGAATTTGCTGCCGACCTCCCACTGCTTGCCGGTGGACACGTCGAAATCCTGAGTGCCGTTGGGCTGCTCGGCGGCGGTGCTGTATTGCACGTAGACGTTGGCTTCGGGGATGAATTGGTAAGTCAGGCCGACCCGACCGGTCACCGGCTCCCAACTGCGCTTGAGGTGCCGGGGATTGCTGGCGGTCACGACTCGGTGGTTGGTCACGTCCAGGTCGATGTCGTCGTAGCGCAGCCCGGTGAGCAACGCCAGGTTGTCGGTGAGCGCCAAACGGTTTTCGGCAAACAGGGCTTTGGTGGTGACTTCGTTGGTCTTGTCGCTAACAAAACCCGGTTTGGTGCCGGGGATGTCATAGAAGTGACCCGGCTGAAAGTTATTCGGGTCGACGGTGCTGGCACCTTTGACATTCAGCGGTGAGTTGGTGGTCTGGTTGACCTTGTACTCAAAGCCTGCGGACCACGTGGTGTCGAGACCGAACAACGTGTTGTCGTGGCGCAGCTCGAACTGGTTGCCATTCTGCTCGCCCTGATGCCGGACCTGATACGCGGTGGAGCGATTCACCGCACTGTTGTCGGCGTTGTACTGGTAGGTTTCCAGGTTGCGGTAATCCCGCTGGCTGTCGAGGTGGTAGAGGGTGTTGCGCAGGGTGGTGCTGTCGTTGATCCGGTAGTCGATGATCGAGCGGACCCAAATCGTGCGCTGCTCGTAGCGGCCGTCCTCGACGTTGTAGTTGTTGAAACGGTTGTGCGTGTCGATCTTCAATTCGCCAGCCTTGGGGTTGAGCACCGGCGTGCCCCAGTAAGGGCTGTCTTCGTGTTCGTCCTGATATTCCAGGGCCAGGGTGTGGGACAGGTTGGGCGTCAGGTCGCTGAGCAGAGAGAACGCCACGCTCCACGCATCACGCTCCTGACGGTCGATGTAGCCGTTGCTGGTGTTGTGGCTGACGTCGAGCCGCGCGTAGTGCTGCACGTCTGCGCTGGCATCGCTCAGGGCGTGATTGAGGCCGAAGGCGGTCTCGGTGGTGTCGTAACTGCCGTAGCTGACCCGGCCTTCGACGGCTTGCTCTTCACGCGTCGCCAGTTTGGTCAAGTAGTTCAGCGAACCGCCCACGGAGCCGGCGCCATTGATCAACGATGACGGGCCGCCCACCAACTCCACCCGATCATAAATCCACGCATCCACCGGCCGGGCGAGGCCGCCGGCGACATTGATGCCGTTGAACATTTGGGTGATCTGGCTGCTGGTGAAACCGCGGTAGGAGACGAACCCACCGAAACCCGGCGGTGCGCTGGCATTGACACCCGGTAAGGTATTGGCGGCATCTTGAAAGTTCTGCGCGCCGTGGCGCTCGATGTCGTTGCGGTTGGCCACGGCCACCGAGGCCGGGGTTTCGCGCACGCTCAGGCCAAGCCGCGATGCCATGCCGCTGGACTGATCCAGACTCAGACCTGGCTCAGCCGTAGCGTCGCCATCAATGGTGATGGGCGCGAGGTCGATTGTGGATTGCGCCCAGGTGTTAACAGACAGGCAGCCGAACAGGCTTGCCAGCAAAGGAATGCGTTTCATCGATGAATCCTGAATGCTTGACTAGGAAGCAGCGCACAGGCAAACGCCACGCGTTGGCGAGGTGGGCTGATCAGAAAAGGCGAAAAAATTCAGGCGACAGGCGGAGCACGAGGATTGGCTGAGGGCCAGGTGAAGCGGGCAGGGAGGTCAGCATTGGCGACGACGGCCAGTGGCGGACTGTGTTGCTGCGGGAGGATCGCCAGGGTCAGGCTGGAGTTGAGCGCCGGGCCCATGCCGCCGGTGGAGCACAACGGGCAGCCGAAGGCCTTGGACAGGGTCGGCAGTTTGTCTTCGGAGGTGTTCGACGAGGCCGGCGCCTGGGTGGCGGGGTCGACTGTACAGAACTGGCCGCCGATGCCGTTGAGCTGCATCCCGACCATTTGCCCGTGACCGATACTGCAGGCGAACACGTTGAACAGGACGCAGCAATAAAGCATCCAGGCCATCAATGTGCGATCAGTTCGGGCGAGTTTCATGGGGCGGCACTTTATCATTGCCGATGACGAATACCCTTACAAAATCGTTCAAGGAAGTTCATCCTGCTGCGACATTTCACGCTGGAAGTCTGAACATGAGCCTATTGATCGCGCAATGGATGGCTGCCATCTTCCTGTTGATCAGCCTGATCCATCTGTACTGGGCGGCAGGTGGCAAGTTGGGTAGCGAGGCGGCGGTCCCGCGAATATCCGCAGAGGGCGGCGGGGAATCCAGGCCGGCCTTCAAACCTTCAGGCTTTGCCACGTTATTGGTGGCGGTCGGGTTGCTGCTGATTGCGATGCTGGTGTGCTTGCGGGTCGGCCTGTATTTGCCGACGGTGCATCACTCGTCGCTGCAATGGGTCATCAGCGCCATTGCGATGCTGATGTTTGCCAGGGCGATCGGCGATTCGAATTTGATTGGGTTCTTCAAACAGGTGAAGGATTCGAAGTTTGCGCGGCTCGACACCTGGGCCTATTCGCCGCTGTGTGTGGTGTTGGGGGCGGGGTTGTTGGCAGTCGCCTGGATCTGAGTCGTGGCTGAAAAGCTTCGCGGGCAAGCCTCGCTCCTACAGGATTGTGTGAAATCACACAATCCTGTAGGAGCGAGGCTTGCCCGCGAAGAGGCCCTGTCAATCAACACAAAACCTAATCTTAACTCCCGCTCTCGGTGCGCCGACTACTCACCTCAGCCGGCACATCATCCCCCGCCATGCGCTTGCGAAACAGCGCCGCCCGCGCCAGCAGCAACGTGGTCACCGGCACCGTAATCGACAACAAGATCGGAATCAGCCAGGCATGCAACACCGGCCCGGACTTGAGCGCCGAAAAGTAAATGATCGAGGCCAAGGCCACGCACCAGGCACCCAATGTCGACGCCAGCGCCGGCGGGTGCATGCGCTGGAAGTAATCTTTCATCCGTACCAGCCCAACGGCGCCGATCAGTGCAAACAGACTGCTGAGCACCAGCAGGACCGCCACCGGAATTTCCACCCACAGAGACAGTTCAGCGCTCATTCGATCACCTCGCCACGCAATAGGAATTTCGCCAGGGCAAACGAGCCGACGAAACCGAACAACGCAATCAGCAGCGCTGCCTCGAAGTAAGTGTCACTGGAATAACGTATGCCCAGCGCCAGCATCATCAGCATCGCGATGATGTACAGGTAATCCAGCGCCAGAACCCGGTCCTGGGCCGACGGCCCCTTGAACAGCCGGATCAGCGTCAGAATCATCGCCAGCGAAAAGATGAACAGACTCAGCAGGATTGCGTTCGACAGCAAGGCGCTCATTCGAAGATCTCCATCAAGGGGCGCTCATAGGTCACCTTGAAGTGCTGGATAAACAGCGCTTCGTCATCCAGATCGAAGACGTGCAGCAACAGAATGCTGCGGTCCAGCGCCAGTTCCGACCACACGGTGCCGGGAATCACCGTGCAGATCATCGACAACGCGGCCAGGCCGTTGGCGTCACGCAAGTCCAGCGGCACCTTGATGAAGCGCGAACGCGGCGGACGGCGACCGGCGTTGAGCACGCCCCAGGCCACGGCGAGGTTGGACACCACCACATCGCGACCGACAAGAAAGAACAAACGCACCATCACGCCCGGACGACGGATGCGGATCGGCAGCGGTCGCAGCTTGCGCATCATCAACGGCGCGCAGAACCCCAGCACCGCGCCCAGCAGCAGATTGCCGGGGCTCATCGACAGGTTCAGCACCAGCCACAACAACCACAGCGCCAGCGACAACCACGGTGCCGGAAACAGACGCTTCATGGTTTGACCTCCGCTATCGCGGCTTTGGCTTCCGGGCTTGGAATCGCACGGGTGCCGAGTACCGCCATCACGTATTGCTGCGGGTTGTTCAAGGCTTGGGCGGCCGCCTGGGTGTAGCGCAGCAGCGGTTCAGCCTTGAAAGTGAGCGCAATGCTCAGGCCCAGCAACGCGATGATCGGCACGCATTCGAAACGTCGCAACAAGGGCGACGGCCGCTCCTCGGGTGTCCAGAAGCGCTGGATGCCCAAGCGCGAGAAGGCAATCAACGACGCCAGCCCGGAGAGGATCAACAACGCGAGCAAGCCCCACGCCGCGTTCGAAACCGGCTCATCGCTGCCATTGCCCAGGCCCAACGGATTGAGCAGGGCGCTGAGCAGGCCGAGTTTGCCAATGAATCCCGAAAGCGGTGGCATGCCGATGATCAACAGCGCGCAAGCAATAAAGCTCAGCCCGAGGAACGCCATGGTCCAGGGAATCACTTGGCCGACCACGGCTTTCTGCTCGTCATCGAGGTTGATGCCTTTGGGCGGCTGCAAGGATTCCATCGGTCGTGGGAGCAGATCGCCGTCATCGAACAATGGCATTTCATTGGCCGAACGCGAACGCTCGATCAGCTCGGCCAACAGGAACAGCGCGCTCAACGCCAGGGTCGAGCTGACCAGATAGAACAATGCCGCGCCGATCAGGTTCGGCTGGGCGAAACCGATGGCCGACAGCAGAATCCCGGCGGACACCAGAATGCTCAGGCTGGCCAGGCGCTCCAGTCGTTGTGCGGCCAGGATCGCGACGGCGGCGCAGACGATGGTCGCCATGCCGCCGTAGATCAGCCAGTCGCCGCCAAAATACGCCGAGGCACCGGCCTGGCCAGAGAACAGCAGAGTCCACAAGCGCAGCAAGGTGTAGACGCCGACCTTGGTCATGATCGCGAACATCGCCGCCACCGGCGCGCTCGCCGAGGAATACGCCGGCACCAGCCAGAAGTTCAGCGGCCACATCCCGGCCTTGGCCAGGAACGCCACGGCCAGAATCCCTGCGCCGGCATGTAGCAGGCCGCGATCGGCTTCCGGCACCAGCGGGATTTTCAGCGCCAGGTCGGCCATGTTCAGGGTGCCGGTGACGCCGTAGATCAGCGCCGCGCCGATCAAGAACAGCGACGAGGCCAGCAGGTTGATCGAGATGTAATGCAGCCCCGACGACACCCGCGACCGACCCGAACCGTGGAGCATCAGGCCGTAAGAGGCCGCCAGCAGCACCTCAAAAAACACAAACAGGTTGAACAGGTCCGCCGTCAGGAACGCGCCGTAAAGCCCCATCATCTGGATCTGGAACAGCGCGTGGAAACTCGAACCGGCGCCGTCCCAACGGGCCATGGCGAACAGCAGGGCGCTGACGCCGATGATCCCGGTCAGCACCAGCATCAGCGCCGACAGTCGATCGACCACCAGCACGATACCGAACGGCACCTGCCAGTTGCCCGGCAGGTACACGCCGACGGAGCCGGGGACGCCAGTCTCCTGAGTCCATTGCAGCAACAGCACGGCAATGCCCAGCCCCACCAGACTGGAAAGCAGGTTGATCTTGGCTTTTAACGGCCGGTGTTTCTCGCCCAGCATCAGCATCACGGCGGCGGTCAGCAGCGGCAGCAGAATCGGTGCAGCGATCAGGTGCGGCATCAGATTCATTCTTTAGGCTCCCGGCCATCCACATGGTCGGTACCGGTCAGGCCCCGGGAGGCCAGCAGCACCACCAGAAACAGCGCGGTCATGGCGAAGCTGATGACAATCGCGGTCAGCACCAGCGCTTGCGGCAGCGGATCGGTGTAGTGCAACAGGTCTTGCGGCACGCCGTCCTTGATGATCGGCTCCTTGCCGATAAACAGGCTGCCCATGCTGAAGATGAACAGGTTGACGCCGTAGGACAGCAGGCACAGGCCCATCACCACCTGAAACGTCCGTGGCCGCAGGATCAGCCAGACCCCGGACGCCGCCAATACGCCGATGGCGATTGCGATGACTTCTTCCATCAGACGGCTCCTTGCGTGGCGACGGATCTAGGCAGGGCAGCGGTCTTGTGACCGCGTACCGATTGGTGAGCGAGGGCGGTGAGGATCAACAGCGTCGAACCGACCACCACGGCGTACACGCCGATGTCGAAGAACAGCGCACTGGCGATGTGAATATCGCCCAACACCGGCAGATCCAGGTGCCAGGTGTGGGTGGTCAGGAACGGATAACCGACCGCCATCGCCCCAAGCCCGGTGACCGTGGCGAACAGCAACCCGGTGCCCATCCAGCGCAGGGGTCGCAGGCTCATTTGCGCCTCGACCCACTGGGTGCCGGCGACCATGTATTGCAGGATGAACGCCACCGACATCACCAAACCTGCGACAAAGCCGCCGCCCGGTTGATTGTGGCCGCGCATGAACAGGTAGACCGATACCACAAACGCAATCGGCAACAGCAGGCGCACCAGCACCGCCGGCACCATCATGAAACCGAGCGCGGTGTCGCTGGCGTGACGCGGGTTGACCAGGTCGGTGACCACGTCGGGCGCGAGCAAACGCTGTTGGGCCGGCAATTGGAGGCTTTCTTTTGGCGGGCGGAAGCGTCGGAGCAGGGCGAATACGGTCAGGGCCACGGCCACCAGTACGGTAATTTCACCGAGGGTGTCGAAGCCGCGAAAGTCCACCAGCATCACGTTGACCACGTTGCTGCCGCCGCCTTCGGGCAGGGCACGGCTGAGGTAGAACGAAGAAATGTCGTTCGGCGTCTGGCGCGTCAGCATCGCGTAGGCCAGCAGCGCCATGCCGCCACCGACCACGGTCGACAACAGCAAGTCGCGGATACGACGGATGCGTGCTTTGCGCAGGGTACTCGGCAGTGGCGACACCTCTTCGATCCGGCGCGGCAACCAACGCAGACCGAGGAGGATCAGCACCGTGGTCACCACTTCGACCACCAGTTGCGTCAGCGCAAGATCGGGCGCCGAGAACCAGACGAAGGTGATGCAGGTCATCAGGCCGCAGACGCTGACCATGGTCAGGGCCGCGAGCCGGTGATACTTGGCCTGCCACGCCGCGCCGAGGGCACAGGCAATCGCCAGCAGCCAGAGGGTCACGAACACGATCGAGCCGGGAATCTTCGGCCGGTCGCCCCAGCTCAAGCTGCTGTGGAGCATCGGGATCAACCCGGCCAGCACCGCCGCCAATACCACCAGGAACAATTGGGTTTGCAGGCGCTTGGTGCTGATTCGCCGCTCGAGACGACGGGCCAGGCGCATCATGATCACCAGGCTGCGCTCGAACAGGCGCTTGCCGTTGAACCGGCCAATGATCGGCGGGTACTTGAAACGCCCGCGCTTGAGCTGATTACGTAGCAGCAGATAAAGCACGATGCCGCCGGACATGGCGATCAGGCTCATGATCATCGGTGCGTTCCAGCCGTGCCAGATCGCCAGGCTGTATTCAGGCAAGGTTCCGCCCACCACCGGCAGGGCAGCCGCCGCCAGCAACGAGCCGACCACCTGTGCCGGGAAAATCCCCACGACCAGGCAGGTGAACACCAGCAGTTCCACCGGTGCGCGCATCCAGCGTGGAGGTTCGTGCGGGGTGTGCGGCAGGTCGGTGGCGGTCGGGCCGAAGAACACGTCGACGGTAAAGCGCAGCGAGTAGGCGACGCTGAACGTCCCGGCAATGGTCGCGACGATCGGCAGGGTCATCTCGATCCACGCTGTCGCATTGATGAACACCGTTTCGGCGAAGAACATCTCTTTCGAGAGGAAGCCGTTGAGCAACGGCACACCGGCCATCGAGGCGCTGGCGACCATGGCCAGGGTGGCGGTGAACGGGATCAGCTTGATCAGGCCGCTGAGCTTGCGAATGTCCCGGGTGCCGCTTTCGTGGTCGATGATTCCGGCGGCCATGAACAGCGAGGCCTTGAATGTCGCATGGTTGAGAATGTGGAACACCGCAGCCACGGCGGCCAGCGGACTGTTCAGGCCCAGCAGCAGGGTGATCAGGCCCAGGTGACTGATGGTCGAGTAGGCCAGCAAACCCTTGAGATCGTTCTGGAACATCGCGCAGTACGCGCCGAGCAACAGGGTGCAGGCGCCGGCGCCGCTGACGATGTAGAACCATTCTTCACTGCCGGACAGCGACGGCCACAGTCGTGCGAGTAGAAACACTCCGGCCTTGACCATGGTCGCCGAGTGCAGATAGGCCGAAACCGGTGTCGGCGCCGCCATCGCGTGGGGCAGCCAGAAGTGGAAGGGGAATTGTGCGCTTTTGCTCAGGGCGCCGATCAGGATCAGGGGCAGCAGAATAGGGTAGAGGGCGTGTGCGCGAATCAGATCGCCGGCGGCCAGGACCTTGTCCAGGTCATAGCTGCCGACCACATGGCCGAGCAGCATGACCCCCGCCAGCAGACACAAACCGCCTGCGCCGGTGACCATCAGCGCCATATAAGCACCGCGTCGTGCATCGGCGCGGTGGTGCCAGTAGCCGATCAACAGGAACGAGAAGAGGCTGGTCAGCTCCCAGAAAAACACGATCTGGATCAGGTTGCCGGAGATCACCAGGCCGAGCATGGCCCCCATGAACGCCAGGAAAAACGCGAAGAACCGCGGCACCGGATCGTCCGGCGACATGTAGTAGCGAGCGTACAACGAAACCAGCGTGCCGATGCCCAGCACCAGCATCGAGAACAGCCAGGCGAACCCGTCCATGCGCAGGACAAAGTTCAAACCCAGGCTGGGCAACCAGAAGAATTCTTCGCGGATCACGCCGCCATGGGCGATTTGCGGGTACAAGAGAGCGACCTGAACGGTGCCAATCAAGGCAACCAGACCCGCCAGCAGAGATTCGGTGTTACGCGCGTTGTGTGGCAGCAAGGCTGCCAGACAGCTGCCGATAAAAGGCAGAAGCAGTAGAACTATCAGGGACATAGGCTTCTAATCTGCGGAAGTTTGTGAAGCATCATACGTGCCAGCTCCCGGATCGCCAAACGCCAAGCTGTCGCAGAATCCTACAAGGTAGACGGAAAAAACCTGATTCACATTGTTTCAAAGAGCTGATGGATCGTTCCCACGCTCTGCGTGGGAATGCAGCCCGGGACGCTCCGCGTCCCAAGAGCGGACGCAGAGCGTCCATTGAGGCATTCCCACGCAGAGCGCTCATCGTTCTACACAACTCTCGATGAGCGCACGCTGGGCGTCTAATGCGATAACAAACTCACGTATTCGTTGCATCCCTATCCACATGGCCTTGGGGCCGGGAGGTCCGTCATTTTTACGCCCCAAGTAGCCTCCCAGGCTCGTGACCAGTAAAACCATTTCTCCTAAAGAAGGGGGCGCAGTGGGCGGTTGGCACCGTTTGACCACGATATAGGCTGCTTTCCACTCCGAAGCCTCAAACACCATCTCGCAGCTTAGATCGGGACAAGCACGTCCCAGCATCAGGCTGTACAGCACACGCCAGGTCGTGATCAGGTACAAACCAATGCAGGGCAACAACCGTTCCTCGGTCTCCAGCTGCAATCGACTGACCTGACAACCATTCTTCAGCACATTGAAAAACACTTCGATAGACCAGCGTACCCCGTACCACTCAACCACGGTGCTCGCCTGCTCCAGGCTAGTGACCGGCAGACTGGTCAGCAGCAGCCACTCCAGAGGTTCAACACCGTCTATGGCGTTTTCTTCACGGGCCAACACAGCATTGATCGAGACGCTGGGCAATTTATAACCCGGCCTGTCGGGGGCACGCAGGGTCACGGTTGCCGCGCGCAAGGTGACATCAGCCAGTCGGGCGGGGCGCTGGGGACGAGCTTTGACTTCAACCTTGAGTGTTCCCAAGGACGGTGCCTGATCCAGTGCCGACCACAACTTCCCGTTGTCAGCCCCCAGCAAGCGCCTGTCTTGAGCCGCCCGCACGATCCATTGGGCCCGGGTGTCTGGACTGAACTCTTGATGATCAACAAACCATTCGTACAGATCGCCCTCAGCATCGGCGAGGTTGACCACCAGGGTCTGCGGTAGCTGCCCCTGAATCGCGCAACTGGTTTGATAACTGTCAATCCAGCGCTGACTCTCTTTCTCATCAATCCCTTTATCTCGGCGCTCATGGCGGGGGCTCGGTTTATCGCGGCTCCACCACTGAGCATCGACGACGCCCAGACAAATACGTTCGGGGGTAAAGGCAATGGTTGGGTGCAGACGTCGAGAAAACTTCTTCTGCGCCTTGATCGTGCCCATTCCTTTGGGACCGAGATTGACCCATTTGTCCATCTCGGTCGTGTCTTGCGCCAACAGCACCACGGGACTGCTTTGCATCCGTTGCAGGGTCGCGTCCTGATGGGGCCGCAACACCTTCTGGAACGTGACTTTCTCATTATCAAGAAATCGATAGGCCGCCGTGGTTTCTGCCAGCCCTCGACAAGCGGTCGGGATGCTGTTGCCGGGATGATCGGCTAGGCGTCCTAAAAAGCTGGCGAGCCTGGCATTTAAACGGCCATCACCCAAGTCGGCGGTTTTCATTTCGTCCTGTGCCCAATTCAATCTTCGTTCTCCATTTCTTCGAGTTTCAAAAATACTTGAAAACAGAGTTATGTAGAACGATGAGCGCAGAGCGTGGGAACGATCAGCGCTCGGCTTCGCCTTCCGGGTCGCCCTCGACCTCAGGCGCAACCTTACCCTTGGTCTTCAACTCACTGACAATCACCGCCGCCACAATCAACCCCGCCCCAACCAACGCAATCGCCGGCAACCGCTCTCCGGCAATCCGCCCGACAATCCCGGCCCACACTGGCTCACCGGCATAGATCAACGTCGCCCGTGTCGGCGAAACGCTTTTTTGCGCCCAGTTCATCGCCACTTGAATCGCCGCACTGGCCGCGCCCAACCCCAACGCGCTGCACAACAACAGCCACGAGAAGTCGGGAATCACTTCCTGAGTCGGCACCACCATCAAAAACGCCAGCACCGAAGTGACCGCCAATTGCACCACCGTCACCCGTCGCACATCGACCTGGCCGGCATAAGTGCTGATCAAGATGATCTCCGCCGCAATCGCCACGGCGCTGATCAGCGTGGCGATTTCACCGGGGCTGAAATTGAACGAAGCGCCGGCCGGTCCCGACAGCAGCATCAACCCGGTAAACGCCAACATGATCCCGATGCTCGGCATCAGACCCGGACGCCGGCCCAGCACCAGCCATTGCAGCAACGGCACGAACGGCACGTACAACGCGGTAATAAACGCCGACTGACTGCTGGGAATGCTCTGTAACCCGACGGTCTGCAAACCATAACCGAGCATGATCGCCACGCCGATAAAGGCCCCGGCCTTCAATTCGAACAACGTCAGTTCACGCAGGTGACGCCAGGAGAACAGCGCAACAATGATCGCCGCCGCGGCAAAACGCAGACCGACAAAAAACATCGGCCCGCTGACCGTCATCGCATGCTGCACCAGCAAGAAGGTGCCGCCCCAGACCATGGTGATCAGCACCAGCACGCACTCGGCCTTGCTGAATCGCGAGAAACGGGAGGAAGTGTGAGGGGAGTTCACCGACGTCATGACCTTGCGCGCTACCTGAGGGGGACGCACAATGCGCCGAATGTTGCGCAGTATACTGCCCAACCCCACCAAGTGAGCAATATAGTGCACAAAGATTCTACCCAGCGGGCTTCGGTCCTTCAGCACGTCAGCCAGAACGTTAGACGCCTGCGCCATGCCGCCGACATGAGCCAAACCGCGCTGGCCGAAAAGTCCGGGGTCAGCCGCCGGATGCTGGTAGCCATCGAGGCCGGCGAGAAGAACGTCAGCCTGACCACCCTCGACCGGGTGGCCGAAGCGCTGGACGTGGCGTTCAGCGACCTGATCCAGGCCCCGGATGCCCGTGATCCAAGCCGCATCAACGAACTCGCCTGGGCCGGGACGATTCCCGGCAGCAAAGCCGTTTTACTGTCCAAAGCCACCGCCACCCGTGAAGTGGAACAGTGGGAATGGTGCCTACAACCGGGGGAAATTTACCCGTCGCAACCGGACGCTGAGGGCTGGAGTGAACAAATCTACGTCTTTGAAGGTTGCCTGACGTTGATGCTGGGCGACGTGCCGCATGAGATAGTCGCCGGCGAGTTCTACATGTTTGCCAGCAACCAGCCCCATGCCTATCGCAACGATGGGCCGGTGGCGGCGCGGTTTGTGCGAAACGTGGTGATCTAACTGTTTGCCGATCAACACTGGATAGACACTTTGCTGTTTTGAAGCTGCAAGTCTTTCTCGGATAATTCCTTAACCTATTGAAAATAAAGTTATTTAGTTTCAGGCACGACTCCTGCAAAAGCGCTGGTGTATTCACCCAGATCCCGGAGTCGGCCCATGACAGCCTCTGCCCAACCCCCTCGCACCGCCCATGTGATCCGCTCGGACGCCGAGGCGATCGCCGTCGCCCACAAGCTCGCCGCACGCTTCGCCATCGGGGCCAGCGTGCGCGATCGCGAGCGACGCCTGCCGGTCGCCGAGCTTGACGAGTTTTCCGCCAGCGGCCTGTGGGGTATCACTGTTCCCAAGGAATACGGCGGCGCCGGCGTTTCCTACGTGACCGTCAGCGACGTGATCAAGATCATTTCCGCCGCCGACTCATCCCTCGGCCAGATCCCGCAAAACCATCTCGGCGTGCTCGACATCCTGCTGCAAACCGCCACCGAAGAGCAGAAGCATTACTACTTTGGCAAAGTCCTGCAGGGCTACCGTTTCGGCAACGCCTTCTCCGAATCCAACAGTAAAAATGCCGGTGCCTTTGAAACCCGTATCCGTTTCGATAAAGACACCGCGCAAATTGACGGCGAGAAGTTCTACTGCACCGGCGCCCTGTTCGCGCACATCGTGCCAGCGGTGGCGGTCAATGAAGAGAACAAGGCTTTCATCGCGTTCATCGAGCGCGACAATCCCGGCTTGAGCGTCATCGACAGCTGGGACGGTTTCGGCCAGCGCACCACGGCCAGCGGCGGCGTCACCTTGAACGCGGTGAACGTCCCGCTCAGCGCGGTAATCCCGGCCCACAAAGCCTTCGACGAACCCACCGCCGATGGACCGATTTCACAAATCATTCAGGCCGCCGTGGACACCGGCATCGCCGTCGGTGCCCTGGAAGAAACCAAACGCTACGCCCGCGAAGCCCGGCCATGGATCGACAGCGGACAGGATCACGGCTGGCAGGACCCGTTCAGTATTGCCGCGATCGGTGACCTCGAATGGCGGGTCCACGGCACCGAAGCGATCCTCAAAAAGGCCGGCCAGGCCATCGACGCCGCATTGCTCAAACCCAATGAAGACACCGTGGCCCACGCCTCGGTGGTGGTCGCCCAAGCCAAAGTGCTGTCCGCCGAGATCGCCTTGCTCACCAGCAGCAAACTCTTCGAACTGGCCGGCACTCGCTCGGTGCTCGGCAAGTACAACCTCGACCGCCACTGGCGCAACGCCCGGACTCACACCCTGCACGATCCGGCACGCTGGAAATACCACCTGATCGGCAACTACCTGCTCAACGGCGTGAAGCCTGCGCGCCACGCCTGGAACTGAGGAGCCCACCATGAACGTTTTGACCCAACCCATCGTTGCCGGGCAGCCCCTGACCAAAAGTCAGCATGACCTGCACAACGCTCGCACTTTGCTCGATGCAACCCTGCGTTTCGTCCGTCAGCAGACCCAAGCCACGGATGATCCTTACGTCATCAGCCGCTTCGGCGACTTGCAGATCCGCATCGAAGTCGCCGCCGCGCTGCTCGAACGCGCCGAAGATTTTCTCAACAGCGTTGATGACGATACGGAAATCAGCGTCGCCATCGCCGAATCGCATCTGGCCAGTGCAGACGCGCTAAGCGCCGTCAGCAACGCTGAATTCGAACTCACCGGCCAACGCACCGTGTTGCCCGGATCGCTGCATGACCCGCTGCGCTGGAAACTCCACCTCATCGGCAATTTCCGCCTCAACGGCATCCATCCTCCAAGCTTTCGGAGTGCTATTTGATGGCCCGTGAAATTCGTCTCAACGCCTTTGACATGAACTGCGTCGGCCACCAGTCGCCAGGTTTGTGGGCGCATCCGCGAGATCGGTCATGGCAATACAAGGATCTGGAGTACTGGGCCGATCTGGCGAAAATCCTCGAGCGCGGCAAGTTTGACGGCTTGTTCATTGCCGACGTGTTGGGCATCTACGACGTCTACAACGGCAATGGTGACGCGGCGATCCGTCAGGCCGCGCAAGTGCCGGTCAACGATCCGCTGCAATTGATTCCACCCATGGCGCTGGTCACCGAGCATCTGGGTTTCGGCCTGACCGCCTCGCTGTCCTTCGAACACCCGTATCCGTTCGCCCGACGCTTGTCGACGCTCGACCACCTGACCAAGGGCCGAGCCGGCTGGAACATCGTCACCTCTTATCTGGAAAGCGGTGCGAAGAACCTCGGCCAGAAAAACCAGACCGAACACGACGCCCGTTACGACTTCGCCGAAGAGTACCTGGAGGTTTGCTACAAGCTTTGGGAAGGCAGCTGGGAAGAGGGCGCGATTCTGCGGGACCGCGAGCGACGGATCTTCAGTGACCCGAGCAAAATCCACGAAATCCAGCACGTCGGCAAACACTTCCAGGTGCCGGGGATTCACCTCTGCGAACCCTCGCCGCAACGGACTCCGGTGCTGTACCAGGCAGGCGCCTCCAGTCGCGGCAAGCAATTCGCCGCCGAGCACGCCGAGTGCGTGTTCGTCGCCGCGCCGTCGAAGGTGCTGCTGAAGAAAACCGTTTCCGACATCCGCCGCCGCGCTGCCGAGGCCGGGCGCGATCCGTCGAAGATCCTCATCTTCAACCTGCAAACGGTGATCCTCGGCGAGACCGATGCCAAGGCCAAAGCCAAGTTTGAAGAATACAAAACCTGGGTCAGCTACGAAGGGGCGATGGCCCTGATTTCTGGCTGGACCGGAATTGATTTCAGCCAGTTCAAACCGGATGAACCGCTCAAACACGTGCACACCAACGCCATTCAATCGGCGGTGGAAGCGTTTTCCACGGCGGACCCGAACAAGGTCTGGACGCCCAATGAACTGGCTGACTGGGTGGGCATCGGCGGTTTTGGCCCGTTGTTCGTCGGCAGTCCGGAGACCGTCGCCGACTTGTTGCAGGAGTGGGTCGAGGAGACCGATGTGGACGGCTTTAACCTGGCCTATGCGCTGACTCACGAAACCTTCATCGACGCCGTGGAATTACTGGTGCCGGAGTTGCAGAAGCGTGGGGTGTACAAGACCGAATACGCGCCAGGGACTTTGCGCGAGAAGTTGTTCGGCGAAGGGCCGCGATTGCCGGACATTCATCCGGGGAGCGGTTATCGGGATCTGGCGGCGTTGCGGCAGCAGGAGAAGAAAGTCGCATCCGCCTAGACCCTGTGATGATCGTTCCCACGCTCTGCGTGGGAATGCATCTCGGGACGCTCCGCGTCCCAGCGTCCAAAGCGGACGCGGAGCGTCCATGGCGGCATTCCCACGCGGACGGTTCGACGCCTCGACGTGGGAACGATCAGGATAAGAGGTAAGCCAATGAGCGTGCACGAACTCAAACGTCCGCCGATCGCGGACACCGCCGAGTGGCGGGTCAAGGCGCCCCTGGCCCTGGAGCAATTGCGCCACTGGGCCCAGGTCAGTCCGTTGCAACCGGCCTTGCGGCACAAGCGCCACGGTCAATGGTTTGTCTGGCGCTGGATCGATGCCTTGCGCGATGTCGAGCGATTGGCCGATGGCTTGCGCCAACAAGGTTTCACCGAAGCATCGCGTCTGGCGTTGAGCGGCGCCTTCGAACCGAATCTGTTGCTACTGGCCCTGGCCGCGCAGCACATCGGCGGTGAACTGCTGACGCTGCCGGACAACCTCGACCCTGAGTCACTGCATAAAACCCTGTGTCGCAGCCGTCCCACTCACGCGTTTGTCCAAGGCCGACAGCCCCAACAACTCTGGCTCAACCAAGGCCAATCGCTGCTGAACTTCGCTGATCTGCTCGGCCCGGTCGAACCCCCGCAACGCTTCAACCGTTGGGCGCATGGCAAGCCATTGTGGAGCGAAGAGGGCACCCAATGGCAGGCCGGCCTCAGCGTTTTATTCGAACAATGGCTGAGCCGCGGCCAAACCCTGGCCTTCCCGGAAAGCCCCGGCAGCGCCAGCCGCGACCGTCGTGAAGTGGCGCCCTCGGGGTTGCTGTTATCGGCCGAGCGCTTGCAACTGCTGGCCGCCGAGATCGACAGCCGCCTCGCGCCCCAAGGCACCTGGCGTCGACGCCTCTGCGATTGGGCCATCGCCCACCCGGAAAAAGGCCTGCAACGGCTGATCAAGAACCGCGTTCGCCGACTGCTGGGCTTCCACAACCTGCATTTCATCTGGCAAGCCACGCGCCCCCCCGAGGCCCAACCAATGCCTGCCTGGCTATCCGAATTCAAACGGGACACCGCATGAGCTCGACTGATTTCATCCTGCAAGTCAGATGTTTACCTGGAGCTTCCTGATTGCCGAGCAAAACATTAATGTGACGAAATACTGACCAGTGAGAGCGCCATGACTGAAATCCAAAGCGGCCAGGCGACCGACGCCATCCGCCACGCAGACATCCTGATCGTCGGCGGTGGCCTCAGCGGCGCAATGCTGGCGGCGCAGTTGCTACGCCTACCGGGCAAACGCCAGGTGCTGGTGATCGAACCCCGCGCCGAACTGGGACGGGGCGAGGCTTACAGCGCGGTCGAGTTGAGCCATACGCTCAACGGCAATGCGGCGCGCATGAGCGTCGACCCGGACAACGCCGACGACCTGACCCAATGGCTGACCGAGTACATCGCGGCCGGCGGCTGGCCGGAGTCTGACGAGCAACATGTGCCGGTCAGCGAATTGTTCCCACCGCGGGGGATTTTCGGTCTGTACGTTCAGCAGCGCCTGTCTGAAGCGCAAGCGGTGGGGGCGGTGAACGGGTCAACGGTCGAGCATGTCCAGGCCGAGGTGGTTGACCTGCAAACCCGGGACGATTCGGTGCTGCTGACGTTGAGTGACGGGCAGTGCTTGCAGGGCGCTTATGCGGTGTTGGCGACGGGGATGTTTCCCGCTGCGCGCACGCCACAGACCGAGTCCAGCGGCTTGAACGCCGCTGCGCTTGATCCGTGGGATGTCGCCGCCATGCAACAACTCGATCCGCAGTCGACCGTGCTGATCATCGGTTCGGGCCTGACCATGGTCGATGCCGTGGTGTCGCTGGAACAGGCCGGGCATCGCGGGCCGATCGAAGTGTTTTCCCGTCATGGCTTGCTGCCTCACGTGCGTCGACAGCCACCGGCCTGGGTAGATTTTCTTGCCGAGGATCAGAGCATTCGTACCCCACGTCAGCTGGTGCGCGAACTGCGTCGGCATTGCCGGGACGCCATCGCTCAAGGCATCGACTGGCAGGCGCCGCTCGACACCGTGCGGGCGCATATCGGCCGCTTGTGGAATCAGGCGACGGACGTGCAGCGTCGGCAGTTTGTGCGACATGTGCGGCCGTGGTGGGAAAGTCACCACCACCGCTCGCCGCCGTTGAGTGCAGAGTTGGTGGAACGCTTGCACAAGGAAGGGCGGTTGCGGATTCAGGCGGCGTCGTTCAAAGGGCTGGAACCTTCAGTGGGCGGAGCAGTGAGCATTCGCATTCGGCGTCGTGGTGAATCAGAAATCACCATTGTCAGTGGCGCGGCGTTGATCAACTCCAGTGGCATCGAATATGACTGGCGACGGGTAGCGCGGCCGTTGCCACAGCAATTGCTGGCGCGCGGACTTGTCCGGCCGGGGCCGTTAGCGCTGGGGATTGCGGCGGCCATCGACGGTGGGGTGCTGGGCGCCGATGGACATATCGCTAGTCGATTGTTTGCGATGGGACCACCGTTGCGTGGGATGTGGTGGGAAAGCACGGCGGTGACCGATGTGGCGAGTCAGGCCAAGGCGTTGGCGGCTCGCCTGGTAACATCGCTGCTTTTGCGGTGATGGTTGTTTGGGTTTGGGTTTGGGTTGGGGTACATATCCGTTGCTGGGGTAACGGCTTTTACAGCGACTCACTTTTCCAGACGCCGAAAAGTAAGCAAAAGGCTTCGCCCCGGCGTACGGCACTTCGCTAAGGCTCAGTGTTCCCTCGCTACGGTGTCCATCAGGGGGCATCGCCTCCGGTCTGCTTCGCGACGACCTCCTCTCGATGTGTGCGGCTTCGCCGCACGGCGCTACGTGCCTAACCCCCTGATGAACACCTTCACTCGGCCTGCCGAAGGGGCGGGCAGATCAAAAGCCAAAGCAACGGCAACGGCAACGGCAAGATCAAAAGCTTCGCGAGCAGGCTCGCTCCCACATAAAGCAGATCGGCGTCCAACTTTCGCTCTTCACCACTTAACTGGCCGAGTGTTAGCTCGCCTGCAGTTTTTGATCTTGATGCACCGCCCCCTCACGCCCTGAGCCTGTCCGTCAACCTGTGACTACCTCCATCGGCCCCTCACCAAAAACAAGAAACCCCGGATAGATCAGATCTACCCGGGGTTTCCTGTTTCAAGCAGCTCAAAGCCGTTGATCAATAACGCTGATACTTCGAACCGAACTCAGGGCGGTTTTCAGCGACGTAGAGTTTGCTCGCCTGGCTGTCTTTGTGATCAACGCCGACGGTGTTCACGTTCAGTGTGGCGGGTTGGCTGACTTTAGCCGCAGCAACGACTTGCGAGGTGGCATGTGGGGCGGCGATGGCGGATGTAGCGCCAAGAACCGACAGGGCGAAACCAAGACCAAGGATGCTTTTCATGATGTTGCTCCAGAGAGTGGGGAGAAGATGTGGCCACTGTAGAGCTGGAGCGTCGTGATGAAAAAACACCCTGACACATAGTTGTTATCGAGAGCGTTGATCCGCCGTCAGCGGGGTGTGCTGTCGTTGAGCCAGCGCTGCTTGAGTTGTTCCAGACGATCGGGCTTTTGCGTCAGATCTCAGGAATTATGGGTATCGGCGTGCGCAGCAAAAAAAGCCCGGGGGGCGGGCTTTTGGGGGTGTCAGTCTACGGGCAATCAATACCGCTGATATTTCGAACCGAATTCAGGACGGTTTTCAGCTACGACCACACCGCCGCGTACTGCATTGCTCGGGCTGACCGAGGCCACACGTTCGCGCAGTTCTTGCAGACGGTCGGCACCGCCTTCAGCCACGCGGTTCTGTTGCAGCCGATCCGAACCACCTTCCACCAGCAGTTGCCGGGTCTGGCTGTGGGATACAGCGCTAACGGGTTTGGCCGACGCCAGGTTCGACAGGCCGAGACCACCTACCAGCGCCAGACCGAGTGCCAGGGACGAGACTTTCGAGAAGTTGAACATGGGTGATTCTCCGTGCGTTTAGTTTGAGTGGGTCGGTAGCTGCTGCTATCCGGTGATCACAGTTAAACGCTCGGGTGTATCGGTGATGTGTGCTCGAACACGCCGAAATCGGGGTCTGCGTATCTGTCGCGGGTTCTTATACAGAGGGATACAAAACCCTATGAAAAACGCTCCTCAGGTTCTGCTGAGGGAAAGCTTCATGATTCTGCGCCGAGCAATTCCACCGGGTAGGAGAACACGTAGCCTTCGCTGCGCACGGTTTTGATGTAGGTCGATTCCCGCGAGTCATCCTTCAGCCGTTGGCGCAGACGGCTCACCAGCAAATCAATCGAGCGGTCGAACAGGTCGGCGTCGCGGCCTTGGGTCAGGTTGAGCAACTGGTCACGGCTGAGCACCCGTTGCGGGTGATCGAGGAACACGCGCAGTAAGCGGTATTCGGCACCACTGAGGGCCACCATCGTGCCGTCTTCGTCGAGCAAGTGCCGGGCGGTGGTGTCCAGGCGCCAGCGACCGAAACCCAGCAATCGGCCAGTTTCGGTGATCAGCAGGTTGGGCGGCAGCATCCGCGTACGGCGCAGCACGGCGTTGATCCGTGCCAGCAACTCGCGGGCGGCGAAGGGTTTGGTCAGGTAGTCGTCGGCGCCCATTTCCAGGCCGAGGATGCGATCGGTTTCGTCATTGCGTGCGGTGAGCATCAGGATTGGTGTGGCTTTGTGTTTGCCCGAGCGCAATTCGCGGCACAGCAGCAAGCCGTCATCGCCGGGCATCATGATGTCCAGCACGATCAGGTCCACCTGATTGGTTTCCAGAAAACTGCGCATCTGCCGGCCATCGGCGACCACGGTGGTGCGCAGCCCGTTCTTTTTCAGGTAATTGCCGACCAGCTCGCGAATCTCCCGGTCGTCGTCGACGATCAGGATGTGGTTCACATGGTCCATCGCTCAAGCCTCTTGTTATTCGCTTTGTATCGCACTGTATCTGGCGCCCTTTGTGACACCTTATGCCTTAATACGCCTGGTTTTACGACACATGGCAGATACCTCGGGCCGATTAAATGGGTTCCATCGAGACAAGACGACTTGCCTCGCCGCCACCGCCCATTGCAACCCTGAGGAAATCACCATGAACTGGAACACACTGATTGCCGCCAGCTTCTTCGCGGTCCTGAACGTTGCAGCGTTTTCGGCCCATGCCGATGTTCAAACGCCGTCGCAGACAACTTCTCACGGCACCCACCTGGATATCAAGAAAGTGGTTTCCATCGTCGACAACGGCGGCGGCAATTGCGGCATTGTCGACGCCCGCCTGACCTACCTCGATTCCAGCGGCACGCAAAAAGTCGTCGATTACAGCAAGTTCGCAGAGTGCGGCAATCAGGGCGGTTGATCTTTTCACTACGCTCATCGCTGCCGAAACCGACGAACGCGCAGTCTGCTCACCCACCCGCGATGGCTGACTCTCATCGTCCAAAACACCCGGCCAATGACTTCCAGGGAAATCACCATGAAGATGAATGTGTTGAGCAAAAAAAACGACTCACGTCGTCGTTTCTTTGGCCCTTCGGTCCTCGCTTTCGCGCTGATGCAGTTGGGTGCCCTGGGGGCTGCCAATGCGCAAACCGCGACGCCAGAGCCCGCGGTGGCCAGCGCCGGCACCCTGAAGGCGGACTCGTTCGGTCCGCTGAAACATGTCAACGCCGGGTTGCTGAACGTGGCTTACGCCGAAGTCGGCCCCGCCGATGGCCCGGTGGTGATTCTTTTGCACGGTTGGCCCTACGACATTCACAGCTATAGCGACGTGGCGCCTTTGTTGGCGGCCAAGGGTTACCGGGTGCTGATCCCGTATGCACGGGGCTACGGCGACACGCATTTCCTGTCCGACAAGACTGTTCGCAACGGCCAGCCCGCCGCGCTGGCCAGTGACGTCATCGACTTCATGGATGCGCTCAAGATCAAGAAGGCGGTGCTCGGCGGTTACGATTGGGGCGCGCGCTCGGCGGACATCGTCTCGGCGCTCTGGCCGGAGCGGGTAGAGGCGCTGGTCTCCGTCAGCGGTTACCTCATCGGCAATCAGGCCGCCGGCAAGAATCCGTTGCCGCCCAAGGCCGAGCTGCAATGGTGGTACCAGTTCTACTTCGCTACCGAACGCGGCCAGACCGGTTACGAAAAAAACCGCCACGACTTCGCCAAGTTGATCTGGGAGCTGGCCTCCCCGAAATGGACCTTCGACGACGCCACTTTCGACCGCAGTGCTGCCGCCCTGGAAAACCCTGACCATGTCGCAATCACCATCTTCAACTATCGCTGGCGGTTGGGCATGGTTCAGGGCGAGCCTCAATACGAAGCGCTGGAACAGCGGCTGGCCAAGGCCCCGGCCATAACGGTGCCGACCATCACGATGGAAGGTGACGCTAACGGGGCGCCGCATCCGGCTGCCGAGGATTATGCCAAGCGCTTCACCGGCAAATATGAGTACCGACTGATCAACGGCGGCATCGGCCACAACTTGCCGCAGGAAGATCCGCAGGCCTTTGCCAAGGCAGTGATCGACGCGGATCACCTCTGAGATTTTGAGGCATGATCGTTCCCACGCGGGAGCGTGGGAACGATCTTTATTAGATTTTTGTTACTCATCTGGCACTGGTCAGGCCTGCTCCATCATTTGGATCAGGTTTTCTGGCCAGACTGTTTCAGCGGTTTCTTTCAACTCGGCGATTGACCACCATTTGTGTTCAGTCATCACCTGGGCTTCATCGGCCGTCCAGCCATCACGCGTCAGTTGTTCTCCATCGGTGCGGATGACGAAGTAGCGTTCCACGGACAAGACGGTTTCGCCGCTGGGCAACATCATCGTAAAGCTGCGCTCTGCCACGCTAGTGCCCACCGCACCGACAAGCAGTCCGGTTTCTTCATGCAATTCGCGTATGGCGGCGGCTTCAAAGCTTTCACCTTCCTCAAGACCGCCACCCGGTGTGGCCCAATAGTCGCGTCCGTCCAAGGCATCGCCCTTGTGCTGGAAGCGAAACAGCAAGACCTGACGGGCGGGATTGATCACAAGAAGTCGTGCTGCGTTACGTTGGCGCATCAAAAATTCTCTTTCCATAGAAGGCAGCGAGCCGAAGCTGATCGTTCCCACGCTCTGCGTGGGAATGCAGCCCGGGACGCTCCGCGTCCCTTCCGAAGCCGAACGCAGAGCGTCCGTTGAGGCATTCCCACGCGGGAGCGTGGGAACGATCTTTACAGTGTTTACTTGAACAATGTTACGCAACCACCTGATAACAAGGCACATAAGCCGCGCCACCCGGCAGTTTCATCCGGTGTTGGGCGACGAAGGCTTTGAGCAGTTGATCCAGCGGCTGCATGACGGCTGCATCACCACGGATCTGGTACGGCCCGTGCTCTTCGATCAGGCGGATGCCCTTGTCCTTGACGTTGCCGGCGACGATGCCGGAGAACGCACGGCGCAGGTTGGCGGCCAGTTCGTGGGCCGGCAGGTTGCGGCTCAGTTTCAGGTTGGCCATGTTTTCGTGGGTCGGATCGAACGGGCGCTGGAAGCCTTCGTCGATCTTCAGCAGCCAGTTGAAATGGAACGCGTCGTTGCGCTCGCGGCGGAACTGTTTGACCGCTTTAAGGCCTTGAGTCATTTGACGCGCGACTTCAGCCGGGTCGTCGATGATGATCTCGTAATGTTGTTTTGCGGCTTCACCCAACGTGGCGCCGACAAACGCGTCCAGTTGCTCCAGATACGGTGCGGCATGTTTCGGTCCGGTGAGGACCACGGGGAAGGGCAGGCCGGCATTGTCCGGGTGCATCAGGATGCCGAGCAGGTACAGGAACTCTTCGGCCGTGCCGGCGCCGCCCGGGAAAATGATGATGCCGTGGCCGACGCGGACGAAGGCTTCCAGACGTTTTTCGATGTCCGGCAGGATCACCAGTTCGTTGACGATCGGGTTTGGCGCTTCGGCGGCGATGATGCCTGGCTCGGTCAAACCGAGGTAGCGGCCGCCGTGGATACGCTGCTTGGCGTGGGCGATGGTCGCGCCTTTCATCGGGCCTTTCATCACGCCGGGGCCGCAACCGGTGCAGATGTCGAGGCTGCGCAGGCCCAGTTCGTGGCCGACTTTCTTGGTGTATTTGTATTCTTCGGTGTTGATCGAGTGGCCGCCCCAGCACACCACGATCTTCGGCTCGACGCCGGGGCGCAGGGTGCGGGCGTTGCGCAGCAGGTGGAAGACGTAGTCGCTGATGCCCTGAGAGGAGCTCAGGTCGATGCGCTGGGCGTCGAGTTCGTTTTCGGTGTAGACGATGTCGCGCAGGGCGCTGAAGAGCATTTCCCGGGTGCTGGCGATCATTTCGCCATCGACGAAAGCGTCGGCCGGGGCGTTCAGCAGTTCCAGGCGTACGCCGCGGTCCTGCTGGTGAATGCGGATTTCGAAGTCCTTGTAGGCTTCGAGGATGGTTTTGGCGTTATCAACATGGGCGCCGGTATTGAGGATGGCCAGGGCGCACTGGCGGAATAAGGTGTAGGTGCTGCCGGATCCGGCTTCGCTCAGTTGCTGTACTTCACGTTGAGAAAGGGTTTCCAGGCTGCCTTTTGGGCTGACCGAGGCGTTGATTACTTGTCGTTGGGTCATTCAATGATCCTTAAAACGATGCCATTCATACAGTCAACTGGCATCCGAATAGTATGTATCCATGAAAGAAGATGGCACGAACTGCGCTGTATCGCCATTTCCCCGTTTGACGATGAAAAGATGAAAAGCAGCCCCAGCATAGCTAAATCCCCTGCAGAGGCGATAATGCCCCGCAGTCTTTTTACCCATGCCCTCAAGGAAACCCGTCGCGATGTTCGAAATACAGCCGCAGAACCCCGAACACTATCGAAGCCAGACGCGACGCAGCACAGTGATCATAGCCCTGATTTTCCTGGCCCTGGCGATGGTGCTCTCCACCGTGGCGGTGGCGCTGTTCGGTGAGCCCGACGGCGACAATCTGCGATTTAACGTCGGTGGCGTGTTTGTGGCGGTGCTGCTGATGGCCGCACTGATGCGCGGCACGTTCTGGACCCAGCCATGGATGGCCCCGGCGGTTTACGGCTGGCAGCTCAAGCGCAGTTTGATGAGCATTACCAACGTCATGCATCAGGTGACGGCGGCGGTGGAGAAGGAGGATCCGACGGCCATGAAGCTGCTGCGTTTCTATCATCTGGGGTTGAGCCAGATGCACGAGTTGGACGGCAACTCCAGTGATTACAGCCAATTGAACCGCGAGATGGATCAGCACAAGACGCGGATGGAAGCGCTGGGCATCGACACCGAACAGACGCAATTGAATCCGGCCTGGATCGAGGCCGTGAAGCAAGTGCGCGCCTGACCGTTTCAAACCCTTAGACGCAGGGTTTCAAAGAGTTCCCTGTCTTCCTTTTTGGCCGAGCGGGCATGGCGCCGAATGACCTGCAACAGGCAATCGGTAAAGCACAGTGCCGGATTGCTCAGCGAGCCATTGCGTCGTGTCACGATGCTCAGCTGCCGGGGTTCGAACTGCTCGACCAGGTCCAGGGCAACCACGCGGCCGAGGAAGGGCGGGGCGATGCTCACGATGGACGGGCCCCAGGTACACATGTCGGCCCGCTCGACCATCATCTGCAAAATGGCCAGTGAATGGGCGCGAACAATTCGGTTCTCATCGATCTGCGCGCCGTGTTTCCAGAACAATTCCTGCATCAGCCCATCGTGTCCATCGGGCGCGTAGTTCAGCGTCCAGTTCTGCTCCAGCAACTCATGGATTGACCGAGCGCCCTGCCGAGCATGGCCCTGACGGACCAGCACCGACGTCTGGTAATCGAGCAAGGTTTGGCAGGCAAACTCCTGGGTTGATTGCGCGGGGTGCAGCTGGCCGATCGCAAAATCCATGCTGCCATCGCGCAACAACGGCTGGGCCACGGCCATCAGGCTTTCGTACAGCTCCAGGCGGATCTCCGGCATTCGCTCGCGAAACGCCAGAACCACGTCGGGCAAGAAAGTCAGGGCGATCCAGGGCGTAACCCCGACACAGAGCCGCCCCTGGGCCTTGCCACGCAGGTGATCGAGCTCGGTTTGCGCATGCTCGAGTTGCTTGATCACGAGCCGGGCGTGGGTCAGCAAGACTTTTCCGTATTCGGTGAAGTTAAGGCCGCTGGGGGTTCGGGTGAACAGCGGTAACTGCTGACTGGTTTCCAGTTCGCGCAGCGCTTTGGTCACGGCGGCCTGGGAGATGTCCAGCGAACGCGCGGCGGCGCGGATGCTGCCGGTTTCGGCGCTGGCAATCAGTGCTTGTAATTGATGGAGTTTCATCCGCTCACCCTAGTGACAACCGATGGTTGTCATCATAACCAAACTGGGCCTCCCCAGCCCAGAGCCCGTTCCCTAAGATCCGACTCAGCAACCGCTCAGGTCTTATCGAAGGAATACAACAATGATCGCCGACCCCGTCCTGCCTGGTATTGCAGCGATGCAAGAAGAAATGATCGCGTTGCGTCACAGCATCCATGCGCACCCTGAGTTGGGCTTTGAAGAATTCGCCACCAGCGAGCGGGTTGCAGCGTGTTTGACGCAGTGGGGGTTTGAGGTCAGCACGGGTGTAGGCAAGACCGGCGTCGTCGCTACCCTGAAAAATGGCAAGGGGCGGTCCATCGGTTTGCGCGCCGACATGGATGCACTGCCGATTCAGGAAACCACCGGTTTGCCCTACGCCAGCCGGATCGAGGGCGTCATGCACGCCTGCGGTCACGATGGCCATACGGCAACGCTGCTGACGGCCGCTAAATACCTGGCGCAGACCCGGGCGTTCAACGGCACTGTGAACCTGATTTTTCAACCGGCCGAAGAGGGGCTGGGCGGGGCCCGGAAAATGCTTGAGGAGGGCTTGCTCGAACGGTTCCCGTGTGACGCGATCTTTGCCATGCACAACGTGCCTGGTTATCCCGTCGGGCATCTGGGGTTCTACAGCGGCCCGTTCATGGCGTCTGCCGACACGGTGAACATCAAAATCATCGGCAACGGGGGGCATGGCGCGGTGCCGCACAAGGCGATCGATCCGGTGGTGGTCTGTTCGTCGATCGTGATCGCCCTGCAAAGCATTGTGTCGCGCAACGTCAATCCACAGGAAATGGCGATTATCACGGTGGGCTCCCTTCATGCCGGAAGTGCTTCGAACGTCATTCCGTCCAGCGCCGAGATGAGCCTGAGCGTGCGCGCACTGACGCCCGAGGTTCGCCGCTTGCTCGAAGTCAGAATTACCGAATTGGTCAACGGCCAGGCGGCCAGTTTCGGCGCTCGGGCTCAAATCGATTACCAGCATTGTCATCCGGTGTTGATTAACCACCCCGAGCCCACCGCGTTTGCCCGAGAGGTCGCGCGTGAATGGTTGGGAGAAGGGCGGCTGATCGACGACCTGCGGCCCTTCACCGCGAGTGAGGACTTTGCGTTCATCCTCGAAAAATGCCCCGGCAGTTACTTGGTGATCGGCAACGGCGACGGGGACAGCGGGTGTCTGTTGCACAACCCCGGCTACGACTTCAATGATGCTTGCCTGCCGATCGGGGCGAGTTACTGGGTCAAGTTGGTCGAGGGTTTTCTGAGTTGAGGCGTCGTGTTTTCGAGCGTCATGCGGGTAAAAAATCTGCGGTCTGAGAGGAAGAAAATAATGAACAAGATGATTGCGGCTGTTTCTCTGGTGGTGTTGACGGCCACGGGGCTGGCCGGCGCGGCCGATTGGTCTGGCAAAGTCCTGAAACTGGGGGTCGACCCCACGTATCCACCGCTGGAATACAAGAATCAGGATGGCACGCTGACCGGCTTCGGTGTCGACATCGCCGAGGCGCTCTGTGCCGAGCTGAAGGCCCGGTGCATTTGGGTGGAAAGCAGCTGGGACGGCATGATCCCGGCGCTGCTGGCGCGCAAGTTCGATGCGGTGGCGTCGTCGATGACCGTGACGCCCAAGCGTCTGGAGCAGATTGCGTTCACCGACAAGGTCTCCAATGCACCGGCCCGGTTGGTCGTCAAGCGTGGATCGGGCCTGCTGCCCACCCTCGAATCGCTCAAGGGCAAACGCATTGGCGTCGAGCAGGGTTCGACTCAGGAGGCGTATGCCAAAGCCGTCTGGGGTTCGAAGGGCATCGATGTTCTCTCTTATCAAAATCAGGACCAGGTGTATGCGGACCTGGTGGTGGGCCGACTCGATGCCTCGTTGCAGGGCGCCATCCAGGCAAGCTACGGGTTCCTCAACACAGCGCAGGGCAAGGACTATGAATTTGCCGGCGCGACCCTGGATGACCCGGCCTTTTTCGGCGTGGGTGACGGCATTGGCTTGCGCAAAAGCGATGTCGAGTTGCGCGAAGACTTGAACAAGGCCCTGGCGACGATTCTGGCCAACGGCACTTACGCGCGGATCAATAAAAAGTACTTCGATTTCGACGTCTACGGTGCGAAGTAACGCCCCCTTCGATCACTGAAACCGAGCGCTCGCCTGACCGCTCGGTTGCAGCATCCCCCTTCACCTCAACCTAATAAGAACAAGGAGAGTGAAATGCTTCTGGAAGGCTTTGGCCCGCAGATTCTGCTGGGCACCCTGGCCACAATCAAACTGGCGTTATGGTCACTGTTGATCGCGGTCCTGGCAGGGCTGATCGGCGCCAGTTCCAAGTTGTCCTCCAACCGCATGTTGCGAACGCTGGCCACCGGTTATACGACGGTGATTCGCAGCATGCCGGACCTGGTGATCATGCTGTTGCTGTTCTTCAGCCTGCAAATGCTGCTCAACCGGATGACCGACTGGCTGGGCATCGCTCAGATCGACATCGATCCGTTTCTGGCCGGTGTCATTACCCTGGCATTCATCTACGGGGCTTACTTTACCGAGACGTTTCGCGGCGCCTTCCAGGCGGTCCCGGCCGGCCAGATCGAGGCGGCGAGGGCCCACGGTATGAGTCGGGGGAAAACCTTTCGCAAAGTCCTGTTTCCGCAAATGCTCCGTCACGCACTGCCGGGCATTGGCAACAACTGGCAGGTGTTGATCAAGTCGACCGCGCTGGTATCGATCATCGGCCTGACCGATGTCATCAAAGCCACGCAGGATGCGGGCAAGGGCTCGATGCAGTTCTTCTATTTCACGCTGGTCGGCGGCCTGATCTACCTCGCCATTACCACGGTTTCCAACGTTGTCTTGATGTGGCTTGAGCACCGCTACTCGGTGGGTGTCAGGAAGGCTGCGCTATGACCGACATTCTCGAAAACTACTGGCAGGCTTATTTGTGGAGTGACGGGCCACACTTTTCCGGGTTGGCGGTGACCTTGTGGCTGCTCATTCTGTCGGTGGTGATGGGCTTCCTGCTCGCGGTGCCGTTGTCGATTGCCCGCGTCAGCCGCAACCCGCTGATTCGTTTGCCGGTCTGGTGCTACACCTACGTGTTTCGCGGCACCCCGTTGTACATCCAGCTGCTGTTTTTCTACACCGGCGTGTACAGCTTGCATGTGGTTCGATCCCAGGATTTTCTCAACGCGTTTTTCCGTGACGGGTTCAACTGCACGGTGTTGGCGTTCGGGCTCAATACCTGTGCCTACATGACCGAAATTTTTGCCGGCTCCATCAGAGCGACCCCTCACGGCGAAATCGAGGCCGCCAGGGCCTACGGAATGAGTCGGTTCACCCTCTATCGCCGAATTGTTTTGCCGTCGGCGTTGCGCCGGGCCGTGCCATTTTTCAGCAACGAAGTGATTCTGATGCTGCATTCCACCTCGGTGGCGTTTACCGCCACGGTCCCCGATTTGCTGAAGATTGCCCGGGACGTCAATTCGGCCACCTATGCCTCCTTTGCCGCGTTCGGAATCGCCGGGGTGTTGTATGCCGGCAGCGCGTTTTTCCTGATCTGGCTGTTTCGTCGCGGTGAACTGCATTGGCTGGCCTACCTCAAACCGCGGACGCACTGACCCCTCACTGGACATGCTCGAATGTATAAATTGATCGTTGAAGATGTGCATAAGAACTACGGCAGCCATGAAGTCTTGAAGGGGGTTTCACTCAAGGCCAGGGCGGGTGACGTGATCAGCATCATCGGCTCTTCGGGGTCGGGGAAAAGTACCTTCCTGCGCTGTATCAATCATCTCGAACAACCGTCAGCCGGGCGCATCATCGTGAATGCCGAAGAACTGCTCACCCGCAAGAATTCACGGGGCGATTTGTGTGCGGTCGATCCCGGGCAGTTGCAGGGCATGCGCAGCAAGCTGTCGATGGTGTTCCAGCACTTCAATCTGTGGAGCCACATGACGGTGCTGGAAAACATCATCGAGTGTCCGATGAGCGTGCTGGGTGTCGGTCGGTCGGAGGCGCTGGAGCGGGCGCGTCACTACCTCTCGAAGGTGGGTTTGCCGGCAAAAGTCGAGGCCCAGTATCCGGTCCATCTGTCCGGCGGCCAGCAGCAGCGCGTCGCCATTGCTCGCGCGCTGGCCATGGAGCCGCAAGTGATGCTGTTCGACGAACCGACTTCCGCCCTGGACCCCGAGCTGGTGGGCGAGGTACTCAAAGTCATGCAGCAGCTGGCCGAAGAGGGCCGGACGATGGTGGTGGTCACCCATGAAATGGCGTTTGCCCGACAGGTGTCGAACCACGTCATGTTTTTGCATCAGGGGCGGGTTGAAGAACAAGGGGCACCGTCTACTGTTCTGGATAAGCCTGGCAGCGAGCGGCTGCAGCAGTTTCTGGCGGGAAGCCTCAAGTAGCGCAAAACACCCGCCCTTTTGTCGAGATAGCCGTGCGAATACTTCTCGCGTAGATCTACCCTATCGGGTGTTTGATGAGGCATAGTCGCCTGGCACCAGGCGGCTCATACCCGCCAGGGGTCATAAAAAGGGCGAACGGGAAGATTCGCCATGGGGTCAGGATTCAGGGAGCGTCATGGGTCATCCGTCCGTTAAAGATCGAATTGAACAAGCCCGCCACGGCATTCCTTTGGTAGCCGAGCAGGTCGGGGCAACGCTCAAGGTCCGTTCTGCGGTGTTTCTGCTGATTGCGGTGTGCCTGTCCATGACGGCTATCGTGATTTGGGAAGCCTGGAGCTCGCGCCAGTACCACCTGCGTGACAAGGAAGTGGTGATGTCCAACCTTGCGCAGACCCTGGCCTCGCAAGCGCAGGCGTCGATCAAGCAAGCCGATACGCTGCTGTTTACCCTGGTGGATCGCCTCGAAAACGACGGCATCGACCCGGCCCGGGTACCCCGGCTGGAGCGTTTGCTCAGTGCCCAGCGCAGCGAGCTGAGCCAGCTCCATGGGTTGTTCGTTTATGATGAAGAAGGGCGCTGGATTGCCAATTCCAACCACGCCGCCCTGCCCAATGCCAACAATGCCGACCGCGAATACTTCATCTTCCATCGTGATCATCCCGATCGTGGGCCTCACATTGGCCCGTCGATCAAGAGCCGTTCGAGCGGTGAATGGGTCATGACGGTTTCCCGCCGGATCAATCATCCGGATGGCAGCTTTGCCGGCGTGGCGCTGGCAAGCATCTATCTCAGCCACTTCCTTGCGCGCTACAACAGCATCGACATGGGTGGTAACGGCGTGATCAACCTGATCGCCGACGACGCCACTATCGTCGTTCGCCGGCCGTTCAAAGAAGCTGAAGTCGGCATCAGCATCGCCAAGGGGCCGCTGTTTACGAAACTGTTGCCCAAGGGCGATTCAGGTACGGCAACGGTCCCCTCCTATGTGGATGGGGTCGAGCGTGTGGTCGGATTTCGCAGGGTCGACGGTTATCCGCTGATCGTCTTTGCTGCGCTGAACAAAGATGAAGTCCTGGCCAGCTGGCGAGAGGAAGTCATGCTGAGTGCCGGCATCGTCTCGTTGTTTCTGGGGTTTCTGGGAATAGTCGGTTATCGCCTCATTCGCCTCATGACGCAGCAGAATCACGTGCAGAGCGTATTGCTGGATACGCAGGAAAAACTGATCGAGGTCAACCGCAGTCTTGAGTTGCTGGCCCTGGAGGATGCCCTGACCGGGCTTTCCAACCGGCGTCAGTTCGATCTGTTCATCCTTGCCGAAATGGGCCGCGCCAGGCGCAACCAGACCCACCTCGCGCTGCTGATGCTCGATGTCGATCACTTCAAGAGCTTTAATGATCTTTACGGCCATGTGGCCGGCGATGTGTGTTTGCGCAACATCAGCACGATCATCAGGGACAACATCAAGCGCCCCGGTGACCTGGCTGCACGCTATGGCGGCGAAGAGTTTGCGGTGGTACTGCCGGGGACCGACTACGTGGGGGCGTTTATGGTGGCGGAAAAAATCCGTCGCGCGGTTCAGCTGGCCGGCATCGAGCACAGTCAAGGGGCTGAAGGCACGGTGACGGTCAGCCTGGGGGTCGCCGCTTATGATCCGGCGTCCCAGGCCCAGCCCGATGACTTGGTGGGGGCCGCCGACAAGGCGCTTTACGTGGCCAAGGCCAGCGGCCGGAACATGAGCGTTATTGCCAACTGAATTCAAACAAATCGGTCACTGGGTAATTTGTTGATCGTGTACATATCCGTTTCTGCGGTCTCGGCGACTGACGGTTCCGCTTTTACAGCGGGTCACTTGGAAGAGCCCCAAGTAACCAAGGGCTCTTGCCCCTGACGCTCGGCCTCTCGAGGGGCGTGCACCGCAAACGCCAAAGCGAGGCGGCCAACCGGCCGGCCTGGCTTCAAGTAAACGCATTTCCCTGTAGGAGCTGTCGAGCGAAGCGAGGCTGCGATCTTTTGATCTTGCCGTTGCTGTTGCTTTGGCTTCAGATCTGCCGCCCCCGGCCATGGATGGCTAATGGCGGCGGGCCCCCGGAGCAATGCCTTCGTTACGGCGTGCTCAAATCGGGCCAACCATTTGACCCGAAACTTGCGCTTGCCCGGTGAGGTTCAAGACGGTATCTACGCGCCCGTTGGGCGCTGCCACAGCCTGATCAACCGAAGGTAGACCAGCACGTTGATCGTCAGCACCACGCTGCCCAGTCCCAGCTGAATCGCCGGCGTCAGGCTTGCCGGGTAAATGACCGGCCACACGTAATGTTCGATGAAACCGCCGCCATAGCCGGTTTGCCCGGCCGCGTGGCGCATCAGGTTTTCCCACTCGGTCAGCGGGCAGCTCAGGTGGAAGACTTCCACCGACACCCCCCACGCAGCCGCGGGCAGGTGCCACCAGATCAGGGGGCGCCATTTGAGCACCAGCAGCCCGCCGAACAGCACGAACAGAATGAACAACAGATGAAACAGCACCAGCCCGTCGGCGGCGATTCGGTACAGCATGTCGACTCCCTGACGCGTTATGCGAATCGCTCCATGGTACTCGGGCTGGTTGCTGGCGCTCTATCGATTGTTGCTGTTCAACGCTGAGAGCACTTCCTTCAGACGCACCACCATGGCTTCGCCGCTGCGTTGCATCGGCGCGCGCAGTTCGTCGCCGATCAAGCCTTCGAGGGCCAGGGCGGTTTTCACCGGGGCGGGATTGGGTTCGATGAACAGGCTGTGAATCAGCGGCAGCAGTTGGAAGAATGTCGCTCGACCGGCCGCTAACTGGTTGTCGCGGATCTGTTGATACAACGCCACGAACAGCTCGGGATGAACGTGCGCCGAAGCGGCAATCGCGCCTTTTGCGCCCAGACACAAGGCGCTGAAGATCTGGTTATCTTCGCCGCACAGCACATCGACTTTGCCACTGGCGAGCAGTGCCAGGGTGCTGGCCTGATTACCGCCGCAATCCTTGATCGCGACGATTCGCTCATGGGCGACGATATTGAGCAGGGTTGCCTGCTCGAACGCCACGCCGGTGCGGTAAGGGATGTCGTAAAGAATGAGCGGAACGCTGGAGGCATCGGCGACGGTTTTGTAAAACGCTTCGAGGCCCGCCTGGGAAGGGCGGATGTAATACGGCGGCGGTACCAGTAAACCGGCCAGTGGACGTTTCAGGATTTCGCTCTGAAATTGCAGCAGCTCGGTCATATTGTTGCCGGCCAGGCCCATGACCACCCGTTCCGCCGGCACCTGCGCCAGCACCGCATCGAGCACCGCCAGTTGCTCATGTTTGCTCAGTGCCGCCGCTTCCGCCGTGGTGCCGCAGACCACAACGCCATCGACGCCTTTTTCCAGCAGATGACTGACCAGCCGGCGCAAGCCGACGAAATCGATCGCACCGTTGCGAAACGGCGTAACGAGAGGAACCCAGATACCTTGAAACGATGACATGCACGTACTCCTGAAGGTTGACCGATTTCGTCACCGTCAGAAGCGTAGAAGGCAGTAAGCAAGGGGAGGGTGTCCGTCGCGCTCAATGTCCTGTCAGCTCATCTGACGGGACAGCGCGCCCCGGTCACATGAGCGACTGTTTCTTCGATTTGAGGGCGTGCGCAACGCAACCTTGCGCCTTGGCATTCAAGCCAATGACGACACTGTTGAGGTTGAAGGTTGCGGACATACTTGCTTACACCCTGAATGAGGCGCTCAGTTTTAAAAGCTGGCGCGGTTTTTGTCAATCGCGAAAATCAGCGAGCTCCGCACGCATCCTGCCGTTGTGCTTGATGAATGGAACACATTCGCGGAACAAGTTCGCAGAACAAGTGCGCAAGATTGTTCAAGCCTTCGGTCATGACTGCTGGCACAGTCAGAGGTCTTTCCCTGGTTGTAGAGCGTTATGTCCAATTCACTCATGCCGCGCAGTGCTTTTCTTCGCGGCGCTGCGGCGATCATGCCGTTGTCCCTGGCGACCGCGCCTTGGGGACTGTTGGCTGGCTCCATGGCCATCGAGGCCAATCTCACGCCCCTGCAAGGCCAGGGTTTGTCGAGCATCGTGTTTGCCGGGGCGGCGCAACTGGTGGCTATCGGCATGCTCAAGGGTGGTGCCGGGATCTTTTCGATTCTGCTCACCACGTTGTTGCTGACCTCCCAGCATTTGCTTTACGGCATGAGCATGCGCTCGGTGATTTCGCCGTTGCCGGGTCGCTGGCGTGTGGGGTTGGGCTTTTTGCTCACCGACGAGCTGTTCGCCCTGACCAGTCAGCATGACAAACAGCAGTTCAACCGCTGGTACGCGTTGGGTGTCGGCCTGACGTTTTACATTGCCTGGAACCTCTTCACGTTGGCCGGCATCGTGCTGGGCAGCAGCATTCCGGGGCTTGAACATCTGGGGCTGGACTTCTCCATCGCGGCGACATTTATCGCCTTGATCACCCCGGTGGTGCGAAACGTGCCAACCGTGGTGTGCGTGGCGGTGTCGCTGTTCTGTTCGGTGCTGTTCAGCTACTGGCAATGGGGCTCGGCGCTGGTGCTGTCGGGGTTGGCGGGCATGACCGCAGGCTTTATCTGCAACAAATTCTACGGTGGACGCACATGATGGTCTGGGCGGTTATTGTCGGCATGGGGCTATTGGTATTCCTCAACCGCTATGTGTTTCTGGAGCCTCGGCTGCCCGTGCGCTTGAGCAGTAATGCGCGGCAGTTCCTGGGGTTTGCGGTACCGGGCATGCTGACCGCGATCTGCGGGCCGATCGTGTTCATGCCCGACAAGCAGCTGAATCTGCAGTGGGACAACCCGTATCTGATCAGTTCGCTGGTGGCGGTGGGGCTGGTGCTCTACACCCGCAATACCTTGCTCAGCATGTTGTTGAGCATGGGGTTTTTCTTTTTGCTGCGCTGGTGGCTCTAAATCGCTCCCGTCGAAACTGTTCTACGCTTAAAGAAGATCCCTTCAGGAAGAGAGGTGAGCATGGCTAATGATCCAAAGCGTCCGGACCCGGATGAAGATGTGGATGACGAACCCACGGAAGAAGAGATTGAGCGGCAGAGGCGTTCGACGCCGGACTGGAAGCACCCCGACGACGGTAAAGAGCTGTCAGATCGCGACCAGGAACGTCCGCTGAAACCTTGACCGCGCTGCACATACAAAAAAGCCCCGCTATCAAAGCGGGGCTTTTCATTGGGCGATTATTAAATCAGATCGCTTCATTCCAGCGAATGTGCGTAATGCCCAATTGCGTGTCGTTTCAAGCGTCTTCCAACTGCAGAAAATCGGGGTGGGAGGCCCGAAAACCTAACGTTTTGTCGACCCATGCGTTCAGCTCGTTGACCATTACCGGAGGTTTGCCCGGATAGCTGTCGAGGGTTGAACGAAGGAGGTTACTGATGGTGGGGATTGAACCCAGGTCGCGGGTCTTTATGTATTGCCCGATAAAACAGTCGAGCGGGCAGTGTTCTGTCTTCGAAAGATAAACACACGCCAGACCACCGACTTGATTAATTGTAAAATCGTCGCGCAATTTGATTCTCTGCAAGGCTTGTTGTTGTAGGGATTTTCTAGGTTTATTGACTCTTTGGTCAATTGAGGAGTGCCGAGGGAAACGCGGCGCGCATGCTATCCATAGTTATTCTGAATGTATCGAAGTGTCAGACAAGCGGTTGATACTTTAAATCACCAAACTAAGGCAAGTGTTTCTAAGATGAAACAACATATGTAACGATCAAGTGTTCAATAGGTATATATAACTGTTACTTATGCCTGCTTTTATGTCCGTATTGATACGTTCAGGGCGTTTCATCAATCAGTGCCGCGCCTTGATTTCTTGAATTGCCAACCGCTTTGTCCACCTTGTACCACTCGAAAACTTCGCTGATTTCACCCTGCAACAGCGCCATGTGTTCAGCGCGCTCTTTGGGGGTGGCTGGGTCAAGCCATTCCCGCGCCAGTTGCGCAGACAACACCACGGGACGCCGGTCATGAATGTCGAGCATGCCGCCCACGCTGTCGGCAGTGATGATCACAAAACCGTCGTCGGCCCGCGGCTCACCTCCCGCGCCGGGAAACTGTCCGATCGCCGCGCATAAAATCGGCGCCTGGTCCCGTCGGCGGATGAGCCACGGTTGCCTCGTCGAATCCCCGGCGTCGACCCATTCGAACCAGTTGTCGATCGGCACAATCGCGCGATGCGGCCAGATCGTCCGGAAGAACGGGCCGTGGGCGACTTTTTCGACCCGCGCATTGATCGGTGCCGCACGATCCTTCGCCCAGTGTGGCCGCCATCCCCAGCGCTGAAAATCGGCGTGCAGGCCGTTGCTCTCCAAATGCAGGAGGGCGAGTTGCGTGGTGGGCGCCGCGTTATAGCGGGCCAACGGTTCATCACCGACGTGGTTGATCAACGCGTCGGGGATGCTCAGCGCCGCGACAAAATCGTGAATGCCACGGTACTGCGACAGGCGTCCGCACATAGGCTGATCCTGTGATTGAAGAGCCCTGATTGAAGCGCTCCGGCTGGAGATTTCAGCTTAGTCGCTCAGATCACATGGGCGCGCTGCAACTCGGTCAACGACAAGGCCTTGAGGCGCGCCAGCAGCGGGTCTCGCCGGTCACGGGGATGGACCAGTTGCACTGCAAGCTCCTGACGAATGCTGCTGGGGCGATTGTCCATCACCAGCACCCGATCACTGAGGTACAGCGCTTCATCCACGTCGTGGGTCACCAGCAGCAGGGCGATGGCGTGACGTTCGGCCAGTTGCAGCAGCAGGTCCTGCAATTTCATGCGGGTGAAGGCGTCCACCGCGCTGAAAGGTTCGTCGAGCAGCAGCACGTGCGGTCGCGAGTAAAGGCCACGAGCGATCGCCACCCGTTGCGCCATGCCGCCGGACAGCGCTTTGGGCAGGGCTTGAGCAAAACCCCCGAGGCCGACTTCGTCGATCAGTTGCGCGACCCAGGCTTTGTCGTAGTGGTTGTCGGCGCTGAAACCGATGTTCTGTTCGACCGTCAGCCAAGGCATCAGTCGTGGCTCCTGGAACACAAAAGCGACTTCCCCGGCGCTGCTGCGCAGTTCGCCCTCAAAGTCCTTTTCCAGGCCGGCGATGATCCGCAACAACGTGCTTTTCCCGCAGCCGCTGGGACCCAGCAGGCTGACGGCTTCCCGGGGCTGCAATTGCAGATGGATGTTCTTGAGGACGGTGGTGGTGGCGAAGGTTTTGCGCTCGACGCGAATGTCCAGCAGGTGGTCGGTCATGGCTCAATCCTCTGCGCTTTGGCCGTTGAAGGTGTCGCGCCAGGCGAGGAAACGCTTCTCCAGGCCGGCGAGGAGGCCGTCGCTGAGTTTGCCCAGCAGCGCCAGCACGATGATTGCCGCCAGCACGATGTCCGGGCGTGAAGTCTCGCGACCGTCGCTGAGCAGATAACCCAGGCCTTTGGTCGCGGCGATCAGTTCGGCGGCGACCAAAAACATCCAGGCCAGGCTCATGCCGCTGCGCAACCCGGTGAACAGGCCGGGCAGGGCCGCGGGCAGCAGAATTCGGCGGACCAGTCGCGTTCGGCTGAAACCGTACATCTGCCCGACTTCTACCATTTTGCGGTCGATGTCGCGGATCGCCGCGACGCCATTGAGGTACACCGGGAAGAAGGCGCCGATGGCGATCAAGACGATTTTCGAGGTCTCGTCGATGCCCAGCCACAGCAGCAACAGCGGCACCCAGGCCAGGCTCGGAATCGAACGCAGGCCGGCGAACGTCGGCTCCAGCCAGGCTTCGGCTTCGCGGCTCAAACCGACCCACGCGGCGAACACCAAGGCCAGACTGGCACCGATGGCAAAACCCAACAGCACCCGCAACAGGCTGGCGCTGATGTGCTTCCACAGCGCACCTTCGGCGAGGTCTCTCAAGGTCAGCGCGATCTCGCTGGGGGCCGGCATTTGGTAGGACGGCAACCAGCCGATGCGCACGACGATTTCCAGCAGCAGGATGATCAGCACCGGTAGGGCGAGGGCCTTGAGGCGGAGTTTCCAGGCGTTGTTGGGGCGTCGGAGTGCGGGTAATGCCAGCGGGGCGGACAGGTGTTTGCTTTTGCTGGTCATTGGGTTCTCCGGTCACGACGAATCAAGATCAAGAGATCGCAGCCTCGTTTCACTCGACAGCTCCTACACGAGCCACGGTTTCTTTGAAACCGGTGTCGATCAGTTGATCGATCACTTGATCGACATTCACCCCACGACGAACCAGTTCTTCGGAAACCAGAATCGGAGCGGCAGCCTTGGATGCGATCACATCCTTGGCGGTCAGTTGCGGGCTGCTCAGGTCGGTGCGCGACAATTGCAGCTTGGCCACTTCCAGCGGCAGACCGGATTCGGTGGCGAGCAGTTTCGCCAGTTCGTCAGGGTTTTTTACCGCCCAGTCGCGGGCCTTTTCGTACGCTTTCAGGACGATTTCGATGGTCTGCGGGTGCTCTTTCGCATAGGTGTCGGTGACGCTGACCACCCCGTAGCTGTTGAAGTCGGTGTTGCGATAGAGCAACCGCGAACCGGCCTGAACCTGGCTCGCGGCCATGTGCGGGTCGAGTCCGGCCCAGGCGTCGACGTCACCTTTTTCCAACGCGGTGCGACCGTCCGGGTGCTGCAAATGCACCAGTTCCACGTCGTCTTTGCCGAGGCCTGCGTGTTGCAGGCTGCGCAGGGTAAACAGGTACGGATCGGTGCCCTTGGTGGCGGCGATTTTTTTGCCTTTCAGATCGGCCACGGTCTTGTAGGGTGAATCCTTGCGCACCACCAATGCCGTCCATTCGGCGCGGCTGTAGACGTAAACCGATTTGATCGGGCTGCCATTGGCGCGGCTCAGCACGGCGGCGAGGCTGGCGGAGGAGGCAAAGTCGACGCCGCCGCTGTTGAGGTATTCCAGCGAGCGGTTGCTGCCCTGGCTCAGCACCCAGCTGACTTTAGTCTGGGGCAGGGCTTTTTCCAGATAGCCGAAGTGTTTGAGCACCAGGCTCACGGGCGAGTAATAGGCGTAATCCAGATGCACTTCGGCCGGTGGCGCTTCAGCGGCCTGGGCAAGCGGTTGCAGGCTTAGAGCCAGGGCGCAGGCGCTGAGCAGGTACCTGACGTGGGGAAAACGGAAGGTGGGTTTCATGTGAGAGCTCCAGGCAAGGCGGCGAGGTTCTTATTTCCAAAAAATCATTTTTTATAAATGCTTCCTGCATTAAAGGAATATTGCAGGCTCTGTGCCATGTTTTGCGTGACGAGTGTTTTCAAGGCCTTGGCGCCGGCGCCGGGGCAGAGAAATGTTCGCGGGAAAACAGTCTGTTGAGGCGCTGTTGCTGGGCAAACACTGTCGGTCGCTGGTCATTAGCTTATGCATAAATAGAATTTAAATAGCTTGTCGTAAGAGCGTTATGGTCTATCGCAATAACTCTCAAGGAGCCCCTGATGAACCTGTCCCGATTCATGCGCGGTCTACTGGCCAGCGCACTGTTTGCCGCGCCACTGACCTACGCCGCCGAGCCCGTCGTCCTGCACGTCGGTGATCAGAACTACTACAACGTTCGCGCTTCGCTGGAGGCTTCCGGGGTACTGAAAGACGCGCCGTATACCGTCGACTGGAAGCACTTCCAGGCTGCCGCGCCGCTGGCCGAAGCGCTGAACACCGGCGCACTGGATCTGGGTTTCCTCGGCGATTCGGGCTTCCTGTTCCTCGCCGCCAAGCAGGCGCCGGTGAAGCTGATTGGCGTGTCGCGGCAGAACCCCGACACCATCGCCTTGCTGGTGCCCAAGGATTCGCCGGTCAAAACCATCGTCGATTTGAAGGGTAAGAAAGTCGCCTACTGGCCCGGTGCCTGGAGCCAGCAACTGACCCTGCGCGCCCTGGAAAAAGCCGACTTGCCGGAAGACTACGTCGACTTCATCAAACTGATGCCGATCGATGCCGCCGCCGCGCTGCCTCAGGGCAGCATCGACGCATTCCCGGTCTGGGAACCTTACATCTCTCAGCAGATTCTGTTCTCTGGCGCTCGGCCGATCCTCACCGCCAAGAACCTGATGCCCGGCCTGAGCGCCATCGCTGCGTCAACGCCTTCGATCGACAGCAAGCGTGAAGCCATTGCCGACTTTCTGGTGCGCCTGAAAAAGGCCCGGGCCTGGGTCGACAACCACACCGACGAGTACGCCGATCTCTGGGCGAAGAAAGCCAACCTTGACCAGAACGTTTCGCGCCATTGGTTGCGTCAGGCCCACATGACCGTCGGCCCGGTGGATGCGCAGGCAGCCAAGGATCTGCAAAGCACCGCGGACTTCCTGTTCAAGGTAAAAGCGCTGCCGGCAGCGCTGGCGACTGCGCCGATTATCGACAGCTCGTTTCAGCAGGCGTTTGCCCAGTAACCTACGATGCCGGGCAGCACTGGAACCAAACACTGTGTACCCTGTTCGAACCTGCGCCCGCAGAGATGTGCGGGCTCAACGGTCCGGCCAAGGTACATCATGAAACAGCTGTTCAAGGTTCTATCTGCACTCGCCATCGCCGTCGGGCTGGTGGGTTGCATTGCTTCTCCCATCGAAATGACGCCGCAGACCGAACAGCGTCTGAGTGCGCAACCACCGATCCGTTTTCTGCTGACCTTTGACGACGGTCCCAGCGCATCGAGTTTCTGGAATCCGACGATGACCGTGCTCGACAGCCTGGCCAGTAACCCGGTGCAACCGAACATCAAAGCGGTGTTCTTCGTGCAGACGGGTGCGCCACGTGCCGGCGACAGCGATATCGGTCGCGAGGTCATGCGCCGCGAACAGGCAGAAGGACAGATTCTGGGCTTTCACACGGCCACCCATTCGCACACCAATCACCGCTCCCTGACCCCGGAAGAACTGGAGCAGGCGCTGAACAAAGGCAGCGCCGACATCGCCGCGATCACCGGCGCGCCGCCGACGCTGGTGCGCCCGCCATTCTGGAACTACGACAAACGCACTTTCGCCGCCTATCAGCAACACGGCATGCATGTGCTGCTGACGGACCTGAGCGCCAATGACGGCAAGATCTGGGGTTTCAACGCCAGCCCCCGGCGACGGGCCCACTTCCTGCGCACAATGTCCGAAGTGCGCGAGCGCATCGCTCTTGGAGAGTTACCGGTGGTGGACGGGGTGATTCCGGTGGTGGTGACCTTCCACGATCTCAATCGCTACACCGCCCGGCATACTCGCGAATACCTGCAAATCCTGCTCGACTGTGCACAGGCTACCGGTGTGAAAACCGCAGAAAAGCCGTTTTACGACGATACGGCAGCACTGCAACGGGCGGCCATGGCGCGCACGGTCGAGGACAGTTCAGAGCCGGTCAAATTGCCGGGAATCTGGAACTGGTTCTGGGACCGGAATGCCCATTGAATGGCATGTAGCAGCCTTCGGCACCTGCTACGGATCGCGTTATAGCTGCAATTGTGGTTGCAGCTCATCAATCATCCGCAAACAATGATTCAACCCCGGCGATACATCGCCCACGCGCCGGCTGAGAATAATCGGCGAGGTCGCGTTGTCTTCCAGCAGCGGCGTGAAACCAATGTCGTCGCGGTGCAGCAATTGCACCGAGGCCGGCACCAGCGTGACGCCAATTCCTGCCCCCACCAACCCGATGGCTGTTTGCAGCTCGTTGGTCCATTGCGCCACATGGATGCTCACGCCGTAGGACTCGAACAACGCGATCACATGATCGGCGTAGCTGGGCCGCGGATTGCCGGGGTACAGCACAAAAGGTTCTTTCGCCAGGTCGCGAAGGCTGATCGGCCCGGCCAGTAATGGGTGGCCCGCGGGCAGGGCGGCGACCAGCCGATCTTCGGTCAACACAGTCTGGATGATGGCCGGGTCGTCGATACGGATTCGGCCAAAACCGATGTCGATGCGCCCGGCCTTGAGCGCCTGAACTTGCTGCAACGTGGTCATTTCCGAGAGCCCCAGTTCAAGTTCCAGGGGCTCGCCGCTGCGCAAACGGCGAATCAGTTCCGGTAGCACGCCGTAAAGCGTCGACGGTGCGAAACCGATGCCCAGCCAGGTCTTTTCACCCAGACCGATCCGTCGCGTGTTGTCGCACACTTTGCTCAGTTGCTCGAGCAGCGCGGTGGAGTGTTCATGGAAAAACCGACCGGCGTCGGTCAGCTTCAGCGGTCGCCCGCGTTCCAGCAACAACACCCCGAGTTCATCCTCCAGTTGCTGCATCTGCCGGCTCAGGGGCGGTTGGGCGATGTGCAAAAGCTCGGCGGCACGGGTGAAGTTGAGGGTTTGAGCCAACACCTGAAAATAACGCAGGTGACGCAGTTCCATGGGACCTCCAGACACAAGTCGGTTGCATACCTTAAAGGTATCAAGTCAGACCAATTCTATATTGGCTTCCCGAAAAAAGCCGTACGAGAATCGGTTCCAGAACTTTAAGAACCTGACGGGTATCGACATGCTTGCAACAGCCATTGAATCGATCGAGACGATCATCGTCGATCTGCCGACCATCCGCCCGCACAAACTGGCGATGCACACCATGCAGAACCAGACCCTGGTGATCATTCGCGTGCGCTGCGCCGATGGCATCGAAGGTATCGGCGAATCCACCACCATCGGTGGCCTGGCCTACGGCAACGAAAGCCCTGACAGCATCAAGACCAACATCGACCGACACTTCGCGCCGCTGCTGCTGGGCCAGGACAGCACCAACGTGAATGCCGCGATGTTGCGCCTGGAGCGCAGCATCCGTGGCAACACCTTCGCTAAATCAGGTATCGAAACCGCCTTGCTCGACGCTCAGGGCAAACGCCTTGGGCTGCCGGTCAGCGAGTTGCTGGGCGGCCGCGTTCGCGATGCCTTGCCAGTGGCGTGGACCCTGGCCAGTGGCGACACCGACAAGGACATCGCCGAAGCGGAAAAAATGCTCGACCTGCGCCGCCATCGGATCTTCAAGCTGAAAATCGGTGCGGGTGAGGTCAATCGCGATTTGGCCCATGTCATCGCGATCAAAAAAGCGCTGGGCGATCGCGCCAGCGTGCGGGTCGATGTCAATCAGGCCTGGGATGAAGCGGTTGCGCTGCGCGCCTGCCGGATCCTGGGAACCAACGGCATCGACCTGATCGAACAGCCGATCTCGCGCAATAACCGCGCCGGCATGGTACGCCTGAACGCGATGAGCCCGGCGCCGATCATGGCCGATGAATCCATCGAATGCGTGGAAGATGCCTTCAATCTGGCGCGAGAGGGCGCGGCGTCGGTGTTCGCCCTGAAAATCGCCAAGAACGGCGGCCCGCGCGCCGTGCTGCGAACCGCTGCCATCGCCGAAGCCGCCGGTATCGGCCTGTATGGCGGCACCATGCTTGAAGGTGGCATCGGCACCCTGGCCTCGGCTCATGCCTTCATCACGCTGAATAAATTGGCGTGGGACACCGAGCTGTTCGGCCCGTTGCTGCTGACTGAAGACATTCTCAGCGAGCCATTGGTCTATCGCGATTTTGAGCTGCACGTTCCGAAAACACCGGGCCTGGGTTTCAGCCTGGATGAAGAGCGCCTGGCGTTTTTCCGTCGCGATAAGACATCCACTTCCGTTCATCAAGCCTGAGGAGAGCATCATGCTATTCCACGTAAAAATGACCGTGAATCTGCCGGTCGACATGAATCCGGAAACAGCCACAACGCTTAAGACCGACGAGAAAGCCCTGGCCCAGCGCCTGCAAGAGCAGGGCAAGTGGCGTCACTTGTGGCGCATCGCCGGGCACTATGCCAATTACAGCGTTTTCGACGTCGACAGCGTTCAGGAACTGCACGACCTGCTCATGCAATTGCCGCTGTTTCCGTACATGGCGATCGAGGTCGACGCGATGTGCCGGCATCCTTCTTCCATTCGCGAGGATGACCGCTGAACCCAGCCTGTTCAATTCGCTACGCTAATAATTACAAGATGAGGAACCACCATGAACGTCAAGATTTCCCACACTGCCAGTGTCCAGAAGTTTCTCGAAGAGGCCAGCGGCCTGCACAACGATGCCGGCGATGCGCGGACCAAGGCACTGATCTACCGCATCCTGCGTGATTCGGTGAACATCATTGAAGACCTGGCCGTGACCCCGGAAGAGTTCTGGAAAGCCGTCAACTACCTCAACGTGCTGGGTGCGCGTCAAGAGGCCGGATTGGTGGTGGCCGGGCTCGGCCTGGAACATTACCTCGACCTGCTGATGGACGCCGAAGACGAGCAGGCCGGCAAGGCTGGCGGCACGCCACGGACGATTGAAGGCCCGCTGTATGTGGCGGGTGCGCCGTTGTCGGAGGGTGAGGCGCGACTGGATGACGGTGTCGATCCAGGTGTGGTGCTGTTCATGCAGGGCCAGGTCAAGAACACCGCCGGCGAACCGTTGGCCGGCGCGGTGGTGGATGTCTGGCACGCCAACACCGGCGGCACTTACTCCTACTTTGATACCACCCAGTCGGAATTCAACCTGCGTCGTCGTATCGTCACCGATGCCGAAGGCCGTTATCGCTTCCGCAGCATCGTCCCGTCGGGCTATGGCTGCCCGCCGGATGGTCCGACCCAGCAATTGCTTGATCAACTGGGCCGTCATGGTCAACGGCCGGCGCACATTCACTTCTTTATTTCCGCGCCGGATCATCGGCACCTGACCACCCAGATCAACCTCGATGGCGATCAATACCTGCACGATGATTTCGCCTATGCCACCCGGGATGAGCTGATCGCGAAAATCACGTTCAGCGACGATCAAGCGCGTGCGGCGGCCCATGGTGTGAGCGGTCGTTTTGCCGAAATCGACTTCGATTTCACCTTGCAGACCTCCGCGCAACCCGACGAGCAGCAGCGCAACGAACGGGTCCGCGCGCTCGAGGACTGATATCCTCGAACAGCGGAACCGGGCCACGTGATAACCGACCGTTTATCGCGTGGCCTTCTGCTTTCGATCACCGCCCTGGACTGGCCCGACGCAACCGATAACAACAATGAGAGTGCCCCGATGATGCAAGCGCAATTGTTGAGTCAGCGCAGCACCGTATTCGACCACGCCGATCCTTACGCGGTGTCGGGCTACGTCAATCAGCATGTCGGTAACCATTGCATTCTGATGCCCCGGGCCGGGCGACCGCTGGCCAGCCTCAATCACCGCAAATTTGCCAGCCTCGACCTGTGCCGCATCAGCTATGGCGGCAGCGTACGGGTCACCTCCGGTGCGCTGGAAAGCATCTATCACCTGCAAGTCTTACTGCGCGGCAACTGCCTGTGGCGCGGCCACGGCCAGGAACACTACTTCGCCCCCGGCGAGTTGCTGCTGATCAATCCCGACGATCCGGTGGACCTGACCTATTCCGACGATTGCGAAAAATTCATCCTCAAAGTCCCCACGCCGTTGCTGGAGTCCGTGTGCGATGAACAGCGCTGGCGGTATCCGGGGCAGGGCGTGCGGTTTCTGGAAAACCGTTATCAGCTCGATGAGCTGGAAGGCTTTGTCGGTCTGTTGGCGATGATTTGCCAGGAGGCCGAGGCCACCGAGCAGATTCCCAAGGTGCAGGAGCACTACGCACAGATCATCGTCAGCAAGATGCTCAGCCTGATGAAGACCAATGTCAGCCGTATCAGTCTCGGCTCACAGACGGCTACGTTCGAGGGGATTGCCGACTACATCGCGGGCCACCTCAAACAGGACATCGACAGCGAAGAACTGGCTCGCCAGGCGCGGATGAGTCTGCGGTCGCTGTACGGATTGTTTGAACGCAATGCCGGCACCACGCCGAAAAGCTACATCCGGCAAAAACGCCTTGAGCGCATCAACGCCTGCCTGAGCGACCCGACCTGCAACGTGCGCAACGTCACGGAAGTCGCCATGGATTACGGCTTCCTGCACCTGGGCCGGTTCTCCGACAGCTACCGCAAACAGTTTGGCGAATTGCCGTCCGACACCCTCAAACGCCGCCACTGAAACACCGCAAATCACCTGTTGATCGTTCCCACGCTCCGCGTGGGAATGCAGCCCGGGACGCTCTGCGTCCCAAAAGCGGACGCGGAGCGTCCGTTGAGGCATTCCCACGCAGAGCGTGGGAACGATCATAAAAAACCCCATTGCACAAAACGGATACAGGTCTGCACCCATCGGATAGTCCGCCCCATCCCCCCGTCCTAGCATGGCCCTGCCTGAATAAAAACAATGGAGGCGGCGGCCATGACCCTGCGACCCGAATACCTTCACTCCCTGCTCGAAGATGACAAAGAACAGGGCATCTATCGCTGCAAGCGCGAGATGTTCACCGACCCGCGGCTGTTCGATCTCGAGATGCAGCACATCTTCGAAGGCAACTGGCTGTACCTGGCTCACGAAAGCCAGATCCCCAACAAAAACGACTTCTACACCACCACCATGGGGCGTCAGTCGATCTTCATTGCGCGCAACAAGGACGGTGAGCTCAACGCGTTCCTCAACGCCTGCAGCCATCGTGGCGCGACGCTGTGCCGGCACAAGTCCGGCAACAAGAGTTCGTACACCTGCCCATTCCACGGCTGGACCTTCAACAACTCCGGCAAGCTGCTCAAGGTCAAGGATCCGGCTGAAGCGGGCTACCCGGCGAGCTTCAACTGCGAAGGCTCCCACGACCTGACCAAGGTTGCGCGTTTCGAATCCTACCGTGGCTTCCTGTTTGGCAGCCTGAAGGCTGATGTTGTGCCGCTGGTTGAACACCTGGGCGAGTCGGCAAAGATCATCGACATGATCGTCGACCAGTCCGCTGATGGCCTGGAAGTGCTGCGCGGTTCCTCCAGCTACATCTACGAAGGCAACTGGAAACTCACCGCCGAAAACGGCGCCGACGGCTATCACGTCAGCTCGGTGCACTGGAACTACGCTGCCACCCAGAGCCAGCGCAAGCAGCGCGAGGCCGGCGATTGTAATCCGACCATGAGTGCCGGCAGTTGGGCCAAGCAGGGCGGGGGTTTCTACTCCTTCGACAAGGGCCACATGCTGCTCTGGACCCGCTGGTCCAACCCCGAGGATCGTCCGCTGTACGAGCGTCGCGATGAATTGGCCCAGGACTTCGGCAAGGCTCGCGCCGACTGGATGATCGAGAACTCGCGCAACCTGTGCCTGTACCCGAACGTGTACCTGATGGACCAGTTCAGTTCGCAGATCCGTATCGCCCGGCCGATCTCGGTCAACCGCACGGAAATCACCATTTACTGCATCGCCCCCAAAGGCGAAAGCGACACCGCGCGTTCGAGCCGGATTCGTCAGTACGAAGACTTCTTCAACGTCAGCGGCATGGCCACTCCGGACGATCTGGAAGAGTTTCGCTCCTGCCAGACCAGTTATCAGGGCAGCGTGACCGCCTGGAACGACATGTCCCGTGGCGCCGAACACTGGGTCGAAGGCGCCGATGAGGCGGCCAAAGAAATCGACCTGCATCCATTGCTCAGCGGCGTGCGCACCGAAGACGAAGGCCTGTTCGTGCTGCAACACAAGTATTGGCAGCAAACGATGCTCAAGGCGTTGGCTGCTGAACAGTCCGAACTGATTCCTGTGGAGGCCGTGCAATGACCATCACTTATGACAACCTGCGCGATTTTCTCTACCGCGAAGCGCGCTACCTCGATGACCGGCAATGGGACGAATGGCTGGAGTTGTACGCCCCTGACGCGACGTTCTGGATGCCGTCCTGGGACGACAACGACGAGCTGACCGAAGACCCTCAGCGGGAAATCTCGCTGATCTGGTACGGCAACCGCACCGGTCTGGAAGACCGCGTCTTCCGGATCAAGACCGAACGCTCCAGCGCGAGCATTCCGGACACCCGCACCTCGCACAACATCAGCAACATCGAGCTGCTCGAACAGGCCGACGGACTGTGCAAGGTGCGCTTCAACTGGCACACCCTGAGCTTTCGCTACAAGACCGTCGACAGCTATTTCGGCAGCAGTTTCTACACCCTCGATGTGCGCGGTGAAAACCCGCTGATCAAGGCCAAGAAAGTGATCCTGAAGAACGATTACGTTCGCCAGGTCATCGATGTCTACCACCTCTGAGGCGGCCGTCATGACTCATTCCATTGCATTCAATTTCGAAGACGGCGTCACCCGATTCATCGACGCCAACGCCGGCGAAACCGTGGCCGATGCCGCGTACCGCCAGGGCATCAATATTCCGCTGGATTGCCGCGACGGCGCCTGCGGTACCTGCAAATGCTTCGCCGAGGCCGGCCGTTATGATTTGGGCGAGGAGTACATCGAAGACGCCCTCAGCGCGGAAGAAGCCGAGCAAGGTTTCGTCCTGACCTGCCAGATGCGCGCCCAGAGCGATTGCGTGATTCGCGTGCCGACCTCCTCGCAGGTTTGCCGCACCCGCCAGGCCAGCTATGACGCCACCATCAGCGCCGTGCGCCAGTTGTCCGACAGCACCATCGCATTGTCGATCAAGGGCGAGGCGCTGAGCAAACTGGCGTTCCTGCCGGGGCAATACGTGAACCTCGGGATTCCCGGCAGCGAGCAGACCCGCGCCTATTCGTTCAGCTCATTGCAGCGCGACGGCGAGGTCAGTTTCCTGATCCGCAACGTGCCCGGCGGCTTGATGAGCAGCTTTCTCACCGGCATGGCCAAGGCGGGTGACAGCATGAGCCTGGCCGGGCCGTTGGGCAGTTTCTATCTGCGCGATATTCGCCGTCCGTTGTTGCTGCTGGCCGGTGGTACGGGGCTGGCACCGTTCACGGCGATGCTGGAAAAAATCGCCGAGCAGGGCAGTGAGCATCCGCTGCATTTGATCTACGGCGTGACCAACGATTTCGACCTGGTGGAACTCGATCGACTCGAAGCCTTTGCCGCACGAATCCCGAACTTCAGCTTCAGTGCGTGCGTGGCCAACCCGGACAGTCAGCACCCGCTCAAGGGCTACGTGACCCAACACATCGAGCCGCAGCATTTGAACGAAGGCGATGTCGATGTCTACCTGTGCGGCCCGCCGCCGATGGTCGAAGCCGTCAGCCAATTCATCCGTGAGAAAGGCATCGCGCCGACAAACTTTTACTACGAGAAATTTGCCGCCAGCGCGGCCTGAGCCGCGCTGTTGTGGGAGAGAGACATGAACAGATTTCACGAAAAAGTCGCGCTGATTACCGGAGCCGCCCAAGGCATCGGTCGGCGCGTTGCTGAACGCATGGCGGCAGAAGGTGCGCGGTTGATTCTGGTCGACCGCTCCGAGCTGGTGTTCGACGTACAAAAGCAATTGGGGCAGAGCAGCCAAGTGCTGGCGCTGACCGCCGATCTTGAGCAATACAGCGAATGCAGCCGCGTGATGCAAACCGCCGTCGAACGTTTCGGGCGTCTGGATGTGCTGGTCAACAACGTCGGCGGGACGATCTGGGCCAAGCCGTTTGAGCATTACGAAGCGCCGCAGATCGAGGCTGAAGTTCGCCGTTCGCTGTTCCCGACGCTGTGGTGCTGTCATGCCGCGCTGCCGTTCATGCTTGAACAGGGGAGCGGCGCCATCGTCAACGTTTCGTCCATCGCTACTCGCAGCGTCAATCGCGTGCCGTACGGTGCGGCAAAGGGCGGGGTCAACGCGCTGACCGCTTGCCTGGCATTCGAAACCGCCGGTCGTGGGATTCGGGTCAATGCCACCGCACCCGGTGGCACCGAAGCGCCGCCGCGGGCCATTCCGCGCAACAGCGCCGATCAGAGCGCGCAAGAGAAGGTCTGGTATCAGCAGATTGTCGACCAGACGCTCGACAGCAGTTTGATGAAGCGCTACGGCACGCTGGATGAACAGGCCAGCGCTATTCTGTTTCTGGCCAGCGATGAAGCGTCTTATATCACCGGCATGATCATGCCGGTCGGTGGCGGCGACCAGGGCTGACACGCAAACAACCCATCCATGAATGGAGCCCCCGTGGTATCAGGTTTCTACGGATACCCTCCTGGCGCGACGTCTGGTTGGCACTTCAATGAAGGTCGGGTGTAAGGTATTCAAGTGAATCCAGGATTATCACTGCCGAAATGGAGGTGACTATGAGCGTTCCGATGCTGACCAAAATGCACATGAACGGTTATGACGTACTCAGCGTGAACAACGGGCCATGGCGGGTGTGCACCAAAGGTGACCGGCTTGGAGCCTTTGGCAGTAGAGAGGAAGCACTGGCCTTTGCCGCCTCTCTTCCCGGCTACACGGCCAGATCAAGTCGGCCTGCACGCAGCCAGAAGTCAGATTGATAGTGCGCTTGCAGCCCCGGTTCGCCGGGGCTTTTCTTCGCGTGGCGTTAAGTTCTTGGGCTAATAACCGCCGCCACCGCTGCTGTGGGAAGGCTCTCGGGCTTTTTGCTGCACGTGACTCCATTCCGCGCAGGTCATGAAGCTTTTATGGTCGACCTTGCCCCTGCCATCGAAACTGACGTTGTAGTTTTGCTGATGGCCGGTCTGCGTCAGCTTGTAGTCAAAGCAGCTGCCTGGCTCAACAGTGCGATCCGTTATCGATAAAGGCTGGCCGCCGATCTGCTGGACTTGATCCTTGCTCATGCCGGTCTCGACCTTTGCGACCAACGGCTGATCCCGATAGACACGCGACTCGGTGCTGCAGCCACCCAACGCTGCCAGTACGACGACCAGCGCGCATAGAGGCTTGTTCATGGCAGCGCTCCTGCTAATGAGTTTTCGTTCGAGTGATAATCTTGGCTTTCACTTCCTCGGCATAACCCTTCAGTCGTTCCTCATCTCCCTGAAACAAATCGCACAGCTTTTGGGCTGCTTGCGCATCCACATCATTGCCGGCCAGGCGTAGCTGCTCTGCGATGCGCAAAAGCTCTACCGCTGACCATCTCAAGTCCGACGCAACGCCTTGCAGGTCACGCCGAAGTTCGTTTTCAGATTCGTTAAGCCACATGATGACCTCCTGAAAGTCTCTGCTACGAAATTTTAGTCCCATTTCCCAAGTCAGGTCGTTTTGTTCGTCTGGGCCGTTGGCGTAGCCTTTTGTCGGGAAAATGAACGCGAACGAGCAGATCTGATGTCGTAGTGAGGTAGTGAATTTTCGCCAGGGCGAGGCAACTTCAAATGACGACCACCGATGACTTTCGATTTCACGCTCATGAGCTGATGGTTGATCTGGACGCGGCCACCACGGAAATGATGAAACTGATTTCCGCACATCAGCTGAGTGGCCCGGAATGGGAGCGGGTCACTCAATGGCAGCATGAAGCGTACGAAAGATGGATGACCTATCTCAACGAGAGGTCATATCCGGATCCGGGCGATAACAATGTCCCTCGCTGAGTGCTGTTCAGCGGATGGATGTCTGGACAGCGACGCGCTACATTCCTCTTTTCGGGATAAGGAAGCGTCATGCGCAAGTTGATTGGGGGGGCAGGGTTGGCGTTGCTGGCGGGCTGTTCGTTGCCCGCTTCCTTGGTGCCTGGTGAGCCCAATGTCAGCAAGTACAGCAACAAGGCGCCAAAAGACTATGCTGCGTGCGTTCTGCCGGCGTGGCAGCAGGAAATACCCAACACGACCCAATCGGCGATTTCCAACGGCTACAGGATCACGGCGCCGAGCATCATCACGGCCGACGAGATCGTGGATATCGTGAAATCGAAGGATGGCAGTCACGTATCGCTTTATCAGGGGCCGCCGTGGGCGAAATCAGGGGCGTTGCGTCAGGCAGTGCGTGATTGCCTGTAAGGTTTAGCCGGTGATATCGGTCACCTGGATGATCTGATCGTCGCTGGCCTGAGTGCTCGCGCTGATTTTCTTTTCCCGACGTTCGTTCATCCAGTTGTCCACCTGAGCATTGAATTGCGCCGGCGCTTTTCGTCCGACCTTCCTGGCGAGATCAAGAATGGTCTGCTGGGCGAGGGCGTCTTCCATGCGTTTCTGCGCGATCATCATGGCGGCATGCACCGAGCAGGGACCTGCCAGCGCCCACGCCGGCGCGGAACCTTCGAACAAGGCGCAACGCCCCCGAATCTCTCGGCAATCGAAGATCAGCTTCTGACCGTCGATGGCATTGACGATATCCAGAATGCTGATTTCGTCAGAAGGCCGGGCCAGCTTGAACCCACCGCGCACGCCTTCAGTGGCGACCACCAGTTTTGCCTTGGCCAGTTTGGTGAAAATTTTTGCCAGATAGTCCTGAGGTACGCCTTGCAGCTCAGCAAGGTCGCGCACGCTCGCCTCACGGGTGTCGCCGCAATTGCCCACCAAAAAAATCAGGCAATGAATGCCGTACTCAACGCCAGCGCTGTAAAGAGACATATCGATCTCCGACTAAAGTAGTCGTAAATTTTAGCAGCGGCAAGTGAGCTAAGCAATGAATCCGATCCTGTATTCACTGCGTCTTCTCTATCGTTGCGTTGCTGATTTGGCGGTTTACTGCTCTCCTGCGGACAAATCAAAATTTTCGATAGTAACCATCAGTAATTTCGTTTTGTGCCAAATAACTGGGATCAATATAGTCGTAGTTGTCAGGTCAGCAGTGGTAAGCATCCGCTACCGAAGAGCGTGACCTTCAACGAACTCATCACTTGGTCTTCTCCCCGGAGTTAAAAATGAAACAGCACATCTTGGTTATCGGCGCAGGTTTCGGTGGCATGTGGACGGCATTGAGCGCCACGCGTCTGTTCGACATTCATGGTCACAACGACGTTGAAGTGACCGTTCTGGCCCCTCAGGCTGAGCTGCGTGTGCGTCCGCGCTTCTACGAGCCGAATGCGCACCAACTGGCTGCGCCGATTGGCGAACTGTTTGATGCGGTCGGCGTGAAGTTCATCAAGGGTGCCGCGGAGACCATCGACGTTGCGCAAAAACGCGTCGGTTACGTCGATGCATCGGGCAATCAGCAAGTGTGCAGCTACGACAAACTCGTTCTGGCGACCGGCAGCCGCCTGGCACTGCCGAACACTCCAGGTGTGGCCGAACACGCCTTCGACGTCGACCAGATCGAACAGGCCGTACGCCTGGAAAATCACCTCAAATCCTTGGTCAACCTTCCAGAAAGCACAGCACGCAACACCGTAGTGGTGGCCGGTGGTGGCTTCACCGGGATTGAAACGGCGACTGAAATGCCTGCGCGTCTGCGTGCCATCCTGGGTGATCGTGCCGACATCGAAGTGATCATCGTTGATCGTGGCGAGAAAGTTGGCGGGTCCATGGGTGCCGAGATCGCCAAGTCGATCGCTGAAGCCAGTATTGAAACCGGCGTGAAATGGCGCTTGAAATCGTCGGTGGTCGCCGTCGATGAAAACGGCGTGACTCTCGCCGATGGTCAGCGCATTGATGCCAAAACCGTGGTCTGGACCACCGGTGTGCGCGCCAGCTCGCTGACCGAGCAGATTCCAGCCGAACGCGATCACCTGGGCCGTCTGCACGTCGACGCGCACCTGAAAGTCATTGGCCAGGAAGACATCTTCGCCACCGGCGACGTCGCCTACGCCGCCAGCGATGACATCGGCAACTTCGCATTGATGACCTGTCAGCACGCCATCTCGCTGGGTCGTCATGCCGGCAACAACGTTGCCGCACAGCTCCTGGGCGTGGATCCGACTCCGTATAGCCAGCCTAAATACGTGACCTGTCTGGATCTGGGCGCCTGGGGAGCGGTCTACACGGAGGGCTGGGACCGCCAGGTCAAGTTGATCAAGGAGGAAGCCAAGGCGCTGAAAACCCAGATCAACACGATGTGGATATACCCACCCGCGGCTGACCGTGTCACTGCGCTGGCTTCAGCGGATCCGATGATTCCTGCCGCCTGAAACGTTGGTAGCGTTGCTTTAATAACGCTGTCTGTTTGAAAAAAATCCCGCCCGGGTTCTCTTGGGCGGGATTTTTTTTGCGCCTTGAACGGTTGCGACTGTGAAATTTAACGTGTACTTTTTCATGAAATTATAAGTATAAAATTTCATGAGGCCCGCATGTTTCAGCAATCTACCCAGCACGTCGCCAGCTATTACGCCCACACCTGCGCGGATCGTCTGTTGGATCGAGCCCCTTTGCAGGGCGATCAGGACACCGAAGTGTTGATCATCGGGGCCGGCTTCAGTGGATTGCATACGGCGTTGCGTCTGGCCCTGGCCGGCAAACGCGTAACGTTGCTGGAAGCCAGTCGGGTGGCCTGGGCAGCCTCGGGCCGCAATGGCGGTCAGGCCATTCTCGGTTGGTCGTGTGATATGCCGCCGTTGGTGGCGGCGCTGGGTTATGAGCGTGCGCGCCGGTTATGGGACAGCATGCGCTGGGCTGCACGGGAGTTGCGAGACTTGCCCGCACGCCATGATTTCGATTGTGACTATCGGCCTGGCCACCTCTGGACGTCGGTGATGCCGCGACGGGTGAGTCTGCTGACAGAATGGCAGCACGAGGCCAGCCACAAGTGGGGCCACGATGGTTTGCAGTTCATTGCGCGCGAGGCGTTGCCGGAATGGGTCGCCAGTGAACGCTATCAGGCGGGCCTGTTTGATCCTGAAGGCGGGCATTTGAATCCGCTGAAACTGGCGCTCGGGCTGGCTGCGGCGATTGAACGTGCCGGTGGATGCATTCATGAACAGAGCAAGGCGCTGAGTTATCGCGAAGAAGGTGATCGTTATGTGGTCACCACTGAGCGCGGTCGCATTCATGCGGACGTGTTGGTGCTGGCGTGCAACGCCTATCTGGATCGGCTTGATCCGAAACTGTCGAGTTGCGTGTTGCCGGTCGGGACCTATCAGGTGGCCACCGCGGCACTTTCAGAGGAGCAGGCGAGCGCGTTGCTGCCGAGCAATGTGTGCGTCACCGACAATCAGTTTGTCCTCGATTATTTCCGCCGTACGCCGGACAACCGCCTGCTGTTCGGCGGTGGTTGCACCTATCTGGGTGGCATGCCGAAGGACATAGCGGCCGCGACGCGGCCTTATCTGGAGCGCGTATTTCCCCAGCTCAAGGGCGTCGAGCTGGATTTTGCCTGGGGAGGGCATATCGACCTCACCCTCAAGCGCACGCCTGACATCGGTCGACGTGGTGATCTCTACTGGCTACAGGGTTACTCCGGGCACGGCGTGCTGCCGACATTGGCCGGGGCCCGCGCCGTGTCCGACGCGATACTTGGCCAGCCGGATGAGCTGGCGTTGTACCAGGGTTTGATCAACGGCAGTTTTCCCGGTGGAAAGTATTTGGCAGCACCGCTGGAAGCCATCGGAAAGGCCTGGTATCGGCTGCGCGACAGCCTTTGAAGCATCAATTTCTGGAAGCCTTTAGATGGACATGCAAGAAGAAATCTCGGCGCTGGCGATCCTGATCCAGGACCTGCGCAAACACAAAAAATACACGCTGAAAGACTTGGCGGACAAAATCGGTCGTTCGGTGGGTTTTCTCTCGCAAGTCGAGCGGGGGCTGTCACGTCCCACGGTGGCGGACTTGACCGCCATCAGCGAAACCCTTGGCGTGCCGACCACTTATTTCTACAGCTTGCCCAAACCCATGGCATTGCCTTGGGTAACCCGCCCGGATGAGCGACGCACGCTGTATTACGCCGACGGGATTACCGACATCCTCGTTTCTCCAAAGATGAGGGCGTCCTTTTCAATGCTTGAAAGCCAACTGGAGCCCGGCGCCAGCAGTGGTGATCGGCACATGAATGACAGCTCGGAGCAGGGGGGCTATGTCCTCGAGGGGGAGCTGACGCTGTGGCTGGATGACGATCAACCAGTGACATTACGTGCCGGCGACAGTTTTCAGCTGGCCAGTCACACGCATTGTCGCTACGGCAACCTCACGGATCAGCTCACCCGAGTGCTTTGGGTTTACACCTGATAAAAACAACAAGGAACACTAACGATGGATGCTGTCTGCTCTGATCTGGTTGCTGAGGTTCGCGCGTTTCGTCAGCGCTTCCCACAGGTGCGTTACGTTGACCTGATTTCCCTGGATATTCCCGGGCATTTTTACGGTAAGCGCTACCCGATAGAAATGCTCGAGAAGGTCGCCGCGGGCAGCGTGCTCAAGCTGCCGCAAAACTGTGTGTTGCTGGGCACGCAGGGCGGTCTGTTCAAAATCGGCGACTACTGTTTTAACGACGGCGATCCGGATGCTCCCCGCCGACTGGTGCCCGGTACGCTCAAGCCTGTGAGCTGGGAAAAACAATTGCTGGGTCAGATGCTGATTACCTCAAGCGGTACCGAAAAGCCTATCGTCTTCGAGCCGCGCGAAGTGTTGGCGCAGGTGCTTGAGCGCCTTGGCCGAAAAGGGATTTTCCCCGTGGTCGCGTTCGAGCTGGAGTTCTATCTGTTCGATCGCCAGCTACGTGACGGCTTGCCACAGTTCCCTCGCGATCAGCTGACGGACGATGCCGATGATCAGCCGAATATGCACATCGAACGGCTGTCGAGATTTTCACCGGTACTCGATGAAATGGTCGAGACCACGCGGGCGCAAGGCATTGACACCACGGTGATCACTGCGGAGCTGGGCCCGGGCCAGTTCGAGATCAATTTTGGTCACCTTGACGACGGCCTGCGTGCGGCCGACTGGGCGGCGCTGTTTTGCCGCAGCACACGGGGAGTGGCCCTCAAGCACAATCACCGTGCCAGCTTCATGGCCAAACCCTACTTGCAGCACCCCGGTAGCGGCATGCATGTGCATGTGAGCCTTTATGACGAGGCCGGAAATAACCTGTTGGCCGCTAACGATCAGCAGGCGCTGCGCCATGCGGTGGCCGGTTGCCTTGAAGTGTTGCCGCATTGCATGCCGATCTTTGCGCCGAATCACAACGCAATGCGTCGCTTGAGTGGCACGGTGAACGTCGCGACGCGCGCCAGTTGGGGGTTTGAAGATCGTGACGCCTGCCTGCGGGTGCCTGAGTCGGACGCTAAAAATCTGCGCATCGAACATCGCCTGGCTGGCGCGGATGCCAATCCATATCTCGTGTTGGCGGCGATTCTAGTTGGGCTGGAGCAAGGTCTGGAAATCGGTCGTGAACCGATTGCATCCCTCAACGAAGATCGTGGCAGCGGTATCGACTTCCCGCTGGAGATGCTGGAGGCCGTGCGTTCGATGCAAAACAATGCGCAGCTGCGCGAAGGTTTGGGTGCGGAATTTGTGGATGTCTACTGCGAAAACAAGCGTCAGGACCATTTGGCATTCCTGCAGGACATCAGTGCGCGGGAGTATCGCTGGTACCTCTAAATCAGGCCTTGTTTCGATGCTCGTCCATAAAAATTGTGTGGATATTTAATGAGTTAGGCGTTTTAGTAACTGGACAGTGAATAAAAATATCTTGTTACAGGAAGAAATATTAAGTAATATTCGCCCCGCGTTCACCACCACGGTTTATGCATTTTGAGTCCCAGGCGTCCATCAGCTGCCTGGGATTTTTTTTGCCTGAAATTCGGCACTTGCTCAATTTCAGTGGACCGCCGAGGATCTCGGAACAGGCACGCGCTCATACCTGGAAACCGCTTTGATCCAGAAACGCCTATAAGTTGTTTTATCTGGGGCCAACGGCTTGTGGCTGGACCATACATGCTCGGCTTTTAAGCTGGCGCGATACGCCTCCCACTCCTTCTCCTCGGCGACTTCCTTAGCCTTGCGTTCATCATCGAACCAACCCAGTACATACACTTCGCCCTGATCGATGCCGTGCTCGATCAGTAGATAGATATCTTTCATCAGCTTTAACCCGCTGCTACTCATTCCAGGATCCCCAGACGATGGGGCATTGTCCTGACTATCGGCAAGTATTTTCGATTGTTGAGTTTTATCGATGAATGGCAAGGCACAGCACCGGCCTTGACCGGCGCTATGCCCTTCAGTGATCTACGGCAGCGCTTCACCCACGATCGGCGCACGCTTGGCGAGTTTCATCAGCCAGTAGTAGCTCAGGGCGGGCACCAGCAACCCGACGATCCAGGCCAGGTCTACGCCATCCAGGGCGTTGGCTACCGGGCCCACATACAACGTGGTGTTCATGAAAGGGATTTCCAGGGCGATCGCCAGCAGGAAACTGCCACAGGCGATCCAGTTGATGCGCCCGTAGATCCCGTCCATGTCGAAGATGTCATCGATCCGGTACTGACCTTTGCGCAGGCAGTAGTAGTCCACCAGATTGATGGCCGTCCATGGGATCAGGAAATAGCTCATGAAGAATATGAAGTTGAGGAAGAAGGTGATGAAGTCGTCCTGACTGATGGTGCACAAGGCTGTGGCCACCAGGCTGATCACCAGCATGAACAGGCCGCGCACCCGAGGCGTCACCTTGAGCCGGGCAAAGGGTTCGATCACGGTGATGGTCGACATGAAGGCGCCGTACAGGTTGAAGACGTTGATCGACACCTGGCCATAGAGGATGAAGACGAATAGCAGCAGCGCGCCGCCACCAAACAGCCCGGCGACATGGCTGCCGACGTTGCTGGAAAAGTCGCTGATACCGACGCTGAGGATCGCCCCGAGAATCATCATCCAGGCACCACCGCTGACCGTGCCGGCGTAGCTGTACCAGAACACTTTTGCGGTCGGCGTGCTGCTCGGCAGGTAACGCGAGTAGTCAGCCACGTAAGGCGCGTAGGACAGTTGCCAGGTCACGGCAATGCTCACCGCCACCAGAAATTTCGACAACGAGAAGCCCGTTGGCAGCCATTGTTCGGCCGGGATCGGCAGATGCAAGGCGAGCACCGTAGCGGCGATGAACACCAGCAGCGAAAGCAGCGACAGACATTTCTGCAGACGATGAATCAGTCGCCCCCAACAGCGAGCCGATGATGATTGCCAACGCACTCCAGAACAGATTCAGCCCCATCACCACCGGCAACACGCCGGAAGCAATAGTGGTGATGTTCATGTTGGCGCCGAACCAGATGAAGAACAGCGAGCCGGGTTGGCCATGGCGTTCAGCCTCGGGGATGAAATCGATGCTTCTTTTTTCGACTTGCATGGCGATCACTCCTGAGTCCGGACGAGGTGGGTGTGCAGACGGGCGATGGTGCTTTCCAGCTCATGGGGCTGGTGGGCAAACAGGTCCGGGCGCTCGGGGATCAGGCTGAGATAGTCGCGGTTTTCCAGGGCTCGCAGGCATTGGGCGCAGGTCAGGATTTCCAGGGCGTAGACCCAGTTGGCCATGATCAACAGCGCCGAGTAATGTCCTGCGAGGGTGGTCGTGGTGCAGGCGTCGTTGACCAGACGAATGTGATAACCCAGGGCGAAGGCATCGAACACCGTGCTGAGCACACAGACATCGGTCAGCACGCCGCAGACGATCAGGGTATCGACCCCGAATGCCTTGAGTCGGACATCCAGGTCAGTGCGGTGGAAGGCACTGTAGCGGCCCTTGTCGACAATGAGTTCATCAGGCCGCGGTGCCAGACGTTCGATGATTTTCACTTGCCGGGTACCGGCGCGGTAACTGCTTGGGCCACCATCGGGCGCTCGCGGTTCGCCGCGCGGCAAGTCACTGCCGTCGGCCTGATTGATGTGGCGGGTATAGATGACAGGCACCCGCTGACGACGGGCGGTCTCCAGCAGAGCGGCGGTATGGGCTACCACCGTGTCGACGTTTTCCAGGACGAAACCGTCCTCCTGCTGCATGTCGATGATCAACAGCGCGTTTTTATTGTTCATTGAGCAAACCTGATCATGGGCGAAGCACAATGCACCGGACACGCCTCGCGATGACGAGACGTGGGTGCGTGAATTCCAGTTCGGGTGGGCTCAGTGAATTATTTGCCAGAAGCCGTTCTGCTTGGCGGTAACGCTGGCGCGCAGGCGCTTGAAATGGAGATGCGAAGCGGTCCATTCGCCGCGCAGATAAGCCTGCTTGGCGCCGGAGGGAAGGGCGAGTGATGGGAGACGACCGTTCAGCATTGGAATCGACCCTACACGTCAGTCAGCCCCCCGGCTTCGCGTCCGAGGGGCAGGGTGGCGGGCTCAGCGAAACGCTGGCACCACGTGTTTGATAAACAGCTCCAGGGATTTTTTCTTCTCCGCGTGGGGCAGGCTGTTATCGCACCAGAAGCTGAACTCGTCGACCCCCAGTTCCTGGTAATACTTGATGCGCGGGATGATTTCTTCCGGGGTGCCGATCATGGCGGTCTTGTGCAGACTCTCCAGTTCGAACTCCGGACGAGCGGCGAATTTTTCTTCCGGGCTCGGCGCCAGGAAGCCGTTAACCGGCACTTCCTTGTTGCCGAACCAGGCATCAAAGGTGCGATAGAACTTCGAGATCGCCTTGGCCCCGACTTTCCAGCCTTCCGGGTCATCGACCGCGTGGACGTGGGTGTGACGCAGCACCATCAGTTGCGGGCGCGGCACGTCCGGGTTGTTGTCCAGGGCGGCCTGGAATTTGTTCTTCAGGTCGAGGACTTCTTCGTCGCCCTTCATCAGCGGCGTGACCATGACGTTGCAGCCGTTGGCCACCGCGAAGTTGTGCGAGTCCGGGTCGCGAGCGGCGATCCACATCGGCGGATTAGGCTTCTGGATCGGCTTCGGCACGCTGGTGGAGGTCGGGAATTTCCAGATATCGCCATCGTGAGCGTAGTCGCCTTGCCACAGGGCGCGCACCACCGGGACCATCTCGCGCAGCGCTTGACCGCCGGAAGAGGCGGGCATGCCGCCGGCCATGCGGTCGAACTCCACCTGATAGGCACCACGGGCCAGACCGACTTCCATGCGGCCGTTACTGATAACGTCCAGCAGTGCGCATTCACCGGCGACCCGCAACGGGTGCCAGAACGGCGCGATGATAGTGCCGGCGCCGAGGTGAATGGTAGTGGTCTTGGCGGCCAAGTAGGCCAGCAGCGGCATCGGGCTCGGCGAGATGGTGTATTCCATGGCGTGGTGTTCGCCGATCCAGACGGTGCTGAAACCGCCGGCTTCGGCCATCAGGGTTAGTTCGGTCAAGTCTTCGAACAACTGACGGTGGCTGACGCTTTCGTCCCAACGTTCCATGTGCACGAACAGGGAAAACTTCATGACGCTTACCTCGGATCTTTTGTTGTTGGCCGGTCGATCGGGAGTCGGCAGGCTGATTATTGGAGTATCGAAATTCGCAATGTACGCAAAATATTTCTGAGTAGTGTCGAATCAGGCGAACACGGGCAGGGCGCCCATCTTGCCGTGGCAATACACGAGTGGCCCGGCGTTCTGCTGGGGCACGATCAGATTCTTCACCGCGCCGACCATGATTGCGTGGTCGCCCCCTTCATATTCGCGCCACAACTCGCATTCAATGACCGCCGTGGCATTGGCCAGAATCGGGTTGCCCAGTTCACTCAAGGTCCATTCGATGCCTTGCGCCTTGTCTTTGCCTTTGCGCGCGAAGGCATAGGCTTCGCTCTGCTGGCCGCCGGACAGGACGTGAATGGCAAAGCGTTTGTTCTTGATCAGGACCGGATAGGAATCGGAGCTGTAGTTGGGGCAGAACAGCACCAGGGCCGGGTCCATGGACAGCGAGCTGAAGGCGCTGGCGGTCAGGCCGACGATTTGGCCGTCGTCATCCAGCGTGGTAATCACAGTCACCCCGGAAGGAAACGAACCCATCACTTGTTTGTAGATGGCGGCATCGATCATGGGACGGTCCTCTGGCGGTGTAGTACGGGTTTTTATGTGTTTGTAGGTCTGATGGTATACCGTAATACATAGTTTGCAAGGGCTTTTTTTTCTGACCGATAAACGTGCGTATTTGGTCTTTTAGTCAATGTTTACTGGGCTTTTAGCCAGTCTTTGCGGGCGCTGAGGCACCAGGATTACGGGGCAGATGGACGCTAAAAGACCGGGTCAGTCTTGTTAAAAAGATGGAATACCATAATATGACAGGCATCTGAGGGGTGGCCAAAGAGCTCCCCCGGTTTGGCTTCGTACAACTATAAGATCAGACAAACTAGAGTTCATGCACATGTCCCAGATGTCCCGGCAAGACCCCCTGATCGAGAATCACACGGTCGATTACGTCCCACTCGCGGAACGCCACGGGAAGGCCCGCGACCTTTTCACTTTATGGTTCAGTACCAACATCGCGCCGTTGCCCATCGTGACCGGCGCCATGGTGGTTCAAGTGTTCCACCTCGACCTGTTCTGGGGTCTGCTGGCGATTGCTCTCGGGCATATGGCTGGCGGTCTGGTGATTGCCCTCGCGTCGGCCCAGGGGCCGCGCATGGGGATTCCGCAGATGGTTCAGAGCCGCGGCCAGTTCGGCCGTTATGGTGCGCTACTGATCGTGTTCTTTGCGGCGATCATCTACATCGGCTTTTACATCTCCAACATCGTGTTGGCCGGCAAGTCGATTGTCGGCATCGCGCCTTCGGTTCCGGTGCCGGCGAGCATCCTCATCGGCGCCCTCAGCGCCACCGCGATCGGGGTGATCGGTTACCGCTTCATTCACACCCTCAATCGCATTGGCACCTGGGTCATGGGCAGTGCCTTGCTTGCCGGTTTTCTTTACATCTTCGCCCATGACCTGCCGGCAGACTTCTTCACTCGCGGCGGTTTCAACCTGTCGGGCTGGCTGGCAACGGTGTCGTTGGGAATCATCTGGCAGATCAGCTTCTCGCCTTATGTGTCGGATTACTCGCGTTACCTGCCGGCGGATATCGGCATTGCGCGGCCATTTTTCGCTACGTATCTGGGCGCGACATTGGGCACCATTCTGTCGTTTACCTTTGGCGCGGTGGCGGTCCTGGCAACCCCGGAAGGCACCGAGGCGATGGTCGCGGTGAAGCAATCCACCGGTTGGCTGGGGCCGATTTTGATGGTGTTGTTTCTGCTCAACATCATCAGCCACAACGCCTTGAATCTGTATGGCGCGGTGCTGTCGATCATCACCTCGATCCAGACCTTCGCCAGCCAGTGGACGCCGAGCATCAAGCTGCGAGTGGTGCTGTCGAGTGGGGTGCTGGCGGGTTGCTGTTTTATCGCATTGGGCGCTTCGGCGGATTTCATCTCGCAGTTCATCGGGTTGATTCTGGCGCTGTTGCTGGTGTTGGTGCCTTGGGCGTCGATCAACCTGATTGATTTCTACGTGATCAAGCGTGGCCATTACGATATCGCCTCGATCTTCCGTGCTGATGGCGGGATTTACGGGCGGTTCAATCTGCATGCGATTGTTGCGTATTTCATCGGGATTATCGTGCAGCTGCCGTTTGCCAATACGTCGTTGTATGTCGGGCCGTATGCCAATCTGGTGGAAGGTGCTGACCTGTCGTGGCTGGTGGGGCTGGTGGTGACTTGTCCGTTGTATTACTGCCTGGCGACGCGTGGGCAGGTGCAAGAGAGCAAGGCAGCGAAACTGGGTTACACAAACTAGCGCCCGACTTGAGTTCGTCTGGAATGCCCGGCCTCTGCCGGGCATTTTTATTTGCGGGATATGTACCCCAACTTTAGGTGAACAGCATCACGGCACCTGCCGGGCATTTTCACCTCTCACCGATTGACCAGCTTGGCGGGTACAAATACCAGGATGATCATTGCCGACACGAACACGCAGCCGGCGACGATCACAAGCCCGGTCGTCATCGATTGAGTCAGGTCCTTCAAGAATCCCAACAATGCAGGACCGGCAAAACTTGCCAGGTTACCTGTCGAATTGATCAGTGCAATGCCTGCTGCCGCCCCCGCACCACCCAGAAATGACGTTGGAAGCGCCCAGAACATCGGCAGCGAAGTGATGATCCCGGCGGTCGCGATGATCAGTCCGGTAATGGCCAACCACGGCGTCGAGGGGAAGAACGCGCAGATCAGAAACCCTGGTACCGCCACCAGCAGCGGAATAACCGCATGCCAACGACGCTCACGATGACGGTCGGAGCTTTTGCCCGCCAGATACATGCCGAGCAATGCTGCCAGATACGGCACTGCCGAAATGGCGCCGATCATCCTGGGGTCAGCGATACCTGAGTTGCTGATGATACTGGGCTGCCAGAAGCCGATGGTGCTGGTGCCCATGACCAATAAAAACAGGATTGCGCACATCAGCCAGACTCTGCCACCCAGCAATCCTTGGCGCACCGAACTGTGGGTCTTGGTGCTGTTGTCGTGTTTGATTTCTTCTGCCACCAATGTCCTTTCTGCTTCGCTCAGCCAATGAGCGTCGTCGACTTTGTCGGTGAGAAAGAACAGCACAACAACACCCAGTACCAGCGCGGGCGCAGCTTCAATAATGAACAGCCATTGCCAGCCCGCCAGACCCTGCACGGCATTCATGGTGTGCAGGATATAGCCTGATACCAGGCCGCTCAGTATTCCGGAAACCGGATTGCCCGCCATCAACAGCGCGACCATCTTGCCCCGTCGATGGGCCGGAAACCAAAGGGTGAGGTAGAGCACGATGCCAGGGAAAAAGCCTGCTTCAGCAATGCCCAGGAAAAATCGCGCGATGTAGAACTGCATGGGCGTCTGAACCAGCGCGGTAGCCGCCGAGATGAGCGACCAGGTGATCATGATCCGAGCGATCCAGCGTCGCGCGCCGACGCGGTGCAGGATCATGTTGCTGGGCACTTCGGCGAAGAAGTAGCCGATGAAGAAAACGCCGGCGCCAAGGCCGTAGACCGCATTGCTGAAGGACAGGTCGTTGAGCATGGTCAGCTTGGCAAAGCCGACGTTGATCCTGTCCAGGTAACTGACGACGTAGCAAAGAAACAGCAATGGCATGAATCGCCACATTATTTTCTTGAACGTTGATTCGGCGAGGGCAGGGCTCTGCACGCCGGCGTGTTGCTCTGCTGAATTGAGAATAGTCATCGCTGACTCCTTGTTATTGTTATGGAGTACTCGTGATACCAATGCCCTGTGATCGCCAGCGGAACAGTCGAAGGGATTATCCGTTGGCGATTGTGGCAGTTCTGAAGGCTTTCCAGATAAATCAGGTGCCGCTGAAGCGTGCCGGTCGTCGTTCTATGAAGTGCGCCACACCTTCCTTGAAGTCATCGCTCTGAATGCTCAGGAACATCTCGCGGTTAGCCTGCGCGATGGATTCCGTGAGTGCCTGGAAAGGCGATTCACCCAACTGCTGTTTGATCACTCGCACAGAGCGAGGCGAAACATTGAGTGCCAGTTCTTCGGCGTAGTTCAGCGTTTGATCCAACAGGGTGTCCGGCGAAAACAGTCGCTCGACCAGCCCCATGCTCAATGCCTCTTGCGCCGTGACCTTGCGTGAAGAGAACAACAAGTCAGCCGCGTGGCCCGGCCCGACAATGCGCGGCAGCAGCCAGGCAATGCCATGCTCTGCAATCAACCCGCGTTTGGCGAAGGCAGTGGAAAACACCGCGGACGCACTGGCGAAGCGCATGTCGCTATACAGCGCCAGCACCAATCCCAATCCCGCTGCGGCGCCGTTGATCGCGCTGATGACGGGTTTGCGTACCCCCGGAAAATACGAATAGCGGCTTTGATAGTCGGCACGACGGTTCATGTCGTAGGGTCGCATCCAGGCCATTTCGCTGATGTCGTCGGGTGGCAGCACCTCAAGTTCATCAATGTCCATGCCGGCGCAAAATGCTCGACCGCTGCCGGTCAGCACGATGACGCGAACGCTGTCGTCGCGGTCCATCCGGGCGAACGCTTCACGCAGTTCCGCCTCCATCACCTTGGTCAGCGCATTCATCTTGTCCGGGCGCATCAGCGTCACCAGTGCGACATGCTCCTGAGCCCCGAAGCGGCTCAGTTCGATCTGCTTAAAGGTCATGATTTTTCCCTCGTGCCTGCAACGGGCATTTGAATGGCCCGTATCTCCACAAACTCCTCGACTCCGTACGTCCCGCCTTCACGACCCAGACCCGAATCGCCGAAGCCGCCGAAAGGTGCTGCCGGGTTATACGGCGCGCCATTGACATCGACCTGACCCGCGCGTAATTGACGGGCGAGGCTCAGCGCATGGTCGGTATCGCCTGCCCACACAGCAGCGGCCAGGCCATAGGCCGTGCCGTTGGCAATGTCGACTGCCTGCTGTTCACTTTCGTAGGTGATGACGCTGAGCACCGGGCCAAACACTTCCTGCTGCGCGAGCGCCGATTGTGGCGAGACGCGACCGAAAATGGTCGGAGCAATGAAGTAACCGCTCGCAGGCACTGGCGCGCGGCTGCCGCCTGCAATCAGGTCAAAACCTTGAGATTCACTGTCTGTGATCATCGCGTGTACACGATCCCGATGCGCCGCTGACACCAGGGGGCCCATGCGCGTGGTTGAGTCCATGGGATCTCCTAATGTCAGGCGTGTCACAGCGTCGACCAGTAACGCGCGATAGGTGTCATACAGCTCAACGGGAACGATCAGGCGGGTCAGCGAGTTGCAGGATTGTCCTGAGTTGAGAAAACACGATCCAGCCACCTGACGAACCACGCTTTCAGCGGGGGCATCCGCAGTCGCGATACAGGCTGATTTACCTCCCAATTCCAGGGTCACACGCTTCAACGCCTGACCTGCCGAGGCTGCGATACGTCGGCCTACTGCTGTGGACCCGGTGAAGGACAGCAAGGCAATATCGGGATGATCGACGAGCGCCTGGCCCGTAGCCGCATCCCCCATGACAATGTTCAGCACGCCATCAGGCAAGCCCGCGGCCAGCGCGGCTTCACCGAGTGCGCGTGCCGTACAAGGTGCCAGCTCCGAAGGTTTGAGGACCACGGTGCAACCGGCGACCAATGCTGCCGCAACCTTGCCGGTGATCTGATGCAAGGCGTAGTTCCACGGCGTGATTGCACCGACGATTCCGACCGGAACCTGGGTGATGGTGGAGTGCCCGACTGAGGCATCCGCCAAACACTCGACGGCAAGATCAGCCGTCGCACGCCACGCCTGAATAGGCATCTGCACCTGTATCCGCTGTGACAGCTTGAGCGGCATGCCGACCTCAGCGGCGATCCCTTGCGCAAGCCGTTCAACCTGCTCTTCCAATTGATCGGCGATGCCGCGAACGTAGTCAGCTCGTGTGCGGACAGGTAACGCAGACCATGAGGCGAAGGCCGCTTTAGCCGCCTGAACCGCGAGGTTGATTTCTGCAGGGGTGCCGTGGGCTACCCGTCCAAGCTCAGCTTCGCTTGCAGAGTCGTAGACCCTTGTGTTGTCGGCAGATTGCGCCGCCGTCCAGGTTCCATTGATCAGGTGATGTTGATAGGCAGTCATGGCGTATTTCCTTTGCGTGCACGCGCGTCCAGAAACGCGCTCATCAAGGTCTGGGGCTCGCCGCTGGCGTAGCACTCAAGCTGCGCGCGAATGCCTGCGGTACAGGCGTCATCGAAGCCCGGCTGGGTCATCGCCCGGAAGCGTTGTTTGGATAACCGGATGGCTGTTGCTGGTTGTTGTGCCATTGAGCGGGCGCGAACGATTGCAGCGCCGAGGACGTCTGACGCATGCAGCTCTGTCACCAGCCCAATTTCATGAGCACGCTGTCCGTTGATCAGTTCGCCCGACAAAGACAGCTGCGTGTTATGGGTCAGGCTGACGTGCAGCGACAACAAGTAGGAGCCAACGATGCTGGCCAGGCCGGCTTTCACCTCAGGCTGACCAATCCGGGCATCCGGTGAGGCGATGCGCCAGTCGCCGCACAGTGCCAATTGCATCCCGGCGCCGGCCGCCACGCCGTTGATGGCGACCACACAAGGTTTGTCCAGGTCGCGCACAGCCTGGTACATGGCGCGTTGCGCGTTCAGCCAAGGGGCAATCTGTTTCCAGTCGACTGTGTTGGCTTCTTCCAGATCCTGTCCGGCACAAAACGCCCGGTCACCGGCACCGGTCAGTACAACGGCTTTTACCACCGGATCCTGGTTGAGCTGCTCCAGCGTCGCGATCAATGCGCTGCGCAGACTTTGATTGACAGCGTTCAGATTGGCGGGTCGATTGAGCGTGACCAGCGCAACCTGATCCTCGATCTCCACCAGGACGCTGCGTGGGTTGTCGCTGCTCATGGTGCCTCCCGGTATTCAATAACGGCGTCGACTGCCACAACCCCGTCGGCCATGACCATGACCGGATTGACGTCAACGCTCAGCAGATTCGCCTGGTGTTGCAGGGCAAAGTTGCCCAGTGCCACCGCCGCACGGGCCAGCGCAGGTGCGTCGAGCGCGGGCTGACCGCGTGCGCCGTCGAGCACCGGGGCGATGCGCAGTCGACGGATCGCGTCCAGCGCCTGCGCCTCAGTAAACGGGGCGAGCAACGAAACAGTGTCCTTGCGGATCTCGACCAGGGTGCCCCCTTCACCGATCACCACCAGCGGGCCGAACAGCGGGTCTACGACCACGCCTAGCATGAATTCATGCAGTCCTTTGACTGAGCGGGCCACGATCAGCCGCCCATGGGGAACACCCAGTGTGTCCAATGCAGCCAGGCAGAGGCGCGCCGCGTCAGAAGCTGCCTGCGGATCGGCGAGATTGAGATGCACCAGACCGTGTTCGCTCTTGTGCGGCACTTGTGCGGCGCAACCCTTGATCACGACGCGCCCGCCGAAATCAGCAGCGATACGCGCGGCGCTTTCGGGGTCATGGCACACCACGTGTTCGACCACCGGCACGCCGGCATCTGCCAGCAGGGCCAGGCTGTCAGCCTCGTCAAGCAGGCCGGCATACGAACCCGGCGCTGTAGCCGTGGGAGCGGGCAGGGGTGAACCTTGCCATTGGCAATGTTGGGCATACTGACGAAGCGCCGACACCGCATCGCTTTCGTTGCGAAAACTCGGCACGCCCACGTGTTGGAAATGTGCTCTGACATCCGCCTGAGGCGCCGTCATGACGACTGGTTTGCCGGTTCGCCGCATGAATCGCGCCGTCGTCTGAGCGAGTCCCGGCACGTCGTAGCCTGGGCCTGCGACCGGAATGCCGATGAGAAACATGTCAGCTTCCGCGTCTTCACCAAGGGCATCGAGAACGGCCGGGAACATCTCGCCGTTGCCGAGCAGGGCGGCCGTCAGGTCCAGTGGGTTGGCGGCGCAGGCGAAGTCGGGAATGAGGCCTTTCAGACGTTCTCGGGTATTGATAGCCAATTCGGTCAGTGGCAACCCGACACGCTCGGCGGCATCGGCGCACAGCACACCGACCGCGCCGCTGTGGCTCATCACGACTGTCCGGCCAGCACCCGGCGCAAAGCCATTCAGGTAAAGCGGTGCTGCGTTGACCAGCTCATGAATATCGTGGGCACGCCAGATGCCATGCTTGTCGAGAAAGGCATCAAGTGCCCCGTCCTGACCCACCATTGCGCCAGTGTGGGACGCTGCCGCTGCCGCGCCTTTATCGCTGACGCCACCTTTAAGCAGCACAATGTGACTACCGTTTTGACGGGCCACTTGCGCGGCTTGCGCCAGTAATTGCGGGTTGGAGACTGTTTCTACATACACCAGAATCAGGCGAATCTGTGGGTCGTCCACGAGCAGTCGAGTCAGCTCCGACACCCCCAAATCCGCATCATTACCGGTGGCTGCCAGATAGCGAACGCCATAGCCCTGTTCACGCAACATCGCGTAAGGCATGACACTCGCTGCACCGCTTTGGCTGACGATGGCGATGGGGCCGTCCGCCGGCATCACTTCCATGAACATGGTGCTGAAGTTCAGCACCGCGCCGTTGGCGAAATTGGCGATACCTTGAGCGTTGGGGCCGATCAAGCGCATTCCATGCAAGCGAGCGAAGTCCACCAGTTCATTCTGCAATTGGCGGCCGCTTTCGCCGGTCTCGGCAAAACCGGAGGCCATGACCACTGCGGTCGCGACGCCCAGTCGTGCGCACGCCTTGATCGCCTCCACTGCCGCCAGTCCAGAGACGGCGATGATGGCTGCCTGCGGGATAACGTCGAGTGCGCCGAGATCGGGATAGCACCGGATGCCTTGAACCGAATCGCGCTTGGGGTTGATGGGCAAGATGCGGCCGGTGTAACCGAACTTGCGCAGGTAGTGAATGGGCCGTCCGCCCACTTTGTTGGGGTCGTCAGACGCACCGATGATGGCGACGCTGGAGGGGTCGAACAGCGATAAAACTGCCGAGCCACTTTTATTGTTATGGGCCATGGGGCTTCTCGATTCTGAGGGTTGGCTTCAGGTCTGATTCGAGTCTAGGGAGCCCTAGCGCTATCTGGAAGTGTCATATCAGCGATATCAGATAGATCAAATAGAGATGGCTTGGGCGTGGCGTATGGCTTATGTTTTGACGACTGAAACAGCGTGAGAACCGGGCGTCGATGAACCTCAAACAACTGCAAAGCGTGCTTCTGATGGACGAGCTGGGTTCAATCTCCCGGACTGCCGTTGCGTTAGGCACGGCTCAATCGTTGGTCAGTCGCCAATTAGCGCAACTCGAGACCGAGTGGGGCGATCAACTGTTCGTGCGCACCGGGCGGGGGCTGGTCGTGTCGGATTTCGGGCGGCTTGTACTGCCGGAAATTCGTCTGCTTATGGAGCAGGCAGAGCGGCTTGAAACCCTGGTCAGAGAATCGGCAGGCATACCAGCAGGCACCGTACATATTGGTGTTCTGCCATCGATGTCGCGCAGGCTGCTGCCGTCGCTGTTCACGGAGTTACAGAAACATGCGCCTGCTGTACGCCTGCATGTGGTGGAAGGTTTCAGCGGCGATCTTGATGAAAAGCTGGCAGCGGGTGAGCTGGATTTGATTGTCGTTAACCGGTACGGGGTTTCCAACGCGCGCGATGAAGAGACGTTAGGTATTGTTGACACCTATCTGGTAGGCAAAGCCGGAAGCCTGGCGGGGCATGGGCAACAGATTGCGTTCGCCGCATTAGCGGATTTTCCGCTGATTCTGCCGTCTCGCCCTAACGGATTGAGGACCACTCTTGACCAGTTGGCGCGCAAGCATCAAGTCGCGTTGAATGTGGTCATCGAGGTCGACACGCTGAATGCAATGAAGGACGTTGCAGCGGGTGGAGGGGCGTTTACTATCCTGCCGTTTCTGGCCATACAGGAAGATGTCGAGCGTGGGTTGCTGGACGCGGTGCGGATCAAGAAACCGGAGATCAAGCGAACGATTGCGTTGGCTTTTACCCGACAACATCCACTGTCGAAGGCCGCCAGAGTGGTGGGTGGGTATGTGCGTGAGTCGGCTAAATCGCTGCTTGCGTAGCGGGTAATGTCGGGCAATGGGTTTCCGGCCGGGCTGTTTGATTGTGTACATATCCGTTACCAAAGCAACGGATATGTACCCCAACCCAAAAAGCAAAAAAAAGGCCGCCACAACCCGACGTTACGGCGACCCGAGGGTGACAGATGAATCACGGCCCACTGGCATGGGCCGGCGGGGAATCAATGAGCCCCAGCAGCCTTGTTCAAATCACTCTCAGCCCATTCGGTATAAACGCAAGCATCCGCAGTGGCCCAGCGCACGCGCACCGGGTCGCCAGTCTTCAGCGGCATGCCGGCGGCGGAGAGCGCCTTGACGGTCATCGAGGTGCCGCCGGAAGTCATCACGGTGCAGGTCTGGCTTTCACCCAGGAACAGCACTTCACCCACAATGGCCGACACTTCATTCCAGCCCGCCGCCAGCGGTTCCTGACGGGCTTGCTCAACGCTCAATGCCAAGGCTTTTTCCGGACGCACCATCAGCAGTACATCCTGATCGGTTTGCAATCCTGCGGTCAGTCGAATCGACAACGATTGCCCTTCAAACGTAGCGACCGCATTGCCCCGAGCCTTGAGCTTGAGGAAGTTCGAGTTGCCCAGGAACGAAGCAACAAAGGCATTCGGCGGGTTCTGGTACAGGTCGTAACCGCTGCCCAAACCGACGATCTTGCCGTGGCTGAAAATTGCGATGCGCTGGGACAGGCGCATCGCTTCTTCCTGGTCGTGGGTCACGTAGACAATGGTGATGCCCAAGCGCCGATGCAGCTGACGCAGTTCGTCTTGCAAGTCTTCACGCAGCTTTTTATCCAGGGCGCCAAGGGGTTCGTCCATCAGCAGGATGCGTGGCTCGTAGACCAGCGCCCGAGCGATGGCGACCCGTTGCTGCTGGCCGCCGGACAGTTGCGAAGGGCGGCGATGGGCGAACTGTTCCAGTTGCACCAGTTTGAGCATGGCGTCGACCCGGCGCTCGCGCTCGGCGCTGGCCAGTTTGCGGATCGCCAGCGGGAACGCGATGTTGTCGCGTACCGACAGGTGCGGGAACAGCGAATAACGCTGGAACACCATGCCGATGTCGCGTTTGTGCGGCGGCACGTTGACCAGCGATTGGCCATTGACCAGGATCTCGCCGCTGCTCGGCGTTTCGAATCCGGCGAGCATCGATAGCGTCGTACTTTTACCAGAGCCGCTGGAGCCGAGGAACGTGAGGAATTCACCGTCCTTGATGTCCAGCGAGATGTTGTCCACGGCGGCAAAATCGCCGTAGTACTTGTTCAGGTTACGCAGGCTCACCAACGGTTGGTCGTTCTGATGCTCGGATTCTTTGATCACTGCACTCATGTCGTACTCCTGGGCGCTCAGGCGCTGATTGGATTGCGCCGGCGAAGGGCGGCGGCGATCACCATGACCAGTACCGAGAGGCCGATCAGCAGCGTCGAGGCGACGGCGATCACGGGCGTCAGGTCCTGGCGCAGGGTGGTCCACATTTTCACGGGAAGGGTTTGCAGGGTCGGGCTGGCCATCATCACGCTCAGCACCACTTCATCCCAGGAAACCAGGAACGCAAACAGGGCGCCGGCCACCATGCCCGGACGAATCGCCGGAAAGGTCACCTTGAACACCGCTTGCAGACGTGAAGCGCCACAGATCACCGCTGCATCCTCGATCGACTGATCGAACAGCTTCAGCGAGTTGATGATCGAGATGATGGTGAACGGCAACGCAACAATGACGTGGCTGACCACGAAAGCGAACATCGTCCCGGTGTAACCCAGTTTGAGAAACAGCGCGTACACCGCCACCGCGATGATCACCAGCGGCACGATCATCGGCAGGGTGAACAGGCCGTAGAGCATTTCCCGTCCCGGGAAGCGTCCACGTACCAGCGCAAAAGCGGTCGGCAGGCCCAACGCCACAGCAAAAAAGGTGGTCAGTACCGCGACCTTGAGGCTGGCCATGGCCGCGTTCATCCAGTCGGGGTTGGAGAAGAACTGGCCGTACCATTTCAGTGTCCAGCCCGGCGGCGGGAACACCAGCCACTGGGAGGAACCGAAGGACAGCAGCACGATGAACACGATCGGCAGCAACAGGAACAGCGCGATCAATCCCGTCGTGAAGTACAGGCCGAAGCGCATGCGCCGGCTCATGGCATTGGGGGTCAGGAGCATGACGGCTTACCTCGCGTTGCTGGCGCCAACCGGGGATTCCGGCTGGAGCTTCAGGTAGAAGTAGAACAACACCAGCGTTATGACGATCAGCAACGCGGCGCCGGCGCTGGCCAGGCCCCAGTTGAGGAACGACTGCACCTGCTGAATGATGAACTCGGGCAGCATCATGTTCTGCGCACCGCCCAGCAATGCCGGGGTGACGTAGTAACCGAGCGACATCACGAACACCATCAGGCCACCGGAGAACAGCCCCGGCCGGCACAGCGGCAGGAACACCCGGAAGAAGTTGGTCCAAGGGCTCGCGCCGCAGATCGAACCGGCCTGCAGGATCATCGGGTCGATGGCCTGCATGGTCGCCTGCAGCGGCAGCACGACGAACGGGATCATGATGTAGCTCATGCCGATCACCACGCCGGTGAGGTTATGCACCATCTCCAGCGGCTGATCGATGATGCCCATCGCCATCAACGCCTTGTTGATCACCCCGGAGGCTTGCAACAGCACCAGCCAGGAATAGGTCCGGGCGAGGAGGCTGGTCCACATCGACAACAGCACGATGTTGAGGATCCAGCGACCCCAGCCACGGGGCACCAGGGTGATGGCCCACGCGAGTGGAAAGCCCAGCAGCAGGCTGAACAGGGTCACCAGTCCGGCCACCGAAAAGGTGTTGAGCAAGACCCGCGCATACGCTGAGTTGGCGAACAACTGCTCGTAGTTGCCCAGCCCCGGCACCGGTTCCAGCACGCCGCGCAGTAGCAGCCCAATCAACGGCGCCAGAAAAAACAAGCCGAGGAACAGCAGGGCGGGGATCAGGTTGCTTGCGCCACGCCAGCGCTGTGCCAGTGAAGGGGATTGGTTCATCGCAGCCGCCTTGCCGAGTGCCGAGCCGGCAGCGCCAGTGGCGCTCCCGGTCTGCGTGGGTTGGCGGGACGCGGTTGCCGTCATTTTCATTTGACCAGCCATTCGTTCCACCGTGTCGCGATGGCCGGACCGTTTTTGGCCCAGTACGCGAAATCAAGAGTGATTTGATCCTTAGCGTAGGCAGTCGGCAGGTTAGGGGCCAGTACCGAATCCAGGCGCGCCACGCTGTCGACGTTGACCGGCGCATAGGCGGTCAGGTTGGAGAAGTCAGCTTGTCCTTTGGCGCTGCTGGCGTTGGCCAGGAACTTCATGGCAGCGGCCTTGTTTTTCGTCCCTTTTGGCACGACCAGAATGTCGGCCATGACCAGGTTCTGTTTCCAGCTCACGCCTACCGGTGCGCCGTCTTCTTGCAGGGCGTGGATCCGGCCATTCCAGAACTGACCCATGCTCACTTCACCCGAGGCCAGCAACTGTTGCGACTGGGCACCGCCGCCCCACCAGACGATGTCTTTCTTGATGGTGTCGAGTTTCTTGAAGGCGCGATCCAGGTCCAGCGGGTAGAGCTTGTCGGCGGCTACACCATCGGCCAGCAGGGCCAGTTCCAGCACGCCAGGGCTTGGCCATTTGTAGAGGGCGCGTTTGCCGGGATAGGTCTTGGTGTCGAACAGCGCGGACCAGTCCTGAGGTTTACCGGCGCCAAGCTTGCCTTCGTTGTAGCCGAGGACGAAGGAGAAGAAGAACGAACCGACGCCGTGATCGGAGACAAACCGTGGGTCGATTTTGTCGCGCTGGATGACCGAGAAATCGAGGGGTTCGAGCAGGCCTTCGGCGGCAGCGCGCAAGGCGAAGTCAGCTTCGACGTCGACCACGTCCCACTGCACATTGCCGCTTTCGACCATGGCTTTGAGTTTGCCGTAGTCGGTCGGACCATCCTGGACCACGGTGATGCCGCTGGCTTTGCTGAACGGATCGGCCCAGGCCTGCTTCTGCGCATCCTGGGTGCTACCACCCCAGCTGACGAAGTTGACGCTTTCGGCCGCCATCAATGCCTGACTGGTCACGCTCAGCAGTCCCGCAAAAAATATTGCGGTTGCACGTTTGTTCAACACCATTTTCACGCCCTCATTTGTTGTGTTTTGAGCGGGCTTGGTAATGCCCGCCTATCGGGAGCAGTAAGTCCATCTGGCCTCTAAAGGCGACCGTGCCAAGGGCTGTTATTGGTGCTTTTCCTGTCGGGGGCACTTGGCTGAAGCGTTCGGTCTATGGAATATCATATTATGGTATTCCAAACTTTGTGCAAGCACTTTGCCTTACCGGCTATCAGCCAAAAGTGTTTTTGTGGCGAGGGAGAGCGCCTCGGGATCACTGGGTGAAAGGAATGCTCTCCACCACTTCCAAGTTGTAACCGGTCAAACCGGCGTATTTCAGCGGCGGGCCAAGATGACGCAGCTTGCCGACACCAAGATCCTGCAGAATCTGCGCCCCGGTACCGACTTCAGAATAGATGCGCGACTGCGAACGACTGAACTGGCGAGGTGGCTGGGTCAGCTGCGGGACTCGCTCAAGCAGCGCCTGTGACGACTCATGATTGGCGAGCACCACCACCACGCCACGACCTTCCTCGGCCACTCGCTGCAGCGCCGCCCACAACGTCCAGTTGGAAGGGCCGCTGTATTCGGCGCCCACCAGATCGCGTAGCGGATCGATCACATGCACGCGCACCAGCGTCGGTTCGTCCCGGTGCAACTTGCCCATGACCATTGCCATGTGGACGCCGCCTTCGATGCGGTCTTCGAAGGTGATCAGGCGGAAGGTGCCATGCACCGTGGGCAGTTCACGTTCACCGATTCGCACCACGGTGTGTTCGGTGCTGAGGCGATAGTGGATCAGGTCGGCGATGGTGCCGATCTTGATTCCATGCTTGCGCGCGAACACTTCCAGGTCCGGACGGCGGGCCATGGTGCCGTCATCGTTCATCACTTCGACGATCACCGAGGCCGGGGTGAAGCCGGCCAGGCGTGCCAGGTCGCAACCGGCCTCGGTATGACCGGCACGAGTCAGCACGCCGCCTTCCTTGGCGCGCAAGGGAAAGATGTGGCCGGGTTGCACGAGGTCGGTGGCCCCGGCGTTGGGGGAGACAGCGGCTGCAACGGTGCGCGCCCGGTCGGCGGCGGAGATGCCGGTGGTCACGCCGACGGCGGCCTCGATGGACACGGTGAAAGCGGTGCTGAAGACGCTGCCGTTGCTCGGCACCATCTGCTCCAGCCCGAGGCGCTGGCAGTGGTCATCGGTCAAGGTCAGGCAGATCAGACCGCGCGCTTCCCGGGCCATGAAGCTGATGGTCTCGGCCGTGCAGCAATCGGCGGCCAGCAGCAGGTCGCCTTCGTTTTCCCGATCTTCGTCGTCAACCAGGAGCACCATCTTGCCTTGTCGATAATCTTCGATGATTTCTTCGATGCTGTTGAAGGCCATGTAAGGATTCTCAGTGTTTGATGGAAATATTTTGTGGTATACCATAATACAAAACAAACCGAGAGGTCACTATGAAGGCGTACTGGATTGCTCATGTAGATGTCACCGACCCCGATCAATACAGCCAATACACCCAGCGGGCACCGGCGGCCTTCGCGTTGTATGGCGGGCGGATGTTGGCCCGGGGCGGGCGCAGCGAAGCGCTGGAAGGACGGCCGACGCCGCAACGTAGTGTGGTGATCGAATTTGATTCCTACGAACAGGCGGTTGCGTGCTATCAGTCCGAGCAGTATCAGGAGGCGAAAGGGCATCGCGAGGGCGTGGCCCGGGCCGAGATCATTATTGTCGAGGGCGTGGCGCCCTGAGGGATGTCAGCGAATGAAGTGGATCTTGCCGGTATCATCGTTGCCGATATAGATGCCATAAACCCCGGCCTGGCGTTCCTCGATATACCGCTCAAGGATCTGCCGAATCGCCGGGTAGTAGATGCTATCCCAAGGGATGTCCTCGGGTGCGAAGAATTTGTAGTCAAGGGTTTCCGGCCCGTACTGGCCGGTGATCTCCAGCGCGATGGCGCGGAAGATGATGTACACCTCGCTGATCTTCGGCACGCTGAAGATCGAGTACGGCGAGAGAATTTCCGCGCGCACGCCGCTCTCTTCCCAGACTTCGCGCAGCGCTGCTTGTTCGGTGGTCTCGCCGCCTTCCATGAAGCCGGCCGGCAGCGTCCAGGTGCCCGGACGCGGCGGGATGGCGCGCTGACACAGCAAATACTTGCCGTCCTGCTCGATAATGCAGCCGGCGATGATTTTCGGATTGATGTAATGGATGTAGCCGCAACCGCGGCACATCAGGCGCTCGTGCGTATCGCCCGGCGGCAGCTGAGACCTAAGGTCACTGCCACCACACTTTGGGCAAAAGCTCGGGCTGAACATGTTTAGCGACCTATGCGCGGTTCTTTAAGCGCGATCGGCAGGGTGATCTGCGGGATCGCCCCGGTCTCTTCCTGCTTGCGCTTGAGGTATTCCAGGGCGACCGCCGCGGCGGCGCGTACGTGGTTGACGCAAGCCTGGTGGGCGGCAAGGGGATCGCCGCTCTTGATTGCTTCCACAATCAGCTCCATTTCCTGATTACTGGCGCCGCGACGGTTTTCCTGGGACACCGACGTCGCACGCAAGTAGCTGATACGCGCCTGCAGCTGACGCAATTGCAGCGCCGCGACATGATTGCCGGAGCCTTCGAGCAGTACATCGTAGAAACCCTGAACCGAATCGATGACCTGTTGCAGCTCGCCGTCCTTGAGGGCCTTGCGGTTTTCCTCGAGGGCTTTTTCCAGGGCCTTGATGTCCTTGGCCTTGGCGCGCAGGGTGAACAGCTGGACGATCAGGCCTTCGAGCACGCAACGCAGCTCATAGATGTCGCCGGCATCGGAGAGGGTAATGATCGCGACCCGTGGGCCCTTGGCGTCGGCGAATTCCACCAGGCCTTCGGATTCCAGGTGACGCAAGGCTTCGCGTACGGACGTGCGACTGACGCCCAGGCGATCGCACAGATCGCGCTCGACCAGACGGTCTCCCGGCAGAAGCTGGAAGTTCATGATGGCGCTTCGCAGTTTATCCAGCACGATTTCGCGCAGGGTAACGGGGTTGCGATTGACCTTGAAGCTGTCGTCGAGTGGCAGGCGTTTCATGGGGTCCGCTCTGAGTGTGGCTGTCCATGCAAAAAGAGCACTTCGATTGCAAGAATCTCCGTGCTCGGTCAGATCAAACAGCCAAGGGTTAACTGGAGGCCTCGGCATCGGCTTCGGCGAACGCTTCACGGGCGAGCCGGAAACTGTCTACGGCAGCGGGGACACCGCAATAAATACCGACCTGAAGCAGAATTTCGCGTATTTGTTCACGAGTCAGTCCGTTACGCAAGGCGCCGCGTACATGCAGCTTGAGTTCGTGAGGCCGATTGAGGGCCGAAATCATGGCCAAGTTTATCATGCTGCGCTCTTTAAGCGACAAACCCTCACGGCCCCAGACATGGCCCCAGCAGTACTCCGTGACCATTTCCTGCAGCGGCCGGGTGAAGTCGTCGGCGTTTTCGATGGAGCGTTTCACGTAGGCTTCGCCCAGCACTTGAGTGCGGATTTTCAGGCCTTTTTCGTACTTTTCATTGCTCATCATCATCCTCTCCCACAGGTGTTGAGTATTCCTGTCAGGCCAGGGCGGGCAGGGGGCCCAGCTTGCCTTTGTGATAGATCATCGGCGTCACCGGCTGGTCGGGCAGAATCAGATTCTTCACCGCGCCGACGATGATCGCGTGGTCACCGCCGTCGTATTCGCGCCACAGTTCGCACTCGATGATCGCCGTGGCTTTGCCCAGCAGCGGGTTGCCCAGTGCGCTGAGGTGCCATTCGATATCCTTGGCTTTGTCCTTGCCTTTACTGGCAAACGCATAGGCTTCGGCGGTCTGGTCAGCGGACAGCAGGTGAATCGCAAACTGCTTGCTGTCGCGCAGGATCGGGTAAGTGTCAGAGGCATAGTTGGGGCAGAACAGCACCAGTGCCGGATCGATCGACAGCGCACTGAAAGCGCTGGCGGTAATGCCGACGATGCCGCCGTCCGGGTCCAGGGTGGTGACCACCGTGACCCCGGACGGGAACGAGCTCATGACGTCTTTGTAAATGCCGGGTTCGATCATTTCGCAAATCTCCTAGCGCATCACAAACGGATCAGGCATTGGCGCCTGGGAGAGGTTGATCCACACCGTTTTCAGCTCGGTGTAGGCCAGCACCGAATCGATACCGCTCTCGCGTCCATAGCCGCTGTTCTTGAAGCCGCCGATCGGCGCCATGGCCGACACGGCGCGGTAGGTGTTGACCCAAATGATTCCGGATCGCACGTCCCGGGCCAGGCGATGAGCCCTGCCCAGATCGCGAGTCCAGATGCCCGCAGCGAGGCCGAACTGCGAGTCGTTGGCAATCGCCAAGGCTTCGGCTTCATCCTTAAAACGGATGACCGAGGCCACCGGGCCGAAGACTTCTTCCTGCATGATCTTCATCGAGTTGCGGTCGCATTCGAACAAGGTCGGCTCATAAAACCAGCCTTCGCCCAGATTCTGCGGACGCTTGCCGCCCAGACGCAGGCGCGCACCTTCGGCGATGGCATCGGCCACCAGGCCTTCGACGACGGCCAGTTGTTGCGCGGTGGCCATGGGGCCCATTTCGCTGCTGTCTTCCTGCGGGTTGCCGATGCGGATGCGTTTGGCGCGCTCGACCAAACGATCGACGAACTCATCGTAGATTTCGTCCTGCACCAGCAGCCGCGAACCGGAGACGCAGCTCTGACCGGAGGCCGCGTAGATCCCGGCAATCGCGCCGTTGATTGCGCTGTCGAGGTCGGCGTCGGCGAAGATAATGTTCGGCGATTTTCCGCCCAGTTCCAGCGACAGCTTGGCGAAGTTCTCGGCGCTGCTGCGCACCACGTGCCGCGCCGTCGCAGCGCCGCCGGTGAAGGCGATTTTGCGGATCAGCGGATGACGGGTGAGGGCCGCGCCGGTGCTTGGGCCGTAGCCGGTGACGACGTTGACCACCCCCGGCGGGATGCCGGCTTCCAGCGCCAGACGGGCCAGCTCGAGAATGGTAGCGGAGGCGTGCTCCGACGGTTTGATCACGATGGTGTTGCCCGCCGCCAGGGCCGGGGCGAGTTTGATTGCGGTCAGGTACAGCGGACTGTTCCAGGGAATGATCGCCGCGACCACGCCCATGGCTTCGTGCACCGTGTAGGCAAACAGGTCCGGCTTGTCGAGGGGCAGGGTGCCGCCTTCGAGTTTGTCCGCCAGGCCCGCGGTGTAGTGGAAGAACTCCGGCAAGTAGCTGACCTGGCCACGGGTTTCGCGGATCAGTTTGCCGTTGTCACGGCTTTCCAGCTGCGCCAGGTGTTCCTTGTTTTCGGCGATCAGGTCGCCCAGGCGCCGCAGCAGTTTGCCGCGGGCGGTGGCGGTCAGGCCGCGCCAGGCCGGGCTGTCGAAGGCGGTCTGCGCCGCTTGTACAGCGCGCTCGACGTCGGCTTCGTCGGCATCGGGCAGTTCGGCCCAGGCTTCGGCCAGGGCCGGGTTCAGGCTTTCAAAAGTCTTGCCGGACAGGGCATCGACCCATTCACCGCCGATGCACATCTGGAAGCGTGCGAGTGTCATGCAACGATCCCCTTTATTTGGTTTTGTCGGGCGTTTGCCGTGTCGAGAAACTCCAGCAACAGCTGGTTGACCAGGCGCGGCGATTCTACGGGCATCATATGCCGCTGTTCGGCGAGCACGGCAACTGTCGCGCCGGGAATGCGCTCGGCCAATTGCTGGGCCATTTCCGGAGTCGAACCCGGGTCCAGTTCACCGGTGGCGATCAGTGTCGGCACCTGAATGCTGGCCAAATCGTCAGCGCGGTACATGTCCTGGGTCGCGAACAGCTCATAGGTGGTCAGGTAGCCCTGTGGGTCATTGTCTGCCAAGGTTTGGCGCAAGGCAGCGATCTGCGCCGGGTTGGCCGCCTGATATTCGCGGCTGAACCAGCGCGACAGGGCGGCCTCGGCGTTGGCATCCGGTCCGTGCTCGGCCGCTTGAGCGGTGCGGGCGATGACCCCTGCGCGCTGTTCGGGGCTGCGATTGAACACGCTGTTGAGCACTACCAGGCCTTGCAGCCGTTGCGGGTAATGCAAGGCAAAAGCCCGCGCCACCAGCCCGCCCATGGAAAAACCGATCACTGTCGCCTGGGGCAATTGCAGGTGATCGAGCAGCTCCAGCAACTGGTCGGCATAGCCGAGCAGGGGCGTGCCGCTTTCCGGGCGCGGGCTGGCGCCGTGACCGAGCATGTCGTAGGCAATCACGCGGTACTTCGTGGCCAGACCAACGACTTGGCCGCCCCACATTTCTTTGTTCAGGCCCACGCCGTGGATCAAAACCACGGGCTGGCCTTGGCCGGTCGCCAGGTAACTGGTGCCAGCCGGGGTGAGTTCAGCGGTGAGCCGAATCATGGAGCGCTCCTGCATGCCTTTTTGTTGTAGTTGCTCTTTGCGGAATTACTGGGCGTTCTCGGCAGCCAGTTCTTCCAGATCGATGTAACGGTTGCCGATGCGTGGGTGCAGGCGGCCGCCGTCGGCGCAACCCAGGACCACGACGATTTCGTCGGCACGTGGTGCATCTTCGATCTGCATTTCCAGGGTGATGTAGTGCGAACGCAGGCCTTCGTCGTCCTTGTGCATCATCGGGATCTGGATCGAGGTGCCCGGGCCGCCGCGCTTGTTGGTGAAGCTCAGGTAGCTCTTGGCTTTCACCGCTTCGCGGTAATGGTTGCCAAAGCGCAGGGTATGGATGACGGCGGAGGCGTGTTCAATTTCACCGTCGGCGCCCACGACAGCGGCCTTGCCATAAGCCTCGATCTTCTCGGCTCCGCCGATGATGCCCACCAGACGCTCGACCATCAGTGCGCCGAGGTCGGAGCAGTTGGCGCGAATTTCCGGTTTCAGGTCTTCGACAAAGCCGCGGCCCAGCCAGGGGTTTTTCATCACGACGGCCAGACCGACCATGGTGACGGGCGTATCGGTGGCCTTGCCGCCTTCGATAAAGGTTTCTTCGACGTAGCTGACGATCTTGCGGATTTCGAAACTCATGAGCTGCTCCGTGTAGGGTAAGAGTGTCTGTGCGTCTGATGGTATACCATAATACCGGAAGCACAAGTCCCTGAAATGAGTTTCTGGTCGGAAGGCGACAAAAAGGGGGAATACGCAGGGCTGCTTCTTGGTGGCAATGACCCCATCGGGTCAATGCATCCGAGCTGCAGTTCAAGGGCAATGTTAAAAAATGTTATTCAAAAAAATAACTTCACATTTTCTGATCACTGGAGGATTATCTGCTCAACCTGTACGCGCCTTGCTGGCGTTGAAAAAGCCGCTGCTTTCCTCTGGAGTACCCCATGAATAACAAGAATGTCGGTGTAGTCGGTCTGGGCGCGATGGGCCTGGGCATTGCCCGCTCGCTGTTGCGCAGCGGCTTCAATGTGCATGCCTGCGATGTGCGAGCGGCGGTGGCGGAACAGTTTGCCAGCGAGGGCGGCGTGGCGTGCGCTTCGCCCGCACACATGGCCGCCGAGTGCGACGTGATCATTACAGTCGTGGTGAATGCCGAGCAGACGCAGACCGTATTGTTTGGCGAGGGGGGGGCCGTGGCCGCTTTGCGTCCTGGCAGTCTGCTGATCGGCTGCGCCACCGTGGCCCCGACCTACGCCGTGGACCTGGGTCAGCGTCTGGCCGAGCAAGGCCTGCTGTATCTGGACGCACCGATCTCCGGTGGCGCGGCCAAGGCTGCCGCCGGCGAGATGACCATGATGACGTCGGGCCCGGCTGACGCTTATGCCAAGGCCGAAGCGATCCTGGCGGGCATGGCCGGCAAGGTTTATCGCCTGGGTGACGTCCATGGCCTGGGTTCGAAGGTCAAAATCATCAATCAGCTGCTCGCCGGGGTGCACATCGCCGCTTCTGCCGAAGCCATGGCGCTGGGCCTGCGTGAAGGGGTCGATGCCGATGCGCTGTATGAGGTAATTACCCACAGCGCCGGTAATTCCTGGATGTTCGAAAACCGCGTACCGCACATTCTCAAGGCTGACTACACACCGTTGTCCGCGGTGGATATTTTCGTCAAGGACCTGGGCCTGGTGCTGGATACCGCCCGGGCCAGCAAATTCCCGCTGCCGCTGTCGGCCACCGCTCACCAGATGTTCATGCAGGCGTCCAGTGCCGGCTTCGGCCGTGAGGACGACTCGGCGGTGATCAAGATTTTTCCGGGCATCGAATTGCCGACTGCCAAGCCCCAGTCCGTTTGAAGCCCGAGCCCGTTTAAGGAACACCCCATGACTACCTCCACCGCACGCCCGCTGTTGGGCTGCATCGCCGACGATTTCACCGGTGCCACGGACCTTGCCAACATGCTGGTGCGCGGCGGAATGCGTACCGTGCAAAGCATCGGTATCCCGAGCGCAGATGTAGCTGCCGGGCTTGACGCCGATGCGATCGTCATTGCTCTGAAATCGCGTACCACGCCGGTCGCCGAAGCGGTCGAGCAGTCCCTCGCAGCGCTGGCCTGGCTGCGCGACCAAGGCTGCGAGCAGATCTTCTTCAAATATTGCTCGACGTTCGACTCCACCGCGGCCGGCAATATCGGCCAGGTCAGCGAAGCGCTGCTGGCCGCATTGGGTAGCGACTTCACCCTGGCCTGCCCGGCGTTCCCGGAGAATGGCCGGACGATCTTTCGCGGCCACTTGTTTGTGCAGGATCAGTTGCTCAGCGAGTCGGGCATGCAGCATCACCCGCTGACGCCGATGACCGATGCCAATCTGGTTCGGGTCCTGCAATCGCAGACCCGCCTGAATGTCGGCCTGTTGCGCTACGACACCATTGCCGGTGGCACTGAGCAGGTGCGTGCGCGAATCGCCGAGTTGCGGGCTCAAGGTGTCGGCATGGCCATCGCGGATGCCTTGTCGGACAGCGATCTGTACACCCTCGGTGCCGCCTGTGCCGATCTGCCGTTGTTGACGGGTGGTTCGGGGCTGGCCCTGGGTTTGCCGGAAAATTTCCGTCGCGCCGGCAAGCTGCGCGACCTCGACGCGTCGAAACTCCCGACGGTGTTCGGCGGGGAAGTGGTGTTGGCCGGCAGTGCTTCGATCGCCACCAATGGGCAAGTGGCCGCCTGGCTCGAAGCCGGCCGGCCGGCCCTGCGGATTGATCCGTTGGCTTTGGCAGCAGGTGAACCGGTGGTGGCGCAAGCCTTGACCTTCGCCCGTGATAACCAACAAACCGTATTGATCTACGCCACCAGCTCACCGGATGAGGTCAAGTCGGTGCAACAGCAACTGGGTGTCGAGCAGGCTGGCAGTCTGGTGGAAAACGCCTTTGGCGAAATTGCCCACGGTCTGCGCCAGAGCGGTGTGCGCCGCTTCGTGATCGCCGGCGGAGAAACCTCGGGCGCTGTGGTTCAAGCGCTGGGCGTACAGCTGCTGCAGATCGGCGCGCAGATTGATCCGGGTGTGCCGGCGACCGTCAGCAGTACTGACGAACCTTTGGCGCTGGCACTCAAATCGGGCAACTTCGGTGGCCGCGACTTCTTCAGCAAAGCCTTGAAGCAACTGTCCGGGGGTGTGCAGTGAGTAATGAAAACGCCCTGCGCGAAGAAATCTGCCAGGTCGGCCGCAGCCTTTATGAGCGCGGTTACACCGTCGGCAGCGCCGGCAATATCAGCGCGCGGCTGGACGACGGCTGGTTGATCACACCGACCGACGTCTGCCTCGGACGCCTCGATCCGGCGACCATCGCCAAGGTCAACCTGGCCGGCGAATGGGTGTCCGGTGACAAGCCTTCAAAGACCCTGGCGCTGCATCGCCAGGTCTACGACCGCAACCCGAATGTCGGTGGCGTGGTGCATACCCACTCCACCCATCTGGTGGCGTTGACGCTGGCAGGTGTCTGGCAGGCGGACGACATTCTGCCGCCGCTGACGCCGTATCAGGTGATGAAAGTCGGGCATATCCCGTTGATTGGCTACCAGCGGCCCGGTTCGCCGAAGGTGGCCGAACAGGTTGCTCGGCTGGCCAACGACGTTCGTGGCGTGATGCTTGAACGACTTGGCCCGGTGGTCTGGGAGAGTTCGGTGTCCAGGGCCAGTTACGCCCTGGAGGAACTCGAGGAAACCGCGCGGCTCTGGCTGATGAGCAATCCCAAGCCTGAACCGCTCGATCAGGCGGCGCTGGACGAGCTGCGAGAGACTTTTGGTGCGCACTGGTAAGGCGTTGGCTTAACACGACAGATCGATAACGCAGGCCCTGACCGGGAGACGCGCAGCGACTCTCGATGGCCGAGGCTTGCCAAAAAATACAATAACAAGAGGAAAACCAGGCATGACTCATCTTCATTGCGGCATGTTCAGATCCAGTGGCGGAAGCCTTTCGTTCACCCGGCGTAGAGGGTGTCTGAAATGAGCCCGTTAATCCTGCTGGTTACCGCAGGGCTCGGGATCGCTCTGTTGTTGTTCCTGGTGCTCAAGTACAAGTTCCAGCCCTTCGTGGCCTTGATGCTGGTGAGCATTCTGGTGGCGCTGGTGGCCGGAGTGAAGCCGGCCGATCTGGTCGCCACCATCGAAGGCGGCATGGGCAAGACCCTGGGACATATTGCGATCATCATTGCCCTGGGCGCGATGATCGGGCGGATCATCGAGCTCTCCGGCGGTGCCGAGGCGCTGGCCAAGACACTGATTACTCGTTTCGGCAACCGGCGTACGCCGCTGGCGTTGACGATTGCCGGCTTCATGGTCGGGGTGCCGGTGTTCTTCGAGGTCGGCGTGATCATCCTGATGCCGCTGGCCTATGGTATTGCGCGCAGCGCGCGTAAGCCGTTGTTGGTGTTTGCGCTGCCGATGTGCGCTGCCTTGTTGACCGTACACGCCTTTCTGCCGCCACACCCGGGCGCAGTTGCCGCTGCCAGTCAATTGGGCGCGGACCTGGGCCGCGTGCTCATGTTCGGTCTGCCAATCACCGCGTTCCTTTGCTATGTCGGCTACCGCGTGGCCGGGCGCATGACCCGTCGGGTGTACCCGATGACCGATGATATTCGTGCCGAGGTCTATGGCCCGCATGTCACCAACGAAGATCTGGCCGCCTGGTCCAATGGCAACGACAAGAGCACTGAGCGAGCGGCTGTGGCCGTGTCGCACATGGGCCTGGAAGAGTCCACCAGCAGCATCGTTTCCAAGTTGCCGCAGGCACCCGCACCTGGTTTTGGCCTGATCGTCAGCCTGATCCTGCTACCCATCATTCTGATTCTGCTGGGGACTCTGTCCACCTCGTTGCTGCCTGCCGAATCGATCCTGCGCGGCATCATGACCGTGCTCGGCGCGCCGCTGGTGGCGCTGCTGATCGACACCTTGCTGTGTGCCTGGTTGCTGGGTTCGCGTCGGGGCTGGAGTCGCACTCAGGTGTCGGACGTGATTGGTTCGGCCTTGCCCGGTGTGGCCATGGTGATCCTGATTGCTGGTGCCGGTGGGGTGTTTGGCAAGGTGCTGGTGGATACCGGAATCGGTGCCGTGGTCTCCGATATGTTGCGCACCACCGGTCTGCCGGTGCTGGCGCTGGGCTTTCTGCTGACCTTGCTGTTGCGCGCGGTGCAGGGCTCGACCACGGTGGCGCTGGTGACCACTGCCGGCATCATCAGCCCGCTGATTGCGACCCTCAATCTCACCCCGAACCACATGGCCCTGCTGTGCCTGGCCATGGGCGGTGGCGGGTTGGCCATGTCCCATATCAATGATGCCGGTTACTGGATCTTCACCAAGCTGTCCGGACTGAACGTGGCCGACGGCTTGCGCACCTGGACGGTGTTGACCACTTTGCTCGGCACCTTGGGTTTCTGTATTACCCTGCTGATCTGGCCCTTTGTCTAACGAACTGTCGACCTGTAGGAGCACGGCTTGCCGGCGATGGCGTCCTTGAGATCGCCATCGCGAGCAAGCTCAGCTCCTACAAAAGCCATCTATAGGAGCTACCATGCCTCGTTTTGCTGCCAACCTCAGCATGCTCTACCCGGAACATGCGTTTCTGGATCGCTTCGCCGCCGCGGCTGCTGATGGTTTCGAAGCGGTGGAGTATCTGTTTCCCTACGACTATAGCGCTGAAGAACTCAAGCAACGCTTGAGCGACAACGGCCTGGTGCAGGCACTGTTCAACGCGCCACCCGGTGATTGGACGGCGGGCGAGCGGGGCACGGTGTCGTTGCCGGGTCGAGAGGGTGAATTTCGTAGCGGTTTTGATCGCGCCCTGGAATACGCAGAGGTACTGGGCAACTCACGCATCCATGTCATGGCCGGGCTGCTGCCCTCCGAGAGTGATCGGGCACGGCATCACGCCATTTATCTGGACAACCTCGCCTACGCCACCGCCCAAGCGGCCAAGGCAGGCGTCACGGTATTGCTCGAGCCGATCAATACGCGGGACATGCCGGGCTTTTTCCTCAACCGGCAGGATCAGGCCCAGGCCATCTGCAAGGAAGTGGGCGCCAGTAACCTGAAGGTTCAGTTTGACTGCTACCACTGCCAAATCGTCGAGGGTGACCTGGCCACTAAACTGCGTCGGGACTTCGACGGTATCGGCCACATCCAGATCGCCGGTGTGCCGGACCGACATGAACCGGACCTGGGAGAAGTCAACTATCCCTATCTGTTCGAACTGATCGACCAGTTGGGCTATGACGGCTGGGTAGGGTGCGAATACCGGCCGCGTGGCAACACCTCGGCCGGCTTGCAGTGGTTGCGGGACTGGAAGGCGCGCTAAGCGCAACAGAGGCGGGGTGACGGGCTCTGCTGGATGCAGGAGCCCGTTGGTTTCAGGCCGGGGTATTGTCAGACGGCAGCAACAGCTCGACACCCTGCTTGCGGATGCTATCGGCCGCCGCAGGGGTCAACGCGTCGTCGCTGAGAATGATGTCGAACTGTTCGAGCCCGGCGATCCTGTACATGCTGAACGTGCCGTACTTCGAACTGCTGGCCACCAGCACTACTTGCGAGGCCGATTGCATCGCGACTTGCTTGACCTCCACCTTAAGCGCCGAAGGCGTGGTGAGGCCGCGATGCAAATCCCAGGAACTGGTCGATATGAAGGCGATATCGGTGACGACCTGACGCAAGGTGGCAACCGCCAGACCGCCCACGCACGATTGATTGGAGTGATCCAGCTGCCCGCCGGTATGAATCACCGTGACTTGGGGGGCTTCGATCAGTGCCTGGACAATGCCGAAATCATTGGTCACCACGGTCATGCCGGACAGCGCCTTGATGTAGGGGACGATTTCCAGCGTGCTGGTTCCCGCATCCAGGTAAATCGTCATATCGGCATGCAGTAGCCGGGCGGCGAGCTTGGCCATGGCCTGCTTCTGCGGCAACTCGACCACCGCCTTGAACTGATGGCTGGGCTCACTGTGAAGCTGGCTGGCGATTCGCACCCCACCTGTTACCGAGTAAGCACGTCCTTCCTGTTCAAGCAACGCGATATCGCGGCGTATGGTCATGTGCGAACAGTCGAACATGTCCATCAATTGATGAACGCTCAGCACCTGATGTTTGCGCAACTGCCGCAACATCAACTCACGGCGCTGTTCAGGAATCATCGGTGCGCCGCTTTCGGTGGCGATGTCCTTTTGACTAGGCATTCGAGCTCCAGAATGAAGAAATCCGCAGACAAGGAACGCGGGCAAACATAGTAGCGAATCTACGGTGAAGGAACGAGGAGTGCCTGCTACCGAGAGATGATTCCGTGATCAATCGCGTATTTGACCAGGGCCGCCGGTTTGTCGATGTTGAGTTTGCGACGGATGCTCAGGCGATGGGTTTCTACCGTCCGGACGCTGATGTCCAGTTCGCGGGCCATCTCCTTGTTGTTCAGTCCTTGAGCCATCTTGTACAACACCTGGCTTTCGCGCGGTGTCAGCTCGTTGTCGGTACTTTTATCGGCGATGAGCCGCTGGGCGATCTCGGCGCTGTAGAACGTACCACCACTGGCGATGGCTTCGATCGCTGCAATGATTTCCCGCGACGGTGAGTTCTTCAGTACATAGCCGCTGGCACCCGCGCGAACGGACTCACTCACGTATTCATTATTGTCGTACATGCTGAGCACCAGTACCTTGAGCGACGGGTACTGGCTGCGTAACACCCGGGTCAGCTCAAGCCCGTTCATGTCCTTAAGGCTGATGTCGACCAGCAACAGGTCCGGCTGGCAGCGCCCAACCATTTCAATGGCATCCGCGCCATTCTCGGCTTCGCCCACCACTTCCAGGGGGGCCATGACCGCCAGCAGCGCTTTGATGCCGTCGCGGACCAGGGAGTGATCGTCGACCAGGGCGACGCGGATCGGGTAGGGCAGGTTCATCGCGGGCATTCACTCTTGTTGTTGTGTGGCGTGTCAGCGTTTTGCGCCGGGCACTTTCATCGGCAGCAGTACGTCCAGCTCACTTCTTCCCGGCATCGAGATCAGGTCGAATCGTCCACCAAAATGCTCGACACGCTCACGGATATTACGCAGGCCAATGCCCGCATGACGACGTTCGACCTGAGCGACGTTGAAACCGATACCGTCATCGACCACCGTCAACCGTACGGACTCTTCAGACCCGTGCAGGGTAATGGAGACGTTTTTAGCCTGGGCGTGTCGTTCAATGTTAGTCAGGCCTTCTTGCACGATGCGAAACAGCGAGACCGCTGCCCCATCGACCAAATGACAGTCGAATTCGTTGTCGTTGTAGGTCACCACCAGGCCGCTGCGTTGCTCGAATTCTGCGGCGAGTTGACCGATCGCCGCCGGCAGGCCCAGGGTGTCGAGCAGCGACGAGCGCAGGTCGTGAGAGAGGCTGCGAACCTCGCCAATCGCTTCCCCCAGTCGTTCCGTGGCGTCCCTCAGCGTGCTCAAACCCTTGTCGTGTGCTTGCCCATTCTCGAGCAGATGGCTGGCCAGTTCGAATTGAAATTTGATGGAGACGAGCAGCTGGCTGATGCCGTCGTGCAGTTCACGGGAAACCCGTGATCGCTCTTCCTCCTGCAAGCTAACGATACGCTGAGTCAGGCGCTGAAGTTTTTTGTCGGCCAGGCGATGCTCGCTGACGTTGAGCGTCATGCCGCTGGCGAAGACAAACAGCACCGCCACGAGGGCCACCGCGGCAATCGCCAGCATGGTTTTACGAATGCCCTGGGCCACTTCGTCACGCGCCTGTTGGGTAGCGCGCTCAACGTCTTCAAGGTAGATGCCGGTGCCGAGCATCCAGCCCCAACGATCCAGCATCACCACGTAGGCGAGCTTGTCGGTCACTTGACCGGAGGAGGGTTTGTTCCAGGCGTAGCGTTGAAAGCCTTCGCCTGATTGCGCACTTTTGAGCAACGCCTGGATCACTGGCAAACCGTGAGGGTCCTTCATGTCCCACAGGTATTTGCCGACCAACTCTGACTGGCGCGCGTGCATCAGGCTGCGACCTTCGTGGTCGTAGACAAAGAAGTAGCCATTGATGCCAAAGCTGAGCTTGCGCAGTTCTTCCAGCACTTGTTGCTGTGCGTGTTCGTCACCGTGGCCGTCGTCGTACAGCGGCTCGATCAGGCTTTGCGCCATTTCGACGTAGTTCTTAAGTTCTGCGCGCTTGCTCGCCAGAATGCTGTCTTCGATCAGTTGCGCCTGTTGTTCACCCAGTTGCCGGTTCATGGAAATCACCAGCGCGCAGATGACGGCGATGGCCAACACCAGCGGCAGAATCCCGAGCGCGACGATTTTGTGTTTGAGCTGCATCTCTGCTCCTGTCCGGACCGAGGGAAGGCGAAGGCCCGGCATCATATGCCAAAGATACGCGCGTCCAGTAGCGGTGCTGGACGGGATGACAAACCGTCTACGTAGAACTACGTAGGCGCCGCGTACGTAGTAACGCGGATTTATTTGTAGACGGCATGCGGGGATATTGGGCCAGCTCCGCACAGCGGACACAATTATAAAAATTACCGCCGCAGTCCACTGGCTGTCGGCAGGAGACACGCTATGCCCCGTCTGGCTAAACACCTCGCCTGGTTTGCCGTGGCTGTCCTGGGAGCGTTTGCGCTAAGTGTCGTGGCCCTGCGCCGCGGCGAAGCGATCAATGCCCTCTGGATCGTAGTCGCAGCAGTCGCTATTTATCTCGTCGCTTATCGCTACTACAGCCTGTTCATCGCCAACAAGGTGATGCAACTCGACCCCAATCGTGCCACGCCCGCTGTCGTCAACAACGACGGTCTGGACTACGTACCGACCAACAAACATGTACTCTTCGGCCACCACTTCGCAGCCATCGCTGGCGCGGGTCCGTTGGTCGGTCCGGTCCTGGCCGCACAGATGGGCTATTTGCCCGGTACGCTGTGGCTGATTGCCGGTGTAGTGCTGGCCGGTGCCGTTCAGGACTTCATGGTCTTGTTCATGTCCACCCGCCGCAACGGTCGTTCCCTCGGTGACATGGTCCGTGAAGAAATGGGCCGCATCCCTGGCACCATCGCGCTGTTTGGCTGCTTCCTGATCATGATCATCATCCTCGCGGTGCTGGCGCTGATCGTGGTCAAAGCATTGGCCGAGAGCCCTTGGGGTATTTTCACGGTGATGGCGACCATCCCGATCGCGATGTTCATGGGCATTTACATGCGCTATATCCGCCCGGGTCGCATCGGTGAAATCTCCGTGGTCGGCGTGTTGCTGCTGCTGGGTTCGATCTGGCTGGGCGGGCAGATTGCCGCTGATCCGGTGTGGGCCAAGGCACTCACCTTCACCGGCATCCAGATCACCTGGATGCTGATCGGCTACGGTTTCGTCGCCGCGGTATTGCCGGTGTGGCTGATCCTGGCGCCGCGCGATTACCTGTCGACCTTCCTGAAAATCGGCACCATCGTGGCCTTGGCGATCGGCATCCTGATCACCATGCCCGAGCTGAAAATGCCGGCACTGACCCAGTTCATCGACGGCACCGGGCCGGTGTGGAAGGGCGGTCTGTTCCCATTCCTGTTCATCACCATCGCCTGTGGCGCGGTCTCCGGTTTCCACGCGCTGATCGCTTCCGGCACCACGCCGAAGTTGCTGGCCAGCGAAGGCCATGCCCGTTACATCGGTTACGGCGGCATGCTGATGGAATCCTTCGTCGCCATCATGGCCATGGTCGCGGCTTCGGTGATCGATCCGGGCGTGTACTTCGCCATGAACAGCCCGGCGGCCGTGGTCGGCGGTGACGCTATTGCCGTCGCACAAACCGTCAGCAGCTGGGGCTTTGCAATCACCCCGGAAGCCCTGCAAGCGGTGGCCAAGGACATCGGTGAAACCACTATCCTGGCTCGCGCCGGCGGTGCGCCGACCCTGGCGGTCGGTATCGCGCAAATCCTGCACCACGTTCTGCCCGGTGAAAACACCATGGCGTTCTGGTACCACTTTGCGATCCTGTTCGAAGCGCTGTTCATCCTGACGGCCGTCGATGCCGGTACCCGTGCCGGCCGTTTCATGTTGCAGGACTTGCTCGGCTCTTTCGTACCAGCGCTGAAGCGTACTGATTCCTGGACCGCCAACCTGATCGCAACCGCCGGATGTGTGGCGATGTGGGGTTACCTGTTGTACCAAGGCGTGATCGATCCGCTGGGTGGCATCAACACCTTGTGGCCGCTGTTCGGTATCTCCAACCAAATGCTGGCCGGTATCGCGCTGATGTTGGCGACCGTCGTACTGATCAAAATGAAACGCCAACGCTACGTCTGGGTCACCATGCTGCCAGCGGTATGGTTGCTGATCTGCACCGTCACCGCAGGCTTCATCAAGCTGTTCGACGCCAACCCGGCGATCGGTTTCCTGGCCTTGGCCAAGAAATACAGCGATGCCCTGGCCAACGGTCAGGTACTTGCCCCGGCCAAAAGTATCGAGCAGATGCAGCACGTGATCTACAACGCCTACACCAACGCGACGCTGACCGCGCTGTTCTTGTTCGTGGTCTTCAGCATCCTGTTCTTTGCACTCAAGGTCGGTATTGCCGCCTGGGGTACCAAGGAACGTACGGATAAAGAAGCGCCATTCCAGGCTTTGCCGGAAGCTTGATCGAGGAGTGCACCATGTTCAATGACCTGAGTCGCCTCGGTAAATACCTCGGTCAGGCCGCACGCCTGATGGTCGGGATGCCCGACTACGACACTTACGTCGAGCATATGCAAAGCAAGCACCCGGACAAACCGGTGATGAGTTATGAGGTGTTCTTTCGGGAGCGTCAGGAAGCTCGTTACGGAAGCAAGGCTGGGCCGAAGTGCTGTTGATGGTCGGTGGCAGTGATGCCACCTAAATAGCTAATAAAAAACCCGGCTGATGAGGCTAATGCCGATCAGTTAAGCCCTTTCGCTTGACCTTTGGCCGCAAGAAATCAAAATCCGATGCCTGTACTGGCATCGGATTTTTTTATGCGTCTCGCTCGGGCACTGGAACTGACCCACACCATCGTCTCCACTCCAAACTCAATCGAGGGATTGGACTCCTTGCTCGACCCTTCTTTGGTCGAGCAAGCACTTGAACAGGCAGGCGTAGCGACCCTGCGCAAGCGGCGCTTGCCGTTGGAAATGATGCTTTGGTGCGTGATCTCCATGGCGTTCTTTCGGCGCATGTCGGCGTGGGATGTGGTCAGCCGCATGAATATCATGCTGCCGGGCCAGCGCCCGCTGGTGGCACCCAGCGCCGTGGTTCAAGCCCGTCAGAGATTGGGCCGCGAGGCTGTACGACAAGTCTTCCATCTGACTCAGAAAAGTTGGCATGAAGCGGCCTCTCATCCAACTTGGGCCGGTTTACGTTTACTGGGGGTCGATGGCGTTGTCTGGCGAACGCCCGATACGCTGGAAAACCGTGCGCGTTACGACTCCGCCAGCAACCAGCATGGCGACACCGGTTTTCCTCAGGTACGCATGGTCTGCCAAATGGAGTTGACCAGCCATTTGCTCATCGGCAGTGCGTTTGACGGCTATCGCAGCAACGAGATGAAACTGGCGGAGCAGTTGATCGAAACCACCCCTGATCACTCGCTGACGCTGTTTGATCGTGGTTTTTATTCGTTAGGTTTACTGCATCAATGGCAGCAGGCAGGGATCGAGCGTCACTGGCTGATGCCGCTGAAAAAAGGCTCGCAGTACGAAGTGCTTCAGCGTTTGGGGCGCCAGGATGCGGTTGTCTCATTAAGCACTTCGCCGCAGGCCCGCAAGCAATGGCCGGGGCTGCCGGAGCGCCTGACCGCGCGGCTCCTGAGCAAAACGGTCAAGGGCAAGGTGTGTCAGATCCTGACGTCGATGGCCGATCCGCTGCGCTTTCCGCCCGACGAAATCGTCGACCTGTACAGCCAGCGATGGGAGATCGAATTAGGATTTCGGGAGATGAAACAGACTTTGCTCAACAGCAGTTACACGCTGCGCAGCAAGACGCCGGAGATGATCGAGCAGGAGCTGTGGGGAGTACTGCTGGGCTACAACTTGTTGCGCTATCAGATGGTGGAAATGAGTCGTCACTGTCCAGGAATTTACCCATGCGAAATGAGCTTTAGCGCGTGCACCTGGGCGATTCTCGGGTTTATCAACAGCGTCTCCGCCGACCGTTCCGGGAACATCCCCAAGTACCTGGCCGAGCTTCATGCCTCAGCCATGCATTACGTCCTGCCTCATCGGCGGGAGGAACGCATTTATCCTCGGGCTATTAGGCTCAAATCCCCGAAGTATCCGATCAAAAATAAAAATGCCAGTCAGCTTAACTGACTGGCATTAGGCTGATGAGGCCGGGTTTTTATTAAGTGAACTCCAATGTCGATCTGCGGATTCAGCAGTGGTTCGACTGTTTTCCCAGAGCCCGGTCAGCGACCTTGGCGTTGTGGATGAGGCGGCACAGGACAGCTGACGTGATGACCGACAGCAGTGGCCAGTAAATGAAAATGGCTTTCAGAAGCATGGCGTCACCTTCGCTTCATCTGATCCTCATAATCGTCGGAACTCCCGGCACCCGTATGCGGCCAATTGCCGAACGCTATTGTCCCCGGCCGATCCGTGGTTGAGTCAGGTTGCGGGGATGGTTTCGAGCGTTTCGAGATTCAGAAGGGTGAAATAGCCACGGTCCGGCCTCCAGCCAGCAGTATCGATGTGAATCACATTACCAAGGCTGACAGGCATCTGAAGCGGCGTATGCCCTACGACGAGTGCGCGTAGGCCATCAACGCCATGCATTTGCATCTGATCGATCCGCCTTCGCGACCACATGCAGTAGTTTTGGACCACCTGCAGCTGCCCGTTGCTTTCTGGCAATTCCAGTTCCTCACGCAGCTGTTCCCATGATGGAAATGGACAATCGGCGTGCACGATGCCGATCAGGCCGTGTGCTGTTTCGACTTCGATCGCGATAGGGAGCTTGGCGAACTGCGCCGCGAATGCTTGCTTCTCGAATGGCGACAGGTCCGTGAACCACGAGCCGCCGTTGCCGATCCAGCTGTCGAGGTCGCAAGTGTCGAAACACACCACGTAGTCGTCATGGTTGCCCCGCACCGGGTGGAACCATGGTTTGTCCAGCCAATCGAGCGCGTCACGGCACTCGGGCCCGCGGTCAATCAGATCGCCAACACTGAACAGGCGATCTACCGAGGGGTTGAGCCCGGCCGCGTCCAGAGCGGCCTGCAACCGAGTGAAATGGCCATGAATGTCACCGACCGCGAAATCTCGGCCGGCAACATTTGCGGCGAAGCGCTTCACGCGCGGCATCTTGATAGCTTCGAGCATGGGAATGCTTCTCCCGCAGCTCCCCAACGGGCTGGTAGTCTGTTGAGTTTAGGCCAGGAAGTGCTGGTCGACGACTACCGCGGCGACATGAAGACCTTTACCGCCTGCGCGACAAGCTTCCCGGATCCAGCACGGTTAGAGTCAGTAGCCAGTTGCTTGCCCGAAGTGGTTGTCCTGCCCTCCAGCGATGAGGTGCAGGGGCACGTGTTGCGCATCAATGGATGTGACTTCGAAAGTTTCCACTATATGGGTGTGGCGCTCACTCAGCCCGGTCGACTCTTCTACAAGAGCCTTAGCCATTCTCGCGTGGTTCGCTGCGATTTCATTGAGAGTTGACACGTTACATCTCCCGGTGACTGACCAAGCGTATCGCTGGAGTCCTTAAGCGTTAATTTAAAGTGCCGCCGCGTCAGAATTACGTCGTTCTGGGGCTGCTACGAGCGTCTTTTGCAATCCTTAAGCCAGGAATAGTCAATAAATTCGCGCCACGTTTCTCATGCGACGAATGGTTGCGCGAGGTTGGAAAGGTCCGATATTTGCTGGCAAGCGAGAGCCGCGTTGTAATCGTTCGCCTCCTTCAGCTGGGATATTTCCTGAGCCTATAAGGCCGGGGGAAAAGGTGATTAGACGTGCAGCCGTTGTTTTGCTAAAAAAATAGTGCATGGCTGCTGTTGACGCGCCAATGCATCTCCATTTCAGTTAAATGGAAATCGCCCAACATTGAGCTGGGCAATGATCAATGAGTCTGATGGCCAATACAGGGATAAGTAACAGCGACTTTGGCCAACTGTTCGCGCACCAAGGCATTGGGCTCATTGATCCCCTTTCTTCTGAAGGTTGATCCTTTCCGCTTCCCGCTACACCCTGTTGCCAAGGTGCAGCAGTGATGCTTCCTTGCTGCCCGTGTCGCTAGTCAGGCCGAGTAGGTGGTATCAGGCGTGAGTGATAGACAGATCGCTGATGACGCAGACTGAACCGTCTTCCGGGTCCGTGGTTTCGGAGTAATCGATCTGGTTGTACACGCCACCGTGGAAGGCGAGTGTTTTTGTTTCCCAGGTGTTGTCGAGACGCATGATCGCCGAAGTGGATTTGACGCCGTTACAGCTAGCCGATACGGAGACAGCGCCGCTCGAATTGGCGTGAATGTTGATTTTGAAAAGTGCACCGAGCGGCACGTTCTCCAAAACCGTCGAGTTGACCGGGTCGTCCTGGAGGTAACTCGATCGGAAGCCCATGGTGATTTTTCCTTTGTTCCAGAACACCTTTACCGGAGGTCGCTCTGAATCCTTCACATGAATTTGGCCGATCACAACTTTCTGCAGCGAGTTGACCTTCGTCAGTCGCATTTCTTGTTTGTTCCAGTGGTCCGCGGCACTGGAGAACAGCCAGTAACCTGGCTCCTTCCACTCGCAGCGAGTCCGCAGCGTGCTCTTGCTCGAAGCGCCAAGTGTCGGCGCCGTCATCTGCAGCGAACCATCGTCAAGCATCGTGACGACATCGGGGCATTCGTTTAGCACCCGCCAACCGATAAGCTCAAGCGCAATCGGGTTGGTGTCGGAGATTGGAAGCGGGGTAGCGATGGTGAAGTTGCTGATGTCTACAGTCATGGTTTTTGCCTCATTCCATTGATGTCGTTTTTTGCTCTGTTGAGCCTTGCGTTTGATGCGGCCTGCATCCCATTGCCCACTCAGTGAATGGGCAGGGTGAAATGTTCCGAGTTTCCGTTCATGTCTTAGTGATACTGTTTGGATATACAGTAGTCCAGGCGTGACGATTGGGCAAGGGTTAGCCGAGGGGGCGTATCGTTTTGTAGGTGTGTTCGGTCGGCGGGGCGCCGCAGGAAGGGGTAAAACGGGCTATTCACATAGCGCCGATGCGGCGGTAAACGCGCTCCGTGATGTCATCTTTGGTGTGCCCCAACAGCAGACTAGCCTCGCCGACATCGATGATTTCTGACGCGGCTTTTGGCCTGATATCTCGGAACTGAAAAGCCGCAATACGACCAGCGAGTAAAGTATCGCCGATCTCGATTGCTGCCAATCGTGCTTTCTCGCGAGCAATATCCCATCGTTTTCTCAGCATCGTCGCAGTCATCCGCTTTCCGTGCCGGCTCACAATCAGATAGTTCGAGAGGTGCCGAGTATTGCGCTCGGTTACGCGCTTGCTCCGATGCAGGGCTACGTCAAGGACTCGGCTGACGCACTGCGGGCACTGATCAATCAGTAGACGGCACCGTTCAACGTGCTGTCGGGAGGAACTGCTGCCGCAGCGTTCACAACGCGAGCAGTAGCCCCGCCCACAGCGCACACACTAGAAGCCGCTTGGCAAAACACCGGCACCACAGCAACGGTACAGTTCACGCCATCCGATGCAGGCACTCCCGTTGGTAGTAGCGGCTGGGTGGTGTTTGTCATGCCTGGCGCCATTTTCAATGGTCGATGCCCAATCGCCGCAGACGGCACCATTACCTACAAGGCCAGCGGTGGTGGCAGCGCCAGTTGTTACGCGCTCGGCTACTACTTCGACAGGTGATCAACATGCCCTATGCAATAACCGCATCAAGCTGGAGAGCCATCAACGCCGACATGGAGCTGCTCGAAGGGGAAAGACTCGTTGAGCAGATACCCCAGTCGTTGATAGGCGCGATCGCGGCCCAGGATCTATTGCGCGAAACGTCTGCCGATCTCAATGCGCGCACCCGTCTCGCATCAGCGCAGGTCACGGCGCTCCAAAGCCGAGTCGATGCAATCAACGACGCCATTGTCGGCAATTACGCATTGCCGGAAGAGGTCGAGGAAAAACCGCTGCGCGCAGCAATGCTGACGGAGTGGAAGAAAATACCGCGTGTTTCTCGGGCGTGTGACCGGCCAACCGATCTGGCCTGCGGTGCCGGCTTGGCCAGACCAACCGGAGCCCTACAATGAAGAAACCAGCGCCGCCCGAGCGGTATCAGCCCTGATCTGACCGCATCAAGAAATCGCACCCGCCATGAGCGGTTTTTTTGCCTGGAGAAAACCATGCGCGATCGCTGCAATGCTCTCGCTTAGCGAGAAGTCCAGACTAGTAGGGTGCGGAGCTGATTCAGTTCGCACCCAATTTAAACTTTATGTTGTTTGAAGGCCACCAGGACCACGACGGGGGCGGCGTGTAGCAGCCTGGCTGATTGGCCGGGGTCGCATCACAGCGAACGGTGTAGCCCTTGTTGTTGAATTCCCTTCCGCCTTCACCGGTACCGCGCTCACTGTATGAGGCGCAGCCGCCGAGCAAAGCGGCAATCAAAAGAATCGTTTTGTACTTCATAAATGCCTCCATGCGTGAGTGCATAGCTTAACCATTGAGTCCCGCCTAGTGCGGGTATTTTTTTGTCTGGAGAAAAGTGATGACTGCAACGGATAATGACTGCGACATCCTGGCCCGCACCCTTTGGGGTGAGGCCCGCGGGGAAAGTCTCGCCGGCCAGATCGCCGTGGCCTGGACCATCCGCAACCGTGTGAGCGATGGCAAAGCCAAGTCGTGGTGGGGCGAGGGCTACGCCGGTGTCTGCCTGGCCCCGTACCAGTTCAGCTGCTGGAACAAGAACGACCCGAACTTCGCCTACCTGAGCGGTGCGAAACCGATCCCGTTCCGCGAGTTTGCCCAAGCGCAAATCGCTGCGGACCAGGTGATGTCAGGCAAAGTGCCCGATCCCACCGGCGGCGCCACGCACTATTACGCGACCACCATGCCGTCGCCGGCTTGGGCGGCGAAGGCTAAGCAAACGCTGAAGGTCGGTCACCACGTTTTTTTCAAGGTGTGCCATGAGCCCCGCGGCATAGCGGTTGGCCGGGTGGCTGCTACTCATCTTGCTGCTGATGACTGGGAGTGGTGCGGCAGCCTGGCGCTGGCAGGCCAACAGCTACGGAGCGATCATCGCGGCCAATGAGGCGAATCGGCAGGCCGACCTTACCCTGATTGCTAATGCGGGTGCCACACAGGCCTGCAAAGCTCTTGAGCAGCAGCAGATAGCCGAGCAGGCGCTTGCTGACCTCGACCAGAAAGCCCAGAAGGAAAAGACCGATGGACTTGCCGAAAATGAAACTCTGCGCCGCGCTGCTGCTGACTCTGCTCGCCGGCTGCGCATTGCGGGAAGTTGTCGTGCCAGTTGTGGGGATGTGCCCGGTCCCGCCAGCTCCGCCAGCCTGGGCGATGCAGGAACCGTCGAACTCTCTGCAGCTTCTGGATCAACTGTTTTCGATTTCCGCGCCGGGATCATTGCCGATCAAGCAGCCTTGAGGGCGCTTCAGGCGTATGTGCGTGAGGTGTGCTTGCGGTAGCACTTTCATTTCGCCATGACAAAAAGGCTTGCTTGAGCGGATTCTGAGGGGAGACATCATCTCGAACGCCCGTTTCCACCCATTCTTCCTTTTTTGGTAGTCGTAGTGTGCCAAACATAAGGTCTAAAACCGGAAAGAACGCTGCATAGTTTGAGTTGTGATATTGAGTTTCTTTTCCGTGATGCAGTCTGTGCCATTGTGGACCTGAGATTATTCGGGTGAGGGGGCCCAATGAGAAACGGACATTCGCATGATTGAAGTAGCCCCAGCCACTGAACAATATCAATGAGCCTAGATAGGGAACCGTGTTCCCCCCGCAAATTATTGCGGTAGGTATGTGCGCAAGAAAATAGCCGATTAATGCACCCCCTACGCTCTGGCGTAGAGAGGTTGAGGCATTCATGTGCGCATCGCTGTGATGCACCCTATGGAATGCCCACAGGGCAACATATTTGTGCTCAAGTCGATGGGTCCAGTATTGGAAAAAGTCCCAAATGAATGCATAGATGAGAGTGGCAAGGATGCCACCGACTATGCCTTTTGATTGCCAATCCGGCACCATGCGTTCAAGCAGTGAAATGCTCGGCAAGAGTTGCGCGCATCGATTTAATACCGGGGCTGCAAAAGCTAAGCCGATCAGCAATAAAATGAAGACTTTGACGTTGTGCCACCTACCGCCTAAGCCGGGGTCGGCTACTGCTGGCCTCCACCACTCAAATAACCAAACCCCACCCGTCATCATGACTGCGATGATCACTTCCTTAGCGTTGCCTTGAAACACCAGGATGATGTACTGCAAGAAGTCGTTCATCGCTGCCCCATTTTTGTGGGCGAGTCTACAGAGACCCAGCTTGTCAGGTCCAATGCGATCGAGGGCGTCGGGCCAGAACCGATCAACCCGCTGCTAAGTGTCAGGCAATTTGGTGCGATCACCGGGTGGAGATATGTAGAGCCGCGTGGACAAGCTTGGCGGCTCGGGCGTCATGAGGACCGCGAGCGTTAGCTTGATGAACTCCTCGTTCCTATCGATGGTGTCCAAGGCGCCGTGTACGTTGTCGGCGACGTCAGCCGAACCGCGGGCCTCGACCAGAAAGCTCCATGATGGCAGCTTCGAGCGCGAGTTGATTTTCGTTGATCTTGAACAGCAGGGATGGGAGCAGGTCTGAATGTGGCATCGAAGATCCTCAGTTTTGAGGACAGCGCAGCATCACGTTACATGAAGGATATTTAACGATCGGCAGGACGCCGGAGGAGGGTAAAAGCGAGTTAGTTCTGGAACGCTTCCAGAATAGTTATGGAACACATCGCATGCGAGGCTCCATCGCCCAAACCCCAGAAACGACAAAGCCCTGAATAATCAGGGCTTTGACGGTACAAATATGGCGGAGGCGATGGGATTCGAACTCATGGACCTGTTACAGTCGACGGTTTTCAAGACCGTTGCCTTAAACCACTCGGCCACACCTCCGTTTGCGTTGCGGGCGCCATAATACCTGAATGAAACACACTGTCAAACTCTCTGCGTAGCTTGTTACAGAGCGTCTGTTATGATCTTTGCGACTGAACGTTTCAAACCAACAGGAGTGTCGCCATGCGCGAACAGGATTACGCAGTTAATAACAGCGTGCAGGCTGAGCAGCTAGAGGTTAGCCGCGTCCTGCGCAACACTTACGGCTTACTCGCTCTCACCCTCGCATTCAGCGGCGTGATGGCGTTTGTCGCTCAGCAGATGCGTGTCGGCTACCCGAACGTTTTCGTGGTGCTGATCGGTTTCTACGGCCTTTTCTTCCTCACCAACAAACTCCGTGATTCTGCCTGGGGCCTGTTGTCGGCATTTGCCCTGACAGGTTTCATGGGTTTCCTGCTCGGCCCGATCCTCAACCGTTACCTGGGTATGCAGGGCGGCGCCGAGGTGGTCAGTTCGGCCTTCGCAATGACTGCGCTGGTGTTCGGCGGCCTGTCGGCCTATGTACTGATCACTCGCAAGGACATGAGCTTCCTCGGCGGATTCATTACCGCAGGCTTCTTCGTGCTGCTGGGTGCGACACTGGCGAGCTTCTTCTTCCAGATCAGCGGTCTGCAATTGGCGATCAGCGCAGGTTTCGTGCTGTTCTCCTCGGTCTGCATTCTGTTCCAGACCAGCGCCATCATTCACGGCGGCGAACGCAACTACATCATGGCGACCATCAGCCTGTATGTATCGATCTACAACCTGTTTATCAGCTTGTTGCAGCTGTTTGGCATCATGAGCCGCGATGATTAATCGTCAGCCTTGAGGAAAAAACCCGCTTCGGCGGGTTTTTTCTTGCCTGCGATTTGAGTAAAGACTCACGCCATCGGTGGCAGCCGGCGCTTGACCGGGGTTTTCTTGACGATCGCCGTGTTGGTTTCGGCGTGGGTGTTGAGGCGGTCGAGCAGAGTGTCCAGTTGTTCCATCGAACGTACATGCAGACGGGCGATGAAACAGTCGTCGCCGGTGACCTTGTCGCACTCCGTGAATTCAGGGATGGCCTGGATCTGCCGCTCCACTTCCTGCAACTGGCCTGGCAACGGGCGAATGCGGACGATGGCTTGTAGTTGATAACCGAAGCATTTGGGGTCGATCTCGACGGTATAGCCTTTAAGCACGCCACGCTCTTCGAGGCGGCGCAGGCGCTCGGCGACGCTGGGCGAAGACAGGCCGCTGATTTGCGCCAGGGCCTTGAGCGAGCGGCGTGAATCTTCCATCAATGCCGTGATCAGCACTTGGTCGATATCGTCAGTCATGGCGAAAACCCTATTAGGCAATTAATTCAAACCGCCTTGATAAAAAAGGCAGAAGCCGAGTTTAGCCTGTTTTTTGCGCTGGAGAAGCCCCCCTGCGGATTGGCATACTTTGAGCTCAAACACAGGAGTCTGATGATGGACAAAACAATACGTCGCGGGTCATTTGAAATGACTGCCGCCATGCTGATTTCCGGGACCATCGGCTGGTTCGTGCTGGTGTCCGGGCAACCGGTGCTGGACGTGGTGTTCTGGCGCTGCGTGTTCGGCGCCGGCACGTTGTTGCTGATCTGCGCGGCATTCGGCTTCCTGCGCCAAGGCATTTTGACCCGCACCACGTTCTTGCTGGCCGTGCTCAGCGGGGTGGCGATTGTCGGCAACTGGGTGCTGTTGTTTGCTTCTTACTCCCGTGCCTCGATTGCCATCGGCACGGCGGTATACAACGTTCAACCGTTCATGTTGGTGGGGCTGGCCGCATTGTTCCTCAACGAGAAAATCACCCTGCAGAAACTGTTCTGGCTGGGCATCTCGTTTCTCGGGATGTTGGCGATTGTCAGCGCACATGGCGGGCAGGGCGAGAGCGGCAACGATTACCTGGTGGGCATCGCTCTGGCGTTGGGCGCTGCTTTCCTTTACGCGATTGCCGCGTTGATCATCAAACGCCTGACCGGTACACCGCCGCATCTGATCGCGTTGATTCAGGTTCTCACCGGCGTGCTGTTACTCGCGCCATTCGCGCACTTTTCGGCGCTGCCGCAAGCACCGAGCGCGTGGGCCAGCCTGGTGACCCTGGGCATCGTCCACACCGGCGTGATGTACGTGCTGCTTTACGGCGCGATTCAAAAACTGCCGACGGCACTGACCGGTGCACTGTCATTCATCTACCCGATTGCGGCGATTTTCGTCGACTGGTTCGCTTTCGGCCATCGCCTGGAGCCGCTGCAATGGCTCGGTGTCGCCGCGATTCTGTTGGCCGCTGCCGGCATGCAACAGGGTTGGAGCCTTAAGTTCCGTCGGGCGGTGACGACGCAGTAAGCCGTTAAGAAACGTCAGATGTTCCAGCGCGGTGCAGTCTTGGCCAAGCGCTGGCGCATCTCGCCGATGTTGGCGGCTAACTGTCGGACCAATAACCGGTAGCCGTCCAGAGGACTGTAAACCGGTGCGGCCAGGCTTGAGTCCGACGGCAGCTCGACGGGCCGACTCAGCCGCTGGGACGCACCGGATTTCAGGGCCCGGGCCATACCGATCAGTTGCACCCGAATCAACCGATGTTCGGCTTTCAAGGCCGATTGCAGATGGGCCATGGCATCCGGGTCACTGGCATCCGGTCGGGTGTTGCCGAGGATTTCCAGGGTGCTGACGCACATCCGCAGATGGCGCTGAATGGCATCGAGTTCAGTCATGGAGATCCGCACTTCCTTGGACACCGACGGCATCAATGAGCGCAGTTGCACCATCACCGTGTTCAGGCGTCCCACGAGTTTATGGTGTTCGTCATCGGTGACCGACTGGCCATTGATGATGCGCCCGTAGATCGTCGCGCAGTCGCGCAAGGCGTCGGCCAGGTTATAGCGCCAGGAATAAACCGCGTAGAGCGGCAGGGCGAAAGAAAATGCCAGGGCCAGGGCGATGCCGATCAGGATGTCCACCCCACGCCACAACCCGTCGGTGATCGGATTGTCACCATGCCCCGCGACGATAAACACGGTAATCGCCGAGAGTAACGCGGTGTAACCGCCCTTGCCGATGGCGTGGTACGAGAAGAACCCGCAGACCACCGCCATCGCGAAATAGGTTAGCCACGGCATCCCGAGCCAGGCCTGTTGCGCCACCAGCAGCAAGCCGACGCCGGCTCCGATCAAGGTGCCGATGGCGCGTTCGGCGGCTTTTTTACCGATGTTGCCGTGGTGCTGCAAACCGCCAATCACCACCAGCATCGTCACCGATGCCCACTCACCGTGGGGCAGGTGAATACCGGTGGTGAGCAGGATTGTTGCCAGCAACCCCAGCGACACGCGCACCGCGTGGATCACTCTGGCGTGGCGATAGCGCCGATACGGGTCCAGCAACGGACGCAGCAGTCGGCGCAACAGCGGTGGCAGTCGATTGGCTCTGAATGTGCTCAGGCTCGGTCTCCTCAGAAGATGTAATCGGTGGTCAGGAAACTCGAACTGCGTCCGCTGATGATCTCGCTGATGAGTTCTTTGTTGGTTTCCTGGAACTTGGTCGCCACCAGTGTGCGGATCGAAAACACCCGCAGCGCATCATGTACCGACAGCGTGCCTTCGGCGGAGTTCTTGCGGCCGTTGAACGGAAAGGTGTCCGGGCCGCGCTGGCACTGGGCGTTGAGGTTGATCCGGCCGACCTGGTTGGCGAAGGTGTCTACCAGTCGGCCGACCGCCACCGGGTTGGTGCCGAAGATACTCAGCTGCTGGCCGAAATCCGATTCCAGGACGTAATCAATCACCGTGTCCAAATGGCGGTAAGGCACGATCGGGACGACCGGGCCGAACTGTTCTTCCTGATAGACACGCATCTGCGGCGTCACCGGATACAGCACGGCGGGGTAGAAGAACGAAGCACGGGCTTCACCGCCATTGGGGTTGACCACGGTGGCGCCTTTGCCGACGGCATCCGCCACCAGCGAGTGCAAGTAATCGACCTTGCTCGCTTCCGGTAACGGCGTCAGCGCCACGCCGCTGTCCCACGGCATGCCAGGTTTGAGACTGGCAAGTTTGGCGTTGAATTTCTCGATGAAAGCGTCGACCACGTCTTCATGGACGAAGAGGATTTTCAACGCGGTGCAGCGCTGACCATTGAACGACAGCGAGCCGGTGACCGCTTCGTTCACCGCGTTGTCCAGATCCACCTCAGGCAGCACGATGCCGGGGTTTTTCGCATCCAGGCCCAACGCCGCGCGCAAGCGGTGCGGTTTTGGATGGAGTTTTTTCAGGTCGCTGGCGGCCTTGTTCGTGCCAATGAACGCAAAGATATCAATCTTGCCGCTGGCCATCAGCGCGCTGACGGTCTCGCGGCCGCTGCCGTAGATCACGTTGATCACCCCGGCCGGGAAGCTGTCGCGGAATGCTTCCAGCAGCGGACGAATCAACAGCACGCCCAGCTTGGCCGGTTTGAACACCACGGTGTTGCCCATGATCAGCGCCGGGATCAGCGTGGTGAAGGTTTCGTTCAGCGGGTAGTTGTAAGGTCCCATGCACAACGCCACACCCAGCGGTACGCGGCGGATCTGGCCGAGGGTGTCCTGTTCCAGTTCGAAGCGGCTGGAGCGGCGGTCGAGCTCCTTGAGCGCGTTGATGGTGTCGACGATGTAATCGCAGGTGCGGTCGAACTCTTTCTCCGAGTCCTTGAGGTTCTTGCCGATTTCCCACATCAGCAACTTGACCACGGCTTCGCGCTGTTCACGCATACGCTCCAGGAAAGCTTCGACGTGCTGGATGCGCTCGGCCACGCGCATCGTCGGCCACAGACCCTGGCCTCGGTCATAGGCACGGACGGCGGCGTCGAGGGCGGTCAATGCAGTGTCGGCATCGAGCAGTGGCGTGCTGCCAAGGATCACTTGTTCATCGCCATTTTCACCCGTCAGGTACACCGGGCTGCGGACTTGGGCGAGGGGCCCGGACCAGGTTTTCAGCTCGCCATCGACCAGGTATTCACGCTGTTCGGTCTGGCCGTCGAGGCGGTATTTTTCCGGTATGTCGGTGGAGTCGGGAAACAGGTTGCCAAGGATGTGTGCTGTGGTCATGTCGCTACCCCGTGTGTGGTGTAAGCCATGTGCTGGCGGCTTGCAGTTCGCAATTCACTTCAAAGGTTATACGCCTTAATGACTCGATTTTTTAACTGCAATCAAGCGCAAATGGGCAGAGCAGAGGGGTGATGGTCTGGATCTTGTGTCCCAAGCGTAGACCGCTTTGCTTAGTTACACTGTGTTCCGACTCTTGAGCCTGGTCTGGAGCTTTGCATGAAAGTTGGCGTGATTTCCGATACCCATGGCTTGCTACGCGCCGAAGCCCGTGCTGCCCTGGAGGGTTGCGAACGGATCATTCACGCGGGCGACATCGGCAACCCCGACATTCTCGATCAACTGAAGTCTATCGCCCCACTGCACGTAGTCCGCGGGAACAATGACCTGGACGCGCCTTGGGCAGAAAATATCGCCGACCGTTTACGTTTCGACCTCAACGGTTGGCAGACTCTGCTGGTGCATGACATCGCCGATGTCCCAGACGTGCTTGATGCAGGCATAAAGCTGGTGATCACCGGCCATTCGCACAAGCCACGCATAGAATGGCGCGGCGAACAGCTATACCTCAATCCCGGCAGCGCGGGACGGCGGCGCTTCAAGTTGCCGGTGACGCTGGTTCTGCTTGAGGTGCTTGAGACCTCAATTGAGCCGCGTCTGATCTCGCTGGAATGACCTTTCCCTGAACTGTCTCGGAGCAACGGCAGGCCGGCTCTGATAGGAAACATCTCGACATAAAATATACGCCTGACGCCCTCCGTATGTCGCTTGCAAAGCCTCTACCTCGTATCTTTACTGTTACCGAACAACAGAACATCACCTCTTCAAATATGTCTTTCATGTCAAGGTTTAAGCGCGCCTCTTGAAGTTCCGCCTGGATCTTTTTCTGATCTATCACCAGAAAACTCATAGGATGACGAAGAAATGAAAGGGAACTTGGCGGCAGTTATCCGAAGTCTCCTATCTCCTTCTATGCGGTATGAGATAAGAAACGCTTCAAACCGGTTGCGAGACATCCTTGGACGTGCGTGTTTCTGGCGCTGGGAGATTGCCAGGTTCAGACTGCAGAGCGAAAGTCCTTACGAAATCCTTTATATCGGAAGGAAAAAGCAGCGGGAAATGGCCAAGCTTCTCATCGGGGGGAAGTCCCCAGGAAATACCCCTATGGCTGACGGCGAACCGGAAACTTCCGCGTTGAATCATAGGGTAGTGGTCAGTGAAATGCCGACCTCGGGGGCCTTGTCTGTACCCTTGTATCTAAGTGCCGTCGTACCACTGGGGCGCTCCATCGAGGAGATCACCACAAAATACGATAGCGAGTTGCGTCGAAATATACGCAAGAACCGACCGCGCTACCGAATGATCCAGACGCTGTTGGATGAAGACATTGAAAAGGCAGACAGGGAAATGCTTCGACCTTATGCCACGGCAAGGCAAGGTATCCACGCTGCGCAAGTTGCCACGCAGGAAGTTTTGAGGATCGCCAAGACGGTGGGCCGGCTCGACCTGATAATGCTGGAGGACGAAGTTGTTGCATGCCACCTTGGCTGCGTACTGACTCGGGGCGGAAAGCGCTACTGGAGCACACTGCGTTTCGGCTATACCGAGGCGATTTTTTCAGATGCCAAAAGACTGCGCGAAGTCAATTCGATCACCACTTTCATGGCGCTTGAATGGGCGATCGATAATGGCTTCGATTATTACGACATCGGTCTTTGTGTGGCACGGCCTGATGATGGTCTTCTGAAATGGAAAAGACGGCGCGGCGGTGATATTGATTCCTTGGGAAACCACGCTTATATGTTTGTCCGGCTGCCCAAGACAGGTACAGCCCAATTCCTCTGGGACACGCCGCTATTCGCTGTCGAAGGGAAGGAAATGACCCTCCACCTTGGCTTGCCGGACGGGCCAAGCGATGAGGAGGTCGCCAGCCGTTATCATGAAATGGTCTTTGGCGGGCTGCACAAAATTTATCTCCATTGCGCCCAGAGCTCGGGCGAACAGTTCATCGAAACCATGCGCAGTCGCTATGCCAGTCTGCAGACCCCACCCATCATGCAAAGGATTGCATCCAGCTGAGCCATTTCCAGGACTGAAATTACAGCGCTTCGCGCCTGTCCCGCAGGGAGGACTTTTCATGGAAAGCGATGTCTCGGAAATAAGCACGTCGACCGCTGGCAATCGAAAAAAATGGACCCTTGCCGCCTACAGGTATATGGCGAGAAAAAGGCTGGCACGGAAGGCGGAGATCAACTTGAAAAGCCTGGCGGTGAAAAGCTGGGATATTGCGCCGGGTGGGACATCGCATTCGCCGCCGGCTATCTTCCTGCCCGGTCAAATGGAACGTGTGACAGGATGGGAGGCGAAGCGCTTTTATCCTTTCGAGCATCCCGCTCGCACCATGGAAGGGCTGGGTGACGTGGTTCAGGGCCCGACACGTGGCTACTTGCTCAAGGATGTCTGGCTGATCGATGGAGCGCTCTACAAGGACAATGCAAGTCTGTGGTTGTCTCTCAAGCCGAGTATGTTTCCGCGAATTCTCGTGGAAAACGAGATTGATCGCGGGGCCGTCTACTGCACGCAAAATGGAAATACATGGTTTGGCACATGGTTGATGGAAGACTGCCCGACTTATTCGTTGGCCTGCGACGAAGGCGTCCCGGTCACCACCGCGCCATCCGCCAGGTTTCCCATATTTACCCAGGCCCCCGCGTATGAGGACTGGGTTGGCATGAAACCGGTTCGCTTGAACGGTGCGTTTTTTCGTGAGCTCGTGCTATTCGACGATCTGAGCAACAATCGAAGCCGGCATTTACGTTTCCGTGCCATGGGTGAAAAGCTACTGTCGCACGTGAGCTATGAGTCTCACCCTGGCGTGTTCATTCTCCGGGGTGGCGACGGTGACTTGCGCTTTTTGCGCAATGAAATTGAGCTCGCTGAACATCTGCGTAAGAGTAGGGGGTTTCGCATAATCGATCCTTTGAAAACCGATGTCCCGACCATAGTGGCGACGTGTGCCGGGGCGCGGACCGTGGTGGGGGTCGAAGGGAGCCAGCTCGTACATGGTGTCAATGTACTGCAGCAGGGTGGTTCGTTGCTGGCACTGCAGCCACCGAACCGTTTCGTCAGCTACTTCAAGTACCTGACGGATCGCGACAGCCAGAATTTTGGCTTTGTGGTCGGAACGCCAGAGGGCGATGGCTTCAAAATCGACATTCAAGAGGTTGAGCGCACACTGGACCTGCTCCCATCATGACGGCTGGCGTTGCTCGACCACCAACAGCAACGACTGCGGCACAGGACTTTGCGGGTGCTGCGGCTCCTGCAGGCTGGCCAGCCGAAAGCCGGCCATGTCCAGCGCATTGAGCCAACTGGACAAGGTGCGCAAGTACCACGGCATGGGTTGCCACTGCCCCTTGAACCCAGCGAAGGTCTCTTCCCGCCAACCATCCTGATAGTCGCCCGCCGCCACGATCCACGGATGCAGCGTCTGGATCACCAGCGCACCGCCAGGGGCGAGCAGGGCGTTCATGGCGGCGAGCAGCGGGATGATGTCCTGGTGCAGCAGGGCGAAGTTGGCGCAGATCAGGTCGTAGTCGCTGCCGATGTCCACCTTCGCCTCCACCAACGCTTCATAGCTCGCCAAATGCACCTGCGAAGAGCCCGCCGCCCGCGCCGCCTCGACCAGCGTCGCATCGCCATCCACACCGACCGCCTTGATGGCGCGTTCAGCCAGCGCACGCAACAGCCAGCCCTCGCCGCAGCCCAGGTCGAGCACACGCTCGGGCTGGCGGCCTAGCACCGCCAGCAGGATTGCCTGGTCGGTGACTTTGAGGCGGCTTTCAATGGTGCCGGTGCGAATGGCTTCGATCCAGGATTGGGCATTGTGGTGCCAGCTTTGGAGGAGGGCGGATTCGGAGGCGGGCATTTCGATCTCCAGAGTTGTTGGTTGAATGGAAGGATAGGACAAGTGCTGGTGGATCGGACCTTATCGGTGACGGTTTACCTGCGTCATAATCACCGGCGATGGCCTTTTGCGAAGTCACGCCGGCGCGTCACTCGGGAAGACCGGCTTTGCGTTGCAAACATTCCGACCGCTTGATTGTAGAGGAGACGCAGCATGGAACGATTCACCGGCGGTTGCCTGTGCGGCGACGTCCGAATTGAGGCTTCGGGACGCCCATACCGGGTCGGCCTTTGTCACTGTCTCGACTGCCGCAAGCATCATGGGGCCCTCTTTCACGCTTCCGCAGTGTTCCCTCAGGATGCGGTGACGATCAATGGCGAAACACGCGACTACGCCGGGCGGTTTTTCTGTCCCCGCTGCGGCTCGTCCGTTTTCGCACGCACCGCCGACGAAATCGAAGTGAACCTGGGATCCCTGGATACCCCTGACCAGCTGATGCCAACCTACGAAAGCTGGAACGTCCGCCGCGAGTCCTGGTTGCCGCCGTTTCCGCTCACGAGACGATACGAGCGCGATCGTGACGCGACGGGTCGCTTTGAGGAGTAGGCCGCACGAACGGTGCGAAGGACTATTTTGTGGGATTCCATATTTGCTGGATCGCGAAAAGGGAACTATCAATGCCGCTGAGTTTTCATAAAATGCACGCCAATGGCGATGACTTCGTTATCGTGGACTCGCGAAACTCGTCCAATCCAATGACAAGTAACATGGCTCGGCGAATGGGGGATCGGAATCGAGGAGTCGGATTCAATCAACTCGCAGTGGTGCTCGATTGCGATGATGCAGATGCGCGCGTGATGTTTTGGAATGCAGATGGCTCCACGCTGGACGCTTGTGGCAGCGCAACGCGGGGGGCCGCGGATATGCTGATGCGCGAATCAAATATTACGTCGATAGCGCTCCGAACCAACCGTGGTCTACTCACTTGCGAACGAACCTCAACCGGCGCAATTTCTGTCAACATGGGAGAGCCGCTTTTCGGCTGGTCGGATATTCCTCTGGCTCTGGAAATGGATACTGCTGTTTTGCCACTTGCTGGTGGCCCAACTGCTTGCAGCATGGGAAATCCGCACTGCACCTATTTTGTGGATGATCTGACAGCCGTTGATATAGCGACAATAGGACCGACAATTGAAACCAACCCCCTATTTCCCCTCAGGACGAACGTGCATTTCGTCCAGATCATTGACCGAAAGCACATTCGATTGCGCATTTGGGAGCGCTGGGGGGGTATTCCGCTTGGTTCAGGTTCCTGCTCTTGTGGTGCCGCTGTTAACGGAATTCGTCGTGGCTTGTTAGACAATTCCGTGGAGGTTGAATGTGATGGCGGAACCGTAACGGTTCAATGGGATGGCGTGGGACCTGTCTTTCTCATCGGACCGGTAGAGACGACTTTTTCTGGAGTAATCACGGATAGCCTGTTACAGGCTTTGTAGTTTCTATCCCTGTGATAAACAGAGGAATTATTCATTCAGTCAAAAGCCCGCTGAGCCGGTGATGGTCAGCGGGCTTTTACTCGGGCGAGTTTTGTTCTGATCCGTATTTTCCTTCGCTACCTGCATCTGTAACCCACGCAGTCGCCGGCTCACAATGACAGCACGCTCCGCAGTTGCGGCAACCGCTGTACTGCAAACTCATAACGTAGGAGGCCCAATGGGCAAGATGGCAATTTTCCTGGGTGGATTTCTGGTGTTGACCATTTTGATCGGTGCGCTTGCCACGATTTCTCCCGTTTAGACACTTCCTCCAATCAGTAAAAAGCACAACGCCTCCACATTGGGAGGCGTTGCAGTTTCAGCACTACCGCCCGCGTTACTTAAGATCGAAGCGATCCACGTTCATCACCTTGGTCCAGGCAGCCACGAAGTCTTTAACAAACTTTTCCTTCGCATCAGCGGTTGCATAGACTTCGGCCAACGCGCGCAACTGCGCATGTGAGCCGAAGACGAGGTCGACACGGGTGCCTGTCCACTTCACTTCGCCGGTTTTGCGATCGCGCCCTTCAAACTCCTCATTAGCCTCCGAGACCGGTTTCCATTCCACGCCCATATCCAGCAGGTTCTTGAAGAAGTCGTTGGTCAACGCCTCCGGTTGCTGCGTGAACACACCGTGTTTGGTTTGCCCGACGTTGGTGTTCAGCACGCGCATACCGCCAATGAGCGCGGTCATTTCTGGCGCGGTGAGTGTCAGCAGTTGCGCCTTGTCGATCAACAGCTGCTCGGCCGGTACGCGGTATCTGCCTTTGAGGTAGTTACGGAAACCATCGGCGATGGGTTCGAGGAAGCCGAAGGATTCCACGTCCGTCTGCTCCTGGGAGGCGTCCATCCGTCCTGGCGTGAAAGGCACCGTCACGGTTTGACCGGCGTTTTTTGCCGCCTGTTCGACGCCAGCGCTACCGGCCAGCACGATCAGGTCCGCCAGCGAGATCTTCTTGCCGCTGTTGTTGAACTCGCTCTGAATGCTCTCGAGTTTCGCCAGCACGTTCGCCAGTTGCTCAGGCTGGTTGGCCTGCCAGAACTTCTGCGGGGCCAGACGCAGACGCCCACCGTTGGCACCGCCGCGTTTGTCGGAGCCACGGAAGGTGGAAGCCGCCGCCCAGGCAGTTGATACAAGCTGCGAGACTGTCAGGCCCGAGGCCAGGAGTTTGCTCTTGAGTTCGGCGACGTCACTGTCGTTGACCAGGGTATGGTCGACCGCTGGAATCGGATCTTGCCAAAGCAGTTCTTCGCTTGGCATTTCCGGGCCGAGGTAGCGGGAGAGAGGCCCCATGTCGCGGTGGATCAGCTTGAACCAGGCACGGGCGAACGCGTCGGCCAACTGGTCTGGATTGGCCAGGAAGCGCCGCGAAATCGGTTCATAGATCGGGTCGAATCGCAGCGACAGGTCGGTGGTCAGCATGGTCGGATTGCGTCGTTTGGACGGGTCGTGAGCATCCGGAATGATGCCGGCGCCGGCGTTGTTTTTCGGTATCCACTGGTTCGCACCGGCCGGGCTTTTACTCAGCTCCCACTCGAAGCCGAACAGGTTTTCCAGGTAGTTGTTGCTCCACCGGGTGGGCGTGGTGGTCCAGGTGACTTCCAGGCCGCTGGTGATGGTGTCCGGGCCTTTGCCGGTGCCGAAGCTGTTCTTCCAGCCAAAGCCCTGCGCTTCGAGGCCAGCGGCTTCGGGTTCGGCGCCGACATTGTCGGCAGGTCCGGCGCCGTGGGTCTTGCCGAAGGCGTGGCCGCCGGCAATCAGTGCCACGGTTTCTTCGTCATTCATCGCCATGCGCGCGAAGGTCTCGCGGATGTCTTTCCCGGCCGCAACCGGGTCCGGGTTGCCTTCCGGGCCTTCAGGGTTCACGTAGATCAAGCCCATTTGCACCGCAGCGAGCGGGTTTTCGAGGTTGCGCCCTTGCTCGGTACGACTCTCCTCATTTTCCCCCGGCTCGGCAACGAGTGGGCCTTCGCCGGGCTCTTGCATGGGCTCATTTTCTTTGCCATAGCGGGTGTCGCCACCCAGCCACTTGTTTTCCGAGCCCCAGTAAACATCCTCATCCGGTTCCCAGACGTCCGGACGACCGCCGGAAAAGCCAAAGGTCTTGAAGCCCATGGACTCCAGCGCGACGTTGCCGGTGAGGACAATCAGGTCTGCCCAGGAGATGTTACGGCCATACTTTTGCTTGATCGGCCAGAGCAGCCGACGCGCCTTGTCGAGGCTGACGTTGTCCGGCCAACTGTTGAGCGGCGCAAAGCGCTGCTGGCCGGAACCGGCGCCACCACGACCGTCACCGGTGCGATACGTACCGGCGGCGTGCCAGGCCATGCGAATGAAGAGTGGCCCGTAGTGACCGAAGTCCGCCGGCCACCAGTCTTGCGAATCGGTCATCAACGCCGTCAGGTCTCTTTTGACCGCTTCAAAGTCCAGGGTTTTGAATGCTTCGGCGTAGTTGAAGCCCTCGTCCATGGGGTCGGACAGGGACGAGTGCTGATGGAGGATCTTCAGATTCAGTTGGTTCGGCCACCAGTCGCGGTTTGTCGTGCCACCGCCAGCGGCGCTAAGGAACGGGCATTTCGATTCATTTGCCATGTGTGAGCTACCTTTGGTCGTGTTCATCCGGCTATTCGGCCCAGCGTGGGCGTTAAATAGCAACGAGCGAAACCAATGACACAGGCTGCAGGGCCAGCAGTTTGATCAACTGATTGTTTTGATCACACGGGAATTCTGAACAGCGGCAATCGAGTTGCCTGCACGGTGGCCTACGGCAGATTTAGTCAGGCTTCTGACCCATTCCTATCTCCTTATCAGCTCTTAACCGGCCGGCTAGGGTGCCAGCGCTCGAATAAGGTTAGACCCCAGTTGGGAAGTCAGCTAATAGGTGGAGTATTGGGTCGCGATAGGCAGAGTCTTTTACCGGCATCAGGGGTAGGCCCGCGCCTATTTGAGACGCGGGAAAGCCGTCACTTTCGCACGTTCTGGTACAGCATCAACCTTGAGGTTTCATGCATGGCGCGGGTCAACTGCGACAGGCGATTGAACTCTTCAGGGTTTTTCTCGGCGACGTTGTCCAGTGGCGTCGGTGAGGCCAGGTCATGGAGGCTTGGCGAGCTGCCGTCGTGCTCCATCTGCACCATGTAGTGTTGAGTAACGCCGGCAATCAGCGGGAATGTGCCTTCACGTAATACTAGCGGCACCACACGCTCACCCTCGCGCGCTAACACTCGCTAGTACAAGATCGGGTTTAATGAATTTCTGTTTTGTAAGCAATTGTTTGTCATGCGCTGCCATGTCGATGAACAACGCTCAATGGACAGGCTGAAACTACCGGACTAGAGGGATACCGATTCGAGCCAGCGGGGCTGACGGGTCATCCGCGCCGCTGGTCGAAAAAGCCTCGGGGTTCGGCGATAACGGGATCAGAAGTAGTACCCGATATTGACGTTGGTCCGGTAGTACCACTGATTGCTGCCAACCGAACTGGTATTGGTAAAGCCCGTACCGTTTTCCGCACCGCCATAGGGGTTGGCGTTTTTCGCCCAGGTCAGGTCGACCCACGCCATGATCGGCATGGCCAGGAACTGCGCACCGACGGTGTACATCTGCGAGTCGTCCCAACCGCTCTTGTCTTTCATCATTCGACTGTAGTCGTTGTACAGCTTGATCTTCTTTAGCTGCCCCAGTTTCGGCGTGGGGATGTCATAGCTAACATTCAGCGAGGCAATGGTGGCTTTGGAGGCGATCAGGTACGCGGGGGTCAGGCCGTTGCCGCCCATCAGCACCGAGTCGTTGCTGACACCGGCAGGGTTTTTTGGGTCGTACTCGTAGCGAATGCCTTGGGTGGAGACGGTCCACGCGCCGGCGTTGATGATGGCGTGGATACCGCCGGCCCAGTAATCGCCGTCGTCTTTGGTGGTGGCGTTGTACAACTGGGCGGCGGCCACCGATGCGCCGATTTCGGTTTTCCAGCCATCATTGATAAAGGTCCGCGCGACCCGGGCGTTGATCTGGTTGTGTTTCTCGTTGTCCTGGCGCGACTGGGTGAAAGGGATCGCATTGTCCTTGAGGTCGGCGAAACGCCCGACTTCCGGTGAGTAGCGAATGTCGGAAGGCAACATGCGCGGGAAATACCCGAGTTGCAGATCCCAGTCCTGATCCTTGTAGCTGTACTTCAAGCCAGTGCCGGCGCTGACGCCATAGCCCATGAAGAAGGGCAGGTGATAGCTCCAGCCAAATTGCGGGTAGGGTTCCAGGCCGAATGGTTTGAACGGCGCGCCCAGTTGCAGGTTTGAATTGCTGTTGAGGCGGTAACCGACGAAGCCGCGGTCGATGGAGCGTTTGCCGTCATCCTGAAACCAGTAGCCGACGTCACTGTAGAGGTTTTTGTACTTTGCCTGTACGTCGATGCGGAAGGTGTCGAAGAGAAAACGTCCGTTGTTTTCGGTGGTGTCCCAATGCTCGTCGCGGTAGTTGGTCCGCAAGGCACCGCCGATGTCCAGGCTGCTTTCGCCATCATCACTGCGCCAGGCGATATGCGGAAACGGCTTTTTTCCGGTCGTTGGCGAGTCGGGTGCAGCGGGACCGGGTTCACCGGCGAAACTCACGCAACTGCTCATCATCAGTCCCAGACATATAACGTAATGCTTCATGTTGACTCCGCTGCTCAATTGAACGCTACCAAGTGACCGGCAACACTGTTCCGTTCGCCTTAAAAGTGGCGATTGGCGGATAAACGTCGAGTGTTGCTTTGATTAAGTGCGTTTCTGTTTTTATTGTTTCATGGGTAATACGGCGTATGACAGATGAACTCATGTTTACTGAGCAGAAACTATGCCAACTGCCGAAGGCTTGCTAGATGCTTAAAAGTTCAATGAAAACAATTGTTTATATAGGAAACATAGTTGTTTGTGTTGCCCATGAAACAAGGGCTCCAGGGGGTAACGAAACTGCACGTTAACTGTGCGTTTTGTAGGTCACACCCCATAAAAAAGGCCGACATCACTGTCGGCCTGTTTAACCTGGGAAACTCAACTATCCGTGTTATAGATCCAGTACCAATCGCCGACTCTTGCATCCCGATACACACACCATCATGGATTTATTCGCCGCACGTTCGGCTTTGGTCAGCACGCCGTCCCGATGGTCGACATCACCTTCCAGCACGCGTGTTTCGCACGAACCGCACACGCCTTCGCGACAGCTGTACTCGATGTCACAGCCGGCATCGAGCAGCACGTCGAGCAAACTCAAGCCGGGCTCAATCGACAACGTCTTGCCGGATTTTTTCAGCTCGACGCTGTAGCTGCTCTGGGCATCTTCGGACGGTGGCAGTTCGGCCGCCGCGAAACGCTCGATATGCGCATGGGGGTAACCGAGACCTTCGCAGGTGCTTTCGAAAGCATCGAGCATCGGCGTCGGACCGCAGCAATAGAAGTGTGTATCGCTGGGCTGATCGGCCAGGTAGGCGCTCAGGTCTGGCGGCATGCCCTTTTCATCGTTGAAGTGATAGACGACTTTGGCACTCAAGCCGCTGAGTTCCTCAACCAGCGCGGCTTCCTGTCGCGAGCGGGCGCAGTAGATCAGTTCGGCGGATTTTCCCAGCGCCAACAGTTGGCGGAACATGCAGTAGATCGGCGTGATACCGATACCGCCAGCCACCAGCACGCTGTGTTTGGCGCTGAGGTCGAGCTGGAAATTATTGCGCGGTGACGAGATCGGCAGTTGCATGCCGACCCGCAGTTGCGCGTGCACAAATTCCGAGCCGCCGCGGCTGTTGCGATCACGCAGGATGCCGATCACGTAACGGCCTCGATCGCTCGGCGAGTTGAGCAGTGAATAACTGCGTACCAGTCCGTTGGGAAGATGCAGATCGATGTGCGAGCCGGCTTCAAACGGGGCGAACACCGTGTCGCCAAACGGCCGCAACTCGACGCTGATGATGCCTTCGGCTTCATAGCGCAGCGTGTGCACTCGAGCGGTGAGGGGGGAGGAATGGGACATCGGTCACCTCTTTTCGACAGTACGCAAATCGAGATCAAGACGCGCACTGGCCTCGATCTCCACCCGCAGTTCGGGAAACACCAGTGCGCTGACTTCGACCAGCGTGGAGGTCGGGAAAACCGCCTGACCTTCGAAGAAGTCATGGCGCGCGCGGCCCACTTCATCCTTGTCGGCGATTGCAGTGACATACACCGTCAAACGGTAAATGTTGCCGACATGCCCACCTGCCGCTTCAACCAGCGCCCGGACTTTGTTCAGCACGACCAGTGTCTGGGCGTAGGCATCGAGCGGCGCGTCAGCCACAACGGCCAGGCGTGTAGCGGGATGGCCGGTCATGCCGGACATCACCACTTCATTGCCGATCAGCAAGGCATTCGACCAGGTGGCGCTGGCCGGCTCGATCAACGAGCCGGCCTGAACACGTTGCACGGCTGCGTTCATGGCAACTGCTTCGCGTCGATCAGCTCCAGTTGGGCCTTGGCCGCGTTTTTCAGGTAGCGGCGCAGACGCACCACACCGAGGTCATGCTGGTAGAGGTTTTCCCGCTGGTTGGCGTCCGGCTCCATGAATTCGAGCAGCACCCGATCCTGTTCCAGCACCGCCCAGTGCCGTGCTTCCAGGCGGTTCTTGTAGAGGAAACGCCAAGTGTCGCGCTGCCAGCCGGTCAGTGGGCGGCATCGCCAGTGGAACACCGCCGACAAGGAGCGGCTGCTCGGTGTGTAGCTGCCGATGATGGTGAAGTTGCCGCCCGGGCCGCCGGTTTTCGGATACGGGATTTCCAGGCGCAGCCAGTGGCAGCCGTTATCCATGAACTCGGTCCAGTCGAAATTCACCCCGCGCTGGCCTTCTTTCTCGAAGAAGAAACCGTTGTCGGTGTCGCGGGTGACGAACTTGGCGGTGGCTTCGCCTTCGCTCATGGAGTGCGACATCTTGTGCAGGTAGGTGCCGTGCATCGGGTCCATGACGTTGTCGATGACGTAGCGATAATCGCCTTTCCACTCGGTGTAGCAGACGAAGCTGCTCCATTCGGGGGAGGTCAGTTGCTCCGGCAAGACCAGCTCCGGCGGAGTGTCCACGTGCGGATCTGCAGCGTTGTACAGAAAGATGGCGCCAGCGGCTTCACGGGTGTGGAACATGCGTGTCGGGCGGCTGCCTTCGAGCTTGCAACCGGGGCTGCCGGGGACTTTGGTGACCGTGCCGTCGCAGCGCACTTCGACGCCGTGATAAGGGCATTGCAGACGGTCACCCAACACCGGCCCCTGGGACAACGGCGCGCCGCGATGAGGGCAGTGATCTTCCAGGGCATGGACGCTGCCGTCATTGTCGCGCCACAGGGCGATCTTGTAGCCCAGACGGCGAATCGATACCGGTTTTTCGCCCAATTGATCGGAGGGCAGGACCGGGAACCAAAGGTTTTTCAACCCATTGGCCAAGAGGTTTTCAGCTGGATCGACGGTTGTATTCATGTTCATTTCTTATTGTCCTCCGGCGGGTCATTCGCCCAGCCGAGCCATCAGGGTTTTATAGGCGTCTGGTGTCCACTCTCCGGTGGTCAGCGGGCAGGGCGGCCCGGCCAGATTCAGGTGCACGAGCAGGTCGGGCAACTCGGTCACCCCGTTGCCAAAGGCGCGCTCGATAGAGTCACCGAGCAACTCTTCGAACTGGGTGTTGGGGCGTTTGCGGGCCTGATGCGGCTCCAGGTAGGGTTCGGTATTGCTCATCTCATTGACCTCCGTTACGTACCCGTTCGCGGATCATTTCGCGCACGGGAATAAAGTCATACGTCGGGAAAACTTCGGTGCTGAACACACCCCAGGCCGAGCGTTCGAGCTCGACGTTGAGGGTCGGCAGCAGACTTGGTGGCAAACGCAGGGTGACGATCTGGCCCAGGCCCATGGCCACGGTCCAGGACACCACCTCGACGCCTTGCGGGGGAAACCGTTCCCACCAGTCCTGCTGCTTCATATGCCGCTGAATGTCTTCCAGGTTCTTTGATTGGTCGTGCTTGAGCAGCACGGTCACCAGCAAGGTCTCGCTCATGCTCGTGTCCCTGCTCAAGCCACGTTCGGCATCGGTACAGCCCAGGCGTCATAGCCATAAACCCAGTCGGCGTTGCCGCCGTCCTTGAGCCATTGGTTGCCGCGCGAGCCGATCTGGATCTGGCTGGTGCGTTGCAGCCGTGCCTGCTGATAATCCTGCAGTGCATCGGCGATCTGCGCGGTGCTGGTCAGGTCTTGCAAATGGCGAGCGAGCACAACTGCGTCTTCGATCGCCTGGCCGGCGCCTTGCGCCATGAACGGCATCATTGGATGGCAGGCATCGCCCAGCAGGGTCATCGAACCCTTCGACCAAAACGGCAGCGGATCGCGTTCGTACAGCGCGGTCTTGAGCACCTCATTGCACGCATCGAGCAGGGCGCGAGCATCCGGGTGGAAGTCCTGATAGTGACTGCGCAACTCGTCGGCATCGCCGGCGCTGGTCCAGGACTCTTCATGCCAACTGTCCTGGGCGGTGGTGGCGAAGATGAAAATGTCCCGCCCCTGATTGAGTGGAAAGGTCACAATCTGGCTTTCCGGGGTCGGTCCCCACCATTTGGTGAACGCCTGAATGTTCGGCACATGGGCCACGCTCTCGGCCGGTACGACCGCGCGGTAGGCAACTACACCGGTAAAGCGCGGTTGCTCATCACCGAACAACGCGTTGCGCACTACCGAATGGATGCCGTCGGCGCCGATCAACAGATCGGTGACGTGGCGACTGCCATCCTTGAAACGCAACTCGATACCGTTGGCGGTTTGCACGACGTGCTCTGCGCGTTTGCCGAACTGCACCTGTTCTTGTGGAAAGACGTCTGCCAGCGCGGCAAGCAGATCGGCGCGGTGAATGGTCAGTTGCGGTGCACCGTATTTCTGTTCGGCGGCATCGGACATTTCCAGGCGCGAGGTTTCCTCGCCGCTGTCCCATAAACGGCTGATCCGGTGCGTTGGACGCGCGGCAGGGATGCGCACGGCAGCGCCTACCCCAAGACCATCCAGAGCACGTACGGCATTAGGTGTCAGGTTGATATCGGCACCGACCCGCAAAAAGGCTTTCGACTGTTCGAATACGGTGACGTTATGGCCTGCGCGAAGCAGGGCGATGGCGGCGGTCAGGCCACCGATTCCGGCACCAGCAATAGCGATATTCAGCGAAGACATGGACGACTCCTGCTCAGGGTTTCGGTTTGTCGGTGAGGAACTTGCCTTGCGGCGCTTCGACATGTTGCTGGCGTCGGGTATTGCCATCGATGCCGCCGGCGATGGCCCATTCGGCGAAGACCGTCGGGCCGGGTTCGAAGGTGCGCGGTTCCCATTCGCCGGTCAGTTGGTCTTCGTCGGCGTAGTACTCGACCAGCGCGCCGGCCGGGTTTTTGAAGTACCAGAAGAACGCCGACGACACCGGATGTCGACCCGGACCGATTTCCGTTGCCCAGCCGCTGCGGGAAATGTGCATGCCGCCGCCGAACACTTCGTGCACATCGCGCACGGTGAAGGCGACGTGGTTCAAGCCGGCACGAGGGGCGGGCAGTTGCAGCATGAACAGGTCGTGGTGGCCGCCTTCTTCGGCGGTGCGCAGGAACGCCCCGCGATCCGGATAGCGGTCAGAGGCCTGGAAGCCGAAACGTTCGTGATAGAAGGCTTCGCAGGCGTTCACGTCCTTGACGAAAAACACCACATGGCCGACTTCGATCGGCGTGGCGCGGTCGTAGACCGGCGCGGCCTTGTTGATCCGGCCTTTGGTCTGCCAGGTGTTATGGCCGCTGCACTCGATCACCAGTTCTCGCTTGCGGGTCACTTGCAGGCGGATCGCCAAGCCGTTGGGATCGGTGCAACCGATGCGCCCATCAGCTTCGATGAAGCCCGGATCGTTGGCGATTCGTTCGCTATAAAGCCTCAAGTCAGCGTCGCTTTCGACGCCCCAGACCACTTCGCGCACGGTCGAACCGGCCTCGATGGCGGGCGGCAAACCCGCCTTGTTGATGTCGGCGAGCACCACGCGGCAACCGTTGAGGGTTTCGAAGATCACTTCGTCAGGCTGCTCGCTGACTTTCGTCAGGCCCCAGTCGCTGAAAAAACGCACGCTGGTGTCGAGGTCCTCGACGCCGTAGGTGACTTCATCAATGCCTAAAACGCTCATAACCCAACCTCTCGTTGCACACCGGCCCAGGCCAATGGCTGTTCATTCATGCCCCAATAAAGGCTTTTCTGTTCCATGTACTGCAGGATGCCGAGGCGACCTTTTTCACGGCCCAGACCGCTGTCGCGCCAGCCGCCGAACGGTGTGGAAATCGAGAACTGTTTGTAGGTGTTGATCCACACCGTACCGGCCTGAATTTTTCGACCCAGCGCCCAGGCGCGTTTGTAATCGCGCGTCCAGATGCCGGCGGCGAGCGCGTACAGGCTGTCGTTGGCCTGCTCGAGCAATTGCGCTTCGTCATCGAAGGGCATGGCGACCAGAACGGGGCCGAAGATCTCTTCCTGACAGACCTGTTGGCTGTTGTTCAAACCTTCGAGGATGGTCGGCGGGTAGTAATAACCCTGGTCGTACACGCCGCCGCTCGGACGCTTGCCACCGAGCAACAGGCGTCCACCTTCGGCCAGTCCCAGAGCAACATAACGCTCCACCGACTCGCGGTGGCCGGCACTGATCAACGGGCCCATTTGGGTACGTTCATCGGCCGGATCACCGACGCGCAGTTCGGCCGCGGCCGCCACCAGGCGCGACATGAACGGCTCATACAACGCGCGGGCGACGAACAATCGCGAGCCGGCGATGCAGGCTTCGCCCGAAGAGCTGAAGATGCCGTACAGCACACCCGCCACCGCGTGGTCGAGGTCGGCGTCATCAAGAACGATGGTCGGCGATTTGCCGCCCAGTTCCAGCGACACCGGCATCATCTTGTCAGCGGCGATGTGGGCAATGTGTTTGCCGGTTTTGGTGCCACCCGTGAACGACACGCGCTTGACCAACGGATGACGCGTCAGCGCATCACCGAGCAGCGAACCCTTGCCCGGCAGCACACTGAGCAGACCTTTAGGCAAGCCGGCGTCCTCGCAGATGCGTGCCAGTTGCAAAGCCATCAGCGGCGTGATTTCCGCCGGTTTGATCACCACTGCGTTGCCCGCAGCGAGTGCCGGAGCGACTTTCTGCGCTTCGCTGGCAATCGGCGAGTTCCACGGGGTGATCGCGGCGATCACGCCCATTGGCTCGTACACACTCATGCTGACGAAATCACCGCGCGATGGCGTGATGGTTTCTTCGAGGGTTTCACAGGCCGCGGCGAAAAACTGAAACGTGCCGGCGGCGCTGGCCACCAGGGCACGGGTTTCGTTGATCGGTTTGCCGTTGTCCTGACGCTGCAATTGCGCCAGTTCTTCGCTGCGCTCACGGATCAGCTCGGCGATGCGGTACAGCACGCTGGCCCGTTCATGAGGTTTGCGCTGCGCCCAGCCGCTGTGCAAAAACGCTTGGTGGGCGCCTTGCACGGCGTCTTCCACGTCTTCGACACTGGCGGCATTCAGCCAGGCGACGGTTTCGCCCGTGGCGGGGTAGCACGTGGCATAACGCTCGCCGCGACCGAGGCGCCAGTCGCCGGCAATGCAGATCGGTAAAGTCTGTTCTAGAGTCATTGGCGGTCCCCTAAATCGAAATCGCGTGGGCGTGGTTGCCCAAGGCGCGGACGACGCTATAAACGGTCAGCGCCGAGGTCTTCGGGTTGGCCAGCAGCGGCTTGCCACGCAAGCTCAGTTCGAAACCGCCGAATGCACCGCGCGCTTCGAAGTGATGGACGTTCTCCTCGCTCAGCGGGTCGGCGATCAGTGTCACGTGGGTGCGATCCAGGCCGAGCCCGGCCAGCGACAAGGTCGCCGCGACGTTGGCGTTTTTTGGATAGAGCCGTGCCGCTTCGCGAGCGCTGCCTTCAAAAATCACCGTTGCTTCGGTAATGCTGTCCAGGTCGCAGGCCTGTTCAGCAGGGGTGTTTTTCCAGGCTTTAGCCGGTTTGCGACCGGTGTAATTGACCGAATCCAGCCCACCGACTTTGGCTGCCGACAGGGCGTCGATACCGCCGATGGCGCCGGGCAGCAATTCGATGCGGGTCTGGCCGCGTTCGGCCGCTGCTTCCAGGCGTTCAACCAGGCCGACTTCGGACAGCGCGCCGACCGAGACGATCAGGCAGGCAATGCCACGCTCCAGCGCGGGCAACACATGTTCTTCGATGGCGCGGTGGCCGGCGCACTCGACCAACAGGTCGGGACGGGCATCGGCCGGCAACGCGGTCAGCACCTGCGGCGGTTGCTTGAAGCTGGCCAGCCTTTGACGGACAAGCTCTTCAGACCCGGCCGAAGCGATGACGTAGTCAACGCACAGCTGCGGGTCCTTCTCCAGCAGTTCGAGCACGCCGACGCCAATGGCGCCGCAGCCGATCATGGTGATATGCAGCATGACGAAGTCCTCAGGCCGTGGCTTTTTGCGCTTTGGTTTCGCTGTTGGGCGGACCGGCGAACTGGGTGGCGAAGCTGCCGACGGCGAGCATGTCGACTTCCAGCAGGAACGGGCCGGGTTGAGCCAACGCGCCGTCGACCACGCGGCCGAAATCCTTCAGGTCGGTGACCAGGCCGTGGCGCAGGTTCAGGGATTGCGCCAGCTTGGAGTAATCCGGCGTGTGCAGGTCGACGTAGCAGTGACGGCTGCCATACACCGCGTCCTGAATGTTGCGGATCACGCCGTAACGTTGGTCGTTCATCAGCAGAATCACCACGTTGGCTTTTTCTTGCACCAGCGTCGCCAGTTCGCCGAGGTTGAGGATGAAACCGCCGTCACCGGCCAGGGCGAAGACCTTGCGCTCAGGCGCCGTTTCAGCCGCGGCCACGGCAGCACCGATCCCCATCGACAGGCCCTGGCCAATGCCGCCTCCGAGTGCATGCACGCCGGCGCGAGGGTGGAACAGGGTCAGCAGGCGGTTGCCCCAGATGCTGTTGGACAGCGTGACGTCGCGCACCCAGGAGAAATTGCGCCCGGTGATCGCTTGTAGCTGTTCGACCATGGCCGAATACGGGCCGAGGTCGGCGATCAATTGGGTGCGGGATTTTTCGCGGACATCCTTGAGTTCGGCGAGGAATGTCGGGTCGATCTGCAGGCGACCTTCCAGGCGATCCGCCAGACCTTCAAGGGCCAGCGCCGAATCGCCACAGATGAACAGTTCGCTGTTATAGCTGCGCCCTTCGATGGCCGGGTTGGCATCGATACGCAAGGTGTTGCGTGGCAATTTCAACGCGTACTTGAAGGTTTCGTTGCTGCGCAGACGCGAGCCTGCGATCAGCAAGGCATCGCAGCTTTGCAGGAACTGCTCGACGAGTTTGTTTTGCGAGAACGCGCCGAGGCAACGCTCGTCATCTTCGTTGACCACGCCGCGACCCTGAGTCGAGGTGATCACGCCGACGCCCATGTCCAGCAGGCGTTTGACTTGAGGCCCGGCATGCCGTGCGCCGCCGCCGAGCCACAACAGTGGACGGGTGGCGGTGGCCAGACGCTCGGCCACCAGGTCCAGCGCTTCAGGCGCAGGCACGGCAACCGGAATCGGCAGCGGTGACAGGTCGGTGGGCATCGGGATGAAGGTCGACTGGATGTCGATCGGGATCTCTACGCTGACCGGCCCGGTGGGGGCGGTCAGGGCAGTCTGCACGGCCAGCTTCATTGTGCTGAGCGCGGTTTCGACGCTGCGCACACGGAACGCAGCCTTCGACACGGCCTTGAGCATGGTCAGTTGGTCGCGAGCTTCATGGATATAAGCGAACTCTTGATCCAGATAAGGCGTTTCGATCTGCCCGGTGATGTGCAGCAGCGGAGTGCCGGCAGTCAACGCTTCGACCAAGGCGCCGGCGGCGTTACCGGCGGCGGTGCCAGTGGACGTCAGGCAGACACCGAGGCCGCCGGTGGTGCGGGCATAAGCGTCGGCCATGTTGGTGGCGCCGGCTTCACCGCGAGCCATGACGAAGCGGATGTTTCCGCGAACGGCGAAGGCATCGAGGATCGGCATGTTGTGGATCGAGATCACGCCGAACGCGGCCTTGACGTCGCACTGCTCGAGAAATGCGGTGATGGCAGCGCCAACGGTGACAGTATTTTCATTACGCATGGCGGGACAGGCCTCCAGAAACATCGATATGGCTGCCTGTGGTGTAAGCCGACAGAGGCGAGGCCAGAAACAGGATCGCGCGGGCCGCTTCAATCGGCAGGCCCAGGCGCCCTAAGGGAATGTGTTTGTGTTGCGCCAGCTGGGCGGTCCATTGGGTCCAGTCCAGATCCCGCTCTTCGCGGGCATCGAAACGTCGGCGCCATTGCCCGGATTCAACCAGGCCAATGAGGATGCCGTTGACCCGAATGCCTTGACCTGCAAATTCGGTGGCCATCGAGCGCACCAGGTTCATGACCCCGGCGCGAGCGGCCGAGGTGGCGACCATGTGCGGTTCCGGCTGGCTGGCCAGCAGCGAGTTGACGCAGACGATGGCCGCGTTCGGCTGGCGTTGCAGCTGTGCCATGAAGGCGTGGACCGGGTTGATCACCGAGAAGAACTTCAGGTTCAACTCTTCGGTCCAGGCACTGTCGGTGGTGTCGGCGAAGGTCGACACCCGACCTTGCCCGGCGTTGTTGATCAGCACGCTGGCCGGGCCCAATGCGGCCAGACTAGCCGCGGCAAACGCCTTGACCGAGTCCGCATCGAGCACGTTGCAAACATGGGCGAGCAGTCGTGCTTCGGGGAAGCGTTGACGCAACTCGGCTTCGGCGCTGCGCAACCGGTTTTCGTCCCGGCCGCAAAAGGCCACGGCCGCGCCGGCTTCGAGCAACAATTCGACGCAGGCCAGGCCAATGCCCGAGGAGCCTCCGGTGACAATCGCTGTGCTGTCTTGCAGTTGATAAAGGCTCATTTCAATCCCTCATCAACGCAGTGACGCGGTGCTGACCGTCATGGGCAGTAGCGCTGTTGTAGTTGAGCAGCCGCGACAGTTCGTCGGCACTGCGGCGCACTTGCAGCAGCAACTCGTTGAAGTTGACGTGGGCGATCTGTGCGGTCGGGATCGTGACGCCCAGAGCGGCGACGATCCTGCTCGTCTCATCGCGCACCGGGGCGGCGACGGTTGAGATCGTTGACTCAAAGAACCCTTCGCTGCTGACGAAACCGCGCTGGCGGTCGGCTTGAACCAGGTCGAACAGTTCCATCACGGTTTTCGGCGTGCACTCGGAGAACTGCTCCAGGTGTTCTTCCGGGTACAGCTCACGCAACTCTGCCAGCGACAGGTCTTCGAGCAGAATTCGCCCCAGGACCGTGGCGTGGGCGGGCAGGCGAGTGCCGACGTTGACCGCGCTGGAGAACACTGACGGCGGCGAGACCTTGGCCACGTAAACAATCGAACGACCATCGCGCACCACCAGGTTGCTCGGGTAGTTGAGGCGGTCGCACAAACGCGCCAACAGCGGCTGGCCCAGTTCGGTCAGCTCCAGCGAAGCCAGGTATTCAAAGCCCAGGCGCAGCACCGACATGCCCAGGCGGTATTCATTGCCGCTGCGGGTGACGAAGCCCATGGTTTCCAGGGTCGTCAGCAGACGAAATATGGTTGAGCGCGGCAGCGCCAGACGCCGTGCCAGTTCCGGCGCGGTCAGCGTGCGATTGCGCCGGCTGAATTCGCAGAGCAGCAGCAGGCCGCGTTCCAGGCCCGGCACGATGTATTTGTCCTGAGCGTCCTTCAGCAGATCTGAATCGTTCATAGAGATGCACCTGTCAGGGATTCTTTAATGGCAAAGGCCAGACGGCCCGCCACGACATAAGGTTGTTCGATAGGGCTGGCATGCCCGGCATCGGCAATCAGGTTGAACGTGGCGCCCAACGCCTTGGCCAGGGTCAGGCAGCTTTCGGGAGCCGTGATGCTGTCGGCTTCGCCGCAATGCACTTCGCAAGGCATCGACAGCGGTGGGTGCCGCAGCAGGTCATCGCTGCACAGCAGTTCAATGGCCTGGCGATAGCCATCGGGATTGAGCCGCGCCATGTTCCACTGCACCCAGGCCTGTGCTTTCGGGCTGGCGGCGGGTGAAAGCATGTAGGGACTGCGTTGCTCGGCCATCTGCTGAATGCTCTGTTGTTCCAGGGCACGCAGGCGTTTGTTGCGCACTTCCTGACGCTGCAAGGCGCGTGATGGATGGCCATAGCCTTGGGCAGGGCTGATCAAGACCAGCCGGCTGATCCGTTGTTGCTGCACGCCGCTGGCGAACGCTGTGGCCGTCATCGCGCCCAGGGAATGACCCACCAGCACACAGCGCTGGATACCCAGAGCGTCGAGCATCTGCAGCAGTCGTTCGGCGTAGTCCGAAGCGTCGGGGGCCAGCGATCTCAGCGGCGTGGAATCACCGTAGCCGGGAGCGTCCCAGGCAATCACCCGGGCGCTCTGCCCAAGCTCCTGCGCCACCTCTAACCACGACGCCGAGCCCGAGCCGATCCCGTGCAACAACACAATGGCCGGCCCGGCGCCGCATTCGCGAAAGGCCTGGCGACCGCCTGCGATCTCCAGCGTGCGCACTGGAAAGTTCAGGGCCAGTTGTGCCTGGAGGTCAGCCGTGAGCGGCGGGACGAGATTATCGATGGCGTACGACATGGGCTTATCCGCGCTTGATCGAGGCCAGGGGGTGTTCTGGCGGGTAGGTCGGAGTCAGCGGTTTTTTCGCGCCGAGCATCACGCACATCAGCGCGTCTTCATCGCCGATGTTGATCTCTTCGCGGTACACGCCGGGCGGTACGGAAATCACGTCGCGGTCGGTGAGGATGGTTTCGAAACGCTCACCGTCCTTCTCGATCACCACTTTGAGTTTGCCGCGCAGCACAAAGAACACTTCTTCAACATCGGTGTGCAGGTGCGGCGGGCCCTCGTGACCGGCCGGAATCACCATGGTGGAGAACGTGAAGTTCTCCGACGGGATGGTGTTCATGTCGGTACTCACGCCCGTGCCGCCGGTGCCGATGTAGCGCATTTGCGCACGACGGAATTTCGGGTCGTAATCGGCCTGGAACTTCAGCGCGTTCCAGTCGTACTTGCGCGTGTCGTAGCGGGCGATGCGGGTTTTCATCCAGCTTTCCAGATCGCTGCCGGCCGGTTGTTCCCAGCTTTTCGGGGTTGCTTGTTGTGAAGAAGAGTGTGCGGATAGATCGGTCATGGCTGTCTCCTGATCAAGGCATGACGAACCCGCCGTTGACCGGCAAGGTTTGTCCAGTGATGAAACGGGCGAGGTCGGACAGCGCGAACAGCACGGCGCCGCTGACGTCTTCGGGAAGTTGCGGGCGTTGGATGGCCCGGTGGTCGTTGTACAAACGGTGACGTGCTTCGGGCACGTAGGCGGTGGCTTCGACCAGCACCAGGCCAGGCGCGATGGCGTTGACCGTGATGTTGTCGGTGCCCAGTTCGCGGGCCAGGCTGCGGGTCATCGCAATGATTGCGCCTTTGCTGGCGACATAGGCCAGCAGGTTGGGCGCACCCCACAGCGGCGTGTCGGACGCCAGGTTGACGATGGCGCCATGACCACTGGCGCGCAGGGCCGGCAGACACGCTTTGGTCATCAGCCAGGTGCCGCGCACGTTGACTTGCATGACCTGATCCCAGGTATCGAGGCTCAGTTCTTCGCACGTCTTGCCGCCGGAATTGGTGATTGACGCGTTGTTCACCAGACCGTCGAGCCCACCGAGCAATCGGGTGGTTTCAGCCACGCAGGCATCGATCGAATCGGGTTGTGCAAGATCAACCGTCACGCCATGCACGGTCAGGCCTTCGGCGACCAGTTCAGTGGCCGATTGCTGGACGCGTTCGGCAAGAATGTCGGCGATCACCACGTGGGCACCGGCGCGGCCGATGGCCTGGGCAAACGCATAACCCAATCCGCGGGCACCCCCGGTGACCAGGATCCGGCGGCCTTCAAGCAAACGATTGAGGGCCGTCATCATTGAGTACTCAGCATGGCTTTGGGCATGTAATGCAGAACGCGTTTCTCGGCCCAGACCACCGCGCCGTAGGAGAGCACCCCGATCAGCGTGAGCATGACAATGGCGACGAATACGCCCGCGGTGTTGCCCTGACCTTCGGCATCGACCAGCAGGAAGCCCAGGCCCTGGTTACCGCCGACCAGCTCACCAACCGTGACGCCGATCACGGCCAGGGTCGAGGCAATGCGCAAGCCCGAGAACAGCGCAGCCATGGCCGAGGGGAACTCCACCAGGCGGAAGATCTGCCAGCGACTGGCGTTCATCGTCCGCACGAGGTTGATCATGTCCGGGTCAACGGTGCGGATAGCCGACAGCACGTTGATCATCACCGGGAAGAACACAATCAGGATGGCGATCAGGATCTTCGGGTAGATGGTGTAGCCCAGCCACATCACGAACAGCGGGGCGAAGGCGACTTTCGGGGCGATTTGCAGGGCCAGAATGTAAGGCGACAGCATGGCTTCAGCGGCGGGCGAGAGCCCGAGCGAAACACCGATCGCCACGCCGAGCAGAGCGCCCAGGCCGAAGCCGACAATGATCTCGAATGCTGTAATCAGGGTATGTTGCAGCAGGCCGCCGGTTTGCCACATCACCATACTTTCCTGGGCCACACGGCTCAGGTGCGGCATGACGAACTCTGGCATGCCGAGCAGTCCCGGGCCCCATTGCCAGAGCACCAGGAACAGGATCAGCAGTGCAACGCTGCCGAGCATGGAGTTATTGAGGTTTTTCATCGTGTCGTTACCTTGTTGTCACTCGCCGTTATTGCGCAGCTGTTTGGGTGTCGATGAACTGGTTGGTGTACAGGTCGTCGAGCTTCGGTTCCTGGGTGACGATGCCTTCGCTGACATAGAACTTGCGGACGGCTTCCAGCCGGTCGGGATCGATGCGGCCCAGTACGGTTTGATTGGCGTAGACGTGTTCGACGTAAAGCTTGAAAACCTTCTCCAGCGAATCTTCCTTGCCGGCGTAGGCGGGGACCGCTTTGGCGAAGGTGACCGCCGCGGCGCGCGGGTCCTGAATGATGTCGTGCATGCCTTGCAGGGTGGCCTGGACCACGCCGCGAACAATCTCCGGGTGCGTCTTGATGGCGTCGTCCGAAGCGAGGATCGCCTGGGCCATGCTCTCGAAAATCTGCGATTGCGGAATCAGCTTGATCTTCACCCCGGCTTCTTCGGCGTTGACCACCCAGTCCGGTACGCCCGCCATCGCCTGGGCTTTGTCAGCCGAGAACAACTGCCAGACGCCCGACGGACCGGCCGCCTGGATATTCACGTCGGTTTTGCTCAGGCCGGCTTTGCGAAGGGAGGCGAGCAAGGCGTAGTAGGTGGTATCCGAGTAGGACATCACCGTCATGGTCTTGCCCTTGAGGTCAGTGATCGAGTTGATATTTTCCGCGGCATTGGTGGCAATCATGGTCACGCCACCCGCGCCCAGCACGGCGACGGCGCGCACCGGAATACCGTTGGCCCGCACCACAATCGGGGTATCGCCCAAGGCACCGCCGAGCATGGCGTTACCGGCACCGATCTGTTTCGCCACGTCCACACCGCCCTTGGCCGCGATGAAGGTCATGTTCAGGTTCTGGGCGGCGTAGTAACCCTTTTCCTGAGCGATGATCCACGGGGCGAACGCCGGCGAGTTCGGCGGCGCCGGCAACAAGTAGGTCACGTCGGTTGGCTGCGCCTGCGCGGCGAAGGCCATGCCCAGGCCGAGCGCAATGCCGGTGGCCTGGCTGAAGCGTTGAAACAGTGACTTGAACATGCGTACTCCTGAATCGGTTGATGGCCGCAAGGGCGTTGATCAATGCAGTTCGGTGTCTTCGCCGACTTTCAGCAACTCCATCAGGCGACCGGCCAGCGGGCCGATCTCCGGCAGCTTGCGGCGCTCCAGCGGGTTGTCGCGAAACGGCAGGTCGACAGTGATTTCTTCGATGATGGTGCCCGGGCGGGCACTCATGACCAGCAGCCGGTCGGACATGGCGATGGCTTCGATCAGGTCATGGGTAATGAACAGGGCGGTTTTCTTTTCATCGAACAGCATCCGGGCCATGTCCTGCTGCAGGATCATCTTGGTCTGCGCATCCAGGGCCGAGAACGGCTCGTCGAGGAACAGCACTTGCGGGTCGATGGCCAGGGTGCGAGCCAGGGCTGCACGCTGACGCATGCCGCCCGACAGCTGGAACGGGTAGTGGTCGGCAAAGCCTTGCAGGTGGCAACGATCAAGCAGATCTTTGGCCACGGCCTGACGCTTGGCGGCAGGTACACCTTGAATTTCCAGGCCCAGTTCGACATTGCGGCGAATGCTGCGCCATGGCATCAGCAAATCTTTTTGCAGCATGAAAGCGACTTGGCGAACCGGACCTGTGACCGCTTCACCGCCGACGAACACTTCGCCTTCGGAAGGTCGATACAGGCCGGAGCCCATGTTGAGGATGGTGCTTTTGCCGCAGCCGGAAGGGCCGATGATCGACACCACTTCACCACGGCGAATCTTGAAATTAACGTCGCGAATGGCAAACGGCGCTTCGGATTTTCCTTTGGCCGGGAAACATTTGCCGACATTGCGAAATTCAATTTCGATGGGCTCCAGATCTTCCTTGGGAGCGGGTTTATTCCATTGAGGGGCGATGGCGTACATCTCGTTCACAGCCATTGGGAAGGGTCTCTGGTCTGTTTTATAGGTGATACGGTGTTTAGTGCATGAACAATGCCACCCCAATGCCAGGTTGATTTTTTGTTTAAAAAGCTTTGTTTATTAATGAGTTGCGAGTTTTTTAAGGTTTTTGGCGTGTTTCATATACGAAACAAGGTTTCCTGTATGGCACGAAATTGCACATTGAATGTGCGTGCCATGGGAAACGGCGAGAAAGAAGGGGTTGTTGGGGTAACGCGGAGGGGGCAAAAACAGGGCTTTTGTTTTACATATGAAACGAGGGGGCGGCTTTTTGTATTTTGGGTCGGGATTAGTGTTTTTCGTTCGGGCCTCATCGCGAGCAATCCCGCTCCTGTAGGAGCAGAGCTTGCTCGCGAAGGCGGTGGCTCAGTCAGTAGGGATGTTGAATGTGATGGCCTCATCGCGAGCAATCCCGCTCCTACAGGAGTGTGGCTTGGGCAGCACAAACGGTGAAAATTTCAGATCGGATCTGCTGTGCTATTTACCGCTAAACACCGCCGGCCGACGCTCGGTGAAGGCCGCCAGCCCTTCAGTGAAATCGGCGCTTTCGCAGGCCTGTCGCCGCAGTTCCGCAATCTGCTCCATCGCCTGAACGGGCATCGGTTGCAGGTCTTCCAGAATTCGCAATTGTTCCTTCACCGCCGCAATGGCCAGCGGTGCTTTGGCGGCGATGCCTTGGGCCATGTCGAGCGCAGTCGATTCCAGCGCGTCGCTGTCGACCAGCCTGTTCACCAAACCAAACCTTTCAGCGCGTTCGGCATCGAGCTTCTGCGCGGTGAAGAACATTTCCTTCAACACGTGAATTGGCAAATTGTTGAAGAACCGCAGCAACCCGCTGGTGGTGTAGGGCAAGCCGATGTTGGCCGGGGTCATTGCGAAGCTTGCACTGCGATCGGCAACGACCAGGTCGCAGCTCATTACCAGGTCGACCGCGCCGCCCCACACCGAGCCGCAGACTTGGGCGATCACCACGCCGGGGTAGGCGCGGATGCGGCGCAATACCTGTTCGAGGGGTTTGCCGTAGGCAATGGGGTCGCGGTCATGTTGCAGTTCGCGAATGTCATGGCCGGCGCTCCATACCGGTTGGCCCACTTCGCTGCCAAGTATCACAACGGGGATGCGTTGTGAGGCGAGGGCGGCGAGGCTTTCGTCTAGGGATGCCAGCAACTGCGCGCTGAGGGCGTTGCGGTGGGTGGGGTTGCTGAAGACCACCCGCGCGATGCGTTCATCGACCCGGTTGACGGTCACGGTGGCGGAAGAGGTTGGGTTCATAGGGCGGTTCCTGTTGATTGTTCGGGCGAATCGTCGGTGTCCTGGAACACGACCTTGGCGGCGAGCAGTGCGTTGATCGATGCGGCATCGAAACCGGCTTCGCGCAGGACTTCGATGGTGTGTTCACCCAGGAGCGGCGGCGGGCGGCTGGCGGCGCCGTCGGTGGCGCTGAACACCGGTGTCACGACCTGACGCAATGCGCCAAGTGTCGGGTGCGTGAGTGTTTCGGTCAGTTGGCTGTGCAGCACTTGCGGATCGTCGAACACTTCGTCGAGTGTGTTGATCGGACCGGCGGGCAATCCTGCCTCGACGAACAGCGTGGTCCATTCGAGTTTGCTGCGAGTTTTCAATCGGCTTTCCAACATCTCCCGCAACTCGTCACGACGTTCGACTCTCGCTTCGTTGGTGGCAAATCGCGGGTCATCCGGCAACTCAGGCAAATCGAGCAGCACACACAAACGTCCCCACATGGCCGAGGTGATCGGCGCCAGATTGAGCGGGCCGTCCAGCGTCTGGAACACGCCATAAGGCGCAATCACCGAATGCGCATTGCCGGTACGGCGCGGCACATCACCCAGGCTGAGATAGCGTTGACCGTGCACACTCAACAGCCCGACCAGACTGGCCAGCAACGACGTGCTGACGTGTTGGCCTTGCCCGGTAGTCGAGCGCTCCAGCAGGGCCGCCAACACGGCCGTCACCAGCCACATGCCCGAGGTCAAATCGCCGATGGCGGTGCCGGTACGCGTCGGGTCGCCATCGACGAAACCGGTCAGGCTCATCAGCCCCGAATAACCCTGTGCAATCTGGTCGAAGCCCGGCCAACTGCTCATCGGCCCGTCGGTGCCAAAGGCGTTGATGCTGCCCATGATCAGTCGCGGATTGCGGGCCCTGAGCACGTCATAACCGAGCCCCATACTCTCCAGGGTGCCGGGTTTGAAGTTCTCGATGACGACGTCGGCCTCATCGATCAACCGCTGGATCGTGGCCAATCCCTGGGGATTGCGAAAGTCGATGCACAGGCCGCGCTTGTTGCGGTTACACGACAGATAGTAAGTGCTCACGCCCCGGTCGAACGGGCCCCAGGTGCGGCTCATGTCGCCGGTCGGGCCGGGCTCGACCTTGATCACATCCGCACCGAGGTCCGCCAGCACCATGGTGCAGAACGGCCCCGACAGTGCGCGGCTCAGATCAACAATCTTCACGCCTTGCAAAGCTTGCATAGGGTTCTCCAGTGAAGGGTCAGGCGCGCGTTATTGCGGCAAGGTTTGATCACGGGTTTCGACGGCAAACGGCAGGATCAGAATGCCGGCCACGAAGGCCGCGGCCGTCCAAGCGATGGGCGCGCCCAGCGAGCCGTACCAATGAATCGCAGCGGCCAGCAGGAAGTTGACGCCCGCGCCGATGAAGCGGCCGACCGAGGCATTGAAGGCGAAGGCCGTGGCGCGGATCCGGGTCGGATACTGCTCGGGCAGCCAGAGGGAGAAAATCGCGAAGTTGCCGCCGAAGAAGCCGAGGAACACCAGCGACACCATGAACAGATGAAGGCCATCGTCCATGTAGAACACCCAGCCGAACGCGACAATGATCGATGCCGCCATGCCGGCGAAATAGATCCCCAGCGCAACCCGTCGACCCAGTCGTTCGGCCAGCCAGGGCGCCACGAGGCAACCCAGAATCGTGCTGAGCGACAGCACCGCCGCGCCGATGGAGGCGAGGTGCACGGCCCCGACGTGATCGATACCCGCTTGGGTGGCCAGCGTGACGACGGCCGTCGCTTCGTAAACCGAGCCGGCCCACAAGCCGACGATGGCGACGCCGACCAGTAAGGAGCTGGTCAGCGTGCGGCGCCGAAAGGCTGGTGCAAAGATTTCCCACCACGACGCGCGGGTTGCAGGCTTCAACGCGGGCGGTTTGACGTTGAGCGCAGGCTTGCGCACCTGGCCAGGCTCTTTCACTTTCAGCGCGGTATAGATCGCAATGAACGCCGGGAACAGGCCGCAGAGAAACATCACGCGCCAGCCATAGGTTGCGCCGACGGTGTAGTTCAGCAGCGCGGCAATGAAGAAGCCAAAGTAGTAGCCGGTTTGCAGATACCCCGCGCCCATCTTGCGCCGGTCTTCTGGCCAGCTCTCGGCGACATAGGTGCCGGCGAGTGCCCACTCGCCACCGACGCCAATCCCGGCGATCAGCCGGAACGCCGCCAATTGCCAGATGTTCTCCGAGAACGCCGCCGCGCCGGTAAACAGCGAGTAGACCAGAATGCTGGCGGCCAACATCTTCACCCGGCCAAAGCGGTCGGCGAGCGGCCCCCAGATAAACGACAGGCCCCAGCCGATCAGAAACAACCCGAACGTTATCGAACCGTACATGGCGATGTTGGTGGCGGTGGGCTCAATGCCCGAGGCGGGCAGCAGTTCGGTCAGGGCAGGAATCAAAACCAGTGCGAAGATCACCGAATCCACACCATCCAGAACCCATCCCACGTAGACCGTCCAGAAGCCGCGAATCTGCTCGCGGGTCAGGGGCGTTTTGATGGGCTTCACGCCCGTTGCTGAGGCTGTTAACACGCTAGACATTGAGATCTCCCATTGACCTTGATCAGGCCTATAGAAGCGCTGCTTGCCGGTGCCGGCCGTTAGCGCTTCGTTTGTTGTGAGACGAGTCTAGGCGTCGTATCTCATAAGCTTCAAATATGATATTCCTCTGCTTCCATCGGAAGGTTATATGGCTTTGGAGGGATGCATGGACCTGCGCCAGTTGCGGTATTTCATCAAAGTGGTCGAGTGCGGCAACATCACTCGCGCCAGCGAAGCACTGCATATCGCGCAGCCCGCGATCAGCCAGCAAATGCGCAATCTGGAACTGGACATGGACATGCAACTGCTCGAGCGCAGCGTGCATGGCGTGGTGCCCACGGCAGCCGGGCAGACGCTGTATCGGCATGCCATCGAACTGCTGCGCCAGGCTGACGGCACGCAGGAACTGTTGCGTCAGGACGCCGACTTCCCGCAGGGCAAAGTGTCGGTCGGCATGCCGTCGAGTACTGCACGCATGTTGGCGATTCCGCTTGCGCGCACGATTCGCAGTCGCTATCCGGGCATCAAGCTGGAGTTGATCGATGCGCCGAGCGCTGACCTCGGACGCCTGATCACGGTCGGGCGGGTGGCACTGGCAGTGAATGTCGATGCGGTCGAAACCCGTGGCATGGCCATGCAGCGGCTGTTCACCGAAACGCTGTACCTGGTGGCGTGGCCAGAGTTTTCATTACCGGATGAACCGCTGTCGATTGAAGCGTTGGCGAAGATGCCGCTGGTGCTGCCCTGTGCGCCAAACACGATCCGCAGTCGGGTCGAGTCAGCCTTCCAGGAGGCCGGCCTGCACTGCGAGGTTGAGTTCGAGGCCAATTCCACGGACCTGTTGTTCTCGGCCGTCCTGGCCAATCTGGGCGTGACAATCCTGCCGTGGGCGGCCGCCCATGTTGAACTTGAGCAACACAGGCTCAAGCTGGCCAGGATCGATCATCGACTGTTTACCCGTGATCTTTCGCTGTGCTGGCATGACACGGTCGTCGAGAGCAACGCGGTGCAAAAGGTCAAATCGACCATTTTTGAACTGTTCGAAGACTTTGGGCGACAGCCGGGGTGGGCGGCTGGACGATGACGCTGTGAGGGCTGCCTTTTGTCGGTGTGCCTGAACCGGACTCGCGATCGGTTGATCCATGTAGAAGGACTCAGGAGCTGTCGTCATTCTCTGCATTGAGGAACTCTAATCATTCAGCCCAAGGTACACCTGCGATACGACCTAACGCTGCTGATGCTGTTTGGGTTGATCGTCGTGGTGCTGGGCTATTCACCCCGCAGCAGAGTGGATTGGGCACTGGAACACTTGTGTGTCGGCATCGTCGGGCGTTCAAACCGGGCGGAGCGGGCGGCGATCATCCTCAGCCCGGACGACGCCTCAGTCGTCGGCGAGCTGAAACCGATAACCCACGCCATACAACGACTCGATGGGATTCTCCCCGGGGCAGGCCTGTTCGAGCTTGCGCCGCAGATTGCGAATATGGCTGTCGACCGTGCGGTCGGTCACCACTCGGTGATCGGAGTAGATCTTGTCGAGCAACTGATCCCGAGAAAACACGCGTCCTGGAGAGCGGGCGAGGGTGCTGAGCAGTCGCAGTTCCAGGGGCGTCAGGTCCAGTGCAATACCGTCGAAGGAGGCCTGGTACTGCTCTTCATCAATCTGCAGACGCGATCGCGCAGACGTCAAAAGATGCGGGCTGCGTCGCAGGATGGCCTTGACTCGGGCGACCACTTCACGGGGGCTGAAAGGTTTGCAGATGTAGTCGTCGGCACCCAGGTCCAGTCCGAGCAGGCGATCCACTTCCTCGACTCGGGCGGTGATCATGATGATGGGCACCGCACTGAAGCTGCGCAGTTCTTTGCACACTTGCAGGCCATCACGTCCGGGCAGCATCAGGTCGAGAAGGATCAGTCGCGGCTCGCGGGCACGTACCGCCGGCACCACGTCCAACCCGTTGTCCAGACACTGGGTCGGGTAGCCCGCAACGGTCAGGTAGTCGCGCATCAACGCGGCCAGTTTGGGTTCATCTTCGACGATGAGAATCGGAGTGTCGTTGACCATGGTTCAGGCATTCCGTGGCAGGCGCAGGGTCAGCCAGAGGCCACCCAAGGGAGAGTGGTCGGCCGTCAGGCTGCCGCCGTGGGCCAGGGCGATGCTATGACAGATTGCCAATCCGAGGCCGGCCCCGCCACTGGCGCGATTGCGTGAGGCTTCGCCGCGGTAGAAACGCTCAAACAGCCGGGGCAATTGTTGCGCTTCAACCCCGGGGCCGGAATCGAGGAATTCGATGCGCACGTCGTCGCCATCGATGGCAGCGCTGATGCGCAGTACACCGCCCGGATCGGTATAACGCACAGCGTTTTCCAGCAGGTTGCCGAACAGTTGTTGCAGGCGCTTGGGGTCGGCCTCCAACCGCAGCGGTTGCGCCGGCAGGTCCAGCTCCAGACGCAGCTGCGCAGCGTTGCAGCGCTCTTGAAACATGGCCGCGCTGCTTTCCAGCAGCTCGTTGAGCACGCATTCGCTCTTGCGATAGTTCAGTGCGCCGACGTCCGCCAGGGACAGCTCGTAAAGGTCATCCACCAGTTTGCTGAGCATGCCGACTTCGCCTTGCAGCGACTTCATCGAGGTCTGATCGAGGGTGCGCACGCCGTCCTCGATGGCCTCCAGTTCACCGCGCAATACCGACAGCGGGGTGCGCAGTTCGTGGGAGACATCGGCCATGAATTCCCGACGCATCTGTTCGTTGCGTTCCAGCGTGTACGCAAGCTGGTTGAAGTCGCGAGCCAGTTGGCCCACTTCGTCGTCGGACGACACGGTCACTCGATTGCTGTATTCCCCGGCGGCCAGACGGTGAGTGGCCGCGGCCACCCGTTTGACCGGTTCGAGCAGGGTGCGGGCAATCCACCAGGCGATCAGCATCGCCAACAGCAACGAGAGCACCCCCATCGCCAGGCTGGCACGCCATTGATACTGCTGAAAGCGTTCGCCCCCTGCTTCCGTCACGCTCTGGAAAGGGGTGACTGCCAGCCAACCGACGGTTTTGCCGGCCACTTCGATCGGACGCAGCAAGGCGTCATCTCCGATCGCGGGGTAACCGGTGACGCGTTTTTTTTGCTGATCCAGCAAGGCTATGCGGAACAACGCGCCCGTCAGGTCAGAGGGTGATGGAATCCTCAGCTCGTGGAACACATCTCCATCCCTCGGCTCCGGCCGCATGATCTCGAACCAGCGATCCGGCTGGTTGCGCAGGAATTCCCAGTTGCCCTCACGCTCGTAGGCGCTGGCCAGGCGCGGCAGCACCGGGGCCATGCGCTCCAGGGCCTGTTCATTGAGGTAGCCGAGAAACCCCCGGCCAAAACTCCAGCTGGTGGCCAGGCCCATGCTCAGGATGACAAACAGCACGCTGGCCAGTACTGCAACAAACAGCTTGGTGGAGATACTCAGTTTCATGGGCTCGGGCGGGTCGGTGAATGGCCCGGTCATTTAGGCCCTGACGCGACGAAGATTCAAGCTCGGCGGGCAATCTTCAATTTTCCTGCACATTTGCCTCGCAGTATGGCGCATGGCTCAAGCCACCCCGTCTTGCAGAGGCAGATATGTCGACCAAACTTTTCGCCAAATCCCTGGTAACCGCCGCCGTTATTCTTTCCCTGATCGTTCTGTTCGTGTTGAGCGGTTGTTCGGCCGGCGAGTCCGCGCCTGTCGCTGTCGCACCAAAAGTTTCGGTGATCACCGTGCAACCTCAGAGTCAGGCGCTGACCACTGAACTGGCCGGGCGCACCCAGTCATTCATGGTCGCCGAGATCCGCCCGCAGGTCGGCGGTATCGTCCAGCAACGCTTGTTTGTCGAAGGCGCCGAGGTCAAGGCCGGACAGGCGCTGTATCAGCTGGATGCGGCCCCTTATAAGGCCGCATTGGCTGAAGCGCAGGCGACCGTGGCCAAGGCCCGCGCCACCCTGAAGTCAGCCCAGGCCACCGCCAAACGCAATGCCCAACTGGCGAAGATCGACGCCATCAGCCAGCAGGATAACGAGGATGCTCAGGCCAGCCTGTTGACCGCCGAGGCCGAACTGCAAGTAGCGCAGGCCGGTGTGGATACAGCGCGCATCAACCTGGCGTATACCCGCATCAGCTCGCCCGTCGGCGGGCGCATCGAAACGTCGACCGTCACCCCCGGCGCGCTCGTCGTGGCCAATCAGGACAGCGCACTGACCACGGTGCAGCAGCTGGACCCGATCTACGTTGATGTCACGCAATCGACCACCGAACTGCTGCGCCTCAAGCGCGATCTGGCCAGCGGCGCATTGCAAGGCAACGGCGAGGGTGAAGCGCGGATCAGCCTCAAACTCGACGACGGCAGTACCTATAACCACGAAGGCCGCTTGAAATTCAGCGGGGTCAGTGTCAACCAAGGCACCGGCACGGTGACCCTGCGCGCCGAGTTCGACAACCCGGAGCATCTGCTGCTGCCGGGCATGTATGTGCGGGCGGTGCTGGAGCAGGCCTGGAATGATCAGGCGATTCTGATTCCACAACAGGCCGTGAGCCGCAGCGCCAGCGGCGTGACCTCGGTGTTGCTGGTGGTCAACGGCAAGGTCGAGCAGCGCGTGCTGACCATCGACCGCGCCGTGGGCAACCAGTGGTGGGTCACCGCAGGCCTGAAGGCGGGTGATCAGGTGATCGTGGAAGGCGGACAGAAAGTCCGCGTCGGCGCCGCGGTGTTGGCGCAAAACACCCGCACTCGGGGACGGACGCTGCACGCCGCCCCCACTGCCATTGCGCAGGAGGGTTGAGCATGGCGCGCTTCTTTATTGATCGACCGATTTTTGCCTGGGTCATCGCCATCGTCATCATGCTCGCCGGCGCGTTGTCCATCAGCCAACTGCCCCTGGAACAGTACCCGGATATCGCGCCGCCGACGGTGCGGATTTCCGCCACTTACACCGGTGCTTCGGCCAAGACCGTGGAGGATTCGGTGACCCAGGTGATCGAGCAGCAGATGACCGGTCTGGACAACCTGACCTATATGTCTGCCTCCAGCAGCTCGGCGGGCAGCGCCAGCATCAACCTGACGTTCAACGCCGGTACCGACCCCGACGTGGCGCAGATGCAGGTGCAGAACAAGCTGCAACAAGTTGAATCGAGACTGCCGCAGTCGGTGCAAAGTGAAGGCCTGACCGTGACCAAGGGCGGCTCGGACTTCCTGATGATTGCCGCCCTGGCCTCCGACAACCCGAGTGTCACCGGTACCCAAATTGGCGACTACATTTCCAGCACTTTGCTTGACCAGATCAGTCGTATCGATGGCGTCGGCGATGTGCAGACCCTCGGTTCGGGCTATGCCATGCGCATCTGGCTCGACCCGGCCCTGCTGGAAAAATACGCGCTGATGCCCTCGGACATCAGTACGGCCCTGGAGGCGCAGAACACCGAAGTGTCCGCCGGCCAGCTCGGCGCCTTGCCGGCGGTGGCAGGGCAGCAGTTGAACGCCACGATCAGTGCCCGCAGCAAGCTGCAAACCGCGGAAGAATTTCGCAATGTCGTGGTCAAGTCTTCAAGCGACGGCGCAGTGGTCTTGCTCGGCGATGTCGCGACGATTGAGCTGGGCAGTGAAAGCTATGACGTGAACTCGGCCCTCAACGGCAAGCCCACTGCCGCCATGGGCGTACAGCTCGCCGCGGGCGCCAATGCCCTGAAAGTCGGCGAAGCGGTGAAGGCCAAGCTCAAGGAGCTGGCGCCGTTTTACCCGACGGAAATGCAGTTGAAAAACGTCATTGCCTACGACACCACGCCCTTTGTCAGCCTGTCCATCGAGGAGGTGGTCAAGTCGTTGGGCGAGGCCATTGTTCTGGTGGTGCTGATCATGTTCCTGTTCCTGCAAAACCTGCGGGCCACGCTGATTCCGGCGATCACCGTACCGGTGGTGCTGTTGGGCACGTTCGGCGTGCTGGCGCTGTTCGGCTATTCGATTAACACCCTGACGATGTTCGCTATGGTTCTGGCCATCGGCCTGTTGGTGGACGACGCAATTGTGGTGGTGGAGAACGTCGAACGGGTGATGGGCGAGCAGGGGCTTTCGGCCCTGGCCGCCACGCGCCAGTCGATGGATGAAATCACCAGCGCACTGATCGGCATCGCCCTGGTGCTGAGCGCAGTGTTTATTCCCATGGCGTTTTTTGGTGGCTCCACGGGGATCATCTACCGACAGTTCTCGGTGACCATCGTCTCGGCCATGGTGCTCTCGGTGCTGGTGGCCATGACGCTGACGCCGGCGTTGTGCGCGACCCTGCTCAAGCCGTCCGATGCTCAGGGCCATGGCGCTCAAGGCGGGTTCTTCGGCTGGTTCAACCGCACCTTCGAGCGCGGTGCCGAGGCCTATAAAGGGCTGGTGGGCGGAATTTTGCAGCGTGGGCGTCGCAGCCTGCTGGTGTATGGGCTGGTGGGGCTGGCGATGGCGGCGGGTTATGCCAGCCTGCCGACCTCGTTCCTGCCGGACGAAGACCAGGGCATTCTCATGGCTCAGGTGCAATTGCCGGTAGGCGCCACCGACAGTCGCACCCAAGCGGTGATGAAGCAGTTCGAAAACTACATGCTCGAACAACCGGAAGTCGAGGCGCTGATCAGCATCACCGGCCTGGGCATGGGCGGCAACAGCCAGAACACCGCCCGCGCCTTTATCCGGCTCAAGGACTGGAGCGAGCGGTTGGGGGCAGGGCAGGATTCGGCGTCCATCGCCCAGCGGGCGACCCAGGCGCTGGCGAGCATCGGTGATGCCAATGTGTTTGTCATGCAGCCGCCGGCCGTGCGCGGCCTGGGGCAGAGTTCCGGTTTCGACTTGCAACTCAAGGATCTCGGTGGCCTGGGGCACGACGCCCTGGTGGCGGCACGGGAGCAGTTCATCGAGCTGGCGGAAAAAGACCCGCGGTTGCTGGGTGTGCGCAGCAATGGTCTGGACGACACGCCCCAGCTCAAGGTCAATATCGATGATCGCAAGGCCGGCGCCTTGAGTCTGAGCACCAGCGACATCAACGCCACCTTGTCGACGGCCCTGGGCGGGAGTTACGTCAATGACTTCCTCAATCAGGGGCGGGTCAAGAAGGTTTATGTTCAGGGCCAGGCGTCAGCGCGCATGCAAGCGGCGGATCTGGATCATTGGTTTGTGCGCAACAGCAACGATGAGATGGTGCCGTTTTCCTCCTTCGCCAGCAGCTCGTGGAGTTATGGCTCGCCGTTGCTGGAGCGCTATAACGGCAGCGCTTCTTTGGAAGTCGTTGGCGATCCGGCGCCGGGCGTGAGTTCCGGCGTGGCGATGGACGCGGTGGAAGCGATCATCAAGCATTTGCCGGAAGGCATCGGTTACGAGTGGACCGGGCAGTCGTATCAGCTGCGCCTGTCCGGTACCCAGGCGCCGCTGCTGTACGGGATCTCGGTGCTGTTTGTGTTCCTCTGCCTGGCCGCTCTTTACGAGAGTTGGTCGGTGCCATTCTCGGTGATGCTGGTGGTGCCATTGGGTGTGGTCGGCGCGGTATTGGCGACCCGTTTCACGGGCTTGAGCAATGACGTGTACTTCCAGGTGGGGTTGTTGACCACCGTGGGGCTGGCGGCCAAAAACGCGATTTTGATTGTTGAGTTCGCCAAGCATCTGCAAGAGCAGGGCAACAGCTTGCGGGAGGCGACGTTGATTGCCGTGCGCCAACGCCTGCGGCCCATTCTCATGACGTCCCTGGCCTTCATGTTCGGCGTGCTACCCCTGGCTTTGAGCTCCGGCGCCGGTTCCGCCGGGCGCCAGGCCATCGGCACCGGCGTGCTGGGCGGTATGTTCAGCGCCACGGTGCTGGGGATCTTCTTCGTACCGCTGTTCTTTGTGCAGATCCGCCGCCGTTTTGGCCGCGCTTCCACGGCTTCGACCTCCACCCAATCCGTCCAGACAGGTGACGCATGATCAAGTTTCACTGGCCATTGCTGGCCGTTCTGGCCCTCGGCGGCTGTGTCAATCTGGCGCCTCAGTATGAGCGCCCTGAAGCGCCCGTCGCCGAGCAATGGCTGCCGGCAGCCAGCACGCCCAAGGGGCAGGTGGCCGCCGACATCGAGTGGCAGCAGTTTTTCTCCGACAGCCGTCTGGCGCGCTTGCAGTCCCTGGCGCTGGTCAATAATCGCGACCTGCGCCTGGCCAGTCTGAACATCGAAAAGGCTCAGGCTCAATACCGCATCCAGCGAGCAGCGGCCTTGCCCTCGATCGATGCCGGCGTCAGCGGCACTCACAGTCGCACTCCGGGCTCGTTGTCCAGCAGCGGCACGGCGGCCACCAGTCATGACTACAGCGCGCAACTGGGGTTGAGCAGTTATGAGCTGGATGTGTTCGGGCGGGTACAGAACCTTCAGGACGAAGCGCTGGAAGCCTATCTGGCGCTGACCGAAACCCGGCGCAGCACACAGATCAGCCTGGTGGCCGAAGTGGCCACCGCCTGGCTGACCCTGGCGGCGGACAACGAACTGTTGCAGCTGGCTCAGGAGACCTTGCGCAGTCAGCAGGCGACCTACGAATTGACCCAGCGCAGTCACGCGTTGGGTGGTTCTTCCGGTCTGGCCCTGGCACAGGCGCAAACCACCGTGGAGTCGGCCCGGGGCGACGTGGCGGTCTATGAAAGCCAGATTCTCCAGGACCGCAATGCCTTGCGCCTGCTGGTCGGTAGCGACATTCCTGATGAACTGCTGCCGGGCGTGAGCCTGCAATCGGCTGCGGCGCTGGTTCAAGTGCCGGCTGAACTGCCATCCAGCCTGTTGCAACGCCGCCCGGACGTCCTGGCCGCCGAACACACGCTCAAGTCGGCCAATATCGACATCGGTGCGGCCCGCGCGGCGTTCTTTCCGAGCATTAGCCTGACGGCCAATGCCGGTTCCGCGAGTTCGGCCTTGTCCGGTCTGTTCAAGTCCGGCAGCGGTGCCTGGACGTTTGCCCCGAGCGTCAGCCTGCCGATCTTCGATGCCGGCAGTAACCGCGCAACGTTGGACGCGGCCAAGGTCGAGCGCGAGATTCAGGTACAAACCTACCAACAAACCCTGCAGACGGCTTTCAAGGAAGTGGCCGATGCCTTGGCGGTGCGCAGCACGCTGGATCAACGCCTGGCGGCCCAGCAAGCGTTGACCGCCGCCAGCCGCAAAAGCTTCGAACTGGCCGACGCGCTCTACCGTGGCGGTTCGCAAAGCTATCTCGAAGCCCTCGACGCCCAGCGTTCGCTGTACAGCGCGCAACAGGACTTGATCACCCTGCGCTTGGCCGAACAGAGCAACCGGGTGAGTTTGTACAAAGTGCTGGGGGGCGGCTGGAATTAACCGCTAGCTGAAAAAAACTCAAGCGACTGTCGGTCGAGCACCCTACGGGAGAGTGGTCTAACCCGTAATGCGAACTGTGCAGTTGCCGAACGCAGGCTTCGCCAGCGGCTACAAAAGGGGTTCAGTCCTTTTTGTATTCGTCATGCCGACGCCACCAAGGCCCCGTTTCATTGCGACCCTTGGGCGCACGATCAAGCCATTGGTACATGCCCCATAGCCCATCCAGCCCGCGGGCAAAGGTGGAATAGGTGTGGAAGATCTCACCGTCCTCGCGCACAAACGCACTCAGCCCCGGTCTGTCGCGCGAGTAAGTGGGCGCGTCGGTGCCGCAGGTGGCCGCGAACCGGGCGACGGCTTCCGGGATTTGTGCTGCGTCCATGGCATGTCCGCCACGCTGGTAGTTGTATTCAACGAGACCTTCGCGCTGTTGCGCTTCGGTGAACGAGACGTTGAAATCGGCGGTGAAGTCGCTGTCGGGCGCGGACGCCCAAGGGAACGTCCAGCCCATCCGCCGCTTGTACGCTTGCAACGTTGCGAGCGGTGCGCGAGACACTGCCACCAATGAGACGTCGTGGTTCGCCAGGTGAATGACGATGCCGTCAAAGCCGTCCGCAATCGCTGAGCAGGACGGGCACCCGGCCTTGTAATCGGGGCCGAACATGAAGTGGTAGACGAGCAGTTGCGAGCGCTTCTGGAAGAGGTCGGCCAAAGAGGCCGTGCCTTCCTCAGTGTCGAATCGGTAATCCTTGTCGACCCGCACCCACGGCAGCGCCTGACGTTGCCGTGCCAGTTCGTCGCTGCGCCGGGTCAGCGCTTTCTCTGCTTCGAGCAGTTCGAGCCGCGCTGTCAGCCATTCTTCACGAGTGGCGATCATGTGGTTGTTCATCGTTGTCCGCTCCGGGTGGATGGTCGTGAATTAGACTAAACAGCGAACATCCGACGGTGGGAGTGACAAATGTGGCGGGATTCCTATGGATTCGCTGATCACAGCCGCAGCACAGGCGCTGGCAGAGGGTGATCCGCTCGGCGCGCTGAACCGGGTTGCGTTGCGCGACGATGCGCCGGCGCTGGCGTTGCGCGGCATTGCGATGGCGCAACTCGGCGATCTGGTTCGGGCCAAGGCGCTGGTGCAGAAAGCAGCGCGGGCCTTCGGTCCGAAGGAGGCCTTGGCTCGGGCGCGGTGTGTGGTCGCTGAAGCCGAGATCGCGCTGGCCTCCCGGGAGTTGGGCTGGCCGGTGAAGGCACTCGATTCGGCGCGGGTGACGCTTGAGGCGCACGGCGATCGAGTGAACGCCGCTCATGCGCGGTATCTGCAGATTCGGCGTTTGCTGCTGATCGGGCATCTCGATGAGGCCGACGTGCTGCTCGCCGAGCTTGACCCCGCACCCTTACCGCCGGCATTGCGCGCTGCGCACGAACTGGTCGTGGCGGGGATCGCGATGCGGCGACTCGAGACGCAGAGGGCGCGGTCTGCACTCACCAGGGCCGAACACGCCGCACGCGATGCCGGTATTCCTGCGCTGACGGCCGAGGTGGAAAACGCTGTCCTTGCCCTGAATACGCCCGTCGCGCGGCTGATTTCCCGTGGTGAAGAACGGCCTCTGTTGCTGGATGAGGTTGAAGCGCTGCTCGGGTCAACGTCGCTGGTCGTGGACGCGTGTCGCTACGTCGTGCGTGGCGCCGGCATGTCGGTTTCCCTCGCCACACGCCCGGTATTGTTTGCCCTCGCACGGGCACTGGCCGAAGCCTGGCCCGCCGACGTGTCGAGGGAAACGCTGATTGCCCAGGCCTTTCGTTTGAAGCTCGCCGATGAGTCCCTTCGCGCGCGGTTGAGAGTCGAAGTCGGTCGGCTGCGCGCGGCGCTTAAACCCTGGGCCGGCGTCACTGCAACCAAGCGTGGTTTTGCCCTGGTGTCGCTGGTTGCCTCCGACGTTGTGGTGCTGGCGCAACCCGTCGAAGAGCAACACGCGGGGGTGTTCGCCTTCCTCGTCGACGGTGAATCGTGGTCGAGTTCGGCCCTGGCACTGGCCCTTGGCGTCAGCCAGCGGACGGTGCAACGGGCACTCGACGAACTGGCCTGCGCGGGCAAGGTGCAGTCGTTCGGTCGCGGCCGGGCACGTCGCTGGATGACCCCGCCGGTGCCGGGTTTCGCGACGACCTTGTTACTCCCGGTGCCACTGCCGGGTGACTAGGATGAACGCCACCCACCCGTAACGAGGAAAACCAACATGAAACAGTCAGCCGCTCAAATCCTTCGTGAATATGGACCCTTTGCCGGTGTCGACAAGGTGCATGGCGTCACCTGGGACGGCCGGCACGTCTGGTTTGCAACCGGCGAAAAACTCAACGCCCTGGACCCCGCGAGCGGCAAGACACTGCGCTCAATCGACGTCGCTGCCCATGCCGGCACTGCCTTCGACGGCCAGCACCTGTTCCAGATCGCCGAGGACCGCATCCAGAAAATTGACCCGCAGACCGGCCGCGTACTCGCGACTATCCCGGCGCCTGGTGGCAGTGACTCAGGGCTGACGTGGGCGGAAGGGACGTTGTGGGTCGGTGAGTATCAGGAGCGGAAGATTCATCAGATCGATCCCGAGACCGGCGCGATTCTTCGCACGATCGAATCCAACCGCTTCGTCACCGGGGTGACCTGGGTCGAGGGGCAGCTGTGGCATGGCACGTGGGAAGGGGATGAAAGTGAGTTACGTCATATTGATTCGAACACCGGCGAGGTACTGGAGAGCGTGAGGTTGCCGGCGGGCGTCGGGGTGTCGGGGCTTGAATCGGACGGCGGCGATCAGTTTTTCTGCGGCGGCGGTGGCAGTGGAACGGTGAGGGCGGTGCGGCGCCCCAAATAAGGCGCCGCTCAATCACTCAAGGCGCCCCAAACAACATCGTCCAGTAAACCCCCTCATCGCTGCGCGCGTCCGCCGCATAGGCTCCACCCATCTGGGTAAACATCGGGTTCATCAAGTTGGCGCAATGCCCCGGGCTGGCCAGCCAGCCCGACATTGCCTTGCTCGGTGAGCCCTGACCGGCAGCGATGTTCTCGCCGATCTGCCGGCCACGGAAACCAGCGGCTCGCGCCCGGTCTGCTGGCATCTCACCGTCGGGGTCCTGGTGTGCGAAGTAGTTGCCGTAGGCCATCGCCTTGCTGTGCCCTTGCGCCGCAGCGCCCAAGGCTGCGTTCCAGGCCAATGGCCGTGCGGCAGCGAAGCGCTGACGACCGCAGAGGCGTGGCTTTGAGCGTGCCGCATTGACCTGTGCCAGCAACGCCTTGCTGACCGCTCGCGTATCGCCCACCTGACTATCGAGCACCGGCCGTGCCAGCACGACCTGCCATTCACTCCGGGCGCGACTGACGCCAATGTCGGCGAACTGGGTATCGAGCAACGCCCCGCAGTAATCACTCTGGAGCATGTCGAAGGCCTCGTCGGCATCCCGCGCACCGACCACACGTATGGTGCGCACCGTCACCGCCTGATAACCGGAGGCTTTCAATCTATCCCGCACACCGCCGCCATAGCCGATCGGAAGGGCCAGGTTCGACTTCAACGACAGCGGCGATAACGCTCGACCCGCACGCCCCGAGCAGCGGTCGGGGTGCGCGCGGTAGTCGTTGATGGCTTCCACCAACTGCCTTTCGGCACCGGCGTGGGCGGGGTTGGCGAACAGGGAAAACAGGGGAATGAAACAGAGCGAGGCAACGCGAAAGGACAGGAGGGTTTGGCGCATGGATGGACAGCTCTGAGCGGGCAAGTGGATTTCACGGCTCGGCTATGACTGGCGCTTCAGTACAAGGTTCACGAGCGCAAGAGACATATTTGCGGTGGGGTCAGTGCGTCCGCCAAAGAGGACAGGGAGGTATCGTATGATGGCTTCTTTTCGCCAGTCACAAGGATTCACTCATGCCGTTAAGCAAACGCGATCAGGCGCACATCGAGCGTCGCCTGGTGGCCACCCTGACCGAGGCGTGTGAGACGGCCAAAGTGGAGATCGTCGGGTTCTGCTGGCTGACCCACGAGGTCGATTACGACCTGTTCCCCTCCAGTCTGAGGGTCATCTGGGTCTTCGATTCGCAGGCCAATAAGGATCAGGCGCTGGCCAGTGGACAGGGCGAGCGCATGCTCGAGTTGACCGCCATTGCGTTAAGCGAAGCGGACGTTCTCGTCAGCCCGGTATCGACCCATGTGCAGTTCGATTCTGAAGAAGCCTGTCAGCGTGCCAATGCCGGAAACTGGCAGCAACGCTTGTCGCGCCCGCTCACTTCGAAAACTTTCGCGCCCCGGCAACGCAAAGGATCACCGCGACGGTAACCCCCAGCATGCCAATGCTGACCTGCTCGTGAAGCAGCGTGGCCGCCAGCGCTAATCCAAAAAACGGCTGTAGCAGTTGAAGCTGGCCGACGGCAGCAATCCCCCCTTGGGCAAGCCCGCGGTACCAGAAGACGAAACCGATCAGCATGCTGAAGATCGATACGTAAGCCAGGCTGATCCACGCAGGTGTGGTAATTCCCGAGAACGAAGCTGGGGCCATGAACCAGGTTAGCGGGATCATGACGGGCAGCGACAGCACCAATGCCCAGGAGATCACCTGCCAGCCACCCAGTGTTCTGGAAAGCTTTGCACCTTCGGCATAACCCAGCCCGCAGGCGAGGATGGCCAGCAGCATGAGCATGTCGCCTGTGGGAGAAGCTGTCAGGCCTTGAGAGATCGCAAACCCCACGACCAACGCGCTTCCCAGGACCGAGAAGAACCAGAATACCGGCCGTGGACGCTCCCCTCCGCGCAACACGCCGAACACCGCTGTGGCGAGCGGCAACAGGCCAACGAAGACGATGGAATGCGCCGACGTCACGTACTGAAGCGCCAGCGCCGTCAGCAGCGGAAACCCTACTACAACGCCCATCGCCACGATCGCCAAGGGCATAAGCTGACGCTTGGCGGGACGTTTTTCTTTAAACAGCACAAGCATGCAAAGCGCAAGGAGCCCGGCAATCGCCGCTCGGGCCACCGTCAGGAACACCGGGTCGAATTCCAGCACGGCTAACCGCGTGGCTGGCAGCGAGCCGCTGAAAATCAGCACGCCGATGAACCCGTTGAGCCATCCGCTCGCGGTCTTTTCCGTCGTTGGGTTTTGCAGGGTCCGTTCCATGTGAGGGCACTCTCAATTTGTAGAGATCCATCGTATGATCGACGGTCACTACAATCAAAAAATTGTCATGGATACATCTAGACATGCCTCGCTCACGGTACAAGTCATTAGTGGATGCTTTTGCGGCTGACATCCGGTCCGGACGATTGTTGCCGGGCACGCGATTGCCGACGCACCGTCAACTCGCAGCGACAGAAGGGCTGGCGCTGGTGACCGCCACTCGGGTCTATGCAGAGCTCGAAGCCATGGGCCTGGTCAGTGGGGAAACGGGGCGAGGCACGTTCATACGGGAGACTTCGTTGCCGCCTGGCTTGGGTATCGACCAGAAAAACGTTGCCGTTGGAATGACCGACCTCAACTTCAACTATCCCTCGCTGCCCGGGCAGGCGGAACTCTTGCGAAATGCGCTGCGCCAACTCGCGTCGGGCGGTGATCTGGAGTCCCTGTTGCGCTACCAGCCACACGCCGGCCGTGCGCATGAGCGCGCCTCGGTGGCGCGGCATTTGCTCGCCCGAGGACTGACGGTGGATGCCGAGCAAGTGTTAGTGGTCAGTGGTGCCCAGCATGGGCTGGCCGTGACAATGATGGCGCTGCTGCAACCCGGTGATGTGATTGCAGCGGATGCGCTGACCTATTCAGGATTCATCGTGCTGGCCGAAGCCTTGCACCTTGAAATCGTGCCCATTCCCGTGACTGAACATGGACCTGACCTGGAGGCGCTGGACAGCCTGTGCGTTCGTCGCCGCGTGCGGGCGGTGTACACGATGCCGACGCTGCACAATCCGTTGGGATGGGTCATGAGTGCCGATCAGCGCGAGTCGCTGGTGACGATTGCGCGCAGGCATGACTTGCTCATCATCGAGGACGCGGCTTATGCCTTCCTTGCTGAGGACCCGCCTGCACCGTTAGCGCAACTCGCCCCCGAGCGGACCGTTTACGTTTCAGGGCTCTCCAAGAGTGTGGCCACCGGATTGCGCGTAGGTTTCGTCGCCGCCCCCACCGAAAAAGTGCCTGCGTTGGAGCGAACGATCAGGGCGACCACCTGGAATACCCCGGGCGTGTTGACGGCGATCGCGAGCACCTGGCTCGACGATGGCACGGTCATGCAGTTGGAAGCTGAAAAACGCCGGGATGCACAGGCCAGGCAAGCCATGGCCGCAGAAGTGTTGGCGGGGCTTGAGTGCGTTCGTCACCCGTCGTCCTATTTTCTTTGGCTGCCGTTGTCTGATGATGCAAGGGCTGACCAGATTGCCGGCGCGCTGATGCGTGAAAAAGTGGCGGTTTCAACCGCCGAGCCTTTTGCCACTTCTGCTCATGTCCCGCATGCGATTCGCCTGGCGTTGGGGTCAGCAGAGATGGGCGCACTGCGTGAGGCGCTTGAAAAAGTTAAGTGGGTAATAGGCGCTTACTCATAGCCCGAAGTCGCCCACCCACCATCTTTTTTTGTTCCCCTCTTGCGCGGCGTACGAGGGTAACCAACGACGTCTATATTGAAAGGTCCAGTCCGCTGCAGGTAACACAAGCGCCCTGACGAGTGGCGAATCCATCAAGCAAGAAGGACTGGTTGATACGGTCACGAAGGGCAATCTTTTTCATCCAGCATTTTCAATCAGGAGATCATCATGACCCAGATCGAAAAAGTACTGTACACCGCCAAAGTCCACACCACAGGTGGGCGGGATGGCGCTTCACGCAGTGATGATGGACGACTCGACGTCAAGCTTTCGTCCCCTGGCACCAAGGGCGATGGCACCAATCCGGAGCAGTTGTTCGCCACGGGGTGGTCAGCCTGCTTCATCGGTGCGATGCAGGTCGCTGCCGGTAAAATGAAGGTCACGCTCCCGCCTGACCTGGCCATTGACGCCGAAGTTGACCTGGGCACCAACCCAGGCGGTTACCTCCTGCAGGCTCGCCTCAACATCAGCCTGCCGGGAATGGATCGCGAAACAGCCCGGGCGCTGGTGGATGAAGGGCACAAGCTGTGTCCGTACTCCAAAGCCACACGGGGCAACATCAACGTCGAAATCAACCTGATCTGAGCCTGTCCTGTTAGGCAACTTGGGCAAGGCATCGCAAGGGTGAAGCTCAGCGTTTCGCCCTTGCGATATGGCTCACGTGCCCCATGCATTCTCTGACTGGCTGGCAAGGCGTCTTCCTGCAATGTGCACGGTGACCGATAAGCGCAAATTCGTAACTCATCGTGACCCTCAACTGAGGCAATGAAGATGAAGCCTACATTCGCGGTTGTTATCGCTACCCTCGCGCTTTGCGTCTCGGCCCTCGCCAACGCAGCTCCCGCCGCCGATCCCCAAGCCATTCAACCCTTCCACGTCAAGGTTGCGGACAAGGAACTCACCGATTTGCGCAACCGTATCGCGGCGACCCGTTGGCCGGACAAAGAGACGGTTTCCGATCGATCACAAGGCGCACAACTGGCGCAGTTGCAAGAGCTGGTTCGCTACTGGGGCACGAACTATGACTGGCGCAAGGCCGAGGCGCAGCTCAATGGCCTGGCGCAGTACGTGACCACCCTCGACGGAGTCGATATCCACTTTATCTGGGTGCGCTCCCCGCACCCGAACGCTCTGCCGATGATCATGACCCACGGTTGGCCAGGCTCCGTGTTCGAGTTCATCAAGGTCGTCGGTCCGCTCACCGATCCGACCGCGCACGGGGGCAACGCCGCCGATGCATTCGAAGTGGTGATTCCGTCCATCCCCGGCTACGGCTTCTCCGGCAAGCCGAGTGGTATCGGTTGGGATCCGGATCACATCGCGCGGGTCTGGGCGCAGCTGATGCAGCGCCTCGAATACACGCACTACGTCGCCCAGGGTGGTGACTGGGGCGCCCCCATTACCAGCGCGATGGCACGCCAGGCGCCGGCCGGATTGCGCGGCATTCACCTTAACCTGCCGGCCACGATACCGGCGGAAGCGAGCGCGGCGCTCGCTGTCGGAGGACCGGCGCCGGCGGGATTTTCCGAGGAGGAGCGCGCGACCTATGACGCCGTCTCCACGCTCGTCAAAAAAGGGAACCTGGCGTACAGCACAATGATGGCCGCGCGGCCGCAGATGATCGGTTACGGCGCGACGGATTCACCGGCCTTCCTCGCGGCGCTCCTGCTCGTGCATCCAGGCTTTGCCCGGTGGACTTATGGCGCCGACCCCCAACAGTCGCCGACGAAGGATGAAGTGCTGGACGACATCACGCTCTACTGGCTGACCAATAGCGCCGCCTCGGCAGCCAGGCTCTACTGGGAGAACAGGGGGCGAAGCCCGCTTTCTTCGGTCGCACAGAAGACCACCGAGATCTCGCTGCCGGTGGCCGTCACTGTGTTTCCAGAGGATGTCTACTGCCCGCCGGAGACGTGGGCACGGCGCGCCTATCGCAACTTGATCTACTTCCACCAGGCCGACAAGGGCGGCCACTTCGCGGCTTGGGAACAGCCGCAGCTCTTTACCGAGGAACTTCGCGTGGCGTTCCGATCGCTGCGCTAAGTTCAAACACCCTTGGGGCCAATCCATTTCGTGACGGTGGGGGTTTGCCACTGTTCAAGCGCATCGATCAGCGCCGACGGATCGGTGTGGAAGATCAGCATTTCGCTGTGTTCGGTTTTCATGAAACCTTCGTTCACAGCATGGTCGAGAAGGCTGCGAACCGGATTGAAAAAATCGTCGATGTTCAGGCAGCCGAGGCCTTTGTGGTGTTCGCCCAATTGAGTCAGGGTCGCGACTTCAAACAACTCTTCAAATGTCCCCAGGCCGCCAGGCAGCGCAATGAACGCATCGGCCCATTCACTCATGCGCGTCTTTCGGCTGCGCATGTCTTGCGTCACTTCATGCCGGGTCAGTCCGCCATGAAGATGCCCGAGGTCAAACAGCAGGCGAGTAATGATGCCGATGACTTCACCGCCTTCGGCGAGTACAGCATCTGCCATGACGCCCATCAGACCCTTATTGGTGCCGCCATAGACCAGTCGCATTCCGCGTTTTGCGATTTCCCGGCCCAAGGCTTGGGCGCCTTCGACATACTCGGGGTTGAAGCCGAAATTGGAGCCAGAGAACACAGCAAGGCTGCGAAGCGGGGGAGGCGTGGGCATCGGAGTATTCCCGGTGGAAGGTCAGCCCCCATGATGCGCACGCCTGGACCCGCGAAAAAGATCCAAGAATTGGCTGATGGACTGGGCCATAGCCCTCGACAGGTGTGCAGCGCCGATGCTTTTACATTAATTCCAGAATGCGTTTGCCAAGCTGTTCGGCGGCGTCTTGCGAGCCGATGTTCGCGAACCCGAGCAGCAGCGCAGAGTCGGTCTGGCCACGGATACTCCAGTCGGTCAGGGCTTCTGCATAAATCCCCGCGTGCTGTAGACGCTCGACCAGCGACTTGTCGGATTGCGGTGCCGTCAGTCGAAGGATCAGGTGCATGCCGCCCGGCTGCGCATCAATGCGAATGTGATCGCCCAGAGCCTTCTTCAGCCCCCTCGCGGTCGCCTCCCGGCGTTCGCCGTAGAGTTTTCGCATGCGCTGGATGTGGCGAGCAAAATGACCTTCGGTCAAGAACGTCACGACGATGGCTTGCGTGAGTTCCGGGCAACCGCCCAGGAAGGTCTGGCTGACGTCTTCGAATCGTTCGACCTGCGCTGGCGGTACAACCAGGTACGCGAGCCGTATTCCAGGAAACAGCACCTTGCTGAAGGTCCCGCAATAGAGCACCCGACCCTCACGATCCAGGCTCTTGAGCGCGGGCAACGGGCGACTGATGTAGCGGTACTCGCCGTCGTAATCGTCTTCGACAATCCAGGCTTGCTGCTGGCTCGCCCACTCCAGCAGCTCCAGGCGTCGTGGCAGCGACAGCGACACGCACAGCGGGCTCTGATGGGCCGGGGTGACGACAGCCGCACGCGCGTCGGGCGAGCTGTTCACACCTTGCGTGACACGCATGCCGTCCTGGTCGACCGGAACGGGGGCAATGTCCATCTGAAGATGTTTCAGCAACTGGCGGGTGGGCAGGTATCCAGGGTCTTCAACCAGCACGCGATCTCCCGGTTTAAGAAGTGCATAGGCGATCAACGCCAGGGTGTTTCGGTAGCCCGACGTGATGAACACTTGAGAGGGCGAGCAGGTAATTCCCCGCGCGACCTGCAGGTAGGTGGCAATCGCGGTGCGCAACGACTCCAGTCCATAGACGGACGGATTGGCCATGTCCGGGATCCGGGTGGCACGCACGCAGCGTGCGCCGATTTGCGACCAGATTTTCCTTGGAAAAGCGTCCAGCGCGGGCAGTGCCATTTGAAAGGGCAGCACCGGTGCCTTTTGCCTGATTGAAGGGCTTCCCGCTGAACCGAAGGGGTGCTCGGTGGGGGCAGAAGACGCCCGGACGTTGATCCCCGGCGCCACGACCGTGCCTGCCTGACCACGAGACTGGATGTACCCCTCGGCGGTCAGGAGTGAGTACGCGGTATCGATCGTTCCTCTTGCCAGCCCAAGTTCTTTCGCCAGTGCCCGGGCCGCAGGAATCCGGTCCCCCGGTGTGAGCGCGCCGTCAGTGATCGCGCCGCGGAACCGCCAATATATTTGCCGGTAAATCGGTTCCGTGGAGGCTGGATCGAGGGGTGAAAAACTGTTGATTTGAGTTGCCATTAGCCTCGCCCGTACATTCCATCGCGCTCAGTCTGCGCCAAAAGCGCTGCCAGCATTAGCCAGCCAAATGACGTTGGCGCAAAAAATAGTCGTGCAGCGCCTGGTCTGTCTTGCTCCGGGCCTGCGCTACCGCCTCCGGGCCAAAGGCTGTGCCTTCAACAGAGAAGAACGTCAGGTCATGCAGCCCGATCATGCCCAGCACGGCTTTTAGATACGGCGTCAGAAAGTCTGGCTGACGTGGGTGCTCCCCTGAAAATCTTCCGCCCGATGACACGGCGATAAAAACCGGACGGTCGCGCAGCAGGCTGGTTTTGCCTTCCGGGCCGACATTGAACGTGCGACGAACGCGAGCAATATGATCGATCCAGAGCTTCAGTGCAGCCGGTACGGTGAAGTTATGCATAGGCGTTCCAATGACCACGACATCGGCACTCTCCAGTTCTTCAATCAGTTCTTCCGAGCGGGCGATAGAACCTTCTTGAGAGACGTCTGCGGACGACTGTTGGGAAATCGCGTAAGGCTCATCCACCTGCGATAGAACATCACCCCCCACCACTCGGTTTATCACGTTCGCCGTTGGATCGTTGTTGAGTAAACACCCAATAATGTTTTTAGAAAGTCTGTAGCTCTCGGAAGTGTGCCCGCGAGGACTGCAAGTCACGTGGAGGATTTTCATGATTCACCCGTTTCTGAAGTGGCGTGTTTGAGGGAATCATTCTAGGAAGCGTATGACCCAGACCAAAGGTCCATGAATGGAGTTTGACACTGGGCCATGAGGGTTAGGGGTGGTGATGATCATGGCCCAGAACACAAGGCTGATCATGGACCTTATCAAATAGACCAAGCCGCAGCACGATGGAGTCCCTCAACCAAGCACTACAAGGATTCATCATGAGCAATCGTCTCGACTACGCCAAGGCTTCACCTGATGGTTACAAGGCTTTTGGAGGGGTGTACGTCTACCTTCAAAATAGCGGTCTGTCACACGAACTGATCGATCTTGTCTACCTTCGGGTTTCGCAAATCAATGGCTGCGCTTATTGCATCGACATGCATTCACGCGATCTGATCAAGCTCGGCGTTGCCGTAGAAAAACTCGTATTAGTGCCCGTATGGCGCGATGCCGGTGACGTGTTCAGCACCCGTGAGCGCATCGCACTCAGTTGGGCGGAAACAGTCACTCGCGTCGCTGAAACGGGCCCGAGGCAGACTATCAAGCCGCTGCTGCCGAGTTCAGTGATAAAGAACTGACTGATCTCACTTATGCGATCGGATTGATGAACGCCTTCAATCGACTCGGCATTACGTTCCGCTCGGTGCCTGCGGCTGCCGGCAACGCTTGAAGTACCCCATAAGTCACTAGAACGCTCACCCCGTCTCGCCGGGCCGTAACGCTTGGCGAGTCAACCAACGGAACGATCACTATGGCATGGGCACTACTTGGCATCGCCGGCATCCTCGAAATCGCATTCGCCTTCTACATGAAGGGCTCTGACGGTTTCACGCGATTAACCCCTGGACTCTTGGCGGCCGCCACTGGCTTGTCGAGCGTCTTTCTTCTTTCACTCTCGCTGCGAACACTGCCCGTAGGGACCGCCTACGCGGTCTGGACCGGGATCGGAGCGGCAGGCACCGCGATTCTGGGCATGGTGCTGCTGGGCGACGCCACGACGGCGCTGCGGATAGCTTGCATCGTGCTCATTTTGGCGGGTGTTATTGGACTGCGGCTGGTCTCGGGAAATTGAGGACCGGCGTTTTCATCCACTTGTGGCCGATTGCTGCCCGTCGCGAAGCACAGCTATGGCAGTAATCGAGATGGCGAGCAGTAGGTGCCTGGCTTTCATGCTGATCTTCCTTGATTGGTCGTTGAAAAATGAAACGTGAGAAACCACAGAACCAAGGCAGTAGCGCTGATCAAGGCGCCCAGTAGGCTTACAGCACTCCAGCCCCATAGCGCATAAACCTGGGTCGCGGCCGCGGCTCCCAGCGCGCTACCGACCGAGTAGAAGCACATGTATGCGCCGACCATGCGACTTTGGGCGTCGGGTCGTGCAGCAAAAATGAGGCTCTGGTTGGTGACGTGTACTGCTTGCACCGCGAAGTCGAGCAGTACTACGCCGCAAACCAGAGCGATCAGTGACGTTTCGGCAAAAGTGATGGGCAGCCAGGAAAGCGTCAGGAGCCCCAGCGAAATGCCGGTAACTCGTTGCGCCAGGCCTTGATCAGCCCAGCGACCGGCTCTACTGGCAGCAAGGGCACCGGCGACGCCGGCCAATCCAAACATGCCGATTGCAGTGTGTGAAAGCGACAGCGGCGGGGCGCTCAACGGCAGCACCATGGATGTCCACAGCACGGAAAAAGCGGCAAAGATCAGTAAGGCCAGAAGGCCCCTGGCGCGTAACGTGCGTTCGGTGATGAACAGTTTGAAGACCGAACCTATGAGCGTCAGGTAGGAGTCTTGGTGCCTTGGCGGCGCCGTGACAGGAACCACTTTCCACAGCACCGCCGCGATGGTCAGCATCAATCCTGAGGACACGAAGTAAACGGCGCGCCAGCCCGCGATGTCCGCAATCAGGCCAGAGGTAAACCGCGCCAGAAGAATGCCCAGGACAATTCCACTGGTTACCGTCCCCACTGCATGCCCGCGTTGTGATGGCATGGCCAACACGGCGGCGTATGCCACAAGTACTTGAACAACCACTGCCAGTAAGCCCATCACGATCATGGCACCCAACAGGGCCAGCCATTGCTGTGCTGCGCCGACCGCCGCGAGTGCAACCGCAGACAGCAGTACCTGAGTCAGAATCAGTCGCTTACGGTTTACCAAATCGCCCAGCGGGACGATGAACAGCAACCCCAACGCGTAACCAACCTGAGTAGCAGTCACGACAATTCCGATCATTGATGAGGCCACACCCAGGCTCTGAGCCATTGAATCGAGTAACGGTTGTGCGAAGTAAACGTTGGCTACTGCCAGCGCGCAGGTGACAGAAAACAATAACGTGAGCGACGGAGAAAGCCCTGGTGACCGGTCGGTCCTGCTGCTTTCTCCGGTATCCGAATGCAGTAATCCCGAAGGCTGCCTGGAGAACCGTTTGGTGGCTGAGTCGGCATCTGCTGTCATGTACACCTCCATGGCGTTAAACTGGTTTCAATTAAAAACTGGATTCAATTGTTGCTGTATCCGGTTTTAAATTGCAACCATATTGCACCAGGCTGGTGGACAGACTTGGCAAATCCACATTCCGGAAGGTCAAAAAGATGGTCGAAGACGCTTCACCGCAAAGCAGCGAATGCCCAGTAGCAAGGACACTGGAGGCCATTGGGGATCGCTGGTCGCTCATGATCATCCGCGACGCTTTTGATGACATTCGCCGATTCAGCGAATTTCAAAAGAGTTTGGGCGTGGCCAAAAATATTCTGGCATCGCGACTGAAAACGTTGGTCGAGGTCGGGGTATTCGACGTTCAACCGGCGTCAGATGGAAGCGCCTACAAGGAGTACGTCCTTACGGACAAAGGACGGGAGATCTTTCCGGTTGTGGTCAGTATGAGGCAGTGGGGCGAACGTTTCCTGTTCAAGCCACAGGAGACGCGTTCTGTGCTGATGGACAACGAGTCCGGCCAGCCTCTGATGCCGATTGATGTTCGCTCATCAAACGGTCAAAAACTTGGACCGTCTGACTGCCACAGAGTGAGACTTGTTGACGGCGAGTCGTGAATCGACAGCAGACTTGCCTCACACCAGAACGACGCTGGGGGAATTAGAGTCAGTGTGCTGGGCGTAGTTGACAAGAGCATGTCGGCTTTTGGCCGATTGCTGACGGTCACGATGGACCAGTAATCGAGCCAAGGCGGACGTCAGATGTTTGTCTGTCAATTGATTGCGCCGGGCCTCTGTACTCGGTCGTCTCAGCATCGTCGCTACCATCAACGAAGAAGGATGATGCATAGACTCTGCTCTACCCAAGTACTGAGTCTGCGATTCTCCGCCTCTAGACTCCTTCGCGCAGTGCTCTGGAAACAAGCGAAAATGCCGGAGAAGGTTGCCGCCTGCTGGGGTAATACAAATAGTATCCAGCGAACGGGGGGCACCAGTCATCGAGTATTCGCATCAGCCTACCTTCCTGAAGATGTGGTTCAAATTCCTCCTCGGGCAGATAGGCAATTCCCAATCCCGACAATGCTGCATCCACTATGTGGACGGACGTATTGAAAGTGAGTTGTCCGGTTACGCGGACGTTCACCTGCTTGCCGCGTCGCTCAAAGTCCCACACGTAAAGCCCGCCTGATGTCTGCATGCGTTGGTTGATACAGCGATGGTCCATCAAGTCGCGTGGGTTTTTGGGAACAGTACGAGTGGCAAAGTAAGCTGGCGCGGCAACGGCCGCCATCCGTAATGGCGGCCCTATGGGCACTGCAATCATGTCTTTGTCGATGGTGTCGCCCAACCGCACACCCGCATCAAAACGATCAGCCACGATGTCTCTGAATCCGTAATTGACGTCGAACTCGACCTCGATATCCGGATATTCGTGGAGCAATGGAGTGAGCTTGGGCAGCAGTGTTTTGCGCAGGACGTGATCGCCGCATGTGATTCGCACAGTCCCGGCTGGCTTGTCACGCAGTTCCGTCAGTACATCCAGTTCCGCTTCTATTTCATCGAAGCGATGGCCGATGGCTTGCAACAGTCGCTCGCCCGCTACTGTAGGCGAGACGCTGCGCGTGGTACGTGTGAGCAACCTGATCTGGAGGCGCGCTTCCAGGCCGCTGATGGCCTGACTCAGCGCAGATTGGGTGACCCCCAGGATCGAGGCAGCGCGAGTGAAGCTGCCCTCGCGCGCCACGGTGACAAAAGACAGCAGGTCGTTAAGGTTTCTTCTGACCATATTGCATCAGCCCTGCAGATTATTGATTAGCCTTACTTATAGCCTCATTAAGTATTCATTAGCTAGTCAGTGGAAAGTCCGTACCTCACCATTCCATTCATGAATACGAATGAAAATGAGGCCCCGATGGCTACTGTTTTCCCAATGGCTGAGGTAAATGATCAACCCGCTTACTGGAGCGGGGTCTTTGCAATGACGCTTTGCGTTTTCGCGCTGATCGCGTCGGAATTCATGCCCGTCAGCCTGCTGACACCGATAGCCGTTGATCTTCATGTCACTGAAGGGCTGGTAGGGCAGGGCATCGCGATCTCCGGGGCATTCGCGGTACTGACCAGCTTGTCGATTTCGGGGCTGGCAGGTACCTTCGACCGCAAAACGTTGTTGCTGGCGCTGACCGGGCTGATGGCTCTATCCGGTGTCGTGGTCGGGATGGCGCCAAACTATCTGACGTACATGGTCGGCCGTGCGCTCATCGGCGTGGTGATCGGTGGTTTTTGGTCCATGTCCGCTGCAACGGCCATGCGCCTGGTGCCTGCCAACCAGGTGCCGAAGGCATTGGCCATCTTCAACGGCGGTAACGCGTTGGCGACAGTGATTGCCGCACCACTGGGCAGCTATCTGGGTTCGGTCATGGGTTGGCGTGGCGCTTTTTTCTGCTTGGTGCCGGTAGCGGCGATCGCGCTGATCTGGCTATGGACCAGCCTGCCGGTCATGAAGGCGGATGAGCGTACGCCGGGCTCCGGCAATGTCTTCAAACTGCTGAAGCACCGGTCCGTGGCGCTGGGCATGGCCGGGTGCGCCGCGTTCTTCATGGGGCAGTTCGCTCTGTTCACCTATTTGCGGCCGTTCCTCGAAACAGTGACGCAGGTTGACGTAACCACGCTGTCGATGATCTTGCTCGTGATTGGCGGAGCGGGCTTCATCGGCACCCTGATTATTGGCACGTTCCTGCGGCGTGGGCTATTTCGGACACTCGTCACCATTCCCTTACTGATGGCCGGGATCGCCTTGGCATTGATTCCCTTTGGAACCTCGGTACTTGCCGTTGCTGTGATGCTCGGTCTATGGGGGCTCGTAGCTACGGCGGCGCCTGTGGGCTGGTGGGGTTGGATTGCACAAGCCCTACCCAGGAATGCTGAGGCCGGCGGCGGCCTGATGGTGGCCGTGATTCAGTTAGCCATCGCTATGGGCTCTACGGTTGGCGGTCTGCTGTTCGATAGCAGCGGCTATCAGAGCACTTTCGTGGCGAGCGCAGCCGTACTGCTACTTGGGGCTTTTCTGACTGCTTTGACTTCGCGCTCGAAAACACCCCAGGCCACTTGAGCCACGCACAGAGCAGGTAGACGTCATGACCATGAGCAGCCTCGGTACCCCTATTAACGATCTGCGTATCTTCGCCTCAGCAATCGAGCACCGCCGAGTCTGGAGCCTGAAGGGCCTGCGTTGGCTGGGATTGCTGTATGGAATGCTTTTAATCGGCGGTTACGAAGCCCGCCAACATCCTGCATCTGGCTCACATGAAACAGCTGCGAAAGATGCCGCATCGGCGTCGTTGATATTGGAGGAAACACGCATGTGGATGGACGTCGGCGAGCATCGTTTCGCCATTACTTTGACCGACTCTGATACCGCTCGCGCGTTTGCCGCGATGCTTGCGCTGACGTTGGAGATGAGCGATCTCAACAGCAATGAGAAATTCGCCAGTCTTCCTGAAGCGTTGCCCACCCATGCGAGTGCCCCAGGAACGCTGCGCAATGGCGATCTCATGTTGTATGGCACGGACACGCTGGTGGTCTTCTACCTGACCTTCAACTCGTCGTACTCGTACACGCGCCTCGGTCGTGTGGACGACCCTGTCGGCCTGTCTCAGGCGCTAGGTCTGCGTGATGTGCGGGTCGTGTTTTCCAAAGACTAATTTCTGCACATGAATAGGGTTTCCAATGAAAAAAATCATTCTTCTACTCACGCTTCTTGTCAGTTCACTTTCAGCAATAGGAGCGGATATGTCTAACGGCGCCGATAATTTTTATACGAGCGAAAAAGTGACCGTGCAAAAAGTCACGTTCAAAAACCAATACCAAATGAACGTGGCCGGGAATCTTTTCACGCCCAAAAATCTGGATCGCAGCGCGAAGAGTCCCGCTATCGTTGTCGGCCATCCGATGGGTGCGGTCAAGGAGCAGAGCGCGAACCTCTATGCCACGAAAATGGCGGAGCAGGGCTTCGTGACGCTGTCCCTGGACCTTTCGTTTTGGGGCGAAAGCGAGGGACAACCTCGCAACGCTGTCTCGCCGGATATCTATGCCGAGGACTTTAGCGCGGCGGTGGATTTTCTGGGTACCCAGCCTTTCATTGACAGGGAGCGGATTGGAGCCATCGGGATTTGTGGCAGCGGCAGCTTCGTGATCAGTGCGGCCAAGATCGATCCACGCATGAAAGCCATCGCAACCGTGAGCATGTATGACATGGGCGCAGCCAATCGCAATGGATTGAAGCATTCACAGACGCTTGGGCAACGTAAAGACATCATCGCGCAAGCAGCGCAACAACGTTATGTGGAGTTCACTGGCGGTGAAACCCGCTACACCAGCGGTACGGTGCATCAACTGGACGAGAATACGCATCCTATCCAGCGTGAATTCTACGACTTCTACCGCACACCGCGCGGCGAGTACACGCCACCCAGCTCGACGAAGGAACTGACGACGCACCCGACGCTGGCCAGCAACATCAAGTTCATGAACTTCTACCCGTTCAATGACATTGAGACGATTTCACCTCGTCCGATGTTGTTCATTGCAGGCGCAGATGCGCACTCAAGGGAATTCAGCGAAGAGGCCTACAAGTTGGCCGGTCAACCCAAGGAGCTTGTCATCATTCCAGGCGCTGGTCATGTCGACCTCTATGACCGTGTCAATCTCATTCCCTTTGACAAGCTGACGACCTTTTTTCAGAGCAACCTGAAGTAATCGATTGATCGGGTTTCCCTCGCAAATGAGCCTCACGAAAGTGAGGTTTTTGCAGCAATCAGATAGGCTCCCTCATGTCGTTTATCCAAGGTATTTAGCGATGCGTGAATGTCCGCTTCTGGCCGAATGCAGCCGTTGGATTACCTTTGCGAAGCATACGTGGGGATAGGGATTCGACCCCCTTCTCGTATCCACGAGGAATGCTCCAGACCAGTAAAAGCGACGGCCTCCCAACTGGCCAATGAAAGACTTTTCCACACCCAAGCAGGGGAGCTACTTTTTTAACAAAGTCAGTCGTTTGCGACCTCTCGCTGGGGCCGCTATCAGCCAGAGGGACTTCAGTGCACTCATAAAGCGCAGAAAGCCGCTCAAGTTATTGGATAGACAAACTGCGCTCAATCCAGTCAATAATCCATTTGACGTCAGGATGAATGTCCGACGACGGAGTTACCGCCTGACAAAATTCGATAGATATCGAGACATCTATCGCTTTCAAGAGCTGGCCAGTCTTAAGTTGCTCTGATACGAGCAGGTGAGTTGCTAGCGCAATTCCTGCGCCTTGTTCGGCTATCGTGAGAGCTATGTCATTACTCGTATGGGCAGTAGCTGCCTTAATATCAACATCCACACCAGAAGCTCTAAGCCAGATTCGCCACCACTCACCGTCATCTACGTGAATGAGTTCTCGAGAAAGAAGAGATTTAACGTCACCACATTTGCCTGCCCTATCCAAGTAGGAAGGTGAGCAAACAGGGAACACGGCTGGCTGGATGAGCAGCTTGTGGGGAAATACAAATTCATCGGGCATGCCATAAGTAATGCAAAGGTCCGCACTGCGAATTACGGCATCCGTGATGCGGGTGACTGGTTCAATGGACATTCACATGGCCGGGCACGCTTGAGACAGTGCATTCAACCTTGGGGTAAGCCACCTTGAAGCAAAAGCAGGGGCGCATACGATACTTATCCACCGCTCTTGGTCCTTCTCTCCAATGGCATTTCCCGCATCTATCAGCGTCTGGAAGCCTTTATTGACTGCGACAAAATATAGCTTTCCGGCAGGAGTCAGATTAACCCCTCGGGGTGTACGTTGAAAAAGTTTGATTTTTGCCCATGGTAGGTGTCAGGCACCCACTGAAAGATGGGATTAGGGTCTCCTCATTTTAATGCATTAATGCAACGCTTGAATCAGGGAGTTGAAGAAAACACCCTGCTCGCCATACAACACATCAGGTCCTTCAGCGTGCTCCCAAGTGGACCACTGGACCATAATCAAATTTTCCTTCTGATTGATTGCGATCGCTTGGCCGAAAATGCCATAGGCCCAAAAGGTTTCGTCTGAATTAAAGGTACTTGTAGGTGCATAGGAAGCCTCATCACCGGGCGCAAAGCCCATATACCACCACTGATATCCATACTGACCCTTCGGAGCCCATGACTTTACGGATCCGTCTGCGTTAGTCCAATCCGTAGAACGCTTTATCCAGTCGCTAGGCAGGACATGTTCGCCGTTAGAAAGTACGCCATTATTGGCCACAAACAGACCGAAGCGACCCCAATCTCGCAATGTTGCGTTGAAGCCATGGCCACCCATATCAACTTTTCCAGGTTTAAGCGCATACCAAACACCGTCTCGCTCCATTCCAGCTGGCTGCCACACTTTTTTCTCCAAGTATTTGGCGATGGTCATTCCGGTTGCACGTTCCAAAACCAAACCTACCAGCCAAGCCCCACCAGTGTTGTAGCTCCAGCGCTCTCCTGGTTTTACACCGGGATTTCGGGCGAGGCCGCTAACGAGCGAGAGGATACAACTGTAAGGATCTTTAGTGGTCTCGCATAAAATCATCTTGGAAACATCGGAATTGGGATCAGCGTAATCCTCACTCCATTGTATGCCGGAAGTATGTTGCATGAGTTGGTGCAGCGTTACTCCTTCCCATGCCGTACCTTCTAGCTCGGGAATATATTTCGTGATCAACGTATCAACCGATTCGATGGCATGGTCTTTTATCGCCGCACCAATGAGTACAGATACAATGGATTTAGCAACTGATCTGGATGCCCAAAGCGTCGTCTCATTAACGCTGTTACCGTAATGCTCAAGGACAATTTTGCCGTTCTTTATTACCAGCAATCCCGCAGCGCTTTGATTTTTTAGGTAGTCACTAATGCCAAGTTTTTTGTTGTCTAACTTATATTCCACATTTGAAATAGATTGGCCGGCCGGTAGCTTTTGTATGTTATTTTCGGAGCTAAAAAAAACATCACCACCATAAAGGTGGTACATATTTTTAGAACCAACAACCCTTTCACTCTGACTCCAGGTAATTTTTTTTTAGGGTCAGGAATAATTCTATCGACCGGTTCTGGGCAAGAGTGCATCATATAACCATAGCAAGCCATAAGAGGGCTGGCATAAGCTTCCTGCCAAAGTAAACTGCCGATAAGCAAGCTGCAAATTTTTATTGACTTGATCGCGCTGTTGGAAATTATTATTTTCATGGCGGGCCTCAATGAACTATTCAGTGTATCCACTCATAGCGTCATCTGTTGGTTATGCGGAATTCCGCTTGATCAATATAGTCATCGGATCAAATATTCCAAATTGAAATCATCAAAAACATGTAATTTCGAAATACCAATTTGAGGCAAAAAACTACTGTATATTCCGATTGGCTATTCCTGTAAAAAATTTGAGACAACTAGGGGTGAGTATCGACCTTCACTTATTGTTAGAGTTGCAGGAGGGGAATCATGGCCATTGATCGATCACGCCACTACGCATCATAAAAAGTCCTGGCTCTTCAACGTCAGGCCCAAAGGCATCACGGCTACCGAGTGGTTGAGATCGTAGTTATTGACTGGTGATTAAATATTGAATCACCTCTGGCTTTATAGACACACCCGAATGACAGCTTTTGGCCGAAAGCGGCCACTTACAAACCACCACCCAAGACCTTGAGATACTCCGGACTCTCGGAGATTGAGTTGTGCCCCGTACCCGGTATGACCTTCAGCGACGCCACCCCATTGGCGAAATGCGTGAAGAGCCGCTCCGTGCTGGAACGCGGTATCACTTCGTCGTGCTCAGCCGCGATCAACAGCGTCGGCACCGTGATGTGGGCGGCGTACCTCCAGGATTCAAAGGTGTCCTTGAGCAACCACTTCACCGGGAAAATGGGGAACTGCCGGGCGGCGAGTTCTTCAAGACTGTTGTAGGGCGTGATCAGCACCAGACGCGCCGCCGGGCGTTGGCTGGCGAGGCGCACGGCGACGCCCGAGCCCAGGCTGCGACCGACAACCGTAATGTGTGGATGGGTGGCGTAGACCTGGTCAAACAAGGTCATGGCGTCGCGCGAAATCATCTCCTCGGAGGGCGATCCGGAACTGCCACCGTAGCCTCTGTAGTGAAGCAAGTAGAGGGCGTGATCGGCAAAGGCTTCGGAAAACGAAGGCAGGCTCCGGGAGACGTCCTCGGCATTTCCACCGAAATAGATCAACGCGTTGGGCCCCGCGTGCGGTCTGACGGACACCAGCACCTGCGCGTCGGCGACTGACAGCGTGAGCAGCGTTGCCGATGTGCCGACAGCGCGAGGTTGCGGGTAGTAGATGAGGGCGCGCTGGAAGATGAACAGCGCAGCGCAGAGCGCCAGATACACGACGGCAACGATGACGAGGAGGGACACCAGTGTTCGTGACATTCGGCTAACTTTAGTGGGCGGCATTGACGGCTCTGGCCGGAAGACGGCTATCGCTTGATCGCTGTCAGAGTGTAGTAGACCGATAGCGCGACGCACCGGGAGGGCACCCATGCCCAACGTTGTGAAATGGCTCAACGTTCTGCCCTCCGAAAGAGCGGCGCTGAGGCTGGGTTTCGCCTTCCATTTCTGCGTGCTGGCCAGCTATTACCTGGTACGACCGCTGCGCGATGCCTTGGGTCTTGAAGGCGGAGCCGACAAGTTGCAGTGGCTGTTCACGGCCACTTTCGTGGTGATGCTGCTGATGGTGCCATTGTTTGGTGCGCTGGTTTCGCGGCTGCCGGCCACCCGTTTCGTGCCGTTGATCTATCGCTTGATCGCCTTATCGATGCTGGTGTTTGGTGTGTTGATCGCCCATCACGTTGCGCCGGTGGCGGTTGGCCGCGTGTTTTTCGTCTGGATCAGTATCTATAACCTGTTCATTGTCTCCATCTTCTGGAGCGTGCTGGTGGACCGGTTTTCCAGCGAACAAGGGCGGCGGTTGTTCGGCTTCATCGCGGCCGGTGGAACGCTGGGTACGTTCATCGGGCCTTTACTGGCTGCGACCATGGCCACCCGGTTTGGCCCGATGGCGTTGACCGTCGCCGCGGCGGTGCTGCTGGAGGTCGCGGTGCGCTGCTATCGGGCACTGTTGTCCCGTACCGCGTCGCAGGCAGGCATACGGTCGCTGGATGATCGGCGCATGGGTGGCAGCATGCTCGCCGGCATCACGCTGATTCTGCGCTCGTCTTATCTGCTGGGGCTGGTGTTGTTCATGCTGTTGCACACCAGCGCGGCGACCTTGTTGTATTTCGAACAGGGGCGAATTGTCGCCGGTAGCTATGCTGATGTGGCCAGCCGGACGCAATTCTTCGCCGTCGTCGATTTGATCGTGTCGGCACTGACCTTGATGTTTCAGCTCATGCTGACGGCACCGTTGATCCGTCTGATTGGTATCGGCGGGGCGCTTGCAGCATTGCCGTTGGCGACAATCGTGGCGTTCGCCGCCATGGCCCTGGCGCCCATGCCTGCAACCGTGGCGCTGGCACAGGGGCTGCGCCGTGCGGTTGAGTTCGCCATCGTGCGTCCGGCGCGAGAAGTGTTGTGGACGGTGGTCAGCCGGGAAGAAAAATACAAGGCCAAGAATGTGATCGAAACCCTGGTGTATCGCGGCGGAGATGCCGCCAGTGGCTGGCTGTCCGCCGGGTTGACGGCGCTGGGAGCCGGTTTCGGTCTGGTGGCGCTGGTGATCGTGCCGTTTGCCGGGCTGTGGGGCGGGTTATGCCTGTGGCTGGCCAGGCAGCAGGAGCAAAGGGCTGATAGCAAAAATGTGGAAGGACAATTCCATGAGCCACACTGATGGCTACACGCGTCGAAAAATACTCACGCTGGCTGCCGGAGTTTCGGCGGTTTTCACCCTCGATCCGGCCTTTGCAGCATCTACGCCGTCGACGGAAACAGGAGGCAAGAACATGCTGACCCGGGCCATTCCATCCAGCGCCGAGCCATTGCCGATCGTCGGGTTGGGCACGTATCGCGGCTTTGATGTCGAGCCTTCAAGCCCCGCCTACAAGCAGCTGCCAGCCGTGCTCAGTGCATTGTTCGAGAAGGGCGGGACGGTGATCGACAGTTCACCCATGTACGGTCGCGCCGAACAGACGACCGGTGAACTGCTGTCGATTCATGAGCCACGTTCGCCGGCCTTCCTGGCCACCAAGGTGTGGACCCGTGGCCGCGAAGAGGGCATCGCGCAGATGGAACAGTCCTTCAAACTGCTGCAGACCGACCGTATCGACCTGATGCAGATTCACAACCTGCTGGACTGGAAAACCCATTTGCCGACCTTGCGCCAATGGAAGGAAGAAGGTCGCATTCGCTACATCGGCATCACCCATTACACGGCGTCGGCGTATGACGAGGTGGAAGCGGTGCTCAAGGCCGAGCCGTTGGACTTTTTGCAGATCAACTATGCCCTGGACGATCGCGGGGTCGAGAAACGCATCCTGCCGCTGTGTCGCGAGCGAGGCGTGGCGGTGATCTGCAATCGGCCATTCGGCGGCGGTGATTTGCTCGCCCGCTTGAAGGGCAAGCCGCTACCGGGATGGGTCGCGCAAGTGGGCGTCAACAGCTGGCCGCAACTGGCGCTCAAGTTCCTGCTCACGCATTCGGCGGTGACCTGCGTCATCCCCGGCACCGGCAACCCGCGTTACATGGCGGAAAATGCGCGTGCCGGGTTCGGCCCGATGCTGACGGGGGCGCAGCGCGAGCAGTTGATTGACGTGGTGGGGTAGGCGCGTTTGCGAGAGCCGTCAGGTGTTGTCCGGCGCCAGAAGGAAGCGCTTCGGGATGGCCTCAGCAAACGGATAAAACGAAAACCAGGGCCTGGCTTCGTCAATGACCCGTTGAACGGAGGGTCTGTTCATCAGCCTGTCGAAATAGGCTTTCAAATGGTCATGGTTGTCGGGGAACGGCTCGAGCGTGCTGGTATAGAAAAGTGCCGGGGCGGCGGCGCAATCGGCCAGGCTGAAATCGTCACTGGCGACCCAGGTTCTGCACGCCATCTGACGGTCGAACATGCCGTACGCCGTCTGTAGCGTGGAACGTTCTCTGGTCAAATCGCCGTTAGCGGCGCGCATGCGATCAAAGACAATCTGTTGGAGCGGCCCCTGCAGATAGTGGTCGCAGATACGGTCCCACAGACGAACCTCCAGCGCGGTGTCCCAATTGTTGGGAATGAGCGGATGTGCACCTGGATAAAACCGGTCCAGGTATTCGATGATGATCGTGGTCTCCGCCACGTTGCGCTGGCGAGTGTGGTCGCGGATGACCGGGAATTTGCCGATCGGCCATAGCGCTTGCAGCTCTACTCTGTCTGCATCGTTCGCGAGATCGATGATGCGCTTTTCGAATTCGACAGCGTTTTCGTAGAGCGCGATGAGCACTTTGTGGCAGAACGATGACAGCGGATGATAGTAAAGAGTCAGCGACATCTTCAGCGCCTCACAAGAAGTGGCCTCCATCAGCATAGTCGCCGTCCGGATTGGTTCGAAACGCAGTGCTAGACTTTTTAGGTTGGACGAGAAAGCTGGAGGTATGCCATGACTGCTCAATCGATGGATAAAGAGCACATCAGTGTTGTGGTGCGCAATTATGTAGAAGGCATGGTATTCGCCGACGAAGCCTTGCTACGACAGGCTTTTCATCCCGCTTGTCGCATCATCGGCCACTACCATAAAGAACTGGAATGGTTATCGCTGGAAGACTTTATCAGCGCGATCAAGGCCGAGGGCCCGGCGGCCAAAGAGGTCAAACCGTTTTGGGAAACCGTTAGCGTTGATGTAACGGGCGATGCCGCCGCCGTGAAAGTCATTGATGACTACGTCGGTATGCGGTTCACGGATTATCTGTCGTTACTGAAAATCAATGAACGCTGGATGATTGTTAACAAGGTGTATTACCTGAACGAATAGAGCGCAGTTGCCTGGGAACCAAAAAACTCCCAGGCAACTGAAGGCAATCAGCGCCGATCCAGCCACACCGTCTGGGCATTGCAGAATTCGCGTACACCGAAATGCGAGAGCTCACGGCCAAAACCGCTTTTCTTCACGCCGCCGAAGGTGACACGCGGGTCGGATGCGCAATAACCATTGATAAACACGCCACCGGTTTCCAGTTCACCGGCCATCTGCTGGGCAAGCTCGACGTTGCGTGTGTAAATGGTTGAGGCGAGGCCGAATTCACTGTCATTCGCCAGTTCCAGCGCGTGGGCTGCATCGCGCGCAGTGATGATCGAGGCTACTGGGCCAAACAATTCCTGCTTGAACGAGGTCATCTGGTCAGTGACATCAGCGAAGACAGTTGGCTCGTAGAAGTTGCCCGGGCCTTCAGCCTTCTTGCCGCCCAGCAACAACGTTGCGCCTTCTTCCAGGGTATCGCGCACCTGTTGATCCAGTTCATCACGAAGATCAAAGCGAGCCATCGGACCGATGTAAGTGTCGGCGGCCAGTGGATCGCCGACCACCAGTTTTTGCGTGGCTTCGACGAACTTGCGTGTGAATTCCTCGACGATGCCTTGCTCGACAATCAGGCGTTTGGCGGCCGCGCAGACTTGCCCGGTGTTTTGATAACGGCCAATCACGGCGGCTTTGACCGCTTCGTCGAGGTCGGCATCGTTAAGCACAATGAAGGGATCGGAGCCGCCCAGTTCCAGTACACACTTTTTCAACGCCGCACCGGCTTGAGCGCCGATGGCCATGCCGGCTCGCACGCTGCCGGTGAGGGTCACCGCAGCGATACGTGGATCAGCAATCGCGGTGGAGACGCCGTCCGGCGTGACATTGATGACCTCGAAGACACCTTCGGGAAAGTCGGCGCGTTTGAAGGCTTCCCGCAGCAGATAAGCGCTGCCCATCACGTTTGGCGCATGTTTGAGCACGTAGGTGTTGCCGGCGATCAACGCTGGAACGGCCCCGCGCACGACCTGCCAGATCGGGAAGTTCCACGGCATCACAGCGAGAATCGGACCGAGCGGGCGATATTCAATGCGCGCTTTGCCACCTTCAACCAACGTCGGTTCCGCAGTCAGCATGGCGGGGCCGTGTTCGGCGTACCATTCGCAGAGCTGCGCACACTTTTCAATTTCGCCGCGCGCCTGAGTGATCGGCTTGCCCATCTCCAGCGTGATCATGTTCGCCATTGCTGCGGTGTTGTCGCGCAATGCCTGGGCCAGGGCGATCAACAACTGCGAGCGTTGATCAACGGGTTTGCTGCGCCAGACGCGGAACCCGGCAGCGGCGCGGGCAAGGGCGGCGTCCAGTGCCGATGCGGATTCGAAAGGGTAGAGGCCGATCTGCTCGCCGGTGGCGGGGTTGATCGAAATGGCATGGTTGAGGCTGGAAACTTGGGTCATGGCACCGTCCTGCGAGGTGGGGATGCGCTCAGGTTACGGTGGCGTTTGTTTTCTGGAAACTGAATAATACTGAGCATATCGTTCACGTTTGGAGAATGACTTGGATCTGGTTCAGCTCGAAATTTTCAAAGCCGTTGCCGAGCACGGCAGTATCAGCGCGGCCGCTCAGCACATCCACCGGGTGCCTTCGAACCTGACGACGCGGATCAAGCAGTTGGAGCTGGATCTGGGCGTGGACCTGTTTATCCGCGAGAAGAGCCGTCTGCGCCTTTCGCCGGCCGGCTGGAGTTTCCTGGACTATGCACGGCGCATCCTCGACCTGGTCCAGGAGGCCCGCGCCACTGTGGCGGGCGAAGAACCGCAGGGATCGTTTCCCCTGGGGTCACTGGAGAGCACCGCTGCGGTGCGTATCCCTGAACTGTTGGCCGCGTATAACCAGAAGCACGCCAAGGTCGAGCTGGATCTGTCCACCGGCCCGTCGGGGACCATGATCGACGGGGTGTTGTCTGGCCGGCTGGCGGCAGCGTTTGTCGATGGACCGGTGCTGCACCCGGCACTGGAAGGCGTGCCGGCGTTTGAGGAAGAAATGGTGGTGATCGCACCGCTCAACCATTCCCCGATCCATCGCGCGGGAGATGTTAACGGTGAAAACATCTATGCCTTCCGCTCCAATTGCTCCTACCGCCACCACTTCGAAAGCTGGTTCGCCAAGGACGCCGCAGTACCCGGCAAGATTTTCGAAATGGAGTCCTATCACGGCATGCTGGCGTGCGTCAGCGCCGGTGCAGGCCTGGCGCTGATGCCCCGCAGCATGCTCGAGAGCATGCCCGGATGCACCACGGTGAGCGTCTGGCCGTTGTCGGAATCGTTCCGCTATTTGCGCACCTGGCTGGTGTGGCGCCGGGGGACGGTGTCACAAAGTCTGACCATGTTTGTGCGCTTGCTGGAAGAGCGCGGGGTGGTGCGGGATGAGGCGGTGCGCTAGTTCGCGCGCGAGAATGTCCAGACCGGTATGCCGGCTCATTCCCCGGCTTTCGTCGACTTGATCAGATTATTACGCAGCTTCACGATCGCCTTCTGCAGGGTCGTGAACTCGTCGAGTGTCAGGCCCGTCGCGTCGGCGAGGCCCATTTCCGGTTGGCCTTCGCGCAGCTGCCGACCGTTCTTCGTCAGGCTGATCCGTACCTGGCGCTCGTCCTCGGGATCGCGCTGCCTTTGCAAAAAGCCCATCGCTTCCAGCTTCTTCAGGATCGGGGTCAGCGTGTTCGATTCGAGAAACAGCTTTTCGCCCAGGCTGCCGACGGTCTGATGGTCTTCCTCCCAGAGCGCGACGATGGTGATGTATTGCGTATAGGTCAGCCCAAGCTGCTCGAGTATCGGCTTGTAAGCCTTGCCGAAAGCCAGGTTCGTGGAATAGACCGCAAAACACAGGAAGTCGGAGAGCTTCAGGTTGTCGGGGGCGGCGTTGTCAGTGGGTTTCATGTACATCCTCTTTGGCCGAAGACTGATGGCTCGCAAAAAGTGAAATATACCTCGTATGCGATTGTGTCGAAACGACTCTAACTGACGGTGGCGGCCGGTTCGACGGCGAAAGTCGAACCGGTCGTACGGTGCATCATGCTGTCAGGGCGTGTATGACCACGTCGATATTGCCTCGCGTCGCCTTCGAGTACGGGCAGATTTGGTCTGCGGCGTGCGCCAGTTCCGTCGCGACGTCTTGCGTCAAGCCTGGCACGCGAAGACTCAGTCGGGCCTGGAGGAAGTAGGCCGGACCGGTCTGGCCCAGATCGATCTCAATATCAATGGCCAGATTGGGCGGCAGCGTCACCTTCATATTTTTTGCCGCGAGCTCGACGGCGGCGGTGTAGCAGGCCGACCATGCGCCGGCGAACAGCTGCTCTGCGGATGGGTGCGGCACAATGGCGGCGAACTCGTGTGCCAGTTTCGGGTTTCCAGGCGACGAGAGCTGGATGTCGAGGCCGCGGGAAGAGTTGCCACCGTCGCTGAACGTCGTGTGGGTTTTGCCTGTGGCCAGGACTTTTTCGATCTTGTTCATGGTTGAGTCCTCATCGTTTTGTTGGGTTGTGATTCGTATGCGCTTTAAGCGCATACGATATATGTGGCGTATCGACAGTGCCAATCGATAGCAACGCCGCGCGGTGCGTCAAGCCGTGAGGACGTTCAGGGCCACGTCAATGTTACCCCGCGTCGCTTTCGAGTACGGGCAAATTTGATCTGCGGTGTGCGCCAGTGTCGTCGCAACGTCGTGCGCCAGACCCGGCACGCGCAGGGTCAATCGAGCCTGAAGGAAGTAGGCCGCACCGGTCTGACCCAGATCGACTTCGATGTCGACGGACAAATCCGACGGCAGCACCACATTCATCTCACCGGCCACCAGCCCGACGGCGGCGGTGTAGCAGGCCGACCATGCGCCGGCGAACAGTTGCTCGGCGGTCGGGTGCGGCTGGGTGCCGGCGAACACGTGGGCTGGCTTGGCGTTGCCAGGCGTCGACAGGATGATGTCGAGGCTGCCGTCATGGCCGCGCGAGGTGTTGCCAGCGTCGCTGACGGTGGTGTGGGTTTTGCCGGTGGCCAGTACTTTTTCGATCTTGCTCATGATGATTTCCTAAGTTTCTACTGATTTCGTATGCGCTTATATCGCATGCGACATATTTAATGGATTAAATCGATCTTCACGCCGTCAGGACGTTCAGCGCCACGTCGATGTTGCCCAGCGTCGCTTTCGAGTACGGGCAGAGTTCGTGTGCGGCGTGCGCCAGTGCGGTTGCGACGTCGTGTTCAACGCCCGGCAAGCGGACAAAGAATCGAGCCTGAAGGAAGTAAGCCTGACCGGTCTGGCCCAGATCGACCTCGATGTCGACAGACACATCGGCCGGCAGCACCACTTTTTTCGCCTTGGCTATGTGTTCGATGGCGGAGATGTAGCAGGCCGACCATGCACCGGCGAACAGTTGCTCGGCGGTCGGGTGCGCTTGGGTGGCTGCGAACACGTGGGCCGGTTTTGCGTCACCTGGCGACGACAGCTCGATGTCGAGGTTGCCGTGGGCACGGGTCGCGTCGCTGAACGTGGTGTGGGTTTTGCCGGTAACCAGTACTTTTTCGATCTTGCTCATGGGATGAATCCTCAACGTTTCAATAGGTGGTGTTTGTCTGTCGTATACGTTTGTATCGTATGCGATGGAAATAATACTCGCGCAGAGCTCAATCGGTGTCAAGGGGTGGTGTGAGGTCCAGCCGACGAATGGTTTGTCGGCGGAATATGCCGAATTCGTCGTCGACCGGGCCTAAAGCGATCAAGCCGTGGCGTCTGGAATGGGCCAGTCTGGACGGTCTGTCCAAGGAGTTGATGATGAAACGACTGTCCCTGGCCGAAGCTCGCGAGCTGGCCGAATCGATCTTGCTGAACAACGGTTTCAACCTTGCCCACGCTCAGGCGGTGGCCGCCACGGTGATTGCCGGCGAGCGCGATGGCTGCGCCTCCCACGGTCTGTACCGGGTTTTGGGATGCGTAAATTCGCTCAGGGCCGGCAAGGTGGTGGCCGATGCCCAGCCACGGGTGGTCGACCAGGCCCCTTCGATCGTGCGGGTCGATGCGGCGGGTGGTTTCTCCCAATTGGCGTTTCAGGCAGGCCTGCCATTACTGGAGGAGAAAGCCCGGGCAAACGGGATTGCGGCGTTAGCGATCAATCGCTGTGTGCATTTTTCCGCACTGTGGGTCGAGATCGAGCAGCTGACCGCTGCCGGCCTGGTGGCGCTGGCGTGTAGTCCCAGCCATGCCTGGGTCGCGCCGGCAGGAGGCAGTCAGCCGGTGTTCGGGACTAATCCCATCGCATTCGGTTGGCCGCGTTCGGGCACGGATCCCTTTGTGTTCGACTTCGCCACCAGCGCGATTGCCCGTGGCGAAATCGAGTTGCATCGACGTGCCGGCCAAGCGATTCCCGAGGGTTGGGGTGTGGACGCTGACGGGCAGCCGAGCACCGATGCGAACGTGGTGCTTGATGCGGGCGCGATGCTGACGTTCGGCGGGCACAAGGGCTCGGCGCTGGCCGCCATGGTGGAGTTGATCGCCGGGCCGTTGATCGGTGACCTGACCAGTGCCGAATCGCTGGCCTATGACGCCGGCAGCAAGTCATCGCCGTACCACGGCGAGCTGATCATCGCCCTCGATCCGCGGCGCTTTCTTGGCGAGGCCACCGAGCAGCACTTGGCCCGTGCCGAAGTGATGTTCCAGAGCATACAAGAGCAGGGCGCACGCTTGCCTTCGCAACGGCGTTACGAGGCGCGAGCACGCAGTCTGGTGGAGGGCGTGCAGATTCCCGAAGCCTTGTACAACGACTTGAAGGCACTGCTGGATTGAAGGGAAACGGGCGCCAGTGGCGCCCGTTTGGTTCTACAGCGGTTGGCGATGGCTGTTGCCGTCGACCAGGCGGGTGATGCCAAGCGGATTGGCGTTTTTCAACGCCTCGGGCAAGAGCGCATCCGGGCAGTTCTGGTAGCACACCGGGCGCTGGAAACGCTCGATGGCCAGGCTGCCGACCGAGGTGCCACGGGCATCGGAGGTGGCCGGGTAGGGACCTCCATGCACCATCGCATCGCAGACTTCGACGCCAGTCGGGTAGCCATTGAACAGTACCCGGCCGACTTTTTGTTCGAGCAGCGGCAGCAGCTCGTCATGGGTTTGCAGGTCACCGGCCTCGGCAATCAACGTGGCCGTGAGTTGACCGTGCAAACTCTGCAACGCCCGTTGCAGTTCCACCTTGTCGGCCACTTCCACCAGAACCGTGGTGGGGCCGAACACTTCTTCCTGCAGCAGCGGGTCGCCGTTGAGTAGCAGGCTGACGTCGGCCTTGAACAGCTGCGGCTGGGCTTGCTTGCCCTGTTGTTCACGACCGGCCAGGTGGCTGATGTGCGGATGCGCGTGCAGCGCCTGCACACCCTTGGCGTAGCTGGTTAACGTGCCGGCGTTGAGCATGGTTTGCCCCGGCTGGTCGGCCATTACCGTGCTGAGCGATTCAACAAATGCGCTGAACTCGGGGGAGCGAATGCCGATCACCAATCCGGGGTTGGTGCAGAATTGGCCGCAGCCGAGCACCACTGACGCGGCGAGTTCGCTGGCGATTTTCTCTCCCCGCAACTGCAGGGCTTCGGGCAACACCAGCACCGGATTGATGCTGCTCATTTCGGCGAACACCGGGATCGGTTGTGGCCGTGCGGCGGCCATGTCGCAGAGGGCGCGGCCACCCTTGAGCGAACCGGTAAAGCCCACCGCCTGGATCGCCGGATGCTTGACCAGCGCTTCACCGACACCCGCGCCGTAGATCATGTTGAACACGCCTTTGGGCATGCCGGTTTGCTCGGCGGCGCGAATGATCGCATCGGCCACCTGCTCGGCAGTCGCCATATGCCCGCTGTGGGCCTTGAACACCACTGGGCAACCGGCGGCCAGGGCGGCTGCGGTATCGCCACCGGCGGTAGAGAACGCAAGCGGGAAATTGCTCGCGCCGAACACCGCGACCGGGCCGACGCCGATCCGGTACTGACGCAGATCGACCCGTGGCAGCGGCTGACGCTCGGGCACGGCCCGGTCGATGCGCGCACCGTAGAAATCGCCACGGCGCAGGACTTGGGCAAACAGCCGCATCTGGCCGCTGGTGCGACCGCGTTCACCTTGAATGCGCCCGGTCGGCAGCGCCGTCTCGCGGGTTACCAGGGCGACGAACTCATCGTCCAGCGCATCGAGTTGCGCGGCGATGGCCTCGAGAAATTCCGCGCGCCGGCTCGCCGGCAAGTTGCGAAAGGCCGGGTAGGCGGCAGCCGCGGCTTGGGCAGCGGCGTCCACTTCCTCAATGTTGGCTTGCATGAACGAGTAGGGCAGCGCTTCACCGGTGCTGGCGTCATGGCTTTGCACGGTGGTGTTGCCGGCGGCGCTGCGCGCACCGCCGATGTAGTTGTGGCCGATGATGTGGGGCATGAAAAACTCCTGTCGAAATGTTGGGGCCGGGTTCTTTGTAGGAGCGAGGCTTGCCCGCGAAGAACTCAAGAACGACGCGTTTATTTCAGACAACACGCGTTATCGTTGACGTCCATCGCGGGCAAGCCTCGCTCCTACAGGGGCGTCTCAAGCCAACGAATCGCCCCGGCGAGGGATGGCGGGTTCGGCGGTGTCCAGGGCAGCGATCCGCGCGGCAGATTCGGCATCCACCAGGTGCAGCGACTTGCCGCGGGTTTCTCGAGTCAGACCGACGGCGACGATGGAGATCAGCGCGGCGCCGACCAGGTACCAGGCGATCGGTGTCGAGCTGTGGTACTTGTTGAGCAGAGTGAGGGCAATCAGCGGCGCCAATGAGCCGGCGAAGATCGGTGCCACCTGATAGCACAGGGACAACGCGGTGTAGCGCACGTGGGTCGGGAACATTTCGGCCATCAGCGCCGAATAGGGTGCGTAGGTCATCGACTCGATCGCCAGGCCCAGGGTGATCGCCGCGATGATCAGCCAGTTGTTGCCGGTGTCCATCATCGGGAAACCGATGAAGCCCCAGAACGCGGTGAGGATCGCGCCGGTCAGGTACACCGGTTTGCGCCCGACCAGGTCGGACAAATAACCCATCAGCGGGATCATGAAGAAATGCAGCAGGTGCGCGCCGAACATCAGAAACAGAATCTCTGAGGTGTCCTTGTGCACCACCAGTTTCAGGTAGGTAATCGAGAAGGTCACGACGGTGTAGTAAAGGATGTTCTCGGCAAACCGCGCACCGATGCCGACCAGTACCGCACGCCAGTGATGACGCAGCACTTCGACCACGCCCAGCTGTTGTTGCTTGTTTTGCGCCTGACGGGCCTGGGCTTCCTTGAAGATTGGCGCGTCATCGACGCTGGTGCGAATCCAGTAGCCGATCAGCACCACGACGGCCGAGAACCAGAACGCGACGCGCCAGCCCCAGGCAAGGAATTGCTCCTCGGAAAGGTTCGACGACAACAGTAGCAACGCGACAGTCGCCACCAGGTTGCCGGCCGGGACACCGGCTTGCGGCCAGCTGGCCCAGAAGCCCCGGCGATTGTCCGGGCAGTGTTCGGACACCAGCAGAATCGCACCGCCCCATTCACCGCCGAAGGCGAAGCCCTGGATCAGCCGCAGCAACACCAGCAACACTGGCGCGGCGTAGCCGATTTGGTCGAAACCGGGCAGGCAACCCATCAGGAAGGTGGTGATACCGACCACCACCAGGCTCAGTTGCAGCAGGCGTTTGCGGCCGAATTTGTCACCGTAATGACCGAACACCAGCCCCCCCAACGGGCGGGCGAGGAAGCCGACGGCATACAGGGCGAATGCAGCGAGGATGCCGTCGATCGGGCTGTCGGTCTGGCGAAAGAACAACTGGCCGAAGACCAGTGCAGAGGCGGTGCCGTAGAGGAAGAATTCATACCATTCGGCGACGGTGCCGGCCATGGCGGCGGCCACGACACGTTTGAGTCCCGAGGGTGTGGTTGCGCGGGAGGTGCTGTGAGGATTGGACAAGCTGGCGTTTCCTGTAGAGGCGCAAAGACAGGCAGCCGGGCCGGGTCCTCAAGGACCCGCCCGACAATCACTCAGAGACCGACGTCCGGCAACTCCGGACGATTGGCCAGGGCCTTGGCCATGATCTGCTCGACGAACACGCGATCAGCTTCCGGCAAGGCTAGGCGAGGCGGACGGGTCAGGGCGCTGCCGCGACCGGCGATGGCTTCGCACAACTTGATGCACTGCACCAGATCGGCACGGGCGTCGAGGTGCAGAATCGGCATCAGCCATTCGTAGATCGGCATGGCTTCGGCGAAGCGACCGGCCTTGGCCAGGCGGAAGATGGTTTCGCCTTCTTTCGGGAACACGTTGGACATGCCCGAGACCCAGCCTTCGGCGCCTACTGCGATGCTTTCCAGTACTACGTCGTCGAGACCGGCGAACAGCACAAAGCGGTTACCGACTTCATTGCGCACGTCGATGAAGCGCCGAGTGTCGCCGGAGGAATCCTTGAAGCACACCACGTTGTCGCAGTCGGCCAGGGAAATCAGGATGTCCGGGGTGACGTCGTTTTTGTAGATCGGCGGGTTGTTGTAAACCATCAGCGGTACGTCGGCGTTTTTCGCCACGTAGCGGTAGTGCTCGGCAGTCTCGAACGGCTTGGAACTGTAGACCAGCGCCGGCATCAGCATGACCCCGTCGACGCCAACCCGGCGCACGGCGTTTGCGACTTTGGCCGCTGCGACGCTGGTGAACTCGGCCACGCCGCAGATCACTGGCACGCGACCGCGGGAGGCGTCGACCGCGACTTCGGTCACGGCGATTTTTTCTTCGGCGGTCAACGAGGTGTTTTCCCCCACCGAACCGCAAACCACCAGGCCCGACACGCCGTCACGGATCACGTTGGAAATCACCTGGTGGGTTTTTTCCAGGTTGATGGTGAAGTCATCGTTGAATTGAGTGGTCACCGCGGGGAAGACGCCACTCCAGTTAATGCGCTTGCTCATTGTTGCCTCCGGTCCAGTAATTGTATTTCGTATACGATATTGCAAGTGACAACGCTCGGCCAGTGCTTTTTTCAGTTACGTAGGGTTTTTGCTAGCCGTTTGTCAGAGTTTTTGGTGATGGTTTGTAGGACTGTAATCAGGCCCCAGGCCAGGTGTCAGACAGGCGATAGCCTTGCGGCCAGGGATCGCTCGGATCGAGCAGCAACTGGTGGGTACCGGTGATCCAGGCCCGGCCGGAAATGCACGGGTAGATCGCCGGGCGTCCCGCCACTTCGGTCAGCGAATCGATGCGGCAGTGGAACTCGGAGCCGATGATCGAGCGGCCGATAAAACGCTCGCCGACCTGCATCAATCCCTTGGCCTGCAGAACCGCCATCCGCGCCGAGCAACCGGTGCCGGTCGGTGAACGGTCGATCTTGCCGGGTTGAATCACCACCGCGTTGGCCCCGGTGGCGATGCCATCTTCAACGACGATGGGCGCGGCAATCTGGCAGAAAGAAATATGCGACCACTCGGGGTTCAGCGGATGGACAAAACCCAGTTGTTCATTGGCCGCGCGGGTGATTTTCAGCCCGACCTCGACCAGTTCCGCCGCCTCATCAGGACGAATGGAGAAGCCCAGGCGCTTGGCGTCGGCGATTACAAAACTGTCGCCGCCGTACGCGGTGTCGACCTGCAATGAGCCGAGGCCTTCGACTTCGATCCAGGCATCGAGGCGGTCAGCGAAGGAGGGCACGTTCTTGATTTCCACCCGTTCGACCTTGCCGTCACGGCAGTCGGCAACCGCTTCGATCAGCCCGCCCGGCGCTTCGAGCACCAGCCGGGTTTGTGGTTCGGTCATCGGCAGGATGCCGCTGTCGAGCAACACGGTGGCCACGCACAGCGAGTTGGAACCGGACATCGGCGGTGTGTCGGCCGGTTCCATGATGATCCAGGCCATCTGCGCCCGAGGATCCTTGGCCGGCACCAGCAGATTGACGTGGCGAAACACCCCGCCGCGCGGCTCGTTGAGGACGAAGTTGCGCAAGGTTTGGTCCTTGGCTATCCAGCGCGACTGTTCCCACACGGTGGCCCCGGGCGGTGGCGCGACGCCGCCGACGATCACGTCGCCGACTTCACCTTCGGCGTGGCAGCTGACTACATGAATCACTTTCGATGAGCGCATGGTTTGCTCCTTGTTTTGTCTGTTTGGGCCCCTTCGCGAGCAGGCTCGCTCCCACATTGGCCTGGTGTACACCCCCAAACCCTGTGGGAGCGAGCCTGCTCGCGATGGGGCCATCCGTTACTTCACCGATTTCAGGAAGGCCGCGGTTTCCGCATGCACCGGATTACCAATAACCTGATCCGGCGAACCGATCTCGTGCACCAGGCCATTGCGAAAGAACGCCACGCGGTCGGACACATCGCGGGCGAAGCGGATTTCGTGGGTCACCAGGACCATGGTCATGCCGTCTTCGGCGAGCATGCGCATGGTGTCGAGTACCTCGCCCACCAATTGTGGATCGAGGGCTGAAGTGGCTTCGTCGAACAGCATGTAGTCCGGCGACATGGCCAGGGCACGGGCAATCGCCATCCGCTGTTGCTGGCCGCCGGAGAGCTTGCCGGGAAAGGCTTTGAGCTTGTCGCCCAGGCCGACGTGGGTCAGTTGTTTCACCGCCAGTTCCTCGGCGTCGCACTTGCTCTTGCCCAGCACTTTGCGTGGCGCCAGCATCACGTTTTCCAGCACTGTCAGGTGTGGGAACGCGTTCCATTGCTGGAAGACGATGCCGATCTTCTGCCGCAGGCGGTTGAGGTCGGTGGCGCTATGGTGGACCTCGACACTGTCGACGCGGATGTTGCCTTTCTGGATCGGTTCCAGGCCGTTGATGCACATCAGCAGGGTCGATTTGCCCGAGCCGGAGCCGCCGATGATCGACACCACCTCGCCCTTGTTCACCGTCAGGTTGACGCCCTTGACCACTTCGAGGTTGCCGAAGGATTTGTGTACGTTGTCGATCTCAATCATTTTCTTGCCACCTTCTTTCCAGACGAGCGCCCAGGCGAGCGACCACCAGGCTCATGACGTAGTAAATGAGGCCCGCGATGCACAGCACCAGCAGCGGTTCCTGAATGCGGGTCACGATGGTTTGCGAAGCGCGCAGCAGTTCGACGATGCCGATCCACATCACCAGCGCGGTGTCTTTCATCACGCTGAGCACCAGGTTCAGCCAGCCGGGAAAGGCCACCCGTGTGGCCATCGGCAGGACGATCCAGCGCAGGTCCTGCAGGAAACTCAGGCCCAACGAGCGACTGGCCCGGCGCACGGTGAAGGGCACCGAAAGCACGCCGCTGCGCACGATCTCGGTGAAGTACGCGGCGGCGTAGACCCCGAGCACAATGCAACCAACGCTGAAGGCGCTGATGTTCAAGCCGACGATGCTTTTCAGCGAATTGAACAACACAAACTGGATCAGCAGCGGCACGCTGCGAAACACGTCCAGCACCCAGGCCAGTGGTAGGCTGGCGCGCGGCAACAGCGCTCGCAGCAAGCCGAACAGCAGCCCGGCGAAAGAGCCGAGGATGATCGACCAGAACGTGAGTTTCAGAGTGACCCAGGCGCCATCAAGCAAGAACAACAGGTCATTCCAGGAAAAACTGGTGGTCAACATGGTCACCTCCTCAGTAACGGAACAGCCGCCAGGCCATCAGCCGGGCGACGGCGACGATTGCCTTGGCAATCAGGTAGTACAGCGCCGCGGCGATGGCGAAGTATTCGAAGGTGCGGAACGTCTTGACGTTGTAATCCTGGGTCACGCCGGTGAGGTCATTGTTCAGCCCGACGATCACCCCCAGCGACGTCATCAGCACCGCCCAGACCATCTGGTTACTCAACGGGTAGAACACGATCCGCAACAGCTGCGGAACGATGATCATCCGGTAGGCCTGAAAGGCACTCATGCCCAGCGAACGCGCGGCGCGCACTTGCGTGCCCGGCACAGCCTTGAGGCCACCGCGAAAGTTTTCCGCCAGGTAGCCGGCATTGTTGAAGGTGATCCCGGCCAGCAACGCGAACCATGAACTGACATGCAAACCCAGCGAGCCGAGGCCGAAGTAGAGGACGTAGATCTGGAACAGCGACGGGGTGTTGCGGGCGATCGACACCCAGCCATTGCCGATGCCGCGCAACAACGGTTGTTTGGTTTCGCGCATCACCGTCAGGGCCAGGGCGATCAACACGCCGAAGATCATCGACAGCGCGGCGGTCTCGAAGGTGACCCAGGCGCCGGCGAGCATGTCCGGCAGGGCGCGCAGGGTCGCGCGCCATTGGAAGGTGTAATCAAACATGCGCGTGGCTCTCCAGAGGGGCGGCTGATTGCAACCAGGCCGGCAAACGACCGCTGGCCGTGGCGTTGCAAGCGGCGTCGACACATTCGGCGAGGTTGGCGAAGTGCACCTTGCGGCCCACCAGGCCGGGTGCGTAATGGGCGTACTTGCCCGAATTGGTCATCAAGGTTTTGGCGGCCAGCGGGATCACCGGTTCGCCGAGCATGCACCAGCAGGTATCGGTGACCAGGGTGGCGCCGAAGGCTTCGATCACGGCGATATGTCCAGCCTCGCGGGCCTGCTCCAGCACCGCACGACCGCAGGTGATGGCGAGCACCACCTCGGGGTGTTTGTGCCGACCCCGACACAGCCGCGCCAGATGCGCGAATTCGCTGAGGGAGAAATGCGGGTTGCCCAGCGAGACCACATCCACCCGGTTGTCGCGTGCACTGTTGAGTTCACGCCAGCTGAGCAGCAAATCCTTCAGGCGGATTTTTTCCACCGGCACATCGGCATCCGCCTCCAGTACTTGCGTCGGGTCGAGTGCTTCCGGCGTCACCCCGGCGATATGGAACAGCGGCGCGGCGGAGGTGGTGGCAAAAGCCGCGCCGAAGGCTTTCAGGTCATCCAGGCTCGGCCTGCTGTGTTCCAGCCCCAGCACCAGCGCAATCCTGCTGCCGGCCAGGGCTCCGATGTGGTAACCGAGCAGGGGGTAGAAGGCATCATCCAACTCAGCCAAAACCGGCAATTCGATTTGCAGTCTCGCTTTACGTTGCGCGTCCAGATGGCAACCAATCAACGGCGCGCGGCCGGTCAGGGCGATGCAGATATCCAGGTAGTCCGGGTATTTCAGGGTGCGTGCGCCGAGCACGCTGTTGGCATAAACAACGGCGTTGGATTCGGCCCAGACGATTTGCTCGCCGGCCTTCGGCGCGCTGTCGAGCAAGTAGGGTGCGCAGGTGAAACTGAGCTGCGCGCCCATCGCCATATAGGCATCGCCCAGGGCAGTGGCCGGTACGCCAAGCGCCGGGTCGATGCCCAACTCACGCCACCGACGCTGGTCGACGGAAATCGAATTGAGCGTGGTCGGCACCCGTACTTTGGCTCCCCACTGCACCAGTTGTTCGGCGAAGCGCAGGCTCGCAGGTCCCGTATAAATGCAGCCGTCGATGTGTGCCTGGGTGACATCCACCAGGTTGCGCGCGCCTTGCAGTTCGGCCATGCGCAGGACGATCTGCATGGCGATCTGGGCGGCCTTGCCATACTCGCCATCGAGCAGCGCCCGATCGTGTTCGGTGAGTTCGATAGAGGTGATTTTTTCTGCTGTCTGCAACGGACTGTCGAGTGCCTGCCAGGCATCACCCGGCAGGCGTTCGAACACGGTCACCGTTGATGCTTCGACCCGAGCAAAGACCTTGCCGCGCAACGCGATGAAGGCTTCCCGGCCGATGCACAGCACCGGCAGGGAACGCTCGAAAATGGTCTGTGCCACGAGCACGCCCAGGGTCAGGATCTCATCGGGCTCGGCCAGCACCAGTGCGGCCGGCGCATGACCGTTGCTGATCAATTCCATCAGCACACTGCTTCCTGTGCACGAGCCGCGGCCGCTGGGAATGGCCAGCACCCGGCCGGCCAGGTAGTCGCCGCTCAGCGGGTGGTGACGGTCGATGACTTCGCCGCTGTACGGGTCGACCCCGCCCCAGAAACTCAGCCCGACATCGGCAAACAGCAAGGCGCCTTGTGCGGCGCCGGCGACCAGGCTGCGACCGGTCAGAGAAGTGGGCCTAGGCATGCCTGACACCTCAGTAATAGACCTTGGGCACGGTCAGGTCGGTGGGTGAAATCTCGGTGCCGACCCATTTGGTGAACAGCTCGTTGTATCGCCCGCTGCGCACTTGCTGGTTAACGAACAGGTTGAGGTAGTTGAGCAGGCCATACTCGTTGCGCTTGGCGCCCAGGGACACGTAGTCGATGGTGTACGGCGCGTTACCGGCGATTTTCAGGTTCTTGTATTTGCCCGACTTGATCGTGGCGGCGGCCACGGTGTTGGTCACCACGGTGGCGTCGATGTGGCCCTGGGCGACCGCCAGCAGCGTGTCGTTCTGCGACTGATAGGCGCGGAAGGAGCCGCTGCCCCAGCTCTTCACGTCTTTTTCCAGGGCGATGGCTTCGTAGGTGCCGCTGGTGTTGCCCAAGGCTTTGCCTTTGATATCAGCGAAGCTGTTGATGCCGGTGTTGTCGCGGGTCAGCACCACCATTTGAAAGGCGAAGTACGGCACGGTGAGGCCGACGGTCTTGGCCCGTTCAAGAGTGTCGGACGTGGAGGCAACGATTACGTCGGCACGCCCGGAGACCAGCGCCGGAATTCGATCGGGGAAGGGCGTTTCAACCACTTCGGCGTCGACCCCGAGGATTTTCGCCAGGTCGCGGCAGTAGTCGACGTCGAAGCCGGCGGGGTTGTTGCCTTCATCGCGAAAACCCATCGGTGGGAAGTCCAGGGTCACAGCGCAGCGCAGCTTGCCCGATCCAATAATGTCGTCGAGCTTGTCGGCCTGGGCGGTGGCGATGAAGGAAGTACTGAGAACAGCGCTGAGGGCTACGGCAAATGCGGGGTTTTTCATAGAGGCCTCGTGGTCGGAAAGTGCTGTTGGATATCGTATTGTGAATTTCGTATACGATATTAGATTAGCAATGAGCGTGCCTGTTTCTGAACAGCGGCGAGAATTGTTCGCCAAGCCTTGAGCTAAACGTCTTGCAAGATTGTGGGAATGGGGCGTAGGAGACGAACGCCTCGATGGCCTGTATCAGGCGGTGTTACAGAAGGGAGCAGTGGGAACGCCGGGCGCCCCTTAAAGGAACACTCGCCCGGGTTCAGCGACGACTTTCGCGATACTGACTCGGCGCCAGACTGGTCAAGGCGCGGAACTGTCGGCTGAAGGCACTGTGATCGGTGTAACCGCAGCGCAGGGCGATCTCGGTGATGGGCAGGTCAGTGTGCAGTAACAGCCGCGAGCCTTCTTCCAGGCGGGCCTTGTGAATCATCTGCCGTGGGGTGAGTTGGAACACGCGTTTGCAGTGGCGCTCCAGTTGCGCCACGGAAAACCCGGCAATCGCGGTCAGTTCGGCGAGGCTGATGGGGCGGGCGAAATGGCTGCGGATATGCGCGTCCACCGCTGCGAGTTTCTGGAACGCCGGATGGCTGGACTGTGGCAGTTGCAGGTCGCGGGAGATGCCGGCCAAGCCGACCACATGACCCTGCAGGTCGCGCAGCGCGAGTTTGTGGGTCAGGCACCAGACCGGCTGGTTGCCGTAATACAGGTGCAGTTCGAGTTGGTCAGCCAGCTCGCGGCCGGTGGACAGCACCCGCCGATCCTGCTCCGTATACAGCGGGCCGAAGCGCTCGGGAAAGACCATGTCGGCGGTGCGCCCGAGCAACTCGTCAGTGTGTTTGAAGCCGCAGCGCCGGGCCAGGGTCTGGTTGACGAAGGCGTAGCGGGCCTCGCTGTCCTTGATGAAAAACACCACGTCCGACAGGGTATCGAGCAGCGCCGCGATCGGCTGCAGACTGCTAAGCAGCGTCGGCAGGTCGCAGGGTTTGAAGGTAGTGAGCGAGGCATACATGGCGCTGGGCGTCTGGTGGCAATGCCCCGGATCATAGAGACTCGGCAGCGGACCCGAAAGCCCCCGGGCCGGCATTCAGGCCGGTGGGGTGTCGTCCAGGCACAACAAGGTCTCGATCCGCGCCGGACTGAAGGGCGGGCGTGGTGCCGAAGGTTGCCAACCGAACAGGTGCTGCAATGCGCCGCCACACACCCGGCCCTGGCACGCGCCCATGCCGCAGCGGCTGGCCAGTTTGGCCTCGCGCCAGTCAGCGTGCCCGGCAAGCAGCCCGTAAGGCACGTCTTCGCACCGGCACACCAGGGTGTCGGGTTGCGCCAGCGACTTGAGTTGCGGGTCGAGGGTGAATGCCTTGTTCAGGGCGTTGGCGAAACCCTGCCAACGCGCACGCCGAGGCCACAATGCTCGGGCCGAATCAACGTCACCGACCGCGGCATGACCGGCGATTGCGCCTTCGACCAACGCCAGTTCACTGCCACCGAAACCGGTGCATTCACCCGCCGCGAAGTGGTCGGCGCGGCTGCTGGTCTGCCAGGCATCGACCGCGAGCGCCTGGCCATCGAGTTCGCAGCCCAGGGCCTGGCCGAGTTGGGTATTGGGGATCAGACCGAAACCGCAGGCCAGGCGATCACATTCCAGTTCGACGATTTTTCCTTGCTGTTGCAGGCGCACACCTTCCAGCCGCTCAGTGCCCAGGGCGGCCAGTACATGGGTGCCGGTACGGTAATGGTGGTCGAACAACGTGACCGACTGCATCAACTTGTTGGGCCAGCGTGGCAGTCGGGCGGCGAAACCGCCGACGGCAGCCGAGGAGGCCTGCTCGGCGATGCGCAGCACTTGGGCGCCGTTGTGTTTTGCGGTGGCGGCGCTGGCCAGCAATAACGGTCCGCTGCCGGCAATCACAACGCGTTCGTCCTGCACCGGCAGGCCGCCCTTGATCAATGCCTGGAGGCCGCCAACTCCCGTCACGCCGGGCAGCGTCCAGCCGGGGAAGGGCAGAAGCAACTCGCGGGCGCCGGTACACAGAATCAGTTTGTCGTAACCGATCAACCAGCCTCGATCGGCGTCTTCGACCAGCAGTTGTTTCGGCCCGGCGCAGGCAATCACCCGAGTGCCGGAGTGGCGGCGGATGTTGCTGCACGCCTCCAGTCGCTGGCGCATCTGACGTGCCGGGTTCGGCAGCTTGGCCTGAGGCCCGTCACGCCAGATTTGCCCGCCCGGCAGCGGGTTGTCATCGAGCAGGACGATGCGCGCACCGCTTGACGCCGCAGCGAGCGCAGCGGCCATGCCGGCGGGACCGGCACCGATGATCAGCAGGTCGGCGTATTCGCTCATGCTTGAGTCTCCACGTGCATGCCGTCACGGCACAGCGTTTGGCAGGCCAAGCGCCGTCGACCGTCGATGGTCACCCGGCATTCCTGGCAAATGCCCATACCGCACAGCGGGGCGCGGCGTTGGCCACTGACCGAGGTGCGCGTGCAGCCATCGCCGCTCAGGGCCAGTGCTGCGGCGACACTGGTGCCTTCGGCAACCCGCAGGGCACGTCCGTCCAGCATCAATTCAGGCATAAACGGGCTCTCCGAGAAAACGTTGCGGCAGATACGGTTGCGCGGCCAGTGGCGGCGTTTCGTCGAACAGCTGCGCGACCAGCAGGTCGGCGGTGCCGGGGGCGGTGGTGACGCCGAGGCCCTCATGACCGACCGCCAGCCATAAACCTTTGCGTTGTGGATGCTGACCCACCAGCGGCAAGCCGTCGGGGCTGGCAGCGCGAAAACCGGTCCAGGCACGGATGCCGTTGAGCTGAGCCAGACCCGGCATGTAGTCGGCGGCACGTCTGAGCATTTTCGCCAGCATCCAGCCTTCGACCTGCGGGTCGGTGGTGCCGAACTGCCGCGAGGCACCGATGAACAGTTGCCCGGTCGGCCGGGGCTGAATATTGCACGCCGTCGATGGGCCAGTGGCGTTGTGGGCACTGGTGACGTAACCGAGTTCCACCAAGGTGTGGGTGACTTTTCCGGGGTAGCGGTCGGTGATCAGCAAGTGGCCTTTCTTTGGCTCGATCGGCAACTCCGGGCACAGCTCGTTGGCCTGGACGCCGTTGGCCAGAATCACCGCTTCGGCGCTTAGCCAGTGGCCGTCGTCGAGTCGCACGCGGTTGCCGTCGACTTCGCTGACCCGCGCCCGGCGTTGGCTGATGTTTGGTGTGTCGAGCATCCAATTGGCCGTCGCCGGCGCATAAAGAATGCCGTCGCCATTGATCAGCAGTCCGCCTTCCAGGCCCTCGCGCAGTTCCGGTTCGCGCTGGCGCAAGTCGCTGCGGGTGATCAATTCGCAGGCCACGCCTTGGGCCTGCAAGTTCAGGTATTTGCTGTGGGCGACGGCCATTTCTTCGGCATTGGCCGCCAGCCAGAGGGTGCCGTTGCGGCGAAACGCGCAGCCCTCGGGAAGGGCCGGCGCCAGTTCGCGCCAGCGTTGCAGGGAATATTGACTGAGGGCCAGTTCGGCCGGGTTGTCATCGAGGACCAGCAAGTGGCCCATGCCCGCCGCCGTAGCGCCCGGCAGGCCTGCGTCCAGCACCAGCACGCGCAAGCCGCGACCCGCCAGCGCCTGGGCACAAGCGGCGCCGATGATGCCGGCGCCGATCACGATCACATCGGCCACGTGGCCCTCGCTCACGGGCGAATGCCCCAGGCGAACGGGTCGTCCTGTTCGATGATCAGGCTGGCTTCGGCGCTGATAAAGGCGCGGCCGCGAATGGTCGGCACGATGCGCTCGCCCTGAAGTTCATAGGAACCCTCGAACTCGCTGCCGATGACACTGGCCTGACGCCAGATCTGTCCCGGCTGCAATTTGTCGTCGGCCGCCAGGCATGCCAGTTTGGCACTGGTGCCGGTGCCACAGGGCGAGCGATCGTAGGCCTTGCCGGGGCAGAGGACGAAGTTGCGGCTGTCAGCCTGCTCGTCATCGGCGAACAGCTCGACATGGTCGATCAAGCCGCCATCTTCGCCGCGGATCCCCTGAGCTTCCAGTGCTTGCTGCACGGCGAAAGTGTAGGCGGTCAGCGCCTCAATGTTGTCGCCAGCAATGTCCAGGCCATGCTCGGCGATCAGGAAGAACCAGTTACCACCCCAGGCAATATCGCCGACCACCTGGCCGACACCCGGCACCTGCAGCGCCAGCGCTTTGCGGTAACGGTACGCCGGCACATTGCGCACGCTGACCGAATGGTCTTCGTGCAGCGTCGCCTGCACCGTGCCGACCGGGGTTTCGATGCTGTGCACGCCAGGGCCGATCTTGCCCAAATGCGCCAGCGAGGCCACCAGGCCAATGGTGCCGTGGCCGCACATACCGAGGTAACCGCTGTTGTTGAAAAAAATCACGCCGGCACAGGCGCTCGGGTCCACCGGCTCACAGAGCAGGGCGCCGACCAGCACGTCACTGCCCCGTGGTTCGAGTACGCAGGCAGCGCGCCATTGATCATGCTGTTCGGCCAGCCGCTGTCGACGTTCGGCCATGCTGCCGTTGCCCAGGTCAGGAAAACCGGCGGTCACCAGGCGGGTCGGTTCGCCGCCGGTGTGGGAGTCGATCACGGTGATGCGTTTCATGGGAGGGCCACGTCCGTTCAGATGAGTGAACGAAAGAGTGGCCTGTGCGGGGGCTTGCCGGCTTGATGGTTTTATCCAGTGCCGATGACGAAATCGGCACAGTGGATTGAGCGGTCAGTGGCTGTGAGGCAGGTGTTCGAACAGGGTCTTGCAGACGCCGGCAATGTGCTCGTCGAGCAACTTCACCGCGAGGTCCACGTCACCGGCGCGACAGGCCGCCAGGATTTCCCGATGTTCGTGATCGGCGCGATCCTTGCCGGCCGAAAGGCTCATCTGCATGCGCAGGTAACGCTCCAGCTTGTCGTTGACCGAGCGGATCAGGCTGACCAGAAACGGCCGCTGCGCCGGCTCATAGAGGCAGGCGTGCAATTCCCAGTTGAGCTCGGCCCAGCGTCCCACGTCATCTTCGCCGATGAACTCCTGGCAGATGCGTTCGGCGCGCGCGAAAGTGTCTTCGGTCATGTTGGGAATGGCCAGGCGCAGCACCTTGTCTTCGAGCAGCATGCGCACTTCGAACATCTGCGCCAGCTCTGCATCGGAAACCCGGGTGACCATCGCCCCGCGATTGCGCTGAAACATCACCAGGCCTTCGGCCTCCAGGCGCTTGAGGGCTTCGCGCACCGGAATCTTGCTGACGTTGAACTGGCGGGCGATGTCGTCCTGGCGAATCGGCTCGTCCTCGGCGAAATGCCCGGCGACGATGGCGTCACGCAGATGACGGGTGATGATTTCCGACGTCGAAGGCGAATTGCCAAGGTCGGGAGCGTTGAGTTTTGTCAGGGCCACGGTCGTGATCGTTCGGAATGAGTTGCAGATATGGTATACGAATTTGCCCGGGTGTTCGTCGGCCGTGGCCAGCCACGAGAATATCTTCACCCCCGGTGGCAACTGCTAAGCTTCGATCTGGCGGCGCTCAACCTGCACGGAGGCGGGCGATTGTGATCAATTTCGTTGGCAATTCGAGTGCGGACATCGTTCCCGAGCCTCTTGGCCGGGAAGAGGTGGAGCGGGTGCTCGCGCTGTTATTGGCCAGCCCGTTGTTCGCCAAGTCCCGGCGGATGGGCAGCCTGCTGCGCTTCCTGGTCGAGCACGACCTCCAATTTTCCAACACGCCTCTTACCGAGCACGCCATCGGCATCGCGGTGTTTCGCCGTGACCCGGCGGTCTACTGCACGGGCGATGATCCCGTGGTGCGGGTTCAGGTAGGCCGGTTGCGGCGCAAGCTCGCCAGTCATTACGCCACGTTTGGCCAACAGGATCCGGTGCGTCTGAGCATACCGGCCGGTTGTTATCGGCTGGCGTACCAGCGGCAAAGACCCAGGGCGACCGGCACGCGCCATCCTGTCCTGCAACTCCAGCCGTTTACCTGCATCACCCGCGACGGCGACGACTTTACCCAGGGCTTGTGCGAAGAGTTGAGCTGCAGGCTGTTCGAGTCGTTCGAACAGACGCAAACGCCGGCGAACCATGTGCTGATGAAGGTGCCACGAAGCAGCGTAAAAGCACCAGACCTGGGGCGCGCCAGGCGCGGCAGCTATTCCCTGGAGGGCAGCGTGCGGGTGGAACCTGCGCGTGTCCGGACCTCGGTACGCTTGATTGATGTCGCTCAGGGGCGAATCCGTTGGTCAGCGCAATTTGATCGCAATCGACCCTACGGCATCGCCACTCAGGAAGATCTGGCCGAGTCCATCTGCCGCTCGTTGACGGGCTATTTCGCCAAGGGTGGCAGTGACGATTGATGAGCAGAGGGGCAACCGCAAGGTTGCCCCGGATGTTGGCGTTACACGACAGTCCAGCTACCGCCAGAGTAGAGGCGGGTCGCACTATTATCGAAGGTCAAATCGATTTCGATTGATTGCGAGCGCGAGGTGCTGAACATGGTGCTGGTCTGCACGTTCTGTTCGAACCACACCAGAATGGTCTCGACGGGGGTTAGCACGGTCTGGCCGGTGACTACTTGTGCCGAGGCCACGTAGATGGGTGTGCTGATCTGCTTGCCATCGATGCCCGTGGACAATTGGCTGATGCCGGGGTGGATCGCACCGTAGTTGTTCACGAGGGTGATGGAGGTGTCGGGGCCACCACTCGTTGCCGAACCCAGCAGGCCGGCATTGTCGAGTATCGACTGTTGGCCCAGTCCGATATTGACGATGTTGGTCGACACATCGACTTGAACGTTGGCCTGGAAAACGTTGGACCCGAACAACTGATACTGGGGCGTCCAGCTGAAAGTGCTGTTGCTCAGGTACTGGACGTAGGACTGCCAGACCACGTTGTAGGCTTCATTTCCGACCTTCTTGGCAAAGCACAGCTTGTAGCCTGATTGTTTGAGCAAGGTCAGGTCACCGGCAGCGATCTGAATCTTGACCGACTTTTGGGTGGCCGCCAGGGTCGAGGTCAGCACCTTGCTGTAGTCGGTGGTCTTCAGGGCCGTTGAGGCGACGCTCTGGAACGACTTGAAGGCCTCTTGTACGTCATTGTGCAGCTGCTGGCTTTGTTCGCTTACTGCTTTTGACTGACTCATGGTTTCCCTCTTCCTTGGTGGTGTGTTGGGCAATCAATGGGCAGCGGGCATCGAATTCGACAAGGGATCTGGCAGCACCCGTGACACGTCTTCCATGCCTCCACCGGCGGAGGCGGGCGGTGCTGGTGATGTGTCACAACCCTGTAAGCACATTGACGGCTTCACGGTAGGCGGGTCGCGCAGCGCGGCGAAGTGTCTTGGCGTAACAGTCTGGAGGGTCATGGGCGCCGGTGCAGATCATGAAGTAACAGCCTGCGTAACGACGTTGTATCAATGGGGCGCAGCTATCGCTCAGGTGGCCTGAGTCGACGGTATCAGCGTTTGGGCAGATTCCAGCGTTTGCGAAAGTGCTCGTATTCCACCTCGGGCATTTGAACCAGCAAAGGGGACTGGCGAGGATCCAGCCAATTGAACAAGCGAGAAATATCCGCTTGATCCATGGCTGTGCAACCCAGCGTCGGGGAAGTGGCACCACGCCAGATGTGGAAGAAAATGCACGAGCCCGAGGCGGGGGACGCCGGTGTATTGTGCTCGATGAAAATGCCTTTTCGATACATGTCGTCATCGCGACGCATCCGTTCGGAGCTGTTCCAGTCTTTCGATACTGTCGCTCCGTCGACAAGCTCGTTATAGCGTGTCGAGTGGCTGTCATCCACGCATTCGATGGTCGATGTCAGCGCAAGGTAGGGCAGTTTGGTTTCGACCGTACTGTCGTAGCCAAAAGCCGTCCCCAGTTTGAATACCCCGGCGGGCGCTTTTCCATCGCCTTCACGTTTGACCGGACCTTCGCGTTGCTCAACGCTGCTTAGACCCTTGCCCCACGCCAGCCCGCTCTTGCCGACCACCACCGGAAACGGCGCTTGGTATTTTCGAAAGGTGTTTCCCTGCCGTTCATAGCGCTGGGCAGTGCCCTGGATGTCAGTCCAGTTTTTTGTGGTGACCACAATCAGCTGATGGCTGGTGTCGAGAGCAGCGCTTGCACCCAGCGGCGTGATGGGGAAGTCCATGACGTTCTTCGGCGAACCTTCCCCACTGTATGTGAAGTGCCACCATTCCTTCGAGTACCCGGTAAATCCTTCTTTCTCCATGGCCCGGCTGAGCTTCTGGCGATTGTCCCTGGCGGCTGCGTTGATCATCGGGTTGTCGGTATGCGCTCGCTCATCGAAGCAATCGAAACCTGTGCCCATATCGAGTGCGCCATCGCGCCAACGCTGGCCATAAGGGGCCGTGCAATCGACTTGCTCGGCTGACGGTGTCCAGCTATCGGCGGGCAGGGCATCCGGTCCGGTCAGTGTCAGATCCACGGTTGAGCCTTTGGAGTGGTTCGACACCCGTGCCACGTAACCCAGGCGCCAGAAGTCCTGCTTGTCCACGCGCGGATAGAACTCGGCCTTGCGGGGGTCACCCGGCACCAAAGCGAAGCGCCCCAGATCGGCAACGGCACGGCTGGGTCGATAACAGTCAAACACCTTCAAACCGTAGCCCTGCGCCTGCAATGCCGTTTGTACCCGAGCGAGGGCTTTTGCAGCCTCCAGCGATAACAGACACTCCCCAGCGGCGTAACCGTCGAGTGGGTGCCCGGTGAAGTTGTGCGCGCTGGCATAGCGAATGTCTTGCTCAATGCCCGGATCAATCGTATGCAAATAAACCATGTTCTCGGGTTGAGGCTCTGCACCGGCCATGCAGGGCACGACAATGCTCAAGCACAGGGCCCATCGCAGCCAGGGCCGCGCGAGCAGGGTGTGCGAGCGGAGCGAAAACAGTGTCGAGGCGGGCAGAGGCACGAGGGTGCAGGGATAGCGCATGCGGTGCTCCAAAAAGAGGCCGGTTCTCTAGCCAGATCAGGCGATGGGTCGAGTCGGTGACAGTAGCAACGCACGACCCGCTGCACCAGCCGCACCTGTTCAGCGCCGTATTGGCTGAATGGGCGTAAAGGAATAAAGCGGTAGCTAACCCTCGTTTCAGTCACCCGGTGACGTGGATGGGACGGGTCCGCTTCTACTTTTTTTGCGCAAACTGCGCAGCTAAAAGTGCGCAGTGACTGACCCGACGGCTGGCAGGCTTGTCGACAAGGGGACGCTCTGTGTGACTTTGGCCATCTGGGTGATTTCCACCTGCAACTTATCCTTGCCAAGCAGGTAGTCGGCCAGCTTCTGCGAAAACGGCCAGTAGTTCAGTTCGGCAGTCAAGGTGAGCGGCCCGACGGCGTCGGCCGGCACCAGGAAGGAGAACGCCCCAATATCGTAGCCCTTGGGCAGAATGCGGTTGTCCGAGAGAATTTGCGTGGCATTCCAGACCTCGACGTCCAATGGATTGCCGTCCTTGTCGCCTATGTGCACTTTGAAATTTCGCGTGTTGTCCTCGGTCTTGCCGTCCTTGATCGAGCCCAGCCGATAGAGCTCGCGACCACTGGCATCCAGCACCCGGAAATCGATCCACATCTCCCGTCCCTCCGGAAAGCCGGTCGGCAGCTTGTGCCCGGCGCCGACATTGGAAACTTTCACGGCTACCGAGGTGTATTGCCCGGGAATGATGGCTGCCGGCAGTTGCTGGAACTTTATTTCCCCCGCGCTCGCGAGCATGTCGCGTGAGCGTTGCGCGCCCGCATCCTGACCGAGATGCTTGAGCATCATAGCGTTGGCTCCGCTGAACCAATGCGAGGCGACCTGCTCGCGGTCTGGCCCCATGATCGCGGCCTTACCCGCAAAACCCGGCATATGGCAGCTCTGGCAGGTTATATCGTTGAGGCTGTAGGCGCTCTCCTGCCATTCGTCATAGGTTCGCTCGACCGCCACACTGCTGAACGGGTGCGTGACGTTGTGGCAGGTGCCGCAAAAGTCCGAGCGCGTGTGCAGAGCGGAATATACGGTGTCGTGATAGGGCGAAACGGCATCTTTACGCGGGCCGAACTTAGTCGGTTTACCGTGCGCTCGAGGGCTCAGGACATAGGCGCCGTTATCGAGGCCCGTGCGAGCACTAATGTTGTGGCAGGTCTCGCAATCGACCCCAGGCATTGGATGATTTTTCGTGCTGTCTTCAATCGAGGAGCGATTGATTTCCGAATTGATTTGCCCGGTCGTGAGGCCGATCGGGGTATGGCAGCCGGTGCAGAAGTTATCGACCTTCCCCTCGGTGGCCGAACTCGCACGCTTGAGCAAGGCCCGATAGATGGGTTCATCCCAGGCTTGGGACATCATCGATGAGCGCCACTGCTTGTAGATCTCCGTATGGCAAGCGCCACATACCTGAGCATTGTCGAAGTCTTTTACATTCAAAACCAGATTGCCGGGGGTATTGGCCCGATGCGGAAAGAACGGCATCGCGCCATTCACATGCATGAGCGTGGAGCGTGCAGGCTCCAGCCACTTCTCATTACCCTGATTGTCATTGCCCTGAGGTTCGTCGGCCGCCACCAGCGTTACCGTAAGCAGGCAGGCTAGAAAGCATAGAAAACGGCGAACGAATGGTCTGATCACCCGGACGATCAGGTTGTGGACAAAGGCTGCCAGTAATTCACTTGGCCTGGGCGCGTGTTTGCATGTGGGGTTGTGGTTCATAAGAGTTTCCCCAAGACGGTTGCAGAGGATGACTGCAGCACTTCCATTGAGTTGACAGGATTACTTCATCCTGCAAGCCATTGGTTATATGTACGGCTCCTCGACTCTCCACCTTTCATGAACGGGAGAAGCTCACTCGGTAATGACGTTGCAAGGACTGTGACAAAATATGTGCAATGACCTGAAGGTCCAGCAAACATTGGTTGGAGGCTGAGTTTTTTGCTGATCGAGACGCGAATACTGCGGGGGAACTGCACCCATTAGTGGGGGAGTTCACTCCGGAATCGGGGGGGGGGTAATGCCGATCAGTTTAGCCGTAACACGATCTGCAGCTGGCGAAGCCTGCGTTCGGCTGCTACAAGGTTTGTGTTGCGGCTGAAATGGCTTAACTGATCGGCATTACGCTGTTGTGCCTGGGTTTTGCCGACCACCTTGTAAAAATTGCCGCGCAAGTAAAAGTCAGTTGGTGACCAATAGTTCCGGGCCGAGGTAGTCGTTGATGTGGTCGATATCGTCGTCGCCCAGACTGCCCACCGAAGACGCCAGGCGCAGGTGCGACATCAAATAGCGCACCTTGGCCTCGAACAGATCGTGGCGCGCAACGAAGAGCAGCTCTTCGGCATTGAGGACGTCCGAGTTGGTGCTGGTGCCCCCCTCTTTGAAGCCCTTGCGTGTCGAAGCCAGCGAGCGTTCGTTGGACTCCACAGCCCTCTCCAGCGCGTGAACACGTTTGGTGCCGCTCTGTACGCCCTGATACTCACGGGTGGTTCCGGAGATGACTTCCTGTCGCGTGGCGTCGAGTTCGTCCAGGGCCTTATAGCTATTGGCACTCGCCTGGCGTGTCAACGCGCTGGTGCCGCCACCGTTGTACAACGGAAAGTTTACTTCCAGCCCGATTGAGGCGTAGCGGTTGCGTTGATTCAGCTCGGAGATTGATTGGCTCTCGCCCGCGGTGTAGCCGGCAACGAAATCCAGTGTCGGCCAGTGGCCAGCCCTGGCGCGTTTCACTTCTTCTTCAGCGAGGTCGCTGCTATGACGGCGCGCCTGGATCAGCGGGCTGTCGGTCTGGGCTTTGACCAACCAGTCCTGCAGGTTGCTCGGTAGCAGCGGTGGTGTATTGAAGCTCGGGCGTAAGGTGGTCACCGATTCGGGGGTTTCACCGATAAATTCCTCAAGCTTGCGGCGCGCGTTGACCAGGTTGTCCTGCGCTTCGATCAGCTCGGCCTCGGCGAGGTCGCGGCGAGCGACCGACTCGTCGATGTCGGTGACGGTGCCGGCCCCCAGCTCCATACGCCGTTTCGCCGAAGCGAGTTGCTCATCGAAGGCGCTCAGCTTGGACTTGGCCAGGACGATGGTTTCGCTGGCCAGAAGCACGTCGAAATAGCTTTCGGCCAGGCGCACCGCGGCGTCCTGACTCTTGGCGTCGAACACCGCGACGCTGTAGTCGGCACGCTGTTTACCTTGGCGGTACTCGGCCATTTTCTGTTTGTTGAACAGCGGCTGGCGCAAGCGCACGTTAGCGCCCTTGGAGGTGTAGTCGAGATCCCTTTCGATGCCGCTCTGGCGCTGGGTGCCATTGACCTTGTTGTCGTAGGCCGAGGCACTGATCTGCGGTAGCAAACCCGCCAAGCCGATGGCGCGGTTTTCCACACCGGCCTCCTTTTCATGCACGGCGGATCGATAGACGGGGCCTTGGAACTGCAACAGATCCCAGGCTTGTTTGAGGTCCATGGCGCTGACCGGGAGAGACAACGCTAACAGGCAGAAGATCAGGCAATGACGATCCATTTCATTGTTCCTTGAAGGAGCTGTCAACACGCTCAAGCATTGGTTTGAGAAGATAGCTCATCATGTTGCGCTCGCCAGTCTTGATGGTGACGCTGGCGGGCATACCGGGACGAATGTGATTACTGCCAAGCAGGCTCATGCCATCGGGCGTGACTTCTACCTGAGCCAGATAGAACGGTTGCTTGCTTTCCTCGTCGAGCAGGCGGTCGGCGGAGACGGTCTTCACGCGGCCGGGTATGTTGGGCGTCCGGGCATGGTTGAAGGCCGGGAAGGCAATGTCCACGGCCAGGCCAGGGACCATCTTGTCGATGGCTTGCACGGGAATCATCGCGTCGACCTGCAGTGGTTCGTTGTCCGGAACGATTTCCATGATCTTGAAGCCGGGCTGAATGATCCCGCCGATGGTCGCAATGCTCAGGGACTGGACCATGCCATCGATGGGCGATCGAATCACCGTGTGGGTCACTTCATAGTCCAGCGCACGCAAGCGGTCGGCCAAGGTGGTGTTTTCCTTGGCGGTGTCGGTGAGCTGCGATTCGACTTCCTTCAGGTAATCGTGCTGGCGCTGCAGGATGCGCAGCTTGATTTCGGTGGTCTGGCTACGCACGCGAGCGATGTTATTGAGGTTCTCGGCCTGGCCGGCGGAGAGGTCGGCATTGCTGCGTTCCAGCTCAAGCAGACGGTTGCGCGGCACATAGCCTTCGGCCGCCAGCACGCGGGTGCCTGTTAGTTCCTGGTTGAGGAAGTTGATCTGCGAGGCGCGGGCGCCATAGACCTGCTGCAGACCCTTGAGCTGCACCGCCGACGCCGCGAGGTTTTCCTGCAGGATGCTGATTTCGCCAGCGAGGCCGGCGCGCCGGGTGTCCAGCAGGCGTTGTTGCAGATCCATGGCGGCCACCAGGCGGTGGTCATTCCCGAAGCGTTTGAGCAATTGGGGATCGTAGTTCACCACATCGCGGCCGTCACGTTCCGCTTCCAGGCGGTTTTCCACCGTCTTGCTGACGATGTATTGGGCGCTGACCGCACCCTGTTCGGCAACGGCACGCAGCGAGTCGAGGCGGACCACCTCCTGGCCTTTTTTCACTGCATCGCCTTCGCGAATAAGAATGGCCTCCACGGTGCCGCCGCTCAGATGCTGCACGGCTTTGCGATTGCTGGTGACTTTTACCGTGCCTGTCGCTACCACGCCGGCATCCAGCGGCGCCAGCCAGCACCACAGGAGGAAGCCGCCGAAGCCGGCGAGCATCAGCAACATGCCCCAGCGCACGGGTTTACCGACGTCCAGATCCACTACGTTCCTGGGATCGGCGCGAATCATCTCGGTGGTTTGGTTCATTTGCATGATCGGTCACTCCTGTGCTTTGACGGAGGCCAGCGGAGTTGAGGCGCCTGCAGGCATCACACTGGCCTTGCGCAGCGCTGCGAATACTTCGTCGCGAGTCCCGAGCATCTGCACGCCGCCGTCGCGCAGCATCAGGACCTTATCGACGGCGCAGAGCACATTGGGACGGTGGGAAATCAGAATGACGGTGGCACCGCGGTTTTTGAGTTGGGCCAGCGCATCGACCAAGGCCTTTTCACCGACGTCGTCGAGGTTGGCGTTCGGTTCATCCAGCACAATCAGATTGGGTTCTCCATACAGCGCGCGGGCCAAGGCGATCCGTTGCTTCTGGCCACCGGAAAGCGGGCTGCCATCGGTGCCCAGACGGGTCTCATAACCCTGCGCCAAACGCAGGATCATCTCGTGCACTCCAGTCGTCCTGGCGGCGCGGATGACCGCGTCGCTGTCCACTTCGCCAAAGCGTGCAATGTTGTCGGCGATGGTGCCCTCGAACAGCTCCACGTCCTGTGGCAGGTAACCGAGCCAGGGGCCAAGTTCGCCCTTGTTCCAGGTGAATATGTCCGCGCCGTCCAGGCGCACCTTGCCGGCCTGGGCCGGCCAGACGCCGACCAACAGGCGGGCGAGGGTGGATTTGCCCGAGGCGGATGGACCGATAATGCCAAGGCTTTCGCCGGGAGAAAGGTTGAAGCTCACCCCGCGCAGAATCGTATTGCTGGTGCCAGGGGCACCGGCGTACACATTCTCCACCGCCAGCATGCCCAGCGGCCGCTGCAGCGACATGCTCGGTGACCGGCGCGGATAGTCGTTCAGCATCTCGTTCAAACGGCCCCAAGCCGAACGGCAGCCAAGCAGCTGCTTCCACGACGCGATGACTTGTTCCACCGGGCCCAACGCGCGGCCGGTGAGGATCGAGCAAGCAATCATCATCCCGGGGGTGATCTTGCCTTCGATCGCCAGCAGCGCGCCGGCGCCGAGGATCAGCGACTGCAACGTGATCCGCACGAAGCGCCCGGTGCTGCTGATCAGGGCGGCACGGTCGGAGGCCAGGGTCTGCATTTCCAGAATGCGCAAATGGCTTTGGTACCAGCGCTTGCCGATCGACGGCAGCATGCCCATGGCCTCGATGACCTCGGCGTTGCGCAGGTTGTTGTTGGCGTAGCTGGCGGAGGAGAGGGCGGCCTGATTGGCTTCGGCCAGCGGCTTTTGCGTCGCCTTCTCGGTGAGATAAGCCAGGCTCACCAGAATCAGCGAGCCGATCAGCGTGACCAGTCCGAGCAGCGGGTGGATCAGATAGGCGACCAGCAGGTAGATCGGCGTCCATGGCGCATCAAAGAAAGCGAACAGGCCATTGCCGGTGAGGAACTGACGCACCTGCGCGAGATCCTGCAGGGCCTGGGCCGGATTACCTCCGGCGCGGCTCAGGTTGCGCTCGAATGCTGCGGTGAAAATGCGTCGATTGAGGTCCATGTCGAGGCAGTTGCCGACCCGGATCAGCACGCGGGTGCGGAACATTTCCAGCGTGGCCATCAGCAAGAACAGGCCTATCACCAGAATGGTCAACATCGTCAACGTTGTGACGTTGCGACTGACCAAGGCCCGATCGTAGACCTGCAGCATATAAATAGCTGGCGTCAACATCATGACGTTGATGACGCCGCTGAACCCTGCCAACGAGTAAAAACTGCGGCGAAGTCGAAAAAGCGCGTCAGCCAGTTCGGATCGAATGCTCGATTGTTTGTGCATTTGGGTGACCCCTCTTCGAAAAGCCGTTAGCCCTTGCGGCGCGACAGCTAACAGATGTAGTCCGCAGGCAGCTGGTCGATACGCAGGGTGGTCGCTCTAGGGCGGGATCTCCTGCAAATCTCTGCGTTGCTTTCCTAGGCAGCAGCGTAGGTGGCGTCGAAACAATCGGAAATAACATTTCGCTCTAATGCTGCGAAGAACTGTCTATTAGTCTTTTGAAAACAGCTAGTTGAGAAGTCAAATACCAATCGTCTGTTTTGTGCGGCATAAAATTGACAATTTTTTACTATGCAACTTTAGTCCTACTCAATTGAGGGAGCCGCCCGCCTGGAGCCTGTCAACTTTTTGGCAACGCAAGGCACGGTGATTTTCCCGAGGGAGGGCACCATGTTGATTATTTCGTTCTTCTGCGGAGTGAAGGGGCTGTTCAGGAAGTTCGCCGTTACTTCAAGTTTCCATGGCCCACCCAGGGCTCGGGTTCGCTCTGCCTAATCGCTCAGCGAGCCATTCTTTCGCGAATTCCAGGCGCGCATCCCGGGGGGCCGTGTAACGGCTTTGCCATCCCGCGCCAGCGCTCGCCAAAAACAAAAGAACCAACACACTGCGCAAGCCAGCACCGGACTGGGCGTGGGAGGATTCTTATCGTCCCGTGTCCTTTCCCCAAAGAGATCGAGGGCAATCAAAATGGCCAATTTCAACAAGTCGGACCTGGAGTTCATCCTCAAGCAAATCTTCATCGCAGAAGCGCATGCCGACGGCGCCAGCCTCAGTGATTTGCTACCCAACAGTCAGGTGCCATTCGGCCTGCGCACCGTCGATGGCAGCTACAACAACCTGGTCGCCGGGCAAAGCGAGTTTGGCGCCGCGGACAATTCCTTCCTGCGCCTGCTTGATGCCCAGTATCGAGCGGCCTATGCCGCGTCAGGGAATGTGGTTGACCCGCAGCCACGGATTATCAGTAACCTGATTGTCGACCAGACCGCCAACAACCCGGCCGCAGTGGCGGCGAACGGCGGTGCAGACCCGGTGATCAGCCCCGGTCTGGATGGCGTGTTCGGCACGGCCGACGACAAGGAAGTGTTCTTCATCCCCAACGTGTCGCCGGACGCCGGTCTGACCGCCGGCTTCAACTCGTGGATGACCTTCTTTGGCCAGTTCTTCGACCACGGCCTCGACCTGGTCACCAAGAGCAGTACCGACTTCGTGTTTATTCCGCTGCAGTCGGACGATCCGTTGTTCGTGCCGGGCAGCCCGACCAACTTCATGGTGCTGCCACGTGCAGTGCATACCCCCGGCGCGGACGGAATACTCGGCACTGCCGATGATGGCCAGCCCAACACCACCTCGCCGTTCGTAGACCAGAGCCAAACTTACAGCTCGCACCCCTCGCATCAGGTGTTCCTGCGCGAGTATGTCCTCAACGCGGCAGGTGACCCTGTTGCAACGGGACGCTTGATTACCAACCGCGATCTCGGCGCCGATGGCAAGTTCGGCACTGCCGATGATGGCGACGGCACAAATGGCGGCATGGCGACCTGGGCAGTGGTCAAGGCCCAGGCCCGTGACATTCTCGGCATCAACCTGACCGACGCCGATGTGCACAGCGTTCCGCTGCTGGCAACCGATGCATATGGCAACTTCATCCGGGGCTCGAGCGGCATGCCGCAGGTGGTGATGCGCGTCAGTAACGGTACTGACGGTATTGCCGGAACGGCTGATGACGTCACTCAACTGGTCGAAGGCAATCGGGATGTTCCGATCAGTCTGGCCAGCGCGGTGAGCACCGGCCATGGCTTCCTCGACGACATCGCTCACAATGCCGCGCCGGTAGTCGTGGGCGGGGTTCTGCAGGCGGATGCTGACGCCGATGTCGGTAATGCGCAGCTGGTTGGCGCGGGCGGCAACAACCTGACCTACGACAACGAACTGCTCGACGCTCACTACATAGCCGGCGACGGCCGGGTGAACGAGAACATCGGCCTGACGACCGTGCACCATGTGTTCCACTCCGAACACAACCGCCTGGTCCAGCAAACCAAGGACACTCTCCTTGCTGCCGGCGATCTGGCCTTCCTCAATGAGTGGCTGGTGGACGACGTGACCGCGATTCCGACTACACCCGCCGGAATCGCGGCGTTGGTGTGGGACGGCGAACGCCTGTTCCAGGCCGCCAAGTTCGGCACCGAGATGCAGTACCAGCACCTGGTGTTCGAGGAGTTCGCGCGGACCATTCAGCCGCAGATCGACGAATTCCTTGCCCCCAACGGGTATGACACCTCGATCAACCCGGCCATCCTCGCCGAGTTCGCCCACGTGGTGTATCGCTTCGGTCACTCGATGTTGACCGAGACCGTCGATCGCTTCGACCCCGAATTCAATCCGCTCCTCACTGACCCGAACAACCCGGACTCGCAAATGGGTCTGATCGCGGCCTTCCTCAACCCGCTGGCGTTCGCCGGCAGCGGGGCGACTGCGGACGAAGCGGCAGGGGCGATCATTCGCGGTGTGACCCGTCAGCTTGGCAACGAGATCGACGAGTTCGTCACCGAGGCGTTGCGCAACAATCTGCTCGGTCTACCGCTCGATTTGCCGGCCCTGAACCTGGCGCGTGGTCGCGACACTGGCATCCCCACGTTGAATGAAGCGCGCCGTGAGATGTACGCATCAACCGGCGACAGCCAACTCAAGCCGTACATCAGTTGGGCTGACTTTGCGGACCACCTCAAGCACCCCGAGTCGTTGGTCAACTTCATCGCTGCCTTTGGCACGCATGACACGATTACGTTGGCGACCACACTGGCAGACAAACGCGCTGCAGCCTTGGCGCTGGTATTCGGCGGTGCTGGTTCACCGGCTGACCGCCTGAGCTTCCTCAACAGCACCGGTGACTATGCCAACGTAACGCTGGCCGGCAAGGATGGGCTGCTGGGTACTGCCGACGACGTGACGGGTGTGACGATCACAGGCCTTGACGACATCGACTTCTGGGTCGGTGGCCTCGCCGAAGAGAAGATGCCGTTCGGCGGCATGCTCGGCTCGACGTTCAACTTCGTGTTTGAAACCCAGCTGGAGGCGTTGCAGAACGGCGACCGTTTCTACTACCTGTCGCGTACCGCGGGCCTGAACTTCGGCACCGAGTTGGAGAACAACTCCTTTGCCAAGCTGATCATGCTCAACACCGATGTCACCCACCTGGCGAACACCGTGTTCCTGACGCCGACCTACACCCTCGAAGTGAATCGGGCCAATCAGTTCACTAACCTTGGCGCGGACGGCAGCGCCGACCCGACAGGCGGCCTCATGATCAACGGCGTGGAAATCGTGCCACTGGTGATCCGCGACAACCCCGACACCCCTGGTCTGGACAATAATTATCTGCAGTACACCGGTGAAGACCATGTCGTCCTGGGCGGTACCGCCGGTAATGACATCATCATCTCCGGTGACGGCGATGACACCCTTTACGGCGACGGCGGTAACGATCGCCTCGAAGGCGGCGCCGGGAATGATGCGGTACTGGGTGGCGCGGGCGATGACATCATCACCGACTCGTTTGGCGACAACCGTCTGGAAGGTAATGCCGGTAACGACGTGATCGTGGCCGGTAGCATGGGGGTTGCAGGCAACCTGATCCTGGGTGGCGATGGCCAGGACTTCATCGTCACCACCGAAGACATCACCACCACCTTCGGCGGTCAGGGTGACGATTTCATCCTCGGCGCCAAGACCAACCTGCCACCTACCGGCAACGAAGGTGATGACTGGATCGAGAAAGGCACCCAGGACGGTGCGCCTGGCGATAACGCTGCGCCGTTGCTCACTGACGATACGATCGGCAACGACATCTTTGTCGGTGGTGGTGGCTTCGACGAAATGATCGGCGAGGGTGGCGATGACATCTTTGTCGGCAGCGATGCCCAGGACAAGATGGATGGCATGTCGGGTTTCGACTGGGTGACCTACAAAAATGACAGGGTCGGCGTGACCGTTGACCTTGCCTTGGCCGCGCTGGCGCAGCCACACGGCAATGCGCCAAACCAGAACACCGGGGTGTTCAATCCGGTCGGCGCCTCGCCGGCCTCGATTCTCGACCGTTTTGCCGAGGTCGAAGGTTTGTCCGGTTCGAAATACGGTGATGTGCTCAAGGGCGATAATGTTGATGCGGTCACGATCATCAACCACGGTGGTGCCACGGGCGGTGCACTGACCAATGTGGCGTTGATCCGCGGACTGGAGCAGTTTCTGGCCGATGCCGGCTTGCCGACCACCGGTTTTGCCACGGGCAACATCATTCTCGGTGGCAATGGCAGTGACCTGATCGAGGGCCGCGGTGGCGATGATCTGATCGATGGCGACAAATGGATCAACGTCAGAATTGCAGTCTATGCCCCCGGCGACGTCAACCATACCGGCCCCGAGATCGCCAGCTTCGACAGCATGGTCGATATGATTCCGTTCATGCTGGACCGCACGTATAACCCGGGGCAGCTCAAGGCCGTGCGGGAAATCCTTCCCGGCACCTCGACGGGCGGGGCGGCCTTTGACACCGCCATTTTCTCCGGGCTCCAGTCCGAGTATGTGGTGACGCAGGACACACGCGGCACCGCCAATGTGGCGGACGATGTCTGGACGGTGACCGATACCGTAGCGGCTCGCGACGGCACCGATACCCTGCTGCATATCGAACGCCTGCAGTTCGCCGATACCCAGCGAGTGCTGGTGTCGGCGCAGAATGCGCAACCGACGGGCAGGCCGACCGTCGCGGATGGAAACGGCGGCGCGATCACAGTGGGCGACACACTGACGGTGAGCATGGCCGGTGTGCGCGATGCCAACAACATGACGGTGGGTAACCTGCAGGGGTTCGTCAACAACACCTCGGTGTCCTACTATTGGCAGTTCGAAGCCGACCCCGGTACCGGCGTGTTCGAAGACATCATCCTGCTGCCTGCGGGTGACCTGGCGTTCCAAAGTGCTGATGGCACCTCGTTCAAGGTCTCGCCGGATCTTGCCGGGCTGACACTGCGGGTCAAGGCGATCTACCAGGATGGTCATGGCACGACTGAAGTGGTGTTCTCCCAACCGACCGGCGTGGTGGTTCCCGGCGCGCCGGTCGTGCCGACGGCGCAGGTACCGGTAGTCGATGCCACTGCGGGTGGCGCGGGCCTGCACATGGTCCGCTCCGACCTCAACTTCATCCTTGATCAGATCAAGATTGCCGAGGCAGACGCGGCCGGTCAGGACATCCTCTCGCTGATCCCGAATATCCGCGCGCCATTGGGCCTGCGTGCGGTCGATGGCTCGAACAACAACCTGATGAACCTCAATGGCATTAACAACACCGAGTTTGGTGCCGCGGATAACACCTTCCCGCGTTTGACCGATCCAGTCTTCAATCCGGCGGAAGGTGCACCTGCCGGGTTCTTTGGCCCCGGCTCGCCGGCCATCCCGGGATCGTCGTACCAGCAGAACAGCGGCTATGTATATGACTCGCAGCCGCGCACTATCAGTAATCTGATCGTCGACCAGACGTCGAACAACCCGGCGGCGTATGCCACGGCTTACGATGTGGGCGCGGACGGTGAGCTCAACTACGGCGTAGTGGGTAGCGGTAACGACGACGTGCTCAAGGATGGCGTACGGATAGTCGCCAGCCCCGGCATGGATGGTCAGTTCGGTACTGCTGACGACCACGATGTGTACCTGTTCGAGAACACCACGGCGGATGCGGGGTTGTCCGCGCCGTTCAACGCCTGGATGACCTTCTTCGGGCAGTTCTTCGATCACGGTCTGGACCTGGTGACCAAAGGCGGTTCGGGCACCATCTTCATCCCGCTGCAACCGGATGATCCGCTGTATGTGCAAGGCGGCCACGCTAACTTCATGGTGCTGACCCGCGCAACCAACCTGCCGGGGGCGGATGGCGTTCTCGGCACGGCCGATGACATCCATGAGCACACCAACACCACCTCGCCGTTCGTGGACCAAAACCAGACCTACAGCTCGCACCCATCGCACCAAGTATTCCTGCGCGGTTATGAGCTTACCGACAACGGCCCGATCGCGACCGGCAGGCTAATCACTAACCGTGACCTGGGGGCGGATGGCAAGTATGGTACCGCGGACGACACCGAAATCGGTGGTATGGCGACCTGGAAGGTGGTCAAGGCGCAGGCCAACGACATCCTGGGTATCCACCTTACCGATGCCGACGTCGATAACGCCCCGCTGTTGGCGACTGACGCCTATGGCAATTTCATCAAGGGGCCGAACGGCTTCCCGATGGTCGTGATGAAGGGGGCTGACGGTCTTGGTGGCACGGCTGATGACGTCCTTGTCGAAGGCAATCTGCTTTCCCCCATTAGCCTGACCAATGCTGTGCGCACCGGTCACCAGTTCCTCGTCGACATTAACAACAATGCAGCGCCGGTGTTCAGCGGTGGCGTGCTCGTGCCTGACGCGGATTCCTATATTGGCAACGCAGTGCCGTTCAATCCGCAGACCGGGGCCAACCTGGCCTACGACAACGAACTGTTGGATGCGCATTACATCGCTGGCGACGGCCGGGTCAACGAGAACATCGGCCTGACCACGGTGCATGCGATCTTCCACTCCGAGCACAATCGGCTGGTCGCGCAGACCAAGGACACCGTGCTCGATTCGGGTGACGTGGCTTTCCTGAACGAGTGGTTGCTCACTCCAGTGAGCGCGTTGCCAGCCAACCAGGCCGAGATCGATGCGCTGGTGTGGAATGGCGAGCGCCTGTTCCAGGCTGCCAAGTTCGGCACCGAGATGCAGTATCAGCACTTGGTGTTCGAGGAGTTTGCGCGGACCATCCAGCCCAGGGTCGACCTGTTCTTCGCACCGACCCAAGTCTATGACGTTGACCTCGATGCCTCGATCGTCGCCGAGTTCGCCCACACCGTGTACCGGTTTGGCCACTCGATGCTGACCGAGACCGTCGATCGCTTCGACGTCGATTTCAACGTGGTCGGCGATCCGAACAGCGGTGATCCTGATCAGCAACTTGGCCTGATCGCGGCGTTCCTCAACCCGTTGGCGTACGCCGCCAGTGGTGTGACGCCCGAGGATGCGACCAGTGCGATCGTGCGTGGGTTGACTCGGCAAACCGGTAACGAAATCGACGAGTTCGTCACCGAGGCGCTGCGCAACAACCTGCTCGGCCTGCCGCTCGACCTGCCTGCGATGAACATCGCCCGTGGCCGCGACGTGGGGATTCCTTCGCTCAATGCGATCCGCCGCGACATCTTCAGCCAAACCGGTGATACCCAACTCAAGCCTTACATCAGTTGGGTCGACCTGGTGCAGCACCTCAAACATCCGGAGTCGTTGATCAACTTCATCGCGGCCTATGGCACTCATGAAACGATCACGGCGGCGACCACGCTGGAAGAAAAACGCGCGGCAGCCATGGCGCTGGTATTCGGTGGTACGGGTGCGCCGGATGACCGCCTGGACTTCCTCAACGGCACCGATGCCTGGGCCAACGTAACGCTGGCCGGCAAGGATGGGTTGCTGGGTACTGCCGACGATCTGAAGGGTGTGACTGTCACGGGGGTCGATGCCATCGACCTCTGGATTGGCGGCCTGGCCGAAGAGAAAACCCCGTTCGGCGGCATGCTCGGCTCGACCTTCAACTTCGTGTTCGAGAACCAGTTGGAAAAACTGCAGGACGGTGACCGCTTCTACTACCTGGAGCGTACCGCTGGCCTGTCGATGAACGCCGAACTGGAAAGCAACTCGTTCGCCAAGCTGATCATGGCCAACACTTCGGCTACGCACTTGCCGGGCCTGGTGTTCTCGGACCCTGCGTACTATCTGGAAGTGGACAAGACCAAGCAGTACAACGATGGCCTGGGCTACGCCGATCCGCTTGACGACAACAATCATCAGGTGGTGTTCCGCGACAACCCGCTGACCGCGGGGCCGGACACCAACTACATCCGGTACTCGGGTGAAGAGCACATCGTGCTGGGCGGCACCAACTACGCCGACATCCTCATCTCGAGTGAGGGTGATGACACGGTCTGGGGTGACGGCGGCAACGATCGCATTGACGGCGGTTACGGCAACGACCAACTGCGCGGTGGCGCCGGCGACGACATCATCACTGACGTCGGCGGCGACGATAACATCCAGGGTGGCGACGGCAACGACGTGCTGCACGGTGGCAACGGCGTCAACCTGATCATTGGCGGGTTCGGCAATGACTTCATCATCACCGGCGAGGACGCTTCCGAGGCCATTGGTGGCCAGGGCAACGACTTCATCCTGGGCAGCAAAGCCAACGAACAGGACATGGGTAACGAAGGCGACGACTGGATCGAGAAGGGCACTTCGGACGGTGCACCTGGCGACAACTTCGACCCGGCTGGCAACGACACGGTGATCGGCAACGATGTGTTCATCGGCGGTAACGAGAACGATAAGTTCAATGCCGAAGGTGGCGACGACATCATGGTCGGCAGTCTCGGCCTGGGTGACCGCTATATCGGCGGCTCCGGCTATGACTGGGCGACCTTCAAGGGGCTCGCCCAAGGCGTGACCATCGATTACACCGACCGTTTTTTCGATGTTCCACCAATGCCGGGGTCGGGTGCTTCGGCGCTGGTACGTTTCGACATCGTGGAAGGTCTGTCGGGTTCATCGCACGGTGACTTCCTGCGCGGTGATAACGAAGATGCCACATCGCTGCCCACTGCGGGGGCAACCGGCAGTGTGCTGACCAACATCAACCTGATCAACGGCCTGGCTGATTTGCTGCCAGACGGAGCGACGTTCTACGACGGCGGCAACATCATCCTCGGCGGTAGCGGCAGCGACCTGATCGAAGGTCGCGGTGGTGACGACATCATCGATGGTGACAAGTGGCTGAACGTACGCATCAGCGTACGGGAACACGTTGATGGCACTGGCGCGGAAATCGCCACGTTCGACAGCATGGAGCCACTGGTGCCGTTTATGCTGAACGGTACTTACAACCCGGGCCAGTTGGTCATCGTGCGGGAGATTCTGACCGGCGATAACAGCTTCGACACCGCGCTGTACTCCGGTAATTTTGGGGAATACGGCATCGAGATCGATGGCGACACGGTCATTGTGACCGACTCGGTGGCAGGGCGTGATGGCGTCGATCGCCTGACGGGCATCGAGCGTCTGCAGTTCGCTGACGTTGCGCTGTCGTCCGGAGTCGGCACCGCGCAAAACAAAGACCCATCGGGTCATCTGGCAATCGTCGATGCTGCCACCGGTGTGCGTGACGAAACGCCTGTCGCCGGCCAGTTGCTGCGCGTCAGTGATCGGGGGGTACACGACGCGGACAACCAAAGCGTGGCTAATCCGACCGGTGCGGTGACCGGTGGGGTGGCTTACTACTGGCAGGTCGAAAACATTCCCGGCACGGGTGTCTATGAAGACATCACCTTTGTCGCCGCTGGCGAGGCATCGCGGGCGACTGGCACCACCTTCCGGGTGGGGGCCGATGAGGCGGGTCTGAACATCCGCGTCCGTGCGGTGTATCAGGATGCCAAGGGCACGCTGGAGATCGTCGACTCGTCCGGGAACAGTACACCGACCGAAGGGCCGAGCGTTATCGGGCTTGCCGTGCAGAACCAGGTGTTGACCGCTGACCCGTCGAGCATCATCGACCTCGATGGCTTGAGCAATCCGCAGTTCACCTACCAATGGCAGGCGAACGACGGGCTGGGCTTCGTCAACATCGCCGGCGCTACCGCTAGCACGTTCGCGCTTGGCCAGACTCAGGTCGGCCAGGAAGTGCGCGTGGTGATGGGTTACGTGGATAACTTCGGTGTGGCCGAAAGCGTTTCGTCCAACATCCTGGGGCCGGTGGACAACGTCAACGATGCACCGACTGCAGGGCCGACCGTCACCGGGCTTGCAGTGCAGAACCAGGTGTTGACTGCTAACCCGGCGAGCATCATCGACGTTGATGGACTCAGCAATCCGCAGTTCACCTACCAATGGCAGGCGAACAACGGGTCTGGCTTCGTCAACATCGCCGGCGCTACCGGTAGCACGTTCGCGCTTGGCCAGGCTCAGGTCGGCCAGGCAGTGCGCGTGGTGGTCGGTTACGTGGATGACTTCGGTGCGGCCGAAAGCGCTTCGTCCAACATCCTGGGGCCGGTGGCCAACGTCAACGATGCACCGACAGGCGCGTTGCTGATCAGCGATACGACACCGGATCAAGGGCAGGTGCTGACCGCACTGACGGGTGGGATTGCCGATCCGGATGGGCTGGGCACCTTCAGCTTCCAGTGGCAGCAAGGTGTCGGCGCGTCCTTCACTAACATCAACGGCGCGACTGCTGCGACCTTCACCCCTGGTGCGGCGCAGGTCAATCTGCAACTGCGAGTGATCGTGCGCTACACCGATGGCTTCGGCACGCTGGAGTCGGTGACCTCTGCGGCGACGGCGGCGGTTGCGGCACTTGGCGTGGTGCTGCAGGGCAACGCTTTGGCGAACACCCTCACCGGCACCGCGGGTAACGATGTGCTGCTTGGCCTGGGCGGGGACGATACGCTGAATGGCCTCGCCGGTATCGACCAGTTGTTTGGCGGCACTGGCAACGACATCCTCAACGGCGGAGACGACAACGACGTCCTCAATGGCGAGGACGGCAACGACACCCTCAACGGTGGGCTCGGCGCGGATGCCATGAACGGCGGTGCCGGCAACGACACGTTTGTGGTCGACAACGTCGGTGACGTTGTCGCCGAGGCGCTGGGTGGTGGTACCGATCTGGTGCAAACCAGCCTGACGACCTACCTGCTCGGTGCCAACGTCGAGAACCTGACCTATACGGGAGCCGGTAACTTCACCGGTACCGGTAACGCGCTAGCCAACACCATCACCGGCGGGGCGGGTAACGACCTCCTCAATGGCGGTGCGGGCGCTGACCGGATGGTGGGGGGCGCCGGAAACGATACCTACGTTGTCGATGCAGCCGCAGACGTGGTGGTCGAGGTGGCGGGGGGCGGTACGGACACCGTGCAGACCTCGCTGGCCAGCTACACGCTGGGCGCTAATGTCGAAAATCTGACCTACACCGGAGCCGGCAACTTCGTCGGCAATGGCAACGGGTTGAACAACGTCATCACCGCCGGAGCGGGTAATGACACCCTCAATGGTGGCGACGGCAACGACATCCTCACCGGTAACGGCGGTAACGACACACTGAATGGCGACGCCGGTAACGACCAACTGTTCGGTGGCCTTGGCACGGATACCCTCAACGGCGGCGCTGGCGATGACAGCCTCGACGGCGGTGATGGGGCGGATGTCTTGAATGGTGGAGCAGGCAACGATACGCTGCTCGGTGGTGATGCTAACGATACATTGTTGGGTGGTGCCGGCAATGACTCTATCGATGGCGGTACTGGCAACAATACGGTGACTGGCGGTGCCGGCAACGACGTGATGGTTGCCAGCAGTGGCAACGATATCTTCATGTTCGCAGCAGGCTTCGGGGTCGATCAGATCATCGGCTTCGATGCCAACGCGGTGGGAGGCCAGGACCGGCTCGATATTTCCGCGTTCGGCGTCACTGCTGCGACCTTTGCCGGCAACGTCATCATCACTGATGTCGGTGCGGATACCTTGATCAGCTCCGCAGGAATAGCTGACTCCATCCGCCTGGTCGGTGTGGCCGATGCAACAACCGTCACTGCCGCAGACTTCATTCTCGCCACTTGAGGTCCTGATCAGTACTGTCGCAGACGCGTGAAAGCGGAGGGGAGGGCATGGATGCCCTCCCTTTTCTTTTTAATAAAACTGGCCGTTTTTTAAGCTGGAAAAGGGTGAACCACAAGGATCGTCAACGCTCTGGAAGTATCAGGCGTTAGCCCGCCGCGCAGCCGCTCTATTCGTTTTTTTGCTCAAGAACGCGAACAGCAATCTGAAGTACTTCAAGTTGCCACTGAACAGGGCGATAGAGCTGGGCACGCAGGTCGAGATGTAGCGGTAAACAAAGCGGCTTACTCCTGCAACCTATGCTCAAGGAATAAAGCGGTAGCCAACCCCCGTTTCAGTCACCAGATGACGTGGCTGGGAAGGGTCCGCTTCTACTTTTTTGCGCAAACCGCCCATGAAGACACGAAGGTAAGGTGTGTCGGTGGTGTGCGAAGGCCCCCACACGGCCTTGAGTAGTTGCAAGTGCGTCAGGACCCGATTTGGATTGGAGCAAAGATGAACCAGCAAGCGGTATTCCAGCGGCGTCAAATGCAAGGGCGCGCCGCAGCGTTCCACGACCCGTCGTTCTACATCGATTCGCACGTCACCGAATGTCAGTACCGAGTTGTTTTCGGCATCTTTCGCCTGTCTGCGCAACAGCGCGCGCACACGGGCGAGCAGTTCGCCGGTGCCAAAGGGCTTCACCAGATAGTCGTCAGCGCCAGTGTCCAGGGCCAGGATTTTGTCTGACTCTGCGCCACGGGCAGACAACACAATAATGGGCACCGGCGACCAGCTCCTGACATCCCGGATAAGGTCAATGCCGTCACCGTCGGGAAGTCCCAGGTCGAGCACGATCAGATCGGGCCGGCGCGTGCCCGCGTCGATGAGGCCCCGGTGAAAGGTATCGGCTTCATGAACTTCCAGGCCTTCGGCTTGCAGGGCCATTCGCACGAAGCGTCGTATTTCCTTCTCATCCTCAATGATCAGGACGTGGGGCACTGATTCGGTCATGGTAGGTCCTCGTCAGTTTGTTGCTCAAAAGGTTCGATGATCGGAGGGGCTTCACGGGGCAGACGTAACGTGAAGCAAGCACCGCCCTCTGGCCGGGTGACACCCAGAATGGTCCCTGCATGAACCTGGGCGATGGCCCGGCAGATGGCCAGGCCCAGCCCGACGCCGGGTATCGAGCTTTCCTTCTTGCCACGCATGAATTTGCTGAAGATCGCCTCTTCGTGACCGTGTGGTAGCCCCGGTCCTTCGTCGGTGACCCACAACTCGATGTTGTCAGGCGTGGCCCTGGCCCCCAGGCCAATGGTGGTGCCTTGGGGCGTGTACTTGACGGCGTTCTCGATCAGGTTGATGAGGACGCGTTCGATCAGCACCGCGTCGATGTGTACGGGAGGTAAATCATCGTCCAGAGCGACCTGCACCGAACGCTTGCCCAGAATCGGCTGAATAGCTCGCAGGGCGCTGCCCACCACGTCTTCAATGGGTTGCCACTGCCGATTCAAGACCACTTTGCCGGATTCGAGGCGCGCCATGTCCAGCAGGTTGTTGACCAGCGTATTCATACGTAGCGCGGACTCACCCACCGCCGTGGCAATCTCCGCGGCTTCGCCTGTCAGGGGTGGCTTGGTCAGCTTGAGCGCTTCGGCAAGTCCGACCATGACCGACAGCGGGGTTCGCAGATCGTGGGAGATGGCCGACAGCAAGGAGTTGCGCAACCGTTCGGACTCCATTTGAACCGTCGTGTCCTGGGCCACGTGAATGTAGTGAATCCGTTCGAGCGAGATGGCCAGCAATGACGCACAGGTGTCGAGCAGGCGTCGTTGTTCTGGCACCACCAGCCGGGTTGTGTCTCGCGGTTGCACAGCCAACACCCCGCGCACCCGCATGGGCGCCGACAAGGGCAGGTAGAGCGTTGAGCTTGAGGGCAGGGTGTCGGTGCCGTAGCCGGCCGGTTCGGCTTTGTCGAACGACCACTGGGCGATGGCAATGTCCACTTGCGGTGCATCTCCCGTCACCATGGGGGCTTGCAGCTTATTGTTATCGTCTGCCACGAGCAGCGCCGACCTTGCACTAAACTCGGCGGACAGAAACCGTGCGCTGATGTCCGCGACCTGTTCGGTCAGCAGCGCGGCCGAGAGAAGGCGAGACATGTCGTACAGCGCCCGCATGCGGTCTTCGCGCCGTTGCGCCACCCGCGCCTGATAAGTCAGGCCGGCCGTCATTTGTCCGATGACCAGGGCAACCACGAGCATGACGCTGAAGGTCACCAGGTATTGGGCATCGGCGAAGGCAAACGAAAAACGCGGCGATACAAAGAAGAAGTCAAAGGCACCCACTGACACAAAGGCTGCCAGGACAGCCGGGCCTCGGCCAAAGCGAACCGCCACGGCGACGACCACCAACAGGAAGATCATGACGATGTTGGCCAGTTCCAGCACGTGCGCCATGGGCATGACCACCAACGTCGTCACCGCGCAGAGCGCCACGCTCCAGACATAGGATCGCCACACGATCGGGCTATCGCTCGTGGCAGGCGTCGTCTCGTTCCGGGGCCGTCGATTGGCCGGGAGTGAGATTTGAATCACGTCAAGGTCGACGCCCAGCGCACCAATCCGATCGGCAAGCTCGCGCCGCCAGAGGCGCCGCCGCGGACGTTCGTCACGGCCCAGCACGACTTTTGAAAGGTTGTACTGCCGAGCGTACTTGACCAGTGCTTCGGCGATGTCCTGACCGGCCAGCGTCGAAATCTGCGCGCCCATGTCCTGGGCCAGTTTCAGACTCGCCAGAACGCGGCGGCGCTTGGCGTCGGGCAGACGCTGCAAGGCCGGGGTTTCGACATACACGGCGTGCCAGGGCACATTGAGCTGAGCCGCCAGACGGGCCGTCGAGCGTACGGTTTTTTCGGCCTGCTCATGGGGGCCGATGCAGGCGAGCAGGGAATCGCGGGTACTCCAGACCGGTTTGACCGCACCGCTTTGGCGGTACTGCAACATGTCGCTGTCGACACGGTCGGCGGTCCGGCGCAGCGCCAGTTCGCGCAGGGCAATCAGGTTGCCTTTGCGAAAGAAATTCTGCACCGCGCGCTCGGCCTGTTGCGCCAGATAAACCTTGCCTTCCTTCAAGCGCTGCAGCAGATCGTCGGGTGGCAAGTCGACGATAACCACTTCATCGGCCGTGTCGAAAACAGGGTCGGGCACGGTCTCCCAGACCCGAATGCCGGTGATACCGCCGACAATGTCGTTCAGGCTCTCCAGGTGCTGGACGTTCATGGTTGACCAGACATCGATCCCCACGCTGAGCAGTTCTTCCACGTCCTGCCAGCGCTTTGGGTGCCGAGAGCCGATAGCGTTGGAGTGAGCCAGTTCGTCAATCAGAATCAAGCCCGGGTGACGCGCGAGTGCGGCGTCCAGGTCGAACTCGGTCAGTGTGCGGTGCTTGTCGATGACCTGCTTGAGCGGCAGCAGTTCGAGACCCACTGTCAGCGCCTGGGTTTCAGCGCGGCCGTGAGTCTCGATCACGCCGATCAGCACGTTGATGTCCTGCAGTTTCGCGGTATGGGCGGCCGCCAGCATGGCGTAGGTTTTTCCGACACCTGCGCTGGCGCCAAAAAAAATCTTCAGCCGACCGCGTTTGGCGTGCGCTTCTTCTTCGCGAATCTGGGCCAGTAGCTGGTCCGGGTCAGGACGTTGTTCGGCCATCAGGCTCACCGTGTGAGAGTTAGCGCTCAATGTGCGGCGTCGAGTGCCAGGTTCAGTGCCAATACGTTGACCCGGGGTTCACCGAGGAACCCGAGCAGCATCCCTTCAGAATGCTCGCTGATCAGCTGGCGAACGCGCTCGACGGGCAGGTTGCGCGCTCGCGAAACCCGACCCGCCTGGTACAGCGCGGCCGCGATGCTGATATGCGGATCAAGGCCACTGGCGGAACTGTAGACCAGGTCGGCGGGCACCGTGGCGGTGTTGCCAGGATCGGCCGCGTGCAAGGCGTCGATCCGTCCCTTGAGCGCCTCCGCCAGTGCCGGATTCAGCGGGCCCAGGTTCGACCCTGCCGAGGCCAGCGGGTTGTAGGGCATGGGGCTGGTGGCGGAAGGGCGGCTCCAGAAATGCCCGGGATCACTGAAACCCTGACCGATCAGCAATGAGCCCACGGTTTTGCCATCCCGTTCGATCAGACTGCCCGCCGCCTGAGAGGGGAAGACCAGCCTGGCAATCCCGGTCGTGACGAGTGGATAGGCCAGGCCGGTGAGCAGTGAAAATACAATCAGCAGGGTCAACGCTGGACGCAGCAGAGAAGCCATGACAGTGCTCCCTCAAGTCAGACCGACAGCGAATAACGCCATGTCGATCACCTTGATGCCAATGAATGGAACGATGACCCCACCCAGCCCATAGATCAACAGGTTGCGCCGCAGCAGCAGGGCGGCACCGACCGGGCGGTACTTCACGCCTTTGAGCGCCAGGGGAATCAGGAAAATGATAATCAGCGCATTGAAAATCACCGCCGACAGGACCGCGGAGTTCGGGCTCGTCAGCCCCATGATGTTGAGTGCCGCGAGCTGAGGGTACGTGGTGACAAACGCGGCCGGCACGATGGCGAAATACTTGGCGATGTCGTTGGCAATCGAGAAGGTGGTCAGCGAACCACGGGTCATCAGCATCTGTTTGCCGGTTTCCACTACCTCGATCAACTTCGTCGGGTTGCTGTCCAGGTCCACCATGTTGCCGGCTTCCTTGGCGGCCTGAGTCCCCGAGTTCATTGCCACGGCGACATCCGCTTGGGCCAATGCCGGGGCATCGTTGGTGCCGTCGCCCGTCATGGCCACCAGCCGGCCTTCGGCCTGGTAGCTGCGGATCAGTTCCAGCTTCTGTTCGGGTGTCGCCTCGGCCAGAAAGTCATCGACACCGGCTTCAGCGGCGATGGCAGCGGCGGTGACCCGGTTGTCGCCCGTCACCATGACCGTCTTGATTCCCATGCGGCGCAGTTCGACGAAACGCTCCTTGATGCCACCTTTCACGATGTCCTTGAGCTCGATGACGCCCAGCACCTTGACCCCGTCGGCGACGACCAGCGGGGTGCTGCCCCGGCGCGCCACCTCCTCGATGCTGGTTTGCACTGCCTCGGGAAAGCTGCCGCCCAGACCCTGGACATGCTTGAGGATCGCCTCGCCAGCGCCCTTGCGTATTTGCCGGTCGCCCAGGTTGACACCGCTCATGCGCGTTTGCGCCGAAAAGTGCACGAAGTGGGCGTCGAGTGCGCCGATTTCTCGTTCCCGCAGATTGAAACGCTGCTTGGCCAAGACAACGATACTGCGTCCCTCAGGGGTTTCGTCGGCCAGGGAGGCCAGTTGCGCCACATCCGCCAGTTCGGCCTCCTTGATGCCCGGCGCCGGTAAAAATGCCGAGGCGTGACGGTTGCCCAGCGTGATCGTCCCGGTTTTATCGAGCAGCAGAACGTCCACGTCGCCGGCGGCTTCCACGGCTCGGCCGGACGTGGCGATCACGTTGGCTTCCATCATGCGACTCATGCCGGCCACGCCGACGGCCGACAGCAGGCCGGCAATGGTCGTGGGGATCAAGCACACCAGCAACGAGATGAGGACAGTGATCGAGACGGGCGCTCCGGATTTGGCCACGGCGACACCGAACAGCGAGAAGGGCAGCAGCGTCACCGTCACGCCCAGGAACACGATCGTCAGCGCGACCAATAAAATCGACAAGGCGATTTCATTCGGGGTCTTTTGCCGCTTCGCGTTCTCGACCATGGCGATCATGCGATCGACGAAGGTTTCGCCGGGGTTGGTGGTCACGCGCACGACAATCCAGTCAGAAAGCACCCGGGTGCCGCCGGTCACGGCCGAGAAGTCGCCGCCAGCTTCGCGAATCACCGGGGCCGACTCGCCGGTGATGGCGGACTCATCCACCGAGGCCGCGCCTTCGATCACTTCGCCGTCGGCGGGGATGACCGAGTCCCCAAGGTCGCCAGCTTCGACCACCACCACGTCGCCTTTGCACAGGTCGCTCGACTGAGCCAACTGCCACTCGGCGCCGTAGTGCGGTTCGCGCAGTTTCTTGGCCCAGGTTTCCTTTTTCAGGTTGCGCAGGGAAGCCGCCTGGGCCTTGCTGCGGCCTTCGGCCAGTGCCTCGGCAAAGTTAGCGAACAGCAAGGTGAACCAGAGCCACAAGCTGATCGCCAGGATGAACCCGGTGGCGGCTTCCCCCTTGCCACTCAGCGCCTGGCCCCATAGGGCGGTGGTGATGATCGCGCCGATGTAGACGACGAACATCACCGGGTTTCGCCACTGGATCCTGGGGCTGAGTTTGCGCACTGACTCGACCATGGCAGGCGTGATCAGTTTCGGGTCGAACAAGGAGAACGCTTTGCGTGTCATGTTCGTGGTCTCACTTGATCATGAGGAAGTGTTCGACGACGGGCCCCAGCGCGAGCGCCGGGACATAGTTCAGCAAGCCGACCAGCAACACCGTGCCGATCAGCAGCACCACGAACAGCATCCCGTGGGTGGGCATCGTGCCGCCGGTCACCGCCAGGCGTTTCTTCGCGGCCAGGCTGCCGGCGACCGCGAGTACCGGTACGATCACGCCGAAGCGGCCAAACCAGGCGATGATCGCCAGCATCGTGTTGTAGAACGGTGTGTTGGCCGACAGACCGGCGAATGCGCTGCCATTGTTATTGGCGGCCGAGGTGAAGGCGTAGAGGATTTCCGAGAACCCATGGGCACCGGGGTTGGCAATCCCCAGCCTGCCAGCCTCGGCCATGACGGCAATAGCAGTACCAAACAGCACCAGCAACGGCGTCACCAGAATCGCGATGGCGACCATTTTCATCTCGTAGGCTTCGATCTTCTTGCCCAGGTATTCAGGTGTACGCCCGATCATCAGACCGGCGATAAACACCGCCAGGATGGCGAACACCAGCATGCCGTACAGACCCGAGCCCGTGCCGCCGAACACCACCTCACCCAATTGCATGAGTATCAGCGGCACCGCACCGCCCAGTGGCGTGAACGAGTCGTGCATCGCGTTGACCGCACCGCATGAAGCCGCCGTGGTCACCGCCGCGAACAGACTGGATGCGCTGATACCGAAGCGCAGTTCCTTGCCTTCCATGTTGCCCGCCGCCGTATCGATGCCCAGTGCTGAAAACTGTGGGTTGCCCAGTTGTTCGTAATGGGTAACGGCAACCACCGCGATCACGAAGATGATCGTCATCGCCGCCAGCAGGGCCCAGCCCTGTCGTATGTCACCCACGACGTGGCCGAAGACAAAACACAGCGCCGTCGGGATCAGGAAGATCGCGATCAACTGAAAGAAGTTCGTGACGGCTGTAGGGTTCTCGTAGGGGTGGGCCGAGTTGGCATTGAAGAAACCACCGCCATTGGTGCCCAGCATCTTGATCGCCTCTTGCGAGGCAACGGGGCCCATGGCGATGGTTTGCTTGTCGGTGCTGCTGGCCTGGGTCACCGGGTTGCCCTGGGCATCGAGGGTCGGCTGACCGGCGTCATTGAGCACCGGAGCCTGGTACTGCATGACCTCCATCGTCGTGACTTCCTTATAGGGGTCAAGATTCTGGATCGCGCCCTGGCTGACGAAGAACAGCGCGAACATCAGCGACAGCGGCAGCAACACCCACAAGGTGATGCGAGTGAGGTCAGCCCAGGCATTGCCGATGCTGGTTGCGCTGTGGCGGGCGAACCCGCGAATCAGGGCAACGGCCACCACAATGCCGGTGGCGGCAGACAGGAAGTTCTGCACCGTTAGCGCAAGCATCTGGGTGAGGTAGCTCATCGTCGACTCGCCGCTATAGGCTTGCCAGTTGGTATTGGTGACGAAGCTGGCGGCGGTATTGAACGAAGAGTCGGGCGTAATAGCGCCAAATCCCTGCGGGTTGAACGGCAGTACACCTTGCAGCCGTTGCAGCGCGTAGACGACCAGTAACCCCAGCGCGTTAAACAGAATCAGTGCGAGGGCGTACTGCAGCCAACCCATTTGCGTTTCAGGTTTGACGCCGGCCAAGCGATAAAGCGGCGACTCGATGCGCGAGCCGAGGGCAAACCGGCCCTCCACTACGGTGGTCAGCCAATGCCCGAGTGGCCAAGCCAAACTACCCATCACCAGCAGAAAGGCCCCGAGGAGGACCCAGGCTTGAGTCGTCATAGGAAGTCCTCCGGAAACAGCAGCGCAGCGACCAGGTAAACCAGCAACCCGGCAGCAATGATGCCGCCGAACAGATAGAAACCGGTCATGACCGTCTCCTGTCCAACGCCGCACAGCCGCGCGCCAGGCCGACCAGGCTGATGAACAACAGGGCACCGAGTACCAAAAAGATGAAGTCCATGGCATTTCCTCCCGCGATGAGGAAAGCCTAAGTGGATGCTTGGAAAGTTGTTAAAAGGATTGGGGGCAAGAGAATAAAGATCTTGTAAAGGTGCTATTCAAATAGTGCGGTCATGTCGAAAGCTGGCAGGCGGATTTACCTCGCCTCCGCGTCAATCCGAAGTTCTCCAAGGCTCGTAGACTTAATCGACTGACCGCTTTTGGCCGATTTCTGCCTTCCACGACCGGCTGAAACCGACCCAAAGCCGACTGTGATGATAGGCGGCTTTGGATTGAAACGGTCATGTAAGCGTTTTTTGCGTTTGCTGACGACATAACTAGCCGTTTGATAGGCGACGCTAGCCGTTGCCTTTGCCTTTGCCTCCGCTGCCACTGCCGCTGCCACTGCCGCTGCCACTGCCACTGCCGCTGCCACTGCCACTGCTATTTTCTTGGTCATTGTTGGCCTTGACCTGTGGCCCGACGCCATCTCCCGTACGGAATGTTGGTAACGCAACCGAGTTCACGAATTTCACGCCGTCCCAGCTAGGCAATGGTGTGGGCATCAATTGAATCTGGCCCGGGTGCTCAGAGTCCCAGCGCAGCAACATCGACGTGTCCTCATGCTGTGTGTTGTGGCAGTGCTCCATGTAGGTACCGGCAAACTCACGGATGCGTATGGCCATTTCGACATTGTCGAGGCTCTCAGGATGGCGGCCTATATTGTAGATATCTTTGCGCGCCCCTTTTTCCCATTCTGGTGGTGTTTTGCCACCTCGACTGAGAATGATCCCTTCCTCGAAGTGCACATGCACCGGGTGACTCCAGCCATTGCCGCCGTTCTGGATCTTCCAGACTTCCAGCGTGCCTTCACCCTTGAACCCTGCCGGTGTCGGGCCAGTGGCCAGTTGTGGCGCGGCTGAAATCCGGCGCGGGTCCATGTTGAAGCCTTCGCCGCCATCGGTCTTGATCGTCCAGGGCTTAAAATCTGTGCCGTTGGAGCGGCCAAAGATAAAGGTGCGGTGCCGCGCTTGGGCAAGCCGGGCGATATCGGCAGGGTCATCACGGTGCAAGGGCAGGGGGATCATGAACTTGCCCTCGGGCTTGCCAGGCTTGGCGGGCTCGAAGTCGACCGGATTCATGCTGACATCCTGGCCGGTGTAAGGCTTGATGTTCAGTTGCATGAACACGCCCACGCCCGGGTCACCCTCGTCCCACTGTGGCCCGTGGCTGGTTTGCCTGACAACGGGCAGGTACTTCTCGGAGAGTACATCCGCCAATGGAATGTCACGTTTGGGAAGCTTGCCGTTTTCATGCTCCTCGATGTTGACGAAGAAAATCTTGTCGCCCAGCTTGATGCCGTTTTTCGCGAAGTCGACGACGATGTCATAGCGTTCGGAAATGCCCAGTATCGGCAGTATGGCATTGTGGTCCTGTGTGTCGCCGTCGCCATCGAGGTCCAGGCTGCCATCGAACGGCACCGCGTGCTCCATGATGTTGCCGTCGTTGGCAATCATGTGGAACGGCACCCGATTATATGAAACCCCGGAGCTTTTCGGGCCAGGAAACTCGCCACCATTACCATTGACCTGACGCACCACCGCCAGCTTGAAGTAGCGAGAAACCGATCCGTTGAGAATGCGGAAACGGTAGCGGCGGGCACGTACGTCCAGGAAGGGCTTGTAATCCCAGTTGCTCAGCACCTGGTCACCGAGAAAACCGTCGGTGTTGAAGGGGTTGAACCACAACTGGCCGGCTTGGTCCCAGGCCTTGTCGGCGATCGTCAAGTTGATGTCATAGTCGCGGTTACCCCACCCCAGCCCCGAACCGCTGGGCAAGCGCAGGTTGACCCCGTCGTCGACCGACTCATTGCCACGGTCCACGGCGCTGTAGTAGTTCATCATCGTAGCATTGCCCTTGTAGACATTCTGCGCGGTGAAATCGAGCATGTGGTCGTGGAACCAGTGGGTGCTCATGGTTTCGCGCCAGTCACCACGGATCTTGATGGTGCCGTTGTTGCAGGTCTTGAAGCCGGGGTTGGCGTCGTTGACGAAAAGCTTTTCACCGGGGTCGCACGGGAACGCTGCCCGTGCGTCCTCGGCCTTGGTATTGATGCTGTCGTAACCGGCCAACTGGATCGGCCAGCGATAGTCGTAGTACTGGCCCGGGAAGAAGAACGCGTTGGCAAAGCCGTCGCTTTCCGCGGGCGAGTGGCCGTTATGTTCATGGGTGGTGATGGTGTGCAGGCCAAAGCCCCGGTTGGCCGATGGGTCAATGGGCAAGGCATCGTAATGACGCATCAGCATCGCTTGGCCATAGCGTACTTGAAGCAGTTTGGGCGGAAAGGTGCCGTCGAATGTCCACAACGCATTATGGTCCTGGACAGGGAAGTTTGGGTGAAACTGCACTGCAATGCCCTTGGTTGTGCCCTCGTTGACCGGGTCGCCGCTGGTGTTGTGATAGAGCCCGCCTGGCGCAAATTCCCCCACGGCGTAGTTATGCCGTTGCATACGATCACGTAAGCCGCTGTTGACGTGCGCGCCTGCTTGCACAGTCTTGAAGGCGTTGCGCGGGAAAAACTCATTGAAACGTTGGTGCGACCAGCCTTTTCCCGGTGGCCGGCCTTCTGCGGGCGAATCGACTCGGCGATTGAGGAAATCCTCGATCTGCGCCTTCCAGGGGTTGCGGTCCAGTACATTGGAGAACTCTGTCGGGAAGGGCGTCAATGCTGGCTGCTTGAGAAAGGCATCCAGCGCAGCCGGCGACGGGCCGCTACGCGCCACCTTCAATGGATCTTGCGCCGGTGCGGGGCCCAGCGTCGGAACCGGAAACGGAACGGGTGATGGCGGGTCGGTCGCATCCAGTTTGTTCGAGCCGAACTCCTCGAAAAGTTCAAGCTTCTGTGTGAACGGTTTAGCCCCGAACACCGGGCTGGCATTTCCGTTAGTGGGGATATTGAAGCTGGTTTGCAGATCGGGTGGCAGCACATTGTCGACCAAGGGGGTCTTGCGGTCACCGCCCACTCCGTTGGGTAAGTCGAAGGCCCCGACGTTTGCGGGAGGCTGCTTGAGCAAGTCCCTCAATGCGGCTTTGGGGTCGGCGGGCTGATTGGTGAGCGCCGATGGGTCGGTAGGAGGCGGTGGATCGGTGTTGTCGAGGGGGACTGCCTGGGTCTGGGACAAGCCCAGCCCCAACATGATCGCGGCAGCAGAGATACTCAGCGCCAGCCTGGTTTTGGACAATGGACTAGGTTTCAACCTTCCGGTATCTAGTTTCATCGCAAACACCTCTGACTGGTTCCTCGGAACGCGTGGCAATACATGAGCAACGAGCCCCTGCTTCTAGCCCAGATGGCGAAACGTTTGATTTCGAGCCGGGATGAGAACGATGCAAATTTCCCGCCAAAAGTGACAGGTGGTGACTAATGGCTCTACGCCGCGTTCCCCTTGTCTGCTGGCTTTAAGCAGGCGTATGAGAAGCCAGGATGAAAGCCCCGATGACGGGGAAAATCCCCCACTACAGGGTGCGATTGTGTGGGGGCGGGCGGGCTAAGAGAAGTCGCCACTTTCTGAATGTATCGATGGCCGCTTGTGGCCGCCATAACACTTTTGCGGGCGTGGCCATTAGCAGTCGCCCTATGCGTGTCCCTTGATAAGGCGGGTCGACGAATACGCTTCGGACGGTCCCGATCAAGACTGCCGTCGCAACGACATGATTGTCGATTGTCGCCACGTACATCTGACGCTGAGCTAGAAAGTGAAGGATCGCCAGGGGGGAAAAGCCCTATTCCGAGGGGTACTTGGACCACGTCGCGTTGAGGGCTTCGGAGACCAGGTCGGTCAGGATTGGTTTGGAACTCGACTCCATCTCCATACCAATTTTGTCTTGTTGCTCTCTGACTTTCGGCGCGTACTTTGATGCTCGACCTTCAGATGCGAGCGAAGACAATTCCTCTTGAGAGAATAATTTTTCAAAAGCTTGCGCGATGTTTTCATCCCACTTGGGCTGGTACTTGGGCAGCAAAGCCTTGATCTCGTTCGATACCGCTGTAGACGCATCCGCACGTCCCAGCTTGGCGGCGATCGTCGCAAAGGTCACCGTCTGCTTCGCGACAAATAGTGCAATACCGGGGAGGTTTCGACCTATCTGTGCTTGGTTGACGAACGTTTGAGCGTCCCGATGTGATGGTGTTTCAGCGGACACTCCGTTTGAAAGTGCGAAGAGCAACGTCAGCGCGAGGGTGGCAGACTTAATCCTTGTCATTATCCAGTCCCACAAGGGCTGCAATGACCCAAAGGTGAACTTCGTTCCGGCTCGCCAGACGGCCGGAAAGCCGGCATACAAGAGGTTGGGCGGCTGCCTGCCTACGCGGTGATTGTCGTGCGCGCGAGCGAGCCGCCCGCCCTTAGCCGAGTTGCTCGGCAAGCCCGACGATGATGCCCTCAGGCCCACGAATATAGGCGAGCCGGTACGATTTCTCGTACTGCATCTGGCCAATGAGTTCTGCGCCATGGGCCTGCACCCGCGCAACGACAGCATCGATGTCATCGACGGCAAACATGATGCGACGAAGACCCAAAGCGTTCACTGGCGCGTCCACGGGCCCAAACCTGACTGCGTTTGGCGTGTGGAATTTGTCCAGTTCAATTCCCTGCCCATCGGGAGTCCGCAGCATCGCGAGGGTGGCTCGGACATCTCCAAGCCCTATGAGGCTCCCGACAGAAGGCCCTTCAACCGTGGTTTGGCCCTCAAGCTCGAGGCCCAACTCGATAAAGAACGCCTTCACCGCTTCGAGATCGTCGACAACTATCAGGACGTTGTCCATTCGCTTGACTGTCATGTCCTTCGGTCCCTCGTTCAACGGTGTCGCGTATTTGGGGGAATTGGCGTCTGGATCGAGCCGGGCGGATGATTATACCGAGGAAACAGCCTACCCGAGAGCTGCCCTTGGCGACTCCTTGGCCTCGATGTTCACCTTGGATAAAGCGCTCGAATACGTTGCCGATTCTGCCGGGGGAAAGTGTTCAGGTTTGAATACGGATTTTACATTTATCTTTTTGTGATGATCGTTGATCCAAGATCAATCCAACGCCGACCATTTCAGACGCCGCGACGGCGATCAGACCGCCGTCACGACGTTAGTGCTCAACCGCGAATGAACGCCAACAAATCGGCGTTGATCTGATCCGCGTTGGTAGTCGGCATGCCGTGAGGAAAGCCCGGGTACGTCTTGAGAGTGGAATGCTTCAATAGTTTGGCCGAAAGCGGCGCAGAGTCGGCAAACGGCACAATCTGATCATCCTCTCCATGCATGACCAGTGTTGGCACCTGAATCGCCTTTAGATCTTCGGTGAAGTCGGTCTCGGAAAACGCTTTGATGCAGTCGTAATGAGCTTTTGCACCGCCCATCATGCCTTGACGCCACCAGTTGTCGATTACGCCTTGTGAAACCTTGGCCCCGGGTCGATTGAAACCGTAGAACGGCCCCGACGGCACGTCCACGTAAAACTGCGCGCGACTGGCGACCAGTGCCGAACGGAACCCGTCGAACACTTCCAGAGGTAAACCGCCGGGGTTACTCTCGGACTTAACCATGATTGGGGGAACCGCGCTGATCAGTACGGCCTTGGCAACGCGTCCCGGTTTGGCTCGAGCGGCGTAGCGCGCTACTTCACCACCACCGGTCGAATGGCCAACATGGATCGCACCTCTAAGGTCGAGCGCATCGGTCAGCTCTATGACGTCAGCGGTATAGGTGTCCATTTCGTTGCCCACCCAAGTTTGGGTCGAGCGCCCGTGACCACGGCGGTCGTGCGCGATCACCCGGTAGCCTTTGAGCAAGAAAAACATCATCTGGTTGTCCCAGTCGTCCGCGCTCAATGGCCAGCCGTGGTGAAACACGATGGGCGTCGCGTCTTTCGGACCCCAATCCTTGTAGAAAATCTCGGTGCCGTCTTTGGTCGTAATGGAATTCATGGCGTGCATCCCCACGTGATCTGGTTTGTGTTGGGTTGCAGGGTACTTATTAGCGGCCTGCGTCAACTCGGAAAAGCTGGAAAGCGGTACCATCAAACTTGCGGCCACTACTGCTGAACTTGTCAATATGGCCCGACGCTGCAGATCTGTCTCCCGATTGGAGCCTTTCATTGGCGGCCTCTTCGATCATATTTTGTTGCTCAGGGGTGGTATCTCGAAGCTCATGAGGTTTCACCGCGTCACCTCCTCGTCCCATTCGTCGCCAACAGCCAAAGCAAGGGGAGATTGGACGGAGGCGCAAACCCAACAAGCAATCAGTAGTCCCAGAAACCCGCTACCCAGCGAAAGGTGTCACCATCCACTGCCACCCGGCCCTGGTTGGCGGTTGCCCGCAGAACGTCCGGCACCGGCGACGGCATGGAGGTGAGGGAAAAATCGGGCGACTCCCAGAACGCGACCTCAGTGGCCGAAACGTGGATACGCACGTCTGGACGCAGCTGGTTCCTCACCTCATCGACAAGCAGCCCGCCAATATGGTCCATGTGCATGTGAGTAATAACCACGTCGGTCACGGACGCAAGTTCGATACCGGCGGCCTTCAGTCGCTTTGGGAACTGCCCGGCCCGCGGAAAGCCGGGGAACTGCGCTCCCAGTCCAGCGTCGACGAGGATGACTTTGTCGGCGCTACGCACTACGAGTACGTTTAGCGCCCAATCGAACGCGTCTGAGCTGGCATACGCGTCGAGACGTTCGCATCGACTAGGGAATTTCTTCAACAACCAAAGGCAGATTGTGCAAGCTGTTTAGTCCTTGATGTGCGACTGCAAGGTAATAGTGGTCTTGAGTTCCAAAGCCAGTTGGGTGGGGAAGCCGGTTGCCAGTGAACGGCCGCTTCTGGCCCAGGCTGTGTGAAAACGCAGGCACCGTTTTGAAGTCTGCGTTGCTACGTAAAATCTGCCAGCGTTTGGTTAATCAGCAGACTGGAAATTTGCGTAGGAACGCGATTTTCGTTCTGGTTTTGGCCGTAAAACCTGCTCTAAAACGTTTTCACACAGCTTGGGCCGATTGCTGTCAATCACGAATGATCCCGCAGAAGTCCCTCGAACCTCTTTTCACCTTTAGGGGAATCGCCTTTACAGACGCATGCCCATCTCGAAAGCACGAGTCTCAAACCCGAACTCTGTGTACATGCGAGCAGCACGTGCATTGAACGGCCAGACAGACAACCTCAAGTCCTGGGCGTCATTTTCGATTGCCCAGTTTTTAACGAGTTGAATAAGCCTACGTCCAATACCTTTCCCCCAAAATTGCTCGGCAACACATACCGATCCGATGCGAACAACATTCAGCGGTTGCATCAGCGGCCCAGAGCTTGCCGACAGGCTGGCAGTAATGAAGGCTGCGGCCTGGTGACCGACATTCGCGATGAATACAACCTGACCCGGTTTCTCGAAAAGACCTGACCAGTGAGGAAGGTCGCGCGAAAAGTCTTGGGTGGCAGCCGCGTAAATATCGGGACGGGCAGCGTGGTGCACCGCGTTAAGTAATTGTCCCAACTCACAAATGCTAAATGCGTCTTCTACCGTTGCGATTCGGTAAGTAATGGCTTCGTCCATGATGTGCAACTCTCCTTGATTGTGTGGGTGGTTCGCAGGGCTCCCAGTCTTTGTCTCATGGCAGGGAGGATATTCCAATGGCTGCTTTTGGCCTATTTCTGCCTGTCACCATGAGGCGGCAATGACACAACGTAATCATTCAGTGGATCCACAAAATCGTGGACAGCATCTTTCCACCCGTACAGATCGTTGAGAAAACAGTATCTGGAACCGGTGGTTTCGGACGTTCAAGCGGTAATTCAGCCGGCGCCGGTGGCGCAAAACCGGCTCTTTGCAACTGAAACACTGGCGAAACATTCGGGCCGTATGATCCGCTTCACGGAAACCGAAGGTGTTAGAGATGAATCGGCCATCACGAAGCATGCGCAAGTTGCTCGACTCAGTCGCTACCAACAACGAGGTCGCGGCGCTGGATGTAATGCGCGCAGCTGAGCAGCTCGAGGACGAGTTGTTGCGCCAGCGGTTGCTCAACCTGATTCACCGGCTCAATCAGGACGCCAATGACTTGCGATTGGCGCGCGACGACATCCAGGGCGGTGCCATCAAATTAGCGTGACCGGCCGCCGGCGGGCCCAACGCAGCCGGCCCGATGTGCCCGGCTATCGGTCCAGCAGAGGTGCCAGCAGTGCACACATGCCGCGCCAGTGCGAACCCTCCCAGTAAACCCGTTGGCAGGCGTCGCAGCGCAGGAAGTGCGAATAGAGGGCGCCAACGCGTGGCGGCACCTGCGGCCGGGCCAGTTCCGGGCTGATCTCGTGCAGCGGCAGGTTGCAATGAAGGCACAGGCTGAATGGCCGCGCACTACGCGCCAGGTCGAGGCGTTCGTACAATTCGCGCAGCTGCAGCGACGGTTTCAGGGCATGCACGTAACAGCCGTGGCTGATGATCCGCCGCTTGAGCAGTTCGCGGTCGCGGGTTAGCACGATGCGTCCTTGCTGCGCAGCGATCTCGGCGATCTCGCCATCCTCGAAGCCATTGTCGTAGAGGGTGTCGAAGCCGCTCATGCGCAGCAGGCTGGCCAGCCCGCCAAGGTGCGCATCAGCGACAAAGCGCAGCACCCGTAAAGGTTGCGCACGAACCTTGAGCAGCGGGCTGATGTCCAGCGCTTCGAACTTGGGATAGACCGCCAGCCGGTCACCGTCGAAAATCATCCGCTCGAAGCCCACCGACTCGCCGTTGAGCAGCACCAGCTCGACCTCCGTGTGCGGTATCCCGAGCGCCTCGATCATGTGCTTGACCGTCGCCCCTCGCGCGCACTCGCAGGTGAATGACTGCCGCCGCCGTTCGGCCGGCAGGAAATCGTTGAGCTCCTCGTAGAAGCGGAAGGTTGCACTGGTCATGCTGAACAGTATGGCAGGGCTGCAGGATGAGCGAGTCTAGTCCGGACATCTTCTCCGGCAGGTCCCAAACTACGATCGTAATAATGTTGAAATTGACTATGCCATGGAGCTTCGCTGCTGGATGTACTGCTTGAAATTGTTATCCGCGTCATTTGCTACCCAGCAGGCTGGGCATTCATCAAAATCGTAATATTGGGAGGGCGACCGGATAGAACGGCATGGTGCGCGGATACACCAGAAAACGAGTCCATCACCGAGCTGGGAGCCGCAATGTGTGGTTGTACTCGTGTTGATGCTGTTCAGGCAGTTCACATTAGGCCGAGCAAGCCAGCTTTTTGGCCATTAGTCGCGCTACATGACCGGCAGCTATCGACCCAGGCTGTGTAAAAACGCAGGCACCGCTTTGAAGTCTGAGATGGACTCAAGACGTTCATTAATCGTCGGCGCACGCCACCCGTGTTTTATAAAGAGCAACTTTCGCGCCGGCTGGCCTTGCTGGAACGAAGCCCGTCCACTGGGCTCATCCCCAGCAATAGCAATCCCAGCAGGGTCAATCCGACGCCGACTATTGCACTGACGGTCAACGGGTCGCCGAACTGCAGCCATGCCCACATCATGGTCACCGGTGGTGTCAGAAAAAGTGCACCACTGATGCGTTGAATGCTGAAACGTTGCAGGCACAGCCAATAAAATCCATAGCCACCCAAGGTCGCGAAGACCACTAGCCACAAAACGCCCCCTGCAAAGCCTGCGCTGGTCGGCGGCCGTATTTGCCCTTCGAGGCAGGCCAGCACCGTAAACACCGGGATCACTGCACATACCTGAATGAACAGCGCGGTCGGGGCCGGCATCGAAGCACCGGGCGAAGCTTTCTGGTACAGCGTGGCCGCCGCCAGGGAGAGGACTGCCAGCAGTGGCAAGCTGTAAACCCAGAGGTCAGCGGCATCCCATTCGACGCTAGCACCGCTGGCCACCAGCATGCCGGTCAGACACAGCGCCAGGCCCACCCACTGCCAGCCGCGCGTGCGCTGCCCGGGCACGCTACCTGCCAACACCACAATCGTCAGTGGCAATAGATTGGCGATGAGCGAGGCAGTGCCCGGCGCGACACCCAGTTGAATGGCTCCGGCGATCGGTCCGATGTAACCGCCAATCGCGAACAACCCCAGCAGTCCTTGATGGGCTACATCACTGCCGCGCAATTCACGCAAACCCGCCCAAGCGAAGGGCAGCAACACAGCCGCCGCCAGGATGAAGCGCCATAAAGAGGCCAGATAGACGCTTCCCTGATCGGCCACATAGCGGTAACCGATGAAACCAGAGCTCCAGCTGACGACCATGGCCAACAGCAACACGCCGCTAGTCAAAAGTGATAAGCGAGTTTGTATTACGTTCATCGAATGGCACCTGACAGGGGGCTGAATTCGATGGTATGAATAATACGCTGATGCAATCAAACGATACGATCAGCACCATTGATGCAGGATTTATAAACCATGGCCGAAGCGCTTGATATTGAACTGCTGCGAACTTTTCATGCGATTGTGCGCTTTGGGCAATTCCTGGCTGCTGCAAGCTTTTTGAACAAAAGCCCATCGGCGGTCAGTCTGCATGTTCGTCGCCTGGAAGCATTGGCAGGGGGACGCTTGTTGGAGCGCGATAATCAGACAGTGAGCCTGACTCCACTGGGCCGTCGCTTTGCGCTGCAAAGCGCCGAACTGTTACGGCTCCACGACCGGCTGCTTGCCAGCTTTACCGCGCCGGTGGCCAGTGGTCGAGTCCGACTGGGCATTTCCGAGGAGTACGCCGGCGCGGTACTGGGTTGTACGCTGCCGCACTTGACGGCGGATTTTCCTTACATAGAACTGGAGGTAGAAACCGGTGCCAGTGGCCGCTTGAACACCCGCCTTCAGCGTGGGCAGCTGGATATGGCACTGTTAGTGGCGCTGGTTGATGTTGCTGCGCCGCAGATGCGTTGCATAAAGACCTTCGGCATCACCCAACCCGTCTGGGTTGCCGCTCACGACTACATACAGGACCTCACCAAACCGGTCCCCCTTGCATTGCACGGCAAGGGTTGCCCGTATCGAAGCGTGGCTGTTGACGCGCTGACCCAGCAAGGTCGTCGCTGGCGGGCGGTCATCATGAGCGCCGGGGTCACCGCATTGGAAACCGCCATTGAGGCCGGATTGGCCATTGGCATCGTCGACCGTGCCCACGTGCGTCAAGGCATGCGCGTGCTGACTGTTGCTGACGGGTTTCCTGAGCTGCCCGTGCATGAATTACGACTGATGTTGGCCCCGGGGGAGTTGAGTGAGGCAGGGGAGGTGTTGGTGGGATTGATCGGCCATGGCTTTGAGCGTTAACGCGTCAGAATCAGTAGCGAGCGACCGCTTTGATCAGCTCTCTGGGGCATTGGTTGAGTCTAGACTGGGTTCAGCAGCTAGTTTCAATCGGTCAGCTTTACTAATGTATTTAGACTTACTTGGCGGTGCCAATTTGGCACTGGCCTTTTTTGCGTGAGCCTTTAATAACTGCTTTATTTTTTTACGACGATTCATATTTTCTACTCGGCTTGTAAGTCCTTGAATGATGGCAGAGGTTTGCGCACGAAACCTAGGTAGTGAGATAGGGCTTCACTGCGTCTTCAAGCATGTCCACCCGCTCAGGATCCATGTAGCGAAAGTCGTCGGGAATATCCAGATCGCTTCCGCCGTGGGACTACGCCATTGGTTACGACTGCAGACGAACAGGAGGTTTGTCACTCTTGATCCAACAGTTGGCGGGTGGTGCGCGCCTCGTGAGTACCGGGTTCAGCAGCCGCGGCAATACGAGTTGGGAGTATGGTAAGCGTGAATCGGGGGCAGTGGCTAGGTTGTTGAGTTCCCGATACCAGCAGCGCCCGCTTCTGGCCCAGGCTGTGTAAAAACGCAGGCACCGTTTTGAAGTCTGCGTTGCTACGTAAAATCTGCCAGTGCTTGGTTAGTCAGCAGACCTGAAATTAAGGGAGCAACGGGCTAACAACCGTAAAGCCAAGGCGACAGGTGCCTTGACACGTACCGATTCGCAGGAAAGGTAGTCTGTCGCTTCCTCCGATTATCTTGGGGGCGCTTAGTTCGGGACTACGCTAAAGCTATGCGGGTCGTCGATCAATTGTGACCCACTGTTCGCGCTGCGTCCGTCCTTGGAGCGCCCAATGCCGCCCATCACCACGCGCCTGCTGGCGCTGTTTGTTCTTTGCCTGACTCTTGAAGTGCCAGCCCAGACCAACGCCTGCCCAGCTGGCGAGAAACAAGTGTGCCTGGACGACTGCATCTGCCTGCCAGACGTGGGACAGCTGCTCGGCCCCCTGCCTGATGGCATCTACCAGATCGCGGCACCTGCCCTGGCGCTGTGGCTGACCCAAGCCCGCGCTGAAGCAGCCAACGCCGGCATCCAACCCATTCCACCGCACATCCGGGAGCAACTGCTGCGCTGGTACGACCCCAGCGTCCTCGATACCGCGCACTACAAAGTTAGCGACAACGGCCAATTCAACGCCGCCACTGCCATGCTGCAAAACCCCGATGTCGGTGCCGTGACGCTGATCGACATTATCCTCTTCCGGGACGCTCAAACCGCAGAACAGAACATCGCGCTCTGGGCTCACGAATTAAAGCATGTGCAGCAGTATCAGGAATGGGGGGTAGAAGGATTCGCCCAGCGGTATACACAAGATTTCAATGCTGTGGAGGCGCCGGCTTATGCCATACAGGCTGAGGTCAGACGGTTGGTGCGGGAAGGGGCTTACTGAAGGGTAATGGATCAGTCACGGGGCATGTTCAGCAGCGCCCTCACAGCAGCAAAGCTTCGCGGTTTTGAGTGACTGCTTCTGGCCGGTTTCTGCCCCTCACGGAGGGCCGCTATGGGTCGGCTGCTGCCCTTCGTAACTGGTCGTTATCGACCGAACGTAAGGAGGTAGGAACCTTTAAGGCCCACCCTCCCACAACTCAGCAGCCACCTGCGAGCATTGCTACGTCCAGTAATCGACCTGATGATGCCAGCCGCTCGACAGAAGTCGCAATTCAATCCCGAGCAATCTTGTCATTTGCCAAGGCTTAGGGCAGGGTCGATACCACTGAGATCTCTGCCAAAGGAGTCACCCCATGTCAAAGCTATATCCCAGTATCGATCCCGAGGGGCTGGTCGAGTACTCAGTGGTCTACACCGACCGCTCGCTCAACCACATGTCGCAGTCATTTCAAGGCGTGATGAAGAACATTTCCAGGACCCTGAAACAGGTCTACAACGCCCAGGCTGTTGCGGTGGTCCCGGGCAGCGGCACATTCGGCATGGAAGCGGTGGCGCGACAGTTTGCCACCGACCAGCAATGCCTGGTGATACGCAACGGCTGGTTCAGTTATCGCTGGAGCCAGATCCTTGAGATGGGCAACATCCCGGCGGCCACCACGGTGCTGAAAGCCCGACCGGTCGACACTGGTCGCCAGGCTGCCTACGCCCCACCCCCTCTTGACGAAGTGCTGGCAGCCATTCAGGCGCAGAAGCCGCAGATTGTCTTCGCCCCCCACGTTGAAACCTCATCAGGGATTATCCTGCCCGACGAGTACCTGCGGGCCGTCGGCGACGCCGTGCATGCGGTGGGTGGCCTGTTCGTGCTGGACTGCATCGCCTCAGGCACGCTTTGGGTTGATATGCAGAAATGCGCAGTCGACCTGCTGATCAGCGCACCGCAGAAAGGCTGGAGCGCCTCCCCTTGCTGCGCCCTGGTGATGCTCAGTTCTTTGGCCCTCGAGCGCATCGAACAGACGCATAGCAGCAGCTTCGCCTGCGACCTGAAAAAGTGGCTTCAGATCATGCAGGCCTACGAACAGGGCGGACATGCCTACCATGCGACCATGCCCAGCGATTCCCTCGCGCGATTTAACGAAGTGATGAAAGAGACGCAAGCCTACGGTTTCGACAAGGTCCGCGGCGAACAACAGGCTCTGGGCGATCGGGTGCGCGCAATGTTGACCGGAAAAGGCATCAAAAGCGTGGCCGCAGCCGGCTTTCAGGCCCCTGGCGTAGTGGTGAGCTACACCGATGATGCCGACATCAAGAGCGGTAAGAAATTTGCCAACCACGGCCTACAGATCGCCGCCGGAGTGCCGTTGCAATGCGACGAGCCGGCCGACTTCCAGACCTTCCGCATCGGTCTGTTCGGACTCGAAAAGCTGCACAATATCGAGCGCACGGTCAGCACCCTCGAACAGGCACTGGACGAGGTGATGGTTAACTAAGCCCTCATCTTGCCCGCAGCACATACCGAACTTGTGAATTCTAGGAAGGCATCCTGCCCTGGGCACTGCCGGCCCATGGCGCTGATCTTCGACGAATATGACGCTGGTCGCCCGGACGTCATGTTAGAACCACAAGGGAAAGCCCGTGCACGCGTCTTACTGACACGTGCGCCCTCCAGCGCTATCAGAAAAGGTTTCCAACGAAGCCTTTCACGGGGCGGATGATTGGCGGCTGTATGACTTGGATCGACCCAAAGCTAACGATGGGGACAGGCAGAAATCGGCCCACAGCAGACGGTCACGACCGACCGCTTATGGCCGATTGCTGCCTTCCACGACCGGCTGCAACCGGCCAGAAGGAGTCATTAAGCCAAGGACGGGTTCAACCCAAAACTGAAGGTCTATGTCTTTACAAAACCAAAGGCGATTCACAGAGTCAGCGCGCAGGCAGCTCAGTGAAACGAAGCTTGGGATAGATCCTTCGTTCGAGCGCACATTCGGAGATCTGCCAGAATGCAGACAGCAGCGCTTGCTCTGATGGGCAATGTCGAGTCATTACCTCGAATTCGTTGTAATCGAATGCCAGTACGCGAATAGCAACATCATCCATGAACTCCAGGATCATGGCCCCGTATACATCATAGGCGTCGATAAATAGCTCTTTGACCACCACAACGCCCACTAGTGGGCGCGCTGCAAGATCTATATCAAGCGGCGCGCCACTAACAAGCTTCAGTGGAGGATTGCCCTCGCGCCTAATCGTTGAGACCGCGCCGCGAAGCTGCGATAGACCTTCCTTCAACTGGCTAACGGCTTTTTTCCGTTTTCGTTCGAGTTTTGTGCCCAAAATTGCAGCGGTATTAGGACTGTCTTTAGTCTGTAGCAGTAAGGTCACCTCGCTACCTAAAAACCACGGCGTCAACTAGCTCTTCGCCATCAGCGATTTTCAAGGGGCCATGGATAATCTGCTCTGCCGATACGCACGTTGGAGCAGATAGATAATATCCACCTCCTGAAAGTGGCCGGGCTCCGGTCGTTCCAGCTGAGTGTTTGAGAACCCGGCGGAGCCTTGAAACCCTTGGCGGGTTAAATCGGTGATCAAGAAGTCGCTGGGAAATAGGTCGTCTAGCAGCCTCACCGTCATGGCGCGAGCGTCATCTTCAGCGGTAGTAAAACTGAACCAAGTGTCCGCCTGCTCCATCATGGGATGCCAGTGTTCACGTTCCAGGGGGCTGATGAAGCCTGCATACTCTCGAAGCTCATCTAGCTGGGCCTGCGCTGAGCAGCTAAGAAGCTCGCGGTTGTGCTCATCGAAGAAGCAAATGCTGAACTCATCCGGAAAGCTTTGGAATGCCTGCGTAAGAGGATCCCCGCCCAAAAGGGGCGTCCTAATCATCAGCGGGCTACTTGGGTCATCGAAGCATGCCGTCAACAGCGTGAGGCCAGTGACATCGCCTGATTTGTAGGGCGCCAGGTAGAGCCTCAGCTCACGTCTCTCACGCGCAGCCAGAATGAACTCTTTCCCCGTCTTAACGACAAGCGCGGGGCCATCAGGCCCCTGAACAACCCAAAGGCCACGACCAAGCTGGGCTACCTCCCGAAGAACTTCAGGCTTCATGATCGATAAGTACATTAGGTCTCCTTTCTTGAGCATCCACTCTAGGCCGAAATCGACCCAAAGCGGTCATTCAGGTCGGTGCTGTACGCATGAGTGATCGCCATGCGTTGAACAACCATCCTCTAGTCATTTGATATATCGGTAGACCTTCGTTGTGCGCACCGAGAATCCCGCGCCCTCGTATAAACGATGAGCAGATTCACGATCTGGGTTGGATGTTAAATCCAGTGTTTTCGCCCCGAGGTCACGGCTTTTTTCTATTGCTGCTTGTATGAGTGCTTTGCCAACCCCTTGACCTCGAGCACTGGCATCTACTACGACGTCTTCGATCCAGGCACGAATGCCTGTCGGAATGCGAAAATGAATTAGGGTTAGCGCCCCCAAGATGCTTCCGCCACCTGTTGCTTTCACCACCAACAAATCGGAGCACTCTGAATCCACAATCTGCTTCAAATCTTCCATTGTCATCGCTTGAGCGTTTTTAGAAAGCTGTGGGAGAAGGTCATTCAAAGATCTGAGCAGTATGGGATCGGTTTCTTGAACCACCTCGACAATAGCGGATTGGTTTGTCATTAAAGATCCTCAAGTGAAAGGGGGTGAAGCTTCAATGGTTCAATTCGACACATCATCCCAAAGGGACTGCGAGTGACCGCTTCTGGCCGATAGCGGACACCCAAACGGCAGAGGAGAGTGAGCAAAATCGCGCCTCCCGCTCTTCCGCCAAGCCTGACCAGGTAGCAACCGGCGAAAATTGGCGCCGAAAGGACTAGCACCGGTGTTAACGTGTAACCGACTTACCCGTACATGTATAAAAGGCCGTCGATCAGTTCCAGTTCCTGTTGGCCGGAACTGTCTGGGCTCAACGTCCATATTCAACGTAGGGGCCCAAGTAGAAACCTTGCGTCTCCCAGTTGATTCGATAAATCACTTCTTTGCCTGGCTTGATGTTGGCCGCGATAGTTTTGATCGCGACACCAGCACATAATCCAGACTCGGCGAGCCCGGTGCCGAGATTCACTTCACCGGCAGGCAAAATGAAAGATGCCTTCTGACCGGGACCTATCTTGGCTGCGCGCTGACCATCAATGTAGAACACGACGTCACATCCCGAACCGACAAACCCGTCATCACGGAGAATGGTCAGGCGTCCCGGATCTTTCGTTCCCTGGCTTTTGAACGCGTATAGTTCATTGGCCGGCACTGGCCTCGCTTCAGAAACCCGCATAGGTGATGTTGCGCACCCGCCCAAGGCCAGCAAGAGCGCCCCCGTTGCGATAATCCTTTGCATAATTTTTCCCTCCTGAAAAAGGGCGAATGTATCAGAGCGTCATACTGCTTTGCTTCATAAAGCCATTCGCCAAAAACACCATCGCCAAGTACTACCAAGAGTGTCTGCTTTTGGCCGGCAGCAGCCAGTCATTCGTCGCCGAAGGTTTTCTCTCACAACCCCTGCTGGACCTGCGCGGATCGACCGTCAGAATGGCGAACGTCACCATCCATCTATTCAAGGCAGATTCCAGGCGTTGCGGGCAAGCTATCGAGAAATGCGGCAATCTGCCGGGTACCGCGCAAGTGCACCGTAGGAATTTGCGGGCCTATGGCCAAGCGCACCGCCTCGATACCTTGGCGGTAGCCACGATCGAAATTCCACACGAAGTTCAGAAAGGTCAGGAACGCCCGGTCGAGCTTCTCTGTACAGCCTGTTTTTCGTCGACCCAGAGGCCACTACCGAAACCCTGGTGGTTTACTGGTGCGAGACGCTGTCCTCGGTCGACGTCATGGTCGACCACTTGGTGGATCATCTAGAGGGTGGGTCGCGCAATGCCCTGCTGGGCATTTCAAACAGCATCATGCTGGCGGAGATCACGGCCAACCGAGTGCTGGATCAAATCGATCCGCCTCAATAGACGCGGTCCGCTGTGGCGAGGGAGCACGCTCCCTCGCCACAGTTTGCTCAGCGCAATCAACTTCCAGCCTGTTTATTCAATGCCTCTTCAGCCGCGGCGATTTCAGCCTGACGCTTGACGATCATGTCGCCAATCGGCGGCCCCTGGAAGCGTCGGGCTTCAAAACCGAACCAGACGATGGCCGTCAGCACCAGAAACCCAATGGTGATGTACAGCGCCCAATCATTCGGTGGCTGGATGCCGATGACGAAAATGATCACCATCGAGAGAACCGAGAGGAGGGCGAATACCGAGTACCAGAAGCGCCCCATGTTCCACGGCCCCATGGTTGGCCACTTCGACGTCCCGTAGGTAAACAGGCCCAGCACGATGGGAATGACGAAGGAGAAGAACAGGAAGATCACCGTGCAGGACACCACGATGGTATAGACCGGCGTTTCACCGATGGAAATCACCGACGATCCCCAGACGAACAACACCGCGAGGGTGGCACCGGTCCAGATCGCCGCCACCGGGCTGCGAAGGGTAGGTGAGACCGAGGCCAGTGCTTTGGAGAAGGGCAGGCCGCCGTCACGAGAGAACGCAAAGATCATGCGTGAGACCGAGGTCACGGTCGCCAGCCCGCAGAGAAACTGCGAGATGAAAATGGCCACGTACAGCGCCGTTTTTACCGTCGGGTTCACCTGGGTGTCCATCGCCCAGAAAAACACGGTCCAGCCATGCTTGGCGGCCTCGTCCATGCTTGGCAGCATCAGGACAAACGAGCTGAGCATGACCCAGCCGAACAGCAACGACCAGACCACCGACATGACCATGCCCCGTGGCACTGACATGGCCGCATTGCGGGTTTCTTCCGAGGTGTGCGCGGAGGCGTCATAGCCGGTGATGGTGTAGATCGGCAAGAGCAGGCCGAGCATGAAAATCCAGCCGTTCGAGACCTGTGGCCAGACGCTGCCGCCGACCTCACCGGAATAATTACTGAAGGTCCATAACCGGGCGAACTCATAACTGGGCGCCGATATCAGGCAGACGATGGTCAGCGCGAGCGCCGTGGCGAAGATCAGATAGCCCGAGAAGTCGGTGAGCTTCGCGGTCAGGCCGATACCCAGGTGGTTACACAAGGCCTGGATACCCGTCAGGATCGCCAGGAAAATCACCCGGGTCGTGGTGGTGTCTTCCATGCCCAGGGCCGGCCCGAAGGCACCGAAAAAGAAGTAATAGGTGCCAACGTTAATTGCGCCGAGCACGGTGACCAGCCCGAGCAAGTTGAACCACGCGGTCAGCCAGCCAGTGAAGCGGTTACCGAGAATCGAGCCCCAGTGATAGAGGCCGCCGGCGGTGGGGTAGGCCGAGGAAATCTGCGCCATGGCCATGGCGAAGACCCCCGAGATCAGGCAACCGATCGGCCAGCCGATGCCGATTGACGCACCGCCCGCACCCGAAGTGCCCTGGGCGAGTGAGTTGATACCACCCGAGAGAATGCAGATGATCGAAAAGGAAATGGCAAAGTTGGAGAAAACGCCCATCCGTCGCGACAGCTGCTGGGCATAGCCCATGCTGTGCAGCACCTTGACGTCATCGTCTTGCGGCGCGCTTGTGCCGGGCTGGCTTGCTGGCTTCATGTTGTGTGCCCCTTAGGTTTTGATACGCATCCATCCGGGTTGTACGTGGCCGGATGGGCTGGCCTTCAACCCCTTGTCGTACTGCTCCTGTTTCTTACGGATAAACCCCGTCCATGCTGCGAGTTCGCACCTTGGCCATGGACAGACAACTGCTCTAGAGACGGCCGTGGTACGCCGCATCGAAAATTTCTGCCGCGCCATTTCGGGTCAATGGCAGCGGGTTGCCGCCAGCGCAAGGGTCGACAACCGCCATGTCTGCGATCAGGTCGGCCTGCTGATCATCCACCCCCAGCTCAAACAGCGTGTGCGGCACGCCTATGTCCTTGCGCAACTTGAGGACGAAGGCCAGAAAACTGTCGAAGCCGGGAGAGGGCAGACGCAAATAAGCCGCGAGGCGGGTGATGCGTTCCTCGATGGCCGGGCGATTGAACTTCAGCACATAGGGCATGAACGTGGCATTGGTCATGCCGTGGTGGGTGTCGTACAGGGCGCCCACCGGATGCGAGAGGGCGTGCATCCCGCCCAGACCCTTCTGGAAAGCGGTAGCGCCCATCGCGGCCGCCGCGAGCATTTCCGCTCGCGCCTCCAGGTCCGAAGGTGTGTGTACGGCTCGCACCAGGGCATTGGCGACCAGACGCATACCTTCCACCGCAATGCCTTCGGCCATGGGATGAAAGCCGGGGGCGCAATACGATTCCAGACAATGCGCAAACGCATCCATGCCGGTGCCTGCGGTGACCTTTGCCGGCATGCCGACGGTGAGGGCCGGGTCGCTGATGACCACGCGCGGCATCATTTTCGGGTGGAAGATGATGCGTTTGGTGTGCGTACGCTCATCGATGATCACCGCCGCACGGCCCACCTCGGAGCCGGTGCCCGCCGTGGTCGGCACCGCAATGATCGGGGCGATGCTGCTGTCGTCGGCGCGGGTCCAGTAGTCGCCGATGTCTTCGAAATCCCAGACCGGGCGGGTCTGGCCGCTCATGAAGGCGATGAGCTTGCCCATGTCCAGGCCACTGCCACCGCCGAAGGCGACCACGCCATCGTGTTTGCCGGCGCGCCAGGCCTCGAGCCCGCCCGCCAGATTGGCTTCGACCGGGTTGGGTTTAAGGTCGCAAAACAGCGCGACGCCAAGGCCGGCGGCGCGCAAGGCGTCCACTGCTGACGTGGTGATCGGGGCACGCGCCAGCCCACTGTCGGTGACCAACAACGGTCGCTGGATCCCTTGACTGCGGCAGATCTCGGCAAGCTCGGCAATGCGGCCAACACCGAAGCGGATGCTGGTGGGGTAGTTCCAGTTCGCGGTCAGGCTCATGGCTCAGATCTCGTGGCGCAAATGGAAGGATTTCGCTCGGGTCAGGTGTTCATAACCCAGGCGCGACAGCGTGACGCCGCGCCCACTGTTCTTCACCCCTGTCCAGGCCAGGGCCGGGTCGAGGTAATCGCAGCGGTTCATGAAAACGGTGCCGGTGTCGATTTCGTTGCCCAGGTGTTCTGCGGCGGCAAGGTCTTGCGTCCAGATGGAGGCGCTGAGCCCGAACTCACTGTCGTTCATCAGGGCGATGGCTTCGTCGTCGCTGGCCACCGGCATGATGCCGACCACCGGACCGAAGCTTTCCTCGCGCATGACCGACATTTGATGAGTGACATCCACTAATACCTGCGGCGCGAGGTAGGCGCTGCCCGGCGCGTCAGCGGGAAAGGCCTTCGGATCGATCAGTGCCCTGGCGCCCTTGGACAGTGCATCGGCGATCTGACCACGCACGAATTCAGCAGCGCTCGGTGTGACCAGCGGACCGAGCGTGGTGGCTTCGTCCAGTGGATTACCGAGCACATATTGGCCGGTCAAGGAAACGAAGCGCTCGACAAAGGCCGGGTAGATTTTTTCATCGACATAAATGCGCTCCACGGCGCAGCAGCTCTGCCCGGAGTTGAAGAAGCTGCCATCCACCAGGTTTTCCACCGCGTGTTCGAGGTTGGCGTCTGCGCGGACGTAGGCCGGGTCTTTGCCGCCGAGCTCCAGGCCCATACCGAGAAAGCCTCCGGTGGCGGCGTTTTCCATGGCTTTGCCGGCGTCGACCGAGCCGGTGAAGTTCACCTGCTGCACGCGTCCTGAGGCAATGATCACCGCGGTATGGAGATGACTCAGCAGCAGGTTTTGGAACAATCCTTCGGGCAGATGGGCGCGGCGAAAGGCCTCGGCGAAACGCTCGCCTACCAGCAGCGTTTGCGAAGCGTGTTTGAGGATCACGCTGTTGCCGGCCATCAGCGCCGGGATGATCGTATTCACCGCCGTCAGGTAGGGGTAGTTCCAGGGTGCGACGACCAACACCGTACCCAGGGGCTCGCGTTTGATACAGCGTCGAAAACCGGTGACAGGCGTGGGTTCAAGCGCTGCCAGGGCATCAGGCGCAATGGCAATCATATGGCGGGCACGCTCTTCGAAGCCGCGCAGTTCGCCAGCGCCAAAGCGCACCGGGCGGCCCATCTGCCAGGCCAGTTCCGGCACGATCTCTGCCTTCATGGCCAGCATCGCGTCCACCGCGGCGCTGCAAAAGGCGGCGCGTTCGCTCAGCGGCCGACGTTTCCATTGCGCCTGGGCGGCAGCGGCAGCCGTCAGAGCCTGCTCGACCTGTGTGGCGTCGGCGCAGCGACGTTCGGCGTAGACCCGGCCATCGACCGGTGAGATGAGTTGAATCATCGTGGTCATGGTGGTCTCAATAGCGCTCGAAGCCGCGCTGCAGTTCCCAGTCGGTGATCCGCCGGTCGTACTCTTTCTGTTCCCATTCGGCGGTGTGCACGTAGTGGTCGATCACTTCATCACCAAACGCTTCGCGCAACATCGTTGAGGTCTGGAGCGCGGTGCTGGCTTCGCGCAGCGTCTTCGAGACTTCAGGCAAGTGCTCGTCGAGGTAGGCATCGCCTTCGAAGGGCGGCACGAGGCTGAGCTTCTCGTCGATACCGGCCAGTCCCGCAGCAATTAAGGCAGCGAAGGCCAGATAAGGGTTGAGGTCGGCACCGCCGATGCGACATTCGATGCGGATGGCTTTGCTACCTTCTGCGCACAACCGAAAGCCTGCGGTGCGGTTGTCCCGACTCCACACCGCCCGCGTCGGTGCAAAAGTGCCGGCCTGAAAGCGCTTGTACGAATTGATGTAGGGCGCGAGAAAACAGGTGATGTCGTTGGCGTATTTGAGCTGCCCGGCCACCCAGGAGCGCATCAGTTTCGACATGCCAAACTCCGCCTTGGGGTCGAAGAACAGCGGCTTTTTGGCGCTCTTGTCCCACAGCGAATTGTGGATGTGGCTGCTGGAGCCGGCGGCGTCATAGCGCCACTTGGCCATGAACGTGATTGCTTTGCCCTGCAGTTGCGCGATCTCTTTGCAGGCGTGCTTGATGATGACGTGGTGGTCGGCCATGGTCAGGGCATCGGCATAACGGATGTTGATTTCTTCCTGGCCCGGCCCCCATTCACCCTTGGAATTTTCCACGGGAATGCCGCAGGCCTGCAGATGTTTGCGAATCGCCCGCAGCACCGGCTCTTCGCGGGTGGTCTGCAGGATGTTGTAATCCTCGATGTAGTGACCGGCCGTTTTCGGCTTGTGGTAGTTGCGCTCGTGGATGGCCTCGTAGCTCTCGTCGAACAGATAGAACTCCAGTTCCGAGGCGAACATGCCGGTGTAACCACGCTCGCGCAGTCGCTCGACCTGCTTTTTCAGGATCGCCCGCGGGCTGTGTGGCAGGTCGCGCCGATGGTGATGATCGAGCACATCGCAGAGCACCAGCGCCGTGCACTCAAGCCAGGGCACCCGTCGCAACGTCGCCATGTCGGGTTTGAGCACAAAGTCGCCATAGCCTTTGCTCCAGCTGGCCGCGGCGTAACCCGGCACCGGCTCCATGTCGATGTCGTCGGCCAGCAGGTAATTGCAGCAGTGGGTTTCTTCGTGGCCGCTGTCGATGAAAAACTCGACCTGGAATCGCTTGCCGACCAGTCGCCCCTGCATATCGACCATGCACACCAGCACGGTATCGATCTCGCCGGAGGCGGCGGCACGTTTGAGTTCGGCTAAGCTGAGGAGGGGCTCGGTCATCACGTCAGTCCTGCGTGAATTGTTTGGGCCTGTCTGAAATAGCTGTTGCAGACGCTCTCCAGAACAAACCAAAACCTGCAGACGCGAGCATCGTGAGCAATAAGCTGATGTAAGCGTAGCCTACTGCCGCAGAGTGCAAGTTTCGCAGATCCAAGCCTGATGATTCTGTTCGCACCTCCCACTCGAGGACACAAAGATGGCGAAGAAGAGAGAGCACAACACCTACCAACGTCTCGAACAGCAGTACCCGGATTACTTGGCCGCAGTGGAGGCCCTGGGTACGGCGGTGCGTCACACCGGCCCACTGGAGGAGATCGTTGTCCAGCTGATCCAGCTCGGTGCCGCGGCGGCCATTCGCTCTGAGGGCGCGGTGCACAGTCATACCCGACGGGCACTGGAAGCGGGCGCTACGCCAGAGCAGATCCGTCATACGCTGATCTCACTGACGAGCACAATCGGTTTCCCGACCGTCGTTGCGGCCATCAGCTGGGCGGACGATGTGATTGAGACCTGAACGAGTTCGCTGAAAGACAGGGCTCCGCTCGTCTTGACCCTAAGCAACGGGGCGGGCTCCTTCACACTTAGGCAGTCATTTTTTGGCTATTTTCTCTGGCCCAGGGTTTCCCCAACAATCCGCGCGGCATCTCGTGAGGGCGGCATGCCGAATACCCGTGCGTAATCGCGGCTGAATTGTGTCGCGCTTTCATAACCGACCTCGAACGCTGCACTCGTGACACTTTTGGCGTTGGCCACCAGCAACGTCCGGGCCTGAAGCAAGCGAACCCTTTTTTGATACTGCAACGGGCTCAGCGCGGTGACGGCTTTGAAGTGCCGGTGAAAGGCCGACACGCTCATCGCCGCTTGTTGCGCCAGTGTCTCCACACGGATGGGCTTGGCGAAGTCCCGACGAATGTACTGGATGGCCAGGCTGACCCGAGCCATGGCGCTATCGGGTGCCGCAATATCACGCAGCATCCAGCCGTGGGGCCCTTGCAAAACACGGTACAGAATCTCCCGTTCGTAGGCAGGTGCCAGGGCCGCAATTTCCTCCGGTCGGCCCATCAAACGCAGCAACCGCACCCAGGCGTCCATCAGGTCGGGCGTGACAGCGGCTACCGAAAAACCTGCTTCCTTGTCGTAATGCCCGATGGGCTTTGGCAGATCCGCCAGCAGCGTCACCAGGACCGTCGGGTCGAGTGTCAGGCTGACCGCCAGATAAGGCTCACCGGAAGCAGCAGGGTGTACTTGACCGACCGCAGGCAACTCGATGGACATGACGAAATAGGTCGCCGGGTCATAGCGAAGTGTGCGGTCTCCGATGGTCATTGATTTACTGCCTTGCAGGATCAGGTTGATCATCGGCTCGTAAACCGCAGCCAGCAGGTGCTCAGGGATTTCGCCCTGGACCATGGCGACGCGGGGGATGCCCGTCTCCGTGCGGCGGTTCTCGGCCCGGGCAGCCAGCGCGCTAAGTTCATTCAGTTGGTTTGTCATGAGGAGCATCTGAACTCAGGCTGATACGCCCAGGCAAGCAAAAAGCAGAAACAGGCAGGATTCGAGCAGGAACGGCTGCGCTCGTTGCAACGGCGATGGTTACTGTGGTGACTCATCTCAGTGATCTTGGAGCAGCGAATGAGCGTTATCGTCATTACCGGAGGCAGCCGAGGCATCGGCGCCAGCACGGCCGAACACTGCGCCCGCCGCGGAATGGGGGTCATCCTGACCTACAAGAGCAATGCTGATTCAGCAAACGCTGTCGTCCAGCGTATCCAGGCATCGGGCGGCAAGGCTGTGGCGCTTGAGCTGGACGTCGCTGATGTGAAGCGGTTCGACAGCTTCAGAGAAGCGGTGCAACTGACTTTGCAGGCAACCTGGGGTGTGGCAACCCTTGGCGGGCTGGTGAACAACGCGGGCCATGGCTTGTTCAATCCCCTGGAATTGGTCACCGAGGCGCAGTTTGACGACTTGCTGAACGTACACCTCAAAGGCCCGTTTTTCCTGACTCAAGCGTTGCTGCCACTGATGGGAGAGGGCGCCAGCATCATCAACCTGACCAGCGCCACAACCCGCGTGGCCACTGCGGGTGTAGCGCCTTATGCCGCTTTCAAGGGCGGACTCGACGTGCTGACCCGTTACATGGCCAAGGAGTTCGGCCCTCGGCGTATCCGGGCCAATGCCGTCTCACCGGGGGCGATTCGCACCGAACTGGGCGGCGGTTTGAATGACGAATTCGAGGCTCTACTCGCGTCGCAAACCGCCCTTGGTCGGGTGGGCGAGCCGGAGGATGTCGCTCGCGTTATCACCCTGCTGCTGTCCGAAGAAGGACGCTGGATCAATGCTCAGACGATCGAAGTCGCGGGCGGGTATTTCATCTGAATCAGCACCTGAATAACGAGGCGACCACAATGCTTGACCATATTTTTATCTCGGTAAGCGACGTTGATCGTTCCATCCGTTTCTACACCGCGACTCTGACCCCGCTTGGCATTACCGGCAGGCTTGATTACGACGGTAAGGACGGCCCGCCAGGCCACCCGGACCTCAAGGGCTTCGGTGCCAATGGGCGGGTGTTTTTCTGGTTGCGCGAGGGTGTTGTGGAGGGGCGGGCGGTTCATGTTGGCTTCGTAGCGAACAGCAAGGCCGAGGTCAACGCAGCTTACGCGGCGGCTATGGAGAATGGCGCTGTAGACAATGGTGCACCTGGCGCACGTCTGTATTACGACCCGAATTATTACGCCGCCAATGTCCTTGACCCGGACGGTTACAGCCTCGAATTCGTCTACAAAAACTGGCAGCACGCACAATGAATCAATTAATGATCTACGGGGCGACCGGCTATACCGGTCGCATGGCTGCCGAGCATGCCAAAGCGCAGGGGCTGGACATTGTGATCTCTGGCCGCAATGGAGAAAGGCTGGAGTCACTCGCTGCGCAACTGGGCGTGCCTTATCGAGTGTTCACCCCTGATGCCCAAGCAGCCGAATCCCTGCACGGCATCGGTGCGCTGCTGAATTTCGCAGGGCCTTTTGCTCAGACGGCGGACGCCTTGATGCAGGCCTGTATCAAGGCCGGGGTCGACTATCTGGACATAACGGCCGAGATCAATGTCTATCGGCTGGCGGAACGGCTTGGCGCTCAGGCAGCCGAGGCGGATGTCATGTTGCTGCCCGGGGTCGGCTGGGACGTGGTGCCGACAGACTGCCTGGCAATGCATGTTGCTCGCCGTGTGCGGGAGCCGAAGTCGCTAAGGGTTGCGCTGCAAGTCGCTGGCGCCATGTCGCGGGGATCGGCCTTAAGTGTCAGCGAGATCATTGGCGCGGGCCTCTTGGCGCGGGTTGATGGGCTACTGGTTGCAACACCCGATGCGCAGCCCCGGTACTTCGATTTTGGCGACGGCCCGGCACTGTGCGCGCCGCTGTCCTTCGGTGACCTGGTCACCGGCTGGCACTCCACTGGCATTCCCAATATCGCCATGTTCGTGAACATCACCGGCGACGCTTTCCCTGAAGGCAATCTGTCACAACTGCCCGACGGCCCAAGTGCTGAGCAGCGAGCGGCTCATCGCGCCCGTGCTGTGGCTGAAGTCATTGGCGCTGATGGCACAAGTGCGTGTTCAGTGATCGAGACCGTCAACGGCTACACCTACACACCGTTGGCGGCTGTGGAGGCTGCGCGCCGGGTGCTGAACGGTGATCGGCGACCAGGCTTTGAAACGCCTGCGCGGGTGTTTGGCGTCGGATTCGCGCAGACGATTGCAGGTTCGACAATCACAGATTTTTAGGGCGCGACACCTACCGGCTGGCCCCATGACCTGCCCGTGTGTACGTCTGCCCCACGGGAAGGGGCATTCGCGACGACATTTTTACTGTAGCGCCGAATCTGTTAGATGAAGGCAGGGGGCAGGTCGAAGCAAGGCTATTTTCCCGAGCCTTTCTGTTTGATATCTCCGCAAAAAATATCGACGTTGCCACTGTCCGGTGCACTTCGCACGACGATGGAGTACTCACCGGAAAGCAGGATTGGCAGTGCGACAGGTGCGCTTCTTGAGAAAGCCCAGCCGTGTATGGCTTGGCGTTCGGTGTTGACATGATCATTCATTGCGTAAGCGACTGGACCGGGTTGCTGGCAGCTGCCTTTATTGATGAAGGTGAAGAGGCGCAAGGGTAGAGACGCCCCGCTTGGAGCACCACTGATGAAGAAACTGAAGCCGGTTTGTTTGCCCCAGTCGGCCAGCGTTACATTGCCGATCTGACCGGTGTTCTGTCGGGTGGCAACCAAAGGAACGCTCACTCCAGGGGCTGATGAAGTGGTGCAGCCGAAAAGGCTTGCGGTGACCATTAGCGCTGCAAGTGAGTTACTGCGCTTCATTGCCAACCTCCTGTGCTGAAAAACTGCAATGAGAGATTAGCGGGTATAGCTCATTAATCGTCTTCCTGGCGTGGCCTGTTCGAAGCCCTCCATTCATGCGGAATCTGGCAACAGTGTTTGTCCAGTGGGCCGCTGTATGAGGGAGGTGTAAACACCTAGCATCGTCTCTACCCCGTGAGCCAATAGAGTCAGTACCCACTCGCTCACGAGGTTAACTTTGGACGATATGGTGAATATGATGAACATTTCAAAACTTGCGATTTTTCTTGCGTTTGGCGTTTTAGGGTCACAGGCATTTGCAGGCGAGAGCCATTCAACTGCCACGGACAACAAGCTGCCTGTTGAAACGTACACTTACGATACGAAACTCGATATCCAAAAAGTCATCACAGTGACAGATATACCTGACCAATGCGGGCCGGTCCCGGCGCAAATGACGTATGAAGATTCTCAGGGTCAACGGCATGTCCTGCAGTATCAAGTCATGGGAACTGGCTGTTCAAATGGTTGAGTCGTATGTGGAAGATGGAGGGTCGACACTCCATGCCTGCAGCGCTGGCACTGTCAAAGTTGTTATCGTTTATTGGTTAGGCCTACGATTTTTTCATCGGATGCCAACACGCCTGGAATATAACTTTTAAGAAACTCCACCCATGTCTTTATTTTTGCATCCACGAACTTTCGTGATGGGTATATTGCAAATAAATTAAATTCTTCAAAATGAAACTCTGGCAGGACGCGCACTAACGTGCCGGCCCTGATGCCGTCGACTGCAGAAGCAATAGGCTGAATACCGATACCCATCCCACTCGTTATGGCGACGGTCATGGCATCGGCGGTGTTGACGTGAAAGGGAGACAATGGAATGTTGACGGTCTCAACGCCTTCGGGCCCCTCAAATACCCAGTTTCCAGCCGGCATTATCGTATTAACAATTCTCAAACAATCATGTGAGCCAAGAGCCCCTGGAGAATTGGGGCATCCGCGTTTTTTCAGGTACGCGGGCGAGGCGCAGAGAATGCTGTAAGTGATGCCGAGCCGCTGCGCTACAAATCCGGAATCGGGTAAGTCCCGGGCTAAAACAATCGACATGTCATAGCCTTCCTCCAGCAAGTCAGGTAGCCGATTAGTCAGTGTCAAATCAAACATGACCGAGGGATGCGCCTCTCGATACTTGGCAATGGCATCGATCACGTAATGATTGCCAATGGCTCCCATGGCGTGAATCTTGAGCCTGCCCACGGGCATGATGTGAGCAGTACCCGCTTCCTCCTCTGCTTCACGGACCTCGTCCAGAATTGTCTCGCATCGCTGCAAATAGCGCGTACCTGCTTCGGTCAACGCCAGACGTCGGGTCGTCCGGTTGATCAGACGTGTTTGAAGCCTGGCCTCCAGGCTGGAAACCGCTTTGGAAACGTTAGTGGTGGTGGTGTCCAATAGCTCAGCCGCTGCCGTAAAGCTGCCGCTCTGAGCGACAGCAACGAAAAAACGCATCGTCTGGAAAACGTCCATGGTTTTCACCTCGGGGGGATGGATGAAAGGGGCGTCCCTGTAGAAGGCCGCCCCTTCGTTGCGTGTTACTGCTTGCGCGGAATAAAACCAGGCACGCCGGTCTCAACGACGGAGTTGAATCGTACCCGGGTCGTAATCTCTTCCTTGATTTCACGCATGGCCCTATGAGGCAGGGTAGAAATATCAAAGTTTTCCCGGATATGACTCGGTGTAGCAGACGTGGTCAGAAAAGCGACTCCCCGCTGTACAGACCAGGCCAATGCCACTTGAGCCGGGGTCTTGCGAATGTGTTTAGCGATCCCTGTAATCACCGAGTCTTCCAGTACGTTCGGCTCCATGCCATGCCCGAGTGGCGCAAAGGCAAGAACGATGATTCCATGCTGCTGACAAAACTCAAGCAGTTCCCATTCAGGCAGATACGGGTGGGATTCGACCTGCACGACAGCGGGTTTTATCCGGGCCACTGCCACAATCTCTTTTAATGCCTGCAATGTAATATCAGACAAGCCGATGGACTTGCACCGGCCTTCATCCACGAGGCGCTCCAGCGCCCGCCAAGTCTCTATTAACGTCACGCCTGAGTCGTAGATAACTCGACCTTGTTCGTCTCTCGGGTCCTGGTTGTCGCCAGGTTGAAAGGCGAAGGGCGTATGGATCAGATAGCAGTCGATGTAATCCACCTGAAGCCGTCGGCAACTGGCCTCAAACGCAGGTTCGACTCGCTCGGGACGATGGTTGGTGTTCCACAGCTTCGTGGTAATGAACACGTCCTCTCGCCGGACCTTACCCGCCTCAAAAACTTCCTGTAGGGCAATGCCGACCCTGTCCTCATTTCGATAACGTTCAGCACAATCGAAATGGCGAAAACCCGCTTCCAATGCGTCCTTGACCGCTTGTGTTGTAACGGATAGATCCCGGAACAGCGTGCCAAATCCAACGGCCGGCATCTCACCCGATCCGTGTATCAGTGGGAATCGGGTATCGCGAAGTGCATCGTAAAATGATTCGTAAGGCATATCTTTTACTCCAATGTCTGGCGCTACTGATAGGAAGGTTTCTGGTCTTCGCGACTGGCCACTCTTTGCTCAAACACACCGACGGAATTACCGCCGAGGGCCACATACAGCCGCACGGTGTCGAGGTACTGCGCGGTCTTCACTCTGATTTGACCCAGCAACGCTTGCTCATAAGCACGTTCCGCCTCCAGCACCTGGAGAATGCTGTTCTCGCCTTGCGCGTAGGCTTGTTGGTTCAAGCGAAAACTCGTTTCAGCCGCGCGTAACGCGTCCTCCTGCGCCAGGTTTTCCTCTGCGTCATGATTGATAGCCTGCAGCGTGTCTGCGACCTGACCGAACGAATTAATGACGGTCTGCTGGTAGCCGGCGAGGGTTGCCTTGTAGCCGTCGACGGCGGCCTGACGTTCAGCTTTCAGCGTTCCGCCACTGAAGATTGGCGCCGTCAGCCCGGCAGCAAAACCCCAGAGTGCGGTGCCGCCATTGCCTGAAGCCGCCTGTGCAAGCGACGCGGACAGCTCGACATGGGGATAGAGGTTTGCTGTCGCCACGCCAACCGCGGCGCTGGCCATGTGCAATTCAGCCTCTGCTTGCAATACATCCGGCCGGTCGTGGGCCATTTCGGAAGGCAGACTGACGGGCACGTTTGCCGGCAAGGCAAACTCGGCGAGAGTGAAGTCAGGCGCGATCCAGTCAGCCGGGCCTTTTCCCGTCAGAATCGAGAGCGCGTGCCGGGCCGAATCACGCTGTTGAGCGAGAGGTGGCAATAGCGTGCGGTCCTGAGCGAGCCGCGTCTCGGCCAGCGAAACATCGATCTGCGTGGTGCTGCCATTGGCGTGCGCCATGCGTACCAGTTCGAGGTTCTTCGCGTCATTGGCGAGCAGCTTCTCGACGGCCTGCATCTGTGCGTTGGCCGAGGCAAGCAACAACGCCTGGCTCGCGACATCGCCCGTCAGGGTCAGGTACGCCGCTTCGTAGCGATGCTTCTGCAGATCGGTAAACGCTTCCTGTTGTTCGACCTGGCGCTTGTTACCGCCGAAAACGTCAAGGTCGAAGCCAACCCGCGGTCCGATCGCGTAGAAATTGGACACCGATGGCTCTTTCGCGTTGTGTACCCGTTGGCGTCCAGCCTGAGCGCCAAAATCGACCTGCGGATACAGCGCACCTTCCGCTGCAGCGACCGAGGACGCCGCTTGGCGGATCGTCGCGTCTGCCGCCACGAGCTCAAGATTGCCGTCAATGGCGCGACGTACAAGCTTGTCGAGCTTCGGCGAACGAAACGCCGACCACCAGTCACCGTTGACCTTCTTGCCCAGGTCAATGTGCTGTTCACCGGGCTTGTTGCCGCCTTGGCCAAGACGCTGCTCGGCCTGTTGGTCGTAGTGCTGCGACAGACTCGGCGCAGGCATTTGATAGTCGGGGCCGACGGTACAGGCGGTCAGGAACGCAAGAGCCGACACCGCACCGAACGTGGTTTTGAACAGTTGTCTGTTGATGAAGAGCGCATTGGATTTCATTTGGCAAACTCCACGAAAACTAGTTGGTCGCAACGGGCTTGCGAAGAAAGACAACCAGTGGGCTCACCACCAGCATCGCGAACATCAAAATCTTGAACTGGTCGATCACCGCGATAAAAGCCGCCTGGCCGGTGATCATTTCGTTGAGCCCCGCCAGTGCTTGCAGGGACGTCGGCGCGGAATGCGCAGCGGCGCGATACGGCGTCAGATTACTGGCCAGCGCCATGTGCATCGCTTGCGTATTGTTGAAGAAGAACAGCTGCACAATGGCAACGCCCAGGGTGCTCCCGTACACACGTGACAGGTTGAACAGACCGGTGCCTTCCGGGCGTAACGTGGGGTCGAGCGTGCTGAACGCGACCTTGGTCAGCGACGGCATCAAGACGCCGATGCCAATGCCCTGGATCGCACCGGCCACCGCCACGGGCGACCAGTCCATCAACGGCGAATAGCCGAGCATCAGCCAGTTGGCATAAATCACCACGGCGACGCCTGCCGCCACGAACAGCCGGCGGTCGAAACGCTCGGGAACACGGCCCATCAGCAGGAACGCACCGACCAGCCCCATTCCGCGCGGAATCGTCAGGGAACCCGTGGTGTCCGGCGGATAGCCGAGAATCTCGTCCAGCATCGGCGACGTCAGCGCCATGGTCGACAACAGCACGAAACCTACGGCGAAAAAGATGACCGTCGACAGCACGAAGTTGCAGTCTTTGAACAAGCGCTTGTTGAGGAAATGCACCTTCGCGGTCAGCACATGCACAACGAACAGGTAGAGCCCCAGTGCACAGCCCAGCGCTTCCAGCCAGATCTCGTTCGAAGAAAACCAGTCCAGGCGTTCACCGCGATCAAGCAACATTTGCAGGCTGATCAATCCCAGCGTGAAGCTGCCGAAGCCAAAGAAGTCGAACGACGGACGTTTCTCGGCCTTTTTCTCGGCCAACAAAAGCGCCATCACCAGGAAGATAAACGCCGATAACGGAAGGCTGATGTAGAAGATCGGGCGCCATCCGAAATGTTCGCCGACCCAACCGCCGATGCTGGGGCCGCTGACGATGCCGAACAGCACGATGGCCGTCCAGGTCGCGCCAAATTTCGCACGCTTCTCGAGTGGCAATGTCTCCATCGAAATCGCCATCGACAGCGGTGCCAGCACGCCACTCGCCAGGCCTTGAATAATGCGCGCGCCAACGAATTCCAGCGGCGTCGTTGCCTGCGTAGCGAGCACCAAGCCAAGGACGAAGAAGGCCAGCGCGGCTTGATAAACCCGCTTCAAGCCAAAACGCCCGGCGAGCCATTGCGCAATCGGCATCGTGATGGCGCTCGCCGCGAGGTACGACGTGAATATCCAGCCAGCCTGGTCGTCGGTCATCGACAGGGTGCCCTGAATCAACCTGAGTACCGCATTCGGAAGCGGCAGGTTCGCCGACTGCATATAGGTGGCGAGCAACGCGGCGAACCTTAATGTCCCCGCACCTTGAGGTCCGGCAAGATTGGCGTTCATCAGAAGTTACCTGCGGTTAACAGCGCCTTGAGCGGATGCCACCAAGGCGTGCGATACCCGGTATCGACCTTGACCGTGGCGCTGGTGCCCGAGAAAAGGGGCAGGGCAGGGTCCACCTCATCGAGTTCGAGTCGCACCGGTACGCGCTGGACAACCTTGACCCAGTTGCCGGTCGCATTTTCAGGCGGCAGCAGTGCGAAGTCCGATCCGGCACCCGGGCTCATGCTGGTCACGTGGGCTTTGAAGACGCGATCAGGATACGTATCGATACTGATGGTCGCTTCCTGGCCTGCACGCATATGGGTGACTTCCGTTTCGCGGAAGTTGGCCTCAACCCAAATCTCGCGATCAGAGAGCAGAGCGAAAGCGGGCGCGCCGTTGTTAACAAAGTTGCCAACCTGCAAATCGTCGACCTTGGCCACGATGCCATCGTCAGGCGCATACACCGTCGCGTACGAGAGATATAGCTGCGCCTCGTCGAGCTGAGCCTTGGCCTCACGAACCGTCGGGTGGCTATTGGCTTCGATGTTCGGATTACCGTTCAAGGTAACGACCGTGCTGGCGATCTGTTGTTCGATCGACGCTATTCGTTGCCGGGCAACTTTAAGGTCTGTGTCGGCGCGCTCGTAAATGGAGCGCGAGACGAACTCGGTAGCGACCAGCGCCTTCTTGCGGGCAAACTCCCGTTGGTCGAAATCGGCCGACTCTTTGGCCGATTGCAGTTCAGCCTGTTGCTGGCGGTAGCTTGCCTTGAGGCCATCGATGCGCAGCCGCGCGATGCTCAGCTGTGCTTCTGCACGGTCAACCGCGATCTGGAGCGGTTTCGGGTCGATCCGAAACAGAATCTGGCCCTTGTGAACAGGCTGATTGTCCTCGACCGCAATTTCGACGACTTGTCCGGAAATGCGCGCGTTGATCGATGCCTTCGCCACTCGGGCGTAAGCGTTATCGGTCGAAACAAAGGGCTCGCCCGCCACATAATGGGCGTACCCAACCGCAGCGAAGAGGAGAGGGAAACCCACCATCAGCAATGGCCGTACTTTCTCTTTAAACGGCTTTTTGATGGGCGAGTCAGACGGATTCGGGCCTGGGTGCTCGAAGGTCTTTGTAGCTGAGATGTCGAACTGTTTGGTCATGATCGAATGCACCTATTAACCGGGAAGTCGGGCTAACACCCACAAAAACAGCCATACCGTGCGCGGCCAGGAGGATCGCTCCGCCGCATCTGTTTCGTCGCCGCAACACCCTGTTCGAGCTCCGCTACAACAAACCTGCAAACCAAGGAATTTCTGGTTCCTTAATTTTGTGCGATGGTGTAAGAATATCCCCGAGCCCACCTTCATTCAAGGATTTTGTACGACATGGCACAAAAAAAGACTACAGAGGCGAAAGGCCGCGGCCGCCCTCGTGCTTATGACCCGCAGACAGCGCTGTTGCAGGCGCTTGATGTTTTTTGGAGCACCGGATATTCCGGCGCTTCTCTGGATAGCATCGCCACGGCAGCCGGCATGAATCGCCCAAGCCTGTATGCGGCATTCGGTGACAAGCACGCGCTCTATATCAAAGCGCTTGAGCAGTATTGGGAGTTTGCCGCTGCGGCCATGCAGGAGGCGCTGACGGACAACGAACTGACCTTGAGCCAGGCGTTGATGCGGTTTTATGAGGGGCAGTTGTCGATCTACTTCTCGGGTGACGGCCAGCCGCGTGGGTGCTTTGCGATCGGCACGGCGACGACCGAAGCCGTCGAGGACTCTGAAATACGCGAGGTCCTTTCGGACCGGCTCAGCCGGCTCGATGCCGATCTCGAAACACGTCTGCGGGCGGCCATCGATTCCGGCGAGTTGAAAGGCGATGTCGACCCGGCAGCCCTTGCCGTACTCGCGTCATCCATACTGCATAGCATTTCGATACGGGCGCGGGCGGGCAAATCCCGCGCTGAATTGACCGAACTTGTGCGCAGTGCGGTCAACGTGATCTGCGGTGGGTGAGGTTTACGGTGAGTGAAAGACTCGAAGATATTCTTGCCGAACAGCTAGCCGTGATTTTTTGTGGCATCAATCCGGGTGTGACTGCCGCTGCCAAAGGCCACCATTTTGCGGGCAGGGGCAATCGTTTCTGGCGCACGCTCCATCTTGCCGGCTTTACGCCTGAGGAGGTGCGCCCGGAAAACGATCGGACGATCTTGCAATATCAGTGTGGATTAACGGCCGTGGTGGAACGGCCTACGGCGCGAGCGGATCAGCTGGCCGCACATGAATTCATCGCTGCCGCTGCGAACTTTGAACAAAAAATCGTGCGTTATGCGCCACGTTTTGTGGCGTTTCTCGGTAAAGCGGCGTATTGCGCGCTGTCCGGCCAAAGAGACATTGCTTGGGGGCTTCAGCCAAAGACCTTCGGCAATGCCTCGGTATGGGTCCTGCCCAATCCCAGTGGTCGAAATCGCGCGTTCACGCTTGATCAACTGGTGGGTGCTTACCGGCAACTCTACTTGGCAGCAGGCGAGCAAAGCGGACTTCAGCTTCACCATTAAGCCAGGTATCGCCGAAACCACCCCAGCGTCCGGTCCCAGGCCAGCTTGGCCGCGGCCTCATCGTATCGAGGCGTGGAGTCGTTATGGAAACCATGGTTGGCGCCGGGGTAAATGTAGGCTTCATAGGTCTTGCCCGCGGCTTTCAATGCCTTCTCATAGGCGGGCCAGCCTTCGTTGATGCGCGTATCCAGTTCACCGTAGTGAAGCATCACCGGCGCCTTGATTCGGGCGACATCTTTGGCCTCTGGCTGGCGGCCATAAAAGGACACGGCGGCCCCCAATTCCGGATAGGCCACGGCGGCGGCATTGACGACGCCACCGCCATAGCAGAACCCGGTGATCCCGACTTTTCCGGTGGTCGCGTCATGCTTCATCAACCACTCGATGGCGGCGAAAAAGTCGTTCATGAGCTTTTCAGGGTCGACGGTCGCCTGCAACTCCCGGCCTTTGTCATCGTTGCCAGGATAACCGCCCACCGACGTCAGGCCATCGGGGGCGAGGGCGATGAATCCTGCCTTGGCCACACGCCGCGCGACATCTTCGATGTAAGGGTTGAGCCCGCGGTTTTCATGCACAACCACCACGGCCGGCACCTTGCCGGTGGCTTTCGCCGGGCGCACCAGATAAGCACGGACCTGCCCGTTGCCCTTGGGAGAGGGATAGGTGATGTATTCGGCAACAATGTCCGGGTCGGTAAATTCAACCTGCTCGGCGAGTGCATAATTCGGACTCAGGGCGGCGAGGAGGGCGCTGGCGGTCAAACCGCCCAAGGTGAACAACGCCGCCCGATCCAGAAACTCCCGCCGGTTGATCTTGCCGTGGGCGTAGTAGTCGTACAGTTCGAGCAGTTCCGGGGCAAAGTCTTTCGCAGTGAGACGGGTCATCTGTGCGCTTCCTCCGCCCGAGATTGTTTGGGGCGTTTGCTTTTGGGGTGGGGCAGACGGAAAAGGGCTTCAGCCCATCAGTGCCATCAAACAATATGAAACAAATAGTCGATTGAGTTGTTATGTAACGAAACTATAGAAGTGTTCTGCTTTCCCGCGAGAAAAGTTAATTTTTCGTACGTTGCAAGTTGCATTCTTAAACCCTCGCCATGGACGTGCGCAGGGTTCGTTTCACGGAAGCATTGAAAAATGTCCCGTGATTTTTTTGAGGTAATAAGGAGCTTGGGGCAATGGTGTTAATAAGTGAGACAGCGCAACACAGAGCAAAATCAAAACGGTGGTCAGCCCTAAGCGTGCTGATGCTGCCAGTACTACTGGTGACCGTAGACAATACGGTGCTTGGATTCGCGTTACCAAAGATTGCCGAGGCCCTGAATCCGAGCGCGAGTCAGCAGTTATGGATGATCGATGCCTATTCGCTGGTATTGGCGGGATTACTGGTGTCGATGGGTAGTCTGGGCGATCGAATCGGTCATCGAAAGCTGTTACTGGCCGGGTCTTTGGGTTTTGTCATTGTGTCGGTGCTGACGGCCTATTCCCATACGGCCATGCAACTGATTGCCGGGCGAGCTTGCATGGGGATTTTCGGTGCGATGTTGATGCCCTCTACTTTGGCATTGATACGTTCGGTGTTTCTGGATCGAGAGGAGCGGAGAGTAGCTGTCGCGATCTGGGCAACAACTCTGACGGTAGGATCAGCACTCGGTCCTTTGGTAGGCGGAGTTTTGCTGGAGTTTTTCAGTTGGGGGGCGATTTTCCTATTGGCGATACCCGTATTGGTGCCGTTGTTGGTATTGGGACCGGTGTTGTTGCCTGAGTCCGAGAAAGACTGTTCAGGGCCATTGGATCCGCTAAGTATCCTGCAATCGATGGTTGCCCTCAGTGCCATCGTTTATGGCATTAAACACAGCGCCAGTAATGGTTTCGACGGGATGGCGATGACAGCATTTGTAATCGGCATGGTTGCTGGGTGGATGTTTGCGCATCGGCAGTTACGTCTGCCAGTGCCGCTGATGGATCTGAGTCTGTTCCGAAGTGGCACCTTTAGTGGCTCCGTACTAATCAATCTGATGAGCCTCGCGTTCCTCGTCGGCTTTGTATTCTTCACCACTCAGTTCTTACAGATAGTCCTTCAGATGTCACCGTTGAATGCTAGCTTTGCGTTAGTACCTGGTCAGATCATGGCGATCGTCGTGGGAATGGCAGTCGTGCCTGTAGCGCGGCGAGTACAGGTGCATGTGCTGGTACCGATTCTGATGGCGTTTGCTGGGGCGGCGTTTTTGTTGGTCGCCAGCATCGGCAGCAGTCTGATCGTTCTGGTGGTGGCTTTTGCCTTGCTGAACATTGGCGTGGGCGCGATCGCGACGATATCCAACGATGTGATTTTGTCGGCTGCACCACCGGAAAAGGCGGGTGCGGCGTCGGCCATTAGTGAAACGGCCTATGAAGTGGGTGTGGTTTTGGGGACGACAGTGCTCGGTGGTCTCGTCACGGCCTACTATCGCGGCGCATTGCAGCTTCCGGTTTTTTTGAGTGAGGTGCAGACGATGATGGCGAGTGAGACGCTATCGGGTGCTAATCATGTGGCGGTGCAGTTGTCAGGAGATCAAGCACGAGAGCTGATGACGCAGGCGGGAAGCGCATTCGAGGGTGGAATTAATCTGGTTTCGTGGGTGACGTTCGGCTTGGCACTCATGGCGATTTTAATTGCCTGGCGCGCTCTGCGGATACCGAAGACGAAGCTTACTGAAGGGCAGTGATCGAAAACGAACGTCGGGCCGTTTGCCACACGGCCCGACTATTTCAGTGCTCGCAGTTACCAAACAGGTTCCAGGTTTCACCCTGTCTGCTCCGCCTCTTTTGTTCCCCCTATTTACCTCCTCGACTGCTTGTACGCGAGCCGGAATTTATGCAGCAGCGGTTCGGTATAGCCGTTGGGTTGTGCACATCCTTCGAACACCAGTGCGCAGGCCGCTTGAAATGCAACCGATTGCTCGAAGTCAGGCGCCATGGGTGTGTAGATCGGATCGGCAGCGTTTTGCTCGTCAACGACCCGCGCCATGCGCTGCAAAATGTCGACGGTCTGAGACTTGGTGATCACCCCGTGTCGCAGCCAGTTGGCCATGTGCTGGCTGGAAATGCGCAAGGTCGCGCGATCTTCCATCAACCCCACGTTATGGATATCGGGCACCTTCGAGCAGCCAATGCCTTGTTCGACCCAACGCACCACATACCCCAGCAGGCCTTGGGCATTGTTTTCGACTTCCTGACGAATCTCATCGGCCGACCAGGATGGGGCGGTAACGACCGGCACGCTGAGCAAGCCGTCCAGAAGTGCCGGGCTGGCGCCACCGAAGTCCGTTGTTTCAAGGGACTCCTGCACCGAGCGCACGTTGACCTGGTGGTAATGCAGCGCGTGCAAGGTGGCGGCGGTCGGCGAGGGCACCCACGCGGTATTTGCGCCTGCTTTCGGGTGGCCGACTTTCTGTTTGAGCATATCGGCCATTCGATCAGGCATGGCCCACATGCCTTTACCGATCTGCGCCCGCCCACGCAATCCACAGTCCAGACCGACGAACACGTTGTTGCGCTCATAGGCCTCGATCCACGCGGTATTTTTCATGTCGCCCTTGCGCAGCATCGCACCCGCTTCCATGGCCGTGTGCATCTCGTCACCGGTGCGATCGAGGAAGCCGGTGTTGATGAATGCGACCCGTGAGGAGGCGGCTGCGATGCACGCCTTGAGGTTGACGCTGGTGCGCCGTTCCTCGTCCATGATGCCCATTTTCAGGGTATGACGTTCGAGTTGGAGCAGGTCTTCGATGCGGCTGAACAATTGTTCGGCGAAGGCCACTTCGGCGGGGCCGTGCATTTTCGGTTTGACGATGTAGACGCTGCCGGTCCGGGAATTGCCGCGGCGTTGCAGGTCATGCAGGGCAATCAGGCTGGTGATGACGCCGTCGAGAATGCCTTCCGGGATTTCCAGTCCGCCCTTGTCGAGAATCGCCGGACTGGTCATCAGGTGCCCGACGTTGCGGATGAACAGCAACGAACGCCCGTGCAGTGTCAGTGCGCTGCCATCGGCCGCGGTGTACTCGCGATCCGGATTCAGCCGTCGCGTGATGGTTTTACCGTTTTTCTCCAGGTCTTCTTTCAGGTCGCCCTTCATCAAACCCAGCCAGTTGCGGTACACCTGCACCTTGTCGTCGGCGTCGACTGCCGCCACCGAGTCTTCACAATCAATGATGGTCGAGAGGGCTGCTTCAATCAGCAGATCCTTGACCCCAGCGGCGTCAGCCTGACCGATCACGCTCTGGCGATCGATCTGAATCTCGATGTGCAGGTCATTGTTTTTCAGCAGGATGGCCGTGGGATCGGCGAGCGAGCCCTGGAAACCGATGTACTGCGCGGTATTCGACAGGCCGGTCTGGCTGCCATCGTTCAAGGTCGCCTGCAGTGTTCCGTTGTCGATCCGGTAACGCGTCACCGCTGCATGTGAGCCGCTGTTCAAGGGGAATGCCTGATCCAGAAACGCCCGTGCAAAAGTGATGACTTTCGCCCCACGCACGGAGTTGTAAGCCCGGCCCGGTTCGGCGCCATCTTCATGCGAGATAACGTCGGTGCCATAGAGTGCGTCGTACAACGATCCCCAGCGCGCATTCGCGGCATTCAGCGCATAACGCGCGTTGACCGCCGGGACGACCAGTTGGGGTCCGGCCTGCACACTGATCTCTGTGTCGACGTTGGCGGTGCTGACCTTGACGTCTGCAGGTTGTGGTTGCAGGTAACCGATACCGCTCAGGAAGCTGCGATAAGCCGGCATGTCGGTCACCGGTCCCGGGTGTGAACGGTGCCAGGTGTCCAGTTCGGCTTGCAGGCGATCGCGCTCAGCCAGCAGCGCCCGGTTTTGCGGCGCCAGTTCATGCACCAGGGTAGCGAAACCACTCCAGAACGCTTGAGGGTCCAGGCCGGTTCCCGGCAGCACGTCCAGATCAACGAAACGTTGCAAGACAGGCGCGACCTTGAGGCCTTGGCAGTTCACGAAATCGGTCACTTTTTGCATCTCCATCACAGTGTTTATCGAGCGCTGACCGCGCTCAGCTCAAATCAGTTCGGTTCAGTTCAGGCATTGCGCGCCGGCTTTGGCGACTTGTGCGTCCTGCTCGGCTTTGACACCGGACACCCCGACCGCACCGATCACCTGGCCGTCGACGATGATGGGCACACCACCTTCAAGCGAGGTCAGTAATGGCGCCGACAAAAAGGCGTGGCGGCCACCATTGACCATCTCTTCATAGCTTTTGGATTCGCGCCGACCGAGGGCCGAGGTGCGGGCCTTTTCGGTGGCGATGTAGGCGCCAATCGGAGCGCAACCGTCGAGGCGTTCGAGGGCCAGAGGGTGGCCGCCGTCATCGACTATCACGATGGTTACGGCCCATTGGTTGTTCTGCGCTTCGGTGCGTGCAGCCGCGAGGATTTGGCTGACTTCGGTCTGGCTCAGTACGGCTTTGCTTTTCATGGCAATTCTCCAGTGCTCGGTTATGGCAAGGCGGCTTCGACCAGTTCGATCCAGTGCCTGACAGGGGTTCGGCCCGCACCATCGAGGTGGGACTGACAGCCAATATTGGCCGTGACAATGACTTCGGGATGTCCGCTTTCCAGCGCATTGAGCTTGTTGTCGCGCAGTTGCCGGGACAGTTCGGGCTGGGTCAGCGAATAGGTGCCCGCCGACCCGCAGCACAGGTGACTGTCGGGAACCGACGTGAGGTTGAAGCCCAGACTCGTCAGAATCGCTTCAACCGCGCCACCCAGTTTCTGCGCGTGCTGCAACGTGCAGGGGCAATGGAACGCCAGGCGTTGGTCGCTATGAATGCCGAGCTTTTCCAGCGGCTCGTCGCGCAGCACTTCAATCAGATCCTTGGCCAGCGCACTGACCGTTCTAGCCTTTTCGGCATAGGCCGGATCGGTGCTGAGCAGGTGACCGTAGTCTTTGATGAAAGCGCCGCAACCGCTGGCGGTTTGCACGATGGCTTCGGCTCCTTTTTCAATGCTCGGCCACCACGCATCGATATTGCGGCGGGCGCGATCAAGGCCGGCCGCCTGAGCGTCGAGGTGATAATCCACGGCACCGCAGCATCCGGCTTCGTGGGTCGCGGTGACGCTGATCCCCAGTCGATCCAGGACTCGGGCGGCGGCCGCGTTGGTATTGGGCGACAGACTCGGTTGCACGCAGCCTTCGAGCATCAGCACCTGCCGGGCGTGGTGAGTGGCCGGGCGCGGCTTGGCCGGATAGACGCGGCGAGGCAACTTTATTTGCAAGGTGTTGGGCAACAACGCCCGGAACACCTGGCCGCTGCTGACCAGCCCTTTGAACAGCGCAGGGTTGGGGACGATGCTGCGCAATCCCTCGCGCAACAACCGCTGACCGAGTGGGCGCGGCACTGCCGCATCGACCACGGCCCGGCCGATGTCCAGCAAGTTGTGGTAGTCGACACCGGAAGGGCAGGTGGTTTCGCAATTGCGGCAAGACAGGCAGCGATCCAGGTGCTGTTGTGTTTTTTGCGTGACTTCGTTGCCCTCCAGGACCTGCTTGATCAGGTAAATGCGGCCCCGCGGTCCATCCAGCTCATCGCCCAGTAATTGATAAGTCGGGCAAGTGGCATTGCAGAAACCGCAGTGCACGCACGTGCGCAGGATGCTTTCGGCTTCTTCGGCGCGGGGCAGTTGGCGTGCGTGTTCGCTCAAGGTGGTCTGCATGGGTCAAAGCTCCGCGTACAGGCGTCCGGGGTTGAAGATTCCCTGGGGATCGAGTTGTTGCTTCAAGTTCCGGTGGTAACGCATCAGTGCGGCCGGCAACGGTTGGAATGGGCTGTCGATCAGGCCATGGCTGTAGCAGGTCACATGCCCGCCGACTTCTTCCACGATCGAACGAATGAACGTTGCCTCTGCGTCGGATTTGAGCCAGCGCTGTGCACCGCCCCAATCGATCAGCTGACGGCCAGGCAGGGAAAGCCGAGGCGTTTTGTGAGGAACGGACAGGCGCCAAAGTGTCTGGTCCTCATCGAAGAAGCTCAATCGATGCTCGTTGAGATCCTCCCAGTACGAGGCGTCCAGCAACTCGCCGCCCAGTCGCTCATGAGCCGCAGCCACCGAGCCTTCGCCACCCTCAAGTCGCAGGTGCAGGCGCTGTCCATCGTGGCACGCGGCACTGATCGGCAGCGGCTGTTGCCCCCATTCTGCGAGGCGAAGCAAGGCGCGATCGCTGTCCATTTCCAGGCTGATGCTTAAGGCTTGCCGCGGCTTGGGCAGGACCTTGAGCGAGACTTCGGTCACCACGCCAAGCGAGCCGTAGCTGCCGGCCATCAAGCGCGACAGGTCGTAGCCGGCAACGTTTTTCATGACTTCGCCACCGAAGCGTAAATGCTTGCCATGACCGGTGATGACGCGTGTCCCAAGGACGAAGTCCCTGACGGACCCCGACCAGGGACGCCGTGGTCCCGACAACCCGCTGGCGATCATGCCGCCGACTGTGGCGCCGTCGCCGAAGGAGGGTGGTTCGCAGGGCAACATCTGCTGCGCTGCATCCAACACCTCAGCAAGCTCTGCCAACGGCGTGCCGCAGCGGGCGGTGATCACCAGCTCGGTCGGGTCGTAGCTGACGATGCCTCGGTGGCTGCGCGTGTCGAGTACTTCGCCCGCCACGATGCGCCCAAGAAACGCCTTGCTGTTGGAGCCTTGAATGCGCAACGGCGTGGCGTTTTGCAGTGCCTGGTTGACCTGCTCGAGCAGCGCGCCGCTGTCGTCGATATCGTGTTCACTGCGCATCAGAAACGCTCCAGTTCAGGGAAGGGCATCTGACCCAAATGAACGTGCATGGCGCCAAACTCGGCGCAGCGGTGCAGCGTCGGAATGTTCTTGCCGGGGTTGAGCAAACCACTCGGATCGAAGGCGGCTTTGACGGCATGGAACACGGTCAATTCATCGCTATTGAACTGCGCGCACATCTGATTGATTTTCTCCCGGCCCACGCCGTGTTCACCGGTAATGCTGCCGCCGACCTTCACGCACAATTCGAGGATTTTTCCGCCCAGGGCTTCGGCGCGATCGAGTTCGCCCGGTTGGTTGGCATCGAACAGAATCAGCGGGTGCATGTTGCCGTCACCGGCGTGGAAAACGTTGGCCACTCGCAGGTCGTACTCGGCCGACAATGCGGCGATCGCGCGCAGCACTCCGGGCAGCTCGCGGCGCGGAATCGTGCCGTCCATGCAGTAATAATCCGGTGAAAGACGGCCCACCGCAGGAAAGGCATTCTTGCGTCCGGCCCAGAAACGCACGCGTTCGGCTTCATCGCGGGCCTGGCGCACTTCGGTGGCGCCGGCCTGTTCCAGCACCTGGCGCACGCGGTCGCAGTCATCATGAACGTCGGCTTCAACGCCATCGAGTTCGCACAGCAGGATGGCTTCGGCGTCGACCGGATAGCCGGCGTGGATGAAGTCTTCGGCGGCGCGAATGGCCAGGTTGTCCATCATTTCCAGGCCGCCGGGGATGATGCCGGCGGCAATAATGTCACCCACCGCACGGCCAGCCTTCTCGACGGAATCGAACGCCGCCAGCAGCACTTTGGCGGTCTGGGGTTTGGGCAGCAGTTTGACCGTGACCTCGGTGATGACACCGAGCATGCCTTCGGAACCGGTGAACAACGCCAGCAGATCGAAGCCCGGAGAATCGAGCGCTTGCGAACCCAGGCTCAGGTGTTCGCCGTCGACGGTCAGGATGTCGACCTTGAGCAGGTTGTGCACGGTCAGCCCGTACTTCAGGCAATGCACGCCACCGGCGTTTTCGGCCACGTTGCCGCCGATAGAGCAGGCGATCTGCGAGGAGGGGTCAGGTGCGTAATACAAGCCAAACGGCGCTGCAGCCTGGGAAATCGCGAGGTTGCGCACCCCCGGCTGCACCCGAGCCGTGCGGGCGGCGGGGTCGATGTGCAGAATAGCGTTGAAACGCGCCATCACCAGCAGCACGCCTTTTTCCAACGGCAATGCACCGCCGGACAAACCGGTGCCGGCACCGCGGGCGACCACCGCGACATGCCGCTCATGACAGAGTCGAAGCACGCCTTGCACCTCGTCAATGTGGCGCGGCAGCACCACCAGCATGGGTGTGGTGCGGTAAGCAGAAAGTCCGTCGCATTCGTACGGTTTGAGCTCTTCCTGTTGATGCAGGACTTCCAGATCCGGCCACTGCGTGTGCAGGGCCTCCAGCAAGGCAGCTCTGTCGACATCAGGCAGGACGCCGTCGACGCGTTCATCGTAGAGAATGTTCATAGTCGGTTGGCGACCCTCAGTTGTTTTTATAGGAGGTCTGTGTCCGTTTACCACTGACTTGCATCATTGGCCTGAGGCGTTCTACTGTCTATGTGTTGTTTGGCTGGTCGAACCAGTTCTTTATTCGATGGTTTTTTATTTACGTAAAAAAACGTTTTTAAAACATAAGCTTATGTTTGTGTTTTAACGTTTGTGGTTTTGCTAGTGAGACTGGTCATACCAGTGGAGAGTCGATGGATAACGCAGAAACAAGCCGTAATCCACAAGTCGCAGACGTGGTCTGTGAACGCATAGAACGGCTGATCGTGGACGGGGTGCTCAAGACGGGGCAGCTGTTGCCCTCGGAGCGTCGCCTGACCGAAAAGCTTGGTGTTTCCCGCACGGCACTTCGCGAGGGCCTGAAGCTGTTGCGCGCCCGCGGGATTATCAAGACAGAGCAGGGCAAGGGTTCATTTGTAGCCGATCTTTCGGGTCACGGTGCCGCGTCACCGCTGATGCACTTGTTCAGTTCACAGCCACGCACGCTCTACGATTTGTTCGAGGTTCGCAGCCTGCTCGAGGGCGAGTCCGCACGCCTGGCGGCCTTGCGCGGAACCGACGCCGACTTCGTCCTCATCACCCGCAGCTACGAGGCGTTGCTCCATGCCCACAGCCGTTCACTGGAGGCGTCCGAACACGCCCGGCTCGATCATGCGTTTCACCTGGCGATTTGCGAGGCCTCGCACAACCCGGTGCTGGTGCAGACCTTGCGCTCGCTGACGGATTTGCTGCTGAACACGGTGTTTGCCTCGGTCAACAACCTCTACCACCGTGAACCGCAAAAGCGTCAGATCGACCGTCAACATGCGCGGCTCTACAACGCCGTCACCGGCCGAATGCCGGAGCAGGCGCGCAAGGCGGCCATCGCGCACATTCAGAGCATCTGCGAGAACCTCAAGGAAATCGAAAGCGAGGAACAACGTTTGGTTCGGGCGACGTTGCGACTTGAGGGGTGGACGTAATGCCGCATCTGGATCATTTCTCTTTGCACCTGTTCATTCTGGTCTGCGAGGAAGGCACCATCGCACGGGCCAGCGAGCGGGCGTTCACCGCGCCATCGGCGGTCAGTAAACGGATCTCCGACATCGAGGTGCGCTTCGGTACGCCGTTGCTCAAACGCAGCAAGCGCGGGGTTGAACCCACGCCGGCGGGGCAGGCTTTGCTGCGGCATGCCCGGTCGCTGACGCGAGCGATGGAAAGGCTCGACAGTGAACTCAGCGAATACGCGGAGGGTGCTCGCGGGCATGTCCGGGTATTGGCGAACGTGTCCTCGATCATGGAGTTTTTGCCGGAAGAACTGTCCGATTTCATGTTGACCAACCCCAGAATCCAGGCCGACATCGAAGAGCGTTTCAGCCCCGATGTGGTCCGTGGGGTGGCCGAAGGAAATGCCGATCTGGGCATTTGCAGGCGGTCAATGGCCGTGGGCGATCTGGAGTTTCTGCCTTACCGCCAGGACCATCTGGCCGTCGTGGTGGGGGCGGATCATCCCTTGGCCGATCGCACCAGCCTTGCATTCAAGGAGACACTGGACTTTGATCATTTGGGGCTGTCCGCCTTCGCCACCCTCAATACCTTCATGCGCGAAGACGCAGAGGCACACGGCCGGGAGTTGCGGTTTCGTTCCTATGTGTCGTCCTTCGATGCCGCGTTCCGGCTGGTTCAGTTCGGGCTGGGGCTGGCTGTATTCCCGCTTGAAGCGGTGGCGCGCTACGCTCAGTTGTTCGACCTTCGCATCATTCCCCTGACCGACGATTGGGCGCTGGGTGAGTTTGTGATTTGCGTGCGTGATCGTGAGGCGCTGTCGCTCTCCGCGCGGCGGCTGCTGGACCATCTGTTGTTGCGAGCCCCGGCGCGTCAAACGGCTCCCTGAATGCTGTTTTCCATCCATCGTGGTTGACGATGGATCAGGCCGTGAATGACGTCTTTTCGGTGCGTCGGTGTCTCTCTAGTCTGAGCCTGTGCTTTAGCCTGTGAGAGAACTTCATGACAACAATAACGATCAACGAAGTCGGCATTCGCGATGGATTGCAGAGCCTTCAAGCCATCATGCCCACTGTTGCCAAACGCCAATGGATCGATGCCGCCTATGCGGCTGGCGTACGCCATATGGAAGTCGCGTCCTTTGTACCCGCCAAACTGCTGCCGCAAATGGCCGATGCCAAAGAAGTCGTTGCCCACGCCTTGCGTTACCCCGATCTGGTCGTCTCGGTCCTGGCGCCGAACCTGCGCGGCTGTCGGGATGCGCTTGAGTCTGGTGCCCACCGCATCATTGCGCCTGTTTCCGTCAGCGCGGCCCATAGCCTGGCCAATGTTCGTCGTACGCCGCTGGAAATGGTCGAAGAGCTGGCGCGGATGTGCCAGTTGCGAACCGAACTGGGCTTGCACAACGTTCAAGTGATTGCCGGAATGTCCGTAGCCTTCGGCTGCACCCGTCAGGGCGATGTACCGTTGGCTGACTTGTGCGAATTGACCCGACACGTGCTTGAGGCCGGTTGCGATCTGGTCTCGCTCGGCGACACCACCGGCTATGCCAATCCCGGTCAGGTGGCGACCACGTTGCAGGCGGTGCGAGCCATTGCCGGGGAAAAACTCAGGGCCGCTCATTTTCATGACACCCGTGGTCTGGCGCTGGCCAACAGTCTGGTGGCCGTCCAGCAAGGCATCACCGAACTTGATTCGTCCCTGGCCGGGCTGGGCGGTTGCCCGTTCGCACCGGGTGCGTCCGGCAACACCGTGACTGAAGACCTGGTGTTCATGCTGCACAGCATGGGCTACGACACTGGCATCGATCTGGCCGCACTGATCGAATCACGGGACGTGCTGCACGCCGCGTTGCCGGACGAAACCCTTTACGGCTGCATTGCCCGCGCCGGTCTGCCACTCAATTACACGCCACCCGCCCGCCGCGCGTGAGCTGTCCGATCGAGGAAAACATTCATGTCCAGACTTCCATTGGACGGCATTCGTGTCGTCGAAATTTCTCACATGGTGATGGGGCCGACCTGCGGGATGATCCTCGGTGATCTCGGTGCCGAAGTCATCAAGATCGAGCCGACTCGCGGCGACGGTACGCGTCGTCTGCTGGGGGCCGGTGCCGGATTCTTTCGCACCTTCAACCGTAACAAGCAGTGCATCGCCATCGACGTCAACAACCCGCAAGGGCGCGACGCCGTGCTGGAGCTCATCGACACCGCTGACGTGTTCATCGAGAACTTCAAACCGGGGCGCATGCAGGCACTCGGTTTCGGTTACGCCGCGATTCATGAGCGTAACCCGCGCATCATTTATGCCTCGCACAAAGGCTTTCTCAACGGTCCGTATGACAATCGCCTGGCCCTGGATGAAGTGGTGCAAATGATGGCGGGCCTGGCCTACATGACCGGCCCTGTCGGCAGACCGTTGCGTGCCGGCAGTTCCGTGAACGACATCATGGGCGGGATGTTCGGCGCCATCGGCGTGCTTGCCGCGCTCAATGACCGCCACACAACAGGTGTCGGCCGTGAGGTGCAAAGCGCACTTTACGAAAATTGCGTATTGCTCGCAGCCCAACACATGCAGCAGTACGCCGTAACCGGGCAGGCGGCCGCGCCGATGCCAAACCGCATCAGCGCCTGGGCGATCTACGACGTGTTCGAGTTCGCCAACGGCGAGCAGATGTTCGTGGCGGCCACCGGCGAAGGGCAGTGGAATGCCTTATGTCAGTTGCTCGGTCAGACCGCGTTGCTCGACGACCAGACCCTCGCCACCAACAACGATCGCGTGTTGCAGCGACCACGGTTGCTGGCTCACCTGGCCGAAGTCTTTGCCACGATGGATGCTCAGGCGCTGGCTCTTGAGTTGGAGGCCCACAGCATTCCCTTTGCGCCGATCCGTCGTCCGGAGGAGTTGTTTGAAGATCCTCATTTGCTGCAAAGCGGTGGCTTGGCGAATCTCGAGCTCGAAGACGGATCGTTCACCGCCATGCCCTTGCTGCCGTTGTCCCTGGATGGCGAACGTCTGCAACCGCGTCAATCGATTCCGCGCATCGGCGAGCATACGCACAAGGTCATGCGTGAACTCGGTTACAGCGACGAGCACATCGCCGAGCTGTGTGCGGCCGGTGTGCTTAAAACGGACGCTCAGGCCTGAGGAGGCGTTGCCATGGCTATCTATCAATACGACACGCTGATTCCCGTCATCCACGCCGAAACCTTCGTCGCGGAAGACGCTACCGTCATCGGCAATGTCACGCTGGAACAGGGCGTCAGTGTCTGGCCTCAGGCTGTTCTGCGCGGTGACAACGAGCCGATTCGAATCGGTCAGCACAGCAACGTACAGGAAGGCGCGGTCTTGCATGCCGACCCCGGATTTGCGCTGACGGTGGGTAATGGCGTCACCATCGGCCATCAGGCCATGTTGCATGGCTGCACCATCGGTGATGGTGCGCTGATCGGGATTCAGGCGGTGGTGCTCAATGGCGCGGTCATCGGCAAGAACTGCCTGGTCGGTGCCGGCGCGATTGTCACTGAAGGCAAGGTATTCCCGGACAACTCCCTCATTCTGGGAGCGCCCGCCAAAGTGGTGCGAGAGCTGACACCTGACGCCATCGCCGGCCTGCAGCGTAACGCCCGGGATTATGTCGCCAAGGGCCAGGTTTACAAGGACAAACTGATTCGAATCAGCTAAACCCGTTGAGCAGGGTCCTGAAGGACGTTGCCTCTCTCCAATAATTACAACAATGGAGAAACATCATGGTTGCCATGACTGGCGAAATCGCACTGGCGCGCAGCGAAGAAACGATCAACGAGCTGTTGCTCTATCGGCGCGTGGCCTGGCGCATCATGCCGCTGGCCATTATCTGCTTTCTGTTCTCTTATTTTGACCGGATCAATATCAGCTTCGCCAAGACCCAGATGCAGCATGAACTGGGCTTGACCGATGCAGCGTATGGTCTGGCGGCGAGCATGTTCTTCATCGGCTACGTGCTGTTCGAAGTGCCCAGCAGCCTGGGCCTCAAACGTTACGGCGCCCCGGCCTGGATCTGCCGGATCATGGTGTCGTGGGGGCTGGCCACCGCTGCAATGATGTTTGCCTACACCCAATACACACTCTACTTTTTGCGTTTTCTGATTGGGGTCATGGAAGCCGGTTTTGGCCCGGCGATTCTGTTCTATCTGGCGTGCTGGTTCCCGAAAAAGCACTTGGCGAAGATGAACGGCCTCTGGTTCCTCTCGGTCCCTCTGGCGGGAGCATTGGGCGGGCCGGCCGCCGGGATTTTGTTGGGCACGATGGATGGTGTGCTTGGCCTTGCAGGTTGGCACTGGCTGTTCCTGATGTCGGGTTTGCCGTGTGTGGTGCTGGGGGCGCTGGTGTTGTGGAAACTCGATCGTGACATCGAGTCGGCCAAGTGGCTGACAAGGGGAGAGAAAGATCTGCTGGCCGCCAATCTGGCGCATGACAAAGCCAGGCAAAAGCCGATACTGGGGTCGCTATGGCGAGTGTTACTGACGCGGGAAGTCGCGATCATGGCGTTCATTTACTTCGTGATCAAGACAGCTTCCTATGGCCTTAATTTCTGGATGCCGCACTTGATCAAGTCGTCCGGCGTGCAAAGCGTTTTTTGGGTCGGCATGCTGTCATCCCTGCCTTATATCGTCGCGTGCATCGGCATGATCTGGCTGACACGGCTCTCGGACCGCACCGGTGAGCGCAAGAAATACCTGGTGATGTGCCTGTTGCTGGCGGCCGTAGGTTACTTGCTGGCCTGCCTGTTTTCCGATTCGTCCTGGGCCATGATGGCGGCACTGGTGCTGGCCACGGCGGGCACGTTCATCGCCATTCCGATCTTCTGGACGATTCCGCAATCGACCTTCTCAGGGCTGGCGATTGCCAGTGGAACCGCAGCCATCAACTCCATCGGTCAGCTCAGCGGCATGGTCGCTCCGGTGATGGTGGGCAAGATCAATGATGTCTCCGGGACCAGTTACATGGGCATGCTGTCCATCGCGCCGATGATCCTGATCGCGTGCTTTGTGGTCATGCGTTACGTCAAGAATCCCAAGCCTTGACCCCTGCGATGCACATGGGGTCAAGACTTGAGAAAGGCGGGCTAGTCGATCAATGCCCACCAACCACCATATGGCTGAACGGCGCCACATACGCCTGCAACGTCACCAAACCACCGACCAGAATGGCCAGGATGATCGAGTGGAAAAACACATAGCGCAGGATTTCCCCTTCATGGCCGTACCAGCGCGTGGCGGTGGACGCCACCACGATCGACTGGGCATCGACCATCTTGCCCATGACCCCGCCAGAACTGTTGGCCGCGGCCATCAAAATCGGGCTGATTCCCAGCTGCTCGGCGGTCACTCGTTGCAAGCCGCCGAACAGCACGTTTGACGCCGTATCCGAGCCGGTCAAGGCCACGCCGAGCCAGCCGAGCAGGGTGCCGAACATGGGGTAGAAGATGCCCGTCGCGGCGAAGGCCAGGCCCATGGTCGCGTCCAGGCCCGAATAACGCGTGAGGAAACCGAGGGCGAGCATGGCGGTAATGGTAATCAGTGAATAGCGCACAACCCACAGGGTTCGTAGGTACTGGTGGATCAGTTGCGGAATGGAATAGCCCATCAGCAACCCGCCGAGGATCGCCGACAGAAGGATGCCGCTGCCGGTGCTGGTGAACCAGGTGAACTTGTAGACCGCGTCCTCGGTTTTAGGCGTGGGCACCACGGGCGGGACCTTCTCGATCTGCTGGTGAATCGTGGTGAACGTCAACACCGGGGCGAAGATCGGGTTCGCCTCGCGCATCGGTTTGCCTTGAGGATCGAGCTTGGCCGAGTGGGTTGCCGGATCAATCGCCGGGCGGGTATCGAACATGTTTTTGAAGCTCTGGGTGCCCCAGGCGAAAACGAACACCGTGAGGATGATCCACGGCATCCACGCGCGCATCACAGCAGGCTTGGCATCGCTGGCAAAGGTCGCACTGGCGACGGGTTTTTCGTCATGCTCTTCGGCTATTTTGGAGTTGTCGACTCGCCCGGACAGTGCGGCGGAGGTATGCACGGTGGCCGGTTTCCAGACCCTGAGGAAACCGGTCAGGCAGGCCATGGAAATCAGCGCGGCGATCACGTCCACCAGCATTGGCCCGTGGTAGTTGGACACCAGGAACTGCGGCACGGCGAAACTGACCCCGGCCACCAGAATCGCGGGCCAGATTTCCAGCATCTTGCGCCATCCGGCGAAGGCCCAGATCAACCAGAACGGCACGATCACCGAGAAGAACGGCAATTGCCGGCCGACCATCATCGACAGTTCCATTTCATCCAGCCCGGTCACCTTGGCCAGGGTGATGATCGGCGTCCCCAGCGCGCCGAACGCCACAGGCGCGGTGTTGGCGATCAACGCCAGGCCAGACGCGGCCAGAGGCGAGAAGCCCAGCCCGATCAGAATCGCCCCGGTCACCGCCACCGGCGTGCCGAAACCAGCGGCCCCTTCGAAGAACGCACCAAAGCAGAAGGCAATCAGCAGCAATTGCAGGCGTCGATCGTCGGTGATGCGCGCCAGGGAATCCTGCAGCACCTTGAACGAGCCGTTCTCCGTTGTCAGCCGATGCAGGAAGATGATGTTGAGCACAATCCAGCCAATGGGCAGCAAGCCGTTGGCGGCGCCGTACAGTGCGGCCGAGCCGGCCATGTTCGCCGGCATGCCGAAAGCGAAAATCGCGATCACCAGCGCCGAGGTCAGGGCCATCAATGCGGCCAGATGCGCCTTGACATGGAAAAACGCCAGGGCTGCCAGCATCACCACGACCGGCACTGCTGCCATGATGGTTGAAAGTATCGGGTTGCCGAACGGATCGTAGATTTGCTGCCAGACCATGTTCCACCTCTGCTTTTTATTGTTGGGAGTGCAGACCCCGTGGGGGCGGTGGCTTCTAGTATAGGTGGCATTACGCCGCTGTCCTGGCAGGCCTTTTAGTGGGCCGCACTGAGCTAACATGGCCCATAGGTAAATGCGCTACTCGGACTTCAACAACGAGAGGAATGCAGCAATGACTGAACGCCATATGCACCACAAGGAAACGCTGTCGAACGGATGCAAGATCGAGGTCAAAGCCGAGATATTGAAGGACGGCTCACTGGGGATGTTCATCGGTGTTTACCGGCCGGACGGCACGGCCATTTTTGAGGACCACGATCCAAAACCGCATCTGCTGGACATGGAGGCTGCCTTTGACTGGGGGATCGAAAAGGCAAAGACCCTCGGCAACAGTCAAAAAACTCTGTAGAGCCCGGTTTTGGACACCCTCATGAAGAAGGCGACAACCACCATGAAGAAAGAGCAGGTCGATGCAAAGGAAGAAGAGGGGGGAGGTTCGGCCTCTCAGCGGATAGACGCGAGAATCAAGGAGCTGGGAGATTGGCGGGGCGAGACGCTCGCTCGGGTCCGAACGCTCATCCAACAGGCCGACCCCGAAGTGGTCGAGGAATGGAAGTGGCGGGGGGTTCCAGTGTGGTCGCACGCCGGAATCATCTGCACCGGTGAGACCTACAAGCAGGTCGTGAAGCTGACGTTTGCCAAGGGCGCCTCGCTGGAAGACCCTTCAGGCCTCTTCAACGCCAGTCTCGAAGGCAACACCCGACGTGCCATTGATGTGCATGAGGGCGACAAGCTTGATGAGAAAGCCTTGAAGACACTGATTCTCGCCGCCGCGGCGCTCAACACCTCGGCACGAGTAGCCGCTCGCACCAAACCTGCTAGATGAGTGGGCCTGCGAAACCCTGACGAGATGACCGCTATCGATGTCTCTCGTCGGGAGCTTGTGAGGCTCGTTGTCGTACAACAGTGCTCAGTCACTAAATCTCCATACCTGCGGTCAACACCCAAAAAATAAAAAGCCTGACGGGCCCACAACCAGCAGCAACTGTATGTAGTTGCAATTTTAACGAGCGGTCTTTGTCGAGACGAACGGCTATTTTTCAGATTGACAGCCTAGTAGTGAACTCGATATAAAAGACATGGTTGTACGACGACAGACGATTATCGACTGTTAACCCTAAAAATAAAAAAGAGTGTCGGCCCCATCATGAATTCAACCCGCCTGCGCGCCTCCCTGAATGCCCCTTCTTATGGTTCGACCTTGACTGCTTGCCCATCCCCGTAGTCAGGCGCGTTGCATACGACTGTCCCGCCAAACGCCTGCTAGCACTGTTATATGTCCAACTCCGGCCGCTGAGCATGGGTTACCCATTTTCGAGCCCGCAATACAGTGTCTGAGCAGTGCCCACGCTAATGAACTGAACCGGGCAGTGGCGCGGACTCATCGCGTTTTTGCCGATGCTCTACGACACCATTGATCTCGCTTGAAACCGAGAGATCATCACCATAATCCAATAATAAAGTGATGCCATGAATCTGAACGAGCCCATTAATCCGCAACGCATCGGCCAGGCCGTCGGCAAGTACCGCTGGACGATCTGCGCGCTGTTGTTTTTTGCCACCACCGTCAATTACCTGGACCGCCAGGTACTGAGTCTGTTGGCGCCGGATCTGTCGACGCAATTTGGTTGGAGTAATACCGATTACGCCAACATCGCTTCCGTTTTTCAGTTTGTATACGCGATTTCCATGCTGTTCGCCGGGCGCTTCGTTGACAAGATCGGCACCAAGACCGCCTATGTGGTAGCGATCGGCATCTGGTCGACCGGCGCGATCATGCACGCCTTTGCGGTGCCAATGGGTGAGGGGATCGGCGCCGTGAGCAGCGCGTTCGGCCTTGCCGTCATCCCTGTTTCGATCGCAGGTTTCATGCTGTCACGCGCCGTGCTGGCGATAGGCGAAGCGGGTAACTTCCCGATCGCGATCAAGGCCACCGCCGAATACTTCCCGAAAAAAGAACGCTCCTTCGCCACCGGCATTTTCAATTCCGGTGCCAATGTGGGCGCGGTCCTGGCGCCGATCTGCGTGCCGCTGATTGCCGCCCTGTGGGGCTGGGAAGCGGCGTTCATCGTGATCGGTGCGTTGGGCTTCGTTTGGGTGGCGGTATGGATTGCGCTGTACGAAAAACCGGAGCAGCAAAAACGTCTGTCGGCGCAGGAACTGGCTTACATCCGCAGCGATCAGGGCGCGCAAGCGCTCACCAGCACAGACTCGGGTGCCGCTGCCAAAAAAGTATCGTGGTTCAAGCTGCTGACCTACCGCCAGACCTGGGCCTTTGCTTTCGGCAAATTCATGACCGACGGCGTGTGGTGGTTCTTCCTGTTCTGGCTTCCGACCTATCTGTCAGCGCAATACGGCATGAAGGGCCAGGCCATCGTGTTGCCGCTGGCCGTCTTGTACAGCATGACCATGGTGGGCAGCATCGGCGGCGGCTGGTTCCCCAGCTATTTCATGTCACGCGGCGACGCGCCGTATGACGGCCGTATGAAAGCGATGCTGGTGATCGCCTTCTTCCCGCTGCTGGTGTTGCTGGCGCAGCCATTCGGTTACATCAGTTTCTGGGTGCCGGTGCTGCTGATCGGCGTGGGCGCCTCCGCGCACCAGGCGTGGTCGTGCAACATCTTCACCACCGTGTCTGACATGTTTCCGCAAAAATCCATCGCTTCGGTGGTCGGCATTGGTGGTTTGGCTGGCGGCTTGGGCGGCGTAGTCATGACCAAGACCGGCGGTTGGGTAATCGATCACTACAAACTGATCGGCGATATTCATACCGGCTACATGATCATGTTTGCCATCTGTGCGGTGGCCTATCTGGTGGCGTGGAGCGTGATGAAGACGCTGGTGCCACGCCATAAGGAAATCACCGATCTGTAAACGGCGACGCGTGACCTGCTGACTTCCTGTCCGCAGGTCATGCTCCCGTATGACGCTATTTGTAGCGTTGCTCAAAGACGGCCACTTGCTCCGGCACGATCAGCTGGAAGGGCACCCAGACATCCGCCTCCACCGACTCCCCTTTGATCATTTTGATAGCTGCTTGCAGCGCGGTGGTCGCTTGCGCTTTGGGGTCTTGAAAGACGGAAGCGACGAGCATCCCGCGCTTGATCGCCGCCAGGCCATCAGGCAGGCCGTCGATGCCGACAATCGCAATCTCGCCCTTGGCTTTGCCGGCTTGCTGCAATGCCATGGCGGCGCCGATGGCCATCTCGTCATTGTTGGCAACGATGGCATCAAAACCAGTGCCTGCCAGCAGCCAGTTGCTGGTCAGGTCCATCCCTTTGTTGCGCTGCCACTCGGCACTTTGTTGTTCGACGATCTTGATCCCGGGATAGTCCTTGAGCACCTGTTTCACACCTTCAGTACGGTCGTGCGTGGAGTTTTGTGCCAGGTCGCCCATGATGATCGCGATGTTGCCTTTGCCCCCGAGCTTGTCGGCCAGGTAGCGCATCTGCAATTGTCCGGCCTCAATGTCATTGGATGCCACTGTGACCACGCCTTTGGGCAAGACGCGCTCGTCCGGGTGGCGGTTGACGTAGACCAGCGGTGTTTTCGCCTCGACAGCGGCACGCGTCATGTTGGCGGTGGCGGCAGTGTCCACGGGCAAGACGATGACGGCATCCACCTTCTGGCTGAGAAAGCCCTCGATCTGATTGAGCTGGCGAACCACATCGCCCTGGGCGTCCTCGAACTGGATCTCGACACTCTCCTTTTTGGCGGCATCTTCCAGGCCGCTGCGCACATAGGTCATGAAGTTGTCGTCGACCCTGGCAATGCTGACGCCGATGCGATAGTTGGCGGCAGCCCATTGGCTGAAGAGTAATAACAGCGTGGCAAAAAGCAGTGTGCAACGACGCATGATGGTTTTCCTTTTGTTGTTATGAGTCGACATTCATCAAGACCAGTCAGTTAAGCCGTAATGCGATCTGTAGCAGCTGTCGAGCCTGCGAGGCTGCGTTCGGCTGCGCAGCAGTCGTCAAACCAGAAGCTGCGGTGCGTCAGGCAGACCGCATCAGCCGGATTCACGACTGCTGCGCAGCCGAACGCAGCCTCGCAAGCTCGACAGCTGCTACAAAGAGTGCGTCGCTTAAGGCTCAATCCAGCGTGAAGGCCTGCCGAAAGCGTTCGAGCGCCGCTTTGCTGTCGCCGCTGGCCCAGCCCTCAAGCCCGACGACTCCGGTGTATCCCATGCGGAACAAGGCTTTGGCAATGGCCGGATAATGGATTTCACCGGTGCCGGGTTCCATGCGGCCGGGGACATCGGCGACCTGGATTTCCCCGATAGCGCTGCCTGCGCGCTGGATCAGTTCGATCAGGTTTCCTTCGCCAATCTGCGCATGGTAAAGGTCCAGATTCATCTTCAAATGCGGGCTGCCCACGGCCTCGATCAGCGCCAGGGTATCGTCGGCACGCGCGAAAGGGGTGCCGGGATGGTCCACCTCGGTATTGAGGTTTTCCAGCAAGAATACCCGGCCTGCCTCTTCGCCCAGACGGGCGATTTTTTCCAGGGTCTTGCAGGCACTCAACCACATGCGTCCAGTGGTGAGGGCCACGGGTTTGACCGGCAAGCCTCTGTCGCCCAGACCAGTGCCGTGCAGGTTGAGGCTCGGGCAATTCAGTTGTGCGGCGACGGCCAGCGATTCGCGTGCGCTGTCGAGCAGGTGTTGGATGTCTTCGGGATCGGTCAGGTTGCCCGAGATGTAACCCGTCATGGAGGTGAAGTCAGCGCCGGTGGCGACAAGGGCCGGGATGTCTTTCTGCGTCCAGTCCCAGAGTTCGGCGCTGAAGTCCAGCGCGTGAATCCGTTTGACGCGTTCGGTGAACGGCAGGTCGAGGAAGACCATCTCGGCACTGATCGCCAGTTTGAACGGTGTGAAACTCATGAATGGGCTCCTTGCACGCGCACCGCTTTGCCCTGCTGGAAGGACTCGATACACGCGCGGGCAATGGCCAGTGCAGCCCGGGCATCTTCGCCGCTGGCGAGGGGTTTTTCGCCGGTGCGCAGACAGTCGACAAAGTGGTTGAGCTCGGCCACATAGGCATCACGCAGCAGGTCGGTGTCCAGGCGCTGGGTGTCGGCCTGGACACCATTGGCCAAATAGCGAACCAGGTCAGAGTCATTGACGCTGCCCATGGTCAGCATGCCAGCGCTGCCGAACACTTCCCCCCGAACATCGTAGCCATAGACTGCCTGGAAGTTGGCCTCGGCCGTCGCGATGGCGCCGTTGTCGAAACGGATCGTGACCACCGCGGTGTCGAGGAAGCCCTTGTCCTTGAAGTCCGGTGCAATCAGGGCATCGGCCATGACAAAGACTTCAACCGCTTCGGCGCCGGGATTCAGGTAGCGCAGGGTATCGAAGTCATGAATCAGGGTTTCGAGGAAAATCACCCACTGCGGCGAGGCGGCCGGATTGTTCAGCGCCGGGTCGCGAGTCAGCGAGCGCAGCAGTTGTGGCGTACCGATACGGCCCGCGACCACGTCCAGATGAGCCGCGCGGAAGCTTTTGGCAAAGCGCCGGTTGAAGCCGACTTGCAGCGTCACCCGTGCGTCGGCAGCGGCGGCGATGGCGCGGTCGGCTTCGCCGAGGGTGATGGCCATGGGTTTTTCACAAAACACGCCTTTGCCGGCGCGGGCCGCACTGATCACCAGTTCGGCATGGCTGCGGGCCGGGGCGGCGATCAAGACACCGTCTATTTCCGGGTCATTGAGTAGCTGCTGTGGATCGGTATAGACCCGCTGTACACCTAATTCTGCCGCGAGGCGGGCGGCCTGGCCGGGTGTCGGGTCGGCGATGGCGGCCAGGCAGGCGCCGGGAATGTGCCGGGCGGCAGTCAGGCCGTGAAAACTGCCCATGCGGCCAGCACCGATGAGACCCAGTCGGATGATCTTGGACGTACTCATGAAATGACTCCCTTTTATTGTTGTTCAATGACTCGACAGCAGGAATGTCCTCGCTGGCATTAAGCAAGGAGCAAGGGCTGTGCCAATTTTTAAGTCATTGATATTTAATAATTAATTTTAGAATTTTTGAGAAAGGTGTTCATTTCGATGACATGTCTATAATGACATGTCAAAAATATGAACATGGAGCGGATGTCATGATGAATCCACAGCCCATGGCCGTCAGCGTGCAAGACCTCGATTACATCACCGCGCTCGGTCCTGCGTCGTTGAACGAAGGGCCGATCGCTGAGCTGGAGCAGGCTTGGCTGGCGTGTCTGAAAGGTCGCATCGATCGACCTGCCAGGGTCAGGCAGATTATTTGGGACTCCTGGTTGCGCAGTGTCAGTGCCGGCCTCGATCCTGATGATGGTCAATACCGCTTTGTCGCTCCCGACGTGCTGGCCGCAACGCTGGCGGCCAATCGTGTGTTGATCACGGCGGCGGCGGAAGTCATGCGTGGGTTGCTGGCTTACAACCCCAGGGGCCACATCAATCTGACCGATGCCGAAGGGACGACGCTGTATTTCTGCGGCCTGGACCTCACGCCTGTGGGCAGCCGACTGCTGGAGTCGGTGCAGGGCACCAACTGCACGGGGCTGGCGATTGCCGAAGACCGGTTGGTGTATGTGCTGGCCGAGGAAAACTTCGGGATCGGCCTGCGTCGGCGGCGCATGCATTGTGCCGCCGCGCCGATCAGGGATGCTCAGGGCCGGACACTGGCCATGCTGACCCTGACCGCAGAGCCGGGCTGGTTTCATTTCCATACGCTGGGCACCGTCCAGGCAGCGGCCGAAGCGGTGTCGCGGCAGATGGCGTTGCAGGCCTTGCTGGAAGAACAACAAACCGTGCTTGAAGTGCTCAACGAGGGGCTTGTGGTGCTGGATGAGCGGGGCTGCATCAAAGCGCTCAACCGTTATGCCCGCCAATTGTTTCGAGTGGGCCGGGATCTGCTGGGCAGTCCGTTCCAGCGTTTGGGCCAGAGCGAACTGACCGATGAGATTTTGCTGCGCGGCGGGGAAGGGCTACGGGATCTGGATTGTACGTTTGAGCTGCATGATCGCAGCCACCTGGCTTGCCTGGTGTCCGTGTGCTCGCTGGAGCAGGGTGGACGCATAGTTTCGTTGCGCGAGAACCGGCGTATCCGGGAAATTACCCGGCGGATCATCGGCACCCAGGCCAGCTACACCTTCGAGACCATTCAGGGCAGTTCGCGAGCCATACAGGACGCGTTGCACCTGGGGCGGATTGCCAGTCGCAGTGATTCGACCACGCTGATCCTGGGTGAAAGCGGCACCGGCAAGGAGCTGTTCGCCCAGGCGATCCATAACGCCAGTGACCGTTGCAGCGGTCCTTTTGTGGCCGTCAATTGCGGGGCCATTCCGCGAGATCTGGTGCAGAGCGAGTTGTTTGGTCATGTCGAGGGCGCCTTCACCGGATCGGCGCGCGGAGGATCGGCCGGGAAGTTCGAATTGGCCGATGGCGGAACGATCTTTCTCGATGAAATCGGTGACATGTCTTTTGATGCCCAGGTCAGCCTGCTGCGCGTCTTGCAAGAAGGCGAGGTGACGCGCGTTGGCGCGAAAAAATCGCAGCAGGTGAATGTCCGCATCATCGCTGCCACCCACCGCAACCTGAGCCAGGCGGTGGCCGACGGTGCCTTCCGTGAGGATCTTTACTACCGGCTCAACGTCCTGAACCTGACGGTTCCGCCCCTGAGAATGCGCCGTGAGGATGTTCCCTTGCTGGCGCGACATTTTCTCAATCGTTGCGCCCGATCGCTGCGCAAATCAGTTCAAGGCATCTCGCCAGAGGCGCTGGATATTCTGTCGGCCTACCACTGGCCGGGCAATGTTCGCGAGTTGGAAAACACCATTGAGCGGGCAACCAATCTGGCGGTGACCGAACTGATACAGCCGGGTGATCTGCCGCTTGAAATCAAGCAAAGGCTGCGGCCGTCGGCGCCGGGAAATGTGCCCGAACCCCGTACTGCACTGGACCTTGGCGCCCATGAAATGAATGCAATCATCGCGGCCCTCAGGGATACCCGCGGCAACATCCGTCTGGCCGCCAAACAGCTGAACGTTTCTCGTGGCGGGTTGTACAACAAGATGAATCGGTTCGGGCTGAGTGCCGATGCTTTCCGTTCAGGGCTGGGCATTCTCTGAAGTGACGATCTGCAACGGAATATGGATGCGATGCCGGGCCGGATCGAAGTCCGGCGCGGTCTGCAATTCCACCAGCAAATCGACCAGCGCCGCCGCCAGCAATCGCGGCTGGGAATCGATGACCAAACTGATCAAACCCTGCGACAAAGCCTGGCGCGACAGCTCGGTCGACTCCTGCAAAATGCAGCACAGCGACGGCCGCTTCGGTAGCTGCGACAGGGCACTGATGATCCCGTCGCCGCCACCGCCGACCACGCACAAACCGCGCAAGTCGTCATGCCGTGCCAGCAGGTCCAGCGTCGCCTCTTCGGTGATGTCGCAGTTGTCCAGATTGATCACCGCTTCAAGCAGCCGCAACCCAGGAGCGCGCTCTGCCAGATAGCTGCGTAGCCCCTCGACCCGCGCCTGATGGCCGAGGAAACGGTGACCGCCGAGCAATACCCCGACACTGCCTTTGCGGGCGCCACAGGTGTGGGCCATGAGCCAACCCATGGTCCGTCCGACCTCGTGATTATCCTGGCCGACATAAGGCTCATCCGCCGCCTCGTGGATGTCGGACAGCAACGCAATCACCGGCACGCCAGCGGCTCTGATCTGAGCGATGGCGGCATTGATCAGCGGGTGAGCGAAGCTGACCACCGCCAGGCCATCGCACTGCACCGCCAGTTGTTCGATCTGGGCAATGATTGCGCTGGGTGCGCGATCAAATACGTATTCGAAATGGCAGCTCAGGTTGGCGCCGGTATGACGCTGCGCCGCCTCGGTGATGGCGGCGGCAACGTTGCCATAGAACGCCTGGGCCGTACCGAGCAGCAGGATGCCGAAACGATAGCTGGGACGCCGTTCGCGGATTCGCTGGCCGATCAACCTGGCGGCGAAATAACCGACGGCTTCGGCGGCCTGGAACACCTGCTCGGCGGTGGCCGGGTTGACCGGAGCCCTGGCGTTGAGCACCCGGTCCACGGTGGCGACACTCAAGCCAGCGTGCTCGGCGACCGTGGCGATGGTTGGGCGTTTATTGTTGTTCATGGCGGGTCCCGAAAACGCCTTGATAGAAAACTATCAAGCCTTGCTGGGCCTGGATGATAGCTTGATAGGGAATGTATTCAAGGGCTTGAGGGTAATCAGTGCGCTCTCTATCTTTTCTCCAACGGTGCCATCCCGCATCGAAGCAAGTGCCTAAACCATCAAGCTTGCGGAGAACAAAAAAATGCCTGAACAAAACGCAGCCTTTGAAACCCCTGATAAACCCGTGCCTCGGGATTATCGATTGATCGGTCCCGAAGCCGTCAAAGCGGCGCAAAAAGGCTTGGTGTCGGCCAACTGGTACCAATCGCCCATTTCTCGTAAACGCATGAAGGAATTGATGCAGCGCCGCGACGGCCCGGCCTTGCGCGATACCGCGATATGGTTGCTATCGATGGTCGTCACCGGCTTCGGTGGTTACTGGTTCTGGGGCTCCTGGGCCTGCATTCCGTTCTTCTTCGCCTACGGGTTGCTCTACGGCACAGCGTCGAATGCCCGTTGGCACGAAACCGGTCACGGCACGGCGTTCAAAACCCGCTGGATGAATGACGTGGTCTACCAGGTGTCGAGCTTCATGTTCATGTTCGAACCGCATGTCTGGCGCTGGAGCCATGCGCGGCACCACACCGACACCATCATCGTCGGTCGTGATCCGGAGATCGTCGAGCCACGTCCGCCCAGCCTGATCAATATGGTGTTGAGCCTGTTCAGAATGCCCTACGCATTGAAGACAATGAGGTCAGTCTGCCGGCATGCAGTCGGGCGGATGGATGAAGAAGAGCAGACGTTCATCCCGGAATCCGAGTGGCCCAAGATCTTTACGGCGGCGCGCATCTGGTTGGTGATTTATGGGCTCACCGTCGCGGCTGCGCTGTACCTGCAAAGCTGGTTGCCGCTGATGTTTATCGGTCTGCCAACCCTGTATGGCAGCTGGCTGTCCTACCTGTTCGGCCTGACCCAGCATGTCGGCCTGGCCGAGGACGTGCTCGATCACCGCAGCAACTGCCGCACCATTTACATGAACCCGGTGCTGCGCTTTATGTACCTCGATATGAACTATCACCTCGAACATCACATGTACCCGATGGTGCCGTTTCATGCGCTGGCGCAGCTTCACGAAGAGATCCGCCACGACTGCCCGCCGCCGTATACCAGCCTGTTCGAGGCCCTCAAGGAAATCCTCCCGACCCTCTGGAAGCAGCGCAAAGACCCGACGTATTTCATCCGTCGCCCTTTGCCCCAACGCGCAACGCCGGCCGCCAGCGCCCAGGCTGAACCTGAAGCAACGCCGGCCTGACACCTTCCTGTTTGTACCACTACAAGAGAAAACGCCATGACCGATCAATGGATCGACGTATGTGCCGTGGGCGAGATTAATGAAGAAGACGTCATTCGTTTCGACCATGGCCCGCACACCTATGCCGTCTACCGCTCCGCCGACGACGAGTTCTTTGCTACCGCGGGCCTGTGCACCCACGAATCCATTCACCTCGCCGATGGCCTGGTAATGGAGCATGTCATTGAGTGCCCCAAGCACAACGGGCGTTTCGACTACCGCTCCGGCAAAGCCCTTGGCGCACCGGTGTGCGTCAACCTCAAGACCTATCAGGTCCGGGTCGAGGCGGGGCGTGTCCTGCTCGCCATCACGGTTTAACTGCAGGGAGCCTGTGTCATGAATTCTGCCAATGCTCCACTGGTGATCGTCGGCGCCGGGCATGCGGGTGGCCGCGCGGCCCTGACCCTGCGTGCCGAAGGTTATCGCGGTCGCCTGATCCTGATCGGCGACGAATCCCACCCGCCCTATGAACGTCCGCCGCTGTCCAAGGGACTGTTGCAGGGCACGGTTGATTTGACTGGCTACACCCTGTGCGACAGCGCACGACTCGCCGAACTGGGCATCGAACACCTGGCCGGCAATCCGGTGAAATGCCTGGACCCGCAGCAGCATCGCCTGCAATTGGCCGACGGTAGCTGGCTGGCCTATGCGCGGCTGTTGCTCGCAACGGGAGGTCGGTCGCGGCGGCTGGCCTCTGTGCCCAAGCATCTGGGCAACGTGCTTTATCTGCGGACCCATGACGAAGCCCAGGCCTTGCGCGCTTCGTTGCGGCCCGGTGCTCGGTTGGTGATCATCGGCGGTGGCTTCATCGGACTCGAAGTCGCCGCGACCGCCCGTGCCTTGGGGTGCACGGTGACCTTGCTCGAGGCCGGGTCGCGTCTGGCGGGTCGGGTGTTGCCGGAGCAGCTGTCCAGTGTCCTGCTGGAACTGCATCGCAGCCAGGGCGTGGATGTCCGCTTGAACGTGGTCATTGAGGCGGTGCAAGGCAACGCCTGTGTCGAGGCCGTGCAACTTGTCGACGGCCAGCTTCTGCCCTGCGACCTGGTGGTGGTGGGCATCGGCATGCAACCCAACACTGAATTGGCCACGGCGGCGGGGCTTGAAGTCGGTCAGGGCATCCGCGTCGATGCTCAGTTGCGCACCAGCGCGCCTGACATCTTTGCAGCGGGTGATGTCTGTGAATTTCAGCTGCACCCGCAAGGTGTTTTCCAGCGTCAGGAAACCTGGCGCAACGCCGAGACTCAGGGCCATCACGCCGCCCTGAATCTATTGGGCGGCGAGCAGCCCTTCGAGGTCATTCCCGGTTTTTGGTCTGATCAGTACGACTGGGGACTACAGATCATGGGCGTGATCTCGAACGCCGAACCCACGGCGAGCCGGATAACCCCGGGAGGCGGTTTCCTGTTGTTCTACCTCGATGCCGAGCAACGCCTGCAAGGTGTTTGCGGCTGGGGCCAGGGCAATAGCGTCGCCAAGTACATCAAATTGTGCGAACGGCTGATTGCCAACCATAACCCCCTTTCGGTGGACGCGCTGGCCGATGCCGGTGTGCCGCTCAAACTACTGCTCAGGAGCTGACATGCGTGAATTTCTGGTATTTCAGTCCCTGTGGGCCATGCAAGATCAGCACGGCCAATGCGACCTTCCGCTGGAAGTGCAGCTAGAGAAAATCGCCGCCGCCGGCTTCGACGGAATCACCGACCATTTCTGGGTCGCGCAACATGCAGCGCGCCTGAGTGCCGCCGCCAAGGCGCAGGGCCTGCAAATTGAAGGTCAGGTGTTTCCCCGCAGCGTGGATGATCTGGCGGCGGCGATCGATGTCGCCACCCACTACGGATGCCACCACCTCACGCTGCAAGCCGACGTCAGGCCGCGCACGCTGGCGCAAGCGATCAAGCTGATCGAAGGCTGGCAGCGTCTGGCCGAGCAGGTGGATTTTCCGATCCTCCTGGAAACCCACCGCTATCGCCTCACCAGCGACTTATTGTTCACCCTCGACATCCTCGCTGAAATGCCCGATCTCAAGCTGTTGGCCGACTTGTCCCACTATGTCGTGGGCCGCGAACTGCCAGAGCCGGCCGCTGCCGAGGACGACGAACAGATCCATACCATCCTGCGCCACAGTTGGGGTTTTCACGGTCGTGTCGCCAGCAGCGAACAGGTCCAGGTGCCCTTGAGCTTCGCCCAGCATCGGCCCTGGCTGGAACGTTTCCTGGGCTGGTGGCGCTATGGGATCGAGGATTGGCTGTCCCGACCGAACACACCCGCCAGCCTGTCCTTCACCTGTGAACTCGGTCCACCGCCGTATGCCATCACGGGTGCCGACGGAAATGACATCACCGATCGCTGGGCCGAGGCGTTGATGCTGAAGGAGCTGATGCGCAAGGTCTGGAAGGAGTGCCAAGTGACGGCACTCGTCAGACCCGGCGAGGTGTGTCACGGGCGTTAGTATTTTTGCATCCTGCCGCGCTTCCCCCAGGACAAAATCGTTCTAAAAAAGCCCACCTTGCGCTTTGGACTTTGTACTACTCTTGAAGTTGTAGGTGAAGACGCAGACTGATGCGCAAGCGGATGGCGAGGAAACGTGGGGCGCGTTCCGAAGGGTACACGGTTAGAAAGATCTCCGCGCTGAGATCCAGCCCTTATGCCGTGTGAAGCAGGACAGCACAAAACTGTTCTGTGGGAAGCCTGATAAACCTTGTAAGCCGGAGACCAGCGCCGGCCACCTACTCGATTTACAAAGCCCGCCTTGTGCGGGCTTTTTCGTGTTCGCAGGATCCGTTTGTATCGGAACGTATCCGGCGCGGCTGCAGCTAACTTCGCATACAAATCCAAGGCATTGGCGACACTTGCGCGATACACGGTGGCCTCTGAATAGAGCCACCGCATCCGCGGCAACCTGCGCGCGACTCTCCGCGCACTCCTTGGAGAAATGCCATGTCCCGATTCAATCACCGTATCTCTGCTGGCATGCTCGGCGTCGCCGTTGCCGCGGCACTCACTGCCTTCGCGGGCCTGGCTCAAGCTCAAGAGGCGCCTCCAGTTAAAAGCTGGCAGGCGGGTCTTCACCGCACCGATCTGCTGCGCCAGGATCTCGACGTCGCCGGGCGTGAGGTGATCCAGGTTCGCGTTGATTTCGAGCCGGGTGTGGTATCCCCCAAGCATTCTCATCCGGGGGTGGAAGTGGCCTACGTGATTGAGGGCACGTTTGAATATCAGCTCGAGGGTCGGCCACCGGTAACGCTCAAGGCTGGCGATTCCTTGTACATCCCCGCAGGCACAGCGCACGTCGCGAAGAATGTCGGTGCGAGCAAAGCGTCGGAACTGGCGACGTACATTGTGAAGAAAGACACGCCACTGGTGGTGCTGGAAAAGTAAACGCCGTGTCGGGTTACCGGCGGTTATGACGCATTGCCAACGCGCGGCTTCCCAGTGCGATGGCCAGTGCGACAGCGACCAACACCAGCGCCACGGCGAAGGTGATTCGCATACCGCTGGCAACCGCTTCGGGTCGCGATGTTGCAATGTCGACAGCGGCCGATGCGAGCGCGAACACTGCGCCCAAGGTGGACGCCCCGGTGATCAGCCCCAGATTGCGCGACAGGTTGAGCATGCCGGAGATGACGCCCCGTTGATCTGGCTGAACATCCGCCATGACCGCCGTGTTGTTGGCTGTCTGGAACAGGGCATAGCCGATAGTGATCACAACCATGGGCAAGAGGTAGCCGCCGATGCCGAATGTCTCCGGCAGCACCGATAACGTGAAGCATCCGGTCGCCATGGCGAAGAGCCCGGCGAGGGTCATGCGTTGTGCGCCAAAGCGGTCGGCAATACGGCCTGCGGGCACACCCGTCAGTGCCGCGACAAACGGCCCGACCGACAAGACCAGCCCAACCAGAACAGCATCGAGGCCGAGTCCATGCGCGAGATAGAAGGGGCCGACCACGAGCGTCACCATCATCACTGTCGCAACGAGCAGGCTCATGGCGAGGCTGCCACTGAGCACAGGATCACGGAACATCGCCAATCGAATCAACGGTGAGGTGACGCGAGCCTCGGCGAACAGAAAGAGGCCGACACCGACGCCCGCCGCCAACAGCAAAGCGATGTTGATCGGGCCGAAACTGCCTCGCCCAAGGGTCATGGCCAGCGCATAAGCGGCGAGTGTCAACGCCAGCAGCAGTGTGCCCAGCGGGTCGAAGCCGGCACGAACGGTCTTGGGTTTCTGGCGATCGGCGGGCAAGTAGTGATGCGCGAGCACCAACGTCAGCAAGCCCAGCGGTACGGTGATGAGAAAGATCGCCCGCCAGCCGACCCCGCCAATCAGCAGGCCACCGAGCGACGGCCCCATCGCGGTACCTATCGCCGACATCGTCCCGAGCAACCCCATGGCGCTGCCCGTTTTCGCCTTCGCTACCGTCTCGCCGACAAAGGCCATGGTCAGCGCCATCATGATTGCCGCGCCGAGTCCCTGCAGCGCCCGGGCGCCAATCAGCATCCAGAGCGAGGGCGCAAAGCCGCACAACGCCGACGCCAGCGTGAACACGCCGATACCGGCCAACAGAAGCCGCCGACGGCCAGTGATGTCACCGAGTCGACCGACGCTGACGATCAGGGTGGTGATGGCGAGAAGGTAGGCGAGGACGATCCACTGCACTTCCTGAAAAGAAGCATTGAACACCTGGGCCAAGGTCGGCAAACCGACATTGGCGATACTGGTGCCGAGCGAGGACAGCAGCATCGACAGCGAAAGAGTGGCCAGCGCCCACCGAACGGACGGTGTCTGTTGCGCATGCTCTGCGACTGCACTGATTGATTTCATGCTGTTCCTCTTTTCTGGCCACTCCCGAAGCGGAGCTATCAGAAATCTACGCCCCGGCCTAACATGGCGGAAGGCGCACCCTTTGCACTTTATTCGTGCGTTCAACGCCCTATCACTCTGCCGCGAGGCGATGCATGTCCACTCCCGATCTCAACTTGCTGATCACCCTTGATGTGCTGCTCGCCGAAGGCAGCGTGGCGCGCGCCGCCAAACGCTTGCGGCTGAGCCCGTCGGCGATGAGCCGGGCACTGGCGCGATTGCGTGAAACCACCGGCGATCCGCTGTTGGTCAGGGCCGGACGAGGTCTGGTGCCCACCCCGCGAGCGCTCGAATTGCGCGAGCGGGTCAGTCAGTTGGTACAGGATGCAGAAGCGGTCCTTCGGCCTGCCGAGCAACCCGATCTCAAGCAGCTGAGCCGCACGTTCACGCTGCGCACCAGTGAAGGCTTTGTCGAGAATTTTGGTGCGGACCTGATTGCGCGCGTCGCCGAGCAAGCCCCGGGCGTGCGGCTGCGCTTCATGCACAAACCCGACAAAGACAGCACGTCACTGCGCGACGGGACGGTCGATCTGGAAACGGGTGTGGTGGGGAAGGCTGCTGGCCCGGAGTTGCGCACGCAGGGCTTGTTCCGGGACCGTTTCATTGGCGTCGTGCGAAGGGGGCATCCACTGAGCCAGGGCGAGATAACCCCCGCGCGTTATGCGGCGGGCAGCCACATCAGTGTCTCTCGGCGCGGGCTCGACAAGGGGCCCATTGATGAGGCCCTTGAGCCCCTGGAACTGGAGCGGCAGATAGCAACAATCGTCGCAGGCTTCTCCACTGCGCTGGCACTCGCCCGGGCCACCGACCTGATCGCCAGCGTTCCCGAACGGCACACCGCCAACCTGCGCGCCGGCATGCACAGCTTTGCGCTGCCGCTGCCGCTGCCGGCGTTCACTGTCGCCATGCTTTGGCATCCGCGGCTGGATGCTGATCCGGTGCATCGCTGGTTGCGTAGCTGCCTCAGGGATGTTTGTGCTGATTAAAAAGTTGTCAGATTTGAGCTAATGTTCATTGTTGAAACAGTGCATGTTTCACTCGTGTCACTGTCCAGTTTTTTGTTTGGTTATTGGTATATGGATGAGTCATTTTGATATAAAAACCCGTTGAACTTGTTGATGTGAGTGCGGTATTGGCCGTGGCACGAAGTGCTGCTCAAGGACTTTGTCGTCAATAGGAATTAGCCGCTATCACTATTAAATGGCGCAACGCTATCAATGGTGGCAATTAACTAGTAGTGAGCGTAGTTGTAACGTTTAAATTACTTAGTATGGATAACCTAATGAAATATAAATGATTGTGTTTTGGTGGTGACCAGGCTTTTTACCGTGTCGCAGCACGGCGAGCAAAGCGGGATCCAATTAAGGTTAATGACGAAATAGTGGCAGTCGACCTATCAAAAAATAACTTCACAATAAAGCTGACGCTTTTCTAATGCAGTGCTAGTGTTTGTAACTCCTTTTAACCGCACTTGTCTGTCTGCAGAGGCCGTGCGACATGCCGACTCCAACTCCACGGATTGCGATACTCGGTAATAGAGTTCCAAGCTTGAATCTTCCGGAGCTTGAACACTTCGCCGACCTGGGCAGCTTGTTGGCTGCACCCGCGTTTGATGTCTTGCTGCTGGACCTGCCAGCGGTTTATTCCGGGCGGGTGCTTCGAAAGTTGCGCTCGATTCCCCCTTATCGCTACACCCTCATTTTTTGTTGCCGTGATCAGAATGGCTGGTGTGAAGCCTTGGGTGACGGTGCGTGCCCTATCGATTCCAGCGAAATAAGAACCCTCTGGGGGGTATGGCAAGAACGCTACCGGTTGCTCAAACAGGGCTCCGCCCCCGAGCGTTTTGAAAGTCGGGTGATTTCCTGGTTGTGGTTGCGCGACAACGCCCACGTCTATGCCCTGCGCGACCCGGAGGTGCCCCAGCATTATCGCTATCCGTTGCTGGACGCCCTGGCTGATAACGAGCAGGTCAATTCGTTTGTCTGGCTCAGTTTGATGGTGCAGCAGGACTGGCTGGAAGAGGGGGTTCTGGTCGATCGCGTTCGCCTCTGTTCGGACTGTGGTTCGGGCCGGCTCAATTACATTGATGTATGTGCCGAATGTCAGGCGCTGGACATTTCACGGCAGCCTTCATTGCACTGCTTTACCTGTGGGCATGTGGGACCCCAGGAATCATTTCTCAAAGACGGGGTGTTGTTGTGCCCCAACTGCTTGAACCGGTTGCGCCATATCGGCAGTGATTACGATCGCCCCATGGAGAATTATCGCTGTCGGTCATGCCAGGCGTTTTTTGTCGATGCCGAAGTGCAGGCGCGCTGCCTGGACTGCGGCCTGTCACACACGCCTGACAAGTTGCGAGTACGCGAGGTCAGAGATTTCCGCCTGGCCGAGGCAGGACGTTTCCGCTGCCGCCAGGAGTTCGGCGATCAATCGGTTCATCACTTCGGTCGACTCACTCTGTTAGGCGGCAAGGATTTCTATGATCTGCTGACCTGGCAGATCCAGGTCGTGCGCCGCTACCCGTTGCCTGCCTTCTCACTGATCGGTCTGCGCTTCGTCAATCTGGCCGGTACGTTGTCTCGCCTCGGTGAGCATCACGGCCATGCCTTCATCGACAGCGTGGCTGATCGCTTGAAGGAAACCGTCAGGGAAACCGACCGCTGCTCTCGAAGTACGGAAGAGTACTTGTGGATCATGCTTCCCCATACCAATGGCAAGGGCCTGGAGTGCGTCAAACAACGCTTGAGCCGGGTCGCCGAGTTGTTTTCAGCACCGGAGGTCAGCGACATTTCCCTGCGTGTCGTCAGCATCACGGCGCCCCACGATCTTCTCGAGCAGGAAGATGGCGAACTACTACTGGCCCGTCTGGCCGGTGAGTTGGCGTGACACGCCATGAGCCCTTTAATGGAGCAACTCTACAACGCACTCAGCGCGCTCATGGGACCGGATGGGTTGAGCCGATTGTTTTTCATGCTTTTCCCCTTGTTTCTGATCTTTGAATTACCCCTGATGATCATGGTGCTGCTGGGTGTATTGCGCTGGTTCACGCGTCGGCGCACCCGTATACCGAAGATCAGCGTCTATCGGCCCAAGGTCTCTTGCATTATTACCTGCTACAGCGAAGGGATGGATGTTCAGACCACGCTGTTAAGCCTGTGCGAGCAGACGTACCCCGGCCACATCGAGATGATTCCGGTGGTAGACGGGGCCACGGTGAACCAGCCGACGCTGAGCGCCGTTCGCAGTTTTAACGTGGATTCGCAGTTGTACCCCAGGCGTCATTTGCGTCCGATCGCCAAATGGCAGAGGGGCGGGCGGGTGTCGTCATTGAACGCCGGTCTGTCGCTGGCCAGCGGTGACATCGTGATGGCGCTTGATGGTGACACGTCCTTCGACAACAACATGGTCAGCTCCATCGTGCGCCATTTCGAGGACCCGTCGGTACCTGCGGTCGCCGGTAGTCTGCGTGTGCGCAATGTCTGGGGCTCCTGGGTCACCGCGATGCAGGCGCTGGAATACCTGTTATCCATCCATATGTCGAAAATCGGTCTGGCCGAATGGAACCTGGTCAACAACGTCTCCGGGGCCTTTGGGGCATTCCGCCGCAGCTTTCTGGTGAAAATCGGTGGCTGGAACACGCACACCGCGGAGGATCTGGACCTGACGTTGCGCATCAAAAGTTACTTCAAGCGACACGACTTGAGGATTCCCTTCGAGCCGGAAGCGATTGGACACACCGATGCACCGTCGACGCTCGGTCAGTTTCTGATGCAGCGATTGCGCTGGGATGGCGACCTGTTTTTTCTGTACATCAGAAAGCACAATCACAACATCAACCCGAACTTATTGGGCTGGCCGACCTTTCTGATGATCCTGCTCAGCGGCTTCTTTTTTCAGCTGGTGCTGCCGTTCATCATCTTCAGCTACACCTTGCTGGCGTTATTTATTCTGCCGGGCAAGACGCTGTTGTTTCTGTTTGTACTGATCTATGCGCTGTACCTGATGATCACCACGCTGTTGTTCGGCGCCATGTTGTTGATGGTGTCCGACCGACCTCGAAAGGACATGATCCTGGGGTTATTGGTGCCTTTCTTTCCGCTGTTCATGCTATTTCTGCGGTGCTGGAGCGCAGTGGCCATGCTCAACGAGATATTTCGTCGCGGCCATGAAGAAACCTCGATGGCGCCGTGGTGGGTGCTTAAACGAGCCACGAGGTTTTGATATGCGATCGATACTGCTGCTCCTGACGCTGTCGTTGCCCCCGACGATACTGGCCGCACAACCACTGCCGCTTCAGACGGCGGGGGTGCAGTCGAGCCAATGGTCCCAGGCCAGCTATGTCTGGGACAGCGAAGCGTTGCTCGATCCCGATCAGCGTAAAGCGGAGCTTGAGCAACTGCGTAAAGCCGGGATGGACAAGATCTACCTTGGCCTCAAGGCCGCCCAGTTGAAAGACCTTGTCACGACGCGCCAACGACTGGAGCAATTGCTGCAGGACGCGGCAGGCGAGGGGGTGCAAGTCAGCCTGTTGCTCGGCGATTCGGCCTGGATCGAGCCGCAGGAACGCCATCAGCTCACCGATTTATTGGCGAAGCTGAAAGGGCTTTCATTCACCAGCCTGCACCTGGACCTGGAACTCGAGCAGCTGGGCGTACCGGTCCCGGATCAGCGTTTGAAGGACTTGCTCGACACCTTGCGCGCGGCCTCCGCAGCGAGCCCCTGGCCGGTAGAGATTTCCAGCCATCATCGCTGGTTCGCTGAGGCAAAACCCGGAACAACCTGTCTGCCGTGCGCGCTACCCGACGCGGGCGTGCGTCAGGTCAGCCTGATGATCTACACCCGCAACCCGAAAAACAGCGCACGAATGGCAGAGCAGATCGCCCAACGTTGGCCCGACCTGCAGTTTCGACTGGCGCAAAGCACCGAGCCGCAATTGGATGCCACGGAATCCTGGGCCGGCGCGTCGACTGAGCAGTTGCAGCACCAGACCCGTGCCTGGCGCGAACAGCTGCAACCACGAGGAATTGCCGGCATTGACTGGCAAGCCTGGCGAGACTTTCCAAAACGGTGAGCCGTCATGAAGATTCGATTCGATAGTCGTAAAGAACTGAGCCCGACCCAGGAACAGGGTTTGAGTGTGCTCTACGCCCCGGGCAAGCGCATGGCGTTTCGCGTGCGTTGGTATTTGATCCTGTTCCTGGTCGCGAGCCCCTTGCTTTGGCTGGGAGGAAAACTGGCCTACGGCATGCTGATGATCGACGCGCCGGCGCAATTGCGCCTGCCAATTCTCGAGGTGCGCGCACGGGATGCCGGTCGGGTCGATCAGCTGTTTGTTATGGCCGGGGAACAGGTCCAAGTCGATCAGCCGTTGGTCAGTCTCGACAATCCCGAATGGCGTGCGCGGCTAATGCAGCTCGCCGCGATGCCGACTAATACGGTGCGCGCCGCCAACACCCAATTGGACACTCGGGAGCGTCAGTTGCTCAGGACCCGAGTGAGCAGGACGGAGGAACGGGTGCAGGTGCTTGAAGACCTCGTTGTATCAGGCGCCGTCTCTCGTGGCGAAGTGCTGGCAGCCCAGTCCGAACTTGATGCTTTTAAAGCGGACCTGTTGGCGTTCGAGCGCCGCGAGCAACTGGCTCGTCAGTCGCCGTTGAGCGTTGAACGCGAGATTATTCAACAGGCCGCCGAGCAACAGTGGTTGAAAACGCGCCTCGCCGCGTTATCGGTCAAAGCCGCGCAGAGCGGTCGGGTTGCGGAGGTATTGGTCACTCCCGGCGAAAACGTCGGTGCCGGTACGTTGTTGATGCGCCTTGAGCGGCTGGAAGAGCCCCTGCTGTGGATCTATCTGGAACCGCTGAACATCAGCTATGCCGCGATTGGTCAGCCGTTGCGCGTTCGCATGCCCGATGGCGAGTGGTTGACGGCCCATGTTGTCCAGGCCGTCGACAGCGCCGGTCGCACGCCGACGGTGTTGCGTGGGCCATTCGCTGCCAGCGAAATGGGCTTGCAGGTCGCCGCCCGGTTTGATCGCCCCCTGTCGCCGCGCTGGAGAATCGATCAATTACCCTTGAATGTTCGCTTTCCGACCGACTGGCAACAGATGCTCAGTGACAGCCGTGAGCTCATCGAGCAATTAGGCGACTTCATTGCCATGGATCGAACACCCACCAGCGCACCGGGGAGTAAATAAATCATGACTGCCGATCGAATTCTTGTGACGGGCGGTGCCGGTTTCATCGGTTCGCACCTTGTCGAAGCACTGCTTGAAAACGGTTACAGCGTTCGGGTTCTGGACGATCTTTCCACCGGCAAATTGTCGAACCTGCCGATTGATCGCTGCCATTTGACCCTGGTGGTGGGGGATGTGGCCGACGCGCCGACGGTGGAGCGGGCGATGAAAGACTGCAGTTCGGTGGTTCATTTGGCTGCGGTGGCCTCGGTGCAGGCGTCGGTCGAAGACCCGGTCGCTACTCACCAAAGCAACTTCGTCGGTACGCTGAATATCTGCGAAGCCATGCGTCAGACAGGCGTAAGACGGGTGGTTTACGCGTCCAGTGCGGCGATCTATGGCAACAATGGCGAGGGCATGGCGATGACCGAGGACACGCCCAAGAATCCGCTGACTCCGTATGCCGCCGACAAACTGGCCAGCGAACATTTCCTCGATTTCTACCGACGCCAACACGGACTTGAACCGGTCATTCTGCGTTTTTTCAATATTTACGGGCCGCGTCAGGACCCTTCATCGCCTTATTCCGGCGTCATCAGTATTTTCAGCGAGAGGGCCAAAAAAAATCTCCCCATCACGGTTTACGGTGACGGGGAGCAAACAAGGGATTTTGTCTACATAGAGGACCTCGTCAAGGTCCTGGTACAGGCGGTCAAAGCGTCAAAACCGAGCATCGAACCGGTCAACATCGGGTTTAACCGATCCACCAGCCTTAACGATCTGGCGGCGGCGTTAAGTGAACTCCTCGGGCGACCCCTGACGTTGAACTACGATGCGCCGCGTTCCGGTGATATCAAACATTCACGCGCCGACAACAGCCGCCTGCTTCAGTGCTTCTCCCCGAGCACGCCGACCTGTTTTGCCGAGGGCCTGGGGCAACTGCTCAGAAGTATTGATTCCGGCGGGCGGTAGAGGCGAGCTCAGTCGCCAGCAAATGCTCAGCCAGCACATCATTCAGGAACCGGAACTGATCATTGAGCCCGACCACTTCATTGTTGAAGTGGTTAGCGGCTGCCGGCATCAGCAACGCCTCGAAGTTTTCGTCGAACACCAGTTCGAGCGTTTTGCGCGAAACGAATGATTGGGAATAGAAGTTATTGCCAAACACTGGAAAGCTCACGGCCAGGGTAACGGAGTGAATCATGACGTGCGCTCCTCGGACAGGACGTACCAGGAAAATACGCTCAATGTGACGGCCGTCAGGGCCAGGCAGGTCAGGAGATGGATAATCATGATTCGCCCCTCCGATGCGGGGTTTCGTGTTGGGTTGTGGTTGATCCTACGCTGACGGTTTTTGCGCGGAAGGCATTCGCGGCAATGGTGAATATCGACATAAGTGATGGACGGTTTTTTGGTGTTTTTGAGGGCCCCTTCGCTCCGGGCGGCGATCCGACGAAGGTGGCCTGAAGAACACCCTCAACCCCAAGCGAACAAACACCGAGACCTATACTCAAATTAATAGGCCTTTGAACACCGGACACTCCGTTCGGGCAAGTCTGTAGGAACCGCGATCTTGAACCTGCGTTCGCTGATCGTCGCCGTGTTGGTGGTGTTGGCGGGATGCGCCATGCCTGTGCGCGCCCCGGTGGAAGTGGTGCCGGTGGTGATTTCCCAAAGCACTTGGCAGCTGGTGGATCGTGAGATTGTCGCGGCGTCGCAATCGGCCACCGAGCAGACCAAAATCTACGCGCGCGGTGCCATGGATTACTGGCGCACGCGGGTCTATCAACTGACCGAAGAGAACTTCATTCCATGGTTCAGCAGTTACTGGACCCAGGAATGGCTATCGATGAAGGTCAGCTGGTACACCCTCAGCGCCAAGGGCGAGCAAGATGCCTCGGCCAAGCGCCTGGCGGCCTATCTGCTGGAGCAATACCAGGAGCGCGTGCTGGCGCCGGTCGCGGTGGAGATCGATCCCGACGCGATTCTCGGCCTGGCAACGGCGTTCTACGTGGACATTCTTCAGGAAGAACTGCAGAAAATCTCCCAGCGCCACGGCGTGCCGTTGGCTCAGCTCAATGGCCGAATCCAGAAAATTCCCGCCATCGCCCTGGGACCGCCACCCGCCCGCGACGCCTCGCTTTACCAGGTCGTGCACACCCAACCTCTGAATACGCTACCGGCCTACGCGGCGCTGATCGAGAAGATCCACAAGGCGGGCGGCGACAGGGGCGTGGGTTCGACCGATACCGCCATGGCGCCGGTTGCCAAGCGCGCCAGCAAACGGATGGAAGCCGAAATGGTCCCGCGAGGTGCGGCCAGTGCAGTGGCCGCTGCAGCGGGCAAATTGGCCGGGGGCTTGATTTCCGTCGGGGTGGCGGGGATTCGCGCGATTATCCAGGCCAATGACCGGCCGGACAGCGAGGCACTGATTCGCAGCAGTCTGGGCAACACGTTCGACAAGGCCTGGTTGAAACTGGTGCAGAACCCGACCACCGGCGTGATGGCCGGTACGTTGTACCTGGCGGCGCAAATCGAGGGCAATCTGGCGGGGAGCGCCGAAGTACCGTCGGTCAGTTCGGGCAGCGGATCTGTCGATTGGGGCCCGTCGGAATCGACTAACCAGCAGATCGACCCTCTACCCCCAGCAGGAGAATGACCATGTCCTACGTTGATGGCTTTGTCGCAGCCGTACCCACCGCCAACCGTGAGAAGTTCAAGAAACACGCCGAAACAGCCGCCGCTATTTTCAAGGAAAATGGCGCGCTCAACGTCACCGAATGCTGGGGTGACGACGTGCCTGATGGCAAGGTGACGTCGTTTCCCATGGCCGTAAAACTCAAGGACGACGAAACCGTGATCTTTTCCTGGATCATCTGGCCTGACAAGGCCACTCGTGACGCCGCCATGGAAAAGTTCATGCACGATCCGCGGATGCAGCCCGACGCCAATCCGATGCCATTCGATGGTCAGCGGTTGATCTTTGGCGGTTTCGAAATAATCGTCAAAGCCTGACGCCAACCGCAGGATCACTCCGACGCCGGGGTGGTCCTGCAACTCTTGCGATGACGAATCTCGCTGTCTGTCGGCCGCTCTTTGACGAACTCGAAGCGCGGCTCACCTTCGTTGTAATGAACCAGCCAGCCCCATTCCAGCTCGGACTCATCCTGACCGGGTTTCGGTGGCACGGCCCACCATGGCTCTTTGCTGATGATCTCTCGCATGGCCCCCTCCAAATGAACCGTTTGCATGAACTATAACTTGGATGTCAGGAGGTGCCAGCTATGAGCGACGAATCCCATGAGCCGTTAAAACGACTGTTTTTTGCCCTGAACTGCGCACCCGAGCAACGTCGAGCCATTGCCCAGTGGCGCAGCGCGCTTGGGCTCAGGAGTGGACGCCCGGTGCCGGCGGAAAACTTTCACCTGACGTTGATGTTTTTGGGCGCGGTTGGCGTGGCGCAGATTGCCGATATTTGCACGGCCGCCGCGAATGTTCGAACGCCGGGTGTGGCTTTGAGGGTTGCGCTTGATCGGCTGGATGTCTGGCGCAGGGCAGGGGTGTTGGTGCTCGCGCCTGAGCAGGCATCACCGGAGTTGCTTCGTCTGGTGTATGCCCTGGAGCAGGCAATGCTGCCGTTCGGGTTTGAGGATTCACCCAAGGAATTCCGCCCGCATTTGACCTTGATGCGCGACTACCGAGTGCCGGTGCCTGAGTCCACGACACCGCCCGAGTTTTATCTGCGGGCTGATCACTTCACGCTGTTCGAATCCCATAAGGGTCGCTATCGAGCATTGGCTGAGTGGCCGCTCGTTCCATCATAAAAAAAGGCGCCCGAGGAGGGCGCCCAAATTCACCTTAACCGAGGAAGCCAGGTGAGGCCGTTCTGCAGAGAGGAGTGCAGCGGTGGTAAGGCGCTGCGTGAACGGAAATCTTCGGCATTGATCGTTCCCACGCGCAGCAAAGGAATGCAGCCCGGGACGCTCCGCGTCCCTCCAAAGCCGAACGCAGAGCGTCCGAGGAGGCATTCCCACGCAGAGCGTGGGAACGATCGGTGTCGAGTGAATTACTTACCGAGCTTCACCCGCGTCCATCCCCGGGTCATCACCCGCTGAACGCCAATCGGCATATCCGGAATGGCATACAACGTCGCCATCACCGCTTGCGACGGATACGAACCCGGATCATCCCGAATCGCTTCATCCACCAAGGGCGTCGCCGCCGCGTTGGCGTTGCTGTAGCCGATGTTGTTGGTGATCTCGGCGATGATGTCCGGGCGCATCAGGAAGTTCATGAACAGGTAGGCGTTTTCCACGTTCGCCGCGTCCCGTGGGATGGCGACCATGTCATAGAAACTGCCCGCACCTTCTTTCGGAATGCTGTAGTCGACCTGCACTTTGTCGCCGGCATCCTTGGCGCGAGCCTTGGCTTGCAGCACATCGCCGGAGTAACCGACGGCGACGCAGATGTTGCCGTTGGCCAGGTCCGAGATGTATTTCGACGAATGGAAGTACGCCACCGAAGGGCGGATTTTCATGAACAGCGCTTCAGCTTCGGCGATCTGATCCTTGTCCTGCGAGTTCACCGGGTAGCCCAGATAGTGCAGGGCGGCTGGGAGCATCTCGGTCGGCGAATCGAGGAAACTGATGCCGCAGGCTTTCAGCTTGGCGGCGTTTTCCGGTTTGAACAGCAAGTCCCAGGAGTTGGTCGGCGCGTTAGTGCCGAGTACTTCCTTGACCTTGTCCGGGTTAAAACCGATGCCGATCGAGCCCCACATGTACGGGAAGGCATGACCGTTATCCGGGTCGCTGGCGGCGGCGTTTTTCAGCAGGGTCGGGTTGAGGTTTTTCCAGTTCGGCAGTTTCGACTTGTCCAGTTCCTGATAGACGCCCGCCTTGATCTGCTTGGCCAGGAAACTGTTGGACGGCACGACGATGTCGTAGCCGGACTTGCCGGCGAGCAGCCGTGCTTCAAGGGTTTCATTGCTGTCGAACACATCGTAGGTCACGCGGATGCCGGTTTCGTCTTCGAACTTCTTGACGGTGTCCGGGGCGATGTAATCCGACCAGTTGTAGACGCGCAGTACCTTGTCATTGGCCTGGGCGCCGGTGGCGATCGCGCCCAATAAGGACAGTGTCAGCAGAGTCCTGCCAAACATTTTCATCGGTACAACTCCATTCTTTTTATCCAGGCTCTTGTTATGAAAAGCATGCAAAACCGTGAAACGCGACGGCCTAGGCCGTCGCTTCTACCATTTGCTTTTTAGGTTGCTGCCAGGATTCGCTGGCGGTCTGGTCCATCGCTTCCTGAATCGCACGTTTGCGGGTAGCTTCGGCGCGGCGGCTGAAGTACCAGACCATGAAGGTCACGATCGATACCGCCAACAGAATCAGGCTGGCCACGGCGTTGATCTCAGGCTTCACGCCCAGACGTACCGCCGAGAACACTTCCATCGGCAGGGTCGTCGAACCTGGGCCGGACACGAAGCTCGCCAACACCAGGTCATCCAGCGACAAGGCAAACGACATCATGCCGCCGGCTGCCAGGGACGGCGCGATCATCGGAATGGTGATCAGGAAAAACACCTTGAACGGCTTCGCCCCGAGGTCCATGGCCGCTTCTTCGATGGACAGGTCCAGCTCACGCAAACGCGCCGAGACCACCACTGCCACATACGCCGCACAGAACGTGGTGTGCGCGATCCAGATGGTGACGATGCCGCGCTCCATCGGCCAGCCGATCAACTGCGCCATCGCTACAAACAACAGCAACAGCGACAGACCGGTGATCACTTCCGGCATCACCAACGGCGCCGTCACCAAACCACCGAACAACGTGCGGCCCTTGAAACGCGTCACGCGAGTCAGTACAAACGCCGCCAACGTGCCCAGCGCTACAGCAGCAATCGCGGTGTAGCAGGCGATTTCCAGCGAACGCACCACCGAACCCATCAGTTGCGAGTTATCGAGCAGGCCGGCGTACCACTTGAACGACCAGCCGCCCCATACGGTTACCAGCTTCGAGGCGTTGAACGAGTAGATCACCAGAATCAACATCGGCAGGTAGATAAACGACAAGCCGAAAATCAGCATGAACTTTGAAAATCCGAAGCGTTTCATCCCCGTGCCTCCATCTCTTTGGCCTGGCTGCGGTTGAACAGCAGAATCGGCACAATCAGGATCAACAGCATCACCACCGCCAGGGCAGACGCCACCGGCCAGTCGCGGTTATTGAAGAACTCTTGCCACAGTACGCGACCGATCATCAGGGTCTCCGGGCCGCCCAGCAGTTCTGGAATCACGAACTCACCGACCACCGGAATGAACACCAGCATGCAGCCGGCGATGATCCCGTTTTTGGCCAGCGGCACAGTGATTTTCCAGAAGTTGTTGAAGTTGCTCGAACCGAGGTCCGAAGCGGCTTCCAGCAGGCTTTGATCGTGCTTGACCAGGTTGGCGTACAGCGGCAACACCATGAACGGCAGATACGCATACACCACGCCTATATATACGGCGGTGTTGGTGTTGAGGATCTCGATCGGGTGGTCGGTCAGCCCGGTCCACATCAGGAACGCGTTGAGCAAACCGTTGTTGCTGAGGATGCCCATCCACGCATAAACGCGGATCAGGATCGCGGTCCAGGTCGGCATCATGATCAGCAACAGCAGGACGTTTTGCGTTTCCTTGTTCGCCTTGGTGATCGCGTAGGCCATCGGGAAACCGATCACCAGGCACATCAGCGTGCTTAAAAACGCCACCTTCAACGAGCCGAAGTACGCCGAGATGTACAACTCATCCTGGGTGAGCAACGAGTAGTTGCCGAGGTTCAGCAGCAGCTGGAATTTCTGCTCGGCGAAAGTGTAGATCTCTGAGTAAGGAGGAATGGCCAGGGCCGCTTCCGAGAAGCTGATCTTCATCACCAGGAAGAACGGCAGCATGAAGAACAGGAACAGCCACAGGAAAGGAACCCCGATGACGAGCTTTCGACCACTCGGCATCAGCCGCATAAACTGCTGATTGAGTGTTTTCATGAGCGCAGTACCACGCCGCTGTCGTCTTCCCACCACACGTAGACTTTGTCGTCCCAGGTCGGACGTGCGCCACGGCGTTCGGCGTTGGCCATGAACGACTGCACCACTTTGCCGCCGGGCAATTCCACGTAAAACACCGAGTGACCGCCGAGGTAGGCGATGTCATGCACTTTGCCTTGGGACCAGTTGTAGCGGGTATCGGGTTTGGTGGTGCTGACCAGCAGTTTTTCCGGGCGGATGGCGTAGGTGATCGACTTGTCCTGCACCGAAGTGCTGACGCCGTGACCGACGTAAATCTTCTGCTCCAGATCCGGGCTGTGAATGATCGCGTGCCCCTCAAGGTCTTCCACAACGGTGCCGTCGAAGGCGTTCACGTTGCCGATGAATTCGCAGACCATGCGGCTGACCGGCGCTTCATAAATGTCCACCGGGCTGCCGATCTGCGCGATCCAGCCGAGGTGCATGATGGCGATGCGTTGGGCCATGGTCATGGCCTCTTCCTGATCGTGGGTCACCATCACGCACGTCACGCCAACGCGCTCGATGATCTCGACCAACTCCAGTTGCATCTGCGAACGCAGCTTCTTATCCAGCGCACCCATCGGTTCGTCGAGCAGCAACAGCTTCGGACGCTTGGCCAGGGAGCGAGCCAAGGCCACACGCTGACGCTGACCGCCAGACAGCTGATGCGGTTTGCGCTTGGCGTACTGGGTCATGTGCACCAGTCGCAGCATCTCTTCAACACGAGCGTCGATTTCGCTGGAGGACAGGCGATCCTGCTTCAGGCCGAAGGCGATGTTCTGCGCCACCGTCATGTGCGGGAACAGCGCGTAGGACTGGAACATCATGTTGATCGGCCGTTCGTACGGCGGCATGTCGGTGATGTCGACACCGTCGAGCAGAATCCGTCCTTCGGTCGGGCGCTCGAAGCCTGCGAGCATGCGCAGCAGGGTCGATTTGCCGGAGCCAGAACCGCCGAGCAGGGCGAAGATTTCGCCTTGATGGATCTCAAGCGAGACATCGTCCACGGCGGTGGTTTCGTCGAACTTTTTGGTAACGCGGTCGACTTTCACCAGCACCTTTTTCGGTGACTGGTGACCTTCAAGAGCCTTCCTGTAGATGCTGGAGGCGTTTGCCATGTGAAACTCCCAACAGGTTTCAGTCGTCGGGCCAACGCGGCCTGACTTAATAGTGGATTGCAAGCCCGAGCCGGTGGTGCCAGCCAGAGCGCGGACCCTGTAGGAGCGAGGCTTGCCCGCGAAGACGGAGTGTCAGTCGACATCATCGTTGCCTGATACACCGCCTTCGCGGGCAAGCCTCGCTCCTACCAGGGATTGCGCTCGCCTGTTCCATACCGCTCGGGCTTATTCGGCGCCGCCATCCTGGCTGCCTGTTCGTACTTGTTGTTATCGCGTGTGTTGTTGTCGTGAGTGACCGACGCGCAAAGGCGCGCCCGCCTGACTCACGGGGGCAGTAAATGGATTAATCGTTTTTTAAGTCAGCGCGTATTACGCAGCGCCGCCCGTTGCCGGCACGCCTCGCCAAACGCCTGGAAAATACTCAAATAAGGAGGATTCGAAAGCACCTGCCATTCCGGGTGCCATTGCACGCCGACGGCGAAGGTTGGGCTGTGTTCCACCGAAATCGCCTCGATCAAACCATCCGGCGCGACGGCTTCCGCACGCAGGCCAGGAGCCAGCCGGTCGATGCCCTGGCTGTGAATCGAATTGACCTGGAACACCTGCGACAAATCCAGCGCCTCGAACACACCGCCCGGTTGCACGTTGACCGCGTGAGCCGCTGCGTACTGCACGGCCAGGTCCGGATGATTCGCTTCCCGGTGATCCAGCATGCCGGGCAGTTCGTGGACCTTTTGATGCAGGCTGCCACCAAACGCCACGTTCATTTCCTGAAAGCCCCGGCAGATACCGAGCACCGGCACGCCGGCCGCAATGGCCGCACGCAATAAAGGAAGGGTGGTGGCGTCCCGTTGCGGATCGTGATCCGTACCGGGGGCGCTGTCGGGGCCTTGATAGTGGAGGGGTTCCACATTCGAGGGCGAGCCGGTCAGCAGCAAACCGTCGAGCTGCGCGAGCAGGTCCTCGATTTCGGTCAGTTCGCCTAAGGAAGGAATGACGACGGGCAGCCCCAAAGCCGCGACGCTGACAGCACGCAAGTACTTGTCGCCGCTGACATGGTAGGGGTGCAGGCCAATCTGTTTGACGCACGCTGTAACGCCGATCAATGGCTTGAATGCCATTTTTATCACCTCGAAGTTTCACACTTGAACGAGCTTTTCCGGAGCTTAGCCTTGTTGATTTTAATTAACAACTCTCATGTAAAAAATTCTAAACGCCGCACGTCCGATCTTCAGGATTTACGCGGTGCGCAAGACTGATCTGGCACTCTCGTGCCCATAAAAGGCCATAAAATAAAGGTTGAAAGGCCAAGTGTTCGCTATTGACTTCACTTTGCCGTTCGGGTTGACTGGGCTCGTGAAAGGGTAGTGAACATAATAATTAACAGCTAATAGGTGCATCATGTCGGTCCCTCTGCGTGCCGTTCAACTCAACGAAGCAAACGCATTCCTTAAGAAATATCCTGAGGTTTTGTACGTCGACCTTCTGATTGCGGATATGAACGGTGTGGTGCGCGGCAAGCGCATCGAGCGCACCAGTCTTCATAAGGTTTACGAAAAAGGCATCAACCTCCCGGCGTCACTGTTTGCTCTGGACATCAACGGTTCTACGGTGGAAAGCACCGGCCTGGGTCTGGACATCGGCGACTCAGACCGAATCTGCTTCCCCATCCCTAATACGCTCAGCATCGAGCCATGGCAGAAGCGCCCAACTGCGCAACTGTTAATGACCATGCACGAACTCGAAGGCCAGCCGTTCTTCGCTGACCCTCGCGAAGTGCTGCGTCAAGTCGTGAGCAAGTTCGATGCAATGGGCCTGACCATTTGCGCCGCGTTCGAACTCGAGTTCTATTTGATCGACCAGGACAACGTGAACGGTCGTCCGCAATCGCCACGCTCGCCGGTCTCCGGCAAACGTCCGATGTCGACCCAGGTCTACCTGATCGACGACTTGGACGAATACGTCGATTGCCTGCAAGACATCCTCGAAGGCGCGAAAGAGCAGGGCATTCCTGCCGACGCCATCGTCAAGGAAAGCGCCCCGGCGCAATTCGAAGTGAACCTGCATCATGTTAATGACCCGATCAAGGCCTGCGACTACGCGGTGTTGCTCAAGCGTCTGGTGAAGAACATCGCCTACGACCACGAGATGGACACCACCTTCATGGCCAAGCCGTATCCGGGCCAGGCGGGTAACGGTTTGCACGTACACATTTCGATTCTCGACAAAGAAGGCAACAACATCTTTGCCAGCGAGGATCCCGAGCAGAACGCCGCGCTGCGTCACGCGATCGGCGGTGTGCTCGAGACCCTGCCGGCGCAGATGGCGTTCCTCTGCCCGAACGTCAACTCGTACCGTCGCTTCGGCGCGCAGTTCTATGTGCCGAACTCGCCGAGCTGGGGCATCGACAACCGTACCGTGGCGGTACGTGTGCCGACCGGTTCGCCGGACTCCGTGCGCATCGAACACCGCGTGGCGGGCGCCGATGCCAACCCGTACTTGCTGATGGCGTCGGTACTGGCCGGTATTCACCACGGCCTGACCAACGAAATCGAGCCGGGCGCACCGGTCGAAGGCAACAGCTACGAGCAAAACGAGCAGAGCCTGCCGAACAACCTGCGCGATGCATTGCGCGAGCTCGACGACAGTGAAGTCATGTCGCGCTACATCGACCCGCTGTACATCGACGTGTTCGTGGCATGCAAGGAAAGCGAGCTGGCCGAGTTCGAGAACTCCATTTCGGACCTTGAGTACAACTGGTATCTGCATACGGTTTGATGAGCCAAGTGGTGTACGCATTCTCTGCGTACACCCTCGATCAACTGTGGGAGCGAGCCTGCTCGCGAAGGCGGCGGCACATTCAACACTGATGTCGCCTGGCACACCGCTTTCGCGAGCAGGCTCGCTCCCACAGTGATCGCAGTTTTCAGATCGTTAATTGGTTGGCCTTAGTCCAACGACTACTTATTCCCCCGCGTCGAGTCACAACCATGACAAACACTCGCAGCGACTGGGAGCAACGCTTCCAGTCCTTAACAATCGAAGGCCGCGCATTCATCGACGGCCAATACTGCTCGGCACTCAGCGGCGACACCTTTGAATGCATGAGCCCGGTCGACGGCCGCTTCCTGGCCAACGTCGCCAGCACCGACGAGGCCGACGCCAATGTGGCAGTCGCCGTCGCGCGCCGCACCTTCGACTCCGGCATCTGGGCCAAACTCGCCCCGGCTGAGCGCAAGCGCATCCTGATCCGTTTCGCCGATCTGATCCTGGCCAACCAGGAAGAACTGGCCCTGCTCGAAACCCTCGACATGGGCAAACCGATCAACGACTCCATGAGCATCGACATCCCAGCGACCGCCAACGCGATCCGCTGGAGCGCCGAAGCCATCGACAAGATCTACGACGAAGTCGCCGCCACGCCGCACGACCAACTCGGCCTCATCACCCGCGAACCTGCAGGTGTTGTAGCCGCCATCGTGCCGTGGAACTTCCCGCTGATCATGGCCAGTTGGAAATTCGCTCCAGCCCTCGCCGCAGGCAACTCGTTCATCCTCAAGCCTTCGGAAAAGTCGCCACTCACGGCCATCCGCATCGCTCAACTGGCCCTCGACGCCGGCATCCCGAAAGGCGTGTTCAACGTCCTGCCAGGCTACGGTCACACCGTCGGCAAGGCGCTGGCGTTGCACATGGACGTCGACGTGCTGGCCTTCACCGGCTCGACCGCGATTGCCAAGCAGCTGCTGATCTATGCCGGGCAAAGCAACATGAAACGCGTCTGGCTCGAAGCAGGGGGGAAGAGCCCGAACGTGGTGTTCGCCGACGCGCCGGATCTGCGCGCGGCAGCACAAGCAGCGGCCGGTGCGATTGCCTTCAACCAGGGCGAAGTCTGCACCGCCGGCTCGCGCTTACTGGTCGAGCGTTCAATCCGCGAGCAATTCATTCCACTGCTGGTGGAAGCGCTGCAAGCCTGGAAACCGGGGCACGCCCTTGATCCAGAAACCACCGTCGGCGCAGTGGTCGATCAGCGCCAACTGGAAAACGTGCTGCGCTACATCCAGGTCGGCAAAGACCAGGGTGCGCAACTGATCGCGGGCGGCAGCCGCACCCTCGAAGACACCGGTGGCCTGTACGTGGAACCGGCGATCTTCGACGGTGTGACCAACGCCATGACCATCGCCCGGGAAGAAATCTTCGGCCCGGTGCTGTCGCTGATCACCTTCGACACCTTCGATGAAGCGCTGGCGATTGCCAACGACAGCATCTTCGGCCTGGCCGCCGGCGTGTGGACCAGCAACCTGAGCAAGGCCCACACCTTTGCGCGCGGCTTGCGCGCCGGCAGCGTCTGGGTCAACCAGTACGACGGCGGCGACATGACCGCGCCGTTCGGCGGGTTCAAGCAGTCGGGTAACGGTCGGGACAAATCGCTGCATGCGTTCGACAAATACACCGAACTCAAAGCGACCTGGATCAAGCTCTAACACCTCTACAACGGCGGCCGCCGGCACGTGTTGGCGGCCATCGGAGAAACGTATGAAACAAACAACACATGTAAACAGCTACTACGCCGCCACCCGCAACTTCACCGGCGACTTCCCGGTGCTTGAAGAACTGGTGGAATGCGACGTCTGCGTGATCGGCGCCGGCTACACCGGTTTGTCCTCAGCGCTGTTCCTCGCCGAAGCCGGCTACAGCGTGACCGTACTCGAAGCCGCCAAAGTCGGTTTCGGCGCCAGCGGCCGCAACGGCGGTCAACTGGTCAACTCCTACAGCCGCGACGTCGATGTCATCGAAGAACGCTACGGCGACAAAACCGCCGAAGTCCTCGGCAGCATGATCTTTGAAGGCGCCGACATCATCCGTCAGCGCATACAACACTACGACATCCAGTGCGACTACCGCCCGGGCGGCATCTTCGCCGCGCTGAACAAAAAGCAGCTAAAAGGTTTGGCCGAGCAGAAAAGCAGCTGGGAACGCTACGGCAACAAGAACCTGAAAATGCTCGACGCCGCGGACATCAAACGCGAAGTCGGTTGCGACAACTACGTCGGCGGCCTGCTGGACATGCAGGGTGGCCACATCCACCCGCTGAACCTGGCCCTCGGCGAAGCCTCGGCCATCATCGGCCTCGGCGGCAAAATCTACGAACAATCGGCGGCGGTGGAAATCACCTACGGCGAACCGATCACCGTGCGCACCGCCAAAGGCGTGGTGCGCGCCAAGTACCTGCTGATCGCCGGCAACGCCTACCTGCCGCAAGACCTCGACAACCGCGTCACGCGCAAAAGCATGCCGTGCGGTTCGCAAATCGTCGTCACCGAACCGTTGACCGAGAAAGTCGCGCGCAGCCTGATCAAGAACAATTATTGCGTCGAAGACTGCAACTACCTGCTCGACTACTACCGCCTCACCGCCGACAACCGTTTGCTGTACGGCGGCGGCGTGGTCTACGGCGCCCGCGAACCGGACGACATCGAACAACTGATCAAGCCGAAAATCCTCAAAACCTTCCCGCAACTGAAGGACGTGAAAATCGACTACCGCTGGACCGGCAACTTCCTGCTGACCATGTCACGCATGCCGCAATTCGGCCGCATCGAGAAAAACGCCTACTACATGCAAGGCTACAGCGGCCACGGCGTCACCTGCTCGCACCTGGCCGGCAAACTGATCTCGGAAATGATCCGCGGCGACGCCGAACGCTTCGACGCCTTCGCCTCGCTCCCGCACATGCCCATGATCGGCGGCCGCACCTTCCAGGCCCCACTCACCGCAATGGGCGCCGCGTACTACGCGCTGCGCGACCGGTTCGGCATCTAACGGCGCAAAACCTGTGGGAGCGGGCTTGCCCGCGATGAGGCCATCACATCCAACATCAATGTTGAATGACACACCGCCATCGCAAGCAAGCCCAACTCCGACAGCAGACCTACGGCGGACACAAAACCTGGAGGCGACCGGGCCCAAACTGTGGGAGCGAGCCTGCTCGCGAAGAGGCCATCCCAGTCACCACCAATGTCACCTGACACTCCGCAACCCCTGTGGGAGCCGAGCTTGCTCGCGATGAGGCCATGCCAGTCACTATCAATCCCGGCTGACACACAGTTATTGCACCGACAATTTTCACGGCTGAACTGCCTGACTTCAGCTCCAGACAACCTTTTCACCCACCCATTCATCGAACCTGCTGAGCAACACCACCAAACGTGATTTAATACCCGCCTTTCACATTTCCGGGACAGGGAAGCGGTATCTTCGCGGCCAAAAGTCGCCCGCCATCCACCCCCATAACCCTTAAGTATTCTTCGCATAAGGCTGTCATGGACACGGGCTCACGACTCAAATTAGTACGCGAAAGCTACAAACTCTCCCAGCGCGAGCTGGCCCGGCGTAGCGGCGTCACCAATGCCACCATCTCCCTGATCGAACAGAATCGCGTCAGTCCCTCCGTCAGCTCCCTCAAAAAACTGCTCGAAGGCATCCCCATGTCCTTGGCGGACTTCTTCACCTTCGACCAACCACCTCGCGAGCACCAATACGTGTTCCGCGCCAACGAACAGCCGGACCTCGGGCGTCATGGGTTGCGGTTGTTGTTGATTGGGGCTTCGGTGCCGAGTCGGCAGATGCGGTTGTTGCGCGAGCAGTACGCGCCGGGGGCGAGTTCGGGGGAAGAGCCGATTGTGCACTCGGAAGGGGAGGAGTGTGGGTTGGTTACGCGGGGGACGGTTGAGCTGACGGTTGATGGGCAGATTAGTGTGCTGAATGCTGGGGATGGGTATTACTTTCCGACGACGCTGCCGCATCGGTTTCGGAATATTGGGGCGGATGAGGCGGAGATTATTAGTGCGAATACGCCGGCTAACTTTTGATGGGAAAGCAATAGGCAAAGTGTTCTCGTCTCTAAGCTGCCGGTAATCATTTCAAAAAGAGATAGCGACGATGAGCGTTCGGTCAGATTAGAAAAATTTGGCTGAATTTCACAGCCATATTTTGAGCTGATAGCCAAGCGATAAACGCAGAGCTAATCTGACTCCATCAGTCACATGCGTGAGCTCAATCAGTGGACGACAGCAAGAAATTAAGTATCAAGGATTTACTTAAATCTGCCGAAAAACGCCAGGTATCCACTTCTGCTGGCCCCCTGTACATCCGCCATATTACCTATGGCGACCACAAGAAGATCGGAGAAACGGGCGCTTTTGAAAGAGCTGATGAACATGAAGTGGGACGCTTGGTCGTGCAAATGTTCAGTTCCCCTAAAATGGATTCAGGAATATGGACTGGGCTTTCGAATGATGAGTTTGCTGAGCTCGACAGGGAGGACATCGAGGCATTAGCAAAGGCTGGAGTCGAAGATGCAGGATATGAAAATTCCAGTGACTCGTTATCGGCGCTTGGTAAAGGGGTCATAGCCGAGAACTCGAATTTTCAGCAAATGAGTAAAAAAATCTCAGACCAGTTCCGTAGCAATTTTGAATTCCTGAAGCCTAGCGCCATCGAATCACTGACTTCCTCCGTCGCAGCGATTGACAGCGCCAGCCAGTGGTGGCGAAAAGAGTTTTCGGATAAAAAGTGGAGCAGCGTGGGAGATGCGGTGCGCACGCAAGCGATCCACTCTCCGAGATTGCACCAGCCAAAAGCTGAGGAGATTGAGGCGCGAACAGCTCCCTTTCTAGACTTTTCCACGTCACCTCAAGCTCGAGCCGCGAACGCCTCAGAAAAAGCTGCTGAGACGCTTAGTACCGTTGCAGTACATATGGGCGACATGTTGAATCATGTCGCGTCTCTTTCTACGACGTTGGTGTCGGACGCCATTCCCCAATGGATAAAGCAGCAGGACGAAGATAAAGCAAAGGCTGAGGCTTCGCTAAAAGGTGCCGCAAAAAGCTTATGGTGGACGAAGTGGGCGGTAATCATAAGCGTAGTAACGTCGATTGGAATTGCTTTAGCTCAAGCCTATTTTACGAAAACGGATGGAGCTGAAGAGTCTCGACTTACTGAAAAAAGGCAAGTGGAATGGCAGAAGCAAGCAGAGCTGAACCAAGAGCTTTTGCGCAAGCAGATATTAGAAACGCAATATTTGCGCTTGGAGTTTAAAGCACTAAACGCCAAATTTAAAAAGAATCAAGGTGCGACGGGAAAGACTCTAAAGCGAGCGCGAAATCCGGGAAAAAAGGTGGGCGGGAAAAAGGTGACAGGTCGATTTAATAAATAGATCTGTCACCTTTTTTTGGTCCCTTTTTTTGGTCACCTTTGTTTGCCAGTCACTGCGCTGGGTTTCAGATCAGCAAGGGTATTGGCGTTTTGGCAGGTCTCGCGCCACTGCTGGATTTGCTCCGGATAAATGCCCTTGATTCGGCAATATTGAGAGATTTCCACCTCACTCAACGGCGCGGTTTCCATGACAGCATTGAATGTATCGGCGCTGGACCATTGATCACTGGTCTTTCCGTTTCCGGGCACGATCAAACCTTTATCTCTTAGCCATTTGTCTCCAGTTGCGCAGTGACTGTGGCGTGAGATTGAGCGCAATGGCGAGTTCCGCCACTGAACGATTGAGGGGCGGCATCATTTGCAGACGACCCAGTCTTTGAAGTCGTCGTTATGTAAGCGCTCCATAAACCCCACCTGCACATGAAGCGCCGATTCAAGGATGCTGAGCTCCCATTTCTCGCTCGGATCGACCGATCCGCCGGACGGGCTGTTAGTCGTTACGTGTCTGTTCAAGCCGCTTATCAAGCTCGCTTGGCGGCAAGTTCGGCGTCGAGTGAAGCGTCAGCCAGACGGCCCGCAGAATGTTGATCGCGGCCATGTTCAGGTGTTGTTCGGCGGCGTGCAGGGCCAGTTCGGCTGCCAGGCGCTTGTCGGCAGCACTGAGGTGCGCCGTTTTGTGGGTCATGTCCGCATCGACGTTGGCCAACAGCCCCTGGAGTTCCTGCACCGCCTGATCCGATGCCTGACGCATGTCCGCCAGCAGGCGGCTGGCTTCGGCAGGCGTCATGGCCAAGGCGCGGACGCTGCGAAAAGTCAGGCGGGCGGGCAAGGTGGCCAAACTGAAACCCGTCGAAATTAACTTGCCAATCATGCGAACAACTCCTGTAAACGAGTGTTTCAGCAGCGTATCAGAGTAAATCGCAAAAAAATGTCTGCTCATCGCTTGCCAGAATCAACTCTCCGCCTCTTTTTGGCATCAAGCGTCTGATCGTCGTCAGAACCCTCGAACGATGCGCCCATAGGCACTTTGGAGTCGGATTCAGGCAGCCTTGGCAAAGGTGTTGCACCTATGGTGACGGACGTTTATCCGTAAGCGCGCCATAAACCCCCGTCCTTTTATGAGAGGGTTGGCTGTCAGTATGTGATGGCTGGTGCACAGCGCCACGGCAGCAGCGCTTCGTAGTCCTCGACGGCCTTGGCCTGGGGGAGGCACTCGAGGATGTGGCGCAGGTAGGCGTAGGGCTCCTGGCCGTTGGCCTTGGCGGTTTCCACCAGGCTGTAGAGCTGGGCGCTGGCGGTCGCGCCCTTGGGCGTGTCGCTGAATAGCCAGTTCTTGCGGCCGATGACGAAGGGCCGGATTGCGCGTTCGGCGGCGTTATTTTCGATGGGCAGGTGGCCGGCTTCGACGTAGCGTTCAAGCCGGCTCCCGTTGCTGGCCAGGTAGTTCACCGCCTTGCCGAGGGCGTTCTGCGCAGCGACCTGGGGCTGAGTTTTCTCCAACCAGCTTTTCAGTTGGGCCAGGATAGGTTGGCTGTGCTGCTGTCGGCCCCGATGGCGTTGCTCGGCGCTGGCTTCTTTGAAGTCGCGTTCGATGCCGTAGAGCTTGTTGATCAGATTCAGCGCCACGTCGGCCCGCCCGGTTTTGCCCTTGGGCTGCACCTTCTGTGCTTCGACGAACTAAAAAAGGGACTAAAAAAGGTGACGACTAAAAAAGGTGACAGATCTATTTAGTAAATAGATCTGTCACCTTTTTTCTCCTTTTATGGTTACTTTTTGTGCATGTTATGCTTGCAATTTGCTCAGGTTTATTTCATTCGGCTCTGCGTTGTTTGAGTAGTTTGTTTATTTCATTGACGGCATTTTGTTCTTCGACTTGAAAGGCGTTCGGGTCGATGGTGGCTTTTAGTGTTTGATATCCTATTAGTAGAGATGCAGCGCCTAAAATTAAGGTGATTATATCTGTCTTCCCATGAATCGTTGCCCAGGTTGCTGTAGCAACTAATAAGATTACAATTATTGCGTATAGTGGGCTTAGTCGGCGGATCTTTTTTTTCTGTTCTATTTTTATGTTTTCGCGCCTGAATGGGCGCTCCTGCAATAACTCTTCATTAGAGCAGTGAATAAGAAGTTTGTGTTGGTTATTAGAGTTGTCGCTGATATTGAAGTCTCCGTGAATGTTGATTTGTCCATCATTGTTGAAGTCGCGCATTGTTGCGTTATCCTATATATGTTGATTCTTTGTAAAATGGGCGTGTAAAGGGGGGCGAATTTATTTAGGTAACACGCCTACCAAGCGAGAGTTTTATGGCTGGCTTCAAAATTTTGCTTGTACATCATCCAAATCGTGCCGTAGTTGCACATATCGATTTTTTCGCAATAGTCATGGATCACAGCGTTCATGATCTTACGGTCTGTGGCTTTGGTCGCTTCTTTGAAGGCATCTAGATTCTGCTTTTCCATCATGCGCAGGGTGCTTTCCTGACACATGTCGATTTTCTCACAGTAGTCTTTTTTCACCGTTGCGGTGATGGATTCAATCACTTGCTTTTTCTGGGGCTCAGAACCGTCAAAATCCATAGGATTGAGGATCGTCGCGGCTGAACAAATGACCGAGTTGAAGAAAATCAGCGCCAAAAGCCACTTTTTCATGGAGGTATCCTTTCCTACGCTATTCGGTATCGCAGATGTTGAGGCGGTATGAACTGTGTGTTTATAGCTCAACAGCCTGCCTGTGGGTAGCAGAGTGCCAGTAAGTTAATGTCAGTGGAAGAGGGTGAGACCAAAGTCGATTATTGACGAATGCGCATGATCATGACCGTGCGTGCAAGTGGGCTCGCGTTGCTGGATTGAAACGGTGGGCTGTTGTTTTGGTTTCCGGGAGGCGTAAAAAAACCGCAGTAAAGCGGTTTTTTTAGGCTATATGCCGGTCACTGACTCTTCGGCGCATCAAACCCACGCTGCTCAATCACCCGAAACACATCGCTCACATCCTGGACCATGATCCGGGCAATGTTGGTGACGGTGTTGATGTCGTTTTCGGCGTAGTCGGGGAGGCTGGTGCAGGCCATGAGGTTGAGGTACTTGAGGACGGCGCTGAGGCGTTCGCTGATGCAGTTGTGGAGTTCGCGGAGTGGGGCGTCGCTGTCGATGAGCAGGACGGGGTAGTCGGTGGCGAATTGGGACATGGGGGTGAAGCGGCGCGGCGGATTGTTCATTGTCATTGGATAAGATTCTTTAAGAAGGGAATGAAATTCCACCCTTTTGCTGCGAAACAAAATGGGTGGCAACTGTGCGCGGGTTCGCAGACCAGGAAAGAATCAAACCCGGCAGACTCGAAAGTCTCCCACGCACAGCCGCCATAAACTGTGACGCAGGCGAAGCTCGCCTGGGTGTCTTATGACGGTGCCGGCTGATTCTATTCTGTAGGGCTGCGAAACCCAATCGCTAACTGCGGTCAGCGACGGGTCGAATATAGGCGTCGATTTTGGTGGCTGCAAACGGGCCTGTAGGACGCAAAACCGGGTTATCCGCTGATACCGAGGCCTGCATCCAACCAAGTATCCGCCGTCAACTCAGAACGCGTTTAATGCCCGACCAACCCTGCGCGCTGAATAGGCGGCAGCCGCGCTACCAAACGCAGTCTTCGCAAGCCGCTACAGGAAGTGAGCATGTTTAAAATGCGCGTGGGAATTGGAACGGCGTCACCGTCCAGAGGCAGTAAGGTCTCTCGCCGCAGAGGGCGGTGTCCTACACAAATTTCAGATAGGGAAATTTCGGCTTTCGGCGGTTCGAACGCCGAATGAATGGCCGGAAACAACAAAGCCCCAAATCATCGGGGCTTTGTTGTCTGGAATCACGCAGTCTCCAAATCCCTATCGCATACCCTTCAAGGTCATTGTTCCGCCTGCGGCGCATGCGGGTTGTGTTCGGTGTGTTTCGGTCCCGCAACTGCCCACGCAATCACCCCAATCAATGGCACAAACACGATCACCACGATCCACAACAGTTTGTTGCTCGATTTGCCCTGGGCTTTGCGCACCCTGTTGATCGCCCACAACTCGATCAGCAACAGAATGGCTGTCAGTACGATCCAGATTGTTTCGATTTGCATGGGTCACCCTCCAGATAGTCTTTCAGTTAGGCGGGTGGTGGTGGGCAGGGTTCATTAAGGTTTGCGGGCGCAGACACGCTGGGAGGGGGCTCGCGACGATTGGCCTCATCGCGAGCAGGCTCGCTCCCTCAGGGTTACAGTCCAGCGCTTGATGTCATTGAGAGAACAACTGTCGGTCGCGCTGTTTCTGTGAACCCTGGACGTAGTAATCCTCAAACCAGGCGGGCTTGCCGGTGATGGCGGTGGGTTTACGCAGCGTCATGGGCGGCGGATGTCCGGCAACGCCTCCAGCGGCCGGCTCAAAGGCTTTTTTCATGTCGGTGCGAAAGTGCAGGTGATCGAACACCAGCAGCGCTTCAATGGCATAGGCCAACGCAATTCGCTGATCCTCGATCAGAATCAGGTGGTCGCCGTTGTTTTCTTCGCCGGCAACGGCCAGGTTCGAGGAGCCGGTGAAGACTTTGGCACTGGGCAGATTGAAGTCGGTGACCACGAATTTGTTGTGCACGGTGATGCCGCTGCCGCCTGCCCATTCGCTGCGGAAGGGTTCCGGTGCGTTCTTGGCCAGGTATTCGAAATCGACTTCAGCCGAGGTGCCATCGGGCTTGATCACGTCGATGCCCGAGGGTTTGTCGCTGACGCCATAGCTGAAAATCGGCCGTTTGTAGAGGCGGGTGATCGAATCGAACGTGGGCCCCGAATCGATCTGGTTGAGGAAGGCGATGTTGAACAGCACCGAACTGGTGGCCTGGTCGATTGCGCCTCCCAACGGGCTGAGCGAGAGGTTCGCGCTTTCGTGGGGTGAAAAGCAGAATTGCAGGCGCGGGCCTTGGGTTTCAATGACGTGCCACTTCTTGGCCAGATCGCTCTCGGCGAAGTTGTCCGGGTCCTCGAAAGAGGCGTCGAAGACTTGACCAAATAGAGCGGCCACCGCCGGTTCCGAGAACAGCAGTGCATTGTTGTTTTGTACGTAGCAACCGCGAAAGCTGAAGTTGGTAGAGCCGCACAGGACTTTGTAAGGCACGCCATTACGACGGGCGATGAGGACTTTATGGTGTTGCAGTCCCTTGAAACAAGTGCGGTGGACGTTGGCCGCGCCAGCGGATGCGGCCAAGCGCATGGCGGCCCTGGTCTCGCAGGTCGTGGGGGCGCGATGATCCCTGGAGTTGTCGATGATGATTCGCAGACGACTGCCGAGCTTCTCGAATGAATCGACAATGTCGGGCTCGTTGAGGTCATAGGCGAGCACATCGAGCGTGGTGTTGTTGTCTTCAAGGACTTCGTTGAGCAAGCCGAAGATCATGTCGACGGCTTCAAAACCCAGCCACTTATAGATTGCCGGGTCGGTCTTCTGGTGGTCGAGACCCTCGTCGCTCTTCGATGGAATCAGGCTCTTCCCGTATTCATTGACCTTCATGCCTTTGGGCACTCGCTCAACAAACGCCTGGGAGGACGTGAAGCCACGGGTAAAGCCGATATCGACAATGCCTTCGTAGCTGATGGGGTCCAGATCAATCGCCAGTTCAATAGACGTGCCGGCAACCAGTTGGCCGTCCAGGGGCATGTGCATCAAGGTGCCCCGGTAGACGAATGTGCCGTGCCCGGCGTCATGGGGAAAGTGAACCCAGCGAAATTTCTGGAACGGTGCTTCGAGCGATGAGAACTTTCGTGCACCGCTGACCGCTTCTACGGTGGGCTTGGGGTACTCGAAGGCGATGCGATTGGGCAGTGGCGTGAAGTCCGCTGCGCCGGGGAATTTGCATTCAATGGCAAACCCGACGAAGGTTTCGGCAGGGGCTTCGACGTCGAAGCCGATCAGGCACGTGCGCTCGCCGCGCCAAAGTTTCAGGGTGAATCCGTCGGTGGTCCTTGCGATGAAGTCAGGCATGGGAAGTTCTCGAGTGTGTGACGCGAGGTTATCTGGCCTGGTTCAGCGTAGAGCAAATCTGCGACGACTTCGTGATATTTGTGTGGCGTTGAGGGCAGTGCACGTCGTGATCTGCCCTCGGTGTTTACCGTTTTACAGGCTGTTGGCGAGTTTTCCGGTTGAGAGGCGGCGCTTGTACGCCGTGTCACGGTTGGCCAGCCAGAAGTACAGCGGCGAGGTGATCAGTAGGCCGACCAGCCAGGACAGGTCAGCCCCATTGATGTGCTCCGAAATCGGCCCGACATACAGCGGCGTGTTCATAAACGGAATCTGCACCGCAATCCCGATCGCATACGCCAACAATGCCTGCGGGTTGTACCGGCCATAGATCCCGCCATCGACTTTGAAGATCGAACCGATGTCGTACTGACCTTTGTGAATGGCGTAGAAGTCGATCAGGTTGATCGCGGTCCACGGCACCAGCACGACGAGCAGCACCAGCACCATGTCGACGAAGTGGCCGATGAAGTTGGCGGAGGCGCCGACGGCGGCGAAGCAGCAGGCGGCGAGGACGATGATGGAGAGGACGGCGCGGCTTTTGGCGGTGGGGATCCAGCGATAGGCGAAGGTTTGGACCAGGGTGATCAGCGACAGCACGGCGCCGTAGAGGTTGAGGGCGTTGTGGCTGATGACGCTGAGCAGGAACAGCACGAGCATCAGTGGGCCGATGGAGCCGGTGGCGAGTTTGACGGCGTCCATGGTGTCCATGCCGACGGGCGTGGCGAGGACGGCGACGGCGCCGAAGATGAACGAGAGGCTGGAGCCGAGCACGGTGCCTAGGTAAGTGGTCCAGAACGTTGCGGCCACGGGCACGCTGGCCGGCAGGTAGCGCGAGTAGTCGGAGACGTAGGGCGCGAAGGCGATTTGCCAGAGTGCGGCGAGGGAGACGGTGGCGAGCCAGCCGGAGATGTTGAAGTTGCCGCGGGTGAGGAAGTCGGCGGTCTGCACGTGGGTGAAGATGTAGCCGAAGCCCAGCACGATGCCGGCTCCGAGCACCCAGGTGCCGATGCGGTTGAGCACGTGGATGAAGCGGTAACCGATGATGCCGATGATGCCCGAGCCGAGGGCGCCGATGACGATACCCACCGGTACCGGGACGCTGTCGGCTACGCCATGCAGGGACTTGCCGGCGAGGACGATGTTGGAGGCGAAGAAGCCGATGTACATGATGCCTGCGATCAGCACCACCAGCAGTGCGCCGAGCGAGCCGAACTGGGCGCGGCTCTGGATCATTTGCGGAATGCCCATCTGCGGGCCTTGCGCCGAGTGCAGCGCCATCAGCACGCCGCCGACCAGGTGACCGACGAGAATGGCGACGATGCCCCACACCAGGTTCAGGTGGAACATTTGTACGCCCAATGCACCGGTGACGATGGGCAGCGGCGCGATGTTACCGCCGAACCAGAGGGTGAACAGGTCTCTGGTTTTTCCGTGGCGATCTTCGGGTGGCACGTAGCCGATGGTGTGTTTTTCGATGAGCGGGGCGGAGGTTGTTGCTGTGGTAACCATGACGGACTCCAAGGCAAAAGTGAGTACGTGGACGTACTTCGGTGAGCGCCGCATGGGGGCGACGCTTTTCTTGTTGGAGTTGATGATGTGCGGTGGGGGCGGATAGATAAATTAGTAGTTTTGTTGGTATAGACGTTAAAAAAAGTAGGTCGGGTTGGAAGGTGTGGGGTGTGGTTTTACGGCGTCCGCGCGAGCGCCCAGACCGGTCGAGTAGGTAACCTGTAGGAGCGAGGCTTGCCCGCGAAGGCGGTGTGTCAGTCAACAAAAATGTTGAATGTCAGGCCGTCTTCGCGGGCAAGCCTCGCTCCTACAATGACCGTGTCAGGCAGAGATAGAGGTCAGCATCCTTTGCAGCATGGCGTCGCACGCTGTGAGTTGATCGAGGCTGACAAACTCGTCCGGTTTATGCCCCTGATCCATGCTGCCGGGGCCGCAGACGACGGTGGGAATTCCTGCAGCGTCGAATAGACCGCCCTCGGTGCCAAACGCTACCGTTCCGAACTCTCGGGAGCCGCAGAATGCAGCAATCAACTCAGCGGCTTCGCTCTGCGCATCGGTCGCCAAACCGGGATACGCCGACAACTCGCTGAAGCGGATGTCACTCTGCTCACTCACAGCGCGCATGCGCGGCAACACCTGCTGCTCGGCATAAGCCTGCAACTCCTGCGCAACCTCACTCGGATCATGCGAGGGCAGGGCGCGGATCTCAAAGTCGAAGCGGCAATCGGCGGGGACGATGTTCAAGGCCTTGCCGCCGGAAATGACGCCGGTTTGCACCGTGCTGAACGGCGGATCGAAACGGGCGTCGTGATGTTCCGGCGCTTTGAGTCGGTGGCCAATCCGTCCCAGTTCACCGATCAGTTCGGCGGCGTATTCAATTGCATTGACCCCGAGCGGGGCGTACGCCGAATGGCACGCTTCCCCGTGAATATCGCAGCGCATCGCCAGTTTGCCTTTATGCCCGAGCACCGGTTTGAGTTCGGTCGGCTCGCCAATGATGCAGAGCATCGGTTTGACCGGGCGCTGCTCAAGCGCTTTGAGCAACGAGCGGACACCCAGGCATCCGACTTCCTCATCGTAGGACAGCGCGATGTGCACCGGCAGCTGCAACGTGGTCTTCACCAGTGACGGCACCAACGCCAGTACGCAGGCGATGTAGCCTTTCATGTCCGCGGTGCCGCGACCGTACAACTTGCCGTCGCGCTCGGTGAGTTCGAACGGCGCAACGGTCCACGGCTGGCCGTCGGCGGGCACCACGTCAGTGTGCCCGGACAGCACAATGCCGGGCCTATCCGCCGGGCCAATGGTCGCGAACAGATTGGCCTTGCTGCGCTGCTCGTTGTAGACCAGCTCGCAAGGCACATCGAAGCGTTCGAGGTAGTCGCGGACAAACTCGATGAGGTGCAGGTTTGATTCGCGGCTCGTGGTGTCGAACGCCACCAACGTTTTCAGCAAATCGAGGCTGTTGCTCATCGGTCGTCTCCGGCGACACCGTAGCCAGGGGACTTGTCGGGGGCGAGGGCGCGGTCGATGTAGTCCTGAACCTGTGGGCGATAGGCGTCCCAGAGTTTCTCAAGCTGGCTGATTGGGTCGTGATCGGCCCAATCTACCCGTAGGTTGATGATCGGCCAGGTCAGCTCGCCGACCACCACCACCGCCGCCGAATGCACCGGCCCGGCTTCGCCGCCCGCCGCGATGGCCGCTTTCATTGCCGCGAGCAAGCGGTCGGCCAGTTGACCTTCGCCATGCTCGAACGCCTCAACCATGGCCTCGATCACCGACCGGTCCGCCAGCATGTTGCCGGCGGCCACGCATTGGTCGCCTGAGACGGCGTTGTGGTTGCCCAGGGTTTGCGAGCCGCTGAAGTGCGCGGTGCGGCCGAGATGGTCAATCGCCGTGATCTGGCGATATTGGCTGTAGCCGTTGCGGGTCAGGACTTTGTCCAGTGCTTCAGCTGGCGCGAGGCCTTGCTCCATGAGGGCAAGGACTTCCGGGCCGAGCGACGGCAAGGTGATGTTTTGTGTGGAGACGGCGCCGACACCCGGCAGTAGCCAGGGGCAACGTGCGCCGACGGCGATGCTTGAGGAACTGATCGCAATGCCGAACTGACCGGTATCGGGGCAACGGGCGGCGATGGAAAAGGTCATGGTTTTGCTCCTTGGTTAACCTTGGTGAAATGGGTGTCTGGGCGGGCCCCTTCGCGAGCAAGCTTCGCTCCTACAGATGATCGGGGTCGTTCATGAAATGCGGATCCACTGTAGGAGCGAAGCTTGCTCGCGAAGGCCGCGCCTCGGTCTACTTCCTTACTCAGGAATCACCGCAATCACATCAATCTCCATCAACCACTGCGGCTGCCCCAACGCCGACACCACCAACCCGGTCGAAATCGGAAACACCCCTTTAAGCCACTTGCCCACTTCCTGATACACCGGCTCGCGGTAACGCGGATCGATCAGGTAAGTGGTGGTTTTGACGATGTGGCTGAGGTCGCTGCCGGCCTCTTCCAGCAACTGTTTGACGTTGCGCATGGCTTGCTCGGTTTGCGCGCGCGGGTCGCCGAGGCCTACCAGGTTGCCTTCGAAGTCTGTGCCGACCTGACCACGAACATAAACAGTGTTACCGGCCCGGACGGCTTGGCACAGGTCATTGTCCAGGCTCTGGTTCGGGTAGGTTTCCTTGGTGTTGAACATGCGAATACGGGTATGGGTTGGCGTGGACATTTGAAGCTCCTGAAAAGTCTTAAGCACTGACAGTGGTTTTATGGGCGACCGGGACGGATTCAGCCTCGCGTTGCGCCGCATCGTGGTAGTCGAGGTAGGAACGCTGGATGGCGATGTGGTCAGCCACATATTTCGCGTCGTGCCAAACACCCCAAATGAACGAGGAACCGCGACGGGACTGCCACGGCAGGCCGAGGAAATACACGCCAGCTTCGCTCGACACGCCGCGCTGATGCTGGGGCTTGCCGTTGTCGTCGAAGGCATCAACCTTCAGCCAGCTGTAATCCGTGGCAAAACCGGTGGCCCAGATGATCGAGGTCACGCCGGCCTTGGCCAGGTCGAGCTCAAGAATCGGGTGGGTCACACAGTCCGGATCCGGGAAGGTAATGCGGGCTTCAGGCTCTTGCGGCAGGTCCAGGCCGTTGCGCTCGATGTAGGCATCGGCGGCATTGAGCAGCGCCAGATAATTCTCATCGCCGCGTGCCAGGTTGTCGGCGAGGTTCGGCTGGAAGGTCGCTACGCCGCCATTGAACGATTGGGTCAGACCCACGAGTGTCATGCCGCGATGGGCGAGACCACGGAAGTCCACCGTGCGACCGCCATGCGCACCGCTGACAGCGATGGTGACGTGTTCCCGGCCGGGTTTCATGGCCGCCTGATCCCATTCGCCGAGCACACCCAACCACCAGCAGAAATCACGGTTGCGATAAGCGCGGGGAGGGCGATCATGTGCGCCGACCGAGAGGTAAACCTTCTTGCCGGCACGCTGCAATTCATCGGCGATTTGCACGCCCGACGAACCGGCACCGACGACCAGGACAGCGCCTTCGGGCAGTTGCGCTGGATTGCGATAGTCGGCCGAGTGGATCTGCAGGAATGGCTGATCTTTCGGCGCGATGGGCGGGATAACAGGGCGCTGGAAAGGCCCAGTGGCGGCGACCACACGGCTGGCCTCGATTACGCCTTCAGAGGTTTCGATGGTGAAGCCCGGCCGACCGACATTGCGCTCAACCTTCAGCACGTCCACGCCGGTGCGGACGGGGGCGTTGAATTTCTTGGCGTAGGCTTCGAAATAGTCGGCGACGCGTTCTTTCGGGGCAAAGCCGTCGGGGCTGAGGTCGTCGAATTCAAGACCGGGAAACCGGTCGTGCCAGGCCGGACCATTGGCCACCAGCGAATCCCAGCGCCCGGTGCGCCAACGCTCGGCGATGCGATTGCGCTCCAGCACCAGGTGCGGCACGCCGAGTTTGCTCAAGTGTTCACTCATGGCCACGCCAGCCTGACCGGCGCCAACAATCAGCGTATCTATTTTTATTTTTTCAGTGGTCATCTCTATACCCTTCGAAGTTGGATTTAGGTCGGTAACGGCCTGCCATTTCTTGGGGTCAAGACTAGGGATCACCCTGGTATCGGTAAAATATTATTAAGCTGGCATTTGAGTATAAATAACTGATGCAGAGCGCTAGGCGCTGGCATCGGCTTCATGCTCGTCGGCGAAGGCCATGAGCACTTCCAGATCGAGTACATCGAGCTTGATACGGGAAATAAAAGCGGAGAAGGCCAGGTTGGCGGCGAGTAGACGCAGATCACAGGCCCAGGCCGGGAGATGGACCGGCCCCTGGAGCCAGCCGGACTCGAAGAGCGGGGCCAGGCGAACGGTATCCCCCAGACTGAGGCGCCCGGCGAACAAATGGCCCACCAGTTCCGGCCGGTTGTCGCGGATCGCGATGCGCAGCAGGGTATGGACGCCGAGCAAACCGGTCAGGTAGGCGGCATCCTTGGTGAACGCCGAACCGCCGCGCAGGTCGGCGCCGCGGAAAACCCGCTGGGTCGAGCGGAAGGACTCCTCTTGCGACTGACCGGCCGCGAGAAAACCTTCGAATACCTGGATGAAATCGGCGCCATCCAGCGCCTGTTGGACCGCGAGCACGCGCAGGGCGAGGCGGCGCAGGCGGTTGATGTCCATGCTGCCGGTGAACAGCTCGGCCAGGGTGGCGATGCCCTCCTGAGTCTGGGTCGTGCGTGGCGCCCCCAGGCCCAGGCTTTTGAGGTTGGGTTGCAGCGCGCCGTTTTGTGCCGTGGCGACATGCACGAAGGCCTCATGCTGCAACAGCTGATTCTTGTCCAGTTCCGAGAACAGGGCGCTGGCACGCAGGCGGATGCGACTCGCCCCGGCGATGGCCTTGGCGGCCAGGGTCGGATCGAGCACGACCGTGATCCGGCCCGGTCTGAAGAAGCGGTTCAGTTCCGGCTGCATCCAGGCGGCGAAAGCTTCGGCCGGGATCTCGGCTGGGCTCGGTGGAATCCGGGCACCGCCCAGAAGGGCGTCGGTGGTCTTGAGGAAGAATTGTGCCGCGTCCAGCATGCTTAGTTTCTGACTCGGGTAGTAGAAGTCCGGGCGTCGATACAGCGCAGACGAATACTGAGTAAAGTCGGGTGTGCCAATGGCACCGAGCATGCGCCCCGCCGTGGCATAGCTGCGCGCCGTCATGGCGAGGTAGCGCCCGGCCGGATGGCCCTCATCGCAGCGGCCGATAAAGGCTTCGAGGGCGGCGATGTCGGTGCTGTGCTCGCGCGGGCGCAGCTCGACCTTGGGCAGCTCTGCCTGCCCGGCGCGCCAACGTGCCAGGAATACTTCCTCGACCCCATCCGGCCAGGCCAGGGCATCCAGCACGCGGATCTTGCGGGCCAAACCGGGCAGGGCGGCATCGAGTTCGGACAGCGGAGCGGCGCTCACAGAAATCTCCTTGGGAGACAAGGTTCAATCGTAAAAGCGTAGTCGGCGGAGTTCAATAAAAATGAAAACCCACTAAAGAATAATCAATTAGTTGTCGTCGATGGATCATTAAAAATGGAACGAAAAATCGTCAAAAATGGAACTCATTGGGTAATAGTTCAATAGTTTTGGACAGTATGCCTTTGCGAGGCATATCCGATGGAAGGAATGATTAGGTGGAGGGGAAATAGCTGGGCAAGTCTGTTGCAATTGTCCACGCAAGCGCTTTTAACCTGGTCGGTTAAATCTCGATAAGAATTTGCGTGCGTCCTGTAGAGGTTTTGAGGAGGGTGTGCTTTAGCTTTCCTTGTTTTACTAGTTTGATAACGACTGAGTCTGAAACGCACAAAAACCTGCCGGCGTCTATACGCGACATGTATTTTTTCAAGTGAGCGTCCATAAATTTTATGTCTTCCGCCGCTATAAATCTAATTTTGCAGATGTCAATTTTTTGCACGAGGTTAGTCTTTATAAAGCGGGTGTTGAGCATGGGCACGTTTGTGTTGAGTAATTTGGATGCGGCTTTGAGAGTGATGTGGGTGGATAACCACTGATGCAAGGCGAGCCGCTGAAAGGGCAGAAGCTCTTTTGAGGGGGTATTACATCCACAATATGATCTAAGAATAGAATTTAACACCATAACGCTGAGGTCGAACTGCTGGGCGAGAGTCCTGACCTCTTCGATGGCTGACGAACGTTGACTTTTTCCTCGTCTCACTTGCTTCAGTTGCTCTCGCATCCGAGCGAAATTCACACTGTTTCTCAGATAAATCGCTGCTTCATACCTATTGCGATCGCAAGCCGGGATCAGGCCCAGTTGGCTGGCGATTCTATTTAACGTCCTTCCGGAGATACCGAGCGAATCGGCGATTTCGCTGTAAAATACAAATCGAGTCTTAAACTCTTGCACCGAGGTGTTAGGAATAAAGGTCACACGATTACCCGTGACCGTGTTTGGGAAAAAGCCGCGTTTCACGGCGTGCTGCATTGACGTATGCGAGGTGTGAAGTAGAAAGGCTGCTTCGGCTAATGAACAGTGTTCTTTTTGCTGCGAGGCGTTGTGCTGACGGCCCAGCTCAAGTCCGGCCTGAATCACTGCACACAGGTTGGGATGGCTGTAGCCAATTGTATTTGTAACCGGGAAAGGGCTTCCTGTTATTGACATTTCGTTAATGAACAATCGGGTGGTACGGGCGCTCGCGCGGATCGCATGCCGTAATTGAGAAAACGTGAGCTTGATCGTCGCGCAACAGTGTTGTTTATCACATGGTCCGGAAGCTTGATGATTTTTTTGCAGATAGTCGATGGCGAACCGTCGCACTATTGGGTCCTTGACCGTTAACCAAATGGACTCAAACACACTTAGCGGAAGCTGCCGGTTGGTGCTCAAGTCTACTTGTAAGGCTGTCTGTATTTGTGCGTGAAGTTCCTGGGTTGAAGTACTTTCGATCAGATAGGGGGCAGCCAAATTGATTTTTTGTGCTTCCGTGTATAGATAATCGTTGATGAACCGGCTAGCGTCTTGAACAGCAAAGATCGAGGGAAGGGTAATGGAGTATCTGTGGCGGTATGGGAGTACCTCAGCGTCCGCCAGGTTGAATCCACATTTACAGGTAAAACCGCAAATTTTTTTCCACTGATTGATGTGGCCGCAATTCGGGCAAACTGACGTCAGCAACACATTGTGCGCTGGGCAAAAGTCAAAAAAAGTAAAATCTTGCGGAACCCTTGAATAGCCCAACTTGAGGCACATGGGACATGAGAGAAACTGGCATCTTAACGACCTCGTGAAAACATCATGGTTGTTCACTATGATATGGGAGCCGTGCAAGTGTTGGCTTGCCGGATGTTCGAAGAAAACTTGCCGTAAAGCATTGGCCAGGCACGGCGCTTCATTGCACAAAAGGTTGCACAGTGGATGATCCCGAAGTCGAATATCTCGTGGATAAGAAGACTGAGAAATACCCAATGCCAAACACATGTCCCACACGTCCCGATAACCGTTGAATTTCGCGGTACGTATAAGAATGCTCGTCGGACTTTCCATGTAAAAGGGGCGTGCGACAAACGACAGCACGTTCATTGGCCGAGCGTCTTCATGATCTCTTGAGTGCGGATTAAAAAGGGGTTTTGTTCTTTTTTAATTCGATCGGGCAGGTACAGCCTATTGATACCTTCTGCAAAATCCTCGATGGTCAGCCTTCCATCGCCTCTTATCAACGCTCGCTTGAATGCAGCATGCAAGAGGCGACGGATTCCTCGCATATTTCCTCCACTTCCCATGTACAGGGCGGCTGACATATGCACATCTCCCAGAAAAAGATCGGAATGGAATTGTCCCAGTTTTTCGATTTCTGCCGCAAACAAACCGAGAATGGTTCTGAATTCGGATTGAGGGTCCGCGCTGTAAATCAAGTTCGACAGTTCGATCCGGTACGGATATCGCTGTGACACTTGTTTCAGCGGCTCTATGATGCCCGCGTCGAAGGGTTCTCCGGAGAGCAAAAAGGTGATTCCACTCTCATTGAGCATGTATTTTATCCAACCGCAGGTTTCTTTTTTGGTTATAGCGGCCCCTTTGTTGGCGAAGTTCTGAAACTCATCCAAAATGACCAATTGCGTTTGACGGCGTTTCAGAGCGGTCAGAATCTGTCTTTCGACGGATTTTCCTTTGTTGAGCGTAGATATCTTCAGTTTCTCCAGAATGGCTCCAGCGACTGATTTGATGGTCGGGCGGGCGGGTAACTCCAAGTACAAGCAGGGCAAGCTGTTAATAAGCAGGCCGTCGGCTGTTAACAGGGACACGGGCCGCCCCATGAGTTGCTCCAAACGTTTGCAGATGCTGGATTTACCGGTTCCGCTTTCCCCCATCATTATCGGGCAGGAGGGGTCATCGCACTCCTCGGTCGTCTCGATACTGGCCAGCACCGTATCAATCGCATTCTGGTATTGAGAATGCAAGATTGTGTATTTACTGAAGGTTTTTAACGTGGCTTTGATGTCCATTTCAGTGATCCTCGAGGTACACCGCTTTTAGGCCTGTCCCGCTGTGCGGCGCGCTGGGCTTGGGTGCTGGCGGTTCGAGTGAGCGGGCCAGGTTCGCTTTCCCCGCTTTTTTTGCGGCTTTCGTCGCGGCTTTGCGGCGTTCTCGTGCCTGGCGTTTTTTCCTCATGAAGAACTCCTTCTCGATCTCCTTGATGTTCTGGCGAATGCGAACCAGGGCTAAACACCCTTGGTCGGCGGAGAATTTTTTTTCCTCCGCAACGATGGCGTCCATCACCAGGCGGTGCTCGTAGAGACTCAAGCCATTCTGATAGTGAGGATCGCGGGCGTCGGCAGGCACTAATGGTTCGGGGCGGTCCGGGTGGTGCACCCAGACCTGCCCCAAGTCCGCGATGTCGTACAAGAGGATTGCCTTCTGCCCTGGTTTCAGCTCATGCGCGAGCTCCGCCAAACCCGGGCCGCTCCACTGCAAGCGGTCGAAACCGACGATGCCGTGATGGATCCTGCAGTGTTTTGTCGACCGCAGCGCTGCATTCAGCGCCTTTTCTGAATATTTGATCGGCGGCAATTGCTGGGCCATGGCTTTGGCCCAGCGGGCATTCGGCGACAGTTTTGTCCGTCCGCGAGTCAGCGGGTGGGTGTGGTAGACATTTTCCAGCCAGTCTGCAAAGGCATCCTGCAGTTGTTCTATGGTCAGGCAGGCGTGCGCCGCCGAATCATACTGGCCACACTGTTCAGGATTGGAAAACGTAGTGCCTGGCAGGCTATGGAAAAAAGTGATGACCGTTTTAAAAAAAGCTTCGATGTGGGGACGGGCATCGGGCGCACCAGGTGGTGGTAAATTTAGTTCAATGCCCAAGGTGCGGGCCGCCGTTTTGACATTGATGTTGTTGTTTTCGATTCCGCGATCGGCGCTGAGTTTTACCAGCTTGCCGCGCTCCAGTTCTTCGCCGGGCACGTCTTGCAACGACATGCGCAAAGTTTTCAGCGTTTTTCCCGCGCAGGGCGGCATCAGGGACAGATCATGGCCGAGGATTTTGCCACTCTTCACTTCAATCATCGCCTGCAAGTGGGCCACCTTACCCAACTGATCGCCGTGGTCATCGACGATCATGAGGTCGCAGGGCGATTGACAGTCAATTTCGCCCTCGTCCAATAAGTACTGGGGTTCCTGCCAGGCCGGCCCGAACTTGTTGTTTTGCTCGGCCGCTTTGCCGCCCAAGCGCAGCTTGTCCGTTCGATAGTGACACTGGCGTTTGATGGTTCGTCGCACCGTGGAGAGAGAGGGCATGGACAACAAGCTCGAATGAGTGCCGCTGCGAACGATGTTGTCGTTGAGGATGGCACCTTTGATTAGCTGGAAGACCAGCGCGATACTCCTTTGCTGCCCAGTGAGGTACCCATCCTCCTTATCCTCGATCGCGCGCAGCATAAGGCTGCGCACGGCTTCCGGGGTTTGTTTGCCACGTGGAAGGTCACTTTTCTGTTTGAGTAATGACCACGGCGACCAGTTGCCTTGTTTGCTTAACGCTGTCCATCGCCACACGGTGGTGTAACTGGGGGCCTTGCTTTCCCCGCGTTCGGTCGCGAGTGCTTTCAACTTTTCGACGCAGGCCGCACGGGGTAATGCCCCCTGGAAGGCGTTACGTAAACCCATGACGTAGTAGTACTTACGTTGAGCGTCTTTCACGTCGGGTTCGTTTGAGGCCACAAACCGTGCCGCGGCGGACTGTTCGATCGGCGGGCACTCGGCCAGCACGATTTGTTTTTTCAGTTGCAAGGCCTGCAGATCTTCCGGCGTGAGAAAGCACGTGCGCTTGCCTTGGGTGTCCCGGAATGAAACGAGTTCGCGGGTGACATTGATGACCTCATACAGCCGACCATCGTCCATCCGGTAGCGTCCGCCGACGCCAGGTGGCGGCACGCTCAGCGTCTTCACACTGCCCTCTGCTGGATCAGCGAGCACCGGTTCAGCGGCTGGTTCAGGTCGGTGCTCAGCTCACCCCGAAATAACCAGTGGTAGACGGCCCGCAGGCTCGGTGGGTAAGCACTGCTGAGCAATTCACCCAGGGTGAAACAGCGTTGGTAGTGGGACAGGAAATCGACGAGGTAGGCCTGCTCCCGATCGTTAACGCCAAACCCTTGAAAGTACAGGTATCGCAGGTTGGCGAAGATAGGCGACATAAGTTGTCGTTTGTCCGCGCGGCGCCACTCGATCTGCCAGGCTTCACACTGCGCCACGAAGCTCTCGAGTTTGAACCGGGTGGGTTCCTTTAACTGCCGAAAGTCCGATTTGACCTCGGTGAAATGGTTGGCCGCTTGCGCGTGCTGCACAAAAAAGTCGGGGGTATAACGCATGGGCCCACGTTCCGTTTCCCAGGTGAAGGTGTAGGGTTGCGGGTAATAGGCAATCACATCGTGGTCCCACTCCAGCCACACGCAGTACGCCGCCTCCACCGAGCCTTCGCACAGCACGACCTTGTGGTTTTTCAGCGACGGGAAACAGATCATGTAGTAACCCCGCCGATTGCGATGAATGTCGCGCACGGGCGCACGATCACCGGCCAGCCACGCCTGTTCATTCCACATCGTCCACCTCTGCGTCCGGCGTCGAATTCAGTCCGCGATCAGCCACTGCCCGCCGCCACTCGGCACGCTGAACGGCGCCGCTATCGGCCAGTCGCGCCAGGCCGACGGCCGGCTGTTCACGCTGGGTCAGATGTAGTGTGATGAAGGTCGAGGTGGGCTTCTTGAGGCGACGGCCGCCAAGGGCGATGGGCGCGGTCTGGCTGCGGCGCTCCGACAGCGAGTGCTTTTCGCTCTGCTTGCCGCGCGCGATTCCGCCGAAGTCCGGACACAGTCTCGACGCCTGCGCGTAGATTTTATGCAGGATCAGGGATTGCTCCCGCGTCACAGCAGCAGGGGGCTGAAAGTACGAGACCTCATCCAGGATGATCAAGCGCATGGACGCCCTAGCGGGGTAGCCCGGACGGGTTGAGCGCGCAAGGAACTGCTGTAGTTGTTTGGCGTAACGGCACGGATGGGTCACCGCGTCGTTACTCCGAGATTCATCGTTCGGTGTGTCGCACGGGATCACCGCGGGCCGTCGGGTCGTCTGTTTCGACAGTTCCGCCGCTTCGGCCCGGCGTTCAGGGGCGTCCCCTTGAGCCCAATCCGGCAGGTACTGCCGGTAGCGAGGGTCCGTTGGACACCCGTGTTTTAGGGTTGAGAGCCTGAGGGTGATCAGGTCCTGCTGCGCGATCATCTGCAGCACTTCGGCTCGGGTGAATGACAAGCAGTACCCCTCCAGCACGTCCTGCAGGCGCACGCAGGTCGGGCTGTAGTCAGCCAGCCGGTACAGCCTGCCGCCGACGCTAAACACCGTCGGCTCGTGGCGAACTCTTAACGTGCTCATAGCATGTCTCCTTCGAATTGCAGTGCTGGTCGGCCCGGGGAGGGTGGCCTGCCCGCGTCAACGGGGCGCAATAGGGCGGAAGAATTCAGCGCACCGCAGCGGCTGCCGACCGGGCCCTGGCATTCTGGACGTGATGGGTTTGAAGCGACTTTGACCCAGGCTGCCGCAATTTATGGATCTAGGGTATGCGGTCGATCCAGATCCCTCAGCGTCACCAGTTCTTCGTCGACATGTATGACCGCCATCGTCCGGCCATTGATGATGTATTGGGCCCCTACTGTTGGATCCTCCGGTTTGTCATTCATGAGGCGGAGCCCTATCAATCACTAGATCCAACGTCAAGCGTTGGTTCATATCAGCCATCAATCGTCCCGTGAACAAGTTGTAGCAAAGGGTTGCAAGGTTCGGCGCGCTGCTGTCCTGCTTTAGCTCACCGAGCGTGGTGGGCCATTCACGTTGATGCAGGAAATAATAAAAGTGCATTTGCTGCTGTTCGTTGCAAGGCCTGAGTCGGCTATACAGCGCTTTCAAGGTCTGGAAGGTGGTTGGCCCAGTGATGCTCTGCTGGTCGCGGCGACGAAAGCCCCAGCCTTCCTTAAAGGAAAGGGCATTGAAGCTATCGAGCTTGTCCAGCCGCCTGGGCCTTTGTTTGCTGAAGTCGTGTTTGATCTCAGTGAAGTAGCTGTCACCGTGCGCCAGTACCACAAGAAAATCCGGGGTATAGCGGTAGGTCTGACCGTCGTCTACCCAAGTAAACGTATGAGGTTGTGTGTAGTACTTCACGACCTGTGGGTCGTGTTCCAACCAGATGCAGTACGCGAACTCTAGCACCGCGTCGCACTCCATCGAGCGGCCATTTTTCAGCGATGGAAAGTCTACGATGAAGTTTTGGCGGCGCCGTGGAAGGGATCGCCGTGCCGGTCCGTCTTCGAGTTTCATTTCACCGGATGTGATGATCATCTTTCAAACTCCTGCCACGCTGCGGATCGTTCTGCCGATGGGCGCGCTTACGATCTTGGAGATGGGGTTCATTAGGCCAATCTCGGTTCCGGTTACGAAGGGAGAGCGGACTTACTTGACGGTTGAATGTCTTGGCGACGGGCTGATGTAACGAGGTGCGATTGTGATAGAACTGCAACCAGCATTTGAGTAGCTTACGTAGCGAAGCCAAAGTCGAAGAAACCGCCACAGGCCGGCCCGTATTGCTTGTCATTAGCTCGTCTACTACAGATCGATCAATGTCTCTGAAAAACCGAATGTCCTGCCTGGCGTCCACGATGTAGCTGGGGCCGCGCTCGCCAAAATGCCTTTCGCTGATGCGCGAAGTGTGGAAAGCCCGTAGCAAAGATGGAGAGGTCACTGAACGGAACGCGAGATCCCAGCCCAGTCCATCTCCAGAAGCAGCATGAATCGCCACGGAAAGGTCAGCGGGGGCTTTGGTGTTCTTGAAGCGCAGCAATTGCGTGTCGCAAGCGATCACGCCCTCGCCATGGATCGAGTGATCACAAAGGTGAAAACCACTGACCGTGTTCATTGCAGGCACTCCCGTATAAGCGAGGAGAATGGTAATTTTCCTGAAGGTCACGAATCAGCCGATGCAACGTGGTGAAGGAGGGCATCTTGAATTACTCGTTGGAGGAGCGCGATTCATTCAGACGCGCGATGCGGCAGGCATTGAACACCAGCGATTGTTTCGACAATCCCCGTAACAGGTAGCTTGAGTGCACCTCATTCAGAATGAGCAACTGAATGGCCTCCGGCTGTCGATTCAGGCGACTGTGCTTCAGCGGATTTGGACGCTGTTCCTTGACCTTCGCCGGCGTGTCGACTCGCCTGACAAAAGTGCGAGTCGGGAGATCTTTCCGATAAGGTTTTGACGTTGCCCGGGAATTGCGTTCCGCAGCCTCTTGGCGGGGAGAATCCGCTCGGTAAAACCAAACACAGTCATCCCGCACAGCGGTGACCTCATACTCGGAGTTGCCATACCAGTAGCGGTGTCCGATGCCTATTTGCGGTGGATCAGTCTCCGATGCCCTTTGAAATAGCGAGTTAAGGACGAAGATGGTGGCCTCCGCAAGCGATGTGCCGCTAACCAGTCGCCAGTCGAGGATGGTTTTGGGAAGGACGTCCGAGACAGTCGATAAGCATAAGGAGGGCACATCGGGTCCCGTAAGGCCTACCGCTAGAAAGCGGGATTCAATGACACGAATTTTGACCGAGTCAACGTGAAATTCCGAACGCATGATGACGATCTCCACACGGTGTCCCGTTGGCACGCCTCTTTGACGTGATGCCTGTTGGTCTTCACCAAGCGCTCACGTGTGCATTTCAATGACGTCGGCCACAGGAGGCTTGGATAAGCGGTGCTCTAAAGGACTTTTGTGCCAGCGGGTCAGCCTTTCTGATGTGGCTGCATTGTCCTTCAACCATTTCTTCGAGCCTTAGAACTCATCGTTATACATTGCAGTTATGTAGTTATTACCTGATAAAGTCGGTGGTAAGTCCGATATATATTGAGCTTTTTTTCTGAAAAATTGGGTTCGGCTTGAAGGTCATAAACTATTCTTAAGATGGCTCTAGAATCGCACTTCGCGCGAAAAAAAGTTTGCACATGCTTGCAACAAACACTCCGGGTGTGTGGGGTCTCGGGAGTTTTAGGTCACTAAATGAAGCTGGTCTTAACTCGTCCAGGGAAAGTCGGAGGGTGTGTCATGAGTCATCCGTTTCGTCGTGAAATCCAGAAATTCAGGGCGATGGTCTTTGGCTATACTCTTTTTTTCATTGCGGGATGTAAGTCGAACCGCGACTTTGCCATGTGGTGTGATCGTTGGTGGCGAGCACGACGCCCCCGCCTATCGGCCCGGTCCATACCCAACAATAAATGGTTTGATCTATTGAAAGGAGCATGGCCGCGCGACCCATGGCGCCGTGAACTGAAGGAAGACTTTCCCGCATTGAGGGTCGTTGAGGACAATCCGCTTTGGACGGTACTCGCCTGGGAGGACATCCCAACCGATACGGCAGACGTGTTCATCCAACGCGTGCGCATGAACGGCGTGCCACTTTTTCCTTTCAGCGAAAAGATGATGGAGGCCCTGTGCGGTTGCCCCGATTGGACACGGCTGGCTTACCTGGTTGCGCTGTTGCGCACGCGTGATCTGCGATACCTGATCCACCGTTTATGGCTGCGCAATAACTTTTCCAGTTATGTAAAACTCGTGTGTCTGACGACGCCGTGCTGTGCTTGTAGCGCTGAACTCTATAGACGGTTGCATGATCTCTATCTTCTCGGCCAGCTGGGGGCAGTGGACCGCTGGCCGATGAACCTGCAAGCCTTCAACAAAGCATTGAGGCGACACAAACTGTTGTGGGGCATTCTGGAAAGTAAAAACTGGTTACATGAATGGGACGCCTTTGGTGTGACGATGCTCTGGCATGTAATAGCAGATCTTCGGTTAATAGCCTCGCGATTGCATCAAGGTCAAAACGATTGTCCGCGAGGGCTGTTGCAGCGGGTGCACACGACCCTTACAAACCACAGTCAGACGGTCATTGAGCTGATTGACTGACGAAGTTTCGAGCTCGACAGTGTGCGCTCTCTGCCTGACGGAGCGACGACGGCTGACTGGGCAGCCAAACACCGCCTAGGCAGTCGGTGACATATGACGCAAAAGCGTTTGCAGTGTCTCAATCTGACGCGCTTGTTCACGCAGCTGTCGACGATCCTCTCGGTGCTGCAGCAAATACGGTCTAACGCGCCCACGTAATACGGCATGCTCGGTGATCAGCTGCTGTAGTTGCCCATTCACTATGTCTTTGGTGCGCTGACAATCTTCTAGGGCCTGGATTTGTTGACGTAAGTTTGCCTGCTGCGCTCGGTATTCATTGAGCAACCGTTCCTGCTCACGGTACACAGTGACCAATTCTTCCTGTTTGGCCAATTGCGCATTTTGCAGAGTTCGCAGTTCCTGGCGTAACTGCTGGACTTGCTCGTCATGTCGACGCAGTTCCTGGTCGCGCAGGGACCGTTGTTCTTGTCGATAGTGTTCGAGTCCCTCCCAAGCATTTTGATGTTTTTCCTCTAGCGACTCTACCCGGTGGGCCCGTTCTTCGAGTAGCTTTTGCTGGCCAGCTACGAGCTGTCGCAACCGTTGGTGTTCACCCTCACTGTCTTGTAACTGCTCGCGTAATTGTCGTTCGCATTGACGTTGCTCCTCCCGTTCGTGGGTCAGCTGGGAGATAGTGGTCAGTGATTGTTCTAGACGTTCGCGTAGCTGCGCGCGTTCTTGCGCATAACCGGCCTGCTGGCGACCGACTGCCTCCCGCTCTTCGGCCACAGACGTCTGCGCTTGTTGAATCAGGCGCTCGGCTAGACTGTTAACCAATGACAGGACTTCCTCATTCACCGGCGGCGACGTGGCGGCGCTGGCGCTATCGTTAAGTTCCTTTAGATAACGTTGGATAGTGCTTTTCGAACCGGTGTTGCCCAGTTCGACGCGGACCAGGTCAATGCTGGGATTTAGCCCACGCGCCAATAGGGCATCACGCGCGGCGTGTACCAGGGCTTTGTTGATACCACCACGGGCCATGTCAGGAGCTCCTGTAGGATTCCCGGTAGTGATGAAGTATGGCGCATACCGCATGACTTGCCGGAACTCCAGGGATGCTGGGCACCGTTCACTGCAGGCCTAGGAGCGGCTGAGCTAGGGAGGAGGACAGATGTATGACCACGGTCGCAGAGCGTTACCTGCAAGCAGCGCGCCGCGAAAGCACCACGCGCCGCTACCAGCAGGCCGTGGCGCATTATGAGGTGGGTTGGGGTGGGTTTCTCCCAGCCTCGAGTGACAGCATTGTGCGTTACCTCGCCGAGCACGCTGACGCCCTATCAATCAGCACCTTGCGCGGTAACTTGGCAGCCCTGGCGCGTTGGCATCTAAACCATGGGTTTGTCGACCCGACCAAAGCCCCGCAAGTGCGCGACGTGTTGCGTGGCATCCAGGCCTTGCATCCACGGCCAGTGCGCCAGGCCGAACCGTTGCAACTGAGCGAGCTGGAGCAGTGTGTGACGGCTCTACTGCTGGAGGAGATGTCGCCTAATCCGACGGTGCGTTTGCGCGCTTGTCGCGATCGGGCGTTGTTGTTGCTGGGCTTTTGGCGCGCCTTTCGCAGTGACGATTTGTGTCGTCTGCGCATTGAAACCAATCAGCTCGTGCCGGACGAAGGGCTGAGCCTGTTCCTCTCCAGCAGCAAATCCGACCGTGAGCATCAAGGCCGCACCGTCAGTGTGCCGGCCTTAAAACGGCTGTGTCCGGTACAAGCGTACGAGGAGTGGTTGACCCTCAGTCAATTGCAGCGGGGGCCGGTGTTTTGTGGCATCGACCGCTGGGGCCATCTCTCCACTGAGGCTATGCACCCTTACAGCGTGGCGCGGGTATTACGCCGGGCCTTGACCCGCGGTGGTGTCGCCGGCGAGCGCTTCAGCGGCCACTCGCTACGCCGCGGTTTTGCCACTTGGGCTTCACGCAATAAATGGAGCCCAAAAGCCTTGATGGAGTATGTCGGATGGCGTGATGTGCACAGTGCACTGCGCTACGTGGAGGCGGACACACCATTCGGCGACTGGCGACGTCACTCGAATGAGTCAAAATGACTGCACGGCGATGATTTCGTACTGAGCTACGGCCTACGTTGGTACAGCTGTACAGCGTGACCGATTCATCCTTGAAGGGAGCAATTAGTCAGGTTTGAGAACACAAGGTTCTCAAACCTCATGGCGTTTTTGGAGCGCGGAGGCGCACTTCGCGGTACGCCGGAGAGGAGAGTGGGGTGTGATTCACGAAAAGCCCGGGTGGATTCGGGCGATTGCGTCGATGTGCAATCTAGTTTTCGGTGTAGGCTTTGAGGTGGTTGATGGTGCAAAAAAACTTCATCGGCAGCTATCAAGCTCAGTGCGGTTAGACCGTACACGGTTCGTGAGAGGAGGAGACCATGACCATGCCGAGTGAGCGCACGCGAGCGCTGATTCAGACGCGAGACCTCCTGGTCGAGCTTGCGCAAGATACCGCGCTGTCAGAGTCTATTAGACGTCAGGCCCATCAGCTGTTACGGCACTATCCAACTTCAAATGAGATACTGCGGGCTGGGCAGCTCGAAGAACGAAGAATCGACCGACTGATCGAGCCCTTCCTGAGCTCCAGTATTGATTAACCGGATTGGCGACTCAACATCGCCCAATGCCGCTGAACCTGAGCTATGGATAGGTAAAGAGTCATGGCGCCATCTCCTTATCCACCTTGCGTTGTGGAATTGCACGGGCGCTCAATGGCCGTTCCGGTTAGAGAGGGGGCCCTGGTTCCATTGGATGGGAAATCATTGGGAGGACGTGTTGATGGGCACTTCACCTGCGACTCGACGTCCGGCGAAAAAGCAAGCGGTGTCCCGAGAGGAGGGCATTGCAGCCTTTTGGCGATTCAGTTCCCCTCGACAGTCGCTGACCGATTCGGAGAGGCTGCAGCAAATCAAAGTAGGGTTTCCTGCTGACCTCATCCAGGCATTGCGCTTGGCTTTCGACCTTCAAGACCGCCACCTGGAAACGCTGCTCCACGCATCCATTTCGACGCTTGAAAGACGGCGGCGAGAGCAAAAGAACCTTGATCCTGTTGCATCCGAGCGTTTGGACAGAGTTGCTTCGGTCAGTCATTTGACCGAAGGGGTTTTTGACAACCCAGTACGCGCCGTCCAATGGATGTCGATGCCGAATAAAGCACTCGGTGGAATCGCGCCGATCATGCTCTGCGAAACAGAGATAGGCGCTAAACAAGTTCGCCGAATTCTTCAGACCCTTGAGTGGGGTGGTGCAGCCTGATCGCCTCCACGCTGCTTTCTTCTCTATCCCAATCGGCGGGGTTTGTGCTTTCGACAAGGGGAGGGGCTGACAGAGATTGGTTATGCGAATCGTAGCGGCTACTGTGTTCACATTCTTGATTATTCTGGCGTCGCCATAGCAGTTCGTTGCTGGTCAATTTCTGCCTGTCGTGACCGGCAGAAGTCGACCCACGCTGCCCATCGCATGAGGCAGAAAATGACGAAAAGCGGACGTAATCTGTACGATCAACCATCTTTAATACGCCAAAGCTTATCTACCCAATTGCTAAGAACCTTGCTAAAAGTAAAAAAGGGGCGCCAGAGTTCGCGTGCAAGCCACATCCGAGCTTGCCACGAAAGCCATTGGACATAAAATTCATATTAAAAATTTATTGCCATGGTCGACTTCTCCGTACCTCATGCTGTGCTAGTGAAAATTGATATAGGGCCCCCTAAACACCCATCGCAGGTCAGCCGAAGCTTATCGCTACTCAATAAATTGCATTGTAACCCTGTTGAATACTTGCCGTACTTCATCGATTGGGTCATCATCGGTTCATACCTATCTAGGGCGTAGTTGTGAGTATAGTGGGTCGCCCCAGCCCCTTTCGAAGCAGAGAAAAATATGAGCAGTTATATATTTAGCAGTGTTGAATCAAGCCAGGAAATTGAAAGTTTTTTACAGCAGCTCGGCGATTGGTGTGCCCAAAACTACGTTCAATGCTACATTATTGATAAGCCGCTCATAGAGGTTAAGGGTAATTATGATTCTGACAATTGCTTCGCTATATTAATTCCGAAGCGAAAAATTGTATTCATTAGTCACAACGAAAGCGCAGGCACTTTGTCGGACTATGCAGATGATTTTGTTGAGGACTTGGGTTATATCTCAACAAAGTTTAACTATAAAGATAAAATAGGTAGACCTAAGAGATGGCAAGACTCCTTAACCTTCCAGCAGCCAAATGCTGAAAAATTTTCAATTGCCCAATATCTTGAATCATCGAAGCTAAATAATCCAGAAGACCAGCGACTATCAGAACTACTTGTATCGTTGGCTACTGGTAGTATTAACGATATTGAGCGCGTCGGGATCGATGTTCCAGAGAATGACCTAGATCGAATTAGGCGTAATATTTTGCTTTTTGATGGAGATCAGACTCGCTTTGTTTACCAAGACTTGAAACAAAAAGAAGTCAGGATACAAGGTCTTTCTGGTACCGGCAAAACAGAGTTACTACTTCATAAATTAAAAGAGCTCTACGTCGCCGATGATATTTCGAAAATTGCAATCACGTGTCACAACAAAATTTTAGCGGCAAACCTCAGAGCAAGAATTCCAAAATTCTTTAACTTTATGAAGGTTGAGCAGCAGATTGAATGGAATCAAAGGCTGCTCTGTGCTCATGCATGGGGGTCGTCAGGTCAGCCCTATTCTGGAGCATATGCTGCCATTTGTAGTGCGTACGATATTCCGTGCCATCCTTGGTCTCGCTCCATGGATTTTGATAGAGCATGTACACTCTCGTTAGAGTCTTTGAAGGCAAAAGGCGGCTCAGATGGTGTGTATGTATTTGATTACATGCTCGTTGATGAAAGCCAAGATTTCCCCGAAAGTTTTTTTGAATTATGTGAGATCGCAACAAAAAACTCTCTGTTCATTGCCGGGGACATTTTTCAAAGTATTTTTGATGAAAGGAAGGACGCAGGCACTAAAGCAGAATTCACACTTAGCAAATGCTACAGAACAGCGCCAACTACGCTGATGTTTGCTCAAGCATTAGCGATGGGCTACTTCGAAGATAGAAAGCTGAATTGGCTGGATCACGATGACTTAGATGCTTGCGGCTATCAGAGTTCTACTGATCCGCTTACTGGCGAGTTGCTACTCAAACGTGAGCCCATCAGCAGATTTGAGGATATATCTCAAGAAAGTAGAAGCGTGGAATTGATCCGCTTAAATGGAGAGTATCGTCAGCAAAGCTGTCTGCAAATAATTGAATGCCTTAAAGATATCAAGAGGCAATACTCAAACGTCACTGCGAACGATGTCGGAATTATCATGATTGACAAAGGCAAGTCAATTTATGAGATGTCCGATATGCTGGCTCAGATTATACCTAGAGAAATGGGTTGGCCGGTCAATAAGGCTTACGAGTCTGGTAGCCCTAGTAAGGATGGAGAGCTGTTTCTTAGTAATACTAACCATGTTAAAGGATTGGAATTTCCATTTGTAATTTGCGTTACATCTCATCTTTCGGAGTCGTTCAATCATAGAAATGCGCTTTATATGGCGATAACTAGGTCTTTCCTCAAGACGTATTTTTTAATTCCAAACGGGGTCATGAATCAAACGCTCGACAAGATCCAATACGGGCTCGAAAAAATAGCGCAAGATGGTGTTCTAAGAGTAATGCCACCGCCGTTGAGCGAGCAAGAGCAAATTAGAGCGTCAGTGAAGTGGCACGGCAGACTGAAATCTTTTGATGATCTCGTATTTGATACTCTCATAGAATTTGGGGTGTCAGAGTCTATGCATAATCGTCTACTCATTGCGATGAAGTCGTTACTCGACGCTGACGCATCGAAAGCCGAAATCCAAAAGCTTGCTCGAAAGATTACGTCGGAATAATGTTAAATGACGATTAATGTTTTCATGATTGACCAATATCAAGCGGAAGCTTTTAAAGCCATCCGCAGCAGATTTGATATTCTCACAATCTGGATGGACGCTATTAAGGTAATTATTAATTATTCTCCACCATCAAAAGATTTTACTGCGGCAGAAATTCATGTTCATAACTCTAGGATGAGTAGGCTTTTTTATTTGAGCGGTTCAAAAACTTTTTCTATCGCTTTTCCATTTAGAATCGAAGCTGAGGGGGGTATGTTCACCGTCAAAACTGCATCCGGTATCGATGTCGACAGTAAACTATCTTCTGAGATTTTGCTGATAGCAAAACTTCTCAAAAATAAGGGGTTGGTGAATGAGTGGGCACTAGCCGAGCACTTTGAAGATCAAGGGGGTGCGTCAGCTGAGTTTTGGCCTGTGCTTGCCGGGCTGCTTGACGCAGAGGATGGGTACTTGCGCTTTGATCATGATCCCGTTAGGAAGGATGGCCACAAACACCCATTAGACCATGCTGATCTTTTTTATACCAACGGCGCCAGTTTCAAGGTTGGCTTGCACAAAAAACTCAAACTTGAAGAGATCATTGATATCCTCAATCGGGAGACTGATTGTCATTATCTAAATCGAGTAATAGTGCGGAAGTAAGTCTTCGCATCTCCGTTTTGGCCGATGGTGCCCCACATGAAGGGCCGCACCCAAAGCGGTCGGTAACTCGACCGCGCGCCTAGCCTTGGATCCAGATGCATGCCCTGAGTGGGGGCCGAGCATATCGGATTTGTACCTGTCACTACTGGCAGGAAATGGCCGTTCTCTGTCGGTCCTCACTGCGGCGCCTGTTGGTCAAGTCGAATGCAAACAGCCGGTCAGTGGACATGCAAATGGGGGGGGCGAGTGAAATGTAATCTCCCACAAAGAATCCCATTTTTACCCCCATTACATCGGGACTCGCTAGTGAAGGATGGGTAGCAGGGCGTTAGATAATGCCTATACCTGCCGTAGCCGCATGATGGCGTCTGTGATGCCTTGAGCATTTTTGTCCAGCGTTTCCATGGCCGCAATTGCGTTAGTGGCCACACTCCCCACTCCATTCTCGGAGAGCCACTTGGTCACCTCTTCAATGGCCGCACATATGGCGTGCTGGTTGTGCAGGAGCAGTGTGAGAGCGTCTGCTGCGGCTATATTCTTTTCAGAGTTATCTGGCATGGGTATCGTCGTTGAGTAACCGGTGCAGGAAGACTAGCTGAACTCGCCGTTGGCTGGAGCCACTTTTCCAGACCCGATGACACCTGGGTAATTGCACTGACATGACCGCCCATTTGCATTCGAGCTAACGAGCCTCTTGCCCCGGATTTGACCCGCCCGCCTTAGCAAACATGACCAGCAGTGAACGGCCAGTAGACGTCCTCAGCAGTCAGCATCACGCTTCAACTTGCGAAGACATTGCGAGCATAATAAACCGTCCCCGCCACGACAAAAAGTGTGAGTAACATCATGACCGAAGCCCAACGCTGGACAGTGAAATGCCAAGATCCTTTGGATGGAAGTGGCGACGTCATCATTGAATTGCCGACTGAGCTACTCGCCAGTTTTGGACTGAGCATCGGTGACGTGTTGACGATTGAAGTGATCGACGATGCGATAGTTCTGACGCCGAAGTCGAGCGACTTAGCTACACCCTGAGTGGAGCCCGAGCGCTTCACCTAATCTTCAAACGGGCATAAGCGAACGGCACATCTCAGCGGTAGCGATTGAGCACGGGTTGCCGGCGGTGACATGGCCAATTCACCCTTGAAGTGAGCGATTCAACAGGTGTGAGAAAGCAAGATTCTCAAACCTCAGGACGTTTTTCGCACGCAGAGGCTCAATCGACGGTACGCCGAGGATGTGAGGGGCGTGATTCACGAAAAGCCCGTGCGGAGCCGGGCGATTGCGTCCATGGGCAGTCTGGTTTTCGGTGTAGGCTTCAGTTGATTTACAGAGCAAAAATACTTTGTCGGCAGCCATCAAGCTCAGCCGGCTGGACGGGGCACGGTTCTGGAGAGGAGGACACCATGACGATGTCGAACGAGCGCACACGAGCGCTGATTCAGACGCGAGAGCTTCTGCTCGAACTGGCGTAAGATCCCGCGCTGTCAGCGTCCATTCGCCGTCAGGCCCGCCAGCTGTTACGGCATTATCCCAATGCAAACGAGATACTGCGGGCAGGGCAGCTCGAAGAGCGAAGAGTCGACCGACTGACCGAGCCCTTCCTGAGCGCGAGTATCGATTGACCGCAGTAGCTACTCATCATCGGGCCAAAGCCATTCATCTTGAGCCATAGATAGGTAAAGGGGAAAGGGCGCCGTCTGCTTATCGACCTTGTGCGTTACGGCATTGCACTGGCGCTCAATGACCGTTCCGGTTAGACAGGAGATAGCTCATATTCCATTGGATGGGAAATCATTGGGAGGACGTGCTGATGGGCGCTTCAACTGCGACTCGACGTCCGGCAAAAGAGCAAGCGGTGTCCCGAGAGGAGGGCATCGCGGCCTTTTGGCGATTCAGTTCCGATCGAGAGTCGCTAATGGAGTCGGAGAGGCTGCACCAAATCAAAGTAGGGTTTCCCTCTTATTTTACCGGTACGCTGTAACTATGACCGGCAGATAACAACCCAATGCGGACTGTCACGGTATCCGAACACCACGGTTTCACATCTGATAATTGATGCTGGCCAAAATCTGCTGGTCTCCCAAGCATATAACGACGGCGTCCATGCCATTGCTATGACTTCTGTACTCAGCCGCGAATGAAGGCTAGCAAGTCAGCATTGATTTGATCCGCATTGGTGGTAGGCATGCCGTGCGGAAAGCCCGGATATGTCTTGAGCGTTGCATGCTTCAACAGCTTGGCGGACAGCGGAGCAGAGTCGGCAAACGGCACGATCTGGTCGTCCTCTCCATGCATGACCAGTGTGGGCACCTGGATGGCTTTCAGATCTTCAGTGAAGTCGGTCTCGGAAAACGCCTTGATGCAGTCGTAATGCGCTTTGGCACCGCCCATCATGCCTTGGCGCCACCAGTTGTCGATGACGCCTTGGGAGACTTTGGCGCCGGGGCGATTGAAGCCATAGAAAGGTCCCGCCGGTACGTCGACGTAAAACTGGGCACGGCTTGCGACCAGCGCAGCACGGAACCCATCGAACACCTCCAGAGGCAGACCGCCGGGGTTCTTCTCCGATTTGACCATGATCGGCGGGACGGCGCTGATCAGCACGGCTTTGGCTACTCGTCCGGGTTTGGCCCGAGCCGTGTAGCGCGCTACCTCGCCACCACCGGTGGAGTGACCCACGTGAATGGCATCCTTGAGATCTAGCGCATCGGTCAGTTCAATGACGTCGGCGGTATAGGTGTCCATTTCGTTACCTACCCAGGTCTGGGTCGAGCGCCCGTGCCCTCGGCGGTCGTGTGCGATGACCCGATAACCCTTGAGCAGGAAGAACATCATTTGATTGTCCCAGTCGTCGGCGCTCAATGGCCAGCCGTGGTGAAACACGATAGGCGTTGCGTCCTTCGGACCCCAGTCTTTGTAGAAAATCTCGGTGCCGTCTTTGGTAGTAATCGAGTTCATGGCGATTAGTCCTTCGTGACCTGGTTTGGGTGAGGTTGTGGATTGCTTGTTAGCGGCCTGCGTCAACTCGGAAAAGCTGGAAACCGGTATCAACAAACCCTGCGGCCACTACAGCTGAACTCGTCAATATGGCCCGACGCTGGAGATCTATTTCTCGAATGGAATCTTTCATTGGCGGTCTCTTTGATCCTGATGCAAATCGAGGGACGGAATCTCGAAGCTCATGAGGTTCCACCAGGTTGCGTTTTCTCCCCATTCATCGCCAACCGCTGGCGTCAAGGGGAGAGCCAGATTGGCGACAATTATCCGCTTCCCCTGTACTGCACCACCGGAGGGAAAGAGTAGACCGTTTGGAGCACGTTCTAGATTTTTTCCCGGAAACTCACCTGCGCGCGCCCGGCCTCGTTCAGATTCATCAAGTGCGACTGGATTGATTGGACGCGAGCCACTTGATTGATAAGCAAGCTATCGGCACCAAAAAAGCTCTCTGTAAGCACGCAGAAATTGAGTCGAGTGCCATTGCTGGCCCTATCTGTGCAATAAGGAAAGACAGACGAAAGCATAGGCATACTCGACAGGCCGCTAACCCAAAGCAGTCGTTCGATCATGCGGCTGCTGTGTCGAACTTCACTATTAAGGTGCCGCCAAAGGACCTTACTGATGGACGACTCAGCGCTTGTAACGCAGCACGTCAACCACTACGCCAAACGCTGACGTATGCTCACGGCGGTCAGCGTAGTAGAGATGGTAACCAGCAAACGGTTGGCACCAATCCTCCAGTACCGGCACAAGGCTTCCGTCGGCAAGCTCCTTCGACACCCTATCTTCTGGCAGGAAACCTAAGCCGCAACCCGACACAACTAGGCTCAATTTTTCACAGTCCAACAATCAGTGTTTAGGAGAAACCTGAGAGATTTATTCTCTCGGTTTTCCCGCAGAGGGTAAAAATGTAGGCACGGTAAGGCGAACCCGGTCGGTGGTTCGGCAATAGTTGGGGCCACCCAATCGTCCATAAGGTTGAAAAAGATCTACTCGTACCCTGAGTTTTTCTTCATCAATTAAATCTTCCCTGAAATACATCGCTACGATTTCGCCGAATACCATAGAGCGCTGCTTCGAGAACTCGATGATTTTGTAGAGTTTGCATTCCCATGCGATGGGTGCGTCGGCAATGCGAGGCACGTCGATTGTGGTGGAGGGGGTTAAATCAAAGCCAACGGATTCCGCTTCCGAGATGTGAGAGGGGAAGTCACTGCCACACAAAACCATTCTCTCGGCGATGCTTTCGTCAACCATGTTGACTACGAATTGTTCACGCTCAATGATGTTTTTAAGGGTGTCTTTTTGCTCGCCTGGGCGATGACTTTCTTCACCATAATGATCCACTGCAATGACAAAGAGTGGTGGATCTTCGCCCATATAGTTAAAGGCGCTATAAGGGGCGGCGTTGCACAACCCTTCACTGTTCAAACTTGTTACCAGCGCGATGGGGCGTGGACCTACACTTCCGGTAATTAACCAATACTTTTGCATATTGGTAAGTCCTGACATGGCGATGTGCGTCATGCGTATCTCCCGGTTCGTTCTCTCGCGCGTTGCGATAATTTTATTTATGGGTAGACCAACTGTATTGAATCTTATCCGGTGGATGTCGTGGGCTCCAATGAGAAATTGGTGAGCAGGTATAGCTGTTGGTAATACAAAGAGATTGCGCCATCGAAGAAAAGAAAGGCGAAGCGCGGAAAAGGCACCCTTAATTACCCTATTTGAATATTTAGGAGGTTTTTAGTGCATTTGCGTAGAAAAAGCAGCTCAGGTATTACCAATGGTAATGGTCGATCACGACATCTTGAATTGTCGTCCTTTTTTTTACACCATAGACTCGATTTTGCCAGGCAGTTTTACCTTGCCAGTCGCGTACAGCCCCCAGCTTGAGGCTTACCGATTGCCTGGTTGTTTCCCTACCTTTGCAAGGAGTCAGTATGTCTAATGCCCCGGTGACACGATTCGGTGCGCAGGAAAGAGGCGATGTTCTGCCCTCCGGCCCGAGCAAGCCTGAAATGATGGAGGCCGTCGCTTCGTTACTATCATTTCTTAAAGACAAACCGCTGGATAAGCAGCTGGAAGTGGAGCTTAACCTGCGGTTTGGAGCGACCTCCGAGGTCTATTCAAAGCTTCTAAGGCTGTTGCGTATGGGTATTGAGGAGGGATGGGCCTGCTACTCGCAAATTGACGGACCCGATTACTGTCGTGGTCAGTTGGCCAAGGCGACAGAGAATCCAAATGGGTACAGCGTTGAAAGCGGCATGCTGAAAAATGTGTTGGGCAACTACCACCTTCATCCGCGAGGTGAGATCAATATGATCGGCCCGGTGGACGATGGTGCGACTTTTTGTGGAAGCGGTGCGGGCTGGAAAGTTTTTGAACCCGGTACCCGGCACTTTCCAACGGTAAATGGCGGAAAAGTTACCATGCTGTTCTTCCTTCCTGGTGGGGAGATTGAATACATGGATCCGTGTAGTGATTAAAAGATTTATTTAACTTCCTGACAATACTCATAAAATAAGGAAAGAAAATGAATAAGCTCGCTGTGGTTGCGTTGCTCGCTGTGCTGAGTTTGACCGCTCAGGCAGCCGATAGTGTAAAAGTCGGTTTTATCAGTACGTTGTCCGGGCCAATCGCCGGTTTTGGTCTCGAAATTCGCGACGGCTTCAATCTGGCGCTTAAAAACAGTGGGAACAAGATCGGCGGGTTGCCGGTTGAAGTGGTAGAAGGCGACGACCAGGCCAGTCCTGATGTTGGCAAGCAATTGGCTGACAAAATGATCAAGCGGGACAAGGTCGACTTTTTGACCGGGGTTGTTTATTCGAACGTCATGCTCGCTGTTGGACCTCCAGCCTTCGCATCAAAAACCTTTTATATCAGTGCCGCAGCCGGGCCGGCCGCACTCGCCGGCGAGCGTTGCAATAAATACTTTTTTGGTTTGTCCTGGCAAAACGACGGACAGAGTGAAGCGGTAGGCAGCTACCTGAATAGAAAAAACTACAAGAAGGTCTTTATTCTTGCTCCCAATTACACTGGGGGAAAAGAGAACCTGGAAGGGTTCAAGCGTTTCTTCAAGGGTGATATCAGTTCAGAAGTTTATGTGAAGCTGGGACAACTAGACTTCGCCTCGGAACTTGCACAGATTCGCTCGACCAAACCCGACGCAGTGTTCTTCTTTTTGCCAAGTGGCATGAGCATTAACTTTATCAAGCAGTACGTGGGTGCTGGCCTGGATAAAGAGATTCCTTACTTCTCGACGGGGCACGCCGCGGACGAAGATGTTGTTAGCGCAGTCGGCGAGCAGATGGTTGGTTTGAAAAACGCTGCGCACTGGGCCTGGGATCTGAAAAACCCACAAAACGAAGCTTTCGTCGCCGACTTCAAGAAAACCTATGGCCGCACTCCAACCATGTATGCCTTTCAGGGTTATGACGTAGTACGTCTTCTTGATAGCGCCATTAAGGATGTAAAGGGAAACCTGTCGGATAAAGAGGCATTGCATACTGCCTTGATGACGACCGACTTCAAGTCACTGCGTGGTAGTTTCAAATTCAATACCAACCAGTTCCCCATGGATAGCTTCTACCTACGTGAAGTCCAGAAGGACAGCTCTGGAGCTGTCACCAATAAAACCGTTGCGACCATTTTCGATAATCACGCTGATGCCTATGTGGGGGCCTGCAAGTTGTAATCACGTTCAAAGCAAGTATTAAACGTCGTATTTATTGACTCTTCCATACGTCAGCTATAACTGAGCGGAGATAATTTCATGAAACCAATAAAGATATTGGCGTTTTCCGGTAGCACCCGAAAAGCCTCATTAAACGTTAAGTTATTGAGTCTCGCTGTCGCCGCCACGTTGGAAAACGGTGCCGAGGTAACCCATATCGACTTGCGGGATTACCCGTTGCCCATTTACGACGGTGACCTGGAAGTTGAATCGGGTGTGCCGCAGAACGCTCAGATTCTGCGCGAATTGCTGTTTGCGCACGACGGGTTGTTGATCGCCTCGCCTGAATACAACGGCTCGGTAACCGCGTTGCTGAAAAATACCCTGGATTGGTGCTCAAGGCCCGCCAATGGACGCGAAGGTCTGGCGCCATTTCGCGGTAAAGCGGTTGGATTGATGGCTGCTTCACTCAGCCCATTCGGCGGCTTGCGCGGCATTATCGATTTGCGCGGCATCATGGCGAAGCTGGGCGCTGTGGTTTTGAGTGATGACATTGCGATTCCATCCGCACTGAACGCATTCGATTCCAACGGCGCCTTTGTCGATCGTAACGTTGGAAAACTGGTTCATCTGTTTACTTCGAACCTCATCGGTCTAACTGCAAAACTGCAGCCGAGTATCGACACTTCCAGGGTTGAGCCATGAGTACCTTAGTGATTGAGGAGGCACTGAACGGATTGCAGTTCGGGCTCATGCTTTTCTTGCTCGCAGCGGGATTGACCCTGGTGTTCGGGATCATGGACATGATCAACCTGGCCCATGGCTCGCTGTACATGATTGGTGCTTACCTGACCGCCACCGTCGCTGATGCCAGCGGCTCTTATTTCATCGGCGTACCCGTTGCGCTGGTGGGGACGGCGATCATTGGCATGGTGCTGGAGATCAGCCTGTTCCGAAAGCTGTACAGGCGAGATCACTTGTCTCAGGTGCTGGCGACCTTCGCACTGATCCTCATCTGTAACGAGGCGGTACGGATGATCTGGGGCGTACAGCCCATTGCGCTCAACACACCGGCCGCTTTTTCGCGTCCGATCGAGTTGATCCCGGGCCTGCATTATTCCGCGCAGCGTTTGATGATTATCGGGGTGGGGTTGGTGGTCGCGATTTCCATGTACTTCCTGGTCGCGAAAACCCGGTTGGGCATGTGGGTTCGTGCTGGAGCATCAAACCGGGAGATGGCCACCACCATGGGGGTCAACATCAAATGGTTGTTCACCGTGGTGTTCGGTGTAGGTGCTGCGCTGTGCGCATTGGCAGGCGCGATGCTGGGTCCATTGCTGGCGGTACAGGTGGGGATGGGTGAAAGCATCCTGATTCTGGCCTTCGTGGTGGTCGTCATCGGCGGCATCGGCTCCATCAGAGGAGCATTTGTAGGTGCGCTTCTAATCGGCGCCGTCGATACCTTGAGCCGATCGCTGCTACCCCTGTTGCTCGGCAAGTTTCTATCGCCAGCAGTGACCTCCTCGATTGGCGCAGCGGTGGCATCAATCATCATTTACGTCCTTATGGCTGCCGTTCTGTTCTGGAAGCCACAAGGCCTGTTTCCTGCTCGGGGGTGATCCTATGAACTCGACTCTCCACCACAGCATACGGCCAGGCGTGGCAGCCGTCGTTCTGCTTTTGCTGCTTCTCTTGCCTTGGCTGGCCAGCGTTTTCGATCAAGCGTTCTACATGACATTTGCCACGCGAATCATGATCTTTGCCCTGGCCGCGACCAGCCTCAATCTGGTGTTGGGGTTTGGTGGTCTAGTGGCCTTCGGGCACGCCGGATTCTTCGGGATCGGGGCTTACACCATCGCTATTTTGATGGACATGGGAACCAGTTCCGCATGGATCACCTGGCCAGTGGCTGTTGCCATCAGCGCGGCGTGCGCACTGACTATCGGGCTGGTTTCCTTACGTACCCGCGGCGTGTACTTCATCATGATTACCCTGTCGTTTGCGCAGATGCTGTACTACATCTTCCAGTCGCTGACCGCCTTCGGGGGTGATGATGGAATGTCGCTGCCAGGTCGTTCGACGCTGGCGTGGGGGCCTGACCTATCGTCCGATGTCAACTTTTACTACGTCGTGTTGCTGATCAGCGTCGTGGTGATGTTCGCCATGCAACGTGCCGTCAATGCACGATTTGGGCGAGTCCTGCAATCGATACGTGAAAATGAATCGCGCATGGAGTCGATCGGCTATCCAGTGTTTCGCTACAAGCTGGTGGCCTTCACCTTGTCGGGTGCGCTGGCAGGATTGGCCGGAGCACTGGTTGCCAACCAGAATGGCTTTATCAGTCCGAACCTCATGTTGTGGACGCAATCCGGAACCCTGATGGTGATGGTGATCATGGGCGGGGTAGGTTATTTGTTTGGGGGTGTCTTCGGTGCGGCGTTGCTGCTGATATTGGAAGAGACGCTGTCCAATTACACGATTCACTGGCAACTGCCACTGGGCATCATTTTGTTGATCGTCGTGTTGTTCGCCCAAACCGGCGTCGCCGGGCTGTTCAACAGGAAGGTGGCGCCATGAAGCCGCCGCTCCTGGAAATCCGCAATCTCGTCAAACGCTTCGGCGGATTGGTCGCCACCAACGGCGCCAACCTGACTGTCCATAAAGGTGAGGTGCACGCACTCATTGGTCCCAATGGCGCAGGCAAGACCACGCTGATCCATCAGATCTCTGGAGCGCTGAGCTCTGATGAAGGGATCATGGTGTTTGATGGGGTCGACATCATGGGCATGTCCATGCACAAGCGTGTGGAAGCTGGACTGGCCCGGTCCTATCAGATCACCAGCATTTTTAAAAAACTGACAGTGCTGGATAACGTGGCATTGGCCGTTCAAGCGCGCAGTGGCAGCAGCTTTCGGTTTTGGCGGTCGGCCGTTTCCGAAACCCGGCTCTTCGACGAAGCTCACTCGATCCTGGAGCAGGTCGGCCTGGCATCCAAGGCCAAATCCATCGCCGGCAGTCTGGCGCATGGAGAGCAACGGCAGTTGGAGCTGGGTATCACACTGGGCACTCGACCCAAACTGCTATTGCTCGACGAACCCATGGCCGGGATGGGGCCTGAAGACTCGGAAAAAATGGTGAAGCTGCTGATGGCGCTCAAGGGCAAATCGACCGTGCTGCTCATCGAACACGATATGGCCGCGGTTTTCCGGCTTGCCGACCGAATGTCGGCGCTGGTCTACGGAAATGTCATCGCCTCTGGTGTGCCGTGCGATGTGCGAGAAGACCCTGAAGTAAAAAGAGCTTACCTGGGCGAGGAGGCGGTATGAATGCGGTCCTTGAAGTAACCGACGTAGAAACGGCGTATGGCGAAAGCCAGGTTCTGTTTGGCGTGAGTTTGCAGATCAGGGAGGGAGAAGTGTCCACCCTGCTTGGGCGTAACGGCATGGGAAAAACCACCAGTGTCCGCTCCATTTTGGGTTTGACGCCCGTCCACTCGGGGTCGATCCGGTTTCGCGGTGAACTCATAGAGCGTAAATCGGCGGATGTCATTGGGCGAAAGGGGATCGCGGTAGTACCGGAAGGACGCCACATCTTTCCCAACCTCACGGTGAAAGAAAACCTGGTGGCCTTTGCATGCAATCGAAACAAGACGTCAGAGCCGTGGACGCTGGAAAAAATCTACAACTTTTTCCCTCGACTGGCAGAGCGCGAGCGGAACATGGGGTCGCAATTATCGGGTGGTGAACAGCAAATGCTGGCCATTGGTCGTGCGCTAATGACCAATCCTCATTTGCTGATTCTCGACGAAGCTACCGAAGGGCTGGCCCCTCTGATCCGGGATGAGATCTGGACCTGTCTTCACGCGTTGAAAAAAAGCGGGCAGACCGTTCTGGTGATCGACAAATACGTCGAGAAGCTTATTGCGCTGGCCGATCACCACACCATCATCGAAAAAGGCCAGGTTGCCTGGCAGGGTTCCTCAAAAGAGCTGAGCCTGGATAGAAGCCTGTGGCAGCGATATCTGGGCGTTTAACACTTCAATAGTTCTGTTTTGGCGGGGTTGGCCAGCGGGTTGCTCCTGGGCTGGCTTCGCCATTTTATCTGATATTACTTTCACTAATAACTGATCGTAATCTTTTGAATTTTGCTTTTAGCCAGCTTCGATAAAAATAAAGTCATCTTGCAACCACATCAGAGCAGGAAACTATGAACACCTTACCAGGCCAAGTGTGGCGTACCAATACGGGCGGCGTCCCACGTCAACTTCTTAATTATATCGATGGTAACTTTGTTACTTCCGCATCAAGCTTTGCCAATATTAATCCGGTTAATGGCAAGCTAATTTCTGATGTGTTTGAAGCCGATGCCAAACAAGTCAATGAGGCTGTTGTCGCTGCGCAGAATGCACTCAAAGGCCCATGGGGCAAGCTGAGCGTTCAGGATCGTGCTGCGTTGATTCACAAAATCGCCGACGGGATTCAAGCGCGTTTCGAGGAGTTTGTCGCGGCGGAGGTTGCTGACACCGGTCGTCCAGTACATCAGGCGCGGACGCTGGACATTCCTCGCGCCATTGCAAACTTCCGAACTTTTGCCGACTTGGCGAAAACCAGTCATACCGATCTGTTTGAAATGTCAACTTCAGACGGGGCGGGTGCACTGAACTATACAGTTCGCAAACCGTTGGGGGTGATTGGCGTTATTTCCCCCTGGAACCTTCCGTTGTTGTTGTTTACCTGGAAAGTTGCGCCTGCACTAGCTTGCGGAAATACCGTCGTTGCAAAGCCGTCTGAAGAGTCGCCCTCGTCGGCAACTTTGCTGGCTGAGGTCATGCATGATGCCGGCGTTCCGCCGGGGGTATTTAATTTGATTCACGGGTTCGGTAAAGATTCGGCCGGCGAGTTTCTGACCCAGCATCCCGGTATCAGTGCATTGACCTTCACCGGTGAGTCCAAGACGGGTTCGACCATCATGAAAGCGGTGGCCGATGGTGTGAAGGAAGTGTCTTTCGAGTTGGGAGGCAAGAACGCAGCGGTGGTCTTTGCCGATGCCGATCTGGATGCTGCCATCGTCGGTGTATTGCGTTCTTCGTTTACCAACTCGGGGCAAGTCTGCCTGTGTTCCGAGCGTGTGTATGTTCATCGCTCAATCTTTGACGAGTTTGTCTTGGGGCTCAAGGTTGAAGCTGAGCGGTTGGTCGTGGGCTATCCCGATCAGGAAGGCGTGAACATGGGGCCACTGATTTCCCATGGGCATCGTGACAAGGTTCTTTCCTACTACCGCTTGGCGGTCGAGGAGGGCGCAACCGTTGTGACGGGCGGTGACATTCCCCAGTTCAACGATGAGCGTGATCAAGGCGCCTATGTTCAGCCGACGATTTGGACGGGGCTGTCGGACAAGGCGCGCTGCGTTACCGAGGAGATCTTTGGCCCGGTATGTCACATCTCGCCATTCGATGACGAAGACGAAGTCATCAATCGCGTCAACGACAGTAACTACGGCCTCGCCTGCGCCATTTGGACCACCAATCTTTCCCGTGCACACCGTGTTTCACGGCAAATCCACGTGGGTCTGGTCTGGGTCAATACCTGGTATTTGCGTGATCTTCGTACGCCATTCGGTGGAGTGAAGCTGTCTGGGTTGGGCCGTGAAGGCGGTCGTTTCTCGATGGATTTCTACTCCGACATTGCCAACATCTGCATAAAAATCTAGGGGGTTCAGACATGCGTCAAACCATGAAATCGCGCGCCATTCCTGCTCCGCACTTTCACTATTCGCCCTGTGTGTCGATTGGCAGTACGTACCAGGTGTCCGGAATGATCGCGTTGGACCCTGCCACTGGCCAACTGGTCGAGGGTGGTCCGGGGGCAGAAGCCAGCCGCATTCTCGATAACTTGCGCAGTGCATTACCCGATTACGGATTGACGCTGGACGACTTGCTCATCGCTCGTATCTACACCACTCGCTTTGATGCGTTTGCCGAAATCAACGCTGCCTGGGAGACGTTCTTTACCCAAGGCCTGGTTCCTCCGGCAAGAACCAGTGTGGGCGTAAGCGCTCTGCCCCTGGGGGCCAGTGTGGAAATCGAGTTTTCTTTCGTTAAAACATCACAGTGATCGAGAAGCCATGAACAGTAATATCGAACTCGCTGCAGCGCGGTTGTGGCAAGCGGAGCTGGATGGAATTCCCTGTGAACCTATCCGCGATTTGATCGGAATTGACAATGTTGAACTGGCATACGCGGTGCAGCAACTCAACTCCGAGCGCCGTATCGAGGAAGGCCGCCGTCTGGTCGGTCGCAAAATCGGCCTCACCTCAAAAGTTGTCCAGCAGCAGCTGGGCGTGGATCAGCCTGACTTCGGCATGTTGTTCGCCGACATGTGCCTGGCCGATGGAGAAGACGTCGCACTCGGCCGCGTGATGCAGGCGAAGGTCGAGGCGGAAATCGCCCTGATTATTGAGCAACCACTGGATCAGGGAAAACACACCATAGCCGACATCATCCGGGCCACAGCCTTTGCGCTTCCCGCGATCGAGATTGTTGGCAGCCGCGTGGCTAACTGGGACATCAAGCTTGCCGACACCATTGCTGACAATGCTTCCAGTGGCCTGTTTGTGCTGGGTTCGCGCCCCGTGAAACTGGATGCTTTTGATGTTGTTGGCTGCGGCATGGTGATGGAGCGTCGTGGCGATCAAGTCAGCGTTGGTATGGGGGCTGCCTGCATGGGCAATCCACTGCTGGCGGCTGTGTGGTTGGCGGACACCATGGCCCGTCTGGGTCAGCCGCTGCAACCGGGAGACATCATCATGACCGGTGCCCTGGGTCCAATGGTTGCCGCCGCTTTTGGCGACATTTTTGAAGCCAATATCCAAGGGCTGGGTCGCGTACGCGCCTCCTTCGCCCCTGCGAAGGAGTAACTGGACGTGAATCAGAACACTCGACTGAACGTCGCGATCATTGGTTCCGGCAACATCGGGACCGACCTGATGATCAAAGTACTGCGCAATTCCAAGCATCTGGCGATGGGTGCAATGGTGGGTATCGATGCCGCGTCCGATGGTTTGGCCCGTGCTGCCCGCATGGGCGTTGCGACCACGCATGAAGGCATTACCGGGTTGGTCAACCTGCCAGGCTTCGAGCAGATTCATATCGTTTTTGATGCGACCTCGGCCGGCGCCCATGCCAGGCACAACGAAATTCTTCAGGGGCACGGCGTCAAGGTCATCGACCTGACCCCGGCAGCCATTGGGCCGTATGTAATCCCCGTGGTCAATCTGGCGGATCACTTGGCGAGCCCGAACATCAACATGGTGACGTGCGGTGGACAGGCGACGATTCCTGTAGTGCGCGCTGTATCGCGCGTTACGCGGGTTCGTTATGCGGAAATCGTTGCCTCGATTGCCAGCAAGTCTGCCGGCCCCGGTACGCGCGCCAATATCGACGAGTTCACAGAAACCACGTCGCAGGCGATCGTCAGTGTGGGCGGCGCAGAGCATGGCAAAGCGATCATTGTGCTCAATCCGGCCGAGCCGCCGTTGATGATGCGGGACACCGTTCTGTGCCTGGCCGAAGCCAATGCCGATACCGACGCGATCCGCCAGTCGATCGAGCAGATGGTGAAAGAAGTGGCGGCCTACGTACCGGGTTACCGGATGAAGCAGGACGTGCAGTTCGACACGATCCCGACGGATCAACCGATCAACATTCCCGGGGTTGGTCTGGTGTCGGGCATCAAGGTGTCAGTGTTTCTGGAAGTCGAAGGCGCGGCGCATTACTTGCCTGCCTATGCAGGCAATCTCGACATCATGACGTCAGCCGCGCTCGCCGCCGCCGACCAGATTGCCGCAAAAATGATTGGGGCAGGGCAGGGAGATAACCATGAATAACACCAGGAAAATATTCATCCAGGACGTCACTCTGCGCGACGGTATGCACGCGATCCGTCATCAGTACTCCCTGGATCAAGTGATGGCGATCGCCAAGGCCCTCGACGTGGCCAAGGTCGACAGTATCGAAGTGGCGCACGGCGACGGGCTTGCCGGTTCCAGCTTCAATTACGGTTTTGGTGCCCACAGCGATCTGGAGTGGATTGAAGCCACGGCGTCGGTACTCGAACACGCCAAACTCGCCACTTTGCTGCTGCCAGGTATTGGCACCCTTCATGACCTCGACGCGGCTTTCAAGGCGGGTGTACGCACCGTCAGAGTCGCGACTCATTGCACGGAAGCCGACATCTCTCGGCAGCACATTGAGCACGCTCGCAAGTTGGGCATGGACACTGTCGGCTTCCTGATGATGTCGCACATGGCGACGCCACAGAAGCTCGCCGAGCAGGCGAAGCTGATGGAAAGCTACGGTGCCCAATGTGTGTACGTCGTGGACTCAGGTGGTGCGCTTACGATGCAAGGCATCGCAGAACGCTTCAAGGCGTTTAAAGAAGTCCTTGAACCGTCGACTCAAACCGGTATGCATGCGCACCACAACTTATCGTTGGGGGTCGCCAACTCGATCGTTGCCGTGGAAAACGGTTGTGATCGTGTCGATGCTTCCTTGGCAGGTATGGGCGCCGGCGCCGGCAACGCGCCGCTGGAAGTGTTCATCGCGGCCATCGAAAAGCTGGGCTGGAATCACGGTACCGACCTGTTCACGCTGATGAACGCCGCCGACGACCTGGTACGCCCGCTGCAAGATCGCCCGGTCCGGGTGGATCGCGAAACCCTCGCCCTGGGGTATGCCGGCGTTTATTCGAGTTTCTTGCGTCATGCGGAAGCTGCTTCGGCGCGTTATGGCGTGTCGGCTGTCGACATTCTGGTCGAGCTGGGCAATCGGCGAATGGTGGGAGGACAGGAAGACATGATCGTCGACGTCGCACTGGATTTGCTGAATAAAACAGGGGGCAAGGTATGAGCACGCTGGATATCCACGCCATTTCAACCGCGCTTGATAACGCGGCAAGGTACCAGGAAGAAGTCGATCCGTTGACCCCGGTCCACGGTTTTAACCTGGATGACGCCTATTTGATTCAGCGGGCGTCCATTGCCCTGCGGCACGCGCGCGGCGAGCTACCAGTAGGTATCAAACTGGGGTTCACCAGTCGGGCAAAGATGATCCAGATGGGGGTCGATAGCCTCATTTGGGGATTGCTGACTGACGCGATGTTGTATGAGGAAGGCGCGGTAGTTGACCTGGCTGACTTCATTCATCCCCGTGCTGAACCAGAAGTGTGCTTTTTGACCAAGCGCGACATCGACCGGCCGCTGACGTTACTGGAAGCCAGTGCCTATCTGGAAGGCGTTGCCCCGGCGATCGAGATCATTGACTCCCGCTACCGCAACTTCAAATTCACCCTGGAAGACGTGGTGGCCGATAACTGCTCTTCCGCAGGACTGGTGGTCGGTGCCCTGTCGGGCAACATCACTGACTTGGCGAACCTTGGGGTGGCGCTGCGTTTCAACGGCAAGCCTATGCAGATCGGCAGCACAGGCGCCATCCTGGGCGATCCACTGCGAAGTGTCGTCCAGGCTTCGCGCTTGGCTGCCCGTGCCGAAATGGTCCTCCCTGCCGGCTCGCTGATCATGGCGGGTGCGGCCACTGCTGCCCAAGCATTGACCGCTGGCACGCATGTCAGCGCAGAAATTAGTTCCTTGGGCCGGGTTGAGTTTTACACGGGAGCGCAAGCATGAGTACTGAAGCGAAATTGGTGGAAGGCAAAGCCTTGCCGCGCGGAAAGTTTCCCCACATCAAGCGGGCAGGGGACTTTCTTTTTGTATCAGGCACCAGTTCCCGTCGTCCGGACAATACGCTGGTAGGCGTCGAGGTGGATGAAATGGGCTCCACGCGCCTCGATATCGTGGCCCAAACAACCGCTGTTATTGAAAACATTCGGGACATCCTCGGCAGCGTTGGGGCGACCCTGGACGACGTGGTCGAGATTTCGACCTTCCTGGTCAACATGAATGATTTTGCGGGTTATAACGAAGTCTACGGTACGTATTTTGGCTACGAAGGCCCCACCCGAACGACGGTAGCGGTGCACCAGTTGCCACATCCATATCTGCTTATCGAAATCAAGGCAGTTGCCTACAAACCGTTGGCGCAGAAGGGGAATTGATGATGTTGACGTTCGGCAAACCATTGAATTTTCAGCGCTGGCTCGATGACCATTCCGACTTGTTGAAACCACCCGTTGGCAATCAACAAGTCTGGCAAGATTCCGATTTTATTGTGACAGTTGTCGGCGGGCCTAACTTTCGTACCGATTTCCATGATGATCCGATGGAAGAGTTTTTCTATCAGTTCAAGGGTAATGCTTACTTGAACATCATGGATCGAGGTCAGTTGGATCGTATCGAGTTGAAAGAGGGCGACATCTTTTTACTGCCTCCTCATTTACGGCATTCACCGCAACGTCCAGAGCCAGAAAGCCGTTGCCTGGTCATTGAGCGCCAGCGCCCTGAAGGCGTGATTGACGGTTTTGAGTGGTATTGCCTGAACTGCAATGGCCTGGTTTATCGGGTGGAGGTTCAGCTCAAAAGTATCGTGAGCGATTTGCCTCCGTTATTTGATGTCTTTTATGGCAACGTCGATTTGCGAAAGTGCCCTCAATGTGGTCAGGTCCATCCTGGAAAGGCAGCGTTAGAATCTGGCGTACGGGGAGATAAGGCATGAAAATCGATATGCACTCCCACTTCTTCCCCCGTATCTCGGAGCAAGAAGCGGCAAAGTTCGATGCAGATCAGGCGCCTTGGTTACAAGTCAGCGACAGGGGCAACACTGGTTCGATCATGATGGGGAAAAATAACTTTCGCCCTGTCTATCAAGCCCTGTGGGATCCGGCTTTCCGAATTGAGGAAATGGACGCACAAGGCGTGGATGTGCAAGTGACCTGCTCTACTCCCGTGATGTTCGGCTATACATGGGAAGCCAATAAGGCAGCGCAATGGTCGGAGCGAATGAATGATTTCGCCCTGGAGTTTGCAGCGCATAACCCCCAGCGCATCAAGGTATTGGCGCAAGTACCTTTGCAGGATCTTGAACTGGCATGCAAAGAAGCGTCCCGTGCCGTTGCGGCTGGACACGTGGGCATACAAATCGGAAACCATTTAGGCGACAAAGACCTGGACGATGCAACACTTGAGGCCTTCTTGACGCATTGCGCCAATGAGGATATTCCAATTCTGGTTCATCCATGGGACATGATGGGTGGGCAGAGAATGAAAAAATGGATGTTGCCGTGGTTGGTGGCGATGCCAGCAGAAACGCAACTTGCCATTCTGTCCTTGATATTGTCAGGTGCATTTGAGCGAATCCCCAAGTCACTCAAGATCTGTTTTGGGCATGGCGGCGGAAGTTTTGCATTTTTGCTTGGGCGAGTAGATAACGCCTGGCGGCATCGTGACATTGTACGAGAGGATTGCCCTCGACCACCTTCTGAATATGTCGACCGTTTCTTTGTCGACAGTGCAGTCTTCAATCCCGGTGCACTTGAGTTGTTGGTGGGTGTGATGGGTGAAGATCGGGTGATGCTCGGATCTGACTACCCGTTTCCGCTTGGCGAACAGAAGATTGGAGACTTGATTCTCAATAGCGATCTTGAACAATACGCCAAGAGCAAAATCATGTGGGGTAATGCGAGTAAGTTTTTTAATATAAATATCTAATTGCTTATACCATCCTGCCGCTCCATCGTGCCTGCAATAAGTTGGTTGGTGTAAAATAAAGATATTGTTTGGTTTCAGGCAGTGTGGCTCAAGTGTTTGCCGAGGCGCCAAACTATTGTCGAGTTTTTATCATATTGACCATCCTTTTGTAGCATGTTGGAAGGCAGGCGTTCTGCCGGAAGATAATGGCCATATTCCGGAGCGATTATCTTTATGCAATTCCGTGCTAAACTTATCTATAAGTTCATTCGATGCTAAGGTTGATCTCGTATAAGGAGTGTTATGGAAACTTCACCCATATCGACAATCACGCTAAGCCGAAAACTGAAATTCAACCAGCTCATGATATTTGAGTTGGTATTGGAGTCAGGGTCGTTTGTAAGAGCTGCGAATTCGATGGGGCTGACCCAACCGGCCATCACCAAAGCTATATATGATCTTGAGTCATTTTTTGGCGCGTCGTTGTTTGAGCGTTCCAATCGCGGTGTAACGCCTACGGAGTTCGGCGTCATGCTCGGTCGCCGAGTCAAGTCCTTGATCGCTGAAACCCGCTACATGACTGAAGAGGTTAATGCCTTTCGGACCGGAGAAGCGGGGCATGTGATTGTAGGAACTCTTATCTCGGCTTCAGCAAAACTTCTACCACGGACTATCGTAAAGTTGCGTAAGGCGACGCCTGGCGTACTGATTACGGTTCGTGAAGGAACAACAGCGCAAATGTTTCCTTCCTTGGCAACCGGGGATCTCGACATCGTTGTCGGGCGTCTTCCAGAGCAAGAATTACCTCTGACTCATGCTTTTCCACTCAAACACGAAGTTTTATTCGACGAATCTTTCTGCGCCGTTGTGGGCAAGGGGCACGTTCTGGCTGAGCGAAAAGCATTGAGTATTGGCGAACTCATGGGGGAAGAGTGGATCTTTCCACTTCAAGAATCGCCGTCCTACAATGCCGTAGAGAAGTTTTTCCGCGACACCGGTTTAGGTCTCCCTCCCCATCATATTAATTCTCTTTCTCTATTAACCAACATAGGTTTGTTGTTGGAAACCGACATGATTGCACTGATGCCCCGCGCTGCAGCATTGCAGTTTGTAAAAGCGGGTTTGTTAGTCATCCTGGATATGACGACGACGGCTAACTTTGGAGAGGTGGGGTTTTCAATACGGGCTGATAAAGATGTCAATCCGGCGTGTAAGAACTTTATTAAGTGCTTGCGTGAAGCGGCCAAGGAAATATTTGAGTAACACCCGTCGCGAAACAAATTTCTATCCCATCTAATAATGGCGAGTCATTCTCCATTGTCTCCGTCTGCTCTTTAATTTGAAGTCGATCATAGCAGCAGATATCTTAATATTGCTATTACCAACGGTAATGCACAGTCGCGGCATAATGATTGGCGTAAGTGTTTTGGTTGTTATAAAAAGATGATGTGTGTGTTTTTGGAGTTTTTCTTCGGCTTCTAGTAGCGCTCATAGTCTGTGCTGCTGCAATGATGCTGAGCTTGTTTCTGAGTCGGATCCATGCGTCAAACAGCTATTCAATAATAATTAACGGCTGTGGGCGAGCGGCATCTTGCTGCGCGTATCACAATAATAATTAATTTCGCTATCAAAGTCATAGATTGACTTTTTATGGAGTTCGCTATGCGCATAAAAACAATAAATTCAATCGTTTTGATTTTGGTTGCACCCGTAAATTTGGCGCTGGCCAGTCAGCAGTCCGATGCGAAAGGATTTGTCGAAGACTCAAAGGCGATCGTCAACATCAGAAATATGTACATGAATAGAGACTATCGTCAGTCGAATGCGCCACAGAGTTACGGTGAGGAGTGGGGCCAGGGTTTTATCGGCACCTTCCAGTCAGGCTTCACTCAGGGCATGGTTGGTTTTGGTGTGGATATAATTGGCCAGTTCGGCATGAAACTGGATACAGGAGATGGCCGCACAGGCGGGGGAACCGGCTTGTTGGAGAGGGATAAAGACGGGGCTAAGGACGAATATTCAAAGCTCGGTGGTGCACTTAAAGTCCGGTTTTCAAACAGTGTTCTGAAATACGGCAATCAGTTTATGTCATTGCCAATTTTGTCGACGTCGGATGCCCGATTGTTGCCAGAATCTGCCACTGGTTTGTCGGTAACCAGTAATGAAATAAAAAATCTTACCTTGTCGACGGGGCATTTTACCGGTCTCAATAATCGTAACGAGAGCAAGCCCGATAGCGCCAGACTGACCAGTCTGGATTACGTCGGCGGCGTCTACAAGTTCAATGACCAGCTGTCCAGTAGCCTGTTCTATCAAAAAATTGATGACTATTGGCGCAAGTACTACGGCAATTTGAATTATAACTTGCCGCTGAGTAACGCCCAGGCGCTCAACGTTGACTTCAATATATACGATACCCATAGCCTCGGTGAGGAACGAGCAGGTAAGTTGGATAACCGTATCTGGAGTCTGGCGGTAACTTACACTTTCGGTGCGCATCGCTTCATGATCGGTCGTCAAGAGGTGTCAGGTAAAGGAGATTACACCTACGGTATTGATGGATTGAGCACGGTGTATGTCGCCAACTCGGTTCAGTACACCGACTTTAACTATCAAGATGAAAAGTCCTGGCAGGCGCGTTACGATTTGAATTTTGCGCCTTACGGAATTCCGGGACTGACATTCATGACCCGCTACGTGAAAGGCTATGGATTCGATACGGCGGCGACGAACGATGGCCGTGCCTGGGAGCGAGACATCGATACCAAATACGTAGTGCAGGAAGGGACGGCGAAAAACCTCAGTTTCCGTTTGCGAAACGCTACGTACCGCAGCTCCGACAGAGGCGGCAAGATCGATGAGGTTCGGCTCATCATTGAGTATCCTTTGAGCATCTTTTAGTTTTTCGTAGTGGAACCAAGTCTTTAAAACGGCTATTGATACAGCCGTTTTGAAATAACACTTTGGGGGATGAATTAGTTATGCGAAAGCTTCGCCACCGATAAGAAGATGTTGGTCACTGACAAAGCCGTCCAACCCTCCCGCGAGATCATTGGCAGCGTTTGCAACGTCCTCTATCGTTTCTATGCATGGCATGGCATGGCATGGGGTGGGAATTACGAATGAAGTCTCGAAACTCGGCTGTCACTCCTTTGGTAAACCAGCCGACACCTTCGATTGCGGTGGGAAAAAATGAGACCGGCGCGATATCTGCGTTTGCGAGATCACAACGCCGAAACAGGTCGCTAGCCAACGACGTATGAGCAGCCAGGGATTGCCTTGGGCAGTGAGCGAAATGCCTATGGCCAAAGGCATCTTGATCCGCACCAGAAATTTCACGATCCAAAATGGCGGGCATGATCCTATTGTCGGTGGGCATCAAATCAATCCTTTGGCTGCTGGCATTTGGCTACGCATATTTTCGTTACTTCAGTAGGGCTGCAATAGTAATCCACCCCCACCCCCACACCGCCGTGGCAGGTCCTCTATGAGCGTCTCGCAATATGCCGCAAAGCATGCGCCAAATGAAGTGCTGGTCTAGAGCATCAAAATCGCAGGTGTTTTCACACAGTTTGGGTCGATTGCAGCCCATCGCGACAGGCAGAGATCGACCCAGGCTGTGTAAAAACACAGGCACCGTTTTGAAGTCTGCGTTGCTACGTAAAATCTGCCAGTGCTTGGTTAATCAGCAGACCTGAAATTTGCGTGGGAACGCGATTTTCCTTCTGGTTTTGACCGTAAAACCTGCTCTAAAACGTTTTTACACAGCCTGGACCCATTGCGGCCGGTCACTACAGTCAACAACCAAGACTAGTCAACCGCGTCAACCTCGCCTAGGTTGCCCGGCAAGAGATGGCCCTGCCGCATGTCTACAAAATGATTACGTCGCAACTTCCATCCGCAGTATCTTGGCATTTAACTGTCCAGCGTTGGGAATCCCCGATACCTTCTTCTGGCCGATGTTTGACTGTGGGCCGTCTATCGGCCGACGTAAGTTTTTTCCTGTCTCGAGCCCGTGACTCTGAGGCCCACCGACACATAGGGATTTTTTCCTCATAGCTCCCTATTATCCGCTATCCCGTGCGCTGCAATGTTGTTCGTAGAGCTCCCCCCAGAGAGGAATTTCTGGGAGCTTCATGCCAAGGACTTAGCTTATACCGAGTCATTGTTAGCGTGCTTGGCTCGACAGCAACGCTAAGCAAAACTCCAAAGCCCCAATATGTTGGCTTGAAAATTTCGTGCGCTCAGCTAAAGTTAGCTTTGCCTACTTAACATCATGTTGGTTTGTAATAGACGTGGTCTGTCTTATGAAGAATTCTTTTGAAGCCAAAAAGTAGCTTAGGTTGACTAGGCTTCTAGGAAGAAGGCAGATTTAAGTCTCGCAGCATGGAGGCATCCAATTTTTCTTCGCTATTCGATGAGTAGGAGTTCGGATAATGCAAACTACAGCACCTGAACCTGGTCCTGCCGGCCCCTTGGATAACATAGCTGAGGATGCTGCAAAGCTACTACGCTATTTAAAGTCTGATAATAAAGACGTTCAAACAATTCTATATTTCAGCTTGTTTTTGTGTGTTTTTCCCTTTGTGGCATTTTTCGGGTATCTGTTAGCAGGGATCATAATCATATCCCTGCCTCTCGTTCTTATGTTTTGCTGTGGTGTGCTTTGCTTCCGCGCAGCAAAAGCGATAGAAGGAGGCCGTTACCTATGAACACACCACCTATAGTAATTTTTGTCATCGTAGCCTTAATTACGATAGCCATCGCTGTTGCCTTTCTTTGGAATCAGCATCCAGTCGCAGCATCCTTCACTGCTTTGACTTCAACGCTGGCTGCTATGGTAGCTGGACTTACAATGCTGAATATTGAGTTAGAAGCTAAAATTATTTCTATTGAGGTGTTAGGAATTAAATTTGATGACGCGCACTTTGCGGTCACAGGAACGCCGGCATGGGTGTGGGTCATTGCATTTTTGTCAACAGCAGCGCTACTTGCATATTTTGCGAGGCTTTTAATGGCTGAACGAATCAGTAAACAAAAATTGAGACCGCCGGAGGATTAGGATATCAGGGTTCTCAATAGAGCTTCTAGCGCCGAGTTTAATTAATCAATTGTGCTCGGAAGGAACCAAATACACCGAGCCTTATGCAAAGCCATGAACAACTTTTCCAATAGAATGGCTAGGTAAAGTGATGGTATCCATTCTCTGCGCTGTTTGTAGGTGCACGCCATCGTGCAAGGCGGCATCGTCCGCTTCTGGCCGTTCTCTGTCGGTCGTCACTACGGCGCTTGTTGGCCAAGTCGAATGCAAACGGTTGGGCAGCACAGTATTCCATTACTCCCGCATTAAATCGGGATTCGCTCTTGAAGGAGGGGCAGGGGAAGTTAGATGATGCCTACGACTTGCGTATCCGCATGATGGCATCTGTGATCGCTTGTGCATTTGTGTCCAGCGTTTCCATGGCAGTCATTGCATTATCGGCGACACTCCCTACTCCGCTCTCTGAGAGCCACTTAGTAACCTCTTCGATGGCAGCAGCTAAGGCGTGCTGGTTGTGCAGGAGCAATGTCAGTGCGTCCGCTGTGGCGATGTGGGCCTCTGAATTATCTGACATGGCTATCGTCCTTGAGTGATGGTGCGGGAAGCCTAGATCATCTCGCCGCTGGTTGGGGACCACTTTTCCAGATCCGCTGACACCTGGGTAATTGCACTGACTTGACCACCCATTTGCGTCGGAATTGCCCAGCACACTTAGTAATCATGACCGGCATTGAACGGCCAATAGCAGACGTCCACCAAGCATGCGATCAGGAAATCAGATCATTGAAGGCAGATGGGGTGGCCTGATCGGTCAACTGCAAAGCCTTACTGCAGAGAAGATCAGCGCGAAACGGCCATCCAGCCCGCACAACCAGTCATTACGCCGGCTGACGTTCTATTCAGACGCTTCATTGCCTTCGGTGACTGGATGGCGCGCTTGATTCGCGATGCGGTAACGAGGTAAGCCAATTGGATGGTGAGATCGATCCCAATGCCGAGCGCGGTAATAAAAATGACTTCTGGCCAGGACAGCGCCGTCAGATCAAATGCATGAGGCAACACCGCGCCGAAAAATACAACGGCCTTTGGATTACTCAGCGTCAGCACAGCTCCTGCAAGAAGGCCTCGGCCTGCTGAGCGCTTTGGAGGTTCTTGAAGTTGTTCGGTGTTCTTCGACCATAAGTTCCATGCGATGAACAGGATAAAGGCAACACCGAGCCATTTCACCGCGATGAACACATGCTCGAACTGCAGTGCCAGCGCCGCAAGACCGAGGGTGGCGACCAGCAACCAGACAGCATTTCCCAGCACCATGCCTCCGATGAAGGGTATCGTAGACCTTGCGCCGCGCGACACCACTTGACCTAGAAGGGCTCCCTGAGCGGGGCCGGGGATTGCTGCTGCAATCGCGAATGGCACGACAAAAAACCAGATCGAAGAAGTAGCGCTCACGTGCAAAGCCTCCAGGTTGCCTTGGTTTACAAAGCAGCATATTTGCATTGGGTGAACTGGTAAAACAATACGGGAAACCTTTATCAGCAGCTTGGTGAACGGCCCGTTTGTTCAATCTGATCAGCCCCAGCGACCGGCTAAGAGCGCACGCTGAGACCAAGTACGCTTCCAGCAAATGCGGACAGTCGTAATACGCTTGATCTAAGCAGACAGATAGATAGACAGGTCTACAAACAGGTCAGCCAGCTGGCGGTGCTTCTCCAACAGGCGGCGCAATCAGGTGACCGACAGCGCCCGGTAATCCAGCCCCTTCAGCGCGAGCGTAATGCACACCCGATAGGACGAGGTGGACAGCGTTCCATGACCTGTACTCCTCAGCGGGCTGGCAGCACTTTGCCGCGGCACTCACCGAAACCGATGGAAGCAAACCCTTCACGACTGCAACGGCCACGCAGGATGATTTCGTCGCCATCTTCGAGGAACTTGCGTACTTCGCCCGACGCCAACTCGATCTGTTTTTTACCCCCCTCGGTGATTTCCAGCAGGCTGCCGAACTGATTGTTTTGTGGCCCCGACAAGGTGCCCGAACCAAACAGGTCGCCGGCCTGCAACTGGCAGCCGTTGACGCTGTGATGCGCAACCAGTTGCGCCACGGTCCAGTACATGTATTGCGTATTGCTCAGGGTCAGGCGATGGGCCGGCATGTTCTGCTCGCGCATGGCTTCGGTCAGCAGCAGCACTTCCAGTTCGATGTCGAAGGCGCCGGCGGCTTGATCGCGTTTATCAAACAGATACGGCAGCGGCTGCGGATCGCCTTCCGGACGTGCCGGCTGGGCGCGGCGGAACGGCTCCAGCGCTTCGGCCGTCACCACCCACGGCGAGATGCTGGTGATGAAACTCTTCGACAGGAACGGCCCCAGCGGCTGGTATTCCCACGCCTGGATATCCCGCGCCGACCAGTCGTTGAGCAGGCAGAAACCGGCAATGTGATCGGCGGCATCGCCAATGGCGATAGAGTCGCCCATCTCGTTACCTTGGCCAATCCAGATACCCAGTTCCAGTTCGTAATCCAGACGTGCGCACGGGCCAAAGGTTGGCGCGGTCTGGCCGGCCGGCAGGGCCTGGCCTTTTGGACGGCGAACGTCGGTGCCGGACGGGCGAATGGTCGACGCGCGACCGTGATAACCGATTGGTACGTACTTGTAGTTCGGCAGCAACGGGTCTTCCGGGCGGAACAGTTTGCCAGCGTTCTTCGCATGCTCGATGCCGACGTAGAAGTCGGTGTAATCGCTGATTTTTGCCGGCAGGAGCATTTCGCAGCTTGCCGCCAGCGGCAGCAGTTTCGCGCCTTGGGCTTCGATCTTGCCTTGCAGGGTGCTACCTTCCTGGAACAGTTCGATCAAGCGTTCACGCAGGGCGACGCGAGCCTCACGGCCCAGTTCGAAAAACGCATTGAGCTGACCGCCACGGGTGGTTTCGACAGCCGTTTTTGCCGCGCCGTCGAACAGGCCGGCGTCCAGCGCCGCCTCCAGATCAAAGATGTGGTCACCGATGGCCACACCGCTGCGCGGCGCACCGCCCTTCATGCTGAACACGCCCAGCGGCAGGTTTTGCAGCGGAAAATCCTCATGGCCATTGGCGGAGGCAACCCAGCTATGAGTGATGGAAGTTTGAGTCATGGGTTATCTCCGGTTCGGATCGAAAATGGCGGGTAATGGTAGACCAGCAGGCGTCCGATCTGAACACGCGTGTTCAATCAAGTCAATATCTCGAGCTCATGGCCTCGCATGCTCGTCCAGCTGAAAACATCAATAGCCTGGTGGCGCCGCTAGTTTTGCGGAAATCGAATGCGTTGCGTGTTCATGGGAAGTGCAATCTTGCGTTCAAGTCAGAGAAAATTGTCGTTTAAATGAAATGCAAATGGCCGGTTAGATGGCGGGCAATATCCCAGCTAGGTCAGGTGAGAAAGTGTCGTATGCACATGAGGGAACCACACACATATATATGCATAATTCAAATTGCATGAATTCGCTGGGGAATCCTCCGTTCTGGCCGACTTCTGCCTGTCGCCACCGACAGCTATGGGTCGATTAGCGAACTGCACGCATTGCCACTGATCCACCCTTGTCCTCCCTCAACCTGGAGGACAAGCCATGAACACTATCGCTTTACAGCGCCATCAGCCTTGGAACAAGGGAAGCTTGTAGGGCAGAAAGCCCCGCTCCGAGTCAGGGATATCTGGGCCATTCGGGTCAGGCTTCAGCTCGCGGAGAAGACACGGGATCTGGCTCTCTTCAACTTGGCCATCGACAGCAAACTGCGTGCCTGTGACTTAACCAAGCTACGAGTACGTGACATTACGCATGGGGAGCATGTTTCGTCACGGGCCATAGTGATGCAGCAGAAAACTCAACATCCAGTGCAGTTTGAAATTACTGAGCAAACACGAACGGTTCTGGTGGCTTGGATGCGTCAGGCGCATCTTCGCAGTGACGACTTTCTGTTCCCGACGCGATTGCATGACTCAGATCATCTCTCTACCAGGCAATACGCTCGAATAGTCAAAGCATGGGTAACAGCCATTGGACTTGACCCGACGATGTACGGTACCTACACGCTACGGCGAACCAAGGTTTCATTGATCTACCGCAGGACCAAGAACTTGAGGGCAGTTCAACTATTGCTTGGTCATACGAAACTCGAAAGCACTGTCAGGTACTTGGGCATCGAGGTAGACGATGCTCTAGAAATGGCAGAGCAGACAGAAGTCTAATCTTCCACTGCGACGGTCTGGGCCAGACCGTCGCTTTCCGACCCATTGTTGCCGGTCATAAGTGTCTTTAAATCAGGGGCAATCCGGTCGTCTTGGCTTGATTCATACAATAGCGATCCACGTCCACCACCGGTTATGATAGTAGATCACTCATAGTTTCAAATGATGGCCCGCCTAAGCAATGACCAAGTGACTGAGCTTCAAACACTCTGGATCAATCCTGCGTTCAGCCCGAACAGTCGCCACTCAGCTAGTGCAAACGTTTCGAACACGCCCTCGACGTGGTACGGGTCCTTCAGGGCCAGTGCCATCGCTTTGTCTGTCGACTGCGCCTGATAAATGAACAGTGCGCCCGAGCCGTCAGCGAAAGGCCCCGCCATGATCAGTTCTCCGTTCGCCTTGAGTGCCTGTGTATACGACTGATGCGCAGGCATCACTTGCTCGACGTGGGAGCGGTCGGACACGTATTTCGTGTAGTTGACGTAGAGGCGTGCGGTGTGTTCGTCCGGGGCGACGGGGATAGGGTCGGGTGCACGCGGTACGTTGGAAGGGGCACGCCGATTCGCAGGGACGAGCGAGGCAGTGAGCAACTCGATGTTGCTGTCGAGCACGGTCCATTCGGTCAGGCGATAGTTCGCAATCGCTCCTTTGAGAGCGAAGGGATCGTGTTGGGCCAGCATTTCGGCTTGCTGTTTCGATTCGACGTCATAAACGAGCAGGACGCCGCTGGGCCGTCCATCGTCGTCGAGCAGCGGTCCGCCCATCACCAGCCGATCGTGCTCGCGAAGCCTATCCGCATAGGTCTGGTGCTCGGCCCGGGACGCGTCCACCCTGGCCCGGTCCTGAACGTACATCGCGTAGTTCACGATTTTCATCTGGACTGGATTTCCCGAGAGCACTCCGGAAAGTGTGGGAAGTGAAGACGCCGCCATGACCGAAGGCATGTCGGTCAATGCAAGGCATGCGACACCTGCGGCGGATGCGAGAAAGCGGCGGCGCGACAGATCTTGAGACACAAAGTTGTCCTCGAGTTGGAGCACGGCTGATAAGGCGTATCGAATGTGGCTTTATTGCCCCTGCGATGCTTTCACCAGCACGGCATGCACGGCCTTCAAAATTTTATCGGACAACGTAGGGTCGCTTTTGGCGACGGCCCGGGCGACGGCCATGGCACCGATTTCCGCCGCGACGATGGTCATCGCCAGTTGGCGCCGTTCGGCCTCGGGAATGGTGTCGTCGAGCACCGCTTCGAACGCGCTCGCCTTGCTCTGAAACCCTTTGGCGAACTGTTCACTGATGTCCTTTCCGTGTCGGCTGATTTCACTCGCCGACGCCGTCAGCGGACAACTCATGCCTGGGTCGTCCCGGTTAAGCGGCGAAAGCAGGTAGTCGAGATACCCCGACACGCTGTGCTGGCGACGCGTCTCTTCGCCCCGGAACGCTTCGCGGCTCTGCATCAGGCCCAGCGAAAAGGCTTCCGCCGCAAGATCACCTTTCGAGCGGAAATGCGCGTACAGCGCTCCATGCGTCAGCCCGGCTTCGCGCGCGATTTGCGCAACGCCCACGCCATCGATGCCCCGTTCGCGAAATAGTCTGCTGGCCGTAGCCAGCAGCACTTCGCGGTTTTCGTCGGATTGCTCACGTTTTACATACACCACGGTCTTCTCCTGAAACGGCTGAAGTTCAGCGCTGCGCGAATACCAGCAATGGTTTGGCATCGTGTGCAGTGCTCTCGGCAGCCGTGAAGGCTTCGAATGCACGATCGACTGAATAGCGCTCTGTTGCCGGCGGTTTCAAGCTGCCCACGGCGATGCTATCCAGCAGATTGCGCAACGCCTGGCTGCTTTCATCCAGCCCCTTGCGTGCCAGCCACGAGAAGATGAGCCAGCCGCGCACCTCGGCACTTGAATAGATAAGCGCCGGGGCGAAAACAGGCATCTCGAAAGCCGCGGGGTCGGTCTGGCGGTGCGACGACAAGGCTCCATAGACGAGTAGGCGGCCATTCGGGGCCAACTGGCGCGCAAGCGTGGCGCCAGTGCGGCCGGCGACGCAATCGATTGCGCAGACGATGCCCTTGCCATCGGTGGCCTTCACCAACTGCTCGGGCCAGCTCTCGTCGGCAGTGCAGAGCACGATGTCACCACCAAGCTTCTGGATCTCGGCAACCTGTTCTGCACGGCGAACGAGGTTGATGGTGTGGACCCCCTGCGCTTTCGCGATCTGCAGTACAAGGCGACCCACCGTCGAGCCGGCCGCGCTCTGTACCAGCCAGTCGCCGCGTTGTAGTTGGTGCTCCGACATCGTCATCGCCCATGCCGTCATCGGATTGATCAGGGCCTGCGCGGCGTCCTCGTCGGAGATCGCCGCCGGTACAGGGATTGCGCGGGCCGCCGGACTAATGACTTGCTCTCTCCAGGTTCCGGGCACATCCAGTAAAACCACGCGTTCTCCGACCCGCGTGTGTGGCACCTCGCTACCGACGGCGTCGATGATTCCGACACCCTCGGTTCCGGGCGAGGCGGGCAGTACGGGCTGACGCTGACGGGCGAAGCGCCCACGGATGACATGCAAGTCGGACGGATGCACGGGCGCCATCAGCATCCTTACGCGGACTTCAGCTGGACCGGGCGTAGGCTCGGGCAAATCCCGCCAGTGGACTACCTCTGACGGCTCGCCGTTTTGTTCGATGATCAGGGCCTTCATGTGCTTTCTCCTTCACTCGAGTGACGGTGTCAATCATGCCCCCGTGGGCGCGACGCGATGCCAAGGCTGTACTCATGTAAAGCCAAGTTTAGAGTCTTGATTGTGGTCGCAATCAAAATGAGGCACAAGCGTCGCGCCACGCCCATTGACCAACGGTATGGATGCGCAATGAACCTGCCCCAAACTTTGGAGTTGTTTTCGTTTAGAACCTGCAATTCGAGTAAAAAATGAACCGGCATAAAAATACAGCAGCTGCCGGAGGCTCAAGCTAAAAAGGCCAGTGCTGAATTGGCACCACCCCAAAAAGTCTAAATACATCAGCGAAGCCGAGCGATTGAAGCTGGCTGCCGTGTCCAGTCAAGAACCAACTGTTTCTACCGAGAGTTGATTTGCAGCTGAAGCGGCATCTTCTGGAATCAGGGCCAAATGTCTTTGGCGACATCAAGAATGCTGGTCCAGTGCGATCTGTACGAGCCACTGTTCAAGCGATTGGCCGAACAGACCAGCTCGGCAGCATCGCCAATGGGATGGACGAGGGTGATGTTGTGCGGGGGAGAAGCCGATAGGGTGATCTGGCCGATGGTGTGCACAAGTGGAAAGATGCAGTTTCTGCTAAATCGTCACCATCTCAATGTGGCGCTATCCAGAGCTCGTGATTCGGTGATCATCTTCGGCCACTCGGATTGCCTGGCAGTTGAAGGCAAAAGCCTGGTTGCAGAACTAGTAGCGGTAAGGCACGCAAGGGGAGGTTGTTTGCAGCCCGTCACGACAGGCAGCAAATGGCCGATCAATGCCTGTCGCGAAGGTCAGCAATTCAAAGCAAACCTTCGACCTAGCGGTGACACAACCCAGATATTTCCTGATCCGGGTTGTAGTGATGCCACTCCGTCTGAATCTAATTCAGGGACAATTGGCGAAGCCCCCCGGATTACCAGAACTTAATCGTGTAACCGAGAATCAGGCGGTTCTCATCAACATCGGTGGTCAAGCCGTTGCCGGAACGGAAGGTGACATTGCGCCAGCGGATGCTCAGGCCCTTGAGGGCGCCACTCTGCACCACGTAGGCAAGGTCGCTGTCGCGTTCCCATTCTTCACCGTCATCAGTGCTGGCGGTCTTGACGTTGCGGCCGTCGACATAGCGGGTCATGAAAGTCAGGCCGGGGATACCCAGGCTGGCGAAGTCGAAGTCGTAGCGCAGCTGCCAGGCATCCTCCTCGGCGAGGGTGAAGTTGTTTAAGGTCACCAAGTTGACCACATAGGGGTCGCCGCCATTAAGGTAGGGAAAGGCGCTGTCGCCGGACATGTGCTGGAAGGCCGCACTGAACCGGTGCGGACCCTTGCTGAGGCTGACCATGCCGTTAAGGTTGCGGTTGTCGATCTCGCCGGCGCGCTCGACACCGTCGCCACGACTGTCGAAGAAGCGAAGGTCACTGCGCAGACTGAATCCGCCCGGCAGGGGTTGGGTATGCACCAGGCCGATGAACTGCTGGCGGTAGATCTCGTCCAGCCGGCCGTAGTAGTAGCTGACCGCCAGTTGGGGGTTGATGGTGTATGTGCCGCCAGCGAAGTCGAACGCATCGCTCGTCGCGGCACCGAATCCGACTTCGTCGCGGCCGGAGCTGTCGCGCAGGTTCGTGCGAGTCAGTCGGCCACCGTTGAAGGTCAGGCCATCCAGTTCCTGGGAAGTTAGCATGCCACCCTGGAAGGTCGAGGAGAGCAGCCGGGTGTCGTTGTAGGTAACCACGGGCAACTGCGGCTGTAGGGTACCCAGGCGCAGCACACTCTTCGAAACATGCAGCTTGGCGGTCAGACCGAGCTCGCTGTAGTCGTCCACTGGCTCCTTGCTAACGGGGTTGAAGGGCAAAAGGCCGGTGCCACGCCGATCGCGACTGGAGTCCAGCTTGAGCCCAAGCTGGCCGATGGCATCCAGGCCGACGCCTATCTTGCCCTCGGTGAAGCCCGACTCAAGGCGTGCGGTGAAGCCCTGGCCCCATTCAGCAGCTTTGGACTGGGGGGCGCCGCTCTGGCGGAAGTCGCGGTTCAGATAAAAGTTGCGCAGTTCCAGAGTAGCCTTGCTGTTTTCGACGAAGCCGGCCATGGCTGCGGAGACGGTAAGTAGGCAAGGAGCGGTGAATAGGATTGCAAGTCGCTGCGGGGTGAGCAAATAAGTACGGTTCATTGTTGTTGTTCCCGATACTGAGTCTTGTCGGTGAGCGTTAGCGTTCTGTGCTAAGTGGTGCGGGCAGCGCTGAACCCGGTCATGGAGCGGATGAAATAGGCCAGATATCCATCACCACCTCGTCTTCGATCACATTGCACTTGCAGGTGGAGTAGACGCCGGCGTTGCAGGAATAGTGGAGATCGGCACCTTGGTCGTCGCCGGAGCCGCACACGCTGACGCTATTGCGCGACCGTCGCTGATCAGAGTGATCTGGCTGGCGGCGCCATCGCGGCCTTCCGCGCTTCTGGCTGCTGCCGGCGACAGCGAACAGTTCGAAATGGATGTGCTCGACGGGCACGCCGCGTCCAAGGAGACTTGACGTCGATCCAGCGAGCGAACAGTTGACTGCGTTTGTCGGCGTCGGCCCGCCAGCTATAGAGATCCACGTCCTGCTGTTTGCGGCTGAACACGAAGATCAGGGTGAGACGCTGCAGGTGGCGGTTCTTCAGGTCTTCCAGTCGCTCACGGAACAGAGCAGGCGCTCCAGCTGATGAGGGCGCAATTGATCGACACTGGCGGTTTCCAACGTGTCGAGTCGGTAGGTTTTGGCGATTATGTTCATGGCTTCACTCGAATTGTTTTTATATAGCGGTCCATAGGAAGGGCATTGGCCGTCAGGAACAGCCAATGCCTCCAGAGGCGGTTTGATCTCGGCAGATCGGCGTCACACTCGTTCGATGATTAGTGATATCCCCTGGCCGACACCAATACACATGGTGCATAGGGCGTAGCGTGCCTGGCGCTCCTCCAGCTCGTGCAGCGCGGTGGTGACCAGGCGGGCGCCGCTCATGCCCAGCGGGTGGCCGAGAGCGATGGCGCCGCCATTGGGATTGACTCGCGGATCGTCGTCGGCCAGCCCCAGTTCGCGGAGCACGGCCAGGCCTTGTGCGGCGAAGGCTTCGTTGAGTTCGATCACGTCAAGATCAGCAAGGCTCAGGTTGGCTAGTTCCAGCACCTTGCGGGTCGCCGGTACCGGGCCGATGCCCATGATGCGCGGCTCGACGCCGGCGGTGGCCATGGCCACGACCCGGCCACGAGCCTTGAGGCCATAGCGTTGGGCCTGTTCGGAGCTGGCCAGGAGCAGGGCGCAGGCGCCGTCGTTCACGCCCGAGGCGTTGCCGGCGGTAACGCTGCCACCGTTGCGAAATGGGGTGCCGAGCTTCATCAGTTGCTCCAGGGTGGTGTCACCGCGTGGGTGCTCGTCCTGGTAAACCACCTTTGCCGGACCTTTGCGCTGAGCAATTTCGACCGCAACTATTTCTTTAGCCAGGCGGCCGTTGGCCTGGGCGGCAGCGGCGCGCTGCTGGCTGCGCAGGGCAAAGGCGTCCTGGTCGGCACGAGAAACATTGAACTGCTCGGCGACGTTTTCAGCGGTCTCGGGCATGGAGTCGATGCCGTACTGCTTTTGCATAAGCGGGTTGACGAAGCGCCAGCCGATGGTGGTGTCGAACAGTTCAGCCTGGCGCGAGAAGGCATGTTCGGCCTTACCCATGACCATGGGCGCGCGGGACATGGATTCGACACCGCCCACCAGCATCAGGCCGGCTTCGCCGCAGCGGATGGCGCGGGCGGCGCTGCCGATCGCGTCCAGTCCCGAGCCGCACAGACGGTTGAGGGTGGTGCCGGGCACGCTCACTGGCAGACCTGCCAGCAGGGCAGACATGCGCGCGACGTTGCGGTTGTCCTCGCCGGCCTGGTTTGCGCAGCCGTAGATGACGTCGTCGACCTGACTCCAGTCCACCTGAGGGTGGCGCTGCAACAGGGCACGCATTGGCACCGCGCCGAGGTCGTCGGCACGCACGCCGCTCAAGGCTCCTGCATAGCGACCGATGGGGGTGCGTACTGCATCGATGATCAGGGCGTCTTTCATTCGGGGGTCTCCTGCGCCAGCACTGTGCCGCGCACTTTGTAGGATTTGTCATGGAACAGCGCAATCAACTGCTCCTGCTTGTTTGCAATGCGTACGTCGTAGTTACTGGGCCGGCCGCTGCGGCTTTGCCCGCTGCACTCGGTGGTGAGGGTATCGTCCAGGCGAGCCGGGGCGATGTAGTCGATGCTGTAATCGATGGCGACGGTTGCATCGTTGTCACTGTTGCGGACGAGAGCGAAGACCGAGTCAGCAACGGCGAACAGGTAGCCGTCGTGGCCGGTGCCGTGGCCCTGGAACATGTCTTCACGCACACTAATGCCAACCTGGGAACTGTCCGGTCCACTGAACAGCAGGCGCATACCCATCCCCTGGCTGGCGGTGTTACGCTCGACTAGCGCGCGGGCACAGGCTACGGCGAGCGACAAGTCTTCATGGGTGGTCATGGAAGGCTCTCCCTTCGGCGCTAAGGCGGCGCAACAGCAGGGAAGGGCGGTAGCGCTCCTCACCATAGGCCGCCTGGAGGTTGCGGAGGATGGTCACCACGGCGGGTAGGCCGATGGCATCGGCCCAAGTCAGCGGGCCCTGGGGATAGTTCACGCCGGCGCGCATGGCTAGGTCGATGTCGCTGGCCGAGCCCACACGCTGGAACACCGCGTCGGCACCCTCGTTGGCCAGCATGGCGACGGTGCGCAGTACGACGAGTCCCGGAATGTCGGCGAGGGGGCTGACCTTGAGGCCGGCACGCCGCAGCAGAGCCACTGCTTGGTCGCGGGCGACGGCGGAGGCGCCGGCGGCCCAGGCGATACCGAGGCGGGAAGCCTTTGCGTAGTCCAGGGCGAGGTCCAGCAGCACCAGGTTGGTGAGGCCGTCCTCGCTGGCGCGCTGGCAGGCCAGGCGGCCGTCGGTCAGGGCCAGCACCGCGTCGCCGACCCGCAGCAGGCCGTCGCCGTCACGGCGGGTCACCTTCACGCCGACTTCGGCCAGGCGCTGCACCAGGGGTTCCGCAACTCCCAGGCTGCCTTCTACCACACAGGCATCGACGTGGGTCCCGCTACCGAGCTCGATGGCCTCGGGTCGCTGCGCGCCTTCGGTGTAGTCGTAGAAGCCGAAACCGCTCTTGCGGCCCAGGCGGCCAGCGTCCACCAGCTCCTTTTGAATCAGCGAGGGCTGGAAACGGAAGTCGCCGTAGTAGGCGTCGAACACCGAGCAGGTGACGGCGTAGTTGACGTCATGGCCAATCAGGTCGGTGAGCTCGAAGGCGCCCATGCGAAAGCCGCCGGCGTCGCGGATCAGCGCATCCAGGGTCGCGCAGTCGGCGGCGCCTTCTTGCAAGAGGCGCAGGCTTTCGGCGTAGAAGGGGCGCGCCACCCGGTTGACGATGAAGCCAGGTGTGGAGCGGGCGTACACCGGCTGCTTGCCCCAGGCCTTGGCGGTTTCATAGAGGCATGCGACCAGCACCGGGTCGCTGGCCAAGCCGGAGACGATCTCCACCAGGGCCATCAGCGGCGCCGGGTTGAAGAAATGCATGCCGATCATCCGGCCCTGGTGCTCCAGGCCGGCGGCGAGGCTGGTGATTGACAAGGAGGAGGTGTTGCTGGCGAGGATGCAGTCGGGGCTGCACACGGCTTCCAGTTGGCGCAGCAGGTCGCGCTTGACCTCCAGGTTCTCGACAATGGCCTCGATCACCAGGTCGGCGTCGGCCAGAGCCTCGATGCTCTCCACCGGCTGCAGGCGGTCGACGATGGCGGCGTGCGCCTCGGCGGCGAGCTTGCCTTTCTCCACAAGGCGGCCGAGCTGGCGATCGATGCCCTCGACCGCGTGAGCGGCTGCGCCGGCGCGGGCGTCGTAGAGCTTGACCGGGTGACCGCCTTGAGCGGCGACCTGGGCAATGCCGGCACCCATGGCGCCGGCGCCGATGACGGCGACGGTAGCGGAAGTTTTCAGGGCGGGCATGGGCTTAGCGTCCTTTGAAGGTGGGGGTGCGCTTTTCCAGGAAGGCACTGACGCCTTCGTGGTAATCCTCGCTGCGGCCGGCCAGACGCTGTAGGTCGCGCTCCAGGTCGAGTTGCTCGTCGAGGCTGTTGTTCAGACTGGCGTTGAGGCTGCGCTTGATCAGGGCCAGCCCGTAGGTGGGCTGGGTGGCCAGGTGGCGGGCGAGCTTGAAGGCCTCCTCGCGCAAGTCGGCATCGTCCACCACGCGGTAGATCAGACCCCACTGCTCGGCCTGCTCGGCGGAGAGGCGCCCCCCCAGCAGCGACAGCGCCTTGGCGCGGGCCATGCCGACGTGGCGGGGAAGGGTCCAGGTGCCGCCGGAATCCGGAAGCAGGCCGATCTTGCAAAAGGCCTGGATGAAGCTGGCGGAGCGTGCTGCCAGCACCAGGTCGCAGGCCAGAGGAATGTTAGCTCCGGCGCCGGCGGCGACGCCGTTCACCGCGCAGATCACCGGTAGTGGAAGGTCGCGCAGAGCGCGGATCAGCGGGTTGTAGAACTTCTCGATGGATTCGCCCAGATCCGGCGCGGCGGTGCCCGGCGTCACATTGCGGTCGGCCAGGTCCTGGCCCGCACAGAAGCCGCGACCCTCGCCGGTCAGCAGCAGAACGCGCACCTCGGCGTCCTGGCGCACCAGTTTGAGGACTTCGTGGACCTCGCCGTGCATCCTGGCATTGAAGCTGTTCAGTTGCTCCGGGCGGTTGAGACTGAGGATGGCGACGCCAGCCTCAATGGAAAAGAGGATGTGTTCTAAGTTCATGACTCGGGCGCTCCAGGGCGTCGGAAGAGGGCGGCCAGCGGTCACTGGCCGGTAAATTCGGGGCGGCGCTTTTCCTGGAAGGCGCGGATACCTTCCTCACGGTCGCGGGTGCCGGCCAGAAGTGTGAAGGCGTGGCGCTCGAAGCGCAGGCCGCTGGCCAAATCGGTGTCTTGGGCCTTCAGCAGCGCCTCCTTGGCCAGGCGCACCGCCAGGGGCGCCTTCTGAGCGATGCTCCGGGCAATGGCGATGGCCCGCTCGACGGTGAGTTCCGGTTGAGTTACTTCACTGACCAGACCAGCACGCAGGGCGTGGCGGGCGTCGATTGCCTCGCCGGTGAGGACCATTTGCATGGCCAGGGGCTTGCCCACCGCACGCAGCAGGCGTTGCGTGCCGCCAGCGCCCGGCATAATCCCGAGGTTGATTTCCGGCTGGCCGAAGCGGGCGTCCTCGCCTGCAATGAGGATGTCTGCGTGCATGGCCAGTTCGCAGCCACCGCCCAAGCAGAAGCCGTTGACGGCTGCAATCAGCGGCTTCGAGAAGCTGGCGATGTGTTGCCAATGAGCAATGCGTGGGTCGTTCAGGATGCCGACCAGGTCGCGTTCGGCCATTTCCTTAATGTCGGCACCGGCGGCGAAGGCCTTGCGGCTGCCGGTGATCACTACTGAACGGATATTGGCGTCCTGTTCGGCGGCAGCGAGTTCGGCGGCCAGTTCGCCGAGCAATTCGGTGTTCAATGCGTTGAGCGCTTCCGGGCGCTGCAGGGTGATCAGGCGGACGCCTGGCTCCGGGGAAAGTACGGCGAGGGTGAGAGACATTCCAAAATCCTCAGGCAGCACGCGCGGCTTCGCAAGCCGAACTGGTCATCGGTGTTAGTGCGTGTTGTCGTTCCAGGGCGGCCATGGGTCGCTGATCCGGCGCTGTCGTCGGCATATAGCGTCCATGGCCACGCGGGCCAGCTGCACCCGCGTGCGGCTGGCTGGCTTGCAAGCACTGGTTCGAGGCGCGGACTACCCGCGCGATCTTTCAACCGGCAAAGGCGTGGTCTTCATCAATCCGTTCTATGAATACCGCAGCCTCTTGAAGCGGCTTGCCGACGTCCGGCACGTGCGTCGACGACGAGACCCTCACCGGGTCCGGAACGCCGCCGACCAAGACTCCCGCCTGGACAGCTGCGCACACTTCGCTCATCGACAAGCCTGCGCTGCGGAATACCTGTTCGTTGTGCTCGCCGCGAAATGCCGGCGCGCTGCGCGGGCCGAGTTCGTCGTCTGAAAAACGCCACGGATAGCCGTGAAGACGATACGAGCCACCACGCCGATCAGGGACTTCCTGCACTGCGCCCCACTGCTTTGCCCAGTCGGTCTCGGCGAGTTCCTTCAGCGAACGGATCTGGCCGATGGCAATCTTCGCTTCGTCCAGCTGTGCATCGAGCGTCTGCAGGTCGCGGAACGAGAGCATCCATTTTTGGATCAGCGCATGCAGTTCGCCGTAGTTCTGTAGCCGCAGCTCAGCGGTACTGAAGCGCGGATCGCGCGCAAGATCCATCCGGCGCATCGCGCGCAGATAGTTTGGAAACGTGTTGGTGCCGACGATGCTCTGCGCCGCGACAAATGCCTCGCCCGCCGGTCCGACGAAGTGAGGGCCTTCTGTCGCACCGAGCACACCCGGTTCCGCACCGGTATCGACACCCGCGAGGTCAAGGTGCGCGCGTTCGTTTATGGACAGCATCACCGCCGCCATGGCCACATCGATGTACTGTCCGCGGCCAGTCACGTCTCGCTTGTGCACCGCAGCAAGCACCGCGATGGTCGCCTGCAAGCCCGCGTAGACGTCCGCGTGCGACAGCGGATCGGTCCATTTGCGCCCTGCATCGATGCCCTCGAAATGCCGCATTGTGTTGTGGGTGAAGCCGGCTTCGGCTTGCACTGTCGGCGCATAGGCCATGCGCGATGCCCAAGGTCCGCGCTGCCCGTAGCCGGTGATCGAAACATACACCAGCTTCGGATTGCGCAGGCTGAGCGTCTCGTAGTCAAGACCGAACGACTTGAGCGTGCCCGCACGGAAGTTTTCGACGATGATGTCAGCGTCGTCGCACAGGCGCAGCACCAGCTCGCGTGCGTTGCCCACATTCAGATCGACGCTGACGTTGCGCTTGCCGCTATTCTGTTGCGCGTAGTAGCCCGACATGCCGTTCTGGTTCGGGAACGCGGAGCGCGACACGTCCGGGCGAGGAGGCTCGATCTTGATCACATCCGCGCCAAGGTCGGCGAGTGTGCGTGCGCAGAGCGGTCCGGCCAGCACCCGCGAGAAGTCGACAACCTTGAGTCCGTTTAGTGGTCCAGTCATATCAGTCCCCCTTGAATTCTGCCGTGCCGGGTCCAGTCTTGCCGAAGGCTTCGAGTCCCCGCTTGAGATCCTGCGACGCCCAGATCGGCTTCTGTAGTTCGAACATCGCTTCGTCGGCTGCTTTGAGGCCCTCGTTGAGCGCGATGCTTACAAGCTGCTTCGTAGCGCCGTGCGCGACTGTCGGGCCCGCAGCCAGTTCCTGGGCGACCGACAGCGCTGCCTCGTCGAGGTTTTCGTCGGGCACTACCAGGTTGATCAGGCCCCAGCGCTCAAGCGTTGCGGCGTCATAGCGACGGCCGAGCATCGACATCTCCTTGGCGCGGGCCGGTCCCGCGCGCACCACCTGACGCTGGATTCCGCCAAGTAGCGGATGCAAGCCGACTGCGGCCTCGACTGAACCTATCTTGGCCGACTCGGCGACCACGCTGTAGTCGCACGCGAGCACCAGTTCGAAGCCGCCGCCGAGACAGGTGCCATTGACCGCTGCGACGATCGGAATCGGCAGCGTCTCGAATGCGCGCAGCACTTCGAGCGGATCGACCAGCCCTTTACCCTCTTGCGCAATGCGATCGGGGAACAGCGACACTTCGGCGCCCGCTGAGAAATGCCGCAATGCGCTGCGCAGCAGGATTGCGCGCGAACCGCGCTCGACAGCCGCGTCAATTTCCTCGAGTAGCGCACCGTACATCGTTGGACCCATCAGGTTGTGCGGACGAAAATTCATCGTCAGTACTGTCACGCGGTCCTTTATCTCGCGTATCACGATCGGTTCGTTCACTTTTTTGCTCCATATCACTGGTAGGTGTCTGCTACACAGACAGCGTTCGTTGCAATAGTCCGGGGGGCTTGAGTTAGCGGCTTCAGCCGGGCTTCCAGATCGCGTTCATCCGGCTGTCCCTCGCAGTAATTGGACGCCGGTCAGTTCACAGAGCGCATCGAACGACAGGTCCGTGCAGATCTCGATCGCCTCCAGGCCCGATCGCGTGACATCGATGACCGCGAGATCGGTATAGATCCGGCTCACGCAACCCATTCCCGTAACCGGATAGGAGCATCGTTCGACGATCTTGCTTGCACCCTCTCTGGTCAGATGCTCCATCATCACGTACACATTCTTCGCACCGGACGCGAGATCCATTGCACCGCCAACTGCCGGAATCGCATCGGCTTGTCCTGTGTGCCAATTCGCCAGGTCGCCACGGACCGAAACCTGGAACGCGCCCAAAATGCAGTAGTCGAGATGTCCGCCGCGAATCATTGCGAACGAATCGGCATGGTGGAAGAAGGCGCCTCCTGGAACCAGCGTGACGGGTTCCTTGCCAGCGTTGATCAGATCCTCGTCCTCTTCGCCAGGCACTGGCGCGGGTCCCATCCCGAGGACGCCGTTTTCGCTGTGTAGAATGATTTCCCGGTGTGGGTGCAGATGGTTGGCGACAAGCGTCGGGACGCCAATTCCCAGATTGACATACGCGCCGTCCGGGATATCTCGCGCGACGCGCTGTGCCATTTCGATACGTGTAAGCTTCTTCATTTCTGCGATCTCATCTCTAACTCTTCCACTCAATCAGCAGGCCGACTACGAGACCCGTACGACGCGCTGTACATATATTCCGGGCGTAACCACCGTCTCCGGATTCAACGTACCGAGTGGAACGATTTCGCTGACTTGAACGATCGTCGTTGTCGCCGCGCTGGCCATGACCGGGCCAAAATTGCGACCAGACATCCTGTACGTCAGGTTGCCCCAGCGGTCTGCGTGATATGCCTTCACGAGTGCGAAGTCAGCTTTCAGTGGTAATTCGAAAACGTAATTCTTGTCGCCGATCTTGCGGGACTCTTTTCCTTCCGCGAGCCTGGTACCGTAGGCTGTCGGGGTATAAAAGCCGCCAATTCCAGCGCCCGCTGCCCGCATGCGTTCCGCCAAGGTACCTTGTGGAATCACTTCAAGTTCCACCTCTCCTGCCCGATAAGCCGCGTCAAACAGGGTTGCTCCGGGGAGCCGTGGAAATGAACAAATAAGTTTCCTCACGCGCTTCTGCCGAATGAGCTCACCGAATCCGGAATCATCGCTGCCGGAGTTGTTGCTGATGATGGTGAGACCGCGCGCACCTTGTTCAACCAGCGCATCAATCAGCCGTAAGGGAAGACCTGCCCGCCCGAAGCCGCTGATCATGATGGTGGCCCCATCCTTGATGTCCTCCAGTGCTGTGTCACATGTGTCCAGAATCTTGTTCATCTTAAGAATCATCCAAGGGCGACTGGCATGCCCGTTCGCTTGGGTAAATGGTGTTCCATCGAGCGCCGGCGCCTGGTCTCGAGACAAACCGGGCACGAGTTCCTCCGCGAGGGTCGAATATTCGAACCACGTTCGGCATAGATGGAAAACTCTCTAGAGAGAGATGAGCAGCCAGAAGTCCGGGAAAGGCCTCAGTAATTGCTTGGCCGCTACCGAGGGCCGTTGCGTGTCAGCGTCCGAGATTTTTCAGGCGCAACCGGTCCGATCAGCCTTCGCTCGGATCGTAGGGTGAGGCGCAGTTCTCAAGCTTCCACCGCTTCTCGGCTACCGTATCGGGACGAGGCGGGTGAATGCTGTCGATCAACCAAAGTTCTTGCGGTGTTTCGCCGACATGCAACTCGAAGTGGTAGCCCCGGTCCTGAACAAAGGGTGCGATAGCGGCATTCGCCTTGCGTAGCCAGGAAGCCGTCCACTCGGGGTCATCGGCGATGTGCCTGGCGAAATGGTCCAGCCGGATTCTGACAAAATCACCGCGCGCCTCTCCTCCCATGTAGAAGGAGTCTTTGGGCTGTTCATGAAACAGAACGCCTACATAGAAGCGAGGAATGATGTAGATGTCGGCAATGCGATTTGCCATCTCCCTTTTTTCTTCTGCTGTATAGGCGCCGACTGGGTGATAGATATTCCACAAAGGCATTTTTTTATTCTCCACACTTCATAGATGCCGCTTTCCTCATGTCACGCATCTGAATTTCTTTAGAAAAGGTACGTGACATCTGTAAGACGGCGATATCAATAGCTCAGGAATGGGCTACCGGATTGAAATGATGCTTTTCGCAAATGCAGTATTCTCTTTTTGGGGAACGCGATTCGGCTTCCTGTCAGCTTCCCTTGGGTTTCGTGGGCAGCGTTCCAACCGGGTCCGTTGTAATCAGCTTCTTGTTAACGAACTCCTCGAATCCAGCCATCGACAGCTCCCTCCCGAATCCGGAGTTCTTGACACCTCCGAACGGTAGCTGAGGGGTCGTCGCAAACGGTCGATTGACAAACACCATGCCGCTGTCGATTTGCGTAGCAATCCGCTCGCCACGCTCAAGATCGGCAGTCAGGATTGAGCCTCCGAGCCCATACTGCGAATCGTTTGCCAGCCGAATGGCTTCTTCTTCATTTGCAACAACGAAGAAGGAAACGATAGGACCGAAGAACTCTTCCTGATAAATCGGAGCGCTCCTGTCGATGTTGCTAAGGATGGTGGGTTCGATATAGAAGCCTTCTCGATCGATACGATGGCCGCCACATTCGATTGTTGCGCCGGAATCCACTGCGCGCTGGATCTGGCCAAGAAGGTGTTCGAGGGCTCTTTCCGACGAAACCGGTCCGAGCGTCGTGTTCGCGTCCGTAGGGTCACCTGCCTGCAGGGCGGTCATGGCCTTTTTGAAACCACTGAGGAATTCTTCACCACGCTGCTTGCCGACGACGATGATGCGTTTCGAGCCAACGCAAACCTGTCCGCAATTCAACATCCGTCCGATTAATGCGGTATTGATTGCCCAATCGAGCGGCGCATCTTCCAGAACGATCATGGCATCGTTGCCGCCGAGTTCGAGCACCACCTTTTTCAGATTGCGCCCGGCTCGCTCAGCCACCGCGGCACCGGCTCTTTCACTGCCCGTGAGGGTTACACCACGCACACGTGGATCGTCGATGATCCTCCCGACCTGGTCAATCGACGCAAAAACGTTGGTGTAGACCCCCGTTGGCGCACCTGCTTCTTCAAATAGTTGGGCAAACGCCAGCGCGCATTGCGGAACGCTTTCAGCGTGCTTCAGGATGAGTACGTTGCCAACCATGAGCTGCGGAGCGGCAACGCGCGCGATTTGGTAGTAAGGGTAATTCCACGGCTCGACACCCAGCAGGATGCCAACCGGATTGACATGGACTCTGGCGCCCGAAACCTCAGGTACTGGTTTTGGCTCAACGAATGCGTGTGCATGCTGGGCGTAATAGTCGAGGATATTTGCAGACAGTCTCACTTCGACGCGTGCTTCGGCGATCCGCTTTCCCATCTCCAACGTAATGATCTGCGCATATTCTTCCTCCTTGTCGCGCAGTATAGAGGCGGCCTTCGAGATAATATGCGCACGATCCGCAACGGACCGGTGCCGCCAATCCATTTCAAAAGCACGGTGGGCGGTCGCGATCAGTCCCTCGATCTCGTGGTCATTAGCACCCTCGAACGCTTTGACTAATTTCCCGGTTGCCGGGTTGATTGTTTTGTAGTCCATCGAACAGTCCTCGCTGTGTCGGTCGCATAGGGATGAAAGATGGGATCAGACAGCGCCCGATTCCATGAATCTCCTTACCGCCCATGCGTCGTTTGTTCATTCTCGAACTGACGCTGTCGACTGACAATCCCATTGGGAACGGATGCTGTGTTCACTGCCAGTTAACCTTGCGCCTTCGTCACAGCCCCCAGGATCGGATGGGCGTGGCACGTCGATCAGTACACACGTGGCGAGGCCTGGTGTGGCGCGGGCGGTTGGTGCCGACGCGAACATGGCGTGTTCTGAGACGGACCGTTGGAGCGGGTGCTCCGGTGGTCAGCAGTGTGGTCAAAATGAACAAAGGGTTCTCGCGGCGGCGCCTGGGCCGCGCGATTATTGATACGCCTTGTTGACAGCTACGGTGCAACTAGATGGGGTGAGGCGTCGAATTGGCGCACCGGATGGGAGGGATGGCACAGGGTGATGCACTTACTTCCAGCACTCAGCGCATTCTCTCAATTCCATTTCCAGGTACTCCATCAACGCCCGCTTTGCGGGTGACGGGAAACGGCTGGGAAGCGTGAGAATATACAAGCTGTTTAGCTGGCCGACGATCTGGTACTGCGCAAGTACTTGCTGCAGATTTTTGGCGGTGGGTCCGCGCATTGCGTATGTCGGTAGAATACCGATGCCCATACCTTCCATTACCGCGTCGAGGATAAAGGGGTAGTCGGCCGATTGCAGCGTTGGCTGGATATGGACGAGTTGGGCGTCCGTGTCGTCATTTCGATTTCTAAGCTCGATCGTAGCCTCCAGACTTGGCGGCAATCCGATAAAAGTCTGCGACGCGAGGTCTGCAGGGTGGTTAATTGGTCCACGCCGCTGAAAATAGTCCGCAGATGCGCAAAGAATCCAGTCAATTGAGCAAACTTCACGCGCAACGCAATCCAGAGGCGGTGATCGCTCGATCCGCAGCGCGATGTCGACTTCGGAGGCGATAAGGTCTTCGATCCTGTTATTGAAGGTGATCGCCAGCGAGATTCCCGGATGAATCCGCGCGAATTCACGTAGCTTGGGCCCGACAAATAGCCTGCCAACACCAGTGGGTGCGCTGATGCGAATCCGCCCTGTCAGTGTTTGCCCAAGCATGTCGATGGATGCACGGGCGTTATCTAAATCATCCAGTATGCGCCGTCCGCTGGTGTAGAGAACCTGACCCGCTTCGGTCAACTCGAAGCTGCGTGCCGAACGTCGAACAAGTTGTGCTCCTGTTTCACGCTCAAGAACCTTGAGTCTCTGGCTGATGTTTGACTTCGACATATCGAGCTTGCGCGCTGCTGCAGCCAAGCCACGACACTCCACAATCTCGACGAACAACGTGATCAGATTCAGATCCATTTGAGGTACTTGATGAGTAGCGGCTGCAGGCCGGTGTCGACCTCTCAGTCATCGCACTGTGACTCGGTTACGAGAGGCCGGTAACGACGCAGGGCTACGTCGAAACTGATCTCACCATGTAGAAACAGGCCCTGGCCACGATCCAGGACCCAGGGGCGGATCTGGTAATCGATCCGCTTGTCGTCGATGGGCAGGTTGCCATTGTGCAGCGTGGATTGGTATTCAATCTTCGGCAGCGGGAGTCAGGCCGGCTGACGTCGCACCGGTTGTCTGAGGGTTGTCCATGGCAAGGAACAGGCCAATACCACCTAGAATCATCAGCGAGCCCATGACGAACAGTCCGTTGTTGAGACTGCCTGTCGTGACCTTGATCCAGCCCATGATGGCCGGACTGAAGAAGCTCCCCAACTGACCCAGGCTGCTGATGACGGCAATCCCCGCCGCGGCGCCAACGCCAGAGAGGTAGCGTTGCGGAATCGCCCAAAAGACAGCCAGGGCCGAGAAGGTCAGCGTCGCGGCAATGGTAAGTAACGCCAGCGCAGCCGGCAGGCTGTGTGTCCAGAAGGCCAGGACGAACAATGCAATACCGCCGCCGACCGCACAGATGAGATGGTGCCAGCGTCGCTCCTGCGTTGCATCCGAATGTCTGGAAATCAAGATGATTCCAGTGGTCCCGATACCGTAAGGAATCGCACTGAGATAGCCGACCTCAAAGATCGTCTTTGCGCCGGCGTCCTTGATCACGGCTGGCAGCCAGAAGCTGATCACCGCCCCTCCACAGACCAGCGAGAAATAGACTGCAGCCAGGAAATACACACGCGCATTCCTGAGCACATCCCTCGTGGAATTCGCTGTACCTTTCGTGTTTCGTTCGTCCTCTTCGCTCAGCCTGGCGATCAAGGTATCGCGCTCCAGCGGCGCCAGCCACATGGCAGTGCGCGGACCGTCATCGATCATCCAGTAGGCCATGATCCCAAGTACTACCGCGGGAATTCCCTCCAGTATGTACATCCATTGCCAGCCCCTGAGACCATGAAGCCCATTGGTGTGTTCCATGATCGCTCCCGACACGATTCCCCCAACGACGCCAGCAACGGTAATGCCTACGAAGATCCAGGAAATCGCGGAAGCTCGTCGGCTTGGCGGGAACCAGTAGGAGAGATAGAGGATGATCCCAGGGAAGAAGCCGGCCTCGAACACGCCCAACAGGAAACGCACAACATACATTTGCCAAGGTTCGACAACGAAAGCCATACCGGCGGAAACCAGACCCCAGCATGCCATGATTCGCACAAAGGTTCGGCGGGCCCCTATCCTGTGCAGGAGAAGGTTACTGGGCACTTCGAACAGGAAATAGCCAAGAAAAAAAATCCCTGCGCCCAGCCCGTATACCGCATCGCTGAAGCCGAGATCGCCCTTCATCTGCATCTGGGCAAAGCCAATATTGATACGGTCAATGAAGGCAACAACGTAGGCGACAAAGAGGAAGGGCATCACGCGGAGTGTGACTTTCCGGTAAAGAGCGTCCTCCGCTGCGGCGCAGCGGTTCTTATTCATAGGAATCATTTCTGTCTCCGGCTGCCTCTGCCTGCGAGCAGAAGCCGTTTTATGCCGCGTTACCTTTTCAGTTGGCGTCGCGGTCGATGAATATGGTTGGCCATTTCGACCATCCCAGGTAGGCCAAGGGCTTGAATCAGTGATGCGGGACAGGACTCCCTGGCCGCCAACGTCCTTCTGTCTGTGTGAGTTTCCCCAAATCCAAGGGCGGACGGAGTGAGCGAACTCTGCCGTCCACGCAGACGCAGCAAGGAACGGGCGGCGCAGAGGGACGCCCGCGCTGCCATTCGGCGGGGCCTGGCGCCAGCTCGTCTGCGGTTACGTCTCAGTCTTCTACACCTGCGATGATGCGCGCGTCCCTTTCTGCGCCATCCCCCAGTACGGCCAATACCTTTTGATAAGCCTCGCTCTGATACGCAGCAAGAGCCTGCTCGAAGCTCGGAAATTCAACCACGACTGTCCGCTGCTCCAGACCTGCCTCGGCCGCAACAACCTCGCCGCCTCGCGCCAGAAACTTTCCGCCCGCTGCCTTCACCACTGGTCCTGCGAGGGCTCCGTACGCCGCCAACTTATCTACATCATGAATTGCTCGATACGCTGCCACCCAATAGCCTTTTGCCATTTTTTTCTTCCTCAGTTGAAGAGCATTTGAGAACGCAAGGATCATTTACACAGACGTCTCTGCATGAGTACTGAGCGCGTGTATGCATGCGACGAAGAAGGGCCAAGGCATCACCGGCACTTGTCACAACGGAAACGGTGACGCGCGAAATATCGACTGGTCCCTAGTGCATAAACATACTTATTCACTCATCCAGACTGATGCCCATGGTACCGGTGGTTGGATTATGGAACTGTCTGAACAGAGAGGAGGGCTGATCGTATTCGATGGTAGTGCCGCCGACTGCAATCAGTGGCGCTTACAGGCCCGCGGCCCGAATCTCGCGCGTCATCTTGAATGCAGACAGATGTCTTGTAGTTCATCTAACGGTCCTCGCGGTGTCGGTCGAATATGGATGACATTGGGGTCAGACAGTGCCCGATTCCCTGAATCTCCTTACCGCCCATGCGCCTTTTTTTCATTCTGGAATTGACGCTACCGACTGACAATCCCATTGGGAACGGATGCTGTGTTCATTGTCAGTTAACCTTGCGCCTTCGTCACAGCCCCCAGGATCGGATGGGCGTGGCACGTCGATCAGTGCACACGTGGCAAGGCCTGGTGTGGCGCGGGCGGTGGGTGCCGACGCGAACATGGCGTGCTCTGCGACGGACCGTTGGAGCGGGTGCACCGGTGGTCAGCAGTGTGGTCAGAATAAGCAAAGGGTTCTCGCGGCGGCGCCTGGGCGACCGCGCGATTATTGATACGCCTTGTTGATAGCTACGGTGCAACTGGATGCGGTGATGCGTCGAATTGGCGCACAGGATGGGAGGGATGGCACAGGTTGATGCGCTTACTTCCAGCTCTCGGCGTATTCTCTCAATTCCTTTTCAAGGTATTCGATCAATGCTCGCTTTGCGGGTGACGGGAAACGGCTGGGAAGCGTGAGAATATACAAGCTGTTTAGCTGGCCGACGATCCGGTACTGCGGAAGTACTTGTTGCAGATTTTTGGCGGTCGATCCGCGTATTGCGTATATCGGCAGAATACCGATGCCCATGCCTTCCAGTACCGCGTCGAGGATAAAGGGGTAGTCGGGCGATTGCAGCGTTGGCTGGATATGGACGAGTTGGGCGTCCGTGTCGTCATTTCGATTTCTAAGCTCGATCGTAGTCTCCAGACTTGGCGGCAATCCGATAAAAGTCTGCGATGCGAGGTCTGCAGGGTGGTTAATCGGTCCACGTCGCTGAAAATAGTCCGCGGATGCGCAAAGAATCCAGTCAATTGAGCAAACTTCACGCGCAACGCAATCCAGAGGCGGTGCTCGTTCGATGCGCAGCGCGATGTCGACTTCGGAGGCGATAAGATCTTCGATCCTGTTATTGAAGGTGATCGCCAGCGAGATTCCCGGATGAATTCGCGCGAATTCACGTAGCTTGGGCCCGACAAATAACCTGCCAACACCAGTGGGTACGCTGATGCGAATCCGCCCCGTCAGCGTTTGCCCAAGCATGTCAATGGAGGCGCGAGCGTTATCCAAATCATCGAGCATGCGCCGTCCGCTGGTGTAGAGAACCTGACCCGCTTCGGTCAGCTCGAAACTGCGTGCCGAACGTCGCACAAGTTGTGCTCCTGTTTCACGCTCAAGAACCTTGAGTCTCTGGCTGATGTTTGACTTCGACATATCGAGCTTGCGCGCTGCTGCAGCCAAGCCACGACACTCAACAATCTCGACGAACAACGTGATCAGATTCAGATCCATTCCATGTACTCGATGAATAGTTGGTGGGAAGGGCTAAGCCAAAAGGCCTGGAGATCGTGCGTGCGTGGCCTCGAGCTGCTACGTGCTGATCGAAAACTACAAGGCGGGCTCGTTGGCGAAGTATGGGCTGGATTACGCCACCTTGTCCGGGCTCAATCCGCGACTGGTGTATTGCTCGGTGACGGGGTTCGGGCGAACCGGCCCTCGGGCGGCCGAACCGAGCTGTACTCGACGGTGGCCATTCAGGCCGCGTTGCCCAGTCGCGAGAGGACCTGCCCGGGCCAGCATGTCGACATAGCGCTGCTGGATGTGCAGGTCGCCACGTTGTGCAACCAGAGCCAGAATTACTTGGTTTCCGGCAAACCACTGGGGCGCTACGGCAACGCTCACGACAACATCGTGCCGTATCTGGCGTTCCGTGCCAGTGATAACGATTTCATAATTGCTTGCGGCAACAACTCGTAGCTTGTCGCCCTGTGCGAGGCCATTGCCTGCCAGACTTGCCCAAAGACCCGCGCTTTGCGTTTTAGCAATCAGTGGTTTTGAAGAGTTTTGAACGACTGACTGCTTTTGGCCGAAAGCGGTAGTTCGCCATCGGCAGCTATCGGACCAAGCAGCCACCCAGCAAGCAACGTTTTGATGAAGTATCGCTGAATCCGGGTGCCTCGATTTAGTGGTTTTTTGACGGATAATGCAGCGTACTTGATGACCCGTGGTGTCCTCGGGTACATCGCGAGCATGCTCGCTCCTACAGCTGTTTGCGTTCAGGCGAGATAACCAGAAACCCCATCCCACAGCAGTTTCCCGGCCGTCACCACCAGCAACCCATAACAGGCGCGATACATCTGGCGTTGATCCAGCCGTTCATGCAGCCGCCACCCCAGCCATACCCCGCTGGGCACCGCCAGCAGACAAATGCCCATCAGGCTCAGCACGCTTCCGGTCGGCTTGGCCAGCAGCAACCAGGGCGCGGCCTTCATCAGATTTCCCACCGTGAAAAACATGCTGGTGGTGCCGGCATAGAGTTGTTTGCTCAGGCCCAGCGGCAGCAGGTAAATCGCCAGGGGCGGGCCGCCGGAATGCGCAACCATCGTCGTGATGCCCGAGGTAAAACCCGCCGCCACCGCCTTGGGCGACGAGCGCGGACGGCCCCTGACTTCTCCGCCAGCCTTGAACCAGAGACCGACAAACACCAGGGTGATCGCCGCCATGGCGATGGCGACCATGCGATGGTCCACCACGCGAAAGAACAGATATCCGATGCCGATGCCGACCACCAGTCCGGGGATCAGCAACTTCAGGTCCGGCTTCGACCAGGTGGAGGGCTTCCAATAGCGCAGGCCGAACAGGTCCATGGCAATGAACAGCGGCGCGAGCAGGCCGCCGGCGGTGATCGGGTCCATCACCAGCGACAGCAGCGGAATGCCGACGATGGCGAAACCGCCGCCGAACGCGCCTTTCATGAAACAGATCAGAAAGACCCCGGCGAAGGTCACGAGGATCGTGGTGAGGGTCAGGTCCAAAACGCGGTCTCCTGTAACGGGGGATTTCATTCCCCATGGCGGGGCACCCATAATGTCGATCACAACCTTCACCATAAAAAGCGCCAGTTTCGAGGTTTTGCCATGGGCCAGTTTGCCAGCCAGTCCGATCCATCCACACGCGGTGCCGAACGCCGGATCTACGCCAGACTGCGGGCGCAGATAGAGGAGGGCACGCTGGCCGCCGGCACCAAACTGCTGTCGACACGGGCCCTGGCGGCCGAGCTGGGCGTTTCGCGAACCACCGTGACCGCGGCCTATGAGCAACTGGCCGCCGAAGGTTTTATGGTCACCACCAAGGGCAAGGCCGCCACCGTGGCCAGCGTGATCAGTACGCCAGCGGGGCGCGCCAGGGAGAGCCCGGCGCTGCCGCCGGTGCTGTCCGACTATGGTCAGCGCGTGGCGGCGATGAAGCCCTACAGCATGGCCACGCCCCATGCCCGCATCGACTTCCGCTACGGTTCGGTGGCAACCAGGGATTTCCCGGCCCTGGGCTGGCAGCGCGCTTATCGTGCTGAACTGGTCAAACGCCAGCCCAGTCTTTCCTATGGCCAGCCCGAAGGGGAATCACGCCTGCGCACCGCGTTGCAGGGCTATCTGCGCCGGGCGCGTGGCCTGACCTGCGAAGCCGATCAGATTCTCGTGGTGCATGGCTCGCAGCAGGGGCTGGATCTGTGCGCGCGGCTGCTTTTGAACCCGAACGATGCGTTCGTCTGCGAAGACCCTGGCTACCGCATGGCCCGCTACAGCTTCGCGGCCACGGGTGCAAAAGCGTTGCCCATCACCGTCGACGGTTCGGGACTGGATACCGGCGCGTTGCCGGAAGATGATCGCGTGCGCCTGGCTTACGTGACGCCTTCGCACCAGTTCCCCATGGGCGCGGTGCTTCCCGTCGCACGTCGCCTGGAACTGCTGGAATGGGCGAGCCGCCATCGTGCCTGGATCATCGAAGACGATTACGGCGGCGAGTTCCGTTACGGCCAACGCTCCATCGACGCGCTGCAATCGATGGATACCCAGGCGCGGGTCATTTATGTCGGAACCTTCTCCAAAGCACTGTCGCCGCAGCTCAGGCTGGGCTATCTGGTGCTCCCGAGGGAACTGGTCCACGTGTTCCGCGAAGCCAAGCGCCTGACGGATCGCCACTCACCGCGCTGGGAGCAGAACGTCCTCGCGTCGTTGATCGAAAGTGGCACTTACGAGCGCCACGTTCGCCGCCTGCGCCGTGACAACGAGCAACGGCGAAAGGCGCTGCTGGAGGCTTTCGAACAGCATCTGGCGGGGTACGGGAAACTGGGTGGCATGGCGGCGGGGTTGCATGGCGTGCTGTTGCTGCCGGGACTTCGTGCTGAGGATGAGGCGATAGTGCAAGCAATGGCACTCGAGCGCGGCGTAGGGGTATATCCTTTGTCCCCGCTGTATGCAGGTCCTACATCTGTGAAAATAGAGGGATCCGCAGGCCTGATCCTGGGCTATGCGGGCCTATCGGCTAAAGAAATTCATGAGGGAATAGCCGTTCTTTCGGAAGTGATTCGTTTCCTGACTCCTGCTCTCCCTCAATAATTGCTGGACGAGGTGCCCATTCGGGCCGCAAGCGTGTTCCGATCAAACAGCGAAGATCCGCTCCTGGTCGACTGCCGGCCCACGCGAAGGACTCCTATGGGTCGGAAAGCGACGGTCTGGCCCAGACCGTCGCAGTGGAAGATTAGACTTCTGTCTGCTCTGCCATTTCTAGAGCATCGTCTACCTCGATGCCCAAGTACCTGACAGTGCTTTCGAGTTTCGTATGACCAAGCAATAGTTGAACTGCCCTCAAGTTCTTGGTCCTGCGGTAGATCAATGAAACCTTGGTTCGCCGTAGCGTGTGGGGACCGTACATCGTCGGGTCAAGTCCAATGGCTGTTACCCATGCTTAGACTATTCGAGCGTATTGCCTGTTAGAGAGATGATCTGAGTCATGCAATCGCGTCGGGAACAGAAAGTCGTCACTGCAAAGCGCCTGACGCATCCAAGCCACCAGAACCGTTCGTGTTTGCTCAGTAATTTCAAACTGCACTGGATGTTGAGTTTTCTGCTGCATCACTATGGCCCGTGACGAAACATGCTCCCCATGCGCAATGTCACGTACTCGTAGCTTGGTTAAGTCACAGGCACGCAGTTTGCTGTCGATGGCCAAGTTGAAGAGAGCCAGATCCCGTGTCTTCTCCGCGAGCTGAAGCCTGACCCGAATGGCCCAGATATCCCTGACTCGGAGCGGGGCTTTCTGCCCTACAAGCTTTCCCTTGTTCCAAGGCTGATGGCGATGTAAAGCGATAGTGTTCATGGCTTGTCCTCCAGGTTGAGGGAGGACAAGGGTGGATCAGTGGCAATGCGTGCAGGTCGCTAATCGACCCATTGCAGACGTTCAGGGCAACTATTGGCTGGCAGGAGAGGAAAGCAAAGCGTGTACCACGGTCGACCTGGTCAACGTAACAAAGCCAAGCGGGCTACGTCGATTCCCCACTCAGCGTGAAAGGTGAAGTTCCAAGGTGCCTCTAGATCGGCAGCAACTCGGTGTCCAGACTGAACAGGACATCAACGAGGAGCCTTCACCCCATGAACCTGTCCAGACTCTGGCCGCTGCTGCTGGGTAGCGGTATCACGCTCGGCCTCGGTACTCCTATCGCGAAGGTAGCGGCGCACCACGGCGTGGGCGCACTCGCTTTCGCACTATGGCCCACGCTGGCAGCCGGCCTGCTGCTCGGTGCGATCGGGCTGTTCCGGCAAGGACGTCCTGCCGACCTGCCGCGCCTGGTGCGCTTCGGCAGCGTCGCTGGCCTGTTCGGCCACGCGTTGCCGATGTCCGCAGTGTTCTGGTTGTCTTCGCACGCGGGCGCCGGCTTCGCATCTTTTTCGCTGACGTTGCCGCCGGTGTTCACGCTGCTGTTCACCTTGCTGCTGGGGCTCGAGCGGTTTGCGCTACGCCGCGGGGTCGCAGTCGGGCTCGGTCTGTCCGGGGCGCTGCTGATGCTCGCCGGCCGCGGTGGTTCCTTCGAGGCCACGCCCGCGCTGCTGGCCATGGCGCTGGCCATTCCCGTCACAATCGGCGCAACTAATATCTACCGCGCGCGTTACATGCCGTCCGGCGTCAGCGGCGAGTGGTTGTCCTCAATGACGCTGCTGGCTTCGTCGTCGATGCTTGCAATCGCAGCCCTTGCTCTGGACTCCATCGTGCCACCGCTGACAACCCCAGCCCTCGCCTGGCTAGCGCTGCAGACCGCTGTGCTCATTGTTGGCTACCTTTTCTACTTCGCGCTGCAACGGCGGGCCGAACCGGTGACCTTCAGCTTCATCGGCTACGTGATGATGCTGCCTGGGGTGACGATCGGAACCTTTGTCTTCGGCGAGCGACTGCCGTGGACGGTGTGGCCCGCGGCAGTACTGGTGCTCGCGGCGCTGCTTCTGCTGCAGCGGCCGGCGCGGGCGTCCTTGCCACTTGCGGTCCACCGCGACCAGGGGGCGTCGGTATGAATCTCTTCGAGATCCGCCGCAGCGCAGAGCGCGGCACGATGCGCACCGACTGGCTCGACGCGCGCTTCAGCTTCAGCTTCGACAACTATGTCGATCCGCATCGCATGCGCTTCGGCCCGCTGTTGGCGCTCAACGACGACCGCGTGCAGCCGGGCACCGGCTTCCCGATGCACCCGCACCACGACCTCGAAATCGTTATGCTTCCGCGTAGCGGCGCCGTCGAGCATCGCGACAACCAGGGCCGCGAGATGTTGGTACATCCCGGCGAATTGCAGTGGATGCGCGCTGGAAGCGGCATCCGCCATCGGCAGTGGAACCCCTCATCGCACGAGGTCGACCACCATTTCCAGCTCTGGTTCGCGCCATCTATCACGGGTCTTGAGCCAGCCGTCGAACGGCTCGCGTACCAGACGCCCACACCCGGGGCCTGGCGCACCCTCGTGTCGCCGCAGCCGCAGGATGGTGCGCTGGACATTGGCGTCGACGTGGTGCTCGCCCTTGGCAGCGTCGAACGGGGCCAGGCGCTCGAGATACCGGCACGCATCACAGGCGGTCTCTACCTGCACTTGATGCAGGGGAGCATCGAAGTGCACGGCACCGGCCTCGGCCCCGTCGTCCTCCAGGACGGCGACGCAATCGTGTTCTTCGACGGCGCGCCTCAGTTGCAGCTGCAGGCGTCGGCATCGACGTCGCCCGAACTCCTGCGTTTCGACACCGCAGCGGTCGACCCGCGAACCGGCCTGATCGCGTCCCCATCCCTCCATTCGAGCATTTGAAGGAGCCCGCTCATGCCGCGCATCGTCGTCCTCTACTGGTCCAGGCGGCACGCCCACGACTCAACAGCGCTCGCCGGCGCGCAATTGCAAGGCCAGCGCATCGTGCTGGCAGTCACGCTGGCGTTCGCCTTCGACTACACTTTCATCATCGTGTCGATGCACTGGCAGGGCATGTGGTGGCGGGGTACTTACCGCGAGAGATTCATGGATACACACTTGGCTCTGCAATGCTTCTGTCGTGTTGTCGAGACGGGCGGGTTCGCCGCGGCAGCACGCGATCTTGACTACTCGCCATCGATGGTGAATAAGTACATCGTGCATCTCGAGGAGTGGACAGGCAGCCGCTTGCTCGCTCGTACCACGCGACGTATGCAACTCACCGAAGCAGGTGAGCAATTTTACGCGTACTGCCGACGCGTGCTGGACGACACCGAATGCACGCTAGGTGAGATCCGCGCGGCCCGTGGCGAGCTCTCCGGCCGGCTGGTGCTGGCGGTGCCGGTGTCGCTCACGCTGGCCTTCCTCAACGACCATCTGCATGCCTTTCAGGCGGCCTACCCGGGTATTGAGCTCGAGTTGAGGCTGTCGGACCAGCCCGTCGACCTGGTACGCGACGGCATCGATGTAGCGCTGCGCGGTCAGGCGCAGCTTGATGACTCCTCGCTGATCGCGGTGCCGCTGATGATGATAGAGCGTTCCGTCGCTGCGGCACCGGACTACTGGCGCCAATATGGCAAGCCCGAACATCCGTCGGCACTGGCGTGCCACAACTGCCTGCCCTATCTGCTCGGCAGCGACGCCACGCGCTGGCACTTCGACGGGCCTGACGGCCCACAGACTGTGGAGATTCGTGGCAACTTCCGCGCGGACAATAGCCTAATGCTGATCGACGCGATGCTGCGAGGCGTGGGCATTGGATTGGTTCCCCGAGTCATGATGCGGACCGAAATCTCCGAGGGTCGACTGGAGACAGCGCTGGACGATTGGCGTGCAGAGCCGCGAAAGTTGTTTGCCATCTACCCGAGTCGTGAGCACCTGCCCGAGAGGGTCCGTACGCTGTTGCACTTCCTAAAGCAGCGGCTTGGCGGGGCGGGCGATTTAGCTCAGGCCGTTGCTCGCTAAGGCAACCTCTCATTGCAAACGCCCCAGCGCCAACTCGCGTGATCGTCACCACAAACTTCGACGCAATCTTTGATTACTGGGCATATCCGTTCTCTGCATAGACGCCAAATGCAATTCCAACTGCCTGAGTATTTTCCACGTGAACTCAGGCGCCAATTCACCACCTGGAGGAGTATTAAGATGTATACGAAACTGCTTGTCGCCGTCGCATCCGCCTTGTTGGCCACCGCAACCTTCGCCGCCGATGTGAAGTCCGTATCGCGACTCGCATTCGGCCCCGATAACATTCTCTTTGTTGCCGACTGGAAAGGCGCCCAGGTGCATGCGCTGGCGCTGTCTGCGCCTGTGCCCAGGAAGGGCGAAGGGACCTTCAACATCGTGGACCTGGAGACGTTGCTGTCCAAGTCACTGGGCGCCGGCAAGGTCAAGGTTGAGGACATGGCAGCGCGCCCGGGCTCGGGCGAGGTGTACTTGGCAGTGAGCGTCGGGGCGAACAAGACGCCGGCGATTGTCGCAGTCACTGCCGACCAGAAGGTTCGCAAGCTCAACCTTGCGAGCATGAAATCGACGACGGTGACGCTGAAGAATCCAAACAACTCCAAGGTCGAGTTCTGGAAGGAAACACCGGAGCGCAGCTTCACTGTCACGGACATGAAATGGAACAACGGCGAGTTGTTCGTTGCGGGCCTGTCAAACCAGGACTTCGCGTCGACGCTGCGTCGCATTCCGTACCCGTTCACCGACAAGCAAACGATGACGTCGGTGGAGATCTACCACACCACGCACAATCAGATTGAAACGCGCGCACCGATTCGCGCGCTATCGTTCGCCACACTCGGCGGAAAGCCTTACATCGTCGCCGCCTATGTTTGCACGCCGCTCGTGACTATCCCGCTCGAGGACCTGAAGGACGGTGCGCACATCAAGGGCAAAGCTATCGCAGAACTGGGCTACGGCAACACGCCCGCGGACATGATCTCGTACAGCGCCAAGGACGCGAGCGGTAAGCCGCAGGACATGCTGATGCTGCTGAACTACCACCGCTCGGGCAACATCATCCCGGTCAACGAAATCCAGGCTGCGAATGAGAAGCCCGGCATCGACAAGCCCGTTCCTGCCGGTGAAATCATTGGCGTGCAGGAGACTCCGGCACCGTTGGTGGGGGCCACCCGTATCGACAACCTCGACGACCAGTTCTTCATCGTCGTGCGCCGTGCGCTGGAGACTGATGCCCTGCAGTTGGTGTCGTTCGACAAGGCCATGTTGTTCCGGCTAACCGATTTCGTTTCCGAGTACGACTTCCCGCAGTACCGCTACAACAACGTCGAGTTCCAGCTCAAGAACTTCAAGCCTGCCCATGACATCCTGATGAAACAGGAAGGGTTCCCCGAACTCATCGGCACGCATGAGTGAGGTCGGTATGACGAATGCGTTGCGCACTTTGTGCGCGTTGGCCCTGTGGACTGCGGCCGGTGCTCAGGCGGTCGCGGCTCAACTAGTGCCTGCTGCCGTTCAACCGTCCGGACCGGAGGTGCCAGCGAACCTGCTGCGGATCTCCCTGGTGTTCGCGCAGCCGGTTGGCGAGCCGGTCCTGCCTCGGTTGGAACTGCGCCAGGCCAACGGTAATGTTATCGACAAGCCATTCTTCGAGCAGGAGCTCTGGTCTCCCACCGGCAAGATCCTGACGGTGCTTCTGCATCCTGGGCGCGTGAAGAGCGGGCTTATAGCCCATGACACCGTCGGACCTGTGCTCCACGCCGACGGGGTGGTGGTGTTGATGTTGGACGGTCTAGAGATCAAGCGCTGGAAGGTGGGGTCGGACGACCTCGATGGCCCGCGCCCGTCTGGCTGGAGCATCACAAGCGTGCGTGCAGGCACACGCGAACCGCTAGTGGTGGAGTTGGACGCGCCCATCGACGGTCGTGATGTCGACTACCTTGCGGTTGCGAACTCGAGTAATCGCCGAGTCCGGGGCCGCGCTCGCCTGGAAGTTGGCGAAAAAAGATGGACCTTTACGCCCGACGTTCCCTGGGATGATTCGCGGTACACGCTGGCGGTCTTCGGCAACCTTGAAGATCCTTCCGGCAACCGGTTGAACGGACACTTCGAGTCACCCGGCACTGCGCCTGAGTCGACTACGGCCGACGTCTACATCCCTTTAGCGATAAACCCAGCGTTGGTGAAGCGTCAGCAGCACCCTTAGAGAGCGCGGTTAGAGGAGTTGCTGGACGTTACGCGGAACGAGATGCTTACCTAACCTCCGGGTTTCCAGCATCCTGGGAAAAATTATGAGAAGCCGCCTCTATCCGCTCTTCTAGTTGGGTAATGTAGGTTTTAGCATCCTCTAGGCTGGGGAACGAAACTGCCGTTTCGCCAAGCCAAACTTTGCAACCGCTTCCTTGCTCATTTGTTTCAATAGTGATTTTCATTTGCAACCCCCCTTTGCTGTCGAGGTGGCGGAGGGTAGCGCACTTTTAAGATGGTTCAAAATGTTTCAGAGGCTCTATATCGGGCATTTTAAGGCGATTTGATATCAGTTTTTAGACTTCGATAGGTCTTTCTCTAGGTGATCACGCAGCGACGCCAATTTCAGCTCGGCATCAGCCAGCGCCTGTTCTGACGCGACGTCCCAGTAGGGTGCGATTTCGAGCAAATCAGGTTCCGCCTCGGCCCGCAGGCACCATTGATGATGATCGTGCCATGAGCCGAGCGACGCTTGTACCGACTTTAATTGAGCCCTGGATTTTGCCTTGAGCGGTGACAGTGTTGGAAACGCATCGGAGAGGTATCTCGCGTTTTTCACGATGATCCTCAGCTCGTGCCGATCAAAATGTTTGTCCCGAAGGCCGGCGATCAGCTGAGTGATTCTTTTCTTCAGGGCTTTCTCGATCTGTCTTTTTACATCAACCAGCTCACCGGCTCGCTCGGCAGTCCTGAACAATTCTGGCCATCGATCCAGTTCGCCAAACAGTTTGTCGAGCACCGGGCTAACGGTGATCTTCCGATATTGTTCTGTCAGGGTTGCGCTCCGGCTCATCGCCTGGCGCGGATACCCCATATTCCGAAGTTCATCAACGATGACCTCCAGATCCCTCGTGGGAGTCGTCGCTCTGCCGACCTCAGCGGCAGCTTGATTCAATTCGATAACCTCCGGCATGTTGCGCAGCGGTCGCAAAAGGCTTCGAATTTTGCGAACTGCAATCCTCAGGTCATGCAACGCTTCGCTGTCACTGTTGGCTTGCAACCGAGAGCGCGAGTGATAGAGGGCGACTTCCAGGGAAATGATCTGAGCCACAAAATCGTCGACAAAAGACATCATCGTCCTCGCTTGTGAGTGGGTTCGCAGAGCGTAGCAGAGCAACTGTTTGTCGCAGCCCCTTTGCACGGGCACTGCAATATAAAATTCATTAAGTTGCCGCTGTGGATTCGTGGGAAGTCGATAAGCTGGAATCTTTTGCCGCAGGAATGGTGTTGATGCGTCGTGTTGTTTTCAATCAAAAAGGTGGGGTAGGCAAGTCGAGTATTGTGTGCAACCTGGCTGCTGCAAGCGCAATGGAAGGCTACCGGACGCTCGTTGTCGACCTGGACGCCCAGGCCAACTCCACGTATTACCTCACCGGCCTGACCGGGGATGACATCCCGGTGGGTATTGCGGACTTTTTCAAGCAAACGCTGTCGTCGGGGCCGGCAGCCAAAAAAAGCCGAGCTCAGATTGTTGAGACATCCTACGACAATCTTCACCTCATCACGGCCAGCGGCGAGCTTGCGGATCTGCAGCCCAAGCTGGAATCGAAGTTCAAGATAAACAAGCTGCGCCGGCTGCTGGACGACATTTCCCAGGACTACGACCGGGTTTACATCGACACGCCGCCGGCGATGAATTTCTATACGTTCAGTGCACTCATCGCAGCGGATGCGGTTTTGATTCCATTTGATTGCGATACCTTCGCTCGCCATGCGTTGTACCAGGTGCTGGCGCAGGTCGCAGAGCTTCAGGCTGACCATAATGAATCGCTGGTAGTTGAAGGCATTGTCATCAATCACTACGTCAGCAACACTGGCTTTCACCGCAATCTGGTCGAGGAACTCATCGCGGAAGGGCTGCCGATTCTTCCGGTGTATCTCGGTAGCTCAGTGAATATGCGTGAATCCCATGAGCGCTGCCAACCTTTGGTTTACCTCGACCGGCATCACAAGCTGACAGATCAGTTTGTTGATCTCTTGAATGTACTGGAGGAGGCAGACTGAATCGGCACGGGTACTGAAAGATTTCGAAACAGTGCACTCCATCGACTTGAGGTCGGGCGATCAAAAACGCTGCTTAACTGAGCAATGTCGTTTTCTCGGGTCACTGTTCGAACGGGGAGAAAGAAATGACTGACAAAAATCGGGTTCTGTTTTTCTGCGCTAAAAATGATGTCCGTTCGTTGCTGGCCGAAGCGCTGCTTCGCCATACTGACTCAACACACTTCGAAGCTTTCAGTGCTGGCCTCGAACCCGGTGAGGTTGATCCTCGAACCCTGGAGTCTCTCGAACACATAGGCATAGAAACAAACGGCCTGCGTAGCAAATTGATTAGTGAATTTGAAGGGCAACAGTTTCACTACGTGATCACCCTATGTGATAAGTCATCCGAAGAAGCTTCACGGATGCCGTCCTCCGGTGAGGTGATCGTTTGGAGTTTTGAAGACCCAACGACCAGTGAGAAACATGAGCCTTTCCGTCATGCACTCCAAGAGATTCACGATCGCATCAAAATGTTTGTCACAGTGAAGACAAGGCAGTGAACATCCGCGATAACGATAGCTAGCTGTTCTCAGACGCTCGTTCCAATGACCGTATATGGACTCCTCCTCGTTGCAAGCCTCCTTTGCTTTGGCGCCCGTGCCGACTGCACACGTATATTCGGCCTCTGACTTCGGCATCGATTCGATGCTGGGCCATGATGGGCTATTCGCGCGTCTGCTCCCAATCGCTTCTACGTGCTTTGCGCACCTGGACACTTGAGGGTTTTGCCGACGCCGGTTCGACCGGTTTGCCATTGCTCGGGTTGCTTCGCAATCGTGGTGTGAGGTGCTTCTCCCGGGATGAATAGGTCAGGCCGCTGCTCGATCCGGTTGGTAATCAGTGCCGCTGCGCAGCATCGCCCAAGCCATGCGTGCAGTTTTGTTCGCTAGTGCGATAGCGGCCACATTGGGATGTGAGCGCTCGGCTAAGCGGACGACCCACTGGCTAAGTCGATCGTCTTTGGACTTGGCTGTGCGCAGTGCTGACCGCGCACCGTGGACCATCAACGTTCGGAGATAAGCATCTCCACGTTTGCTGATGCCAAGCAGTCGATCCTTGCCGCCAGAACTGTGTTGCTTTGGCGTCAGCCCTAGCGAGGCGGCCAACTGTCGGCCATTGGCAAACTGTCGGGCATCACCGATGGCAGCAATGAGTGCGGTGGCGATCATCGGGCCGACGCCGCGAAGTTGCTGCAAACGGACGGCCGCTGGGTCGCTTGCCGCGATTGCAGATATCTCGCCATCGAGTTCGCTCACGCGCTCATCAAGTGCGCGCAGGTCATCCCACAAACCATTCAGCAGACGACGAAAGCGTGCCGTCAAACCGTTATCTGCATCTTTTAGCCAGCACGGTATTGCGCGACGCAGCATCAGTAATTCCTTCGGCGCAACGAGGCCGTACTCGGCGATCAGCCCACGAATCTGATTGGCTTTGGCCGTCCGCTGTTCGATTAAGCCGGCCCGGATGCGATGCGTCGCCTGGATATCCTGTTGTTCGATGGTCTTGACGGCGACGAAGCGCATGCTGGGGCGGCTCATCGCCTCACAGATTGCCTCGGCATCGTTGGCGTCGTTCTTGTTGCTCTTGACGTACGGTTTGACGAACTGCGGCGCGATCAGTCTCACCCGAAATCCGCGTGCCTGTAGCTGCCGTGCCCAATGGTGTGCACCGCCACAACTTTCCATGCCGATCTCACAGCCGGGTTCGATCTTTTTCAGCACCGTTTGCAGCCAGCGATCGCGCGATAAACGCTGCCGCCAGACGGGCTGCTCATTACGATCCACGCCGTGAATCTGAAACACGTTCTTGGCCAAGTCGACCCCAATGCGCATAAGCTTCATGTGTGGACTCCTTCTCACTGTTGACTGTGGTTCGCACCTTCAGTCTGGCACTCAAGATGCCGAGGTGAGGAGGAGTCCATCCCATTGCTTCTGGCCGATTACTGCCTGTGGCGAAAGGGCTGCAATCGACCCATAGCGGACTCTGACCAGCATTTGGTTAAGGGGGGCTTTAGCCTGTCCCATTGAGCGAAGTGAACGATTTTAACCAGTTGTTATGCATGTTTTACTAGCCGTTTCTTTAAATGATACAGGTTAGTCCCGATTGGGCGATCCTCAAGAACACCATAAATCTCATACCCATGCCGCTCATAGAACTTTTTAGCATCAACGGTTTTTAAGAATGCAACTACTGCCCCATTGTTGGCACCAATCTCTTCTGCTTTTTCCAAAAGCATAGATCCTACTTTTTTACCGCGATGAGATTCCTTAACCCAAAAGGTGTCAATTTCTAAGCCATCCCAGTAACAATTACAGCTTATTGCACCGATGTAGTCGCCTACTTCATCGTGTGCAATCACCATAAATATTTTATCTTCCGTTTCTGGTGGTAGATTTGGATATTGAATTCGAAGATATTCTGAAAACCTATTATTCAGAACTCCTTTATCCTTTTCTGTTGGAGAACCCAATACATCAATCTTGATTTCCACTTTATTGCTCCTTAAATTCAACTTTTAGGTGCCGAATGGCTTTTGGCATAACATTCCATGTTCATGCGTATTCCCTTGAGCAATCAAAAAAATCGACGTTGTAAACGCGACATCAAGAAGGGGGAAAGCGACATATTACTTTGCACATTACTGACGTATTAACTGCGTGTCCATGGTCTGCTTTTGGCCGATAGGTGCCTGTCGCGCCTGCGCGTCAGCACATGTAAATACGCGGTCATGGCTGCGACCCACCAATATGCAAATCTAGCGATGTCTAGCAAAATTCGCTAGACATCGCTAGACCTTCCTATGTTTCGTTGGCCAGTTCGGCCAATAGCCTGTCCACCGACTGCTACATATGGTCGTTGCTGCCTGTCACGAATAGGAGTGGGGATGCTTGCCCGTTTTATAAACTAATGACTTCATTTTATTTTCTAATGATCACTGAAGGGTAGGTAGGCAGTAATTTCAATAGGCTGTGTAAACCAAAAGTTTCTAGTGACTACTATGGAAACCTTTAGGTGTATCGAATGCTTTGTGCGCAGTGCTCGGGCTGGCATCTTGCCACCAAGGTCGCTCGGATCGCTAGGTGCATGAGCAGTAGCAGTTGTGTGGCCAAGAGTGTCGCCAGGCTGGGGGACGCTTTGGAGCGGGGCTGGTCAGTGCCGCACCGCGGATACTGGCCTAACAAAGGTCCGACTTCCACACACGGCGACCATGCTGGTTTTAAAGTTGTCGCGAGACAGCTGGCTACAGCTAGCTGATTCCATTCTTAATGAAAAAAATTCCAATCAAAGTGAAAACGTATGCCCGGCGCTTCCCTTGGCAGCGCACATACTGGCGCTTGCCTAAGCGTGCTGCACTTAAATCAATAAATTGTCAGTTACAACCATAGGCAACACCAAGCTGGATCTCATTTCTAATGAATTCGTTCTCATTTCTGATGAATCCTGACGGTAGTCGTTGTCGATGCATCGCGTGGTGACGAGCTTATTTATACGCAGGATTGGGATGAAATAAGAAAGACTAAATCTGTATCACCTACGTCAATACCAGCCTGTGAAAGCAGCGTAGTAACCTGGCCACGGTGATGGGTTTGATGGTTGAAAAAATGCATGACCAGGCTGTAAAAATCCTTATCGGACACTGCACCTTTCATGCTGGCGTAATGGAGATTGTGGTCTAGATCGGACTCTGAAATAGAGTGAGCCCATTCGACGATTATCTGATCGAGTCTCTCTCGATGCACTGAGAGCTCTGGAATAGTAGAGAACAACAGTTGGTCGAGGCTTTTCGGATCAGAAAGTTGCATCACCGGCTCCAGTGCCGAGTGGTCCGCTGGATGCTTGGCGAATCGCTTTAGCCACACAGTGTCTCCGATCGCTACGTGGTTTAGCGTCCCAAGAATAGACTTAAAGAACGCTTTCCTATCGGCTGAGAGCTCATCATCGGACAAGCACCTTGCTGCCCCATAGATCTTTGCGTTCATCCATTTGTTATAGGTCGCCATCAGACAGATGTGGTCGGTGCGGCTCATGTGTTCATCCTTTGAATATGTATTTGATAAGCGCTCCACGCTTATCTCAAGCGGCTGTGATGCAGGGCATCTATCGGTTTTGCGTCCCAGGCAAGGCGTATCGTTTGATCCGCTCTGCCTCTCCCGGATAATCCTCAAGAAATGGAGTATCTACGTGGATGTTCGAATGGCACTTGAAATCGAGACCGAACCCATAAGCTCGTCGATAAAAGGGGCCTTCTGTGCCAGGTATTCACCGATGCCGCCGGTGTTGCTCGCTTCCAGCTCAAGTTTCAAGTCTTGATACCGCTGGCGAATCACAGGGTCGTCCCTTAGCAGATCGCGAAAGCGGAGCATTCTTTCGATTTGACCATGGCCGGAGATACAAACGTGGGCCTTATGAGTTCGCACACCATCAACATCGCGCCGATAAAAGTGGTGACCTGGCGACAGATCGCTGCCTCGTGCGTAACCGAGTTCACGCATGACATTGTCTCGGGAGGATTCGTTTCGATGTTGCGCAACCTCGACCAGGAGGTCGATCTCTGGCTTGGCTGCGAGCTCGGGAACAGCGGTGCTTCCGACATGATGGATGGCAACAAGCTCAGTGCCAAACGCCTTTGCGATCTGCCCTTTGGCGCATAGGAAGAGCACGGGCCAGCTACTGTCATAGGGTGAAATCTTGCTAGTTAGCGCCATGGTGCTTCTTCCTTGTATCCGCAGGCTTGGCAATATGGAAACTCCGAGACTGTGCGTGCGCGCTCCACACCCTGCCAAGCAGCATCCATGCAAGCCCGGGATGTTATCGCCTCCAATGCGGAGCAGCTACTGGAGTTGGCAGATTAGGAACTTGGGCGCTGATGTACCCGCTGGCTGCGCTGCTAAAATGCACGCACCAATCCCGATTTTGGAGAACCAAGATGATCAGCAAGAACACGATTTGTCTCTGGTACGACGGCACCGCGTTGGACGCTGCGACGTTCTACGCCGGGACGTTTCCGGACAGCGCTGTGGGAGCTGTCCTTCACGCGCCTGGCGATTATCCGGCGGGCAAGCAGGGTGATGTCTTGACGGTCGAGTTCACGGTGATGGGCATCCCTTGTCTCGGACTGAACGGGGGGCCGGCGATTAAGCACAACCAGGCTTTTTCGTTCCAGATTGCGACCGATGACCAAGCCGAAACAGACCGCTTGTGGAACGCGATTGTCGGAAATGGCGGCGAGGAAAGTGTATGCGGCTGGTGCAAGGACAAGTGGGGATTGTCATGGCAGATCACACCACGGGTTCTGACAGCCGCGATAACCAATCCTGATCGAGCGGTGGCCAAGCGCGCTTTCGACGCCATGATGGAGATGAGAAAGATCGACATCGCTGCGATTGAAGCGGCTGTTAAGCGTTAACCAACGCAGCTTTTGGCTGGGTGCTCAGGCAGGTCGGATGCTGCCGCATCAACCGTAGTGGGTGTCCGGTTTGACAGGTATGAGTCCAAGGGGATAAAGCCGATCATCGAACTGACTCAACCGTGGGTACTCAATCGGCTGATCTTCATCGATGTTCTCCAGGCGCTGGCAATAGCTGACCAGGCATTCCTGTCGTGCTTCAGCGCTGATGTAGGGGACATGCCAGCCGACAAAAGGCTTCAGCACATTCAACCCGACATAGGCCAGTGTCCCGCGCAGAAGCGGGCGCAGCATGTCCTCCAAAGGGCCATGGATGGCGCCCTCGCCGAACATGTGTTCACGCCCGCCCAGCGTCACGGTCACCAGTGCTTTCTTGCCACTCAGGCCGCCTTGATCATAGAAGCGTTTGCCGCCGTAGCAGATGCCGGACACCAATACGCGATCAATCCAGCCCTTGAGGATGGCCGGTGTCGAGAACCAGTAGATAGGGAAGTTGAGGATCAGCAGATCCGCCCACAACAGTTTGTCCAGCTCTTGCTGTATATCGACGGCCAGTGTCTGCTCTTTGCTGCTGCGTCGTTGCTCAAGTGCGTAGACCAGGTACTCAGGGTTTTCTCTGGCCGAGAAATCATCGGCACTGGCCACCGGATTCCAATTCATCTCGTACAGGTCGGATACCCGAACCTCATGCCCTTGGGATTGTAGGGTCTCGACTGCCTGGTCGCGCAGCGCAGCGGTGAAGGATTTTGGTTCGGGGTGGGCATGCACGATTAAAACGTTCATGGCAGTTCCTTGATCAATTGTGTGCTGGCCGAAGGTTAAAAGTAGGTTGGCCACGTATGCATTTCATGGCGTCCGATACCGTTATTGAATCCGCGTCGCTGAGCCGCCAGTGCTTCGACGAGAAAGCGCCGGGTTTCTCGCGGTGCAATCACCTCGTGGGTGCCCATCGCACCGGCCAGCGCGAAGGCCGACGTGTCTTTCGAGAATTCGGCATGCAGGAGGTCGTAGCGCTCAGGGTCACTCTCGCGTGTCACGCCATGCACCACGCTGACCGCTACGCCGGGATCCACGAAACTGACATCCGCCATGCTCCACGCGGCCGACTGGTCACTGTTGCGACCGCCGCCGAAATTCAGATAGGCCTGACCGAAACTCTTGCGCACGACCACCGAGAGCTTCGGCACCGAGCAGAGTTGTACGGCGTGAATCATGTTCATGATGTGTGCGGGTGCGCTGCGTTTTTCGCCTTCGATACCCACGAGAAAGCCGGGTGTATCGACAAGAAATATCAGCGGGATGTTGAACGAGTCGCACAGGGCGATGAAGCCGGTGGCCTTGCGGCAGGCATCGGCGTCCAGAGCTCCGCCTTTGAATTGCGGGTTGGAAGCGACGATTCCGATGCTGACACCTTCAAGGCGGGCCAGGGCGGTGACCACCGAGCGACCGAAGCGGTCCTTGAGTGGGAACAGACTGTCGCGATCGACCAGCGTGGCGAGCAGCTTGCGCATGTCGTAGGTTTTGCTGCGCTCGTTCGGGACGATGCTTTCTGGTCCTGACGAGTCTGGGCGGTCTTCGGCTGCACAGGGCAGTACGGCTGGCGTCTCATTCGAGTGAGAGGGCAGGTAGCTGAGAAAACGCCGAATGGCGGTCAGCGCTTCCTGGTCATTGTTGACGACCATGTCCGCCAGGCCGGTGATTTCGGAATGCATGCGCCAGCCACCGAGCTCTTCGGTATCTGACGTCTCGCCGATCGCCACGGCGGTAACTTTTGGGCTGGAAACGGCGAGCAGTGCGCCTTTGCGCATCACGGTGAAATCCGCGAGGCACGAATACCAGCTCGCCGAGCCGAAGCAGGGTCCGAGCACCGCACTGACCCACGGGGTCTCGCGGCGTCGGCAGTATTGTTGGGCATCCTGGCCGCCACTGGCCATGCTGGCCGCGCCCATCGCATCCTGCATGCGCTGGCCCGACGATTCGCCGAGGAAGATCAGCGGCATGCCGTTGCGGGTAGCACATTCCTTCATGTAAGCGATCTTGCGCGCATTGATCCACGAGGAGGACGCGCCTTTCACCGTCATGTCGTTGGACACCACGGCCACCCGGCGCGAGTCGATACGGCCAAAGCCTGTGATCTTGCCGTCGGCGGGCGTACTGTCCCGGTCTTCGGGGCGGGAAGAGTGGGCCAGCATGCCGATCTCGCTGAACGACTGGGTATCCAGCAAACCCTCCAGACGTTCCCGTGCGTTAAGTACGCCGGCATTGCGACGCGCCTGAAGCTTGGCCTCGCCGCCCATTTGCAGGGTGCTCTCGCGGCGGGCATGCAGTTCTTGTTCCGGTGATAGGTGTTCGCGGGTCATCGTGAAGTCTCATTGGGAATTATAACGGCACGCCCGACGATTTCGCCGCGACGCATTTTGTGCAGGACTTGCGCCACTTCATCCAGCGGATGGCGATGCAGGTGGATCGGCAGGCGGCCGGTGGACGCCAGCGCGATGAGCTCGATCAGCTCGGATTTGCTGCCACCGAAGGTGGTGCTGATCATGGCGCCGTAGGGCAGCGAACCATTGCGTAATTCGAAGGCACCGTGCCCGCGCCCGACCACCACGATGTGCCCGAGCGGGCGAATCACGCCGGCCGCCAGACGCAGGGTGTCGCCGCTGCCGACAAAATCCAGGACCGCATCGACCCGGCCGATACGCTTGAGAAACAACTCTGGGGTTAAATCGGTGGCATCCAGCACCCGATCCACCCCTTGGCTGACGGCCAGCCCCAGGGCCTCGACGCGGGTATCGATGGCGACGACATGGGCCGCCGTGATCGCGCCAAGCGTGGCGATAGCGATATGCCCCAGTCCGCCGACACCGATGACCAGCACGTTGCTGCCGGGTTGCAGTAGTGGCGCAACGCGTTTGACCGCGTGGTAGGCACTGAGCCCGGCGTCGGTCAACGGCGCGGCTTTCCAGGGTTCAAGAGTGCCGATATCAACCAGGCAGTCCTCGTGGACCACGACGTATTCGGCAAGCCCGCCGTCATACCCTCCGCCGTAGATGCGCCGCGACGTGGAGCAATAGTTGTTCCAGCCGTCAATGCAGGCCCGGCAATGACCACAGCCGGGGATGCTCACGGCGCATGCTTGACCGACCGCCCAGCAGCTGACGCCCGGTCCGAGCGCGTCGATCCAGCCGGCGATTTCATGGCCGAGGGTCATCGGCAGCTGCACATCCAGGTGCGGGGGCGAGCAGCACAAATCGTCCAGCGCATGCAGATCCGACTGACAGAGGCCATTGCCGCCGACCCGCAGGCGCACTTCACCGGGGCCGGGAACCGGCACAGGCACTTCGCACAGGCGGCCGCCGTCGTGCCAGTCGAACATGCGAAAAGCCTGCATGGTTCGTATTGGGATCGCCGTATTCATCGTCAATCACCTTTTGCCAGCACCATGGACATGAAGGCCGACATCAGCAGCCCACTGGCCTGGACCAAACAGCTGTTGGCATTGGCGACCTGGCGTTCGCCACATTCACCCCGTAGCTGGCGCACCGACTCGATCATCAATTGCATGCCGAACTGACCGGAGTGGTTGAAGGCCAGTCCACCGCCGGAGGTGTTCACCGGTAATGCGCCGCCGGGCGCGCCAACGCCACTGCGCAGGAACGCACCGGCCTGACCTGGCGGGCAAAATCCCATGGCCTCAAGGGCGACCAGCACGTTGATGGTGAAGGCGTCGTAGATCTGCACCATGCTCAATGCGCTGCGCGCGATACCCGACATGCGCAGGGCTTGCTCGGTGCAGTCGGCGATAACGCCAGGGTCGAGCCAGTCTGTAGAGCTGAGCGGTGTCACGTGATGCCGATAGGTATCGGCGAAACCACGGATGAAGACGGGAGGCTTTGCCAACGTGCGGGCGTGCTCGGCCTTGGTGAGGATCAACGCGCCGGCACCGTCGCTGACCAGGCAGATGTCGGCCTTGCGTAAAGGGTCCGAGATCAGCGGCGAAGCCAGATACTCCTCCATTGTCAGCGGTTTGCGCAGCGTGGCCTGTGGATTCAATTGCGCCCAGCGCCGCGCATTGATCGCCACTTCGCCGAGGTCCTCTGCGCTCGCCTGATAGCGGTGCAAATATTGTTGCGCGAGCATCGCATACCAACTGATCGGGCTGAGCACGCCATAGGGCGACACGAACTGGCCCGATGGGGAGCGCGGGTCGGTGATCGCTCCACCTCGGTTGCGGCTGTGATCCAGCCGCTGGGTACTGCCATAGGTCACCAGCGCCACCGAGCACAAGCCGGCGTCGATCGCGGCCATGGCGTGGATCAGATGGGTAAGCGGCGAGCCGCCGCCCACCACCGTGCTGTCGACATAGCGCGGCGTGATCCCCAGGTACTCGCTCACCAGCAGCGCATTGGCGCGGTCGTCCCAGTGCGCAAAAACGCCATCGACGTCGGCGAGCGTGAGCCCTGCATCGAGCAAGGCCTCGCGTGCCGATCGGCATTGCAGTGACAGCGCGGTGTCTCCCGGCTGAGCCTTGCCAAGACCGGCCTCGCCCACACCGACAATGGCGTAACGGCCGGCCAGGCGGGAAGCGTCGAGCGTCATGGTTGCGGCTCCTGGGCGATGAGCTGCGCACGCACGTCTTTCTTCAACACCTTGCCGACCGGGCTGCGTGGCAGGCTCTCCCAGAACAGCACGAGTTTTGGCGTCTTGAGGCTGCCGAGTTTTTCGCGGCAGACCGCGATGAACTCCTCGGCAGTTGCACTGGCGCCAGCCTTGAGTTCGATGACGGCGATGACTTTTTCGCCCCAGTCGGCATCGGGAATGCCGACCACCGCGCAATCCATGACCGCCGGATGCGCCCAGATCACCTGCTCGATTTCGCTCGGGTAGATGTTGAAACCGCCAGAGATGATCATGTCCTTGGTGCGGTCGACGATGTACAGGTAACCGCCTTCGTCGAACACACCGATGTCACCGGTGTGGTGCCAGCCGAAACGTCGTGCCTCGGCATTGGCTTGCGGGTTGTCGTAGTAACCCGGGGCAACCAGCTCGCCACGGGCAACAATCTCGCCGCGCTCGCCCGGCTCGACGAAGCGTCCTTCCTCATCCATCAGCGCCACTTCGCAAGCGCCGGTGGGGCGGCCGGCGGAACCCAGATGCTTACCGTCACGCATGTGATCTTCGCGGGTCAGTACCGTAATCACGCCCGGCACTTCGGATTGGCCATAACACTGCACGAACACCGGTCCCCACAGGGCGATGCCTTCGCGCAGCTTGTCCACGGACATGGGTGCGGCGCCGTAGATCACGTATTCGAGCGAGGAGCAGTCGCGGGTCCTCGCGTCCGGATGCGACAGCAGTCGGTAGATCAGGGTCGGCGGCAGGAAAAGGTGGGTGATGCGTTCCCGTTCAATGGTTTCCAGAACGGCGCCCGGATCGGCGGACGGTGCAATCACGTTACGCGTGCCGAAACTCGACAGTGCCATGGCGGTCGCGCCTGCAGCATGGGTCAGCGGCGCCACCACCAGATGCGCTGGGCTCTTGGCCGGTGGCATGAACTGGTTGCTGATGCGGTAGCAGGCCAGCAGGGCGCGGTGGCTTTGCATGATTGCCTTCGGCCGACCGGTCGTGCCACCCGAGGACTTGATCAGGGCGGTGTCGTCGAGGGACTGGCGCACGGTGCAGCGCTGGCCGGCGTGCTCTCGGCACCACTCGGCGATGCTCAGTCCGGCGATGGGTTCGTCCAGGCCGATCAGGGTTTTGAGTGTCGGCACGCCCGCGCGGATGCGCTCGGCATGCTCGGCGTATTGGGAGTGCAGCACCAGCACGGACAGTTGGGTGAAACTCATGAACCAGATCAGGCTGTCGATCGAGTCACGGGCATTCAGGGGAACGAAGGTCGCTCCCGCGCGCAAGGCGCCCAGCATGGCGACGAAGCTTAATGGATGATTGGGCGCGAGTACGCCGACATGGGGGGACCGGAGTCTCAGCAATGTCAGGGCATGGCCGATGGCATGGGAGTCGGCCTGAACCTCGGCATAGGTGAGGCTGAAACCTGTGCCTTGCAGGCAGACATTATCCGGGTGGCGATTGGCGCCGGCATCGAAGTGGTCGGTAATCATTTCCATGGTGACGGCTTATCCAAAAGAGTGAACTGGGGCAGCGTGCAGGATTCGCTGACGGACTCGAAACAGACGCTGACGCGGGCGCCGATGGCGACGCGCTCGAGGTCGGCGTCGAGGATGTTGGCCACCAGGCGAACGCCTTCATCGAGGTCGATCAGCGCAACCACATACGGCAACCGCGATTCGAACGCCGGCGAGGGGGCGATCCGGCAGACCGTGTAGGTGTAGATGCGCCCATGACCGCTGGCATTGATCCATTCGATACCGTCGGACAGGCATTCGATGCAGAACGCCCGCGGGTAAAATTGGCAGTGGCCGCAGCTACCGCAACGCTGGATCACCAGTCGGTGTTCCTGCGCGGCCGCCCAATAGGCGGCCGTTTCGGTAGTGGGTTGCGGCAGTGGCCGGGCAGAGAGAGGAGTCGACATGGCAACCTCAGCGAGTACGCAGTTCGAAACCGGCCATGGCGATGTGCACATGACGTTGTTCCGGGAGCTTGGCCAGGCCGGCGATCAGTTCGTGCAGCGGGCGGCGCACACTGAAGGTGTCGTCGACCACGGTCGGTACGAGCCCGGTGATCTTTTCGTCGCCGTACATGGCGCGCAGCAGCAGTTCATCATCCGACAGGCCGGGATAGCGGCGACGCAGCTCCGGAACCCTTGGCGCCAGCACTGGCGGCGTGATGGCAATTTCACGGGAACCGTTGGCGAGCACGCGGTCTTTTATGTCGGGGTCTACCGGCAGCGGCAGGGCGCCGAAATAGCCGCACACGTACTTTTTCACTTCGTCCGGCACCACCTTGTAACGCTCGCCGCTCAGCACGTTCATCACTGCCTGCGCGGCGATCATGGCGGGGAAGGGTGTAGCCATCACCGGCGAACCCAGTTCCACGCGGATGCGGCCGATCTCCTCGAGTACGACCGGCAGCTTGTCGGCGATTCCCGCCAGCTGAAGCTGCGATTGCAGATTAGACATGGCGCCCCCGGCGTACTGGGTGACGAAGTGAGCCGGGTCGTATTCCGCCGGGACTCCCACGGGGAAGCCGTTCTCCTCGGCAACCCCGGCAAGGTATTCACCGATTTCGTCTGCCGCGCGGTCATCGAAACTGACCTCGAAGCCGATCTCGCGCAGGTTGCGAGCCAGCATCTGCGCCGACGGTCCGGCATTGCCGTTGGCCAGCGGCCCGATCGAGCACAGCAGACGGTCGGCACCGTGCACGGCTGCTTCCAGCGCAACCAGCGAACCGGTCGCGTTCAGGCAATGGGTGATGATTTCCAGCGGTCGATCACCGATCACGGTCTTGATCGCCGGCACAATGCTGCGCACCTGCTCCACGGTCATGCTGCCGCCAGCGTCGCCGAAGGTAAAGGCGTCGATATCGAAGCGCTCGATGGCCTCGCGCGCCTTGGCGGCATAGAACGGCGCGTCGTAGCCGGGGGCCAGGTTGTAAATCATGGCGAGGGTCGTTGTCGCGCCGAGTCGCTTGGCGGTGGTGATCGCAGGCACCAGGTTATCCCAGCAGTGCAGGGAGTCGAGAAAACCGATATCGCGCGCACCGTTGGCGACCAGACGTTCGACGTACAGTTCACTCAAATCGTCCGGCTCGGGGTAGAAGCTACGCAACATGTTGCTGCGCACGACACCGCGCAGCGGCGTGTGGCGGATGCGTTCGGACAATAGGCGTAGCCGCTCCAGCGGACTCTGGTTGAGGAACAGCACGCTGGCGTCGAACTGCACCAACGCAACGCCTTCAATCGCATCAAAACCCAAGGCATCCAGGCGCTCGGCCATCGGCAGCATGTGCTCGGTGCGCATGCGAGTGGCCCACAAACACTGGTGTGCGTCACGCAGGGTGGCATCGACCAGCTGGATACGCCGACGTTTGCCGGTACGGGCGAATTCTGCGTTCACTTTTTCGCGTAGTTGATTCAGCACATGTCACCCCTTGCTGTGTTCGAGATGGATGGACAGACCGGGGCCTGTGACACTCAATACGGTGTAGTTGGGCCAGCGTTGCAGCAGGCCTTGCGTCAGGGCTTGCTCGGGTGTGCGAACTTCATAGTGAAGTTTTTGCAGCGGCGGCAGCGCAGGGCAGCCGCAGACCAGCGCCGCCAGCGCCTCTTCAGTGGCGGGCACATTGATCGGACGGCAAGGGTTCGCCACAGCGCCGATGCGTTGTTGCAGGCTGGACAACGACGTGTCGATCGGGCCGTAGCAGCCTTGCAACCAGCGGCGCAGTGCGGGCTGCAACGTGGCATAGCGGGGTCCGGCATCGAGATGCTCGAGTGCCTGTCGCGCGATGGCTTGTGCGAAAGGTTGCAGCATCGGCGGATTGCCCAACTCCTGGCGAATACGCGTGCATTCGCGGGAAAACTCGAACAGATCAGCCAAGCGCCCGCGCTCGCGCAACGCTTGAAGAGCTTCGGCGGCGATTTCACCTGGCAACTGATGCTCGTAAGGCGCCAGGTCGAAGGCCCAGGGCAGGCTTTCGGCAAATCCTTCCTGATCCGCCGCGGCAGCGAGCTGAGCCTGGGCTTCTTTTATACGATCCTGATCCGGTGATTGCAGTGGCAGTTCGAGCAAGGCTGCGGATCGGATCAGCAGCGACAGCGAAGGCGCCGATGCGCCGTTGGCAACAGCGGGCAGCGCAGCATCGAGGCGATCGATGCCGAGACGGATCGCTTCCAGCGCCACCTGCGGGCCGAGGCCGGTATGGCAGCGTGTGTGCAAATCCAGCGGTGTGCCATCAAGGCCGCTGCGCAGGGCCGAGAGCAGGCCGGGCAGGCGATCGACATGCAGCAGGCCGGCTTCGTCGCGCAGCATGATGCGCTGTGCACCGATCAGGACCAACCGTGCTGCACAAGCCGAATAATACGCATCGCAATGCTCGGGATCGTCCACGTAGGGCAGGGCGGCGATGACCGTCAAACCGTTGGCCTGCGCCTGCTGCACGGCGTTGCCCAGGCGCGAAAGGTCCAGCAGCGGATCAATCAACACGACCTCGCTGATGCCGGACTTCGCAAGCATTCGCAGCCAAATGTCCAGGGCTTCGCCGGCGAGCACATCGATGTGGCCATGGACGGGCAGCAGGTTCACGGTTGCGCGCAGGGGTGTGCCATTGGCGCGTTCGCGCAATGCGGCGACGCGCTGCAGAGGATTCTCATCACGGCTTACGCATTGTGCGATCACGGCCGGGCTCAATACCTCGATTGCGGCCAGTCGAGCGTGCCCAAGCGAGTTCATTGTCCCCAGCATCATCGCCGTGCTGACGGCACCGCTCCAGGCCGCGGTCTGACCGTCGCTCAGGCTGACATCGACCAATGTTGTCATGCTCATGCGCGCTCCTTGGCTTGTTTCAATGCCTGTTTGCGGGCGGGTACAAAGACGTCTTCAACCCAGCGTGTGGTGACGAGGCCCGCGACGAAGTCCGGATGGTCGAGCACGGCATGATGGAAGCTGGCCGTGGTCGACAAGCCCACGACTTTCATGTCCTTCAGCGCCTTGCGCATGAGTACGATCGCCTCGCTACGAGTCGGCGCATGCACGATCAGTTTCGCCAGCAGAGAGTCATAAAACGGTGGCACAGTCGCGCCGCTGTAGCAGTGGGTATCGACCCGTACGCCTTTACCTTTGGGTGGCAGCCATTCGCTCACCAGGCCAGGGCTCGGCAGGAAGTTGCGATCCGGGTCTTCGGCGTTGATCCGGCACTCGATCGCATGGCCGACCAGTTTCACGTCAGCCTGACTGAACGACAGCGGCAGGCCAGCCGCGATGCGAATCTGTTCGGCGACCAGGTCATAGCCAGTGATCATCTCCGTCACCGGGTGCTCGACCTGGATGCGGGTATTCATTTCCAGAAAATAGAACTTGCCGTCGCGGTCATCGACCACGAATTCGATCGTACCCGCGCCGAAGTAGCCGACATTTTTCGCCAGACGCACGGCGCATTCACCCATTTGCTCGCGGGTTTGTGGCGCGAGGCTGGGGGAGGGTGCTTCTTCGATCAGCTTCTGGTGACGGCGCTGCGTCGAGCACTCCCGCTCACCCAGATGCACCACGTTGCCATGACGGTCGCCCATGATCTGGATTTCGATATGGCGTGCCAGCTCGATGAATTTTTCGACATACAGGGTCGGATCGCCAAAGGCTGCTTGCGCTTCCGACGAGGCCGAACGGAAAGCCGCCTCGGCCTCTTCATCGCTGCGCACGATCCGCATGCCGCGCCCGCCGCCTCCGGCGGTTGCCTTGAACAGTACGGGGTAGCCAATCTCGCCGGCGATGGTGCGGGCGGTGTCGGCATCGGCCACGGCATCCGAGCCCGGTACACGCGGCACTTCGGCTTTTTCGGCCAGACCGACGGCGGTGATTTTGTCGCCCATCGAGTCAATGATTTCGGCCGACGGCCCGATGAACACCAGCCCTGCGTCTTCGCAGGCTTGAGCGAAATGCGAGCGCTCGGAAAGGAAACCATAACCCGGATGGATGGCGTCGCAGCGGTGTTCCAGTGCGGTGCGCACCAGCAGATCGGCGCACAGATAGCTTTGCGCAGCCGGCGGCGGGCCAATGATGACGTACTGGTCGGCGAGGCGGGCGGCCAGGCTGTGTCGGTCGGCTTCGGAGACGGCCGCGACCGATTCGATACCCAGCGTTTTGCAGGCGCGCACGATGCGTACAGCGATTTCGCCACGGTTGGCGATCAATACCCGACGAATGTCGCGGGTTGCCACAGGAATGCTGCTCATCAGCGTGCCTCCGGTTCAATAATCATTAATAGCTCGTCCCGCTGAACCATCTGCAGGTCCTGGGCGACGACGCGCACGACGCGGCCTTTCACCGGGGAGGCGAGGGTGTTGAAAAGTTTCATGGCCTCGACCAGACACAGGGGCGCCCCGGCCTCCACCATGGCGTTCTCTTCAACAAACGACGGTTGGTCGGGGCTGGGTTTGCGATAGAAGGTGCCCATCATGGTCGCGCGCACGGCCACCAGGCCCTCGGCGACTTCGGGTTCGCTCGCGGCCGCCACGGAGGGCGCTACCTGTGCGGCTTTTGCGGGTGTGGCGCCTGGGACAGGCTCCAGCGACCGCTGAATCGTGCCGGACTTGCTGGCCGTCAGCGTGGTGTCACCGATGCGGACTTCGAGGAAGTCCAAATGCGTCGTGTGATCCAGTATCTCAAGGATTCTTCGTGCTTCTTTATGTGTGAGCGACATGCCTCAGGGCCTCTTGTTGTTCGAATTGCCTTGACCGATAAAAACATCCATACGTAGGATTGTCAACAATCAGACAATAACGTAATGTGCTGATCATCACCCAGGGCGCTTGCGCAAATCGTGATAGCTAAATTTTAGCTTTGCGCCGGCCAAGGGCTCAGCGATTCAGAAAACAGTTGTGTTTTGGAGGGGGCGAGAATGAGTACAATCGCGGTTAAATCGGATGTCGCTGGAACGGTGTGGCAGATCCATGTCCGCGAAGGCGATGTCGTTGAAGAAGATCAGACGTTGATCATCATGGAGTCCATGAAAATGGAAATTCCCCTGATGGCCGCGGAGTCGGGTCGAGTGGTCAGCGTTCTCGTTGCCGAGGGCGAAGTGGTGAAAGATGGCCAGGATGTTTTGCTTATGGAGTGCGATTGAAGTCTATGTCAATGAATGCAGGTTCGGCGTCGGCCGCCAAGGGCGGTAGTGCAATAGGTATCATGCGGGCTGGTCGCCAGCGCGTGTTGACGATGCCGGAGCAGATTGCCGAGAGCATTACGCTTGCGATTTTGCGAGGTGAATACGGGCCGGGAGATTCGGTGCGTGAGCAGGAACTGGCCGACCACTTCCAGGTCAGTCGGGGGCCGATTCGCGAGGCCCTGCGCATTCTCGAGAAGGTAGGCGTCGTGACCATCGTGCCGCAGCGTGGCGCGCATGTAACGTCATTGAGCCGGCAGGAGATCGACAACCTGTTCGAGATCCGCGCCGTGTTGGCCGGGTTGTTGGCCAAGTACCTGGTGGATCTTGATGCATCTGTAGTGAATCAAATGGATGCCATCGTCACCCGGCTTGAGCTGATCGCTGCGCAATCGGATGCGCTGGATGAGTATGCACAGGGCAGTTACCGACTGAGCACGCTGTTGTTCCAGTCGTGCGGTAACAAGCAGCTGGCAGAACTCATGGGTGCGCTGGGTATCCAGACCGCTCGCTACACACGGTTGGGGTTGCGTTCGCCAGAGCGCCGGCAGGCTTCCGCCATTCATTGGCGTCAGCTGGTCGAGGCACTCAGACAAAACAGCAGCACGGTTGCCGCAAATATGATGGTTGAGTTGATCAACGCTTCCCATCAAGCAGCATCGAATCAGCTTGAGTAATTAACACGGGGGCACAACACTCCCAAGTGCTGTGTCAAATTGTCGACAATAAGACAAAATATCATGACAAAAAAACGTACCGCAGGACTCATGCTCAGTTGGGCAGCCCGGCAACACCGTGGCCGCACCGCTCTGATCTTCGGCGACAATTGCCTGACGTATGACGAGGTTGAGACTGGCAGCAACCGTCTTGCCCATGCCCTGGTTTCCCTTGGGTTGCAGGTCGGGGAGCGCGTCGCTGTTTTACTCAACAACTCGCCCGAGGCGATCGAAAGCGTTTTCGCCGTCGAGAAAGCGGGACTGGTTTACGTGGCGCTGAATGCCCGGCATACGCTGGCCGAGCAGATCGCGATACTCGACGACGCCGGCGCTAGTCTGCTGGTGGTGGGGCCGGAGTTCAGTGAAATCGGCGAAGGCGTTCGCGATCGCGTCGCAAGCTTGCGCAATGTAATGGGGCTCGATTGGCAGGCGCCGCAGGTAGTGGATTACCGACAAGTGCTCGCTTCAATGCCGGCACATGCGCCCAATATTCAGGTCGCCGCAGATGCGCTGCTGCGTATCGCCTATACCTCAGGCACCACCGGAAAACCCAAGGGCGTGACCTACACGGTCAAGCGTTGGTACGAACGCCTGACCAATCACTTCTACGCGATGGAATACAGCCTTGGCGTAGAGGATGCGATGTTGCACGTCGGACCCTTGACCCATGCCGCGGGCGTCCATTTGCTGCCGTGCTACTTGCGTGGTGCGCGCAATGTGATTCTTGAGAAATTCGAGCCACTGGAGACGCTGCAACACATCGAGCGCCAGCGGATCACGCAAATGATGTGCGTGCCGACCATGCTCACGCGCTTGCTTGACACGCTCGACAGCGGCGTCGAGGCCGATCTGTCGTCGCTCAAGTGCATTCATTACGGGACCGCTCCGACGTCCGTTGACCTGATCCGCCGAGCCATTGCGCGGTTCGGCCCGGTGATGCGTCAGCAGTACGGAATGACCGAGGCGGTACAGCCACTGGCGGTGTTGTATCCGCACGAACACGCTGAAGACGATGTGCTGCGCTCATGCGGCAAGCCGACCGCCAATGTGCAGATCACCGTGCGCGATGTCCACGGTCAAGAGCTGGCGACGGGGGAAATCGGCGAGATCGCCATCGCCACCGACGGTATCGGCGAAGTGGCTTTCTGGCGCCGTCCCGATCTGGAAGCCGAGGCCATCCGCGAGGGCTGGTACTACTCGGGCGATCTCGGTTACCTCGATGCGCAGGGCTTCCTTTATATCGTCGGGCGTAACAAGGACATGATCATTTCCGGTGGCTTCAACGTCTACGCGCGGGAAGTCGAGGATGCGCTGGAAAGCCATCCGCAAGTCGTCGAAGTGGCGGTACTCGGTTTACCCGACCCGGAGTGGGGCGAGCGTATCGCGGCTTTTGTGGTCAGGCGCGAAGGTGCCACGGTCGACAGCGAAGCACTCGGCAGTCATTGCGTTGCACTGATCGCTGGCTACAAGAAGCCTCGTCTCATTGAGTTCGTTGACGCTCTGCCGCGCAACAACGCCGGCAAGGTCGTAAAAAACATTCTACGCGATAGCTATCTCGCGCGCCTGGAGAGGAAATCATCATGAGCACGTCTACTGCCCCTGAATGGTCAATGGAACTCGCCGACATCCGCGCGCGTCGAGAAGTCGCCTATGCATTGGGTGGCCCGGAAGCGGTGGAAAAGCATCATGCCCAGGGCAAACTCACGGCGCGTGAGCGCATCGGGCACCTGCTTGATGGCGACAGCTTCGAGGAATTCGGCATCCTGGCCGGCGCCGTGAAATACACAGCGGAAGGCAAAATTTCCTCTGCCACACCGAGCACGGCAGTCGTTGGTGTGGGCACGATCGAACAGCGGCGTGCCGTCGTTGCGGCGGATGATTTCACTATTCGCGGTGGTTCGTCAGAGGCGGCGGTCGCTGAAAAGTGGATCTATGCCGATCGTTATGCCTGGGAATACAAGCTGCCGATCATTCGCATGATCGACAGCGCGGGCGGCAGTGTGAAGCTGCTCGACAAGCTCGGTCATACCAAGATTCCGGGTTATGCCCTGTTGCCGATCACCAATCTGTTGGGTGCCGTGCCGGTTGTTGGCATTGCCCACGGTGCCTGTGCGGGGTTGGGTGCGTTGCGGGTTGCCGCCTCGCACCTGTCGATCATGGTTCGTGGTCAGAGCCAGGTGTTCGCAGCTGGCCCGCCCGTGGTGAAGCAGGCGTTTGGTATCGACATCGACAAGAACGATCTCGGTGGTTACGACCAGGTGCATCGTCACAGCGGCATGATCAATCTGGCTGCCAACACCGACGCCGAGGCATTGGAGTTGGCCAAGCGCTTCTTGTCTTATCTGCCGGGCAATGTCTGGGAACAGCCAACCCGTGTGGCATCGACGGACGCTCCCGGTCGGCGCGACGCGTGGCTCAACGATGCCATTCCCCACGACCGGCGCAAGATCTTCAATCCGCACAAGATCCTCAAGTCGCTGGTCGACAAAGACAGTCTGTTCGAGATGTCCCCGGATTTCGGCGCGTCGACCATCACTGCGTTCGCCCGTCTTAACGGCTACTCGGTGGGGATCATCTGCAACAACCCGCGAGTCGGTGGTGGTGCGCTCACCCGCGCAGCAGCGCTCAAGCAGACCCGCTTCATCGACCTGTGCGACACCTTCCATCTGCCAATGATCTATCTGGTGGATCAGCCTGGCGTCATGACCGGGCAAGAAGCAGAAATGCAGGGCACCTTGAGTGCTGCGATGCAGGCCGTGCATGCGATCGAGCAGGCCAGCGTGCCTGTCATCACCATCGTGCTGCGCCGCTGTGTCGGACTCGCCGGTGCCATGGTCAGTCCCTGGCATGGCCCGACAGGCACGGCATTGCCACACCGGTTTGCCTGGCCGTCGGCACAGTGGGGCTCGATCCCGATCGAGGGTGGGGTCGCGGCCGCCTACAAGCAGGAAATCGCTGCGGCTGATGATCCGCTGGCACGGCGCAAAGAGCTGGAGGCCCATTACCAGGCCCTGGCTTCACCGCTGCGCACGGCCGAGCGTTTTGGTGTCATCGACATTATTGAGCCGGACAGTACGCGCCCGCTGTTGTGCAACTGGGTGGGTGACGCGTATCGCATCACCGCGCTTTCCCTTGGGCCGAAGCGGCGGACCATGCGCTAGTCCTGGCAGGACGAGCGGCATCCGGCCTTACCTTCATAAAAACAACTCAAAGGTACAGACGATGTTCTGGAAAAAGAGTCCTTGCGCCGTGTTGGCAACGCTGATGGTGATTCACCTGTTGGCTCAGGTGGACCGAAATATTCTGCTGGGCTTCGCACCGCAAATCACCGGCGAGCTGGCGATCAATAACGCGCAGTACGGTTTTCTCGTCGGCGCTGTCTGGGTGCTGAGTTATGGCGTCATGGCAGTAGTGCTCGGCGCGCTGGCTGATCGGCATAGCCGGCCACGAGTGATTGGTGCAGGTATGCTCGTCTGGAGCGCCTGCACGGTGGCCTCCGGATTCGTGCAGAACTTCGAACAAATGGTGGCGGCGCGTTTTCTGGTGGCAACCGGTGAAGCAGCTCTGATTCCGGCCGCCACAGCGCTATTGATGGAGTTGTTCTCAGAGAAGCGCCGGGGCACGGCGATGGGGCTGTTCTACCTCGGTATTCCGTTGGGCATCGGCTGCAGTTTTTTGCTGGCGGGTACGCTCGGCGCCACGCACGGCTGGCGCACCACGTTCTTTGTCCTGGGTGTGATCGGCGTTGTCATTGGCTTGCCATTGATGCTGCTGAGCGATAAGCGCAGCCACAACACACTGCAAGAACGCGGTGCCCCGCTCAAGTCCCAGTTGGCCGCGGTGTTTGGGGAACTGCGTAGCAACCGTGTCGTGCGCTACACCGTCACCGGTTTTGTCCTGGCTCATCTGGTCTATCCGGGCATTTCTTTCGCGCAACTCTGGATGACGCGCGAGAGGGCGATGGATCCGGCCACTATCGCCTTGACTCTGGGCGCCATGCAGATCGTTTTCGGCTCGTTGGGCGCCTTGGCCGGTGGCATGTTGAGCGACCGCCTGGCTCCGCGTTTCAAAGGTGGCCACGCCAGTGTGCTGGCCTTGCTGGTGCTGCTGTGCGCGCCCTGCATGATTGCTTACCGCCTGGTTCCGACTGATTCGCCGCTGTTCTATGTGGGCATGGCGGTCGGCATTTTCATGGTGATGTCGCTTTACGGATCGGCGACCACCGCCATTCAGGGCGCAGTGCCCGTGCGCATGCGTTCAACGGTGATGGGGTGCTCGATGCTCCTGCTGAATCTTTTCTCGGTGGCACTGGGGACCTTTGTCGTCGGCTGGATCAGCGATGTTCTGACGACTGCCGGGGTGGCCTCACCGCTGACTCATGTGTTGCTGGTCAGCGACATTCTTGGGCTGGTGTTGGGTGGGTTCTTCTTTTATCTGGCGGCTCGTATCAAGCGTGAAAGCTCGCGCGCGCTGCCGGCCATGGGAATCAAGGTTTAGCTTATGTCCAGGTCCGCCGTCATTCAGTTGCAGTCGGTTGTCAGCCAGCACCTGCCGGGTGTACTGGCCAGCATCGTCGTCGCCATTGCGGCACGGTTTCTGGCTGACCAGTACCAGGCGCCGGTGATGCTGTTGGCGCTCTTGCTCGGTATGGCCATGAATTTTCTGGCGGCGGGGCCGAGCAAACCGGGTATCGATTTCAGCGCTCGTGAAGTGCTGCGCGTCGGGGTTGCCTTGCTCGGGATGCGCATCTCCTTGGAGCAGATAGCCGCGCTCGGTTGGCATCCGGTGTTGATCGTTGTCGTGTCGGTGGTGGTGACCATTTTGGTGTCTATGCTGGCGGCGCGGGCGCTGGGCTTCAATGTGCTGTTCGGTTTGCTGTCCGGCGGCGCGACCGCAATCTGCGGTGCCTCCGCGGCGCTGGCGTTGGCGGCGGCGTTGCCTGCCCATCATGCCAAGGAGCGCGCAACGTTGTTCACGGTCATTGGCGTGTCCGCCCTGTCGACCCTGGCGATGATTCTGTATCCGGTGATTGCCCGGGCGCTCGGCCTGGATCCGCTGCAGGCCGGGGTGTTTCTCGGCGCCACCATCCATGACGTCGCCCAGGTGGTCGGTGCCGGGTACAGCATGTCGCATGACATCGGCGATACCGCCACGGTGGTGAAACTGATGCGCATCGCGATGCTGCTGCCGGTCATCGTCTGCGCTGTATTGATCACCCGTGCACAGGGCGGGCAGGGGACAGGTGAGAGGCCACCCTTGTTGCCGTGGTTTGCCGTGGCTTTCATCGCCCTCGCCACGGTGACCAGTTTCGGTTGGCTGCCTTCAGCGGTGCAGACCCTGGGCAACCAATTGTCGAGTTGGTGCCTGGTCGTCGCCATCAGTGCGCTCGGGATGAAAATCCAGTTGAAGGAGCTGGCCACTGTGGGCTTCAAACCCATTCTGTTAATGGTCGGTGAAACCGTGTTCTTGCTGGGACTGGTGTTGCTGTTGATACGACTCGGTAGTTGAGTCGGGTCGTTCAATGCCACGGGGTGTAGTGCCTGCGGCGGTATTGATTGGGTCACTTTGAATGAATCGAACGCTCCCCTGATGGGGATAAGAGTGGTGAGCACTGTCACGCCCGAATTGGGCGGCCAGATGTTTTTTCATAAACATAAAAACAAAAACAAAAAAAATCGGAGCCAACGTATGCGAATCAAAAAAATTACTGGTGTGAGTGTGTGGGAGCCAACCCTGCTGGCCTCGGCGCTGTTCGTCGCTGCGTTGCCAGCGGCTCATGCCTTCGAAGTCAATACCGGCAATGAAGACTGGGCGGTGCGTTTCGACAACACGTTCAAGTTCAACTATGCCCAGCGGGTTGAAAGTCCCAACAGCAAGTTGGCCCGTTCATGGAACAACAACGACGGCAACCGCAACTTCTCTTCGGGCAGTGCGGTGTCCCAGCGTCTGGATGTGCTGTCCGAACTGGACGTGACCTACCAACAGAAGATGGGTTTTCGCGTCAGCGCCAACAGTTGGTACGACCACGCCTATGACAATGTCGGCAGCGATAACGCGGCAACCAACCAGCTCAACCACGGGGTGCCGGACTCACGCCATATCAGCGGTTACGCCGATCGCTACTACAACGGCCCATCGGCCGAGATCCTGGATGCCTTTGTCTTTGGCAGTACTGAAGTCGGCGAAGAGTCGATCCTCAGCGCCAAGCTCGGCAAGCACACCCAGTACTGGGGCGAAAGTATCCTGGCCTTTGCCCATGGCAACAGCTACGGCCAGTCCGGCCTGGACATTACTAAGTTGGCGACGGTGCCAGGCACTGAGGCCAAGGAGTTGTTCATCCCGCGTAACCAACTGTCTGTCAGCTTCACCGTCAACCCGGAGCTGACCCTCGGTGCACAGTATTTCCTCGACTGGGACGCCGCGCGCCTGCCGGAGTCCGGTACGTACCTGGGCTTCAACGACGGCATCCAGAGCGGCGGGCATAACCTGTCGCTGATCGGCGGCGTCAACCCGTTCTTTGGTGCCCCTGGGCCGATCGGGGCCAATCAGTTTTTGCGCCTGAGCAATGGCCACACCTTCACCCCGGACGACCGCGGCGACTTCGGTTTGATGGCCAAGTGGAGTCCGGAATGGCTGGACGGCACCCTCGGTTTCTACTACCGCAATACCTCCGACATCCTGCCCAATCTGGCCCTGCAGCCGACCGCCGTCGGCCCGGCGCAACTGATCTCGGGAAACATCGGCAGCTACAACCAGTTCTACGTCGATGACATCGATATCTACGGCATCAGCCTGTCGAAAAGCATCGCCGGCGTCAGCGTCGGTTTCGACCTGAACTACCGCGAGAACATGCCCCTGGCCAGCGTGGCAGGCACTGTCAGTCCGGCTGCGGCCGCCGCCGGCTTGCCAGGTTTCATCGGCAGCTTCAACGGCGACGACGGCGTGGCCCGCGGCAACACCGTACATGCGGTGCTCAACGGCCTGACCACCTTTGGCGACACGCCACTTTGGGACAGCTCCTCGTTGCTGGTCGAGCTCGGCTACAGCCGCTGGTTGAAGGTGACCGACAACAAGCAACTGTTCAAGGGCGAGGACTGGTATCACGGGACCGACAAGGTCACCAAGGACAACTACATCCTCGGCGTTAACTTCAACCCGACCTGGTACCAGGTCTTCCCAGGCATCGATATATACCTGCCGATGACTTACAACGTCGGCCTCAATGGCAACTCCGCCGTGCAGTTGGGTGGTAACGAGGACGCCGGCAGCTATTCGATCGGTATCGGCATGGATGTGCGCAACCAGTACCGCTTCGACCTGAAATACGTGGACAACTTCGGTCCATTCGACACCTGCAGTTCGCCAGGCAGCGCTGGCAGTCAGGGAGACGGCGCTGCACCGGGTGCCAACGGCCAATACAACTGTGTACCGGGTCAAACCACCGCCTTCGGCGGGACCCCGGCCCAGCTCAAGGATCGCGGCATGGTCACGGCCACCTTCAAGACAACTTTCTGATTTTCGATTGCTTAAAAACAAGCAGGAGAACGACACCATGAAATGCATGCACACTTTATTGACCGCCTCCCTGGCGCTGACCTTCGCCGGTCTCGTGCAGGCCGCCGTGCCCGCCGCAGAAGCCGCCAAACTAGGGAGCAGCCTGACGGCCGTGGGCGCCGAAAAAGCCGGCAACGCCGATGGCTCAATTCCGGCCTACACCGGCGGGCTGACCAGTTCGCCGGCAGGTTTCAAGGCCGGTGACACCTTTCGCCCGGATCCTTACGCCAACGAGAAGCCGCTGCTGGTGATCGATGGCAAGAATGTCGCCCAGTACAAGGACAAGCTGACCGCCGTCACTGTCGAATTAGCCAAGCGTTTTGCGAGCTTTCGCATTGAGGTCTACCCGACTCACCGCAGTGTGGCCCTGCCTCAGGGCGTGCTGGACAATACGGTGAAGAACGCTACCGGTGCCAAGTCGCTGGAAGGTGGCAACGCGATCGAAAATGTATTACCAGGCGTGCCTTTCCCGATCCCGCAGTCAGGTGCCGAGGCCATGTGGAACCACCTGTTGCGCTATCAGGGCGTCGCCTATTCAACCAAGTATGACTCCTGGAACGTGGACTCCGCCGGTGCACAGATTCTGGCCACCAGTGGTGAGATCTCCAACTCGTTTCCGATCTTCGAAGACCTGAGCAAGGTCATCGACGGCAAGGACACCTATTTCCAGACCCGCTTGTTCTACACCGGCCCCGCGCGCCGTGCAGGGGAGGCGATGATGCTCAAGGATGCTGCCAACCCGCTGGTGCAGACGCGCCGTGCCTGGCAGTACTTGCCCGGGCAGCGCCGCGTGAAGCTGGCACCGACTCTGGCCTACGACACGCCGAACCCGGGCACAGCAGGTTCAAGCACCTATGATGATGCTTATGTCTTCAACGGTGCGCTGGATCGCTATGACTGGAAACTGGTCGGCAAGCAGGAAATGATCGTGCCGTACAACACCTACGCGCTGAGCTACATCAAGGATCCGAAAGCCCTGACCACACCGAACCACCTGGCGCCACAATTCGTGCGCTGGGAAAAGCATCGTGTGTGGGTGGTGGAAGGTACGCTCAAGCCGGGTGCCCGTCACGTCTACGCCAAGCGCCGTTTCTACCTGGATGAAGACAGCTGGGTCGCTCTGGCATCCGACCAGTACGATGCCCGTGGCCAACTGTACCGTGGTTCTTTCAGCTTCCTCTCGCAAAGCTACGATGTGACAACGCCCAACACCACGCCGCATGTGATCTATGACCTGGTGGGCGGGACGTACAACATCAACGGTTTGTCGGGCCCCTACGGCGGCATCAAATACATCGCACCGCTCTCCAAGGCGCAGTGGTCGCCGGACGCGCTGGCCGGTAATGGCGTTCGCTAAGTACCGCACAACAAGAGTCTGGGCCGGTTGCAGTCAAGCTTCGGCCCCAGCTTTTGCAAGAGGACGCACTATGTGTTTATTCAAAACGCTTGCGCCGCTGATGTTGGTGTTGTGGCAGACGCTTGCACAAGCCTCCGGGTACGTCGATGTGCTGGACCTGCCCGCCAAGCCCAGTGCCTTGGCCGTGCGCAGCCCCTTGCTCGATGTCGCGAATGCCGGGCAGCGCCTGGTTGCCGTCGGGCAGCGCGGCCATGTTCTTTATTCCGATGATGCCGGCCAGCAATGGCAGCAGGCCAATGTGCCGGTCAGCAGCGACCTGAACGCCGTGTATTTTCCCACCCATGAACAAGGCTGGGCCGTCGGCAACGATGGTGTGGTTCTGCACAGCAGCGACGCCGGCGTGACCTGGAAAAAGCAACTGGACGGTCGAGAGATCGGTGCATTGCTGGTCAAACATTATGCGGCGCTGGCGAATGCCGAGCCGGCCAACGAACAGTGGCCGCTGCTGGTCGCTGAAGGTCAGCGGCTGGTCGAGGAGGGCGCCGACAAACCCTTGCTCGACGTCTGGTTTGCCAACGACAAATTGGGTTATGCGGTCGGTGTGTTCAACCTGATCCTGCGCACCGAGGACGGTGGCCAGAGCTGGACGCCTTTTCAGGACCGTACCGACAACCCGCAGAACTTTCACTTGAACGCGATCACGTCGACTGGCGATGCGTTGTACATCGTCGGCGAGCAAGGCCTGGTGCTGAAATGGGACGACCCGCACCAGCGATTCGCCGCCCTGAACACCCCGTATCAGGGCAGTTTTTTCGGTGTCGTCGGCAAGCCTGGCGAAGTCGTTGTTTTCGGTCTGCGCGGCAATGTGTTGCGTAGCACCGATGGCGGGTTGAGCTGGAACCCGTTCGATACCCGCCTACAGGTCAGTGTTACCGCCGCCACCGTTGACGCCCAAGGTCACTATCGGCTGTTCACCCAGGCGGGGCACATGCTGGTTGCTCAGGACAATACCGCCCGGTTGCAACTGATGCCGCAACAGAACCCGTCACCGGTGGCCGGCGCCGCCCTGGCCACCGATGGTTCGCTGGTTGTGGTGGGCAGCCGTGGCGCGCGTGCGCTTCTCAAAGAATAAGAGCCAGAACAATAAAAGCGAGTACTCAGACATGGCCACTACCAAGCAAGACAACATGCCGGTGATCCGCGATCTGCGCGACTTCGATCGGCGCTCCGGCAACCTGCTGGAGCGGCTGGTGTTCAACTACCGCCCGCTGTTCATCGTGCTCATGACCCTGGCCACTCTGGTGCTGGGCTACATGGCGGCGACTCGCCTTGAGTTGCGCCCCAGCTTCGAAAAAATGATCCCGCAAAGCCAGCCGTACATTAAGAATTTTCTGGAAAACCGCACCTCGCTGCGCGGCCTGGGCAACTCGGTGCGGGTGGTGGTGGAAAACACCCAGGGCGACATCTTCGACCCCGACTACCTGAATGTGCTCAAACAGGTTAACGACGAACTGTTCCTCACCGAAGGGGTTGATCGCGCCTGGATGAAGTCGCTATGGTCGCCTGCCGTGCGCTGGACCGAAGTCACTGAAGAAGGTTTTCAGGGCGGCCCGGTCATGCCCGACAGTTATCAGGGTTCGCCATCGGACATCGAACAGCTGCGGCAGAACATCACCCGTGCCGGCATCGTCGGCAGCCTGGTCGCCAGCGATCTCAAGTCGAGCATGCTGATCGTGCCGCTGTTGGACAAAGCCTCGGCCACGGGCCAGAGCATTAACTACCATCAATTCTCGCGGATGCTCGAAGAGCAGTTGCGCGACAAGATCGAGTTCGCCGGTGACAGCGCGGCGCGCAAGGCCGGGGAGGAGGGCAAGGGTCACTACAAAGTTCGGGTGATCGGTTTTGCCAAGCTGATCGGCGACCTGATCGATGGTTTGATTCAGGTGATGATGTTCTTCGGCCTGGCCGTAGTCACCTCGCTGGTCATCATCTACCTCTACACCCGCTGTGTGCGCAGCACGTTGCTGGTGGTCGGCTGTTCGCTGATCGCGGTGGTCTGGCAATTGGGTATCGTCGCCTGGCTGGGTTATGCCATCGATCCGTATTCGGTGCTGGTGCCGTTCCTGATCTTCGCCATTGGCGTGTCCCACGCGGCGCAGAAGATGAACGGCATCATGCAGGACATCGCCCGTGGTACCCATAAACAGGTGGCCGCACGCTACACCTTCCGCCGTTTGTTTATCGCCGGGGTCACCGCGCTGCTGGCTGATGCGGTGGGCTTTGCCGTGCTGATGCTGATCGACATACCGGTGATCCAGGACCTGGCCATCACCGCCAGTATCGGTGTGGCGGTGTTGATCTTCACGTCGTTGCTGCTCATGCCGGTGGCGCTGTCCTTTGTCGGCGTCGGTGCTAAAGCTGCCGAGCGTGCGCTGAAAATCGACACGCGCGCGGCCGCGCATAACGGCTTCGGCAAACTGTGGGACAGACTGGATCGCTTCACGACACCGAAGTGGGCCACCGGCGCCGTATTGGTGGCAGTCTTGCTGGGGGTCGGTGGCTTTATGGTCAGCCTGCATCTGAAAATCGGTGACCTCGACAGCGGTGCCCCGGAGTTGCGTGCGGACTCGCGCTACAACCGCGACAACGCCTACATCACCCAGCATTACGCGCTGTCCAGCGACCTTTTCGCGGTGATGATCAAGACCCCGGCGGAAGGCTGTCTGAATTATCAGACGCTGATCCTCGCCGACCGCCTGGCCTGGGAGCTACAGCAATATCCCGGGGTTCAGGCCACGGCATCGCTGGTCAATGCGGTACGGCAGATCACCGCGGGGTCTTACGAGGGCAATCCCAAGCTCAACAGCATCCAGCGCAACCAGAACGTACTGAATTACGCCGCCCAACAAGCCTCGGTCAATTCCCCGGAATTGTTCAACACCGATTGCTCACTGATGCCGGTGATTGCTTTCCTCAAGGATCACAAAGCCGAGACCCTGGATGCAGTGGTGGCCATCGCCGACAGGTTCGCCCGGGAAAACAGTACCGAGGATCGCCAGTTTCTGCTGGCCGCCGGCACCGCCGGCATCGAGGCGGCGACCAACATCGTGGTGCGCGAGGCCAATCGCACCATGCTGCTTTACGTCTATGCAGCGGTGACGCTGTTTTGCCTGATTACCTTCCGCAGTTGGCGCGCCACGTTGGTGGCGTTGCTGCCGCTGGTGCTGACCTCAATTCTCTGCGAGGCCTTGATGGTGGCCATGGGGATTGGCGTGAAGGTGGCAACGCTGCCAGTGATCGCGCTGGGTGTCGGTATCGGCGTGGATTACGCGTTGTACTTGCTCAGTGTTCAGCTGCAATACCAGCGTCAGGGATTGTCGTTGATGCAAGCCTACCGAAAGGCCGTGTCGTTCACCGGTCGGGTGGTGGGGTTGGTGGGGATTACCCTGGCGGCCGGCGTGGTGTGCTGGGTCTGGTCGCCGATCAAGTTCCAGGCGGACATGGGCATCCTGCTGACCTTCATGTTCCTGTGGAACATGTTGGGTGCATTGATACTGATCCCGGCGTTGTCGCATTTTCTGTTGCGCACTCATCACGTGTTGGGCAAGAGAGCAGAGGAGGTGGCCCTTGACGTTTCTGCTACCGAGGGATCGCAGGGTATGGAGCAATGCGTTTCTGAACGGCGTGGCGAGGATAGGGCGCGAGTGTAGTTAGGGCAGCAACGTGCATGTTTAGCTGGATAAATATCTATTCGAGTGGCCGAGAATTGAGAACTGAGCCAAATCCCGAGGGCGTTCCGTCACGCGGAAAATTCAAATTTCTCATTGTGAGGCTCGGCTTCATACACTGTTTTGGTCAAATACTCGCGCTTTGGTGCGACTGGGAGGAAATACGTAATGACTGAAGACACCATCCTCATTACTGGCGCTGCCGGGCTGCTGGGCTCAAGCGTTGTACGTGAGTTGCTGCGTCAGGGCGCAAAGCGGGTTGTCGCGAGCGATGTCGTCGGCGACCCGAATAATGTGTATGACGGGCTTGCTCAGGTCGACGTCGAGCGCTGCGATGTTTCGAGCTTCGAATCCGTGTTGCGCGTTTTTGATAAGCATCGACCCAACGCGGTCTATCATCTCGGCGCGATGTTGGCTCCGGCATGCGACGCCTCACCACTGGCGGGCATCCAAGCCAACGCGATGGGAACCTATTACATACTGGAAGCAGCTCGTTTGTTTAGTGTGCGGCAGGTGCTCTTTGCCAGTTCGATCGGCGTGATGAACGCGTCGTCCCCCGAGCAAAAAATAATCGACGACAACTGTTGCACGCGTCCGACGACGGTCTACGGCGCGGCCAAGCTATTCTCCGAGAACTTGGGCCTGACCTACAAAAGGCTGCACGGCCTGGACTTTCGCTCACTGCGGCTACCCGCCCTCATTGGGCCGTATGCACGTTCACGAGGCTTCGCCGAATGGTTCAACAAGTCCATCGAGGAAAGCGTGAACGGCCGTCCATATTCGATCTTCGTTGCGCCTCGCACGCAGATGGACATTATTGATGTGCGGGATGCCGCACGAGCGTTCGTGCAATTGGCGCAGGCCCCCTTGGAGCAGATTCGTACGGTGAACTACACCGTTCTTGGCCAGTCACCTCCTCCCAGCGCTGGCGATCTGGCTCAAGCCCTCAATACCCGGATTTGCGGCGCCAATGTCGACTTTAAGGTAGACGACCAGATTCAACAGTTGTTCGACCACAGTCCGCTGCACGACGATCACATCGCTCGCCGGGAGTGGGGTTGGCAACACCAGATTGACTTCGAGCCGATGCTCGACGACTTCACGGCCCAATTGAGGGCTGGTTGAATTCGCAGCTGAACGCGACCGTTACGTCATTGCGCTTGAAGATTGACAAGCCAACCCTCCAACAACACTATCTGCCCATGACCTACACACCCCGCACGTACATGATGCATTCCTCCATGACCGCTTCCGGCGGGCCATGAGGTCATGCGTGCTTAGAACCTGACGTATTCACCAAGGCCCCGCCAGAAATGGACGGGGCTTTTTAGTTTTCGTCCGCCGATGGCTAACGGAGATTGAAATGTTAGAGATCAAACGAGCCCATCACGACGATTGCCGGGCGGCATTCGACATTCGCCGTCAAGCGATACGGCATCAATGCATCGGCGCCTATACCCCGCAGCAACTGGACGTCTGGACGGCAGGGGCCGCTGAGGACGGATATTGCGACCTGATGGAAAAACACTTTTATCTGGGGTGTATTCAGGGAGAACCTGTGGCGACAGGCATGCTTGATCTGGAGAGGCGCGAAATCGGCGCGATCTTTGTCCTGCCTGGCTTTATGCAGCGGGGCATTGGCAAGCGCATTCTGGATTACCTTGAGTGCCTGGCACGGGATCTGGGGCTGGAGGAAGTTAATCTGGACGCTACGTTGAACGCTGCTCACTTCTACCGGCGATGCGGTTTCGTCGGTGAGCAGACGGCTATTTACCATTCACCCTCCGGTCTGCAACTCGCTTGCATTCCGATGGTGAAAGGGCTGTTGCGTTCTTGAGCGGCTACTTCGCTTTCCAGTGACCACCGCCCGACTCGCAATCAATCTTCGCCTGACTCAAATGCTCAGCGTCGTAGTAATACGTAGTGACCTGAGCATTGTCGGGAATATTCAGCGATTTGCTGTTCTTGTCCTTGCTGGTGGAGTGAGGATTGGCCAGCGATTCTTGCGTCAACGTCGCGATGCAAGTGGCCTGAGAATGATCGGCGCACTGTTCGACTTTTTTCTTGGTGCTGGTCAGCATGTCCTTGCTTTCGTTGCTGCATGACCAATCGATGGCGTTCACCGGCATGCCTTCGTACTCATAGCAACTATGAGTTTCGACCGCCGGAACGGAAGGGCTTTGGGAGCGGGTCAGCACGTCACAGCCTTCAGCCATCACCAGGGTGGGACTCAGGCTGGCAAGCAGAAACAGCAGTCTACTGTTCATCGGGATTTCCTCTCCAATGGCGCTTTACTTGATCAAAGATCAGCGCTTATAGGGTTTCGAAAGCGCGATGAGGCGTGGGGTTCAATTCGTTTTTTTCATCCGTACAATGTAGACGCCGATTAGCCAGGGAGAACGACATGAGCCAGACACTGGAACGCGCCATTGCCATCGCCGCCGCCGCGCATGAGGGGCAGGTCGACAAGGGCGCAAACCCTTACATCCTGCATCCGCTGAAAGTCATGTTGAGGGTTACGACGCTGGAAGAACGCATCGTCGCCGTGCTGCATGACGTGGTCGAAGACTGCGGCATCAGCCTTGATGACCTGCGCAAGGAAGGGTTCAGCGAAGCCGTACTGACAGCCATCGAGTCGGTCACCAAGGTGCCGGGTGAGTCTTATGAAGCCTTCGTCGAACGCGCGGCGCAGAACCCGATTGGCCGGGTGGTGAAACTGGCGGACCTGGAAGAGAACAGCGATCTGTCACGGATTGCGCAGCCGTCGTGGGAAGACCTGGAGCGCATTGAAAAATATCGGCGAGCGATCGGCGTGTTGCGTTCCTGACGAGCCATTTCCATTGCGCCAGCTGCTACACGGTGCGAGATGCGGCTCAAGTCACCGAGATTACTGTGCAATGAAGTCGCGAATCGCTCGAATGGTCTGCGTTGGCGCTTCTTCCATCAGCCAATGTCCGGCCCCTGGAATCACCACTTGGGTAACCTTGTCCGCTGCATTGCGCATCACGATCGCTTCATTTTCGCCAAAGGATTTTTCCCCGCCGACGGCCAGCACCGGCATCGTCAGTCGCGTGGCCATCGACGCTTCGTTGTCCACCGCGTCCTGACGGATGCTGCGGAACTGGGCGAAGGCTGCGTGCATGGCACCGGGCCGGGCATAGAGTTTGGCGTAATGCTGACGGGTGGCTTCATCCACCTTGGTGGGGTCGCCCGCGAACTCGTTCCAGAAGCGGTCCAGGTAGATGCGCTCACGACCGGCGACCAGGCGTTCGGCATCCGGTCCGCCGAAGTCGAAGTGCCACAACATCGGTGAGCGAACGATGTCGTTCCAGGGAGGAATGCCTGGCACGGGCGCATCCATCACCACCAGGCGATCGGTCAGCTGCGGATAACGCGTCGCGTAGGCGAAGGCGACCATGGTGCCGATGTCATGACCGATGACCACCGAGTGTTCGATACCCAGCGCTGCTAATACCGCACGGATGTCGCCCGCCTGGGTCTTCTTGTCGTAACCGCTGTCCGGGATCGACGACAAACCCATGCCGCGAAGGTCCGGCACCACGACGGTGTGATCCTTGGCCAGGTCGGCGGCGAGTGGTGCCCACATGTCGCCGGTGTCGCCGAAGCCATGCAGCAGCACCACGGCGGGCCCCTTGCCGCCGACGCGGACATGAAGTGTGACGCCTTCGACCAGGATGTCCTGAACACGAAAGGAAGCAGGAAATGGCGTCACCCCGGCCTGTGCCGGGATGCTTAGCGCAAGCAGCATAAAAGCGCTTAACAGGATGCGGATCATGACGTTGCCCCCATCAGCGCGCGGGGAAGGAACCCCGAAGCCATTGGGATGAGCGTAGACCGTTTGATCGTCTCTGGAGTGCCCTCTCCCTTGCGGGAGAGGGTGGGTGCCAGCCTAGGTGTGATGAATTTCCCGATCCTTGGTTTCCGGCAGGAAGAACGTGCCAAGAATGGCCGTCATCACGGCGATGACGATGGGGTACCACAGCCCGTAGTAGATATCACCCGTGGCCGCGACCATGGCGAACGCCACCGTGGGCAGAAAGCCGCCGAACCATCCATTGCCGATGTGGTACGGCAGCGACATCGAGGTGTAGCGGATGCGCGCCGGGAAGAGCTCCACCAGCCAGGCAGCGATCGGGCCGTAGACCATGGTCACGTAGATCACCAGGATGGTCAGGAGCAGCAGCACCATCGGGTAGTTGGTCTTGGTCGGGTCGGCCTTCTCGGGGTAGCCGGCGTCCTTGAGCGCAGTACCGAGATTGGCGGCGAAGGCGTCGTTCTTGGCCTTGAAGTCGGCAGCCGGCATGCCGGTGCCCTCGAAGCTCTGGATCACTTTCTCGCCAATGCGCACTTGCGCAACGGTACCCGGCTCGGCCTTCACGTTCTCATAGGGTATGGCCCGCTTTGCCAAAACGGTCTTGGCGAGGTCGCAGGAGCTGGTGAATTTGGCCTTGCCCACCGGGTCGAACTGGAACGAGCACTGGTTGGGATCGGCGACCACAGTGACCGGGTTCTTCTCCTGCGCGGCAAACACATCGGGGTTACCGAATTCGGTCAAGGCATGGAAGATCGGGAAGTAGGTCACTGCCGCCAGGATGCAGCCCGCCATGATGATGCCCTTGCGGCCGATGCGGTCGGACAGGCTGCCGAATATGACGAAGAACGGCGTGCCGATCAGCAGCGAGCCGGCAATCAGCAAGTTGGCGGTCTGCGGGTCGATCTTCAGCGTCTGCAGCAGGAAGAACAGCGCATAGAACTGCCCGGTGTACCAGACGACGGCCTGGCCGGCAGTGCCGCCGAGCAGGGCCATGATCACGATCTTGAGGTTGTCCCAGCGGGCGAAGGATTCGGTCAGCGGCGCCTTGGAGGACTTGCCTTCGGCTTTCATCTTCAAGAACACCGGCGACTCGCTGAGTTGCAGACGGATGTACACCGAGACGATCAGCAGCAGGATCGACAGCAGGAACGGAATCCGCCAGCCCCAGGCCTCGAAGGCTTCGGTGCCGAGGATGGTGCGGCAGGCGAGAATCACCAGCAGCGAAAGGAACAGACCGAGGGTCGCCGTGGTTTGAATCCACGAAGTGAAATAGCCACGCTTGCCTTTCGGCGCATGTTCCGCCACGTAGGTCGCCGCGCCGCCGTACTCACCACCCAGGGCCAGGCCTTGTAACAGGCGCAGGGTGATCAGGATGATTGGTGCCGCCACGCCGATGGTCGCGTAGCCGGGCAAAAAGCCTACTACGGCGGTGGAGATACCCATGATCACAATGGTGATGAGGAAGGTGTGCTTGCGCCCGATCATGTCGCCCAGTCGGCCGAACACGATGGCGCCGAAGGGGCGTACGGCGAAGCCCGCGGCGAACGCGAGCAGCGCGAAGATGAAGGATGTTGTCTCATTGACGCCGGCGAAGAAGTGCTTCGCAATAATCGCGGCGAGAGAGCCGTAAAGGTAGAAGTCGTACCACTCGAACACGGTGCCCAGGGACGAGGCGAAAATGACCTTGCGCTCCTCCTTGGTTATCCCGTGGTGGGGCGCGCTGCCCGTGGATGTGTTGTCGATTGCGGCCATGAGTCTTCTCCGTCTTGCTCTTATTGTAGGCCGGAGTACCTCACTTTCATTGCCGCACCCAGGCCCTGGGGCTGATGTCGTCGGATGACGAATTGCGCGAAGCATGCGAACAGGCTGACGGCCTCGCATCGCTGCAAGGTTTCATGAAGCATAATCACGTTCTGCCAGATATCCACTCGCCATCACGCTCAACCCCAGGCTGACACGCTGTTGAAGGGCTAATCAGCGCTGTGAGATCTCACGCGAAGCGCTGAGTCGCGTACGCCTTATTCCCCAACGTGAGCCGAAAACCCGAATTCATCCGGCTTTTCTACCGGCTTTCCCCAAGGACCGCCGAGAGGCGCTCGACAACGTCTGCTTCGGCAACACCTTCGTTGGCGACTTCATGAAAAACAGCGCAACTCGCCGCGTCGTCGCCAAAAACGCAGCGATAGACCGCCACTACGCTGCCCGGACCGCCGCCGGTGTGTCCGCTCAAGATCAGGCCGCCTGCCACCGCGCCCTGCATCAGTCCGAGGCCGTAACCCGCAGACATCCAGGGGCGTCCGGGAATCGGGCCGCCGAGTGCGCGTGCTGTTTGCATCGCTTGCAGCAGCGCGTTTGGCAGAAGGTTTGCGGCCAGCAGACCGTCCAGGCAAAGGGCGGCTTCCTCAAGTGGGCCGACGAGCAAGCCGTGATAGACCCAGCCGGGGTCGTAGACTGGCGCGCTGCCCATGTTCACGCTCTCCAGATCGGCTCGCGTTTTGGCGAGGCGTACGCGGGATAAACCGAGGGGGGCGAACACACGCTCCGTCAGCGCTTCTTCAAGCGTGCGCCCCGTCATGCGTTCAATCAGTCGCACGACGAACAGGTAGCCGACGTTCGAATAGCGCCAACCGTTTCCCGGTGCGTAGCGCAGCCGGCTGGTATCAAGGCGTTGCAGCATTTCATCGGCCGACCAGGGCGTCTCATGGTGGGCAACGGCGTTGTGGTAGTCAGCGAGCTCGCCATAATCCGCCAGCCCAGCCTCGTGCCGCAGCAATTGACGCAGCGTGAAGGGGCCTTCAGCAACGGTGTCGTCAAGGTCGATCAAGCCGTCACGCACCAGCGACAGCGCGGTGGCGGCGAGCACGGTTTTGGTAAAGCTCCACCAGGGCACCGCTGTATCAGGCAGTTCAGGCGTGAGAAGTGAACCGTTCGATACCAGGGAAAAAAGCATCAGTCGACTCTGGATGGAGGAAGGTGCGCATTCGCTTGGTTTTCGCCGATCAGGCGTGCCCCAACGCAATCGCAAACGAGACCACGATCATGCACGCAAAGGCAAAGTTTAGATTCATGAAGTTTTCATCCAAAGCATTTGTGATGGCGCCATTTTGAACAGGTCATATAAAAATAAAAAATTCGGCTTCATGATTTGAATCATCGAAAGAATTGATGTCCAGTGGGTTTGTGTTTATCCCGCCTTTTGACTACTCTCGCACAAACACGCAATTTCGCGCAAAAACAGGCAAAATCATGCACGAGCAACACTCAACCGCCGAGCTCCCTCATCTGCGCCGGCAAAAAATTCTGCTGATCCTCGAACGTGACGGCAAGGTCATGGCCTCCGAGCTGAGCCAGCATTTCGCGGTGTCCGAAGACACCATTCGCCGTGATCTGGCGGAGCTGGACACTGCCGGGCTGGTGCAGCGGGTGCACGGCGGGGCACTGCCGCGGCCCAAAGACACCGGCAAGGATTTTTTCACCCGCGTCAGCGAAACCGATGAGGTGAAAACTCGCCTGGCGCAACTCGCCGCACGCCAGGTACAGGACGGCCAGATTGTGATTTTCGATTCGGGGAGCACGACGCTGCAGATCGCCCGATCGCTGCCTTCGGACATTTCCATTACGGCCGTTACCGCCTCGCCGATGATCGCGATCGCCCTGGCCGAATACAAAGGCATCACGGTGATTCTGGCCGGTGGGCAACTCAATCCCGCGACCCTGTCAGCCAGCGGGCATGAAACCCTGCGGCTGATCGAGGGCATCAAGGCTGATCTGCTGTTCACCGGGGTCTGCGCCATTCACCCGGAAGTCGGCATCAGCTCCCTGCATTTCGACGAGGTGCCGGTCAAACAGGCAATGCTCGCCAGCGCCTCCCATGTCGTTGCCGTCACCACCGCCGACAAACTGGGCGCGGTGGAGCCGTTCGTTGTCGCGCCGTGTCAGCGCATTCATACCTTGATCACCGAGCGTCATGTGGCGTCGGGCAATGTCGAGGACTATCAAAAGCTCGGGATCGAGGTGGTGCAGGCGCAGGCGTGAAACGCCATGCCATGAGCCTGCTGCGGGAGGAATGTAAGGAACGTATTGACTCAAACGCCGAACTCACCCCAACACATAGTCGACGGGTTCCAGAACCGGGGGAAGCTGCGTTGCACCCAGCGCCGCCAGGACATCACGTTCAATGTTGCGCACCATTGCATCGGTAGGCAGGTCGTTTTCATCGCGGCCGAACGGGTCCTCCAGCTCATCGCCAATCGCATCCAGGCCGAAAAAGGTATAGCTGACGATGGCCGTGAAAACCGGAGTCAGCCAGCCCAGTGGTTCGGCCATCGCGAAGGGCAGCAAAATGCAGAAGAGGTAGATGGTTCTGTGCAGCAACAGGGTGTAGGGGAAGGGCAGTGGCGTATGTTTGATTCGTTCACACACCGCCTGGGACCGAGTCAGGCTTGTCAGATGTCAGGTGTGTTGCCCTTCGGCATCGGCTCAAGCCAGTCGCAACCCGCCTCCAGTTCATTTTCCGCGCGCAGCTTGGCGTTCAGCGCATGGGCGAAACCGCAGAGGTTGCGCAGGATTTTCTGCCGCTCTTTCGCGTCCTTGATGATCTGGGTTTCACGAATCATCGAACGGATCGCGACCATCATTTCGCCCCAGGTTTTACGCGCTTCCAGGATGTTGATCAGGTTGGGTTTGGGTCTGACGATCATGGTGTTCTGCCTGCGGACGAGCCCATTTTTAATGGCTATTGCGCTGTTTACGGAGTGGGTTAGCGCAGGCTAAAAGCAACTTGGCGGGTCGTCCAATCACTATGGATGACCAAGTGATCGACACAATCTATGACGGGTTTTTACTGTCCGGAGCCCAACAGTGAACTCCGGGTTTGTGCCTGCAAAAAACCGGGCGTTTATGGCGTCCCGAACATCGCCGTCCAGTAAATCCCCGGATCACTCTTCGGATCAACCGCATACGCCGCGCCAAAGTCCTGGTACTGCGGGTTCATCAGGTTCGCGCAGTGACCGGCGCTGGACACCCAGCCATCGACCACCTTGCGCACAGAGTCTTGCCCGGCAGCGATGTTTTCGCCGATCTGCCCGCCGCTGTAACCCGCCAGTTCAGCCCGGTCGCCCGGCGTACGGCCATCGCGGTCCTTGTGATCGAAGTAATTGTTATTGGCCATTGACCGGGCGTGTTCCTCGGCCGCCGTCGCCAGCGTGGCGTTCCAGGCCAGTGGCGTGGTGGCGGCAAAGGATTGCGTACCGCACTGGCGAGCCTGGGAGCGTGCGATGTTGAGCTCGGCCAGCAGCTTCTGGCCTTCCGCCTGCCAGTCACCCAGGCGAGCGCTCAACAGCGGACGTGCCAGCACGATGCGCCACTCTCGGTCCTGGCGGCTCACGCCGACATCGACGAACTGTGGGTCCAGCACGATCTGGCAAAAACTTTCCTGAATGGCTTTCATCGCCGCCGCCGCATCGCGCGGCCCGGACAGGCTGATCGCTTGTACGTTCTTCATCGGATAACCCGCGGTCGCCATCGCCTGCTGCAAATTGCCGATGCTGGTGGCGGACAGCGCCAACCGTGGATCGCCTGCCAGCGGTGGCAGTTCCTGCGAGACCTGACCCGCGCACCGCTGCACCTGGCTGCGGTAGACGTTGATCGAATCAATCAGTTGTTTCTCGTCGGCCGCCAACGCATTCACGGCGAACAACAGACCCAGTGACAACGTGGCAAAACGCGTAACGGATGATTTGAAGCGCATGGAAATCCCCTTGAGCTGACTGCGCCCATGATGCGCGATTTCACCCCCGCCAGTGCAATGCCTTTTCGCGCCCCAATACAGTTTTTTTGTCCATCTGTAGGAATGAATTTTCGCAACTACAATCAAGCAAAGTCGCCAGTGTGGCGCGCTCCCGGTTCAGTCAGAAGGGTTGGTCATGCGAGTTATCTGGATAGCCATCTGCTTCGCAATAACCCTTCTATCCGGCCACGCTACTGCATCTGAGCAGGAGCAAAAAAAGGAAGTGGCTGAAGACAAGGCCGAGGTCCTCGAGCAGAAAGCTGCGGAGAAGGGCACCGATGTACCGGTGCCCAAATCCGAAACCATCACCACATCCGAAGTTCAGGCAGTCGATCCCGCAGGTGCGTCGCCGCTGGATGATGCAATCTCCTGTCTTGCTCGCTCCATCTATTGGGAAGCCAAAGGCAAATCGTCCGCCGACATGGAAGCCGTCGCCAGCGTCGTCATGAACCGCCTGGGCCATGAGGGATTTCCGGATAAGGTATGTGCCGTGGTCAAGCAGGGGTCTGAAAGCAAAAATTGTCAGTTTTCGTGGTGGTGTGATGGACGCTCGGATCAAGTCCAGGAAGAAACCCAATACGCGATTGCCAAGGAAATCGCGCGCAAGGCACTCAACAAGCAGCTGAATGACCGAACCCACGGCGCGATGTATTTCCACGACCGGAAGGTGAAACCCAATTGGACCAGGAAATACATCAAGACCACCGAGACCTCGATGTTCCTCTTCTATAAGCCGCGTGGTGGGTCGGCGAAGTAGGGACGTTCGATCCAAAACAGATGCGGTGTCGTCCCTTCGATTAGCCCAGCGACTTCGAGATGATGGTCAGGGCAGAGGTTGGAGGCTGGTTTTGATGGTAGTGACCACACGGTTACGGCCTTCGTGTTTTGCGTGATACAGGCGTTGATCGGCTGTACGCAGAATGGCCTCGATGGTGTCGCCGTCGCGGCCAGATTGCGATACGCCGATGCTCACTGTGACCACGGTTAACCGCTGCAGGCCATGAAAAGAATTATTGGCAACGGTGCTTCGCAGACGCTCAGCGATTTCGTGCGCGCCTTCAAGTGAAGTCTGAGGTAGCAGTATCATGAATTCTTCCCCGCCCACTCGGGCTACGCCGTCATACGGCCGGATCGAGTCGAGGCATTTCTCCACGAAACCCTTCAGGATGTCATCGCCAACCTGATGCCCGAAGCGATCGTTGATGGACTTGAAATTATCCAGATCGAGTGCCAGCACGGAGAACGGCGCACCACCGCGCTTGGTCCGGCCAATTTCGACTTCGACCCGCTCCATGAACCGACGCCGATTATCAGCGCCTGTCAGTGGATCGGTCGCCGCAAGGTGCCCCAGTTCTTGATTGGTGCGCTGGAGTTCCTGCAGGGCGCTCTCGGTATACGCCATCGCTTCGGCAAGACGCACCATCAACTCCTCTTGGCTGTAAATCTTCGAGAACGACCGCGTGGTGAGGAACGCTTGCACTACCCCATAGCTCAACATGAAGAATCCACCGGCGAAGATCGCATGAGCGAGCCACCACATGTGGTTCCACGGACGTGCAAGGATGAAGGCAAGAGATGACAGTGCGAACGCGGTGACCGAGATGACAAAAATCATCATCAGCGGCGAACGGATTCGGCGCAGCAGGAGCATTGCCACGGTCAATGTGGAAAGAACGAGGGCACCACCTTCCATCGAGAGGCGCACCGCGAGATTACCGGCGATCGGCGAATTCGCGACGTACGCCACTGCCACGTCAACCAGCAGGAACAGTCCTATCCAGGTCAACCACGGGCGGGCCTTCATTCGTTGGTCCGCGGCATCAGGTGGGCGGTGGTACGACAGCATTCCGATTAACAGCAGAATCGACATGACCAGTCGAGAGGCCGGTCCATAAAGCAGGAAGAGCCAGATATTGTGGTGTGCTTGCCCAGTGAACGCTCCATGCAACGCGTAGATCAGTACAAAACCGAGAAAGCCAAGGGTCATCCATCGTAGCAGCGGGTCTCCCGATGACTGATAGCAGCGCCACGTTACGTAAGTAACAAACAAGCCTGCCAGGGTGGCTGCCGTGATCGCAATTATATGGAACAGGTGGTCCTCGAAGATAAGGGTGGGGTCTTGAAAGACGTATAAGTAGCCAATCAGATAGGCCGGAACAAACGCAAATCCTGCGAGCAGCAAGTAGGCGTAAACCTTGACCACGAGGCGGACGGCTTCAGGTGGTTCGCCGCTGGCGATGAGATTGCTCATGGTTCCCTCCAATTTGAAATCTATTTAGCCAACACCGGTCCGGTGCTGGCTCCAAAGCCGCCTACATGCCAACGGTCCCTCGCATCATTACGCACCTATGTGATGGACTGATCTATGGCATTTCAATATTAGACTCCTTCCCGATTTCTGCTGCACAAGCAGGTAAAAATGTTCACGCGAATGCAGTTAACTAATAACGGATGTCTCATTATTCTCATCGGCGATTTCGGTCAGTCGTGAGCGGCAGGAATTGGCCGATGACTGCGACAGCGATAGTGTCGTGAGGGGATCGCCGGGGCGCGCTAATTGATCTGCACAATGACCGGACCTTCCGTGACGACCGGCGGGTTCGCGTGGATGTGCGAGGCGTTTTTCTGAATCCAGTCGCGAGCGACTTTCATGCTCTCATCGGTGCCGGCCTTGTCCGTGCAAACTGTCACCGACATACCGCCATCACCGAGAGGTAGCAGTGTGTAACTTGCGAGGCCAGCCACTTTCCGGAGGGCAGCTTCGACGTCGGCCTTTTGCTTTTCTAAAACATCGAAAAGCTGCTTTGCACCAGGACCTGAGTAGGTTCTTATAACCGCATACATAGTCGTCTCCTTTGTGATTTACCGTCTTGATACCCATCCAGATCCGCTGATGGCCGCTATCACTTGGGTTTCAGTTCGTACCGATTTGTTCAGCTTAGTCAAACGCCGGTGACAAGCGAAATGCAACGACCACCGGCAGCTCCTGGCTGAGGATTCAACCGGTCGATGCAACAGATTGGCTAAATCGTTCAGCGGGCGTTTCGTAGTTTAGTGTTTTCCGAGGACGGCTATTTAGCTGCCTTGCCACGTCATTGACCTTGGCCACGGAGTCGCGGTCGCTGGGTCGTTCGGCTGATGTACATGTAGTCAGGCTGTATGATGCCTGACTGGATGTTTCTGGCTGGCCTCAAAAACCTCTCGTTCACGGCGAATGGGCCCCTCAAATACCCAGCATTTCAATGAGATATGTTCCATTACGCTGTGTTGAGTGGTGTTACTCACATAACGTGGCTGCTTGGATTCTTTCATCGCTTGGCGTAGTTCGCGTGTGAACTTGACCTGAATGTTGTGTTTTTTGAATAGTTGTGCAAGGTGGGGAAGCTGCAAGTAGAGAAAACCCTTCGATGGGGTGCAGTGGTTGTAGCGCACACCCTTGCTGTCCAGGAGCTCTAGCGCACTCCAAAACTCGATCAAAATGTCGGCGGGTGCCGGTGTCCAAGTCCCGATGCTGGTTAGGTCGGGGACTGACAATCCTAACTGGTGGGAAGCGAGCGCAAGTTGCTCATGGATTGCAGTGCGGATGGCGTTGTCGCAGGTACGACTCAATTCTTTGAGCAGTGCAACCCGATGGCGTGAGAGGGCTATAAGTTGAGCAACATTTGGCGATTCAGAGCGAGAAGTGCTGCCCTTGGTCCAGTAGTCCCACAACACGTCGTCGCATTCTTCTTGGTAACGAAGGATCTTGGCGCGAAATTCGGGTTTTACGTTGTTCGGTCTGATTGAGTAGAGCCAGGCCGGAAGCTTGCGAAGGGGGAGACAGGTCATTCTGTATTGCTTGCCATCACCTCCAGTTGTGGTCATTTCAACCATAACCGAGTTAAATTTCTCCCCCAATTTTCGGAACTGCGTATTCCAGTCCAGTCCCATATTTGTGACGATCGGCTTCATAGCTACAAACGGATCAGTCCCCTGACCCACCAGAACTACCGTGTCCTCGTAGAACGAGACAGGCATCAGGCGCTCCTGCATGGCGGTGCTCCTTATTTGAGGCTCCATGCCCGAATGTTCGCCGAGCCAAAGCCGGTAAGAACCCGAATTACAAATGCCACCATCATGGCTTCAAATTGTAGTCGAAGATTTGTAAAGATCCGCTACTGGCCGTGAGTTGAAGTCAGCCAACCCTGTTCATTCGCGCGTAGATTCCGGTTCCTCCAGGTGATCGATGTGCTTGAAGCGCTCGACCAGGAAATCAATCAGGCTGCGTACCCGCGCCGACAGGTGCAACTGTTGCGGATACACGGCGTAGACATCGGCGCGGGTGGGGGTCTGATCCTCCAGCACCAGACGCAAGCGGCCACTGCGCACGTAACGGGCGATGTCCCATTCGGCCCGGAGCAGAATGCCGTAACCTTCCAGCGCCCAGTTCAGGGCCACTTCACCGTCGTTGCAGCCTAACGCTCCGCGCACTTTGATGTTTTGCGTACGCCCGCCGTTGGTGAAACTCCACACGCCGTAGGGCGTTTCGTTTTGCCGCAGGAAGATGCAGTTGTGTTGCTGTAAATCAGCCAGGCGCTGGGGCACGCCATGCTTTTCCAGGTACAGCGGCGAGGCGCATAACAGACGGCGATTGGACGCGATCTTTCGCGCATGGAAGGCGGCGTCCGGTAGCGTGCCGAAACGAATACCCAAGTCAAACCCATGAGTCGCAAGATCGAGCGGGTGGTCGCTGATTTCCAGCTGTATTTCCACCTCCGGTTACTGCGCGAAGAACGCTCCCAAGGCAGGGCCGATATAGCGTCGACCGAATCCCAGCGAGGCGTTGACCCGAATCAGGCCTTTAGGCGTCGCCCGACTGCTGCTGATCAGCTGCTCGACCTCATCGATCTGCGTCAGGATGCGCGCGGCATGGGAAAAATACAGCTCGCCTTCCGAGGTCAGGCTCATCGAGCGCGTGGTGCGGTTGACCAGGCGTATGCCGAGCCGTGCTTCCAGCGCGGTCAGGCGTTTGCTCACCGCCGGCGGTGTGACACCCAGCTCTCGAGCCGTCGCCGCCAGGCTGCCTTTATTGGCCAGCAGGTAGAAAAAAGACAAATCCAGGGTTTGGCTCATTGGTAACTCAAATTCATCTATGTAGTGATTTGGAGTAACTCACGCTCATTTGTTCACTACATATACTCCGCTCACACCCTGATTGAACACCCCCGTTCGACAGGCACAACAAGAACGTGACGAGAGTGGAGTTTATTGATGAGCGCATACAAAATTGCTGCGGTTCCAGGTGATGGTATCGGTGTTGAAGTGATCACCGCGGGCGTCGAGGTGCTGCAAGCCCTGTCGAAAAAATCCGGCTTCGAACTGGATTTCAAACACTTCGACTGGAACTCGGACAACTACCTGAAAAACGGCTACTACATTCCGGAAGGTGGCCTGGAAGAGCTGAAAACCTTCGACGCCATTTTCTTCGGCGCTGTCGGTGCGCTCAACGTACCGGATCACATTTCGCTGTGGGGCCTGCGTCTGCCGATCTGCCAGGGCTTCGACCAATACGCCAACGTGCGTCCGGCTCGCGTGCTGCCAGGGGTAAAAAGCCCTCTGCTTAATGGTGATCAAATCGATTGGGTCGTGGTGCGGGAAAACTCCGAGGGCGAGTACTCCGGCAACGGCGGTCGTGTCCACCGGGGTCTGCCCGAAGAAGTCGCCACTGAAGTGTCCGTGTTCACCCGTGCCGGGGTAGAGCGCATTCACCGCTTCGCCTTCGAACTGGCGCAAAGCCGTCCACGCAAGCACCTGACCATGGTCACCAAATCCAACGCCCAGCGTCATGGCATGGTGCTGTGGGACGAGATCTTCTACGAAGTCGCCAAAGACTTTCCGGACGTCAGGATCGACAAGGAACTGGTCGACGCCGTGACCACGCGCATGGTACTCAAACCGTCGACGCTGGACGTGATCGTCGCCACCAATCTGCACGCCGACATCCTGTCTGATCTGGCTGCGGCGTTGTCCGGCAGCCTGGGCATCGCGCCGACCGCCAACCTGAACCCCTCGCGCAAATTCCCCTCGATGTTCGAACCGATCCATGGCTCGGCTTTCGACATCACCGGCAAAGGCGTCGCCAACCCGATTGCGACGTTCTGGACGGCAGCGATGATGCTCGAACACCTGGGCGATGCGGCCGCGGCGAAACACCTGATGTCGGCCATCGAGGCAGTGACCGAGAGCGGTCTGCATACCCCGGATCTGGGCGGCACGGCCACCACCCGCCAGATCACTGATGCGGTCATCGAGTTGATCAAACGCTGATTCAAGCTGCGGCACAACGCCAAGGGGCTGATCACCGATCAGACCCCTTGGCATTTCCTGACAACAACAAAAAAATCAGGGCCCTGTCATGAAAAGAATATTTGGCAAACTCTACGTACAAGTGCTCATCGCCGTGATCCTCGGCGCCATCGTCGGCGTGCTTGTTCCCGAAACCGGAACAGCGCTCAAACCCTTGGGCGACGCGTTCATCAAACTGATCAAAATGCTCCTCGCCCCGGTGATCTTCCTGACGGTGGTCTCGGGCATTGCACGCATGGAGAACATGAAAGAGCTGGGCCGTGTCGGCTTTCGTGCGCTGATCTATTTCGAAGTGGTGTCCACCCTGGCACTGGTCGTCGGTCTGGTGGTTGTCGATGTGTTCAAACCCGGCGCCGGCATGAACATCGATGTCGCCACGCTGGACACGTCCAGCCTGGCCACCTACACCAGCGCAGTGAAGCACGCGTCGTTCATGGACTTTGTGATGAACATCATCCCCGACACCATCGTGGATGCCTTCGCCAAGGGCAACGTGCTGCAAATATTGCTGTTCTCCATTCTGCTGGGCATTGCTCTGGCGCATGTCGGACCTCGCGCCAAAGTGTTCGTCGACACGCTGGACAGCCTGATGCAGGGCATGTTTCGCATCGTCAACATGGTCATGCGCCTGGCACCCATCGGCGCCTTCGGGGCGATTGCCTTCACCATCGGCAAATACGGCTTTGGCTCGCTGTTCTCGCTCGGCAAGCTGATGGCCTGTGTCTACCTGACCTGTGCTGTGTTCGTGATCTTTGTACTGGGCCCGATCTGCCGCTACAGCGGATTCAGCCTGTGGAAGTTTCTGAAATTCATCAAGGAAGAACTGTTCACCGTCCTGGGCACCAGCTCTTCGGAATCGGTACTGCCGCAGATGATTTCCAAGATGGAAAAGGCCGGTGTTTCCAAACCCGTCGCCGGCCTGATCATTCCCTCGGGCTTGACCTTCAACCCGGATGGTCAGGCGATCTACTACACCATCGCCGCCATCTTCATCGCGCAGGCCACGAACACACCGCTGACCCTGACTGATCAGTTGATCGTCCTGGCCGTGCTGATGTTTACCTCCAAGGGCTCTGCCGGTGTCACCGGCTCGGGATTCATCATTCTGGCAGCGACGTTATCGTCCCTTGGCACCATTCCGGTGGCGGGCATGGTGCTGCTGTTGGGCGTCGACCGGTTCATGTCGGAAGCGCGCGCGATCACCAACACCATCGGCAATGGCGTCGGGACAATGGCCATTGCCAAATGGGTCGGGGCGCTGGACACCGTGAAGATGCACAAGGCGCTGAATGGCGAGGCCGAAGGGGAGAAGTCCGCGACGGCTCAGACAGAGGTTATCCCTGCTCATTCAGCGTTGGGAGCAAGTTCCGTGCTGCCAGGCCGCCAAAAAGCCTCTCAGGCGTAAGGTGTGAGGCGCTGAACGGCGTGACGTTCAGCGCCTGGTTAACGGAACGTGCTCAAAGTTTGTAGCCGATCTGCCGCAACAGGTTCTTGCGCCACAGGATGTCATCCTCGCCTTCAATGCCACTGGCACAGAAGCCATCCACGACGCCCAGTATCGCTCGCCCTTGATCCGTCTCGGCGAGAATCACTTCAGTCGGATTGGCCGTTGCACAAAAAATACGGCACACCTCTGGCACCATTTTGACGGTGTTCAACACGTTCAGCGGATAGAAACCATCGTCGAGGAAAATGATGAAGCTATGGCCTGCGCCGATGGCTTGGGCGTTCTTCTGGGCCAGTTCGATCATGGCGGTGTCGGTGCCAGACCAGCGCACCAGGCATTTTCCGGAGGCTTCGCAAAAGGCCACGCCAAAGCGGATACCTGGCACGGCATTGACCAACGCTTCGTGGATGTCCTCGACGGACTTGATGAAGTGCGTCTGACCCAAAATGAAGTTCGTCGCTTCCGGTTTATCGATTTTCAACGTGATGAGTTGCATGTCAAACGCCTCCTCTAGAACTTCGCATAGTTCAATGCATCGACAATGGCCGAGCCTCCGATACCGGTCAGCGACATCAGCAGCGCCCTGATCAGCGGGTCTTCGGCGTAGCGTGAGAACGACCCGGTATTAAACGTCGCGACCCGCTCGCGGATCATCTTGAACTTGGCGTAGCAAGGCGTCGTTTCGGGTGTTTGCAGCAGGTAGGCGTCGATTCGTTGCAAGGCAACCGTGCGGGCCTTTTCTGCGGCACGCCGCAGCGACAGCGCGGAGACGAGCAGCACCAGCGCCGTCAGCAGGTATGAAATCATCAGGCCGGGTGGTGTCGGCCAGTTATCGAACAGACTGCTGCGCGATGCCAACAGGATCAACATGACCGCCGTCGGTGCATAGATCAGACGGTTGACGGCCGAGGTGCGCTTGGCGATCAACTGCAAATCCACCCAGTCGTCGATACACGGATGCTTGAGCATGCCAAAGGTTTTCTTGTGCTCTATCTGCAAGGAGCCGGGCCAGATCGCATGATGTTCGCTGAGATGGTGGATGAATCGCGTCAGCAGCAGATTGGCATCCACCACCCAGAACACCAGCACCTGGAAAATCAGGGTGGGGATCAGCCAACTCATCATCCACCACATTGATGTGCCGCGAACGGGCATGCCCTCCATTGGCCAGATGACAAACAGCACGCTGGTGACGACGACAAAAACCCACGTGGCGAGAATGGCACGCAGCATTCGGGCGCCGAAGGAACCGCATACGCAGTGCTCACCCCAGAAGCGTGCAATGACGATCATCTTGCGCCCGTCCGTGCAAGCGGCCTGCGCGGGTGCGCAGGACTTTGACCATTCTTCGCTGGCGGTCAGCAACGGGAAGAAAATCTTCAGCAGGCAGTGCCCCAGTTCGTTGCACCACCGACGCAATTTCCAGCCTTTGCCCCGGCGAATCAAGCGTCGAACCTGTCCCCACAAGGTCATCTCATATTTGCGCATGTGCAGGCGCAAATGGAACGTGGCTTCGATCTCGGTCCGGTTGATGCGCAGGTTGCGCCAGCCCCATGCCAACGCCGAGAGGGAGATCAGCACGGCCAGCAACCGCAGTGCCACGGTTGGCCAGGCACTGATGCCTTCAAACAGGAACATCGGCTCACCCAGTCCATTGTCCGTCAATGTGCTGCGCATCTGGTATGCCAACATCAGCGCGAGGATGAACATGACGAGAGGGACCACGATGTACCACGTCCGGGAGTCGTATAAGCCGGTGCCCAGGCTGGCAGTCGAGTCTTTGGCAAACGCCAGTTGCCTCGCGGAGCGCCGGATCAGATTTGAAGAGACGATCCCCAGCAATATCAGCACGAACGTGAACCAGAGAAATTCCGCATGCCAGAACCGCGTGGCGATGAATGCGCAGGCCGCCGCCACCATAAACAGTGTCATCGGGACGCCGCGAACCCAGGCCAGCCGTGCGTCATGGTCATCTTTGGGGCCCTCGATCCGCCACCAGACGATGAACCCGGCGAGTATCAGCAGCGTGACCGTCAGTGGCCCGGCCCAGAAGAATGATTGGGCTTGCTTGAACCGCTCGCGAATTGACTTGGAGGGTTCAGGGTAGGGCGGAGGTGAGGGGTCTTGAAGGCAGCGCAGCGCCATGAGGTCGTGCGGACGTACGCCTCGATCAGACTGCGATTGGGTCGGTGCTTCGCAGTTTGCCGGGCGTGACGCGGTCAGCCGGCTCGCCAGAGGAATGAAGCCGCTGATCCCCACTTCATAGATGCCCGGCGAGAGCAGTTCCGATTTGGAATAGTCGAATTTCGCGCGCTTGGCGTCGAAGGATTGCGGCGCCAGCGCGGCCAGCACCGAGATGAACACTGCACTTTGCAGGCTGTCGCGAAACGGCGGCACATCTTGTTGCAGGGCCCGCGTCAGCGTGAGTCCGTAGGGTGCGGCGAGTATCAGGTTGCGCGTGGTTTGCGCCTGACCCCGTTGCAACATGCGGGCATCGAGGTCGGTGGAAAAGTACAGTTTGTACGGCATCCGACTCTTGAGCGCCTGCAGCACCAACAGCTTGTCGTAGGCATCGACGCCCAGCACGCCAATAGCACCGATGCCGCTTTCGCCGTTGCGTCGATAGGCCGCGTCCTCGCGGGCGATATGGTCGGCGAGGCGCCGCAGATAGTCGAGCTGGGAGTTGCCGTCGGATTTCTCCAGTGGGCTGAGATCAATGGGGCTGGCGTCTTTATTTTTCCCGGGATCGGCGCTGGCGCTTTTATCGTTGCTCGCGGATTCTTCCGGCAGGCGTCCGTCCAGACCGCGTAGATAGCTGAAGCGCAATATCCACTGATCGACCACATCCCTGTGGCTTTTTTCGTCGCTGCCCAGGCGGGCGTCCCTGGCCACCTGTGACTTAAAGCTTTCGATCAGTGCGCGGCTGTAGAAACTGTCCCACTCGGAAATCAAGGCGATGCGATTGCCGCTGCGGCGCAGATCGCGGGTGCACGGTGAGCCGATCCGTCGCAGCTTGCCTTCGCTGCAACGCACGCCAGCGGCCGGGTCCACGCGGCGCAACTTCAGCTCTTCCAGCATCAGTTGCGTCATGGTGCCGTCGTCGCTGACGGTGCGCAGCAACTTCATGGGTTGTCTGCTCGCAAGCGGTGGCGAAAGCTTCGGGTACCCGCGATCCAGCGTCTCGTTATCGGCAGTGGCCAGCGGTGAGTAGATTTCCACATTCGGTGTGGCCTTGCCGATGTCCTGGTCCTGGAACATGTCGAGCAGAACGGTTGAGGTAGAGGGACCGATGACCTTCAGGACGGCAGTATCGGGTCGCTCGGAACACGGTGCTGGCAAACACGCCGAAGCGACTTTTTGTTTCAGGCTCTCACGTAACGTTTCGAGCTGCTGCAGCGGCGTTGAGCCGAGCGCGTCCTGTTTGAACCAGAACACGATCGTTCGGTCAGGAGGCGGCGGCGCGCCTTCAAGTGTCGTCGGCGGATCGAAGGGGTTGGAGATGAATATTTCGTAGGGGGCGTCGACGAAAGCGGTTTTCTGCGGGGTATCAAGCGAGAGGTTGGCCGCGAGTCTCAAGCAATGGATGTACTGCTCCTGATCCGGCACCCGATGGGAATTCTTGAACCCTGCCAGCAGCGCATAACGAATGCGTCGCCGCCGTTCGACTTCGTCGGCGTAAGGACCGCCCTCGACCAACGCCACCATGATGTCGGGGGCCGCTTTTTCTCCGGACAGTGGAGAAATATCCGGGCTGCAAACATGCTCGGCATCCGGGTTCTTGCTGTCAGTGAGCTTCTTGCGATAACGCTCGACCGCATCGAAAGGGTCCTGCCATAGCCGTGCTTCGATGGGCAGTTGCGCCTGGAACTGTGCACCGATCGGCCGCGGTTCAAGGAACGGTTCGCGGTTGAGGGCGAACATCGATACCACCAGACTCAGGATGACCGCACTGCCTGGCAGCCAGAAGGCCAGATTAGTGCCTGAACCGTTGTTGTCCATGGCCTGTGCCTCTTGTTTTCGGCCAATTGATTACAGTTATGTATAGACCCAATAAAGGCATACAGTGCAAAGTCGGCGGCCGTAAAATCAGTCATGCCACCTTTAAGGTCAAAAGAGTTACCGCCATGCACAAAATCGGACTCATTGTTTACCCCGGGTTTCAGGTGTTGGGCCTGGCCATGTGCGCCACGTTCGAGTTGGCCAACACGACCACCGAGGAACCGGTGTACAGCATTGCCTTGCTGTCCGAGCGCGGCGGTACGGTGCAGACCTCCGCCGGGTTTGGCGTGGAAACCTCGGCGTTCGACCAGCGCTCGTTCGACACGCTGCTGGTGATGGGCGATAACCTGATCCGTGCGGTATCACCGGGCATGGTGGAGTTTTTGCGCAGCGCCAGTCGGACCACTCGGCGTCTGGGGTCGATCTGCACCGGCGCCATCGCACTGGCCGAGGCCGGTGTGCTCGATGGCCGGCGCGCGACCACGCACTGGTGCCATGCACCGGCACTGCAGCGGGCGTACCCGAAGGTGAAGGTCGAAGAAGACCGGATCTTCATCAACGATGGCAACATCTGGACTGCCGCGGGCATGAGCGCCTGCGTCGATCTGGCGCTGGCGCTGGTTGAAAGCGACCTGGGTGCGGAAGTGGCGCGACGGGTGGCCCGGCAATTGGTGGTGTACCACCGGCGCGCAGGAGGGCAGTCGCAGTTTTCGGTGATGCTCGAACTGGAGCCCAAGACCGATCGCATCCAGGCCGCACTGACCTACGCCAAGCACAACCTGAAGTCCGCGCTGTCGGTCGAGGAACTGGCCAGCGCCGCCAACCTCAGCCCTCGGCAGTTCAGCCGAGTGTTCCATGCCGAAACCGGGCAATCACCGGCTAAGGCCATCGAAAACCTGCGGGTGGAAGCGGCGCGTCTGATGATGGAAACCGGTCGGCACCCCATCGACGTGGTGGCGACCGATACCGGTTTTGGCGATCGGGAGCGGATGCGCCGGGCGTTTATCCGTGCTTTTGGGCAACCGCCGCAAGTGATTCAGCGCGCCAATCGAGGCTGACGCCACGCCCTGCTTTGTAGGAGCCAGGCTTGCCGGCGAAGGCGATTTCGAGGACGCCTTCGCCGGCAAGCCTGGCTCCCACAGGTCTGCGGTGTCCTAAAAGGTGGTGTATTCGACATTTCGGTCTAAATATTATTGGCGTAATTTTTATCTCGTTGAAGCCCACTTTCTCACTGAGATCACCGCCATGACCCTCGTAAAAGCTGCCGCCGTACAAATCAGCCCCGTTCTTTACAGCCGTGAAGGCACCGTCGACAAAGTGGTACAGAAGATTCTAGAACTGAGAGACCAGGGCGTGCAGTTCGCTGTGTTCCCGGAAACCATCGTGCCTTACTACCCGTATTTCTCGTACGTCCAGTCGCCTTTCGAAATGGGCGCCGAGCACCTCAAACTGCTGGATCAGGCCGTCACTGTCCCTTCGGATGCCATCGAGGCCATCGGCGCCGCTGCCAAACAGGCCGGCATGGTGGTCTCGATCGGCGTCAACGAACGTGACGGCGGTACGCTGTATAACGCGCAGTTGTTGTTCGATGCCGACGGCACCCTGATTCAGCATCGGCGCAAGATTTCTCCGACGTATCACGAACGCATGATCTGGGGCATGGGCGACGGCTCGGGCCTGCGCGCCACCGACAGCGCGGTAGGGCGCATCGGCCAACTGGCATGCTGGGAACATAACAACCCGCTGGCCCGTTACGCCTTGATGGCCGATGGCGAACAGATCCATGCGGCGATGTACCCAGGGTCGTTTGCCGGCCCGCTGTTCACCTCGCAAATGGAAGTCAACATTCGCCAGCACGCGCTGGAATCGGCGTGCTTCGTGGTTAACTCCACGGCTTGGCTGAACCCTGAACAACAGGCACAGATCATGGCCGACACCGGTTGCCCCATTGGCCCGATTTCGGGTGGTTGCTTCACCGCGATCATCAGCCCGGATGGCGTGGTGCTGGGCTCGCTGACCGAAGGTGAAGGCGAGGTGATCGTCGACCTCGACATGGGCCTGATCGACAAACGCAAACGCATGATGGATTCGCGTGGTCACTACAGCCGTCCGGAACTGCTGAGCCTGCTGATCGACCGCACACCGACAGCCCATGTGCATGAGCGCAGTGCTCATCCGAAGTTGATGGTGAACGAGGTGGTGGAAGAAACCAGTCGTTAAAGGCCATTACAGGCACTAAAAAAGGGGACTTCCATCGCAGCGATGGAAGTCCCCTTTTGCTCGCCAGGCCTTACAGTTCCTGACCCAAAAAGATCAATGTATTGCCATGGGCCTCAGCCGCCGCTCGCTGGTTGTAGCTGTCGCGGTGCGAGCAGTTGAAGCCATGTTCGGCTTCCGGATACACGACAATTTCCACGTTATCGTTGTTCTCGAAACGCTCGGCGATTTTCTCCACGGCGTCCAGCGGGATGTGGCTGTCCTGTTCACCGAAGTGCATCAGCAGCGGTACTTCGATGTCATCGGCGCGGTCCAGTTGGTTCTGAATCCCGCCGCCGTAATAGGCGATCGCCACGTCCACCAGCCCATTGGCGGCGGTGTGGTAGGACAGCAGGCCGCCAAAGCAGTAGCCGATGGAGGCGACCCCGCCGTCCAGACCCGGCTGCGCTTTCAATGCGTCGATGGCCAGTTCGATGTCAACCTGTGCCTTGCCGACATCGGTGGCGTTCATCAACTCGACGGCGCGTTTCCAGCCGGCCTCGTCGTAGGTCAGTTCTATGCGGTGGCCGCTGCGCCAGAACAGGTCCGGCGCAATCACCAGGTAGCCGTCGGCGGCGTATTGTTCGGCGACCGAGCGGATGTGTTCATTCACGCCGAAAATTTCCTGAATCAACACGATCCCCGGACCTTTAAGGGTATGCGGAATGGCCAGGTAAGCGCCGAATTTGCCTTCGTCGCTGTCGATCTCGATCCATTGGGTGGTCACGCTCATGGTGGCTCCTGTCTACGCAAGTGAGGTGGGGTGAAGCTTATTGCGGTGGAGTGGCCTGGAAGCTTGGCAGCGCCTGAACCCGTTTCCACCAGTCATCGAAACCGTTGACCGCAAACACCTGCGGCGCATCCGGGGTCATCGCCATGTAAGCACAGGCCGGTGCCAGGTGAAAGTCGCCGAAGCTCGGATCTTGCCCGGCGACAAACGGATCGTCGCCTTTGAGTGTTTAGCGATTATTACGACGCCAGAAAAATCGAGCCAGCAGCGCATCGAGGCTGAGCTTGCCGGCACCCGAGAGCAACAATGGCATAAAGGCCGCGAGGTAGATCAGCGGCAGTTTGAAGTTGCCGTGACCCTTGTTGCTGATGGCGTAACCCTGGGCAAGCTCACTCAATGTAGACCAATCGGCGGGCCAGTGAACGGCAGCGGTCGCGACGACCGTGACCACGATCAAAATGATTGCCGAGATCCGCGTTCCCAGGCCGACCAGTATGGCCAGGGCGCAGATCAGTTCGGCCCACATCGACAGTTCCCAGTTCAGCGTGGCCGGAACGTGGTTGAAGGGAAACGGGAAGCTGTCCTGGATATCGGCGAACCAGTTTTCGCCATTGAATTTTTCCAGGCCTGACTCGAAGAACTCCCAGGCGAGGAACACCCGCAGGGTCAGCGGCGCGATCCAGCTACCGGCACGGTCAAGGTTCAGGTGCAGGCCTTTCACGGCCGATGAGGGTGAGGTGGTCATGGGCTTGATCTCCGATCAGTCAGGGGAGTGGGGCAGCGGCGTGCACCACGCAGGGGGTTACTCGCCGGCGCCGCACTTGCCTTCGCCACATTTACCTTCCGCCGGTTTTTCTGCTGTGTCGGCCTGGACCTGGCTGTAGCCGTGGGCCAGTTGTTTCATGCTGAACGCTTCGGACTCGGAGGCCGAAGCCACGTTGGACAAGGCCAGGCCGCCAGCGATGATCAGGCCGAGGGTCAAGGAAGAAGTCGAGAGTTTGAACATGGTGATACTCCGTAGCATTGAGTGAGTTGAGCGCTTTGATCGGCGTGGCCAATCGACACGCACAGTTCATCAAGCAGGTGTATCTGCGATGTGTCTTTGGCGTGGGGTTTTATGGGCGGGGTGTGTCGGGGGCGGGGCTGTACACACTCTGATACGTAACCCAAACCGCAATCCTGTAGCTGCTACAGAGCCGAGCTGCTACGGGGTTTGGCCGATGGCACGGTACAAAACTGTGATCCGGCCCCGACCAGTGGCGTCTAGCGTCAGTGTCCCCGCAATCCCATGGGGCGAGACTTCGGAACCCGGCATGCAAGCGCTGTTGAACGAGATCCTTGACGCAGTTCGTCCCCTGATCGGCCAGGGTAAGGTGGCTGACTACATTCCCGCCCTCGGCACGGTGCCGGCCGATCAGCTGGGCATTGCGGTGTATGGCAATGACGGCGAACTGTATTGCGCCGGCGATGCCCACACACCGTTCTCGGTGCAGAGTATTTCCAAGGTGTTCAGCCTGGTGCAGGCCATCGAACACTCCGGCGAGGCCATTTGGAAACGCCTGGGTCACGAGCCTTCCGGCCAACCGTTCAATTCGCTGGTGCAACTGGAGTTTGAGCGCGGGCGTCCGCGCAACCCCTTCATCAATGCCGGTGCGCTGGTGATCTGCGACATCAACCAGTCGCGCTTTGCCGCGCCGGCGTTGTCCATGCGCGATTTTGTCCGGCGACTGTCCGGCAACCCGCAAGTCATGGTGGACGGCAAGGTCGCCGAGTCCGAATACCAGCATCGCGCGCGCAACGCCGCCATGGCTTATCTGATGCAATCGTTCGGCAATTTCCATAACGACGTCGAAGCGGTGCTGCGCAGTTACTTCAGCCATTGCGCGCTACGCATGACCTGCGTGGATCTGGCCCGGGCGTTCTGTTTCCTGGCCAACGACGGTTTCTGCAAACACAGCGGCGAACAGATCCTCAGCGCCCGCCAGACCCAGCAGGTCAACTCGATCATGGCCACCAGCGGCCTCTACGATGAAGCCGGCAACTTTGCGTATCGCGTCGGTTTGCCCGGCAAGAGCGGCGTGGGCGGGGGGATTGTCGCGGTGGTGCCGGGGCAATTCACGGTGTGCGTCTGGTCTCCGGAGTTGAACACCGCCGGCAACTCCCTCGCGGGCATGGCCGCGCTGGAATTGCTGAGTCAGCGGATTGGCTGGTCGGTGTTCTAGACGCAATGGATCGGATCACAGCGGCAAGGCGTCGATCCGGCTACGCAAGTGCTCCAGGGTTTCATCGTCAAGCACTGTGGTGATGGCCAGACCCTCTTTGGCCTGGAACAGATTCATCGCGTCCCGGGTCTGCTTGCCGACGATGCCGTCGATGGTGCCGGGATGCCAGCCCAGGTACGTCAGGTAGGTTTGCGCCATGCGAATCCTCAGGTCTGGCGTGCCTCCGAAGTTAAACTTCTGATACGCGGCGCTGAGCCGTGAGTCGTAATTGTTGATGGCGTAATTGGGGCCGTTGTAGCGGCGGGCGAAGTTGGCCCAGTCCTTGGCCCGTAATGCTGCGACGGACCCGCCTTCGATCAACGTGCCAACGGTGCACAGCAGTTGTTCGTTTTCGGACACGACCATCCGTTTGATCATCGTCTCGACATCCGCCGAGTGGGTCTGCGCAAAATTGAAACCCATGATCTGCCCCAGCCCCCAGGAGGTACTTTGCAAGGCTGCGTTCCTGTTCAGGCCGACGGCCAGGTTCAGACGGTCATATTGATGCTGCCCCGATGCGCCATAGTTGCCGGGGTTTTTGCTGCTGATATCAGGGTGTTGCGGGTCAAACTTCTGGTGGGTCAGCCGACTGAATACGTGGCGCTCGTAAAGGATTTTCGGACGGCGATCGGGAAAGAACCCGTTGCCGGAAGTTTCTACTGCCAAAACCGCCCAGAGTTGCGCGGCACTGACTTTGGCAAGATCCAGCGCATCCGCCAGACCTTCCTCGTCAAGGGCCGCTCCATGGCTGGTGAATTCATCGCTCATGACGGCCTCCTTGGAAAACAGGAAACGCTGATGTAACTCTTTTAGCGTAGGAGGGCCGGGTGACGGGCCTCCGGGTTTTCGATCACCGGTCAGGCGTGCGGTTGATGACGCTCCAGGGATTTTCCTATACATTTTCCGGCCGCCCATTGCATGGTGAAACCGCTTCATGTCTCTTGCGCTCGAACGTCTAGTCGCTGGCACGCCTATCCCTTTCGCCGGGAATCGTGTCTCTGTGGTCAGCCCCGAATTGGCCGCGCGCTTTCAGCCCGGGGACCATTTGCTGGTGGAGCAGGTCAGCGGCGAGTTGTTGCTGATCCCGGTGGCTGACCAGCAAGCGGCGGCCATTGCAATCGAGCGTGCCGAAGTGGCTTTCAGCGCAATGTCTGCGGTCTCGGACCAAGCCATCAGCGAGTTCTTTGATCGCTTTGCCCAACGCCTGGAAAACCCTGACTGCTGGGCCTTGATTGAAGCCGCAAACCTCGCCGACATCGAACGGGCCAAGGCCCGCGGACGTTCCACCACGCGGCTTGTGGCGGATGAACGTATGCGCCGCGACATGATCGCCGGCCTCAGGGCCTGGCGTGATGCGTCGGCCACGCGGGGCAAAGTGGTCAGTTGCGTCGAGCATGACGGCTGGAAAGTCGAACAAGTGGTCTCGCCCCTGGGCATCGTCGCTTTCGTCTTCGAAGGCCGACCGAACGTCTTCGCCGACGCCGCCGGTGTGTTGCGCACAGGTAACACGGCGGTGCTGCGCATCGGCAGCGATGCGTTGGGCACGGCGCAAGCCATCGTCACCCATGCGCTGAATCCGGCACTGAGCGACGCCGGGTTGCCGACCGGCGCGGTGTCGCTGGTGGAAAGCGTCAATCACGCGGCCGGCTGGGCGATGTTCGCCGACCGGCGCCTGTCGCTGGCGGTGGCCCGTGGTTCGGGTCGTGCCGTCAGTCAACTGGGTAGCATCGCCCAACAGGCCGGCACCGCCGTTAGCCTGCACGGCACCGGTGGCGCCTGGCTGATTGCCGACAAGGACGCTGAGGCCAAGCGCTTTGCCGCGGTGGTGCGCAACTCGCTGGATCGCAAAGTCTGCAACACCCTGAACGTCTGCCTGATCCACCGTGACCGTGTCACCGAATTGCTGCCGCTGTTCCTGGACGCGCTGCAACAGGCCGGCACCGCACGGGGACAGGGCTGCAAATTGCACATCGTCGAAGGCAGCGAACGGTACTTGCCGAGCGATTGGCAGACCGCAAGCGTTGAGGTGTACCGCGCCGAAGGCTATCAAACCGAAGCCTTGGCCGAACCGCTGCCCGAGGATCAGTTAGGCCGCGAGTGGGAATGGGAAGAAACCCCGGAAGTCAGCCTGAAGATCGTCGATGACCTGGACAGCGCCATCGCGTTGTTCAATCGCTACAGCCCGCAGTTCACCGTGTCATTGATCAGTGAAGATGCCGAGGTTCAGGAACGCTTCTACAACGCGGTCAACGCACCTTTTGTCGGCAACGGGATTACCCGCTGGGTCGACGGACAGTACGCGCTGAACAAGCCGGAACTGGGTCTTTCGAACTGGGAAAGCGGTCGACTGTTCGCTCGCAGCGCGATTCTCTCGGGCGATGGGGTGTTCACGATCCGTAGTCGCATGACCCAGACGGATCTGTCGGTCAAACGCTGAGCCGGCATCCCGCCCCCACGCGACGGGCGCACTATACTTAATGTGCGCCTGTGTGGGCGTGGCGAGCACTCCAAAACGAATCAGATGTCCCATAACGCTCGCCTGAGAGGCAGAGGGCTGCAAAGCCAATGGGACGGACAGCGCATCTGATTACGTGAAGAGGGTTGCACCATGAAACTTCATTCGTTTCAACATTACTCTCAGGATCTGGAAAGGGGCGTTCACGACACGTGGATTACCGCCAGGGTGAAGTCGGCCCTGGCAATGGCCGAACCAAGCCTTGGCCTGCAAATCCATGTCAAAACCCATGGGGGCACTGTGGCGTTGAGCGGTCGCGTCAACACCCATAAACAGTGTGAGCAGGCGGTTGCTCTGGCCCGTTCGGTTCAGGGAGTCGTCGAAGTCGATGCCAGAGACTTGCTGACTCACGTGTTCACGCCAGGCACTTTTCCAGAACCACCCAACGCCGAAGAGAGCAGTGAGATTCGGCCTCAATCGTCAACCAAGATGGACGATAAATAACCCCTGTCGATCGAGTCAGCGCAGCGCTCCCGTGAGCCGGGAGCGCTGCATCGATCGTCTCGCTGCCAGTGGATACAAACTTCAGGCTGCTGCATCTACGGATCGAGCTTGAAGGGCGCAGGTGTCCGGATACTCGGCGAGCGCGACGAAACTGCGGCTGTTGGCATCCAGGGCGTCGACCGAACCGGTCTCGATGTCATAGACCCAACCATGCAAACTCAACAGGCCTTTCTCCTGAGCCAGGCGCACGCTCGGGTGCGTCTGGATATTGGCCAGTTGCGCGATGACATTCTCCCGAACCATTGAACTCACCTTCGCCGCGTCACTGGCGTGAGGACGGGATTCGTTGATGACTTTCGCCGACTCGGCATGTTGCAACCAGCCGCTGACGGCGGGCAGGTGGTCCATGCAGGTGCACTTCGCGACGGCGGTCATGGCGCCGCAGTCCGAATGCCCGCAGATCACAATGTCAGTAACGCCCAGCACGGCGACCGCGTATTCGACCGTGGCCGACACACCGCCGGGGTGCGGGCTGTAAGAGGGCACGATGTTGCCGGCGTTGCGGATCACAAACAGTTCACCGGGTTCTTGTTGGGTCAGCAGTTCTGGCACGACACGGCTGTCGGAACAGGTGATGAACAACGTGCCCGGATGCTGGGTGGTGGCCAGGTGTTTGAACAGGTCGGTCCGTTGCGGAAAGGCTTCCTTCTGAAACTTTAAAAAACCTTCGATGAGCGCTTTCATGGCGATGTCCTCATGCGTGAGTCGGGTTTGGCCCGCACATCTGTGCGGGCCGGCATCCACTTAGAACGGACGCAGTGGCAGGAACTTGCCGTCGAGGGTAATCACTGCGCGGGAGCCGCCTTCCGGGTCTTCGACTTTCTTCATGTCGAGCTTGAAGTTGATCGCGCTGATGATGCCGTCGCCGAATTGTTCGTGAACCAGGGCTTTCAAGGTGGTGCCGTAAATCTGGATCATTTCGTAGAAGCGGTAGATGGTCGGGTCGGTCGGGACACCCGAGAGGCTGCCGCGCAACGGGATGATCTGCAGGCGGGCCACGGTGTCGGCGTCCAGGTCCAGTTTTTCGCCAATCACTTTGGCGGCGCTTCCCGGCAGTGGGTGCTGACCGAGCAGGGCGGCGGTGACGTAGGCCAAACCCAGGCCGGTGCCGTCGGTCAGGTCCTGCCAGGACAGGTTTTTGCGCGCTTTTGCATCGAGGATAGACGTGGTCAGGGCCAGACTTGGGTCGTTGTAAGCGTGGGACTGTTGCATGGGGTTTCTCCTGTCGGGGTGGTATTGCTTAGGTGTGGAGCAATCTTCTGCCGATCGATCCATAGCGTCCAAGACCGATATACAATGCAGCGCATAAGCACAGCCTATAGAGGGTAATCCCCCCATGCTGCTACGACATTTGCGCTATTTGCTGGCGGTTGCCGACCACGGCGGTTTCACCCGCGCTGCCGAGGCGCTCCACGTCTCACAACCGACCCTGTCCCAACAGATCCGGCAACTGGAAGAAACCCTGGGCGTGAGCCTGTTCGACCGGACCTCGCGCACGGTGAAACCCACTGATGCGGGACAGGCCTACATCGAATGCGCTCGTCGGGTGCTGGTAGAACTGGAGGCGGGCAAACGTGCGCTGCATGACGTGAAGGACTTGTCCCGCGGCACCTTGCGGCTGGCCATGACGCCAACGTTCATGGCGTACCTGGTGGGGCCGTTGGTGCGCGATTACGTGGCGCGCTTTCCGAACATCCATCTGCAGATTTTCGAGCTGTCGATGGATGATATCGAGGCCGGTCTGGTGGATGACTCACTGGACATCGCCATCGCGTTTACCCAGGTCAGAAATCTCGACATCGAGTCGATCCCGGCGTTTACCGAGACGTTGGGCGTCATGGTGGGGCGCGATCACCCGTTATACGAAAGCCAGGTCGCGTTGTCCGCTGAAGAGGTGGCGCAACTGCAATTTGCGCTGCTGGCTCCGGACTTCGTTACCCGCACCCGCATTGATGAGTACTTTGCCCAGGAGCAGATCACGCCGAAGGTGGTGATCGAGGTCAACTCGGTGAGCACCTTGCTGGAAGTCATTCGGCACACGGCCATCGCCACGATCCTTCCAGAGCCCATTGCCACCCAGGACCGTGCGTTGCGCAAAATCCCGTTGCTGGGGGAAGCACCGAAAAGAGGGGCCGCACTGCTTCGACGCAAAAACAACTATCACAGTGCGGCGTCGGTGGCGTTTATGGAGCTGGTGTTGGGTGCGGCTGCAGGTGAGTCGACGACGTCAGTCATCCATTGATTGACACACACCATTGGGCGCCTTGCCAGTGGAGGACACCGTTACCGAGTCGTCATTTTCGAGGATGATCGCGATGATGACACCCGAACCCTTGGCTTCGAAGCCGCCCTTGATGGCTCTGGTCTCGGCTTCCTTGTTGTTGATCAATACCGGTCCATCCTGATCCGCGTGGACGACGATGTTGCCGGGGCAGTCCACATCGAATGACGGAACGCCGGAGATGCTGTTTGCATGGGCAGCACAGGCCATAACCAGCAACAGCACGCCTGTCAGATGTTTTTTCATCACAAACCTCCAATGATCCAGTGCACACGGTTAACGATAGCGTTGTTTGGTGCGCACGAGACAAACAAAAAGGCCCCGCTCGGTGTGACGAGCGGGGCCTTTTTATGGAGGGGGTGTGGAATAAAACCCCTGGGAGGTATCAGGAGAACCGATCAATCACCCGAACTTCGTTCTGGTTCTGCATCGATGCCCAAGCCTGTTTCAGCGTTTGCAGAACATGACCGATGAAGTCCTTGTCGGCGGCGGCTTTCTTGCCGACATAGCCTTGGCCGCGACGGTACATTTTCAGTCGGGCAAGCAGGTTCTGGTTGTTCTTGTCGAACTCCGCTTCATGGGCGTGAGGCGACAGGCAGTCCATATGCACCTGGCCCGACTTGCTGATCCACAGAATATGGCTGTCATGGCTGTCTTTTTGCGCAGCGAACAGATGAGCCAGTTCATCGAGAGTGGGTTGATTGTTCAGATTCATAGTAAGCCCCTTGACCATTTGGTGATCTTTCAAAGTTGATTCGCTAATACAAGTAGCCCATCGGTTAGTTGATCCCTGGCACCGAAACCAGGACGTCAGCGGTCGGCCGCCAAATTGACGGGGTCACGCGTCTGTTGCATGTAGTCGTGTTGAATAACTGCTACGCAATAGCGTCACAACGAGGAGAAGCGGCGAAAACCTTCAGGCCACTGCCGACATTTTCAGGGTCGGCCACAAGCTTCATGAGGATTGATCGCCAGCGCTTCTCGTCCTTGTACTGGACGTTCAGGCCAGGTCAGCGTCTTCAATCTGCCTTGTGGGCAGCGTGTATCCGGGAAAAACAGCTCGGCGGTCAGACGAGCTTGCTCAAACGTGTTGCCTGTACTCCCGATCGGGGAGACGTCTGCATCATGCAAGGGCAAATCGGACGCGTCAACGATTTTGTAGTGATTATTTTTGGTCACTACATATTGTCGGACAAAGTCGTTTGGAATTAAAAAGCGCGACCGGAAGGCGCCCGTCAGGACGATGGCGGCGATGTCTGGAATCGGTAAAAGGTGCAGGGATAACCGTCTACCGATAGCTGGTGCAGGGTGAACTCGCCATGGGTGAGATCGGCGATGACCCTGGCCCAGAACAGCCGCGCAGGCTGGTTCGCGTCGAGATGGAAAATTTGCCATTGACCGGGGAACCGGTTCAAGAGGGTGGAAACGACAAACTTCGCGACGCCTTGGCCACGAAAGCGCCGACTGACAAAGAAGTAGCCAATGTTGTGCTCGGCGCCGAGAGTATGGGTTTCGTCATCCAAGGTCACGAAACCGGCCAATTCTCCATCGACCTTGATCAGAAACGGCCTGGTTGCGGGGTTGCGCCAGTAACCCGGTTTGGGTTGGGCGTTGAAGAAGCCATGCTCCCCGAGCTTCAGCGGCAGCCACTCGCTGAAGTCATACAGATAGAACTGCATCAGGTTTTCAATCGTTTCCAGTTCGTCGCGCTGGGCGGCGTGCAGTTCTATCAAGGGCATGTGGGCTGGCTCCTGATGCGCAGGTCCGTCGTGGCTCTGGTGCGCTGCACGATAATTATGGTCGATGTTTTTCCAGAAAGTGGCCCGCTCGAAGTGCCCTCATGCCTTGCTCGCCGGTTTTGCCGCGCGTTTGGTGCCCGTCGAGGGCTTGCGTTTGGCGGGCTTGCGTTTGTTTTTCCACGGCGTGGCACCGCGCCCGGCAGGGCTTGCCGGTCCGCTGATGGTCAAGCTCAGGCCGGCGCAACGGGCGACCTGTTTGCTCATCCACGCGGCCTGCTTGGTGACGAATTCTTCCAGGCTCATCTCGCCGCTCTGCACCATGTCCAGCGCCTGCTCCCAAATCGCCGTGGTCCCCGGGTCGGCGATGGCACGCGGCACGGCATCGATCAGGCTGAAAGCGGCCGGGGTGGCGGCCAGGGCCTTGCCGTTCTTGATCAGGTAACCACGGTCGAGCAGGCCCTGGATGATCGAGGCGCGGGTCGCTTCAGTGCCGATGCCGGTGGTGTCCTTGAGTTTCTGCTTGAGTAGCGGGTCTTCCACCAGTTTGGCGACGTTCTTCATCGCCTTGATCAGATCGCCTTCGGTGAACGGTTTGGGCGGTTGCGTCCAGAGGTCCTTGAGCTTCACGTCGGCCACCGCGCAGTCACGCCCTTCGGCCAATGCCGGCAGTGTTTGCGGCGCCGGTGCTTCGCGGCCCTTGGCCGGGGCGAGGGCCTCGGGCAGGGCGCGCTTCCAGCCGGGCTCGACGATCTGCTTGCCGACGGCACGCAAGGCTTCACCGGCGCAGTCGAAGTCGGCCTGGGTCCGGTCGTATTCATGGTTGGACAGAAACTGCGCCAGATAACGCGCGCGAATCAGGGTGTAGACCGCCCGCTGCTTGCCCGCCAGCCGCTCGAGGTTTTTCGCTGCAGCGGTGGGGATGATGCCGTGGTGAGCGCTGACCTTGGCATCGTTCCAGGCCCGAGAGCGTCGTTGAGGCTCCAGGAAATCGTTCAAGGCGTTCAGTGCCGGATCAGCCTGCCTCAGCGCGGCAAGAATGCCCGGTGCTTCGCTGTGCTGACTCACGGGCAGATAACCGCAGTCGCTGCGCGGATAGGTGATGACCTTGTGGGTTTCGTACAGGGCCTGGGCGATATCGAGGGTCTCCTGGGCGCCGAGCCCGAGTTTCTTCGAGCAGACTTCCTGCAAGGTGCCCAGATCGAAGGGCAGGGGGGCCACTTCGCGCATCCGCTCGGTGCGCAGTTTGATGACCCGGGCACTCGCCGCGCTGCCGATCGCCGCCGCTGCTTGCTGCGCCAACGCCTGATTCAGGCAGCGATCCTGATCGTCGCAAACCTCGGAGGCCGCGCGCCACTGGGCGGTGAACGCGGTACCGTCGTGCAGCAGTTGCACATCGATGGCCCAATAGGCGACCGGCACGAAATCGGCGATGCTGCGGTCGCGATCCACCACCAGGCGCAGGGTTGGCGTTTGCACCCGACCGACCGGCAATACGCCCTGATAACCGGACTGACGCCCCAACAGCGTGAACAGCCGACTCATGTTCATCCCGATCAGCCAGTCGGCCCGCGAGCGCCCGAGTGCCGAATGATAAAGACTAAAGGTCTCGGCCCCCGGCTTCAGGGCTGCCAACGCCTTGCGGATCGACGCATCGTCCAGCGCCGACAGCCATAACCGTTGGATCGGCCCACGATAACGGCAATGCTCTACCAGTTCCCGGGCGATCATCTCGCCTTCACGGTCGGCGTCGGTGGCGATCACCAGTTCGGTGGCCTCGCCGAGCAGCCGCTTGACCGCTTTGTACTGGCTGGCCGTGCGCGGTTTGACGGTCATCTTCCACTTCTCTGGAATGATCGGCAGATCCGCCAGCACCCAGCGCTTGTAACGCGCGTCATAGGCGTCCGGCGGCGCGGTTTCCAGCAGGTGGCCAATGCACCAGGTCACCGTGACGTCCGTTCCCAGCCAGCAGCCGTCGCCCCGACGCCTGGCGCCGAGGACGGCCGCAATGTCTTTGGCCTGGGAAGGTTTTTCACAGAGGTACAGCCGCATAACCACCATCGCTCATCAACTGTCGAGAGGCGGACAGAATGGCGGCTGATGAGCGATGGAGCAATCTTTATCTGTATGGATGTACAGTCTGTGCGTTGCGATTCATTGCGCAGGCTCCTCAGTAGTTCAGGTTAACCACCGGTTGGTCCAGCTTCGCGTCGGGCTCTCGTCTGAGAATGGTCAGCAAGGCTGCGGTAATGACGTTCACATCATTGTCGAACCCACCGTGGGAGGTGTCCGCTTTGATGCCCGCGCCGTAGTTCATTTTCGGATCGTTGAAGATATGCAGGGTTTTCGCGAACGCTTCGGGAAGGCCACGGCCTGTGACGGCAAAACCGGTCGGAATGGTTTTACCCCAGTAAAACTGGTTCCACTGCTCGGTCATGTTTTTGGCGGCAATGTTCCACTCCGCCAGATCGGGATCGCTGAAGTCCTGGAAGTTCTTGTCCAGGCTCTTGGCCATGCCCAGCAGCGGCATGCGTTGCAGTTCTTCATAGGCACGGGAGACAAGGTACAGCAGCGACTTGTGGTACACGTCGATGACGTTGTCATCTTGTTCGCGGTTGTCGGACATCATGTAGAGGTGGAAGTCCTTGCGCTTGAGTCCTCCACCTTCGATGACTCTGCGGTAGGTCTGGTTGGCGAAGTCGAGGGTGCAGGCCGGAGCCATCAGCGTCGATGTTTCGATGGCCAGGCCTCTGGCCCACAGCAGTTGAATCAAGTGGCCATTGATCAAGGACCCGGCGGAATGACCGATCAGATGAAGCTCGACGTTCTTCTTGCCCATGTCGGCGACCAGTTTTTTCAGGTTCTCCGCCATTTCCACCAGCCCGCGCGGGGTAAAGCCTGCCACTGAGGCGGCATCGGCGTTCTGCTTCATCTGGCTCCACTGATCGCCGCCGAGTTTTTTGGTCGCCAGTTCCACCGTGCGATCAAAGCCTTCCAGGGCCTTGTCCTTGATGGCCTTCAACACATCGCTGATGCCACCCGCCTCGGGAAACAGACCCGGGAGGGCGTCCTGGACGATGTCGGCAAACGTCTCCAACGCCCCGGTGCGCCAGGTGACAAACAGTGGATAGACGCCGTTTTCAAGAAAGTAGGGCGCCATCGCACAAATTCGATTGATGGAGTCCTGCTCGGAATTGAGCCCGCCGTGGGCAATGATGGCGATGCGCAGCACGGCGGGTTTGTTTGCCGCCGGCAGCTTGTCGTACCAGGCGCGAGGCGCCTCGTAGACGATTCGCTTGACGCCCGCGCGGACGTTTTCGACGTCGGTGAGTCGGGGGCCGATGCTGCCGTTGTTTTCCATCACGATGGTCAGGCCGTACGCCTGATCCATGGTCAACAGCGGAAGCCCTTTGCGATCGGTATCGCGGGCTCCGGCGGTGAACAGCGAGAAGCCTTCGCGCTTGGCGCTGGAGCTCGACAGCGCGCTACGAAACGCTGATTGAACATCGGCCCGGGAGCGTGAAGGGCGCGCGTTGTGCGATAACGCGCCGTGTTCGATCGGCACACCGAGGGCGACGGTCCAGGCGTCAGTGCCGTTGGCCAGCCAGTCCTCGAACGTCAGGATGGCGAAGCCCGAGTATCCCCAGTCGGTCGACCAGGAATTCTGCACGATGAACCCCTGACTGGTGTACCCAATCAAGGCAAAGGCGTGACCGCCCTGACTGGTTGCTGGCCATTTGATGACGGGCAGCTGAGACATGCTCTGAAACACCGCCGGCGGACGTTTTTTGACTTTGGGCTGCATCAGTGCCCAACCCTGATGCACATTGGCGGAAACGTACAGCGCACCCGCTTCGTACAGGGCCGCCATCATGGCGGTGATGTCGTCTTTCTCGACGCGGTAGTAAACCCCCAGCGGCCGGGTCACGGCGTCCATGGCCCAATCCTCGGCTGGCGCTTCAAACGCCGGAACCGATCCGTCGGACTTGACGGTGTAGGGCCACAGTTCCTCCGAGCAGACACCGTGCTTATGCCATCCCTTCAATGCGCCGCGACAACTGGAGCCGGTGTAGTCCTCTCCTGGCCATTCGTCATAGAGTTTGGCCAGGTGATAAAGCTGACGCGGGCTCGTCTTGATGGAGGCCCGGTCCCGCAGCCACAACAGGTAGTTGACCACCGCCGCCAGCCCGAACCCTGTGCAGGCGCCTTCGTTGCCCTGGTAGAGAATCATGCCTTTACCCAGGTACGCCGAGAGCTCGGTGGCAATGTCTTTGTCTGCGGGCCAGGAGGGCGGAAGTGACTTGACCCGTGGGGTGAAGATCCGATCACGCAGATCCAGGCGATCGGGACGGGCATCCAGGGTGATGATCTTTTGATCGAGCGTAAACTGTGTAGCGGGCATGGTGAGACCCTCAGGTTTCTGAGACTCAAATCCCCACGCCATGCCACGACTGCCTGTCTGGGCAGCAGGGATGTCAACGGTCCTATTGATCGTAGACGATGTTTCACCGACTTCGAATATTCAATTCGGTGGAAGGACGCATGGGCCCCGCCGTGCAGGGACTTGGCATTACTTATTCCTGCGAGGGGTTCGTCGGAACGCCGCATCGTCCCGTTCGGCTGCGAAGCCGTCGTGAGTGCAAAATCTGGGTTATACCTGAAAGTCGTGGTCTCAGGTTTTGGGGCTGCTGCACCGCCCACCGCGGACAAGCCTCGCTCTCACAGGTCCATCAGCGTCAGGAGAAACGTATTCCATGAAAACCTCCGGTCCTAGTCCTGTCATCACCATCGCAGAGCAGCCGGGCTGCCTGCTTGTGAAGTTTCACGGTATTCAGGTGGCCGCGTCCGCACGGGCGCTGGTGTTGCTCGAGGCCAACTATCCTCCGGTGTATTACGTACCGCGCGAGGATATCGATGAAAAGTACTTTGCCCGCACCGATCACACGAGTTATTGCCCCTACAAGGGCGATGCCAGCTATTTCAGCCTGCAAATCCCGGGACATGAAGGCGCTAACGCGGTGTGGAGCTATGAGGACCCCAAAGTGTCGGTAGAACAGATTCGCGGCTACATGGCGTTTTATCCCGATCAAGTGATCTTTGAAACTCTCAAAGACGTCGAGTGATGGCCGCTTTTCAGACATCAACGAAAACGCCGCGCATGGGCGTGGCGTTTTAAGGTCAGGCATTCAGCTTATCGGGCAGCATCCACCAGCGTGGATTCATCAATCTGACTAATCGAGGTCACCCCGGTCAAGGTCATGGCGACGCGCATTTCCTTGGCGAAGATATCCAGCATGTTCTCCACCCCGCGTTGACCATCGGCGGCCAGTGCATAGGCCATGGAACGCCCCAGCAATACGCCTTTTGCGCCCAGCGCCAACATCCGTACGACATCAAGCCCCGAGCGGATTCCCGAGTCGACCAGCACCGTCAGATCATCACCGATGGCTTGCATGATGGGCGGTAATGCCTTCGTTGTGGAGAGCACACCGTCCAACTGTCTGCCACCGTGGTTCGATACGACAATGCCATCCGCGCCAAAGCTGACCGCATCCCTGGCGTCCTGAGGATCGAGAATGCCTTTGATGATCATCGGGCCTTTCCAGAAATCACGAATCCACTCCAGATCACTCCAACTGATCGAAGGGTCGAAGTTGTTGGCCAACCAGCCCATGTAGTCTTCGAGGGTTACGGCTTTGCCAAGGTACTTCGAGATATTGCCCAAGTCGTGTGGGCGCCCCATGACGCCGACGTTGAATGCCCAGTCGGGTTTGGTCATGGCCTGAAGCATTCGCCGCGATGCCGCAAAAGGACCTGACATGCCCGAGTGTGCGTCCCTGTATCGGGCGCCGGGCGTGGGCATGTCCACGGTAAACACGAGGTTTTGCACCCCGGCGGCCTTCGCACGTTCCAGTGCATTTTTCATGAAGCCTCTGTCTTTCAACACGTACAGTTGAAACCAGATGGGTTGTCGGGTTTGAGCCGAGACTTCTTCGATCGAACACACCGATACCGTTGATAGGCAGAGCGGGATGCCTTTATTTTCCGCCGCTTTTACAGCCTGCACTTCACCACGACGGGCAAACATGCCCGTCAGTCCTACCGGGGCCAATATGATGGGCATTGAAAGTCGTTGGTCGAAGAGGGTGGTTTCAAGGCTCAAGGTTTCGACGTTTTTCAGAATGCGCTGACGAAGGCTGATGCCCGTCAGATCAGCGCTATTGGCCCTCAGGGTATGCTCTGCATAAGCCCCGCCATCAATGTAATCAAACAAAAAACGCGGAAGTTTTCGGCGTGCTGCCTCGCGATAGTCAGATGCGGATGAAATGATCATGATGCCTCGGTCTGGTGAGTGGCGGGGCGGTGGTTGCGTCGAGCGTCGGGTCAGGTTAACGAAAACCCCGCGCATTGCGGTAATGCTGTTCACTCAGCGCTCACCGACTGATCGTTCCCATGCTCTGCGTGGGAATGCCGCCGGGGACGCTCCGCGTTCCGCTGTCGACGCAAGGCTTGAGTCCTGCGCACTGGTGACGCGGAGCGTCACGGGATGCATTCCCACGCGGAGCGTGGGAACGATGAGTAAAACGCCCCGTGCTGTCAGTTTTTATCCAGGTCCACGTTCTTGGTCTCACGCAAACAGATCATCCCGACGACCAGGCTTACCCCGGTAATCACCACCGGGTACCACAGCCCGTAGAAGATGTCCCCGGTGTACACCACCAATGCAAACGACACGGTTGGCAGGAAACCGCCGAACCAGCCATTACCAATGTGGTACGGCAGGGACATCGAGGTGTAGCGGATGCGGGTCGGGAACAGTTCGACCATCAGCGCCGCCAGCGGGCCGTAGCACATGGCGGAGATGATGATCAGCGCGACGATCAGCGCCACGATCATCGGTTTGTTGATCTGCTGGGTGTCGGCTTGTGATGGATACCCAGCCAGGGTAACGGCGCCACGCAGAGCCGCTTCATCGTAACCCTCGAGTTTCACTTCACCGACGCTCACCTGCACGCTGCTGCCGGCCGGTGCGGCTTCGCTGTTGTAAGGAAGGCCCTGTTTCACCAGGAAGGTTTTGACCTTGTCGCAAGGGCTATCAAATTTCGCCTTGCCCACCGGGTCGAACTGGAAGGTGCAGGTGGCCGGGTCAGCCAGTACGGTGATCGGTGCCTGACGGCTGGCCTGGTCGATGGCCGGGTTGGCGTAGTGGGCCAGGGTCTTGAAGATCGGGAAGTACAGCGATGTGGCCAGCAGCAGGCCGATCATCAGCACTGGTTTGCGTCCGACTTTATCCGACAGCCAGCCGAAGAAAATAAAGAACGGCGCGCCGATGATCACGCTGACGATCAGCAGGCTGTTGGCCAGCGCCGGGTCCATTTTCAGGAACTGGGTGAGGAAGAACAGTACGTAGAACTGCGCCGCGTAGAAAGTCACGGCTTGCCCGGCGTTGATGCTGAACAGGGCGATCAGTACGACTTTGAGGTTTTCCCATTTGCCGAATGAGTCGCGCAGCGGCGACTTGCAGAGCTTGCCTTCCTCTTTCATTTTCACGAACGCAGGCGACTCGTGCAGGCTCATGCGAATCCAGGTCGAGATGCCCAGCAGAATGATCGAAAACAGAAACGGAATCCGCCAGCCCCAGACTTCGAATTGGTCACCGGTGAAGTAGCGGCAACCGAGCACCACCAGCAGCGACAGCAGCAAGCCTAGGGTCGCGGTGGACTGAATCCAGCTGGTGTGGAAACCGCGTTTACCCATCGGCGCATGTTCGGCCACGTAAGTGGCAGCGCCGCCGTATTCACCGCCCAGGGCCAGGCCCTGAAGCATGCGCAGCACCACAAGAATGATCGGCGCGGCGATGCCGATGCTCGCGTAGGTCGGTAGCAACCCGACGCAGAAAGTCGCCAGACCCATGAGGATGATGGTCGCAAGGAAGGTGTATTTACGCCCGATCATGTCCCCCAGCCGTCCGAACACCAGCGCGCCGAACGGCCGCACGATGAAGCCGGCGGCGAACGCCATGAGCGCAAAGATGAACGCCGTGGTGTCGTTGACCCCGGCGAAAAACTGTTTGCTGATCACCGCCGCGAGTGCGCCGTAGAGGAAAAAGTCGTACCACTCGAAGACTGTCCCAAGCGACGACGCGAAGATAACTTTCTGGGTCTCGCGGCTGGTGCCCGCGCTGCGTACGGCTTCCAGAGGCTGAACATGTTCTGACATATCGGTATCCCTCACAGTGATTGTTTTTTTTGTTCCACTGTCGGCGCCGGCCTTATGGGCTGGCGTCGCTATTCCTTTGTTCAAGAGACTGCGGTCAGTGCTTTTTCGTCGGGTGCAAAACTCCTTGTGGGTGTGTCCAGGATCAGTTGCGCGGCTTTCTCGGCAATCATCAGCGTAGGCGAACACGTGTTGCCCGAGGTGATGCGCGGCATGATCGAGGCGTCGGCGATGCGCAGGCCGGGGATGCCATGGACGCGTAGCTCGGCGTCGACTACCGCGTCCGCGTCGTTGCCCATGCGGCAGGTGCCGACGGGATGGAAAATCGTTGTGCCGATGCGGGCGGCGGCTTCGTGCAATTCTTCGTCGCTCTGCAAGCTGTCTCCGGGCAAGTACTCGATCGGTTTGAACGCTTGCAGGGCCGGGGCGGCGACGATGCGGCGGGTCAGGCGAATGGCATCGGCTGCCACCCGCAAGTCTTCCGGGTGGCTCAGATAATTGGGCTGAATCAGCGGCGCTTCCTGCGGATCGGTGGAGCGAATCTCGATGCGACCACGGCTTTGCGGGCGCAGATCGCACACCGACGCCGTGAAGGCCGGGAAGGCATGCAATGGCTCGCCGAAACGCTCCAGCGACAGTGGCTGAACGTGGTACTCGAGATTCGCCGACGTCTGCTCCGGTCCTGATCGAGCGAAGGCGCCGAGTTGACTCGGCGCCATGGACAACGGGCCGCTGCGGTCATACAGGTAACGCAGGCCCATGCCCATCTTGCCCCACAGACTGCCGGCAATTTGGTTCAGCGTGCGGGCGTTCTCCAGTTTGTAGATCAGGCGCAGTTGCAAGTGATCCTGCAGATTGCTACCCACGCCTGGCAGCTCATGGGCAACGCCGATCCCCAGTCGTTGCAGCAGCGGGCGAGGGCCGATCCCGGAACGTTGCAGGATGCTCGGTGAACCGACGGAGCCGGCGCACAGCACGATCTCTTTACGCGCCTTGAAGGTTTTTGCCTGACCCTGCCAACGCGCGCTGACCGCAGACGCACGGCCGTTTTCCAGCAGCACGCGATCCACTTCGACGTCGGTCAGCACGGTGAGATTGGCGCGGTTGCGGATCGGTTTGAGAAACGCCTTGGCCGCGTTCCAGCGAATACCGGCTTTCTGATTGACCTGAAAGTAGCCGCAACCTTCATTGTCGCCCTGGTTGAAGTCATCGATGCTGGCGATGCCGCTTTGTTCGGCGGCTCTTTGGAAGGCATCCAGAATCGGCCACGACAGCCGCTGGCGTTCGATCCGCCATTCCCCGGCGGCACCGTGAAATTCCGAGTCGCCGGCAAAGTGGTTTTCGCTTTTTTTGAACAACGGCAGCACGTCGCTCCAGCTCCAGCCGGGATTGCCTTGGGCGGCCCAGCCATCGTAGTCACCCGCTTGGCCGCGCATGTAGATCATGCCGTTGATCGATGAACAGCCGCCGAGCACCTTGCCACGCGGATAACTCAGGGCCCGACCTTGAAGGCCGGGTTGTGCTTCGGTCTTGAAGCACCAGTCGGTGCGCGGGTTGCCGATGCAGAACAGGTAACCCACGGGAATGTGAATCCATGCATAGTTATCGCGGCCGCCGGCTTCCAGCAGCAACACGCGATGTTGCGGGTTGGCCGACAACCGATTGGCCAGCAAACAACCGGCCGGCCCGGCCCCGACCACGATGTAGTCGTATTCATCCAGAGAAGTCTGCATGCGTGACCTTATGGTGTTGTTCTTGTTGTCGGTCATCCTAGTTGTTAGCTTTCGTCAAAAGAATGTTAGTTTTTGCGCAGCCGCTGTGCGTTTTTAAACACCTCGCCTCAAGGACGACTCATGTTCGACTGGAATGACTTGCGGTTTTTTCTCGAGTTGCAGCGTAGCGGGCGTCTGCTGACCGCTGCCCGCCGTTTGAACACGACCCACGCCACCGTGGCCCGGCACATCGAGGCCATCGAAAAGAGCCTCGGCACCGCGCTGTTTGTCCAGCATGCCCAGGGTTATGAACTGACCCCGGCCGGCGAAGCGCTGCTCAAACACGCCGAAGCCATGGAAAACGTCGCGTTGCTCGCTCAGGAGGAAATCACCCAATCAACGGCGCCACTCGGCAAAATCCGTGTCGGGGTGACTGAGGGATTGGGCATCATGTTCCTCGCCAGTCGCATGAACGGTCTGTTCGAACGTTATCCGGGGCTGGAAGTGGAACTGGTGGCGGTGCCGCGCTTCGTCAGCATCCTCAACCGCGAAGCGGAAATCAGCATCCACCTAGAGCGCCCGGCCGCCGACATGCTGGTCACCCGCAAACTGACTGACTATCGCCTGGCGCTGTATGCCAGCCAGGACTACCTCGACCGTTCGCCGCCGCTGCGCAGCCGCGAAGACCTCGGTCGCCACGCCTGGATCGGCTACGTCGATGACTTGCTGTTCAGCCAGGAACTGATGTTCCTCAACAGCTTCTGCCGCAACCCGCAAGTGGTCTTTCACAGCACCAGCGTCATCGCCCAGCAACAGGCCGCGCGCTCAGGGTTGGGCATCGCCGTATTGCCGTGCTACATGGCCAGTGCCGACCCCGGCCTGGTGCCGTTGCTGCCGGATGAAAGCATCCAGCGCAGCTACTGGATCAGCACCCGCCGCGAGCTGCATAAATCCGTGCGGTTGCGAGTGTTGTGGGATTACGTGGTGGAGTTGTGTGAGCGCGAGCAGGGGTTGTTGTTGGGGTCGAACCCCGTTACGGGGTGATTTCGAATGCGGTACTGGCCAGGCGCTCACCATTCACCAGAATGTGCACGGCGTGCTGACCTGCGTAATGCCGGCGCGTGGTGAGTTCCTTGATGTGCTGACCCCGCGCAACGGTCTCGGTAGCCTTGCCGGGAAGCGTCAGCGCCTTGAGCTTGAACACCTTCGCCGACGTGCTGCCGTTGGCTTTGACGTAATCGATGGCGTAGTCGATCACCAGTCGCTGACTGTCCTCGACCCTGGATTTGACGCCAAAGGACAGGGTGATTTTTTCACCCAGGCGAATCACCGCCGGTTCCACCTTCACATCGATGATCTCGACCTCAGGCTTGCCGCCCGCGCCAATGATCGCCAACGCTCGCGGGTTGCCCTGTTTGATCAGGCTGCGCAGGGCATGTTTGGCGATCCACGCGGTGTGTTTGTTGTCTAGCGACCAACCTTCGATCAGGCCCAGCACCCACTCGGGATGGTCCTTGGTGATGTCGTTGAGGTGGTTGGCCACGGACTTGCGCACGTAGAGGCTGTCGTCGGCCTTTAGGTTGTCCAGGATCACGGCGGCCAGTGTCGGGTCGGCTTGCACGTGTACCAGTCGAAACGACCATGGCAGGCGCGGCCGGCTACCTTCGCTGGCCAGGCGCCGGACGTGTTCGTTTTCGTCCAGTGACCAATCGTGCATGACCGCCAGTGAGCGTTCGATGTCACTGCGAAGGAAATAGCGGATCGCAAACTCCGAAGAGCCGAACGCGGTGAAGTACTTGAGGGCGTCCATGGACAACTCGAATGCATGTCCGCCATACGTCGCGACGTAATGCGGCAATGAGAGGCTGACGAAGCCGCTGTTCAGGCGCGGAGCGAGGGCGCGCAGCACCTCAAGCGTCTCTTCATAACTCAACGGCAGTACCGCGTGCAGGCACTCGCTGACCCGGGCCATGCGCTGCATGATCGACAATTGCGCAAGCCCGTCGTTGGCCATTTTCAGGAAGGCTTTGGCGTTGAACTCGGGGTAGACCGCGGTCATCTCGGTGGCGATGTGTTGGAGGCGGTCGGCGTTGAAGATTTCTTTTAGGGCAGGGGAGCTTTGGTCAGCAGCCATTGTGGGTTCCTTATGATCGTTCCCACGCTCTGCGTGGGAATGCCGCCATGGACGCTCTGCGTCCGCTCTTGGGATGTGACGCAGAGCGTCACGGGATGCATTTCCACGCGGGAGCGTGGGAACGATCAGTTACGCCTTACCTGATTCTTCTTCCAACTGATCCGCTTCAAACAATCTCGCCAGTTCCGCCCGGGCTTCCTGCGCCGTCTGCAATACCTTCGCCGCATCGTCATAAACCGCATGCTGGGCTTCCAGCACCTGCTCGTCGTGATGCTTGAAGCGCTTGATCCGCGCATCGGCCTGGGCTTGGGTCAAACCCAGTCCGACCAGCGTGCGCCGGCTCATTTCCAGGCTCGAATAATAGGTTTCCCGAATGGCCTCGGCGCCAAGGTCCACCAGCCGATGCACATGCTGACGGTTACGGGCCCGGGCGATGATTTTGAGGTGCGGATAGAGTTTGTGCACCAACTCTGCGGTCTTGATGTTGGTGTCCGGGTCGTCGGTGGCGATGACAAAGTATTCCGCCTGCTCGACCTTGGCCGCACTGAGGATCTCCGGGCGCATCGGGTCGCCGTAGAACACCGGCACGCCGCCGAAGCTGCGTGACAGTTCGATGGTTTCCACCGAGGTATCGAGGGCGACGAACTTGATGTTTTGCGCGCGCAAAATCCGCGCAACGATCTGCCCCATACGGCCCATGCCAGCGATTACCACGCGCGGCGTGTCGGTATCGATCTCGCGGAATTTCTCCGGCACCACCACGGGTTGAACCTTGGGGCTTACCAATCGCGCGCACAACAGCAACAGCAGCGGCGTCACCGCCATGGACAACGTGATGGTCAGCACCAGCAAGTCGTACAGGTGCGGCTCGAACAGCCCCTGGTCGCGGCCAATCTTGAACACCACAAAGGCAAACTCACCACCGGCGGCCAGCACGATGCCGAGGCGAATTGCACTGACCTTGCCTAAACCACCGGCCAGTCGGCCGACAATAAACAGCAGCGGCAATTTGATTGCGATCAGCAACAGGGTCAGGCCCAGCACCGTGATCGGTGCGCTCAGTAGCAGACTCAGATTGGCGCCCATGCCGACACTGATGAAAAACAGCCCCAGCAGCAATCCCTTGAACGGCTCGATTTGCGCTTCCAGTTCGTGACGGTATTCGGAGTCCGCCAGCAGCAACCCGGCGAGGAACGCCCCCAACGCCATGGACACGCCGACCAGGTCCATCAACCACGCCGTGCCGATCACCACCAGCAACGCGGTGGCGGTGGAGACTTCCGGCAAACCGGTCTTGGCCACCACCCGGAACACCGGTCGCAGCAGATACCGCCCACCGATCACCACCACCGCGATGCTGCCCAACACGCGCAAACCGTGATTGAGATCTTCGGCAGTGCTGGTGGTGTGATCGCCGCCCGCCAGCAATGGCACCATCGCGATCAACGGGATGGCGGCGATGTCCTGGAACAACAGAATCGCGAATGCCAACCGCCCGTGAGGGCTGGTCAGTTCCTTGCGTTCGGCCAGGCTTTGCAGACCGAACGCGGTGGACGACAGCGCCAGGCCCAAGCCCAATACGATCGCGCTGTTCAGCGGTTGGCCGAACACGAACAGCGCCAGCACACCAATCACCGACCCCGTCAGCAGTACCTGCGCCAGACCTACGCCAAACACCGATTTGCGCATCACCCACAAACGTCGCGGCGACAGTTCAAGACCAATGATGAACAGCAGCAACACCACCCCGAGTTCGGAAATGTGGCTGACGCTTTGCGGATTGCCAATCAAGCCCAGCACTGATGGTCCGATGATCACCCCTGCAAACAGATAACCCAGCACCGCCCCCAGTTGCAGGCGCTTGGCCAGGGGAACGGTGAGCACCGCCGCGAACAGAAACACGACAGCGGCTTGCAACAGGTTGCCTTCATGGGGCATAGCGAAACTCCAGGGACTCGGTGCGGCGGGACGGTAAGGATAAAGGTTGGCGCTGGGTGCGTCAGCCACGAACGTTCAGCATGAGGTTACATTTTGCATCAATTGGTTGCATTCATAGGATAAGCTGATCAATCTGTCTGTTCCCGAGTGCGCACCATGGCCATCAACTTTGACCTTAACGACTTGCAAGCCTTTCGCGCCGTGGTCGAGCAGGGCAGCTTTCGCAAGGCTGCCGACACGGTGCGGATCTCCCAGCCAGCCCTGAGCCGGCGCATCGAAAAACTCGAAGACGCCCTCGGTGTGAGGTTGTTCGAGCGCACCACACGCAAGGTCAGCCTGACCCAGGCCGGACGCGGTTTTATGCCGAGTGTCGAGCGCCTGCTGGACGACCTGGACGTGGCGCTATTGGGCATCAGCGAAGTGGCCTCGACCCGCCTCGGTCATGTCACCGTGGCCTGCGTACCGTCGGCGGCTTACTACTTCATGCCGCGAGTGATCGCTCACTACCACCGGCAGTTTCCGCGGATCAAGGTCAAGGTGCTCGACTCCAGCGCCCACGAAGTGCTGAGTGCGGTGGTCAATGGCGAGGCGGATTTCGGCCTGAGCTTCATGGGCACCCTGGAGGCGGAGGTGGATTTCGAGCCGCTGGTGCAGGAGGGTTATGTGGTGGCCTGTCGGCGCGATCATCCGCTGGCCGGACGCAGTAGCGTGACGTGGGATGAGTTTTATCAGCAGGACTACATCTCGCTGGACAAGACCTCGGGCAATCGCTTTCTGCTGGACCAGGCGCTGACGGGCATCGTGCCGCAGCGGCCGAGCATCTGCGAAACCCGGCATGTGACGACGATGATTGGTCTGGTTGAAGCAGGGTTGGGCGTGGCGGCCGTGCCGTTGATGGCGATGCCGGCGGCGGATCATCCGATTCTGACGCGGGTGCCGCTGACCGATCCGCAGGTGATGCGCAGTGTCGGTTTGATCAAGCGCCGGGGGCGCACATTGACCCCGGCGGCGTTGGAACTGGAACGGCTGGTGGTGGAGATGAAAGTCCAGCAGCCTGCAGTCAGCGGCTGACCGAATCCAGACCGGTGGCTTTCACATCCGTCTGAGCGGCGGAGGAGGCCAGGTAATCCAGCAGTGCCTTGGCTTCGGCCGGGTGTTGCGCACCGACCGGAATGCCAGCGGCGAAACGCGTCACCGACTGCACCGACTCCGGAATCTTCGCCACGAAACTCACCCCCGGTACCGGCAACAGTTCGCTGACCTGCTGGAAGCCCAGTTGATAGTCGCCGGTGGCAACCACCGAGCCCACCGGGATTTTCGGGATCATCGTCGACTTGGGTTTGAGCTGGTCTTCGATGCCCAGGCGCTTGAACAGCTGATCTTCGATGTACACGCCGCTGGCGCTGTCGGAATAGGCCACGGACTTCGCGTCGAGCAAAGTCTTTTTCAGGTCGTCGACAGAGCTGATGTCCGGCTTCGGCGCGCCTTCGCGCACCACCAGGCCGATCCGCGAGTCCGCCAGTTCGACCCGTGAGGCGGGGTCGACTTTGCCTTGCTTGATCAGGTCATCGAGGGCGTAGCCGACCATGATCACCACGTCGGCTTTTTCACCGCGAGCCAGGCGGTTGGGGATCGCTTCCGGCGCCTTGCCCATCGAGGGGCCGAGGGCGGTGTCCAGTGTGTTGCCGGTGGAGGCGGCGAATTTCGGGCCGAGGACTTTGTAGGCAGCGGTGAAACCGCCGGAGGTCATCACGCGGATCTCTTCGGCCTGGGCGACGCTGCTCAGACCGAGGCTGGCCAGCAAAGTCAGGGCAGCAAAATTGAATAGCTTCTGCATGTTCATGTGCTCTCAAAGGGTTCAGGACATCGCCGGTTGCAGGCGACCGGTTGAACGGCGATAGAGATACAGCGTCGCGCACAACGCACAGAGCGCCGCAAAACTCATCCAGTAACCGGGCGCAGCCTTGTCGCCGGTGTACTGGATCAGGAAGGTCGACATCGCCGGGGTGAAGCCACCGAACACCGCCGTGGCCAGGCTGTAGGCCAGCGAGAACCCGGCGACCCGCACTTCGACCGGCATGATTTCCGTCAGCGCGGCAATCATCGCGCCGTTGTACAAACCATAAATGAACGACAACCACAGCAGCACCCACAGCATGTTGATGAAGCTTGGCGCCTGCACCAGATACGTCAGCGCCGGATACGCCGTGGCCAATGTCAGCAGGGCCATGGCGATCAGCACCGGACGACGGCCGATACGGTCCGACAGTGCACCGCCAATCGGCAGCCAGAAGAAGTTTGAAACGCCCACCAGCAAAGTCACCAGCAGCGCATCAGAGGTGCTCAGGTGCAGCACGGTTTTGCCGAAGGTCGGTGCGTACACGGTGATCAGGTAGAAGGCAGTGGTGGTCAGGGCGACCATCATCATTCCGGCGAACACGATCACCCAGTTCTGCGCCAGGGTGCGGAACACATCGCCCATGCTCGGGCGGTGTTTGCGGGCGATGAACTCGTCGGTTTCCTCAAGGTTGCGGCGCAGGAAGAAAATGAACGGCACGATCATGCAGCCGACGAAAAACGGAATCCGCCAGCCCCAGTCAGCAATCATTGCCGGTGCCATCCATTGGTTCAGGCCATAGCCCAAGGCAGCGGCGACAATGATCGCCACTTGTTGGCTGGCGGACTGCCAACTGGTGAAAAAGCCTTTGTTGCCGGGCGTGGCGATCTCCGAGAGATACACCGAGACGCCGCCCATTTCCGCGCCGGCCGAGAAGCCTTGCAGCAAGCGACCGATCAGGACGATGGCCGGGGCGAACAGCCCGATGGTTTCGTAGCCGGGCACCAGCACAATCAAAATCGTGCCGCTGGCCATGATAGACAGGGTCACGATCAACCCTTTGCGCCGGCCCACATCATCGATGTAAGCACCCAACACCACCGCGCCCAACGGACGCATCAGGAAGCCTGCGCCGAATACCGCGAAGGTCATCATCAGTGAGGCGAATTCGCTGCTGGCCGGGAAGAATACGGCAGCGATCTGTGTGGCGTAAAAGCCGAAAAGGAAGAAGTCGAATTGTTCGAGGAAGTTGCCCGAGGTGACCCGGAAAATCGCACTGGCCCGGGAGCGACCGGAAGTCGCGGGCCGTTGGGTTGATGCTGTCATTGACGTGTACTCCACCGCTTTTATGACGTGCACCGCCTGGACGCGGCGCACGGTTCTTATTGGGGCGGATAGTGGAGCAGGGTGATCGATATGATAAGTGCATTGTTGGCATGCATTAATGCGTGAAACGGATCAATGCATTCGCGGGCTGCGCAGTTAAAGACTGGCCTCGATATGAGCAAACGCCCGGGCCACATACTCTTCTTTCTCGGCAACCGGCGCGAAATAGTGCAACACCTCCCGCGCCGTTTCAGTGCCCTTGAGCCGTGCCAGCAACCACGCCGAAAGGTACTGCGCCGACAAACAGCCGCCCGCCGTGGCGACATTGCCATTGGCGTAGAACGCCTGATTAACGATGTTGACCCCCGCCGCCTGCACCCACGGTTTGCTGGTGGTGTCGGTGCAGGCGGGTGCCTGGCCGAGCAAGCCGAGTTTGGCCAGCAGGAAGGTGCCGGAACATTGGGCCGCCAGCAGTTGCCGCGCTGGATCCAGACGCAACTGCGCCATGATCGCCGGATCGCTGGCCACTTCGCGCGTCTTCCTGCCGCTGCCTACCAGCACTGCATCCGCCTGACAGGCCTCAACCAGGTCGACGTGGGCATCGATGGTCAAACCGTTCATGGACGTGACTCGCGGCGTTGGCGAAGCAATGCTCACGCGCCACTCCTTGTCGCCTTGCAGTGAAACCCGGCTGAGCATGCCGAAGGCGATCAGGGAGTCCAGTTCGTTGAAACCGTCAAAGGTCAGAATGGCGATGTGCATGGCGAATCCCGATTGTTTTTTCACAGGCTACGCCGACGCTGCGCCAAGTTCCCGGTACAGTTCGGCACGGAATCATCGCAACAGTAATGAATGATTTAGCCCGAGCGCAGTCGGAGTTCGGGTACCCCGACATCACTGGAGGATCACCCCATGAACAGCAAAACCCTCATCGCCGCCCTGGCCCTGGCCGCAGGCGTTGCCGGTATCAGCCCGATCGTTCAAGCGGATGACCCACCGCAAAAAACCGTCCAGCCCGGGGTTAACAACGCCCGCCAACTGGTGGTCGGCGACCGCGCCCCGGACGTTTATCAACGCAGCGAAAAAGCCCTGGTCAACTGGAAGCAGAAAGGCCTGAAAGCGCCGAAGGGGCAGGCGCAGTGGGTGCAGATCAACGACAAGTACATGATGGTGATGATCACCAACGGAATGATTGTGGATATCACGCCGGTGGAGCGTTAGGCCGCCTGCAACAATTGGCCGTGGAAGGCTGATTGAAATTGCACACCGTTCAGGTAAAGCTCGGCGGCGATTTTGTTGACTGGATGTCAGGAGCGACTCGTTGGAAAAGAAACCCCTTTACCGCAAGGTCAATACCCGCACTTGGGGTGTCTGGCGTAATGAAATCACGGGACATTACCGGCATCAGCGCAATACCAAGACTGAAATCCAAAACGATGCGCCGCGGGGTTCAATGCATGGAACTCGTCGGCACGGGTTCGATTACACGCCGTTGTTCCGGTTTCTGCTGTCCCGCGTCGGTGGGCAATGGGATAAGGTTTTCAGTGAAGCAGTGGCTCGCCTCGATCGGCCTGAACCGGTGTTCTGGATGGTTGCCCTGCATGAAAACGAAAGGCAGGAGCGGGTGTGTCTGGGGGAGTCGAGCTATTTCAGTGGCTTGTATGTCGATGATCAAGGGCTTTTGCGGATCGTCAATCCTGAGCTGACAGCCGAGCGCATGACGCCTTACTGCCATTGCTGCACTCACACCTTTAACGGCATTCCTTTCGGCCGGCGCAAGGACTGAACGGGTCAATCGACCCGGCTGTGGCTCATTGTTTGTTCGCCCAACCGATACTGATTATTCCCACTGCGCTTCGCCTCATACATCGCCAGGTCCGCAATGTGAATCAGCCGGTCCATGCTCGGCGCATGGTCCGGGAACACCGCGACCCCCAGGCTGGTGCCGATGTGTCGTTGATCATTACCGATGGTCACCGGTGGAGACAGTTCGACGAAGATTTTCTGGCAGATGTTGCGGGCTTCGTCTTGCAGGCTGTTGCCCTGGGACAAGCCTTGAAGGATGACCACAAATTCGTCGCCACCGATCCGGGCGACAGTATCGGTTGAACGCAGGATTCGCTTCAGTCGGGTGGCGGTGGTGATCAATACCCGGTCGCCAGCCGCATGGCCGTAAACATCGTTGATCGCCTTGAAACCATTGAGGTCGACAAACACCAGCGCAACTCGCGTGGCGCTGATGCGGGCCTGTTCCAGCGCTTCGGACAGGCGCTCTTCGAGCACCAGTCGATTGGGCAGACCGGTCAGCGGGTCGAAGTGCGCCAAGTGTTGCAGGTAGCTGGCGGAGGCTTTTTCCTCAGTGATATCGCGTACCACGCCCATCATCTTGATCGTTGCATCGTGGTCGTTCTTGACCACATTGCCGGTTTCCCGAAGCCAGCGGATCGTGCCGTCGGGCCAGACGACCCGGTATTCCTCGTCATGGTTGTCGCCGGTTTCCAGGCAGCGCAACTCCCCGGCCCGGACCTTGGCCCGGTCGTCCGGGTGAACACATGAGCAAAATAGCGCGTAGGAGGGCGTTACTTCGTCAATCTTGAAGCCGAACATGCCGTAGATCGCGTCCGACCAATAGAGCTTGTCGGTATCGACGTCCCAGTCCCAAGTACCGATGCGGGCGAAGTATTGGCTGCGTTTGAAGCGTTCGGCGTCGCCGTCCTGACGGATATTCTGTCCGTCAGTCAGGCTGGTGATCAGCACGCGATACTCGGCCAGCTGCTTTTGCAGCGAGCGCTCGCGACAGATCAACGCGACGATCAGGGCAAGCATCAATGAGCCGATGGTTGCGCTGGTCCAAACTACATTCATTCAGGAATTGCCGTCATTGCGTGTTGATCCGTACGGGTAGGTGTTGCTTATCTTAGTTCACGGTCACTGCGGGAAACAGGTTTAAACCCTTCGCCAAGCGATCGGAATGGTTGCCAATCGACTGCAAATCTGGGAAAACGGCGCCCATTAAGCCTTTCGGGCAAACGAACACACGAGTGCATGCAATGAATGACGAGCTTCAGGTAATCGACCTTCAATCGGGCGACGGCAAGGCCGCCGTCAAAGGTGCGCTGATCACCACGCAGTACCGTGGCTGGCTGGAAGATGGCACCGAGTTCGATTCTTCCTACAGCCGTGGCAAGCCTTTTCAGTGCGTGATCGGTACTGGAAGGGTGATCAAGGGTTGGGACCAGGGGATTATGGGCATGCAGGTCGGTGGCAAGCGCAAGCTGTGGGTGCCTGCGCATTTGGCTTATGGCGAACGGACGATGGGGGCGATCACACCGAATTCGAACCTGATCTTTGAGATTGAATTGCTGGAAGTGCTGACGCGTGATGATTGATTTGTTGGGTGTGGGCTGAAATGGCGAACCCCGCCATCTCTGTTAGAAGAAATGGTGGGGTTTTTATGTGTTGGGAGGGTGATTTCTGGTTTTGATTTAGCGAGTCAGGTGAACATTTCAATATCGTCGAGCGTGTCAGCAACTGTGGCTTCAAGTGCAGGGAATTTTCCTTTTACGGAATCAAGGGCGGGCATCACGGCTTGCATTTCAAGCTCACCGAATCTGCGGGCTACATGGCCGAGTGCGGTGATTGCTGCCGCAGCCACCGACTGAGTACCACTCTCGAGATGTTTCAGGCAAATGGTCTGAGCCCAGGCACTGTCTTGCTCATTTAATCCGATGGAAATCAGCGCGGTGACAATGTTCTTTTCTAAGCCGCTATCAAAGAGACTGATTGCTTCGTCATGGCTAATCGACGGATCGTGGTAGATAAGACTCACTGTTTAGCTCCCAGGATGTTTCCCTTGGTGTCGGCTTTTTTTGCCTTGATCAATACATTTTTCATATCTTGATGGAGTTTATTCCATGCTCTGACATGTCCGTGGTAGTCGTCCCCTCCCGTATGATCAAAGACGACAAACTCGTTGGTTTTGGGATCAATACCAATCCTGCGTTCCGATGTAGGTTTTACCTGTACCGAATTATCCAAAGCTTCCTGGCCATTCTCGGGACCCTTACTTTTAACTGGTGTATCCGTCTTTCCATGGTACCTGGCAGCATCGAATCGCAGGGAAAAGACAATGTAAAGAGGCTTGATGCCGGAATCAGCCGGAAAAACAAGGATGAAGTCCTTGTACTCAGGCGGGTAGATCGGGTTCACAATGATGCTGTCAGCCGCTGGTGTAGGCGGATAAATCCAGATTTGCGGAGCTTGTGGAGCTCCTTCTAGCGGCGGTATTCCCGAAGCGCTCGACGGATCTACGGCTGGTGTCCATATCAGCGTTACCCCGTTACCAAAGTCAGCCACTTGCTCAGTGCCTTGAACTACGAACTGCACTACAGGAATCATTTCCCAGTCGCTGCGCTTCTGGGTGTTGTATCCGTATCCCTTCAAGGTGCCATCGGCCTGTTGTTCGACATGCAGTCGGACACGTGTACGGCCTTCCTTGATCGACTTGAGCTGTTCTTCGGTGTACAGGGAACTGTCCCCCAGATTCGACGGCCAGAGTAGTGCAACCATTCCCGCCAATGCGCCTGCAGCAACACCTCCCGTTACTACGCCTGCACCACCAACAGCACTTGTGCCAGTGCCAGCAGCACCAACCCCACCCAAGAGAAGCGTTCCCAACGCAGCAGGTAACGCGTTACCACTGATTTTTTTGAGAGGGATATTTCCCGCAGCATCCCTTTCGCGACCACCCAGCAGGGAGAATTTTCCGTAATCAGCCAGTTTCTCGATAGGGACAAACCCGGCTGGGTTGTCGTGATTGATTACGCCGTCGGGGAGGTTGCAGCTTTTGGCGAACACGCAACCCCTGGAGCCGGGAGGGTCCTGTTGTTGAGGTTGTCTGACGAAACGGTCTTCATATGCCTGTTGTCGGGCCAACATGTCGTCATATGTTTTTTGTCTGGCGTCCCGCTCTGCCAGTTCGGTGGCGTTCATGTAGCGGCTGGTGACGTGGTGCCCGTCGCCTGACGGTGGGTTTTGAATCCTAGGTATGCCTGTTTTGCGAGCCATGAGCGTCCTTGTTTCATCTTTTGAAAACGAGGCGGACGCTATATCAAAGGGCATTTGATAGATGTAGGACGGTTCTGAAACTCTTTGAGTTACTGGAAGTGCGGACGCGCGATGATTAACCGCTAGGGCCGAAACGTGTCCCGGTAGGCATAAAGGCCTGGTGTTCCACCGGTCATCACGAACAGCACGTTGTCCCCGGAGCGGTAGCGTCCTTGCCTGAGGTCGGCCAACAGTCCTGCGAACGCTTTGCCGGAGTACACCGGGTCGATCAACAGGCCTTCGGCGCGGGCCATCAGGCGCACCGCTTCCTGCATGGCTTGCGTCGGCAGACCGTAACCGTCGCCCAACTGACTGCCGTCAATGGCAATGTCTTCAGCCTGAACAATGGCGCTGCTGCCCAACAGCGCCAGTGTGTCCTGGGTCAATTGCCGGGTTCTGGCTGCTGACGTGTCTCGATCGGATAAAACCGAATAAGACTTGACGATCGAGGTGCCCCGGCCCAGCAACTGGAAGCCGGCCGCGAGCCCGGCGTGGGTACCGGCGCTGCCGTTGGGCACCATGACCTGATTGAAGGTGAGGCCCAGTTCCGTCTCTTGCTGCGCTATCTCCGCCGCGCAGCGCGCATAACCGAGACTGCCCAGGGGCGTTGACCCGCCCGTAGGAATTACCAGCACTTTGCGCCCTGAATCCCGAAGTTGCGTGGCCCGTGTCTCGGCCACGGCGAGTGAGTCGCTGCCCCCGGCAAGCACCTGTAGGTGTGCGCCGAACAGCTGGTCGAGCAGAACGTTGCCGTTGAGTTCGTAATCCACATCGGCTTTGGGTACCGAGCGGGTCAGGATCAGTTCGCAGGCAAGGCCCAGGCGGGCACATACCGCGGCAGTCAGGCGCGCATGGTTGGACTGAATACCGCCCACAGTAATCACGGTGTCGATCCCGGCCTGCTGCGCCGCGCCGATATGGAATTCGAGTTTGCGCAATTTGTTGCCGCCACCGCCAATCAGCATGTGATCGTCGCGCTTGAGAAACAGGCCGATTCCCTGCGACTTCAAGCCCAGCAGTTGTTCGAGACGTTCGGCGCGCTGAATGGGCGTGGGGCCTTGAAGAAGTTCTGCCCGCGCAAAAGAACTCAGTGACGTGTCCAGTAGGGTTTGCATCAATGGAGCCTCGTTGTTCGTTCTATTAAAGTGACTCTATGGAGAAAGTCCCTCGTAATAAACGCATCGCCGGTTATTACTCCTTTAACCTGATGTACTTAATAACGCTGTCAGTTTCCTCCCTTCACAAGGCATGGTCATGAGCAAACTCAGGCAAATGGAAGTTTTCGTCGCCGTGGTCGAGGCGGGCAGCTTCGCCGATGCGGCCAGTGAAGTCGGCATGTCGGCGGTCATGGTGGGTCGGCATATCCAGAGCCTGGAGAAAACCCTCAACACCACACTCATTCAACGCACCACCCGACGGCAATCCATTACCGGCGAGGGGCGATTGTTTTATGAAGAAGCCAAGCTGGCATTGGAGCAGGTGAAGTACGCGTTCAGCCGGGTGGAGGCGTCGAGCCCGGAGCCCAGCGGCCTGTTGCGAATCACCGCGCCGATGACCCTCGGCGTGTCATTGGTCGGTCCTCTGGTGTCCGAATTCATGCAGCGTTATCCGCACATCCAGGTCGAACTGATCCTGAGCAATGAAGTGGTGGACCTGTACGAGACGTCATTCGATCTGGCGTTCAGGATCTCCGAACTGATCGGCGTCAATCTGCTGGCTACGCCATTGCCACCGTATCGAATGGTGATCTGCGCATCGCCCCGGTATCTGGAGAAATGGCAGGAACCCCAGTCCCCTGAAGACTTGTACCGACACAGAATCCTCACCCACACGTCCTGGAACAACCGGTTTGCCTGGCCTTTGAAAAACGGCGCCAGCGAGGTTCCCTGGCCTGAAGGGGCAGTGTTGAAAAGCAATGACGGCCAAGTGCTGCTGCAGGCGGCCGTGGCCGGCGAAGGGATTTTGATGCAGCCCGATTTCCTGGTGTCGGCTGCCTTGGCCAAAGGCGAACTCGTGCGGATCCTGGACGCCTATGCACCGCCGCCCAAACCGGTGCAGATGGTTTATCCACGCTCGCGCAAATCACTGCCCAAGTTGAAAGCCTTTATCGAATTTGTCGCGGATCGGCTGGCGTGACCGATGTGGATGCGGATTTTTCAGGAGGGTTTCGATAGGCTACGTCGCATCGATAACCAATGCCTTTGCATGGGAGGGCGCGTGTCGCCAATCAACGAATATGCCGCTGCTGTTCAACTGCTGGACGAAGCTTACCGACGCTGGACCGGCCAAAGCTTGCCGGCCCCTGAGTCGCTGACCGGACCTGAGCGCTTGCACTGGTTACATGCGCACGCGCCATACAGCCTGCTGGCCCACGGCACTGAAACAGATCCTTGCTTCTTCTACGCCAATGAACAAACGCTGGCCTGTTTCAAATACGATCGCTCGCAGTTTATTGGCATGCCATCACGGTTCAGCGCCTCACCACTGGACCGAGCCATGCGTCAATCGTTGCTCGAGCAGGTCACGGCCAACGGGATTGCTCATGGCTACAGCGGTTATCGGGTGGATCGGGATGGCAATGCCTTCATGATTCACGAAGGCAAAGTCTGGACGCTGATCGATCAGCACGGCGAGCACCGGGGGCAGGCGGCGCTGTTCTGGCCGGATGCGGAGGGTGTTGGTCGGGTTGATTGATTTCGATGTTGATCGTTCCCACGCTCTGCGTGGGAATGCCTCACCGGACGCTCTGCGTCCGCTCTTGGGACGCGGAGCGTCCCTGGCTGCATTCCCACGCAGAGCGTGGGAACGATTAGATGACACGGTCTACGGCAAATCGCTAAAGAGCGGAATCCGCCCGTTCAGCGAAGACCGGTAATGCCAGGTCAGGCGATCCAAAGCAGGTTTCATCGCTAGAATTTCCTTCAACGTAGCGCTGGCAATGCTCAGGGCCAGAACTTGCCCTGGACATTGATGCCGCCCCGCACCGAAAGTGAAACTGCGACGCTCCGGCCGATTCAGCAGGAAAGCATCGGGATCATCGTTAAGCTGCGGATCACGATTAGCCGAAGCCAACAGCACCAGAATCACATCTCCAGTATTCAGGTTTACCCCGTCGATTTCACAAGGCGCAGCGACAAACCGCCGGGTGTTCTGCACCGACGGATCGAAGCGCTGAACTTCAGCGATCAAGTCTTCAACTCGGGTTGAATCATTCTGCAACGACGGGTTTCGAATCAACGCCAACAGCGCATTGCCGATCAGCCCGGCGGTGGCTTCATAGGTCTGGGAGAACAGGCCGATCAGGTTGGCGATCAACGTTTCTGAGTCCTCAGATATTGCCGCGAAGCGCTGGCGGATCCCGGCGAGCAGGGCGCTCTGATGGCTCGGGTCATCCAGCAGCTCAACGAAATAGCCGCTCAATTGTTCGGCGGCAGCCTGTGCAACGTCCAATTGCGCCTGATCGCTAAGGGGCGACAGGCACGCGACGAAGTCCCCCGTCAGCTCGCTGATAGCCCGGCCCTGAGCAGGGGAGAACCCGAGCAATGCAGCCACCACGCAAACCGGCCCCCGGAACATCGTTTTGTACAACCCATCGGCGCCCGGAGTAATCAGACGAGCGCCAACCAGCGAATTGACTTCATCGACATCAATCAACGCCAATCCTGGTTGAATCGCCGACCTCGGGCAACGCTGCCGTTCGCCCTCATTCATCCGCATCAACTGACCAAAGACCTTGCCGGCCATGCCGCCAATAATCGCCTTGGGCACCGGCTCCCGGGACGGCCGGACATGACAGTCTGGATGCGCCAGCACGGCCGCAACGGCTCGGGCGCTACTCGCCACCCACACGTTCAATCCTTCGTGAAAATCCAGCCCGCCCTTCGCGCGCAGTTGCGCGTAATAGGGATAAGGATCGGCATGAGTCGCAGCGATGATCGGGTCCATGGGTCGCAGCCTTGTTCGTGGTTGGAAAAGTGTTGCTACTATCTCCAGTCCGAAAGGGCCTTGATTCGTCCGGGAGCGAAATATGAACGTAGAACAGCACGACATCGGCGTTTCTCACGTGGCCGCAGCCATCGCGGAACCGGCCCGGACGAAAATCCTCTGTTCGCTGATGGACGGCCACGCCCGCACCAGCACCGAGTTGGCGGCGATTGCCGAAGTCAGCGCCTCCACCGCCAGCGCGCACCTGGCCAAACTCAAGGAACTGGCGCTGGTGCGTTTGCTTGTTCAGGGCCGCCATCGCTATTACAGCCTGGCGGACAGGCGCGTCGCCCAGGCACTGGAAGCGTTGATGGTGATCGGCCAGAACGCCGCGCCGACCTTCAACCCGCGCACCCCGGATCGCCTGCAATTTGCCCGCACCTGCTACGACCACATGGCCGGCACGTTGGCGGTGCTGCTGCATGACCGGATGATTGAGGCAGGGTGGTTGCTGGAAACCGATGAACAGGTTTATCAGCTGAGCGACAGCGGTGAGGCGCTGTTCGAAGCATTGGGTATTGAGGTCAAGGATCTGAACACGCTGCGCCGCCGCTTCGCCTGCCCATGCCTGGACTGGAGCATGCGCCGGCCGCATCTGGGCGGTTCGTTGGGGGCGGCGTTGTTGCAAGTGGCAATAAAGCGCAAATGGGTGACTCAGGACCTGGACAGCCGCGCGCTGGCGTTGACGGCGACGGGGCGCAAGGAACTCAGCAGCCGGTTCGCCGTTGAACTGCCGGTTCAGGTATCGACAGCACAACCCGCGTCCACCGAGACCAGGCGTCGCGCGATCGCCAGTTCTGCGCCTTAGCGACTGGCCGAGGCCATCAGCACGCCGAAACCGGCGAAGGTCACGCCCGAGACTTTCGCCGCCAGCCAGGAGCCCTTCGGACTCGACAACCAGCCTTTGGCGGCATTGGCGAGCAAGGCATAGCTGCCGTGCACCAGGATCACCAGTACGCCGTAGGAGGCGACCAGTTTGAAAAACTGAGTGGAGAAGTGCGCCGAGGTGTCGATGAATTGCGGGAACACCGCCAGAAAGAAAAACACCGCTTTGGGGTTTAAAAACTGGATCGAAGCCGCTTCAAGGAAGCGATAGCCCGGGCTTGAGGGGCGCATTTCAAGCAGCGTGCTGAAACGATCCGAGCGCCAGCTTTTGTAACCCAAGTACAGCAAATAGGCTGCCCCTGCGTATTTCAACGCGGTAAAGGCGTTGGCGGAAGTGCTGAGTATCAGGCCGACACTGGTGGCGCTAATGGAGGCGACAACAAACGCCCCCGACGCGATCCCCAGAATGCCCGGCACTGCGCCCGTCCAGCCGTGACGCACCGCGTTGGACAGGGTCAGGACCACGCCCGGCCCTGGACTCAAAATGGTCAGGGTGGCGAAAAGTAGAAAGAGTCCATAGCTGTTCATGTCTTGCTCCGTCAGGTGGCGCTGGCTGCGTGCTGGCAGATTGGCGTGATGGCGAGGGCGTGACAAACGCTTTAATTACAGGGCATATGTGACTAAATTAGACGCATGATGAATCAACTACCTCCGCTTAATGCTGTTCGCGCCTTTGCCGTTGCTGCTCGTCATCAGAGTTTCAGCCTGGCGGCCGAAGAGCTGCATGTCAGTCACAGTGCCGTCAGCCGGCACATCAAATTGCTTGAGGAGCACCTGGGCGTGCTGTTGTTCGAGCGGCGTATCCGTCAATCGGTGCTGACACCGGCCGGCCAGCGCTTTTATGAGCAAGTCAGTGCCGGGTTGTCGCAGATCGCCAATGCCGCCGCTGCACTGAAGCAATATGCCTCGCTGCCGACCGTGAAGATCAATGTCCGTCCGTCCTTTGCCATGCTTTGGCTAACGCCCAGGCTGGCGGATTTCATTGCGCAGCACCCGGACATCAATCCGCAGGTGATCACCCAAACCCAGGCACCCGATCATGCACGCGACGGGTTTGACATCGTCATTCGCCGTGGTCGTGACGATTGGGCGCCGGCGATTGAGGCGCGACCCTTCTTCGAAGACGAACTGTTGTTGGTCGCCGCGCCTTCACTGATCGAGCACCAGGCCCTTGAAGACCTCACGTCCCTGAGTAGGCACACGTTACTGACCGCCAAGGCGCGTCGCGAAGACTGGCACAATTGGGCCATGCACTTTGGTCAAACCCAATCAGCCACTCAGGTCACCCGGCAGTTTGATCACATGCACCGGGTGCTTGAGGCTGCCGTGGATGGAGAGGGCATTGCCTTGTGCCCGACCTCTTTGCTGGGCACCCACCTCTCGAGCGGACGCCTGATCTGCCCGTTGCCCGAGTTGCGCATGCCGCTGCCGCGTTATTACTACGGGGTTGCGCCGGACGTGACGACGCAGACACGGGTGTTTGTGGAATGGTTGTTTGCGCGGATCGAAGAGGATGCCGGCCAGGTGGGGCGGTTGATTGCAGGGTGATTCGCCTACAGGTGACCGGTGTTGAAATCGACCGGCCAATAAAAAACCCACCCGACGCATTCGCGAAGGGTGGGTTTTTTTAGTGCTTCAGGCGCTGGATCAAACCTTGACGATCCAGCCCGCTGGCGCTTCGATATCGCCAGTCTGTACACCGGTCAGCTCTTTGTAGAGTTTCTGGGTGACCGGGCCGACGTCGGTTTCGCTGTGGAACACGTGCAGTTTGTCGTTGTAGCTGATGCCGCCGATCGGTGTGATCACCGCGGCAGTACCGCAAGCGCCGGCTTCCTTGAAGTCGGACAGCTTGTCGATGAACACGTCACCTTCAACCACTTCCAGGCCCAGACGCGATTTTGCCAGCTCGATCAACGACAGACGGGTAATACCCGGCAGTACCGACGGCGAGTTCGGGGTGACGAACTTGTTGTCGTGGGTGATCCCGAAGAAGTTGGCCGAACCGACTTCTTCGATTTTCGTGTGGGTCATCGGGTCCAGATAGATGCAGTCGGCGAAGTGGGCTTTCTTGGCCTGGGAACCTGGCATCAGGCTGGCCGCGTAGTTGCCACCGACCTTGGCCGCACCGGTGCCTTGTGGGGCGGCGCGGTCGTAGCTGGAGATCAGGAAGTTGTGCGGAGTCAGGCCGCCCTTGAAGTAGGCGCCGACCGGGATGCAGAAGATCGAGAAGATGAACTCGGGCGCAGTGCGCACGCCGATGTTGTCACCCACGCCGATCACGAACGGACGCAGGTACAGCGCGCCGCCGGTGCCGTAAGGCGGGATGAAACGCTCGTTGGCGCGGACCACTTCCTTGCACGCTTCGATGAATTGCTCGGTGGACACCTGTGGCATCAGCAGGCGCGCGCAGCTGCGTTGCATGCGTGCGGCGTTCTGATCCGGGCGGAACAGGTTGATCGAACCGTCCTTGCAACGATAGGCCTTCAGGCCTTCGAAGCATTGCTGGCCATAGTGAAGGGCAGTGGAGCCTTCGCTGATGTGCAGCACATTGTCTTCGGTCAGGGTGCCTGTGTCCCACTCGCCATTACGCCAGTGCGACAGATAGCGCTTATCTGTCTTGATGTAGTCAAAACCCAACTTGTCCCAATTGATGCTTTCGTTACCCATGACACCCTCTATCACTTAACAACCGCCGAAACGGTTCAAGGCTTCTGACGTTTTTCTGGATGGGGACAACAATACTTCATTCCGCAGCTATTTCGCAGCCCGGAATGCGTTCCTTTGATCGTTCCCACGCTCTGCGTGGGAATGCCTCAATGGACGCTCTGCGTCCGCTTGGGACGCGGAGCGTCCCGGGCTGCATTCCCACGCAGAGCGTGGGAACGATCATGCGTCCGGTTTTACAAGTGCAACGCGTGACCGAGGGCACGCAACGCCGCTTCCTGCACCGCCTCACCCAGCGTCGGATGCGCGTGGATGGTGCCGGCAATGTCTTCCAGCCGGGCGCCCATTTCCAGGCTCTGACCGAACGCGGTCGACAATTCCGACACGCCCACACCGACTGCCTGCCAGCCGACAATCACATGATTGTCACGCCGCGCCACGACGCGCACGAAGCCGCTTTTGGATTCCAGCGTCATCGCCCGGCCATTGGCGGCGAACGGGAAACTCGACACGATGCAGTCCAGACCCGCAGCCTTGACGTCGTCCGGGGTCTTGCCGACCACCACCAGTTCCGGGTCGGTAAAGCACACGGCGGCAATGGCAGTCGGGTTGAACTCGCGGGATTTACCGCTGATCAGTTCTGCAACCATTTCGCCCTGAGCCATGGCTCGGTGGGCGAGCATCGGTTCGCCGCTCAGGTCGCCGATGGCATACACGTTGCGCATGCTGGTCTGGCAGCGGTTGTCGATCTTGATCGCCGAGCCGTTCATGTCCAGGTTCAGCGCTTCAAGGTTCCAGCCCTGAGTGTTCGGTTTGCGACCGACGGCCACCAGTACCTGATCGGTTTCCAGGTTTAGGGTGTCGCCATTCGGGTCAAGCACTTGCAGTGTATTGCTAGCTGAATCAAAGCCTTGCACGCTGCGCTTCAAGTAAAGCTTCACGCCGAGCTTTTTCAGTTCGTCGTGTACAGGCTGGGTCAGTTCGGCATCGTAGGCCGGCAGGATACGATCCTGAGCCTCGACCACGCTGACGTCGGCGCCGAGCTTGCGATAGGCAATCCCCAGCTCCAGACCGATGTAACCGCCACCGACCACGATCAGCCGTTTCGGCACGGAGGTCGGCGCCAGGGCTTCGGTGGAGGAGATGATCGGCCCGCCAATCGGCAACATCGGCAGGTTCACGCTTTTCGAACCGGTGGCCAGCACCAGGTGCTCGCACTGAATGCGTGTGTCGCCGACGTCGACGGTCTTGCCGTCGATGACTTTCGCCCAGCCTTTTATGACCTGGATCTTGTGCTTCTTCATCAGCGCCGAAACGCCGGTGGTCAGGCGATCAACGATGCCGTCCTTCCACTCGACGCTTTTGCCGATGTCCAGGGTCGGCGCCGACACGCTGATGCCCAGCGCCGAATGCTGGCTGTGGTGCTGCGTCTGGTGGAACTGTTCAGCAACGTGAATCAACGCCTTCGACGGAATGCAGCCGATGTTCAGGCACGTACCGCCCAGTGATTCGCCTTCCACCAGAATGGTCGAAATGCCCAACTGACCGGCACGGATCGCCGTCACATAACCGCCAGGGCCGCCGCCGATGATCAGCAGCGTGGTGTTCAGAGTTTGCATGCCTTGCTCCACAAATGCTTATTCCACAAACAGCGTGGCGGGTTGTTCGAGCAAGCCGCGAATGGCCTGGATGAATTGCGCCGCGTCCATGCCATCGACCACGCGGTGATCGAAGGAGCTGGAGAGGTTCATCATCTTGCGAATCACGATCTGGCCTTTGACCACCATCGGGCGTTCGACGATTTTGTTGACGCCGACGATCGCCACTTCCGGCAGGTTCAGCACCGGCGTGCTGACAATCCCGCCCAAGGCGCCGAGGCTGGTCAGGGTGATGCTCGAGCCGGACAATTCATCGCGGCTGGCCTTGCCATTTCGGGCAGCGCTGGCCAAACGGGAGATTTCGGTCGCGCTGTCCCACAAGCTGCGGGCTTCGGCGTGACGTACTACCGGCACCATCAAACCGATGTCGGCTTGCGTGGCGATGCCCACGTGTACCGCGCCGAGGCGGGTGACGACCTGGGCTTCGTCGTCGTAACGGGCGTTGATCTGCGGGAAATCGCGCAGGGCGACGACCAGCGCGCGGACCAGGAACGGCAGCAAAGTCAACTTGCCACGGGTCGCGCCGTGTTTTTCGTTCAGGTGCGCGCGCAGTTCTTCCACGGCGGTAACGTCGATTTCTTCGACATAGCTGAAGTGCGCGGCGCGCTGAGTGGCGTCCTGCATGCGCTGGGCGATCTTACGGCGCATGCCGATCACCGGGATTTGTTCTTCGTCGTTACGCTGGGCGTAAGCGGCGGCAACGGTCGATTGCGGTTGTTGACCCTGGGCCAGATAGACATCGAGGTCTTCGTGCAGCACCCGACCGGCAGGGCCGGTGCCACGCACCAGACGCAATTGAATACCGAGGTCCAGCGCATGTTTGCGCACGGCCGGGGAGGCCAGCGGGCGCTCATCGGCCTCGCGAGCGACCATCGGACCTTGGCAAACGGCAGCCGGACGAGGCGCGGCAACCGGTTTGCTGATTACAGCAGCTTCAACTTTCGGCGCAACAACCGGCGCTTCTTTAACGGCTGCCGGTTGAGCGGACTCTTTAACGTTGCCTGCGCCTTCGACTTCAATGCTGATCAGGATGCTGCCGACGGCCATGACTTCGCCCGGCACACCGCCCAGCGCGATCACCTTGCCGTGAACCGGTGACGGAATGTCGACCATCGCCTTGTCGGTCATCACATCGGCCAGCACCTGATCTTCGACGACCATGTCGCCGACTTTGACGTGCCATACCGACAATTCAACTTCTGCAATGCCTTCACCAATGTCCGGCATCTTAATAACGTGCGTGCCCATTCAGACCTCCATAACCCGATGCAAAGCCGCGCCCACTCGGGACGGACCAGGGAAATACGCCCACTCTTGTGCGTGCGGGTAGGGAGTGTCCCAACCGGTGACGCGCTCGATAGGCGCTTCCAGGTAGTGGAAGCAGTGCTCTTGCACCAGGGCGACCAGTTCGGCACCGAAACCGCAAGTACGGGTCGCTTCGTGAACGATCACGCAGCGGCCGGTTTTCTTCACCGACTTGACGATGGTCTCCAGGTCGAGCGGCCACAGGCTGCGCAGGTCGATGACTTCAGCGTCGATGCCGGTTTCTTCAGCCGCGACTTGCGACACATAAACGGTGGTGCCGTAAGTCAGGATGGTCACGTCCTTGCCGGGACGCGCGATGGCGGCCACGTCCAGCGGCACGGTGTAGTAACCGTCCGGCACTTGCGCGGCCGGGTGTTTCGACCACGGGGTTACCGGGCGATCGTGGTGACCGTCGAACGGACCGTTGTACAGGCGTTTTGGCTCGAGGAAGATCACCGGGTCATCGTTTTCGATGGAGGCGATCAGCAGGCCTTTGGCGTCGTAAGGATTGGACGGCATGACCGTGCGCAAACCGCAGACCTGGGTGAACATCGCCTCGATGCTCTGGCTGTGAGTCTGGCCGCCGTAGATGCCGCCGCCGCAAGGCATGCGCAAAGTCATTGGGGCGGTGAACTCGCCGGCCGAGCGATAACGCAGGCGCGCGGCTTCGGAAATGATCTGGTCCGACGCCGGGTAAACGTAATCGGCGAACTGGATCTCGGCCACTGGCCGCAGACCGTAAGCGCCCATGCCCACTGCGACGCCGACTATGCCGCTTTCCGAGATTGGTGCGTCGAACACCCGGGAGGTGCCGTACTTGTTCTGCAGACCTTCGGTGCAACGGAACACGCCGCCGAAGTAGCCGACGTCCTGGCCGAACACCACGACGTTGTCGTCACGCTCAAGCATCACATCCATGGCCGAGCGCAGGGCCTGGATCATGGTCATGGTGGTGGTGGTCATGGCGGTTTCCAGCTCGATATTATTGTTGTGGTCGTTCATGTCAGATCCCCAACTCTTGACGCTGGCGCTTCAAGTGCTCCGGCATCTCTTTGTAGACGTCTTCGAACATGGTCGCGGCGCTTGGAATCTGGCCGCCGGCGAGGGTGCCGTACTGTTCGGCTTCTTTCTGCGCGGCGATCACTTCGGCTTCCAGCTCGGCGCTGACGGCGACGTGTTCCTCTTCGGACCACTGACCGATTTTCACCAGGTGCTGCTTGAGGCGCGCAATCGGGTCGCCCAACGGGAAGTAGCTCCAGTCGTCGGCAGGACGGTATTTGGACGGATCATCGGAAGTCGAGTGCGGGCCGGCGCGGTAGGTGACCCATTCGATCATGGTCGGGCCGAGGTTGCGGCGTGCGCGTTCGGCGGCCCAGGCAGAGGCGGCGTAGACCGCGACGAAATCGTTGCCATCGACCCGCAGGGAGGCAATGCCGCAACCGACGCCACGTCCGGCAAACGTAGTGGCTTCACCACCGGCAATCGCCTGGAACGTGGAGATCGCCCACTGGTTGTTGACCACATTGAGGATCACCGGCGCACGGTAAACGTGGGCGAAGGTGAGGGCAGTGTGGAAGTCGGATTCAGCGGTGGCGCCGTCGCCGATCCAGGCCGAGGCGATTTTGGTGTCGCCCTTGATCGCCGAGGCCATGCCCCAGCCCACGCCTTGTACGAATTGGGTGGCGAGGTTGCCGGAAATGGTGAAGAAGCCGGCGTCTTTGACCGAGTACATGATCGGCAGCTGACGGCCCTTGAGCGGATCGCGCTCGTTGGACAGCAATTGGCAGATCAGGTCCACCAGCGGCACTTCGCGCGCCATCAGAATGCTTTGCTGACGGTAGGTTGGGAAGCACATGTCGTCGATGTTCAAGGCCAGGGCCTGAGCGCTGCCGATGGCTTCTTCGCCAAGGCTTTGCATGTAGAACGACATTTTTTTCTGACGCTGGGCAACCACCATGCGGTTGTCGAAAATCCGCGTCTTGAGCATGGCGCGCATGCCTTTACGCAGGATCTCGACCGGTACGCCTTCGCCCCACGGACCGAGGGCGTTGCCTTCGTCGTCGAGCACGCGAATCAGGCCCTTGGCCAGATCAGCGGTGTCGGCCGGTTCAACATCGATTGGGGGTTTGCGCACCGTGCCGGCGTCGGTCAGACGCAGGTAGGAGAAGTCGGTTTTGCAGCCGGGGCGGCCCGAAGGTTCGGGAACGTGCAGACGTAGCGGTTCGTACGCTTGGTTCATGGCTTCTACGCTCGATCTTGTGAATTTCTTGTAGTGAGCTGACCGTCATTCTTCGATAAAAGAATTCTTGTCCTACAACAATCATAGGCCGGGCCAAGAAGAATATTTCTCTCTGTTTCGTTGCGCTTCGAGTCATTTGAGGATAAAAAATCTGCATAAACATAAAAAACAGGTGGTTTTGTCTCATGCGCAAACTGGACCGTACCGATATCGGCATTTTGAACAGCCTTCAGGAGAACGCGCGCATCACCAACGCCGACCTCGCACGCTCGGTCAATCTGTCGCCGACGCCGTGTTTCAACCGGGTCAAGGCGATGGAAGAATTGGGGTTGATTCGCGAGCAAGTGACGCTGCTGGATGCCGACCTGTTGGGGCTGCACGTGAATGTGTTCATTCATGTGAGCCTGGAGAAACAGGTGGAGGAGGCGCTGCAGCATTTTGAAGAGGCGATCTCGGATCGCCCGGAAGTGATGGAGTGCTATTTGATGGCCGGCGACCCGGACTATTTGATCCGGGTGCTGGTGCCGACGATTCAGTCGCTTGAGCGCTTCATGATGGATTTTTTGACCAAAGTGCCCGGGGTCGCGAACATCCGTTCGAGCTTTGCGCTCAAGCAGGTGCGCTATAAGACCGCGCTGCCGCTGCCGGCGAATGGGTTGACCCTCGCCAACTAAACCCAAATCCCCCGTTGATCGTTCCCACGCTCCGCGCTCATCGTTCTACACAACTCTCGATGAGCGCACGCTGGGCGTCTAATGCGATAACAAACTCACGTATTCGTTGCATCCCTATCCACATGGCCTTGGGGCCGGGAGGTCCGTCATTTTTACGCCCCAAGTAGCCTCCCAGGCTCGTGACCAGTAAAACCATTTCTCCTAAAGAAGGGGGCGCAGTGGGCGGTTGGCACCGTTTGACCACGATATAGGCTGCTTTCCACTCCGAAGCCTCAAACACCATCTCGCAGCTTAGATCGGGACAAGCACGTCCCAGCATCAGGCTGTACAGCACACGCCAGGTCGTGATCAGGTACAAACCAATGCAGGGCAACAACCGTTCCTCGGTCTCCAGCTGCAATCGACTGACCTGACAACCATTCTTCAGCACATTGAAAAACACTTCGATAGACCAGCGTACCCCGTACCACTCAACCACGGTGCTCGCCTGCTCCAGGCTAGTGACCGGCAGACTGGTCAGCAGCAGCCACTCCAGAGGTTCAACACCGTCTATGGCGTTTTCTTCACGGGCCAACACAGCATTGATCGAGACGCTGGGCAATTTATAACCCGGCCTGTCGGGGGCACGCAGGGTCACGGTTGCCGCGCGCAAGGTGACATCAGCCAGTCGGGCGGGGCGCTGGGGACGAGCTTTGACTTCAACCTTGAGTGTTCCCAAGGACGGTGCCTGATCCAGTGCCGACCACAACTTCCCGTTGTCAGCCCCCAGCAAGCGCCTGTCTTGAGCCGCCCGCACGATCCATTGGGCCCGGGTGTCTGGACTGAACTCTTGATGATCAACAAACCATTCGTACAGATCGCCCTCAGCATCGGCGAGGTTGACCACCAGGGTCTGCGGTAGCTGCCCCTGAATCGCGCAACTGGTTTGATAACTGTCAATCCAGCGCTGACTCTCTTTCTCATCAATCCCTTTATCTCGGCGCTCATGGCGGGGGCTCGGTTTATCGCGGCTCCACCACTGAGCATCGACGACACCCAGACAAATACGTTCGGGGGTAAAGGCAATGGTTGGGTGCAGACGTCGAGAAAACTTCTTCTGCGCCTTGATCGTGCCCATCCCTTTGGGACCGAGATTGACCCATTTGTCCATCTCGGTCGTGTCTTGCGCCAACAGCACCACGGGACTGCTTTGCATCCGTTGCAGGGTCGCGTCCTGATGGGGCCGCAACACCTTCTGGAACGTGACTTTCTCATTATCAAGAAATCGATAGGCCGCCGTGGTTTCTGCCAGCCCTCGACAAGCGGTCGGGATGCTGTTGCCGGGATGATCGGCTAGGCGTCCTAAAAAGCTGGCGAGCCTGGCATTTAAACGGCCATCACCCAAGTCGGCGGTTTTCATTTCGTCCTGTGCCCAATTCAATCTTCGTTCTCCATTTCTTCGAGTTTCAAAAATACTTGAAAACAGAGTTATGTAGAACGATGAGCGCTCCGCGTGGGAATGCCGCCAGGGACGCTCCGCGTTCCGCTTCGGATGTGACGCAGAGCGTCACGGGATGCATTCCCACGCGGAGCGTGGGAACGATCAAACGTTAGAGTTTATTCAGGGGGATTTTCAGGTAGGTGACGCCATTGCCTTCGGCCGGCGGCAAATTCCCCGCCCGCACATTCACCTGAATCGCGGGCAGCAACAGCGTCGGCATGCCCAGCCCCGCATCACGCTGGGTGCGCATGGCGACGAACGCGGCTTCGTCGATACCGTCATGGATGTGAATGTTGCTTTTGCGCTGCTCGCCCACCGTGCTCATGCACTGAGGTTCGCGGCCCTCGGGCGGGTAATCGTGGCAGACGTAGAGCCGGACGCTGGCAGGGAAGGCCAGCAGTTTGCGAGTCGAGGCGAACATCTGATTGGCGTTGCCGCCGGGAAAATCGCAACGAGCAGTGCCCACGTCCGGCATGAACAGCGTATCGCCCACCAGAATCACATCGCTGTCGATCAGATAGGCCATGTCCGCTGGCGTGTGCCCGGGAACATGCAGGGCCGTGGCCTTGAGGTTGCCGATCATGAACGACTCGTCCGGCGCGAACAGATGATCGAATTGCGAACCGTCGATACGAAATTCCGGCTCTAGGTTGAACAGGCTTTTGAACACCCCTTGAACCTTGCTGATCGACTGACCAATCGCGATCTTTCCACCCAACTCCCGACGCAGGTAAATCGCAGCGGACAGGTGATCGGCATGGGCGTGGGTTTCCAGCAACCATTGCACCTGCAAGTGGTGTTCGCGCACGAAGGCGATCACCCGGTCAGCCTGGGTGGTAGCGGTTCGCCCGGCGGCGGCGTCGTAATCCAGCACCGGGTCGACGATCGCGCACTGACCCCCATCGTGCTCGTAAATCACATAACTGTAGGTTGACGAGGCAGGGTCGAGGAAGGCTTCAATCAAGGCAGGCATGGTGGCCGTTTCATTCTGAACAAGTGTTGAGGGTAGATTCATTTTCCCTACGCTGACCAGCCCCGAGTCAATTCAAAGTAAGAAAAAAATCCGTTCGGGCTCTATCCTGTCTGTCATCGGTACCGGGCGTTCCCGGCTTTTTTCCGCGGATCACGAGCGTTTTATGTTGTTGGCAAGTTTTTTTGGGGTGGTGATGGGGCTGGTCCTGGGATTGACCGGCGCCGGTGGTGGGATTCTTGCGGTGCCGGCCCTGGTGCTGGGGTTGGGTTTGACCATGACCCAGGCCGCGCCGGTCGCGCTGTTTGCGGTGGGCAGTGCAGCGGCGGTCGGGGCTATCGATGGTTTGCGTCATGGTCTGGTGCGCTATCGCGCCGCGATGCTGATCGCATTACTGGGGGCGATTTTTTCACCAGTCGGCATCTACTTTGCCCATCAGTTGCCGGAAAAAATCCTGATGATTCTGTTCAGTCTGCTGATGGTCATGGTGGCCTGGCGGATGCTGCGTCGTGAGCGCCAGAACGAAGGTCCAAACGACCACGGCCACGCCAACTGGGGCCAGAAAAACTGCATGCTCGATCAGCAGACCGGGCGCTTTTCCTGGACCGCCAAGTGCACCGCGACCCTCGCGGCACTGGGCGCGGTGACCGGGGTTGTCTCCGGGCTGCTTGGGGTGGGCGGTGGCTTCTTGATCGTTCCGGCGTTCAAGCAGCTGACCGATGTGCAGATGCGCGGAATCGTCGCCACCTCCTTGATGGTGATCAGCCTTATTTCCGCCATCGGCGTGATCGGCGCGTTTCAGGCCGGGGTGCGAATTGACGGTGTGGGCGTGGCATTTATCGTCGCGAGCATCGTTGGCATGATCATTGGCCGTAGGCTTTGCGCGCGAGTACCGGCCCGGGGATTGCAGATCGGCTTCGCCAGCATCTGTGTCGTGGTCGCCGCTTACATGCTGTTTAGAGCGGGCGTCTAGCAAGTACCGGTGCTTGTGGACGCCAGTCCGTTCTACAGGTGTACACCCTAAGTTCCGGGCCTGCCGACGCGCGGTCTTACACCGAACTTGCCGCGCTAAACCTGCCACTCCAAAGCACTTCAAAACCGCCTCCAAGGCAGCGTATGACGCCGCCGGTCAGCTTTCGATAATCGCCTCCGACATCCAGTCCCCCGCTGCGGAGCGCGTCATGCACAACAATAAGAACATCAAGCATCGTTTCTTGCCTGCCTTCATCGCCAGCCTGTCGACCCTCGGTTTGAGCTCGATGGCCGAAGCCGAGATCATGCTGTACGACAAGGACCAGACCACGTTTTCCACCGATGGCTACATCAACGCCTTCTATGTGAACAGCGATGTGGACCGTGCCGGCGACCAATTCGACCGGCGCCAGGCGCGGGTCAAAATGGGCTTTCTGCCCAACTACCTGGGCTTCAACATGAGCAAGCAGATCGATGACCTCAAGCTCGGTGCCCGGACCTCCTTCTGGGTGACCATCAACGACAGCGAAACCAACGGCACCGACACTGCCATCGACGTGCGGCAGTTCTACGGTACCGTGGCCAATCCTGAGTGGGGTGAGGTGTTGATCGGCAAGGACTTTGGCCTGTTTGCCCGCTCCAACATTCTGCTGGATGAAATGCTTGCCGGTTACGGCCAGGTCAGTGATTCCCTGGGGTTGGTGGACGGTGGCGGGGTGTCGTTCGGCAATATCGGCACGGGTTATCCGTACCCGTTTCCTACGTCGCAGATAACCTATCGCACGCCGGTGATGGAGGGCTTGCGGGTGGCGGTCGGGATCATGGACCCGGTGGACACCAACGACAGCAGTCCACTAGGCAAGGCCTATCAGGAGAACCCGCGCACCGAGAGCGAGATCACCTATCAGTTCGACGTGGCCGGGGCGAAGATTTACAGCTGGGTCAACGGCAGCTATCAGACTTCCGACAATACCGATTCCACTGTGCAGTCCGTCACCTCCAAAGGTGTCGGCTACGGTGTGCAAGCGAAGATGGGTGGGCTGTCGCTTACCGGCTCCGGCTTCCAGGCCAAGGGCATCAACCCGTTCTTCACCAACAATGCCGGTGAACCGACCCTGCGCAACGTCGACAGTGACGGATACCTGCTGCAGGGCTCCTACAAACTCGGCAAGAACCGACTGGCCTTGTCGTATGGCAAGACCAACGACGACGGCAATGGCGTGGTCGGCAGCGGCGCAGACTACGAGACGCGCGGCATTGCGCTGTTCCATGACGTCAACGACAACCTCAAACTGGTGGCCGAGTACAACCAGTTCGCAATCAACGGCCACGACACCAGCGACCAGAACGAAGACACCGACACCTTTGCGGTGGGGGCGGTGCTGACCTGGTAAGCCTTTGGTGGCGACCCTCGCTGCGCGCATCGCGGCGAGATTCGCCACCACGCAGATCCCCTGTAGGAGCAAGGCTTGCCCGCGAAAGCGGTGTATCAGTCGACATTAATGTTGAAAGTGACGGCCTCTTCGCGGGCAAGCCTTGCTCCTACAGGGGCCTGCGGTGTGTTGAAGATACCGTTCGACTCTCATCCCATCGAAGCGGCTACCCGCTACCCAAGTAGCATACGTCGCAGCTCACAGGCTTCGTACACTCGTGCCTCATACATGCGCACCTGCGGGAGGCGACGATGCAGCAGGTCCAGAACGAAGGTGTTGTCAGTGCAATGTCCCAGGCCACCGATGCCCAGGAGGTTGCCCAGGCGTTGGCGCGGCAGTTGTTGCACCCGCATCTGGGGTTCGTGCTGTTCTTCTGTTCCGCCGAGTACGACTTGCAGGCGCTGGGTCAGGCCTTGCAACAGAGCTTCGGTGGCATTCGCCTGGTGGGTTGCACCAGCGCCGGGGAAATCACGCCGTTGGGCTATGGTCGCAACTGCGTGACGGCGGTGGGCTTCGACCATCGGCATTTTTCCATCGACGCCGAACTGATCTCCGAGATGGAGCGTTTCAGCCTGATCGACGCCCAGCAAATGGTCGAGCGACTGGTCAGTGGCTGTCGCAGCAACACCCAGGCACCGATCAAGGGCAACAGCTTTGCGCTGACCCTGCTCGATGGTTTGTCCAGCCGTGAAGAAATGGTCCTCGCGGCCCTGAGTGCGGCGTTGGGTGACATCCCGCATTTTGGCGGTTCGGCGGGCGACGACAATTACCTGACCCACACCCACGTCTATTTTAATGGCGAGTTCCACAGCGGCGCGGCGGTGGTGGTGCTGGTCAACACCTGGCTGGATTTCGAGGTGTTCACCACTCACCACATCTTGCCGAGGGCGGAAAAACTGGTGGTCACCGGCGCCGACAGCGCCTCGCGCCGGGTCTTTGAACTCAATGCCGAGCCGGCCGCCGAGGAGTACGCCCGGCACATCGGTGTGCCGGTAGCGGAACTCGATCATCGGATCTTCGCCGCGCACCCCTTGGCCGTACGGATCAATGATCAGTATTACGTGCGGGCGATCCAGCAGGTTCATCCGGACCTGAGCCTGAGTTTCTACTGCGCGGTGGAAAACGGCATCGTCCTCACGGTCATGACGCCAGGCCCGATGCTGCCGAATCTGCAAACGCTGTTTGAAGGGTTGCAGGAGCGCCTCGGCGATCTGCTGCTGACCATCGGCTGCGACTGCTTTCTCAGGCGTCTGGAACTGGAAGACGGCGGCAGTCTGGAGCAGATAGGGGCTTTTTTGCGTGACCAACGGGTGATGGGTTTCAACACCTACGGAGAACAGTTCAATGGCATGCACATCAACCAGACCTTCACCGGGGTTGCCATTGCCCGAGGCCGGTCCCCTGGACACCGCTGAGCTTCAGGCACAGATCGCCAGCCTGCAGCGCGACAACCACAAACTGCAACGCATCAATGGCGCGCTGATCGAGCGGATCGAGTCCGGCATCACTCGCGGCAACGACCCGTACGCGGCGTTCCAGCATTCGGTGGTGCTGGCCGAACAGGTGCGTGAACGCACCGACGCCTTGAACCAGGCCATGGCTGAACTCAAGTCAGGCAATCACTTGCTCAGCGAAGCACGCCTGCGCGCGGAAACCGCGCATCAGCATTTGATCGATGCCATCGAGAGCATTTCCGACGCGTTCGTGCTGTTCGATGCGGACCAGCGGATCGTGCTGTTCAACAGTCGCTTCAAGGCTTTCTGGGGCAACAGCCGGGTGCGGATCAACGCCGGCATGCGCCTGGCCGAGGTCAAGCGGCTGATGTCCGCCACGGGGCTGTTCACCGAGGAACCGCGCGGGCATGCCGACGAAAATCTGCTTTATCGCCTACAGGACGGTCGCTGGTTGCAAGTCAGCGAACGACCCACCCAAGAGGGCGGACGGGTGATCCTGTTCACCGACATTACCGACGTCAAACTAAGCGAAACCGTGCGCCGCGAGCAGGCGGTGGCGCAGAAATCGCATCTGTTGCAACGGGCGGTCGACAACCTTTCCCAAGGGGTGGCCATGGTCAACGCCGAGGGCATTCTGGAACTGTGGAACCGGCGTTTCCTCGAACTGAGCGGCCTGGCGCCGGTGGCGGCCCATCGTCCGTTCGCCGAGGTGATCGCCGACAGCGAGTTGCACTTGCTGACGCCGGCCAGTCGTGATCTGAACGGGAGGCACGTGCAGGAATGCGAGCAGCGCCTTTACGATGGCCGGGTGTTGGAAATCCGCACCCATCCCTTGCCCACCGGCGGTTTCGTCAACACCTTCACCGACATCACCGAACGCTACCAACACGCCGAAGCGCTGAGCGAAAGCGAGCGCTGGATTCGCCTGATCACCGACCATGTGCCGGCGCTGATTGCCTACCTGAATGCCGACCTGGTCTACGAGTTCACCAACAAGGTGTATGAAGAATGGTACTGCTGGCCTCGGGGCGTGATGCTTGGGCAGAGCCTGCGCGAAGTCCACAGCGAACAGCATTACCAGCGTCTGGAAGCCTATGTGGCTCGGGCGTTGGCCGGTGAGAGCGTGACGTTCGAGTTCGCCGAAACCAACATCAACAACCAGGAGCGCTACATGCTGCGCTCCTACGTACCCAATCGCCTGGCCACCGGGGAAGTGGTGGGGATTTTCGTGTTGATCCGCGACATCACCGAGCGCCGCCGCACCGCCGAGGCGCTGCACCAGGCTTATCAGAATCTTGAGTTGCGGGTGCGCGAGCGGACGGCGGAACTGACGACGCTCAATGACCAATTGCTGCGCGAGATCGACGAGCGTCGGCGAGCGGAGTCTCGCCTGCGCGAAGCCAAACTCGAGGCCGAGCAGGCCAACCTGTCCAAGACCAAGTTTCTCGCCGCCGTCAGTCACGACCTGCTGCAGCCGCTGAACGCCGCGCGGCTGTTTACCAGCGCTTTGCTGGAACGACGCGAACCGGTGGCCAATGCGATTTTGGTGCGTAACGTCAGCAATTCCCTGGAAGACGTGGAAAACCTGTTGGGCACTCTGGTGGACATCTCCAAACTGGATGCCGGGGTGATCAAGGCCGACATTGCGCCGTTTGCCCTGAGCGAATTGCTGGAAAACCTCGCGGCCGAGTACACCCAGGTGGCTCGCAGTGAAGGCCTGGAACTGCATTTCATCCCCTGTTCCGCTCTGGTGCGCAGTGACATTCAGTTGCTGGCGCGAATCCTTCGAAATCTGTTGAGCAACGCCATTCGCTACACCTACAGCGGTCGTGTGGTGCTCGGTTGCCGGCGTCATCACCAGCGCCTGTCGATCGAGGTCTGGGACAGCGGCATGGGCATTGCCGAAAACCGTCTGGAAGAGATTTTTCAGGAGTTCAAGCGCGGTGATGTGCAGCGCCCTGATCAGGATCGCGGGTTAGGTCTGGGCCTGGCGATCGTCGAAAAAATCGCCGGGATTCTCGGTCATCGCATTCACGTGCGTTCGTGGCCGGGCAATGGCTCGATGTTCTCCGTCGAAGTGCCGTTGAGTGCTACGGCACCCAAGGCGCTGCCGAGCCTGCTGATGAGTGAACCGATGCTTGAACGTCTGCGTGGTGCGCGGGTGTGGGTGCTGGATAACGACGCGGCCATTTGCGCCGGCATGCGCACGCTGCTTGAAGGGTGGGGGTGTCTGGTGGTCACGGCGCTGTCCGAGGAGGACCTGGCGCGGCAAGTGGACAACTATCACGAAGAAGCAGACTTGCTGATCGCGGACTATCACCTGGATGACGATCAGAACGGCGTCGATGCCGTGGCCCGGATCAACGCCCGTCGCGGTTCGGCCATTCCGGCGATGATGATCACCGCCAATTACAGCAACGAACTCAAACAGCAGATTCGCGAACTGGGGCATACCCTGATGCACAAGCCGGTGCGGCCGATGAAGCTGAAGACGGCGATGAGTCACTTGCTCGGTAGGCCTTGAGCCCAGGATCGTTCCCACGCTCTGCGTGGGAATGCCTCACCGGACGCTCTGCGTCCGCTCTTGGGACGCAGAGCGTCCCTGGCTGCATTCCTTTGCTGCGCGTGGGAACGATCAGCCTTCAGCGCCGCAAATACGACCCGAAATCAATGTCGCCTGCACTCAAAATTGCCTGCACCCGATTGTGCACGTTGAGTTTGCGCAGGATCGCCGAGACGTGGGCCTTGACCGTGGTTTCGGCGATTTCCAGGGTGTAGGCGATCTGTTTGTTCGACTCGCCCTTGGTCATGCGTTCGAGCACCAGCAATTGCTTGCGGGTCAAGGCCTGGAGCAGTTCCGGCGGAAAACTCGGGGCATCGTTCATGCGCCTTGAGCCGCATTTTTGCGTGCGGATGATGTCCGGCGGCAAGTAGACATTGCCGTTGAGGATCTGCTGGATGGCCTCGGTCATCTGCACCCGTGGCGAGGATTTGGTGATGAAACCCACCGCGCCATAGGTGATGGCTTGCAGCACGACTTGTTTGTCCTGTTCGGCCGAGACGATCACCACCGGAATGGTCGGCGCCTCGTTGCGCAGGTTGATCAGGCCATTGAGGCCGTGCATGCCGGGCATGTTCAGGTCGAGCAGGATCAGGTCCAGGTCGTCGTGTTCCTGAGTCAGCAGCAGGGCGCTGTCCAGGTCAGCGGTTTCCATCACCTCGCTGCCGGGAAAACCATCGCTGATGACGTTATGAATGGCTTCGCGAAACAGCGGGTGATCGTCGGCAATCAGAATTTTGTACATAGCCTTTCACCTCATTATTTTGATTAGGGTGTGGCAACAACGCGCACGCGTAAAGATCAGGGAAAGGGCTCGGGCTGGGCCGGCGTTACGGGCAGGTTGGCTGCCTGCCAGGCGTCCAGGCCGTCGCGATACCAGTACAGCGTCTTATAGCCCATGGCGGCGGCGCGTTTCACGGCGTTCCAACTCAGCCAGCAATCGGAGCGGCAGTAGAAGACCAGCGGTTGCGCGAGATCGCCATCGGTCAATGTGTTCAGCTTACGCGCAAAATAGTCCTGCCAATCGGGCGTCAGGTCACCGTCGCCGGTATTGGCCAGCCAATGGCTGCCGGGCAGGTTTTCGTGGGGCTGGTCCTCAATGAACCGTCCTTGCAGCCATTGCCGGCGGTAGACGTCGATCAGCACCGGGCGCGGCGTCTGGGTCAGCAAGGTTTGCAGGGCCGCGGTATCGATGATGCCGGCGCCCTGTACTTGATTCGGGGGCGGGCTGCGGTAGAGGCCGATGCGATAGCCGTCGGCTGAGAACAGCGGTGTTTCGGCCTGCGCGACGCCCAGCAACAGGCTCAGCGATAGCGCAGCGAGAGAAGGGCGCAGCAGACGACGTCGGGCACGCGGCATGGGGTTCAATCCTTATAGTTATGAACCCATTACATGCCAGTCTCGGTGCATTGGGAATGCGACGATAGACAGGTAAAGCAGTACTAAAGTAGTAATTTCACCTGATTGCTGGTTGATCGTTCCCACGCTCTGCGTGGGAATGCCTCACCGGACGCTCTGCGTCCGCTCTGGGACGCGGAGCGTCCCGGGCTGCATTCCCACGCGGAGCGTGGGAACGATCATCATCAGCTGGATTTGCGCAAGGCGGCGTGCTGCGGGTTGAAGGTGAGTACGGCCAGCAGTGAAAACACCAGTGTCAGCCCTACGCATACCACCAACGCTAACGGATTGAAGCGTTCATACAAGGCAAACCGCACCAGCTCCACCGCATGGGTGAACGGGTTCAGCGCGCACAACCCGTACAGCCACTCGCTGGACTCGCGCATTTTCCACAGTGGGTACAGCGCCGACGACAGGAAAAACAGCGGGAAGATCACGAAATTCATCACCCCGGCAAAGTTCTCCAGCTGACGGATAGCGTTGGACAGCAACAAGCCCAGTGCGCTGAGCATCAACGCCACCAGCAACAACGCTGGCAAGGCAATCAACAAGCCCATGGCCGGTGGCTGCACGCCGTACACCCAGGCAATCGCCAGAAAGGCATACACCTGCAACAGCGAGATCAGCGAGGTGGCCAATAACTTGCTGCACAACAGGAAGGTTCGGGGCAGGGGGCTGGTCAGCAGCACGCGCATGCTGCCCATTTCCCGGTCGTAGACCATCGACAACGAACCTTGCATGCCGTTGAACAGCAGGATCATGCAGGCAAGGCCAGGGATGATGTACACCTCATACGGAATGTAGGTGTCATAGGGCTCGATGATCGCGATCCCGAGTGCGGCGCGAAAACCGGCGGCGAACACCAGCAGCCACAGCAACGGTCGGACCAGCGCACTGAGAAACCGCGTGCGCTGCAACACAAAGCGCAGCCATTCACGCAGCACGATGCCGCTGAAACATTGCCAGTAGGCATTCATTGGGCGGCTCCTGAAGTCGTCAGTCGAGTGAAGGCCGAACCCAGGTCACCACCGTGCTCCAGGCTCAGGACGTCGGCTTGTCCGCTGGCGACCAACCGGCCCTGATGAAGGATCAACAAGTCGTCGCTCGGCTGTACTTCATCGAGTAAGTGAGTGGTCCAAAGCACGCTGATGTTCTGCTCGCGGCACAAGCTGCGGATGTGTTGATTGAGCGCCAGCCGACTGGCCGGGTCGAGGCCGACGCTGGCCTCGTCGAGCAGCAGCAGGCGCGGTTCATGCAGCAAGGCGCGGGCGATTTCCACCCGACGACGGTGGCCGCCATTGAGTTCACGGACCCGCTCGCGACGGCGTTCGGTCAGCGCCTGGCGGGCCAGTTCGGCGTCGACCCGGGTTCCGGTCTGGCGCCGGGACATCCCATGCAGTGCGGCGTGATAACGCAGGTTCTGTTCGACGCTGAGGTCCAGGTCCAGGGTGCTTTGCTGAAACACCACACCCAGTTGCTTGAGCGCCGGACGCGCCGCGTTACGCAGCGAACAACCGCCGACGCGGATGTCACCGCGCTGCACATCGTAGAGCCGGGTGAGCAGGGCGATCAGCGTCGATTTACCCGCGCCGTTCGGCCCGAGCAGCGCCGCGAAACGCCCGGGTGCCAGGTTGAAACTCACCTGACGCAACGCCTCGCGCGCGCCATAGGCGAAGGTCAGGTCGCTGACTTCCAGTGCGTTCATGGGGTCACCACCACGCCCCACGGATAGCGCCCGACTTTGATCGATTTAGTGACCTTGAGGCTGTCGACATCAATCACCGACACATCGCCGCTGACACCGTTGGTGGCCAGCAATTGCCGTTGATCCGGGGTGAACGACATCTGCCAGACCCGTCGCCCGACCAACAGATAATCAAGAATCTCGAAGGTCTTGGCGTCGATCACCGCCACATGATTGGCCGGGCCGAGGGCGATGAAACCGTACTTGCCGTCGGCGCTGAGTTTGATGCCCACCGGTTGAACCTTATCCGGGTGCACGCCCTTGATCTGGAAGGTCAGGGTCTTGAGGATCTTGCGGGTCGCGACGTCGAGAATCGTCACCGTGCCGCCGATTTCCGCCGAGGCCCAGAGCTTCGAGCCATCGGGCGTGAACTCAACGAAGCGCGGTCGCTGATCCACCAGGGTGCTGTCGGCCAGCGTCTGGGTGCTGGTGTCGATCCAGTGCAGCATGTTGGTGGTTTCGCTGGTGTTCACCGCCCACTTGCCGTCGGGGCTGACGGCCATGCCTTCGGGTTCGACGCCGACGTTGATCTGGCTCAGCACCTTGGAGGTTTCGGTGTCGATCACCGTCACCAGCGCATCGTCTTCGTTGGAAACGTACAGCCAGCGATTGTTGGGGTGCAGGGCGAATTGCTCAGGATCTTTGCCCGAGGGCAGCTCCTTGATGATCTTGCGCGTGGCGACGTCCATCACCTGGACCCGGTCCGAGTCACTGGCGCAGATGTACAGCAGCTTATTGTCGTGGGACAGCAGCAGACCGCGTGGGCGCTGGCCGACGGGCAGGGTGTCGGTGACTTGCAGGGTCTGCAAGTCGATCAGGCTCAGGCTGTTGTCCTTTTCATTGGAGACCCAGGCGGTGCTGGCCGCGGCGTGCCCGGCGGCAAGCAGCAGTGCGCAAGAGAGCAGGGTGCGGCGCATGGCGGATTCCTTTTGCTGTCATTGTTGTGGAGGTGGGATCAGGGAAAGCTGCAGCTGACCTCGGGCTTGTCGTAGCCCAGGCTGTCCATTTCGTTAAAGGGGTGCAGGAAACCGTCCTGCGGCGAAGTGCTGACCAGCGCGCGGGGTTGGACGATGGGAATCGGTTGGCGCAACTGACCGTTCCATGGCCGATAACTGAGCTTGCGACCCTTGAAACCGTCCAGCGGCAATTGATCGCTGATTTCAAGCGTACGGATCGCCATCGGATCGGTCTGACGCAACTTGCTCACCGCACTGGCGATGCTGCGCACGGCGATCCAGGCGGCGAAATCCCGGTCGTTCATCCAGCGCCCGGCCATGGCTTCGAAGCGTTTCTGCAACTGGGCGGCGCCGTAGGTTTCCACGGTTTTGTGCCAGCCCGCCGGGGTCAGGCCCTGAGTGCCGGCGACCGGCCGTGGGTACCAGGTCTGATAGGGCACGTATTCGCCGAAATCACCGCGTTCATCCGCCACCAGCACCACGTCGTACTCGGCGGTCTGGGTGAACAGCGGCATGTCCGCCTGGGCGCTGCGACGCTGATCGTTGTCGAAACTCCAGGCTTTTTCCGCGACCAGTTTTAACCCGAAGCGTTTGGCGGCGCGGCGCAGGGCGGCGGCATAGGCTTGATCGTCCGGGGTCGGGCCGACGATCAGTAGCGCCCGTTGCCATTTGCGCACCACCAGAAACTGCGCCAGCGCATCGGCGAGCATCGCCCGACTCGGCAGGCTGTGCAGCACGTTCGGCAGGCAATCGGTGCTGCGCAGGCTGTCATCCGGGCTGCCGGCGTTGAACAGCAAGCTGTCGGGTAACACCGCGCTGAGCCGGCGTAGGCTCTCCACCGGTGCGTTCACCACAAACAGGCGCAGACCTTGTTCATGTTGGGCCTTGGCCGCTTCGACCAGGGCATCCGGATTGTCGACGTTGGCGCTGACCAGGCTGTAGCTCTGGTTCAGGAAGCGCCCGGTGCTGTTGCTGTCAGTGATCGCCAGTTCGGCGCCACGCAGCCCGGCATCGACTGGCTCGGGAATGATGTTCGACAGCAACGGGCCCGGGTCGGGGCGATAGCCCAGGTAGCCAATCTGCACCTGCAACGGCGCGTCGGCGGCCTGGCTCTGGGTCGCCACCCCGGCGGCGCAGGCAATCGCCAACAGGTAGATCAGGGCGTAAGGGGCAAGCTGGCGCATAGGGCACTCCATTACAGGTAGCGCCAGCATAGGAACGCTGCGAGGCAGAAGGAAATATGCAGAAAGTACCAGTGAGCCAGTACCAAGGTAGTAACTCGCCCGGGGCGGCGCGGTTTTAGCATGGACAATAACGGCCATCACTCTGGAGGAGATCCATCATGCGTGTTCTCAAAGCGCTGCTCCTGCCGTTGTTGCTGATCCTGACCCTGATCGGTGTCGACAAGCTCCACGGTCCGCGCCCCGCGCCGTTGGTGATCTTGCCCGCGCCTGCGGGGCGCTAGGCGTGCCATCCGCCACTCCAATCACCTGACTTTCGATGATCATTCCCACGCTCTGCGTGGGAATGCAGCTCGGGACGCTCCGCGTCCCTTCCAGAGCCGAACGCGGAGCGTCCGTTGAGGCATTCCCACGCAGAGCGTGGGAACGATCGGTGGTGGGGCAACAAGCTCACTTGTCCCAAGTCGTCGGGCAACCGCTGCAACCCTCCATGTTTGCTTCCTGAAAAATCGCATGGTGCCGGGAGTACTTCCCGTACGGCCACAAGCCCTACTACCAAGGAACTAGACGGCGGCCACCAAAGCAGCATGTGGCTTGCGCGAAGCCCTTCCTAAGATGGGTGCCATAGCCTCTTCAAAGAGGTTTTGCGTGCAATCAAGAGGGCATAACAATGACAACAAAACGCAACGCCTTACTCGTTGCCGGGCTGCTGGCCGGTTTTATCAGCGCAGGTTCCGTCTGGGCCCACGGCAACGTGGTACCTCAGGCTGTCGCCACCCCGGGACTGACCCCGATCAAAGACGCTGGCGTACAGGTTGATGGCGATGGGTGGGCGGCGGTGAACCCGTATCGCACCTCCCCGGAACACGATAAGGCCGTGGAAATCGGTTCTTCGGCCTACAACCAGAACTGCGCGGCCTGTCATGGCCTGGAAGCCAAATCCGGCGGCATCGCCCCCGATCTGCGCATGCTGGATGTCGCCGAAGCGGGTGATGAATGGTTCGTCGAACGCGTGCGCCACGGTGCCGTGCGTGACGGCCGGGTCTACATGCCGAAGATGGCCGACTACCTGAGCCAGGAAGCGTTGTGGGCGGTGCGCACTTACCTGGACAGCGTTCACGTCGAGGAGTAATCCATGCGCCTGCTTACTGTGTTGATCAGCGCTGTGTTGCTGTGCTGCCAGGCAGTGCAGGCGCAGGTTCGAACCTATGACGAAATGATCGCCGCCGGGGAGCTGAAAGTGGCGGTCTACAAGGACTTTGCCCCCTACAGTTTTGAAGACGCCGGCCAGGCGCGTGGCGTTGATGTTGAACTCGCCGAGGCGTTGGCGAGGGCCCTCGGCGTGCGCCTGACGTTGATGTGGGCGCCCGCCGGCGAGAAGCTCGATGACGACCTGCGCGATTACATCTGGCGTGCCAGTCAGTTGCACGATCTGCAACTGGCCGACCTGATGATGCGCGTGCCGTACGATCGCGATTACGCGCAGAAACGCAATGAACTGGGTGAGTTGGAAAACGGCCATGTGGTGATGTTCGGGCCGTACCAGAACGAACAATGGCAGGTTGCCTTCGACCGTCGCCGACTGGACAAGGTGGGCAGCGTTGCGGTGTTCGAGCACCACCCGATCGGCGTCGAAGTCGACAGTGTGCCGTCGTTCTACCTGACTTCGGTATTCAGCGGCATGCTCGCTGGCAAAACCCATCACTACCCTGGTGTGGCACAGGCTTTCGCTGCTATGAAGGCCGGTGAAGTCGACGCGGTGATGGCCATGCGTGGCGAGATTGACTGGCAAGTGCATGAAGCGGCGGACCCGCAAGTGGCGCTGGCGGAAAACGCCTACCCGAACATGGGCAAGCAGCTCTGGGAGATCGGCATGGCGGTGCATGAAAGTAATCGTCAGTTGGCCTATGCAGTGGAAGAGGCGCTGGAAACCTTGATTCGCGAGGGCGCAGTCAAAACCATTTATGGTCATTACGGCCTGCGCTATGACGTGCCCGAGATGTATCAATAGTGAGCTGGCGAGCGGGTTGTCTGTTGGCCTGCTGGTTACCCTTGGCCGCGCACGCCGTGGATATCGATCCGGGTAAAGACCCTGTGCCCTCGGTGATGTGGGCCTTCTATCACAAGCAGTTGCTCGGCGATGCGCCGTTCGTGTTTGACGAGCGGGTCAAGCTGCTGGCGCCGCCGTTCGCCGAAGATGCCCGGCAGGTACCGCTGGAAATCGACGCCCGGGCGTTCAAGGGCGAGGTGGTGAAAATCCTCGCCTGGGCCGAACTCAACCCCTTGCCAAAAATCGTCGATTTCCAGCCGCTGGACCGGGTGCTGCCCTGGCTGTCGATCCGCATCCGCATCGAGCAAGCCACGCCATTGCGCGCGGCCGTGCTGACCCGTGACGGGTTGTGGCATGTCGGCTCGACCCTGATCGATGCGGCGGGCGGCGGCTGCACGGCGCCGAGTGTGGTGCGTACTCAGCCGGGCTGGGAAGACCACATCGGCGAAGTGCTGGGCGGGCGTTATCCCCGTGGCGAATTCAGTCGCGTGCGCCTGCAGGTGGCGCATCCAATGGATAACGGCATGGTCAACGGCATCCCGGAGTTCTTCATCAACCATGCCGAACTGCGGGATCAAAACGATCAACTGCTGGCCCGTCTTGAGCTGTTTCCCGCCGTCAGCGAAAACCCCAACCTGGCCTTCGACATCGAAGGAGCAGGGCAGACGCGCCTGTTACTGCGGGACAACAGCGGCAATCAATTCGATGCGGCCATACCCTGACCTAAAGGAGCGCGTGATGCGCTGGATGCTGCTGTTGTTTGTAAGCCTGAGCCTGCCGGCCCTGGCCGATCTCGAGTATTCACTCAAGCCCCGGCAAATCGCCGAAGACACCTGGCTGCTGGAAGGCAGTACTGACAATTTTGCCAAGGCCAACGGCGGCAACATCGTCAATACCGCGTTCATCGTCACCGAGCGCGGCGTGGTGGTGATCGATACCGGGCCGTCGAAACGCTACGGCGAAGCGATGCGCAAGGCGATTGCCGCGACCACCGATAAACCGGTGATTGAGGTGTTGCTGACGCATCATCATCCTGATCATGTGCTTGGCAACCAGGCCTTCAGTGACGTGCCGATCGGCGCGCTGGCCGGCACCACCGAGCTGTTGCATCAGCAGGGCGATGCCATGGCCGAGAACCTGTATCGACTGGTGGGTGACTGGATGCGCGGCACCGAAGTGGTGTTGCCGACCCAGACCCTGACACCCAGCGTGCGAAGTTATGGGGATCACGATCTACGTCTGCTGGGCCTGGGTGGGCACACGGGCGCGGATCTGGCTATTCTCGACCAGAAAACCGGCGTGCTGTTTGCCGGGGATCTGGTGTTTTATCAACGGGCGCTGACCACGCCCAACAGTCCGGGGCTGTCGGTGTGGCTGGCGGACATTGCGACCCTGCAGGGTTTGCCGTGGACGCTGATCGTTCCCGGCCATGGGCCGGTGGCCACGGATCAACAGCCGTTCGAACAGATGCGCGACTACCTCACCTGGCTCGATCAGCTCATGCGCGACGGCGCCGCCAACGGCAGCGACATGGCCGAAATGATCCGCAGCCCCATCCCCGAGCGTTTCGCTGGCATCAGCCTAAGTCATTACGAGCTGATCCGCAGCATCAGTCATCTGTACCCACGCTACGAGCGCGCACAAATGACCCGTGTCGATTCCGCCGCAAGCAAGTGATGATCGTTCCCACGCTCCCGCGTGGGAATGCCTCAACGGACGCTCCGCGTTCGGCTCCGCAAGGGACGCGGAGCGTCCCGGGCTGCATTCCCAAGCAGAGCGTGGGAACGATCAAAATCAGAAGTTCATCTCCTCTGACCCGCTACTAAGGAACTAGCAATCTCAGCACTGCGGGCAATTGTTCCAAGGGCGGCGGCGTCCAAGAATCTGCACCAGACCGGGAAAATTTCCCGGGTATAACAAAAACCGCAGAGGTAGCCGTCATGACCCAACCCGCACGTCGCCAACCCTTCGTCTTGAGTGTGCTGCTCAGTGCCATGCTGTTGTCTGGCTCGGCATTGGCCGGCGTCACTGATAAAGACATCCTCCAGGACCCCAAGAACCCGGAGCAGATCGTCACCAACGGTCTGGGCGTCCAGGGTCAACGCTACAGCCCGCTGGACACCCTCAACGTCAACAACGTGAAGGACTTGCGGCCGGTCTGGGCGTTCTCCTTCGGCGGTGAAAAACAACGCGGTCAGCAAGCACAGCCGATGATCAAGGACGGCGTCATGTACATGACCGGTTCCTACTCGCGGGTGTTTGCGGTGGATGCGCGCACCGGCAAAAAACTCTGGCAATACGATGCGCGCCTGCCCGATGACATCCGTCCCTGCTGCGACGTGATCAACCGTGGTGTCGCGCTGTACGGCGACCTGGTGATTTTCGGCACCCTCGACGCCAAGCTCGTGGCCCTGAACAAAGACACCGGTAAGGTCGTCTGGAGCAAGAAAGTTGCCGACCACAAGGAAGGCTATTCGATCAGCGCCGCGCCATTGGTGATCAACGGCAAACTGATTACCGGCGTGGCCGGTGGCGAGTTCGGGGTGGTCGGCAAGATCGAAGCCTACGACCCGAAAAACGGCGACCTGCTGTGGACCCGGCCCACTGTCGAAGGCCACATGGGTTACGTCTACAAGGACGGTAAAGCGGTAGAAAACGGCATCTCCGGCGGTGAAGCCGGCAAGACCTGGCCTGGCGATCTGTGGAAAACGGGCGGCGCGGCACCTTGGCTCGGCGGTTACTACGACCCAGAAACCAATCTGCTGCTGTTCGGCACCGGCAACCCGGCGCCGTGGAACTCGCACCTGCGTCCTGGCGACAACCTCTACTCCTCGTCGCGCCTGGCGCTCAACCCGGATGACGGCACCATAAAATGGCACTTCCAGAGCACACCTCACGACGGCTGGGACTATGACGGCGTGAACGAGCTGGTTTCGTTCAACTACACCGAAGGCGGCAAAGAGATCAAAGCCGCCGCGACCGCTGACCGTAACGGCTTTTTCTACGTGCTGGACCGCACCAACGGCAAGTTCATTCGCGGCTTCCCGTTCGTGGACAAGATCACCTGGGCCACTGGCCTGGATAAAGACGGTCGACCGATCTACAACGAAGCCAGCCGACCAGGCGCGCCGGGCACCGAAGCCAAAGGCAGTTCGGTATTTGTAGCCCCGGCATTCCTCGGCGCGAAAAACTGGATGCCGATGGCCTACAACAAGGACACCGGACTGTTTTATGTGCCATCCAACGAGTGGGGCATGGACATCTGGAACGAAGGCATCGCCTACAAAAAAGGCGCGGCGTTCCTCGGTGCCGGTTTCACCATCAAACCGTTGAATGAAGACTACATCGGTGTGCTGCGCGCCATCGACCCGAAAACCGGCAAGGAAGTCTGGCGCCACAAGAACTTCGCGCCGCTGTGGGGCGGGGTGTTGACCACCAAAGGCAACCTGGTGTTCACCGGTACGCCGGAAGGTTTCCTGCAAGCATTCAACGCCAAGACCGGCGAGAAAGTCTGGGAATTCCAGACCGGCTCCGGCGTACTCGGCTCGCCTGTGACGTGGGAAATGGACGGCGAGCAGTACGTCTCGGTCCTCTCCGGTTGGGGTGGTGCGGTTCCGCTGTGGGGCGGCGAAGTGGCCAAGCGCGTCAAGGACTTCAACCAGGGCGGGATGCTCTGGACCTTCAAGCTGCCGAAAGACCTTGTTGCCAAGCACTGATCTAAACACCTCCGCACCTGATCGTTCCCACGCTCCGCGTGGGAATGCCTCACCGGACGCTCCGCGTCCGCTCTGGGACGCAGAGCGTCCCTGGCTGCATTCCCACGCAGAGCGTGGGAACGATCATCTACTACCAAATAACGAGAGTCCCCCTGCCAACGGCGCATTCGTCTGGCGCGCGGGGCTCTCTACTATCGGTTCATCGCCTGTTTGCCCGACAGGCATCGACCCAGACAGAGGCCCACCATGATCTACGCACAACCTGGTACACCTGGCGCCGTCGTTACGTTTAAACCGCGCTACGGCAATTTCATCGGTGGCGAGTTCGTCGCCCCGGTCAATGGTGAGTATTTCACCAACACCTCACCGGTCACTGGTGAAGTGATCGCCGAGTTCCCTCGGTCCAGCGCCGCCGACATCGAAAAAGCCCTCGATGCCGCCCATGCCGCCGCCGATGCCTGGGGCAAGACCTCGGCGCAGGACCGCTCCCTGGTGCTGCTGAAAATTGCCGACCGCATTGAGCAGAATCTGGAAATCCTCGCCGTCACCGAAACCTGGGACAACGGCAAAGCCGTGCGCGAAACCCTGAACGCCGACGTGCCGCTGGCCGCGGACCATTTCCGTTACTTCGCCGGGTGCATCCGCGCTCAAGAGGGCGGCGCCGCCGAGATCAACGAGTTGACCACGGCCTATCACTTCCACGAGCCATTGGGCGTGGTCGGGCAGATCATTCCGTGGAACTTCCCGCTGCTGATGGCCGCCTGGAAACTCGCCCCGGCCCTGGCCGCCGGCAACTGCGTGGTACTCAAACCCGCCGAGCAGACGCCGCTGTCGATCATGGTCTTCGCCGAACTGATCGCCGACTTGCTGCCGGCCGGTGTGCTGAACATCGTCCAGGGTTTCGGTCGCGAAGCGGGTGAGGCGCTGGCCACCAGCAAGCGCATCGCCAAGATCGCCTTCACCGGTTCCACCCCGATTGGCGCGCACATCATGAAATGCGCGGCCGAGAACATCATTCCGAGCACTGTCGAACTGGGCGGTAAGTCGCCGAATATCTTCTTCGAAGACATCATGCAAGCTGAGCCACAGTTCATCGAGAAGGCCGCCGAAGGTTTGGTGCTGGCGTTCTTCAACCAGGGTGAAGTCTGCACCTGTCCGTCCCGGGCCCTGGTTCAGGAATCGATCTACGACGACTTCATGAAAGTGGTGATGAAGAAAATCGTCAAGATCAAGCGCGGCGACCCGCTGGACACCGAAACCATGGTCGGCGCCCAAGCGTCCGAGCAGCAATACGACAAGATCCTCTCGTACCTGAAAATTGCCCAGGAGGAGGGCGCCGAATTGCTCACCGGTGGCGCGGCCGAGCGTCTTGAGGGCGACTTGTCGACGGGTTATTACATCCAGCCGACCCTGCTCAAGGGCCACAACAAAATGCGTGTGTTCCAGGAAGAAATCTTCGGCCCGGTGGTGGGTATCACCACCTTCAAGGACGAAGCCGAAGCCTTGGCGATTGCCAACGACAGCGAGTTCGGTCTCGGTGCCGGTCTGTGGACCCGCGACATCAACCGCGCCTACCGCATGGGTCGGGCGATCAAGGCCGGGCGCGTCTGGACCAACTGCTACCACCTGTACCCGGCCCACGCCGCGTTCGGCGGCTACAAGAAATCCGGTGTCGGCCGTGAAAACCACAAGATGATGCTCGACCACTATCAGCAGACCAAAAACCTGCTGGTGAGCTACGACATCAATCCGATGGGGTTCTTCTAACCCGATAAGCACGCCGCGATCCCCGGTGGGAGCGAGCCTGCTCGCGAAGAGGCCAGCACATTCAACATAGATGTTGTCTGTCAGACCGCCTTCGCGAGCAGGCTCGCTCCCACATTGGTTTTGTATGTACTTGAGGACCGCACAACACCCCCTACCAATGCACGCCGCCACCTCGTTCGAAAGTAGCATTCGGGCACTTGGCGCCCCGTGCATTAATGGCTTTACCGGAATCGTCCGGCACAAGAAGAGGATTGACCCATGTGGACTAAACCCGCGTTTACCGATCTGCGCATTGGCTTCGAAGTGACGATGTATTTCGCCAACCGCTGATTGTTCACCCGGCCAGCTGTTGCGTTGGCCGGGCCTGCCTTCTGGAGCATTGCCCATGCACATTCGCGTTCTCGGATCCGCCGCTGGCGGCGGTTTTCCGCAATGGAATTGCAACTGCCGCCAGTGCGCCGCGATGCGCAATGGCAGCCTGCGGGCGCAACGGCGCACACAGTCCTCGATTGCCCTGAGCGACAACGGTGTGGATTGGGTGCTGTGCAATGCTTCACCGGACATTCGCGCGCAACTCGAGAGTTTCGCGCCGCTGCAACCGGCGCGGCGGGTGCGTGATACCGCGATCGTCGGCGTCGTCCTGTTGGACAGTCAGATCGACCATTGCACCGGCCTGTTGAGTCTGCGCGAAGGCTGCCCACATTCGGTCTGGTGCACCGAACGCGTCCATGAAGACCTGAGCAGCGGCTTCCCCTTGTTCACCATGCTCAAGCATTGGAACGGCGGGTTGCAGTGGCAACCGGTCGGACTGGACCGCGAGCCGTTCAGCATCGCGGCCTGCGAACACCTGCAATTTTGTGCGATCCCCTTGGTGAGCAACGCACCGCCGTACTCGCCCAATCGCGGCAATCCGCAGCCGGGCGACACCATCGGGCTGTTTGTCGAAGACCGACGCACCGGCGCCTCACTGTTTTATGCGCCAGGCCTGGGTCAAATCGACGACGAAGTCCTGAGCTGGATGCAACGCGCCGATTGCCTGTTGCTGGACGGTACCTTGTGGCGCGACGACGAGATGCGAATCTGCGAAGTCGGCCAGCACCTGGGCAGTGAAATGGGTCACCTGTCGCAAAGCGGCCCTGGCGGCATGCTCGAAATCCTTGAAGGCTTCACCCGCCAGCGCAAGGTGCTGATCCACATCAACAACACCAACCCGATCCTCGATGAAGACTCGGCCGAGCGGGCGCTGCTGGAGCGACGCGGGATTGAAGTGGCGTTCGACGGCATGGACATTGTGGTGTAGCGACTGGCCTCTTCGCGGGCAAGTCGGATCGCCGCACCGCTCGCTCCTACAGATTCGACGTGAAACCTGTAGGAGCGAGGCTTGCCCGCGAAGGCGCCGGACCAGACACCGCAGAGCTAACAGGAGAACCGCAATGACTGACAACGCAATGTCCCCCACCGAATTCGAAGCAGCCCTGCGCGCCAAAGGCGCCTATTACCATATCCACCATCCCTTCCACAAAGCCATGTACGCCGGTCGCGCAACCCGCGAGCAGATTCAAGGCTGGGTCGCCAATCGCTTCTATTACCAGGTAAACATCCCCCTGAAGGACGCAGCGATTCTCGCCAACTGTCCAGACCGCGACGTGCGCCGGGAATGGCTGCAACGGATCCTCGATCACGACGGCGCACCCGGCAGTGAAGGCGGCATCGAAGCCTGGCTGCGGCTGGGCGAAGCGGTGGGGCTGGAGCGCGAGCAAATCCTCTCACAGGAATTGGTGCTGCCCGGTGTGCGTTTCGCCGTGGATGCCTACGTCAACTTCGCCCGCCGCGCCTGTTGGCAGGAAGCCGCCAGCAGTTCGCTGACCGAGCTGTTTGCGCCACAGATTCACCAATCCCGGCTCGATGCCTGGCCGACCCATTACCCGTGGATCGACGTCGGTGGTTACGATTATTTCCGTACTCGCCTGAGTCAGGCACGGCGCGACGTAGAGCATGGTTTGCGCATCACCTTGGCGCACTACGTCACGGTCGAAGGCCAGCAACGCATGCTGAACATTCTGCAGTTCAAGCTCGACGTGCTGTGGAGCATGCTCGACGCCATGAGCATGGCCTACGAGCTGGAACGCCCGCCGTATCACACCGTCACCCCCTCGAACGTCTGGCACCGAGGGATTGCCCTGTGAGCCTGATCAACCGCGAGCAATTACCGTCGCTGCGTCAGGGTTTTCGTCTGCAATGGGAGCCCCGTCAGGACTGCCACGTGCTGCTGTATCCCGAAGGCATGATCAAACTTAACGACAGCGCCGGGCAGATCCTCGATCTGGTGAATGGACAGCGCAGCGTCGCGGCGATCATTGATCTACTGTCCGCGAGTTTCCCCGGCGTACCGGGGATCGACGAGGATGTGCTGGCGTTTCTGGAGGTGGCCCATGCTCAATTCTGGATCGAGTGACTCGCGCCCGGGGCCGCCGCTGTGGCTGTTGGCGGAGCTGACCTATCGTTGCCCGCTGCAATGCCCGTATTGCTCCAACCCGCTGGACTTCGCCCAGCAGGGTGAGGAATTGAGCACCGAAGAATGGATTCGGGTGTTCCGCGAGGCCCGGGAGATGGGCGCCGCGCAATTGGGCTTTTCCGGCGGCGAGCCGTTGGTTCGCCAAGACCTGGCCGAGCTGATCAAGGCCGCGCGGGACATGGGTTACTACACCAACCTGATCACCTCGGGCATCGGCCTGACCGAGCAGAAAGTCCGCGATTTCAAGGTCGCGGGGCTGGACCACATTCAGATCAGCTTCCAGGCCGCCGACGAAGCGGTGAACAACATGCTCGCCGGTTCGCGCAAGGCCTTCGCCCAGAAGCTCGCCATGGCCCGCGCGGTAAAGGCCCAGGGCTATCCGATGGTGCTGAACTTCGTCACCCATCGGCACAACATCGACCAGATCGCGCAGATCATCGAATTGTGCCTGGAGCTGGAAGCGGATTTCGTCGAATTGGCGACGTGCCAGTTCTATGGCTGGGCCGAACTCAACCGCGTTGGCCTGTTACCCACGCGCGAACAATTGCAGCGTGCCGAGCGCATCACCCACTCATACCGTGAGCGTCTTGAAGCGCAGGGCCACCCGTGCAAGCTGATTTTCGTCACCCCGGATTACTACGAAGAGCGTCCCAAGACCTGCATGAACGGCTGGGCCAATCTGTTTCTCGATATCACCCCGGACGGCACGGCGTTGCCTTGCCACAGCGCCCGACAGTTACCGGTGCAGTTTCCCAATGTGCGCGAGCACAGTATCGAGCACATCTGGACTGATTCTTTCGGTTTCAATCGCTTTCGTGGCGATGACTGGATGAAAGAGCCGTGCCGCTCCTGCGATGAAAAGCACAAGGATCTGGGCGGCTGCCGCTGCCAGGCATTCTTGCTGACCGGCGACGCCGCCAACGCGGACCCGGTGTGCAGCAAGTCACCGCACCACGGCATGATTCTCAAGGCCCGCGAGGAAGCGGAGGCACCGGGGCTGGGCATGGAACACCTGACGTTGCGTAACGAGAAGGCTTCGCGGCTGATCTATCGCGGATGAATCGAACGACACAAATCCCCTGTGGGAGCTACCCATTGGTCTGATTGCATTCACAGCCGGATGCTTTAGTGTGGACGTTACCTTCCAAAACAATAAAAACAGGCTTTCCAATGAGCCAGAGTCTCAGCCAGCTGCGTAAATTCGTTTCACCTGAAATCATCTTTGGTGCCGGCTGCCGGCACAACGTCGGCAATTGCGCCAAAACCTTTGGTGCCCGCAAGGTGCTGCTGGTCAGCGATCCCGGTGTGATTGCCGCCGGTTGGGTGGCCGATGTCGAGGCCAGTCTGCAAGCCCAGGGCATCGAGTATTTCCTGTACAGCGCGGTCTCGCCCAACCCTCGGGTCGAAGAAGTGATGCTCGGCGCTGATCTGTACCGGGAAAATCATTGCGATGTGATCGTTGCCGTCGGTGGCGGTAGCCCGATGGATTGCGGCAAAGGCATCGGCATTGTCGTCGCCCATGGGCGCAGCATCCTCGAATTCGAAGGCGTGGACACGATCCGTGTCCCGAGCCCGCCGCTGATCCTGATTCCGACCACCGCCGGGACCTCGGCCGATGTCTCGCAATTCGTGATCATCTCCAACCAGCAAGAACGCATGAAGTTCTCCATCGTCAGTAAGGCGGTGGTCCCGGACGTGTCGCTGATCGACCCGGAAACCACCCTGAGCATGGACCCGTTCCTGTCGGCCTGTACCGGCATCGATGCATTGGTGCATGCCATCGAAGCGTTTGTTTCCACCGGTCACGGGCCGTTGACCGATCCCCATGCGCTGGAGGCGATGCGCCTGATCAACGGCAACCTGGTGCAGATGATCGCCAACCCGAACGACATCGCCCTGCGCGAGAAGATCATGCTCGGCAGCATGCAGGCCGGGCTGGCGTTCTCCAACGCGATCCTCGGCGCTGTGCACGCCATGTCCCACAGCCTGGGCGGTTTTCTCGATCTGCCGCACGGCTTGTGCAACGCCGTGCTGGTGGAACACGTGGTGGCGTTCAACTACAGCTCGGCACCTGAGCGCTTCAAGGTGATCGCCGAGACCTTTGGCATCGATTGCCGTGGCTTGAATCACCGGCAGATTTGCGGACGTCTGGTTGAACATTTGATCGCCCTGAAACATGCGATCGGCTTCCACGAAACCCTGGGACTGCACGGGGTCAGCACTGCGGACATTCCGTTCCTGTCGCAACACGCCATGCACGACCCGTGCATCCTGACCAATCCGCGCGAGTCCAGTCAGCGTGATGTCGAGGTCGTCTATGGCGAAGCCCTCTGACGAACAGCAACGGGCGCTGGCGGGGTTACTGGGATTAGGCAGCCACTCGGCGCGCAAGAGTCATTACCCGGAACTGGCCGCGCGCCTGGACGAGCTGGAAACCGAGCGCAATCGCTACAAATGGCTGTTCGAAAACGCCGTCCACGGGATCTTCCAGGCCAGCCTCTTGGAAGGCATGCGTGCCGCCAATCCGGCACTGGCGCGGATGCTTGGCTATCAGGACCCGCAAGAGGTGCTGTTTTCACTGGCCGACCTGGCGAGCAACCTGTTTGTCGGCGGTGCTCAAGAGCTGGAAAACATCGGTGAAATGCTCAAGCGCGAGCGCAGCCTGCTCGGTTACGAAACCCAATTACGGCGCAAGGATGGCAGCAGCCTCGATGTGCTGATGAACCTGTTGCTCAAGCCCGATCAGGAAGGGCTGGTGGAGGGGTTTGTCGCCGACATCACCGAGCGCAAACTCGCCCAGCAACGCCTGCAGCAACTCAACGACGAACTGGAGCAACGGGTCACCGCGCGCACCGACGAGCTGCTGGAAGCCAACCGCAACCTGCAACAGCAGATCACCCAGCGTAAACAGATTGCCCAAGCGTTGCGCGATGCCCGGGACGCCGCCGAGGCCGCCAATCGCAGCAAGGACAAATACCTCGCTGCCGCCAGCCATGACCTGCTGCAACCGCTCAACGCCGCGCGTTTGCTGATCTCCACCCTGCGCGAGCGCAAGCTGCCCGACGTCGAACAGGTGCTGGTGGAGCGTACGCACCAGGCGCTGGAAGGGGCGGAAGATTTGCTCACCGATTTGCTGGATATTTCCCGGCTCGATCAGGCGTCGGTCAAACCGGACATTGCGCTGTACCGTCTCGACGAATTGCTCGCGCCGTTGGTGTCGGAGTTTCAGTCAGTGGCCCAAGCTGCAGGGTTGAACCTGCGGGTGCACATGGGCGATTACGCCATTAGCACGGACTTGCGCCTGATGACGCGGATCCTGCGCAACTTCCTCAGCAACGCCTGCCGCTACACCGACGAGGGCTGCATCCTGCTGGGTGCCAGACGCCGGGGTGAAATGCTGCGCCTGGAAGTCTGGGACACCGGGCGCGGGATCGCGGCGGAGCGGCTGGATTCGATCTTCCTCGAGTTCAACCAACTGGACGTCGGACGCGCCGCCGACCGTAAGGGCGTGGGCCTGGGGCTGGCGATCGTTGAACGCATCGCCAAGATCCTCGGCTATAAAGTCGGGGTTCACTCGTTGCCGGGGCGCGGTTCGATGTTCAGCATCGACGTGCCAATTTCCCATGAGGTTCCGCTGCCGATCAGCCTGGCGGCACCACAACCTGGCACCGGCAATCCATTGCCGGGCCGACGTTTGCTGGTGCTGGACAACGAAGTGAGCATCCTCGAAAGCATGAGCGCGCTGCTCGGGCAGTGGGGCTGCGAGGTGGTGACGGCCACTGATGAATTCTCCGCACTGGCAGCCCTGCAGGGGCGACCACCGGAACTGATTCTGGCGGACTACCACCTCGATCACGGGGTGGTGGGCTGTGATGTGGTCAGGCATTTGCGCGAGCATTACCACCAGGTGATTCCGGCGGTCATCATCACTGCCGACCGCACGGATCAGTGTCGGCGCTCATTGCAGCGACTCGACGCACCGCTGCTGAACAAACCGGTCAAACCCGGCAAGTTGCGCGCGGTGCTGAGTCAGTTGCTGGGGTAGCGAAATTGCAGGCTAAAACCGAGCTCGGCTGACTCGCCTTGCTCCAGCAAACGCAGCCCCGGTCGACCGGGCAGGTGATGAGCGTTGACCGGGTGGCTCACCGGTTCGATGCAGAAAAAATCCAGACCCACCGGGCAGTAGAGCAGGTAGTAATCGCTGCCGGTGGCCTGGCATTCCAGCTCATAACCCAGGTCGGGTTGCTGGATCAGACAGTGGCCCTCCCATTCACAGAAGCCGTTGTCGACCAATGTGCTCGGCAACACCTTGAGTGCCTGGAAATCCCATTCGGCCGGCAACGCGCTGAGGTGTGTCGGCAGTTTTGTCCCCTCACACAACCAGACTTGCCGGGCCTGAGCCTGCAACCGGGTGCCTGCGGTGCGCGGAAAGTAAGGGTGCAAACCGAGCCCATGCCAGGCAGGGCTTTCGGCCAGATGGGTGACTTGCAAATCAATGCTCAGCTTGCCTTCGCTCAGATGGAATCGTTGCCGGGCGCGATAGGCGAAGGGCGTGCTGCTGTCGAGTTGCAGGACGACTTCATCGCACGTCTGCGAAACCACCTGCCACGGCTGTTGCCAGGCGCTGCCGTGAATCGGCAGGGGATCAGTGAGGCTGTTGGGTGTCAGTGCCAACCAGCCCTCGGGACATTCAAAGCCACCCTCGGCGATGCGGTTCGACCAGGGAACCAACGGAAAACAGCCGAGTTTGCCCGGCAGACCGGTGTTCAGCGCGTGAGCGTCACTGTGGCGTAACAGCGGCTGACCCGTGCGGCGCACGCTCCAGTTGACGATGCTGCCACCGAGTTCCGGGGCGAGGGTGAGGTGGGTGAGTTCGTCTTCGAGGTTCAGCAATGTTGGCGTCATATTACCTTTGGCTCCGGCAAACCTTTCACCCCGGGATTGAGGGCGAACACACCGCCGGCCAGTGACTGTTCGTCATGGTCGTCGCCGGGGCGGATCGAGGTCACGAACAGCGTGTCCAGTCGACTGCCACCGAAGGCGCACATGGTCGGTTTTTTCACCGGTACGGCGAGGGAACGGTCCAGTCGGCCGTCGGGGGTGAAGCGGTGAATCATCCCGGCGTCATTAGCGCATATCCAGTAGCAGCCTTCGGCATCGACCGCTGCGCCATCGGGACGACCGGGGAATTGATTCATGTCGACAAACGTCCGGCGGTTGGACGGCGTGCCGCTGTCGATGTCGTAATCAAAAGCCCAGATTTGCTGGACCAGGGGATGGGAATCAGACAAGTACATCGTCCGCCCATCCGGGCTGAAACCCAGGCCGTTGGGCACGATAAACCCGCTGAGTTGCGCCTCGAGTGGCCCGCGTTGACCGGCGCTGTAGCGGTAAAGCGTGCCGTCGGCAGCATTGGCGCCCATGTTCAGCACCATGCTGCTGGCCCAGAAGCGTCCCTGACGATCGCAACGCCCATCGTTCAGACGCATATCGGGGCGGGCGTGATCGACATGCGCCAGCAGTGCGCTGTCGAGGCTGCTGTCGTTATGCGGGTGCAGATGGAAGAACCCGCTTTCCATTCCGGCCACCCAGCCACCGTCGCGGTGACGCGCGATGCAGGCGAGCATTTCCGGCGCTGTCCAGGCGTGGACATGACCGGTTTCGGCGCTCCAGCGTTGCAGCCCCCCCGTAGGAATATCGACCCAGTACAGGGCGTTTTCCTCGGGGACCCAGACCGGGCTTTCACCCACTGCGTTACGGGCATCGACAATCAATTCGGCTTGCATGGCAACTCATTCCCTCGGGTTTTGTTTGGGGTGAGGAGGTTCAGTCGCCAAATGGGCCAGAGGCGACAAACGCGCCACCCTGGTAAACCATCGCAGGGTCATCAGCGGCCGGCATCGGTTGGCCTTCGACTTTTTCGCGGAACGCTTCGGAGTTGTCCTGTGGTTTATAACCCAGGCCGGTTGCGAAGCGGTTATCCCACCAAACATTCTTGTTATCGGACACGCCGTAGACCACGGTATGGCCGACGTTCGGAGCGTACAACGCGCATTCGAGCAGTTGGGTCAGGTCACCGAAGCTCAGCCAAGTGCTCATCATCCGGCGGTTTTGCGGTTCCGCAAACGAGGATCCGATACGCACGCTGACGGTCTCGATGCCGTAGCGATCGAAGTAGAAACTGGCGATGTCTTCGCCGTAGGACTTGGACAAGCCGTAGTAGCTGTCCGGGCGGCGAGGGGAGTGGGCGTCGATAACGTCGTCTTGCTTGTAGAAGCCGATCACGTGGTTGGAGCTGGCGAAAATCACCCGCTTCACGCCATGCCGGCGAGCGGCTTCGTAAATATGGAAAACGCCGCAGATGTTGGCGCCAAGGATGTCTTCGAACGAATGCTCCGTCGACACGCCGCCGAAGTGCAGGATTGCGTCCACGCCTTCGACCAGTTGATGGACCGCCTGCTTGTCCGCGAGGTCGCAGAGCACGACTTCTTCTCGATCATCAAGGGCAGGGGTGATGTCGGCGATGTCCGACAGGCGAATCACGTTGGCGTAAGGGCGCAGGCTTTCGCGCAAGACTTTGCCAAGGCCACCGGCGGCACCGGTCAGAAGCAGGCGATTAAAAGGGGCGCGGGCTGTAGGAGTGGTTGTCATGGTAGTCCCTGCACAAGCAGTTATTGTTATTGAGTTCGTTGTAGGTTGTCGTACGACTTGGCCGAAGTATCGTTAGGCTTTCCGGTCCTTGTCAACGAGTCATCGTTTGAAATTGACGGAGGGTCATTCCACCCCCCATCAACCACAGGGTCTTTGTCAGCCTGCAAAAGGTGGCGCGTTACAGCAGCGAGAGCGGGTAGTTGATGATGATTCGGTTTTCGTCGAATTCGTTGGTGCTGAAGTCCTTGCGGATGGACGCGTTACGCCATTTGACGTTGAGGTTTTTCAACGCACCGCTTTGTACGGTATAGGCCAGCTCCGATTCGCGGCCCCATTCCTTGCCGTCGGTAATGGTGCCGGTGTGCACGTTATCGCCGCTGATGTAGCGGTTCATCATCGTCAGGCCGGGAATGCCGAGCGCCACAAAATTGTAGTCGTGGCGCAGCTGCCAGGATCTTTCCTTGGCGTTGTCATAGCTGGAGTTGTAGCTGTCGTTGGCCAGGGTGCCGCCGCTGGTGCCGTTGACCCGCATCCAGACATCGTCTCCGGTGAGTTTTTGCAGGCCGACGAAGAAGGTGTTGCCGCCGTATTTGGCCGAGAGCATGGCGAACGCGGTTTTGTTGTCGAGGTCGCCGGCCAGGGCGCTGCCGTTTTCCTTGCCAATGAAGTAGCCAAGGTTGGCGCCGAGGGTCCAGTCGCCGATGGGCTGGCTGTGGCTCAGGTTGAAATACTGCTGCTGGTAAATGTCGCTGAGTTCCGCGTACCAGACGCCGACCTGGGTGCGCTTTTCATTGAACGCATATTCACCGCCGCCGAAGTTGAAACGGTCCGAGGTGAAGGCAGCTGATTTACCGTTCATGAACATGTCTTCCATGCTCGCATCGTTGCGCGGGCTGTTGGCGCGGAACTGACCGCCGTAGAGCGTCAGGCCACTGATCTCGGTGGACGTCACCTGACCACCGCGGAAGGTTTGCGGCAGCGAGCGGCCATCGTCGGAGCGCAGGATCGGCAACACCGGCATCCACTCGCCGACCTTCAGTTCGGTTTTCGAAATTTTGCCTTTTAGCGCCACACCCAGACGCCCGAAATTATCGGCAGGGCGGCCGTCGTCATGGATCGGCAGCAAACTCGTGCCGCCCGTGCCTTTGCCGCCATCGAGTTTTTGCGAGTACAGGCCCAGCACATCCATGCCGAAACCGACGGGGCCCTGGGTGAACCCGGATTTGGCGTCGAGAATGAAGCTTTGGGTCCACTCTTCAGCCTTGCCCTGCGGGTAGGCCGGGTTGGTGAAGTTGCGGTTGATGTAGAAGTTGCGCAGGTTCAGCGTGGCCTTGGCGTCATCGACAAAACCTTCGGCGTGGCCGGCCATGGGCACGGCGAATGCCAGGCCGCTGAAGCCGATCAGGCTCAGGGTATGACGGCGTGCGAAGGATGGGCGAGGAGTGCAGACGGAGGAATTACGGACGAGCTTGCTCAAAGTGACGCTCCCTTGTTTCTTGTTGTTTTTATTTTCGTCGTACGTCGTCGTACAACATGGAGGCGATTATTTGCGGGGGATTTAGGGATTGTCAATCATAAGTTGTACGATGACTTTGGTAGTTTGTCGAAGAACCCTGTGGGAGCGAGCCTGCTCGCGAATAGGCGCTGTCAGGCAACATTGATGTTGAATGACACACCGCTTTCGCGAGCAGGCTCGCTCCCACAGGGATTGGCGTTTTAGCCGGTGATCATCGGCGGCATCGTGCCGAGTAAAGAAACGGCAGCCACCGCGCCCATCCCCAGCAACCATTCGAGGATTACGCTGTTTTTCAGAGCGGTCTGCCGCTGCTCGCAGTGGTTGATTCGCAGCCGATTGAACAGTGCCAATCCCAGCATCGCAGCGACCAGCACCACCTTGATCAACAGAATCAACGCAAACCCGGACAACAACGGCGTCGGCCAGAACTGCCCGGTGAGTACCTTGACGTTGATCAGCCCGGTGATCAGCAGCCCCGCAACCAAGGCGAAACCGACACCACTGAAGCGCTGCAATATCGCTTTAACGCGATGTTCTGCCGGTTGCCGCAGGATCATCACCAACAGCATCAAGCCGCCGAGCCAGGCGCCGACGCAGGTCAGGTGAATGATTTGATTGAGGATCAGCAATTGGCCGTTGAGGCCGTCGAGCATGGCCCCGTGGCCGACCGGGGCGAGAGTCCCCAGCAGCAGGCCGGCGAGACCGATTCGCAGGGGCAGGTTCAACCGCAATGGCGTCATCAGCAGCGCTACCAACAAAGCATTGAGCAGCAGGTGCCAGCGCCAGACCTGACCGAAAAATGTATTGCCCAGCACCAGGCGCAGGGTCGACGGATCGAATGCCGCGTCCCAGGCCCCGGCCATGCTGGCGGTGATCAACAGTAACCAGACAACGCCGCTGACCAATGCCACCGCCGCCAACCAGCGGCTTGTTCTCGCCAGTCGCTGATCCAGATTTTCAGCGGCGCCATTGAGCAGCAGAGGCCTGAACACCCAGGCCCCGAACAGCATCAGCACCACGGTGAAATGCAGAAAGCGGCACAGCACCATCGCGCTCGTCATGAATTACTGGCCAACCTTGAAGCTGTATGCGCCTTCGCTTTTGTGGGTATCGACCGACACCGCGTGCCATTTGACTTTGTAGGCACCCGCTGCCAGCGGTGCAGCCGGGGTGACGATCAGGGTTTTCTTGTCGCTGCCTTCGGTGGCGAGGCTTTTCACCGGCACGTCGGCGCCGTCCTTGCTGATCGTGACCTTGGAAAACGTCGCTTCAACGCCTTCGGAAAACACCAGGCGCAGTTCTGACGGCGCGATCACGGTGCTATCGGCGGCCGGGGTCTGGTCTTTCAGATGGGCGTGGGCAAACACCGCTGAAGCAGCGAGCAGCGAGCCGAGCAGGGCGGCGGTGGTCAGGGCTTTCTTGAGCAGCATCGTGAATACCTCTGAGGCAGGTTCGAAGAGGCGCCAGTTTACCTGCGAGAAGCTGGGTGTACGAAGTTTCGTTTTCCCTTGTCGCCGCGACGTAGAGCGGATGCTAGTCTTGGCCAACGCTGTTGTCAGGGAGCCCTCATGGGCAATCACAAGATCGAGATTCGTCGCAGTAACGTCGAGAAAATTTTACTTGGGGCCGAAAAGGTTTTCGCCGAAAAAGGTTTCGGCGGCACCGCCATGGCCGATATCGCCGCCGAAGTGCAACTGCCGCGCTCCAACCTGCATTACTACTTCAGCACCAAGAGTGAGCTGTACAGCGCCGTGCTGTTGGGTTTGCTGGAAGTGTGGAAACAGGACGCTCTGTGCTTCGAGATGTTCGACGACCCGCGCGTAGTGCTCAGCAGCTACATCCGCGCCAAGATGAACCACTCCCGCAGCCGGCCTTACGGCTCCAAAGTCTGGGCCAATGAAATCATCCATGGTGCACCGACGCTGGGGGAGAAACTGGACGTCAGCCTGTACGACTGGGCGAAGATGAAAGAGGCGAAAATTCGTCAGTGGGTGGACGACAAACGCATCCTGCCGGTGGAGCCTTCAAGCCTGCTGTACATGATCTGGGCCTCGACCCAGCATTACGCCGACTTCGATCATCAAGTGAATATTCTTAATGACCACCAGCCGCTGTCGGACATGCAGTTTGAGCGGGCGGTGCAGACGGTGACGAGTGTGATCTTGCGGGGGATTGGTCTGGAGCCGTAACTCGATCGTTCCCACGTCGAGGCGTCGAACCGTCTGCGTGGGAACGCCTCAATGGACGCTCTGCGTCCGCTTTAGGGACGCGGAGCGTCCCGGGCTGCATTCCTTTGCTGCGCGTGGGAACGATCGGTTAGGGAGCTACGTGGTAAGGATTGCGGGGATCATGATTCCAATCCAAAAACGGCTTCCCGTTCTCCATCGGCACCATCTCAATACAATCCTGCACCGGACACGTGATCTGACACAGATTGCACCCCACACACTCATCATCGATCACTTCATATTTGTGCGTCCCGTCCGCCTGCTTCAGGCTGGCAACCGCCTGGTGCGAGGTGTCTTCGCAAGCAATGTGGCAGCGACCGCAACCAATGCACGCTTCCTGGTCAATCTTTGCAATCACCTGGTAGTTAATGTCCAGGTACTTCCAGTCCGTGGTGTTGCCCACCGCACGCCCGGAAAACTCTGACACGCTGGCGTAGCCCTGACTGTCCATCCAGCGCGACAAACCGTCCTTCATCTCCTCGACAATCCGGAAGCCATGCAGCATCGCCGCCGTGCACACCTGCACCGAACCGCTGCCCAACGCGATGAATTCCGCCGCGTCGCGCCAGCTGCCAATGCCGCCAATGCCGGAGATCGGCAGGCCTTGTGTCTGTGGATCGCGGGCGATTTCAGCGACCATGTTCAGCGCAATCGGCTTCACTGCCGAGCCGCAATAACCACCATGAGTGCTTTGGCTGCCCACGGCGGGATTGGCGACCATGCGCTCCAGGTTGACGCTGGTGATCGAGTTGATCGTGTTGATCAGCGACACCGCATCCGCGCCACCGCGATGGGCCGCGCGGGCGGCGACGCGAATGTCGGTGATGTTTGGTGTGAGCTTGACGATCACCGGCAGCGAGCAGTACGTCTTGCACCAACGGGTGACCTGCTCGACGTACTCCGGCACCTGGCCGACCGCCGCGCCCATGCCGCGCTCCGGCATCCCATGCGGGCAGCCGAAGTTCAGTTCGATGCCGTCGGCGCCTGTGGCTTCCACCAGCGGCAAGATGAATTTCCAGGATTCTTCGACGCAGGGCACCATCAGCGACACAATCAGTGCACGGTCCGGCCAGTCCTTTTTGACCTGGGTGATTTCCCGCAGGTTGATCTCCAGCGAACGATCGGTGATCAGCTCGATGTTGTTGAAGCCCACCACTTCACGGTTGGCACCGAAGTGCGCCGAGTAACGCGACGACACGTTGACCGCCGCCGGGTCTTCACCCAGGGTTTTCCAGACCACGCCACCCCAGCCGGCCTCGAAGGCGCGGACCACGTTGTAGGCCTTGTCGGTCGGTGGCGCGGAGGCCAGCCAGAACGGATTGGGGGCTTTGATGCCGGCGAAGACAATCGAGAGATCGGCCATTTACGCAGCCTCTACGTTGAGTATGAGTTGGACGTTGATGGCCTCGGCGGCCCGTTTGCCGTGCTGCACCGCCTGCACGGTGAGGTCCTGATCGAGACTGGTGCAGTCGCCGCCGGCGTACACGCCGGGGATGCTGGTGCGCAGGTTTTCGTCCACTTGTATCCGCTCACCCTGACGCTTTAGCTCGCGGGCCAGCGGATCGGCGAGGGCGCTGCCATCAAAGGCCTGACCGATGGCTTTGAAGATGGCGTCGGCGGCCAGTTCGAACGTTTCGCCAGTGGTTTGCAGGCGACCTTCGACTAACCAGGTCCGAGCGAAGCGCATGCCGCGTACTTGGCCTTGAGCATCGAGCAGGACTTCTTCGGGTTGTGCCCAGGTCAACAAACGCACTTGATTGGCTTTGGCGATGTCCTGTTCATGGCCGGTGGCGCCCATTTCCTCGACACCGCGGCGGTACACCAGGTTGACGTCGCGTGCCCCCAGACGTGCCATTTGCACGGCCATGTCGATGGCGGTGTTGCCGGCGCCCAAAACGATACAACGGTCAGCGAGGGGGAGTTGGGTCAGGTCATCGGCCTGGCGCAGTTCGCGGATGTAATCGGTGGCGGCCAGCAGACCGGGTGCATCTTCATGAGCAAGCCCCAGCTGTTTGCTGGCCGCCAGACCCAGCCCAAGGAACACCGCATCGAACTGCTGATGCAGATCGCTGAGGGTCAGGTTCTCTCCAAGTTTTTGCCCGTGGCGGATCTCGATTCCACCAATTTCCATTAGAAACTCAAGCTCCTTCTGCGCGTAATCGTCCACCAGTTTGTACTTGGCGATCCCGTATTCGTTGAGGCCGCCAGCCTTTTCCCGTGCCTCGAAAATCACCACATCATGACCGTGCATGGCACTGCGGTGAGCGCAGGACAAACCAGCCGGCCCGGCACCAACCACGGCGATGCGCTTGCCAGTAGAGGCAGCACGTGGGAAGGGGTGTTCGCTGAAGTGCGCGTTGTCTACGGCGTAACGCTGCAACAGGCCGATCAGCACCGGTGCGCACTCATGGTCGTTGTTGCGCACGCAAGCTTGCTGGCAAAGAACTTCCGTCGGGCACACCCGGGCGCAACTGCCGCCGAGGATGTTCGCCGAAAGGATTTTCTGCGCGGCGCCCTGAACGTTTTCCTGATGGATATTGCGGATGAACGACGGAATATCGATCTCGCTCGGACAGGCATTCACGCACGGCGCGTCGTAGCAGTACAGGCAACGCGAGGCTTCCAGATGGGCCTGACGGTCGTTGAGTGGTGGTGCCAGATCGGTGAAATGGCCGGCGAGGGCGGCCGCATTCTCATAGGGATGCGGGAGGTGGTTCAGGGTCTTGATCACGGTGTTGGCCTCACGGTTAATTGAGGTGATGCCTCTGATGGGCTGATCGTTCCCACGCTCTGCGTGGGAATGCCTCAAGGGACGCTCTGCGTTCCAATGGGACGCGGAGCGTCCCGGGCTGCATTCCTTTGCTGCGCGTGGGAACGATCGGGTGTACGGCGTTAGCGCTTGACGGCAACAGGCTTGTTCAACTCCGCCCGCTTACTCAGCAAATCAAACACCGCCGGATACGCCGGCCGTTCGACATACCGCCCGGCGCCACGCTCGGCCCGCAAATCACCATCGGCCCACACCACCCGGCCCTGGCTGACGGTGTGGCTCGGTACACCGCGCACGGTCTTGCCTTCGAAGATGTTGAAGTCGACCTGCTGGTGATGGGTCTTCGCTGAAATCGTCCGCGTACCTTCCGGATCCCACAGCACCAGGTCCGCATCCGCCCCGACGCGAATCGCGCCTTTGCGCGGGTAGAGGTTGAAGATTTTCGCGGTGTTGGTGGAGGTGAGCGCCACGAAGTGCTGCATCGACAAACGACCGGTGTTCACCCCTTCATCCCACAGCACCGCCATGCGGTCTTCGATACCTGCCGTGCCATTGGGGATCTTGCTGAAATCGTCACGGCCGGCGGCTTTTTGTTCGGCGCAGAAGCAGCAATGGTCGGTGGCGGTGGTGTGCAGGTTGCCCGATTGCAGGCCGTGCCAAAGTGCTTCTTGATGGCCGCGAGGACGGAAGGGCGGGCTCATCACGTAACCGGCGGCGGTCTGCCAGTCCGGGTGCTGATAGACGCTGTCGTCCAGCAGCAAATGCCCGGCCAGGACTTCTCCGTAGACTTGTTGGCCCTTGCTGCGGGCGTAGGTGATTTCGTCGAGGGCTTCCTTGGTCGAGACATGCACCAGGTACAGCGGCGTGCCCAGGGTTTCGGCGATGCGGATCGCCCGACTGGCCGCTTCACCTTCCACCTGCGAAGGGCGCGACAACGGATGCGCTTCAGGGCCGGTCATGCCCTGGGCCATCAATTTGCGTTGCAGGTGATAGACCAACTCACCGTTCTCCGCATGCACGGTCGGCACCGCGCCCAGTTCCAGGCAGCGCTCGAAACTCGCCACCAGGGTGTCGTCGGCGGCCATGATCGCGTTCTTGTAGGCCATGAAGTGCTTGAAGCTGTTGACGCCGTGATGATTGACCAGCTCGGCCATGTCCTCACGCACCTGTTCGCTCCACCAGGTGATCGCGACATGGAAACCGTAATCCGACGCTGACTTCTCGGCCCAGCCGCGCCACTGATGGAAAGCTTCCATCAAGGATTGCTGCGGATTGGGAATCACAAAGTCGATGATCGACGTGGTACCGCCGGCCAGACCTGCTGCCGTGCCGCTGAAAAAGTCCTCACTTGCCACCGTGCCCATGAAGGGCAGCTGCATGTGCGTGTGCGGGTCGATGCCGCCGGGCATCAGGTATTGGCCGCTGCCGTCGAGCACTTCGGCACCCGCCGGAACATCAAGATTTTCGCCGATGGCTTTGATCACGCCGTCGGCGCAATAGACGTCGGCGCGATAACTTTCATCGTGGGTAATAACGGTGGCGCCACGGATCAACAGAGACATTCCGAGTTCCTCGCAGGCAATGACCGACTTGTGCCGGTTCTAAATGTTTTGTATGAAGCCGACGCAAACAGGTGTATTCCTGTCAGCGCTGTCAGGAATAGAAGCTAGTCTGAGTTTAAGGATTGAGCAAGAATATTTTTTATAAGCTTATATCTGTTTTAAAGTATTGATATTTAACGTTTAAATATAAAAATCACCAAAATGGTGAGGCCTCTCACCACTTTGACGCACTTGACAGGTTCTAAAAATAGACGAGATTTCTTATGTGAAATCAGCCGGTTGAGGATGGTCTATGGTTGATGCGCGACTTTGAAAAAAAAGCGGTATGCACCAGATTGAGTCCTGACTGTTCGGACAACTTGCCTGGCATTCGGCCTGAGTGAACAAGCAAGTAACCGGTGACTCATCAAGTCTATAAATAAAACTGATAAATATCAGTTGGCTACAAGGTTTTTATGGAACTGCCCGATGCGCAAACGGGGTAACCGGCACGGTTATTGATGCCGCCAGCCCCTGATGAGCAACAATAATCAAAAGAACAGTGGAGCGGCCATGCAACAGATCAGATCGCAAGTGACCGAGCGCGACGGCTTGTTTGAGCTCGAAGCCGGCAGTGACGTCCTCGACAGCCCCCGTTACAACCACGACATGGCACCGACCAAGGTGCACGAACGAACCTGGAACAAATGGCACATCACCGCGTTATGGGTCGGCATGGCGATCTGCGTGCCGACCTACACCCTCGGCGGCGTGCTCACCGCCTATTTCGGCCTGACCGTCGGCGAAGCGCTGCTGGCGATTCTGTTCGCCAACATCATCGTACTGATCCCTCTGACCCTGAACGCCTTTCCCGGCACCAAGTACGGCATTCCGTTTCCAGTGTTACTGCGTTCGTCCTTCGGGATTCTCGGCTCCAACATTCCGTGCCTGATCCGTGCGCTGGTGGCGTGTGGCTGGTTCGGCATTCAGACGATGTTCGGCGGATTGGCCATTCACCTGTTTCTCGGCTCGGTGTTCGAGGGTTGGAAATCCCTCGGCGGTACCGGTGAAGTGATCGGCTTCATGGTGTTCTGGGCCTTGAACCTGTGGGTGGTGATTCGCGGTGCGGACTCGATCAAATGGCTCGAAACCCTCTCGGCGCCGTTGTTGGTGCTGGTGGGCGTAGGGCTGTTGGTGTGGGCCATGCCGAACGTGTCGATGACCGAGTTGCTGGCGATCCCGGCCAAACGTCCGGAAGGCGCCAGCGTGGTCAGTTACTTTGCCGCCGGGCTGACCGCCATGGTCGGGTTCTGGGCCACCTTGTCACTGAATATTCCGGATTTCAGCCGCTATGCGAAAAGCCAGAAGGATCAGATCGTCGGGCAGATTATCGGCTTGCCCCTGACCATGTTTCTGTTCGCCTCCCTCGGCGTGGTGATGACGGCCGCCTCGGTAAAACTGGTGGGCGTCACCGTCTCCGATCCGGTCACCCTGATCGGCCATATCCAGAGCCCGGTCTGGGTTGCGTTGGCCATGGCGCTGATCATCATCGCCACGCTGTCGACCAACACCGCGGCCAACATTGTTTCGCCGACCAACGATTTCCAGAACGTCGCGCCCAAGTTCATCAACCGCACCAAAGCGGTGTTGCTTACCGGCCTCGTCGGCTTGGCGCTGATGGCCCATGAGCTGTTGAAGAAGCTCGGATTGATCGTCTCGGATTTAAGCCTGGAGACGGTGTATTCCAACTGGCTGCTGGGCTATTCGAGCCTGTTGGGTCCGATCGCCGGGATCATGGTGGTGGACTATTTCCTGATCAAGAAACAGCAACTGGACCTGGCCGGACTCTATCGCGATGACGTTTACCCGGCGTGGAACTGGTTCGGGTTTATCGCGTTCGGTGTGCCGGTAGCGCTGACGCTGCTGTCGCTCGGCAGCAATGCATTCAGCTGGTTCTACGACTATGGCTGGTTTACCGGCTCGGCGCTGGGCGGGCTGATTTATTACGGGTTGTGCTCGATGCGCCCCAGCCCGTCTGTTGCGAAATCTGCGGCGTGATCGTTCCCACGCGCAGCAAAGGAATGCAGCCCGGGACGCTCCGCGTCCCAAGCCTGGACGCAGAGCGTCCACGGATGAATTCCCACGCGGAGCGTGGGAACTATCAGAAGAAGAACTGAGGAGATCATCATGAACGCTGCCGTAGACGTTCTGCAGTCCACCCATCAGCACATCAACCGCGACCGCTTGTGGCAGTCGCTCATGGACCTGGCCAAGCTCGGCGCCACGGTCAAGGGCGGCGTCTGTCGCCTGGCCCTGACCGACCTCGACCGCCAGGCCCGGGACATTTTCGTGAACTGGTGCGAGGAGGCCGGTTGCACCGTCAGCATCGACGCCGTCGGCAACATCTTCGCCCGTCGCCCCGGCCGTAACCCGAACCTGCCACCGGTGATGACCGGCAGCCACATCGACACCCAACCCACCGGTGGCAAGTTCGACGGCTGCTTCGGCGTCCTGGCCGGCGTCGAAGTGCTGCGCACCCTCAATGACCTGGGCGTGGAAACCGAAGCGCCGCTGGAAGTGGTGGTCTGGACCAACGAAGAAGGCTCACGCTTCGCCCCGTGCATGATGGGCTCCGGTGTATTCGCAGAAAAATTCACCCTCGAAGAAACCCTGGCCAAGGTCGATGCTGAAGGCGTCACCGTCGGTGAAGCCTTGAACGCCATTGGCTATGCCGGCGAGCGCAACGTCAGTGGTCATGCCGTCGGCGCCTATTTCGAGGCGCATATTGAACAAGGCCCGATCCTCGAAGACGAACACAAAACCATCGGCGTAGTGATGGGTGCCCTCGGCCAGAAATGGTTCGACTTGAAACTGCGCGGCGTAGAAGCCCACGCGGGCCCGACGCCGATGCACCTGCGCAAGGACGCCCTGGTCGGCGCCTCGGTGATCGTCGGTGCGGTCAATCGCGCGGCCCTCGGCCATCAGCCCCACGCCTGCGGCACCGTCGGTTGCCTGCAAGCCTATCCCGGCTCACGCAACGTCATTCCCGGCGAAGTGCGCATGACCCTGGACTTCCGTCATCTGGAACCGGCGCGCCTGGACTCGATGATTGCCGAAGTCCGCGAGGTGATCGAAACCACCTGCGAAGAACACGGCCTGACCTTCGAACTCACACCTACCGCCGACTTCCCGCCGCTGTACTTCGACAAAGGCTGTGTCGAAGCGGTCCGCGGCGCCGCCCAAGGGCTGGGCCTGTCGCACATGGACATCGTCAGCGGAGCAGGGCACGACGCAATCTTCCTCGCCGAACTCGGCCCGGCCGGGATGATCTTCGTGCCGTGCGAAGGCGGCATCAGCCACAACGAAATCGAAAACGCTGCGCCGGATGATCTGGCGGCCGGGTGTGCGGTGTTGTTGCGGGCGATGCTGGCGGCGTCGGCGGCGATTGCCAGTGGTCAATTGGCGGCCTGAAGATCAAAAAATCGTCCGAAGGCTCGGGCCGCGTTCGGACGATCTTTTTTTGATCTATTGGCATGCCTCACTTACCAAGGATTGTTTTGGTCAGTTCTCCTGACAATTCGAGCCGCAATCATCGAAAAATCTTGTTGCTATTGACGGTTCCTACACGGGGAATGCGAGGCTACGTCACCTTGCGCCATTGCCTACAACTACGCCAGAATCCGCCGGCTTGTGCGCCTCGTGCCTGGTCTTTATCGTCTCCGGGTCGCTGAATGTTCAGTGACCGGGTTTAGCGACTCCTATGTAGACGCACAAACGCTCCAAGCTGCATTGCATGCTTTTTATGTCTGCAATTTGCGTTATGGCGGCTGTGCGCGGGAGACCCTCGGGTCTGCCGGGTGCCTACAACCGGTTCGCTAACCTGCGTTCAGCCGCCACCCTTACTTGTTTAGCGACAGGTCATGGTGGCTCCACTTTATGTAGGAGATTCACCATGTTCAAAGCCACACCCAATCCCCCGGCACCCTGTTCATCGTCAACCCGGAACTCGATACCGAAACCTTGCTGGCCCACGCTTGCGAGTCGCTGGCCCCGGCCAATGTCATGACCATGGACCTGGCGGATCACATGGAGGGGCCGAGTCGCAATTCCCTGTTAGGTATTGCGCAGATCATCATGCTGGGCGAACTGGCGGTGAATCGGGCGCTGGACACTATTGATCCGCAGGGCTGACAGGCGCACTGATCGTTCCCACGCTCTGCGTGGGAATGCAGCCCGGGACGCTCTGCGTCCCTTTCGAAAGCTGGAACGCGGAGCGTCCCTTGAGGCATTCCCACGCAGAGCGTGGGAACGATCGAACGGGTGAAGACCCGTAGGAGCGCGTGGTGTAGGGATGTTTGCTGCACTATCCCAACCCCCTGCGGTCGTAATCTTCACAGGGCGGCGCGCGAACGCGTCGCCGCACGCGTGGAGATCCAATGAGCCAGGACGTCCTGACCACTGAAACCAATCGCCGTCAGTTGCAGCAGATTATCGCCGGCTTGTCCGATGGGGTGATTCTGGTGGAGCTCGACCAGACCCTCCTCTGGGCCAATGACGCCGCGTTGGTCATGCACGGGGTCGATCAGCTCAGCGAGCTGGGAGCGAATGCCAAGGAGTATGCCAAGCGCTTCGCCTTGCGTTATCGCAATAATCATCCGGTTCAGGCCGACAATTATCCGATCAGCCGCGTCGCCCGAGGCGAGACCTTCAGCGATGTGCTGGTTGAATTGACACCGGTCGAAGACGAAGAGCGCACCTGGGTCCACAGTGTGCGCAGCATGGTACTGGCCGACAGCGCGGGCGAGCCGGAGTTGCTGGTGCTGATCATGAACGATGTCACGGAGTGGGCCAGCGCCGAGCAGCGTTTCGAAAAAACCTTCAATGCCAACCCGGCCCCGGCGGTGATCTGTCGCCTCAGCGATTTGCGCTACATCAAAGTCAACCCGGGCTTCCTGGAGATGACCGGCTATGCCCGTGATCAGGTGATCGGCAGTTCCACCTATGAACTGGACATACTGGATGGGGCCGAAAACAAAGACTTGGCCAAACAGCGTTTGCGCGAAGGGGCGACTATTCCGCAAATGCAGGCCCAGCTGCAGTTGCCAGAAGGTGGCAGCAAACAAGTGATCGTCGCCGGCCAGCCCCTTGAGCTGAACGACGAAGCCTGCATGCTGTTTTCCTTCGTGGACATCGAGCCCCGGCATAAGGCCGAAGTCGCCCTGCGTCAGAGCGAGGAACGGTTCGCCAAGGCTTTTCGTCTGACTCCGGTGCCGATCCTGGTGTGTAACGCCGGCGATCAGGTGGTGATGGACGTCAATGAAGCTTTCCTCGATACGCTCGCGTATCCCAGTGAAGAAGTGCTCGGCAAGACTGTGGCGCAGATCGAATTTATCGATGACACAGGCGCTCGCACGCGACTTTTTGCGGCCCTGGAAAAAACCGGAAGTGTGGATCGTGTCGATGTCCGGGTACGCAAGAAAGGCGCCCAGCTGATCGATTGCGCGGTCTCGGCCGACACCGTGAACATTCAGGACAACCCCTGCTACCTGCTGGTGTTTATGGACATCACCGAGCGTAAACGTACGGAGCTGGAGTTGGTGTCGGCGATCGAAGAGGTGATGAAAGACGCCTCCTGGTTCAGCCGCACGCTCATCGAGAAGCTCGCCAACGTGAAGAACGTCAACTCGCCGCAGTTACCTAGCGTGTCTTTCACCGACCTGACTGCCCGTGAACGCGATGTGCTAGGGCTGATCTGCGAGGGCCTGGCCGACAAGGAAATCGCCGCGCGGCTGAAGCTCGCGCCCAACACAGTGCGCAACCATGTGTCGACGGTGTATTCCAAGCTTGATGTGCACAGTCGTAGCGAGGCGATTGTCTGGGCTCGCGAACGCGGTTTGTTCTCAAGCGAGTGGCGGCCCAAGGCCCAGCGTTAGGTGCAAATGCACTACTCGAAGGGGTGCAAATTGATGTTCTGGACGGGGGCGGCAGTTCTTAGGCTGTGAGGGTGCGATACAGGTCTTCGGGTATCGCGTCCCTTTCGAATACAGCTACAGGAACCGCAGGATGATTTATGTGGCGCAATTGCGTATGCAACTGGAGCGGAGTTTTTCGCCGTTGGCCTGTGACTGCAGTGTTACGGGTGATAATTCATTGACGGTGAAGCTCTATCATCCCGTGTCGGGGCAGGTGGATCTGGTGGTCAGTGGGTTGAGCGTGGGCAACCTTAGAACGCCGGAAGCGGTGGCGGCATTGATCGAAGAGCTGCGTTATGAGCTTGAGAGCAATACGATGCATCGTCCCGAGATTTCCTAGGAACTGTCGGGTTTTGCTGGCGGTCGAAGGAATACGAAAGTATTTTTTCTGTGACCGGTCCGCGTGTTCGCGGTGAGGGTGTTGGGTCGCGGAAATATGTCGATCACTTACCGCGGGTCAACCTATGAACAGTCTTGGGAAACGCGTTTTTGCTCCACTGTCGTTTGCACTCTGCGTCGCGATTCTGGGGGGGTGTGCCAGTCCTCCGCCGCCACCTCCCGCCGCGCCGCCTCCACCTCCTGTACGCACTTGCCAGACCACCGAAAACACCGATGTGCAAGGCGATATGAGGGCTGAGGGGCAGGTGACCCGGGAAACGACGCTCACTCGTTGCGTCACTCAGTAAGCCTTCTGCTCATGTTGTACCGCCAGCGGCGCTGTGCTGCTGGCGGGTTTCACCCGCGTTTCGCTCAGATTTCCTCGATCCTGACCCACCGCGACTCCCGCGCTGCCAACCGGATCGCCGTCGCCAGACGTTCGACTTCCCACGCCTGCTCGAAATCCGTTCCGCCCTGGCCGACCCCGGCCAACGCCATCACCAGATCATGGACCTCCAGTGTCTTGAGTTCGTTGTAGCCGAGCTGATGCCCAGCGGCCGGGCTGAACGCCGCATAACCCGGCAGGTTCGGCCCGGCCAGCAAGCGTTGGAAGCCATCCTGCCCGGCGCGATACAGACGCAGTTCATTCAAGCGTTCCTGGTCGAACGCCAGCGTCCCTTGGGTGCCGCTGATTTCAAAGCTCAGGTGATTCTTGTAGCCGTGCTTGAGCCAACTGCTGCTGAACGTACCCCGGGCGCCGTTAGCAAACCGCAGCAAGGCGTGAACCTGATCGTCGACGGCAATACTGCTTTGTTCCGGGCTGCCAGCCGTGGCGGGACGTTGCCGGTGCACGGTTTGAGTATCGGCACTCACTGCCTCGACATAGCCCAGCAGATAACGGGCCATGGCCAACAAGTGACTGCCCAGATCGGCCAGTGCGCCGCCGGCATGATCGGCATCGCAACGCCAGGACCAGGGTGATGCAGGATCGGCCATGAAGTCTTCGCTGAATTCACCCTGAAAACTGATGATCTGGCCCAAGTCGCCGTTTTCAATCAGCTCCCGGGCGAGCCCGATCATCGGGTTGTGCTGATAGTTGTAACCCACCCGCGTCACCACACCCGCCGCTTTGGCCGCCAGGCGCATGGCGTCGGCCTGTTCCAGATTCACCGCCAACGGTTTTTCGCAATACACCGGTTTGCCGGCGGCGAGGGCGGCCATGACCATGGGGTAGTGCAGGTGATTGGGCGTGGTGATAGCGATCAGATTGACCTTGGGGTCATCGATCAATTGCTGCCAGTCGCTATGAGCAGTGTCGAAACCCCAGGCATCGGCGCAGTGGCGGGCACGCTGCGGATCGGCGTCGGCCAGGGCGGCAAGTTTAAGCTTGAGGGGCAGTTCGAAAACCGCGCTGACGTTGCGAAACGCCAAGGCATGGGCGCGGCCCATGAAACCTGTGCCGATGAGTCCGATACCGAGTTCGCGCATAGCCGGGGTCCTTTTGGATTTTATTTTCAGGAGGGCTATTTATGGAATAAAAATTCACTTATTGCAAATAATAGAAAATAAGTTCTCGCGCGTGATCGTTCCCACGCTCTGCGTGGGAATGCAGCCAGGGACGCTCCGCGTCCCAAAAGCGGACGCAGAGCGTCCATTGAGGCATTCCCACGCAGAGCGTGGGAACGATCGATAACAAACAAAAAGGCAGCCCTAAGGCTAATGCCGATCAGTTAAGCCCTTTCGCTTGACCTTTGGCCGCAAGAAATCAAAATCCGATGCCTGTACTGGCATCGGATTTTTTTATGCGTCTCGCTCGGGCACTGGAACTGACCCACACCATCGTCTCCACTCCAAACTCAATCGAGGGATTGGACTCCTTGCTCGACCCTTCTTTGGTCGAGCAAGCACTTGAACAGGCAGGCGTAGCGACCCTGCGCAAGCGGCGCTTGCCGTTGGAAATGATGCTTTGGTGCGTGATCTCCATGGCGTTCTTTCGGCGCATGTCGGCGTGGGATGTGGTCAGCCGCATGAATATCATGCTGCCGGGCCAGCGCCCGCTGGTGGCACCCAGCGCCGTGGTTCAAGCCCGTCAGAGATTGGGCAGCGAGGCTGTACGACAAGTCTTCCATCTGACTCAGAAAAGTTGGCATGAAGCGGCCTCTCATCCAACTTGGGCCGGTTTGCGTTTACTGGGGGTCGATGGCGTTGTCTGGCGAACGCCCGATACGCTGGAAAACCGTGCGCGTTACGACTCCGCCAGCAACCAGCATGGCGACACCGGTTTTCCTCAGGTACGCATGGTCTGCCAAATGGAGTTGACCAGCCATTTGCTCATCGGCAGTGCGTTTGACGGCTATCGCAGCAACGAGATGAAACTGGCGGAGCAGTTGATCGAAACCACCCCTGATCACTCGCTGACGCTGTTTGATCGTGGTTTTTATTCGTTAGGTTTACTGCATCAATGGCAGCAGGCAGGGATCGAGCGTCACTGGCTGATGCCGCTGAAAAAAGGCTCGCAGTACGAAGTGCTTCAGCGTTTGGGGCGCCAGGATGCGGTTGTCTCATTAAGCACTTCGCCGCAGGCCCGCAAGCAATGGCCGGGGCTGCCGGAGCGCCTGACCGCGCGGCTCCTGAGCAAAACGGTCAAGGGCAAGGTGTGTCAGATCCTGACGTCGATGGCCGATCCGCTGCGCTTTCCGCCCGACGAAATCGTCGACCTGTACAGCCAGCGATGGGAGATCGAATTAGGATTTCGGGAGATGAAACAGACTTTGCTCAACAGCAGTTACACGCTGCGCAGCAAGACGCCGGAGATGATCGAGCAGGAGCTGTGGGGAGTACTGCTGGGCTACAACTTGTTGCGCTATCAGATGGTGGAAATGAGTCGTCACTGTCCAGGAATTTACCCATGCGAAATGAGCTTTAGCGCGTGCACCTGGGCGATTCTCGGGTTTATCAACAGCGTCTCCGCCGACCGTTCCGGGAACATCCCCAAGTACCTGGCCGAGCTTCATGCCTCAGCCATGCATTACGTCCTGCCTCATCGGCGGGAGGAACGCATTTATCCTCGGGCTATTAGGCTCAAATCCCCGAAGTATCCGATCAAAAATAAAAATGCCAGTCAGCTTAACTGACTGGCATTAGCCCTAAGGCTGCCTTTTGTTCATCCGGTAAATCGGATCAGGACAGGAACCCCCCATCCACATTCAACGAAACCCCAGTGGTGTAGCTCGAAGCATCACTCGCCAGGTACAACACCGCACCCGCCATTTCACTCGGATCCGCCACGCGCTTGAGCGGAATCTGCTGCAATGCGGTGTTCAAGATAGCCTCGTTCTTCACCAGCGCCGAAGCAAACTTGGTGTCGGTCAGGCCTGGCAGCAGGGCGTTGCAGCGGATACCGAACTGCGCACATTCCTTGGCGAAGACTTTGGTCATGTTGATGACCGCAGCCTTGGTCACCGAGTAGATACCCTGGAAAATCCCCGGCGAGATGCCGTTGATCGAAGCAACGTTGATGATGCTGCCGCCGCCGTTTTCGCGCATCAGCTTGCCGGCTTCCACCGACATGAAGAAGTAGCCGCGGATGTTCACGTCGACGGTTTTCTGGAAGGCGCTGAGGTCGGTGTCCAGTACGTTGCAGAACTGCGGGTTGGTCGCGGCGTTATTGACCAGGATGTCCAGGCGCCCGAACTGTTCCTTGATGCCGGCGAAGACCTGACTGATCTGCTCCATTTCACCGATGTGGCATGCGACGGCGGTGGCTTTGCCGCCGGCGGCGATGATTGCGTCGGCCACGTGTTGGCAGCCCTCGAGTTTGCGGCTCGAGACGATGACGTGGGCGCCTTGCTGGGCCAGGAGTTTGGCAATGGCTTCACCGATGCCGCGGCTGGCGCCGGAGACGAAAGCGATCTTGCCGTCGAGGTCGAACAACTGAGTCTTGGACATGGTTTTTCCTTGTTATGAGGCCAGAGGCGCTGATCAGAGGCTGGATTTCTGGATGACCTGCAGGCTCATCTGCTCCAGCAGTTTGTTCATGTGAATGAACTGCGCGAAGCGTTTGTCCTGGGTCTGACCATGGAAGAAGCGGTAGTAGATCTGCTGCACGATGCCGGCCAGGCGGAACAGGCCGTAGGTGTAGTAGAAGTCGAAGTTGTCGATCTGGATGCCTGAGCGCTCGGCGTAGTAATCGACGAACTCACGGCGGGTCAGCATGCCCGGCGCGTGGCTCGGCTGGCGGCGCATCAGTTGCACCGGCGCCAGGTCATCGGCTTCGATCCAGTAGGCGAGGGTGTTTCCCAGATCCATCAGCGGATCGCCGAGGGTCGTCAGCTCCCAGTCGAGCACGCCGATGATCTGCATCGGGTTGTTCGGGTCGAGGATCACGTTGTCGAAGCGGTAGTCGTTGTGAACGATGCTCGACGTCGGGTGATCGGCAGGCATCTTATCGTTGAGCCAGGCTTTGACCGCCTCCCACTTCGGCGCGTCCGGGGTCAGGGCTTTTTCATAGCGCTCGCTCCAGCCTTTAATCTGCCGCGCGACATAACCTTCGGGCTTGCCGAGGTCGCCCAGGCCATAGGCCTTGTAGTCGACCCGGTGCAGTTCAACGAACTTGTCGATGAAGCTTTTGCACAGCGCTTCAGTTTGCGCCGAATCCAGACCCAGTTCCGGTGGCAGTTCGGAGCGCAGGATGATCCCGTTGACCCGTTCCATCACATAGAACTCGGCGCCGATCACCGATTCGTCGGTGCAGTGCACGTAAGCTTTGGGGCAGTACGGAAAGCCGTCCCGGAGCTGATTGAGGATGCGAAATTCGCGGCCCATGTCATGAGCGGACTTGGCCTTGTGCCCGAACGGCGGCCGACGCAAGACGAACTCCTGCTCGGGGTATTCCAGCAAGTAGGTGAGGTTCGACGCACCGCCGGGAAACTGGCTGATTTTCGGTAAGCCACTGAGGCCCGGAATGTGGGCCTTGAGGTACGGATCGATCAGGCTGGCATCGAGTTCTTCGCCGGTGCGGATACGGGTGGACTGGTCAGTAAGCGCCATGCTTATCCCTTCTGCTTATTTTGGAGGCCAGACATCATTGGCTAATCTAATGGTGCGCCGGGGGAGCCACAAGCGCGGCACGGTCTTATAGGTTAGCGTGTTGCTGGATAATCAGCGTTCCTGATGTGCGAAACCAGGCCCGGCAGACTATGGTTCAGGGGATACGGTGCTTCCAGGAAGGAGGTTTGAAATGGGCTGTCCGCAAGTCTGTGCCACCGCAACCCTGCAATGCAGCTTCGGCGCGGCGCCGGCCGTGCTCAACGTGCTGCCGGTGAATCGCACGCTGACGGGAGGCATGCCGGCGGCCAACATCATGGATCACATCCCGCTGGTGAACGTCATGCCTTTCGGCATGTGCATGAGCATGGCCAACCCGATGGTCGCGGGCGCCACTGCCGCCGCCCTTGGCGTACTGACGCCGATGCCGTGCATTCCCGCCACCGCCGCCCCGTGGATCCCCGGCGGCGCGCCGACCCTGCTGCTGGGCGGCATGCCGGCCATCGACGCCAACAGCACCCTGATGTGCAACTGGGCCGGCGTCATCAAGATCGTGATGCCGGGGCAAATGCAGATGCTGATTCCCTGATCTGAAGAACTGCTACAGGAAATGCATCTTCAGTCACGCCTGAGCAGGATCCGTCCATCGCCTGAACCACCAACGCACTCTCGACATAGGCTTGCCGTCGGCGTCCAGCGGTCGTCCATCGGTGGCGAAGCCCTGTTCAGGTTCAAGCAATTGACCGTTGAGATACCGCGCCTCCACGGCCGGTTTGCCGTTGGGATGAAAGCGCTGATACCGCCCCTCGCGCACGCCATCACGGTAGAACTCGGCCTCGGCCAGTTGCCCATCGGGAAAGTAATTGAACGCCTCGCCATGCAGCAGCCCTCGGTGGTAAGTCGCCTTGCGCTGCAGCCCGCCTTGTGGCGCATAGAAACTGGCGATCCCGTGCAGCTTGTCACGGACAAACGGCAGCTGCGCCGAGACCTTGCCATTGGGGTGGAAGAGCAGGGTAGTGCCTTGTAGCTCGCCCTGGCTGTACTGCAATTCTGCCTGCGCGCGCCCGTCATCCTTGATGTGCAATGCACCGTCGAGCTGGCCGTCCAGCAAGCGACCTTTGAGCTGTTTATCGTTCTGCTGCAAGTCCAGCGGCGTGATGGCCATGGGTACTCCTTGTCAGTTGACCTGCACCAGACCACCCTTGATGGTCAGCATGCCGCCGCCATCCACGGTCTGCGAAGCGGCACCCTTGTTGGTCAGGCTGATCCCGGCATCGTTGGTCATTGTCGTGCCGGCCTTGTTCTCCAACGAGGTGCCGGCCTGATTGCTCAGGGACGTACCGGCCTTCTGGCTGATCGAGGTGCTGGCCTCGGCCGCCAGGTCCGCGCCGCTCTTGATCGAAAAACTGCCGCCGCTTTGCAGGGTCAGGGTGCCGGTCACCTTGATGGTCAGGTTGCCGTCCACGGTCAGGCTGTAATCACCGGTGACCTTGTGCGTGTAATTGCCCCCGGTGCTGTGGGTCTGGTCAGCGCCCACGGTCACCGTGCGACTGTCCTTCACATCGAGGTTGTCGCTGCCGGTCTGGATGGTCACGCTGCGCTTGCCTTTTTCCAGGGTCACGGTCTCGTCGCCTTCCTTCACCGTGCGGGTGCGGGCGTTCTGCACCGTCAGGGTTTCATCGTGGCCCACGGTGGCGGTGGTGTCGTTGAGCACGTTGATCTTGAAGTCCTTCTGCGCCTGGAGAAACACCTCTTCGGCGTCCTTCTTGTCCTCGAAGCGCAACTCGTTGAAACCGCCGCCGCCCTTGGACGATTGGGTCTTGATCCCGGACTGGGTCTGATTCGCCGGCAGCGCATAGGGCAGGGCGTTGTCACCGTTGTAGACGCAACCGGTCACCAGCGGCCGATCGGGGTCGCCATCGATAAACGTCACGATCACTTCCTGGCCGATGCGTGGCACGAATTGCATGCCAAAACCCTTGCCGCTCCAGGGCAGTACCACCCGCACCCAACAGGAACTGGCTTCGTCGTTTTTGCCGTCGCGGTCCCAGGGGAACTGCAACTTGATCCGGCCGTATTCGTCGGTCCAGATTTCTTCGCCGGATTTGCCGACGACGATGGCGGTCTGGGTGTGCATTCGCGGTTTTGGCGTTGTTCGCGCCGGGCGGAACGGCGTGGCTTTGGGTATCGCCTCGAAGCGGTTGCGATAATTGTCGTGGCTGGCCTCGTGGGTCACCGAGGTCACGATCCAATCGATATTCAGGGTCGTGTCATCGTGACCGGCCAGCGTGAACCAATGCCCCGGCACCAGCCAGCGGCAATCGCTTTCACCGACGAAGCGTTTCTCCTGACTGCGCAAGCCGTCTACCCGTTGCTTGGTCAGCGCATCGCCGCGGGCCTTGGCGTTGTAACCGCCGGGGTGCTCGTACATCGAGCGTGGCCCGGCCACTGCTTCGGCCTGGCTGTAGAGCGAAGTGGTCGGGGTAGTGAACTCGTAATCCGTCGCTCGATACACCCCGGCGACCGCTTGCATGCACACCTGGCCGGAGCGAATGCCATGCAGTTCGCGTTCACCCATTTGCTGACCGAGGTAGGTGACTTTTGGCCCGTTGGGAATCTGCGGGAAGGCGTCGTTGCTGTCCCCCAGCACCATCGTGTGCTTGCCGTCTTCATGGGTGAAAAACCAGAAAATCCCTTCCTCTTCCAACAGTCGCGAGACGAAGGCGAAATCGGTTTCGCCGTACTGCACGCAGTATTCGCGCGGGGTGTAACTGCCGGTGAGTTTCAACAGGAAATCCGTGAATCCGTGGGCCTTGAAAATCGAGGTGACGATGTCTGAGGTGGAGAGATTCTGGAATACGCGGTTGTTGCTGGCGAGGGTCAACCACCAGAGCCAGGGACGCAGTACAAGTTGATAGCGCTCGGCGGTGGCGTCGGCGGGAAGTTGGCGAATTTCGGCAACCAGTGCGTCCAGTGGGCGAACCATGGCGTCGTTATGCAAGGTGGTGGTGACATGAGTTGCGACGGCGCTAGTCAGGGTGAGAGAAGTGCCGTCATTCAGGCCGTTGAGAGTTTGCGAGCCGAGTGAGTTGAGCGCTTCTTCACCGGACAGCGACTCAGGGTAAAGCGCCGACAGAGACGATGCCGTGAGGGAGAGGCTTGTGTTGCTGTCTGTGGAGCGTGGCATCAAGCAACCTCACGTGATGGTCAACGGTTTTGCCGGCTGTTCAAAATAACTCTGCGTTTTTTGGATCCTCTTTTTCTGCTGTGACAGTTTAAATAAGCGCGGTCCTTCCTGCGCAAACCCCGCAGGTGCGCGTACCGTCATGCCAGCTACCTTTACCGGCAAGTGTTTTACCATGCGCATGGCACCACACTGTCCCGCAGGTTGTGCACTGATGCCAACTTCTGACAACGCTTGGGCGCCAATACCCATGAGTTGTATTGCATGTACGGCATTTGGCTTCCCATACGGGAGCGTTGGTGATTTGGTTTATCACATTCAGATGGGTTTGCAGCAAGCCATTCAGGCCGATGCTGGTGAGGGTCAGGTGTTCGTCCCACATCAGATTTGATGCATGGCAGATCGGGCCGTTGGGACCTTTCTGAATGTAGATTAGCCTGTCATCGGGCGGCAGCCGGATTCCGATACCCCAGTGATCCCAGCCATACCATTTAGACGTCCGCATATGCAGGGTGTATCTGAAGTTGTCGCCCACGCCCAACGGCGTCAATCCATTCTTGCGCGCAGCAATACTCATCATGGCGACTCTGATTTCCGTTTCCGCGGCGGCGATTCGATCTCCATACCAGACGTCTGCGTGATTATCTTCCAGGCTTGTGAATTCGTTATTGCAACCGGGAAACTGGGCGCGTGCGTCAATGATGCTACTCCCATGAACAATCTTGGCGCGCTCCGGGTCGGGGTCATCCGGGTCCAATATTGTGGTGTGCCCGATAATGGCGCGGTAGATGCTGTCCGCGCTATTGGCATGGCCGTTATCCATGTGCCCGCCGTTTAACGCCCAACTCCAGCAGGCAGCGGTATAGAGTTGGCCCTGGTTGGTTCCAGGGATAGCATAACCATCGCGGCTAGCTATATAGGCCGCCAGTTTTCGTCTTTCGTTATCGGTCAGAGTGGGCATTGTTTTTATCCTGAAAAAATTATTTGGTTAATTAATTGATTTGCCTCTAGTCATCCCTTTTCTAGTCGCCTCTGGCAGAGGTCTGTCAGCGCTGTACCGCTGAGGGAAAGCATCGCTTGCCTCCATTGGACTGAACCGCCGTCATTGCGGGTTCATGAAGAGCATGGCCTGGAGGTACATCTTGTCCGGGGCACAGGCCAGTACAGGTACCTCGAACTCCCTGGCCGCAGTCATAACGCCATACATGCGATGGATGGGGGTCGCCGTATGCGGGTAGATCTTGCACCAGTAGGCGAAGATGGCGTAGGCGAACGCCTGCAATTCCTGGACTGTGGCCTTCGCGTTTTTCGCCACCAGCAGCATGAGCTGCGTTGTGTAGGAAGGGGCCGCCCATATCGGTACGGCAGCCCAGCGTGCCTGTGACGTCCAGTAGAAGTCTTCATTGGGCGTACTGACATTGATCCGCATGTTGTCCTTAGTGATGCGGCCCAGATCCATCGGCTGCTCACTCCAGTCGAGCTTCTTCTTGAAAGACATCGTGATGTCGTAGAGGAAGGGGACCTGTTTCTCCGTGGACATGTCAGCGAAGCCACTGACCCAGGCGCTCCAGTCCAGGCTCGGATGCAGCGATGCATAAGCGCCTTTCAGGAGTTTATCGCGCTCACTTTCATCAAATAGTGCTTGCGCGTAGGTGCTTATTTTTTGGGAGACACTGGATACAAGTGCGCGGATCCTTTCTGAACTAAGCACCAGGCCCGCCACTTCGGTTTCCTGTGCGAGAGTTGGCTTGGACAGGTGCTCACCGAACAAGGCCAGCACCAAGTCAATGTAGTTGTTGTAATAGCGCCATTCGGCATTGATGCCGGCCTCCTTTCTCTTCTGCATGCCCTCTGGTGACATCCGTTTGTAGATATCCGCCTGTTGCCTGTCGTACTCGGTGAATCTGATCCACTGCGCAAGGATGTCCAGCATCGGCGCGTGAGCGGATGCATCGATATCGAGCAGATTGAACGTGAGCTGCGCGCGATCTCGCACTCCGGCCTGGTTGGAGCCGTCAATCAGCTCATAGGCTGCCTCATTGCCTTTGGGGTTCTCACCTGTGTACACAGCAAATTGAATGCAGTTTTCAGAACCTTTATGCATGAATAGCATTGAGCCTCCTGAGTTACTCCAACACCCACTCCGCCAACTTCCCCGTCACCTGCGTCATCAACACATTCTCAACATCCCGTGCACCCGCCGCACTGCACTTGGCCAACACCGCCTGCACAATCCCGGCATCAAACTCAAACTGCTTGCCGGTCGCGGCTTTATAGCGCCCGCGCAATTTCTCGAGTTTCGCCAACACAATCCCTTCCAGCGTCGCCTCATCCAACGGCCGATACGCGACCACCGTCATGCGTGCCAGAAACGCCGGGCGAAACGCTTTCAGCAGCACTTTATGCAACGCTTCGTTGAAGTCATCGCTGCCCAGTTGCGCCACCGGTGTATCGAGCAGCAACTCAGCGCCAACATTGCTGGTGGCCAGCATTACCGTGTTTTTGAAGTCCACCACCAACCCGGTTCCGTCCTCCATCACGCCTTTGTCGAAGACGTTGTAGAAGGCCTCAAGCACATCCGGGTGGGCCTTTTCGATTTCGTCGAGCAGCACCACCGAATAGGGTTTGCGCCGTACCGCTTCGGTGAGCACGCCGCCGCTGCCGTAGCCGACGTAGCCGGGCGGGGCGCCTTTGAGTTGGCTGACGGTGTGGGCTTCCTGGTATTCCGAGAGGTTGATGCTGATCAGGTTGCGCTCGCCGCCGTACAGCGCGTCGGCCAGGGCGTAGGCGGTTTCGGTTTTGCCGACGCCGGTGGGGCCGACCAGCAGGAACACGCCGACTGGTTTTTGTGGGTCGGTGAGGCCGGCGCGGTAGGCTTGCAGGCGTTGGGCGATGGTGTTCAGCGCGGTGCTCTGGCCCATGACCCGTTGGCCCATGCGCTGGCCGAGGGTGCGGACGGCGTGGGCTTCGTCGGCAAGCATCTTGCCCACCGGGATGCCGGTCCAGCCGGCGATGACAGCGGCCACGGTTTTCGCGTCAACCTGTTCCGGCACCAGCGGATCGTCCTGGCGAATGGCGTCCAGCCCGGCTTCCAGGCGCACCAGTTCGGCGGCCAGATGATCGATGCGGCTGTCGGTGGCTTCGTCCGATTTGTCGCTGTCGGCGCGTTCGCTCAAGGCCAGCAGCTCGCTTCGGGTTTCCAGCAGTTCGCGCACGGCGACCCGTTCTTCGTTCCAACGCACTTCCAGTTCGCGAATGGCCTGCACGTTACCGACGGATTCGGTTTCCAGCAGGGTGATGCGTTCACGGTGATCGAGCCCGGTGGCCTGTTCGCGCCGCAGGCGTTCGACTTCGTCTTTGAGGCTTTGCTGGCGATGGCGCAGGCTTTCCAGCGGTGGCGGCACGTCGTGCTGGCCGAGGGCGACCCGGGCACAAGCGGTGTCGAGCACGCTGATGGCCTTGTCCGGCAACTGGCGCCCGGAGATGTAGCGATGGGACAGTTTCACTGCCTCATGAATCGCCGCGTCCAGCACTTGCACGCCGTGATGCTGTTCGAGTTTGGCGGCAACCCCGCGAAGCATTTCAACAGCGGTGGTTTCGTCCGGTTCCTCCACTTGCACCAGCTGGAAGCGCCGGGCGAGCGCCGGGTCTTTCTCGAAGTATTTTTTGTACTCCAGCCAGGTCGTCGCGGCCAGGGTGCGCAACTCGCCACGGGCCAGGGCCGGTTTGAGCAGGTTGGCCGCGTCGCTGCCACCTTCCGCGCCGCCAGCGCCAATCAGGGTGTGGGCTTCGTCGATGAACAGAATGATCGGTTTGTCGGCGTTGCGTACCGCGTCGATCACACCTTTGAGGCGCTGCTCGAACTCGCCCTTGACCCCGGCGCCGGCCTGCAACAGACCGAGGTCGAGTACCCGAAGACTGACTTCCTGCAACGACGGCGGCACATCGCCGGCGGCAATGCGCAGGGCCAGGCCTTCGACCACCGCCGTCTTGCCCACCCCCGGTGCGCCGACCAGGATCGGGTTGTTCTGCCGGCGCCGCAGCAGGATATCGATGCACTGACGAATCTCGCCGTCACGGCCGACGATGGGGTCGATGCGCCCGGCATGGGCGTCCGCGGTCAGGTCCTGGGTGAACTGATCAAGGACCGAATCCGGTTTCGGCTGCGGGTTACCTGGATTGACTGGCCGCGTGCCGCCGACGTGTTCGCGAGAACTTTCGGTCCATTCCAGCAGATTGCTGCGCAAGGCATCGCGCGGAATTCGCAACAGCGACGAGGCACTGTTGAGCAACAAGCTGCGGCGCTCGTCGCGGTCAATCAAGGCCAGCAGCAGCAAGCCTGAGCGGATGCTGTCGAGGCCCAGCACACTGGCCTGGACCACCGCATCTTCGAGCAGACCGATGGTTTGCGCCGAGAGCGCCGGGGTGCGCGTGCTGCCGGACTTGAACAGGTCCAAAGCCTTGTTGATTTCCGCCGTGAGGGTATCGCGCTCCAGGCCGAAGCGCGGCAGCAGCCAGGCGAAGTCACCGCCCTCGATGTCCAGCAGTTCCAGCAGCAGGTGCTCGATTTCGACGTAATGATGACCCCGTTGCAGGCAACGTTGCGCGGCTCGTTCCAGGGCGCGGCGGTTGTCCGGGTTGAGGCGTCCGATCAGGCTGGCCAGTTCCATGTTCAGGTGATCTCCAGCTGACGAAGGCGGGTTTCGATTTGTTGCACAGCGAGGTTGGTCTGGCGTTGCAGACCGCCGTTCCAGCTGAGCAATGGCGGTGCCTGGCGACCGAGTTTGATCGGACTGGCACCGCGCACCAGCAACACCAGGGTGCAGTCCAGATCCGGGCCGAAATACAAGGCGCTGAGGCTGGCCAGGGCCGCGTGGGATTCACCGTCCGGCAGAAACCGCGCAGCCTGGGCAGAGGTCAGCGGGCCGAGGGTCAGGCGAATACCGGCATGTTCATCCCAGACCCGGGTGCCGGCCACGGCGCTGCGGCCCAGTTGCAGGTTGCGGCCACCTGGTTGCAAGCGGCTGCGGCTGGCCGGTGGAATCTCGCGCCAGGCACCTTCATAGGCACTCAGCTTCGCGGGCAGTTCGAACTGCTCACGCACGATGGCGGCGAAACCCGCGAGGGAGCGACGGCCATCGGCAAACAGCGCGCTGCACGCCAGTACCGCGGAATCGGGTACGGCCTGGCGTTCCTGCAAGGCCTTGGGCAGCAACCCGGTCAGCGCCCGCAGCTGCGCCTGCACCGGTGACGCGCCGGGCACAGTGAACCCGACGGCAATCCGGTGTTTGCGCATCACCTTGTACAGCAGGCTGAGCAAGCGATGCTGAAACAGGTCGAGGAACGCGGCCGGTGCATGATCCTTGGCGCGGGCCCGTTGCTGCAGCCATTCCTGATAGGCGTAAGGCAGGGGGCCGTCGGGGCCGCCGAGGCCGAACACCGGAGTGCTGAGGATCGGTGGCTGGCCGGGTGCTTGGCTCAGGCTTTCGATTTCACTGGCGGAAAAAAGTGGTGTCAATGGGCCGCGCAGACGCAAGGCTTCCGCTTGAGGGGCGGTGCCGCTGCCCAGGGATTCGGCTTGCGGATGCTCGCGCTCCAGCAGCAATAACGCCTGCAATAACTCGAACGCCTGCGGATCGCGACGCAGCTTCTGGCTCAGGCTCAGAGGGACAGCGGCATGCCGGCTTGGGGTTGCCATGTTTTCACCTCCTTGTCTGACTGAACCAGCACTGTGCGCACGAAGCGGTTGGCCGTGGCATAGAGTGAAAAGAATTGCGCCAGCACCGCTGAGAACAACACCGCGCTGCTGCCGACGAAATGCTGCGAATCCAGTTGCAGCTGAACTTCCAGCCCATTGCGCCAGCCGCGCCAGGCGTCTTCGCCAACATGGGCGATGACCCGCTCACAACCAAGGCCCAGCAAGCCTTCGATCTGCCGCAGGGCGCTGGCTTCATCCCGCAAGTTGTGCAGCTGCAGAATCTCCTTGAGTGCATCCAGCGCCTGCGGTCCCTCGACCAATGACAAATGATTGAGGGTCAATTGCGACACCAGCCGCCAACGCGATTCGCCGTCCAGCCGTGGCAGGCTTTGCGGACTGGGCGGGTTGCGCAAACGAGCCCAGGCCACCGGCCCCGGCCGTTCGAAACCCAGTGGCGTCCCGGCCGCCAGGCTCTGGGCCAGATGCCGATTGGTACAGAGCAGTTCGGCGGTGAGACTGTATTCGGTGGCCTCGGACAGCGGGTCGAGCCGGGTGTCCACCAGACTCACCATCATGTCGGTGCCCAGACGATTTGGGGTCATGCCGCTGATCCGTCGCGCGTGCCAGTAGCACTGCTTCTCACCGCCGATATGCTGGCTGCCGTAATAGGCCGGCACCCGTTGCACACCCTGGCTGGAGCTGGCGCGCACGGCCCGGATGCTGTGAATCTCGACGCTGTTTTCCCGATGACTGTCGGCGACCAGGCGGTATTCGCTGCGGGTGCCGTCGGGGCGCAGCGGTTCGGAGGTGCGGGGGAACAGGTTGATCACCGGCGCACAGCCCAGAGCGATGTCGCTGGCCTGCAGATGCATGCGGCTGGTCGGGGCGCGATCGAAGACGATGTACAAATAAGCCGTCTGGCTGTCGCTGGTGGCACCCGCCAACGGGATGTCGAAGAAATTGAATTTGTCCGGGAAGGCAAAGTACTCGGCGAGTAGACGCATGCCCGGATGCACGCCGTCTTCGTCCGGCAGCAGCACTTCATCGCTGGAAAAACCGACGATCTGCGGTAGCCCCGTCAGCACTTTGGGCACGCTGCCGACCGGTCCGGCCAATACCTTCACGGCATGCGCGCCGAGCAGGTCATAGAGGCAGGCGTTGATCACTGGTGAGGCGCAAAGATGCACGCGCAACTGTTTGATGCCAAGCGTCGACCATTGGCTTTCACCGAGGCAGCGCACGCTTAGACGCAGCGCCGAGCGCGCCTGAACAACACCGGTCAGGGCCTGGGCTTCGTCGCTGCCCAACAGTAGCGCTTCATTGATTTCCAACGGCCACAGCCGAACCGCAGCGCTGGTGCGAAAGTGAATGCTTTCGCCTTTGCCGGTGGTGACGAATAACGGTGTGTCGCGGGGCAACGGGTAGCCGCCGGCCAGGTTGCCTTTGCTCGGGTCCGGTTCGAACTGCACGATCGCGCAGGACGGCAGAGGGCGCATGGCCAAAGGATAAAGTTGTTCCAGCAGCGCATCGCTGAATTCGGCGTAGTCGTCATCAAGCCGACGTTGCAGGCGTGCCGCCAACAGCGCAAAGCCTTCCAGCAGCCGTTCGACATGCGGGTCGGGGCATTCGCCGGGGGACAATTCCAGACGTCTGGCGACCTTGGGATAACGCTCGGCGAAAATGCTCCCGGCGTGGCGCAGCCAGGTCAGCTCACGCTGGTAGTAGTCGAGCAGTTGCGGGTCAATCGAGTCGCTCATGACGTACCTCAAGGCCATCGCTGGCCCTCTCGATGACAAATGCCACGGGCCAGTGCTGCTGGCCACTGCGCAGTTCACCGATCAGGCGAATGCTCAGTTGCTGCGGATGTCCGGGCACCGGATCGACCTGAACTTCGCCCAGGCGCAGGCGCGGTTCGAAATGGGTAATGGCCTCGCGCACTTCCCGCGCCAACTGACGACGGTCATCGCTGCGCTGCTGTTGCAGGGCGGTCCAGTCAGCGATGCCGTAGTCGAGAATGCTCGGCGGAGAGGTCAGCGGGCGTTGGCCGCGTCGGGTATTGAACAGGCGTAGCAACTCCGTTTGCACCGAGTCGAGCAGGCCCTGGCGATCGAACACCTGCACAGTGTCGACCTCGCTTGAGGCGAGTCGCTCGAACAACGGAGGGAGGATGCCGGTGCCTGCCATGGCCGACGCGTCCGCTTACTTGACGAGCTTGTTGGCGGCCATGTCCCAGGTCGAGGCGGCCGTGCCTTCCTTGGTGCCGTCGTCTTTCTGGGCAGTGAGTTCCCATTTGATCTTGGTGAAATTCAGGGAAATGGTTTCCACCGGTTTGCCACCCGTACCGCCACTGACGCTGACGTTCGACAGCACGACATTAGTCAGGGTGTAGATGATGAACGGCATCAGCTGACCGCTGCCTTCGGCGGCGTTACGGCCGATGGTGATCTTGGCTTCCGGGATCGGTTTACCGGCGCAGCAATACTCGTTGAGGGACGGGGTGGAACTGTCGACGAATTTGGTCAGGGTGAACTCGCCGATGTGTGGCTTGCCGGAGGTACGCTCCGAGTTGCTGACATCGTTGGTCACCTGCATGGCCACGTTGTGGCTGTAGGACATGACTTCGATTTTGTCCGCGTAGCCCTCGAGCAGGCTGTCGCCTTTGATATCGCCGCCGAGGTCGAGAATGATTGCATCCATCGCATGAAACTCCTGAAGGTTATCGCGCTAGATAAACGGAGAACTCCCGCCGGGTTGGCCGGCGGGAGAGGCAGGTCAGGCAGCTACCGGTGGCGGCAGGGTCGCGACCAGGCGGATCGACGCGGTCAGCTCTTCGAGCTGGAAGTGTGGCCGCAGGAACACCGTGGCCTTGTAGGCGCCCGGCTTGCCGGCGACTTCGGTCACGTCCACGCGCGCTTCGCGCAACGGGTACTGCGCCTTGATCTCTTGCGGCGCGTTGTCGTTGATCAGCACGTAGTCGGCGATCCAGTTGTTGAGGTAGGTCTGCACGTTGTCGCGGGTCATGAAACTGCCGACCTTGTCGCGCATGATCACCTTCAGGTAGTGCGCGAAACGCGAGGCCGCGAGCACGTACGGCAGCATCGCCGAAATCCGCGCATTGGCGTTCGCTTCGTTGGTGTTGTAGAGCTTGGATTTGTTGGTGGTCTGGCCACCGAAGAACACCGCCACGTCGCTGTTTTTCTTGTGACACAGGGCGATGAAGCCGAGGTCGTTGAGCTCTTTTTCCCGGCGGTCGGTGATTGCCACTTCGGTCGGGCATTTGAGCGACAAGTCGCCCGAGCTGGTGCGGAAGGTATGGGCCGGCAGGCCTTCGACCGCGCCACCGCCTTCGGCACCGCGAATGGCCGCGCACCAGCCGTACTTGGCGAAGGCCTCGGTGATGCGTTGCGACAAGGCCCAGGCGGCGTTGCCCCACAGGTACTTGCCGTGGTCGCTGCCGTTGACGTCTTCGACGTAGTTGATGCCTTCCACCGGCGAGGTTTCCGGGCCGTAAGGCAGGCGCAGCAGGAAATGCGGCAGCACCAGCGACACGTAGCGCGAATCTTCGCTTTCGCGGAAGGAGCGCCATTTGATCAGCTCCTGGCTTTCGAAGACTTTCGACAGATCACGTGGCACGGCCAGTTCGGTGAAGCTGTTCATGTCGAACAGCCGTGGGCTGGCGGCGGCAATGAACGGTGCGTGAGCGGCCGCGGCAACGTTGGAGAGCTTCTCCAGCAGGCCGATGTCCTGAGGGTGCCGGCCGAAGGTGTAATCACCCACCAGCAGACTGAACGGGTGGCCGCCGAAGGTGCCGTATTCTTCTTCGTAGATCTTCTTGAACAAGGCGCTCTGGTCGAACTCGACGGCTTTTTCCAGGTCGTTCTGCAGCTCTTTCTGGGTCACGTTGAGCAGTCGCAGTTTCAGCCGGGAACTGGTTTCAGTGTTTTGCACCAGCAGGTGCAGGCCGCGCCAGGACGCTTCGAGTTTCTGCAGGTCCGGGTGGTGCAACACCTCGTTGAGCTGAGCGCTGATCAGCTCGTCGATCTGGCTGATACGGTCGTTGATCATCGCCACGGTGTCCTTGTCGATGGCCATGCCTTCGTCGAGTACCTGGGTGGCGAATTCCGCGAGCATGTCGCGGGCGTAATCCTGCTGACTGTCGTCATGGGCCATGCGGCCTTCGGCGATGATGCGGTCTAGCAGGGACAGGCTTTCTGTTGTGCTTTCACTGGTTTTGGCAGCGGCTGAAGCGGGCATGGCGACATCTCCCTAAGTGATTAAGTGATCAGGCTTGCGGTTCGGCCGGTGCTTCGCTGTCGCCAGCGGAGGCGGGAGCGGCGGTTTCCGGACGGGCAGACTTGATCTCTTGCAGGCCTTCGGTGTTGGCGATGACGTCGCGCAACAGCTTGTCCAGATCATCGTTGCCATCGAGCTTGGTCAGCAGATCGCGCAGACGCTGGCGGGCTTCGAACAGGCGTCGCAGCGGCGTGACCTGCTCGACCACTTTCACAGGATCGAAGTCGTCGATGTGTTTGAAGTTGAGCTCGATGTTGAGCTTGCTGTCGTCGCCGCTGAGGGTGTTGGTCACCTGCAAGGTGGCGCGGGGAGCGATCGAGGCGAGCACTTCGTTGAAGTTGTCGCGGTCGATTTCGGTGAAGCGCCGTTCATTCAGTTTCGCGAGTGGCTCGAGGGGCTTGCCGGAAAGGTCGGCGAGAATGCCGACGACCAACGGTAATTCTTTTTTCTCGATGGCGTTGCCGATTTCGACGTCGTAGGTGATTTGCACCCGGGGAGGGCGGACTCTGTCGAGCTTGTGCTGAGTACTTTCTGCCATGTTGGCTGACTCCGATGCATGAGCGGGCGCAATGCATCGGGAGGCCCGTTCATCGCTTTCCCTTGCTGGACCGTAGGTTAGAAAGGGTGGCAGATGGACCTGTCGTTCCTTTGACAAACCTTCCTCATTCGGCATGTGCGCCGAACTACCCAAGACGCTAGAACAGGTCTATAAAAAAGCAAGCGAAAAGCTTTTTTGGACTGTCTTGAGAAAAGGAAAATTCATTTTGTTTGCACGTTTTTTTGCTTTGGTCTTGTTCCTGACCCTCGCCGGGTGTTCGTTGTTCGGGCCACGCGTGGACCTCGACAACCTGACCCTGGACGTCGCTCCCCGAGCTAACGACGACACCCCGATTGCCGTGGATTTCATTGCGGTGAACGACCCGGACCTACTCAAGCAGCTGTCGGGCATTACCGCTCGGCAGTGGTTCGCCGAGCGCGAGCAATATCAACGCGACTACCGACAGCTGATGACGGTCTGGGGCCTGGAGCTGGTCCCCGGTCAATTCATCGATAAACAACCCTTCCCGCTGGGGGGCAAGCGGGCGGCTGGACTTTTGGTCTTCGCCAGCTATAACACTCCCGGAGCACACCGGTTGCGGCTGGATGACCAGAGCAACGCCTGGCTCAAGTTCGACAGTCGCGAGATGACGCTGGTGGGCGACGGCCCGAACTGAATGCATGGCAAGAACGCCCCTGTGCGCGGCGACACTTAGACGTCGAAAGGAATCGTATGAGCCTGTTACCTGACGCGGTTTGCTGGCACGAGGGCATGCAGTTGTTGCCCCAGCATTTTCAGTTACAAGGGCTGCGGGCCGAGGCGCTGGTGGCGCATTTTGCCCAGGCTTGTAATCCGTGGTTCTGGGGTGTGAACCGTGTCGAAGTCGACCCCGGTGCACTGAGTGCCGGGCTGGTGCGGTTAATCAATCTTCAAGCGACGATGCCCGACGGTTTGCCGGTCAACCTGCAAGCCGGCGTGGGGCCGACGCTGGAGCTCGACGTCGGTGAAGCCGTCAACGCCACCGACGACGCCACAGTCACGGTGTACCTGGCGGTCAGTCCGTTGTGGCGCGCCGGGCAGTTGCTGCCGCTCAAGGGCCGACTGCAATCGGTGGTCGGCGATGCGTTGCCGGATTTGACCAGCGGCGAGTATCCCGAATCCATCACCGTGTGGCGGCCGAACCCGCGTTTGTGCACGCAGCTCAACAAGGCCGATTCCATCTGCCTGCCGCTGCTGAAAATTCGCAAGGAGGGCGGCGGTTTTATCCCGTTGCCTTACACGCCGCCCACGCCAATTCTGTTGCCCGAATCTGTCATCGGCCGGCGGGTGGCCGGTTTGTGTGCCCGGGCGCGGGAGAAATGCATGTTCCTGGCCGGCCGTTTGCGTCAGGCCCAGCAGGCCGGCAATCAGGACGACGCAATGGAAATTCGTCGCCAGTTGACGGCGCTTTGGGCTCGGTTGCCGGAGGTCGAAGGCATGCTGAGCAGCCGCCAGGCCAACCCGCAGACCCTGTATGGCTTGTTGCTCGGACTGGCCGGCGCCTGGTCGGCGCTGGACCCGTTGGCCGGTGTACCGCCGTTTGCACCGTTGGATTTTCTGGAGCTGCAACGCGGCTATGAAGCGGTCCTCGACTGGCTGGAGAAAACCCTCGAATTGATTCGCGCCGGGTATCGCAGCCTGCCGTTTGCGCGCAGTGAACAGAGCTTCTCGATTCAACTGCCCGACGATCAGCCGAGCCAGCGTGTGGTCATCGGTTTGCGCATGCCCAACGGTGTCGGCGAGCAGGCCGCCAGCGAATGGCTGAGCGGCGCGATCATCGCGTCGCAGCCACACATTCCGTTGCTCAGTCGTCAGCGCATGAGCGGTTTGCCGCATCAGGCCATGAGCCGCAACGAGCAGGTGGCCTACAGCGTCGGCGACGATACACGCTTGTTTGTGGTGACGGCCGAGGGCCAATGGTTCGACGGGCAATTGCCGTTGTTGATTGTCGCGCCGGCCTCAAAACCGGCGAGCAGCCCATGGCAAGTGGTGTTGTTTGTGGCCCAGGCGAGTGAAAGTGCTTGATCAAGGAAGGGGCGTCATATGTCTGAGGGAAATGCCGGTGCGGGTACGCGGGGCCTCCACGAAGCACCGCTGAGCAGTGCGTTTCGCGAGGCCTGGCTGCAATGGTCCGAGCAATGGAGCGAGTTGCCCAAGGACAGTGACGACGAGGCGCTGGTGGAGGCGGTGGTCGACCTGTCGACGCAAATCTCCCAACGCCTGTGGCGCACGGCGTTCGCCCGGGTCGGCGACGCCGCGACCGAACAGGTCAAGGCGCTGGTCTATGCCTTTGTCGCGCTGATCGATGAAACCCTGGTATTTAGCCCGTGGCCGGGCCAGTCCGCCTGGCAGGAAACCCCCCTGGAATCGAGGATGTACGCCAGTCGTCAGGCCGGTGAAAGGCTGCCGTTGGCCATCAAGGCGCTGCTGGACGAGCAGATTCCCACCACCCGCGACCTGGCCAATGTCTATTTGCAGTGCCTGGTGTTGGGATTTGAGGGGCGGCTGCGGGGCGAGCAGAGTCAGGCCCAACATGAAAAATTACGCCTGGCGCTGTTCACTTTTGCCTGGCAGCACGAAGCGGATTATGCCGATGTCAGCGCCAGGCTTGCGCAGCCTTCGGCCGTGCCGCCGCTGCAGTTGCCCGTGCGTCTGTCGATGCCCGATGGTTTTCGCCTGGGCCTGGGGATTCTTGCCATGGTCCTGTTACTGACCGGGTTGGGGCAGTTGTTCTGGCGGGATATTCGCCAGGAGCTCGAGCCGGTCTTGCAGATGACCGATTCGGTTGCCGCCTCGGAGCAAGACTCATGAGCACCCTGGAGATTGTCGGCCTCGTCATCGCGGTGCTGTTGGTACTGATCATTATCGGGGTGGCAGTCTGGTGGTTGCGCACCCAGAGCGGGGCGGCGATCCGCAGTTTTTATGCCTCGGTGCGGCACATGGAGCAGGAGCAGGGTGCTCAGGACCGTTACCAGATTCCATGGTTGCTGATGCTCGGCAACGAAACCCAGGGCACGCAGTTGTGCACCCAGTGGCGCCTGCAACCGACGGACAAACCGGCCTGGTTCGGGCGCTGGTGGTCGGACCCCGAAGGCGCGGTGCTGGTGGTGCCTCAGGCGCTGTTTTTGCCGGATGAAGGCATGAACCTGCAACGGGGCGGCTGGTGGCGCTTGTTGGGATTGATTCTGCGCTTGCGCAGCAAACGACCACTGGACGGGGTGATCTGGACCGTGCCGGTCAGTCGCCTGGGCAATGTCGAACAGGCCGCGACCCTCGGCCTGGCGGCTCGCCGGCGCTTTATCGATCTGTTGCAAAGGTTCGGTCTGAGCCTGCCGGTATACGTGGTCATTACCGGCCTGGAAGAGCTGCCGGGTTTTCAGGAGTTGATCACTGCACTGCCGGTCGAGGCCCGCGAGCGGACGCTGGGCTGGTCCTCGCCCTTTGGTCCCGATGCGATCTGGCAAGCGCAATGGAGTGATCAGGCGCTGGACCAGGTTAATCGGGTCTTGTCGGAATCGATTATCGAGATCGGTGCCTTGTCCGGCCGTTTGAGTGGTGAGTTGTATGGTTTGCCGGAACGCCTTGAAGCCTTGAGGCGCAACCTGCAAACCCTGCTGGAACCGGTTTTTCAAGGCAATGCCCAAGGCGAGGCGCCGCGTTTTCGAGGCGTTTATTTCACGGCCAACCAGCCTGCACAGGACGCTCTCGAGGGGTTCTCGGCCTACGACACCGGGTTGCAGCAGAGCGCCTTCGCCCGGCAATTGTGGCAACGACGGGTGGTCGCCGAACGGGGGCTGGCCCAGGTCGTGCCACGCTTGTTGCGCCTGCGTCAGCGCTGGCAGCGACTGACCGGCGTGGTGGCGCTGGTGATCGGTGTGGTCTGGATCGCAGGCATGCTCTGGGTCTGGCAGGACTCGGTCAAGGAGGCCCATGAACTGTCGCGCCTGTTGCAAGGGGCGCAGAAGAATTACGTGGTGGTCACGGATGAATCTCATCGGGTGGAGGCGACCCGCCGCAACGTCCAGGGATTCTGGCGGGTAGTGGAGAAGGCCCCGCGCTGGAGCTTCACGTCTGTGGTGTTTCCCACTTCCTGGTTCTCGTCCCTGGACGTGCAATTGGAAAATCAACTGCGCTTGACCGCCCAGAGCCATTTGTTGCAGCCGTTGCACAACCTGCTGAACGCGGAGTTGGCGCAACTCAAGGCCATTCGCAACACCGAACGACGCGGTAACGTTGAGAGCGAAGACCCGGCCCAATGGCAAAACTACGTCAAGGCCAAGGATCTGGTAGAGCGGGCGGTACGTCTTGAGCAACAGAACCAGTGGTTCAATCAGGCGCTGAATAACCCCAAGGCGCCCCTCGAAGACCTGGTGTCGCTGAGCAACAACGCCTTGTCCCTGAACTTCAATGTCGGCACGTTGCGCCATGCCGGTTTTTACAACCGGGTGTTGTTCGATGCTGATGGCAGCGACTTGAAACCGCTGGACCTGGCCATGGAGCGCCCGGTGATAGAGGAAAACTTTTCCGGGCTCATGGAGCGCTGGCTTGACCAGTATTTTCTCGCTGACAACTTCGTACGCCAGGCCGGGTATCTCAGGTTGCACCTGGAGCGGCTGGAGGCCGGCAGTGGCAACTCCCTCACTGAGCTTGAGGACCTGCGGGCGCTGATCGACGACCTGCAAGCGCTGATCGGCCTGACCAATTCGGCGTGGAGTCGCGGCAAGGGTCAGGATCTGGTGCCTGGCTATCGCGAGCTGATGGACAAGGTGCGCCAGAGCACCTTGCTCGGCCCGCAGGTCGAGCAACAATTGGATCAGCAAGCGTCGAAGTTGCAACAAAGCTTTCGCGATCAGTGGATCGCCCAGGTCGGATCCAGAGGCAACTTGCTGGTACAGCAAGGTAGCGGGCAGCTGGCGTTACAAGAGCATGTCAGCCAGTTGAACAACGCGGTGCAGGCCTTGTTCAAACGCGATTTCGTGGCCATTGCCTTGCGTGCGGATCAGTCTGATACCAGCGACATGCAGGGGCAGAATGCCGATGACGATGACCTCAACGCTGCGCTGAACTATTTCGCCAGTTACAAGCGTTACGCCGCCGAAGAACTGCCGCGCATCCCGCCGGATTATCGCGGTGCGTTGCTGCAGGCTGCTGAAGGTGCAGCGGCCAAGGCCATGTGGTTGAGCCTCAAGGACCACAATGACCAGTCTCACGCCTACGGGGTGTTCAATGTGCAGGCGCCTCAGGCGGTGGCCTTGCAGAAAGCCTTTGTCGAGTTACGCCGCAGCGACCTGGCGACGCGTTTGCAAAGCGCCTTGAACCGCCGCGCCCTGAACCAGGTTGTCGACGGCATGGGTGAAATCGTCGCCCAGCCGCTCTTCAGCGAACGCACTGAAATCAGCCAGTGGGACGGCTCGAAGAACCTCGGTCTGCAACTGTATGGCGCCAGCGATGTGCAGGATTTGAAGCTGAGCCTCAAGCAGCAATTCAATACCATGCTGGGCATCACCGAACGGCGCACCTCGGCGCTGGAGTGGTTGAAAACCCAGCAGCAGAATCTCTCGGCGCTGGATTACGAGCGGGTGACACAATTCAGCGCGCTCAACGATGAACTGCTCAAGTACAGGGACCAGAATCCCGCCAGTTCACCGGCCCAGATCGAGCAGTTGGTGAGCCGCGACTTCATCGAAATGGATGCCACGTCCTGCGGCCAGATCCTGCAAACCGCCAGCCTGTCCGGCGGACGCGGGACGTTGGCCCTGCGCGCCCTGGATCTGCAGCAAAGCGCCATGCAACGCTGTCAGTACCTGCAACAGCAACAGGCGTCGGCGGCGTGGAACGACCTGGCCAACTATTTTAACCAATACTTGGCCGAGCGCTTTCCGTTTGCCAATGGTCTGCGGGCCGCCGACGCCGACCCTGCGCGGGTCCAGCATTTCCTGGAACTGATCGACAAACGTTTACCGGTCGCCCAGGCCGGGTTGCAGCTCAGTCAGACGCCGGAGCGCCTGGCCGCCGAGGATTTTCTCAACCGTTTGAAGCAGGCCAGTACCTGGCTGGGGCCGCTGTTTGTGCGGGACAAGAGCGGTATCCTCGGCGTTGAAATGGACGTGCGCTGGCGCACTGATCGAGAGGAGGAGCGCGGTGCTGACCAAGTGATCGCCTGGAGTTTGAATGCCGGCAATCAACAGATCAGCTACCCCGGCGAAACCCAGCCGAACCTGCGCTGGATGGTCGGTCAATCTGTCCGGCTGACGTTGCGCTGGGCCAGAAATGGCTCCCAGCGCCCGGCCAACGATCCGTTGCAGCCCAGCCTGGTTGTGCGCGATCTTGAAGCCGGTTGGGAGTACAGCGGTCCCTGGTCGTTGCTGCGTTTGATCCGTTCGCACCAGTCGGTGCAGCGCCAGCCGAATATGGACTACACAGACTTTCCGCTGACGTTGCGCCTGCCGGTGACGGCACAGACCAGTACAGCCGAGCAGACGTTGATGTTTGTTCGCCTGTCGTTGATGACCCAGGGTTCGAAGCTGCCGTTATCCATTCAACCGCTGCCCACCCGAGCCCCGCGCACACCGTTCATGGTGACAGGGGCAACGGCGGCTGCGGCGGTCATGACTCAGGAGGAGGGCCTGTGAACCTGCCTTCAAAACCGTTGCCGGATCTGATTGCCCGGTTGCTTGAGCCGATCAGCGAGGAGGCACCTTGCGGTCAGGATTTGCGCTATGAACATGAGTTCGACCAGGCGCGCGAATTACGCCGCGAAGACGACACAAGCCTGCCGACGGGCGTCTGGCAGTCGTCGATCAAGCGGGCGCAATGGCCTGCTCTGGAAAAGCTGACCACGACCTTGCTGCTGGAGCGCAGCAAGGACCTGATGCTTTGCGCCTGGCTCGGTGAGGCCTGGTTGCATCAGGACGGGCTGGAAGGGTTGCCGGGCAGCCTCGCGCTGGTTGCCGGGTTATGCGAGCGCTATCCCGAGCACCTTCATCCTCAAGCTGAGGGCGGTGATCAGTCATGGCGGGTGATACCGCTTGAATGGCTGGCTCGACGCTACAGTGAAGTGCTGCTGACCCGGGTGCCGTTGCTGGATCCGCGTAACGGCGAATTCGATGGCTTGTGTCTGGATGCCTGGCGACGGTTGCAGCTGCAACAGGTGCTGGTCAATGACAGTAAGGCGGCGAAAACCTCGGCGGAAACGGCGCGCAGCGAACAGAAAAAACTCACCGAGCAGATTCGCGCAACGCCCCTGTCATTCTGGTTGCACAGCCAGGGGAGTCTGCTGTTGAGCCTGCAGCATCTGCAACGGCTGGAAGACTGGAGCGACGCCTATCTCGGCACCCAGGCGCCGGGCTTCAAAGCCTTGCAAGACGTGATCGGGGCGTTATTGACGCTGGTTCAGGAGTTCATCGCCATGCACCCACGACAGTTAACCGAAGTCCCTGTCGAGGCACCGTCAGTGTCGGCGCCTGGCCCTGCCGATTTACCGCAAGCCACATCGGCGCCTCTGGTGTTTCGCGAGCCGGCGAGTCGCGAAGAGGCGTATCGGCAATTGCTGTTGATTGCCGAGTACCTGGCGCGCACCGAACCCCACAGCCCGGTCCCTTATTTGATCCGGCGCGGGGTGGAGTGGGGCAACAAGCCCCTGAGCGAACTGCTGGGTGAACTGATCTCGGCCGATGCCGAATCCCGTCGCCTCTGGACGCTGTTGGGCGTCCTTTAATCAATGACCTTACGAAGCTGTGATTGTTGGGGTAGGTCAACAGGTGTCAATACCGGATTCCCGGAGAAGAACGCCACCAGGTTGCGACCTACCAGTTCCACAGTGCCTTGAGTGGCTTCCGGGGACAGACCGGCGACATGCGGGGTGAGGATCACATTGGCCAACGCCTTGAGGGCATTCGGCACCTGGGGTTCTGCGTCGAAGACATCCAGCGCAGCGCCGGCGATTCTGCGCTGCTCAAGCGCGCTGATCAGGTCGGCGGTGACGATCACGCTGGCTCTGGCGATGTTGACGATGAACCCATTAGGCCCCAGGGCGTCGAGTACCTGTCGGTTGATCAGGTGTTTGGTGCCCAGGCCACCGGGGGCGGCAATGATCAAAAAGTCTGAGGTGCGTGCCAGCTCGGTGGGGGTCGAGCAGAAACTGTATGGCACGTCGCTGCGATGTTGGCGGTTGTGGTAACTGACGGTCATGTCGAAGCCGTTGGCGGCGCGTTTGGCGATGGCCATGCCGACCGCCCCGAGCCCCAGGATGCCCAGGCGCTTGCCGGCCAGGGAAGGGCGCATGATTTTTGGCCACTCACCTCGGCGCACGGCGGCGTCGCAACGTGGAATATCACGCACCAGCGAGAGCAGCATCGCCATGGCATGGTCGGCGACCGAAGAGGCATTGACTCCGGCGCCATTGGTGACGGTGATGTCCCGGTCGGCGGCGGCTTGCAGATCGACGTGCTCGTAACCGGCGCCGATCACGCAGATGATCTTGAGGTTGGGCAGGGCAGCGATTTCATCGGCATACAGGCCCAATGGGCCACGGGTCAGCACCGCATCGATCTGGGCCCCATGCCGTGTGATGGCATCGGCGCGCTCGGCAGGCGTGGGCGCCAGAATCAGGTGAAAGCCCTGATGTTCGAGAATCGGCAGGTAATCATTGATGGTTTCAACCAGTACCAGAACGGTTGCGGGCATGCTGGGCTCCTGTGGGCATCGGAAAGTTGGGGCTCGAACGTCGCTTCAGATTGCTGATTCCGGAACGGTTTGGCAATCACGAAAGGTCACAGACTCGTGGCCTGCGACCTCAGTGTAGGAGCGTTCGGCAGCTCTTACCTCCCCACAGTGTTCAACATTTTTGCGAACGCACCGTTCAACGTCGCTGCGCTGTGTTTATCTTTTAAACGGTCGTGTCCGAGGTGAGAAACGTGCGGGCCGCGTCGAGAATTTCATCGGACAAGGCGTCACCACGGGTAGCGCGGGCCAGGGTCAGGGCGCCGACCATCAGCGAATAGCCCACCAACGCTCTTTGCCGATTGACGTCGGGCTGACCTGCGCCCATCAGCGGTGCCAGCATCTGCAGCAATGCCTCCAGCCCTTGGGTATAGGTCTGGTGCAAACCACTTTCAGCGGTTTCATGACACATGTCACCGGCAAACGCGGTCACCGGGCAGCTTTCGCCCGGATTGTCGCGATTGGCCGCGGACAGGTAGGGCGCAATGATGCTCTCGCGGGCCGAGAGGCTGTCGTCGTTAGCCTCTATTTTCTGCTTCCAGCGTTCCATCGATTGAGTGAACGCTCGGCTGCACGCCTCTTGCGCCAGCGCTTCCTTGGATTCGAAGTGGCCGTAGAACCCGCCATGGGTGAGGCCGGCGGCCCCCATCACATCGACGACACTGATTCCATGCAGGCCGCGTTCGCGAAACAGACGTGTGGCGGCCTCGACGATGATCTCGCGGTTGAGTTCGGCTTGTTTGCGGGAGACTCGGGGCATTGGCGGCTCACAGGTTTTGAAACGTATAGATGACCGGCATCATAGGGAACTGCCGATGTTGTGTCTCCCTGACGGTTGGGTTCAGTGGCTCGGTTTCGTCGCGATCGTCGGCCCGGGCGTAGGGTTTTTCTTCCCGGATTGCAGGACATAGACCCCACCCAGAATCAGCAGCATCGCCAACAGGTCCAGGCTCTTGATCGGCTCGCCCACCAGCAGCGTGCCAATCAGCAGCGCAATGACAGGGGGGATGTAAGTGACGCCCGACGCGGCGAGCGCACCCAGACGCTGCACGATGAAGTAATAAAGGATGTAGGCGATGCCGGTCCCGGCCAGGCCCAAGCCCAAGCCCAGGATCACACCCACCAAGGCCACCGGATCAGCAGAGATCCGCGCCATGCCGTGCATGTCGGTGATCAGCGTGATCAGCAACAGCGCCAAACCGATCTGATAAGTCGACAGCGCCAGCGGCGACAAGCCTAATGGCGTGATGAAGCGCCGGGCATAGACAAAGGAACAGCCCACACTCAGCGAACCGGCGATCATGTACAGCACGCCGCTGACATCGACACCGGCCGCGAGGCTGTTCCACGGTCGGGCAATCAGAATCACTCCGACAAATCCCAGGAAAATGCCGAAGGCCGTGCGGGAATTCAACGGTTCTGCGCGCAGGAAAAGCCACGCAGTCACGAAGGAAAACAGCGGGATCGCGCCGCTGAGCATCCCGGCCACGCTGGATAAGAGCAGCGAGGTGCCTTTGGCGAATGCATAGTAGTAAATCACCGTCGCCAGCAGCGCCATGACCAGAAAATGATGGCTGTGACGCCAGTGCGACCAGCTCAGGCTACGGCGCAGGAGGGCGAAGATCAGAATTGGCAGGAACCCGAACAGCACCCGCAGAAAGACGATCTGTGTCGGTGAAATCCACGCAGCCGCCCACTTCATGAAGATGAAATTGGTGCCCCAGATCAGGCCGAGCAAAGCGAACGCGATATACGCGGCCTGTTTCATGGATGTTCTCCCGGGGCTGGTGCAAAGAGCAAAGGTGTATCGAACATCAGACTGCTCAAACGGCGTATTGAGCAATGCCGTTACCAAACGACCAGTTCTCTTTCTTTACTTCCACCAGATTAATGAAAACATCTTCCAGCCGCACCGCCAGTTCCGCGTGAAGGCTCTCGGCGATGGTTTTGTAGAGGAGTTTTTTCTGCTCGATGGTGCGGCCTTCGCTCAGGGTGATCTGAATCACCACCAGATTGTCGGTGCGATTGATGCCCAGGTAGCCGGGATCGAAGATGAAATGCTGTTCATCGTGCTCGGCAAGAATCTGGAAGTTATCGTTCTCCGGCACGCCAATGGCGCTGTGCATGGCGGCGTAGATCAATTGCCCGACACGTTTGGCGAAAGTCGGGTCCTGGTTCTTTTTGATGTCGACGCGAACGAGTGGCATGAGTGTCTCCGCAAGTGAGGGCTGCCGGTCAGCAGACAGGATTAAAAATACATGACGCCAATCCTTTATCGAATAGATTTTTTAAAACATCTATTTGATAAAGGGGGCAGTGTGTCTGATCCGCACAACCACTCCTCAGCTAAGTCTTTGCTTCTGCTCATTAATCCCGGACAATCGCGCCCCTGTTTCGGCCAGGGCGCTGCCTGTCGGATTTTTCCGACTCGTCCTGACCGGGTAGCAACTGACCGGAATGCGGAGATCCCACCGGATGAATGATCAGGCCAATAGCGTCGACGAACGCTATGTATCGGCGGCACCAGCGACGCTTGAGAGCTGGAATCGCCAAGACACCACCTGGATGCTGGGCCTGTTTGGCACGGCCATCGGGGCCGGCACGCTGTTTTTGCCGATCAACGCGGGTCTGGGCGGCTTCTGGCCGTTGCTGGTCCTGGCGGTGTTGGCGTTCCCCATGACTTTTTACGCACACCGTGGCCTGACACGCTTTGTGTTGTCCGGACGCGAAGGCGCGGACATCACTGAAGTGGTGGAAGAGCACTTCGGGATCAAGGCCGGCGCGCTGATCACCTTGCTGTACTTCTTCGCGATTTTTCCGATCCTGCTGATCTACAGTGTGGCCTTGACCAATACCGTGGGCAGCTTCCTCGAGCATCAACTGCACATCATGCCGCCACCGCGCGCCGTGCTGTCGTTCGTGCTGATCCTCGGCCTGTTGGCGGTGGTACGTTGTGGCGAGCAAGCGATCGTCAAGGCCATGAGCCTGATGGTTTATCCGTTCATTGTTGCGCTGCTGTTCCTCGCGGTGTTCCTGATTCCTCACTGGAACGGCGGCATCCTCGCCACCGCTTCGACGCTGCCAGAACCATCGGCACTGCTGCACACGCTGTGGCTGGCGATTCCGGTGATGGTGTTCTCGTTCAACCATTCGCCGATCATCTCGGCATTCGCGGTCGACCAGAAGCGCCGTTACGGCGAGCACGCCGAAGCGCGCAGCTCGCAGATCCTGTCTCGCGCCCACGCCTTGATGGTGGTGATGGTGCTGTTCTTCGTTTTCAGTTGTGTGCTGACCCTGTCGCCAGCGCAATTGGCGGATGCCAAGGCGCAGAACCTGTCGATCCTGTCGTACCTGGCCAACCACTTCAGCAACCCGACCATCGCGTTTGCGGCGCCGTTGATTGCGTTCGTGGCCATTTCCAAGTCGTTTCTCGGGCACTACATTGGTGCCAGTGAAGGCTTGAAAGGCCTGATCGTGAAGAGCGGCAAACGCCCGGCGCCGAAGACGCTGGACCGTATGACCGCGGCGTTCATGCTGGTGGTGTGCTGGATTGTGGCGACGCTGAACCCGAGCATTCTGGGGATGATCGAAACCCTCGGTGGCCCGATCATCGCCGCGATCCTGTTCCTGATGCCGATGTACGCGATCCGCAAGGTGCCGGCCATGGCGCGCTTTCGTGGCCAAGCGTCCAATGTGTTTGTGACGGCCGTTGGTTTGGTGGCTATTTCGGCGTTGATTTATTCGCTGAGTGCCTGATCGCTTCGGGCTCGCTTGATTGATGAAATGATTACGGCTGATCCGCATTGCGGGTTGGCCGTTTTTTTGATTGCTGGGTGTTGAGGTTGTACACGGGTCGATTGTGGGAGCTGGCTTGCCTGCGATGGCTGTGTATCTGGCGACTGGTTTTTTGATGGTGTACATATCCGTTTCTGCGGTAGCGGCGGCTGACGGTTTCGCTTTTACAGCGAGTCACTTGGAAGAGCGCCAAGTAACCAAGCGCTCTTGCCCCTGACGTCCGGTGCCTCGCTTAGGCTCGGCATGCCCTCGCTCCGGTCCTGCTCCGTGGGCCCGCCGCCATCGGCCATCCATGGCCGGGGGCGGCTACCGTGGCATCCCTGCCGCGGTGCCCACTGCGCAGAACCTCCGCTCGGCCTTCCGACGGGGCAGATCAAGATCAAAAGCCGAAGCCAAAGCAAGATCAACAGCCCCCCGCCGTTCACTCACTGATCGTTCCCATGCTCCGCGTGGGAATGCATCCCGTGACGCTCCGCGTCACCAGTGCGCAGGACTTAAGTCTTGCGTCGACAGCGGGACGCGGAGCGTCCCCGGCGGCATTCCCACGCGGAGCATCACTAGTGTCCGGTAAAACACGAGGGGGGAGCTTGCTCCCCCTTGCTGTTGGCGGCTGTGAGGCATAATCGGACTTTTCAGACTCGATTTTGACTTATGTTTTCCAGCACCCGTTTAACCCAACTACTCAGTGCGATCCCGCGCCAGTTTTTCCAGCAATCCATCGAAACACACCAAGCTGATCGCTACGTCAAACGCTGCACGACCTGGCAATTGCTGGTAACACTAATCAGCGGCCATTTGACCCAAGCCTCAAGCCTGCGGTCCTTGGCGACTATCTCCGAAAATTTCGGCCCGCATAGCTACCATCTCAAAGCCGGCCCTATTGCCCGCTCGACAATGTCCGATGCCTTGAACAAGCGTGACTACCGGCCATTACAGGACCTTTGCGGGTACCTGATGAGCGCCGTCAGCCGCCAGCAGCGCAAGGAGGTCGGGGCTATGGTTAGCCTGATTGACTCCACGTCGATCAGCTTGCGCGGACCTCACTTCGATGGCTGGACAGCCGCGACGAAAACCCGCATCACCCAAGGCCTCAAAGTGCATGTCGGGCTGGATCTGGCGCAACTGGCCCCGGTGTACGTGAACATTACGCCTGCCAACGTCAACGACCTGAGCGATGCACTGGAAATGCCGATCCAGGCCGGCATGACGTATGTTTTCGACAAGGGCTACTGCGATTACAACTGGTGGCACAAGTTGCAGACCAAAGGTGCTTTTTTCGTCACCCGCCTGAAGAAAAACGCCAATATCAAAGTGCTGCATGAGCACTCGACCGTGACTGAGCAAAGCTCGGTCATGACCGATGAAGTTGTCCAGTTTGGCAAAAAACATTTGGCCGGCAAACGCCTGAACGACTACTGGGAAAAGTCGGTAAGACGCGTCGTGGTTGAGCGCGAGGGGCATGCGACCCCATTAGTTCTGGTGACCAACGACTTCACGAGGACAGCTGAAGAAATCGCGTCCTTGTACAAAGATCGTTGGCAGATCGAGCTATTTTTCAAGTGGATCAAACAACATCTGAAGCTCAAACGCTTTTATGCCTACTCCGAAAATGCGGTGCGTTTGCAGATTTACAGTGCCTTGATCAGCTATCTGTTACTGCAAATATTCCATCGTCGCTCAGGATTTACCGGCTCGTTGTTCGAGCTGACGGTTCGCATAGTTCATGTCCTGTTTGAACGACCCGAAACCCCAGTATTGAGGGATCGACGAAGGCAGGAGCGAGAAAAGTTGAAGGCTGCCCAAGGCAGCCTTCCGCTATGAAGCATGTTTACCGGACACTAGTGACGCGGAGCATGGGAACGATCAGGTCAGAAGAACGCGTGCCCTTGAGCCCAGGCCGGCCGGTAGGCCGCCTCGCTTTTGCTTTTGCGGTGCACGCCCTCTCGAGAGGCCGAGTGGAGGTTCTGCGCAGTGGGCAACCCGGCATGGATGGCGGGCCCACGGAGCAGGACCGGAGCGAGGGCATCCCGAGCCTAGGCGAGGCACCGTACGTCAGGGGCAAGAGCGCTTGGTTACTTGGCGCTCTTCCAAGTGACTCGCTGTAAAAGCGAAACCGCCAGCCGCCGCTACCGCAGAAACGGATATGTACACAAAACCCCCGGTCATTCAGCCATAAAAAAACGCCGCACATCTCGCGATGGGCGGCGTTTTTTATGGCGTTGTAACGTTAGGCTTGAACGACCGGGATGTTGGCGTTCGCAGCAGCTTCACGGAACTCGGCGATCTGGTCGAAGGACAGGTAGCGGTAAACATCGGCCGCCATGCTGTCGATCTTGCCAGCGTATTCCATGTACTCCTCGACGGTCGGCAAGCGACCCAGGATGGACGCCACAGACGCCAGCTCGGCCGAAGCCAGGTAGACGTTCGCGCCGTCACCCAGACGGTTCGGGAAGTTACGGGTCGAAGTTGACACCACAGTGGAGTTCGGCTCTACACGTGCCTGGTTACCCATGCACAGCGAGCAGCCTGGCATTTCCATGCGAGCGCCGGCCTTGCCGTAGATGCCGTAGTAGCCTTCTTCGGTCAGCTGGTGAGCGTCCATTTTGGTCGGCGGCGACAGCCACAGACGGGTTGGAAGCTGACCCTTGACCTGATCCAGCAACTTACCGGCAGCGCGGAAGTGACCGATGTTGGTCATGCACGAACCGATGAACACTTCGTCGATCTTCTCGCCAGCAACGCTGGACAGCAGACGGGCGTCGTCCGGATCGTTTGGCGCGCAGAGCACAGGCTCTTTGATGTCGGCCAGGTCGATCTCGATGACTTCAGCGTATTCGGCGTCAGCATCGGCAACCATCAACTCAGGGTTGGCAATCCAGGCTTCCATCGCTTGAGCACGACGTTCCAGAGTACGCGCATCGCCGTAGCCTTCGCCGATCATCCAGCGCAGCAGGGTGACGTTGGAGCTCAGGTACTCGGTGATCGACTCTTTCGACAGCTTGATGGTGCAACCTGCAGCCGAACGTTCGGCCGAGGCGTCGGACAGCTCGAACGCTTGCTCGATGCTCAGGTTGTCCAGGCCTTCGATTTCCAGGATGCGGCCGGAGAAGGCGTTCTTCTTGCCTTTCTTCTCGACGGTCAGCAGGCCAGCCTGAATCGCGAAGTAAGGAATGGCGTGAACCAGGTCACGCAGGGTGACGCCCGGTTGCATTTTGCCTTTGAAGCGCACCAGGATCGATTCCGGCATGTCCAGCGGCATAACGCCAGTGGCTGCGGCGAACGCTACCAGGCCAGAACCGGCCGGGAACGAAATGCCCATTGGGAAACGGGTGTGCGAGTCACCACCGGTACCGACGGTGTCCGGCAGCAGCATACGGTTCAGCCAGCTGTGGATGATGCCGTCGCCCGGACGCAGGGAAACGCCGCCGCGGGTCATGATGAAGTCTGGCAGGGTGTGGTGGGTGGTCACGTCGATCGGCTTTGGATAGGCCGCGGTGTGGCAGAAGGACTGCATCACCAGATCGGTCGAGAAGCCCAGGCACGCCAGGTCTTTCAGTTCGTCACGGGTCATAGGACCGGTGGTGTCCTGAGAGCCGACGGTGGTCATTTTCGGTTCGCAGTAGGTGCCTGGACGAACGCCTTTGCCTTCTGGCAGGCCGCAAGCCTTGCCGACCATTTTCTGTGCCAGGGTGAAGCCCTTGCCGGTGTCGACAGGTGCTTCAGGCAGTTTGAACAGATCGGTAGGGCCCAGGCCCAGCTCTGCACGCGCCTTGTCGGTCAAGCCACGGCCGATGATCAGCGGGATACGGCCGCCGGCACGGACTTCGTCCAACAGCACCGGGGTTTTCATTTCGAAGGTGGTCAGGACTTCGTCGGTACCGTGTTTGCAGACTTTGCCAGCATGCGGATACAGGTCGATCACGTCGCCCATGTTCATGTTGGTCACGTCGAATTCGATCGGCAGTGCGCCAGCATCTTCCATGGTGTTGTAGAAGATCGGAGCGATTTTGCTGCCGAAGCAGAAACCGCCGGCACGCTTGTTCGGCACGTAAGGAACGTCGTCGCCGAAGAACCACAGCACCGAGTTGGTCGCCGATTTACGCGAAGAACCGGTACCGACCACGTCGCCGACGTAGGCGATCGGGAAGCCTTGACCGCGCATTTCTTCGATCTGCTTCATCGGGCCGGTAACGCCTTGGGCGTCAGGCACGATGCCTTCACGGGCCATTTTCAGCATGGCCAGGGCGTGCAGCGGGATGTCCGGGCGGGACCAGGCGTCTGGAGCAGGGGACAGGTCATCGGTGTTGGTTTCGCCGGTGACCTTGAACACGCGCAGGCTGATCTTGTCGGCCAGGGTAGGGCGGTTCTGGAACCACTCGCCGTCAGCCCAGGATTGCAGCACGCCTTTGGCGTGAACGTTACCGTTCTTGGCTTTTTCAGCGACGTCGTGGAAGGCGTCGAACATCAGCAGAGTGTGCTTGAGTTCTTCGGCAGCGACTGGCGCCAGTTCGGCGTCGTCCAGCAGATTCACCAGCGTCACGATGTTGTAGCCGCCCTGCATGGTGCCGAGCAGTTCAACAGCGCGTTTCTTGTCGATCAGAGGGGATTTTGCTTCGCCTTTGGCGAGGGCAGACAGGAAACCGGCCTTGACATAGGCTGCTTCGTCCACGCCAGGCGGAATGCGATTGGTGATCAGGTCAACGAGGAAAGCTTCTTCGCCAGCCGGGGGATTCTTCAGCAGCTCGACCAGGCCTGCAGTTTGTTCGGCGTTAAGCGGCTGGGGAACGATACCCAGTGCTGCACGCTCTTCGATATGTTTGCGGTAGGCTTCAAGCACAGTTATTACCCTCATCAGTGGTCCCAAATGGGTGTCCGGGACGCTCATCCCGAAATTGCCGTACTCATGCGCTGCATGGCGTTGTGAGCCACTTAGCCAGAATTACCGACAATTCCCTACAGAAGCTGCTTTCAAAGTTTTACGCCTGCAGAACGGGAGCTGATGAGGGTTGGCGTTGGGCTTTTCCCCGCTGGAAAAACCCGTCGCCAACACCGCTCTGAAGGAACGACTGTGCTCGTGACGCTTTGAAAACAGCTTCTAACGGACATTGGCGCCTTAAAAGGCTGGCTGATTCTACGGCAAAAAAAAATTAAAGGTAAGTCAGGGTCTATTGGACTTTGGTGGCGTCGCGGCCGTCACCAAAGTCCAATAGACCCTGAGCCCCTGAACTTTGAGGGGTGATGAATGTTAGACAAAGGGCTAACATGCCGACCTGTTCTGCTTTCCCGTGTTCTCCTGACCTATGCCCAATCAGACCATCAAGACCCCCTGCGTCGGCCTCTGCTCCACTGTTTACGGTGATCTGGTGTGCCGTGGCTGCAAGCGCTTCCACCATGAAGTGATCAACTGGAATGGTTACAACGAGGAAGAAAAGCGCGCGGTGTGGCTGCGTCTTGAGCAACTGCTGTCCCAGGTGATGGCCAGCAAGCTGGAGGTTTTCGACCCCCAGCGCCTGCGACTGCAGCTGGAGCAGCGCAAGATCCGCTTTGTGCCGCATCAGTCGGAATATTGCTGGGCCTATCAGTTGATCGCCCGGGGGGCGCGGGTCATCAATAATCTGGAAGCCTACGGAATGGTGCTGATGCCAGAGTTTCGCGACTGGAACCTGCCGGAACTGCGCGACGCCATTGATCGGGAGTTCTTTTTGCTGTCAGAGGCGCATTACCAGCGCTACATCGCGCCGGGTTTCCTCAGGGACGCGTTCAGCGGTTAAATCTTAAAAGCTTCGCGGGCAAGCCTCGCTCCTACGGGGTATGTGTCGATCACAAATGTTGTGTACGACATAAATCTGTAGGAGCGAGGCTTGCCCGCGAAGGCGATTTGCTCGGCGCTGCACATTTCAATGCTGCGTCACGATCTCCTCCAGATGATCCATGATCGTATCCGGTTTCAGCACCAGCACATCGCTCTCCACCGCATCCAGCACCACTTCCGCCGTATTACCGATCAGCGCCCCTGACAACCCGGACCGCGCGACCGTACCGATCACGGTCACCGACGCCTGCAGCTTGTGGGCCATGTACGGAATCAACACATCCGCCGGGCCTTCGGCGATATGCAGGTGTTCATCATCTATATCGAACTCGGCCTGAAACGATTTGCACTGTTCGCGATAGCGCGCCTCGATGGTTTCGCTGAGCTGCAACGTCGGGTCGGCTGACGACAGCATCGGCGATGGATGGGCGCTGATCACGTGCAGGTGAGCCTTGGCCAGGCTGGCGATGTCATAGCCGTGATCGATGATGGCGGCGTGCAGCGTACGGTGTTCGGCCTCGGTATTACCGACGTCGATCGCCGCGAGAATGACCCCGCCCGACCAGGGTTTCGAGGTTTTGACCAGCAGCACCGGCGTCGGGCAGTAACGCAGCAGTTTCCAGTCTGCCGGGGTGAGCAGGGCTTTTTTCAGCGAGCTGTCGGGGTAATGCTGTTTGACCACCAGCCCGCAACCTTCAGCCTGCTGCACATCGACGATGGTTTCGTGCAGGCTTTCGTTCCAGGCCTGCTCGGTGGTGACGCTGTAGCCGTCCTCCAGCAGCGCGGCCTTGAGCACGCCCAACATGGCGCTGTGGTCATGCTTGCGGTCGCAGACCAGCAGATGCAGATGAGCCTGGGTCACGCCGGCAATCAATTTGGCCCGTTTGAGCGCCAGGCTTTCCGAGTGTTCAGGTTCGAGGACCACCAGAATGCTGCGAATGGCTTGCATGATCGGGATCTCCAGGGTGTAAAAAATACTGCGTTGGACAACTATAGTTGCTGGCCGGGCATTCGGGACTTGATGCATATCAACGGTCGCGACTGGTGGTCTGCCGACAGGCCGGTATAATCGGCGCCCTTCGATTTGAACCTCTTATCCGTGAGCCCCATGATCCTTCCCGAAATTCACGAGTTCCTCGGCTGCCGTACCCCCGATGGCTGGGTTCAGGCCGCGCTGGCCGATCAGGAAACCCTGCTGATCGATCATAAAAACTGCGAATTCAAGGCGGCCAGCACGGCGTTGAGCCTGATTGCCAAGTATCACTCCCACGTCGATCTGATCAACCTGATGTCGCGCCTGGCCCGGGAAGAGCTGGTGCACCACGAACAGGTCATGCGCCTGATGAAAAAGCGCAAGATCGAGCTGCGTCAGCTGTCCGCCGGGCGTTACGCCTCGGGCCTGCGCAAAGTGGTGCGGAGCCACGAGCCGGTCAAACTGGTGGACACCCTGGTGGTCGGCGCTTTTATCGAAGCCCGCAGCTGCGAGCGTTTCGAGGCACTGGTACCGCATCTGGACGAAGAATTGGGCAAATTCTACTTCGGCCTGCTGAAAAGCGAGGCCCGGCATTTCCAGGGTTACCTGAAACTGGCCTACCAGTACGGTGACGCCAAGGACATCGCCCAGGTGATCGACAAGGTCCGCGCCGCCGAGCAGGAGCTGATCGAGTCGCCGGACGTGGAGTTTCGTTTCCACAGCGGTGTGCCAGCCGCGGCTTAGCGGCTCAAACCCAGGCGCTCATGCCACTCGGCGATGGACTCTGCGGGATAGACGTCGAACTGCTGATCCCCGGAGTGTACCTCGACTTCCACCCACGGCGCCTTGGAGCCGAGCATCAAATGCGTGTGTTCCGGCGGCACCGGCAGTGGTGTATCGATGGCAGAGGCAAACGGGTGAATCAGCTCCGGCCATTGCGGGCTGAACAGCCACAAACCTGAGCCACAGAGAGAACAGAAATGCCGCTCGGCGGTGCTGCTATGGGCACGTTTTTCGCCTTCGTCCTTGAGTCGCGCATGGTAAATCGCGATGTGCTTGCGGCCGCGCACCTTCAGGCTGCCGGCATCACCACCCAGGTTGATCGTATAACCGCCACCGCCCTGGGTCTTGCGGCAGATCGAGCAGTAGCAACGCTGATACGGGTAGGGGTGGGCGCTGGTCAAACTGAACGACACCGCGCCGCAATGGCAGGAACCTTCGAGCTGCATGGGAACCTCCGACAGGTCTGAAACTTACCCCAGACAGCCTAGACCTTCAGCGCCCCTCGACCGGTACCGGCTTTGTAAACACTGAAGATCAAATGTGGGAGCGAGCCTGCTCGCGATGAACGATAACGCGGTCCCGCTGGACGCCCACCTATGGCCGGGGCAGCATGGGCGCCTTCCTATTGGAGCCTTTGCCATGCGACGACTGCCTTCTCTGGCCGCACTCAGAACCTTCGAATGCGCCGCCCGCCACGCCCATTTCGGTCGGGCAGCGGCGGAGTTGTGCGTCACCGACAGCGCGGTCAGTCATCAGATTCGCCAGCTCGAAGAGCAATTGGGCGTGTCGCTGTTCGTCCGCGAAGGCCGGCAGATTCGCCCGACGATGGCCGCCGGGCGCCTGATGCAAAGCTTGCAGCAGGCCTTCGAACTGATCGGCGATGCTTGCGATGAGCTGCGTGACCCATCATCGCTGGCGGTGTTGCGCCTGGCGGTGACTGCCGAGTTGGCGCAAAAGTGGTTGATGAGTCGCCTGACTGATTTTTACGCGCGCTATCCGCACATCACCTTGCACCTATACGAACAACCGATCGACGCCACGGCGCCGGGCGAAGACATCGACTTGGCGATCACTTACGGCACCGGCCCGGTGGACAGCAGCGCGTACTTCGTCAGGCCCTTGCCGGCGTTGCAGTTCTTCCCGGTGTGCAGCCCCGGTCTGTTCAACCAGGGCACGTTGAAAACCCCGAAGGATCTGGCGCGTCATTGCCTGCTGCACGACGATCAGGACGGCAAGACCTGGACCGCCTGGCTCACCAGCCATGCCGGCGATCAGCGCCCCGAACGGCAGCTGTATTTCGCCCACGCGGGTTTGGCGCTGGAAGCAGCGGCTCAAGGCCAAGGTGTGGCCATGGGCGATAACTTGACCGCGCAGGAGGATTTGCTCAGCGGTCGCCTGGTCCGGCCGTTCACCTCAAGCATGACTGCACTCGGCCAATATGCGCTGGTGTGCGAGCGGGTGAGGCTGGAGCGCCCCGCGGTGGCGCAGATGCTGGAATGGTTCAACGATCAGCTGGTCGATTGATGAGTTTAATTCAAGTATTCCGAAATAATCATCGTTGGCGGGGAGGGCGCCGGCGACCTTAGCCTGTGGTCATTACAATCCCCGCTGATGAGGTTTGACCATGGCACGTTTGCTCGACTCCACCCCCAAACACGACGGTTTCCGCCTGCCCGGCGAATTCGAAACCAAGTCCGGTTGCTGGCTCGGTTGGCCGGAGCGTACCGACGTCTGGCGCAATGGTGCCAAGCCTGCGCAGAAAGTCTGGGTGCAGATCGTCACCGCCATTTCCCACAGCGAACCGGTCACCGTATGCGCGTCCGCCTCGCAGTTTGCCACTGCCCGCCGCCAGTTGCCGCCTCAGGTGCGCGTGGTGGAAATGACCTGCAACGACACTTGGTTCCGCGACAGTGGCCCCTGCTTTGTGGTCAACGACGACAGCGGTGAGGTGCGCGGCGTGGACTTTGAGTTCAACGCTTACGGCGGCCTCGATGGCGGCCTCTATTACCCGTGGGACAAGGACGATCAGATCGCCAGCAAAATCCTCGAAATCGAACGTTTCGACCGCTACCGCGCCCCCCTGATAGCCGAACTGGGCGGTATCCAGAGCGACGGCCAGGGCAGCATTCTGACCACCGAACAATGCCTGCTCAACCGCAACCGTAACCAGCACCTGGGCAAGGACGAAGTCACCCGGCGATTGACCGATTACCTCGGCGCCGAGCAAATCATCTGGCTGCCACGTGGCTGCAAGTTCGACGAAACCGATGGCCATGTCGATGACCTCGCGTGCTTCGTGCGCCCCGGTGAAGTGGTGCTGCAATGGACCGACAATCGCGATGACCCACAATGGGAAATCTACCAGGAGGCCTACGACATCCTGCGCAGCACCCGCGACAGCCGTGGCCGCGAGTTGATCGTGCACAAGCTGCCGCAACCGGACGTGCTGGAATGGACCGCTGAAGAAGCCGAAGGCCTCGATCAACTCGACAGCACCCACGTCCGTCAGGCCGGGACCAAAATCTGCGCGTCGTACATCAACTACTACGCCGGCAACACCTCGATCGTCGTGCCGCTGTTTGGCGATCGTCACGATCAGGCGGCACAGGCGACCCTGGCCGAATTGTTCCCGCAGCACACAATCGTCGGCATCGAAAACTCTCGGGAAATCCTCCTCGGCGGCGGTAACGTCGCGTGCGTCACCATGCCGCAGTACGCCGGCAGCGCCTGCAACAAAAAGGGAGTTTGATCATGGGCCTGCACAAACTGACTCAAGCATTGCTGCTGGTGCTCGCCCCCCTGTGTGTGCAGGCCGCCGACACCGTAAAACCGGTGGTCAATCTGTACATCTGGGGCGAGTACCTGGCCCCGGACACCCTGACCAATTTCGAAAAGAAAACCGGCATCCACGTGGTGGCTGATCACTTCGACTCCCTGGAAACCGTCGAGACCAAACTGCTCACGGGTCGCAGCGGCTATGACCTGGTGCTGACCGCGGGTCAGCATCTGTCCCGGGCGATTCAGAGCGGTGCGATTCAAACGCTAAACCCGCAACAGCTGCCACATTTTGCCGGCGTGGGTGACGAGTTCCGCCAGCACATGGCCGTGTTCGATCCGGGCAACCGCTACGCCGGGATCTACGCCTGGGGAACCACCGGCGTCGGCTATCAGGAGGAGGCGATCAAGCAGCGCCTGCCCGACGCACCACGGGACAGTTGGGCGATGCTGTTCGACCCGGCGGTGGTGTCGACATTTGCCGATTGCGGGGTCAGTCTGCTCAACGATCCCAATGAGGTTTTCGCCGCAGTCATGAAGTACATGGGGCTGGACATCAACCGCCAGAACCTCGATGACCTGAAACGGGCCGAGCAGCAACTGGCGAAGATTCGGCCCTACATCCGCTATTTCGACAATGACCTGAACATCAGCGACCTGGCCAATGGCAACACCTGCCTCGCCATGTCATGGAACGGCAACGTAGCCATCGCCGCCGGGCAGGCTGAGGCTGCAAACAAGCCGTTCACGCTGAGTTATCGGATACCGAAGGAGGGCACGTTGATCTGGTTCGACGCGATGGTCATTCCCAAGGATGCGCCTCATCCTCAGGCGGGGCTGGCGTTGATGGATTATCTGATGACGCCGGAGGTGATTGCGCCGATCACTGACACCATCCATTACGCCAATGCGATTACGGCGGCGGACGGCTTGATTGATCCGGCGATTCGCAATGATCCGGGGACCTATCCGTCGGCTGAGGTGAGGGCTTCGTTGTATAGCAAGAATGACAATGGGAAGGCGTTCAATCGGGCGTTGATTCGGGCGTTTAGTCGGTTGAAATCGGGGTTGTGATTTGGGTACGGTGTTCGGCATGACAAACACCCCTCACCCCAACCCTCTCCCCAGGGGGTAGAGGGGGCTGACCGAGTTGTTTTTCGGGATGCTGCGACCTGTTACTTCCGGGTGAATGTAGATTTCAAGAGCGATGGAGATCTGCTCCCTTACCCCTCTTCCCCTCTGGGGAGAGGGTTGGGGTGAGGGGTGGTTTCGGCACCCGCCACAAATACCACGCCGCCACCGTCCGATAAGGACACCACGCCAACCCGATCTCAATCATTTGCTTGCGCGTCGGCTGCACCTCCAACCCCTTGAGCCGTCGAAACCCCTCACGCACGCCAAAGTCATCGGCCGGCAAAATATCCGGCCGTTCCAGGCTGTAGATCAGCAACATCTCAACCGTCCAGCGCCCAACTCCGCGCAAGGTAATCAACCGCTCAATCAGCGCCTCATCATCCATTGCCAGCGCCGTAGCGTAATCCGGCACCACACCGTCCAGCGCCGCTTGGGCAATGCCCTGAATGGTCGCGATCTTGCTGGCGGAAAAGCCGCAACTGCGCAGTTGATCGAACTCAGTCGCGACAATCTGTTCAGGCCGCGGGAACCCGCCCGTTCCAAACAACGCCAGTAGCCGACCGACAATCGCATCCCCGGCCTTGGCATGCAGTTGCTGGTAGGCAATCGCCCGCACCAGCGACTCATAAGGGTCGCGGGCCGCATGGGGCTGATGCAGGCAAGGGCCGATGGCGGCGATGTGGCGACGCCAATCTTCGTCGATGGCCGCCAGGAACTCAGTAGCGGCCAGGTAGGTATCGGGCATGGAGGTCAAACTTTCCCGGTCGGCGCCAACAAGGCGTTAACTTCCCCGTAAGTGAGGGCCTTGAGGTGGCTACTGTCGAGCTTGCCGGTTTCCAGAAAGCTTTTGGCCAGGGATGCCATGGCACCATAAAGAAACTCGGCGATACCCGAACCTGCGCTCAAACGGCGTACGCCGAGCGCTTTCAGCTCGTCGGGCGACGGTAGGCCGGGGCGCCCGAGCACGTTCACCGGCAGCGAGATGCCTTGGCACAGCGCAGCGATTTCGTACTCTGCCGTGACGCCGGCCGCGAACAACCCATCGGCACCGGCCGCCTGATACAACGCGGCGCGCTTGAGCGTCTCTGCGACTCGATCTTCGGCAGGCACCAGACTTTTAAGGTACACATCGGTGCGGGCATTGATGAACAGCTTCACATGGCGGCGATCGGCAACCTTGCGAGCGATTTCAATCTTGCGCGCCAGCAGTTCGGGCGGGGAAGCGCCGTCCTCGATGTTGATTCCGACAGCCCCGGCGGCAATCACCGCATCAATGACGTCGGCAACCCGTGTCAGGTCATCGGAATAACCGGCCTCGATGTCCACGGTCAATGGCACCGAAATCACTCGAACGATGGACTCGACCGTTGATATCAGGCGCTCAAGGGGCAGGGCATTGCCATCCTGATAACCGTGAGCCCAGGCCACCGCCGCACTGCTGGTGGCAACGGCTTTGCTGCCCAGTTGCTCAACGATTCGCGCGCCGGTGGCATCGGCGACGTTGGTGAGAATCAGCAGGCCGTCCTGGTGCAACTGGTGAAATTGGTTGTCGAGCGTGTCCATCGAATGTCCTTCCTTATGACTTTTTGAGAAACCTGCGAGTAATCAGAACGCGAGTTGTTGCGTGATCTGCACCGCTGCTTTTTCCAGCCTTAACAAGAACGCCTTGCGCGGTTGTCCTCCACCATAGCCGGTCAGAGAGCCGTCCGCACCGATCACCCGGTGACAGGGCAACACAATCGCCAGACGGTTGTGCCCGTTGGCCAGGCCCACGGCACGACTGGCGCCGGGTTTGCCCAAACGCGCCGCGATGGCGCCGTAGGTGCTGGTCTGGCCGTACGGGATTTTCGCCAGTTCGGCCCAGACCTGCCGGGCGAAATCGCTGCCGGGCAGGTGCAGTGGAACGTGGAATTCGGTCAGTTTTCCGGCGAAATACTGCGCCAGCTCCTGTTCGATTTGCTGCAAGTGTCCGTTGTGCCCCGGCGCCACGGCATAGCCATAGCGATTCTGCAGCGCTTCGACTTCCTTGGTCAGCGCTGGCCGATCAAGAAACTCCAGCAGCACCAGCCCGCGTCGTTCGGCCATGGCGATCATCGGCCCCAGCGGTGTGGTCAGGCGAGTGAACAACAGCGGCTCACTGTTGGCGGCGCGGCCGGGTGTGATGTGGAAGGACTTTTGAAACGCATCGCGAAACCCGCTCAGGGACTCGTAGCCCGAGTCGAACGCCGCGTTGTCGATGGAGTCGCCCTGTTTGATCCCGCCCAACGCCATGCCGAGGCGTCGAGTGCGCAGCCAGGCATGAAAGGTCATGCCGAAATGCTGCTTGAACCAGCGTCGCAACTTCAGCGGCTCGATGCCTTCGGCCAGCAACTGGGCATCGGTCCAGCGCTGGTCGGGATCGGCGTCTACCGATTTCAGCAGCCGCTGCACCCAGTCCGGCGCAATGGCCGCAGCGTCCAGCGGCTTGCAGCGCAGACAGGCGCGGTAGCCGGCCGACATGCACTCATCGGCATGGGCGAAGAACTCGACGTTCGCAGGTTTCGGCTTGCGCGCCGTGCAGCTGGGGCGGCAAAAAATGCCGGTGGTTTTGACCGCGGTAAAGAACACCCCTTCGTAGGCGGTGTCTCGTTCGAGCATGGCGCGAACCATCTCGGCGTGGGGCGGAAGCAAAGCGTTTTGTAGGTTCATGGGCTGAGCATAAGACGCGTCGCCTATCGTCTCCACCGGAAAATCGACAGAGAATTCCACAGACCCCACACCTCAGGCCCGCCGCGCCATCAGCAACACCGAAGCCGCCGCCGACAACAATCCCGCGCAGCAACGATTGAATATCCGCTTGCCTCTGGGTTCGGCGAACCAGCGGCGCATGTGCAGGCCCATGTAGGCGTAGGCGCCGATGGCAATCCATTCGAGTACCAGGAACAACGCGCCCAACACGGCGAATTGCGGCGATACGGCTTGGGTCGAGTCGACGAACTGTGGCAGGAACGCGGTGAAGATCAGGATCGCTTTCGGATTCCCGGCCGCCACCAGGAACTCCTGCCGCGCCAACGCCAGCATCCCCACCGGCGCGCCCGCCACCACGTTTTCCGCCCCGGGATCTGCTCGCCACAATTGCCAGGCGAGGTAGAGCAGATACGCCGCCCCCAGAATCTTGATCCCGTAGAACAACAACTCCGACGTTTGCAGCACCACCGCCAGCCCCGCCGATGCGAGGGCGATCATGCCGGCGAACGCGAGCAACCGACCGATCCCGGCAACACAGGCGATGCGATAGCCGTAGCGGGTCGAGTTGCTGACTGACAACAAGTTGTTCGGGCCGGGCGCCATGTTCAGGGCGAAGCAGGCCGGAAGAAACAAGGTGAGGGTGGCGAGGTCCATGAACGGGGGCTCCGAGGAACGAGAGCAGTATTTTTATCACGAAAGGGCAGTGGCCTGGCCCGTACAGCGGGGGATGCAAATGGCCGTACACTTGCGCTGGCGAATGGGTGCTTTGTGCTCTTCCAAATCCCCCCTACGCAGGACGCGGTGCTTCAACAGGCGGGGTGCCGTCGTGAAACATCGTCTTCAGTTGAGCACGCAGTTCTGGTGAATCGGTGTGCTTGTGAACACTGACCGCATGCTGTGCGGCGGCCTCGAGCAGTTCGTTTTCAGAGTCTGCGGACAGCGCGACCGAGCATTTGGAATCGCTTGGAAACTCGCGGCAGTCGATGTATTTACGCGCCATGATCTTCTCCTCCTTACGATGAAAGCAGGCCGTGGCCTGCGTGAACGATCACCTCGACGCGCACGATTGCATGTCGCATCGAGCGTGCCGACTCTTGAAGTATAGGCCCGCCACAAGGCGCATCGTGACCGGCTTGCAACGGCTAAGTGTTCAGACCTACCGAATGTCGGGTTCGTGGCCGACCACTACAGTGGTGGGGCGAGGGGTGTTTTCTTCAATACATCGTTCAGGCGCCTCATTACCTTGAGGTCTGGTTCAACTGAATTGAAGAAGGTATGCAATGAGTCTGATTCTTTCCATGGCGGCGTTTGCCCTGGCGGCTTCCATTACACCCGGCCCGGTGAACATCGTGGCGTTGAGTTCGGGTGCACAGTTCGGCTTTCGCGCCAGTCAGCGGCATGTGGCGGGGGCGACTCTGGGGTTCGTGCTGTTGTTGGTGCTGATGGGGTTGGGGTTGCATGAAGTGCTGAAGCTGTGGCCATTCATGACTCGAGTGGTGCAACTGGCGGGGGTAGCGTTTCTGCTGTTCATGGCCTGGAAACTGGCCATCGATGACGGGCGTCTTGATGCGAAAGAGTCAGGCCGGGCGCCGTCGATGCTCTACGGCGCGGTGATGCAATGGCTCAACCCCAAAGCCTGGTTGGCCTGCGTGGCGGGGATGGGCGCGTTCGTCGCCGACGGCGAGGCCCGGCTGGTGTGGCAGTTTGCGGCGGTGTACCTGGTGATTTGCTACTTGTCGGTGGGTTGCTGGGCGTATGCCGGGACGTTTTTGCGCGGCTACCTGAGCAACCCGGCCGGGATGCAGCTGTTCAATCGGGTGATGGCGTTATTGTTGGCAGTGAGTGCAATTTACCTGCTGCTGCCTTGAGTGCCACCAAAATCCCTTTGTGGGAGCGAGCCTGCTCGCGATAGCGGAGTGTCAGCCAACAACCATGTTGAATGTTAAGCCGCTATCGCGAGCAGGCTCGCTCCCACAAGGGTTCTGCGTTGATTTGCAGGCCTGCTGTATTAGCCCACTAATGTCAGGCCAGCCCGCTCAAGGCATCTTCGGATGCTTTGCCGAGCGCGTTGAATCGCCCCTTGCGCAGTTCCGCGATGGCGTACACCGCGCGGGCGGTGCGCCCGTTGCCATCGACAAAACTGTGGTAACCGAGCATTGCCCCCAGCATTTGCTTGGCAAAATGCTCATTGGCCGGATCCAGTGCTGTCGCGTGTTTTTCCAGCAGTGCCGCTCCTGAAACGTTGGACGGGTAACGAGCCTCACCGGTAGGGCTACGCAAACCGCCAGCATCCCTTGGTGCGATTCGGCGATGAAGCTCAGCGTAGATCAACGGGTCATTCAGCCGCTTGCTGTTGGCGCTGTATTCGAGCAGCAGGTTTTTTACGCTATCCAGCTCGTTTCGAGAGCTCGAGGCGTTGAGGATCCAGGCGGTGGCGCGATCGGTGCTGTCTGTCAGGCCGCCAGGATTGAATTTCACCTCGTCCAGGACGCTGTCGAAGGGTGCCTTGCCCAGATCCTTTGCAATCAGTGTGTTCTGGTGGGCCTGCATGAACGTCAGGTTTTTGAATTCGATCTGCAAAGTGGTATCGAACAGCTCCGGCAATGTCGTGTGGTCGCCGAACTGATGCAGATTGGCCAGGTTGTACTTTTGCGCCTGTTGCTTCACGAGACTCTCGACCACCTGCGGATCCAGCACTTTCTTGAGCGACTGTACCGTGTCGGACTTGAGCGCAATATCGGCCAGAGTGTTTTCAAGTAAATGCGCCAGCTCCTGTTCAGGGATGTTGCCCAGCAGTTTTGCGTCATTGGCATGCAGACCCCGAAGTATCTGCTCCGCGTTTTCGATAAGGTCGCTTTTGAACAGCGCACGGCCATGGCCCACTGCGTCCAGCGACATACGGATCTGCGAAGCCGAGCCAGTGTGATCGATGGCCTTGAGCAGGTTGTAGCTGTTCGCGCCGGTCAAATAGCGCAGCTGCTGCCTTGCCTGGCGCGAGGTGGAGAGGGCATGGCCGCTCAGTTTCGAAACGCCTCGGCCCAGCAGTTTGCCGCCGCCCTTGAGCAACTGCGGCAACCCGCTTAGCGGGTTGAACAGGCTCAGGGTCGTGCCTGCCAATACCCGAGATGCAGAAAGCAGTCTGGTGGCCATGGTCGCGGCTTTGGTGCTGACGGCGACAATTTTGACAGGCGCGGCCGCAAAGGTGAGTGCCAGCACTGCAGCGTCCACGATGCAGTCGAAGATAGCGGCCCCCTGCTTTTTGGCGTCCCCTGAGGAAAGTCCTTCCACGCACCCCTTGAACGGAATGATCAGATTGAGAATGGTGTCGAAAATGGCTTCGGTCTTTTCAATCGCTTTTTCCCGTTTGGTCTGATGGAGACCCAACTGGCGAATCTCGTCTTCGGTGATGTATGGATTTTTTTCAGCAATAAGCTCGCTCAGGGCTTCCTTGCGTCGAGAGCGGAAGTGGGGTGTCGGATATTCCGCATCTGCGTCCCCGGTCGGTGCTCCCAGCTCACCGATCTTGCGGATGTACACCCTGGAATTGACGTTATCCCTAGGTGCAAGGTTTTGCAGGTAAGCCTGTATGTCGATGGAGACGTTTTCGAGTTTTTTCTTATCGACGAATTTGGTCTCGAGGCGAAAGTAGTCTCCGGATACAAGCGGGTCGAAGATGTCTTCGAGGTTCGGGTTGTATCGACACTCCATCCTCAATGGAAACAGTTCAAAGCATTTGATTGTGTTCGAATACTGCGCGCTGATGATAACGCCGTAACGACCCGTTTCCCCCGGCAAATACGTTGCCGGGCTGATGCCGTGGCGGCCGGTTGTTCTGGCGGGCCTGAAGTTCATCTTCTGAACGCAATAAATACCTAGAGCGCCGTATTCAATGAACGTGGCATCCTCCCGGTGCAGTTGTGAAAGTGCTGCCTGGATATTGCTGGCCAGTGCTGCAGTTATTACGCTGAAGTGGTTGTAAATGGCGGGCTCATAAAGCTCGGCAACGGGAAACAGTTCATTCAGTCCCGGAAACGATTTATAGATACTGATGCCTCTGATGCGATCCCAATCCTGAGTGTGAAGCTCATCACCCATATAAAGATCGAGCACCGACACTTTCCGACCACCTCCGCCGCCGCTGCCACGGTGTTTGACCAGTAGTTCATTGGGATCACAATCCGGGACTTCGGATTTCAGCTCGTTCAAAGCGAGCTGTTTTCGGTCGGGCAGAGGTCTGGAAAATGCTTCGGCGGCACTTAGCATCTTGTCGACGTATTGTTGGTATTCCTGCGTAGCGCGGGTGATCGCTTCCTGGCTCACGGTGCCTTCGGCATCGCGCATGATAAGTCCGTTCATCCATGCCCAAGTGACCACCGGATCAACCGAACTGGAGGCATGCAACGATGCCAGTGGCGACGTAACTTTCGCGGATTGCCCGAACCCCATCAGGTGTTGATACGTCATTTTGCGGGTTGCGCCTGGAATCAGCGCTTCGACGAAATGCACAGCTTGAGTGCCGACCACCCAGGCTGGCGTGCCCATTTGCAGTCCCGACGGCCAGTCGGCAAACAGGTATTCCGGTGCCATGCCGCCCAATACCCACTCTGCCACCAGCGGCGCGAACAGTTTATTGAGGTTCAGGCTATCGATCAGATGCTTTTCCAGTTGTGATCGTACATAGGATGGATGCCGCTTGAAGTGGCGTTTCGAGTAAAGGTCGAAACCGGCGAAGTGTGTGTTGGCAACGTCGAGGCTTGGGTCGAGGTCAAGCAATAGCGCGGCGATTAACAGTTGTTCCACAAGCTCTGGTGTCGGCTTTGCTTCATCCTCTTCGGCGAACCAGCCCAATGCATCGAGGTAGCCTTGTGCTTGCCCGGAGGCCCAGACTGCGATTTCGATCAATCTCTGTATGCGATAGTCCGTGCTCGTAGGGAAACCGTCCGCCGAGGCGCTTTCAAGTATTAAATGTACGCCGAAGATATCCACCAACGAGGTGTCTCCCCCGGTGAGATCAGCGGTCACTTGGCGAATGATTGCGCGATTTTTTTCATTGAGCTTGAACGGCGAATCGTCAGGGGCGTCCAGGAGTTCCCAGTAGTTCCCGTACTTGGGGCGCTCGGGCAATGTCGAAAAGTTGAGCAGGTCAAGCAGGCTTCTGGTGTCTTGTTCGTTGTCCGGTACTTGCAGTCCCTGGAAGCGCAACCATTGACCGACCACAATTTCGTCCCCCGAAGTAATCCACCCGCCGGCCAACTTGGCCATGTTGGCCAACAGCCTGAGGTCGTTGTCGAAATTTGCCAGGCCGGCGACATCGGCCGTGATATCCCTCGGAGAAATATAAGCCGTGGCCGGACGATCGTTGCTGCCGATCAAATTCCGATAGGAGAAATAGAGACGACCACGGTCATCAACCAGGAAAATCGCATTCGGCGGTATGGCGCGTCGATTGCGTACCGTCAGAAATCCGGAGTGCTGGATAAGTATGGCTAAGGACACTTTGGCGGTGCGATGAGTCTGGTCAAAAAGGGTGCCTTCCGCACAGGAAGTAAGGATTTGGTTCCATGCCCAGCCGAGATGTTCAATGGCATATTCATTGCCAATGAAGTCAGTGATTGTCTTTGCTGTTGCTTGCTTTTGAAGTTCGTTTGCGGAATGGGAAGATCGGTTGTCTTTCGAGTACATCGTTGAAAATCCATATTCTGATGGTTGAATAAAATTTCTTGTAGCAAACAGTCGTTAAATAAATAACTGTTGTGAGGCAGGTTTAAGTTGCGAGAGTAAAGGATGGCAGTGCGAAGAGTGGCTAAGCATTCATATACCAAGTGTTTCTCGAGTGATGCGAGGTGTAGTAGTTTCGCTTGTTTTGCGGGACTGGCCGTGCTGTTTGATATAGATATGTATTTCTGTCTGATTATGTATTTGCCTGACGTGTCCCGAATGAATACCAGGCGGCAGGCATTGGATAATCTGGAACTGGCGGCCGACGCGGCTACATTTATCGGTTTGCGTTGGTCACCCGCGATACTGCCCTGGTGTCGCCGCCAGATGCTGTTTGAACGCACGCTGAAAATGCGCCTGATCGGCAAACCCCGCTTCCAGCGCCACATCGGCGATCAGCTTGCCGCTGCGCAGTTGATCGCGGGCGAACTGGATGCGTCGGTTGACCAGAAAGGCGTGGGGCGTCATGCCGTAATGCTGCTTGAACGCGCGGATCAGGTAGGACGGCGATAGCTGAGCAGCCTCGCAAATAGCTTCGAGCTTGAGCATTTGCGTGCAGTGGTCGCGGATGTAATCGGCCGCCCGTTCCAGTTTGAAATTGGGCTCGCGCGGTGGTTGATCGATCGGATTGAGCCGCTGCTGCAGGTCGGTGAAAAACTCCACGGCCGCGCTTTGCTTGCGCAGCACGTCTTGCTGCGAATCGACCAGCACGTCGTACAAACCTTTCAGGCCGGCAAACAGGTCGCTGTCGTGAGTGTGGGTGATGGAAAACCGGCGAAACGCCAAGTCCTGGCTGAAGCCGAGCTGATGCTGCAAATCGGTCAACCAGGGTGTCTCGACGTACAGCATCAGGTACGACCACGGTTGGTCATCGATGGGATTGCAGGCGTGGACATCACCGGGATTCATCAGCACCACGGTGCCGGCATTGACCTGAAATTCCGATTGCTCGTGGAGATAGGTGCTGCGCCCGGCCGTGATCGCGCCGATGGAAAAGTGCTCGTGAGAATGCCGTGAATAGCAGACTTCGCGGCCGTCGGCGATGGAACGGGCTTCGATGAAGGGCAGGGCGTCGTCGCGCCAGAAGCGCGGGGCTTTGTCAGCGTCTTTGGCAACGGTGGGCTTCATTGTCAGCGTCCTTGGCGGGTCAGAGCCGGAGTGTATTAGCTCTCGCCGTTAAAGGCCCGCTGCAAGGCGGCGATGTTGAGTTTTTTCATCTGCATCATGGCTTGCATGGCGCGCTGGGATTTTGTGGTGTCAGGGTCTTTCAACATGTCCATCATTGCGACCGGCACGATCTGCCAGGACAAGCCGAATTTGTCCTTGAGCCAACCGCACTGCTCGTTCTGTGGATGGGCGGACAGCGCCCCCCAGAAATGGTCGACTTCGTCCTGGGTCTGGCAGTTGACCTGAAATGAAACTGCTTCACTGAACTTGAAAACAGGGCCGCCATTGAGGCCCGTCATAGGCTGTCCGTCGAGTTCGAAACTGACCGTCAACACCGAGCCTTCCGGCTGGCCATGAACCTCCTGACCGGCTTTGCCGTAGTGAGTGATGGCGGTGATTTTCGAGTGATCGAAGATCGAACAGTAAAACTTCGCCGCCTCTTCGGCCTGATTGTCGAACCAGAGGCAGGGCGTGAGTTTTTGAACGCGTTGCATGGCGTAGCTCCTCTACGGATTACTCAGGCTGGACTTTCAGCGTAGTCAGCTTCGGGTCGTCTGGCCGTACCGTAGATCGACAAGTTGAAAGAGTTTCCTTTGTCGACGGAATCAACGATGTCGGCTTGATCCGATAGCCGCTAGACTTGCCGGCCTGTTTTGCCGCAAGGACGCTTTGCATCATGGCCTCTCGTTTATTGGCTGTTTCCTGTCTACTGGCCGCGGCTGCCGTGAGTGCCGAGCCGTTGACGTATCACCTCACTGACCCTGCGCAGAAATACGTCATCGACGTGCTGTTTGCACAGCCGCCGATCCAGACTTTCGACGGCGCTCCTGCGCTGATTACGTTGCGCGAAAGGGCCGGCGGTCAGGTGCTGCAACGCATCGAGTCAGCCGAAGCGTTCGCCCTGTTCAAGCCAGGCATCAAAGCGTCGGAGTTCGACCGGAACCTGGCGTATGCCGATCAAAGTTTGCTGTTGTTCGGCGATTTCAATTTCGACGGGCAGCAAGATCTTGCCGTACGCAATGGCAATGAAGCGGGCTATGGCGGTCCTTCCTACGACATCTATCTGTTCGATCCCGAGAGCCCGGCGCTCGTTTTCAGCAAGTCCTTTTCTGCACTGACCCGTGACACAAATCTGGGCATGTTCGAGATCGACCCGGTCGCCAAAAGCCTGCACACCCAGTCCAAAAGCGGTTGCTGCTGGCACCAGAGTGCGACCTGGCAAATACAGGACAAACACCCTGTAAAGGTGGCCGAGAAAATAGAGGTGACGCAAAAGCCGTCGGAAGCCAACCCGTTCATGCCTTCTGGCTATGTGGACGTTACCCGTCGTGAACTGAAGTCCGGCCGGTGGACGGAGCGTCGTCGCCTCGAAGGGCCCGTCGGTGAAGCGCCCGTCATGTTGCGCGGCACGCTTGATAACAAGATCCCGGTTGAACTGTGGTGGCAACTTCAGGGTGATGTCTATGTCGGGGAAGTCCGCTACAGCAAAACCGGCAGTGGCCAACCCATCCGGCTGGTGGGCAATACTTACGAAGATGGCGGTATTGTTCTGCGTGAACTGGACGACGACGGACAGATGATCGGCAACTGGTTCGTAGAAGGCACGCCGAACGAGCAGGGCAGCCAGACTGGCACGTGGATCAACGGTTCTCGTCAATTAAGCATCAATGTGAGGCCGACCGCGTTCAAGGTTGCCGCGCAAAAACTTGAGCGGGTCGCTGACAGTCAGCGTGAAGGGCGCTACCTCGTGAACAATGTCCAGGATCAGCGTGTCGGGGAGTTGACCGTCAAAGTATTGCCGGGGATCGACAACGGCCCCGAGGTGGCTGATATCAGCCTGAGCGTCTTTCAGCTCAAGGAACCGCCAGTCGAAGTTCATCATCAGTATCCACTGCTCGCCGGCAACCTTGTCATCGCACTCGATCCCCAGGGCGACCCGCTATTTCGGCTGCAGTTGCTCAACGGCGCCGCAGAAGTCACCGGTTTCGGTGAGTATCAGAAGTACAGCGCGGCTTACGTGAAACAGCACTGATGTAGTCGTGGCGCAACATCGACTCGGTCAACGTCTGGTTGGTGCTGTGGCCTGAAGGCGACGGTTCACCGACGGCCCAGGCCTCCTTTTTCGGCGATCCAGCGGGTGGTCAAATCGATAAAGGCCCGCAGTTTCGGCTGTGTCTGGGTGCGACTGGGGAAGTATAAGTACAACGCCGAGCTGAGGGGCACAAAGGGTTGCAGCACCCGTTCCAGCCGTCCATCCGCCAGCTCGTCGGCAATCTCCAGATCACAGGCATACGCCAGGCCCGAACCGCTGCGAGCCGCCGCCACCAACAGCCGGCGGTCATTGACGATCACGCCGCCCTCGACGCCCACGGTGAAGTCCCGACCCTCGCGGCGAAACTCCCAGCGATGGGCGCTGCCGGAGGTCGAGAAGCGAAAGCCGATGCATTCATGCCGGGTCAAGTCTTCCGGGATGACCGGTTTGCCCACCTTGGCGAAGTATTCCGCGGAGCCCACCACCGACCATTGCAGGTCGGGTGTCAGGCGCACCGCGATCATGTCTTTTTCAATCGACTCTCCCAGACGAATCCCGGCATCGAAGCCACCGGCCATCAAGTCGACCGTGGCGTCGTCCAGGGAAATATCGAGGGTGACTTGCGGATAGGCCTGCCGGAACAGTGGAATCAGCGGCTCCATCAGCAAGGACCCGGACATTCGCGGTGCCGTGAGTCGCAGCGTGCCCATGGGCTGATCACGGAAACCGCTGAGTACCGCCAGGGCTTCATCGATTTCACTGGCCGCCGGACGCAAACGGGCAAACAGACTGGCACCGGCTTCGGTCAGCGCCACCCGGCGAGTGGTGCGCTGAAACAGCAGCACGCCGGTGCGCCGTTCCAGCAGTTTGATCGCATGGCTGACGGCGGTGGGCGTAACGGCTAACCGAGTCGCAGCCAGGGTGAAGCTTTTGTGCTCGGCGACCGCGAGAAACTCGGTCAAGCCGTCGAAAGGGTCGTGGTTCATGTCGGCGCCATTATGAAAGAGCGTTTCATAGTGCTTGTAACACGAGGGCATTTTTCCGACCAATGTTCCTGCGTACCTTGTGCTTACCCCCAACGGCCTACAAGGATTCGCGAACATGACCACTTCCCAAAACTTCAAACGTGTCTGGCTCATCACGGGCGCTTCTCGCGGTATCGGCGCAAAGATCGCTGCCGCCGCGCTGGCCAATGGCGACGCCGTGGTGGCCACCGCCCGTGACGCCAGCAGCATCACCCAGCGTTTTGGCGAGCAGCCAGGCCTGCTGGCAGCCACCCTTGATGTGACCAACGAGGCTCAGGGCGTTGCGGTGGCCAACGCCGCCATTGAACACTTCGGGCGCATCGACGTGCTGGTTAACAACGCCGGTTTCGGTTTGCTCGGCGCGGTGGAAGAAGCGAGCAGCGATGAAGTGCGGCGCGTGTACGAAACCAACGTCTTCGGCTTGCTGAATGTCACTCGCGCCGTCCTGCCGCACATGCGCGCCGCTCGCCGTGGGCATGTGATCAACATTTCTTCGGTGGGCGGTTATCAGTCGGCACCGGGTTACGGTGTGTACTGCTCGACCAAGTTTGCCGTCGAAGCATTGAGCGAAGCCTTGCACGGCGAGCTGGCGCCGCTGGGCGTCAAGGTCACCGTGGTCGAACCGGGTTACTTCCGCACCGACTTCCTCGACAGCAACTCTCTGGTCGAGTCCCCTGAAACAATTGCCGACTACGCGTCGACCTCCGGTGAAATGCGCAAACTGGCCAAAGTCGTCAATCAGCAACAGCCAGGCGATCCGGAAAAACTTGCTCAGGCAATGATCATCCTGGTCGAGGCCGAGCAACCACCGCTGCGCCTGCCGCTGGGCACGGACTCGGTGACTTACATCGAGGCCAAGAACGCCTTCGTCACCGGCGAACTGAACGCCTGGCGCGAGCTGTCGGTGTCCACCGACTTCTAAGCACCCACCGGCCTGCAGCTGCCTCGCAGGCTCGGCAGCTGCAAAGAGCTCGGCCTTTGTGTGACCGGTGGTCGATGAACCTGTCTCGCCCGGCAATTTGCGCTTAGCTGAAAGGATAACGCCGACCCAAAAAAATAAGGCGTCACCGTGAGTCTGAGGAAATCCGCCATGCTGACCCTCAACATCAATGGCAAGGACCAGGCGCTGGATGTCCCCGCAGACATGCCGCTACTGTGGGTCCTGCGCGATGTCGCGCACCTGACCGGCACCAAATTCGGTTGCGGCATGGCCCAATGCGGGGCCTGCACCGTGCACGTCGACGGCGCGCCGCTGCGCTCCTGTATTACCCCCGCCACAGCCGTGGCCCATGGGCAAAAAATTCTCACCATCGAAGGCCTGTCCACCGACGGTTCGCACCCGGTGCAACAAGCCTGGGCCGAACTCGATGTGGTCCAGTGCGGTTATTGCCAGTCCGGGCAAATCATGTCAGCGGCGGCCTTGCTGGCGAAGATTCCCAAACCCACCGACAGCGACATCGATCAGGCGCTGTCCGGCAACCTCTGCCGCTGCGGCACCTATCCACGGATCCGTGCAGCGGTCAAACGCGCCGCCGAGATAGGTTGATGCCACGTTGAACGGAGTCTGAGCAATGAACAGCCTCAATCCTCTGTCACGCCGAGGTTTTCTCAAGGGCAGCGCGTTGCTGGGCGGTGGTCTGGTGGTGGCATTTGTCATCCCCGGTGCCCATCGCTTTGCCATCGGCGCCGAGAACCAAGGCAATGTTTTCGCGCCGAATGCGTTTTTACGGATCGGCAATGACAACAGCGTCACCGTACTGCTCGGCCATTCGGAAATGGGCCAAGGCATCTGGACCGGCCTGACTATGTTGATCGCCGAAGAACTGGACGCCGACTGGTCGAAGATCCGTGTCGAACATGCACCTGCCTCGGCAGCTGAGTATGGCCTGGCCGGATTTGGCGGGATGCAGATCACCGGCGGTTCGACCTCGACCTGGATGGAGTTCGACCGCTACCGTCAGGCCGGGGCAGCGGCGCGTTTGATGTTGATCGACGCGGCCGCTAAACGCTTCAACGTCGCCCCTTCCCAGATTCGCACCGAATCGGGTGTGGTCATCGCTGGCGACAAACGCGCCACCTACGGCGAACTGGCCGATGACGCCGGCAAGCTACCGGTGCCGGATCCGGCGTCGATCAAGCTCAAGGCGTCCAAGGACTGGAAACTCATCGGCAAACCGACCAAGCGCCTGGACACGCCAGAGAAAATCACCGGCCGCGCCAAGTTCGGCATGGACGTGCAGTTCGACGGGCTGATGACCGCCATGGTCGCGCGTTCACCGGTGTTCGGTGGCAGCGTCAAATCCTTTGAAGGCGCCGAAGCGCTGGCGATACCGGGCGTGCACAAAGTCGTGCAGGTGCCCACTGGCGTGGCGGTGATTGCCGATCATTACTGGGCGGCGAAGCTTGGGCGTGATGCGTTGAAGATCGATTGGGATCTGGGGCCGAACACCGGTCTCGACAGTCAGACGTTGCTGGAAAGCTTCCGCAAACTCGCCGCCACCCCTGGCACTTCGGCCAGTCAGGCCGGCGATGTCGCGGCCAGCCTGGGTAAAGCAGCGAAGACCATCGATGTCGAGTACAGCGTGCCGTACCTGGCCCATGCGCCGATGGAACCGCTCAATTGCACGGTGAAAATCACCCAGGACAAATGCGAAATCTGGACCGGCACCCAATTCCAGACGCTGGATCAAATGGTCGCCGGGAAAATCACCGGGCTCAAACCTGAGCAGGTGGAGATTCATACCGAGTTTCTGGGCGGTGGTTTCGGTCGCCGGGCCAATCCGACCTCGGACTTTGTCGCTGAAGCCGTGGAAGTCGCCAAGGCAGCGGGCGCGCCGGTGAAAACCGTCTGGTCCCGGGAGGACGACATCCGCGGCGGGTACTACCGCTCGGCGTTCCTCCACCAGGCACGCATTGGCCTCGATGCCGGCGGCATGCCGATCGCCTGGAAGCATGTCATGGTCGGGCAATCGATCATGGCGGGTACGTCATTCGAGGCGACCATGGTCAAGAATGGCATCGACAAGACGTCTGTTGAAGGGGTCGCCGACAGTCCTTACCTTGAGGGGTTGGCAAATCACCAGGTTGAACTGCATTCTCCGCAAACCGGCATCCGCGTGCTCTGGTTACGTTCGGTAGGGCACACCCACACCGCGTTCGTGATGGAGTCGCTGATCGACGAACTGGCAGAGGCGGCCGGCAAGGATCCGGTCGAATATCGGCGAACCTTGCTCAAGGACCATCCACGGCATCTTGGCGTGCTGAACCTGGCAGTCGAGAAAGCCGATTGGAAGGCGTCGTTGCCGGACGGCCATGCGTTGGGTGTCGCGGTGCATGAGTCCTTCGGCAGTTACGTAGCCCAGGTGGCCGAGGTGTCCGAGGACAACCTGGCGATCCGTGTGCATCGGGTGGTGTGTGCGGTGGATTGCGGCATTGCGGTCAACCCGATGAGCATCGCGGCGCAAATGGAATCGGCCATCACCTTCGGCCTCGGATTTACCTTGCACAGCAAACTGACCTTCAAGAACGGGCAGGTGGTGCAGTCCAATTACCACGATTATCAGGTGCTGCGGCTGAACGAAATGCCGGTGGTCGAAGTGCATATCGTGCCCAGCAGCGACAAACCCGGCGGCATCGGCGAGGCCGGTGTGCCGCCCACGGCGCCGGCAGTGGCCAACGCGGTGTTCGCCCTGACCGGGCAGCGCTTGCGCGAACTGCCGCTGCAACTGTCGGGGGTGTGAGATGAGACGACATCTGATTCTTGGCGCGGTGGTGTTGATCGGCCTGATCGGTTACGCCGAGGACCTGTTCGCTGACGATAAGGAAGCCATCAAGGCGTTCGATACGGTGCAAAAGGTCTTTCAGAGCCCGCGTTGCCAGAACTGCCATATTCCCGGCGATTCGCCGTTGCAGTTCGACGCTGGGATACCCCACGCAATGAACGTCGTGCGGGGCATGGACGGCAAGGGCGCGGCGGGTTTGCCCTGCGCTACTTGCCACGCCGAGAGTAATCCGCCGGCCAGTTACGGCGCTCACGCACCGCCGGGGGCACCCCACTGGAGCCTGCCGCCAGCCGCGCACAAAATGGCCTGGATCGGGCTGCCGGCCGACAAGTTGTGCGCAATGATCAAAGACCGCTCCAGCAACGGCGACCGCGATTTCGCCGCGCTGATCAAGCACGTCAGCGACGACAAACTGGTGCTTTGGGGCTGGAATCCGGGTCAGGGAAGGGCGCCGGTACCGGTGCCGCACGATATTTTCGTCACCCAGTTCAAACTCTGGGCAGACGCGGGAGGGCCGTGTCCGGTGCTGGGTAGTTGACCGGCGGTCCGTTAACAGGGAGTCAAACCGGGTATGGACGACTCTAAGAAATATACCCGCCAATGGAGTGAGTAATGCTGATCCCAGGCAAACCGGTAAAACCAGGTGCGTGCGCTGACCCGTTGCGCACGCCACTGCAGGAGCGCGAACTGCTGCGTGACCTGGCCCGCAAGGCCGAGGAGGAGCTGATGGGCGTGCAGATGGCGAGCATGGACGAGTTGACGCTGCTCTCCAATCGACACGGTTTTACAGCGCTGGCCCAACAAGGGCTGGGTGCCTGCAAGCAGCTGCAAAAGCCAGCCACGCTTCTGCTCTTCAATATTGATGACTTCAAGCACATCAACTATCTCTATGGCCGTGCCGAGGGCGACAAAGCCCTGAAAACCTTCGCTGATGTGCTGCGAATTGCCTTTCGCGAGAGCGATGTGATCGGCCGACTGGGTAACGACAAATTCGTCGTGTTGCTGACCGGCTCAAGCTTTGTGGAGATACCCGCGATAAAGGCGCGGCTCGAAGAAATACTCGAAGAGCGCAATGCCACGGTGCATCGCGGTTATGACATCCGCTTCAGCATCGGACAAATCGAGTGCAACCCTCAGATTCCTGGGGCGATCGAGGAGCTGCTGGTACAGGCCGATACGTTTACTTGGCAAATAACTGACCCACATCCTTGAATGCCTTGAACTCAAGTGCATTGCCGCACGGATCGAAGAGAAACATCGTCGCTTGCTCGCCCACCAATCCCTGAAAGCGGATGCCCGGTTCGATCACGAATCGGGTATCGAGGGATTTCAACCGTTCGGCCAGCGCTTCCCATTCCGCCATTCCCAGCACCACACCAAAATGCGGCACCGGCACGTCATGACCGTCGACAGCATTAGTGTGCGCGGCTTCTTGAGACGCGTTTTTCGGCGCCAGGTGAATGACCAGTTGATGGCCGAAAAAATTGAAATCGACCCAATGATCGCTTGAGCGACCTTCTTCCAGGCCGAAGACTTCGCCATAGAAATTCCGCGCGGCGGTCAGGTCGTAGACTGGGATGGCCAAATGAAAAGGGGAGAGTTGCATCGCAAGTGCCTCAACTGTCTGGATTCAGACTGAGTTTAGCCCTGTGCTTTTTGATTAAAAGACGATAATTTTTACACCGAGCTCAAATTATTTCGATCAATCGAGAATGCCATGCTGCGGGAACTGAAAACCTTCATTGCCGTGACGCGCTACGGCACTTTTGCGGCAGCCGGAATGCACATCGGCCTTACCCAGTCGGCCGTCAGCGCGCAGATTCGCAATCTGGAACAGGCCCTGGGGATTCGTTTGTTCGACCGCACCGGACGACAAGCGCTGCTCAATGCGGCGGGCCAGCGGGCGTTGCCGCTGGCCAGGGAAATGTTGGAGACCTTCAGCCGCATGGCGGTCAGCGATGATGTCAGCGAGTATCGCGGCGAGTTGAAAATAGGCGCGGTGGCCACGGCCCAGACTGGACTGCTGCCCCAGGCGTTGCTGCGACTGAGGCAACAGGCGCCATTGCTGGAGCCGAAACTGGTGCCGGGCGTGTCGTTGAACCTGTTGAGCCAGGTGGACACCGGTGAGGTGGACCTGGCGATCCTGATCAAGCCGCCGTTCGAGTTGCCCAAGGAGTTGTCGGCGCAGGTGATTCGCCGGGAACCGTTCGTGCTGATTGTGCCGGTCGACCTTGAAGGCGATGATCCATTGCAAATACTCGCCGAGCATCCCCATGTGCGCTACGACCGCAACTCATTCGGTGGGCGCTTGGTGACGCGTTTTTTGCGCGAGCAGCAGATAGATGTGCGGGTGGCTTTGGAGCTGGATGAACTGGAAGCGATCGTGAAAATGGTCGAATGCGGATTGGGGGTGTCGCTGCTACCCGAGGCGGGGCTCTGGCTTGAGCATGGGGCGAAGGTCCGGATCATCCCGCTGGGTGAGCTGACGTTCTATCGCGAGATCGTGCTGTTGCAGCGTTATAGCCAGCGCACACAGCCGATCCAGCAGCTATTTGCCCGGTGCCTGACTTAAACCACGGTCCTCTGTAGGAGCCGAGCTTGCTCGCGATGACGGTGTGTCAGGCGACATCAATATTGGCTATTCGACCGTCATCGCGAGCAAGCTCGGCTCCTACATAACAGGCACAAAAAACCCGCCTGAAGAGGCGGGTTTTTTAGTTGGCTGACCGAAGATTACTCTTCGAGGCTGCCCATGGCCGTGGTGTTGAAACCACCGTCCACGTACATGATTTCGCCGCTGATGCCGGACGCCAGGTCCGAGCACAGGAAGGCGCCGGCGTTGCCGACTTCGTCGATGGTGACGTTGCGACGCAGCGGGGTTTGCGCTTCGTTGGCGGCCAGCATCTTGCGGAAGTTCTTGATGCCGGAAGCGGCGAGGGTGCGGATCGGGCCAGCCGATACGCAGTTGACGCGGGTGCCGTCCGGGCCCAGGGAACCGGCCAGGTAACGAACGCCAGCTTCCAGGGAAGCCTTGGCCATACCCATGACGTTGTAGTTCGGCATGGTGCGCTCGGCGCCCAGGTACGACAGAGTCAGCAGGCTGCCGTTGCGGCCTTTCATCATTTCGCGGCCAGCTTTGGCCAGGGCCACAAAGCTGTAGGCGCTGATGTCGTGAGCGATGCGGAAACCTTCACGGGTGGTGGCTTCGGTGAAGTCGCCGTCCAGTTGGTCGCCCGGGGCGAAGCCGACGGAGTGCACGATGCAGTCCAGGCCGTCCCACTTCTTGCCCAGCTCAACGAAGACCTTGGCGATTTCTTCATCGCTGGCCACGTCGCACGGGAAGCACAGGTCAGGGTTGGAACCCCAGCTTTGTGCGAACTCTTCGACACGACCCTTGAGTTTGTCGTTCTGATAAGTGAAGGCAAGCTCAGCGCCCTCGCGATGCATGGCGGCAGCGATGCCGGATGCGATGGACAGCTTGCTGGCGACACCGACGATCAGTACGCGCTTACCGGCGAGAAAACCCATGTGTTGCTCCTCTCTTTCAGGTTATTACGCAGTGGCTGGAACCAGGAAAGCGGCTTCCAGCAACTGCTGTGTATACGGATGTTTGGGGGCCGCAAAAATACTTTGCGCGTCTCCCTGTTCGACCACTTGGCCTTGCTTGACCACCATCAGCTGGTGGCTCAGCGCTTTGACGACAGCCAGGTCATGGCTGATAAACAGATACGTCAGGTTGTACTTGGTTTGCAGTGAACGCAAAAGCTCCACCACTTGGCGTTGCACGGTCCGGTCGAGGGCCGATGTCGGCTCGTCCAGCAGAATCAACGCCGGTTTTAGCACTAATGCCCGGGCAATGGCGATTCTCTGCCGTTGCCCACCGGAAAATTCGTGGGGGTAGCGGTTCCGGGTTTCCGGGTCCAGACCTACCTCCTTGAGTGCCGCAATAATCGCTTGTTCCTGTTCTGCCTCGGTGCCCATCTTGTGGATCCGCAGGCCTTCGCCGACGATTTGGCTCACGCACATCCGTGGGCTCAGGCTGCCGAACGGGTCTTGAAACACCACCTGCATCTCCCGACGCAGCGGCCGAACCTGTTGCTGCGTCAGGCAGTCTAGCTGCTTGCCTTCAAAACGGATGGCGCCTTTGCTACTGATCAGCCGCAAAATCGCCAAACCCAGTGTCGACTTGCCGGAACCGCTTTCTCCCACAATCCCCAAGGTCTGGCCTTGAGGCAGGCTGAAATTGATCCCATCCACCGCTTTGATGTGGTCGACGGTTTTTTTCAGAAAGCCTTTCTTGATCGGGAACCAGACTTTCAGGTCCTCGACTTGCAGCAATGGCGGGCCAATCACATTGGTCGCCGGTTTGCCGCTGGGCTCCGCTGCCAGCAGTTCCCGAGTGTACGGATGCTGCGGCGCGCGGAACAACTCTTCGCACGATGCCTGTTCGACGATGCAACCGCGCTGCATGACACATACGCGATGCGCAATTCTTCGCACAAGGTTCAAATCGTGACTGATCAGTAGCAGCGCCATGCCCAATCGGGCCTGTAATTCCTTGAGCAATTCGAGGATTTTCAGTTGGACGGTCACGTCCAGCGCGGTGGTCGGCTCGTCGGCGATCAGCAGTTCCGGCTCGTTGGCCAGGGCCATGGCAATCATCACCCGTTGTCGCTGGCCTCCAGACAATTCGTGGGGCAGGGCCTTGAGGCGCTTCTCGGGCTCCGGGATGCCGACCATTTCCAGCAACTCCAGCGTGCGCTTGGTCGCGACTTTGCCGATCAGGCCCTTGTGGGTGCTCAATACCTCGTTGATTTGTTTCTCGATCGAGTGCAGCGGATTGAGCGAGGTCATCGGCTCCTGGAAGATCATCGCGATCCGGTTGCCGCGGATGTGACGGATGGTTTTCTCTTTCAGACTCAGCAGGTTTTGCCCGGAATACTCGATGGTCCCGGACGGATGCCGGGCGAGCGGGTAGGGCAGCAATCGCAGGATCGAGTGAGCAGTGACCGATTTGCCGGAGCCACTTTCGCCCACCAGCGCCAGGGTTTCCCCGCGCTTGATATCGAAGCTCACGCCTTCGACGACGCGCTGAACGCGCTCGCCGACGACAAATTCGACGGCCAGGTCGCGCACTTCGATCAGATTGTCCTGATTCATTTCACTTCCTCGGGTCGAAGGCATCGCGAGCGGACTCGCCGATGAACACCAGCAAACTCAACATCAACGCCAACACCGCAAACGCGCTCATACCGAGCCACGGCGCTTGCAGGTTGGATTTGCCCTGGGCCACCAGTTCACCCAGGGACGGCGCGCCAGGCGGCAGACCGAAGCCCAGAAAGTCGAGAGCGGTCAGGGTGCCAATGGCGCCGGTCAGAATGAACGGCATAAAGGTCATGGTCGAGACCATGGCGTTGGGCAAGATGTGGCGGAACATGATCGCACCATTCTGCATCCCCAATGCCCGCGCGGCGCGCACGTATTCCAGATTACGCCCGCGCAGGAATTCGGCGCGGACCACGTCCACCAGGCTCATCCACGAAAACAGCAGCATGATCCCCAACAGCCACCAGAAGTTCGGCTGGACGAAACTGGCGAGGATGATCAGCAGATACAGCACTGGCAGCCCGGACCAGATCTCCAGGAAACGCTGTCCGGCCAGGTCGACCCAGCCGCCGTAGAACCCCTGCAAGGCCCCGGCAATGACGCCGATGATCGAGCTGAAAATGGTCAGCGTCAGCGCAAACAACACCGAAATCCGGAAGCCATAAATCACCCGCGCCAACACGTCGCGGCCCTGATCATCAGTGCCTAGCAGGTTGTCGGTCGAAGGTGGCGCAGGAGCCGGGACTTTCAGGTCGTAGTTGATGCTTTGGTAACTGTAGGGAATCGGCGCCCACAGGACCCAGGCGTCTTTTTCCTTGAGCAATTCGCGGATGTACGGGCTCTTGTAGTTGGCTTCCAGTGGGAATTCACCGCCGAAGGTGGTTTCCGGGTAACGCTTGAGCGCCGGGAAGTACCAGCCGTTGTCGTAGTGCACCACCAGCGGTTTGTCGTTGGCGATCAGCTCGGCACCGAGGCTCAGCCCAAACAGCAGCAGAAACAGCCACAGCGACCACCAGCCACGCTTGTTGGCCTTGAACAGTTCGAAACGTCGGCGATTGAGAGGGGAGAGATTCATCTCAATGCTCCCGGCTTTCGAAGTCGATGCGCGGATCGACAAAGGTGTACGTGAGGTCGCCGATGAGTTTCACCACCAATCCCAACAGGGTGAAGATGAACAGCGTGCCAAAGACCACCGGGTAATCGCGGTTGATCGCTGCCTCAAAACTCATCAGCCCGAGGCCGTCGAGGGAGAAGATCACTTCCACCAGCAACGAGCCAGTGAAGAAGATGCCGATAAACGCCGACGGGAACCCGGCGATCACCAGCAGCATGGCGTTGCGAAACACATGGCCGTAGAGGACGCGGTGATTGGTCAGGCCCTTGGCCTTGGCGGTGACCACGTACTGCTTGTTGATTTCGTCGAGGAAGCTGTTTTTGGTCAGCAGCGTCATGGTCGCGAAGTTGCCGATCACCAACGCCGTCACCGGCAATGCGAGGTGCCAGAAGTAATCGAGAATCTTGCCGCCCATGCTCAACTCGTTGAAGTTGTTGGAGGTCAGCCCTCTGAGCGGGAACCAGTCGAAATAGCTGCCGCCGGCGAACACCACGATCAGCAGGATGGCGAACAGGAACGCCGGGATCGCGTAGCCGACGATGATCGCCGAACTGGTCCAGACGTCGAAGTGGCTGCCGTGTCGCGTCGCCTTGGCGATCCCCAGCGGGATCGACACCAGGTACATGATCAGCGTGCTCCACAGCCCGAGGGAGATCGACACCGGCATCTTTTCCTTGATCAGGTCGATGACCTTGGCGTCGCGGAAGAAGCTGTCGCCGAAATCCAGGGTGGCGTAGTTCTTGATCATGATCCACAAGCGTTCCGGCGCCGATTTATCGAAGCCGTACATGTGTTCGATTTCCTTGACCAGCATCGGGTCCAGGCCCTGGGCACCGCGATAGGCGGAGCCGGCCACCGAAACTTCGGCACCGCCGCCGGCGATGCGGCTGGTGGCGCCTTCGAAGCCCTCGAGCTTGGCGATCATCTGTTCCACCGGCCCGCCGGGGGCGGCCTGGATGATCACAAAGTTGATCAGCAAAATGCCGAGCAAGGTCGGGATGATCAGCAGCAGTCGCCGAAAAATATACGCCAGCATCTGATTACTCCGTGCCCGCAGGGTCGGCTTGCAGTTTGGTTTCGACTTCTACCGCAGGTTTCGCATCGGGCTTGACCCACCAAGTGTTGATGCCGATGTCGTACTTGGGTGAGATTTTCGGGTGACCGATGTGGTTCCAGTAAGCCACGCGCCAAGTCTTGATGTGCCAGTTGGGGATCACGTAATAGCCCCATTGCAGCACGCGGTCCAGCGCGCGTGCATGGGCCACCAGGCTTTTGCGCGAATCGGCGTTGATCAGTTGCTCGACCAATTGGTCCACCACCGGGTCTTTCAGGCCCATGGAGTTGCGGCTGCCGGGTTTGTCGGCGGCAGCGGACATCCAGAATTCACGCTGTTCGTTGCCCGGTGAATTGGACTGCGGGAAGCTGCCGACGATCATGTCGAAGTCCCGGGAGCGTACGCGGTTGATGTACTGCGAGACGTCGACCCGGCGGATCACCAGGTCAATCCCCAGGTCGCTGAGGTTGCGCTTGAATGGCAGCAGCACCCGCTCGAATTCGGTTTGGGCCAGCAGGAATTCGATGGTCACCGGTTTGCCGGTGGCGTCGACCATCTTGTCATCGACGATCCGCCAGCCCGCCTCTTGCAGCAGCTGATAGGCTTTGCGCTGCTGGGTGCGGATCATGCCGCTGGCGTCGGTCACCGGGTTCTGGAACGCCTCGCTGAACACCTGCTCGGGAATCTTGCCGCGGAACGGGTCGAGGATCGCCAGTTGATCGGCGTCCGGCAGGCCGCTGGCAGCCATTTCCGAATTCTCGAAGTAACTGCGGGTGCGTGCGTAGGCGCCGTTGAACAGCTGCTTGTTAGTCCATTCGAAGTCCAGTAACAGCGTCAGGGCCTGGCGCACGCGCACGTCCTGGAACACCGGGCGGCGCAGGTTGAACACGAAGCCTTGCATGCCGGTCGGGTTGCTGTTCGGGATCTGTTCCTTGATCAACCGGCCTTCGGTCACGGCAGGAATGTTGTAGGCGTTCGCCCAGCTCTTCGCGGCCATTTCCAGCCAGTAATCGAACTGCCCGGCCTTGAGCGCTTCCAGGGCCACGGTGTTGTCGCGGTAATAGTCGGTGGTCATGACGTCGAAGTTGTAGAACCCGCGGTTGGCCGGCAGGTCCTTGCCCCAGTAATCCTTGACCCGCTCATAGCGCACCGAACGCCCGGCCTTGACTTCGCTGACCTTGTACGGGCCGCTGCCCAACGGCATTTCCAGGTTGCCCTTGTTGAAATCGCGAGTTGCCCACCAATGCTTGGGTAACACCGGCAACTGGCCAAGGATCAGCGGCAGCTCACGGTTGTTGTTGTGTTTGAACTTGAACAGCACCGTCAGCGGGTCTTCAGCGACCACTTCCTCGACATCGCTGTAGTAACCGCGGTACAGCGGCGCGCCGTCCTTGATCAGGGTCTGGAAGCTGAACACCACGTCCTCGGCGCGCATCGGATGCCCGTCGTGGAAGCGCGCTTCGGGGCGCAGGTAGAAACGCACCCAGCTGTTGTCCGGGGCTTTTTCGATCTTGCCGGCGACCAGGCCGTACTCGGTGAACGGTTCATCCAGGCCCTGTTTGGCCAGGGTGTCGTAGATCATGCTGATGTCGTCGGCCGCGACACCCTTGCTGATGAAGGGATTGAGGCTGTCAAAGCCGCCGAAACCGGCCTGACGGAAGATCCCGCCCTTGGGCGCGTCGGGGTTCACGTAATCGAAGTGTTTGAAGTCGGCCGGGTATTTCGGCGGCTCGTTGTACAGGGTCAGGGCATGTTGCGGGGCGGCGCAGGCCAGCCCGGCGAACAACAGGCCGCTGGCCTGCAAGAGCAGGGCGCGTACGGGTTTCATCGATCTTTCTCCGAAGATTTCAGCCACCACGCGCTCAGGCCCAACGTGTAGGGCGGCGCGGTGACGAAGGCGAACCGGTTGCGGTAGGCCAGGCGGTGATAATTGAGGTACCAGTTGGGAATGATGTAGTGCTGCCACAGCAACACCCGGTCCAGGGCCTTGCCGGCGGCGACCTGTTCGTCGCGGGTCTGGGCGGCGAGCAATTGTTCGAGTAAATGGTCCACCACCGGATTGGCGATGCCCGCGTAGTTTTTGCTGCCCTTAACCCCGACCTGGCTGGAATGGAAGTACTGCCATTGTTCCAGGCCCGGACTGAGCGTCTGGTTGAGGGTCATCAGGATCATGTCGAAATCGAACTGATCGAGGCGTTGCTTGTACTGGGCGCGATCGACCGTGCGCAGCCGAGCGTCGATGCCGATGCTGGCGAGGTTCTCGACGTAAGGCTGAAGGATGCGTTCCAGGTTCGGATTGACCAGCAGAATCTCCAATCGTAACGGTTGCCCAGCGGCATTCTGAACGTGCTGGCCGCTGAGCTTCCAGCCGGCCTCAGCGAGCAGGCCCAGGGCCTGGCGCATGGTTTCCCGGGGAATGCCGCGCCCTTGGGTCTGCGGCAGGCTGAACGGCTCGGTGAACAGCTTGGCGGGCAACTGCTCGCGATACGGCTTGAGCATCAGCCATTCATGGCCGACCGGAAGGCCGGTGGCGGAGAACTCGCTGTTGGGGTAGTAGCTCATGGCGCGTTTGTAAGCGCCGCTGAACAGGGTGCGATTGGTCCACTCGAAGTCGAACATCAGGCCCAGCGCTTCACGGACCTTGGTCTCGGAGAAGGCCGAGCGCCGGGTGTTCATGAACAGGCCCTGGCTTTGGGTCGGGATCTGATGCGCGATCTGCGCCTTGATAACGTCGCCGCGTCGCACCGCCGGGAAGTTGTAACCGTTGTCCCAGTTCTTTGCCTGGTGCTCGATATAGATGTCAAATTCGCCGGCCTTGAAGGCTTCGAAGGCGACGTCGCTGTCGCGGTAGAACTCGACTTCCATGCGGTCGACGTTGTATTTGCCGCGATTGACCGGCAGGTCCTTGCCCCAGTAGTCCTTGACCCGTTCGAAAACGATCTGACGCCCGGGCTCTACCGACGTGATGCGATACGGTCCACTGCCCAGTGGCGGTTCGAAGGTGGTGGCCTTGAAGTCACGACCTTTCCAGTAATGCTGGGGCAGCACCGGCAATTCGCCCAGGCGCAGGATCAGCAACGGATTGCCGGCGCGCTTGAAGACGAAACGAATGCGCTGCGGGTTGAGGATGTCGACCCGCGACACTTCCTGAAGATTGGTACGGTATTGCGGATGGCCTTCCTTGAGCAACAAACGGTAGGAGAACGCCACGTCGTAGGCGGTAATCGGCGTGCCATCGTGGAAACGCGCTTCGGGGCGCAGGTTAAACACCACCCAGCTGCGGTCCTCGCTGTATTCCACGGATTGGGCGATCAGGCCATAGCTGGAGGTCGGTTCATCGCCGGACGGCGCGTACTGCCCGGTGCCGACCATCAGTGTTTCGTTGAGCTCGTTGATGCCGTATTGCAGGAAATTCGGCGTGGAAACCGGACTTGAACCCTTGAAGGTGTAGGGATTGAGTGTATCGAAGGTGCCAAACGCCATCACCCGCAAGGTACCGCCCTTGGGCGCTTGCGGGTTGACCCAGTCGAAGTGGGTAAATCTGGCCGGGTACTTGAGCGTGCCGAACTGCGCATAACCATGGCTTTCGCTGATCGTCGCGCTTGCGGGGGAGCTCAAGGCCAGGCTGATCAGGAGCAGGAGGAGGGGACGCTTCAAGTCAGAGATCCGATCCAGGCGGCTTGGGCTTTGTGGCCCGTACAGTAACAGCTTGTATCGACAGGAAAAAGACGGGTGCTGAAAGCGGTGTCGGGGCATAAAAAAGATCGCAGCCTTCGGCAGCTCCTACATGTGCTTACATCCGTAGGAGCTGCCGAAGGCTGCGATCTTGTTCGGTTTCACGTCAATCAGTGTGGGGAAGCAACCGTCAGCATCTGACCCGGCTTCAGCGCCTGACCGACACGCGGGTTCCAGCGCTTGAGGTGCTGCATTTCAACGTTGAATCGCTTGGCGACCATGTACAGCGAGTCGCCTTGCTTGACCTTGTATTGAGTCTGCTGTTGCTGCTTCTTGCTGTCTGACTTGCTGTTCGCCGCCACGACGGTGTTGACCCGACCGCTGCTGCGTTTGGCGGTGTCCTGCATGACCAGCGTCTGGCCGACCTTGAGGTTCTTGCCGGTCAGCTTGTTCCAGCGTTGCAGGTCCTTGATATCGACTTTGTTGGCCTTGGCGATGGTGCCGAGGTTGTCGCCGCGTTTAACGCGGTAAGCGCGTTTGAGACTGGCAAGTTCGGAATCGTCTGCGCCTTCGAATACTGGCTTGAGCGGCTTCTTGCTGATCAGCTCCTCAGGCCGCATGGTCGAGAGACTGGTCGTCAACAGTTGCGCCTTGGACGTTGGCACCAGCAAATGCTGAGGGCCATCGATGGTGGTGCGCTGCTTGAAGGCCGGGTTGAGCTGAAACAATTCGTCTTCGTCGATGTTGGCCACCGCGGCGACCTTGGACAGGTCCATGCGCTGGTTGATTTCGACGACCTGGAAGTACGGTTCGTTGGCGATCGGGTTCAGGTTCACGCCGTAGGCTTCGGGCGCCAGCACCACTTGCGACAACGCCAGCAACTTCGGTACGTAGGCCTGGGTTTCGGCGGGGAGCGGCAGGTTCCAGTAATCGGTCGGCAAGCCGAGCTTTTCGTTACGCTCGATGGCCCGGCTGACCGTGCCTTCGCCGGCGTTGTAGGCCGCGAGGGCCAGCAGCCAGTCGCCGTTGAACATGTCGTGCAGGCGGGTCAGGTAATCCATGGCCGCGGTGGTCGAGGCGGTGATGTCGCGACGGCCATCATAGAAACGGGTTTGACGCAGATTGAAGTAACGCCCGGTGGAGGGGATGAATTGCCACAAGCCAACCGCGTCGGCCCGGGAATAGGCCATCGGGTTGTAGGCGCTTTCAATCACTGGCAGCAGCGCCAGTTCCAGCGGCATGTTGCGTTCTTCAAGGCGTTCGACGATGTAGTGAATGTAGAGGCTGCCGCGTTCGCCGGCATTTTCGAGAAAGGACGGGTTGCTGGCGAACCACAGGCGCTGTTGCTCGATGCGCGGGTTGACACCCAGGTTGTCCTGCAACTGGAAGCCTTGGCGCATGCGCTCCCAGACGTCTTGTGGAACTTGTGGAGTCGGTTTTTCGCTGAGCCAGATTGGTTTCTGCTTGGCTCGGGCGGCGATATTCGGAGTGTGTGCCGCGTCGGTTTGCGGCACATGGCTTGAACAGCCCGCCAATGTGGCGGACACAGCCACCGCGATGGCTTGAGCCAAGCGGGTCAATGCGTCTGAATTGATGGCTTTACGAATAGATGACGACATTGGCTGGAAGTAAGTTCCGGGCAAAAATGTCGGGCGATTCTAGAAAGCGCACCCCCTGCGGTCAACCATTCAGAATTTTTGTACCAACGGGATAGCTACTTAGAACTTATCTTTCCAAGACCGAAGAGCAGCAAAAACCGCACTCGGAGCCCGGATATGAGTTCCGCTCCGTTCGTCCACTTTTTCTTTAACGGATGTTTCGCCGGTACGTAAAAACGGATTTGTGAGCTTTTCAAGCGCCAGCGTAGAGGGCAGCGTCATGATTCCGGCTGCACGTTGCGCGGTGACTTTTTCCAGACGTGCGGCGGTGTCCGGATTGCCCGGTTCGACCGCTGCGGCAAACTTCAGGTTGCTCAGGGTGTATTCGTGGGTGCAATAGACCAGCGTATCCTCAGGCAATGACGCCAGGCGCGTCAGCGAGGTGTGCATCTGCTCCGGGGTGCCTTCGAACAAGCGACCGCAACCGGCGGCAAACAGCGTGTCACCGCAGAACAGCAAACCGTGATGGTAATAGGCGATATGCCCCAGGGTGTGGCCGGGGACGGCAAAGATATCGAAGTCCCAGCCCAGCACGCTGACGCGGTCGTTGTCCTTGAGCGCCACGTCCCGGCCCGGGATGGTTTCGCTGGCCGGACCGTAGACTTTCGCGTCTGTCGCTTTTTTAAGCTGCTCGACGCCGCCGACATGGTCATGATGATGGTGAGTGATCAGAATATCGCTGAGCACCCAGCCCGGATGCGCCGCCAGCCAGGCCTGCACTGGCGCGGCATCGCCCGGATCGACCACGGCGCAGCGCTGGGTACGGTGGTCTTGTAACAACCAGATGTAGTTGTCGGTGAAGGCGGGCAGGGCACTGATCTGTATCATCGTCGGATTCGCCAAGCGGAAAACAATGGCGCATCTTAGAACTTCCTGGCGCGTTGGAGAATGCAATGACCGATAAAGCGTTCGCTCAGGCTGATCCTGAGTGGCTGACATTGATCAGCGCGGCCCGTGAATGGCTGTCCGGCCCCATTGGGCAATTTCTGCTGGACGAAGAACGTCGCATGCTCGAAGACGAGTTGGGGCGCTTCTTTGGTGGCTACCTGGTGCATTACGGCCCGTCGGCCCAGCCCCCGCCGTCGGCGCCGCAAGTCCAGCGCAATGTACGTCTCGGTGCGCCGTTGCCGGGTGTCGAGATCGTCTGCGAAGAGCAGGCGTGGCCTTTGAGCGAGCATGCCGCCGACGTGGTGGTGTTGCAGCATGGGCTGGATTTCTGCCTGTCGCCCCACGGTTTGCTGCGTGAGGCGGCGAGTAGCGTGCGGCCCGGCGGGCATCTGCTAATCGTCGGGATCAATCCCTGGAGCAGCTGGGGCTTGCGCCATGTATTCGCCCACGACGCCTTGCGCAAGGCTCGCTGCATCTCCCCGTCGCGGGTCGGCGACTGGCTCAATCTGCTGGGCTTCGCGCTGGAGAAACGCCGCTTCGGGTGCTATCGTCCGCCGCTTGCGTCACCCGCCTGGCAGGCTCGTCTGGCTGGTTGGGAGCGCAAGGCCGGTGACTGGCAACTGTCGGGTGGCGGCTTCTATCTATTGGTGGCGCGCAAGATCGTGGTGGGCCTGCGGCCCGTCCGTCAGGAGCGTCGCGAACCGATGGGCAAGCTGATTCCATTGCCGATGGCCAAGGTCAATCGTCGCCGTATCGATCCGTAATACACTTTTTATTTTCCCGGCCGGGTTTCCCCGGCCTCGGGCATCGTCGATCACTGATCGGCGAGCCACCGCATTTTCTGGATAGATTGGCATGAGCGATAGCGTAGAACTCTTCACCGACGGCGCCTGTAAAGGCAATCCTGGCCCAGGCGGCTGGGGCGCTTTGCTGGTGTGCAAGGGCATTGAAAAAGAACTGTGGGGCGGCGAAGCCAACACCACCAACAACCGCATGGAGCTGATGGGCGCGATCCGCGGCCTGGAAGAACTCAAGCGCTCCTGCGACGTACTGCTCGTGACTGACTCGCAATATGTGATGAAAGGCATCAACGAGTGGATGGACAACTGGAAGAAGCGCGGCTGGAAAACGGCGGCGAAAGAACCGGTTAAAAATGCTGATTTGTGGAAGCTGCTCGATGAGCAGGTCAATCGCCACAACGTCACCTGGAAATGGGTGCGTGGCCACATCGGCCACCACGGCAATGAACGGGCCGACCAATTGGCCAACCGTGGCGTGGATGAAGTGCGCGGTTACAAACAGGCCTGACCCCTGTGGGAGCCGAGCTTGCTCGCGATGAACGATGACGCGGTGCACCTGAAAGACCCCGGCGAGCGTGTTAACATCGCCGCTTTTGCACGATTGACCCGTTGAGAGCTGAGCACTGATGGCCACCAGATCCGTTGTACTCGATACCGAAACCACCGGCATGCCGGTGACCGACGGCCACCGGATTATCGAAATCGGTTGTGTCGAGTTGATTGGTCGGCGCCTGACGGGCCGGCATTTCCACGTTTACCTGCAACCGGACCGCGAGAGTGATGAAGGCGCCATTGGCGTCCACGGCATCACCAACGAATTTTTGGTGGGCAAGCCGCGCTTCATTGAAGTGGCCGATGAGTTCTTCGAATTCATCAAGGGCGCGCAGCTGATCATTCATAACGCGGCGTTCGACGTTGGCTTCATCAACAACGAATTCGCCCTGATGGGCCATCACGATCGTGCAGACATCACGCAGCACTGCTCGATCCTCGACACCCTGATGATGGCCCGGGAACGTCACCCGGGGCAGCGCAACAGTCTCGACGCCTTGTGCAAACGTTATGGCGTCGACAACTCTGGCCGTGAACTGCACGGCGCCTTGCTCGACTCCGAGATCCTCGCCGACGTTTACCTGACCATGACGGGCGGCCAGACCAGCCTGTCCCTGGCCGGTAATGCCTCCGATGGCAATGGTTCCGGTGAAGGGGCGGACAACTCGGCCACCGAAATCCGCCGTCTGCCGGTCGATCGTCAACCGACGCGAATCATCCGCGCCAGCGAAGATGACCTGGCCCAACACGTGGCACGCTTGGAAGCCATCGCCAAATCCGCCGGCGCTCCGTCGCTCTGGCAGCAACTGGCCGAGGCCAAGGCTCAAGCCTGATTTTCTCGCCACACAATGGTGCGCCCGATGACCCGCTTCAGGGCACCGACGCTCGCCACAAGCGCTTGAACCCTCTACCCTGAGGTGATTGGCGGACTACGGTCTGCCGCCTCAGGACACTGAGCCTCATGTATAAAGATCTGAAATTCCCGGTCCTGATCGTCCATCGCGACATCAAGGCCGACACCGTCGCCGGTGACCGCGTGCGTGGCATCGCCCGGGAACTGGAGCAGGAAGGCTTCAGCATTGTCTCGGCGGTGGATTACACCGAAGGGCGCCTGGTCGCCTCGACCCATCACGGTCTTTCCTGCATGTTGATTGCGGCGGAAGACGCCAGCACCCACTCCCATCTATTACACAACATGGCCGAGCTGATCGGCCTGGCGCGGGTTCGTGCGCCCGACTTGCCGATCTTCGCACTGGGTGAGCAGGTGACCCTGGAGAACGCTCCCGCCGACGCCATGGCTGAACTCAATCAGCTGCGCGGCATCCTTTATCTGTTCGAAGACACCGTGCCCTTTCTGGCCAGGCAGGTCGCCCGAGCGGCACGCAAATACCTGGATAGTCTGCTGCCGCCTTTTTTCAAAGCGCTGGTGCAGCACACGGCCGATTCCAATTATTCCTGGCACACACCCGGCCATGGCGGCGGCGTGGCGTACCACAAAAGCCCGGTGGGGCAGGCGTTTCACCAGTTCTTCGGAGAAAATACCCTGCGTTCGGATTTGTCGGTGTCGGTGCCGGAACTCGGTTCTTTGCTCGATCACACCGGTCCGCTAGCCGAGGCGGAAGCAAGAGCAGCCCGCAATTTCGGCGCCGATCACACCTTCTTCGTGATCAATGGCACCTCGACCGCCAACAAAATCGTCTGGCATTCGATGGTCGCTCGGGATGACTTTGTGCTGGTGGACCGCAACTGCCACAAGTCGGTGCTGCACTCGATCATCATGACCGGCGCCATCCCGTTGTACCTGTGCCCGGAGCGCAATGAGCTGGGGATCATCGGCCCGATTCCGTTGAGCGAATTCAGCCGCGAATCGATTCAGGCCAAAATCGACGCCAGCCCGCTGACCAAGGGCCGGGCGCCCAAGGTCAAGTTGGCGGTGGTGACCAATTCGACGTACGACGGCCTCTGCTACAACGCTGAGCTGATCAAACAGCAGCTGGGCAACAGCGTCGAGGTCTTGCACTTCGATGAAGCCTGGTACGCCTACGCGGCGTTTCACGAGTTCTTCGCCGGACGTTATGGCATGGGCACTTCCCGCAGTGAAGACGGCCCGCTCGTGTTCACCACCCATTCCACCCACAAACTGCTGGCGGCGTTCAGCCAGGCGTCGATGATTCACGTTCAGGACGGCGGCGCGCGGCAACTGGATCGGGATCGCTTCAATGAAGCGTTCATGATGCACATCTCCACGTCGCCGCAGTACAGCATCATCGCTTCGCTGGACGTGGCTTCGGCCATGATGGAAGGGCCGGCGGGGCGTTCGCTGTTGCAGGAAATGTTCGACGAAGCGCTGAGTTTCCGCCGGGCGCTGGCCAATCTGCGCCAGCACATCGCCGCTGATGACTGGTGGTTTTCCATCTGGCAGCCGCCGTCGGTGGAAGGCATCGACCGCGTTGTCACGCAAGACTGGCTGCTGCAACCCGACGCCGACTGGCACGGCTTTGGCGGCGTGACCGACGACTACGTGCTGCTTGACCCGATCAAGGTAACTTTGGTGATGCCGGGCCTGACGGCAGGCGGCGCCCTCAGCCAGCGCGGGATTCCAGCGGCGGTGGTCAGCAAATTCCTTTGGGAGCGTGGGCTGGTCGTTGAAAAGACCGGGCTGTATTCGTTCCTTGTGCTGTTCTCCATGGGCATCACAAAGGGGAAGTGGAGCACGTTGCTGACCGAGTTGCTGGAGTTCAAGCGCAGCTACGATGCCAATGTCAGCCTCGCCACTTGCCTGCCGTGCGTGGCGCAAGAGAATGTCGCGCGTTATCGGGGCATGGGTTTGCGCGATCTGTGCGATCAATTGCACGCCTGCTACCGCAGCAATGCCACGGCCAAACACCTCAAACGCATGTACACGGTGCTGCCGGAAATCGCCATGAAGCCATCTGACGCCTATGATCAATTGGTGCGTGGCGAAGTTGAAGCGGTGTCGATCGATGCTCTGGATGGGCGGATCGCCGCGGTGATGCTGGTGCCGTACCCGCCGGGTATTCCGTTGATCATGCCCGGCGAGCGTTTTACCGAGTCGACCCGCTCGATCATCGATTACCTGGCATTTGCGCGCACGTTCGATAGCAGTTTCCCGGGTTTTGTCGCTGATGTGCACGGATTGCAACACGAAGACGAGGGCAATGGACGGCATTACACCGTTGATTGCATCAAGGAATGAGGACCTTTCCCAGTATGCAACCGATCATGAATCCGAAATACCCAGGGCTGTCGGTGCGCGTTGCCGACGATGGTTTTGCAGCCTACATCTGGGGCAGTGATTTCAGTTTTGAAGTCGCGGCCTACGGCGCAGCCGAAATCGGCAAACCGGTGGAGCAGTGGCCGGTGACACCGATTACGCCCTATCGCAAGTGCTACGGCATCGACCCGGAAGAGTTCAGCAGCTTCCGCGACGCCGCTGACAGCGCGATTTTCATGGCTTATCTCGATGATGAGCCGGTGGGGCACCTGGTGGTCAGCACCAACTGGAACGGCTTTGCCCATATCGACGAGTTGGCGGTGCATGCGCCGGCGCGTCGCCATGGCGTGGCCAAGGCATTGCTGGATGTGGCGCAGTTCTGGAGCCGCAAAAAGAAACTGCCGGGCATCATGCTCGAAACCCAGAACAACAATTTGGGCGCCTGTCGGCTTTATGAGCGCAGTGGTTACGTCATGGGCGGAATCGATCATCTGCGCTATCGCGGAATCGATCCGAACACCGCCGAAGTGGCGCTGTTCTGGTATCGATTGTTCGATAACCCGCTGGAAACGCCTAGCTCGCCAACATCGCCACGGCTTGTTCCGTGATGATGCCCAGTAAGGCCTGAACCGCCGGTGATGGCTCGCCGTTCTTGAGGGTCAAGGCATAAAGGCTGATCGGCACGGCAGGCGCCAGCGGGCAGGCATCCAGCCCGGCCGATTTGGCCCCGAGGGCGGTGAAAGGGTCAACGATGGCCAGGCCTTCACCGGCCTCGACCATGCTGCGCATCATCTGGTGAGTCTGTACGCGGGTCTGAATGACCGGGGCAGGGCGCAGGGCATGCAGCTTGTTTTCCAGCGCCGGACTCAGCGGATCATGACCCTCCAGGCCAACCATCGATTGGCCGGCCAGGTCCTGCAGTGAGATGTACTTTTGTTTGGGTTGCAACCAACCGTGAGGTGCCAGCAACTGAAGTTTGCCTTGGGCAATCACCTGGCAATGAATGTCGGCGTGATCGGGATCATGCAGGCTCAGGCCCAGATCGCTTTCGCGCAGCAGCAGGCTTCTGACGATTTCGCGGGTGGGTTGGCTCAGGAGGGTGCAAGGCGCGTCAGGGAGACGTCGGCGCAGGGCGGCAATGCTGTGTGGCAACAGCTGCTGTGCCAGGGGCGGCGTGCAAATGATCCGCAAGGGTGGAGCTTGATATTGCTTGAGACTGTTGGCCAGGCGCTGGACCGGCTCGAGCGCTTCATAAACGTGGGCGATCTGGACCTGCAACTCCCGCGCCTCGCGCGTGGCCTGCAGGCGTCCACGCACGCTGGAAAACAGCATGAAACCCAACTGATCTTCGGCGTCGCGAAGAATGCCTTCGACTTCGGCCACAGGCAGCTGCAGCCATTCGGCCGCGGTGCCCAGGTGACCGGTCTGCAGGAGCGCCTGGATCACTTCGATATGACGTAAACGCATGCGTGAAGTCCATGTTCAGCAGATGAGGGAGTCAGTGGCTGAATCCTAACTCAAGTGCGCGCATATGACTTCTGCTCATAACACGGGGTTATGAGGCGACGGTGGTTTCCGGCAAGCTTCCGACATAGGTATCGGGTTCGCGAACGATGGTGACGTCCGATTGCACCAGCAGAAATTGGTTGTCATCGAGCTTTTTGACGCGATCGCCAATGGCCAATTTGTAGGTGGTGACAGGCACCGAGCCAGTGAGGCCGTCTGCCGACGGGGTGGATTCCTGGAACTCATGCACGGAATAGACACGGCCTTCCGCGTCTCTTGCATGGAACTGACCGACGAGTACTGCTGCCATCTGCTTAGAACCTCTGGGGATAAATCACTCAATATGCGGCTGTGTAGACCGTGGTTGGGCGAGGTAAGTTTTCCTACAGGAAAAAAATAGTCAGGGGCGGCGTTTTCAGTCGCCCACTGGTTGAATCGTCATCTATAACTACAAGCTCTTTCCATCGGACAGTCGAGAATCTTCCATGAGCAACGTCTATACGATCGCCGTACTGGTCGGCAGCTTGAGAAAGGAATCGATCAATCGCAAGGTGGCGCTGGCCCTGGCCGACCTGGCGCCTGCCAATCTCAAACTTGTTATCATCGAAATCGGCGATCTGCCGCTCTACAACGAAGACATTGATGGTGCTTCACCGCCGGCAGCCTACAGCACTTTCCGACAACAAGTCAGTTCATCCGACGCAGTGCTGTTCGTGACCCCCGAATACAACCGTTCGGTGCCAGCGCCGATGAAGAATGCGATCGATGTGGGTTCGCGTCCCTATGGCAAGAGTGCCTGGAGCGGTAAGCCTGGAGCGGTGATCAGTGCTTCGCCGGGCGCTGTCGGCGGTTTTGGTGCCAACCATCACCTGCGCCAGTCCATGGTGTTTCTGGATGTGCCGTGCATGCAGCAACCGGAAGCCTATCTGAGCGGCGCCGGTTCAGCGTTCGACGAGGCAGGCAACTTGTCCGAGTCGGTCAGACCGTTTTTACAAAAATTTATCGATGCTTACGGCAAGTGGGTCGAGCAACACAAGAAGGCGTGACAAATCCCTGTAGGAGCAAAGCTTGCTCGCGATGGCGGTGATCAGGCGGTTGTTCCACGGCCAGGTCGCGCCAGTGGAGGGGCATGTGATCCGGCTATAGCACGCCGATCTGTCGTAGCAGCTGCCGATCCCGGTGCGTTTAGGTGTAGGGCAGCCAGTTTTGGCTTTACTCCGCTCGTGCGTTGCGGCTGAATCGCGGTTTATTTGCGCACAAGGCTGTTTTGCATGCTCATTGCGTCGCTGATTTTTCTGCTGACCATCACGCTGGTGATCTGGCAACCCAAAGGCTTGGGTGTTGGCTGGAGTGCGGTATTCGGTGCAGTGCTTGCCCTGATTTTCGGGGTCGTACACCTGAGCGACATCCCGCTGGTGTGGCAGATCATCTGGAATGCCACCGGCACCTTCGTTGCGTTGATCATCATCAGTCTGCTATTGGACGAGGCGGGGTTCTTTGCCTGGGCGGCGCTGCATGTGGCGCGTTGGGGGCGGGGCAGCGGACACAAGCTGTTTGCTTATATGGTGCTGCTCGGCGCCTTGGTGTCGGCGTTGTTCGCCAATGACGGGGCGGCGCTGATTCTCACGCCCATCGTTATTTCCATGCTGCTGGCATTGCGCTTTTCCCCGGCGGCGACCCTGGCGTTCGTCATGGGCGCCGGTTTCATCGCTGACACCGCGAGTCTTCCGTTGGTAGTGTCGAACCTGGTGAACATCGTTTCCGCGGACTTCTTTCACATCAGTTTCAACCGTTATGCGGCGGTGATGATCCCGGTCAACCTGGTGAGTGTCGCGGCGACCTTGGCGATGCTGATGTGGTTTTTCCGTCGTGACATTCCCAAGGGTTACGACCCCGAGCAACTGGCGCATCCGGCTTCAGCGATCCACGACAACGCCACGTTTTATGCCGGCTGGGCCGTGTTGGTGATTCTGCTGCTCGGCTGCTTTGCGCTGGAACCGCTGGGGATTCCGATCAGTGCCATCTCGGCGGTGTGTGCGGCGTTGCTGCTGGCCATCGCCGCCCGTGGTCACAAGATTTCCACGCGCAAAGTTATCAAGGAAGCGCCGTGGCATATCGTGATTTTCTCGCTGGGCATGTACCTGGTGGTCTATGGCCTGCGCAATGCCGGGCTCACGGGGTATGTGGCGGGATGGCTGGATGGTTTTGCCAGTTACGGCGTGTGGGGCGCGGCCATGGGCACGGGCGTGCTGACGGCGCTACTGTCGTCGATGATGAACAATCTGCCGACGGTGCTGATCGGTTTGCTGTCGATCGATGCCAGCCAGGCGACCGGTGTGGTGAAGGAGGCGATGATCTACGCCAACGTTATCGGCAGTGATCTGGGGCCGAAGATTACGCCGATCGGCAGTCTGGCGACGTTGCTGTGGCTCCATGTGCTGGAGCGCAAGAGCATTCGGATTGGCTGGGGATATTACTTCAAGGTCGGGATTGTGCTGACGGTGCCGGTATTGTTGGTGACGTTGGCGGCGCTGGCTGTGCGGTTGTCCATTTAAATTGAGTTGGCCTCATCGCGGGCAAGCCTTGCTCCTACAGGTTTTGTGTCGTTCGCAAAATTTGTGATCGACACCGATCCTGTAGGAGCAAGGCTTGCCCGCGAAGAGGCCAGCCCAGACGCTAAGAAACTCAGCCATTACCCGGCACATTCGGCCAAAGATCCGCCACCAGAAACAGCCGCTCGGCTTCTTCCCAATCGCCCTGGGCGTTTTCTGTGAGTCGCACCAGCAACTGCGCAGGCGCCAGTGGCTCCAGATCGCTAAGCCAGGCATTCAGTTGCTCAGTGTTCCAGGTCTGCTCCACTGGATAGTGCGCCGGTGCCAGCCAGGCATGGCGGGGCAGGGGTTGCCAGCGACCGAATGGACGCTGCACGACAAAGTCTGCCCAGTCCTTCTGATGCAGCCAGCTACCGCGTAAATGCTGTGGATGTGCGCCGTTCGGTGGCTCGGCCGGTCCCGGCCACGGATACAGCAAATAGCCCCCCAGCCACAAATGCGCACTGAACTGCTGGATATCCAGCGCCGCCAACACTTCGCGGCTCTCCGGGCGCGCCGAAATCGGCAATTGATGCTGAGTCAGGTGTGCCAGTTTGCGGTCCAGTCGATCGTGGCAGCCGGGACCGAGCCACTGCGCCGTGTCGTGTCCGTCGCCATTTTGCGGGCCAAGGTAAAGTTTGATCGCCAGTTCCAGATGATGCACGCCGTCGCGATCGCGCAGCAGCATGTCCAACTCGCCCAGCGTGTGGCCTTCGCGGCGGATCGGCATGTTGGCGGCGATCAGGTCGATGCCCGGCGCGTGCCGCACGGCGTACTGCCACAAACGTTCGTAATACAAACCCAGGCGCCGGGTTCGGGCCTGGGCCAGCCAGTGCAACAAGTCATAACTGTCGTGATCGAGTTGCCTGAGCCATTGCTCCAGTCGCTCCGGCGCCTCTACCCAGTCACTGCCGGCCAACGGATGGCGTTGCGGCCACGGGGTGACGTCGAGCATGGGCGGCGCGAGGATGACCCAGGCCAGGTCGCGCACTTCCGGGTGGCGCAACTGGTGGGGTAACTGCAGCAAATCGGGAAATAGGATCATCTTGCGAGCATAGCCCTAAACATGAGTACATCCTTGCCGCTGAAAGGATTTTGTCTATCCCGCGCTTTCGCCCATAATCGTGTTTTTCGCCGTCCTCGCAGGAACCCCATGGAGCAATTTCGCAATATCGGCATCATCGGTCGCCTGGGCAGTTCTCAGGTGCTGGATACCGTCCGCCGACTGAAACGGTTTCTGCTCGATCGTCACCTGCACGTGATCCTCGAAGACACCATCGCCGAAGTGCTGCCGGGCCATGGCTTGCAAACCTCGTCGCGCAAGATGCTCGGCGAAGTGTGTGACATGGTGATTGTGGTCGGTGGTGACGGCAGCCTGTTGGGCGCCGCCCGCGCGCTGGCCCGCCACAATATTCCGGTGCTCGGCATCAACCGTGGCAGCCTGGGCTTCCTGACCGATATTCGCCCCGATGAGCTGGAAGTCAAAGTCGCCGAAGTGCTCGACGGCCACTATCTGGTCGAGAACCGCTTTCTGCTGCAAGCCGAAGTCCGCCGCCACGCCGAGGCCATCGGTCAGGGCGATGCGCTGAACGATGTGGTGCTGCACCCCGGCAAATCGACGCGGATGATCGAGTTCGAGCTGTACATCGACGGCCAGTTCGTCTGCAGCCAGAAGGCCGACGGCCTGATCGTCGCCACGCCGACCGGTTCGACTGCCTACGCGCTGTCGGCGGGCGGGCCGATCATGCATCCCAAGCTCGACGCTATTGTGATTGTGCCGATGTACCCCCATACCTTGTCGGGTAGGCCGATTGTGGTCGATGGCAACAGTGAGCTGAAAATCGTCGTGTCCAAAGATATGCAGATTTACCCGCAAGTCTCCTGTGACGGGCAGAACCACTTCACCTGCGCGCCGGGTGACACCATCACTATCAGCAAGAAGGCCCAGAAGCTGCGGCTGATTCACCCGCTCGACCACAACTATTATGAAGTCTGCCGGACCAAACTCGGCTGGGGCAGTCGGTTGGGTGGTGGAGGCGATTGATGCTCGATCCCGCGCGTAGCTACGACCTGATCGGTGACGTGCACGGTTGCGCTCTAACCCTTGAGCACTTGCTCGACCGGCTCGGTTATCACAAACAAGATGGTGTCTGGCGGCATGCGTCGCGCATGGCGGTGTTCGTCGGCGACATCATCGACCGCGGCCCGCGTATTCGCGAAGCGCTGCACATCGTTCACGGCATGGTCGAAGCCGGCCAGGCGCTGTGCATCATGGGTAACCATGAATTCAACGCCCTCGGCTGGAGCACGCCGGCGCCTCCGGGCAGCGGCAAGCAGTTCGTGCGTGAACACACCCCGCGCCATGCCCGCTTGCTGAACGAAACCCTGACCCAGTTCGAAGACCATCCGGCTGACTGGCATGATTTCCTGCAATGGTTCTATGAGATGCCATTGTTCGTCGATGCCGGGCGTTTCCGGGTGGTGCATGCCTGCTGGGACTCGGGACTGATCGAACCGCTACGAGCACTGTTCCCCAACGGTTGCGTCGACGAGCACTTCCTCCAGGCCTCCGCGGTGCCGGGCAGTTTCGCCTGCACCGTGTTCGACCGCCTGTTGCGCGGTACCGACATGCGCTTGCCTCATGGGTTGACCATGACCAGCGGCGATGGCTTGACGCGTTCGTTCTTCCGCACCAAGTTCTGGGAAGACGACCCGCAAACCTACGGAGACATTGTGTTCCAGCCTGACGCCTTGCCCGAACCCGTGGCCCAGACGCCGCTGTCGTCCACCGAAAAAAACACCTTGTTGCGCTATGGCGTCGATGAGCCTTTGTTGTTCGTTGGCCATTACTGGCGCAGTGGCAAACCGGTGCCGATCCGGCCGAATCTGGCCTGTCTGGATTACAGCGCCGTGCTCTACGGCAAACTGGTCGCCTACCGTCTGGACCAGGAAACCCGTCTCGACCCGCGCAAATTCGTCTGGGTCGATGTCGAGCGGCCGGAGGTGCTGCGATGAGTGCCGTTGCCGTTTTACGTCTGCCGCTGGCGGTGGACTTGAGCGGGTTCGTCAAACTCTTGCAGCGCATGCAGGTGCCGCATCGGGTCAGCGAAGAGGCGGGTGAGCAGGTGCTGTGGGTGCCGGCCAACATCAGCGAAGACGTGCGCTCGTTGTACGAACGTTTCCCGGCCGGTGATCCCGATCAACAGCTGGACATTCCGGTGGCGCAAACCATAAAGCGTCCAGGTGTAGTCGAGCAACTGCGCCACGCCAAGGCGACAGCGTTCGTGTTGTTGCTGAGCCTGATTGTCGGCGTGGTGACGCTGCTGGGCGAAAACCTCGACACGATGCGCTGGCTGACCTTCCTCGATTTCCGCATTGTCGGCGAGTACATCCATTTCGTGCCATTGGCCGACAGCCTGGCGGCGGGGCAGTGGTGGCGTCTGGTGACGCCGATGCTGATCCACTTCGGTATCCTGCACCTGGCCATGAACGCCATGTGGTACTGGGAACTGGGACGACGCATCGAGTCGCGTCAGGGCAGCATCAACCTGATCGGCCTGACCTTGCTCTTCAGTCTGGTGTCGAACTACGCCCAGTATTATTTCAGTGGCCCGACCCTGTTTGGCGGGTTGTCCGGCGTGCTTTATGGCCTTTTAGGGCACTGCTGGATTTTCCAGACATTGTCGCCGAACCGGGCTTATCGCCTGCCGCGCGGTGTGCTGGTGATGATGCTGGTGTGGCTGCTGCTGTGTCTGTCCGGGCTGGTCTCGATGATCGGCTTCGGTGAAATTGCCAATGCGGCCCACGTCGGCGGGTTGCTCGTCGGATGCTTGACCGGTTTGTTGGGTGGTTTGTACAACCGCCGTAAACTGGCCGCCTAAATTAGTTATGTGAATAAAGAGCGCGGAGCCCTTGATGTCCTCTTTTAACGAAATGATCCAAAACATTACCCCCGATATCTACCAGAGCCTGAAACTGGCGGTGGAAATCGGTAAATGGTCCGACGGTGGCAAACTCACCGCCGAACAACGCGAACTGTCGCTGCAAGCGATGATCGCCTGGGAAATCCAGAACCTGCCCGAAGACCAGCGCACCGGTTACATGGGCGTACAGGAGTGCGGCTCCAAGTCGATCACCGTGCCGAACATCCTGTTCAAGTCGGATGCCGTCCATTGATTGAGATTGGCCGCGGTGCAATCAGCAAAATGTCGGCGCGCCTTGACGGGCCGAACGTGCAGTACGCGTTTCGTCTGGATGACGTCGAGGTCCCGGTCAATCCATTGATCGGCACCACGGTGCGCCTGGAATATCTGGGAGCGATTTTTTGCTCTCATTGCGGACGCAAGACCAAAACCAGTTTCAGCCAGGGTTATTGCTACCCGTGCATGACCAAACTGGCCCAGTGCGACCTCTGCATCATGAGCCCGGAGCGCTGCCACTATGACGCTGGCACGTGCCGAGAGCCTGAGTGGGGCGAGAAGTTCTGCATGACCGATCACATCGTGTATCTGTCCAACTCGTCGGGGGTGAAGGTCGGGATTACCCGCGCCACCCAGCTGCCGACTCGCTGGATCGATCAGGGCGCCCGTCAGGCGTTACCGATCATGCGCGTCTCGACCCGCCAGCAATCGGGGTTTGTCGAAGACCTGTTCCGCAGTCAGGTGGCGGACAAGACCAATTGGCGTGCTTTACTCAAGGGCGACGCGGTGTCGGTGAACCTGGCCGAGGTTCGCGATCAGTTGTTCGACAGTTGCGCCGAGGGCCTGCAAACGTTGCAGGAACGATTCGGCCTACAAGCAATCCAGACCATTGCCGATGTAGAAACGCTCGAGATCCGCTATCCGATCGAGCAATACCCGGCGAAGATTGTCAGCTTCAACCTGGACAAGAACCCGATTGCCGAAGGCACGCTGCTAGGGATCAAGGGCCAATACCTGATCTTCGACACCGGCGTGATCAATATTCGTAAATACACGGCCTATCAGCTCGCCGTGCATCAGTAAGGACTCCAGCATGCGCACCGAACAACCGAAGATGATCTACCTGAAAGACTATCAGGCGCCTGAGTACCTGATCGACGAGACGCACCTGACCTTCGAGTTGTACGAGGACCACAGCCTGGTCCATGCGCAACTGGTGATGCGCCGCAATCCTGAGCGTGGCCCGGGCCTGCCGCCGCTGGTGCTGGATGGCCAGCAGCTTGAATTGCTGTCGGTCACCCTGGCCGACAACGAGTTGAGCGCCGCTGACTACCAGTTGACTGAAAACCATCTGACCCTGCACCCGACCAGCACCACGTTCACGGTTGACACCAGCGTCAAGATCCACCCGGAAACCAACACCGCGCTGGAAGGCCTGTACAAATCCGGCACGATGTTCTGCACCCAGTGCGAGGCCGAAGGCTTCCGCAAGATCACCTATTACCTCGACCGTCCGGACGTGATGAGCACGTTCACCACCACGGTCGTCGCCGAGCAGCACAGCTATCCGGTGCTGCTGTCCAACGGCAACCCGATTGCCTCAGGTCCCGGCGAAGACGGCCGACACTGGGCGACCTGGGAAGACCCGTTCAAGAAACCTGCCTACCTGTTCGCGCTGGTGGCCGGTGATTTGTGGTGCGTCGAAGACACCTTCACCACCATGACTGACCGCTCCGTGGCGCTGCGCATTTATGTCGAGCCGGAAAACATCGACAAGTGCCAACACGCCATGAACAGCCTGAAGAAGTCCATGCGCTGGGACGAAGAGGTCTATGGCCGTGAGTACGACCTGGACATCTTCATGATTGTCGCGGTCAACGACTTCAACATGGGCGCCATGGAGAACAAGGGCCTCAACATCTTCAACTCCAGCGCCGTGCTGGCCCGCGCCGAAACCGCCACCGACGCCGCGCACCAGCGGGTCGAGGCGATCGTTGCGCACGAGTACTTCCACAACTGGTCGGGCAACCGCGTGACCTGCCGCGACTGGTTCCAGTTGTCGCTCAAGGAAGGCTTCACCGTGTTCCGTGATTCGGGTTTCTCCGCCGACATGAACTCGGCCACCGTCAAGCGCATCCAGGACGTCGCGTACCTGCGGACCCACCAGTTCGCTGAAGACGCAGGTCCCATGGCTCACGCCGTGCGCCCGGACAGCTTCATCGAGATTTCCAACTTCTACACCCTGACCGTGTACGAAAAGGGTTCGGAAGTGGTCGGCATGATCCATACCTTGCTCGGTGCCGAAGGCTTCCGTAAAGGCAGCGACCTGTACTTCGAACGCCATGACGGCCAAGCCGTGACCTGCGACGACTTCATCAAGGCCATGGAAGACGCCAACGGTGTCGACCTGAGCCAGTTCAAACGCTGGTACAGCCAGGCCGGCACACCGCGCTTGGCGGTCAGCGAGTCCTACGACGCTGCGGCGAAAACCTACAGCCTGACGTTCCGTCAAAGCTGCCCGGCAACCCCGGACAAGGTTGAGAAGTTGCCGTTCGTGATTCCGGTCGAATTGGGCCTGCTGGACGCCAAAGGTGCGGCCATTGCGTTGCGTCTTTCCGGTGAAGCCAGCGCTCAGGGCACCTCACGGGTTATTTCGGTGACTGAAGCCGAGCAGACGTTCACCTTCATCGACATCGCTGAACAGCCATTGCCTTCGTTGCTGCGTGGCTTCTCGGCGCCGGTGAAACTGAGCTTCCCGTACAACCGCGATCAGCTGATGTTCCTGATGCAGCACGACAGTGACGGCTTCAATCGTTGGGATGCCGGTCAGCAACTGTCGGTGCAGGTCCTGCAAGAGTTGATCGCCCAGCAACAGAAGGGCGAAAAACTGGTGCTGGATCAGCGTTTGATTTCTGCCTTGCGCACCGTGCTGTCTGACGAGACGCTGGACCAGGCAATGGTCGCGGAAATGCTCTCGCTGCCGGGCGAGGCGTATCTGACCGAAATCAGTGAAGTCGCTGACGTTGACGCCATTCATATCGCTCGCGAGTTTGCTCGTAAGCAATTGGCAGAAGGGTTGTTTGAGGCGTTGTGGCTGCGTTATCAGGCCAATCGCGATCTCTCGAAGAAAACCCCGTATGTGGCTGAGGCCGAACACTTCGCTCGTCGCGCGTTGCAGAACATCGCGCTGTCGTACCTGATGCTCAGCGGTAAGCCGGAAGTGTTGGCGGCGACACTGGAGCAATTCGAGACGAGCGACAACATGACCGAGCGCCTGACGGCGTTGGCGGTGGTGGTGAATTCGTCGTTCGAAGAAGAGAAGGCCACGGCACTGGCGAGTTTTGCCGAGCACTTCAAGGACAACCCGCTGGTCATGGATCAGTGGTTCAGCGTTCAGGCGGGCAGTGTGTTGCCCGGTGGTCTTGAGCGGGTCAAGGCGTTGATGCAGCATCCGGCGTTCAACATCAAGAACCCGAACAAGGTGCGGGCGCTGGTGGGGGCGTTTGCCGGGCAGAACCTGATCAACTTCCATGCGGCTGACGGGTCTGGGTATCGGTTCCTGGCGGATCTGGTGATCGAGTTGAACGGGTTTAATCCGCAGATCGCTTCTCGGCAGTTGGCGCCACTGACTCGCTGGCGCAAGTATGACGATGCGCGTCAGGCGTTGATGAAAGGCGAGTTGGAGCGGATTCGTGCTTCGGGTCAACTCTCGAGCGATGTGTTCGAGGTGGTCAGCAAAAGCCTGGCCTGATCTTGCCTACCTGATCGTTCCCACGCTCTGCGTGGGAATGCAGCCCGGGACGCTCCGCGTCCCAAAGCGGACGCAGAGCGTCCATTGAGGCATTCCCACGCGGAGCGTGGGAACGATCTTCTGCCACATCACCCCTCCGAATGCCTCCCCATTCACCCACGCCCGTTATCCCCCCAGTTAACAAAACATAACGTGGCGTCGATTGTCAGACCTTTCCAAACCCCGATAGGATAAGCCAGCTTCCGAAGGGGCTCTAGATTGCGTATTCCAGGACTATGCTCCAGAAAAGGCAATCCAAAAGAGCAGCCCTTGCGGCGCCCTGAAAGGTTGAACGACCTAACAATAATAATGGGGGAAGGTCTATGAGTGAGCCTGTCATGGGTGTGGGTATCTGCCGCCCGCCGGCACTACGCAAATTCGCGTTGCTGGCTACAGCGCTCTCGCTGTTGGGCTGTGCCGTGTTGTCGGCACCTGCACTGGCCGCTGCTGCGCCAGCATCCGACATTGTTTATTCCGTTGAGTCTGCCAAAGCCAGCAAGAGCCTGATGCTCGACGTCGTGCACGCCGGCTCTCGTCTGGTGGCGGTCGGGGATCGCGGGCACATTCTGTATTCCGATGACCAGGGCGCGACCTGGACCCAAGCCAAGGTGCCGACCCGACAACTCCTGACGTCGGTATTTTTCGTCGACGACAAACACGGTTGGGCCGTCGGCCATGACGCGCAAATCCTCGCCAGCGAGGACGGCGGCGTCACCTGGACCAAGCAATATGAAGATCTGAAACGCGAATCGCCGCTGCTCGACGTCTGGTTCAAGGACGTCAACAGCGGCTTTGCCGTGGGCGCTTATGGTGCGCTGCTGGAAACCACCGACGGCGGCAAGAACTGGGAAGACGCCAGCGATCGCCTGGACAACGAAGACCAGTACCACCTCAACGCCATTGCCGCGGTCAAGGATACCGGTCTGTTCATCGTCGGTGAGCAGGGCAGCATGTTTCGCTCCGCCGACTGGGGCCAGACCTGGGAGAAGCTTGAAGGCCCATACGAAGGCTCACTGTTTGGCGTGATCGGCACCGCTCAGGCCAATACGCTGCTGGCCTACGGGTTGCGGGGCAATCTGTTTCGCTCCACCGATTTCGGCACCACCTGGGAGCCAATCGAGTTGAAGGCGGCTCGCGGTGCGCTGGAATTCGGTCTGTCTGGCGCGACGCTGCTCGACGACGGTTCCATCGTGATCGTCGGCAACGGCGGCTCCGTGATCCGCAGCAGCGACAACGGCGAAACCTTCAGTGTGTTCAACCGTCCGGATCGCATTTCCGTTTCGGCAGTCACCGCAGCGGGCAACGGCAATCTGATTCTGGCAGGACAGGGTGGCATTCGCGTCACTTCGCCAACCGGCGCAGAGAATGGAAAAAATGGGTCGTCCAAATGAGCCGGGCAAATAATAAGAAGGCGGGTCTATGACATCCTTGAGCAGTCATCACCAAGACAAGGCGACGTTTCTTGAACGCCTGATTTTCAACAACCGCCCGGCAGTGATCGTGATCTGTCTGCTGGTGAGTATTTTTCTGTTCTGGCAGGCGACGCTGATCCGGCCGTCCACCAGTTTCGAAAAAATGATCCCGCTTGAGCATCCATTCATTCAAAAGATGATGGAGCACCGCAACGATCTGGCGAACCTGGGCAACACGGTGCGCATCTCGGTTGAGGCCACTGACGGCGACATCTTCTCCAAGGAGTACATGGAGACCCTGCGCCAGATCAACGACGAGGTGTTCTACATCTCCGGTGTTGACCGTTCCGGTCTCAAGTCGCTGTGGAGTCCGAGCGTACGCTGGACCGAAGTGACAGAGGAGGGCTTCGCCGGTGGTGAAGTGATTCCGCAGAGCTATAACGGTTCCCAGCAAAGCCTCGATCTGTTGCGCAACAACGTGCTCAAGTCCGGTCAGGTCGGGCGTCTGGTGGCCAACGACTTCAAGTCGAGCATTGTCGATATCCCGCTGCTGGAGTCCTACCCGGACCCACAAGACCAGGGCAAGTTGCTGGCGTTGGACTATCGGAAGTTCTCTCACGAACTCGAAGACAAGATCCGTAACAAGTTCGAAGCCCAGAATCCTAACGTGCAGATCCACATCGTCGGTTTCGCCAAGAAGGTCGGCGACCTGATCGATGGGCTGGTCATGGTGGTGATGTTCTTCGGCGTCGCCTTCATCATCACGTTGATTCTGCTGTACTGGTTCACCAACTGCATGCGCAGCACCGTGGCGGTGTTGAGTACAACGTTGGTGGCGGTGGTCTGGCAGCTCGGCTTGATGCACTTTTTCGGCTTCGGGCTTGATCCTTACTCGATGCTCGTGCCGTTTCTGATCTTCGCCATCGGTATTTCCCACGGCGTGCAGAAAATCAACGGTATTGCCTTGCAGTCCAGCGAGGCAGATAACGCTTTGACCGCGGCGCGGCGGACGTTCCGTCAGTTGTTCCTGCCGGGGATGATCGCGATCCTCGCGGATGCGGTGGGTTTCATCACGCTGCTGATCATCGACATCGGGGTGATTCGTGAACTGGCCATCGGCGCGTCCATCGGCGTGGCGGTGATCGTGTTCACCAACCTGATCCTGCTGCCAGTGGCGATTTCCTACGTCGGCATCAGCAAACGCGCCGTGGCTCGCAGTAAAAAGGATGCAACCCGCGAACACCCGTTCTGGCGCCTGTTGTCGAACTTTGCCAGCGCGAAAGTCGCACCGGTGTCGATTGTTTTGGCCTTGTTGGCCTTCAGCGGTGGCCTCTGGTACAGCCAGAACCTGAAAATCGGTGACCTCGACCAAGGCGCGCCTGAACTGCGTCCGGACTCGCGCTACAACAAAGACAACAACTTCATCATCAGCAACTACTCCACCAGTTCCGACGTGTTGGTCGTGATGGTCAAGACCAAGTCTGAAGGTTGCTCGCGCTACGAAGCCATGGCGCCGATCGACGAGCTGATGTGGAAGATGCAGAACACCGAGGGCGTGCAGTCAGCGATCTCGCTGGTGACCGTGTCCAAGCAGATGATCAAGGGTATGAACGAGGGCAACCTGAAATGGGAAACCCTGTCGCGTAACCCGGACGTGCTGAACAACTCCATCGCTCGGGCTGATGGTCTGTACAACAACAGTTGCTCATTGGCACCGGTGCTGGTGTTCCTCAACGATCACAAGGCCGCAACCCTGGATCGCGCGGTGCATGCAGTGCAAGACTTCGCCAAGGAGAACAACAAGGAAGGCCTGGAATTCATCCTCGCGGCGGGTAACGCTGGCATCGAGGCGGCCACCAACGAGGTGATCAAGGAATCCGAGCTGACCATCCTGATTCTCGTCTACATCTGCGTCGCGACCATGTGCATGATCACCTTCCGTTCCTGGGCGGCGACCTTGTGCATCGTGCTGCCGCTGGTACTCACCTCGGTACTCGGCAATGCCCTGATGGCCTTCATGGGGATCGGCGTGAAAGTCGCAACCTTGCCGGTGGTGGCGCTAGGTGTGGGGATTGGCGTGGACTACGGGATCTACATCTACAGCCGACTCGAAAGCTTCCTGCGTGCTGGCCTGCCGTTGCAAGAGGCGTACTACCAGACGCTGAAGTCCACCGGTAAAGCCGTGTTGTTCACCGGTCTGTGCCTGGCGATCGGTGTATGCACCTGGATCTTCTCGGCCATCAAGTTCCAGGCCGACATGGGCCTGATGCTGACCTTCATGTTGCTCTGGAACATGTTCGGCGCACTGTGGCTGCTGCCAGCACTGGCGCGGTTCCTGATAAAACCGGAGAAACTGGCGGGGCAGAAGGGCAATTCGTTGTTTGCTCACTGATCCCAGGCTGAAACAAAAAAGCCGCAACCATGGTTGCGGCTTTTTTGTGTGCGAGATCGAAAGATCGCATCCTGATCGTTCCCACGCTCCGCGTGGGAATGCATCCCGTGACGCTCCGCGTCACAGCCTCAACAGCGGACGCAGAGCGTCCATGGCGGCATTCCCACGCGGAGCGCTCATCGTTCTACATAACTCTGTTTTCAAGTATTTTTGAAACTCGAAGAAATGGAGAACGAAGATTGAATTGGGCACAGGACGAAATGAAAACCGCCGACTTGGGTGATGGCCGTTTAAATGCCAGGCTCGCCAGCTTTTTAGGACGCCTAGCCGATCATCCCGGCAACAGCATCCCGACCGCTTGTCGAGGGCTGGCAGAAACCACGGCGGCCTATCGATTTCTTGATAATGAGAAAGTCACGTTCCAGAAGGTGTTGCGGCCCCATCAGGACGCGACCCTGCAACGGATGCAAAGCAGTCCCGTGGTGCTGTTGGCGCAAGACACGACCGAGATGGACAAATGGGTCAATCTCGGTCCCAAAGGGATGGGCACGATCAAGGCGCAGAAGAAGTTTTCTCGACGTCTGCACCCAACCATTGCCTTTACCCCCGAACGTATTTGTCTGGGCGTCGTCGATGCTCAGTGGTGGAGCCGCGATAAACCGAGCCCCCGCCATGAGCGCCGAGATAAAGGGATTGATGAGAAAGAGAGTCAGCGCTGGATTGACAGTTATCAAACCAGTTGCGCGATTCAGGGGCAGCTACCGCAGACCCTGGTGGTCAACCTCGCCGATGCTGAGGGTGATCTGTACGAATGGTTTGTTGATTATCAGCAATTCGCTCCAGACACGCAGGCCCAATGGATCGTGCGGGCGGCTCAAGACAGGCGCTTGCTGGGGGCTGACAACGGGAAGTTGTGGTCGGCACTGGATCAGGCACCGTCCTTGGGAACACTCAAGGTTGAAGTCAAAGCTCGTCCCCAGCGCCCCGCCCGACTGGCTGATGTCACCTTGCGCGCGGCAACCGTGACCCTGCGTGCCCCCGACAGGCCGGGTTATAAATTGCCCAGCGTCTCGATCAATGCTGTGTTGGCCCGTGAAGAAAACGCCATAGACGGTGTTGAACCTCTGGAGTGGCTGCTGCTGACCAGTCTGCCGGTCACTAGCCTGGAGCAGGCGAGCACCGTGGTTGAGTGGTACGGGGTACGCTGGTCTATCGAAGTGTTTTTCAATGTGCTGAAGAATGGTTGTCAGGTCAGTCGATTGCAGCTGGAGACCGAGGAACGGTTGTTGCCCTGCATTGGTTTGTACCTGATCACGACCTGGCGTGTGCTGTACAGCCTGATGCTGGGACGTGCTTGTCCCGATCTAAGCTGCGAGATGGTGTTTGAGGCTTCGGAGTGGAAAGCAGCCTATATCGTGGTCAAACGGTGCCAACCGCCCACTGCGCCCCCTTCTTTAGGAGAAATGGTTTTACTGGTCACGAGCCTGGGAGGCTACTTGGGGCGTAAAAATGACGGACCTCCCGGCCCCAAGGCCATGTGGATAGGGATGCAACGAATACGTGAGTTTGTTATCGCATTAGACGCCCAGCGTGCGCTCATCGAGAGTTGTGTAGAACGATGAGCGCGGAGCGTGGGAACGATCAGGTACTGTGATCTTTTGACTTTGCTCTATGACAAATCGGTACCCAGCACCGCATTCAACGCACTACGCGCATCATCCAGTTGCACCAGCGTGGCATGCCGTGCACCGAGTGCATCGCGATTCTCGATCGCCGTCAGAATCGCCTTATGCCGTGGCAATGCCAGTTCATGCAGATTCGGCCGCTGGTTGGAATGCTTCAAGGCTTCGGCAATCGCCACCGACAGCATGTTGCACAGGTTCGCCAGCAAGTCGTTGTGAGTCGCATCGGCAATCCGGCTATGGAAATCCAGGTCCGGTTGCAAGAGCGCTTCGGGGGTCGGTGCGGCTTCCATGCGTTGGTAGGCTTCACCGATCGAAGCGATGTCATCGTCCGTGGCGAACTGCGCGGCGAGGGCAGCCGCAGCGGGTTCGATGATGCTGCGCACGCTGGTCAGCAAATCGAAAAATTCATTCTGCGGGCTGCTTTGCATCAGCCAATGCAAAACGTCCGGGTCAAGCATGTGCCACTCCTTGCGCTGCTTGACCACCGTGCCGACCCGCGGACGGGAATACACCAGTCCCTTGGCGACAAGTACGCGTGTGGCCTCGCGCAGCACCGGGCGGCTGACCGCGTACTCCTCGCACAGCAGGGCTTCAGGGGGCAGTTTGTCGCACGGTTTGAAGCGCCCGGAAACGATCTGCATGCCCAGTTCCTGGACGATGCGCGAATGCATGCTTTTGCGGTCGGAGAGTTTGCGGTAATCCATGGGAAGCTGCGCGATTCTGTGCGATGGGGTGCCGCGCATGATAACAGGCGCGCGGTAATCGTTCCCATGCTTCGCGTGGGAATGCATCAAGGGACGCTCTGCGTCCCCTCGCGGTAAGTGACGCGGAGCGTCACGGGCTGCATTCCCACTCGGAGCGTGGGAACGATCATCGGGGGTATGAGCTATCATTGCGTCTTTCCCATTCAAAGATTAACTGCCATGACTGCCGCTACCGACACCTTGCTCGCCACCCTCGAACACTGTGACATGGTGGAAATCGACGGGCTGCACGCCTTCGAATTCTCCCTCGATGAAGACGAAAATCTGCACATCGAATGCATAGACGGCCGTGAGTCCAAGCACTGGGAGTTCACCCCGGCCGAGGTCGAGGCGGCGACCTTCGATCCAACCCTGCAAAGCTGGCTGATCACCGGCGATTCCGGCGAGCACCGGCTGGTGTGCATGACCGCATTCCGCGGTGGTGACGATGAGGAAGAAGCGAATGAGGATGCGTAAGCTCTGGCCGCTGTTGATCGCCGGCAGCGTCGGCGCGATGGGCTTTCAGGCTGCGTCGGCCGAGGACTATCAGTTGCTGGTCGGTTCCTACACGGCCGGTCAGAGCCAAGGGATTTATCGGCTGAACTTCGACGCCGTCACCGGGCAGATCGACGCCAAACCGCTGCAAGTGGTCAAGAGTGAAAACCCGTCCTGGCTGACCCTGTCCAAGGATCAGCATCGCCTGTTCGTGGTTAACGAAAACGGCCCCGGACAGGCTGATCCGGTAGGGCGCGTCAGCAGCTATGCGATCGATCCCAAAACCCATGCGCTGAGCCTGATCAATCAGGTGCAGAGCCTGGGCAACGAGCCGACTCATTCGAGCCTCAGCGTTGACGACAGTCACCTGTTTGTCAGCAACTATTCGGTGGCTGAAGATCCGGGTGGCACCTTGGCGGTGTTGCCGGTGGGCGCCGATGGCCAGCTCAAACCGGTGGTGCAGATGAGCAGCCATCCGTCCAGCCGGGTGAATCCCGAGCGGCAGATGTCGGCGCACGTGCATTCGACGGTTTCGTCACCGGACGGCAAATATTTGTTCTCCAATGACTTGGGCGCCGACCAGATCTTTGTCTACCGCTTCGACCCCAAGGCCAACGCGGAACTGCCATTGACTGCCGCTACACCGGCGTCCGTCCAGTTGCCACCCGGTAGCGGGCCGCGTCATCTGCTGTTCAGCGCCGATGGCAAGCACGCGTGGCTGACCATGGAAATGAGCGCGCAGGTTGCGGTGTTCGATTACAAGGACGGCAAACTTGAGCAAACACAGACGGTCGAGTTGGCGACGGGGCAGCCCGTTTCGGACAAAGCAGCCGCTGCGCTTCACGCGTCGCGCGATGGCAAGTTCCTCTACGTCAGCAACCGTGGCACCGCCAATCAGCTGCTGGTGTTCGCCATCGATCCTGCGACCGGCCACCTCAAGGAGCTGCAACGCCGTTCCGTGGAAGGCGATCACCCGCGTGAGTTCAGCCTCGATCCGAGTGGCAAATTCTTGCTGATCGCCAACCAGAAAAGCAACCAGATTGTCGTCGTCGAGCGCGATACCAAGACCGGTCTGCTGGGCAAAACCGTGCAAAAACTGCCGATGGATGCCCCGAGCGACCTCAAGTTCCTGGTGCGTCAATAGGCCGCAGGCCCCGGTTGATGGGGCCTGCATCCTTCTATTAATGACGCTGATATCTGCTAATGCTACAAAGGATTTCAGGCGTGAACCCTCGGAGGTTAAGTTTGCTTCACGGCCCCACCGGGCATGCAAGCCAACTGAATCCGAGGAATACCGCCATGAACTTCAATCTCTTCTCCGTAATCGCTGCTTCCGCTATCTCGGCCACTGTTGCTCTGCCAGCCAGCGCCAACATTGAAATCAGCGACAAAAAATCCCACGCCCAAAGCTACACCCAGAAGTACCTGCAACAGAGCGCCAACTTTTACGCGGCTCTGGATCACAAGACCCAAGCCTGAAATTTGAACCCTGCACCTTTTATGCAGGAGCGAAGTCACTTGCGCCGATCGAGCTGAAAAGCTTCGAGAAACCCTGAGTGATGTCGCTCCTGCATAACGCGTTTACGACAGCATCATATTGCTATCAATGTATTGCTTGATATCACATGGCCATAGGTTTAACTTTGACGCTGATTTTTTGACTCCTTCTCATGATAAGGATCGACAGCATGGCAATGCGTCTGGCCGTGGTTCTTTTGTTTCTCTATTCCACCCCCATTCTTTCGGCTGCCCAGCCCGTTCCAGACGAGCCGGATGCGGCCCGCGAACGCTTGATGAGTTTTATCGAAGACTGAAATAGTCTGGCTTAATGATCAACGAAGCTGATGGTGACTATGGATAACCCTGAGTGGTTATCACCGCTTTTTTGATCGATTCTGTGGGCATCGAAACATGCCTGCGGAGAACATCATGGCCAGCGCAATCATCACTTCTGCCAAACACGGCGCCTACCTGGCTATCGGTCTTTACGTAGTTCTGGTGCTGGTTGTCAGCTTCTCGCCTCAATCGCGTCAACCTGTTGAAGCGCCGATTCAAGTCGCTCATCCCGGCATCCAGTTTGAACACCGGTCGCAAAACGCGATGGTCGATCAGGCTGAACTCGCAGGAGTGGCCGGGGCATGAAAGGGCACAGACTTTGGGTCATCGCCTTCCTGGCGTTCATGACCAATGGATCTTCCTTGTTGGGGATCGGACAGGGCTCGGCGGGGTCGGTGGCGCGGACTATCGAAGCCAATCACAACCTTGCTCGTAACATTGAAACCGCAAAGGCCCTGGGACTGCTGGCTGGTAACCCACCGATCAAACGCCAAGGCAGTTTTTTCGGGCCGTTCCAGGTGGATTGCTCGGCGTTGCAGATGTGTGAAGTGTTGGCGTGAGTCGGTGTTATTTCTGCATCACGCCAGTAAATAGCTCCGACTCCAGAAACCGCTGCAACCAGGCCTGCAAGCGCCGATAGGGCGTCTGCCCGAACCACTCGCGATCCACATGGGCGAATTGCCGCACGAATGGCATCAGCGCCACATCCGCCAGACTCGGATGCTCGGCCAGCAAGTAGTCGCGTCCCTCCAGCAACTCATCGAGCCTGCGCAAAAACACCTCGCCCTCGGCGCGATAGAACGTCATCGGCTGCTCGGGATACCGTTCGGCGTACTTGTAGCGATTCAGGTGCACCTTGAACACCTGATCGTTTTCTTCGATCAGCCCGGCGATGTGTTGCTGCCCGACAGGGTCATCCTTGAGCAACCAATCCTGCGGATCGTTCTGCGCCAAAGCCCAGTGCATGATCGCCAGGCTTTCATCGATCACCTGACCGTCGACGTTAAGCACCGGCACCGTGCCTTTGCTCGACAGCGCGAGCATTTCGGCAGGTTTGGCCTTCAGGCTAACCTCGACAATGTTCACCGCAACGCCTGAATAGCGCAGGGCCATGCGTGCCCGCATCGCGTAGGGGCAGCGGCGGAAGGAATACAGCGTATTCATTTCACCTCCAGGGTACTCAGGCCGTTGCCCTGACGGCGGACCTGGATCTGCACCGGAATCCGTTCATGCATTTCCTGGACATGGGAAATCACCGCGACCTTGCGGCCTTGGGCCTGCAAGCCATCGAGGGCGTCCATGGCCAGTTGCAGGGATTCCGGATCAAGGCTGCCGAAGCCTTCGTCGATGAACAGCGATTCAATTTTCAACGTGCTCGACGCCATCGATGCCAGGCCCAAGGCCAGGGCCAACGACACCAGGAAGGTCTCGCCGCCGGACAGCGAATGCACCGAACGCAGTTCATCACCCATCTCGGTGTCCATCACCAACAACCCGAGCATGCTGCCGCCACGTTTCAGGCGATAGCGCCGCACCAGTTGCCGCAACTGAACGTTGGCGTGATGCACCAGCAGGTCGAGGTTGTAGGCTTGAGCGATCTTGCGGAAGGTGTCGCCAGTGGCTGAGCCGATCAGTGCATTCAAACGTGCCCAGCGCTGGTACTCGGTGTAGGCGTCGGCGATCTGCTGCGCGAGGGCCTGATTGGCGTTTTGCCGGCGCTGATCCTCGGCCTGTTCGGCGCGCAGTTCGGCGCAACGGTGTTCGCTGGCGGCGGACAGGGTTTGCAGGTCGGTGAGCGCGGTCGCGAGTTGTTCGGCGTCGAGATTGCCATTTTGCTGGGCCTGATGGCTGAGCAAGCGTTGATCCCGCTCCTGCAATAGCACCTTGAACTGCTCAATAGCTTTTTCGCTTTGCTGCAACTGCTGGCGCAACTCGCTGACCTGTTGATCGTCGACGCTCAGCAGATCTTCCAGGCCGCCGTCATCCAGTTCCGGATGCAAGGCGCGCCAGTCGGCAATCTTGCCACTCAGCTCACGATCTTCGGTTTCCAGTGCCTGCGAGCGTTCTTGCTGGGCCTTGAGTTCGGCACCCAACCGCACCAGCCGCGTACGTACGGTTTGCAATTCCTGATTGGCCGTCGCCTCAGCATTGCGCGCCTGTTCGACGGCTTGATCCAGTTGCTGCTGCCACTGCTCGGCGCTGGCGTGTTCGCCGAGCAATTGCGTGAGTTTTTGCTGGCAGGCCTGTTGTTGGTCGGCGAGGGCGGTGAACTGCTGGCGGGCAGTTTCCAACTGCTGGAGGCGAGTGAGTTGGCGGTCCTGTTCTTTTTCCAGTGTCTGCTGCCGCTGTTGCTGTTCGCCGAGTTCATCGCGTTGCTGATCGAGTTGTTCCAGACGCTGGCTGATCTGCCGATCCAATTGCATGAAGGTCGCGGCCGGCTCGTTGCGTAGCGCTTGCAGCGTATCGGCCGGGAGCAGGGTGCTGAACGCCGTCAACTCCTCGTCCAGACGCTGGCGATCACTGCTCAATTCACGTTGCTGGTTGGCCAGGTGCTGGGCAGCTTGCTGGCTCGCCGCTTCAGCGCTACGCAGTTGCTGTTGAAGGCGCGCGGCGTCCTGTTGCAGGGTGAGCAGGGCGGTCTGCCGTTGTTCGTCCTGAGTGATGCTTTGGTTCAACTGGTTGTTTTGCTGCACCAGCCAGGCATCGCGTTTAGCCGCATCCTGCGTGAGCAACTGCGCAGATAACGGATGTGCTTCAAGGCTCGGTGCCAGGCTCTGCTGCTGGGTCGCGAGGTGTTCTTGTTGTTGCAGCAATTCCTTTTGCTGCGCAATCACGCCGCCCACTTCAGCGCGCAGGTCAGTGAGCTTTTCTTTCAACAGGTCGACGGCTTTTTGTGCGTTGGCCTGTTCGCTTTCATCATGCCGACCAAGGCTTTGCAGCAGGGCTTCGGGCTGATGATAGGGATGGTCGGGGCTGCCACAGACCGGGCACGGCTGATCGTCCTGCAACTGCTCGCGCAGTTCTTCGACGCTGGCGCTGCGGGCCAGGCGCTGGCGTTCCAGCAGTTCGCGGGTGACGGTCAGGGTCTGTTCGGCAACGACCAATTCATTCTTGGCTTTCACACCGTCCTGGGTCAGACGTTCTCGTTCTTGCTGAGCGGTCAGCTGACGCTGCTGGAGTTCGGCCGCGCGCTTGTCCAGTTCCTGCTGACTGGCCCACAATCGCGTCAGCTCTTCAAAGGCCCGCTGCTGCTTGCGGTTGTCTTGCAACAGACTACCGAGAATCTGGATCTGCTCGGCCACCGCTTCCGGTTCTGCGCCGGCCTCTTTGTACAGCACTTCAAGGCTCTGGCGCTGGGTGGACAGATCCTCGGCAGCGCGAGCGGCGCTGTGTTCCAGGGCGGCCAGTTCGGCCTGGCCCTTGTTCAGGCGATTGCCGATCAGCATCAGCTGTTGCAGGCGATCACGGTAGGCGTTCCAGGCATCGCTCAAGGGTGCCAGAGGGGTGCTTTGCTCAAGCTCCCCGGCAATCCGCTGCAAACGTTCGGCGACCTGTTTCTGTTGGTCCAGCAAGCCTTGGATCGTGTTTTGGCCCTGAGTGCAGGCCAGTTCCGCCTGCTGCTTGAGGTCGGCACTGAGGCCGGCATCCTTAACCAGACGGGCGAGGGTGCTTTGCTCTTCGAAGGCCTGACGCAGCAGTGGAGCGCTTGAGGTGTGTTGGCTTTGGGCCTCGACCAGTGCGGTCTGCGCGGCACTCAGGCTGTTTTCGAGTTGCGCCTGACGCTCATTCAATTCGGTTTGCTGTTGGGTGTGCTGCTGAATCTGCGCGGCCAGCGGTGTGAGCTGGGCAGTGAGTTCTGTCTTGCGGGCGAACTGGTGCCGTTGCGGGGCCAGTTGCTCCAGGCGAGTCAGCTTCAAACGTTCGCCGGCCAGACCTTCCCAACGCTGCTGGGCCGATTGCAACTGCTCGGTGGCGCTCTGCTGCTCGTCCTGCAACTGGCGCAAGTCCTTGAGCCAAGTGTGTTGCAGTTCCAATTGCTTGAGTTGCGCTTGTTGGGTCTTGAGTTGCTGTTGCGCTTCGTTGAAGCGCTCATCAAGTTCCGCGCGTGCTTGCGGCGACAGCGGCGTCACGCCGGTGGCCTGGTCCTGTAACAATTTGTGGGCTTCGCGAGCCTCTTTGGTCTTGTCGAACGCCCGGCGACCGAGGCGCGTATAGAGCGCGGTGTCGGTGAGTTTTTCCAGCAGTTCGCTACGTTCGTTGTCGTTAGCCTTGAGGAACGCACTGAATTCGCTCTGGGCCAGCAGCACCGCACGGGTGAATTGCTCGAAGTTCAGGCCTAGTACAGATTCGAGCTGAGTTTTGAATTCAACTTTCTGGCTGGCCAGCAGTTGATCCAGATCGATGTCGCGCAAACTCTGACGGCTGGCTTGCAGCTTGCCGCCGGCCTTCTCCCGGGCGCGATTAGCCTCCCAGCGAGCGCGGTAGCGACGGCCATCGATGCCAACGAAATCGACTTCGGCATAACCTTCACCCGTGCCGCGACGCAGCAGCGTGCGGGGGTCGCCCGTGCTGATCTCGCCATCGGCGTCCGGCGCTTTGGCAGACACCTGAGCAGTGCTCAGCCGAGGCACAGCGCCGAACAGCGCCAGGCACAAAGCGTCGAGCAAGGTGCTTTTACCGGCGCCGGTTGGTCCGGTGATCGCGAACAGCCCGGCGCTGGCCAACGGTTCAGCGGTAAAGTCGATTTCAAAAGGCCCGGCCAATGAGGCGAGGTTTTTCAGGCGGATCGCGAGGATCTTCATGGTTGTTCGCTCTCCATCTGCACGTCTTGCAACAGCTCGGCGAAGTCCTTGAGCGTTTGCTCATCGACCTCGCTGCCGTAGTTGTCCAGCCAGGCGCGACTGAACAGTTCCTGAGGTGTGAGCTGATCGAGTTCGATCAAGGTCGTGCCGTCATCGAGTCCGTCGCGGCTGCCGTTGCCGGCGTATTCAGCGGCGATCCGCACTAGGCGCACGGCTTTGCCTTGCAGGGCGGTTTCGACTTGATGGCGCAAGTCGGGTTGCGGCTCATCGAGACGCACCCGAACTTCCAGCCACGGCTGGCGCTGGATATCGTCCAGCAGGTCGATGTTCGGCAAGTCGGCCAGTTGCAGCAGGATTTCCGCCAATGGCGCGGGACCGATGCGTTGCAGATTCACTGCCCGGGGGATCAGTTTGGGTTCGACGCTGACCAGGGTTTCGCCCTCGAGTTTGATGTCGAGAATCTGGTGCTGATAGCCGATCTCAGAGAACGATAACGGAATCGGCGAGCCGCTGTAGCGGATGCGCTCTTCACCATTGACCTTTTGCGGCTTGTGCAAGTGACCTAGGGCGACGTAACTGATGCTCGGCCCGAACAGGCTGGCGGGCAGCGCTTCGGCATTGCCGATGATCAGGCTACGCTCGGAGTCTTCCGACACCGAACCGCCGGCCATGTGCGCGTGGCTGATGGCAATCAGCGCCTGGCCTCGTTTGCGCTTGGCATTGGCGGCTTCGATCAGCCACTCGTGAACCTGACCGATACCGCGCAGGTAGTTGTCGCCCAAGTGCGCGCCGGTCACTTCGGCGGGGCGCAGGAACGGCAGCGCCAGGCACCAGGCGACGGTTTTGCCCTTGGCATCCGGCAATGGCAGCAACAAGCGCTCGGCGTCGAGTTGACCGTCATCAAGCCACAGCACTCGGCCCAACGCGTGGGTGCGCAAACGTCGCATCAACGGCGCCGGCAGTTCGATGCGCGAACCGGAGTCATGGTTGCCGGCGATCATCACAATGGTCAGCAGCGGCTGCTGTTCATGGGCACTGACGATGAAATCGTAGAGACGTTCCTGGGCTTTGACGGGCGGGTTGACCGTGTCGAAGATATCGCCGGCGATCAGCAGCACATCAGGCTGGTCCAGCTTCAGCTGACGCAGCAGCCATTCAAGGAAACAGCCGTGTTCGAAATCGCGTTCCTGGCCGTGCAGGTTCTGCCCAAGGTGCCAGTCGGAGGTGTGAAACAGACGCAAGGTGAACTCCGTAGGAAATAAGGTAATGGCCGCGAGGAAAATGACAGCGGCGAAAGGGGAGAGAGTTTACTGGCAAACACGCTAGATGTGGCCAACACCACAACCTGTAGCAGCTGGCGAAGCCTGCGTCCGGCTGCGCAGCAGTCGTAGAACCAGCTTGCATGGCTTGTCTGATACACCGCATGTGTTGATTTTACGACTGCTGCGCAGCCGGACGCAGGCTTCGCCAGCTGCTATGTATGGACTCGCCCTCACTGTCTACCCGCTTTTGAAAAACCGCCGCCCCGTTGCATCTATGTATTAGGCCTATTCGAGGAAGCCGTCTTCGGCTTCTGGCCAAAATTGGAAGAGCTCGTGGTTTGCCGATTACAGTCAGGCCTCGAAGGCCAGTAGCAGCTAAGGCATCAATCCACGCCGGTCTTACCTGGGGTCAATTTTTTTTCAGCAAAGGGCCGGACAGTTAGTACCTCGGTGGCAGAACTCTGTCGCTCAGTGGCTCATCGTCGCTTGCTGGCCATCACCAGCCTGGCGACGATAAGTCTGGTCATTCTGTAGAAGCACCCAGACGATTCGCAGGTTGCGGTTGGCTAACCTGACCGCAGCCTCCTTACGGCCCAGTCGGCTCATCCAGCGCAACAAGCGGCGGTCATCGGGTTGCTGGGAATCAGGTCGTAGTTGTTGCAGTACCGCATGGGCTCCCTGGATCATCAGGCTGCGTAAATAAACATCGCCGCGCTTGGTCATGTCCCCCAGCCGGACCGTCTGCCCGCTGCTGTGCTGGTCAGGCACCATGCCAAAGTACGCGGCAAACTTGCGGGCATTGGGAAATCGCTCAGGCTTGGTTTCCTTGGCCACCAGTGCCGTGGCAGTGACTGGGCCGATGCCGCGCACAGTCATCAGTCGCTTCGCCGTCATGTCGGCGTTGGCGGCCACTTCCAGGCGCCCCGTCAGCACGCTGATGCGTTCGCCCAAATGGCGCCACTCGGCCAACAGTTCGTCGATCAGTTCACGCAGCAGGCCCGGCACCGGCTGGGTGGCATCTTCCAGTACCCGCGGAATTTTCTGGCTGATCGCAACATCGCCCTGCGCCAAGGCCACGCCATGCTCGAGCAGCAGGCCGCGCATCTGATTACTCACCGCCGTGCGTCGACGCACATAGCCTTGGCGGGCGCGATGCAACGCCTGCATTGCCAGCGCCGCAACGCTTTTGACCGGCACTGCGTAGATCTTTTCATCGCGACCAGCCCGCAGAATCGCCAGCGCATCGTTGCGATCATTTTTAGGCCCGCTGCGATGTGTGGCCACCAAACCGGCTGGAAGAATCCGCGCCAGATTGCCTTGGTCTTGCAGCTGCCGGGCCCAGGCTTGAGCACCCGGACCGGTCTCCATCAGAACCACGACATGAGGCGGCAACTGGCGTAGAAACTCATAAAACGCCTCGCGCGACTTGATCCGTTGCTCGTAGTGCACCTGGCCGAGGACGTCTTCACCGGCGACCTGAAAGACCTGCTTGGCCAGATCGACCGCCACGGTTGTGCAGGCCGACAAATCGGAAGAAGACAGGGATTGATCAATCGAAGTATGCTTTTTCATGGACTCGCCCTCGCTGTCGTTGGCTGTTTAGACTGCCATCGTGGCGCATTGACGCCTCGGCTTGGGCGAGTCCATCCAATTACAGGGAATGCGGCGACAGTGGTTATTTGGGATAAAGCGGCGGCAATCCACTGTCACCCACCGGGTCCTGAACCCGCTCGGCAATCGGGATCGTACGAATCGCGCGCCACAGGTCTTCACCTTGCCAATGCTGGCCGGTTTCGCTGTAGAGCGCGCCGTTCAAGCCATCGAGGGCGTCAGACAACGGCACAAAACGCGCCGCCATATCGGCCAGGGTTTCCGGTTGTTGCCGGGCCCAGGCGTCGAGGGCCTGGCGGGTGGCGTGGGAATCGTTGGCCTGACAGGCGCGCTTGAGATCGTCGAGCACGGTGCGCGGGCTCGGGCCGGTCTGCGCCGCGCGCAGGATCGCCGGTTGCCAGCGGGCGCGCCACCAGAGACCGAAGCCCAGGAGGGTGGTGCAGGCCAGGATCAGCGTGCTGAGTTTCCACCACCAGAGGGCTTCGTTGTCGGCAGCGGAAAGGACTTGAGGCATGCCGGCCGGGGTGTCGACCATCAGGCTCGGATTGTTCGCCACTGGCAGGGTTCGGGCCGGCAGGCTGCTGTGTTCCAGGTGGTCCTCGAAGGTGTTCCACCAGACTACTTCAACCGCTGGCAACTCGATTGCGCCGCTACGCGTCGGCACCAGGGCTTCACGGTCTTCGCGACTGCCGACCAGGCCTCGCTCGCTGTTCTGGTTGCCCAACACCGGTTGATCCGGGTAGCGCCGCACCCCGTTGACGTCGGTGGCGGGCAGCGGTGGCAATTGCGAACTGGCCAGGCCTTCAGCCTTCACTGTCAGGCTGCGGGTCAACGAATCACCCACCTGCGCATGATCCGGGTCCGGGTTCCAGCTTTCGCTCAGGCTGAGGCTACGGGCCGGCAGCCATGGCATGTCGGCCGGGTAGGTGATGGGTTTGGCCTTGACCGTCAGCAGAATCTCTGCGGAGCTGACCCGCATCAGTTTGCCGGATTTCGGTGCTTGGGTGGCGGCGTCCCGGGCGGGCTGTGCGTCCACGAGCGCGGCATTGAATATCTGCGCTGGAATGATCAATTCACCGCTGTGTTGCGGGTAGATCGCGTAGCGCATCTCGATCACGCCGTGGCGCAGCCCATTGATGTCTTTCTCGTAGGTGCGCGCCTCGCCCAGTTGTTCAATGCGCACATCGGGGATCTGCAAGGGGGGCAGGCTGCTATCGTCGTACAGCGACACCGAATGGTAGATGCGCAAGGTCAGGATCGCCTGGGCTTGCACGTACACGCTGTTTTGATCGAGGCTGGCGTCGATGAACACCGGGGCCCGTTTGTTCGGGCTGTCCTGGGTTTCCGTCTCGACCACTTGCACGGTGATCGGCTGGCTCTGTACGTCACCCAGTTGCAGTGCCGGAATCACCACGCTGCCGTTCTGCCGAGGCAGCAGGGTGATGATCCAGCGGGTGGTCGCACGGTTGTCGCCGTTCAGGGTGGTCAGCTGGTTGACCTGACGGGTGCCGCGCACTTCGAACAGCGGCTCCAGCGGTGTCAGATCAGGCTTGCCGAACTGCGTCACGTCGTTGGATTCCAGCGTCAGTTCAATCGTCTCGCCGCTGTTCAGGCGACTACGATCCACACTGGCGACCAGCCCGGCTGCCTGTGCCTGAACGGTGCAGAGCAACAGGGCGGGCAGCAGCAGTGCGAGCAAGAAGGCGGTGAAGCGGGTCATCGAGTTTTTCCCTGATCCTGATGTTGTTGCTGTTCGTACCAGAATTTGCGCCTGAGCAATTCACCCGGGTCATCCGGGATCTTGCGCAGCCATTGCTCCAGCGCCTGGCGCTGTTCACCATCGATGCTGTCGCTGGCCGGGCGCAACGGTGGTCTGGTGCTGTCTTCATCCCCCAGCTCGCTGCCCGGGACTTCATTGGTGCCGGGTTTCGGCGGCGTTGTGCGGGGTTGCTCGGCGTCCGTCTTGGTTTGTTGGCCGTCGGTTTTCGGTTCGCCCTTATCCGACGGTTGCGTGGCCGCGCCCGGCGGCGGTTCTTGTGTGGAGGGCTCGGTCTGGTTGCCAGCGTTTTTGTCCGGCTCAACCGGTGTGTTTTTCTGCTTGAGCAGATTTTCCACCAGCGCCTTGTTGGTCAGGGCCGGACGCAAATCCGGTTGACGTTCCAGCGCCTGTTCGTAGGCGTCCAGCGCGGCTTCCAGCTCACCGCTTTTGGCCAGGGCGTTGCCACGATTGTAGTGGGCGTGGGCGTCGTTGCCTTCGGCGAACCGCTGGGCGGCGCCGCTGTAGTCGCCGGCTTCGTAGAGCGCCACGCCTTGCCATTGTCGATCTTCAAAATGCTGCGCAGCCTCGGCGGGGCGTTTCTGCTTGAGCAAGTGCAAACCCTGTTGGTCGGGGCGCAGCCACAAATCGTTGAAGTCGAAGGCATAACTCGGTTGTGGCAGCAGCAAGAGCAATGGCAGACAGAACAACCAGCCCCGACGGCCGGCGCACGCCGCCAGCAGCAACAGAGGCAATAACAGCCAGTAACCCTGATCGGCCCACGTGTCGAGGCGCAGGGTCTGGCCGTCGTTGCGCTGCGTGCGTGGACCCTCGAGCAAGCCGAGGGCGCGCAAGTCGGCATCGTCCAGGCGCGCGTGGCGATAGCGTCCGTCCAGGTCGCTGGCAAAGGCTTTCAGGCTGGGTTCGTCCAGATGTGGCACCAGAATCGCGCCCTGCTCGTCCTTGAGAAAGCTGCCGTCTTCCCGGGTGATCGGCGCCCCTTCGGCAGTGCCAACACCGAGCATCAAAAATTGCGTCGATTTACCGTCCAGCACCTGCTGAATCCCTTGGCGTTCCTGTTCGGTCAAGGTTGAACCGATCAGCAGGATCCGGCCGTCGCCGAGGGCGCCCTGATCCAGCAGCGCAAGGGCCTTGGCCACCGCCAGATCGGCGCGATGACCCGCCTCGGGCATCAGCGAAGGCTTGAGGGCATCCAATAGATTGCGGCTGGTCGACAGATCATCCGACAGCGGCACCAGCGTGTGAGCGCTGCCGGCATAGACGACGATCGCGGTCTGGGCGTCGCTGCGGTTCTGCAGCAGGTCGAACAGCTTGCGCCGGGCCTGTTCCAGCCGGTTGGGTGGCACGTCAGTGGCGAGCATTTCCGGGGTCAGCTCAAGTACCACGACCAGCGGGTCGGCGGGTTTCTGGCTGGTTTGCTCGACACGTTCCCAGCTCGGCCCGAGCAGCGCCAGAACGGTCAACACCCAGGCACATCCAAGGATGACCCACGGCAATTTGCTGTCGCGACCACTGCCACCACTGAGTAACGCCGCATGGAAGGCCGGTGGCAGAATCATCTGCCAGCGCCCGGCGCGCTTCTGCCGATGCCAGAGTTGCCAGAGCAACCAGCCGAGCAGCGGCAACAACAGCAACCACCAAGGGCGGAACCAGTACGGCCAGAGCGCACTCATCGGCGCCTCCGCAGACGCAGGCGTTTAAGCCGCTGGCGCCAGTCGGGCAGTTGCGTTTGCAGAAGATCCTTGGTGAACAGTCGCCGCAACGGGTTATCCGGCCAGCGCTCGCGAACCACCAGCAGCATGCTCAACAGCAACGCCATCGCCAAAGGCCAGTGGTACAACGCCTGCGCCGGGCGAGCCTGAGTCGGTTGCTGGGTCACGGGTTCCAGTTTGTCGAGGGTGCCTTTGATCGCTAGCAGTTCCTTGTCATCGTGGGCGCGAAAATACTGGCCGCCCGTAGCTTCGGCGATCGCCTTCAAAGAGGCTTCATCGAGGTCGAGGCTCGGATTGACCCCCAGGAAACCCAGCGTCCCGCTTTGCTCCGGATCGGCGCCGATACCGATCGGGTAGATTTTCACGCCTTCATTAGCCGCCAGCCGCGCCGCCGTGAGCGGGTCGATTTCACCACCGTTGTTGGCGCCGTCAGTGACCAGAATCAGTACGCGGCTTTGTGCCGGGCGTTGGCGCAGGCGTTTGAGGGCCAGGCCGATAGCATCGCCGATGGCGGTGTTCTTGCCAGCGATGCCGATCCGCGCTTCGTCGAGCCACACGCGCACCGTATGCCGATCGAACGTCAGGGGTGCTTGCAGATACGCCCGGCTGCCGAACAGGATCAGCCCGACCCGATCGCCCTCACGACTTTCGAGGAAGTCACCGAGCAAGTGCTGAACCAGTGTGAGTCGACTGACGTCTTCGTCCTGCCACTGCATGTCGGGAAAATCCATGGAGCCGGACACGTCGACCGCCACCAGCAGATCGCGACCGCTGGCGGCAATCGGTAGCGGTTCGCCGAGCCATTGCGGGCGCGCCGCGGCGATCAGTAACAACAGCCACAGCAGAATGAACGGCGCTTGTTGACGCCAGGCCGGCAGGTTGGCCCGGGCGCGGCGGCGGGCGAGGCCTTCGAGGTCACTGAGGAAGCTGACTTTGAGCGCCGGCTCGCCACTGTCGGCGACAGGCAGTACGACGCGCATCAGCCAGGGCAGCGGCAGCAGGGCAAAGATCCACGGCCAGGCGAACTCAAACATGTTTACGAATCCAGGTGTCGACAGCTTGGGTCAGGCCGGCGATGGCCTTGTCGTCGAGTTTGCATTCGGGTTTGTAGGCGCCTTCGACCAGCACCATCCAGCGGGTCAGACCGGCGGCCGGGCAACGATTGTCGAGGAATGCCAGCCATTTGCGCCCATTGAGGGTGTGGCTCTGGCTGTAAGGGTAGTGGTTGCGGCACAGGCGTTTGAGCAAACCGTTGAGTTGCTGCAACCAGGCACCGGCCGGAGCGCCGTCGTAGGGCTTGGGCATCCGCGCCAGTTCGGCCAGTGCGGCGAGGCGCACCGGGTCCAGCGGTTGTTCGGCGCGCACGATAGGGCGTTTGTTCGCAAAGAAGCGCCTTGCCTTCCACAGACCGAAACCGATCAGCGGCAGTAACAACAGCAATAGCCACCAGCCCGGTGCCGGTGGCCAGAATTCGATCGGTGGCGGGGAGATCAGTGGTTGCAGTTGATCGAGGCTGCTCATCGACCTTTCCCCGGTTTCTGTGGGTTCAGGTACTCGCGCAATTGTTCGACCATCTCGCTCTGCGTGCTCAAGGGCATCAGCAATACCCGCAGCTTCTGCGCCAGCAATTCCCAGCGAGCGATACGCGCTTCGGCCTGGGCGCGATAGGTCTGGCGCAACTCGAAATTCAGGGTGTCGAGTTCCAGTTGCGCACCGCGTTCGGCGAAGCGTAAAAGCCCTGCGGCGGGCAGGGCGTGATCCAGTGGATCGGACACCGGCAGCAGCAACAGATCGCAATGCCGCGACAACAGACTCAGCTGTTGTTCGGCGCCCTCGGTCAGGGTGCGTTCGTCGCAGATCACGATCACCAGACTGCCGGGACGCAGTACTTCCCGGGCTCGGCGCAGGGCAATGTTGAAGGCGTCCCGGTCCGGCTCGCTTTCCGTGTGCAGAGACTGATTGACCCGCACCATACGGTTGAGAAACTGCAGCAGGCTCTGTTTGCTGCGTCGTGGCTTGATTTCATAGTGCTCATTGTTGCCGAACACCAGTCCGCCGACCCGATCGTTATGACCCAGTGCGGCCCAGCCGATCAGGCTCGCGGCCTGGGCGGCGAGCACTGATTTGAACATCAGCCCCGAGCCGAAAAACAGCCGGCGACTTTGCTCGACCATGATAAAAATCGGCCGCTCGCGCTCTTCATGGAACAGCTTGGTATGGGGTTCCTGGGTGCGGGCGGTGACGCGCCAATCGATGCTTCGCACGTCATCGCCAGCCTGATAGACCCGCACTTGATCGAAATCCACCCCGCGCCCGCGCAGTTTGGAGTGGTGCAGGCCGATCAGCGGGCTGCGCTGGCTCGGTGTGGAAAACAGTTGCACTTCACGCACGCGATGGCGCATCTCGATCAGCTCGGCGAGGCTGACACGGATGCCCGGCTCGGGCGGCAGGATGGCGTTCATCGGGGTCAAGCGACGGCTACGACGTCGAGAATCCGCTGGACCACCCGGTCCTGGTCGATGCCCGCGGCTTCGGCTTCGAAGGAAAGAATGATGCGGTGACGCAGCACATCGAACAGCACCGCTTGAATGTCTTCCGGGCTGACGAAGTCGCGACCGGCCAGCCAGGCGTGGGCCCGGGCGCAACGGTCCAAGGCAATCGAGCCGCGCGGGCTGGCGCCGTAGGCAATCCACTCGGCCATCTCTGGGTCGAACTTGGCCGGGGTGCGCGTGGCCATGACCAGTTGCACCAGGTATTCCTCCACGGCGTCGGCCATGTACAAGCCGAGGATTTCCTTGCGCGCGGCAAAGATCGCCTGCTGACTGACCCGACGCTCGGGTTTGGTTTCGCCGTGCAGGGCTTCGCCACGGGCCTGTTGCAGGATCCGACGTTCGACGGCGGCGTCAGGGAAGCCAATTTTCACGTGCATCAGGAAGCGGTCGAGTTGCGCTTCGGGCAGTGGATAGGTGCCTTCCTGCTCGATCGGGTTTTGCGTGGCCATTACCAGGAACAGCGGCGACAGCTCATACGTGCTGCGCCCGACGCTGACCTGGCGTTCGCCCATGGCTTCGAGCAGGGCGGACTGAACCTTGGCCGGGGCACGGTTGATTTCGTCCGCCAGCACCAGGTTGTGGAAGATCGGGCCTTGCTGGAACACGAAACTGCCGGTTTCCGGGCGATAGATTTCCGTACCGGTGATGTCGGCCGGCAACAGGTCGGGGGTGAACTGGATGCGATGGAACTGTGCTTCGATGCCTTCGGCAAGTTCTTTGATGGCCTTGGTCTTGGCCAGGCCCGGAGCGCCCTCGACCAGCATGTGGCCGTCGGCGAGCAAGGCGATGAGCAAGCGCTCGATGAGTTTTTCCTGGCCGAGAATCTGCGTTGAAAGAAAGGTTCGCAGCGCTAGCAGCGCTTCACGATGTTCCATCGATGACTGTTCCTGGAAAGGGTGACCGAAGACGTTCGAATAACGCCAGGGCTGGGGGCGTTACTTTAATCCATCGCGGGGGGCGGCGACTAACGGCATTTTGTGCAAAGTGCGGATTAACGCTCGTTCCCACGCCCCACGACTGATCGTTCCCACGCTCCGCGTGGGAATGCAGCCTGTGACGCTCTGCGTCACGATTTTAAAGCGGGACGCAGAGCGTCCGGTGATGCATTCCCACGCAGAGCGTGGGAACGATCAGTGTCAGGAAGAGAGGAATCAGCTTAATTGGCTGACATAGGTCCCGGTGCCCTTGAGGATGTTCTGCAACGTTTCTTCCACTTCCGCCAGATCGCTCGCATCAGTGCTGTGAATGATTTCCAGCGAATCATCACCATTGAGCGCATCAGCGTCAGCGGCGGCGATTTCGATCAGCAGGCGAGTAGGGGTCAGGGTGACTTTCACCCCGTCCAGCGTAGAAGGCTCGCCGTCGAGGGTGATTTCCAGCTCGTCCTCGTCCGGGTAGCGGGTCATCAGGAACATATCGCCCTGATCGCTGTGGCAGCAGAGCATGGCCATGTTGTCTTCTTCGTCGTCGCACGGGTTGACGATCAAGAGGGGGGTGGTCATTTGCATGGGAAATTCCTGGCTCGACGAGCATTGTGAAGACGAACAAAGGGCAATTCTGCCAGCAGACGGGAATTTCTGCTCGCCTGAGTGTCAGAGGATGTGTCGTGAACATCCGGGGTGTTGCTGGTCATTTCTGGTACGGATGTGCCGCAAAACCGGGCTTAAACCCCCCGTTTTGCCGTGCGGCTGCTAGTGTTGTTCGATGCACAAGGCGCAAGCTGCGTGCCGATGACCGAATATGTCGCAGCGCTGCAAGCACGGGCCTTGCCGCACTCGTTAAGCTGCGCAACGGATGAGCACCTGTTAAGACATTGCGCGATACATGGCGCAGTCGTTTTTGCAGATGCCCATCATGGAAGGTGAATGTGACCTGAGTGTCTCGTCCAGCTTCACCCACCTGTCATCCTGTTTCCTCTGCCCGAGAATCAGGAACAGGGTGACGGATGACCCCGAAAGGGGTTTGCACGCGACGCTTCCATCAATAACAAGCCCAAGCGGAGTACCACAGATGGCGTTCTTCACCGCAGCCAGCAAAGCCGACTTCCAGCACCAACTGCAAGCGGCACTGGCCCAGCACATCAGTGAACAGGCACTGCCACAAGTGGCGCTGTTCGCGGAACAATTTTTCGGCATTATTTCCCTGGACGAGCTGACCCAGCGTCGGTTGTCTGACCTCGCCGGCTGCACCCTTTCTGCGTGGCGCCTGCTTGAGCGCTTCGATCACGCGCAACCGCAAGTGCGCGTCTACAACCCTGACTACGAACGCCACGGCTGGCAGTCGACCCACACCGCGGTCGAAGTGCTGCACCACGACCTGCCATTTTTGGTGGACTCGGTGCGTACCGAGCTGAACCGTCGCGGCTACAGCATCCATACCCTGCAAACCACTGTGCTGAGCGTGCGTCGCGGCAGCAAGGGCGAGCTGCTGGAAATCCTGCCGAAAGGCACCCAGGGCGACGACGTTCTGCAAGAGTCGTTGATGTACCTGGAAATCGACCGTTGCGCCAACGCGGCCGAACTGAATGTCCTGAGCAAGGAATTGGAACAGGTTCTCGGTGAAGTCCGCGTCGCGGTCGCCGATTTCGAGCCGATGAAAGCCAAGGTCCAGGAAATCCTGACCGGCTTGGACAACAGCCAGTTCAACGTCGATCCGGAAGAAAAAGCCGAAATCAAAAGCTTTCTGGAATGGCTGGTGGGCAACCACTTCACCTTCCTCGGCTATGAAGAGTTCGTGGTTAGCGATGAAGCCGATGGTGGCCATATCGTCTACGACCAGGACTCTTTCCTCGGCCTGACCAAACTGCTGCGCACCGGCCTGACCTACGATGACCTGCGCATCGAAGACTACGCCGTGAACTACCTGCGCGAGCCGACCCTGCTGTCGTTCGCCAAGGCTGCGCACCCGAGCCGTGTACACCGTCCGGCTTACCCGGATTACGTGTCGATCCGTGAAATCGACGCCGACGGCAAGGTCACCAAGGAATGCCGTTTCATGGGCCTGTACACCTCGTCGGTGTATGGCGAGAGCGTGCGGGTCATCCCGTACATCCGTCGCAAGGTCGAAGAAATCGAACGCCGTTCCGGCTTCCAGGCCAAGGCTCACTTGGGCAAGGAACTGGCGCAGGTGGTTGAAGTGCTGCCGCGCGACGATCTGTTCCAGACCCCGGTGGACGAGCTGTTCAGCACCGTGATGTCGATCGTACAGATCCAGGAACGCAACAAAATCCGCGTGTTCCTGCGTAAAGACCCGTACGGCCGCTTCTGCTACTGCCTGGCCTACGTGCCGCGCGACATCTACTCCACCGAAGTGCGCCAGAAGATCCAGCAAGTGCTGATGGATCGTCTGAAAGCCTCGGACTGCGAGTTCTGGACCTTCTTCTCCGAATCCGTGCTGGCTCGTGTGCAACTGATTCTGCGCGTCGATCCGAAGAACCGTCTGGACATCGACCCGGTTCTGCTGGAAAAAGAAGTCGTGCAAGCCTGCCGCAGCTGGCAGGACGACTACGCGAGCCTGGTCGTCGAAAGCTTCGGCGAGGCCCACGGCACCAACGTGCTGGCGGACTTCCCGAAAGGCTTCCCGGCCGGTTACCGTGAGCGTTTCGCCGCCCACTCCGCTGTGGTCGACATGCAGCACCTGCTGAGCCTGAGCGAAAAAAATCCACTGGTCATGAGCTTCTATCAGCCGCTGGCTCAGGTCTCCGGCCAGCGCATGCTGCACTGCAAGCTGTATCACGCCGATACGCCGCTGGCGTTGTCCGACGTGTTGCCGATCCTGGAAAACCTCGGCCTGCGCGTGCTGGGTGAGTTCCCGTATCGCCTGCGTCACAACAATGGCCGCGAGTTCTGGATTCACGATTTCGCGTTCACCGCCGCTGAAGGCCTGGAACTCGACATCCAGCAACTCAACGACACCTTGCAGGACGCTTTCGTCCACATCGTGCGTGGCGATGCCGAGAACGATGCATTCAACCGTCTGGTGCTGACCGCCGGGCTGCCATGGCGCGATGTTGCGCTGCTGCGTGCCTATGCCCGTTACATGAAGCAGATTCGTCTGGGCTTCGACCTGGGTTACATCGCCAGCACCCTGAACAACCACACCGACATTGCTCGCGAGTTGACCCGGTTGTTCAAGACCCGTTTCTACCTGGCGCGCAAACTGACCAGTGACGATCTGGAAGACAAGCAACAACGCCTGGAACACGCGATTCTGACAGCACTGGACGACGTCCAGGTGTTGAACGAAGACCGCATCCTGCGTCGCTACCTGGACCTGATCAAGGCCACGCTGCGGACCAACTTCTATCAGACCGACGCTCACGGTCAGAACAAGTCCTACTTCAGCTTCAAGTTCAACCCGCACCAGATTCCAGAGCTGCCTAAGCCAGTACCGAAGTTCGAAATCTTCGTCTACTCGCCACGCGTCGAAGGCGTGCACCTGCGCTTCGGCAACGTTGCTCGTGGCGGTCTGCGCTGGTCCGACCGTGAAGAAGACTACCGCACCGAAGTCCTGGGACTGGTAAAAGCCCAGCAAGTGAAGAACTCGGTCATCGTGCCGGTTGGCGCGAAGGGCGGCTTCCTGCCGCGTCGCCTGCCACTGGGTGGCGGTCGAGACGAGATCGCGGCCGAGGGCATTGCCTGCTACCGCATCTTCATCTCGGGCCTGCTGGACATCACCGACAACCTGAAAGACGGCGCGCTGGTACCGCCGGCCAACGTCGTGCGTCATGACGACGATGACCCGTACCTGGTGGTGGCTGCGGACAAGGGCACTGCAACCTTCTCCGACATCGCCAACGGTATCGCCATCGACTACGGCTTCTGGCTTGGCGATGCATTCGCATCGGGTGGCTCGGCCGGTTACGACCACAAGAAAATGGGCATCACCGCCAAGGGCGCGTGGGTTGGCGTTCAACGTCACTTCCGCGAACGCGGCATCAATGTTCAGGAAGACAACATCACCGTGGTGGGCGTCGGCGACATGGCCGGTGACGTGTTCGGTAACGGCTTGTTGATGTCCGACAAGCTGCAACTGGTCGCAGCGTTCAACCACTTGCACATCTTCATCGACCCGAATCCTGCGCCTGCCAACAGCTTCGCCGAGCGTCAGCGCCTGTTCGACCTGCCGCGTTCGGCCTGGTCGGATTACGACACCAGCATCATGTCCGAAGGCGGCGGGATCTTCTCCCGTAGCGCGAAAAGCATCGCGATTTCCCCGCAGATGAAAGAGCGCTTCGACATTCAAGCGGACAAGCTGACCCCGACCGAACTGCTGAATGCCTTGCTCAAGGCACCGGTAGACCTGTTGTGGAACGGCGGTATCGGCACTTACGTCAAAGCCAGCAGCGAAAGCCACGCCGATGTTGGCGACAAGGCCAACGATGCACTGCGCGTAAACGGCAACGAGCTGCGCTGCAAAGTCGTGGGCGAGGGCGGTAACCTCGGCATGACCCAGCTGGGTCGTGTCGAATTCGGCCTCAATGGCGGCGGTTCCAACACCGACTTCATCGACAACGCCGGTGGTGTTGACTGCTCCGACCACGAAGTAAACATCAAGATCCTGCTGAACGAAGTGGTTCATGCCGGCGACATGACCGAGAAGCAACGTAACCAATTGCTCGGCAGCATGACCGACGAAGTCGGCAACCTGGTGCTCGGCAATAACTACAAACAGACTCAGGCCCTGTCCCTGGCGGCACGCCGTGCCTTCGTGCGGATTGCCGAATACAAGCGTCTGATGAACGATCTGGAAGGCCGCGGCAAGCTGGATCGCGCCATCGAGTTCCTGCCGGCTGAAGAGGCGATCAACGAGCGCCTCGCGGAAGGCCATGGCCTGACCCGTGCCGAGCTGTCGGTGCTGATCTCCTACAGCAAGATCGACCTCAAGGAAGCGCTGCTCAATTCCCAGGTGCCGGACGACGACTACCTGACACGCGACATGGAAACCGCTTTCCCGCCGACCCTGGTGAGCAAGTTCTCCGATGCCATGCGCCGTCACCGTCTGAAGCGCGAAATCGTCAGCACCCAGATCGCCAACGATCTGGTGAACCACATGGGCATCACCTTCGTTCAACGACTCAAAGAGTCGACCGGCATGAGCCCGGCGAACGTGGCCGGCGCTTATGTGATCGTGCGTGACATCTTCCATCTCCCGCACTGGTTCCGTCAGATCGAAGCCCTGGACTACCAGGTTTCCGCTGACGTCCAACTGGAGCTGATGGACGAGCTGATGCGTCTGGGCCGTCGCGCTACGCGCTGGTTCTTGCGTGCCCGTCGCAACGAGCAGAACGCTGCCCGTGACGTCGCGCACTTCGGTCCGCATCTGAAGGATCTGGGTCTCAAGCTCGACGAACTGCTGAGTGGCGAGATCCACGAGAACTGGCAGGCCCGCTATCAGGCGTACGTCGCAGCCGGTGTGCCGGAGTTGCTCGCGCGCATGGTGGCTGGCACCTCGCACCTGTACACACTGCTGCCGATCATCGAGGCCTCCGACGTGACCGGCCAGAATCCTGCGGACGTCGCGAAGGCTTACTTCGCCGTCGGCAGCGCGCTGGACATCACCTGGTACCTGCAACAGATCAGTGCTCTGCCGGTTGAAAACAACTGGCAGGCCCTGGCCCGTGAAGCGTTCCGCGATGACGTCGACTGGCAACAACGTGCGATCACCATCTCGGTCCTGCAACAGGGCGACGGCACCCAGGACGTGGAAACTCGTCTCGAGCTGTGGATGGAAGAGCACGAAGGCATGATCGAACGCTGGCGCGTCATGTTGGTAGAAATCCGTGCCGCCAGCGGCACTGATTACGCCATGTATGCGGTGGCCAACCGTGAGTTGCTGGATCTCGCGTTGAGCGGACAAGCGGTGGTGCCTGCCACTGCCGCTGCCGCTGCCAGTGTCGAGCTGGAGCCGGCTGCCTGATCAGGCGTTGAGTAAAAAAGCCCCGTCTCGAGAGAGGCGGGGCTTTTTTTTGGATGATCGTTCCCACGCTCTGCGTGGGAATGCCGCCATGGACGCTCTGCGTCCGCTGTTGAAGCTGTGACGCGGAGCGTCACGGGATGCATTCCTTTGCTGCGCGTGGGAACGATCTTTACTGCAACTTTATGCCAGTAGTGTTATCGATCATCGACACTTTATCTGTCGGCCTGGTCAATAAATTGCTGAGCGACTGGTCAAACTTCTGCAGAGCCCTGACTTGCACATTCTGTTGTTCGTTAATATCGGTAACTATCTCTTCGCTGCGTTTATAGTCCGCCCATAAAGGGCTAAGTTCTTTGGCGTCATGCCCTTGTGCAGTGCCGATGTAGTTGAAGTTCGTATCGTAGAACGCTGCGCTGACATACGCGCTGATATCCGAACTGCGCGAGGTCATCAATTGACTGCGCGTGTCGACAATAGCGACCACATCCGGTTTAGCGGCTCTGAGGCTTTGCATGTCCGGGTACACCGTCACCGAGCCAAACTGACGTTGCAAGGACGCCTTGACCCAGTCCACCGCCAAGTCGGGTTTGGAGGTGGCGACGTAGGCGTCATGAATGGGTTGCACCAGCAGGCTCTGGCCGAAACCGGTGCCGGCGTTGGCCTGATAGTCCTGAAGGTAGGCACGGTTGGTCTGGGTATTGCGGCTGTAGACGATGCCCAGCGACACATGACCTCCGCTGGTGACATGGGTGGCGCTGCTGCGGCCGACTGGCGCAGTGAAGAGGCCGTCGAGTGAAGAAACAGCCGTCGGCGCAGTCGGAATTGAACATCCGGTTAAAACAGCGGCTATCGTCAAGCTACTGACAAGTGCAAGTTTCATGGGTGTTTCTCCAGTGAAACAACTTGGGTCGGAAAGTTAAAGTTGCCGGGCGTCGGCAGTGATTCCAGACTAAACCGGTGCCGGCTGAATGAAATAGCCCATTCGTGCGCTTATCAGTTGGCCAATAGTTTTGTTTGGTTTAAAAGTTTGCGGTTAATTACGCCAGGAAATAAAAAGGCCCGAACAGGTGGTTCGGGCCTTTTTATTTATGGCTGTACGTTCAGCTATCAGTTTTCCAGCGGGATCAACACTTTCTCGTCCGGGGACAACACCATAAACACCAACAGTTTGGCTGGCTTGGTCGCACTGGCATTTTTCGAGACCAGATGTTCCGAGCCGGCCGGTTCATACCAATACTCGCCGGCCTTGTAGGTCTTCGGTTGCCCGCCTTTCACTTGAGAAACGATCGATCCAGAAATCACATAGGCCATTGCCGTGCCTTCGTGTTTGTGGGCGATGGAGGATTGGCCCGGCTTGTAGTCGACTTCGATCATCAACGCCTTTTTGCCCGGGACGTTCTTCAGGACTTCGTCCTGCAGGATCGTGACTTTTTCCGAAGGGTCGTGGGCGAATGCCGAGGCGGAAACGGTCAAGGCCAGGGCGGCGAGAGGGGCAGCCAACAATCGGAGTGCTTTCATGGTTCATCACCTGCGTGGGTTAGTCGTCAGGGATTACGGTAGTCCGCCCACCGGGGCAAGCAAACAGCCAATTTTCGTGAAGGCGAGGGGACCAATCATGCGCGTTTAAAAAACAAGGTCGCCGCCTCCAGCCACTCCTGCAGGGGTACCCATTGCCCTGTAGGAGTGGCCGAAGACGGCGACCTAATTTTTCTAAACGATAGGGAAGCTGTTGAAATCGACGGCGTTGGCCAGGCGGCTGTCGATCAGGCCGATAAAACCTTGTACTTCAGGGCAGTTGAAATGCATTTGCATGGCCGCTTCCGATTGCCAGCGGGCGCTGACAGTCCAGCGGTTGTCGTCCTCGGGGCAGCGGTCGACCATATAGGAATCACAGCCCGGTAGTTCGCGCAGGGTGTCGACAATCTTTTGCAGTTGCTTACCCAGTTCGTCCGAGCGGCCGGCGGCGGCCTGCACCTTTACGGTATTGATCACTTCGTTGGACATTGCTCACACTCCTGAATCAGGCCGGACGAATCCTGCTCATTGAGGGATAACACTTATGCAGGATAGGCCTGCACCCCCGGACCACCAATAGCCAATAGCCGGATAAAAACGCAGACCAATCTGTCAGGCGACCTGCTGCAAAATGTCCCGCAGGCGGTCCAGGGCGATGTCGATGTCCAGGGTTTCGATGGCACCAAAACCCAGGAAAAGCCCGGCCTGAGGCGCTTGCTGGTAGAAAAAACTATCGATGGGGTAGAGCCCGACTTCGACTTTTTTTGCCAGTGTGATCACTAATGGAATATCGATAGGCACTTTGCACATAACCACCATGTGGAACCCGGCGGTGGTCGGGACAGCTTCTAGCCACGGCGAAAGGTCGCCGGCCATGCGCGCGAGGATTCGTTCGCGGCGTCCGGCATAGATCGTATGGCAGCGCCGAATGTGCTTGAGCAGACAGCCTTCGGCGATGAACTTGGCCAGCGCCCATTGGGGCAGGGTGGAGGTGTGCAGGTCGGTGAGCTGCTTGGCCCGAATGACCGCTTCGAGAATCGCCGGCGGCAGGATCGCATAACCCAGCCGCAGCTCCGGCAGCAGGGTTTTCGAAAAGGTCCCGACGTAGGCGACGATGCCGCGTTCGTCCATGCTTTGCAGCGAGTCGGTGGGCCGGCCTTCATAGCGGAATTCGCTGTCGTAATCGTCCTCGATGATGATCGCGCCCAACTCATGGGCCCGCTCCAGCAGCGCAACCCGGCGCTCCTGGCTCATCGGCATGCCGAGGGGAAACTGGTGAGACGGGGTGACGTAAATCAACCGGGTGCCAAGGGGGATCTTGTCCACCTGAATGCCTTGCGCATCCACCGGGACGCCGATCACCGTGGCACCGTGGGTACCGAACAATAGACGTGCGGGCGGATAGCCGGGGTCTTCCATGGCAACAAGGCTGCCGGCGCGCGTGAGCACCCGGGAGATCAGGTCCAGCGCCTGTTGCGCGCCGTTGCACACCACCACGTCTTCGTCCTGGCAATTGACCCCGCGAGAGAACGCGATGTGCCGGGCGATCGCATTGCGCAGCGCCGGCAGGCCCTCGGGCAGGCTGTAGAAGCCCTTGGAAGCGGCGATCTGGCGCAAGGCGTGAGCGGTGCAGCGCCGCCAGTCATCCTGGGGAAACTGGCCCTTGCTGGTGGCGCCGCCGATGAAGTCGTAGCGCAACGAGCCTTCCAGCGTCGGATGGCGCAGAAACACCGGCAGGTTGCGCCAGGACTCGATGACCTCGGCACTGGCCAGTTCCGAATGGCTCTGTTTATGGGTGATTTTCGCCGTCCGGGCGTTGACGTAGGTGCCTTTGCCGATGACCCCGGTGAGGAAGTTTTCGTAGGTCAGTTGTGCATAGGTGTCGGAAATGGTCTTGCGGGAAATGCCCAGTTGTTCAGCCAGTAAACGACTGGGCGGGAGCTGCGTCCCGGCTGCCAGACGGCCGGATTCGATGGCGCTGCGCAGTTGGTTGTACAACTGGCCTGCCAGGTCCTTGCGGCCGTTGATGACAACGTGAAGTTCCATACCGGCGAGGCTCCTGGGGCGATGGGGGCGCATGTGCGTCGCGCCAGAGTACCCGCATGAGCGCCTGCGCAGAAGTTGCGTGGGCGAAAAACCTCCGATTGGTCTGGTGCCTCAGTGGTCAACGGGTATTTCGCAAAATTGGATCTGTAACGCCAGCGTATCAACGCCTACCTTGAGGGGCACACATCCGATCCACGAGGTCGCGCCATGAACTCCCGCCTGGATTACTACAGCGCATCGCCCAAAGCGATGAAAGCGATGATTGCGATGGAGGCCTTGACCAGCAACCTCAGCATCGAGCCGGCCTTGTTGCACTTGATCAAGATCCGCGCCTCGCAGCTCAATGGCTGCGCCTTCTGCACCGACATGCACTCGGTGGATGCCCGGCGACTCGGCGAGACCGACCGCCGTTTGTATTCGATCGTGGTCTGGCGCGACAGTGGCTTCTTCAACCCGCGTGAGTGCGCGGCGCTGGCCTGGACCGAAGCCGTCACCTTGCTCTCTGAAAGCCATGTGCCGGACGACGTCTACGTGCAGGCCCGGGAGCAGTTCAGCGAAGGCGAGATCGTCGACCTGACCATCGCCGTCACCACCATCAACAGCTGGAACCGCCTGGCGGTGAGTTTTCGGCAAACCCCTGGAGGCTGAATCGATTTTGTGACCCGAGTGTCACATCAGGTTCATAAACGCTGCGCAGGATTAGGCTTTCAAGAATAGATCGACAGGGAGTCAGCGATGCCATTTATGGAAGCCTCAGCCCGTCAGCGCGTTGCCCAGTACCGCTCGCCCGTAGAAAAAGCCTCATCCTGGCGCACACTGGCGGCAGGGATCGATCCGGTATTGGCGCGGTCTTTTCGGGTGAGTGCCCGTTGCGGCTGTTTCATGCAGGCGGCCCGCAGTCTCAACATCAAGGCAACCCAGCTGCGCAAAAATTTGGCGCAGCTTGAAGCTCAGTTGCAGTGTTCGTTGTTCAGCCATTTGGATAATGGCGTTGCCCTCAGTCGTGACGGGTTGCAGCTGCAATCGCAGTTGATTGCCCTGGCCCACGAGCGCGACTTCCCGGTGATCGAACAGCCGTTGATTCGCCTGGCCGTCGCCGAATCGATCCTGCATGACATTCTCGGTCGCGACCTGGTTGCCCTGTTGCGGCGCAACGCCAGCGTACGCCTGGACATCATTACCCTCGACAGCGAACTGTCTCTGCAAGCGGTCAGTGCCGATGTGGTGCTGTGGCTGGCCGGCACCGATTCTCCACTGCCAGGCCCGAGTTTTGCGGTTAGCGAGCCCCAACGCCTGGCACGGCTCGATTACCTGCCACACATCGCCAAACGTTATTCTCGGGTCGCGTCCCGCCCCGACAGCCTCGATGACCTCGCCGATTTCCTGCTGGTGCAATGGCAGCATGACCGTCAGGTCGACAGTTTTCGGCCGTGGAATACCCTCGTGGACCAGCGCCTGGCCGGGGTGGTGCAGTTGCATTCCTATGAGCTGATGCTGGAGATGATCCGTTGCAGCGCCTGCATTGGCCTGCTGCCCGGATACATCAGCCGCTTCGATCGCGGCCTTGTTGAACTGCCGGGGCTGTTCAGTCAACCGATGCAGCGCCAGGTGTGGATGGCGGTCAATGCTGAGTCCGGGGGGGCAGCGCAGGTGCAGATGATCGTTGAGCTGATCCGGAATACCTTCAGTGAACGGCGGGAGTGGTTCGAATAACCTTCGGCGGTATAGAGTAAACGGCCATGTCTGTATCAAGGATGAATCACCCATGCCCGCCACTGATGCTGTTATCTCCCTCGAACGTTTCAACGAATCGCATATCGACGGCATTACCGCGCTCTACAACGACCCGGCCATTACCCGGCAGGTGCTGCAAATGCCGTTTCAGTCCGCCGAGGTCTGGCGCAAACGCCTGGCGCCCGACAACGAGCGTGTGGTGCAACTGGTGGCGCTGCATCAAGGGATGGTTATCGGCAACATTGGCCTGGAGCAGTTTTCGCGGATCCGTCGCAGCCACGCCGGTAATCTTGGGATGGGGGTCGCGGCGACGTGGCAGGGTAAGGGCGTTGGCTCGAAACTGCTGACGGCGGCGCTGGACATCGCTGACAACTGGATGAACCTGCAACGGATCGAGCTTTCGGTTTACGCCGACAACGAAGCCGCCATCGGGCTCTACCGCAAGTTCGGCTTTGAAACCGAAGGGCTGTTTCGCGACTACGCCGTGCGTGACGGCGTGCTGGTGGATGCCTTGAGCATGGCGCGCCTGCGTCGCACACTCAAGGCCGGTTGAGTCACTCGCCCAACGCGAACGCCACCGCCGCTTGCGCATGCAGTTCGGTGGTGTCGAGCAAGGGCAGGGCGCTGTGCTCGGGTTTGATCAGCAGGCCGATTTCCGTGCAGCCGAGGATGATCGCCTGGGCGCCGCGCCGGGTCAGTGATTCGATAACCTGCTGATATACCTTGCGTGACGCCTCGCTGATCACCCCGACGCACAACTCGTCATAGATGATCCGGTGGACGGCCTGACGCTCATTGGCCTGCGGCACCAGCACGGTCAGCCCCATTGAAGTCAGGCGTTCCTTGAGGAAGTCCTGTTCCATGGTGAACGCTGTGCCGAGCAATCCAACCTTCAGCGCACCTGTATCGACGGCAGCCTGACCGGCCGGATCGGCGATGTGCAGGAATGGAATGTCGATCGCTGCCTGAATCTGCCCTGCCACCTTGTGCATAGTGTTGGTGCACAGCACCACGCAATCGGCACCACCGGCCTGCAACCGCTGCGCCGCGTCCACCAGAATCGCCGCTGCATCGTCCCAGCGCTCGGCATGCTGGGCTTGTTCGACAGGCCCGAAGTCGACGCTGTACATTAGCAATTTCGCCGAACGCAACGGCCCGAGCCGGTCGCGCACCTGCTGGTTGATGAGGCGGTAATACTCGGCGCTGGACTCCCAGCTCATGCCGCCGATAAGGCCGATGGTGCGCATGTCGTGCTCCTGTTGATGGCAACCCTTTGTTCGAGCATGCCCTTATTTGAGAGTATCCCGTGGGTCTTCATCGCGATCTATCAGGAAATTTCACATGCCAATCGTGCTGAGCCAAGCGCTGCTGGACGGCAGACTTTGCCTGCAGCTTTTGCCCCGTGCGGCTTACAGCGCGCGTGACCCTGTGCAGTGGCAAACCCTTGGGGTGACGCTGGAGCGTCAACAAGGCGTGCACGCCATCGATTCGGATCATCGGGTGGATTTCGACACGCTGCCCGGCGTGCTGGCTTACACGCCGGTCGGCGTGGAGGTGTTTTCCGAGTCGGCCAGCGGTGGCGAATACCTGCTGATGCGTCTGGACGAGCCGTTGGCCCATCAGTATTTACCCTCGGTTGACCACCGTGTGCAGTCTTCAGGCAATCGCCGCGCGCTGATGTTGGGCCGGGAACTGCGGCGTCTGTTGCTCGCTCCGCAACCGGACAGGCTGGCGCTTGAGCAAAGGGCGGTGGAGTTCGTGGGTTTGGTAAACCCGGAAGCCGATACCGTGCAACGTGCCACGCCCAGGGTTTTCGCCCACGTGCTGGATCAGATCGCCGAGCAGTTCCACGAGCCCCTGACGCTGGAACAATTGGCCGCCACCTACGGGCAAAACGAGCTGCGCTTTCTGCGCGATTTCACCCGGGCCATCGGCCTGACTCCCCACGCTTATCTCGTTGAAGTGCGGCTTCAGGCGGCACGCTGGATGATCGAACACACCGACCTGCCCCTGGCCGACATTGCCCTGGACGCCGGCTTCGCCCATCAGTCCCACATGGGCAGTGCCTTTCGCAAATACCTGGCCATGACCCCCAGCCAATACCGTTCACGCTTTTAGTCGTACGCCGGCAGCGCGCATCTGCCATGCTCAAAGTCCGCAGCACCGCTTCAACAAAGGAACACCGCAATGGACGACGTACAGCAACTGGGTGAGATGCTTCGCCATTACGCAGAAAGCGAAGCGCACAAGAAGCAACTGTTCGAGTCGCAATCGGCCGTGTGGGCGACGCGCATTGGTGAGCTGTTCGATCAGATCCAGCAATGGCTGGAACCGGTCCAGGTACCGAATCTGCTGGAGGTGAGCCGCGAAGTGTATGTCGCCTCGGGGCCGAGCGTTCCGGTCGAGACGTCGACCTTCAAGACCGAGAAGCTGACGATTGTGATAGCCGGTAAACCGGTGGAGTTTGTGCCGGATGTGATGGGTGCCGGTGGTCAGATTTCACTGGCCGTGATGGGCCTGACGGCCGCGCGCTACGGCAGCATTTCGTTGGTGTGCCTGCCGCCGTCCAGTAGCTGGCAATGGCGCAAGACCAATGGGTTGAAAGATCCGGATACGTTTGCCTTTGATGCGAACTTTTTGGCGCAGCAGTTGCAGAGCCTTATCCCCCGAGATCGCAACTGAACTCTCTGGGCATTACACATTCCCCTGTGGGAGCGAGCCTGCTCGCGATGGCGGTTTAGCAATCAACATGTATGTTGACTGACCCTCCGCTATCGCGAGCAGGCTCGCTCCCACATTGATCAGGGTGTATCAGATTTCGAGGTTGCCCCACCCAAGTTGGGCTTCTTCCGGCGACACCGCCTTCACAGCCTTCCCCGTCGCCAACTCCACCCGCCGCGCCACCTCAGGGTCATCGGCAAACGGAATCAAACTGGCTTCATCCAGACTCTCTGCCGTCTGGTGCTTCAGGCAGTATTCAACCGCCAGCCAAAGCCCCGTCACGCCCAGCACATTCAAAACGACCTCGAACATTTCAGGCTCCTTGTTTCAGGCAATCTGCGCTTCACGTTCGGCCATTTCGACGTCCGAAACCCGCACGGTGCGCCAAGTGTTGTACGCCATCAGCAACATGCCGCTGAGGAAGAACAACCCACCGGAAAACCGCACCACAAAACCCGGATGGCTGGCCTGCAAGGCTTCAACGAACGAATAGGTCAGCGTGCCGTCGTCGTTGATCGCGCGCCACATCAGGCCCTGGGTGATGCCGTTGACCCACAGTGAGGCGATGTACAACACCGTGCCGATGGTCGCCAGCCAGAAGTGCAGGTTGATCAACGGCGTGCTGTGCATCTGCTCGCGGCCGAAGACTTTCGGGATCATGTGGTACAGCGAGCCGAAGGTGATCATTGCCACCCAGCCGAGGGCGCCAGCGTGGACGTGGCCGATGGTCCAGTCGGTGTAGTGGGAGAGGGCGTTGACCGTCTTGATCGCCATCATCGGCCCTTCGAAGGTCGACATCCCGTAGAAGGCCAGGGACAACACCAAGAAGCGCAGGATCGGGTCGGTGCGCAATTTATGCCAGGCGCCTGACAGCGTCATCATGCCGTTGATCATTCCGCCCCAGCTCGGTGCCAGCAGGATCAGCGACATGGCCATGCCGAGCGACTGCGCCCAGTCCGGCAGCGCGGTGTAATGCAAGTGGTGCGGGCCGGCCCAGATGTAGAGGGTGATCAGCGCCCAGAAGTGCACGATCGACAACCGATACGAATACACCGGCCGCCCGGCCTGTTTTGGCACGAAGTAATACATCATCCCCAGAAACCCGGTGGTCAGGAAGAAGCCCACCGCGTTGTGCCCGTACCACCACTGCACCATGGCGTCGGTCGCCCCGGAATACACCGGATAGGACTTGAACCAGTCCACCGGAATCGCCAGGTGATTAACCACGTGGAGCATCGCGATGACCACAATGAACGCGCCAAAGAACCAGTTGCCGACGTAGATGTGCTTGGTCTTGCGTTGCACCACGGTGGTGAAGAACACGATGGCATAAGCGACCCAGACCACGGTCATCCACACCGCACCGGAGAATTCGATCTCGGCGTATTCCTTGGTGGTGGTGTAGCCCAGCGGCAGAGTGATTAGCATCACCACGATTACTGACTGCCAACCCCAAAAGGTGAAAGCCGCAAGTTTGTCCGAGAACAGCCGCACCTGGCAGGTGCGCTGCACCGCGTAATAACTGGCGGCGAATTGCGCGCTGCCGGCAAAGCCGAAAATCACCAGGCTGGTGTGCAGCGGGCGCAAGCGGCCGAAGGTGGTCCACGGCAGGTCGAGGTTCATCTGCGGCCATACCAGTTGCGAGGCGATCCACACTCCAATCGCCATCCCCACGACACCCCATACCACGGTTGCCACGACGAATTGGCGGACGACCTTGTAGTTATAGGCCTGTCCGATTGTTGCTGTGCTCATGGTCAATGCTTCCACGGTTGCAAAGTCTTGCCAGGCCACCCGGACTGGCATGTCGTCAACTTTAGAAACCCTGCCGGAAACAAAACAGACTCAGAAAAACCGAGTTTATGCGGATCAGATAAAACGCTTGTCTGCGGTGATCTGCCGCAGACTGATACGGTTCTTTAGCCTTCAGGTGAATCTGTAACGGGCTGCGCCGCAGGTCCATAGTCGTTACTCGTGAACGAGCCACAGAGCCCGATCAATCCTGATGAGGTAGCCACATGTATCAGTACGATGACTATGACCGGGCCCTGGTCTTTGAGCGGGTCGCGCAGTTTCGCGATCAGGTCGAACGCTTCATGGCGGATGAGTTGAGCGAAGAAGAATTCCTGCCGCTGCGTTTGCAGAACGGTCTGTACATGCAAAAACACGCCTACATGCTGCGCGTGGCGATTCCATACGGCACGTTAAGCGCGCCGCAAATGCGTACGCTGGCGAGCATCGCCCGGGATTACGATCGCGGCTACGGCCACTTCACCACGCGGCAGAACATGCAGTTCAACTGGATCGAACTGGCCCAGGTGCCAGACATCCTCGAGCGCCTGGCGCAAGTGGAAATGCACGCGATCCAGACGTCCGGCAACTGCGTGCGCAACATCACCACCGAAGCCTTTGCCGGGGTGGCGGCGGATGAAATGATCGACCCGCGACCGCTGGCGGAAATCCTGCGGCAGTGGTCGACCATCAACCCGGAATTCCTGTTCCTGCCGCGCAAGTTCAAGATCGCCATCTGCTCGGCGGAACAGGACCGGGCGGCGATCATGATGCATGACATCGGCCTCTATCTTTACCAGGGACCCGACGGGCAGAGGCTGCTGCGGGTCATCGTCGGTGGCGGGTTGGGGCGCACGCCGATCCTCGGCTTGCAGATCCGCGAAGGGTTGCCGTGGCAGCACCTGCTGTCCTACGTCGAGGCAGTGCTGCGGGTCTATAACCGACATGGCCGGCGGGACAACAAGTACAAGGCGCGGATCAAGATTCTGGTCAAGGCACTGGGCATCGAAGCCTTTGCCAGGGAAGTGGAGGAGGAGTGGCAGTACCTCAAGGACGGCCCGGCGCAGTTGACTGACGTCGAGTATGAGCGCGTGGCCAGCGCCTTTGTGCCGCCGGACTACCGCGCTCTGGCGGATACCGACCTCGATTTCGGCACACGCCTGTCCGAAAACCCGGCCTTCGCCCGTTGGGTGTCGCGCAACGTTCAGCCGCACAAAGTGCCGGGCTACGCCAGCGTCGTGCTGTCAACCAAACCGGGCATTACCTCACCGCCGGGTGATGTCACGGCCGAGCAAATGGAGGCCGTGGCCGACTGGTCCGAGCAGTTCGGTTTTGGTGAAATTCGCATCGCCCATGAACAGAACATTGTGTTGCCCGACGTACCCATGGCTGATCTCTACACGCTTTGGTACCTGGCCTGCGAACAGGGCCTGGGCTGCGCGAATATCGGTTTGCTGACCGACATCATCGCGTGCCCCGGCGGCGACTTCTGCGCGCTGGCCAACGCCAAGTCGATCCCCATTGCGCAAGCCATTCAGGCACGCTTCGAAGACCTCGATTATCTGCATGATCTGGGCGACATCAGCCTGAACATTTCCGGCTGCATGAACGCCTGCGGACACCACCACATCGGCAACATCGGCATTCTGGGGGTCGATAAGAACGGCAGCGAGTGGTACCAGATCACCCTCGGTGGTGCTCAGGGGAAGAACAGCGCATTGGGCAAAGTCATCGGCCCGTCCTTCAGCGCCGCCGAAGTGCCCGAGGTGATCGAGCGGATCATCGACACGTTCGTCAATTACCGCGAGAGCGAAGAACTGTTCGTCGACACCTTGCAGCGCATCGGTCTGGAACCGTTCAAAGAGCAGGTCTATCCGAAGATTCTGGAGGTGTCAGCATGAACAATTTGCTGCGACTGGAGGAGGGTGTGGCGCGGATTGTCGCTGACGATCCCTGGACCCTGGTCAGGGATGTCAACGATGAATGGCCGGCGGGTGCAGTGATTTTGCCGTTGGCCCGTTGGCTTGAAGGTCCACCGCAAAAGGGGGTGTGGTTGGGGCCGGACGATGAGGTGGAAAGCCTCAAACCGTGGTTTTCACACCTGCCGCTGATTGCCCTGGACTTTCCGAGTTTCCGTGATGGCCGCGGTTACAGCCAGGCGTACTTGCTGCGCACTCGATTGGGCTGGACGGGCGAGTTGCGTGCGGTCGGCGATGTACTGCGCGATCAACTCAGCCACATGCGCCAATGCGGGTTCAACAGCTTCGCGGTGCGTGAGGACAAATCGGCTGAAGATGCGCTCAAGGGACTGGCGGGGATGAGCGTGTTGTATGGGCGTTCGGTAATCGAACCTCGGCCGTTATTTCGCCGACGGTAAGGACTCAAGATCAAATGCAGGCTCTGTGCAGCGTTCAATGAACATTGCAATTTTTGAAAGCAAACTGCATTGCATTGGCTATACCTGTAACACCCTTACTCGTACTGATGTCGAGCTACTGACAGGAGTTACAGCATGAAGCTAACGTTAATGATGAGCACTCTGTGCATTGCGTCGATCGCAATGGTGGGCTGCTCCAGCAAAGTTGTTGAGCCGGATCAGTATTCGGGGTTTCTCAAGGACTACAGCCAACTCAAGGAAGCCAAATCGCCATCGGGCGCCACGGTGATGCGCTGGGTGGATCCCAAACTCGACATCAACAAGTTCACCAGTGTCTACATCGAACCGACCCAGCTCTATCCCAAACCTCAACCGACCGTGAAAATCCCGCAGGCCACCCTGAATGGAATCACCAGTTACTACGATCAAGCGCTCAAGCGTGAAGTGGGTAAATCCCTGCCGTTAGCCGCAGGCCCTGGCCCGGGTGTGATGGTAGTGCGCGCCGCCATCACTGCCGTGAGCAGCAAGACCCAAGGCCTGAAGCCTTATGAAGTGATCCCGATCGCCCTGGTGGCCGCGGCGGTGAGCACGGCCAGTGGTATTCGCGATCAGGACACCGACCTGGCCACTGAAGCGGTGTTCCTCGATGGCGGCAACAACAACGTCTTGGCCCAGGTTGTGCGCAAAGGCACTGGCAAACCCTTGGAAAACGAGTCTCAGGTGATGAAGGCCGACGACGTGAAAGGTGTGATCGATGGCTGGGCCTCCGATCTGCATCAGTCGTATTTGAAGCTCAAGTCCAAATGATGCGTTGAGGCTGAGGGCACCTATATCGCGAGCAGACTCGCTCCCACATCTGATCTGCGGTGCACACAGAATGTGTGAGCGACGCAGTTTCACTGTGGGAGCGAGCCTGCTCGCGAAGGCGGTTCCTCAGGCGATACATCACTCCCCGACAAATCACCGGAAATACGGATTCCCCCCATCCCCGCGCATGACCTCGCGAATGTCCTTGGCCCTCGCGTCGCCGTCATCGTCATAAGTATGCAGACTCGCCCGATAAAACTGCCTGGCGATCGATTCTTGGGTCGGCGAGTCGCCTGCCATCGCGATCTTGCCGATCCGCGTATCGAGGTCCTGAGCACCGACGCCGCAACTGACGAACATCGTCATCAGGCTGAAACCGGCTGCGCGAATTGCAACGTGCATATCAAAGTCCTCATTGGTCGAAGGTGACGTTGATCCCGGCGAACAGTGCGAATTGCGGTGGGCCATCGCCGGTGCTGTAGCCGCCGTTTGGCTCGGGGCGAGTGTTGATCGGCACGGTGGCGCGCAGCAACTGCGGCACACCATTAATATCGCCGGGAGCGAGGGGTAAGGTGCCACGCATCAGAACGTCTTTGGTGTGGGCATTGGTGTCGTGAGCCGCGGGCGTTTAGTCATCCTGGAGGGTGGGTGCCGGGCCTGTAGGACACTTCTGTTGAAACTAGCAGCTGACGCCGGGTTCGCCAGTCGAAGGGGGAATCCTTGGTTTTTTGTACACGTTTGCGTGAGTTTCCGTGTCCTAAAAAGTTTAAGGGGAACAGGAGGTTGAGATCGACGGGTCTGCTGATGTGGCGAGGGGGTAAGCCCCTTCGCCACAATGATTGGACTATTCAGCGCTTTTTCACCTGCGCACGCAGTCGTTCTTCCTGCTCTCGCAGCTCTGGTGTGAACTCGGCCCCGAAATCTTCAGCCTCGAACACCTGGCGAATCTCGATCTCGGCGTCGGTGCCTGGCATCGGGTTGGGGCAGCGCTTGACCCACTCGATCGCTTCCTGTTTCGACTTCACATTCCATAGCCAGTAGCCGGCGATCAGCTCCTTGGTTTCGGCGAACGGGCCGTCGATCACCGTGCGCTGGTCACCCGAGAAACGCACGCGGGCGCCTTTGCTGCTGGGTTGCAGGCCATCGCACTCGATGAGGATACCGGCTTTGACCAGCTCCTCGTTGTAGTTGCCCATCGCGGTCATCAGTTCTTTGCTGGGCATCACACCGGCCTCGGAATCCTGGCTGGCTTTCACAAAAATCATGAATCGCATGGTCTTATCTCCGCTGGATTTGAGTGACTCACTTCCTAGTCGAATGGCCGTCATCTGAATCGACAACGTTTCTTACGGAAAATCGCCGAAAAAACCAGATTTGTTTCTCGACAGTAAACTCGCTATACGGCTGTTGAGGCGGGTTGTATCCAATGTGTGCGACGAGACTTCACAATTTGTATCTGGGCATAGGTCGTCGGACCGTTTCGTGGTTAACTTCGGCCTCTTCACAATTCTCCACAACAACGTACAGAAGGACTCCGTTCATGGCTCAAGTCACTCTTAAAGGCTCCCCGGTTCAAGTCAACGGCCAACTGCCACAAGCCGGTTCCAAGGCGCCAGCCTTTTCCCTGGTTGCCGGCAATCTGTCCGACGTGACCCTGGCGAGCTTCGCCGGTAAGCGCAAAGTGCTGAACATCTTCCCTAGTGTTGATACCCCGACCTGCGCGACGTCGGTTCGCAAGTTCAACGCCCAGGCCAACGATGTCGCCAACACTGTCGTGCTGTGCATCTCCGCTGACCTGCCGTTCGCTCAAGCGCGTTTCTGCGGCGCCGAAGGCCTGGAAAACGTCCAGAACCTGTCGACCTTGCGCGGTGCCGAGTTCATCGAGAACTACGGCGTTGCCATTGCTGACGGTCCGCTCAAAGGCCTGACTGCCCGTGCCGTCGTGGTGCTGGACGAAAACGACAACGTTCTGCACAGCGAACTGGTTAAAGAAATTGCAGAAGAGCCTAACTACGAAGCGGCACTTGCTGTTCTGAAGTAAGCGCGCTTTACAATTGTTAACGGCCTGGCCCTGTCCAGGCCGTTTTTATTTGTGATTCAGTGTCTTGGCCAAACATCCTGTTACGTAAGCCGAAGGTAAATTGCCGGTAAAGCCGCTTTGCTTAATACCCGCCAGTGCTTATCGTTCAGCCTCCTGTAGAAGAAGCCCACGCGCCCAATGGTTGATCATTCCATGCAATCCTCCGTTTCCCGTAGTCCCCGTCGCTGGCTGTTTGGCCTGCTTGTCCTGTTGGTCATCGCTGGCCTGTGCTGGAAATTCTGGCCCACCGGCACTGCCCAAAAAGAGGGCGCAGGGCAAAAAGCCGTTGCCGGACACACCGGCAGGTCGGGAGGGATGCGTCCGGGTTTCGGTGGAGCGACCGGGCCCGTTCCGGTGCGTGTCGCGCCAGCGGTCAAGGGCGACTTCCCGCTGTACTACAAGGCGCTGGGCACCGTGACGGCGCTGAACACCATCAATGTGCGCAGCCGCGTCGGTGGTGAGCTGATGAAGATCTCCTTCGAGGAAGGGCAGATGGTCAAGGCTGGCGATCTGCTGGCTGAAATCGACCCGCGTCCTTACCAGAACGCCTTGCTTCAGGCCGAAGGCACGTTGCTGCAGAACCAGGCACAATTGAAAAACGCCCAGGTCGATGTGGAGCGCTATCGCGGCTTGTATCGCGAAGACAGCATCGCCAAGCAGACCCTGGACACCGCCGAAGCGCTGGTGGGCCAGTATCAGGGCACCGTCAAAACCAATCAGGCGGCGGTCAACGACGCCAGGCTCAATCTGGAATTCACCAAGATCCGCGCCCCGATTGCCGGGCGTGTCGGCTTGCGTCAGCTGGATGTCGGCAACCTGGTGGCAGCCAACGACACCACGGCGCTGGTGATCATCACCCAGACCCAACCGATCAGCGTTGCCTTCACCTTGCCGGAAAACAGCCTGGAAACCGTGCTGGCCCGTTATCGCACCGGCGCCAAACTGCCCGCCGAAGCCTGGGATCGTGGCGACACCAAGTTGCAGGCCACCGGTGTCTTGCAGAGTCTGGACAACCAGATCGACGTCACCACCGGCACCCTGAAATTCAAGGCTCGTTACGAGAACCGTGATCAGGCGCTGTTCCCGAATCAGTTCGTCAATGTCCATCTGCTGGCCGACACCCTCAAAGACGTGGTGCTCGCACCTTCAGCAGCGATTCAGTTCGGCACCAACGGCACGTTTGTCTACGCCCTGGACGGCGACAAGAAAGTCACGATACGTCAGTTGAAAGTCGGTGCCAGTGACGGTGAAAACACCGTGATTACCGACGGCCTGGCCCCTGGGGATCGCGTTGTCCTTGAAGGCACCGACCGCTTGAAGGAAGGCAGCGAAGTGGAAGTGGTCAATGACACCAAGGACGTGCCGACGACCCCGACCGGCCATCTGCAAGGCAAATCGGCGGCCAACGCGACTGAGCCGGCGACCACCGACAAGGCGAAAAAGGGCGGCGCATGAACATCTCGCGGCTGTTCATCCTTCGCCCGGTCGCCACGACCCTGAGCATGCTGGCCATTATCCTGGCCGGCGTGATCGCCTATCGGCTGCTGCCGGTGTCGGCATTGCCTCAGGTCGATTACCCGACCATCCGCGTCATGACGCTGTATCCCGGCGCCAGCCCGGATGTCATGACTAGCGCCGTGACCGCGCCTCTTGAGCGTCAATTCGGGCAGATGCCCGGCCTGACGCAGATGGCGTCGACCAGTTCCGGCGGCGCTTCGGTGCTGACCCTGCGTTTCAGCCTCGACATCAACATGGACGTCGCCGAGCAGCAGGTGCAGGCCGCGATCAATGCCGCGACCAATTTGCTGCCCAAGGACTTGCCGGCGCCGCCGGTGTACAACAAGGTCAACCCGGCGGACACCCCGGTGCTGACCCTGGCCATCACCTCCAAGACCATGTTGCTGCCCAAGCTCAATGACTTGGTCGATACGCGCATGGCGCAGAAAATCGCCCAGATCAGCGGTGTCGGCATGGTCAGCATTGCCGGCGGCCAGCGTCAGGCGGTGCGGATCAAGGTCAATCCTGAAGCCCTGGCGGCCAATGGTTTGAACCTCTCCGACGTGCGAACCCTGATCGGCGTATCCAACGTCAACCAGCCCAAGGGTAACTTCGACGGCCCGACCCGGGTGTCGATGCTCGACGCCAATGACCAACTGACGTCGCCCAAGGATTACGCCAACCTGATTCTCGCCTACGCCAACGGCGCGCCGTTGCGGCTGAAGGATGTCGCGGAAATCGTCGATGGCGCGGAAAACGAACGTCTGGCGGCGTGGGCCAATGAAAACCAGGCGGTGCTGTTGAACATCCAGCGTCAGCCCGGTGCCAACGTCATCGAAGTGGTCGACCGGATCAAAGCCCTGCTGCCGAGCATCACCGACAACCTGCCGGCCGGTCTCGAAGTCACCGTGCTGACCGACCGCACCCAGACCATCCGAGCCTCGGTCACCGACGTGCAACACGAATTGTTGATCGCCATTGCGCTGGTCGTGATGGTGACCTTCCTGTTCCTGCGTCGGGCCAGCGCCACGATCATTCCGTCGGTCGCGGTCCCACTGTCGCTGATCGGCACCTTCGGCGTGATGTACCTCGCGGGTTTCTCGGTCAATAACCTGACCCTGATGGCACTGACCATCGCCACCGGTTTCGTGGTGGACGATGCGATCGTCATGCTGGAGAACATCTCCCGATTTATCGAAGAGGGCGACAGCCCCCTGAATGCGGCGCTCAAGGGCGCCAAGCAGATCGGATTCACGCTGATCTCCCTGACCCTGTCGCTGATCGCGGTGTTGATTCCACTGCTGTTCATGGCCGACGTGGTGGGGCGGCTGTTCCGCGAATTTGCCATCACCCTGGCGGTGGCGATCCTGATTTCCCTTGTCGTCTCCCTGACCCTGACGCCAATGATGTGCGCGCGGCTGCTCAAACGTGAACCCAAGGAAGAAGAACAGGGCCGCTTCTACCGGGCCAGCGGCGCCACAATTGATTGGATGATCGCGGCTTACGGGCGCAAGTTAAAGTGGGTTCTCAAGCATCAACCGCTGACCCTGATGGTGGCCATCGGCACGCTGGCGTTGACCGTGTTCCTTTACATGGTGGTGCCCAAGGGCTTCTTCCCGGTGCAGGACACCGGGGTGATCCAGGGCATATCCGAGGCGCCGCAGTCGATTTCCTTCGCCGCCATGAGCGAGCGTCAGCAGGAATTGGCCAAAGTGATCCTGGCGGATCCGGCGGTGGAAAGCCTGTCGTCCTACATCGGTGTGGACGGTGACAACTCGACGCTCAATAGCGGTCGCCTGCTGATCAACCTCAAATCCCACAGTCATCGCGACTTGAGCGCCACCGAGGTGATCGCGCGTCTGCAACCGGAACTGGACAAGCTCACCGGCGTTCGGCTGTTCATGCAACCGGTGCAGGACCTGACCATTGAAGACCGCGTCAGCCGTACTCAATACCAGTTCAGCATGTCGTCGCCAGACTCGGAGTTGCTGAGTCTGTGGAGCGGTCGTTTGGTGGACGCACTGTCCCAACGGCCGGAGCTGACCGACGTTGCCAGCGATTTGCAGGACAAGGGCTTGCAGGTCTATCTGGTGATTGACCGCGATGCGGCGTCGCGGGTCGGGGTGTCGGTGTCGAACATCACTGATGCGCTGTACGACGCCTTTGGTCAGCGGCAGATTTCCACCATCTACACCCAGGCCAGCCAATACCGCGTGGTGCTGCAATCGCAGTCCGGCGAGAAGATCGGCCCGGATGCGCTGAACCAGATTCACGTGAAAACCACCGACGGCGGGCAAGTGCGCCTGTCCAGTCTGGCGCACATCGAGGAGCGTCAGGCGCAACTGGCAATTACTCACATCGGTCAGTTCCCGGCGGTGATGATGTCCTTCAACCTCGCGCCCGGCGTGGCGCTGGGGCATGCGGTGGAGATCATCGACCAGGTGCAGAAAGACATCGGCATGCCGATTGGTGTGCAGACCCAGTTCCAGGGTGCGGCCGAGGCTTTCCAGGCGTCGCTGTCGAGCACCTTGCTGTTGATTCTGGCGGCAGTAGTGACCATGTACATCGTGCTCGGCGTGCTCTACGAGAGTTACATCCACCCGATCACTATTCTCTCGACCTTGCCCTCGGCGGCGGTCGGCGCTTTGTTGGCGCTGCTGTTGAGCGGTAATGACCTGGGAATGATCGCGATCATCGGCATCATTTTGTTGATCGGTATCGTGAAAAAGAACGCGATCATGATGATCGACTTCGCCCTCGACGCTGAGCGCAATCAGGGCTTGGACCCGGAAACGGCGATCTATCAAGCGGCGCTGCTGCGTTTCCGACCGATTCTGATGACCACACTGGCCGCGTTGTTCGGCGCGGTGCCGCTGATGCTGGCGACCGGTTCCGGTGCGGAATTGCGTCAACCGTTGGGTCTGGTGATGGTGGGTGGCTTGTTGGTGAGTCAGGTGCTGACGCTGTTTACCACTCCGGTCATCTATCTGTACTTCGACCGCCTCGGCCGGCGCTGGGGGCGCAAGTCTGAATCTGTGGACGCGGTAGAACAGCCATGAACCTGTCCGGACCTTTCATCAAGCGCCCGGTCGCGACGATGTTGCTGAGCCTGGCGATCATGCTGCTGGGCGGCGTGAGCTTCGGCCTGTTGCCGGTGGCGCCGTTGCCGCAGATGGACTTCCCGGTGATCGTGGTTCAGGCGAGCCTGGCCGGCGCCAGCCCGGAGGTCATGGCCTCGACCGTGGCCACGCCGCTGGAGCGCTCCTTCGGCGCCATCGCCGGGGTCAACACCATGAGCAGCCGCTCCAGCCAGGGCTCGACCCGGGTGATTTTGCAGTTCGACCTCGACCGCGACATCAACGGCGCGGCGCGGGAAGTACAGGCAGCGATCAACGCTTCGCGCAACTTGTTGCCGAGCGGGATGCGTAGCATGCCGACCTACAAGAAGGTCAACCCGTCCCAGGCGCCGGTCATGGTGCTGTCGCTGACCTCCGACGTACTGGAAAAAGGCCAGCTCTATGATTTGGCCTCGACGATTCTGTCCCAGAGCGTGTCTCAGGTGCAGGGTGTCGGCGAAGTGCAGATCGGCGGCAGTTCCTTGCCGGCGGTGCGCATCGAACTCGAACCGCAAGCGCTCAACCAGTACGGCGTGGCGCTGGACGATGTGCGCAACACCATCGCCAACGCCAACGTGCGCCGGCCCAAGGGCTCGGTCGAGGACAGCCAGCGGTTGTGGCAGGTTCAGGCCAACGATCAACTGGAAAAGGCCAAGGATTACGAGTCGCTGATCATTCACTACGCGGACGGCGCGGCCCTGCGCCTGAAGGACGTTGCCAAGGTCAGCGACGGCGTCGAGGACCGTTACAACAGCGGTTTCTTCAACGACGACGCGGCGGTACTGCTGGTGATCAACCGCCAGGCCGGCGCCAACATCATCGAGACGGTCAACGAAATCAAGGCTCAGCTGCCGGCGTTGCAGGCCGTGTTGCCGGCCAGCGTCAAACTGAACGTGGCGATGGACCGGTCGCCGGTGATCAAGGCGACCTTGCACGAAGCGGAAATGACCCTGCTGATTGCCGTGGCGCTGGTGATTCTGGTGGTGTTCCTGTTCCTCGGTAACTGGCGCGCCTCCTTGATTCCGACCCTCGCTGTGCCCGTGTCGCTGGTCGGCACCTTTGCGGTGATGTACCTCTACGGATTCTCCCTGAACAATCTGTCGCTGATGGCGCTGATTCTGGCCACCGGCCTGGTGGTGGACGATGCCATCGTTGTGCTGGAGAACATTTCCCGGCACATCGACGAAGGCGTGCCACCGATGAAGGCCGCGTACCTCGGGGCGCAGGAAGTCGGCTTCACCTTGCTGTCGATGAACGTCTCGCTGGTGGCGGTGTTCCTGTCGATCCTGTTTATGGGCGGGATCGTCGAAAGCCTGTTTCGCGAGTTCTCCATCACGTTGGCGGCGTCCATCGTGGTGTCGCTAGTGGTCTCGTTGACGCTCACGCCGATGCTCTGCGCTCGCTGGCTCAAGCCGCATACGCCGGGTGAGGAAAACCGATTGCAGCGCTGGAGTCAGCGGGCTAACGAGTGGATGGTCGGCAAATACGCGACAAGCCTCGACTGGGTGCTGCGTCACCGCCGGTTGACCTTGCTCAGCCTGATCGTGACAGTTGGCGTTAACATCGCGCTGTATGTCGTTGTTCCTAAAACCTTTATGCCTCAGCAGGACACGGGCCAGCTAATCGGTTTCGTGCGTGGCGATGACGGATTGTCGTTCAACGTGATGCAGCCAAAAATGGAAACCTTCCGCCGTGCCGTGCTCAAGGATGACGCGGTGCAAAGCATCGCCGGCTTCATCGGCGGTACCAACGGCACCAACAACGCCTTCATGCTGGTGCGGCTGAAACCGATAAAGGAACGCAACATTTCTGCGCAAAAAGTCATCGAACGCCTGCGCAAGGAAATGCCCAAGGTCGCCGGTGCGCAGTTGATGCTGATGGCCGATCAGGACCTGCAGTTTGGTGGCGGTCGTGAACAAACCACGTCGCAGTATTCCTACATCCTGCAAAGCGCCGATCTTGGCGAGTTGCGCGAGTGGTATCCGAAAGTCGTTACCGCACTCAAGGCTTTGCCGGAACTGACCGCGATTGACGCCCGTGAAGGGCGCGGCGCCCAGCAGGTGACCCTGATCGTCGATCGGGATCAGGCCAAACGCCTGGGTGTCGACATGGACATGGTCACTGCGGTGCTGAACAACGCTTACAGCCAGCGGCAGATTTCGACGATTTACGACAGCCTTAACCAGTATCAGGTGGTCATGGAGGTCAATCCGAAATATGCCCAGGACCCGATCACCCTCAAACAGGTGCAGGTGATCACCGCTGACGGCGCGCGGATTCCGCTGTCGACCATCGCTCATTATGAAAACAGCCTGGAAGACGACCGCGTCAGCCACGAAGGCCAGTTCGCCTCCGAGAGCATTTCCTTCGACATGGCTGAAGGCGTGACGGTGGAGCAGGGCACGGCGGCCATCGAGCGGGCCATTGCCCGACTCGGCATGCCGGAAGACGTGATCGTGAAAATGGCCGGCACCGCCGACGCCTTCGCCGCGACCCAGAAGAGCCAGCCGTGGATGATTCTCGGGGCGCTGGTGGCGGTGTATCTGGTGCTCGGTGTGCTGTATGAAAGCTACATCCATCCGCTGACCATTCTCTCGACCTTGCCGTCGGCGGGGGTCGGCGCGTTGCTGTCGATCTATGCGCTGGGCGGTGAGTTCAGCCTGATTTCGTTGCTCGGGCTGTTCCTGCTGATCGGCGTGGTGAAGAAAAACGCCATTCTGATGATCGACCTGGCGCTGCAACTGGAACGGCATCAAGGCCTGGCGCCGCTGGAGTCGATTCGTAGTGCTTGCCTGCAACGTCTGCGACCGATTCTGATGACCACCCTGGCGGCCATCCTCGGCGCGTTGCCGTTGCTGCTGAGCCGGGCCGAAGGGGCGGAAATGCGTCAGCCGCTGGGCCTGACCATCATCGGCGGGCTGATCTTCAGCCAGGTGCTGACCCTATACACCACCCCGGTGGTTTACCTCTATCTCGACAAACTGCGCCATCGCTTCAACCACTGGCGTGGGGTGCGTACCGATGCTGCTCTGGAAACTCCGCTATGACTGACCGTTCGCTTATCCATCTGGCTGCACCGCTGGTTACCGCCCGAGGCTCGCGTTTGTTGAGCCTGGCGCTGTGCGTAGCGATGCTTAGCGCCTGCGCCATCGGCCCGGACTATCAGCGCCCGCAAGCCGCCTCGCCGGTGCAATACAAGGAAGCGGCAGGCTGGCGTCAGGCCAGTCCCAGCGATTCTCTGGCCCGTGGCGCCTGGTGGGAGTTGTATGGCGATCAGCAGCTCAATGGCCTGATCGAAAAACTCAACAGTGCCAACCAGACCGTCGCGCAGTCCGAAGCCCAGTACCGACAGGCCCAGGCTTTGGTGCGCAGTGCCCGTGGTGCGTTTTTCCCGACCGTGGACCTGACCGTCGGGAAAAACCGTTCCAGCCAGGGCACCGGCAGCAGCAGTTCGAGCCTGACCAGCTCTTCCAGCGGTATTCGCGACACCTACACCGCTCAGGCCGGGGTCAGTTGGGAAGCGGATATCTGGGGCAAATTGCGCCGTGGGCTTGAGGCCGACACCGCCAACGCCGAGGCCAGTTTTGCCGATTTGGCAGCGATGCGCTTGAGTCAGCAGTCGGAACTGGTGCAGAACTATCTGCAACTGCGGGTGATCGACGAGCAGAAACGCCTGTTGGAAGCGACGGTCGAGGCCTATCAGCGCTCGTTGAAAATGACCGAAAACCAGTACCGCGCCGGTGTCTCCGGCAAGGATGCGGTGGCGCAGGCACAGACTCAGCTCAAGAGTACCGAGGCTGACCTGGTCGATCTGATCTGGCAGCGCGCCCAGTTCGAGAACGCGATTGCCGTGCTGATCGGTCTGCCGCCGGCCGAGTTCAGCCTGGCTGAGACCAAAGACATTCCTGCGTTGCCCGAGGTACCGCTGAGCCTGCCTTCGCAGTTGCTCGAACGCCGCCCGGACATTGCTTCCGCCGAACGTTCGGTGATGGCGGCCAACGCCAACATCGGCGTGGCCAAGGCTGCGTATTACCCGGATTTGACCCTGAGCCTGAACGGCGGCTATAGCAGCAGCACCTATGCCAACTGGATCAGCGTGCCGAACCGCTTTTGGTCGGTCGGGCCACAATTGGCCATGACCTTGTTCGACGGCGGCCAGCGCTCCGCGGAAGTTGACCGCAGCGAAGCGGCCTACGACGAAACGGTGGCCAAGTACCGCCAGACCGTGCTCGACGGCTTCCGTGAAGTGGAAAACTACCTGGTGCAGCTCAAGGTCCTGGAAAACGAAGCGGGCGTGCGCCAGGAAGCACTGGACGCAGCGCGCGAGTCCTTGCGCCTGACCCAGAACCAGTACAAGGCCGGTTTGATCGCTTATCTGGATGTGGTGGTGGTTCAAGCCACGGCGTTGAGCAATGAACGCAACGTGCTGGATTTGTTGCAGAGCCGGTTGATTGCCAGCGTGCAGTTGATTGCGGCGTTGGGTGGCGGCTGGGATGGGGCATTGCAGGTGAGTGATAAAGAGTAGGGGCCAGCTCAACTGATCGTTCCCACGCTCTGCGTGGGAATGCCTCACCGGACGCTCCGCGTCCGATTCCTGCATGGGACGCGGAGCGTCCCGGGCTGCATTCCCACGCAGAGCGTGGGAACGATCATCGAGGGGTGCCACTTAATGTGAAACCTTAAAACAAGCGTTTCATCGACTTGATGGCCCTTTGCTAATTTTGTCAGTGCGTTCTTTTGCGCAATCAGTACAATCGCCCGATTTGCCCCCCCGAGAATGGAAGCAGTACGGAGGGGCTGTCGCGAGTAGTCTCATGCTTATCGGTAGCTATTCCCCCACGCTGGTTATCATCTCGCTTTTTGTGGCGATTCTCGCCTCCTATACCGCGCTCGACCTGACCGAACGCATCGCCACAGCCAAGGGCCGAGCCGTGCATCTATGGACGGCGGGTGGCGCCTTTGCCATGGGCGTTGGCGTGTGGTCGATGCATTTCATAGGCATGCTCGCGTTCAAACTGCCCATTGACCTCGGTTACGACGTCGACATCACGGTGCTGTCACTGCTGATTGGCATCCTGTCCTGCGGCTTTGCCCTGTGGCTGGTCAGCCAGCCACAATTACCGGCCTGGCAATTGGCGTTAGGCGCGCTGGTCATGGGCGCCGGGATCAGCGCCATGCACTACACCGGCATGGCCGCCATGCGCATGCAGCCGGGTATCGATTACGATCCGACGCTATTCGGCGCCTCGCTGCTGATCGCCGTCGTCGCCTCGGGCGCCGCGTTATGGATCGCTTTCCGCCTGCGCCAGCACACGCCTTATGTCGGCCTGATCCGTGGCGGTGCGGCGGTGATCATGGGCCTCGCGATTGTCGGCATGCACTACACCGGCATGGCGGCGGCACGTTTCCCGGACGGCAGCTTCTGTGGGTCGGCCGTCAACGGCTTGAACGGCAAGGGCCTGGACAATCTGGTGCTGATCACCACCCTGGCGGTGTTGAGCCTTGCCTTACTGACTTCGATCCTCGATGCGCGCCTTGAGGCCCGCACCGCAGGGCTCGCCCACTCATTGACCGAGGCCAACCGCGAACTGACCCAACTGGCCTTGCATGACACCCTGACCGGCCTGCCGAATCGCGTGTTGCTGGCTGACCGCATCGATCAGGCGATGTCGATGGTGCGCGAACAAGGCGGTTGTTTTGCGTTGATGTTCATCGATCTGGACGGTTTCAAACCGGTCAACGATGCCTTCGGTCACCATATGGGCGATCTGTTGTTGCGTGCAGTCGGCCTGCGCCTGCGCGAGGATTTGCGCAGCCAGGACACCCTGGCGCGGATCGGCGGTGATGAGTTCGTATTGCTGGTGCAACTCGGCGAGCAGAACGACGCATTGAACCTGGCGGCCCGTCAGGTCGGGCTGATCGGGCGTTCGTTCCGGGTCGCCGAACATGACTTGCAGATATCCGCCAGCGTTGGCATCGCGATTTTTCCGGGTAACGGTGAAACCGCCGAAGAGTTGCTGATGAATGCCGACGCGGCGATGTATCACGCCAAGGGCGCCGGGAAAAACGGCTATAGCTTCTTCGATGCTTCGATGAACAGCAACGCGCGCAAACAGCTGCAATTGCTGCAGGACTTGCGTATCGCCCTCGATCAGCAGCAATTCCGTCTCTATTACCAACCCAAGTTCGATGCCAGCAATGGCCGGCCGGTCGGCGCCGAGGCGTTGCTGCGCTGGGTGCATCCCACTCAGGGCATGCTGATGCCGGACAAGTTCATTGAACTGGCGGAAAAGACCGGGCTGATCATTCCGATTGGCGAGTGGGTGCTCAACGAAGCTTGCCGTCAGATGCGCGAGTGGTACGTGCTCGGGTACACCGACTGGCGCATCGCGGTGAACCTTTCAGCCTTGCAGTTCTGCCACGCGGGCCTGGTCCAGAGTGTCGCCAAGGCCTTGGCCACCCACCATTTGCCGGCCAACAGCCTGACTCTTGAGATCACTGAAACCACCGCCATGAGCGATGCCGATGCGAGCATGACGGTGCTTCAGGAGCTTTCGACAATGGGTGTCGACCTGTCGATCGATGATTTTGGCACCGGCTATTCGAGTTTGATGTACCTCAAGCGCTTGCCAGCCAACGAACTGAAAATCGACCGGGGGTTTGTCCGCGACCTTGAACGTGACAGCGATGACGCCGCCATCGTTTCCGCCATCGTCGCCCTCGGCCAGGCGCTAGGGTTGCGGATCGTCGCCGAAGGGGTGGAAACCGACTCGCAGCAGGACTTCCTGACGCAACTCGGTTGCGACTCGTTGCAGGGATACCTGCTTGGGCACCCGCTGCCGGCCGAACGCTTCATGGTGGATATTCACCGCGGGGAGCAATTGGCGGTGTGTTGAGAACCAGGTGATTGATGTGAGCCCATGCAAAAGCCTGCGATGACGGTTATTCTTGCCCCCCGACTGCTAACGCTTGGAAAGGGGGAAAGTTCGCATGGACAAAGTCATCGTCATCACCGGCGGCAGCCGCGGTATCGGCGCCGCCACAGCCCTGTTGGCCGCCGAACAAGGCTATCGGATCTGTATCAACTATCAGGCCGACGAATCGGCTGCGCAAACTGTGCTGGAGCAAGTCCGCGCCCTCGGCGCCCAAGCCATCTCGGTGCGCGCTGACGTCAGCAACGAAGACGAAGTGATCGCGCTGTTCCACCGCGTGGACATTGAACTGGGCCGGGTCACGGCACTGGTGAATAACGCCGGCACCGTCGGGCATAAGTCCCGGATCGATGAAATGTCCGAATTCCGTATCCTCAAAATCCTCAGAACCAACGTCCTGGCGCCGATCCTCTGCGCCAAGCACGCGATCCTGCGCATGTCGCCCAAACATGGCGGGCAGGGCGGCAGCATCGTTAACGTATCCTCGGTGGCTTCACGCTTGGGCGCCCCCAGCGAGTACGTCGACTACGCGGCGTCGAAAGGTGCGCTGGATACGTTCACCATCGGCCTGTCCAAGGAAGTGGCCGGCGAAGGCATTCGCGTCAACGCGGTGCGTCCCGGCTACATATATACCGACTTTCATGCATTGAGCGGTGATCCCGATCGGGTCAGCAAGCTGGAGTCGGCGATTCCGATGGCCCGGGGCGGGCGGCCGGATGAAGTGGCTGAGGCGATTGTGTGGTTGTTGTCGGATAAGGCTTCTTATGCGACCGGGACGTTTGTTGACCTCGGCGGCGGGCGTTAACCCTGATCGTTCCCACGCTCTGCGTGGGAATGCAGCCCGGGACGCTCCGCGTCCCTTTCGAGAGTTGGAACGCGGAGCGTCCCTAGAGGCATTCCCACGCAGAGCGTGGGAACGATTAGGTAGGTGAGGGTGAGTGGTTAGAACGACCGCACAATCCGCCCCAACGTCTCCATCGCTTTCTCGGCAGTCTCATCCCAGGGACTGCCGTAATTCAGCCGAATACAATTCCTGAACCGCTGGGTCGGTGAAAAGATCGGCCCCGGTGCGATGCTGATCCCTTGCGCCAACGCCATCTGAAACAACTTCAGCGAATCCATCTGTGGTGGCAATTCCAGCCACAGGAAGTAACCTCCGGCGGGTTGACTGACGCGAGTCTGCGCCGGGAAGTAGCGCGCGATGGCGGCGAGCATGGCGCTTTGCTGTTCTTCCAGGGCGTAACGCAGTTTTCGCAGGTGCCGGTCGTAGCCACCGTGTTGCAGGTAATCGGCGATGGCTGCCTGGGCCGGCATCGACGCGCACAGAGACGTCATGAGTTTCAGACGCTCGATCTTCTGCGCATAGCGCCCGGCAGCGACCCAGCCGATGCGGTAGCCGGGGGCCAGGCTTTTGGCGAACGAACCGCAGTGCATCACCAGCCCTTCGGTATCAAAAGCTTTCGCCGGTTTTGGCGCCTGTTGGCCGTAATAGAGTTCGGCGTAGACGTCATCTTCGATCAGCGGCACTTGATGGCTGCGCAATAACTCAACCAGTTCCTGTTTCTTCGCCTCGGGCATCGTCGCGCCCATTGGGTTCTGGAAGCTGGTCATGCACCAGCAGGCCTTGATCGGGTGCCGTTCCAGGGTTTGCGCGAGTACGCCAAGGTCGATGCCATCGCGCGGATGCACAGGGATTTCGACGGCTTTGAGCTTCAGCCGTTCCAGTATTTGCAGGCAGGCATAGAACGCCGGGGCTTCGATGGCCACCAGGTCGCCGGGCTCGGTGACCGCTTGCAGGCACAGGTTCAGCGCTTCCAACGCGCCGTTGGTGATCAGCAGTTCTTCCATGGGCAGCATCAGCCCGCCGACCATGTAGCGCAGGGCGATTTGTCGACGCAGCTGCGGGTTGCCCGGCGACATGTCAGTGACGACCATGCGCGGGTCCATCTCTCGGGCGGCGCTGGCCAGGGAGCGGGACAGGCGCTGCAGCGGAAACAGGGTCGGGCTGGGGAAGGCCGAGCCGAAGGGCACGGTGTTTGGGTCCTTGATCGAATCGAGGACCGAGAACACCAGTTCGCTGACGTCGACTTCGGTGGATTCGTTGACCTGGCTGCTGATCACCGGCTCCGAGAACGGGCTCGGCGCGTGCGCGTTGACGAAGTAGCCGGAACGCGGGCGAGCGCGGATCAGGCCTCGGCGTTCGAGCAGGTAATAGGCCTGGAACACTGTGGACGGGCTGACCCCGTAGGTCTGGCTCGCGTAGCGCACCGACGGCACGCGCTGGCCGGGGCCGAGGACGCCGGAGCGGATCAGTTCAGCGATGTCGTCGGCGAATTTTTCGTAGCGTTTCATTGAGTGCCTGGGTTGGTGTCATTCAGGTAAATCGAGGTGACTTCTTCGCGGGCAAGCCTCGCTCCTACGGTCCGGTGTTGACTGTAGGAGCGAAGCTTGCTCGCGAATGGCAGCACCGCAGTCTAAGGGCTCAACGATTCATCGGCGCAACAAACCGGCTCTTCGCCACGCTATAAATCTCCGGTTCATCACTGTCGACAATCTTGAAGCTAATGTTCTGCGAACTGCTGCTCGGCCGTTCCGTGGTCATCGCCACCGACACTGGCACATCGACAATCTCACCGGGCGCCAGGCTCAGTTCGGTCTTGCCTTGCAACTGGAAGCCGTCGCCATCGACCAGAGTCAGACGATAGTCCTGACGTTGCTGGGTCTTGTTGATGACTTTCAGGCTGTAGATGTTTTCGATCTGCCCCTGACTGTTCTCGCGGAACAGGCCACGGTCCTTGCTCACGTCCAGCGAGACCATCGGCCGCTCCACCAGCGCCAGGGCAAGCGCACCGATCATCACCAGCAACACCGCGGTGTAGCCGATCAATCGCGGCCGCAGCAAATGAGTCTTGCCGCCCTGTAATTGATGCTCCGAGGTATAGCTGATCAGCCCGCGGGCGTAGCCCATTTTGTCCATGATCGAATCACAGGCGTCGATACACGCGGCGCAGCCAATGCATTCCATCTGCAAACCGTCGCGGATGTCGATGCCGGTCGGACAGACCTGGACGCACAATTGGCAGTCGATGCAATCACCGAGGCCGACTTCAGCCGGCGCCACGTCACGTTTGCGCGGGCCACGGTTTTCGCCACGGGCCACGTCATAGGAGATGGTCAGGGTGTCCTTGTCGAACATCACGCTCTGGAACCGCGCATACGGGCACATGTGCATGCACACCGCTTCACGCAGCCAACCGGCGTTGATGTACGTCGCGCCGGTAAAGAACAGCACCCAGAACAGACTGACGCCACCCATTTGCAAGGTCAGCAGTTCTTCGGCCAGCGGTCGGATCGGTGTGAAATAGCCGACAAAGGTCAGGCCGGTCAACAGGCTGATGGCCAGCCACAAGGTGTGCTTGGCCGAGCGGCGGATCAGTTTGTTCAGGCCCCAGGGCGCGGCTTGCAGCTTGATCCGCTGGTTTCGTTCGCCCTCGGTGATCTTCTCGCACCACATGAAAATCCAGGTCCAGGAGCTCTGTGGGCAGGTGTATCCGCACCAGACCCGCCCGGCGAACACGGTGATCGCAAACAGACCGAAGGCAGCGATGATCAGCAGCGCCGACAGCAGGATGAAATCCTGCGGCCAGAAGGTTGCACCGAAGATGTGGAATTTACTTTCGCTAAGGTCCCAGAGCACCGCTTGGCGGCCGCCCCAGTTCAACCACACCGTGCCGAAGAACAGCAGAAACAGAAACCCCGCGCCGCTCATGCGCAGGGTGCGGAATAAACCGGTGAAGCTGCGGGTGTGGATCAGGTTGTCGCTGGACTTGGCCTTCATCTTTGGACGCGAAGGCTCATAGCTTTGAACGGGCAAGGTACTTTCAACAATTCGGACGGGGATTCTATCGCTCATGGTCTTTCGCTCATCAGCCTCCATCAGGCCTGAGCACTATGAGCGGCGATCTGTTTGCATAACAGACTCACCTATTGCAATAAAAAGCGGATCAGATGGGCATTGATCCGCTGCCTGCGACACGTGAAGCATCCGCTGCAGCAGGATGCAGGTGCCTACATCAAGCGTCTGCGGGTATTGTTGATCCGGGTCAGTCAAATCACCGAATCACTGTCGGTGGCCTTCAAATGCTTACGCCCGTCGACTGCGCCTGCTACGGTCAATGCGTCGGCTTCTGCTTCGGTGATGTAGATGCGCTGGCCGTCGAGTTCCACCGCCGACATGGCTTTTTCCGAGTCGGTGATGATGGTGACGTCGGGGCACAGACGAATTTCTTCGCCGTTTTCGAGGATGAAAAAGCAGGTCTGGTTTTCGATGCGCACAGTCATAGAAGTGTCCTTTTTTCTGCGGGTTCTACAGTGTTAGGGCACAGCCGAAGAGCATCGTTCTGTGCAACCGATTAATGGTCGACGCGGTCCATCCTGAATCAAGCAACGTTCTATCCAATCATCACAAGGACAACACCATGAACGCTTGGTGGCATGAGGTTTGGGTGACCCTGCAAGCGGAATTCGCCGACATCGGCGACGCTTCACAACTGACGCGGATTACCGTGCGACTGCTGATGGCGGCGGTGCTGGGCGGGATTCTCGGTTTCGAACGCGAGCACAAAGGCAAGGCCGCTGGCGTGCGCACCCATATGCTGGTGGCCCTCGGCGCCGCGCTGTTTGTGCTGGTGCCGCAAATGTCCGGCTCTCAGGCCGATGCCATGAGCCGGGTGGTGCAGGGTGTGATCGCGGGGATCGGCTTTCTTGGCGCAGGGACTATCCTGAAAAACAACGAGGGTGACGAGGGGCATGTCAAAGGCCTGACCACCGCCGCCGGATTGTGGATGACCGCCGCCATTGGCGTCTCGGCCGGGTTGGGGCGAGAGGCGACGGCGGTACTCAGCACGTTATTGGCGTTGGCGATCTTCAGTGTGATGCCAAGGATCGTACGCATGCTCGATAAGGATCACGCCCCGTAAATGATCGTTCCCACGCTCTGCGTGGGAATGCAGCCCGGGACGCTCCGCGTCCCATCAAGAGCCGAACGCAGAGCGTCCGATGAGGCATTCCCACGCAGAGCGTGGGAACGATCATTACTCGGGAGTGACGATGACCGGCGGCATGCTGCTCGGTGGCTCTTCCCGAGGTGGCGGGGTGCTGCCGGGCGGGTCTTGCTCAGGCACAGGGTCAGGCTCGGTCGGCGGAATGGTCGGGCTGTCGATGTTTGGATCAGGCGTTTCGGCAGGGATCGGAATGCTCATGGATTTAGCCTCCAGTGGCACATGGCGTAAGTCGTGCTTAAGTGTGTTGACCACCGTGCAAAGGAATTGATCCGCCGAAGGCTCAGGCAAATCCTCGTGAACTTTACCGGTGCCTGTCGCTCGGAACCTAAGTGAGTTCATTCCGGGGCAGTCCTGCGGGATGGCTATCCCGTTACAAGCCACAGACACAAGAGCGTCCATGGGGCGTAAAGGAGAGATGCTCGATGACTGCTGAAAAACCGACAGAGCTGAACTACAACCCTCATATGCCGCTGTCGCAGGCTTTACTGCTACCGCGCATCGCAATCGAGAACACCATGCCGATCCTCGATGGCGGGCAGTTTGCCGTCAAAGCCGTGGTCGGTCAGGACGTGGTGGTGACCAGCAAAGTGTTTGCCGACGGCCACGACAAGTTGGCCGTGCGCGTGCGCTGGCACGCCGAGGGTGATGAGACCTGGCAAAGCGAAGTCATGACTGACTTGGGCAATAACGGTTGGCAGGGCCAGTTCCGTGTCTCGCGCCAGGGCCGTTATGTATTTTGCATCGAAGCCTGGATCGATCAGTTCGCCAGCTTCTGTTATGAGCTGGAGAAAAAACACGCGGCCAGGGTGCCGATCAGTCTGGAATTGCAGGAAGGGCGAACGCTGGTCCAGCAAGCCGCCGAGCGCGCGGAAGGGCAGCTGAGTGAACAACTGGCGGCGCTGCACCATGAATTGTCGGGTCTGCTCGAAATCGAGCAGGTCGCGCTGTTTCTGCACCAGCGTAGCGCCGAGCTGATGTCGCTGGCCGATCATCGGGCCTATTTGAGCATCAGCCCTGAATACCCGCTCGACGTCGAACGGGACCTGGCGCAGTTCGCCAGTTGGTATGAACTGTTCCCGCGTTCGATCACTGACGATCCGGCCCGTCATGGCACCTTCAACGATGTGCATTCGCGGCTGCCGATGATCCAGGACATGGGCTTCGATGTGCTGTACTTCCCGCCGATCCACCCGATCGGCCGCAATTACCGCAAAGGCCCGAACAACTCCCTCACCGCCGGACCGGACGATCCGGGCAGTCCGTATGCCATCGGCAGCGAAGAGGGTGGGCATGAGGCAATTCATTCCGAGCTGGGCTCTCGCGAAGACTTCCGGCGTCTTGTCGCGGCAGCCGCTGACCATGGGCTGGAAATCGCCCTCGACTTCGCGATTCAGTGTTCCCAGGATCACCCGTGGCTGGAGCAGCATCCGGGCTGGTTCAACTGGCGGCCGGACGGCACGATCAAATACGCCGAGAACCCGCCGAAGAAATACCAGGACATCGTCAACGTCGATTTCTATGCCACCGATGCGATACCGAGTCTGTGGGTCGAGTTGCGCGACATCGTGGTGGGTTGGGTCGAGGAGGGCGTGAAGCTGTTTCGCGTCGACAACCCTCACACCAAACCGCTGCCGTTCTGGCAGTGGATGATCGCTGATGTGCGGGCGCTGTACCCCGAGGTGATCTTCCTGGCCGAAGCCTTTACCACCCCGGCGATGATGGCGCGGTTGGGCAAGGTCGGTTACTCCCAGAGCTACACCTACTTCACCTGGCGCAACAACAAGTCCGAACTGGCGACTTACTTCACCGAACTCAACGAGTCGCCGTGGCGTGAATGCTTCCGGCCGAACTTCTTCGTTAACACCCCGGACATCAACCCGGCGTTTTTGCATGAGTCGGGGCGCGCCGGTTTTCTGATCCGCGCGGCGCTGGCGACCATGGGCTCCGGTCTGTGGGGCATGTATTCCGGCTTCGAACTGTGCGAAGCGGCACCGGTGCCGGGCAAGGAGGAATACCTCAATTCCGAGAAGTACGAAATCCGCCCACGGGACTTCAACGCGCCGGGCAACATCATTGCCGAGATCGCCCAGCTCAACCGTATCCGCCGGCAGAACCCGGCGCTGCAGACGCATCTGGGCTTGAAGGTCTACAACGCCTGGAACGACAACATTCTGTATTTCGGCAAACGCAGCGCGGATGGCAGCAATTTCATTCTGGTGGCCGTCAGCCTTGATCCGCATAACGTCCAGGAAGCGAATTTCGAATTGCCGCTGTGGGAAATGGGCCTGTCCGACGACGTCAGCACCCAGGGCGAAGACTTGATGAGCGGTCATCGCTGGACCTGGCACGGCAAGTACCAGTTCATGCGGATCGACCCGGCGCATCAACCGTTCGGGATCTGGCGAATTACCGTCTAGCACGATCGTTCCCACGTCGAGGCGTCGAACCGTCCGCGTGGGAATGCCGCCTCGGACGCTCTGCGTCCATCGCTGTGACGCAGAGCGTCACTGGATGCATTCCCACGCAGAGCGTGGGAACGATCATCAACAGGAGCTTCAAATGGCGAAGAAACCCAAGGCTGCCACCTTTATCAAGGACCCGCTCTGGTACAAGGATGCGGTGATCTACCAGGTTCACGTTAAGTCTTTTTTCGACTCCAACAATGACGGGATCGGCGACTTTACCGGCCTTATCGCCAAACTCGATTACATTGCCGATCTCGGCGTCAACACCATTTGGCTGTTACCGTTCTATCCCTCGCCACGGCGCGACGACGGCTACGACATTGCCGAATACCGTGGTGTGCATTCCGACTACGGCACCATGGCCGACGCCAAGCGTTTCATCTCTGAAGCCCACAAACGTGGCCTGCGGGTGATTACCGAACTGGTCATCAACCACACCTCGGACCAGCACGCCTGGTTCCAGCGTGCGCGCAAAGCCAAACCAGGCTCGGCGGCACGGGACTTCTATGTCTGGTCCGATGACGATCAAAAATACGACGGCACTCGCATCATCTTCCTCGACACCGAAAAGTCCAACTGGACCTGGGACCCGGTGGCTGGCCAGTACTTCTGGCACCGCTTCTATTCCCACCAGCCAGACCTGAACTTCGATAACCCGCAAGTCATGAAAGCCGTGCTATCGGTGATGCGCTACTGGCTCGACATGGGTATCGACGGTTTGCGTCTGGACGCGATTCCGTACCTGATCGAACGCGACGGCACCAACAACGAAAATCTGCCCGAGACCCACGACGTCCTCAAGCAGGTCCGTGCCGAAATCGACGCCAATTACCCGGACCGCATGCTGCTGGCCGAGGCCAACCAATGGCCGGAAGACACGCAACTGTACTTCGGCGACACCGACGCCAAAGGCCTGAACGGCGACGAATGCCACATGGCGTTCCACTTCCCGTTGATGCCGCGCATGTACATGGCGCTGGCCCAGGAGGATCGCTTCCCGATCACCGACATCCTGCGCCAGACCCCGGAGATCCCGGCCAACTGTCAGTGGGCAATTTTCCTGCGCAACCACGATGAACTGACCCTGGAAATGGTCACCGACAAGGAGCGCGATTACCTGTGGAATTACTACGCGGCCGACCGTCGGGCGCGGATCAACCTGGGGATTCGCCGACGTCTGGCGCCGTTGATGGAACGCGATCGTCGCCGTGTGGAACTGCTCAACAGCTTGCTGCTGTCGATGCCCGGCACGCCGACCCTGTATTACGGCGACGAAATCGGCATGGGTGACAACATCTACCTCGGCGACCGTGACGGCGTGCGTACGCCGATGCAATGGTCGATTGACCGTAATGGCGGCTTCTCCCGCGCCGACCCGGCCAGCCTGGTGCTGCCACCGATCATGGACCCGCAATACGGCTACCTGTCGGTCAACGTCGAAACCCAGGCCGGCGACCCGCATTCGCTGCTGAACTGGACCCGGCGCATGCTCGCCGTGCGCAAGCAGTCCAAGGCCTTCGGTCGCGGCACGCTGAAAATGCTGTCGCCGAGCAACCGGCGGATTCTGGCCTACACCCGGGAATTCACCGGGGCCGACGGCAAGCACGAAATCATCTTGTGCGTGGCCAACGTGTCCCGTAGCGCACAAGCGGCGGAGCTGGACCTGTCGGCCTACGTTGGCATGGTGCCGGTGGAGATGCTCGGCGGTAACGCCTTCCCGCCGATCGGCCAGTTGAATTTCCTGTTGACCTTGGCGCCTTACGGCTTCTATTGGTTTGTGCTCGCGGCGGAAAACCAGATGCCGAGCTGGCACGTGGAACCGGCGCAAAGCCTGCCGGACTTCACCACGCTGGTGCTGAAGAAACGCATGGAGGAGCTGCTCGAAGCGCCGTCCCGCGGCACGCTGGAGCAGGGCATCCTGCCGAGCTGGCTGCAGAATCGCCGCTGGTTTGCCGGCAAGGACGCGGTCATCGAGCAAGTCAACATTGCTTACGGTGTGCGCTTCGGCGACCCGCTGCATCCAGTGCTGTTGAGTGAAATCGACGTCACCAGCGGCGGCCAGACCAGTCGCTATCAGTTGCCGTTCGGTTTTATCTCCGAAGATCAGGTCGGTGCCGCGTTGCCTCAGCAACTGGCCTTGTCTCGAGTCCGGCGCGTGCGTCAGGTCGGTTTGATCACCGACGCCTTCAGCCTCGACACCTTTGTGCATGCGGTATTGCAGGACATTCAACGTAATACCGTATTGCCATCCAGTGCGGGCGAGATCTGCTTCGAGCCGACGGCGGAACTGGCGAAACTCGGTCTGACCGGGGAATCGGAAGTGCGTTACCTGTCCGCCGAGCAGTCCAACAGTTCGGTGGTCATCGGCAACAGCCTGGTGCTGAAACTGATCCGCAAGGTCGCGTCTGGCGTACACCCGGAACTGGAAATGAGCGCGTACCTGACCAACGCCGGTTTCGGCAATATTTCGCCCCTGCTCGGTTCGGTGGTTCGCCGAGATCCGGCGGGCGAGGACAGTCTGTTGATGATTGCCCAAGGCTACTTAAGCAATCAGGGCGACGCCTGGGAATGGACCCAGAACAACCTCGAACGGGCGCTGCGCGACGAACTGGCCGACGCCATGTCCGAGCAAGAGCAACACTACAACGCCTTGGGTGAATTGAGAGACTTCGCCGGCATGCTCGGTCAGCGCCTGGGCGAAATGCATCAGCTGCTGGCGGCGCCCAGCGACAACCCGGACTTCGCCCCGCAGGCTACCACCCAGAAAGATGCCCTGGCCTCGGCCAAGGACGTGGCGGCGCAACTGGAGTACGCGCTGAAGTTGCTCAAGCAGCATCAAAGCGAATTGAACCCGGCAGACAAAGCCTTGGTCAGTCGTTTACTGGACAACAAAAAAGCCATTCTCAGCCATGTTCAGGTGCTGGGCAAAAAAGCCGCCGGTGGTCTGCGCATTCGCGTCCACGGCGACTTGCACCTGGGTCAGGTGCTGGTGATCAAGGGCGACGCTTACCTGATCGACTTCGAAGGTGAGCCGGCGCGGCAGCTGCATGAACGTCGGGGCAAACACAGCCCGTATAAAGATGTCAGCGGCGTATTGCGCTCCTTCGACTACGCTGCGGCAATGGCGATCAACGTGCACAACGTCGACAACACGGCCGATGCCCAAGCCGCTCGTCAACGTGTCGCCGATCGCTATTTAAATGAAGCAAGACAAGCATTTGTCGACGCTTATCGGCTGGCGGCAGCTAGTCTTGCTCATGCATGGCAAGATCCGGAAGGCGAGGACGCCGCGCTGGCGTTGTTCGGCCTGGAGAAGGCAGCGTATGAAGTGGCCTATGAGGCAGAAAATCGCCCCACATGGTTGCCCGTGCCGTTGCACGGCTTGTATGGACTATTGAGTGGGCTTAAACCCTTTTCCGATCTTGGTGGAGAGTAGTTATGAGTTTCTCGAACAAGGAACAGGGTCACGCTAAAGAGGCGCTACTGCCCAGATCGCGGGACATCGACGCGCTGGTTCGCGCCGAACACCATGACCCCTTTGCAATTCTCGGCCCCCACGGCGATGGTGCCGGCGGGCAATTTATTCGGGCCTATTTGCCGGACGCCTTGAGCGTGCAGGTACTGGCCAAGGACTCCGGGGAAGAACTCGGCAACCTTGAGGCGACCCAGACGCCGGGCCTGTTCGTCGGGCATTTCGATCGGGCGCAGCCGTATTTGCTACGAACCCGTTGGGCCGGCGGCGAACAAATTTCCGAGGATCCTTACAGCTTCGGCCCGTTACTCGGCGAGATGGACTTGTACCTGTTCGCCGAAGGCAATCACCGCGATCTCAGCGCTTGCCTCGGCGCGCAGCTGAAGTCGGTCGACGGTGTCGATGGCGTGCGGTTCGCCGTATGGGCACCGAATGCCAAAAGGGTGTCGGTGGTCGGTGACTTCAACAACTGGGACGGTCGTCGGCACCCGATGCGCCTGCGTCATCCCACTGGGGTCTGGGAGGTGTTTATCCCGCGCCTGCAGGCGGGGGAAACGTACAAATACGAAATCCTCGGCACGCACGGCATTCTGCCGCTCAAGGCTGACCCGATGGCGCTGGCCACCTCGCTGCCGCCGGATACCGCATCAAAAGTCGCTTCACCGCTGAACATCGATTGGCAGGACCACGAGTGGATGCAATCGCGTGGTGACCGTCATCGGCCGAGCGCGCCGCTGTCGATCTACGAATTGCATGCCGGTTCGTGGCAATGTGAGCTGGATGATCTGGGCGAGGTCGCCCGCCAGTACACATGGCATGAGTTGGCCGAGCGGCTGATTCCTTACGTGAAGGACCTGGGTTTTACCCACATCGAGCTGATGCCGATCATGGAACATCCGTTCGGTGGGTCCTGGGGCTACCAGTTGCTGTCGCAATTCGCCCCGAGCGCCCGCTACGGTAAGCCGGAAGACTTCGGCGCGTTCGTCAATGCCTGCCACCAGGCCGACATCGGCGTGATCCTCGACTGGGTGCCGGCGCATTTTCCTACCGATACGCACGGCCTGGCGCAATTCGACGGCACTGCGCTGTACGAATACGGCAACCCGCAAGAAGGTTTCCACCAGGACTGGGACACGCTGATCTACAACCTGGGGCGCACCGAAGTGCACGGCTACATGCTGGCTTCGGCGCTGCACTGGCTGAAGCATTTCCACGTCGACGGCCTGCGGGTCGATGCCGTGGCTTCGATGCTGTACCGCGACTATTCGCGCAAGGCTGGCGAGTGGGTGCCGAACCGCCACGGTGGTCGGGAAAACCTCGAAGCCATCGACTTCCTGCGCCATCTCAATGATGTGGTCGACCTCGAAGCCCCCGGCGCGCTGGTGATTGCCGAAGAATCCACCGCGTGGCCGGGTGTCAGCCAGGGCACGCAACAGGGCGGGCTGGGTTTCGACTACAAGTGGAACATGGGCTGGATGCACGATTCGCTGCACTACATCCAGCAGGACCCGGTGTACCGTGCCCATCACCACAACGAACTGAGTTTCGGCCTGGTGTATGCCTGGTCCGAGCGCTTTATCCTGCCGATCTCCCACGACGAAGTGGTACACGGCAAGCACTCGCTGATCGACAAGATGCCGGGCGATCGCTGGCAGAAATTCGCCAACCTGCGCGCCTACCTGAGTTTCATGTGGGCGCATCCGGGCAAGAAGCTGTTGTTCATGGGCTGCGAGTTTGGTCAGTGGCGTGAGTGGAACCACGATCAGCAACTGGACTGGTACTTGCTGCAGTACTCGGAACACAAAGGGGTGCAGAAACTCGTCGGCGATCTCAATCGGCTGTATCGCGAAGAGCCTGCGCTGCATGATCAGGACGACGCGCCGCAAGGCTTCCAGTGGTTGATTGGTGATGATGCGATCAACAGCGTCTACGCCTTCATGCGCTGGAGCAAGGACGGGCGGCCGGTGTTAGTGGTGGCTAATTTCACTCCGGTGCCGCGCGGGGGTTATCGCGTTGGCGTGCCGTTTGCCGGGCGTTGGACCGAGGTGATCAACAGCGATTCTGCCACCTACGCCGGCTCGAACTATGGCAACAGCGGCGGGGCGTTTACCGAGGAAGAGCCGAGCCACGGGCAGGAACTGTCGTTGGTGTTGAACTTGCCGCCGCTGGCGGTGTTGATGCTGCGTCCGGAGGGTTGATCTAACACCGTGTCGCTCTCATCGCGAGCAGGCTCTCTGCTCGCGATGAGCGATGACGCGGAGTCAGCTCAACAGGCGAATCGGTTCTCCGGCCGACCAGGCCTGAATGTCCTCGATCATCTGCGAGAAGAACTGGTGGTAGTTCTGCTGGCTGACATACCCGACGTGGGGCGTGGCCAGCACATTATCCAGGGTTCTGAACGGATGATGAGCGGGCAAGGGTTCCTGCTCGAAGACGTCCAGCGCCGCGCCTGCCAGTCGCTGTTTCTGCAGCGCCTTGATCAACGCCGCCTCATCGACAATCGGCCCGCGGGCGGTGTTGACCAGCAGCGCCGTGGGTTTCATCCAGTCCAGCGCCTGGGCGTCGACCAAGCCTCGGCTGCGATCGCTGAGCACCAGATGGACCGACAGCACATCGGCCTGTTCGAACAGCTCCTGCTTGCTGACATAGGTCACGCCGACTTCGGCAGCGCGTTCGGCGGTCAGGTTCTCGCTCCAGGCGATCACCCGCATCCCAAACACCTGACCGAACTGGGCAACGCGAGTGCCAATGCTGCCCAAACCCAGAATCGCCAGAGTCTTGCCATGCAGGTCGCCGCCCAGCCCTTGTTGCCATTTGCCTGCGCGCAGGGCATTGGCTTCGACCACCAGGTTGCGGGTCGCGGCCATGATCAGCGCCCAGGTCAGTTCCGGGGCGGCATGCTTGTAACTGTCGGTGCCACAGACCTGGATACCCAGCGCAGCGGCGGCTTTCAGGTCCAGGGCGGCGTTGCGCATGCTGCCGGTGACCAGCAACTTGAGTTTCGGTAAGCGCCGCAGCAGGTCCTCATCGAACCGGGTGCGTTCGCGCATCACGCAGATCACCTCAAACTCACCCAGCCGTGCGGCCAGGGTGTCGTTGTCGGCCGGGTAGTCATGGATGAAATTCACCTGACCGATGTCGTCCAGCACCGACCAGTCCACCACGCCACGGGCCACATCCTGCCAGTCATCAATCACCGCAATCTGCACAGCCATCAGCCTTACCTCATCAATGAACGGGGTTGGTTTTGTTCAGCCAGGCGAGCAAGGCCTGGTGGAATTGCGCCGGTTCTTCCATTTGCGGCGCGTGGCCCATGCCGGGGAATTCAACCAGCGTCGACCGGGGAATCAGTTTCGCCACTTGCTTGCCGAGGACGTCGTAATGGCCGAGTTTCGCCTTGACCTCGGGCGGTGCGATGTCGCTGCCGATGGCCGTGGTGTCGGACGTACCGATCAGCAGCAGGGTCGGCATCTTCAGGTCCTTGAACTCGTAGTACACCGGTTGGGTGAAGATCATGTCGTAGATCAGCGCCGAATTCCACGCCACCTGCGTATGCCCCGGTCCTTTGTTCAGCCCGGCGAGCATGTCGACCCAGCGATCGAATTCCGGCTTCCAGCGGCCGCCGTAATAGGTGTTGCGTTCATAGGTGCGGATGCCGTCGGCAGTGAGTTTCAGCTCGCGCTCATACCATTGGTCAACCGTGCGATAGGGCACACCGAGGGCTTTCCAGTCTTCCAGGCCAATGGGATTGACCAGTGCCAGTTGTTCGACTTGATCGGGGTATTGCAGCGCATAGCGAGTAGCGAGCATGCCGCCGGTGGAGTGTCCGAGAACACTGGCCTTCTGAATGCCCAGGGCCTTGAGCAGTTGCTGAGTGTTGGTTGCCAGTTGCTGGAAGCTGTACTGATAGTTGTCGGGTTTGCTGGAGGTACAGAAACCGATCTGGTCCGGGGCGATGACCCGGTAACCGGCCTCACTCAGGGCCTTGATCGAACTGTCCCAGGTTGCACCACAGAAATTCTTGCCGTGCATCAGCACCACGCTGCGTCCATTGGCCTTGCCGTGGGCGGCGACATCCATGTAACCCATTTGCAGGGATTTCCCCTGGGACTCAAAGGCGAAATGCTTGACCGTGTAGGGATACTCGAAACCCTGCAGTTCCTGACCATATTCCGGGCCTTCGGCGTGAGCAATGACGGGCAGTGCAGCGGTCAGCAACAGGCCGGGTAGCCAGCGGGAGAAGGTGAGGGACATGGGTGAACTCCGTTGGAAATCGGCCGATGCTGGATCGGCCCGATTAGGGCGACATTAAGCACAGGCAATCGCGGTGGGTGATCGTTCAACCCATCCAGCCCTCTGTGGCCAAAGCCAGCACGCCATAACGCGCAGCCTTGGCGAGGGTCACGATGAATAAAAAACGCCCCAGCGGCTCACGCATCACGCCGGCCACCAACGTCAGTGGATCACCGATCACAGGCACCCAACTCAGCAGCAACGACCAATGACCGTAGCGCTGATAATGGACTCGGGCTTTTTCCAGATGACGCGGGCTGACCGGAAACCAGCGCCGATCGTGAAACCGCTCGATACCGCGCCCCAGCCACCAGTTCACCAGTGATCCCAGAACATTGCCCAAAGTCGCCACGGCGAGTAGCGACCAGAGCCAATACTGGCCGCTGAGCAACAGGCCCACCAGCACTGCTTCGGACTGCAAGGGCAGCAGGGTTGCCGCACCGAATGCGGCGAAAAACAGCCCAAAGTACGCACCGAAGATCAATGGGCAGGGTAGTCCGCCACCACCACGTCAGTGCCGTCCTTTTTCAGGCCGATCACCTGGTACGCATCGCTCATGCCGTCCATTTCCATGCCGGGTGAACCCATGGGCATGCCGGGGGCGGCGACACCCAATAGATCGTCGCGCTTGCTCAAGGCCAGCACCTGATCGGCCGGAACATGGCCTTCAACGAATTTACCGTTGATCAAGCCGGTGTGGCACGACGCCAGTCGCGGAGGCACGCCGTGCTGTTGCTTGAACTCGCTCATGTTGGCTTCGACGTGATCGTCGACTTTGAAGCCGTTGGCCTCCAGATGGCTGATCCATTTTTTGCAGCAACCGCAATTGGCATCGCGGTGGACTTCAATCGGGATCAGGTCGGCGGCCTGGGCCAGGGAGGAAATGAACAGGGCGCTCAGGGCGACCAGACGCAGGTGGGTTCGCATGGGAGGTCTCGACTCGGGTGGCGGTCAAAAAAAGAGGCATTTTGACCACTTTAACCAATAAAGCGGTGCGAGATTGTTTCGAAGTAATACCGAGTACTTAGCTGCGTCCCAAATCTTTGTAGCAGCCAGAAAAGTATTAAGGGGACGGGCGGGGCACGGATACTTGAGTATCGGGCGTGGTACAAACAAGCCGATTCAGATATCGATGACAGCAATCAGTCGCCTATAGCACTATCAAAAAGATCCTATAGACCAATGAAATCAGGCATTTGTCGGTTTGTATCGTAAATGTACGAGAATTGTAAAAAGCCGAAATATATTTAGGTAGACGTTCACATCGCGCCGATACTTCTCCGCATTCATCTCGCTTAAACAAGGATTTTTTATGTGCCCGTCGCAAGGACATCCGAATCTCGTCGCGCTGTCAGGAGTACGGTCATGACTATTGGTCTGGTCGGCAACTGGACTGCCAAATCGGGCCTGCTGGTTCGCCAGGGTTCGGCCAATGCCAAACCGGTTTCCCAGAGCGCCAAGGTGCGGGAAATTCTGACCATGGTGGGCACCAACCCGACGTTGCTTGATCGCACGAAGATGGATGCCCAGCAACTGTTCAAGCAGGTCAAGGGCTTCGACCCGGAAAACATCTCGGCCAAGCAATTGGGCAACATGAGCACCTACCTCAAGCAAAAGGGCATCATTGGCGATGTGACGGCGCTGACGTTGCTCAATGCTGGAGACAAGTTCGATAAGTTTGGCGTGCCGAATGACCCCGAGGCGAAGTTCAATGCCCTGGAGTACTTTGCCACTCAACTGGATTCCATCCAGAACAACAACCTCAAGGGCAACAAGTACGCCAACTATCTGGTCCCCGAGTTCAAGAAAGCGATCTACGTATTGCAGAACCTCAAGACCTACGGCCAAAGCAATGGCTCGACGGTCAAGAAGAAGGACTGACGGATAGCCTGCTGACCCGATCAATGCATTGATCGGGTCAGCAGACGGTTGATCAGCGGTCGAGCAGTTGCATCACCGCTTCCGGGTAACGCAAGCCTGCGGTGGCATCGGCCGGGAAGATTGCTTCCAGCGCCTGCAACTCACCGGCGCTAAGTTTCACGTCCAGCGCCGCGACATTTTCCTCCAGGTATTTACGCTGCTTGGTCCCGGGAATCGGGATCAGGTAGTCGCCTTGCGCCAGGACCCAGGCCAACGCCAGTTGCCCGGCGGTCACGCCTTTGTCGGCGGCCAGCGCCTGGACTTGCTGCACCAGTAGCAGGTTTTTCGCGAAATTCTCCCCTTGAAAACGCGGGCTGAAGCGACGGTAATCGTCCGCTGCAAAGTCGTCCGGGCTTTTCAGTGCCCCGGTCAAAAAGCCGCGACCGAGCGGGCTGTAGGGGACAAAAGCGATACCGAGACGCTGGCACGCAGCCAGGCAACCGTTGTCTTCCTGATCGCGGCTCCACAGTGAGTACTCACTTTGCAGTGCGCTGATCGGATGAACCTTGTTCGCCCGTTCAAGCGTGGCGACTGATGCTTCGCTCAAGCCCAGATAACGCACCTTGCCAGCGTTCACCAGTTCGGCCATGGCGCCGACGGTTTCTTCGATGGCCACTTGTGGGTCGATCCGGTGTTGGTAGTACAAGTCCAGGGTGTCCACACCGAGGCGCTTGAGGGTGCCGTCGATGGCCTGGCGAATGTATTCCGGGCGGCCATCGACACCCCGTGCGGCCGGGTTGGCCGGGTCGCGGACGATGCCGAATTTACTGGCCAGAAACACTTGGTCGCGCTTGCCGACGATGGCCTTGCCGATCAGTTCTTCGTTGGTGTGCGGGCCATACATGTCGGCGGTGTCGAGCAGGTTGATCCCCAACTCGAGCGCGCGGTGCAGCGTCGCCGTGGCTTCGCGGGTGTCCACGCCCGTCGTGTAAAAATCGGTCATGCCCATGCAGCCCAGACCGATCGCGCTCACTAGTGGACCGTTTTTGCCCAGTTGACGTGTTTGCATGAAATCAGCTCCCTGTGAATGTGAAACCTATTGTTGACCTCGACAGAAACAAGATAAACCGGCTAAAACTGCTATCACTGTTTGCAATTTCTAAATAATCAGCCGGTATCTCAAAACCATGGACCGTTTCAACGCTATGCGCGTGTTCACCCGAATCGTCGAACTCGGCGGCTTTGCCAAAGCGGCGGACAGCCTGCAATTGCCCCGTGCTTCAGTGACCATTTTGATCAAGCAACTGGAGGCGCATCTCGGTGTGCAGCTGTTGCAACGCACGACGCGGCAAATCAGCCTCACGCTCGACGGCGCAGCCTATTACCCTCGTTGCGTGAGGTTGCTGGCGGACCTGGAGGAAACCGAAGCGGTGTTCAGCGCTGCGCGCAATAACCCCAAGGGGCTGTTGCGAGTGGACATGCCGGCGGGGGTGGGGCGCTTGATGGTGATCCCGGCGTTGCCGCAATTCACTTCCCGGTATCCATTGATCGAGCTGGAAATCGGCTTGAACGATCGGCCTGTCGACTTGATTCGCGAAGGGGTCGATTGCGTGCTGCGGGGCGGTGCGTCACTGGACGATTCACTGGTGGCGCGGCCGTTGGCCATGCTGGACCAGGTCACGTGTGCAAGCCCCGAATACTTGAAGCGTCACGGAACGCTTCAGAGTCTGGCTGACCTTGAGGGTCATCAGATGGTGGAGTATTTCTCCAGCAGCAGTGGGAAGCGTTTTGGGCTGGAGTTCATGGTCAATGATCAGGTTCAGCTCATTGATTTACCCAAGCAAGTTTCAGTCAACAGCGCCGATGGTTACCTGGCCGCTTGTGAGGCGGGTTATGGCCTGGTCCAGACACCGTATTACCACGTCGCCCGCCAGCTGAGTGAAGGCCGTTTGTGTGAAGTACTCAGGACGGTGCCGCCACCGGGGATGCCGTTGACGGCGCTCTACCCTCCACACCGCCAGTTGTCCCGGCGGGTGAGGGTGTTTGTCGATTGGCTGGTTGAGCTTTGCACGCAACCGGGTAATGACTTTCATCGAAAAGACTCAAGCGGCTGAGCGAGCGCTGTTTCGTGCAGCGTTGCGGCTGTGTGTGTTGCCGGTTTGCGGTAAGTCGTCATGCAACCGTTGCATGTGCGGGCAGTGCAAGTTGAGGTGCCGAGGCTCGGTCCCTCGATGAAACAGCGCGAACCACCCTTTGCTGTGTTGCGTGGGCATCAGCCCGGTGAAGGTGAAACCAAGGGCTGTTAAATTGCGTAAATCCTCGGCAAAGTGCCAGGACAGTTCGAGTTTGGCCGAGATCAGCCAGTGCCTGGGTAGGTGCCGGATTTGATCCAGGAGATGTTTGTTCAAGCGCTGAATGAGCATTTCGAACCGTCCATGCTGTTGTTCGATTTGCACGGGCAGAGGGAGGCAAGGCGCAATGCCCTGGTGAGTGCCAAACACTGAGCAAAGGTGCTGCATGAACGCTCGGCAACTGTCGGGCCATGGGATATCGGGAAGCGGGCGTTCGTGTCCTTCATTGATGTGACAACCCAGCACCATGGTTTCCCGCAACGGTTCAGAGAGTGGCGACGCGATGTAGTCGGGAAGCAAACCCGTGCTGTGGAAGCCGATTTTTTCTGCCATGCGTTGAGTGTACGGGTGGTGAGTCACTTGCTTGATCGAGAGGCTTTCGAGTTTCAAGGATTCTGAAAGCTCGATGAGTTGCGAGCCAAGAAGCGTTGCGACACTTTGTCCCTGAGCGGCGGGATGCACCGCCATGAGCGCCAGTTCAGCGGTTAATGAAAGCGCATCGAGGCACAACGCGGCGTGTCCCAGTACATGCTTGTCGTCCACCGCAACGACGGATTGCCAGCGGCCCTCGGCATTGTGCTGACTGATCATGGTCGGCAAGTAAATATCTGGCCTGGCGTAATGATCGCCGTAGATTTCGCGAAATAACTGGCTCACGGCCTGTGCGTCGGATGGCTGGTAGCGCCGAAGAATCAACTGGCTCATCACGCGGGCTCCGGCGAGGGAGCGTCATACACTCGTAAATCCAGGATCCGCGGTTGTTTGCCGGAGCGGGGATGCAGACTCAGGTCTGTGACTGCGCAGGGCAGGACCCGCAATTCGAGCAGCCCATCGCGACTCAGGTCGTCGATGCCAGGGTATTGGGTGACCAGCGCTTCCTGTAATGCCCGCAGCATTGGCTCGACATTCTGTTGCTGGGGCCCGGGTACCCATTTCACACTCAAAATGTCCTTGTAACCGGTATGTTCGATAAGCAACTGCCATTGGTTGCTGTTGGCAATCCGCTGGACGATCTCGCCTATTTCGTCGGGAAACAGCGACAGCACACCGACTCGTATCCGCTGGCTGTGGGCACTTCGCCCCTTTAATGCAAATTTACGCCACGGGGTCGCGCCGGGTTCACGCCAGCAGGCAAGGTCACCCACCGGGTAACGCAGCAATGGCATGAGCCGACGAGCCAGATTGGTCACCACTAACGAGCCGGTGCGATCGCATTCCTCAATGACTTCGCCGGTGAGTTCATCGACGATTTCCAATAGGGTATGGCGTTCGAACACCCGATGTTCGCCCAATGCACAGTCGCGGTCGGAGGCCCCGATGAGACCGGCGTCCACGCTGGCATAGCCAATCGAAGCGACGCGGGCGTTGGGGAACACTTCGGCGAAGATTGCCAGTTGCGCAGCAAACAGGCTTTCTCCTGCATAAAGAAGCGTTTCGACCCCGCACAGCACTTGCCGATGCTGTGCCAGGTACGCAGCGAATCGCAGTAACTGTGCCGGGACCCCGGCCAGAACATTGATTCGATACCGGGCAATGGCCTCTGCCAGTCCATCCAGTTCGACTTGGCCGGTAAACGGAAATTCACAGATGGATTTCCCGACATGCGCCAATGAGTGATGCGTGAACAGAAAGCTGGCGTAAAGATCCCCGGAAAAAAACAGATTCGCCACTCGGTCGCCGTGGTTCAGTTGAGTCGAGAGACTTTGACCAAATGTACTGACCATGGCGAGCCATTCGTCGCGGGAGTAAACCGAGAGTTTACCCTGGCCGGTCGATCCTCCAGTTTTAAACACCAGAGCATCATCGACAGTGCCTGTCAGGACCGGCCAGTGATGCAGGTCATTGCTGTCAGCCCAATAGTCGGTCACGTTGATCAGTGGTAAATCTTTTAAATCAGTACTGTTCAGCGGTAAGTGTTTCAGGTGTGTGCAATAGAAGTTGGAGTGTCGCCGTACATAAGGCACAAGTTGCTCAAGCGAGTAGGGTGATTTCACTGAATTCTCGTTTATGATCAGGCATCTGGTTAAAAGAACAAGGTCACGGAATAAACAGTCTGTTTTTATTTTCTTTGATCGATGACCAGTGGTGTCTTGCCACTGTGTTTGTTTCGGGTGAACTCATGTTCGGCACACACTTCAATGTCCACTATTAACAATGCGGCGCTCACGGCATTCGCCACGGCTATGTGTGTCATTAGTTGGTCGTGAACTCGGTCGGCATCCGCATTCACTCGGATTCGCAGGCGTTCGACGCCGTTGGCGGTGTGGTCCAGAAGAACTTGAATGGGGAAACCCACACTGTGTTGCAGAGCGGAAGGCGAAATGAATTCCGTGCCAATTCGCACCAGCTTGCCGTGCCGCTGCAGCAGCTCGAATCGCGGTGAGTCCAGTCCACAGGGACAGGCGCCGGGTATCCAGCGACCGGTATCTCCTACCTCATATCGACGCACGGTTTGATCTTGCCGGGCGAGGGAAGTAAAGAGCAGACGCCCCATCTCGTTGTTCTGCACCGGTACGTCCTGTTCGAGCTGAACGATTTCCAGGTGCTGGATGTCGCTCATCAAGTGAAACACGCCCTCTGCTGTTGCCGCGCAGGCATGCCCCAGGGGACCTGCGTCAACGGAGCCATAGAGTGCAGAGCGAATGGTCGAGACCCCGCAGCTTTCCATCAGGCGCCGACTGGCCTCTCCCGGATGCTCTCCACCGAGGAACACCTTGCCAATGCCGGCGTACGCGCGAAGTCGGGCCTGCTCGGTAAAAAACAGACGGTGCAAGGTACTCGGCATGCCGATCAGCACGGTGATGCGCCGGTCTACGATCAATTGGGCGATTTCGCTGAAGTCATCCTCCTGGGGCGCCCCCATGGGGAAATGCGTAACGCCCATCTGTTCAAGGATTGTGGAAAAACTGAAGAACCCGCCGTACAGGTTGCCGCCGTAGAACAGGTTCATGACCCGGTCTTGTGACGGATCCAGCCCCGCAGCGAACATGCCATCAGCCGCGGCGCGCATCTCTTGTTGATAAACGCGATAGCTTAAGCCGACAAGGGCCGGGGTCCCGCTGCTGCCTCCGGAGCGGAAATACAACTGCGCGGCAGGGCCAATCGGCTGCGCCGTGAAGGTGTCCTTGTCCATGATCGGATCATTGGCGGTGTCGGGAGCCGGTGGAACCGGATCGAGTGTTGCTCGGCCCGTCGAGACATTGGGGGCCAGACTCACGGAGAGACGGCGACTCAGGCGCGACAGTGCATAGACACCATCGTGGGGCTCACCGGCGTAGCCGTCATGAATCGACGCGCAAGGCGCAATGCGGGTGACGCCGGCGTTGACCAGTGTTCGAACGAGCTCGGGTGTTTCTACCGGGGTGCACATCAGCGCGCAGCTTTGTAACACCGTGCGCCAGGGCAACAGCGTCTCGGCGATCAGGTGCCGGGGTACTGGCTTCAGCACAATCGTACGAAACAGCGGCGATGGCGCGAGCGTTTGATGGTGCTCCCAGATCACACGCCAACCGAGGCCGTTCCAGACCTGGCCGGTCTGGTTCGTGAAGCAGTGTTCCAGCCGCGCCATGGTCGTGCGGGTAGTGATCTCGCAAGCTTCCGGGTCTGTGGGAACCAGCGCTGGCCAATGGGCAGCGCGACGTTTGAAGGCTTCGGCCAGACGCTCCCCCAGATCCTTCAGGACTGCCGGATCGTTGCTGTCCACCAACACCCATTGTGGGCTGGAACACGCCTGCTGATCGAAACGACAGACCTCATCCACCAACGCATCCAGCGTCGAAAGACTCGCCGCGTCGGGCGATAGATAGGCAAAGCTGATCCTGTGGCCCCAGTCGATCCAGCGGCATCCGGCCGGGATTTGCTGTCGAATCGATTTGAGCGCCTTTTCCCCACCCCAGGCTGACACGCCATCGGCCTGAGCGCAGAGTTGAGGTATGCGAGAGGTGCTCACCGGCAAAACCGCGACGTATTCGGCAAGCCTGCCGCTGATGTCGCAGCGCACAAGGGCGGCCAGCAACTGCGCGGTAAAACCCTCATCATTTGAACTAGGGCGGAGCCAGTTGATGTTACCGGCCAGCAGGCCTTCGATGACTGCGCAGAATGCCAGCATTGGCGCATTGCCCGGTGTGACATGCACCACCAACCCCAAAGAGTGCCAACTTTCGAAGCTCGCCTGTTGGTAGTCGATACGCCTCAGCGAACGAGGGTGCACGCCGAGTTCCCGCTCAAGCTTTGTGCTCAGGTTGCCGGGCTGGCAGAAGTCCATAAGGCCCTGACGTTGATCGTCTTCGAGGGACAGATCCAGACTGCGAGTCTGTAATTGGGTAGCGAAACGAGCCGCCGACTCGATGACGGTATCGCTGTCGATCGGCGCAGAAAGCAACTGAGGCAATTGTTTCTGAAGGAGGTCGAGGGCGCTTTCCAGGGTAATGTCGTCACGCAGTTGGCCATTGATCAAGTACATATCAAACTCCATTGAGCAGTTCTGAGGCAGCCATGGCACAGCTGCGACTGGCCGTTGTGCCGGCACGTCCATGCAGCTCGAACCAATCGGTCGCCAGGCCGCATCCACAACGTGCTCCGGGGTGCAATGTCGCCAGATCGCCCATGACCACGGCATGCCCCGGGCTTGACGAAATGTACGGGGAGACGAATTCCAGCAAGCCGCGCTGGCCGTATGGCTGGACAGTGAAATCGGATGGGTTGCGCACGAACACCTTCGAGTAAACCGGTACATGGAAATGATGGTGGGCACACTGGAGGTAAGGCACGGCATGCTCTACTGCGCCGTAGCCGTCTCGACAGCGGGACAGGTCGACACCTAATTGCCGATGGGTTCGGGCATACAACTCAAGCAACGGAATTTCCTGCGCTGCCTGGGTTTTCCAGCCGCCGCCCAGAAGCACCAGTGACTGGGCGGGTAACTTGAGATTCGGCGCCGTGGTGTCTTCCATGTGCTGTAGCGCATGTGAAAGGAACGCTGGAAAGCCGAGAATTCGAACGGGTAAGCCTTCGTCGGCAAACTCCTGCAAGGCGCGAATAACACCAAACAGGTCGAACTTGTGACCTTTACGGGTCAGGCGCAATCCGTAGACAACCCGGTTGACGGGCGCATAGCTGCAGAGAAACTGGTCGGTATAAGCGGTGCCCAAGGTGTTGGCCGCCTCGGGCTCGTAGCTCAGGAGCAAGTAATTGCAGGGGCTGTCCGGGGTATCCCAGCCGTAGTGGCGAAAAATGTGGCTCACCATGCCTTGGGCCGCCCCCATGCTGCGAGGGTCATAGCGCATGCGACTCTTCTGGCCGCTGGTGCCCGACGATGTCAGCTCCAGCGCGCCTTCGCCGGTGGGACTGAACAACACGTGACGTTTGAAATAGTTGGCGAAGATCGGCGGCAGTCTTGACCAGTCATCCAGTGTTTCAAGGTCCCGGGCATCGAGCCCGTTGGCGCTGAGCCAGCGTTCGTAACCAGGCGTGTGGTGACAGTGAAACAAGCTGATTTCCCCCATCGCCTGGTCGAACAGGCCCTCGGGGACTGAATTCAGGCAATAGGGTTGCGTTAACGCGCAGAGCGCATCGGTGTGGGGTAAATGGATCATCAGAAGACCTGCGTTGTGGTGTCAGACGATAACCGCGATGTGAGAACGCCGCAGAAACAGGCGTAGGGGCGCCAGGCACAGAAGCCCCGCAATACCCGCCATCAAGGCAAAGGATTCGTGACTATTACCGGCGCCGGCCGCAGCGATAATCGAGCCGCCGCCACCCATGACGGCGATCGAGATCATGCCGATCATGGCTGAGACCAGACCTTTGCTGTCGTCGCTGGCAAACAGAGCAAGCCGGTACAGCGCGGCGTTGCTCATGCCTAGCCCAACGGCGTAAAGCGCCAGGCAGCTGATGAGCACTGCTGTCGAAGCGCCGTAGAAGCTGACGGCGACTAGCGCGATGAGCCCGCCGCAAAACGGCCAAAGCGCGTATCGAATCAATTGTGGTAATTCAGTGTGGGCAATCAGTCGGTTGAGAATCAGGTTGCCGAGAATGACCGCCGCAAACACCGGGATTTGCCACAGGCCGTACTGCAGAGGTGAGAGTCCCTGGTTCTGGATCAGCAAGAGCGGCGCCAACCCGATCCAGGCAATCAATGGCAGGCTCATCACGCCCAGCGCGACAGTTGCACTCAGGCATCGCGGGTTAGTCAGCAACGCCAGATAGCGGCACACGGTGCTGCGCCATTCAAAACGCACCGCTTCCAATCGCTGACCGTCGTGGCGCAGGGTGCCCACGGTTTCCGGCATGAACAGGTAAAGCCCAAGCCAGACCATCACGCCGCCGAAACCCAGCAGTAAAAACAACTCCCGCCACGACAGCCATTCCAGCAGCAGACTGCCGAGCAACGGCCCCAGAAGCGGGGAGAGCAGCGCAACGTTCCCCAGCAACGCCATGATTTTGACCGCGTCGGCTTCGCAGAAAACTTCTTGCAGGGCTGGATAGCTGACCGCGATGACAAACCCCAACCCCATACCCTGAATCAGTCGCAAGCCATTGAACGCATAAATGCTTTGCACGTTGAACGCTACGGCACAGGCCAAGGCGAATACCGCGCAACCGATGAGCAACATCCGGCGGCGGCCGAAGTGATCAGACAGCGGACCAATAAGCCATTGCAACAGAATGCCGCCGGCCAGATAAAGATTGAAAGCGTAGGGGACATGGTCGGAGCTGGCATCCAGTTGTCGGGTAACGGTCAGCATAGCCGGCATGATCATGTCGCTGGCCATATAAGTCAGAAGTTCGAAAAAAGTGATTGCAAGGCAAAAGCCAAACAAATGGTGGGGGCTGATATTGATTAAAGGCTTGTGCATGGCATCCCTGTTCTTGCTCGAAGTTTAATAACGGGTTTATTGCGATGCACCGAGAATAATCATCGAATATGAATAGCTCAAATAGACTATTAAGACCGAAAGCTTCAATGGTTAGCGCTATGTTTCGATGTGTGCCGGGAAGGAAATCAGAAGTGAATGTGCATGTACGAAAAATGCCCGCGACAGGGCGGGCATTTGTTCTGCAGTTATTGGATGAGGTATTTGCCTTACGAATGAATGTTCAATTATTCACGCTTTATGACACAACCAACCGTTATCGATGCTGGTAATAACCCGGCCCACCACGGTCGTAATGGTGACCGCCGTGCCAGCCGCCGTGGGGGAAAATGATGCAGCCGCTCAGGGAAAGTATGGCAAGCAGCGGAATCAGCAGTGTGATTCGACGGAACATTTCAAAATCCTCATGGGGCAATAAAGCCAAATCTCTTGATCGGCTGTAACATGAGACCCCGTTTGTAGCGCCACATCCCCGGAGAAAGGTAGGGGCTTGGCATGCATTTGGATACAAACCGGATACATTTTTCAGGTTCAGGAACTCGCAATGACTCAGTCGCAACGTTTGAAATACTCGATTCTGATCTCCCTCGTGGTGTTGGGGATCATGTTCGGCCTTTCGTATCTGCAAAACGCAGGCGTCATCAGCGAGAAGCTGTTTCAGTACATCGCCATCGGTGTGGCGGTCATCGTGGTGGTGATCAATGGCGTGATGCGTCGCAAGGTCAAACCCTGAGCGACGCACCTTGAGCGGATCACTCGCGTTGGAGCATGGCTGCAGCGTGCGGATGCAGGCTGTAGCTTTTGTCCGGATTGAGCGTGATCACGCCTTCGCTGCACAAGCGTTTCAACACTTCTCTCACACTGAGAAAGGACAGGGGAATGTCCAGGTCCAGCAAGTGACTGTGCACGCCGCGCACGCCAAGACTACGGTCGCTTTCGGCGGCGGTCAGCAAGGCGTCGATGACTTTGAGGCGGATCAGGCTGGTGCGCAGACCAAAGCTTTTGAGCAGCGACCTGATCCGCTCGTTGCCATTGCGCTCACCCCGTTGACTGAAAACTCCGGAGCTCATGGCAGAGCCTTTTGACGCATTGCTACCGTCCGTTGGCAGTTGCGAGTTGTACATGCAAAAACTCCTTTTCCGAGCCGGCCAGGAAATGTGATGGTGCTCTCAATCTATAAGACGTATGAGCAGGGCAAATAATGAAGCCCCGAATGTAGAAATTTTGTCGCCATCGCGTCAGCAGCCTGTGAGATGGCCGTGGAAAGCGCCTTTCAGGGCCTAAATTTTTGTCATTTGTTTCGTTCCTAGGGGAAGGCGCAGTGCGTGTATGACGCAGGGTGTTTGTCTTTTCGATCAGGAGCGAGCGTGATTATTTCCAGGCAGTTAACCAGGTTGAGCCTTGCGGGTATGTTTCTGGGCTTGAGTCTTGCGGCAAACGCACGCAGTCAGCCCGAGCAGGCGACCGCCGACATTCGCCGAACCAGTTTCGGCGTTCCGCATATCCGTGCCGACAACGAGCGCGGGCTCGGTTATGGCATTGGTTACGCCTACGCTCAGGACAACCTGTGCCTGCTGGCCAATGAGATCACCACCGTGAACGGCGAACGTTCACGGTATTTCGGCCCGGATCAGTTCACGGTCGAAGAACGCGAAAATCTGGTCAGCGATCTGTTCTTCAATTGGCTGAATACCCCACAGGCCGTCTCCGCTTTCTGGCAGTCGCAAACCCCGCCAGTACGTGATCTCATCGAAGGTTATGTGGCGGGCTATAACCGTTCGCTGACAGAGCGTCGGGCACAGGGTTTGCCGCAGCAGTGTCAGGGCGAATGGGTGCGCGAGATTACCGCCCAGGACCTGATCAAGTTGACGCGGCGTCTGCTGGTCGAAGGTGGAGTAGGGCAGTTTGCCGAAGCCTTGGCCGGCGCGACGCCACCCAAGTCCGTTACTCATGTGGCAGGCGACACCGGGGCGTTCCAGGTGGCCGCCTCGCGCCTGCAGCGTTTTGCCCTGGATCGCGGCAGCAATGCCGTGGCAGTCGGCAGTGAACGTTCTTTCAACGGCCGCGGAATGTTGCTGGCCAATCCGCATTTCCCTTGGGTCGGCGGGATGCGTTTCTATCAAATGCACCTGACCATTCCCGGCGAACTGGACGTCATGGGCGCGGCGCTGCCGGGGCTGCCGATGATCAATATCGGTTTCAACCAGCACCTGGCGTGGACCCACACCGTGGACTCGTCCAAGCATTTCACCTTGTATCGCCTGCAACTCGATCCCAAGGATTCGACCCGTTATCGGCTCGACGGCAAGTCATTGCCCATGAAGAAACAGACCCTGACCGTGAACGTGAAACAACCGGATGGCCAGACTAAGCCGGTCTCTCATGTGGTCTACAGTTCGCAGTTCGGCCCGATCGTGCAATGGCCCGGAAAACTCGACTGGGACAACCAGTTCGCCTATAGCCTGCGCGACGCCAATCTGGATAACGACCGGGTCTTGCAGCAATGGTATGCAATGAACCGCGCGGTCAGCCTCAAGGATTTTCAGGCGTCGGTGCACAAGATCCAGGGGATCCCGTGGGTCAACACCCTGGCGACGGATGATCAGGGGCAGACGCTGTACATGAACCTCTCGGTCGTGCCGAACGTCAGTGCCGACAAACTGGCCAAGTGCAGTGATCCTCGGGCCGGATTGCAGATGATCGTCCTCGACGGTTCCAACAGCGCGTGTGCCTGGGACATTGACCCGCAGGCTGCGCAAAAAGGGATATATGCGGCAGACAAGTTGCCGCAGCTGTTGCGCAAGGATTTTGTGCAGCACTCCAACGATTCGGCCTGGATGGCCAACCCGGCGCAACCGCTCAGCGGTTTTTCGCCACTGATCAGCCAGGACGGCCAGCCGTTGGGGCTGCGCTCACGCTTTGCACTGGATCGCCTAAATACGTTGATCATGGCCGGCCCAATAGCGGCGGTGGATTTGCAACACATGGTGATGGACGACCAGGTGTATCAGGCGGCCCAAGTGATGCCCGACCTGCTGCAGTTCTGTGCTGCGGCCCTGGGTTCCGATGCGCCAACGCTCACGCCACTGTGTGCCAGTCTCAAGGCCTGGGACCGCAGTGCAAATCTGGACAGTGGTCTGGGCTTTGTGCATTTCCAGAATGTCATGGAGTCGCTACAGGAAACGCCTGATCTCTGGCGTGTGGCGTTCGATCCGAAAGACCCGCAACACACTCCGAGTGGCCTGGCGGTCGATCGCCCGGAAGTCGCAAAGGCGGTTCGCGACGCGATGCTGGCGTCGGTAGCGCAGATCAACAAGATGGGGCTCAAGGCTGATAGTCGCTGGGGTGATATTCAGGTGGTCAGCAGTGGTGGCCAGCAGACGCCGATTCACGGTGGACCTGGCACTCTGGGGGTCTATAACGCCATTCAGAGCGTGCCGAGAACCGACGGTAAACGCGAAGTCGTCAGCGGTACCAGCTATTTGCAGGTAGTGACCTTCGATGACAAGGGACCGCAGGCCCGGGGGCTGCTGGCTTTCTCGCTATCCAGTGACCCGGCCTCGAAGTACTCCAGAGACCAGACCCTGGCATTTTCCAGGAAGCAGTTGAGTGTGTTGCCGTTCACCGAGCAGCAGATCACGTCCGATCCGCAGTACCAGGTTCAGACAATCCATGAGCGGGATGAGAAAGTCGGGAAGGTGGCCGCACAGTAACGCTGATGGCGCTTGAACCAGGAATGAAGGCCGCACCCCGCAAGGGTCGCGGCCTTCAGCTTTTTGGGGCTTTTTGCGGAATGGAATTGAGGACCGGATTGCCATCTTTGTTGCGGGTCAGGTAGACCGGCAATACCTTGGGCAGAGACGCCACCAGGTTGTTGAGTTCCTTGATGTTGTAGATGCCGCCGATACGAATTGAGCCGGTACTGTTGTCGGCCACCATCACTGGTTTATTCAAGTAGCGATTGATCAATGGCAGTGCGTCGGTCAGCGCCAGATCATCGAGCACCAGTTTTCCGCTGCGCCACGCCAGTGAGTTGTCATTGTCGTAGGTCTGACTGATCCGGGGAGTGAAGTCGCCGCGCCTATAGCTTGCCTGCATCGCTGGCTCGAGACGCAAGCCGTCACCCGCAAGGGCATCATTGCTGCTGACCAGCACCGAACCTTCAATCAGGTTCACACGTACCTGATCTTCATACATCCAGACGTTGAATTTGGTTCCGGTTACCCGAATCCTGCCTTCGGCCGCTTTGACAATGAAGGGGTGCCGGGTGTCGTGGCTGACGCTGAAGAAGGCTTCGCCTTTTTCCAGCGTGATCCGGCGCTGGTCCTTGTAGTTGCTGAACGTCAGCTCACTGCCCAGGTTCAGTTCCACCTGACTGCCATCGCTCAGGGTGACCTGACGGACAGTATCGCTCGCCTCGAAATGTTGGTACGCATTGGGGAACCAGCCCAGGTTCCAGCCGCTATAGGCCGCCAATGGCAGCGCCATGGCGCAAACCGCGGCAGCGATACCGAAGGTGCGCCAAGGCGTTGCAGGTTTGGCGCGAGCCGCCGGTATCACGGTTTCGGGACGTGGCAGGTCCCCCGCGACATCCCAGATCTCCAGCATGGCCTCGTACTCGAACGCGTGAAGCGGATGAGCGTCATGCCATTGCTCGAACGCCAGCCGCTCTTCAGCCGTGCAATCGATGGCGTGCAGACGCATGCACCAATGCGCAGCGGCATCGGTGATTGCGTCATATTGGGCTTGCGAGAGCGGGTTGTCGGTCATTGACTCATCCTGATTTCCTGCATTCTAACCTTGTGAGGAAGTCTGCGAGAACAACCGTCATGGCAATTACCCATCAAAGTGGTGTTTATTTTTCTGACTCATGGGGTGCTGGTGTGCAATTGGCGCCCCAGATGAGAGATCAGCCAGGCAACGCTGTCAGCATTACTGAGTTGCACGGCCAGCCTGACCAATGGATCTCTTTTGAAGCGTCTGCGGGCATCGCTGAGTGTCAGTTCACCGGTCAATTTCAAAACATGATCGAGTGTCTTGTCGGTGTTTTCATAAGTCGTATTGCCAAGATCCTCCCAGGCGCCGGTGTCAGGGTTCTGGATCGAAAAAAGTTGAGGTAGGGGCGACTGGCGCGATAACGCTGTGTCTTGAAGTTCGGTCAAGGATGTCTTGAGCGCGTTGGCACGGGCGCTGGCTGTTTCGATCAGATCGACAAACGGCCTGCCGGAGTCCAGATACGCAATGTCTTCGGTTTTGTTCGTAATGTGCGAAACCTCGTGGATCAGGAGCGTCGCGCGGGCATGCACTCTGATAGGAAAGGCTGCGTCGGACAGGTAGTTGCGGTAGTGGTCGAAATTGGGAAAAAAGAACTTTTCTGCCAGGTAGATTCTCCGTTTCGGGTCCGCATGAACGGTGAAGCCAAACGTACTTTCCCGCTCCTCCTCAGCGAGCCTTCCAACCACAAAACGAGCAGATTTCGCCTGCCTGAGCGTCGGGTCCAGCAAGCCTGAAAAAATGTCGCCTACGATTTTTTCCAGCATTTTCACATGCCGTGGGAGTACTGTCGGCACATCGATAAAGTCCATGATGAGCTGATGCACAGGTGTTATCTGGCCATCATCCGCCTTCAATAATTGCAGATTCCGAAAGCTGTTCCAGGCATAGGTGGTCGCCAGGTCGAGACCTTCCTCGATCAGTCGGGCCTTGACGGGAAACAGCAGGCGAATTTCAGACATTCCACTGGCTTCGACGTTTATGCCACGCCTGCCCGAAATCGATGCCCTGAACTGTTTGAGCATGCCGTAGTGCAGTCTTTGTGACTCGAGCACCCATTGTTTCGAGGTGTTCTGGCGAAGAGATGGGCCGTGGAGCCCGTTATGGGTGATACGCCAGCGCGTACCTCGTTTCTCGACTGGATACACTTTGCCTTCAACGGCGCCGAAGTGTTTTTTTGTCGTCGGATGGGTGTAAAGCCCGAGTGTCGAGTCCAGCGTCAACGTACTCAGATCGACGTCGGTACTTTCATGACGTTGCAAACCCGTGCGTTCGGGCGCCGTGATGTCGACGTCTTGCCATTTGAACCGGGTGCCGGGGGTTTCTGGCACAGGCTCGCTCGCTACCGACGTTGCATGCCCTTCCATCGATCGCCGCAAACTGGCGAGTTGCGCAATGCCGTTGATAAACGCCTTTATCGCAGGTGCCCATTTGTGGGTTTGAAGGTCTTCGGCAGACTGCTTGAAATCCCGGTAGCTGCGCCAAACGGTGATCGGGTACGCGAGTTTGCCCATGAAGAACGAATAGGCCTGTTGCAGGTCTTCGCTCAAGACATGCTTGATGGTTGCCCATTCACCCTGAGCATTACTGTCCGACTGGCAACCCAGGAGTCGCGCGAGCAGGTTGGCGTTGTCATTGAACAATTGCTTGAACAGATTGCCCTTGACCGGGTTGGATGCCAGGCCAACGGTTGCGGGTGTAGTGCTTGCGGACGTCAACCCGTTTTCCCACAGCGTGCGATCAGCCGGCGGCAAACTGTTGAGGACCCAGTCGCGCAACTCGCCCTGGGTCTTCAACTCGGCCAGCAGCTGGCTTTCATTCTCATATTCCTTCACGCCATGTCGGTGGCTGTAGGGCGCGAGCAGCACCAGCGGACCGGAGGTGTTGCGCTTCGAGCCGACCAGCCAGATTCCCGGCACCTTGATCGTCTGCCCGCTCCGGATCCCGCTGAGTTCCAGTGGACGAATGATCGCGTCCGCACCATCGATCGCTTCACGAGCAAGGGCATCGGGCATGTCCATGACTTGCCGGATCAGATCAAACCCGGTCTCGCTCAGGCGTTCTTGCAGTTTTTCCGTGTGAGCGTAATGCAATAATTGCCAGGGCAATTGTGCGCCGAAGCGCTTCTTGCGTTCCGCAGAGTGGACGTCGGTATCGGCAAACGCTTTGCTTAATATTGCCTGCTGATGCTGGCCAAGGTTCAGGTTGCGTATCAGGCCTTTGATGTAGCGTTCGTCCATCCCTTCGGGAATCGCGGTGGCGTCCAGCGACACCAGTTTGAAACGGGCAAGCGCCAGAACCTGAAAGTGGGTCAATGCAAACTCGGTCAGGGTTTGAGTGCTTGCCGCGGACATCAGTCGCGGGCTGATCTGGACCTGGACCTTGTCCGGGTCGACGTTGAAGGTGTCTGCCATCAGTTGCTTGCGAAGTTCATGATGCGCCGTGCGCGCCAGGGACTGAATGCCGGTGAGGCAGTCCTGGTCATCGTTGACGTTGTTGAGGTATTGCTGAAGCAGTTCGGCATGCAGGATCTGGTCTTCGACAGAGGCCTTGGCCAGCCATGCCGGCAACTTTTGCTGGGTCGTCAGGGAGCGTGCGATGTCGGTTGTGCGGTGCAACCCTGTCATGGGTTCGCGTAGCGCCACTAACTTCAGAAGTCGAGCCAGGGTCTCTGTGGGAAGAGCGGTCGCCAGCGCACTCTTGACGGATACCTGGTCCAGTTGGACATAAGGCTTTTGCAGGTGATCGAGAAAATGCCCATCCACCCGTTGCAGCGGTGCCAAGGTGTAAGTCTGGCCAGGCACGCGCTCACCACGGCCGAGGTTTTCCAGAAGGGTGGAGCGATCGTTGTCGTCTGTCAGGCGTCTTGTGAGCTCGGTCAGCAATGGGGTCAACGACGGGAAGGCTTCAAACCCCAGCGCAGGTGTCCACACAATGGCCTTGCCCGAATGCATCGGGTCCAGGCCGCCTCGTTCGGTCAGCACAAAGCAACTGGACAGTTTCAACACGTCCGTGGAATCGCCAGTTTTCAGCGCCAGGGAAAATACGTCCGGCAGAAAACCGTTCAACGCGCTCCGTTGCAAGCGTACCGGAGTATCGAGCACCGTTTTGATGATCGCCTGTTCCGTCACACCCAGCGTGCGGGCAACTGTCTGCAGTTTGAGCTCGCTGCGCAATGCCGTTGACAGGGTATGGGTGAAACTCGATTGCAAGCCTTCCAGCGACGAACCGACGAAACGTTGGGCCTCGGTAACCGTGCGGGTTCCGGCAGGAATGGCGGGGTGGTTTTCAAGGCGTTGTTCAAGCGCCTGTTCAACGGTAGAGAGCAGTGCCAATTGTTCTTTGGCCGATTCGGCGCGCACGGTGGCCGGTTGTGCACTCCAGCGCTGGTCCACGTGTGTACTCCAGCGCCCTGTGGCATCGACGGCCACCAGCCGGTCATCGATCAGTCCCCGGACATCCAGCGCCTTGTCGAGCAAGGCATGCGGGTCCAGCGAACCTTCACTTTCGCGGTAGCGGCTCAAGGCGTAAGTCAGGTTCTGCAGTTGCTTGTCGAGGATGTCTGCCATCAATTTCTCGAACACCGGGCCAACGATCGGTTCTGCGATAATCATGCGTTCATCCGATTCCATTGAAAGCAGCGTACGGCGCTCGTCCAGAGACAGGTAATTGAGCAGCGTGTCCTCATGCCCTTCGCTTTTGATCATCGCCAGCACGATTTTTCTGATCGCGGGTAGATTGCTCGTGGCTTCGATGCCTCTGGACGGGGTATACAGAAAGCCGAGGGCGTCGCCGCTGCCGATCATCAAGGTGCAGGCCAGTTCCGCGTAGTGCTTGAAGGGCGCGGTGATACGTACTTTTTCGATGCGCAGGGAATCGTTGGAGGCAGGCGCGAGGCTCACATTCATCAAGCGCAGGTATTCCAGCGTGGTTAAAACGCCTTGCTGGCGCTTCAATAAAAGATTGACGTGAAAGGTGTCGCGCATGCCCTCGGCAAGAAACTCCGAGAGTGACTGGCCAGCGCGTGTGGGGGAGTTCCAGAACGTTTCCAGAAGGCTTCGCAAGTGAGGTGTAAAGCTTTGCGCGATCTCAATGATTGAGCTTTCCCATGCCTGGATATCGGCGTCGCTGCTCACGCCGTGTGCGGGATTGGAAAAGACCCTGGAATCACCCGTTGGCCATTGATTGGTCAGGTAGTACTGCAAGAGGACGTCGCTCAGTGTCTGCGAGAACATTTTGTACCGGTACTCGCTGGTGTCGAAGGCGGAATCCGTGCTGATGAGGCTTTCCAGCCTTGTCTGGCGCTGGTCCAACTTGGGGAATCGCTTGGCCAACGTCATCTTGAGGCTTTCGTCCATCATCGACTGCAGTGTCGGCATCTTGACCAGTTCGGCCATCATCGACTGGATGTTGTGTGTCTGATTGAGTTCGAGCGTGAGCTCCTGGTCCTGGAATACCGCACCTTCGATTGTTGTTGTAGAAATCTCAGGTATAGCGGCTGCTTGCACAGCGTTACGTTGTTCAATGGAAAGATAACGCAGCAATTCCCGTTTTCCGGTCTCCTGCGCCAACCACTCCTTGAGTTTGCTTTTGAGGTCGTCCATGTCCGCGAATTTGACCAGGCCTTTCCACGGTGTGTAGAGCATGACTTCTCCATTATTGGGCCGGCTCATGGCGAAAGCACCGGCCAATGGAATGTCCGTCGGGCCCAGAAGCAATCGCTCGACATGCATGGGCTTGGCAGTGGCCATACGGGCTTCATGGGTCGGTAGATAAATACCCTTCAACCCGCTCAGGTCATCAAGCGTGAAGGTCAGCGCTTTCTCGCGATCACCGGGCTGTTTGGCGCTGGATGCGCGTTCTGCCTCGTCGAAAAAATACGGCAGTGGGGGAGCAATCATGGTTTTTCCTCAATGTGCTGCAATCGGCGAGTCATCGCCGGCCGATGGATTGAGGAAAAACAGTACGGCCAGTGGAAGGCGCGAGTGCGGTACATATTGCTTGATCCGAACAGGCTGTCGGGACTTGACAGGACGCCGGTAAAACAGCGCTTAATCGACAACTGTTTTTGGTTGCCGTGCAACCTCGTTTCACCCTGTTGCCCGTACTCAATAATAAAACTGGAGCTTCAGATGACCGCAACGCCCGAAATGGCCGTCAGTTCGAACACTCAAACGCTCGATTTCGACGCGCTCGTTCTTTTGCTTGAGCAGATTTTCCAGCGTCATGGCACCAGCGCCGATGTCGCCAAAACACTGGCCCTCAACTGCGCCGGCGCTGAACGCGATGGCGCCCACAGCCATGGCGTGTTTCGTATTCCCGGTTACGTGTCGACGCTCAAGAGCGGCTGGGTCAATGGCCAGGCCGTGCCGGTGGTCGAGGACGTCGCTTCGGGTTTTGTCCGGGTCGACGCCGGCAATGGTTTCGCCCAGCCGGCCTTGGCGGCAGCACGCGCACTGCTGGTTGAAAAGGCCCGCAGTGCCGGCATTGCGGTGCTGGCGATTCGTAATTCCCACCATTTCGCAGCCTTGTGGCCGGATGTCGAGCCCTTCGCTTATGAAGGGCTGGTGGCGCTGAGCGTGGTCAATAGCATGACCTGCGTGGTGCCACACGGTGCCGATCGCCCGTTGTTCGGGACCAACCCGATTGCGTTCGCCGCCCCTCGTGCTGACGGCGACCCGATTGTCTTCGACCTGGCCACCAGCGCCATTGCCCATGGCGATGTGCAGATTGCCGCACGCAAGGGCGAGCGTTTGCCGCCAGGCATGGGTGTGGATGGCCTCGGCCAGCCGACCCAGGACCCGAAAGCGATTCTCGAAGGCGGCGCGTTGTTGCCGTTTGGCGGGCATAAAGGTTCGGCGCTGTCGATGATGGTCGAGCTGTTGGCGGCGGCGTTGACCGGCGGGAATTTTTCCTTCGAGTTCGATTGGTCGAACCATCCGGGGGCCAAGACGCCTTGGACTGGCCAATTGCTGATCGTGATCGACCCGAGCAAGGCGGCCGGGCAGAGTTTTGCCGAGCGCAGCCAGGAGCTGGTCCGGCAGATGCACGGCGTGGGGCTCAAGCGTTTGCCGGGTGATCGACGTCACCAGCAGCGGGCCAAGACCAGCACCGATGGCATTAAGCTCGACGCTCAGACGTTAGCGAATTTGCGGGAATTGGCCGGGCTCTGAGATCTGCATAAAACCCGGGCATGAAAAAGGCGAGCACAATGCTCGCCTTTTTGCTCAGTACCCATTAAAGCGGTACCGCTTAACGCCGGCCCAGCAGCAACCCGACAACCAGGCCAAAACCGGCGGAGATGGCCACGGTTTGCCACGGATGACCACCAATGTAGGTTTCAGTGGCTTCGACTGCAGGTTTGGTCCGGTCACGAACGCTGGTGACGGAGTCCCGAGCCTGCTGAAGTTTCTGGGCGATTTGCCCTCGAAGGGTGTCCGCTTCTTCACCGACGAGTGAGGCACTGCTTTTGAGCAGTTTCTCCGACTCTTCGATCAGAGCCTGAAGTTCGCTGAAGGCCTGATCCTTGATTTGATCTTCGGCGACTTGTGCGGCGGTTTTCCGGGCCATTGGGGAACTCCTTGCAGGTAAATGGACAGTGAACAGTGGAGTCTGTCGTCAGCGAAAAAGTTGCAGTGAATTTTCGCGTCGACCCACCTTGAAGAAAAATCCTGAGTCGGACATTTCCTCCTACAGTGTAAGATGTCGCCTATTTTACGCAGCAGGTAACTCCCATGAGCTTCAATCTGGCCGACAAACCCCTTGCCGAGCGCGCTGCGCTTGAAGATGAGAAATCCCGTCTGTTCGATCTCTGGCAAAGCAACCTGGGCAAGTCCAAGGGCGAGGCCGCACGGTTGTTCGGTGAGCGCGCCAAGCGCAAAGGCAAATGGTCCGAGTGGGTCCGTGCCGAACTTGACGGCATGTCGCCCCCGGAATTCGCGAACATGGTACGCAGCGAGATCAATCGTCTGATGGCTGCCAAATAAATTCCTACCTGACACTACTCCCGCGTAGGAGCTGCCGAAGGCTGCGATCTTTTGATCTTGATCTTTCAAGCAAGATCAAAAGATCGCAGCCTGCGGCAGCTCCTACGCGCTCGCTAAGCTCGCGACAATCGCCTCACGCACTTTCAACACCACCGGATCGAGCTGCGTACTGGTGCGCCAGCCCAGCTCGATCGGATAACGCGGCAACGCCAGGGGGCAGGGCAGTAGCGCCAGTCCGCTGAGCGCCGCAATGCTTTGGGCCGCATGGGCCGGAATGGTCGCCACGGCCTGGCTGCCCTTGAGCAAGTGCGGCAATGCCGCAAAGTGTGTGGTCGACGCACATACCCGCCGACTCAGCCCCAGCGCCGCCAGCCCCTCATCGGTGATCCCGATAAAACCACCCGACGACACCAGAATGTGCTCGCGGGCGACGAATTCCTCAAGACTGATGGTTTGCTGTCCCTCGGCCAGGCTCATCGGGTCTGCCAGGCACAGATAGCCGCCTTCTCCCAGCACCTGACGGCTGAGCAAGCGCTCGGCAAATCCGCCTGCGGTAATCGCCAGATCGATGCTGCGTTCCATCAACGCCTGGGCGACGATCTGGCTGTGGGTCTGACGGAAGATCAGCCGCAGCTTCGGCGCGACGCGGGCGATTTCTTCGATCAGCCGGCGACCATAAGCAATTTCGAAATCATCTGACATACCCACGGTGACTGAGCGCCCGTCGTAATGGTGGGCGGCCGGATCGACCATCGCCAGGCTCTGCCGGCATTTGTTCAGGGCATCGCTGACCACCGGTTTCAACTGGTTGGCCTTGAGCGTGGGCGCGAGGCCTCGGCCGGTGCGCACGAACAACTGATCGCCATACACCTCGCGCAGCCTTCGCAGTGCCGCGCTGACCGCCGATTGCGTCACGCCCAGACGCAACGCGGCCCGGCTCGCGCTGGACTCCTCGTGCAGCGCTTCGAAGACTTTCAGCAGGTTGAGATCAACGGTGGCGATATTCATTTGATTCATATCATTCAGCAGCAAACGGGGCTTTATTCATGATCCCGCGGCGCCTGAGAATGAGCAACACCTCATTGCTTTCGGAGTTACTGCGATGCCCAAGTCAATCGTTGCTGCACTGCAAATCGGCGCCTTGCCCGGCGGCAAGGCCGAGACGCTGGAACAGATTCTTGCCTGGGAAAACGCGATTATCGAATCCGGCGCGGCGCTGGTGGTCATGCCCGAAGCGTTGCTCGGCGGTTACCCCAAAGGCGAGGGCTTCGGCACTCAACTGGGTTATCGACTGCCGGAAGGTCGTGAAGCCTTTGCCCGGTATTTTGCCAATGCGATCGACGTGCCCGGTGCGGAAACCGAAGCGTTGGCCGGGTTGTCAGCGCGCACCGGCGCCAACCTGGTGATCGGTGTCATCGAACGCGCCGGTAGCACCTTGTACTGCACCGCGTTGTATTTCGATCCGCAGGCCGGTCTGGTCACCAAGCACCGCAAACTGATGCCCACCGGCACCGAACGGTTGATTTGGGGCAAGGGAGATGGCTCGACGTTGCCGGTGATCGACAGTCAGGTCGGGCGGATCGGCGCGGCGGTGTGTTGGGAAAACATGATGCCGCTGCTGCGCACCGCGATGTACGCCAAAGGCGTGGAGGTCTGGTGCGCGCCAACGGTGGACGAGCGGGAAATGTGGCAGGTCAGCATGCGCCATATCGCCCATGAAGGACGTTGCTTCGTGGTCAGCGCCTGTCAGGTTCAGGACTCGCCACAAGCCTTGGGCCTGGAGATCGCCAACTGGCCGGCGGACCGGCCGTTGATCGCCGGTGGCAGCGTGATCGTCGGGCCGATGGGCGACATTCTGGCTGGACCGTTGCGCGATGGCGCCGGTTTGCTCACCGCAGAAATCGACACCGACGACCTGGTCCGTGCCCGTTACGACTTCGACGTGGTGGGGCACTACGCGCGCCCGGACGTGTTTGAGTTGACGGTGGATGAGCGTGCCAAACCCGGCGTCCGATTCAACACATAACCCCCTGTGGGAGATTCTATGTTGCACAGCAACCCGGAATTACCAGGTGCCGGTCGTCGACGCTGGCAGGCTGAGTTTGCCACTGTCCATGAAACGCATGGTGCCGAACACGCCACCGGCCAGTTTGCCGCGCAGTACGTAGGGCAGGTTGTTCAGGGTTTGTGTCTGGCTCAGCCCCAGGGTCTGACGCAGCACCGAGAACGCCGAAACGCTCACCGGCACGGTCAGCACGGTTTCGGAAAAGCGTGCAATCGAGCCCGATTGATCGCTGACGCCGGAGGCGAGTGGCTGGCCGTTGACCTCCAGGTCCAGGGCCACGCCGTTGTAGTCGATCGCGGTGTCATTGGGATTTTGCACGCGTATCTTCACGGCAAAACGCACTTCCATGTCCTGGCTTTGCAGCGGCTCGATGCCGACCACGTTGATGTTCAGCGGATCGCGATTGGGGAACAGGGCGCAGGCGCTCAGGGAGAGCAAAAGAAGGGAAAGGATAACGGCGTGGACACTGCGCATGAAGGGTTCTCGACAGAAAAGGGACCGAACCGCTGATGGCTCGACCCTTGAGCAACGTTCTGCGGTTCACCTGTGCGACCACGCTCACTGTGAGGGGTTCGCCGCAAGCTGTCACTTCTTCATGAGCGGCGCGGCCTCAGCTGCCTTTGACCGGCGTCGGCAAGGTCACAAGATTCACATAATCATCCCAGAACTGCTTCTGGTCGATGGCAAACACCACCTTGGCTTTTTGCGTGCCCACGGGTGGATTTTTCTTGTAACCCAGGGCGCGACCGTAGTCGGCACCGAACTGGGCATTGACATCGACCCACAGCTCGCGGGATTCGGTGACGATGCCCGGCTCGACCAGAAACAGGGCCGGCAGGCTGTCCCAGGTAAAACTGTGATAACCGGGGTCTTTGCTGAACAACGGAGCGAATTCGTGTGTGTACAGATCGGCAATCGGCCCCGGCCGGTCGATGACCCGCTGGTAGATCGAGGCATCGAAGGTGACCTTTTCGCATACATCGTTGGGGAAAATGACGTGTTCGATGGGTGAGCGCAGGACGATCTTCGCCGCCTCGGGGTCGAACCACCAGTTGAATTCGGCGGCCGGTGTGGTGTTGCCCGGAATCTCAATGGCCCCGCCCATGTACACGATGCGTTTGATCAACGGCACGATGTCGGGGGCGGAGCGAATGGCCAGGGCGATGTTGGTCAGCGGGCCGACCGCCAGCAACGTCACCTCATGGGGATTGGCGCGCACGCTGTCGACGATGAACTGGGCGGCGGTTTCCTTGCGCAGAGAGGTGTGGGTCGCCAGACCATCCGGCGGGGCGATCAGTTGCGCGGCGGAAGTCGCACGCGGCGCCTTGAAAGCACCCGGCCAGCCGGCCCCGAACAGGGCTTTTTCCTGCGGGTAGGTGGCGAAGTCATGAAGCAACGGGTAGGCCGCGCCGGAATACACGCCGACGTCCTTTTCCACGCCCATGCGCTCTACCGCCTTGAGGGCATCCACCTGTTCCTGGTCGACCCAGGCGTTGCCGCTGACGAGGGTCATGCCGAGCAGGTCGATGCGTTTCCGGGCGTGGAGTTGGGCGAGCATGATGAAGGCCTGGCCATCATCGTTGAGCACGTTGAAGTCGGTGTCGAAGATGACTTTTTCCGCCGCTTGCAGGGAACCGGCGCAGAGGCCGGCAGCGACAAGCAGGGCACAGCGTTTGATCAAACCTTGCATGGGGACTCACCTGAGAATTTGTATTTGGCGGCTACCGCGATCCACGTAGGAGCTGGCGCAGCCTGCGATCTTTTGACGTTGGTCCATCAAAAAACAAGATCAAAAGATCGCAGGCTTCGCCAGCTCCTACAGAAGCGGACAGTGCTAGCGGTTGACCAGTTTGGCCGGTAAGGCGATTACCAGAAAGCTGCTGAGAATCAGGCAGCCGGCAAAGAACCACAGCGCGCCGGCGCTGCTGCCGGTGACGTCGATGGCGACCCCCATCAGCGAGTTGCTGACCAGCCCGGCGATGTTTGCCAACGAGCAGGCGAGGGCGAAGCCGGTGGCCGCCGCGGTGCCTTTGAGAAAGGTCGCCGGCAAACTGAAGAACACCGGCACCGCACCGATGATCGCCGCCGACGCAATGGCGAACAGTGCCACGGTCGCCACCACGTTGTGGACGAAGAACGGCGCACTGGCCATGGCGGCTGCGCCCACCAGAAACGGCACGATGATGTGCCAGCGACGTTCGCGGTGTTTGTCGGAACTGGCGCCGATCAACAGCATGCCCAACAACGCGGCGATGCTCGGCAGCGCCGTGAGTACGCCGATGTGGAATGTGTCGACGATGCCTGCATTGCGGATGAAGGTCGGCATCCAGAAACCCATGGCATAGGCACTGAGCAGGATCGAGAAGTCGATCCCGCCGAGCATCCAGACTTTCAGGTTGAAAAACCCGTCGCGAAAGCTGTGCTTGCTGTCGCCGGCACTGGCCTCATCGGCGCGCAGTTCCTGTTCCAACAGGGCTTTCTCTTCGTTGTTGAGCCACTTGGCTTGCTGATAGTTGTTAGGCAGCGCCCAGAAGGTCAGCACGCCGAGCAACACGCTGGGCACCGCTTCGATCAGGAACAACCATTGCCAGCCGTGCAGGCCACCGAAATTATCGAAATGGCTCATGACCCAACCGGATAGCGGCCCGCCAATCACGCTGGACAGCGGCAAGCCGATCATGAACAGCGCAATGATGCGACCGCGTCGATAGGTTGGAAACCAGGTGGTCAGGTAATACAGCACCCCCGGCAGAAAGCCTGCTTCGGCGGCGCCGAGCAAGAAGCGCAGGATGTAGAACTGAGTGGTGGACGTCACGAGCATGGTGCAGGCCGACAGCAGGCCCCAGGTGATCATGATGCGGGCGATCCAGATCTTGGCGCCGACTTTCTCCAGCACCAGGTTGCTCGGCACCTCGAACAGGATGTAGCCGACAAAAAACAGTCCGGCACCGAGGCCGAAGGCGGTTTCGCTGAAGTGCAGTTGATCGAGCATCTGCAGTTTGGCGAAGCCGATATTGATCCGGTCGAGGTACGCGGCCAGGTAGCAGAAGCACAGGAAAGGGATCAGCTTCCAGGTGATCTTGTGGTAAAGCGCTTGAATCGGGTCGGCGACCGTGGTCGCAGGTGCTGCATTCGCAATGGGCATCGGGTGTCTCCTGGCGGTGACTTATGGTTTTTATACGGCCGCTTTTTTCCAGCGCTCTGGCGCGCTGTAGCAAGCGACGTCCAAAGGCAGTGTCAGAAGACTGAGGGCGCACCCGTAGGAGCAGAGCTTGCTCGCGATGAACCAGAGAACGCCGCGTTGATTCTTGATGAGCGCGTTATCGTTAACGTCCATCGCGAGCAAGCTTCGCTCCTACAGGGCTCGTTCCTCAGTATTTTCAAGACCTGCGCTCTATGGCGCGGTTCTTGTGGTACGCATCAGCTTTTTTCGAAGTGCGCGATGGCCTCCTGCTTGCTGACGACATCGCCGTACTTGCTGTCGATATCGAACAGGTTGGCTTCATGGGGCGCCGAATGCCGGTCGCCGACGCACTCGCGCACGACGATGGTGCGAAAACCGTGTTGCACCGCGTCCACCGCTGTCGCCCGAATGCAGCCGCTGGTGGAGCAACCGGCCAGCACCACGGTGTCGATACCTTGGGCGTGCAGCATCGAGGCCAGGCTGCTGCCGAAAAAGGCGCTGGCGTATTGCTTGCTGATCACCACTTCGTCCTCTTGGGGCACTACCTCTTCGCAAAACGCCGCCAAGGGGTTGCCCTCGACCATATCTTTCATCACCGGGGCTTTTTTAACCCAGATGCCACCGTCGGCGAAATGGCCGGGATGGTAGCGGATATTGGTGTGCACCACCGGGATGCCCTGACGACGGGCGCTGGCCAACAGTTCAACGCTTTCGGCCACGGCACTGACCACGCCGGGTGCGAACAGCGGCGCCCCTACGGTGGTGTAGCCACGCATGAAATCGATCATCAGCAACGCGGCTTTCTGGCCGAAACCGATGCGCTGGCCCCACACGCCCTGATAGTTGTCGTTGGCGGTTTGTTCGCTCATGTCGCTCACCTCTTAATAGGCGCCGGAGAGCAGGGCGCCCGCACCGGGAACAATAGGTTCCAGGTCCAGGGCCTTGAGCATGGCGTAGGTGGTGGCAATGGCGGCGGTGAGCACCGGTTTTCCGGTTTGCGCTTCGACTTGCGCCACCACGGGCAGTGACTGCATCTGCACGCAGGCCGAGAGCACAATCACGTCGACGCCTTCCAGGTTCATACCGGCCACGATGCCCGGCAGGTTCGCCGGATCGTGACGGGCCACGGCGAGGTTGTCGGGAATTTCCAGTGCGCGCCAGTCCACGACTTCGAAGCCTTCTGCGCGTATGTAATCCACCACCAGTTCGGTGAGGGGTTTCATGTACGGCGCGACGATAGCGATGCGTTTGGCGCCCAGCACTTTCAGGCCTTCGATCAAGGCACCGGCGCTGGTAATGACCGGCGCGTTGCCGTCGTTATCGGCGGTGGCCTTGCGCAGCCGTTGCTCGGATTGGCGGTGATAACCCAGACCCATGGCCATGATCGCCACCAGGCACGCGTAACCCAATACGTCGACCTTGGCGTCGGACAATTCCAGGGCGCAGCGGTCGGATTCGCCGTCCATCGCCGCCAGCTCTTCCTTGCGCACTTGCTTCATGCGCATGCGGCTGGAGTGAAAGGTGAAGCGTTCCGGGCGGATCAACTGACGCGCGGTGAGCATCGCCGGGATCTCGGTTTCCATGGTGGTGTTGGAGCTCGGCACGATCTGGCCGATGCGGTAAGGCGTGAGCATAAAAGTCTCCGGATTCGATTAGTTCAGGCGTGGGCCAAGGAAATCACCGAAGGCGCTGAAGAAGCCGTCGAGGTCATCCCAGGGAATCATGTGCCCGGCGTTTTCGACGTGGACCGTGCGAATGTTCGGTTGCAGGTCGAGGATTTCCGCTTCGTCCTCGGGTTGAATGACGCCGCCGCGGCCGGCGATCATGAGCAGCGTGGGGGCCTCGAGTTTCGGCAGGTCCTGATGGAAGTCCACCTCATGAAAATCGTTGAAAGCCCTGACGATCGCCGGCTCGTAGCAGGTGTGCAGCCACTCGGCGCGCAGCTGCAATTGTTCCTCGGTCCAGGTGGCGCAGAAGGCGCGCATCGCCTCGGCATCCATCCCGATCAACGACTGGCGGATCGAATCGACGTACCACGGCAGTTTGCTCGGGTACTCACGCCGGCCAGGGCCGGACACCGGTGGATCGATCAATACCAGGCGGTTCACGCCGGCCGGATGCCGAACCGCACTGCGCACGGCAAAACGGGCGCCCATGGAATGGCCGAGCAAGTGGTAGTTGTCGAGCTTCATGGCCTGGGCGAAAGCACTGATGTCGTCAGCGCAGGCATCGGCGCTGTAGTCCAGCTCTGGCCCGGTGGAGGAGAGGCCGCGACCGCGAACGTCCAGCACGTAAGTGTCGAAATGCTCGCCGAGTCGTTCCGCGACAAACCCCCAGGTGATCGCCGGGCTGGTGATGCCGGGAATCAGAACCAGCGCCGGGCCTTTTCCACCGTAGCGCAAGTAGTGCTGGCGAATGCCATTGGCCTGGACGTTACCGCCATGGATGAACGTACTCACGCGGCTACCCCCGATTTCAGCGACTGGGCGTACAGGTCATAGCCGTAAACCCAGGCCGGATCTTCCTGGGTGCGCAGCCAGGTGTTGGCGTTGGACACGGACTGCACGCGGGAGGCGCGTTCCTTGCGGTTGACTTCATAGAGTTCGAACGCGGTGCGGTAATCCCCGAGCCCGGTTTCCTGCAGGCAGCGGGTCAGCATCGCGGCGTCTTCGATGGCCATGCCGGCGCCCTGGGCCATGTGCGGCTTCATCGGGTGGCAAGCGTCACCCAACAGCACCAGTCGCCCACGGCTCCACAGCGGCAACGGGTTGCGGTTGCGCAACGGCCATTTGGTGACGCTTTCGGTGGACTCGATCAGCGCCTGAACGGTCGGGTGATACCCCTGGAAGGCTTCAAACATTTCTTCGCGGCTGCTGTCGACGAACGCACCCTGGAAATCCCACTCCGGGTGTGGCACGCCGGTCACGTAGTAGTACTCGTCGCGCTTGCCGGTGGTGTAGTAGACCATCATGTGCCGATCCTCGGTCCACCACTTGATACAGTCTTCGAACTTCAAATCGTATTTGGCCAGTTGATCGCCACGGATCAGCGCGCGGTGCGCCACCCAGCCGCTGTACAGCGGTTTTTCCGCGCCGAGCAACTCTTCACGAATCTTCGAATTGATGCCGTCGGCGCCGATGACGATGTCGGCGTAGGTCACTTCGCCATCGCTGAAGGTCAGGCGCACCTGGCTGTCGGTTTCTTCGAGGGTTTCCAGGCGTTTGTTGAAGTGCACGGTGCCGGGTTTGATCGTCGACATCTGCAGGGCGTGCAGGTCGCCGCGGTGCACGGTGATGTAGGACGCGCCGTATTCCTTGCGAGCGAAATCGCCCAGCGGGATGCGTGACAGGTAATCGCCACTCAAGCCGTCACGGCTGAACCAGTGATCCGGGTGCGAACCCATTAGGTCGAGCTGTTGCTCGATGCCCATGCGCCGGAAGATTTTCATGATGTTGGGGCCCATGTGAATCCCGGCACCGAGGCGGGAGAACTCGGGTGCCTGTTCGTAGATGTCCACCTCGAACCCGGCTTGTTGCAGCAGCGTCGCAGCGGCTGCACCGCCCAGACCCGCACCGACGATGGCGATTTTCTGTGTTCTTGCCATGGGGATTGTTCCTCTTTTTCGAATGGTCGCTGGCGATGTCGTCGCAAGGTTTTTAAAGTGTATACGCTATAATTTTTAAAAAGAAAGAGCCGTTTGGAAAAAATAATTTTCAGGCTTATTTGTCTGTAGTCACCAAATGTAACCAGTAAATATTGGATTTGTGTGGGTTGGTAACGTTATGGTCTGGCGCTTGCAGTCAGTCTGCTTTTAGGGTTTTATCGTCAACAAATGGTGTATACGCTTTAAAAGCGCACTAGAGTGAGGCAGGGCGCCTCGACTTGGTGCGCAACAGACGATCGAGGAGACAGGAAATGCCGGTAAGCGATTGCGAATTGACCCAGATGTTCGAGCACGTGTTGAAGCTGTCGAAGGTCGACCCGACCCAGAGTGTCGCCGTACTCAAGAGCCACTATTCGAACCCGCGCACCGTGCGTGCTGCGATGGAGGCGGCCCAGCGGCTGGGGGCCAAGGTCTACGCGGTGGAGTTGCCTTCGTTCAACCATCCGACGGCCATGGGCAATGACATGACGGCCTACTGCGGCGACACCGCGCTGACCGGCAATATCGCGGCGCAACGGGCGCTGGAAGCGGCGGACTTGATCATCGACACGATGATGCTGCTGCACTCACCAGAGCAGGAGCAGATCCTCAAGACCGGCACGCGGATTCTGTTGGCCGTCGAACCCCCGGAAGTCCTGGCGCGAATGCTGCCGACCGAGGCCGACAAGGTGCGGGTGATGGCGGCGGAGCAACTGCTCAAACAGGCCAAATCAATCCACGTTACCTCCCGCGCCGGCAGCGATTTCCGCGCGGCGCTGGGGCAATATCCTTCGGTTACCGAATACGGTTTCGCCGATGAGCCGGGGCGTTGGGATCACTGGCCCAGCGGCTTTCTGTTCTCCTGGCCCAACGAAGAAACCGCCGAGGGCGTGCTGGTGCTGGATGTCGGCGACATTCTGCTGCCGTTCAAGAACTACACCCGGGAGAAAATCACCCTGGAAATCGAGAAGGGCTTCATCACCTCGATCCATGGCGGTTTCGAGGCCGAATACTTGCGTGACTACATGAAGTACTTCAACGATCCCGAGGTCTACGGCATTTCCCACATCGGCTGGGGCTTGCAGCCACGGGCGCAGTGGACGGCCATGGGGCTGCACGACAAAAACGATGGCATGTGCATGGATGCCCGGGCGTTCTACGGCAACTTCCTGTTCTCCACTGGACCGAATACCGAAGTTGGCGGCACCCGCAAAACCCCGTGCCACCTGGATATTCCACTGCGCCATTGCGATGTGTACCTGGATGATTTGGCCGTGGTGATCGGTGGGGATGTGGTGGCGCCTGAGGCCTCCCGAGTTCGCTGAACCCTTTTTCGCGAGCAGGCTCGCCCCCACAAGGGATCGCGTAATCCTTGTGGGAGCGAGCCTGCTCGCGAAGGTGTGAGCCCGGCCAACATCACGCTTGAGTCCATCCACCAACCTGTCCATCATGCCTTCCCACTACTCATCGTCTTTCGAGTCTGCCGTGCCTGAAACTCCTGATTCTTCCTACGTTTTCTCCGAACAAGTCGGGCATTTGCTACGCAAGGCCTATCAACGGCACATGGCGATTTTTCAGCAGAACGTCGGCGACTCACAGCTCACCGCGGTGCAGTTCGTCACCCTGTGCGCCGTGCGTGATCACGGCCCCAGTTCGCTGACCGAACTGGTCAAAGCCACCGCCGTGGACCAGGCAACCATTCGCGGCATCGTCGAGCGGCTCAAGGCCCGAGAACTGATCACCCTTGAACCCGACCCGCAAGACCGGCGCAAAGTCATTGTCGGCCTGTCCGAAGCCGGCGACCGTCTGGTGCAGCAAACCGTGCCCTGTGCCGGGAAAATCACCGAGCTGACCATGAGCAACCTCAACCCGGCAGAGCAGGTCGCCGTGCTGTTTTTGCTGCGCAAAATGATCGACGACCCGCAAGACTGATCCGCACCTTCAGCCTCTGGCACTGTTTTTGCTCTCTTTTCATGTAGTAACCACTTCACCACTCGAGTGTGTCGCGACGCCACAAACTGATGCTGGCCCGCGACCTTTTCTTCGACCTTTTGGTGTAGTGGATACTTCATCAACTGAAGCAGGCGAAGCGAATGACAAGCCAGGAAATCACGGTAGCGCTTGAGGTCAACGGCCACACCACCACCGTCACCGCGATGGCGGATACGCCGTTATTGCTGATCCTGCGCAATGACCTGCAACTCAACGGCCCCAAGTACGGTTGCGGTCTGGGCGAGTGCGGCGCGTGCACGGTGATCATCGATGGTGTGGCGGCGCGCTCCTGCGTCTTTCCGCTGGCTGGCGCGGTCGACCGGCAGATCGTCACCCTCGAAGGGCTTGGCAACCGAACCGATCCGCACCCGGTGCAGCAAGCCTTTATCGACGAGCAGGCGGCGCAATGCGGCTATTGCCTCAACGGCATGATCATGACTGCCAAGGCCTTGCTCGACCGCATTGCGCACCCCAGCGAAACCCAGATTCGCAACGAACTCTCGGCCAACCTTTGCCGGTGCGGCACCCATATCGAAATCCTCCGTGCGGTGCTGCGTGCCGCCCGTCAAACGCCTTGAATGTGGATCGATGACCATGACTGACGCAATCCCCACCCGCGACCAATGGCTGGCCAAGACCGGCGTTCTGCTGGTCGTCGACGACATCCTGCCGCCATCAGGCCCGGTGGCCAAAGGCGGTACGCCGCTGGTCAAACCCAAGGAGCTTGGGTTGTTCATCGCGATCAGCGATGACGGACGGGTGTATGCCTTCAACGGGCATGTCGACCTCGGCACCGGTATCCGCACTTCGCTGGCGCAGATCGTCGCCGAAGAACTGGACCTGCAACTGGAGCAGGTGTGCATGGTGCTCGGCGACACCGAGCGTGTGCCCAATCAGGGCGCGACCATCGCCAGCGCCACCCTGCAGATTTCCGCGATACCGTTGCGCAATGCGGCTGCCGAGGCCCGGCGTTTTCTGCTGGAGCGGGCGGCAGAACGCTGGTCGGTGGAGGCGGGCAGTCTGAAGGTCGAGGCCGGGGTGATTGTCGCAGCGGACGGACGCACCACGTCCTACGCTGATCTGGTGTGCGGTGACCACATTGAACTGCGCATCTCAGGCACCGCGCCACTCAAGCCTGCCGAAGATTATCGGCTGGTCGGCAAGGGCGCCGCGCGGGTGGATATTCCGGCCAAGGCCACTGGCGAACTGACTTACGTCCACGACATGCGGGTGCCGGACATGCTCCACGGCCGGGTGATTCGCCCGCCCTATGCCGGGCTCGATTGTGGTGACTTCGTCGGCAACAGCCTGCTGGACGTCGACGAGTCGTCCATCGCGCACATCCCGGGCGTTGTGGCGGTGGTGGTAATCCGAGACTTCGTTGGTGTCGTCGCCCTGCGCGAAGAACAGGCGATCAAGGCTGCCCAGGCGTTGAAAATCACGTGGAAAGCCTGGAATCACAAGTTGCCCGACATGAACAATGTCGAGCAGGCCATCCGCGATAACCCGCGAGTGCAGCGCGTCGTTCTCGACCAGGGCAATGTCGACGACGCCTTGGCCGGGGCCAGTCAGCGCCTGTCGCGAACGTATCTGTGGCCGTATCAGATGCACGGCTCCATCGGCCCCTCCTGTGGGTTGGCGGACTATCAGCCGTCGGGCACTCGCGTGTGGTCCGGTAGCCAGAATCCGCATTTGCTGCGAGCGGATCTCGCCTGGTTGCTGGAGTGCGCGGAAGAATCGATCGAGATTATTCGCATGGAAGCGTCAGGCTGTTATGGGCGTAACTGCGCCGACGATGTCTGCGCCGATGCCTTGCTGTTGTCCCGCGCCGTGGGCAAACCGGTCCGGGTGCAATTGACTCGCGAGCAGGAGCACCTGTGGGAACCCAAGGGCACCGCGCAACTGATGGACGTGGACGGCGGCTTGAACGCCGATGGCAGTGTGGCTGCTTACGATTTCCAGACCAGCTACCCGTCCAACGGTGCGCCGACCCTGGCCTTGCTGTTGACCGGACGGGTCGAGCCGGTGGCGGCGATGTTCGAGATGGGCGATCGCACGTCGATCCCGCCTTATGACTTCGAACACATGCGCGTGACCATCAATGACATGGCGCCGATTGTCCGGGCTTCGTGGATGCGCGGGGTGTCGGCGCTGCCCAACACCTTCGCCCACGAGTCGTACATCGATGAACTGGCGTTCGCGGCGGGCGTCGATCCGGTGGAATACCGACTGCGCTATCTGCGCGATGAGCGCGCCATTGACCTGGTGAAATCCACCGCCGAGCGCGCCGCCTGGACCGCGCGCACCGCGCCGATGCAAACCCCGAACGACGATCAGTTCCTGCGCGGTCGCGGCTTTGCCTACGCGCGCTACATCCACAGCAAGTTCCCCGGTTTTGGTGCGGCGTGGGCCGCGTGGGTGGCGGACGTGGCGGTGGATCGCCAGACCGGTGATGTGTCCGTCACGCGGGTGGTGATCGGTCATGACTCGGGGATGATGATCAACCCGGCGGGCGTACAGCATCAGATCCACGGCAATGTCATTCAATCCACCAGTCGGGCGCTCAAGGAGCGGGTGACCTTTGAGGAGTCCACAGTAGCCTGCAAGGAGTGGGGCGGTTATCCGATCCTGACCTTCCCTGAAGTGCCGCAGATCGACGTCTTGATGATGCCGCGTCAGGACCAGCCGCCCATGGGCGCCGGTGAATCCGCCTCGGTGCCGAGCGCGGCGGCGATTGCCAACGCCATTTATGACGCCACCGGGATTCGTTTTCGCGAACTGCCGATTACCCCGGACCGGGTGCTGGCGGCGTTGAACGCCGGCACCTGCGACGAGCCACCGAAGTCGCCGGCCAAGCGTTCGAAATGGCTGTTCGGTTCGCTGTTTGCCGCGTTCGGCGCGGTGCTCGGCATGGCGGCCACCGCATGGCCGTTTCACGGTGAAATCGCGCCCATTGCGCCGCCGGGTGCCGGTACCTGGTCGACCGCGACCCTTGAGCGCGGACGTTTGCTGGCGGCGGTCGGCGATTGCGCGGTTTGCCACACCGCGCCCGGCGTCGCGACCAATGCCGGAGGCCTGGCGATGCAGACTCCCTTCGGCACGCTCTATAGCAGCAACATCACGCCCGACGTGAAGACCGGTATCGGCAGCTGGTCGTACCCGGCGTTCGAACGTGCGATGCGCGACGGCATCGGCCGCGACGGGCGCAATCTGTACCCGGCGTTTCCCTACACCGCGTTTCGCAATATCAACGATGCCGACATGCAGGCGCTGTATGCGTACCTGATGTCGCAAGCGCCGGTCAGCCAACCGGCGACAGCCAACGACATGCGTTTTCCGTTCAATCTGCGGCCGTTGATGGCCGGGTGGAATTCGCTGTTTCTGCGCCGGGGCGAGATCAGTGTGCAGCCAGAACGTAGCGAGCAATGGAATCGCGGCGCCTACCTGGTCAATGGTTTGGGTCACTGCGCGGCGTGCCATTCGCCGCGTAATTTGATGGGGGCGGAGAAGGGCGGAGCGTCGTTCCTGGCTGGCGGCAGGGTCGATGGCTGGGAAGCGCCGGCGTTGAACGGTTTGTCGAAAGCGCCAACGCCGTGGACGGAGAATCAGCTGTTCGACTACCTCAGCACCGGCTATTCCGACGCCCATGGCGTGGCGACCGGGCCCATGGGGCCGGTGGTCAGTGAACTGGCGAAATTGCCCAAGACGGATATCCGGGCGATGGCGGTGTACCTGGCGTCACTCAACGGCGCGCAGGCTGAAGCGCAAGTGGTGGCGAAAGCCACCCAGCCGTCGCCGGTCTCGAGCGTGTCATTGAGCAACGGTCAGCGGGTGTTCGAAGGTTCGTGCAAGGCCTGTCACGCTGATGGCCTGGGGCCGAAACTGTTTGGTGTGAGTCCGTCTCTGGCGAGCAATACCAATGTGCACAGCGATCAACCGGACAACCTGATCAAGGTCATCCTGCAAGGCATCGATGCACCGGCCACCAAGGATCTGGGCTACATGCCCGGTTTCAAGGACAGCCTGTCCAATACGCAGGTGGCGGAGCTCGCGGCGTATTTGCGTAATCGGTTTGCGACCGCTGCGCCGCGGTGGCAAGGGTTGGAACAAAAGGTTGCGCACCTCAGGGCTAATCCCGGCAACCATTAAAAGCATCGCGGGCAAGTCGGGTCGCCGCATCGCTCGCTCCTACAGAATTAGCGTCAAGCCACAAGACCTGTAGGAGCGAGCGATGCGGCGACCCGACTTGCCCGCGAAGAGGCCAGTCCGGTCAACCTGGTATTTGATCCGGCAACCGCATCACCCCCCGCACCACCAGATCCTTGATAAACCCCAACCAATCCTCCCGCTGCCCCTTGTCCGCCAGATCCTCCCCAAGGAAGGAACTGAGGGTGTGTCGGTTGGAGTTATAGAAGTAGCAAAGCGAGGCGATCATCAAATACACATGCTTGATGTCCAGATCCTGACGAAACAACCCCTGAACCTGACCCGCCTCAATGATCGGCCGCAACACGCCGACCGCTTCTCCCGACAACCTGCGCAACTCGCTGGACTGTTGGGCGTGCTTGCCGTTGTGCAGGTTCTCGTTGCTGAGGATGGCGACGAATTCCGGGTGTTCAACGTAGTAATGCCAGACGAACGCCACCAGATCCTGCAGGGCCAACAGCGGTGTGCTCAGGTCCAGCTTGAGCTGGCTTTCGGCTTTATTGAATTGCTCGTAGGTGTGTTCCAGCACGCAGATGAACAGTTGCTCTTTGCTGCCGAAGTAGTAATAGAGCATGCGGTCGTTGGAATCGGCCTCGCGGGAAATGCTCTCCACCCGCCCCCCGGAGTAGCCGTCGCGGGTGAACACCTTCACGGCCGCTTCGAGAATCCGGGTTCGGGTTTGATGGGCCTGAGCGGCCCGGATGCCGGTTTTCTTGTTCAACGTGCGGTCAACCTTCTACCAAGCGGAGTCGCAACGAATGTAGCACGGTCCCTTCAGCGGTTCAGGCTGGCGGCTGTTTCAGTGGCCGGCGGATTCTCCAGGACTTGCAGGATCGAGGCTTCCGGATCGAAGTCATCTTCTTCCAGCTCAATGAATTCTTCGGGCAGGAAGATATTCAGCACGATCGCGCACAACGCGCCGACGGTGATTGGCGATTCGAAGATGTTGTGCAACGCCTTCGGCAACTCGCGCAGCACTTGCGGAACCGCCGCGACACCCAGGCCCATGCCGATCGAAATCGCCACGATCAGCATATTGCGCCGATGCAGTCCGGCTTCAGCGAGGATCTTGATTCCGGCCACGGCGACGGTGCCGAACATCACCAGTTCAGCGCCACCGAGTACCGGTTTTGGCATCAACTGCAGCACCGCGCCGATCATCGGGAACAACCCCAGCACCACCAACAGACCGGCAATGAAGAACGCCACGTAGCGGCTGGCCACGCCCGTGAGCTGAATCACGCCGTTGTTCTGGGCAAAGGTCACCATCGGCATGCTGTTGAACACGGCGGCCATGGCCGAGTTGAGGCCGTCGGCCAGCAGCCCGGACTTGATCCTGCGGATGTAGATCGGGCCTTTGACCGGCTGCCGGGAAATCATCGAGTTGGCCGTCAGGTCGCCGGCGGCTTCCAGCGGTGACACCAGGAAAATCACCGCCACCGGCACGAACGCGACCCAATCGAAGTTGAAACCGTATTTGAACGGCACCGGCAGGCTCATCAGCGGCACGTCGGGCAGGCTGGCGAAATTGACGTCACCCATCAGCCAGGCCACGACATAGCCGAGGGTCAGGCCAATGACGATCGCACCGAGGCGCAGAAACGGCACATCGACCCGGTTCAACACCACAATCGTTCCGAGCACCAATGCCGCGAGGGCCAGGTGACTGGCTGCGCCGAGGTCCGCCGCACCGAAACCGCCGGCGATGTCGGTCATGGCGACTTTGATCAGCGACAGGCCCATGAGGGTGATGATGGTCCCGGTCACCACCGGGGTGATCAGCATCCGTAATTTGCCGATGAACTGGCTCAACACCACTTCGATGAAGGCGGCGAAAAAGCACACACCGAAGATCGTCGACAGGATTTCATCGGTACCGCCGCCCCGGGCCTTGACCATGAAGCCGGCACTGAGAATCACGCTGATGAACGAGAAACTGGTGCCTTGCAGACACAGCAGGCCGGAGCCGATCGGGCCGAAACGCCGCGCCTGAACAAACGTGCCCAGCCCCGAAACGAACAGCGCCATGCTGATCAGGTACGGCACTTCGCTTTGCAGGCCGAGGGCGCCACCCATGATCAGGGTCGGGGTGATGATGCCGACGAAACTCGCGAGTACGTGTTGCAGGGCGGCGAAGACGGTGGCGGTCAGATGCGGGCGATCGTCGAGGCCGTAAATCAGGTCGTTATTGCGCGGGGCAGGGGCTTTTTCAGAGGCGGTCATGGTGGTATGCGTGCCAGAAGGCGGGCCGGGTCAAAAAATGGAGGCGCAGGATGCCAGCAGCGGGCATCGAGGGCAACGCACAACGCACTGATCGTTCCCACGCGGGAGCGTGGGAACGATCATTAAGCGAACGCCGCGAGTAGATCCTCTTCAAAGGCTTTTTGCGCATCCCCCGACACCTGGGCGCGATGGCGGGCCAGATGAAACGCCACGTCGAAACTCATGTCCTCTCGGCGTACGGCCCGCAGCAAGCCTTTGTCTTCCCAGCTACGGGCAAAGTGATTGGGCAGATACCCAACGTGTTTACCGGAAAGAATGAAGGCGAGGGTGCCTTCGACTTGCTCCGAGCGAGCTGAACACAACTTGCCCTGGAAGGGCTCGTCGCTGCGCAGGAAACGGTAAGGGTGATCGACCCTGTCGCACGCCTGAAGCGCGTGATCGTCAGGTGCGTCATCGGTGAACAGCGGATGTCCGGCGGCGCAATACAGGTGCTGGGTTTCGGTAAACAGTTCGCGGTAGTCAAAAGCGCTTTGTACTTGTGAGAAATAGCCGATGGCAAGGTCCAGTCGTTGTTGCAGTAGCAACCGTTCCATTTCGCCGGGCATGGCACTGATCAACTCGATGCGCACCGATTCGTCCCGTTCACGAAAGCGCCGGATCGCGTCGGCCACCCGTTGCAGCACGGATTGATCGAGCGCTTCGGACAGCCCCAGGCGTACCTCGCCGATCAAGCGCCCGGCCACACCATTGGATTGATGGCGGAAGGCTTCGATGGACTCGAACAGGCTGCGAGTCGCGTTGAGCAGTTGTTCGCCCTTGGGCGTGATTTTGAAACCGCCCTTGCCGCGACTGCACAGCCGATAGCCGAGCCGGGTTTCCAGTTTGGCCATTTGCTGGCTGATGCTCGACTGGCTCAGACCCAGTTCACCCTGCGCCGCGCTGAAGCCGCCGCACTCCACCACGTTGACGAACAGGCGCAGCAGTTGCAGATCGAGATCATGGAGTTGGCCGAGCATCAAACATTACTCCTGGATAAAGTCAGGATAACTAACTTGGTATTTTTTCAATGTATCCGACGGCGCATTCTGCATCCACTTCATCTGGTCAGGTGTCTCGTCATGGCTCTCACGTTCAAGCTGTGTTTACCCGCGTTGTTTCTCGCCATGGCCGTATCGGCCCAGGCCGAGGAAAAAACCGTCAACCTCTACAGTTGGGCTGATTACGTCGCTCCCGAAACCTTGCAGCGTTTCGAACAGGAAACCGGCATCCATGTGCGTTACGACACGTTCGATTCTTCGGAGGTACTCGAAACCAAGTTGCTCACCGGGGGCAGCGGTTATGACGTGGTCGTGCCGTCTTCCAGTGTGCTGGCCCGCGGACTGGCAGCCGGTGCGTTGAAAGAGATTCCCCACGAAGGCCTCAAGGGTTACGCCAACCTCGATCCGGATTTGTTGGAAAAACTCGCCGCCGTCGATCCCGGCAACCGCTATGGCGTGCCCTACACCTGGGGCACCCTGGGTTTGGGAATGAACGTCGAAGCCGTGAAGCAGCGTTTGCCGAACGTGCCGCTCAACAGCCTGGACCTGCTGTTCAAGCCTGAATACGCCAGCAAACTGAAAGACTGCGGCATTGCCATTCTCGATTCACCCCAGGAAGTAGTGGGCCTGGCGCTGCATTATCTGGGTAAAAATCCTTACAGCAACGACAAGGAAGATCTGTCAGCCGCCGAAGCGCTGCTGCATCAGCTGCAACCGAATGTGTTGTACGTCGCCACCGGTCGGCAGATCAGCGATCTGGCCAACGGCAGCGTATGCCTGGCATTGACCTACAACGGTGACGCCAGCATGGCCGCCGATCAGGCGCGCAAGGCCAACAAGCCGTTTGAAGTGGCGTACCGGATTCCGAAAGAGGGCACGCTGGTCTGGCAGGACAACCTGGCGATCCCCAAGGACGCACCTCACCCTGAAGCGGCCCGCGCCTTTATCGAGTTCATGCTGCGCCCGGAATCCGTCGCGGCACTCACCAACGAACTGTTCTTCGCGACGGCCAACCAGGCGGCAACACCGCTGGTGGATGAGGCGGTGCGCACCGACCCGGACATCTACCCGCTGGCTGACGTGCGTGACCGGTTGTACGCCGACCGCAGCATGAGCCTCAAGGACATGCGTCAACGCACTCGCGTGTGGACCACTTTCCGTAGCCGCCAATAAAAAGGAATACCTGATGGACGTCCCGATGCAAAACGATCAGGCCATGACCCGCGACAGTCTCTATGGTACTGCTGCAGAAAGTACCTACGCCGGTATCACCAGTTTCATGCGTCGTCGCTACAGTCGCGACTTGCGCGGCGTTGACGTAGCGGTCAGCGGTGTCCCGTTCGACACCGCCACCAGCAACCGCCCCGGAGCGCGTTTCGGACCACGCGGCATTCGTGCCGCGTCCACCGGGATTGCCTGGGAACGCCACTGGCCGTGGACCTTCGACCCGTTCGACCATCTGGCGGTCATCGACTACGGTGATTGCGACTTCGATTACGGCACACCGCAGTCGGTGCCGGAAAGCATCGAAGCCCACGCCGAACACATTCTCAATGCCGGTAGCGCGATGTTGACGTTCGGCGGGGATCACTTCATCACGTATCCGCTGCTCAAGGCTCATGCGCGTAAACATGGTCCGCTGTCGTTGATCCACTTCGACGCCCACAGCGACACCTGGCCGGACGAAGACGGCAAGCGCGTCGATCACGGCACGATGTTCTGGCACGCGGCCAAGGAAGGGCTGGTGGATCCGTCGCGTTCGGTGCAGATCGGATTGCGCACCACCAATGATGATCACCAAGGCTTTCAAGTGCTGGATGCGCGGCACGTGCATCGACGGGGTGTTGATGCGATTGTCGAAGCAATTCGGGCGAGAGTCGGCGATAACCCGGTGTACCTGACGTTCGACATTGATTGCCTCGACCCGGCATTCGCTCCGGGCACCGGAACGCCGGTGTGCGGCGGCTTGAGCACGGTGCAGGCGCTGGAAATCCTGGGTGGCTTGCGCGGGATTAATCTGGTGGGGATGGACGTCGTGGAGGTGGCGCCGGCCTACGACAGCGCGGACATTACTTCACTGGCGGCGGCGACGTTGGCGATGGAGATGCTGTGCCTCTATGCAGCGAAGCATACGGTCGACCGGTAACACCGACATGCGGTGACTCCTCCGACGCCATCGCGGGCAAGTCGGATCGCCGCACCGCTCGCTCCTACAGGATTTCGGCAACCACAAAATTTGTGAACGCCACAACACCTGTTGGAGCGAGGCTTGCCCGCGAAGCTCTTTCAGGCAACCGGAATGATTGGCAAATCGAGAGTCTCGGCCCCGGTAAATCGCGCCATCGACCCGGCAATGGATTCATGAGGCACGCCCATCGCCACAGCACTGACACCCTCAAGCCGCGACAACTGTTCAGCACTCAACTGCACATCCAAAGCACCCAAGGTCGCGTCCAGTTGTTCACGGGTGCGTGAGCCGAGGATCGGGATCAGCGCCGTGGTCGAACGCTTGGCTTTTTCCCGCAGCCAGGCAATGGCCACGTGAGTCGGGCTGGCGCCCAGTTCCGCGGCGACGGCCAGCAAGGTGTCGAGCACTGCGGTTTCACGGGCGCTTTTCTCGGCGTGAACCAGCATGCCGAGTTTGGTCGCGCGGTTGTCCGCTTCGCTGGTGCGGTACTTGCCGGTGAGGAACCCGCCACCCAGCGGCGACCACAACGTCGCGGCCAGGCCCAAGGCTTCCGCCATCGGCAGCTGTTCACGTTCGGCCGTGCGTTCTGCGAGGCTGTACTCGACCTGGATGGCCGCAATCGGTGCAAAACCGCGAATCTCGGCCAGCAGATCAGCCCGAGCGATGCGCCACGCCGGGAAGTTCGACAGCCCCGCGTAATGAATCTTGCCGGCGCGTACCAGATCGTCGAAACCGCGCAGAATCTCTTCCATCGGCGTCACGCCATCGCTCATGTGCGCCCAGAACAGGTCGAGGTGATCGGTCTTGAGCCGCGTCAGGCTTTCTTCCACGGCGCGAACCATGTTCTTGCGATTGTTGCCGGTGTGGGAAATGCCCGCAGCCGGTGTGGTCCCCAAGGTGTATTTGCTGGCGATGACCAGACGATGCCGTTCCGCTGCGATGAACTCGCTGAGCATGGCTTCCGACTGGCCTGCCTGATAGCCGTTGGCGGTGTCGATGAAATTGCCGCCCGCTTGCAGGTAGCCGTCAAAAATGCGTTTGGCTTCGTCGCGTTCGGCGCCATGGCCCCAACCGGTGCCGAAGTTACCAGCGCCCAGCGCCAGTTCCGAGACTCGCAAGCCGGTTTTGCGGCCGAAGACTTTGTAATGCATGGGATGACTCCTAAAGGAAAAGACGTTGGGGTCGGCATATAAATGTCTGTCGACATGTATTTAATATGATGTGAGTAATATTTTGCGTCAAGACACTTTTTCATTCGCGGGAGAAGGGCCGACCACCGGCCCCCTCGCTACTGCCACTTTCTGACAGGGTGCTCTGCTAAGCTCCGACAACTTTTCCGGACAGAGCCTGCCGATCGTGTCGCGTACCACTCGTTTACTGACCTTGTTGCAAGTGCTGCGCGGCAAAAGTCGTCCGGTGACCGCGGCGACGCTTGCCGGCGAATTGGAGATTTCCGAACGCACGCTGTACCGCGACATCGCTGAACTCACCGCACTGGGCGCACCGATCTACGGCGAAGCGGGGATCGGCTATGTGTTGCGCAGCGGTTTGTTTCTGCCGCCGTTGATGCTCAACGCCGATGAAACCGAAGCCATCGTGCTGGGTTTGCGCTATGTGGATCAGCGTGGGGATGAGGTGTTGAGCAAGGCCGCGGCGGATGCGCTGGCCAAGATTGCCGCGGTATTGGCGCCTGAAGCGCTGGACGCGTTACGCAACCCGACGGTGTTGCCGGGTCCGCCCGGCTATGGCTTTGCGCCCAACGCGGTGCCACTGACTGTGTTTCGCCAAGCCATCCGAGATCAGGCCAAGCTGCACATTGACTACGCAGACGCTAATCAGGTGCCGAGTCAGCGGCTGATCTGGCCGTTGGCCCTGGGGTTTCTAAACGAGGTGAGAATCATCGTCGCCTGGTGTGAGTTGCGCAGCGCCTATCGCACCTTTCGCACCGACCGGATCTCGGCCGCCAATGCGCAGGGCGAGCGTTATCCGGGGCGGCGCAGCGACCTGTTGCGGACCTGGCGCAAGCAGATGCAACTGGACGAAGCAGGGCGTTTCACTCCTGACAAGAACTGACACAGGCTTGTTTTAGCATGGCGCCAGAATCAACAAACAAGGAGCCGTAAACATGCCCAATCCAACCTCTTCACTGGCACCCGCCATCGCCGCCTATATTGCTGCGGCCAATGCCCGCGACACCTCGCGCGTCGCCAGTTTTTTCGCTGAGGATGCCAATGTGTTCGATGAAGGCCAACACCAGGTCGGCACTCACGCCATCGCGCAATGGATGCAAGACACCGCCCAGCGTTACCAGCCACGGGTTGAAGTGCTCGACGTGCAACTGCGCACCGGCAAAGTGTTGGTGCATAACCTGATCTCCGGGACATTTCCTGGCAGCCCTCTGGAATTGCGCTACATGTTTCGCCTGAACGAACAGGGCAAGATCGCCCGGCTGGACATCTCCCTCTGACCAGGCCGCGTGGCATACTGCCGCGCATGAATGTCGACTCTCCCTTAAGCGCCTGGCAACACGCCATCGAACAGAAGGGCTTCGTCCAGGACGAAGCCCAGGAACATGCCGTCTGGGCGCTGCAAAAATGCTACGAAGCGCTGCATGAAGGGCGCACGCCGATCACTGGCGTGTACCTCTGGGGGCCGGTCGGGCGGGGCAAAACCTGGTTGATGGACCAGTTTTACCAAAGCCTGAAGGTCCCCGCCCGTCGCCAACACTTTCACCACTTTATGGGCTGGGTGCATCAGCGTTCGTTTCAGCTGACCGGTACCGCCGACCCGTTGAAGGCACTGGCTCGCGAACTGAGCGAGGAAGTGCGGGTACTGTGCTTTGACGAACTGTTCGTCAACGACATCGGCGACGCCATCATTCTTGGGCGTTTGTTTCAGGTGATGTTCGAGCAGGGCGTGGTGGTGGTTTGCACCTCCAATCAGCCACCGGATCAACTGTACGCCGATGGCTTCAACCGCGACCGGTTCGTGCCCGCCATCGAGGCCATCAAGCAACATATGCAGGTGATTGCGGTGGACGGTGGTGAAGATCATCGCCTGCACCCCGGCAAAGGTTTGCAACGCTACTGGGTGGCCGCACCGGGACAGCCCAGCGCTCTGGGTGAAGTGTTCAAGGCATTGACCGTCGGCCAGTCGGTGTCCAGTGACCCGATCAAGGTTGGCTACCGCCCACTCAATGTCGTGCAGGCCAGTGAAACCGTGCTCTGGAGTCGTTACGCCGATCTCTGTGAACAGCCTTTTGCCGCCATGGATTTCATCGCCCTGTGCGACACCTTCAGCGCTATTCTGTTGAGTGACGTGCCCAGCCTCAGTGCGCAGAAACGCGCAGGACGCATCGCCCGAGGCACTGAAGACGGCGTTGAGCGGGTGGTGGCGGGCGATCGCGAGTTGCCGCAATTGTCGGTGCATGACGACGGTGTACGGCGTTTCATCGCCCTGGTGGACGAGTGCTACGACCGCAAGGTGCCGCTGTGCCTCGAAGCGCAGGTGCCTATGGAGTCGCTCTACACCGAAGGCTATCTGGAATTCCCGTTCCGCCGCACCCTCAGCCGTTTACAGGAAATGCAGCTACAACGTTTCGCCGACGCTTGAACCCAAGGAGCCGCGAACATGAATCAGCCTCTGTCGCACCATTTGCTGACCATGGCCTATCAGAACGCCTGGGCCAATCATCGACTCGCCAAAGGCTGGAGCCAGCTGAGTCCGGCTGAACTGGCGGCACCGCGGGTCAGCTTTTTTCCAAGTCTGCGCGCTACCCTCAATCACATCCTGACCTGCGACTGGTTCTACGTGGATGCGCTGGAGCGGGAGTTGCGCGGCGACGATCCGCATCCCGATTGCTACGTGTTTTTCAACCAGGACGAGCCGTTTACGCAAGCGGTAGACCTCAAGCGCGAACAAGCGCTGGTAGACCGACGACTGATCGCTTACTGCGAGCAAATGCGCGACGCCGACCTCGGGAAGATCGTGACCATCGCCCGGGACACGCCGCAACATGAGAGCCGCGTACGTATGCTCTCCCATCTGTTCGAGCACCAGATTCATCATCGAGGGCAGGTTCACGCCATGCTCAGCGGTACCTCGGTCAAACCGCCACAACTGGACGAGTTTTTCTGTGCCGGCGAGTCAGGCTTGAGGGCCGAGGATTTTGCCGAGCTGGGGTGGACCGAAACGCTGATCTGGGGCGCTTGAGCGAAAAAAATTGCAGCAGGATCCAGTTGTCGGCATTGCTGCGCTCGCGATATCGTCAGTCGGCCTTCCAGTGCGAGAAACGCGCCGGGGCTACTTCACGTGTGATCGAGGATGGAAATGGAATCCGCAGAAATTCTTGTGCTTCAGGCCAGCTACACCAATGCGGTGCATGCCGAGGCTATTGGTCTGGTGCTGAATGCTTACGCCGAAGACCCGATGGGCGGCGGCCACTCGTTGCCCGCCGACTTGCTGAAGCAACTGCCGGCGGAACTGGCCAAACGTCCCCACGCGTTCAGCGTACTGGCCTTTGTCGGTGGCGAGCCGGCCGGGCTGGTCAATTGCTTTGAAGGTTTCTCGACTTTCGCCTGTCGACCGCTGGTCAACGTGCACGATGTGGTGGTGGTGAAGAGGTTTCGCGGCTTGGGGTTGAGCCAGAAAATGCTGCAAAAGGTCGAGGACGTCGCCCGCCAGCGCGGTTGCTGCAAAATCACACTGGAGGTGCTGGAAGGAAATGCTGTCGCCCAGGCTTCCTATGGCAAGTTCGGTTTTGCCGCGGGCATGTTCGACCCGGCTCACGGTCGGATGCTGTTCTGGACCAAAGCGCTTTAAGGCGTTACGGGCATAAAAAAGGGCGTCCATCAGGACGCCCTTTGTCGTTACGGTTTGTAGTGCTCCGTCACTTGCGCGGTTTGATCGTCAGGCACTCTTATTTCAGTGGTGTTGCTGGCGTTACTTTGATTCGCCTCTTGGCTGAGCCGCAGGCTCTCGAAGTAATACCGCATGCGTTCAGCACCACCTTCGGCAAATGCAGCTGTTGAACTGAGCATCATCAGGCCGGCGAGGATCATGGTTGTACGTTTCATGGTGTGCCCCACTACGAGTTGTCGGGTCCTTTCGTCCATGAAGCAATGTCGAAGGGACATTATCCGCCGATTCCGTTAAATGGGAATTACCTGCGCCTAGAGCTTCCAGTCCAGGCTCAGGGTCACCGTGCGCGGGTCGCCCCAAAAGTTGCCGTTGTAAAAACCAACGTTGTCGTAATACTTCTTGTCGAACAGGTTATTCACGTTCAACGAAGCCGACAGGTGCCTGTCGAACGCATAGCGCGACATCAGGTTGACGACGGTGTAGGCCTCCTGACGGATATTCGCTCTTTCGGTGATCAGCTCGCCATCGGCGTCGCGTCCGACCGGGCGGTTGGCGGCCCGGTAGATATCGCTCTGCCAGTTCACCGCAGCCCCCACGGTCAGTGCCTGCCAGTCGCCGGGCAGGCGATAGGCCGTGGAGAGCCGGAATATATTCAACGGTTGGTTGGTGACAGCGCGTTCCTTTTCGCCATTGACCGAGTGGGTGTAGGTGTAACCGGCCATCATGTTCCAGCCGGCCATGACCTCGCCCGAGATTTCGGCTTCGAAGCCCTGAACCTTGTTGCCCTTGCCGCCAGACTTGAAGAACTCCTCGCCGGTGGCCGGGTCCGGCGGTATCGAGTCGTCGCGTTCGGCAACGTTGTCCTGCTTGCTCCAGAACAGCGCCGTGGCGAGATTCAGTCGCTCTTCCAGCAGGTTGCCCTTGAGCCCCAGTTCATAGTTGCTGCCCACCACCGGTTCGAGATATTTACGATGGCTGTCGCGCTTGGACTGCGGGTTGAAAATGTCGGTGTAACTGACATAAACGGTGTACTCCGGAGTGAGGTCGTAGAGCAGGCCGGCGTAGGGCGTCCACATGTCGTTGTGTTGCTGGCGGGTGTTTTCGGACTCGCTCAACTGCAAATTGGCGTCGTAGCTGTGGGTCGTTTTCGACGCTTTCGAACTGCCATAGCGGCTGCCGAGTACAGCGTGCAGGTCCTCCGTCAGACTCAGGCGAGTGGCGAGATAGCCGGCCTTCTGGCGGGTACTGTCTTTCGAACCGGTCAGGCGGGTGACGGTGTCGGGGAATTTGGCGATGTCGCCCATGTATTTCCAGTCGCGGATGCTTTTGTAATCCGCTGCCCGGGGGCCGTCCACCGTGTAGGGAGCATCCTCGCTGCGCTCGGCCTCGCCATAACCCACCATCAATTCGTGTTCCCGGCCCAGCAGCGCGTATGGCCCGGACACGTTGAAGTCATAGGCCTTCATTTTTTGCGTGCCGATCATGTGGCTGACGTTGGCGCTCATGCCGCTGCGATCGGCATTCGGGAAGCCGCCACCGCCGTAGTAGATCTTGCCGTCGGTGTCACTTTCCCGGTGCGTATAGGCAGCCTTGAGGTGCCAACCGCCGCCCAGTTGATGGTCCAGATTGGCGAACGCGGTTTTGTCCTTCAGTGGCCAGGAACTCCAGGACGTGGCCATGTTGGTGGAGCGTCCAAGGTTGGCTTTGCCGCCGTCAGCGTTCCAGTAAGGCACGGTGCCCCAGGAGGTGCCCTGAACGTGCTTGTTCTGGTAGTCGTAACCCACCGCCAGCACGGTGTCATCGGTCAGGTCGGCTTCGAGAATGCCGTAGCCGACCTCCCTTTGTTGCTGGTACTTGTCGCGGAACGAATCACTGTCGCGATAGGCCACCACGCCGCGCCCGCGCAGGCGTCCGTCGAAGGCCAGCGGGCCACCGACGTCCAGATAACTGTAGTAGTCGTCATAGCTGCCGCCGCTGACACCGGTTTGGGCTTCCCACTGCGCCGTCGGCCGTTTGCGCACCATGTTGATGGTGGCCGAAGGGTCGCCCGCGCCCGTGGTCAGGCCGGTCGCGCCGCGAACCACTTCGATGCGGTCGTAGATGATGGTGTCGGAATCGGACTTCATGTAGCTGAAGGTGTTCAACATGCCATCGATCTGGAAATTGTTGATCGAGTAGCCCCGGGAGTAATAGGCCACCCGGTCGGAGTCGTTGTGCTGAACCACCACGCCGGTGGTCTGGCGCATGACTTCGGAAAGCGTGCCGAGTTTGAAATCGTCCATTTGCTGGCGCGTGACCACGGAAACCGATTGCGGCGTTTCCTTGATCGACAGGTTCAAGCGAGTCGCCGTGCTCATGGCGCCGGTGGTGTACGACTCGGTGTTTTCGGTGGTGCTGCCCAAACCTTGGGCGGTCACATGGGTGGCGCCCAGTTCGAGGGTGCGGCCGGGCTCTTGATCAGGGTCGGTCTCAGCCAGCAAATCGGGGCTCAGGGCGGCACTGCACAGGCCCAGGGTAAAGGTCATGGAACGGGTGATAGGCGCGAACATCGCAGCCGACTCCTTGTCGTCGAGGGAAAAAATTCCGTTTGTTCAATGACGAAGGGGAGAGGCGAGATTTAGCATTAACGAGAATAATTATTATCTTTGGGATGTTTCGGACAGAGCAGTCGCGCAATGGCGTAGGAAAAGGGGCCGGAACCGGCCCCTGAAAGGATTACTTCTGAGCGACTGCCGGGTCGGCAGGCGTGGCCTTGGGTTTCATCAGGCTGAAGTCGATCAACGCCTTTTGCTCGCGCTCGTAAGGATTGCCGATCATCAATGGCCGGGGCTTGAAACTGGCACTGACCAGGCTCTTGCTGCGATCCATTTCGTCGAAGCTCAAGCCTGCGAGATCAGCCCAGGTATGGATCAGATGCGAGCTGCTGTAAGGACGCCCCAGATCACCGGCAAAGCTCCAGTCATGGTTTTCGCGCCATTTCGGCGAGGCCCAGGCCATGAACGGAATGGTGTACATCGGCGCCGTCGGTTTGCTCTCGTTGCGACCCAGTGTGCTACGGCCAGGGGAATCGAACACGTCTTCACCATGGTCGGAGAGGTACAGCAGGAACCCGTTTGGATCAGACTTGGCGTAGTCCTTGATCAGGCTCGAGACCACGAAGTCGTTGTACAGCACCGCGTTGTCATAGCTGTTGTACGTCGGCACCTGATCGTCGCGCACACCGTCCGGAACGCCTTTGCGGTCCTTGAACTTATCGAAGGTCGACGGATAGCGGTATTGGTAGCTCATGTGCGTGCCGAGCAAATGCACGACGATCAGCTTGCGCGGCGCAGCGTCGGTCAATGCCTTGTTGAACGGCTCGATCACGTCGCCATCGTACTGGGCGGCATTCTGGTTGCGGTTGTTGTTCAGGTACACCTGCTCGTCGGCCTGCTCGGAGAAGGTCGTCAGCATGGTGTTGCGCTTGGTCATGGTCTGCTGGTTGGTGATCCAGAAAGTCTTGTAACCCGCCTGCTTCATCATGCTCACCAGCGACGGGGTCGACAGGTACAGGTCAGGGTTTTCTTCGTCGGCGAAGGTCAGCACCTGCTGCAACGCCTCGATGGTGTAAGGGCGCGGGGTGATGACGTTATTGAAGACCGCCAGTTGATCCTTGAGCTTGTCCAACTCCGGGGTGGTTTCCCGAGGGTAGCCATACAGGCTCATGCGCTGACGGTTGGTGGACTCGCCGATCACCAGCGCCAGGGTCGCCGGCTGATTGGCCGAGGCATCCTTGAGGTTGTGCAGCGGTGGAATCTTGCTGGCGCTATTGAGCATGTCTTGCATGCCGGCCAGGGTATCGAGGTAGCGGTGATAGGCCACGGCCATCTGCCAAGGCACGGCGGGCTCGATGCGCGTTTCGAATTTCTCGAGACCGCCGGCGAGGGTGCCGGTACGCGCGGTTTGCTTGATCAGCGGATAACCGACGACAGCAACCACAATGGCCGTTGCAGCCACCAGTGCCCGACCGCGAGGCATGTACACCGGGCGCAAGCGAGTCCAGAGCAAGTAAGCAAAAGCGGTGTGGGCGAGGAACGCCGCGACCATCCACCAGGCAAAGTACTGAGTCATGTACTCGCCCGCTTCAGAGATGTTCGATTCGAACATAATGAAGATGACGCTTTGGGAAAATTCCTGCTGATAGATGAAGAAATAACCCAGACTGGCCATCGAGCAGGCCCACAGCACCACACCGATCAGTGCGGCCATGACACGTGTTTGTTTGGGGAACAGCAGCATCGGCGCTAGCCAGATGGCGCTCATCACAAAGGCCTGGCGGAACCCGGTAAAGCCGGAGGTGCCTGTCAGTTGGATCAGCAGTTGGGTAATGCCAGAGAAATACCAGAAGAACAGGAACAGCCAGAGAAATCCTGTCCAGTCGAAACCGTTCGCAGACGTATTGCTGCGTTTAAACAAAGCCATTAGAGCTCCAGCCTAGTAATCACTTCGACCGTCGAGGCCTTCCATGTCGCCGACGAACGGATGCCGCACGGATACCGAGCGGCCATAATGAGCCGGAGTATCAATAACCGGAGGTGAAAACTTCGTGAGTTGCCGGGTTTGTCAACGGGGATGGCATGTCGGAAACAGCAGAGGGCTGTTTCCGATTCAAGCGAGGGGATCAGGCGTGAGGGGCATGGAGGGCGACGGGTAAGGGCTGGGCCTGAGTGCCTTGTGTCAACAAGCGCAATTGCGCGAGCTCCTGCCTCAACTGGGCGCGCTCGTCTTTCAACTGGCGCAATTCATCACGACGGATCGTGACGTAAAGGGTTTGTGCTGGTTGTGCCGCATGTACTGTGCCCATTGCTCACCTCGCAAATGGCTGCCTCAACTGTAAACCTGCCCCGAAATCGGATGCTGACTTACTATCGGCGCTGATTTTGATTTCTTTTGCCCCGGAAGGGAACTTTTTTATTTTTCATGGTCGTTGTGTCTTCGGCGCGATTACCGACGTTATCAATCTGGATCGGGCACAATGCCCGGAAACTATGTGCCCCAACGCTGGACTAAGTCGAATGAGTCGCGTTGGGCTATAACCTTTGACACACATTATTTGTAGTAGGGAGCATCAGCACATGCAACTCGGGATTATTGGACTGGGCCGCATGGGCGGCAATATTGCGCGGCGCCTGATGCTCAACGGGCATACCACCGTTGTTTACGACCGCAATACCGCCTTTGTCGACACCCTGGCCGCAGAAGGCGCCTCTGGCGTCATCGACCTGCCGGCGCTCGTCGCTGGCCTGGCCAAACCGCGTGCGGTGTGGGTCATGCTGCCGGCCGGCGCACCGACCGAAGACACCATCGACACCCTGGGCACCTTGCTTGAAGCCGGCGATACCATCATCGACGGCGGCAACACCTTCTATAAGGACGACATCCGCCGGGCGAAAACCCTGTCGGAGAAAGGCCTGCACTACGTCGACGTCGGTACCTCCGGCGGCGTCTGGGGCCTGGAGCGTGGTTACTGCATGATGATCGGCGGCGAAGCCGAGGTGGTTAAGCGCCTTGATCCGCTGTTCGAGAGCCTTGCACCGGGCCTGGGCGACATCCCGCGGACCAAGGACCGCAAGTCCGAAGACGATCGTGCCGAGCGCGGTTACATCCACGCCGGTCCGGCCGGTTCTGGCCATTTCGTGAAAATGATCCACAACGGCATCGAATACGGAATGATGCAGGCCTTCGCCGAAGGCTTCGACATTCTCAAGACCAAAGCCAGCACCAACCTGCCGGAAGACCAGCGTTTCGACCTGAACGTTGGCGACATCGCCGAAGTCTGGCGCCGTGGCAGTGTGGTGTCGTCCTGGTTGCTCGACCTGACCGCCGACGCCCTGGCCAGTGACCCGAAGCTCGACGGTTATTCCGGTTCGGTGGCTGACAGCGGTGAAGGTCGCTGGACCATTGAAGCCGCCATGGAGCAATCGGTGCCCGTACCGGTGCTGTCGAACTCGCTGTTCTCGCGCTACCGTTCGCGCGGGCAAGGCACCTTTGGCGACAAGATTCTCTCGGCCCAGCGCTTCGGCTTCGGCGGCCATGTGGAGACTGCGAAAAAATGACTCGCTTGATCCGCAATAAATCCAAGGCAGAACCCGCACCACCGACCACGCTGTTCCTGTTCGGTGCCCATGGTGACCTAGTCAAGCGTCTGCTGATGCCGGCGCTGTACAACCTGAGTCGTGACGGTCTGCTTGGGGATGGACTGCGGATCATCGGCGTTGACCACAACGCCATCACCGACGAAGCCTTTGCGAAAAAACTCGAAGACTTCATTCGGGCCGAAGTGGCCGCCAAGGTCGGCAAGGGCGATCAAGCCCTTGACCCGGACTTGTGGGCCAAGCTGGCCAAAGGCATCAGCTACGTCCAGGGTGACTTCCTGGACGACAGCACCTATCAAGCGCTGGCGGCGAAAATCGCCACCAGCGGCACTGGCAACGCGGTGTTCTACCTGGCCACCGCGCCACGCTTTTTCAGCGAAGTGGTGCGCCGTCTCGGTGCCGCCGGCTTGCTTGCGGAAGCGCCTGAAGCGTTCAGACGGGTGGTGATCGAAAAACCTTTCGGTTCCGATCTGCACACCGCCGAAGCCTTGAACGCTTGCTTGCTCAAGGTAATGACGGAAAACCAGATCTACCGAATCGATCACTATCTGGGCAAGGAAACCGTGCAGAACATTCTGATCAGCCGGTTCTCCAACAGCCTGTTCGAAGCGTTCTGGAACAATCACTACATTGACCACGTACAAATCACCGCCGCCGAAACCGTCGGCGTGGAAACCCGTGGCAGTTTTTATGAACACACCGGCGCCTTGCGGGACATGGTGCCCAATCACCTGTTCCAATTGCTGGCGATGGTCGCGATGGAGCCGCCGGCGGCCTTCGGCGCTGATGCGGTACGCGGCGAGAAAGCCAAGGTGGTCGGTGCGATTCGGCCCTGGTCGGTCGAGGAGGCGCTGGCCAACTCGGTACGCGGCCAATACACAACGGGTGAAATCGACGGCAAGGAGTTGCCGGGTTATCGCCAGGAAAATAACGTGGCGCCCGACAGCAATACCGAAACCTACGTCGCGCTGAAAGTCATGATCGACAACTGGCGCTGGGTCGGCGTGCCGTTCTACCTGCGCACCGGCAAGCGCATGAGCGTGCGCGATACCGAGATTGTCATCTGCTTCAAACCGGCGCCGTATGCACAGTTCCGCGATACCGAGGTCGATGAGCTGCAACCGACCTACCTGCGGATCCAGATTCAGCCCAACGAAGGCATGTGGTTCGATCTGCTGGCCAAACGACCCGGTCCGGCCTTGAAGATGGCCAATATCGAACTGGGCTTTGCCTACAAGGATTTCTTTGAAATGCAGCCGTCCACCGGCTACGAAACGCTGATCTACGATTGCCTGACCGGCGATCAGACGCTGTTCCAGCGCGCCGACAACATCGAGAACGGCTGGCGCGCCGTGCAGCCATTCCTTGATGCCTGGCAGCAGGACGCGAGCGTGCAGAGCTATGCCGCTGGCGACGACGGGCCGAAGGCTGGAGAAGAATTGCTGACCCGCGACGGTCGCGTCTGGCACGGCCTCGGATGAGTGATGCAATGCAACACCCCATCCGTTTTCTGCTCAGCGACATGGACGGCACCTTGCTGCTGCCCGATCACAGCCTCAGCCAGCGTACCCTTTCAGCGGTGCGTTCCTTGCGCGAGGCCGGCGTGCTGTTCAGCCTGGCCACCGGCCGTCCGCCGAAAGCCATGTTGCAGCAGATAGAAGCCTTGGGCGTCGACCTGCCAACGGCAGCCTTCAATGGCGGCACCATCGTCAATCCGGACGGCAGTTTACTGGTCGCGCATTACTTGCCGGCAACGGCGGCGCTGACGGCATTGGCGCTGTTTGCCGATCAACCGGACGTTGAAGTCTGGGTGTTCAGCGGGGGCGACTGGCTGTTGAAGGATCCGAACGGGCCGATGGTCCCGCGCGAACAGCACGGGCTGGGCTATCCGCCGGTGGTGGTGGAGAGTTTCGAGCCTTTTCTTGAGCGTATCGACAAGATCGTCGCCACCAGCAATAACACTCAGTTGCTGATCGAGCTGGAAGCGCAGCTGCTGCCCAAGGTCGAGGGCCAGGCGCAGGTCTCGCGTTCACAGCCGGTGTACCTGGACGTGACCGCGATGCAAGCCAACAAGGGCGCGGCGCTGGCGACACTGGCCGAATTTCTCGGTGTGCCGCTGGAGCAGACCGCAGCGCTGGGCGACGGCGGCAACGACCCGGCGATGTTTCATCGCGCCGGACTGTCGATCGCCATGGGGCAGGCAGAGGAGGCGGTGAAGCGCCAGGCCGATGTGGTGACTGGCGCCAATACCGAGGACGGCGCGGCGCAAGCAATCGAGCGCTACATCCTCAACGCAGGTTAACCGCGTTATCGTTCTTCGCGGGCAAGCCTCGCTCCTACAGGTTATCGGTGTCCGTGTGATCGATATAAAACCTGTAGGAGCGAGGCTTGCCCGCGAAGGCGTCAGACCTGATGTCTCAAAGCCAGAAACTCACCGCATACCAGCCAAGAACTCCCATCACCACGGTGTACGGCAACGCCATCCACACCATCCGCCCGTACGACAGGCGAATCAGCGGTGCAATCGCCGAGGTCAGCAGGAACAGAAACGCAGCCTGACCATTGGGCGTCGCCACGCTCGGCAGGTTGGTGCCGGTATTGATCGCAATCGCCAGTGTTTCGAAATGCTCACGGCTCATGTGGCCGGAGATGAAGGCCTGTTTCACTTCGGTGATGTAAATGGTCGCGACGAACACGTTGTCGCTGATGGCCGACAGCAAACCGTTGGCAATAAACAGCATGCCCGGCTGTTGATCCGCCGGCAGGGCCAGCACCCACTGGATCAAAGGCGTGAACAGTTGCTGATCGTGTATCACCGCCACCACGGCGAAGAACACCACCAGCAGCGCCGTGAAGGGCATGGCGTCCTTGAACGCGTTGCCGATGCGGTGCTCGTCGGTGATGCCGGTGAAGGCGGTGATCAGCACGATCACCATCAAGCCGATCAGGCCGACCTCGGCAATGTGGAACGCCAGCCCCGCAATCAGAATCAGCGCTGCCAATCCCTGCACGATGAGCGCTGCACGTTGGCGTGAGGTGCGTTCGGCATTGTCTTCGGCGGCGTAATTGGCCAGTACCGTACGCACGTTGTCCGGCAACAACGTGCCATAACCGAACCAACGCAGTTTCTCCAGCAGGACGCAGGTCATCAGACCTGCCACCAGGACCGGCAACGAAACCGGGGCGACTTTCAGAAAGAATTCAGAGAAGTGCCAGCCCATCTCGTGGCCGATCAGCAGGTTCTGTGGCTCACCGACCAGTGTGCAAACACCGCCCAGTGCGGTGCCCACGGCGCCGTGCATCAGCAGACTGCGCAGAAAGGCGCGGAATTGTTCGAGGTCGGCGTGATGGAGTGTGGGCAGGTGCTGGTCATCGCCAAACTCGCTGTCCTGACGCGGATCATTGCCCGAGGCAACGCGGTGATACACCGAGTAAAACCCGACGGACGCACTGATGATCACAGCGGTTACCGTCAATGCATCAAGAAACGCCGACAGAAACGCCGACAGGAAGCAGAACATCAACGCCAGCAGCGCCTTGGAGCGAATCCCGAGCAGCAGCCGTGAGAACAGAAACAGCAGCAGGTCTTTCATGAAGTAGATGCCGGCTACCATGAACATCAGCAGCAGGATCACTGGAAAGTTGTGCACCAGTTCGTCGTAGAGTGCCTGGGGCGTGGTCATCTTCAGCAGCAGCGCTTCGATCAGCAGCAGGCCACCGGGCATCAACGGATAGCACTTGAGCGCCATGGCCAGGGTGAAGATGAATTCCAGCACCAGCAGCCAACCGGCCGCCACTGGGCCCACGGTCCACAACACCAATGCGTTGAGAATCAGGAAGCCGACAATGCTTGCCTTGTACCAGCGGGGTGAATGCCCGAGAAAATTGTGCGCGAACGCCTGAGCCATTGAACCGGGCATCGGCTACTCCTTGTATTAAGAAGCGCGCAACTTGCCGTAAGCGGAAGGGAAGATCAAGTGTAGGAAAATTATGCAGGCCTACCCCAGATAGCGTGCGACGACTGCCCGATAATTTCCATCCAGTGAATAGCCTCCTACGACAATGTTTCCATCAGTCTGGATGCTCACTGAAGTCGCGGTATCCAGGCTGCGGCTCAGGTGAGTGCGAACCCAACCGATGCCATTGCCGAAGCTGTGATCGAGTTGCCCGTCAGGTAGATGCCGGGCCAGAATGAAATCCGCCTCGAAACCGCCGATCGTGGCGCCGGCCGTCAGCACGCAGCCGTCCGGCAGTGCCTGCGCGGCGGTCCACTGGCAGCCACATTGGCCGATCTGCAGCAATTGGGCCTGGCCTCCATTGCAATGAATGTCCGGGCGACCGTTGCCGTGTACTTTCAGTGCCATGCAGTGCATCGGGTCGCGGCTGCTGCCAAAACACTGCACATCGCCATTTTCCTGTTGGACGATCTGGCTGACCTGAGCGCTAAACCCCCGTGCCTTGAAGGTCATAAAACCATCCACGGCGAAACAATCGTCGAGCCTGCCGTCGGTGTGATAGCGGGCCAGCAGACCTTCTTCAGGGAAGTTGATCGACCCGCCCACCAGGATTCGACCGTCTCGTTGCACCCTCAGGGCACTGAGCCAGGTGTTCATCAGCAAGTGCCTGACAATCACGAAGCCACGACCGTTGAAGGTCTCGTCCAGCGAGCCGTCGGTGTTAAGTCGTATCAGGATGCCGACATGATCGGCCAGTTCGAAGTGATGATTGGCCAGCAGCAGGATTCGACCGTCCTCCTGCACGCAGACATCACAGGCTTCTGCGCCCGGTACGCCGGGGGGTAGCCAGTCGTCACGCATGCCCTGGGAAAGGCCGCCCGGTAGACGCACGACGCACCGGTTATTGTCGCCAAAACCTTGAACCGGGCGGCCATGTTGATCAAACAGGGCGAGGGCGGGCAGTGTCTGGCGAGTATTTTCGTAGTGCAGGCCGGCGACCAGAATGTGCCCATCAGGCAGAACCTGGACTTTGCCGGCCATGGCCTCGAAGCCGTGTTCAAATTGCCCGATGACGCTGCCGTTATTGCCGAACGCCAGATCTGCCGAGCCGTCCTCAAGCAGGCGAGCCAGGCCAAAGCGGCTGCCGCCTCGCGTTTCGACCTTCGCCGCGACCAACAACCTGCCACGTGAATCAATCGCCACACCGTTGGCCATGCTTGAGAGGCTGCCAGCGAAATACACTTGGGTTTTGCCGGTGCCGGCAAAGGTTGTATCGAGCGTTCCGGCGTCGTTCAGTGCTGCAGGTGAGGCAAACGCTGTCTGGATTGACATGCACGCAGCTCCTTGCGAGTCGTCCTGATCCAGGAGTTGGGTGGCGACTGTATAAGGAAGACATTCAATCCCTGAATGAGTAAATGCACAACGGTCAGAACTAATAAGCGGAGGGTCGCTGTGTGCCAGAACAGTGTCTTTTCGAACCACTGGCAAGCCTGCCAATAGTTGGCTGCGAGCAACTTCGAATACTAATCAGGGAGGGTGCGGGTTACCGATAAGTAACCCGCAAAATGCTTAGTGTGGCATCGACCACGATTGCAGTTTGTAACCTTCCAGGCTCAACTCGGCGCGGGCCTGTTTGAGCACGCATTCAAGTTGTGCGGGATCGGTATAGGCGCTGCTCGGGATCTGCTTACGGCCGATGCTGCGGGTGTTGGTGCGATCGATAACGGTCAGGCTGAGTTCGCCATTGCCGTCTTGTGGAGCCCAGGCCACGCATTGGAAAGGCTGAAATGCGCGGTCGGCAATCAAAAGAGCTTCGTTGATACGGAGCGGGGCGTTCATGGGTCTTCTCTCTATATGCCCAAACAAATGATGTGCCGTCGGTTGGGCTTACCGTTCGGCTGGTTACTTGTACTGATGCCCGCAACCGGGGGGCAGGTCACATACAATTAAAAGAAATTTCAACTTTCTTCCATCGGCTCATGATCCAGACAGATTTTGAAAGCTGAATGAAAGGTTTAACTCGATAGGTAACTACCAAGTTTGCTTCTTATAACTACATACGCAACCGTCCTATAGTCAAACGGTACAAGGCCACGTCAAATTCTTGCTAATGTTACAGCCAGGTCCGCCAAACGACTGTTTTTAATAAAATTTCCTAAATTTGGCGCCAAGGAACAGTCATGATCGAAGTGCCTGCCTTACGACGATTGTTAGTAGTGGACCCTTGCGACGACTGTCATCGTCTGCTGCCGGGTTTGCGCTCTGTGGGTTGGGACGTTGACAGCTGTACTCTGGAAAACGCCGCCGACAAAACCTGCGACGTCGGCCTGTTGCGTTTGCAACCCTTTCACCTGGAACGCCCGGAAGCCGTCAAAGAACTGATCAGCCGCAGCGGTACCGAGTGGATCGCCGTGCTCAATCAGGAAGTCCTGCGGTTGCAAAATGTCGGGGACTTTGTCTGCGAATGGTTTTTCGATTTCCATACCTTGCCGTTCGATGTGTCCCGGGTTCAGGTGACGCTGGGGCGAGCATTCGGGATGGCACGCCTGCGTGGGCAGGGCACGGTTCACATTGATCAGCCGGAGCACGAGCTGCTTGGCGACAGCAAGCCCGTTCGCGAACTGCGCAAGTTGCTGAGCAAGCTGGCGCCCACCGAGTCTCCGGTATTGATTCGTGGTGAAAGCGGTACCGGTAAAGAACTGGTCGCCCGCACCCTGCATCGACAATCCCAGCGTCACAGCAAACCCTTCATCGCGATAAATTGCGGCGCAATTCCCGAACACTTGATCCAGTCCGAACTGTTTGGCCACGAGAAAGGCGCCTTTACCGGCGCCCACCAACGCAAGGTCGGGCGGATCGAAGCGGCCAATGGCGGCACACTGTTTCTCGATGAGATCGGTGACCTGCCGCTGGAGTTACAAGCCAACCTGCTGCGCTTCCTACAGGAAAAACACATAGAGCGTGTAGGCGGCAGTCAGCCGATTCCGGTGGATGTGCGGGTATTGGCGGCGACTCACGCCGACCTTGAGGCAGCGATCGAGAAGAAACGCTTTCGTGAGGATTTGTACTACCGCCTGAACGTACTGCAAGTCGTCACCGCGCCACTGCGTGAGCGCCAGGGTGACTTATCGATGCTGGCCAACCACTTTTCCCACTTCTACAGCCATGAAACCGGCCGCCGTCCGCGCAGCTTCAGTGAAGACGCCTTGATTGCCATGGGCAAGCATGACTGGCCGGGCAACGTGCGCGAGCTGGCCAACCGGGTACGTCGCGGGTTGGTACTGGCCGAAGGCCGGCAGATCGAGGCGCGAGACTTGGGGCTGATCAGCCAGCAGGCCGTTGCCGCGCCGATGGGCACGCTGGAAAACTACAAGCACCGGGCAGAGCGCCAGGCCTTGTGCGATGTACTTAACCGCCACAGCGATAATTTGAGCATCGCCGCCAAGGTGCTGGGGATATCCAGGCCTACCTTCTACCGTTTGTTGCACAAGCATCAAATACGTTAGACGCAAGATCTAAAGACAAAAAAAGCCCCGCTGGGATTGAAGTCGCAGCGGGGCTTTGTTGTTGTGGATTAGAAGTAGTACGGGAATTTCAGGCTGAAGGAAAAGTCTGGCGAGTCGTCGGTCAGTCCGATGGACAGGTTGGGAACGATTGTCAGGTTATTGGTTGCTGCCAGGGTCATGCCGATGTTGAAGTTGGCCGAGTTGTAATCGCTGTTGGTAATCGATTGCCAATCGCCACCGTCCGGCTTGATCTTGCTCTTGCGGGCGAACTGATCGGTGAACGAGAACGACATACTCATCTTCTCGTTCAAGGCGAATGCAATGCCGGCGCCGACCTGCCAGGAGTCGCCCAGTTTCACGTCTCCTTTTACTTTGGAGTTGACCTGAGGGCTGATGTCGCTGAAAGAGTCTTCCATGTTGTAGGTGTAGGACAGGCTGCCGAACAGCACGGCCGGGTCGAAGGTCTTGACCAGCGAGAGACCCGGGGTGATCGACCAGACACCATTGCCGGTAGGCAAGTCCTCGGGCACCGAGAGGTTATCGTTGCCAGGGTCATTGACCAGCTTGATACCGTAAGGGTCCTTGCCGGTCGGCGCCTTGACGCGCAGGGTCGCGACCGCGTCGGGCAGATTGGCCGACTCATCCAGAAACTTGTAGGCAACGCCAACGTTCACATCGCCGATGGTCGGGTCGCGGGTAACGGTTGCGTCCGACGTCACCGGGCCAGCGCCACCGGCGCCACCGGAGGAGTACGTTGATTCGCGATAAACCACGGGGACGTTAATGTCGAACTGCCAGCGTTGTCCCGTGTTGTAGCGGGCGGTCAGGTCCAGTGTCCAGTTGTCGGCCTTGATGCGGTCGAGGTTGATGTTGCCGAGGAAAATCGAGTCCAGTGCCAGGAAGCCGTTAAGTACCAATGCACGGGTATCGTAGTGCGTGTAGGTCAGGCCGGTTTCGAAGCTGAACTTGCCGCCCCCGAAAAAGCCGCTGGCTTCGTCATACAGGTTGGAAACGCTTTGCGCAGGCTCCGAATCATCCTTGAGCGATTGGCCGTATGAACTGCCTGTGGTTCCCGGCGCACCGGCGGCCACCGTCTGGGCACCCTTGGTCGTTTCGGCAGGGGATTTGGTCAGGCGTTTGGGAGCCGGTGTCGCAGGTGCTTCTTCGACTTGGCGAACGCGTTGCTCGAGTACCATCAGCGCGTTCTGTTGTGCTTCGTAACGCTGTTTCAACTCCATGAGTTCTTGTTTTAGTATCTCGACCTGGGGGTCCGGTGCTGCGTACAGCAGTGTCGCCGGGGCCAGGCTACTCAAACAAACGATAGCTCTGAACGTTAACGATCGGTGCATGGGTTAGCCGTCCCTTCTGACTTCATCTGATGAGACTGAGCGTAGATCAGAATCCTTGAGTGCGAAGACCTTTGAGCTGGTCCAGGTTGCCGTTCAGGGACCCTCCTGTCGCCACGTTGTCACGCAGCACGACATTGAGGGACGTGAGGTTGCGGACCTGGTTGCCACCGCCGAGCAACGTCGTGTTCTGCATCAGCCCACCCTGGGCCAGGCGTTGTACGGTACTGCCCTGGTTGTTGTTGGCCACGATATTGAGTTGCACACCTGTACCGGTGGAGGAAACGCTCAGCGAGCCCGCGCCATTGGCGCCGACCAACGTCGAGCCTGCGGCCAATGCCTGGCCCTGCTGTTGCGTTGCTGGCGCTTGGTTAGCCTTTGTGACGTTGATATCAACATTGTTGTAGGCAGTGTTATGGTCGCCGGCAGCACGCACGACTTGAGTGACGCCTTCGGTGCTGTTGAGGCCGTTGCCGCCAGTGACGGTACCGGTGCCTTGCGAACTCGCTGAACCATTACCTTTTTCGTCGATCATCGATACATAGAACTGTGGCTTGATGGTCGATTGTTGAATTTGCATCGAGGAAGTTGCCCCGATCACTTCACCGTTGGCATTTTGCCAAGCGCTGGTCATGACAATGCCGAAACTGACGATCCGTCCCGGCATGACATAGCGGCCTCGCAGGGTCGCCAATTCCTGATCATTCAGTTCAATGGGTTTGAACGTCTGAGCCTGGGTCGGCAGGCTGGCGGCCAGGCAAACCACGGCCAGCCAGATTGGAGTCTTCATTGGAATGCTCCCGGAGCGTCGTGCTCCCTTGTTATTAGAAGAAGTCGCTTTGAATGAATCCGAAATCCATCAACTCTGCGTCTTGCACCGGGCTGAAGGTGTTGATGCGGTTCTTGGCGGTCAGTGGCAGGGGGGGGGCGAGCAACGCATTGGTTTTGTCGTAGCCTTGGCCGATGACGGCAAAGATGATGCCGTTCCAGCCTTTTACAAAGTCTTCGACTTTGTAACGTTTATGACCGAGTACCGGATCTCCGATATATACCCAGCCCTGATGGACTCTTTGCATGACCACAAAATGTTTGTAACCACGAATATCCATGAGTACCACAACCGGAATTCTGATTTCGCTCAACGTTTCCGTCGCTACCCGGTAGCCGCGGGCCCGCATACCGATACTCTCCACGTAACGCTTCATGTCGAGCATGGAGAAGCCCTGGACGCGGACAAGATCCTGATCGGAGTGTGACAGCATGCCTTCGATGATTTGTTCTTCGTTCACGTCCAGCCAATAGGCCTGGCGCAATACGGTCGCCAGCGCAGCTGCGCCGCAACTGAAGTCGGTTTTCTGTTGCACCAGGTCGGCAAATTTACGCTCGCGTATGCTCTGGATCGGCTTATACACCACCGCGCCGCCCGGCAGGACGGAAAGCGGCAATTGTGCAGCCTCAATCACACTGGCCACGCAAAGCAAAAATGCCAAGGCGATAATGCGCATAGTGGGACGCCTTCTGGTTGTGTTGAAAAAGGCCCCCATAAGGGGGCCTCCAGAGACAGCAATTAGAACGACTGGTTGGCAATGGACAGCGAGTTGCTTTGTTGGTTACCCACACCGGCAGCCACGTTGACGCCCAGGTTGCCACTGCCGCCATTCACCGAACCGCTCAGGGTTGCAGTGTTGGTCACAGGGTTAGCCCAGCCAGTTGGAGTCAGCACTTGATAGGAGTAGGTGTTGCTCAAATCAAATGAACTGCTTTCACTGAAGCTTCCCGCTTTTGCGAACTCGGATTCGGACGATTTACTGGCCGATTTTTCGAACGAGGAGGCGTTCGATTTCTCGAACGATTTATCGAACGATTTTTCGAACGAGGAATCGCGCGATTTGTCGTACGCGGATTCGCGAGACTTGTCGAACGAGGAGTCGCGAGATCTGTCGAACGAGGAATCGCGCGATTTGTCGAACGATTTGTCTACCGCTACGTTAAGCGTTGCGTCAAGCGATGCGGTAAGCGATGCATCGGAACTGCTGCTGCGGGTGCGATCGCCACGGCCATTATTGACGGTAGTGGAATGGGAAGCCGCCGCAGCAGCGTCCAAAGTAGCGCTCAAGGAAGCATCCAAGGATGCACTCGAAGAACCGCTTGCACTACTGCTGTTGGAACCGCTCGCAGAACTGCTGTTAGAACCGCTCGCAGAACTGCTGTTGGAACCGCTCGCATTGCTGCTCTTCGAACCGCTTACATCAATGCTGAGGGAACCGCTGGAATCAGAGCTCCTGGCCCCGGCCGCAGCCCAGCTCGAAGAAGCGCTTTGACTGCCGCTAACCTCGAATGACTTATCTTTAGAGAAACTACCGCTGGCCGTTTTGGTTACCGTAATGGTATCCACGCGGTAGGTCCGATCAGCGTTGTTATTCACTGTCAGGCCAGGACCGCTTTGATTGGCAGAGGCGCTGGCTGATGCGTTACCCAACGGGGAGTTGGAGTTGGCAATTGCCATGGTGTTTTTCTGTTGGTTAAGGTCGCCACCAGCAATGTTGACCCCCATATTGCCGCTGCTGCCATCGGCCGATCCGCTCATCACGGCAGAGTTTTGGGTGCCGTAGTTCCACACTTTGTTGTTGTTGCTGTATTGCGTGACTCGAGCGCTGGCGTCGGCATTGCCGAACACGAAGCTGTTATCGAGGCTGGAGGTGGCGCCAGCGTTTGCGATGGCGGCCGCGTTGTCTTGTTGGTTGCCGGCGCCTGCTGCCACGTTGACACCGACGTTGCCGCTCGCGCCTGAGGCAGAGCTGCTCATCTCGGCTGAGTTCTCAGTCCCTTCGTTGTAGATGCGGTTGCCGGTACTGCTCTGCCTATCGTTCGCATTGGCGGTCGCGCTGGTATGGATCACTGTTGGAGGAGGGGTATGGTGATTGTTGTGATGACCATTATGGTGACCACGCCGATCGTTCTGTCCAGCTTGTGCAGCAACAGCCAAGACCGCAGCGATTGCAAAAACCAGAGGTTTTATTGCCATCGAAGGTTTCATGGTGGTTCTCCGTACTTATTTTAGGTTAAGTGTTGTACCTACCTGTTTGGGTCAATCCGTGACCCGTACGCTCAGGGTATTGGCCGTTCGGTTTCCCACCCCGGCGCTCTGATTCAACTGGATCACCCCACGGCTACCGGTGAAGGCCTGATCGCTGGTAGCGACCTGGCGATAGCCTGGTGCAGAGTCAGTTGGATCGGAGTTGGTGATCAGCGTCACGTTCTGTTGCCTGAGGACGCTGTCGTCGATGCTTTGCGGCTGTGTGCTGACGCTTATCCGCAGGGCATTGGCTTGCTGGTTGCTGGCGCCCGCGCTCTGGTTGACGCCCAGTACGCCGCTGCCGTTGCTGAAGGAGTCGCCTTGAATGCTGGATCGAGCATCGATCCTGGGGTCGACCACCGTACGCAGCCGTTGGCGTATCTGTGTGGTCGCGCTGGCTCCATGGCCAATGGCGATGGCCCGGGCGTTAGCCTGTTGCTGTAGATCGCCGGCAGCCTGGTTGACCCCGAGGTTGCCTTGGTACTGCGTGCCCGAACCGTCGATTTCGGCGTTGTTGATGACGGGAGATTGGGCAAAGGTCGATGCACTGCAAAACATGGCGATAATCAGCAGCGTACGATTCATCTTAACGGTCTCCCGTTATGACTTTCAGAGCACCCAGGCCTTGCTGGACGCTTGAATTGACCATATTGGCAATACCGTTGCCGGCATTTCCCGAACGTCCAGCGGGGAGGTTGGAAAGCTGGGTCTGGTTGCTGATATTGCCGCCCAGGTTGTTGGTGTTTTGAGTGACCAGGCGGGAGATGCCTGCACCACTGGCGACACCGGCAAAGTCGCCGTCGCTCAACTCGTTCGTTTGACTGAGGATCTGTTTGGACGGGTTGGCATTGGCGGTCGTGGGGCTAGGGTCGGGAATCATCGGCGCACGCGTTGCCATGCGTGGTTGGACATCACGTTTGATAATGATGATGCCGTTGTCAGCTTGTACAGGCAGGCAAATACTTGAGCCCAGTGCGCATCCGATCAGCAGGAGGCTATAGATTTTTTTATCAAATTTCCCCACAGCGGCAATTCCTTCTGTAAGTGGAACGCTGGCCCTTATCAGCGTTGCGAGGAAGAGAGCAGAAGGTGTGCCGGTTTTCGTTTTTCTTTTAAAAACAGTTGGTTGGCTTTAATTGTCGAGGTGGTCAAAAAAATGTTGTAACGCCTCTGAGACAGAGCCACGCAAAAGCGCCGTCCATGCTGGCGGCATTGCTCGCTGAGGGCGCTGAAGGCAGGTTGTATCAGTGGCTTAACATTTTTTTGACGGAGCGCTCGGACCGCTTTAGCTCGCGGGTTTGCGCAGGGGTGGGTGTTTCAGGAATGGACATTTGCGACAGGGCGGAAGTTACCCTTGTCAGGCCTTGAGCAAGCGCGTCACAGCCTCGAATGCCGCGTCCTTGCGCTGTTTCCAATCACCTTGCAGTACCTGGCAAGGCTGGCGGTGCAGGTCAAGCCATTGGTGGCTGGCCTGGAAAAACGCCTGGCGTTCTGCCAGTTGCGGTTGGCAACGCTGCCCATCGTCATGCCAGGCCACGGTTTCAGGGCTCAGCAGCAAATGCAGGTCGTAGTGCCGTGCCAGCAATGCTTGCTCGATCCACGTCGGGCAAGCGCCAAACAATGTGCGACTCCAAAGGATATTGCTTAAGAGGTGCGTATCGAGAATCAACAGTGACGGTTGTTTGGCGCGTGCTTCATCTTCCCAAGTCAGCTGGCCATGTGCGATGGATGAAATGTCATCGTAGCAGGTTTCGCGGGCTTCACTTTCGATGAAATGCCGAACGTACTCACCGACCAATATGCCGCCAAAATTGGCGTGAATCTCGCTCGAAAGCCAGCTTTTTCCGCTGGATTCCGGCCCTGTCAGCACCAACACCTTCATGGGCACAGCAGCGGATCGCTGCGCCATGTGCGCCAGCCTTGAATGGCCAGCAGGGTGAACAGGCCATACAGGGCAGCAGTCAGGTACATCCCCTTGTACAGGAAGAGGCCGACGAAAATACAGTCCAGGACGATCCACAGCGGCCAGCACTGCACGCGTTTTTGCGCCATCCACAATTGCGCCACCAGGCTGAAACCCGTCAGCGCAGCATCGAGCCAAGGCTGCGCGGCGTCGGTCCAATGGGCCATGGCCGCGCCCAGTAACAGACTGCCGACCGCTCCAATAACCAGGCCAGAAGCAACCGATTTACCGTCGAGTTGACTGACGTGCCGACCCTGGTGCGCGTCCCCCGCACGCGTCCACTGCCACCAGCCATAGAGCTGCAACGCGGCGTAGATCACCTGCAGCAGCATGTCCGAGTAGAGCTTCACCTCAAAAAAGATCCAGCTATAAAGCAGTACCATGACCAGGCCGATCGGCCAGCACCAAGGGTTCTGTTTGACCGTCAACCAGACGGCAATGACGCCGAGGGCGGCGGCAAACAGTTCAAGCCCGGACATGGAGGTTCCTTGGGGGAAGTCTGAAAGGGGGGGCAGATTGTAACGGGAAGGCGCGAAGTTTGAAGATCAAAAGATCGCAGCCTGCGGCAGCTCCTACGCCGAGCGCATCTCCCTGTAGGAGCTGCCGAAGGCTGCGATCTTTTCGGGTTACACCCGGAACTGCTTGAGTAGACCGTTCAATTGCTCACTCAATTCCTTCAGGTGAACGCTGGCCACGCTCGACTGTTCGGCCGCCAGCGCTGTGCTGTGGGACAAGCCGGCTGCCTGGGTGACGTTCTGGTTGATGTCCTCGACCACATGCGCCTGTTGCAAGGTCGCGCTGGCGATGGAGGCGTTCAGCCCGTTGAGGTTGCGCAGCGCCTGGCCAATAGCATTCAGGCTTGCACCGGCCAGGCCGGCCTGCTCGATGGTCAACTGCGATGCACGGCTGCTGTCGCCGATCACTTTGACCGCCGCTTCGGAGTGACTTTGCAGGCGCTCGATCATCGACTGGATCTCGGCCGTGGACTTCTGGGTACGCTGGGCCAGCAATCGCACTTCATCAGCCACCACCGCAAAACCGCGACCCTGCTCGCCGGCCCGGGCGGCTTCGATGGCCGCGTTGAGGGCCAGCAGGTTGGTTTGCTCGGCGATGGAGCGGATCACTTCGAGGACGCTGCCGATCTGCGTGCTTTCGGCGGCCAAGGTGCGAATCACTTCCACTGCCTGATCGATGGTGGACGACAACTTGTCGATCTGTTGCAGGCTGCCATCGATATTGACCTGGCCCTGCTGCGCCTGAGACTCGGCATCGCGCATTTCGCTGGCGGCGTGCTCGGCGTTCTTCGCAACATCGTGCACGCCATACGTCACTTCATTAATGGCAGTGGCCACCAATTCCATTTGTTGGGACTGCTGCTGGCTGCGTTGCTGCGCCTGAGCAGCGTCGTTGCCCAGTTCGCTGGACGACTGGCCCAGGGCACTGGCCGACACTTGCAGTTCTTTGATCACCAGTCGCAGCTTGGCGGTGAAAGCGTTGAAGTGCCGTGCCAGCTGCGCGACTTCATCCTGGCCATCGGTGTCGAGGCTGCGGGTCAGGTCGCTCTCGCCGCTGGCGATGTTGGCCATGGCGTTCACGGTTTCCTGCAGTGGACGCACGATGCTGCGGGCGATCAGGATCACCAGCAGCGCCATGATCAGGGCAATCACCAGCCCCACGAACGAGGCCTTCCAGACCTGGCCATAGAACTCGGCTTGCATGTCATCGATGTACACGCCCGAACCGATCACCCAGCCCCAGGGTTCGAACAGTTTGACGTAGGACGTTTTTTCTACCGGCGCGTTGGCCCCCGGTTTAGGCCAGCGATAGTCGACCGTGCCGGCACCCTTGGCCTTGGCGACGGCGACCATTTCGTTAAACAGGGCAAAACCATCCGGGTCGCGGATCGCCGAGAGGTTCTGACCATCGAGTTTCGGGTTGGCCGGGTGCATGATCATCACCGGCGTCAGGTCATTGATCCAGAAGTAGTCATTCTGGTCATAGCGCAGACCGCGAACGGCAGTCAGTGCCTGCTTCTGCGCGGCATCGCGGGTGAGCGTGCCGGCGGTTTCGAGGTCGTGGTAATAGGTCAGAATGCCACTGGCGGTTTGCACCACATGCTGGGTTTTCTGAGCCTTGGCGTGGTACAGGTCCTCGTGAATCTGCTTGAGCATCAAGACGCCCAACGTCATTAGCATCATCACGGCGACGATCAAGATGAGCCACAAACGTCGGCTGATCGACATACTGCGCAAGCTGTTCATAACGCTGTCACTCCGGTTTCTTTTTCTTGTAATAAATGATCGCCAGCATCCAACCACACTTCGCCGAACGGTCATATCCGACCCAAGTCCAATAACGCGGCAGCGCTAATCGGGCTTGTCTGATAGGATTTCGGCCCCGCACGGAAAAACCTGAATCCAAGTTGATTTTTCACGGAATTTTTACGGTTTCGTCTGGATCCTGTGCGCGCGGGACTTCAGCTACGCTGATCGCAGTTAACGCTCTGACAAATATTAACGGGGCATGCTTTTGCGCATCGCCTTTGGGGGATTGATGGATCTTTGGACGGCCTTGCAGGCATTGATTTTAGGCGTTGTAGAAGGGCTGACGGAGTTTTTGCCGATTTCCAGTACCGGTCACCAAATCATTGTGGCGGACTTGCTCAACTTCGGTGGCGAGCGGGCCATTGCTTTCAACATTATTATTCAGCTGGGGGCGATTCTGGCGGTGGTGTGGGAGTTTCGCCGCAAGATCCTCGAAGTGGTGACCGGTTTGCCAACGCAGCCCGGCGCTCGTCGCTTTACCGCAAACCTGTTGATTGCCTTCATGCCGGCCGTGGTACTGGGGGTGATTTTTTCCGATTTGATCCACGAATACCTGTTCAACCCGATCACCGTCGCTGCGGCGTTGGTGGTGGGCGGGATCGTCATGTTGTGGGCCGAACAGCGTCAGCATGAAGTGCATGCCGAAACCGTTGATGAGATCACGTGGCAAGATGCCCTTAAAGTCGGCTTCGCCCAGTGCCTGGCGATGATTCCCGGGACTTCACGTTCCGGCTCGACCATCATTGGTGGCTTGCTGTTCGGGCTGTCACGCAAGACCGCTACCGAGTTTTCGTTCTTTCTGGCGATGCCGACCATGGTCGCTGCGGCCGTTTACTCAGGCTACAAATACCGCCACCTGTTCGTACCGTCTGATTTTCCGGTGTTCGCAATCGGCTTCGTCACCGCCTTCATCTTTGCAATGATTGCTGTCAGGGGCTTGCTCAAGTTCATCGCCAGCCACAGCTACGCGGCGTTCGCCTGGTATCGCATCGCATTCGGTCTGGTCATCCTGGCCACTTGGCAGTTTGGTTGGGTTGACTGGGCCGCGGTCAAGCCATGAATGACGCCAGCGCGCGCAACAACCCCGGAAGCAAGCCCGGTGGAGAGATCCGCAAACCTCGGCTGAAACTACTGGTGTTCGCGGTGCTGTGCGTGCTGCCGCTGTTCGGCTCGATGTCGTTGTGGCTGCGTGGGGTTTCGGTGATTCCCTTGGCGGCGTATGGGATCGTCAGCGTGCTGGCGTTTTTTCTGTACTGGAGCGACAAGCGCAAGGCTCGCGCCGACAATTGGCGCACGCCAGAGAACGTGCTGCATGCGGTGGAACTCGCCGGCGGCTGGCCGGGCGCCTTGCTGGCGCAGCAGGTGTTTCGGCACAAGACGCGCAAACTGTCGTTTCAGCTGTTGTTCTGGATGATCGTGCTGCTGCACCAAGTGTTCTGGATCGATCAACTGTTCCTGGGGGCAAATCTGCTGGCGCTGTTTTAAAGCAGCAGTCCGACCTGGGTACGCTTGGGCAACTTGCTCACCACCAATTGATGGGAACGCTGCAACAAGCCTTGTAGCTCTTCGGTGCCCAAAGGGTAGGGCGTTTCCATGATGATCCACTGAGCCCGCGCCAGATACGGCGCCGGGCGGATTCCCGGACGGTCGCAATGACCGAGAAACAAGTCCTTGTCGACCTTGAAGGCCAGGGAGTCGCCCCGCAGATTCTGCAAGGCGAACATCTTGTTCCCCGCAATCGAAAACACCCGCACGCCACCCCACTTGTAGTCTTCCCGAGCACCCGGCAGCGCGAGACAGAATTGCGCGACGTCCTTTTCGCTCATACGTCCAGGCTTCATATCAGTCGGTCCCCACAGGCATTGAATGATTCGATCAAATGGTCGAGCCAGGCGCGTACGGCCGGCATCACCCCGCGCCGATGAGGGTAGACCGCTTGCAGCCAGCCGCCAGGCAACGACCAATCGGGCAGCAACTGCACCAGCGAGCCGTTTTCCAGTTCCTGCTCGCAATACATCATCGGCAGCATCGTAAAGCCCTGGCCAGCGAGGGTGCAGGCCTTGCGCACGATAAAGTCGTCGATGCCCAATCGCGCTTCGAGGCTCAACTCAAAGCTTTTACCCTGTTGATCGAGCATGCGGATATGCACCATGCGGTCGGGTTCCAGGGCGCCGAGCACGGGCAGGTTTTTCAGGTCTTCGGGGTGGTTGATCTCACGTCCGTGCAAGAACGCGGGGCTGGCGACCATCGCCATCTGGGCCTGGCGCAAACGTCGGGTGACCAGCAGCGGATCCTCATCGCCCAACTCACGCACCCGCAGCGCGACATCGACGCCCTCGGTCACCAGGTCGACGCGGCGGTTGAGCAACATGACCTCAAGTTGAACCTGAGGAAACTTCTCAAGGAAATCGCTAATCACTGTCGGCAGAATTTCGTGGGCCAGCCCGACGGGGCAGGACACCCGCAAACGCCCGCGAGGTTCGCTGGACATGCTGGCGACGGCTTCATCCGCCATCTCGGCTTCCAGCAGCATCGCCTGACAGTGCCGCAGGTAACGTTCACCCACGGCGGTCAGCTTCAATTGTCGGGTGGTGCGTTGCAGCAGGCGCGCGCCCAGACGTTCTTCCAGCTCGGCGATGCGCCGTGATAACCGCGACTTGGGTATCCCGAGCAAACGCCCGGCCGCTGCGAAGCCACCGGCTTCGACGACCTTGGCGAAGTAGTAAAGATCATTGAGGTCTTGCATGGTTGAGCTCGATTGTTCTATCAGTGGGACGAACTATCGCATTGTTGCGGCCTAATCATCTATTGGTTTCGCCTGTAGGATTCTCTCCATCAGATCGCCTCGTGGCGATCCTCACCTGGAGATCCCACATGAAACTGCTGCATATCGATTCGAGCATTCTTGGTGACAACTCGGCTTCCCGTCAGCTGAGCAGCGAAGTCGTTAAAGCCTGGCAAACTGCCGAGCCGACTGCCGTGGTGACCTACCGCGACCTGGCCGCTGATGCCATCAGCCATTTCTCCACCACGACGCTGGTTGCCGCCGGCACCACCGCTGAACTGCGCAACGCCGCCCAACAGCACGAAGCCGAGCTGAGCGCCTCGACGTTGGCAGAATTCCTCGCCGCCGATGCCGTGGTGATTGCAGCCCCGATGTACAACTTCTCTATCCCGACTCAACTCAAGGCCTGGATCGACCGCATCGCCGTTGCCGGTCAGACCTTCCGTTACACCGAAGCCGGCCCTGAAGGCCTGTGCGGTGGCAAGAAAGTTGTCATCGTATCGACTTCCGGCGGTCTGCATGCCGGTCAGGCGACTGGCGTTGCTCACGAAGAGTACTTGAAAGTCCTGTTCGGCTTCATCGGTATCACTGACCTCGAGTTCGTCCGTGCCCATGGCCTTGCTTACGGTGACGATGTCCGTACCAAAGCCATGAGCGACGCTCAAACGCAAATCAGCGAGCAGTTGTTCGCCGCCGCGTAAGGCTTGTGTAAAGAAAATCAAACAGCTCGGGCAACACTCAAAAAACTCTGTATTCTGATCACGCAAGTGCCAGATGCGGAGTTTTTTGTTTCTGGCTGTTTCATCTCCTGGCCCGAGTTATGCAGTTGAGGGTTACCGTTTCCGGTCAAGTAACAAGGTGGGGCATCCCATGGTGCGTCTTTGTGCAACCTTACTGATTTGCCTGCTCAGCAGCCTGAATTCAGTGCACGCCGCGCCTGCGCCGCATCCTCACTGGAGCGCCGGCTTCCATGAGATGAGCTTTCTCGACCCTCTGGACTTGCAGCCGATGCGCGCCATCGCCTTCTATCCCTCCAGCGACAAGGAGCACTCCAGCAAAATCGAGGGCTACACGGTTGAAGCGGGCGAGGACACCCCAGTCGCTATCGGTCGTTTCCCGCTGCTGATGCTGTCCCACGGCAACACCGGAACCCCGCTGGCCTTGAACGACCTAGCCACGTCGCTGGCACGCAAAGGTTTTGTGGTGGTGGCGGTGATCCACCCGGGTGACAACTCCAAAGACCACAGCCGCCTCGGTACGTTGAGTAACCTTTACGGTCGGCCCATCCAGATTTCCGAAGCCATTACCGCGACGCTCGGCGATCGTATGCTCGCGCCCTTCGTCAATGCCGATCAGGTCGGTGTGATCGGTTATTCGGCGGGTGGGGAGACGGCGCTGATTCTGTCCGGCGCGACGCCAGACCTGGATCGTCTGCGCCGCTATTGCCAGGAGCGCCCGGACGACCGCGATGCCTGCAACACCCAAGGTGAATTGATTGTCGACCGTGATGATTTGCAACCGGTGGCTGACCCTCGGGTTCGCGCCTTGCTGCTAATGGCGCCGCTGAGCCTGAAGTTTGGCCGCCATACCCTGGCCGACGTGCATGTGCCGGTGCTGCTCTACAGCGGCGACGGCGACAAACTGGTGGCGTTCGACAAGAATGCCGCCGCCCTGGCGCGCAAACTGCCGATTGCACCGGACTTCAAGTTGCTGGCCGGGGCAGGGCACTTCGTGTTCATGGCGCCTTGCAACGAAGAGCAGATCATTGCCATGCCGGCGCTGTGCACCGATGCCGATGGCGTCGACCGCAAAGACATCCACCGCACCATGGTGTCCGAAGCCGGGCGTTTCTTCTCTCATGCTCTGGGCAAACCGACCCGGGCCGGGATGCAGACTGCAGATCAATAATCGCCACCAATCTGCAGCTGTCGAGCTTGCGAGGCTGCGTTCGGCTGCGAAGCAGTCGTAAAATCTGCATGTACATTATGTCTGAAACACCGCGGAGCTTGATTTTACGACTGCTTCGCCCGAGCGCGGACCGAGCCGAACGCAGGCTTCGCCAGCTGCATGGATCGTGCGGCGGTTAAGCCATTGCTCGGCGCTTGAGTAGTAACGTCAGGCCTAATCCGGTCACCGACAGCAACGCCGCGCTGAAGAAAATCCACGTGTACCCCAGGTTCAACGCCACCGCGCCCATCAACGGCCCGGCAATCGCCAGCGCCAAATCGAAAAACACCGCGTAAGCACTCAGCCCCGCCCCGCGACTGGAGTTGGGCACTTGCTTGATCGCTTCGACCCCCAGCGCTGGATAGACCAGCGACAGGCCGAACCCGGTCAGGCCTGCGCCGATCAGCGCATAACCGGTCGAGGGCGCGAGCCACAGCAACACCAGGCCCGCTGTTTCAATGCTCATACAGGCAATGGCCGAGGTAAATCCACCGAAACGGCTGATGCTGGAAATGAACAACAGCCGCGCCAGAATGAAACAGACACCGAACACCGTCAGGCAATAAGCCGCACCGGCCCAGCCGCGGCTGACGTAGTAAAGGGTAATGAAGGTGGTCAAGGTGCCGTAGCCAATGGACGCGAGGCTCAGGCTCGCGCCGAACGGCGCAATGCGCCCGAACACCGCCCAGAACGGCAGGCGCTCACCGCGAATCACCGGCACCGAAGGTTTGTTTCGAATCAGCAACAACGCCGCCAGCGCCAACACCGACAGCGCGATCCCAAGGCTGGCGAACCCCAGTTCACTCACCATCACTACCCCCAGCGGCGCACCAATGGCGATGGCGCCGTAGGAGGCGATGCCGTTCCAGGAGATCGATCGCGCGGTATGTTCAGCGCCCACCTGACCCATGCACCAACTGATGGTGCCGACCCCGATCAAGCCTTGGGCAATCCCCAGCAACAAGCGGCCAGCGATCAGGATCAACAGGCTCAGCAACGGAACGCTTTGCAGCAGCGTTGAAATCAACGTCAGCACGCCGCTCAACACAATCCCCGACAACCCGTAAACAATCGCTCGCTTGGTGCCGATGCTGTCCGACATACGCCCGGCCATCGGGCGGCTGAGTAGGGTGGCCAGGTATTGCGAGCCGATGGTCAGCCCCGCGATGATCGCGCTGAAACCCAGCTGTTCGTGGACATACCCCGGCAATACCGCAATCGGCAGGCCGATGCAGAGGAAGGCAATAAAGGTATAGAAGACGATGGAGACGATCTGCAGGGTGATCGCCATGGAGCTTTGGGGTGGCAGTTGCTGCACAGACATGAGGGCTCGTTCGCGGGCGGCGGTGGGAGAACTGCATCATGGCTTGCATGGGAAATAAAAGGAAGCAGGCTAACTACTTTCTCCCGGACTGATCGTTCCCACGCTCTGCGTGGGAATGCATCTTGGGACGCTCCGCGTCCCTTCCGGAGCCGAACGCGGAGCGTCCGTTGAGGCGTTCCCACGCAGAGCGTGGGAACGATCGATCAGAGCAAAAAAAGCCCCGTCACAAGGACAGGGCTTTTCGTTGAAGCAGCTTTTATTTAGAACACAACGCCCTGGCTACGCAAGTAATCATCATACGTACCGCTGAAATCGATCACGCCGCTGGCGCTCAACTCGATGATGCGGGTGGCCAGGGACGATACGAACTCACGGTCGTGGCTGACGAAGATCAGGGTGCCCGGGTAGTTCTCCAGCGCCAGGTTCAACGCTTCGATGGATTCCATGTCCAAGTGGTTGGTCGGTTCGTCCATGATCAGCACGTTCGGCTTTTGCAAGATCAGCTTGCCGAACAGCATGCGACCTTGCTCACCACCGGAGATGACCTTGACCGACTTGAGGATCTCGTCGTTGGAGAACAGCATCCGGCCGAGGGTGCCGCGAACGATTTGCTCGCCGCCTTGGGTCCATTGGCCCATCCAGTCGAACAGGTTGCAGTCGTCTTCGAAGTCGTGCGCGTGGTCCTGCGCGTAGTAGCCCAGTTCTGCGGCATCAGTCCACTTCACGGTGCCGGCATCCGGGGTCAGTTCGTTGACCAAGGTGCGCAGCAGGGTGGTTTTACCGATACCGTTCGGGCCGATGATCGCCACGCGCTCCCCAGCTTCAACCTGGAAGCTGAAGTCCTTGAACAGTGTCTTGCCGTCGAAGCCTTTGGCCATGCGCTCGACGATGACCGCCTGACGGTGCAGCTTCTTGGTTTGTTCGAAACGGATGAACGGGCTCACACGGCTCGAAGGCTTGACCTCGGCCAGCTGGATCTTGTCGATCGCCTTCGCGCGGGAAGTGGCCTGCTTGGCTTTCGAGGCGTTGGCCGAGAAGCGGCTGACGAACGATTGCAGTTCGGAGATCTGCGCTTTCTTCTTGGCGTTGTCCGACAGCAGTTGCTCGCGGGACTGGGTCGCCACGGTCATGTATTCGTCATAGTTGCCCGGGAACAGGCGCAGCTCGCCGTAATCCAGGTCAGCCATGTGGGTGCACACGCTGTTCAGGAAGTGACGGTCGTGAGAGATGATGATCATCAGGCTGGAGCGCTGGGTCAGAATGTTTTCCAGCCAGCGGATAGTGTTGATGTCCAGGTGGTTGGTCGGTTCGTCGAGCAACAGCACTTCAGGATCGGAGAACAGCGCCTGAGCCAGCAATACGCGCAGCTTCCAGCCTGGGGACACTTCGCTCATCGGGCCGAAGTGCTGCTCGATGCCGATACCCAGGCCCAGCAACAGTTCGCCGGCACGGGATTCAGCGGTGTAGCCGTCCATTTCGGCGAACTCGGTTTCCAGCTCTGCCACGGCCATGCCGTCTTCTTCGGTCATTTCCGGCAGCGAGTAGATGCGGTCGCGCTCGGCCTTGACCTTCCACAGCTCTTCGTGGCCCATGATCACGGTATCGATCACGGTGAATTCTTCGTAAGCGAACTGGTCCTGGCGCAATTTACCCAGACGCACGTTCGGCTCGAGCATGACCTGGCCGCCGGACGGCTCGAGGTCGTCGCCGAGGATTTTCATGAAGGTCGACTTGCCGCAACCGTTGGCGCCGATCAGACCGTAGCGGTTGCCCGCGCCGAATTTGACCGAAACGTTTTCGAATAGCGGCTTGGCGCCGAACTGCATCGTGATGTTAGCTGTAGAGATCAAAGGTTTTTCCTGCGAAGCATTCAGAGTAGCTAGGGTTGCGGCAGTACCGATTCAGTACCCGTTTCCGGTATTCGAACCACAGGAAATGCATCCCGGTCAGAAGCGGAAGGTCCATCTGGCAATAAGTGGACAGCAGCATATGGAGCGCTTGGCCCGAGTCGAAGTGCGCTGAGACGGGGTTCATTCCCGTCATCAACCAAGGGGGGCGCGTAATGTTTGGCGGCGATTGTACTGGTCTGGCTCTTTAAACGATAGGGCGTTAAGGCCGCACGGCCGCTTTGGCAGCATCAGCGGACAGATTTTCACCGTTGAACGTTAACTATTGGTTACAAACTGTGGCTAAAATGCCATCTATCAACCTGATGCCGACCATCGGCATAGGCTCAAGGTCGCGCCATCGGGACTGCTGTTTCGTATTCAGACGCTGCACAAGACCCTTGGGCCGGTTGGCCGGCAAGGGACGCAGCTTGTTCACTTCAGACGTGTGACGATTTTTTGTGAAACTGATCATTGCCGCTATTTACGTTGTATCCATTGCGTACATTCACTTGCGCGGACACGTGCGCCACAAGCTGGGACGCCAACTGAGCGACCACTCGACGTTTCTGGCGCCGATCAACTGCTTCCTTTATCTGTTCTCGAAAATCCCCAATAAGCCTTATCTCAACCCGGCCGATTTCCCTGATTTGAGTCCGTTGCAGGACCATTGGGAAGAAATTCGCGCCGAGGGCCAGCACCTGCTCAAGGCCGGAGAGATCAAGCGCTCGAATCAATACGACGACGTTGGCTTCAACTCGTTCTTCAAGACTGGCTGGAAACGTTTCTACCTGAAGTGGTACGGCGACAGCCATCCTTCGGCCATGAAACTCTGCCCGCGTACCACCGAACTGGTGCAAAGCATCGGCTCGATCAAGGCCGCGATGTTCGCCGAGTTGCCACCGGGTTCGAAACTGGTCCGTCACCGCGATCCTTATGCCGGTTCCTACCGTTACCACCTGGGCCTGGAAACACCGAACGATGCCGGTTGCTACATCAACGTCGATGGCGAGAACTACCACTGGCGCGACGGTGAAGCGGTCATGTTCGACGAGACCTTCATTCATTACGCCGAAAACACCACCCAGCAGAACCGCATCATTCTGTTCTGTGACGTTGAGCGCCCGATGAAGTATCGCTGGGCGACGGCGTTCAACGGCTGGTTCAGCCGTAATGTGATGTCGGCGGCGGGCGCGCCTAACGATGTGGGTGACAAGACCGGCGGTATCAACCGCTTGTTTGCCAAAATCTACAAGATTCGCCTGCGCGGCAAGGCGCTCAAGAAGCGTAACCGCAAGCTCTATTACCTCGAAAAGTGGGCGATTTTTGGTGGGTTGCTGGCGATTTTCGTCCTGATCTGAATGTTGTGTTGCGGCGTATAAAGCCTTCGCGAGCAGGCTCGCTCCCACAGTTAACCGCGATCACCTGTGGGAGCGAGCCTGCTCGCGATGGGGCCATAACATTCACCGCACAATCCTCAATCAGCCACGAGAAGTCTTCGTGGCTTTTTTGTGTGCGGCTGGTTTGGTTTTACCGGCACTCTTGCCCCCAAGACTACGCTTGAGCAGCTCGGTCAAATCAATGACATCCGCGGTTTTACGCTCCTCTTCACCCGTCGCCGTTTCCACATCCTCGATCTTGCCTTCATTAGCCTTCTTCTCAACCAGCGCCATGATCTTGTCTTCAAAACTGTCGCGGTAATCCTCAGGCTTCCAGTCGGCGCTCATGTCTTCAACCAGTCGTTTGGCCATGTCCAGTTCGCCCTTGGCCAGTTCGGGCTTGGTGACTTCACTGCCCAACTCGAGCGTATCCAGACTTCGCACTTCGGCAGGCCAGCGCAGCATCACCAGCACCATCGCTGATTCCAATGGCATCAGCGCCGCCAGATGCTGACGGGTATGCAAGACAACGTGGGCGAGGGCGACCTTGTTGGTTTTGCTGAGGGTTTCGCGCAATAGCGCATACACCTTGCCACCGCGTTTATCCGGTGCGAGGTAGTAGGGCGTATCGATGTTTTGCAGGGGGATCTGTTCGCTGTCGACGAAGGAAAAGATGTCGATGGTCTGAGTGGACAGCGGGTGCGCCGACTTGATTTCCTCTTCGCTGAGGACCACATACCGACCCTTTTCGTACTGCACACCTTTGACGATGTGTTCCTTGGTGACTTCCTTGCCGGTGACCTTGTTGACGCGCTTGTAGCCCACCGCGTCCATGCTGCGGCTGTCGAGCCAGTCGAAATCCACCCCTTGAGAAGACGTCGCCGAGACCAGCGCGACAGGGATATGCACCAGACCGAAACTGATTGCGCCTTTCCAGATTGCCCGTGCCATTGTCGTCTTCTCGCGAGTGATGTTCAGGTGACCGGTGACGCTGTGCAAAAGTTTCAGCGGGTTGCGGCCCGGTCCTGCGGGCGGATCGGCGGTGGGGTCAACTCGTGTTACATCTTGTGAAGGAGGTTTTAGTTAACAAATCCGAACCTCGGGCGTAGCGTGCTATCGAAGACCCTATCCACGCTGATGTCGAGAGGCTCCCCATGAACAGATTTGTGCTCGGCTGCACCGCGTTGGCGCTGAGTGGTGTGCTGAGCAATCTGGCCCACGCCGACACCGCAGCGCCACCTTCGTCATTGCTGTTGGCCCAGAGCCCGACGGGCAATACCAGCAATCCTTACAACAGCCCGATTCGCCGGGCCAATCCCAACAGCATGCAAGGCACGCAACCCAGCGCGCCGGCCATCCGTGGGCCGAACACAGTGCCCGTGCCGCGCCCACCGACGCTTGACAATGGTGGCGTCGGCAACCGCTATCCCCAAGGCCGGCCGCCTCCCGCCACCCCACCGAAACTCATCCCCAATCCACCTCATCGAGATGCGGACACCAGCAACCGTTGAACGGCAGGACAGCGTTCTTTCAAGCCATTCGAACGACAAAAGGAATCGTGCATGTTGCGTAAGACCCTTCTGGCCACACTGTGTGCCAGCGCACTGATCACCGCCACGGCACCCGTTTTCGCGGCGCCGCCCCAGCATTTGAAAAGCGAACAGGGCACCCTTGAGGTGACGCCGATTACCAAGGGGCTCGACCATCCCTGGGCCTTGGCGTTTCTGCCCGATCGCCAAGGGATGCTGGTGACCGAACGGCCCGGCAACCTGCGGGTAGTCAGCGCCGAGGGTAAACTTTCTGCTCCGCTCAGTGGCGTGCCAAAGGTGTGGGCCAAGGGGCAGGGCGGCTTGCTGGATGTGGTGTTGTCGCCTGACTTCAAGCAAGACCGCACGGTCTATCTGTCTTATGCCGAAGGTGGCGGTGAGGGCGACAAGGCCGGGACGGCGGTCGGTCGTGGACGTCTGTCTGACGACCTGACGGCCATCAAGGATTTCAAAGTGATCTTTCGCCAGGAGCCTAAGCTTTCGGTCGGTAACCACTTTGGTTCACGCCTGGTGTTCGACCGCGACGGCTATCTGTTCATCACTCTTGGCGAGAACAACGACCGGCCGACTGCTCAGGACCTCGACAAGCTGCAAGGCAAGATCGTGCGGATCTATCCGGACGGCAAGGTGCCGGATGACAACCCCTTTGTCGGTCAGGCCGGCGTACGCCCGGAAATCTGGTCCTATGGGCATCGCAATCCGCAAGGCGCGGCCCTCAATCCCTGGACCGGCACCCTCTGGGAAAACGAGCACGGTCCCCAGGGTGGCGACGAAATCAACATCATCGAGCGTGGCAAGAACTACGGCTGGCCGATGGCAACCCATGGCATCAACTATTCCGGCCAGCCGATTCCGGAAGCCAAGGGCACGTCCGCCGAAGGCACCGTCGCACCGCACCATGTCTGGGAAAAGTCCCCCGGTCTCAGCGGCATGGCGTTTTACGACGCTGACCGCTTCAAGGCCTGGCAGCACAACGTGTTTATCGGCGCGCTGGTGAGTCAGGAGTTGATCCGCTTGCAATTCGATGGCGACAGGGTGGTTCACGAAGAGCGTTTGCTCGGCGAACTCAACAAGCGCATTCGCGATGTGCGACAGGGTCCGGACGGGTATTTGTATGTGCTGACCGATGAGGACGACGGAACGCTGTACAAGATCGGCCTGAAGTAACCCATCCAACAAGGAGTTTCACCGCTGGGCATAGAGGATCACCGCCGCCCGCAACTTGCCTCGTCCGAAGCTGCTCATCTTGTCGAACTCCCCATGACTGACCGGCAAATGCTGGCAGTCCATGGGTTGGCGATGCTGGCTGTGATCGACATCCGGGTCATGCAGGTAGACGAACTCTTCATCGCAATCGGTGACGATCACCCAATGCGGTGACTTCGAGCGGGTGAGTCGATAACAACTGATCAGCACCAACGGCTGGCCGCCAGCGTCCAGCAACTGGCGCAGATGCAGTGGCCCCCCAATCACCCGTTCGACGTCAGTGGCTTGCAACTGCTGCGTAAACTCCTCGTGCACCAGACGCATTACGTCTTTTTTATGCTCATCGCGCACACCATCGAGAAACAACGGCCCGGCCATGCTCAGTTGCAGGCCCACCCGAAACCCCCGTCGTGATGCCGCCAATGCAAGGCCTTGAGGGCTACAGCCACCGTGACCGGCGGTCATGAACACGGTGGTCGCCTCGCGCCAGATCTGCAGTTCTTCGCGGCGCTCCAGCACTCGATCCTGTTGCAGTGCACCCATGGCCATCAGCAGGCAGGCCGGGCCACAGGTGAAATCGGTGGTCTGCGGGTAATAAGGCACCTTGATATTGCGTGAATCGCGGTGCTGAAGGATGCGCTTTTCCAGCCGCAGCGCGTCGGCATGGTCCTGGTAATAGTCATGGATCAGAGCGAAACGCCGGTAGCCATTGCGCTCATATAGGGCAATCGCCGCTGGATTGTCGATGCGTACCTCAAGCCGCAAGTAGGCGCAATCATGCTCAAGCGCACAGGCTTCGATGCGGTCAAGCAACTGCTTGCCCAGTCCGCTGCCGCGTGCCTCGGTCGCGATTGCAATTGAATAGAGCCGAGCCAGCGAGGTGCCGCGGTGAAACAGCACGACCGCGTAACCCACCAGATGCTCGCCACGCTGGGCTACCAGCAATTGCCCGTGCGCTCGAGTGATCATCCATAAAAAGCTGCGACTGTTAAGCCGATCCGTGGTGAAACATTGTTGTTCGAGTTCCAGCAGTGCCGGTAAGTCTTCAACGACCGCCAAGCGAAAAACCAGATTCATATGACCACCGTAAAAGTTGCGTAACGAAACGGGACTTTCTAAAAAGTTCGTGCTTAATAGGAAAGGTCTTGTTCTCCAACGGATCAATCACTATGTCAGCGGTACAGGGTCATTGGCGCGAAGTATCCGAGCAAACTTTGCCGGCAGCAACGTATTTAAATGACGGGGTTAGAACTTCCAGCCAGTTGATTATCATCGTCGAACGCAGGGAAGACTGGGCCTCCTACTTCCCCAGTGAAGACATCGTCAGCGCCCAGGAATACCTCGAAAAAACCCGTGCGAACGAGCAGGGCAAGCGGGTCCAGGTGATCAACCTGTGCCGCAGCTACAAGTACCTGGGGCACGGTTATTACTGCTCGCTGCTGGCCGAAGCCCGTGGGCACAAGGTAATTCCGTCGGTGCGGACCATCAGCGAACTGACTCGAAAATCCTTGTACGGTCTGGCCCTGGATGATCTGGATAAAACCCTGGAAAAAGCCCTTAGTCATCATCTTTACAGTGATACCGAAGGCTTTACCCTGACACTTTACTTTGGCAAGACTCATATCGAGCCGTTGCAGGATTTGGCGCGACAGTTGTTCGAAGTCTTTCCGTGTCCGATATTGTTGGTTGAGTTTCGTCGAACGAATGGTTGGCACATCGAAGGCATAAAGTCTGGCGCCTTACATAAGTTGCGCGAAGATCAGGAAGACCAGTTCGCTAACTCACTCGATAGTTTCAGCCGCAAGATCTGGCGCGTGCCGCGTTCCCGGCGTTTGGCCCGTTATGACCTGGCAATCCTCCACGATCCCCAGGAAGCGTTGCCGCCGTCGAATGCCAAGGCGCTGGACAACTTCGTCAGGGTTGGCAAGACGTTGGGCATCGACGTCGAGCTGATTGAGCGCAAGGACTACGCGCGTATCGCCGAATACGACGGGCTGCTGATCCGCGAGACGACAAGCGTCGACAACCATACCTACCGCTTTGCCAAGAAAGCCGAGAGCGAAGGGCTGGTGGTGATGGACGACCCGGCATCGATTCTGCGTTGCACCAACAAGGTGTATCTGACCGATCTGCTCAAGAGCCATCAACTGGGCATGCCCGCCACCGAAATTCTGTACAAGGAGCGACCGGAAGATTTCGAGCGGGTTGGCGAGCGCCTCGGTTTCCCGTTGGTATTGAAGATTCCCGACGGCTGTTTCTCTCGGGGTGTGATCAAGGTCGAAAGCCAGCAAGCCTTGCTCGAAGCCACGGCCGAACTGTTTGAACATTCCGTGCTGTTGCTGGCTCAGGAATTTTTCTACACCGAATACGACTGGCGCATCGGCGTGCTCAACCGCAAACCGATCTTTGCCTGCCAGTACTTCATGTCCAAGGGCCATTGGCAGATCTACAACCACAAGGCCAAGGGCCAGGACATCAACGGCGAATGCCGAACCCTGGCGGTTCACGAAGCCCCGCGGGCGGTGGTGGAACTGGCGGTGAAGACCGCGAACCTGATCGGCGACGGCCTCTACGGCGTCGACCTCAAGCAGTCCGGCGACAAAGTGGTGGTGATCGAGGTCAACGACAACCCGAACATGGACGCCGGCATCGAAGACGCTTACTTGCAGGACGATCTGTATTCACTGGTGCTGGAAGAGTTCGTTCGCCGCCTGGAACTCAAGCGCCGCGGCCAGGCTTGGTGAGCGGCGGATGATCAAGAGCTTTCAACTGATTCACGGCGCCCTGAAAGCGGTCGAACGGCTGGACGCCGAAGTGATGCTGTTCAACAACCCCGATGCGGCCGAGCGGGACTTGCTGCACAGCCATTTCAAAGTCGATGAACACGCCCTGGCCTCGGCATTGGACCCCGACGAGGTGTCTCGCATTGAGTTTCACCCTGATAACCTGTTCCTGATCTGGAAACGCCCGGAAAACTATTCCGGTGCCGGCAGCCTGGCTTTTGAAGTGTCGTCGTGCGGTTTGCTGTTTTCCGAGCATCGTTTGCTGGTGATCGCCACCGACGACGCGCCGCTCAGTGGCCTCGGCATGCGGCAGCCGCTGAACACGCCGCTGGATGTGTTGCTCGACCTGCTGTTCAACAACATCCATCACTATTTGGGCCACCTGAAGGTGATCAAGCTGGTTGCCCGGGAGTTGCAGCAGAAGTTCAACGCGTCGATGCAGAACCAGCACCTGATCCAGATGTTCAACCTCAGCGAAAGCCTGATCTATTACATCAACGCGATTCACAGCAACGGCGCAGTCCTGACCCGGTTGCGCAATCACGCCGCAAAGGAACATTTCAGCGCCGAAGCCATTGGCCTGATCGACGACCTGATCATCGAAAACAACCAGTGCTACAAACAGGCGGAAATCTACTCCACGGTGTTCTCTGGCCTCATCGACGCCCGGGGCAACCTGATGAACAACAGCATGAACGACCTGCTGCGCAAACTGACGTTGATCAATGTGGTGTTTCTGCCGCTGAACCTGATTGCAAGTATTGGCGGCATGTCCGAGTTCAGCATGATGACGGCGGGCGTGCCGTGGTGGGTTTCATATCCGCTGTTTCTGACCGCGATGATGATTGGAGCTGGAGTGATGGTGCTCGGGCTCAGGCGGTTGGCGAAATAACATCGGTGGCTGTGAGATCGTCATCGCGAGCAGGCTCGCTCCCACAGGGTTCTGCGAAGGACTCTAAATCTTGGCCCATTCAGATCCAATGTGGGAGCGAGCCTGCTCGCGATAGCTATATCAAAATCGCCATAATGTTCGGATCAGACCTGTTGAGTCGCAGCGACAGATTTCTTGCGACTTTGAAATTCCCGCACGACCAAATACAACAAAGGCCCGATGGATACAAAAATCGCCGTAACCAGCAGATAAGGAATCACCGACAATCCCGACCGCCCACGCTTGCGCGCATCCTTGTACATCCAGATCCCGGCCAGCGTCGCCAGCAGGTAAAGATCAATCACCACCTGCGCAGTATCAGGTCGCGACATCAGGCTGATGCCGAAATCGATCAACGACTGTTCGGCCTGGAGCATCACCGAAACGGTGTAACCCGCGAAGGCAATAAGGGCAATGAGGGGCAGGGCGACAGACTTCATGGTTTCCTTCCTTGGGACGATGAGCAGAAACGCCAGCCTACAGAGGCCGAAGAAAATTGGCCATTGACTTGCCATCTGCGTCCGGCTAATTTTCAGCCATGACTTCCACCGTATTGCGCTGCCAGCCAAGCATTATTACCGCCATTCCTTATTTGGCGGGCTAGCTCACGACTGCAGCACCCAACCCGCCCTAGAGGCGGGTTTTTACTTTCTGTCTCTTGGGCTCCGATTAAAGTCAGGAGACGACCATGAGCTGCATCCCCGCCCAGCAGGCCTTGCTTGAGCATTACGTGAAAAAGATCCTTGCCGCGCCCGTGTATGAGCTCGCGGTGCGTACGCCGTTGCAACCGGCGCCAGCGCTGTCCGAGGCACTTGGCAATCAGATTCTGCTCAAGCGCGAAGACTTGCAGCCGACCTTTTCCTTCAAGATCCGCGGCGCCTACAACAAACTGGTGCAACTGAGCGATGAGCAAAAGGCTCGCGGCGTGATCACGGCTTCAGCAGGCAATCATGCCCAGGGCGTGGCGCTGGCGGCGCGTGAATTGGGGATCGCCGCAACCATTGTGATGCCGTGCACGACGCCGGAGTTGAAGGTTCTCGGTGTGCGCAGTCGGGGCGCCGATGCGGTGCTGTATGGCGAGAGTTTTCCGTTTGCGCTGGAATATGCGCTGAGCCTGGCGCGGCAAACCGGTCGCACCTTTGTCTCGCCCTTCGACGACCCGGACGTGATCGCCGGGCAGGGCACCGTCGCCATGGAAATCCTGCGTCAGCATCAAGGGCCGCTGGACGCGATCTTCGTCCCGGTGGGGGGTGGTGGCCTGATCGCTGGTATTGCGGCGTACGTCAAATACCTGCGACCTGAAGTCCGCATCATCGGTGTCGAGTCAGAACATTCCGCGTGTCTGTACGCCGCATTACAGGCCGGTGAGCGAGTTGTCCTGCCCAGTGTAGGAACGTTCGCCGATGGCGTGGCAGTGGCGCAGATCGGCGCCTATGGCTACGAAGTCTGCCGGTTCTGCGTCGATGAGGTGATTACCGTCAGCAACGACGAACTCTGTGGCGCAATCAAGAACATCTACGACGATACCCGCTCGATCACCGAACCTTCCGGTGCATTGGCCGTGGCCGGAATCAAAAAATACGTGGCGCAAACCGGGACCCGAGGTCAGACCCTGGTCGCCATCGACTCGGGGGCCAACATCAATTTTGATAGTTTGCGGCATGTGGCCGAACGCGCCGCATTGAGCGGCGCCCCGGTGTAAGGATGTCAGGCCAGCAGCGGGCGCTGGATTTTGCGGCGTGAGCGATGATCGAAAGCCCGGCAACAATCTGCCCAACGGTAGTGATTAGGGTCAAAGAACCCATGATGCCTCCTTGCGTGTGTGGGGAGGCGGTGGATACTGAATGTCTGGCCGCATTCTTACTGCCGTCAGCTGCGAATGCAAACATCGGAATGTGTGCAAATTGCGGGGTCACAACCGGCCTTTCTTGCAGATTGCATGAGGCCATTTAGCGATTGTTTCGCTAAATCTTTGATTTACCGATGAGCTGCAGGGCGAAATTCCGGGCATGTTTTATGCTGTAGTTGGTCTTGAGCTGACCGGGGATTTCATTGAGTCAGTATCGTTAGTTAATTGCAGTCTCACATTAAGGAGAGGGTCTTATGTTTCTTTCTGCCTTGGAGCTTCGCAATATCATTGAAAGCAGTTTTCTACCTAAACGTTGTCAGTGCACGCTGTCACCGGACCTGTCCATGACCGTTAAGGTGTATTCCGATCGTGAAACCGATCACCTGGATCTAATGAAGACAGGAATAAATGCCCAACAGCTAAATGGTTGTCGAGAAATCAATGACCTGATTGCAGGACTGCGCTCTGACATGCAGCACCAGGCCGTTGCCCAGCCTCTGCATCCAGCCAGAAAAGCGCTTTAACCCACGGTTTCGAGTTCCATCGACACGCGCTTGGTCTGGAGAAAAGCCAGACCCAGCGCCAGTTCGACCACCACCGCAAGCAATATGCCCGGACCGGCATGGCCATTGAGCCATTCGCCGAAGCCCAGTGCTGCCAATCCCCAACAGCCGACCATGAAGCCATTGCTCAATGCATGCCAGCAAAAAACACAGAAGGGCAGTGAAGGTCGACAAGGTACGAAACGATAACTGCATGGCGAATCCTTGCGGCAGTGGGGGGAGGCGCAGAGCACAGCGCCAGAACCCCTCACAGGAATACCGCAAAGTGTTGAATCAGACCTTTCAGTCAGTTTTGATAACTGCAAGCGTCGGAAAGCTTCCGATAGGAGATTTCCGCAGGCTTGCCCGAGGTGCTATCGATGTACTTCATGTCGGCCGTTATCACTTTGCAATCCAGCGTATTCGGCTCAGTCAGGGCAACGACCTTACCCACGTGAAGCGGCATGCCGTAGTGATAGGGCACGGCCTGGGAGGTTGTAGTGTCATTGGCCTGAGCCAGTCCGGCGAACGCGGTGCAGGCGAGGGCGGTGGTCATCAGCAAGGTGCGCATGTTCATGAATGGTCTCCGGTGCAGGCTTAAAGTCAGCTCGACGTGTGAGGCGCCGAACCTGCCGCACTGGGCGTCAGAAGAGTCTGAAGGCGTGCGGTCCAGTAAAGTTTTGGACCGCGGGGTTAAGCGATGGTTAACCCGACTGCATGCCGCCTGTCGTGAGGAGGTTTCTGACAGAGGTTTCATGTAGGTAAAAAAACTGAGGGAGCTTCGGCCCGTTCCTACACGCTCGGACTCTTTGTCGTCTTTCGCCGGCAAGCTACCAGCGTTTACTGTTTGACCTCGCTGCAAAATCAGCGAGCAGGTTTGGTCACCTGATGCCTTCACACATTTGTGTGCCATCATTCGCGCTGCGGACATCTATGTCCTCGTAGTGCGTTGCAATGGCGGCTGTGTGCGGGACGCCTTCGGGCGAGCCGATTTGATGGTATCGGTTGACCAAGCCTGTACACAGTCCGCCTCCCATCGTTTGGTCACGGTGCTGGCGGTTATTTACTAATCATCGAGTAATTACTATGCCTACGCTAAATCCGTTTCCCGATCGCTACCGCCCAATCAAAAGCAGCGTTACCGACACAAACCCAATGGTCATCGATACAGAGGCCAATCCCCAAGACATTCTCGAAGCCGCTTTACAGCGTATCCGAGCCTCCAGCCAGTTACTTGAAACGCTCCATTGCCAATGCTTCAAGCATGGCGATGTTCAAGATATTCCGCACATTACTCACGCGCTTTATCTGCTGACGCAAGATGGGTGCGATTTGCTGAAGGTTGCGCAGCAGCGGTTGATGGGGTGGAAGGCGCCGGTCTGACTTCTGGCATTTACAGACAATCCAGCGCCTGTCAGCGCTGGATTGTTTATGGCGGGGTGTTTTATCTGATTGATGAGATACTCACCTGAGGCGTACGACCTTGAACCCATGGCCATTAGGAACTTTAAGCTTTCGCATTGAAACAGTGACTTTAAGGGGCGGATTTAATTATTTGACAGTGCTGTTATTACCAAGAACCATACGGCACACCAAATTTTTCGACATAGGCTTTAGAAATTTCGGAAAGAGGACGGTGTTTACCTCCAGACTTTCCTTCATATGACCCACGTGGATCAACTTCGGCCTGCACTCGCGTAACCTCAATCGGCGTCAAGCATGGGCCGACTACCCAGACTTTGGCGATGCCGCCAGGGGCCAGACCTACAACAATTGCCTTGCGATAACCCGTAATCCATTTCCCATCGGCAGCACAGAAAGTCTTTTCACCCTTTCGCATGATCTCTCTAGTTGACTCAGGAATGTCGATAGCCATTTTGTAGGTTTTGGGCTCGACCAGTGATTGCCAGCGGACATAGATTTTTTTCGGCAGGTCCGCCCGCATTACATATTTGCCTTTCCCCCAGCCTGGCCTTGCAGGCCAACCTTTAGGGTCGCCGGTAAGGTTCGAGGGCTTCAGCATTTCAGCGTTTCCACTCATGGCACGTCTATAGACGTTACCCTGCATATCTATGACGTCGGCTGTTTCGATCCAGACCTCCATATAGCTAGGCGCATAGAAGCCCAAGCGCCAAGCGTCGTATGGCAATGACTCGCTATTGGCAAATGTACAGCCACTGAGCAAGGACGCGACGATAGCGATACGTACAAATTTACTCATTAGGATTTTGTCGCTGGCCACTTACCAAGAGCCATATGGCACACCAAATTTTTCGACGTAGGCTTTGGAAACTGCCGAAAGAGGACGGTGGTGACCTCCAGACTCGCCCTCGTATGGACCACGCGGATCAATCTCAGCTTTCACCGTAGTCACCTCGATCGGTGTCATGCAAGGACCGCCTACCCAGACTTTAGCGATACCACCGGGGACCAGTCTTATACCGATTGACTGACGATATCCGGTGATCCATTTACCGTCGGCAGCGCAGAAAACTTTTTCGCCTTTGCGCATGATCTCGCGAGTCGACTCGGGTATATCAATTGCCATCTTGTACGTTTGAGGCTCGACCAGCGATTGCCGCGAATGCAAAGCCACTGAGCATGAACGCGACGATGACAATACTTAAAAATCTACTCATTAGGATTTTGTGGTTGGCCACTACCAAGAGCCATATGGCACACCAAATTTTTCGACGTAGGCTTTGGAAACTGCCGAAAGCGGGCGATGTTTACCTCCAGACTCTCCCCCGTACGGACCACGAGGAGCAATCTCAGCTTTCACCCTAGTAACTTCGATCGGTGTCATGCAGGGACCGGCTACCCAGACTTTAGCGATGCCTCCGGGAACCAGCATGATAGCGATAGAGTCCCGATATCCGGTGATCCATTTTCCGTCGGCTGCGCAGAAAACCTTTTCCCCCTCGCGCATGATCTCCTGAGTTGTCTCCGGTATGTTGATCACCATTTGGTAAGTTTGCGGTTCGGCTAGCGACTGCCAGCGGACATAGATCTTTTTGGGTAAATCTGCCCCTGTTACATTCTTACCTTTTCCGATGCTGGCTCTTTTCGGCCAGCCTTTGGGGTCGCCGGAGTTATTAGGGGGCGTTAGTATGGCTGCATTCCCGCTCATCGCACGTGGATACAGCTGTTCCTGAATATCAACTACATCTGCTGTTTCGATCCAAACCTCCATGTAGTCGGGGGCCGAGAATCCTAAGTACCAGGATTTGTAAGGCATTGACTGGCTATTGGCGAGCGCACAGCCACTGAGTAGAAAAGCGACAATACAGACACGTATAAAATTACTCATTTGGATGCACCGTGCGCACAGAGTTTTCGTCTGGTCGATTAATGAAAACTATATTCAGGTCGCTATTGTTTCGATTTTTCGCAGCGTTCCAGTTATCGGATAAATGAACGTAACGCTGGAACAACAGTTCCTCCTCCTGGGAAGTCAGTCCTGTTGTTTTGCTTTTCCCCTCAGCGTATTCCATCAATTTTTCGGAAATAGGAATGAGTTCTGCAGGTAGCGCAAGTCGCGGTTCACCTTCGTCAATCTCGCCAAACGGTACTCCATTTTCCACGGCCAGCTTGCGCATGATGCGAAAGTAGATCAAGGACAGATCACTGCGGACCTCGCGCTGACTGCTGACTGCTGCATAAACGTGTTTCATATCTTTTTGATTGCCCTTTTCAGTACTCCGAAACGGAACCTCCCAAGTTCGGACCTCCAACGAAAGGTGATATTGGGACAATTGGTCTTGAAACCTTCTCAAGTCCTGTTGGGCGAGCTTGTAACTATTGGCTTGAGCGAAAGGAACTTTCTCTTCAACCTCGCTTTTATGCGGCTTGCTAAGCAGGATGCGCTCCATTGCTTTTGGTAGATAACCACCCCCCAGGTCCGAGTGCACGCCAGGCAAGACAATATCCGCCGCTCCAAGACTATTGAGGGCAAAGTTATAACGGCGTTCATTTCGAGCGACCAGTTGGACGACTTTTTTAGCCGCATCTGGTGCCAAATAGATGTTGATTCCAGGGTTGTAGGCGTTATTTCCGTCGAGGTCTCCAACCAGCAGATTAGCAATGGCCGCGACGGTGTCATAAACACCAATAAAATTTATAGATACATCGGTTTGCGGCTTCCAAGCAAAGCTGTCAGATAATACCGAGGATCCGATGGGTAACGCTTTGGCAAGGATACTTTGGTTACCCTTTAATACTTCATTGGCAAAGTCTCTTGCCGCTGCTGAGCCGCGACTAAACCCGAAAATATCGAACTCGATTTTCGCCACACGTTTATCGGGATTGTTCTCTTGAAAGAGACGGATCACGCGAAGAAACAGCTCTGGAGTCTCTTCAACTCGGGCCCTGACGCCTTGCGCGCCTAGGCCTGTGCCTTGCGAAAATGTAGAGTCCTCCGCAGTACTGCTAGTACCGATTCCATCTACATAAACTGACAGGCTCGCTGTCTTGGCATCGATAGGCAGAGTTCTATCCGCCTGGTTTACGTAAAGGTCATATAGCCTGGCCACGTTGCTGACGTCGTTTCCGTAGCTGTTGTCCGGGGAACTCCCTTTACCGTCATAACCGTAGGAGGCGCAGAACTGACGGATATCCTCGGCCATGTCCTCCAGGTTTACATCAGGCGCAAAGCAGCCGAAGACACGCTCACTGTTGTTGCGGTTGTTGCCCGTACCATCGAAGAACATCCCGACCCGTAAGGTGATGTCCTCCTCCTCGACTTCTTCTTCCTCTTCTTCAAGTTCATCTTCCACCGCCGGTGGCGTTGCTTTAGGCGCTGCATCAGCCACTGCGGTGAACTTGCCAACCGGTGGCGCACTCAGCAATTTCCCCGAGAGGGCAGCAGCAGCTGCGCCCGGAGTGATCGGCGGCAGAATCTGAATCCCGCTACCCACCCCAGGCGAGCCCCCAGTATTGACCTTCACCTCAGCCCCACTAATTGTCACACCACCCGCATCAACCTTGACGAAACTCCCGCCAGCCTTGGCCGTCAGCTCCATGCCACCCTCAACCACAACCTTTTCCCCAGCGTTGTAGTGAATCTCCTGCCCAGCCTCGACAAACTGCGCCGTCCCCACTTTCACATGCTGAGTCGTTGCCACCGTCAGGTGATCATCAGCCCGGGTCTCAGTCTTGCGATCCAGATGGGTAATCCGATGCTCTTCAACCTTGAATTCGCTGAAAACATTGGCCTCAACGGTGTCATGCCGCTCATTGCCGACGCGAATCTTCTGATCATGCTCGATGTTTTCATCCCAATCGCGCTGGGCATGCAGGTAGATCTGTTCCGCACCTTTCTTGTCTTCAATCCGGAACTCGTTGTAACCGTTGCCGCCCGGTGAGCTGAGTGTCTTGAAGGTGCTGCGGGTTTTATTCGCCGGCAGGTCGTAGGGGACGACGTTTTCCTTGTGGTACAGGCAGCCGGTGATCAGTGGCTGATCGGGGTCACCTTCGAGGAAGGTGACGAGCACTTCCATGCCGACGCGCGGGATGGCGATGCCGCCGTAGGCGTTGCCGGCCCAGCCGGTGGCGACGCGCAGCCAGCAGCTGGTGTTGTCGTCGGCCTGGCCTTCGCGGTCCCAGTGGAACTGGACTTTGACGCGACCGTATTCGTCGCAGTGGATTTCTTCGCCCGGTGGGCCGGTGACAACGGCGGTCTGGCTGCCCAGGACCTTGGGTTTCGGGTGTTCGAGGGCAGGGCGGAAGTGCGCGTCCCACGGGGTGGCGAGGAAGCGGTTGCGGTAGCCCTGGTGGAAATCGTCTTTGTTCTGGGTGACGTCGCTGGTGACGTTTGCGCCGAGCACTTGCGGCTGTTTGCCTTCGTGCACCACTTCCAGCAGCAGCCAGAGGTCGTTCCACTCGGCGCGCGGGTGTTCGCTCAGGGCCATGAAGTGGCCGGTGGCGAGCGTGGGTTCGTCGCCTTTACCTTCGGCAAGCTTGTAGTCGCTGCGGTGGCGTTCCAGCGCACGGGTTGCCAGTTGCTTGCCGCGCTCGCGAGTGAGGAAGCGGCCGGGGTAGTCGTAGTCTTCCAGGTCCGGGGCGAATTCGCTTTTGGCGGCGCCTTCAGGAAGGATGCGCGGTTTCTCGAAGTCGTAATCGCGGCGGCTGACGCGGGTGGTACGGGTTTCCAGGCGCAGGTTGAAGCGCTTGATCACCGGTTTCTCGGCCGCCATGCCGGAGTCTTGCTGATAGGCCACGGGCGCGAGTTTGCGGAACACCGTCTGGTCATCGCCGAACACCAGTTTGTGGCCGCTGGCGGAGTGCTGGAAGTGGAAGTGAATGCCTTCCTCTTCGCACAGGCGCTGGATGAAATGCAGGTCGGATTCGTCGTACTGCACGCAGTAATCGCGTTCCGGGTAGATCGCGCCGAGCTGGAAGCTGTAGGCGTCGGCCAGGATGCCGCGCGCTTCCAGGACCTGAGCGATGATCTTTGGCACACTTAAATGCTGGAAAATCTGCTGGTCATGGTTGTGTCGCAGGTAGGCGAGTTGCGGCACCAGGCTGATGCTGTAGCGGGTCAGGCTTTTGCCAGAGTCGCCTTGCTCGATGCGATACACCAGACCGTGAATGATGCCTTTGCCGGTGGCGCCGAAGGTCAGGCAGCCGGGCTTGTGCAGTAACTCTTCGAGTTTCAGGTCGGGGCGGGCGCTGACCAGTTCGATGTCGAAACAGAACGGCTGATTGAGGGTTTCGCGACCGACGAAGCTGAGTACCTGAAGGTCAACGGAAACGCCCTCGAGCGTGAGGGAAATATGGGTTGCGTTCGCGTCCAGCATGCCTTTAATTCCGTCCTTTGAATAAGCTGGGGCGGATGGTGCAGGATTAAAGCGCCCCGTTCAAGGCAACGGGCAGTCATTTACAGACTAAAGTCGTCTGTAGCCCGTAACAGCCCTTCGGTGTTGTCACCGGAAGATGATCGTTCCCACGCTCTGCGTGGGAATGCAACCCGGGACGCTCCGCGTCCCCTCCAGAGCCGAACGCGGAGCGTCCGTTGAGGCATTCCTTTGCTGCGCGTGGGAACGATCAGTTAGGTAGTTGATGGCGATACGGCAAATCCGGCCCGGTCTTGCTGCACGTCAGCGCCGCCGCCTGCACCGCAAACCTGAGCATCCCGTCGATCTGCTCGCGGCCGAGCGATTGCACGCCCTCAACCGAATCCAGCTGCTGTTCGGTCAGCCAGGTAATCAGCGCTGCCTGAAACGTATCGCCAGCCCCCACGGTATCGGCAATCTTCACCGAACACGCGGGCACCGACCACGAACCATGGCCCTTGCTGAACACCATTGCCCCCTCGCCACCACGGGTCAGAAACACCAACTGACAGCGATGCTGCAGCCAGCCTTCAATCACCCGTTGCGGATCCTGCTCGGGATACAACAGGCTCAAATCCTCATCGCTGACTTTGATCAGGTCGGCCAGCTCAACCAAGGTGGCAATCCGCGAACGCCACAGGTCGATATTCGGCTCAGGATTGAGCCGCACGTTCGGATCAAGACTGATCAAGCGTTTGCCACTTTCTTGCTGCACCAGCGCCAGCAGCGTGTCAGCAATCGGCTGCACCACCAGCGAAAACGAGCCAATGTGCAAGCCGCGCACCTCAGGGCCCAGTTCCGGCAGATGCGCAAGTTTCAGCTGACGATCCGCGCAGCCTTCACCCCGGAAGCTGTAATGCGGCGAACCATTGGCACCGACGGCCACCATCGCCAGGGTGGTAGGCGCAGCGAAATCCACCAGGTAATCCGGGCGCACGCCTTCATCCTGCAGCACCTGCTGCAAGCGTCGACCGAGGTAGTCGGTGGACAGGCCGGCAAACAACGCAGCCTCCACCCCCAAACGGCGCAAACCGACCGCCACGTTGAACGGCGAACCGCCGGCAATCGCCTTGAAATTCACTTTTGAAGCCAGGCCGCTGGCGTCGTCTTCACTGAAGAAATCGAACAGCGCTTCGCCACACACCAGGTACATAGTTATTCACTCTTTAAAGGGTTGCGACATGCTGTTGATAGCGTTCGTAGGCCTGCTGACAGGCCGCCACATTGTCGGCGATCGGCAGGGTTTCGCTGGCCGGATCGAGCTTCACGCAACGCTCGCAAAGATCCGCCAGGCTGTGTTCATGCCCGTTTGCCCAGGACGTGCACCACGCCGCCTGAATCGCCGCGCCGAGGGCTGCGGCTTCGCTTTGTTCGGTGCAGATCACCGGGGTGTTCATGATGTCAGCGACGATCTGCCGCCACACCGAACTTTTCGACCCGCCGCCGATCAGGCAAATGCTGCGGCTTTGTAAGCCATTCAGGCGCAGCAGGTCCAGTCCATAACGCAAACCGAAGGTGGTGCCTTCCACCACCGCGCGGCACAAGTTGGCCTGAGTCAGGTTGGTCATCGTCAACCCCAGCAGGCTGCCGGTGGCATGGGGCAGGGCGGGGACACGCTCGCCGTTGAGGAACGGCAGCATGCACACGCCTTCGGCACCGATCGGCGCTTGCTCAACGAGGGCGTTGAACTGTTCGATATCCAGCTCGAACAACTCGCGAATCACCCCGGTCGCGTTGGTCAGGTTCATGGTGCAGATCAGCGGCAGCCAGCCACCGCTGGAGGAGCAGAATGTTGCAACACAAGCGTCCGGACTGACTTTCGGTTGATCGGCATAGGCATACACCGTCCCCGAAGAACCGAGGCTCATCGTGATAGCGCCGGGCTTGATATTGCCGGTGCCGATCGCGCCCATCATGTTGTCGCCACCGCCGCTGGAGACCAGCGCCTGCGGGTTGATGCCCAGGTGCTCGGCGATACTTGGCAGGATCGTACCGACCGCTTGATGGGCGTCGATCAGCTCCGGCAGCGCGGCTTGCAGACGTCCGGTGGAATCGATGTCACGCAGCAGCTGCAAATCCCACTGGCGGGTGCGCACGTTGAAATACCCGGTGCCCGAGGCATCGCCGTACTCACTGCAACTGCGCCCGGTGAGCCAATAGTTGAGGTAGTCGTGGGGCAGCAGGATGCGGGCGATGCGAGCGAAAATCTGCGGGTGTTGTTCTTTGGTCCAGAGCAGTTTGGAAACGGTGTAGCCCGGCGCGATCACGACGCCGAGGCGTTCCAGCGAGCCTTTTTCGCCACCCAGATGGGTCAGCAGACGATCGTTCTCTGGGGTGGATTCGGTGTCACACCACAGTTTTGCCGGACGCATCACCTGGCCTTGATCGTCGAGCAGTACCAGCCCATGTTGCTGGCCGGATACGCCGATGCCTAGGATGTGCTGGCCGTCGACCTTCGCCGCGAGCAATGCTCGGCGGGTGGCAAGAGCGAAGGCTTCCAGCCATTGGGAGGTGTCTTGCTCGCGGCGGCCGTTGGCGCCGCTGATCAAGGTGTGGGCGGCGGCACCCTGGCCGAGCACCTGACCGCTGACGGCGTCGAGGATGATGGCTTTGGTGCCTTGGGTGCCGCAGTCGATGCCGAGGAATAGGTGTTGGTTTGTCATGTGTACCCCGCACAGATCGTTCCCACGCTCTGCGTGGGAACGCCGCAATGGACGCTCTGCGTCCGCTTCTGAATGGGACGCGGAGCGTCCCGGGCTGCATTCCCACGCAGAGCGTGGGAACGATCAACCCAACCAATCTAGGCCAACACCCGCTCCAACGTCCGCGTCACCCCAACATCCCGCAAACTGTTGCAGCACCACTCAAACGCCGCCACGAATTCCGGCGAATGCGGGATCGCCGTACCAAAAATCTCCTCAACCTCCAGCAACCGCTGCGTAATCAACGCATCATCCACCACCAGCGCCTGACAAAACGCCGCACGCGGATCAGGAATGCTGTAGGTATCGCCATTCTCGTCCACGCCCTTCAAATACAAGGCCCATGCCGCCACCACCAACGCCGCACGTTTGGTCTCCTGCCCATCAGAAATCAATCGATTGATCGTCGGCACGGTGAACTTCGGAAACTTCGACGAACCGTCTGAACACACGCGCTCCAGTTGATCGGCAATCGCCTGATTGGAAAACCGCGCCACCAACGTGTTCTTATAGTCCGTCAGATCGATCCCCGGCACTGGCGCCAGTTGCGGCGTGACGTCCAGGTCCATGTAGGCGCGCATATAGCGCACGAACAGCGGGTCGTTCATGGTTTCGTGAACGAAACGGTAACCCTTCAAAAAACCCAGATAAGTGAGTGCCAAGTGACTGCCGTTGAGCAGTTTGATCTTCATTTCTTCGTAAGGCGTGACGTCGTCGGTGAACTGCACGCCAACCTTTTCCCAGGCCGGCCGGCCATTGACGAACTTGTCTTCCAGCACCCATTGCACGAAGGGTTCGCAGACCACCGGCCAGGCATCGTCGAGCGCATGTTTGTCGGCCAATTGCAGACGATGTTCGGTGCTGGTCATCGGCGTGATGCGGTCGACCATCGCGTTCGGAAAACTGACATTGCTGGCGATCCAGTCCCGCAGATCGGCATCGCGCAGGGCAGCAAACGCAAGCAACGCTTTACGGGTGACCGCGCCGTTGTGAGGCAGGTTATCGCAGGACATCAAGGTGAACGCAGGCGTGCCGTCTGCACGGCGTTTGGCCAACGCGGCGCAGAGAAAACCGAACACGGTTTTAGGTGCGTTCGGGTGTGCCAGGTCGTGCTGGATCTGCGGTAGCTGGGCCATGAACTCGCCGTTGCTGTCGTCGATGCAGTAGCCGCCCTCGGTAATGGTCAGCGAAACGATACGGATCTCGGGGCTGGCGAGTTTGTCGATCAGCGCGGCCGCGCCGTCTTCGGCCAGCAGCATGTCGCGAATCGCGCCGATCACCCGGACTTCTGTGTCGTCGGTATCGCCCAGCTCGAACAGGGTGAACAGGTAATCCTGCTCTTTGAGATCGCTTTGGGCGCGGCGGTCTTCGGCGCGCAGGCCAACGCCGCAAATCGCCCAGTCCAGGCCTTCGCCGGTATTCATCAGCGCATCGGTGTAATACGCCTGATGCGCCCGGTGGAACCCGCCGACGCCGATGTGCGCGATGCCTTGGCGGGTGTCGCTCAGGGCGTAGGCGGGCAGGGCTACCTCAGGGGCGAGGCGGTTGAGGTTCTGTTTATTGAGTTTCATCACATGCTCTCTGAAATCAGGCCTCGACAATCAGGCGGCAACGCGCAACGGGCGGGTCAGCGCCACGCCGTCGGCATCGAATAAATGGCAGTGTTCGGCGTCCAGGTGCAGGCTGAGTGTCTCGCCATAACGGCTGGCCAGGTCGCCGCGAACCCGCATGGTCAAGGCTTCGCCGGACGAGGTCACCACGTGGCAGAAGGTGTCGCTGCCCAGGCGTTCGCTGACGTCCGCCGTGACCTGCAAGGTGCAGTCGCCGGTTTGCGCAAGATTCAAGTGTTCCGGGCGAATGCCCAGGGTGACCGCGCCACCGACGCTCAGATTGGCGCCGCTCAGCGGCAACGTGATGCGGGTGCCGGCGTCCAGCAGCACTTCGCAGCTCTGGCTCTCGACACGGGTGACTTTGCCCTTGAGGAAGCCCATTTTCGGCGTGCCAAGGAACCCGGCGACAAACAGGTTGGCGGGCTGGTGATACAGGTCCAGCGGCGAGCCGACTTGTTCGACTTTGCCACCATTGAGTACGACCACTTTGTCGGCCATGGTCATGGCTTCGACCTGGTCGTGGGTCACGTAGATCATCGTGGCTTGCAGTTCCTTGTGCAGTCGCAACAATTCCAGCCGCATCTGCACCCGCAGGGCGGCGTCAAGGTTGGACAGCGGTTCATCGAACAGGAAGATTTTCGGATTGCGCACGATGGCGCGGCCGATGGCTACGCGCTGACGTTGACCGCCCGAGAGTTGCTTCGGCTTGCGCTCCAGCATCGGCCCGAGTTCAAGGATGCGCGCCGCTTCGCCGACTTTCTTCTCGACTTCGGCTTTCGGTACGCCGGCCAGGTCGAGGGCAAACGACATGTTTTTGCGCACGCTCATGTGCGGGTACAGGGCGTAGGTCTGGAACACCATCGCCAGGTCGCGCTTGGCCGGGCTGACTTCGGTGATGTCGCGACCATCGAGTTCGATGGTGCCGCCGCTGACTTCTTCCAGGCCGGCGATCAGGCGCAGCAGGGTGGATTTTCCGCAGCCCGATGGGCCGACAAACACCACGAACTCGCGGTCGTTCACTTCCAGGTCGATGCCTTTGATGATGGAAAAGCCTTCGAAGCCTTTTTGCAGATTCTTGATTTTCAGGTTGGCCATGGTGGCGCTCCTTTTGTGCTTATTCTTTGAGGGCTATTTCACGGCGCCGAACGACAGGCCGCGGACCAATTGTTTCTGGCTGATCCAGCCGAAGATCAGGATCGGTGCGCAGGCCAGCGTCGACACCGCCGACAACTTGGCCCAGAACAGACCTTCGGGACTGGAGTACGAGGCGATCAACGCGGTCAGTGGCGCAGCTTTCGACGAGGTCAGGTTCAGTGACCAGAACGCCTCGTTCCAGCACAGGATCAGCGACAGCAGCACCGTGGACGCCAGGCCGCCCTTGGCGATCGGCAGCAGCACCCGGACCATTTCCTGCCACAGCGTGGCGCCGTCGAGGCGCGCGGCTTCGAGGATGTCTTTGGGGATGTCTTTGAAGTAGGTGTAAATCATCCAGACCACGATCGGCAGGTTGATCAGCGTGTAGATCACGATCAGCGCAATCCGCGTATCGAGCAGGCCGAAGCTCTTGGCCAGCAGGTAGATCGGCATCAGCACGCCCACCGGTGGCAGCATCTTGGTGGAGAGCATCCACAGCAGCGTACCTTTGGTGCGTTGGGTTTCGTAGAACGCCATCGAGTACGCCGCCGGCACCGCGATCAGCAGGCACAGGGCCGTGGCGCTGAACGAAATCACCACCGAGTTCCAGGCGAAGCTGAAGTAATCGCTGCGCTCGTTGATGTGCAGGTAGTTCTCCAGCGTCGGGGTGAAGAGGAACTGTGGCGGCGTGGCGAACGCGTCGATTTCGGTTTTGAAACTGGTCATCACCATCCAGAAGATCGGAAAGAAGATCAGGATCGCGATGGCCCAGGCCAGGGTGCCGAGCAGCAGGCTTTGCAGACGGCGGGATTGTTGAAGGGTCATGGCGCAGGCCTCAGGCTTTGTCAGTCAGGTTTTTGCCGATCATGCGCACCAGCACGATGGCCGCGATGTTGGCGATCACCACCGCGATCAAGCCACCGGCGGACGCCATGCCGACGTCGAACTGCACCAGCGCCTGGTTGTAGATCAGGTACGCCAGGTTGGTCGAGGCGTAGCCGGGACCACCGTTGGTGGTGGTGAAGATTTCGGCGAACACCGAGAGCAGGAAGATGGTTTCGATCATCACCACCACCGCAATCGGCCGCGCCAGGTGCGGCAGGGTCAGGTGCCAGAAAATCGCGATCGGTCCGGCACCATCCAGGCGCGCGGCTTCCTTCTGTTCCTGGTCGAGGGACTGCATGGCGGTCATCAGGATCAGGATCGCAAAGGGCAGCCATTGCCAGGAGACAATGATGATGATCGACAGCAGCGGGTAGTGCGCCAACCAGTCCACCGGTTGCGCGCCGAACAGCTTCCAGACGTAGGCGAGGATCCCCGACACCGGGTGGAAAATCAGGTTCTTCCAGATCAGCGCCCCGACGGTGGGCATGATGAAAAACGGCGAGATCAGCATCACCCGCACGATGCCGCGACCGAGAAACTCACTGGCCTCCAGCAGCGCACTGATCAGCACCCCGAACACCACGCTGATCAACAGCACGCTGCCGACCAGCAACAAGGTGTTGGTGGCGCCGGGCAGGAACCCCGAGTCGCTGAGGAAGTAGCTGAAGTTCTCAAGCCCCACGAACTCGTTTTCACCGGGGTAGAGCAGGTTGTAGCGGATCAGCGAGAAGTAAACGGTCATGCCCAGCGGCACGATCATCCACAGCAGCAGCAACGCCACCGAGGGGCTGACCAGGAACCAGCCGGGGTTGGCCAACCGGCTTTTACGCACCGGTTGCGGAATGTCCATGTGAGCTTTGGCAGTTGAAATATTCATGGCGATAGAACCAATTAAGAACAGACAAATGAAGTTCAACTGTGGGAGTGAGCCTGCTCGCGAAGAGGTCGGTACATCCGATGCATCTCTGGCGACTGGAACACCGCTTTCGCGAGCAGGCTCGCTCCCACATTGAAATGGCGGGTTACTTGGGGTAACCGGCGCGCTTCATTTCACGTTCGGTGGTTGACTGGGCAGCGGTCAGGGCCTGGTCGACCGTGGTCTGGCCGATCAGCGCTGCCGAGAACAATTTGCCGACCTGGGTGCCCACGGCCTGGAACTCCGGAATGGTCACCAACTGAATGCCGATATAGGGCACGGGTTTGAGGGTCGGTTTGCTCGGGTCCGCAGCTTTCAGCGACTCAAGGGTCACCTTGGCGAACGGTGCAGCTTTCATGTACTCATCGCTGTACGTCGAAGCGCGGGTACCTGGTGGTACGTTGGCAATGCCGTCTTTCTCTGCCACCAGAGCGCCGTATTCCTTGGAAGTGGCCCAGGCGCTGAAGGTTTTCGCCGCGTCTTTGGCCTTGGAGCTGGTCGGAATCGCCAGCGCCCAGGAATACAACCAGGCTGAGCCCTTGTCGGTGGTCTCGTGCGGTGCGTAGGTGAAGCCGACGTGCTCGCTGACCTTGCTTTGGGTCTTGTCGGTGACAAAGGAGCCGGCGACGCTGGCATCGACCCAGATCGCGCACTTGCCGCTGTTGAACAGCGCCAGGTTTTCGTTGAAACCGTTGCTGGAGGCGCCGGGTGGACCCGAGTCTTTCATGGTCTTGACGTAGAAGTTCAGCGCATTTTTCCACTCGGGGCCGGTGAATTCCGGTTGCCACTTCTCATCGAACCAGCGTGCGCCGTAGGCATTGGCGACGGTGGTGATCAGCGCCATGTTCTCGCCCCAGCCGGCCTTGCCACGCAGGCAGATGCCGTACTGTTCTTTATCCTTATGGGTGAGTTTGCTGGCGAATTCGCTGATCTGGGTCCAGGTCGGGTGCTCGGGCATGGTCAGCCCGGCATCCTTGAACAGATCGGTGCGGTAATAGGTGATGGAGCTTTCGGCGTAGAACGGCAACGCATACAGCGAACCCTTTACCGACAGGCCTTCACGCACCGACGGGAATACGTCGTCGAGGGCGTAGCTGGCCGGCAAGTCCTTCATCGGCTCCAGCCAACCCTTGGCACCCCAGAGTGCGGCTTCGTACATGCCGATGGTCAGCACATCGAACTGTCCGCCCTGAGTGGCAATGTCAGTGGTCAGGCGTTGGCGCAGGACGTTTTCTTCGAGCACCACCCAATTGAGCTTGATGTCCGGATGCTCGGCCTCGAAGGTTTTCGAAAGCTTTTGCATGCGGATCATGTCGCTGTTGTTGACGGTGGCGATGGTCAGGGTCTGGGCGCCGAGGCTGACGCTGCTGAGGGTCATGCAGGTGAGGGCTAGCAGAGCTTTTACAGAAGGTTGCATCGTGCACTCCTTTTCTGCACCCGGCGGGGACAGAAGGACAGTTATTGTTTTTGTGTCTTCCTGCGGAGGGAAGAATGTGCACTGATTACAGCCTTCTATTGATGATGTGACAAATCATCCATCGCACTTTGATCGATACTATTTTGCACTGGAGTCTGGAAGGGCAGGATTTGGCACCTGACATTCTGTAGCCGCTGTCGAAGGCTGCGTTCGAGGCGGGCCAACCCTATGACCCGAAACTTGCGCTTGCCCGGTGAGGTTCAAGACGGTATCTACAGGGATCGGCGGTGTTACAAAGTCAGTGCTGATTCTGCTCAGTCAACCGCTGCACGGCCAACCGCCGATAATGCGACGGCGTCATGCCCTTGAGTTGCTGAAAACGCCGATTGAAGTTGGAAATGTTGTTGAAGCCCGACTCGAAACACACGTCGGTCACTGGTTTGTTGCCATCGGCCAGCAGCTCGCAGGATTTGCTGATGCGCAGGCGATTGACGAACTCGATGAAGCAGCGGCCGGTGGCTTGCTTGAACACTCGACTGAAATAAGTCGGCTTCATGCCAAGGTGCTCGGCGACTTCCTCCAGCGGCAGTTCCCGGGCGTAATGAGCAAAGATGTAATCCACCGCCCGGTTGGTACGATCGATACTGTGCTCGTCGGCCAATTGCGGCGTCGTGGCCCCGGACAGCAGTTGATAGTCATCAGAGGCCGCCAACAACTCCAGCAGAATGAAAAAGTGCCCGAGGCGGGTCACGCCTTTGGTGTCGGCGATGCGTTGCATCAAGGTCATGGCCTGGCGAATGGTGCGTTTGCAGCGAAACTCGATGCCGTACTGGGCGCGCTCCAACAGCGGCGCCAGCGTCTTGAGCTCGGCAAACACCAAGTGGCCGCTGTCGAACAACTCGTCCGTGAAGTTGACCAGCATGTCGCGTTTGGGCACCACTTCGTCTTCGGCCACCTGGCTGATCCAGTTGTGGGGCAGGTTGGGGCCGGTAAGGAACAGCGTTTCAGGATAGAAATTACCGATGTAGTCGCCGATGAACACCTTGCCTGAGCTGGCGACGATCAGGTGCAGCTCGTATTCCTTGTGAAAATGCCAGCGCACCAGCGGGCAGGGGAAGCCGTGCTGGCGGTAGATGATGGACAACCCGTTGTGGTCGTCCATCAGTTCGTAGGAGGGGTCGGTCACGCGGGCAGTTCGGGTCATGGCTGGGCGCTTTTCTTGTTATCGCTATCGGATCATGCCTCTTTTGGCGGCTGCTGTGCCAGCTTGCCACGACTTTCGCTTAGATTAGCCGACTCGCTTAATGACTTTTCTCAGGTTCGCCGCTCGGCAATAAGCAACGATATGGGTCTCTTCAATAAAGTCGACGTTGATAATGTTGCACGTTGTCGCCCAATCGCTTTTTTCCGGGTCAAACCATGAATTGAGCTCATCATGAATATCTACGGGGCCGCCGAGAGCGCTGTAACTGGTGGCGGATAGTGACCACGGTGCCCATGTGCCTGGCGGGTTTTTTAGCACATTAATAATGTGATTTTCCAATGCGGCGGCGCTAGTGGTGCCCTTGCCAGACCATCGGTGCTCGATTTGCTTGTGAAATACTTTTCGATCAAGTGCCGAGTGCCGAGGGGTGGCGATCAACACTCTTTGTACAGCACTGATTTGTTTGAGTTGATGGAGACTCAGCGACAGGTTGTTGCTAGGAATGGCTCGATCGCCAAGAAAACGGATCATCATGTCGTTGAAGTAAGCGAAATCAAACTGATCCCCTCTCAGTTCATGAAAGTCCAGGATGATGAATTCATTGGGGTTCTCCTGGAGAAACATTTCCACGTCGGTTACAAGATTTCCCAAGGTACGAGCATTGCGGTAACCGTCGTGATGAATGCGGAATTTCCCGAGTCCCTGCGCGTTGGCTTCGTAAATTAATCGGATATCGAGCGCACGAGAGCCGTGGCGCATCTGGGCATAAAACGAGTCGTGCTGACACGCTAGCCAGTGGGCTCCTGGAATCAGCGGCCAAGACGCTTTCCAGTCGCAACCAGCATTATGGGTGCCCGGGAGCGTCAATTCACAGAGCGACAATGTATCAATCGCCGGCGTGGCGGCCATCCAGTTATTAAGTGTGTAGTTGTTCTGAGTAACGCTGTTCATTTAATGCATCCTTGCATTGATTTATATATTTAATTAGTTGTGAAAAACTAAACTTTAGTTCTGTTGGGGTTTATAGAGGTGGTGTTAAGCCTGGTCAATAATAATGATAATGCAGCATATTTATATCGGCGCGAGTTCTATAGCGGGGTTCGATTTTTCGCTTCAATCCATTGCGCCATGTATTGCGTACTTTTGTGGTGGTGATGGCGCAACATGCTGCCGGTAAAGTTATCGGTTCTAAGTTGTGCCAAGTGTTGTTGGCAGTGCAGCAACTTTTCGATCAGTGCCGGACCATGTTCAGACTGGCGATAACGATCGGCCAGCAACGTCTGCCCCAGGGATTGGGCGTCTGTCCAAAGTGCTTCATCCTTGTACAGGCGAACTGCGCAATCGGCGAACGCCTGCGCTGTTCGGGCCACGGCGCCGGGCCAGAGGTGTTCGCCGTGCATCGCTTCGGCGCCGATGGGCGTTGTGATCGTAGGCGTGCCACACAACATGGCATCGACAATCTTGCCTTTGATACCGGCACCGAAACGTAGGGGTGCCAGACAAATCCGCGCGCCAGACATGACGTCTAACGCATCTTCTGCCCAGTTCATGACATGAAAACCTTGGCTGGCCTTGTGCAGTGCTGTCGCCTTGGGCGGTGTGTAAGCGCCGTAAATGTGTAACTGAGCGTCGGGCAATTGCGCGCGGATCAGTGGCCAGATCGCGGTTTTCATCCACAACACGGCATCCCAGTTCGGCGCATGGCGAAAGTTGCCAATGCTAAGAAAGTGCGCCCGGCTTTCAAAAGCCGCCGGCGGCACGCTCGGTAGATCGACCATTAGCGGACACCAGTGCAGCAAGTTACGCGGCAGCTTGAATTGCTCGACCAGCAATTCGATCTCCACTTCGGAGATCATCAGATTCAAGTCGCAACGATAAATCGCTGCGATTTCCCGTTTGGCCAGATCGGTCTCGGCCATGAGCTCAAACTCTTCACGCAACGCCGGGGTGAACAATTCATTGAAGTCATTGGCGTCGTCGCTGGCCTTCAAGCGCTCCTTGAGGCGTTGATGGCGGGCATCTCGCAAGCTTCGCAGATCGGAGGTCTCAAGCACGCGCAAGGCAGCGGGACAGCATTTTTCAACGCGCCAGCCGAACTGTTCTTCCATCATGAACTGATCGAACAGAACGATATCCGGGGCCAGTTCGCTGATAAAGGTGTCGAAACTGCTGTTGTTCAATTCGATCGGGACTTCGCGAATGCCCAAAGTGCCGAGATCCGCCCGGTGTTCACCGGTGCCGGCGGGACTGCTGAATGTAATGTCCCAACCCTGCTGCAAGAAAGTATCGAGGATTTGCATCATGTGCCCGCCAGCCGCAGAAGAGCGGGGCTCAGGCCAAACGTAACCAATAACCAGGACTTTGGTTGCGTTGGGCTGAGTCATGAACGGGCATTCCTTGATGTGAGCAGCGAGTTGAGGGAGGCGCGAGGGACATCATTAAATCACAGCAGGCAGAACTGAAGTTCACTTCACGGGAATTGAACCCTGCCCTAGATTTACCCGAACAGGGCCGGTAATGCGCTTGTTTCCGGCTCCCTTCAACATTGCGCGTAGATGAAAGAGATTGTCTTGAAACGCCGGAGCATCGGTCACCGACTGACTCAGCAACGAAGTAACAAAGGCTTGGGAGTCAGCATTAAGTAAACCGGGCGCCTCGTTGAGGAACGGCACGATGTCACCCTCCGGTGGGTTGAGAAGCAACCCGATATCTTTACCGGCAAGCCTGCTGGAGGGGTTGACGTACTCGCGACCCTTGGCCAGATTGAGCAATTCGGATACTTCCGTGTCACCCAGCACCAAGGCCTTACCAAGGCTTTTGTCTGCGTAGAAAAAATCCAGAGTGCCTACGCCGCCGTGAGACATTTCGTGCACCACTATGTCAGCGATTCTGCTGTCGTCATATTTCATGCGTCGGTAGTAGTGATTAAGTGGGTCGGCGTAGAACACTATGAATTGTTCGTGCGCTTGATCTGCCTTCGTAGCGGCTTGCCAGGCCCTGTAACGCTGCGGGTACAGCCCGGCCATTACATTCTCCGCGCTGGCGCCATCAACCATGATGTTACTGATCGAGACTGACTTGAGATCGTCTCTCATGATTTTGAGACCTTCCAGATACCACTCGGTCACCTCATTGGAGTCCGAACCGAAGAACGCCTTGAGCACGAATTTGCTGTCGCGGTCGTGAATTCGCTTGCCCAGTACGTCAATCGCAAAGTCGATTTTTCGGCCCGCAATGGGTAACGCGTTGGTGATGACGGTTCGTGCATAGCTTTTAGGCATGACCCGATGCAAGCCGGGTACACGCACAAAATCATTGGTGACACGAAAGTTCTTCAAGGCGGGGCCCCACGGTTCGCCGGTCCGCGGATTGAGGGCATACCACTGGTGTTTGTCGCGAATAGCCCAAATAGGGACAGCGTCACCAGAGTCTCCCAGCGATCGCCAGGTTCCTTGCCCGACATCCGTACGATTGGCCGCCTTGAGCAAGTCATAGGATTGTGCGCGTCCCGTGAGCCGTTGCAGCTGAAACGTCGCGTTCTCCAGGGCAGCCGCTCCCTGTTTGCTCAATTTCAGGAAACCCTTTTTAACCAGATTGACACCACCAAACAACAATTGAGGCGTGCCATCCAAAGGATTGAGGATAGAGAGCGTCACACTGGCACTAATCCTGGCCACGTGGGCGGTTTTTGCGGCCAGGGAGGCGGTCTTGGTCGCTGCGCTCGCAAACTGTGCGGGGACCCCGATCACCACCGCGAGAATCGCAAGCCCATCGATGATGCACCCGACGGCACCTTCAGCCTGGCGCGTCTTGTCATCCGAAGAGAGGTCCTCAATGCATTTTTTGAACGGCACAATCAAATCAATGATGAAGGTACCTAAACGCTCGGCTTTTTCTCGCTCAAGTTCCAGGGCGGTTCTACCCTCGGCATTGCGGTACAGTTCTTCATAAGTCGCCAAAGGGCGGTGTTTGAAGATGAAGCGAGCGATAGCCTCAAACTGTTCGGTGCAAAAGCTTTGGTATGGACTACTGCTCAAGGGTGGAGGTATCAACGGGGCAGACAGTACTCCGAGTTTCTCGATCACCGCCTTACTGGAAATATCGTCTCGGGGTGCAACGCCCTGGCTGTAAGCGGCGAAATCAATCGGCAGGTGAAAGGGGCTGACCGCCGGACTTGGGTCAGTCAAGTTCCCCTTGAAGTCCAACCGGGAAGGTGAATTGATTTTGCCCGACTCGACAAGAAGGCGTCCCAGCCTGGTATTTTTTCGACACTCGCCGCGCAGAGTGAAAACTTCATAACAGCTGACTCGGCCCCTGTAAGTCGCACACACGACTATCCCGTAACGGCAGATGGCCGCGTCTTTGTCCGTCTGTCTCTCTTTAAGTTGCGCAGGCTTGGTGTTGACGCCTACAAGACCGGCTGAACTGCCCGACGTGCTGTGCAGGGTCGCTACCGACTCTCGAATCGTATAAAAACCGATTTCGCCCACCTGAAGTGCAATCCTATCCTGATCGGGCAATTGCGACAGTGCGAGCTTTATATTAGTGACGACACCGGCTTCAAGTTTTTCATAATAGGCATCGAATGCGGGTTCAAGCAGCTCACTCACGGGATACAACGTTGTGACCTGCGGGAAAGACTTATAAATACTGGTACCACTTCGATCCCACTCACCCGGTGCAAGATCATCAGACATGTGCAACTCTACCATCGACATCTTTAGCGATGATCCGCGACTGCCATAAAAGCCTTTGCCTTTCTGTACCAGGATTTTTTTGTCGAGATAGTCGCACCCCGGAAGTTCTTTCTGCAACTGTGAACGTGCGAGAGCCTGCCGGGAGGGTAGGGGGGTGGTGAGTGCATGGATAACATTATTGAAGTGACCGATATATTCGCTGAAGGCGGAAGTCGCAACGTGCAATGCGTGTTCATCGTAATTGCCCTGCGCATCAGCCAAAATCACTCCATTTAATGCTGCCCAGTTGATAATGGGATTGATCGTCACAACACTGTGTAGCAGCGCGAGTTCTGGCGTCACTGGTTCAAGCGCTGCAAAATCCAGCAACTGATCATAAGTCATCATCCGTGACGAACCGGGGTCATTGAGCTCGGCCAACGCTACGGCCTGGCTCAATGTGACCCAGGCCGGAGAGCCCAGTCGCAAGGACTCGGGCAGGTCCCTGACGAGAAACTCAGGCGCGATACCCGCAAGGAGGATAAATGAAGCCAGCGGTGTCGCAAGACCTGCCCCTTTGTTCAATCCGGTGAGATGATCTTCAAGATCCCCACGAACAGCGAGGGGGCTACGATCAACGTTACCAGGCTGATAGAGGTCATACCCAGCGATCTGATTTCGTGTTTGGCCAGCAGATGAATCAAATCCGAGGATGACCGCTGCCAATAGCAACGACTGTACGTGTTCTTTACAGGGGTCTTGTCCATCATGGGTGCCATACCATCCCACAACGGCGAGGTACTCGCGCCCACATTCGATTGCACGCTCGGTTTCCAGAATCTGGTCCAGCAAGTAAGCGGCTCCCGCTTCCACCTGTTCAATGGATTTTCCTGAAATGACTGATCGGGCGAGATCCTCCAGAATTTCATGAGGATGCTTGAATACCTCGCGGGTGAACGCCATCACTCGCTCACGTTCCGCCGCGCTCAGCAAAAACGGGGAATTTTGAGGGCCGGAGATTGCTTGCCAATAGTTATCAACGGGAGAGGCGTCAGGTAAATCGAGGTGTAGAAATTTGATCAGATTTTTTGTTTCGCTCACCGTTTTCGGAATGTTGAACTGATGGAAGTTTAGCCACTGTTCCACGCTGACATGGTCGTTGAAGTAAATATAACCGCCAGCCACCTCTGCCAGTTCCCCTATCACTGATAATGAATGTGCGAGGTCAGGGAAATATCTAATTTCGTCCTTCAAGCTTATCCATGGGGTGTGTCGGCGAACATCAAGATCACCCCGTGCATTCACCCGAAAGCAAGTTTCCTTGTCAAATACGGCCAGCGTTTCGCTGAGCTTCGAAAAGTCAGAAGTGTGTACCGTTTTTTCCAGCAGCGCTCTTCCTGGCTCTTAGGCGTCATCAAATAGAGTGCCCGTGCGGTGGGGGATCTGGAGGCTCGAAAGATCAACGTGTTGATTGTCTTCTGCGTTCTTGATGATGATCTCAAGTGCGCGATTAAAATCCTCTTTGTCACCTCGGTTAATTTTTGCCAGTTCAAAGCTATCTGGCGTCGGAGTGGGTGAGGTGATAATGCTGCTCATAAATAAATCCATTTATTTGTTGGGTTGTTAGTTGGCAGCAATCCTCTTTTGGTTGGGTCTAAGAAGCAAAGAATGTTGTGTGAAAACGTATTTCAATCGAAGTGTTAGGAGGTGGATTAGTTGGCGAAGGTGCACGGGTCTTAGAGGGTAATAGATAAATAGAGAGACAGCGTTTGCCGGCGGCACACTATGGGAGAAAAAAACAGCTGTTAGGGCGGCAAGTTGTGGATGTTGTATCAAGCGAGCATACCCTTGACCTTGTCGCGCAACTGATCGATGGAGAAGGGCTTGCCGATCACCGACATGCCCGCGGGTACATCAATACTTTCGGCATAACCGCTGGCGAACAGGATCGGCAGTTCAGGGCGCAGCATCCGGGCCTGGGTGGCCAGTTCACGGCCGTCCATCACCGGCAAGCCGACGTCGGTCATCATCAAATCGATGTACTGGTCTTCATCGTTAAGAAAATTCAGCGCCTGTTCGCATCCGTCAGCCTCCAATACCTTGAATTCCAGCTCCTCGAGAACATCGACAATCAGCATGCGCACGATGTCGTCGTCTTCGACTACCAGGATGATGGATTTTTCGGCGGACATAGTGGGGTTCTCAAAGGTTGAATGCGCATTGTCGGCCGATCGAAATCGCCGGGCTCTTGCTTGAGTAAGTGACGGAACCCGACAAGTTCCCATGCGGTAGAAAAAAGAATAGCCGCACACGTGCCGGCAAGGATAACCGCTCCTTTGCGCTGAAGCAGTGGAATGTAGGATTTTGCGCGAAAAGGTGTCAGAAAATTGGATCAATGTGCCACTTTTGGGGCAAACTCCTTGGTTTTCAACAGTTCGACAAGGCTCCCCCATGACATCCGCGTCTTCGGTTGATGAGCAACGATTCCGTAAACTCCTGAGCCGCAACGTCAGCCTGCCGTTGGGTGTCGGCGTGCTCAGTGCAGTGTTCTTTGTTTCGCTGATCACTTACCTGCTGTCGGTGATCCAATGGGTCGAGCACACCGACCGGGTGATCAATAACGCCAATGAAGCGATCAAGCTGACCGTCGATCTGGAAACCGGTATGCGCGGCTTCCTGCTCACTGGCAACGAGCAGTTCCTGGAACCCTACGAGACGGCCAAGCCGCGAATCACTGTCGCCCTCAGGACCTTGCTCGAACTGACCGCGGACAACCCGGTGCAGACCGACCGCCTGCACCGGCTCCAGGCCTTGCAGGATGAGTGGGCCACTTACGCAAAAACCATGATCGATTTGCAACACGCCAGCGGCGACTACCGCGGCGCGGTCAAGGCCGGGCGCGGCAAGCGGCTGACCGATGAGATTCGCAAGCAATTCGAAGACGTGATCGACATGGAGCAGCAGTTGCGCACCACGCGCAACGAGGAAGTGCGCCGCACCACGATCTGGAGCATCAGCCTTTATCTGTTGTTCATCGCCGGTATCAGCGCATTGCTGGCCTACATGGGCCGTCGGGATTTGCTCAACCTTTCGCAAAGTTACAGCGTTAACCTCACCGCGCAACAAGCCAGCGCCCATCGTCTGGAACAGCAGGCCTGGCTGCGCAATGGTCAAACTGAGCTGGCCGAGCAAGTGCTGGGGCAACTGTCGCTTAATCTGCTGGGCCGCAACATTTTGCAATTTTGTGCGCAGTACCTTGGCACGGCCGTGGCGGCTATTTATGTCCGTGAAGAACACGGTGGCCTCAAACGCATTGCATCCTACGGTTTCTCCCGCGAGCAGGAAGCACTTGAGCAGCAGATTTACAGCGACGAAGGCATTGTCGGCCAAGTAGCGAGCCAGGCTCGCTTTATCCGTCTCGATGACGTACCGAGTGATTACTTCAAGGTCAGCTCCGGCCTGGGCGAAGGTCTGCCGCATAGCGTGCTGGTCGTGCCGACCAGTGACGACGATCGGGTCAACGGTGTGATCGAACTGGGCTTCTTGCGCCCGCTGACTGACCGCGATGTCGAATTGCTTGAACTGATTGCCGGCAACATCGGCACGTCCATCGAGGCCGCTCGCTATCGCCAGCGCTTACAGGAAGTGCTGGCCGAAACCCAGCAGCTCAATGAAGAGCTGCAAGTTCAGCAGGAAGAACTCAAGACCGCCAACGAAGAGCTGGAAGAACAGTCGCGGATTCTCAAGGAGTCCCAGGCGCACCTGGAGACCCAGCAGGTCGAGCTTGAACAAACCAATGATCAGCTCGCCGAGCAGGCCGGGATCCTGGCCGAACAGCGCGACGCGATGGACCTGAAGAATACCGAACTCAATCAGGCCCAGATTCAACTCGAAGAACGCGCCGAAGAGTTGCAGCGCTCGAGCAAGTACAAGTCTGAATTCCTCGCCAACATGTCCCACGAGTTGCGCACGCCGCTGAACAGCTCGTTGATCCTGGCCAAGTTGCTGGCGCAAAACCCTCAGGAAAACCTCAGCGCCGAGCAGGTCATGTTTGCCGAGTCGATCTACTCTGCCGGCAATGATTTGCTCAACTTGATCAACGACATTCTCGACATTTCCAAGGTTGAGGCCGGCAAGCTCGAGATGCGACCGGAGAACACCAGTGTCGCGCGTCTGGTGGATGGCTTGCGCGGGATGTTCCAGCCATTGGCTGCCGACAAGAAGCTGGATTTTCAGGTCGAGGTGCAGGCCGGTGCGCCGATGATGATCTTCACCGACCGCCAGCGCCTGGAGCAGGTCATCAAGAACCTGCTGTCCAACGCAGTGAAATTCACCGAAAAAGGCACCGTCAGCCTGACAGTCGCCAGCCAGCCCGGCGACGGTATCGCCTTCATCATTCGCGATTCGGGGATTGGCATTGCCGAGGATCAGCAGGAAAGCATTTTCGAAGCCTTCCGCCAAGCCGATGGCACCACCAATCGCCGTTACGGCGGCACCGGCCTGGGCTTGTCGATTTCCCGTGACCTGGCCGCCTTGCTGGGCGGTTCCATCAGTGTCACCAGCGAACCGGGGCAGGGCAGCGTGTTCACGCTGGTTTTGCCGCAGCAATACGTTGAACCGGGCGAAGAGCCTGTCGAGCCGATGAGAGCCACGCCGGTTGCCATTACGCCGGGAATGCCGACCGCCGCGCTGGTGCCGCTGATTGCCGACGTTGATATTCCGCGTTTCGACGACGATCGCACCAAGGCGCCATTCACCGCTCGGTGCATTCTGGTGGTGGAAGACGAGCCGAACTTTGCGCATATCCTTTACGACCTGGCGCATGAACTGGGTTATCACTGCCTGGTGGCCCACGGTGCCGACGAAGGCTACGAGTTGGCCACAGAGTTCATCCCCGACGCCATTCTGCTGGACATGCGTCTGCCGGACCATTCCGGGTTGACCGTGTTGCAACGCCTGAAGGAACACGCTGAAACCCGGCACATTCCGGTGCATGTGATTTCGGTGGAAGACCGGGTCGAGGCCGCGATGCACATGGGCGCCATCGGGTATGCGGTCAAACCGACCACTCGCGAAGAACTCAAGGACGTGTTTGCCCGCCTTGAAGCCAAGCTGACCCAGAAGGTCAAACGCATCCTGCTGGTCGAAGACGATGATTTGCAGCGCGACAGCATTGCCCGGCTGATCGGCGATGAGGATGTCGAGATCACTGCCGTTGGCTTGGCACAAGATGCCCTGAACCTGCTGCGCACGACGATTTTCGACTGCATGATCATCGACCTGAAGCTGCCGGACATGCTCGGCAACGACCTGCTCAAGCGCATGTCCACCGAAGATATCTGCTCGTTCCCACCGGTGATCGTCTACACCGGGCGCAACCTGACCCGGGACGAAGAGGCCGACCTGCGCAAGTATTCGCGCTCGATCATCATCAAGGGTGCGCGCTCGCCCGAGCGTTTGCTGGATGAGGTGACACTCTTCCTGCACAAAGTCGAATCCAAGTTGTCCCATGAACGGCAGAGGATGCTCAAGACCGCGCGCAGCCGCGACAAGGTTTTCGAGGGTCGCAAGGTGCTGCTGGTGGACGACGATGTACGCAACATCTTCGCCCTCACCAGTGCCCTGGAGCAAAAAGGCGCAGTCGTGGTCATCGGTCGAAACGGCCGTGAAGCGATTGAAAAGCTGAATGAAGTCGAGGACATCGATCTGGTGTTGATGGACGTGATGATGCCGGAGATGGATGGCTACGAAGCCACCATCGAGATCCGCAAGGACCCGCGCTGGCGCAAGCTGCCGATCATTGCGGTGACGGCCAAGGCCATGAAGGACGATCAGGAGCGCTGCCTGCAAGCGGGCTCCAATGATTACCTGGCCAAGCCCATCGACCTGGATCGCCTGTTCTCGCTGATTCGCGTGTGGTTACCGAAGATGGAACGCATTTAGTGGAACGCAATTATTCAGTGGAGCGAAATAGCGAAATCGAATTGCGCTTGTTGGTCGAGGCGATCTACCTCAAATACAGCTATGACTTTCGCGACTACTCCGGCGCTTCGATCAAGCGTCGGGTCAATCACGCGTTGAGCCAGTTCGAGTGCAATACCATTTCGGCGTTGCAGGAAAAGGTCCTGCACGACCCGACGGCGTTCATGCAATTGCTGCAATTGCTGACGATCCCGGTCAGCGAAATGTTTCGTGACCCTTCGCATTTCCTGGCGATCCGTCAGGAAGTGGTGCCACTGCTCAAGACTTACCCCTCGATCAAGATCTGGATCGCCGGTTGCAGCACGGGTGAAGAGGTCTATTCGATGGCCATTCTGCTGCGCGAAGAAGGCTTGCTCGATCGCACCATCATTTACGCCACCGACATCAATCCACGCTCGCTGGATAAAGCCAAGCAAGGGATTTTCTCCATGGAGAATGTCCGCGCCTACACTCATAACTACCAGCAGGCAGGTGGCCAGTGTTCGTTCGCCGACTACTACACGGCGGCCTACGGTTACGCCATTTTCGACAAGACGCTGTGTGAGAACGTGACCTTCGCCGATCACAGCCTGGCGACCGACAGTGTCTTTTCAGAAACTCAATTAATTTCGTGTCGTAATGTTTTGATTTATTTCAATAAAAAGCTTCAGGATCGTGCGTTTGGTTTGTTCCATGAATCCCTTTGTCATCGTGGATTCCTGGTGCTGGGCAGCAAGGAAACACCGGATTTTTCTGCCTACGGGAACCAGTTCGAACCGTTGGTCAAACAAGAACGGATTTACCGCAAATCATGAACAGTGCAGCGGATTTGCCTTCTATAGAGGCTATCGTGATCGGCGCCTCGGCCGGCGGTGTCGAGGCGCTGCTGAATATCCTCAGCCCACTGCGAGAAGGCTTCAAGCTGCCGATCATCGTGGTTCTGCACCTCCCTGACGAGCGTCGCAGCCAACTGGCCGAGGTGTTCGCCCGGCGAGTATCCATGCCAGTACTGGAAGCCCGCGACAAGACGCTGGTCGAAGCAGGAACGCTGTATTTCGCGACACCGGGTTATCACTTGTCGGTGGAGCAGGACCGCAGTTTTTCCTTGAGCCTGGAAGCCCGCGTGCATTATTCGCGTCCGGCCATCGATTACCTGTTCGAGTCGGCCGCCGATGCCTATGGTTCAGCCCTGGCCGCGGTGTTGTTGACCGGTGCCAACCGCGATGGCGCCCGCGGTCTGGCCCAGGTCAAATACCGTGGCGGCATGACCATCGTCCAGGACCCGGACGAAGCCCAGGTTGCAATCATGCCCCAAGCTGCACTGGATATGCACCAGCCAGACCACATCCTCCCTATACGCGGCATCGGCCGTCTGCTTGTCGAGCTGGAACGAATCGCATGCTAAGTACTATCCAAGCCAAACTGCTGATCGTCGACGATCTGCCGGAGAACCTGTTGGCGCTCGAAGCGCTGATCAAGCGCGAAGACCGCATCGTCTACAAAGCCTTGTCCGCCGACGAAGCCTTGTCGCTGTTGCTGCAACACGAATTCGCCATGGCCATTCTCGACGTGCAGATGCCCGGCATGAATGGTTTTGAGCTGGCCGAGTTGATGCGCGGCACGGAAAAGACCAAGAACATCCCGATTGTGTTTGTCAGTGCGGGCGGCCGTGAGCTGAACTACGCGTTCAAGGGCTACGAAAGCGGCGCGGTGGATTTCCTCTACAAGCCTCTGGATATCCACGCGGTCAAGAGCAAGGTCAATGTCTTCGTCGAACTGTTTCGCCAAAGTAAGGCGATGAAACACCAGGTCGAAGAGCTGGAGCAGAGTCGCCGTGAGCAGGAAGCGCTGCTCAAGCAGTTACAAAGTACCCAGCTGGAACTGGAGCAAGCGGTGCGCATGCGCGATGACTTCATGTCCATCGTTGCCCACGAAGTCCGCACGCCGCTCAATGGCCTGATCCTCGAAACCCAGTTGCGCAAGATGCACCTGGCCCGGGATAACGCCGCGGCGTTCGCGCTGGATAAAATGCACGCGATGGTCGATCGCGACGAGCGGCAGATCAAAAGCCTGATCCGCCTGATCGAAGACATGCTCGATGTGTCGCGAATTCGTACCGGCAAGTTGTCGATCCGACCGACGCGCTTCGATCTGTCGGCGCTGGTTCGCGACTTGTTGCAGAACTTCGCACCGCAGATCGATGCTGCCGAATCCTCGGTAACGCTCGACGCCGAGCAACCGGTCGTGGGCAACTGGGACGAATTTCGCATTGAACAGGTGGTCTCCAACCTGCTGACCAATGCTTTACGATACGGCGCCAAGAGTCCGATCACCGTTAAGGTGTACAGTGAGAGCGGTCAGGCTCGGGTGGAAGTGCGTGATCTTGGGATTGGCATCGGCGAAGAAAACCAGAAGCGTATTTTCCAGCAGTTCGAACGAGTCACGGTCAAACACGCTGTCGCGGGGTTGGGCCTTGGATTGTTTATTTCCGAGCAGATTGTGGCCGCCCATGGCGGTTCCATTACCGTCGAAAGCCGGATTGGCGAAGGCGCCTTGTTTCGCGTTTGTCTGCCGCTGTAGGAAAACAGCCAGATAAACGCAACCTCTGATCGACCCCACGGTCGTATCAGCAGCTATTGACCGAACAAAGGCTTCCCATGAGTGAAGATGCACAAGACGTCGTATTGATCGTCGAAGATGACCCCTCGATTTTGATGGTGCTGTCGGCCTATCTGTCGGGTGAGGGCTACCGGGTGTTGCAGGCCGAAAACGGCGAGCAGGCCTTCGAAATTCTGTCGAGCAAACCCCACCTGGACATGATGATCACCGACTTCCGCCTGCCGGGCGGAATTTCTGGCGTCCAGATTGCTGAACCTGCCGTGAAGCTGCGACCGGAGCTCAAGGTGATCTTTATCAGCGGTTATCCGCAGGAGATCCGCGAGACGGACAGCCCGATCACCCGTAAGGCGCCGATCCTGGCCAAGCCGTTCGATCTGGATGTATTGCAAGAGCTTATGCAGGAAATGCTGTCGTAAGGCCCTTTGTAGGAGCGAAGCTTGCTCGCGAAGAACGATAACTCGGTGTGTCAGAACTTACGCCTTCGCGAGCAAGCTTCGCTCCTACAGGGGCATTCAAATCCGGATCATCTCCCGCACTTTCGCCGTCAATAGGTCGAAGGTGAATGGCTTGGTGATCATCTGCATGCCTGGGTCAAGGAACCCGCCGCGCACAGCCGCGTGCTCGGCGTACCCGGTGATGAACAATACCTTGAGCTCAGGCCGGTACTGCCGGCCGATTTCCGCCAGTTGCCGGCCATTCATGCCCGGTAACCCGACGTCGCTGATCAACAGATCGATACGCTGCGCGGAATCGAGAATGGGCACCGCGCTGTCGGCATCGCCTGCCTCGACGAAGGCATAACCCAGCTCACTCAATACCGTGCTGACCAACACCCGCACCGCCGGATCATCCTCGACGATCAGCACCGTTTCGCCGTTCTGTGCGAAGGGGGCGTGCTGGACGTCTACCGGGCTGTCCTGAGGCAGGGCACCGCCGAAACGTGGCAGAAACAGACTCACCGTCGTGCCTTCGCCCACTTCACTGTGAATGGCGACGTGGCCGCGCGATTGTTTGCTGAAACCATAAATCATCGACAGTCCGAGGCCTGTGCCCTGACCGATTGGCTTGGTGGTAAAGAACGGGTCAAACGCTCGGTTGATGGTGCTTTGCGGCATGCCACACCCGGTGTCGGTGACGCTCAGCTCTACGTAATCGCCCGGTTGAAGGTTGCTCTGGACCTCGGTGTAGCCAATGTCCAGATGCTGATTGCTGGTTTTCACCACCAGTTTGCCGCCGTCGGGCATCGCATCCCGAGCATTGATCACCAGATTGAGCAGGGCGCTTTCCAATTGGTTGGGATCAGCCTCGGCCACCCAGAGTTGTTCGTTCAGCTGCATGTCCAGCTGAATGCTTTCGTTGATGCTGCGTTGCAGCAGTTCGCCCATGGAAACCACCAGAGCGTTCATCTCCACGGGTTTGGAGTCCAGCGACTGACGCCGGGAAAACGCCAGCAGACGGTGGGTCAAGCCAGCCGCGCGGTTGGCTGAGGTCACCCCCAGGTCGATAAGACTGTCCAGGTCTTCGATGCGCCCACGCGCCAGACGCCGGCGCAACAACTCCAGGCTGCCGATGATGCCGGTCAGCATGTTGTTGAAGTCGTGGGCAATGCCGCCGGTGAGCTGGCCGACCGCTTCCATTTTCTGCGATTGGCGCAGGGCTTCTTCATTGTGTCGCAGCTGGGCGGTGCGTTCCTCGACCTGCTGTTCAAGCGTTTCGAGGGTGTTTTGCAATCGCAGTTCGCTTTGACTCAAATCGATCAGCCGGTCCCTGGCTTCGTACTGTCGTCGACGTCCGCGCAACGCGGTGGTCACCAGGCTGATCAACGTAACCGGGTGAAAAGGGCGCTCAAGAAAGGTCACGTTCCCCAACTGTGGGCCGTAGCGCGACGCCGGGTTTTGTTCCGGGCCACCATGGTAGGTCATCAAAACAATGGGGAGGTCGGACCAGGCCGGCTGTTGCTCGATCAGAGCGAACAGCGGTTCAAGATCACCACCCAACAAGGCCTCGGAAGAGATCAGCAGCAATCCTGCCCCTTGCTCCAGCTCGCTGCACAACGCCACCAGGTCCCGAGTAATCACCCCGTCGTAACCCGCTTCGTTGAGCATCATCAGCGCAATCTGGCTGTCGCGACCCAGCGGCGCGAGAATGATCGCGCGCTCGGACATCGCTTCCTGGGCAATCACGGGCTGCCTTCCTCAAGCAAGGGTTTGCTGGCACCCAGATAAGTAGGGACGCCGCGCAATACGCCCTGAAAGGCATCCAGCGGTTCGCCAATGGTGATGCCCTGAGCGCTGATGCGGTATTCACGAATGGTTGACTCATGGCTGCCCGTGCGTTTCTTGATGATCGAGATCGCCCGGCGAACCTTGCCCAGTGCTTCGAAGTAGCGCAACAGGATGACCGTATCAGCCAGATAGGTGATGTCCACGGGGGCCTGCATGTCACCGACCAGTCCATGCTGGGCGACGGTCATGAAGGTCGCGGCACCGTGGCGATTGAGGTACAACAGCAGCTCGTGCATGTGCAGTACCAGCGCGTTTTCTTCGGGCATCGCCGCCTGATAGCCGTTGATGCTGTCGATCACCACGGTCTTGATATTGCCCTCATCGACGCAGCGACGAACCCGGTAGGAAAACTCTCCGGGAGACAACTCGGCCGCGTCTACTTGCTCGATCAGCAGGTCGCCGGTGTCTTGCAGCGCCTGGAGGTCGATGCCGATGTTCTTCATGCGCTCGAACAGTAACCCGAGCTCTTCATCGAAAATGAACAGCGCGGCTTTTTCGCCTCTAGCCACGGCGGCAGCGGCGAAGATCATCGAGATCAGCGATTTGCCGGTACCGGCCGGGCCAAGGATCAGCGTACTGGACCCGGTCTCGATACCGCCGCCGAGCAAGGCGTCCATTGCCGTGATGCCGCTGGACAATTGCTGGCGGACATAGCGACCGCGATGTTCGGCGGCCACCAGGCGCGGAAATACATGTACGCCGTCACTCATGATGGTGAAGTCGTGATAACCGCCACGGTACTTCTGACCGCGGTATTTCACCACGCGAATCCGTCGACGCTCGGCGCCATAGTTGGGGGTCAGTTCCTCAAGGCGAATGACGCCGTGGGCCACACTGTGCACCGTTTTATCGAGGGATTCGGTGGTCAGGTCGTCCAACAACACCACCGTGGCGTCATAGCGCACGAAGTAGTGTTTGATCGCGAGGATCTGGCGACGGTAGCGCAGCGAGCTTTGGGCCAGCAGACGGATCTCGGAAAGACTGTCGAGCACCACGCGAGTAGGCTTGACCCGTTCGACCACTTCGAAAATCCGCTTGGTGGCTTCGCCCAGTTCAAGGTCCGAGGAATACAACAAACTCTGTTGATGCTCGGCATTGAGCAGGCTTTCCGGGGGCGTCAGCTCGAAGATGTGGATGTTTTCATCCAGCTCCCAGCCGTGGGACAACGCACCCTGCCGCAGCTCGTGCTCGGTTTCCGACAAGGTGATGTACAACGAGCGTTCGCCGGCACGAGCGCCGGCCAACAGGAAATGCAAAGCGACGGTGGTTTTGCCGGTTCCGGGCTCACCCTCCAGTAAAAACACATGGCCGCGGGACAATCCACCGGCCAGGATGTCATCCAGACCTTCGATGCCGGTGGCGGCTTTTGCACTGTTCAACTCGTTAGATGTAGACAAAAAATGCCCTCTCATGACTAGGGGAAACGAGGCAACAGGCCGTAAGTGCCTGATGGACTGCCTGTTCACTTGACCCTTGGCCGAGACGACGAGTTCAACGAAATTTTTGCTGTTGTTAAAGCCCTTGCTGCAACGCAGGGTCGTCGGGATTGAGTTGTTCAAGTTGCGCCAACAGAATCTGCACGTTCTGCAGCTGTCCGCTTTCCTTCCAGTAGTTGATCAGCAATACCCGGGCCTTGCGGTCGGCCGGGTGGCGCTGGACGATCTCCTGCAACTGTTTTTGCGCCGCTTCCAGCTCCTGTTCATCGTGAAGCGTGGTGGCCAGGTCGTAACGGTAGTCCTTGTTATCCGGCTCCAGCTCCACGGCTTTGGAAAGGCCGAGCAGGGCGAATTCACTTTGCCCGTGATGCAGCAGCCAGAGCCCCAGGGCATGTTGCAGGTAGGCTGAATCGGGTTGAGCCTTCAGCTGCTTGGCCAACAACTGCCGAGCGGCATCGTTTTGGCCCTGTCGATCCAGCACTTCGATTTGCATCACCAGCGCGGGCAGGTTGCCGGGCGCAAGACGCAAGGTGTTCTCCAGTGCCTGCCGCGCCTCTTTCAACTCGGCATTGTGCAGATGCAGTCGAGCCAATTGATAGTGGTTGTCTGCGCTCTCCGGCTGACTCTTCAGGTCCTGTTCCCAGGCATCGATGGCTTGTTCCAGCGGCCCGAAGTACAAACCGAGATCGTCCGGCGAAAGCCCCAGCAAGGCGTTGACGGCGGCATAGCGGACGCGCTGTTCGCTGTCATCGAGTAACGGGCCCAGCAGCAGACTGCGCTGACCGCTGGGCACCAGACCGCTGATGCTTTTGATCGCCGCAATGCGTACGTCTGGTGATTCATGCTGCAAGTCCGCATCCGCCAGTTTCAGGGCCACGGAGCTGGGGTAGTTGGGCAGTTCGGCATGCAACCAGATGCGGCGTTTGGCCGATATATCAGGGCGGCCCAATTGCTGATAGAGGACCCGCGCTGCACCCGGTTGGCCTGCGCGCGCCTGGTTCAGCGCTTCGGTGTAGCCACGCTTGATCGCCTCCGGCACTGCGGGGGTTGTGCTGCGCAGGAAAAACCAGGCAAGGCCGATGGCAACCAGGACGCAGAGGCTGATGAGCAGGTAGCGGCGGGACTGGGGCATGCAGGAATCCGGGAGCTGGCAAGCTGTTTTAAGGTTGCCAGCTTCGGTCAGGCAGGGCGGCGAGTCAAACCCAGACTCAGTTCAATACGTTAGTCAGTCGATTCGAGGCAGTCTGGCCTATCAATGATTTTGCCTACAAGCCGCGTCGACATTGAAACCTGTCGAGGCGCCAACGCAGTGACTACGCTTGCTGGAGATGACTCGACGAGCGTTTCCATGCAACCGCTGCTTCAGTACTTCAAAGCGATACTCAACCCCGGGCGCGGAGTGCTGTTGTTCGCCTTGCGAACCATCACGGCCGGGCTGCTGACGTTGTATCTGGCCTTCCTGTTCGACCTTGAGCAGCCCAAGTGGTCAATCATGGCGGTGGTCATCGTCAGCCAGCCATTGGGCGGCATGGCCCTGGCCCGAAGTTTCGGCCAGGTCATCGGCACCACGCTCGGAGCGGTCGTGGCGGTGTTGATCATGGCGATCTTTCCCCAGGCGCCCCTGCCTTTCATCCTCACCCTGGCCTTGTGGCTGGCACTGTGTACCGCCGGCGGTACGTTGTTGCGCTACACCAGTTCCCAGGCATTTGTTCTGAGCGGGTACACGGCGGTGGTCGTGGCGCTGCTGGCGGTGCCCGATCAGGACGGCACGTTCCTGCTGGCCGTCACTCGCGTGACCGAGACGCTTTTGGCGGTGGCTTGCGTGTGCGTGGTCAGCCTGCTCACGGCGCGGCCGGAAGCGGTGGCCCGGGATTACTTCGCCAAGATCGATCAGGTCATCAAGCTGCTTGCGACCCACGCCGCTGCGGTCATTCGAACCGAGGAAAGCGAAGCCGGTTTCCATCGACGGCAGATGCAGCTGCTCGGCGCGATCAGCGCCCTGGAAGGTGTCCGCCGGCATTTGTATTTCGATGCCCCACGGTTGCGCAGCGCCAATGAACTGGTGCAGTTGCTGGGAAATCAGCTGGTGTTGTTGACATCGCGGCTGACGGCTTTGCGTCACCAGCGGGAGTTGCTTTCCGAGCGCTGGAAAGGCGCGTTGCCGGAGGAGATACAGCGTTTGCGCGCCGAAGAACTGGTCTTTCTCGATGAACTGGCCCAGCAGGGACGCTCGCTGTCGACCGAGGCGCGGCACCGTTTTGCGGCGCTGCAACAGCGTTTCGATGACCAGGCCTACAAGGCCGAACAACTCACCGAGACGATGCCTGCCACGCTGCGTTCACTGGCTTGGGCACTGCGCTGGGAGCAGGCACGGATGCTGGAGCAGCTCGGCCAGATTCTCGAACTGAGCGACGCGATCCAGGACGGGCGTGCGGCCAGTAGCATGTTTCGCGGCCAGGACAACCCCTTGCATCTGGACTTCACCCTGGCGGCGATGAACGCGATCCGGGCATTTACCGCGTTGCTGGTGGCCGGCCTGATCTGGATCGAGACCGGTTGGGACGGGGCGCGTGGCGGGATGATCGTGGCAGGAATTCTCTGTTCGCTGATGGCGACTTTTCCGCGACCGTTGCTGGCCAGCCAAAGCTTTGCCAGGGGGCTGGGTCTGGCCTTGGTGGTGTCGGCGCTGTATCTGTTCCTGCTGATACCGATGATCAGTGATTTCGAGTTACTCGCATTGTTGTTGGCCCCCTTGCTGTATGCCGTCGCAGTGGGGCTGTCCAGTCCGCCGACCACTGGCACAGGCATTGGGCTTGGACTAACGACAATGCTGTTGCTGGGCCCGCAAAACACAGAAATCGGCCAAAACAGTGCAATTCAGTGGTTCGAGTTTGCCGGTTCCTATATCTGCGCAGCCACGCTGGCGCTCAGTGTCTACGCCTTGATCTTCCCGTTCAGGCCCGTTTTGCGGATACGCCGGCTGTTCAATGATAACTGCGAGCAGGTCTACGCTTTACTGAAGACGCCAGCCACCGATGAGCAGCAATTTGCGTTTGAAAGCCGCATGGTCGATCGCCTGACCATGATGTTGGGATTATTGCCGGCCACCAACGACAAGGTGTCCAGCGAACTGTTCGAAGTCAGCCTCGGGTGCATGGCTCTGGGTGTGGCTTTGAACCAGCTCAGGCAACAAGGGCAAAGCAACACCTTGCTGAGTACGGAACAACAAAACCGTTTGCTGGCTGCCGTCCGTGAGACGGGGCGATTGATCGCCGGGCGGCCTGGGATTGATCTTGAGCAGCTGCTCGCCAACCTGCGTGTCTTGGGCGATGAAATGGACGACTTACATTTAGACGTTCATGAACACCTGTGGTCGGTATTCCGGATGCGTGTGGCACTGCTGATCGTGGTGTCGTTTCTGGAGCGACATCGCAAATACTTTCAGCCCGCAGAAACGGAAGGAGTACCGACCCTTGCCCATTGATTTTGAATTGGGTGGCGTCTACTTGCCGCCAATCGCCCAGGCACTGCTGCTGGCCTTGCCGATTTACCTGCTGCTGGACTGGATCTTGCGCCGCTTTGGCGTGCTGCAGTTCGTCTGGCATGAAGCCTTGTTCGAAGGCGCGTTGTACGCCTGCGTTTGCGCAACGCTGATCCTGGTGATGGGAGCTTGATGTCTTGAAGAAGATCCTTGCCCGACTCGTGACTGTGGCGGTGGTACTGCTGGCCTTCGTGCTCGGCTGGTTTGCCTGGGAACATTACACCCGCGCGCCCTGGACCCGGGATGCACGGGTGCGTGCCGATGTGGTGACGTTGTCCGCCGATGTCTCGGGGCGCATCGTCGGCCTGGGCGTCCAGGACAACCAGCATGTGGAGAAAGGCCAGTTGTTGCTGGAGATCGACCCGGCGCGCTATATCCTCGCGGTGGAGCATGCCAAGCGCTCGGTGGAAGTGGCGAAAGCCACTCTGGGTCAGTCCGAGGCAACGATTGTCGCCAGTGAAGCGCTACTCCGGCAGCGCCAGAGTGAAGAACGCCGACGGCGCACGCTCAAGCAGCGGCTCGCAATTTCTGGCGAAGAATGGGAAAAATCCAGCACGGAAGTGGCGGTGGCGCAGGCCGAGTTGCTGCGCAACCAGGCCAACCTCGGTTTGGCCCAAGCCAACGTGCAATTGGCAATTGCCGCATTGACCCAGGCCGAACTGGACTTGCAGCGCACCCGGGTCGAAGCGCCCGTCAGGGGTTACGTCACCAACCTGCTGACCCGTCAGGGTGATTATGCTGCGGCCGGTGGCGCGCTGTTGGCACTGGTGGACAGCGACTCGTTTTATGTCAGCGGCTACTTTGAAGAAACCAAGCTGCCGCGAATCGAGGAGGGTGACCGGGTCAGGATCGAATTGATGAGCGGCGAAACCTTCGGCGGCACAGTGCAAAGCATAGCCTTCGCCATTGCTGACCGGGAGAACTTACCGGGCGGTCGCCTGCTGGCCAACATCAACCCCAGTTACACCTGGGTCAAACTGGCGCAACGGGTGCCGGTGCGGATACAGATCGACGCCGATTACGCCGCCAAAAACCGACTGCGTGCCGGGACCACGGCCACCGTGACGGTCCAGGAAAACCGCGAGACTCAAGAACACCGCTAACCTTTTGTGATTCACACTGCCTTCTGGACAGGCAAAAAAAAGCCCCGCGACCGAATGAGGCACAGGGCAAAAGAATTGGTTGGTTGCGGCCAACCAAAGGAGCTCGTTAAAACCTTACTTGCTGGCGACCGTCTCTGGTTGCCAGCCACCGCCGAGGGCTTTGTAAATCGCGACAATGCCGCGGTACAGATCGACTTCGGCCTGGGCCTGGGTGTCTTCAGCCGCCAGGCGCTCACGCTGGGCGTCGAGCAGGACGAGGAAGTCCGCCGTGCCTTCGCGGTAGCGAATGTCGGCCAGGTCGGCCGCGGCGCGACTGGATTCGCTCTGACGAATCAGCGAGATCAGGCGTTGTTGACGTTTGCCGTAGTCGCTAAAGGCGTTTTCCGACTCTTCCAACGCCAACAGTACTTGCTGCTCGTAGGTCGCCAGGGCGCCTTCGGCATCAGCATCGGCGCCACGTAAACGGGCACGTACGCTGCCAAGGTCGAACGCAGCCCAGGTAATACTTGGGCCCAGCGCCCAGGCGTTGGCCGCCGAGGAGCCGATTTGTGAACCACGCCCGGCGGTGAAGCCCAGGAAGCCGCTGAGGCTGACCCGTGGAAACAAATCAGCCTTGGCCACGCCGATACGGGCAGTGGCGGAAGCCAGTTTGCGCTCGGCGCTGAGAATGTCCGGGCGACGTTGCAGCAGTTCACCCGGATCACCGATTGGCAGGGCCTTGGCGATCGCCGGCAAATCTTTTGGACTCAGGTTGACGGTCAGCTTGTCCGGACGTTCACCCAGCAGGGTGGCGATGCGGTTTTTCTGCCGAACCTGTTCGGCCTGCAGTTGCGGCACGCTGGCTTCGACAGACGCCAGGCGTGCATCGGCGCGGACCACATCGAGCTGATCGCCGACGCCGGCATCACGCAGGCTTTCGGTGATCTTGCGCGATTCCTGCTGGTTGTTCAGGTTGGCCAGCGCGATCTTTTCCCGCAGCTGCGCTCCGCGCAGTTGACCGTAAGCGTCCACCAGTTCGGCAATCATGGAGACTTGCAGTTGGTACAGATCGGCTTCGAGCGCCTGCTGTTCGGCGTCGGCGGATTCCAGGTTGCGCTGGATACGGCCAAACAGGTCGATTTCCCACGCCATGTCCAGGCCCAGATCGTAGCGTTCGCTGTTAACCCGTTTCGTGGTCTGGCCAGGGATCTGACCCTTGGCCAAGTCACTGCTGGCCCGGCTGGTGATGGTCGGCATGGCGTCATTGCTGGCGTCGTCGCGAATCGCCCGCGCCGCTTTCCAGCGGGCGAAGGCCACGCGCAAATCACGGTTGCCTTGCAGCGATTGAGTCACCAACTGGTTGAGCGTCGGGTCTTCAAACTGCTGCCACCAGATGCCTTCGAAACGCGAGCGGTCGAAGTTCTTCTGACCGGCGCTGCCATCGGTGGCGGTCGTAATGTTGGCCGGTTCAGTGGCTGGAGTCTTGTAGTCCGGCCCGACGGCACAGGCACTCAGGGCCAGTACCAGAAGGCTCGGCAGGAAGGCTTTCAGGCTCATTGTTGCGCCTCCAGTTTCAGGGCCTTGGCCGCTTTGCGCTTTTCACCGCGCTCCACAAAGTTACGAATCAATACGTAGAACACTGGCGTCAGCAACAGACCGAAGAAGGTCACCCCGAGCATCCCGGAGAACACCGCCACACCCATGGCATGACGCATTTCGGCACCGGCACCGCTGGAGAAGACCAGAGGCACAACACCCATGATGAACGCGAAGGAGGTCATCAGAATCGGCCGCAGACGCAGACGGCAGGCTTCGAGCACCGCCGCCAGCGGATTCAAGCCTTCTTCCTGTTTATCCTTGGCAAACTCGACGATCAGAATCGCGTTCTTACAGGCAAGCCCCACCAGTACGATCAAGCCGATCTGGGTGAAGATGTTGTTGTCGCCACCCGAGGCAATCACACCGGTGATGGCCGACAGCAGGGTCATCGGTACGATCAGGATCACCGCCAGTGGCAGGCTCCAGCTTTCGTACTGTGCCGCGAGTACCAGGAACGCCAGCAGTACGCAGAGCGGGAACACGAACAGCGCAGTGTTGCCGGACAGAATCTGCTGGTAGGTCAGGTCGGTCCACTCGTAGGTCATGCCGTTCGGGAGTTCTTCCTTGAGCAGTTTCTCGATGGCTTTTTCGGCCTGGCCGGAGCTGTAGCCGGGGGCGGCTGCACCGTTGATTTCAGCGGTGATGAAGCCGTTGTAGTGCATCACGCGGTCCGGGCCCGAGGTGTCGCTGACCTTGATGAAGGTCGCCAGCGGGATCATCTCGCCTTTGTTGTTACGCACTTTCAGCTGACCGATCTGGTCCGGTTCGAGACGGAACTGTTGCTCGGCCTGAACGTTGACCTGATAGGTACGACCGAAGCGGTTGAAGTCGTTGGCATACAGCGAACCCAGATAGATCTGCAGGGTGTCGAAGATGTCGCTGACGGCCACGCCATGAGTCTTGGCTTTTTCCCGGTCGATAGCGGCATCGACCTGCGGCACATTCACGGTGTAGCTGGTGAACAGGGCGGCCAGTTCCGGCACGTTGTGGCTTTTGTTGATGATGTTCATGGTTTCTTTGTACAGCTCGTCATAGCCCAGGTTGCCCCGGTCTTCGATCTGCAGGCGGAAACCACCGATGGTGCCCAGGCCTTGTACGGGCGGCGGCGGGAAGATCGCCATGTAGGCTTCTTGAATCCCGGCGAACTTGCCGTTCAATGCACCGGCAATTGCACCAGCAGACATGCTCGGGTCTTTGCGCTCGTCGAAAGGTTTCAGGGTCACGAACACGATGCCGGCGTTAGGGCTGTTGGTGAAGCCGTTGATCGACAGTCCAGGGAAGGCCACCGCACTTTCCACGCCAGGCTGTTTCAGGGCCAGGTCGGACATGCGTTTGATCACGTCTTCGGTACGGTCCAGGCTCGAGGCATCCGGCAGTTGAGCGAAGGCCACCAGGTATTGCTTATCCTGGCCGGGTACGAAACCGGTCGGGGTGTTGGCGAAACCGAAGAAGGTCAGCACCATCAGGCCTGCGTACAACAGCAAGGCGATACCGCTGCTGCGGATAACCCGGCCCACGGTGCCGACATAGCCGTGGCTGGCCTTGTCAAAGAAGCGGTTGAACGGACGGAACAGCCATCCACCGAAGATCTTGTCGAGGACCTTGGAGAACCGGTCCTTCGGCGCGTCATGGCTTTTGAGCAACACAGCAGCCAGGGCAGGCGACAGGGTCAGCGAGTTGAATGCCGAGATCACGGTCGAGATCGCAATGGTCAGGGCGAATTGCTTGTAGAACTGCCCGGTCAATCCGGAGATGAAGGCTGCCGGGATAAACACCGCACACAGCACCAGCGCCGTCGCGATGATCGGACCGGTCACTTCACGCATGGCCCGTTTGGTTGCTTCGACCGGTGTGAGCCCCAATCCGATATTTCGCTCGACGTTTTCCACCACCACGATGGCGTCGTCCACCACGATACCGATGGCCAACACCAGGCCGAACAGTGACAGGGCGTTCAGCGAGAACCCGAACAGGTGCATCACGGCAAACGTACCGATCAGCGAAACCGGCACCGCCACCAATGGAATGATCGAGGCGCGCCAGGTCTGCAGGAACAGGATCACCACCAGAACAACAAGGATCAGCGCTTCGAAGAGGGTATGAACCACCGCCTCGATGGAGCCGCGCACGAAGATCGTCGGGTCATAGACGATGCTGAAGTCCATGCCTTCCGGGAAGCTCTTCTTCAGTTCGGCCATTTTCGCGCGAACTTCGTTGGAGATCTCGATTGCGTTGGAACCCGGACGCTGGAAGATCGGGATCGCTACCGCCGGTTGGTTGTTCAGCAGGGAGCGCAGGGCGTACTGGCTGGAACCCAGCTCAACCCGAGCGATGTCTTTCAGGCGCGTGATTTCACCGTTGTCGCCGGAGCGAATGATGATGTTCTCGAACTCTTCTTCAGAAACCAGACGGCCTTGCGTGTTGACCGACAGCTGGAACGCGGTGGCATTCGGTGCAGGAGGTGCACCCAACGCGCCGGCAGCCACCTGACGGTTCTGTTCACGGATGGCGGTCACGACGTCAGTGGCGGTCAGATTGCGCGAAGCGGTCTTGTTCGGATCGAGCCAGACTCGCAGCGAGTAATCGCCCATGCCGAACAACTGCACGTCACCGACACCGCCCAGACGCGCCAGCTCATCCTTGATGTTGAGCAAGGCGTAGTTGGACAGGTAGAGCATGTCGTAGCGTTTGTCCGGCGAGGTCAAGTGCACAACCATGGTCAGGTCGGGCGAAGCCTTGTCGACGGTGATACCGATGCGCGTCACTTCTTCTGGAAGTTTCGGTTCGGTCCGGGTCACACGGTTCTGGACCTGTACCTGTGCGTTGTCCAGGTCGGTACCCAGTGCAAAGGTGATGGTCAGGGTGATCTTGCCGTCAGCGGTGGATTGCGAGGACATGTACAGCATGTTCTCGACGCCGGTAATGGCTTGCTCCAGCGGAGCTGCCACGGTTTCACCGATGACTTTTGGGTTGGCGCCCGGGAAGTTGGCACGAACCACAACGGTCGGTGGCACGACTTCCGGGTATTCGCTGATCGGCAACTGGAACAGCGAGATGGCGCCGGCGATCAGGATCAGCAGCGAAAGCACCGCTGCGAAGATCGGCCGTGAAATGAAGAATTGGGAAAAATTCATCGTAGGGATCCCTTAACCGCGTGGTGTCGCAGCAGCCAGTTTCACAACCGAACCCGGCGCGACCTTGGCAGGCGCGACTTGGGGCAGGTTGCTGGCTTCCAGCGCTTGTCGTTGTTGAGCCAGAGCGGCGAGGGTTTGTTCGCTGGCCATCGGAATCACTTCTGGCGTGACCGGCGAGCCAGGGCGAACCCGTTGCAGACCCTTGACGATGACGGTGTCGTCCTTGTTCAGGCCGCTGCGCACGATGCGCAAGCCTTCGATTTTCGGACCCAGCTCGACCGAGCGATACGCCGTCTTGTTGTCGGCATCCATCACCAGCACGAACTTTTTACCCAGGTCGGTACCGACCGCTTCGTCATTGATCAGCACGGCGGAATAGGTGCCGCTGCCGACCAGTTTCAAGCGTGCATACAGGCCCGGGGTGTAGGCGCCATCGCTGTTGTCGAACACCGCACGACCGCGAATGGTGCCGGTCTTCGGGTTGACCTGGTTGTCGACGAAGTTCATCACACCCTGGTGCGGATTGCCGTCTTCATTGGACAGGCCAAGGTACACCGGCGTGGTCGCGCCGCGTTTACCCTGACGAGCGAGTTGGGTGTATTTGAGGAATACACGCTCGTCGGCGTCGAAGTAGGCGTAGACCTTATCGGTGGAAACCACACTGGTCAGCGCGGTGGTATCGGCGGTGACCAGGTTGCCGGCGGTGATTTCCGCACGGCTGACGCGACCACTGATGGGCGCAGTAACACGGGTGAAACTCAGGTTCAGTTTGGCCAGGTCCAGTTGTGCCTGGAGGGCACCGACGGCAGCGCGTGCTTCTTGTGAAGCGCTGGTACGCGAATCGGCCAGTTCGGCGGAAATCGCATTACTGGTGCGCAGACGCTCACCGCGTTGGGCTTCATTTTCGCTGCGGGTGGCGTTGGCGCGGGACTGGGCAACCAGGGCTTCGAGGCGGCGAACCTCGGCCTGGAATGGACGAGGGTCAATCTGGAACAGCAGGTCGCCTTTCTTGACCAATGCGCCTTCAGTGAAGGCCACTTCATCGATCTGGCCGGAGACCCGTGGACGAATTTCTACGGTTTCCGGCGCTTCGAGGCGCCCGGTGAATTCGTCCCATTCATTGACCGGTTGTTCCAGCACCTTGGCCACGCTGACTTTGGCTGCGGGCATAGTGGCGGCCGTGTCCGGAGTCTTGCCGCAGGCGCTCATCACCAGCACGGCCAACAGGGCCAACGGGAAGCGCAAATGTTTGAGTGATTGTTCCATGGATGCATCCGCCAATGTATTGAGAATGGACGGATGATGCTCGGCGAGGATGTATCTCACGAATCGAATGAGGCAAAGGTAACTATCATTCGGAATGATATAAGGCTCGGGCAAGCTCTCTAGCGTGCACCTTTCGTTAGGCGGCTATCAATTAGATTGATGACAATTCAGTGTTGCAGGTAATGCAAAGAACTGGCTTGAAACCGGGTCGCGGCCATCGCGGGCAAGCCACGCTCCCACAGGGGGTTTAGTTAACACCACAAATCCCTGTGGGAGCGAGGCTTGCCCGCGAAGGGGCCATCAGCCCCAACACAAAGTCAGTGTCAGGCCAGACTATCTGGATCCCCAAAAAACATTTGAATCCTGGATCTAAGCCAACGCTCCCCCGGGTCATTGTCCTGCGACCCACGCCAGGCCATGTGCAACTCAAAGCTACGTACCGGTAACGGTGGTTCTTCAGCCCGCACACCGCCGGCCGCCGTCAACGCTTCAGCCGTGTAATCAGGCACGGTCGCGACAATATCAGTCCCGCTGATGAGCGTGCTGAGTCCGTTGAACTGCGGCACCGCGAGCACCACATGTCGTTTGCGCCCGAGCTTTTCCAGCTCTTCATCTATAAAGCCGCTCAGGTCGCCTGCGAAGGACACCAGTGCATGAGGGCGCGCGCAGAAATCATCCAGGCTCAATGGCCCCGGTACCGTGTCGGCCCGCAATAGCTTCGGCATGCTGCGGCGCAGTACCTTGCGTTTGGCGTTGGCCGGCAGGTCGGCGGTGTAGCTGACGCCGATGGAAATCTCGCCCGAGGCCAGCAGGCTCGGCATCAGGATATAGTTGGCCCGACGCACCACCAGCACGATCCCCGGTGATTCGGCGCGCAGACGCTTGAGCAGCATCGGCAGCAGGGCGAATTCGACATCGTCCGATAGACCGATGCGAAACACCGCCGTGCTGGTGGCTGGGTCGAATTCCGCTGCACGGCTGACCGCGGTGGAAATCGAATCCAGTGCAGGCGAGAGCAGGGCGAAGATTTCCACCGCCCGGGCGGACGGTTCCATGCTGCGGCCGGTACGCACGAACAATGGATCATCGAACAACCCGCGCAGGCGCGAGAGTGCCGCACTGATGGCCGGCTGGCCGAGGAACAATTTCTCCGCAGCGCGGGTCACGCTGCGTTCGTGCATCAATGTTTCGAAAACGATCAACAGGTTCAGGTCGACACGACGCAGGTCATTACGATTCATCTGGAGTCCTGGCAGAGTCATCAAGCTTGACGAAAGCGGCCATATGAGAACAATGGCCGGCATGAATATTACGGGCAAAGGCTGCTACTCTGCACCGAGTAATTCAGTTTTCCTGAAAAGGCTGCTTCGGTTTTCACGGCATTTGACGATGTCGCCGGCGCTGCGGAATCAATGACAGGCATGTCGACTATTAATAGCCACTGATAGTCTTGGGTAGAAAGCCCAGATAGAGTTCAGGGCATTAGAGGTTTCTTTGACGAGGTTTGCGATGTCCCGCACGATCCGTTTTCACAAGTTTGGTCCAGCCGAGGTGCTCAAATGCGAAGAGCATGCGGCCGCTCTCCCTGCGCCGGGCGAAGTGCAGGTGCGTGTCGAGGCGATCGGCATCAGCTGGTACGACATTCTCTGGCGCCAGAACCTGGCCTCATCACACGCTCGTCTGCCTTCAGGCCTTGGCCATGAAATGTCCGGCGTTGTTACGGCGGTCGGCGATGGCGTCGATGACCTGGCAGTGGGTGACAAAGTCGCCAGCTTTCCGGCGGAAAGCCCTAACGACTATCCGGTCTACGGCGAGCAGATCGTTCTGCCGCGCTCGGCACTCACCCGTTACCCGGACGTGCTCAGCCCGATCGAAGCCAGCGTGCATTACACGCCGCTGCTGATCGCCTACTTTGCTTATGTCGATCTGGCACGGGTCAAACCCGGGCAATTCGCCCTGGTGACCGACGCCAGTCACTGTGCCGGACCTTCGTTCGTACAGCTGGGCAAAGCACTTGGCGTGCGAGTGATTGCCGCGACCAAGACGGCGGAAGAGCGTGAGAACCTGCTGTCTTTGGGTGCTGAAAAAGTCATCGTCACTGAAGAACAGGATCTGCTGATGCAGATCAACAAGATCACCGATAACCGTGGCGTGGACGTGGTGTTCGATGGTCTCGGCGGTCCACAGATGTCATTGCTTGGCGATGTGCTTGCACCTCGCGGTAGTCTGGTGCTGTACGGCCTGCAAGGTGGCAACCAGACGCCATTCCCGGCCTGCGCAGCGTTTCAGAAGAACATTCAGTTCTTTGTGCACTGCATCGGCAACTTCACCGGCAAGCCGGAGCTGGGCATCATCCAGGACCAGGTCGCACTGCAACGTGCCTTGCGCGACATTAACCAGATGACCGCCGACCGTGTGCTGCTGCCGCTCAAGACTCGGGTCTTCCCGTTTGCCGAGTTTGTCGAAGCTCACCGCTACATGGACGAATGCCCATGCCGCGAACGGGTCGCCCTCCAGGTCCAACCTGCATAAGCCCTTTAGAGACGCCCCTTTGCAAGAGTCCGTGCCCCCCCACGGACTCTTTTGCATGTGTCATCTGCCATAAATGAGACCTTCCATTGACCGGTCAATGGGGCAGTTCAGCAACTGAACTGGTTTTTGCTCTCAATCTGTATCTTCTAATCATCATATAAGCCTTGATAATTGAATGATTACTTTCATCTCAAGGAATGAGTCATGGCTGGGTATCAGGTCGATACTTTTCAATACACACTGTTAAACAATATTCGACAAATAGTTCGTCGTGGCGTAATTGCCAACAAAACAGGGGCGACTTCTTTCTTTATTTCTTGTGCTAAATGTCTGTGGGACGCTGTCGGACATTTCCTAGGATGTCGCGCGCAGCCGCTAGAGGCCCGCTCTGCCGGGCCTCGCGGCACGTTGTCTCTGGCCGGATCACGGGTGACTTTCAAATATTTCAAATATTTACAAAAAGCTTAAGTGCTAGCATTTGGTAATAACGTCCAGTACTTCAATCGTGGCAAGCAATCCATTGCACCGGGCATGTCGTTGTTAGCGCGATATCGAACTTACAAGCATCAGGTAAATAAAGATGACCCATATCCATGATCAAGCGATGAACTATGTCTATCAGCAAGTGCTGCAGCGATTGTTGAGTTTTTTCTCTCGCGCCGAACGCACCGCATTGCAGCTTATGATTCAGCGCCTAGTAGTAGCGGCCGGGGGCATGGAGCGTATTGGCGACTTCAAGGTCCTGGCGATTCAGTCCGGGTCCCGCGACAGTTGCTACACGCTGGCGCTGCTGCGCGCCGCACAACTGAGTATCGCTGCTCGGGCGCCAGCGACGTTCCGGTTGCGAGTAGCCTCCTTGCGTTTGAACGGCGCAAGCTCGACGGCCCTGGCAAATATCCATCGCAGCTACAGCGCCTTGTTCCTCTACGACGATCCTCGGGTCGACGTGTTGATGGTCGATAACCGGGAAGTCCTGCCGTTCAGCCACCTGACACCGATCTCCGAAGCCGGCTGTGAGTCAAATCGGCTCAATCTTTTGATGATTGGCCATCGTCGCGCCTGTAATGGGCCGCTTGATCTGTGGGACGACGGGTACCTGGCCACCGGTGAGTTCTATGGGCAAATTGCTCGTTGGGACCGCGGTGTCGATGCATTGGTCAGTAGCGACACGCCTCGCCAGCAGAAACAGTTTCTCGACGGATTGAAACGTGCTGCCGCCAAGGCCGGGCTCAAGGCCTCGAATCACCACGAAAGCAGTTACGAGGAGCTATTCGCGCTGCTCGATGAGTTGGGTAGCGACTGCTACCGCGCTTTTTATGCTGAGCATGACCAGGCAATGTGGCGTCCGGCCGAGCAATTTGAGGCGTGTCGCCGCGCCACGTACATCGATATTCACGACATGCTGGTCAGCAACCTCGAAGAGCGCTGGCCACTGCTCACCGAGTTTCTTGGTTTTCAATCTGATGAGCCGGCGGCACAGCTCAGCGACAGCGAATACGTCAGCTTTTCTATCTGCGCACACGTTCGGGGTTTGCAGTCGTGCTTCGTGCACGGCCGGAGCTACGAGACGGGTGTTGCCGAATACCTGCAACGGGCGTTGGTGATGATGCGCCGCAAACGACTAGCGGAACGGTTGTGCGAACAAGCGGTGGAGGCGTTTGGCAACCCGGCAACGTGGGCCGAGCAGCGAATATTGGCAGCGGCCGAGGCGCAAAAAAACCTTGGCCTGAGCGAAGCTCAACTGGTGTGCCTGCTCTATTCACCGTTTGTCGAGAATGGCGCGGCGCTTGAGCGTTTTCTGCGTCAGTGCCACCCCGGCATGCTCGTGGCGATGCCTGATTTGCACCGGGCAATGCAGGGCAATCCGGTGCCAGAGCAGGTTCTGCAATGGCTAACCGACGTCAGCGGGTTGCCTGTCAACCTGATCGGAAAGCTTTACCGCATGGGTCCAGTGTCTGCGGATGAGGGTAGGGCAGGCGCCCCGGAATTCGGCGGCGAAGGTTTGCAAACCGAAGCATCTGAATGTGATGACGACACGGCTTTGGCGGATGAATGGTCCGCGGGGCGCTGAAAGTGCCTGGTTTGACGGACTTCTTGACGATGCATGATGACGTTCACACGGCATTCGGCCCTCGCCCATGAAAGGGCCACGAGAAACCGACTTCGCGTATCAGGCGGTGTACCGATACCTGACCAATCTTATCAATGAGCCGGTGGGTGACACACGCATCCGTCTGCCTTCGTTACGACAGTTGGCGGACCGCCTGAGTGTGTCGATCTCGACCATTCAGTACGCTTATTCGCTGCTGGAGAAGGAAGGGCGCGTTTATTCGGTCGCCAAGTCCGGCTATTACGCATTACCGGTGTCCTCCATCAGCGTACTCAGCAGCGGCAATGACCTACTTGAAACCGTCTATGTCAACGCCAGACGCCCAGGAATGCTGGTCTTGAGCGCCGATGAGCCGGCGCTGTTACAACCGCTCGACAGCCCGCTGTTGCTGCTGGAGCGAGAACTGCTGCGCCAGTATCCGCGTCAACCGCAACCGTCATCGCAACCGTGTGGCGAGCTGGAGCTGCGCATCGCCCTGGCGGCGCGCTACACCACCTCGCCGCTGCGCTGCTGGCACGCCGACGATGTCTATATTGGCGCCGACCTGCGCGGCGTGCTGGAAATGCTGATCGCTGTGTTGAGTCTCAAGGACGCCACGGTGCTGGTCGAGTCGCCGTGCGACTGGGCGATTCTGCGGTTGCTCCAGGCGGCGCAGGTGCGGTTGATCGAGCTACCGGTGCAATCCAGCGGCGGCCTGGACGTCGAATGGCTCAAGGAGTTGCTGGAGACCGAGCCGGTGCGGCTGGTGATGGTTTCATCCGGGCTGAACATGCCGCGAGGCAGCCTGGCGCCCAAGGACAACCGACAAGCTGTTGCGCAATTGCTGGAGCGACATGGCAGCTGGGTGTTGGAAAACGACTGCTACGGCGAACTCGGATTCGAACCGGACAGCCAGCGGTTCCGCGACCTGCTGGACCCCGATCGGCTGATCGTGTTTTCCACGTTCGAGAAAATCATCGGGCCCGAGGCGCCATACGGCTATCTGCTTTCGCGGCATTTCAGTGCTGAACTGCAACGGCACTTTCTACTGCGTTCGTTCCGCTTGTCACCGATTCGCCAGAAAGCCATTGCTCGCTTGTACAGCAACGGGCGTGTCGATCAGCACCTTCTGGTATTGCGGCGGATGCTCAAGGATCGCAAGGCGCAGATGACTCAGCTGTTACAGGAGCGTCTGGGCGATGCCTTGCGCTTCGTCGAGCCTCAGGGTGGCGCAACCATCTGGGCCCGTTCGCTGCGCCGGGTCGATGTACGGCGGGTGTTCCATCGCTTGCTTAAGCACCAGGTGGTGATCGCACCGGGAGAGCTGTTCAGTCTCCAGGGTTTGCACGCGCAACACTTGCGCCTCAGTCACACCTTCGGCGGCGACCACGACCTGGCCGCGGCACTGGGCCTGTTAGGGGATGCCTTACGTCTGGAGTCGATCGACTGAAAGGGACCATAAGCATCCTTGGCACTCGTGGATCGATCCCATCGCGCTGCGGTCAAACTGCCAGTAAACTGCGTCCTATTCCTGAACCACTCTATTTCAGAGGTTTTGCATGACACTCAGTCATTTTGCGGGCAAACCGGCACCGGTAGAACTGTTGGTCGACATTCCGCGACTGGTAACGGCCTATTACACCGGCCAGCCCGATGCCGCCATCTCGACCCAGCGCGTTGCCTTTGGCACGTCCGGGCACCGTGGCAGCTCGTTCGACTTGAGTTTCAACGAATGGCACGTCTTGGCGATCAGCCAGGCGATCTGCCTGTACCGCGAAGCCCAAGGCATTGACGGCCCGCTGTTCGTCGGCATCGACACCCACGCGCTGTCCACCCCGGCCGGCACCAGCGCCCTTGAAGTGCTGGCCGCCAACGGCGTGACGGTGATGATCGCCGAAGGTGACGAATACACCCCGACACCGGCCATTTCCCATGCGATTCTCTGCTACAACCGCGGACGCACTTCGGGCCTGGCGGACGGCATCGTCATCACGCCATCGCACAACCCGCCGCAAAGCGGTGGCTACAAATACAACCCTACCAACGGTGGCCCGGCCGATACTCACATCACCAAGTGGATCGAAGCCAAGGCCAACGAACTGCTGGGCAACAAGCTCGCCGGCGTCAAGCGCATCAGCTATGAGCAGGCGCTGAAGGCCAGCACGACCCATCGTCACGATTACCTCAATACCTATGTCGCCGACCTGATCAACGTGATCGACTTCGACGCTATCCGCGATGCCAAGCTGCATCTGGGTGTTGATCCGCTGGGTGGAGCAGGCGTGCGCTATTGGTCAGCGATCGCCGAGCATTACCGTCTGGATCTGGAAGTGGTCAACAAACAGGTCGATCCGACCTTCCGCTTCATGACGGTCGACTGGGACGGCCAAATCCGCATGGACCCATCGTCCAGCCACGCGATGCAGGGCCTGATCGGTCTGAAAGAGCGTTTCGACGTAGCGTTTGCCTGCGACCCGGATCACGATCGCCATGGCATTGTGACGCCGTCCGGTGGATTGCTCGCGCCGAACAGCTACCTCGCGGTATCGATCGACTACCTGTTCCAGAACCGTCCGCAGTGGCGCGCCGATGCCGCCGTGGGTAAAACCGTGGTCAGTAGTGGCTTGATCGATCGCGTTGCAAAACGTCTGGGTCGTCGCCTGTACGAAGTGCCGGTCGGCTTCAAGTGGTTTGCTGACGGCCTGTTCGACGGCTCTTTGGGTTTTGGCGGCGAAGAAAGTGCCGGTGCTTCGTTCCTGCGCAAGGATGGCGGCGTCTGGTGCACCGACAAGGACGGCTTGATCCCGGCACTGCTGGCAGCAGAAATGACCGCCCGTACCGGCCGTGACCCAAGTCAGGCCTATCGCGCCTTGACCGATGAACTGGGCGAACCGTTCTCGGTACGGGTCGATGCCAAGGCCAACCCTGAGCAGAAGGCACTGCTGAGCAAATTGTCGCCGGACCAGGTCACTTCGACCCAACTGGCGGGCGAAGCGATCCAGAGCATCCTCAGCCACGCACCGGGTAACGACCAGGCGATCGGGGGTCTGAAAGTCATGACCGAGAATGGCTGGTTCGCGGCACGTCCGTCGGGCACTGAAGACATCTACAAGATCTACGCTGAAAGCTTCGTCAGTGACGAACACCTCAAGCAATTGGTGGCTGAGGCGCAAACCCTTGTGGATAGCGCTATTTCTTCGAAGTGAATAAGGGCCTCTTCGCGGGCAAGCCTCGCTCCTACAATATCGAGGTGATAGCGATGTCGCGTTCGACATAACCCGTGTAGGAGCGAGCCATGCGGCGACCCGACTTGCCCGCGAAGGCGTCAATACCGTCACTGAGATTTCAGCCAAAAAAAGGGGCGGCCATGACGGTCGCCCCTTTTTTTGCCCTGCGTTTACCCGATCAAGCCAGGTCCACCAGGACGATTTCACTGTCTTCGATGGCGGTCACCCGCAACACCTGCTCATCGGCAACGGCGACACCGTCTCGAGCTTGTGCACGCAAGCCATTGACTTCAATGACGCCGGTGGCCGGAACCAGATAGGCGCGACGGCCATTGTCCAGACGATACTCGGCGGATTCACCGGCCTTCAGGTTCGCCGCCACCAGTCGCGCATCGGCTCGAATCCGCAGGCTTTGATCGTCGCCGGCCTTGCCGCTGGCGAGGGTCACGAAACCTTCGCGCTGGCCTTTGGGAAAAGGCTTGGCGCCCCAGGACGGTGCCAAACCGGTTTCGTTCGGGATGATCCAGATCTGGAAGATCCTGGTCTCGCTCGCTTCCAGGTTGTATTCACTGTGGGCGATCCCGGTGCCGGCGCTCATGACCTGAACGTCGCCTGCTTCGGTGCGGCCCTTGTTGCCCAGGTTATCTTCGTGAGTGATTGCGCCTTCACGCACATAAGTGATGATTTCCATGTCCCGGTGAGGGTGTTTAGGGAATCCGGTGCCAGAGGCAATCACGTCGTCGTTCCACACCCGCAGGTTGCCCCAGTTCATGCGTTTTGGGTCATGGTACTCGGCGAACGAAAAGTGGTGATGAGCATCCAACCAGCCATGGTGGGCGCCGCCCAGGGAGTTGAAGGGTCTGAGTTCAAGCATGATCGTCTCCTGAAAAGGTTCGTCATGGGGCAGAGTGCCTGAGCCACGAAACGAGAACCGGTGGTTGATGGCGAGCATCATCTATCAAGTACTAATCGATAAAAAGCGTAAAAAATGCCTCAATACAATCGAATAAACTGATATCAAATAACCTCGAAAGATTCTCACCAAACCTTCACTTCATCGCATAAGCCAATGACCTGTAAGCATTTCACTAGAACTGAACGGCAAATGCAGACACCATAGCCCCGACAGCCTCACACCCTGGAGTCAGCCCGCGTGCCGCAACACACCCCCGATCTTCCTCCCGAACTTCGTCCTCTTGCCGAGATGCCACTGCTCAAGCGTCTGGCCGCCGGTTTTTTTGGCCACGGCCTGACGCGTCTGCGCGCACAGCACCGTGCGTCCTGGCTGCACGGCCAGGCGGATGGCTTTCGCAGCGGTCACAGCGCCGGTGTGGATTATGGCTATAAAGAAGGCAAGCTCGAAGGGTTGGAAGAAGGCCGCCAGGTGTTGCTCATCCGCGACTCGCGCTGCACCGAGCACCGCCCGCCCAACGTTGACGACCATCTGTTCGAGGATTGGCGTTTGCCGTTGAGCGCTGAGTTGAAGAAGCGCATGAAGACTGATGTCGCTCGACTACTGCCACCACACGCCCAGCCCAGTGCCGCGCAATGGAAAATGATTTTCAGCGACACGCCCTCGACCTCGGTGATTGCCGGCGCGGGGGCGGGCAAGTCGACCACGTTGGTGTTGCGGATTTTGCTGCTGACCCATTATCTGGGGTTCGAGCTGAGTTCGATGACTGTGGTGACCTTTACCCGCGAATCGCGCAAAGACTTCATCAACAAACTGATCGAGCTGTTTGCACTCTGGGGCCGAGCGCTCAGTTTCAAAGAGGCGCGTGATCTGGTGCGTACCTTTCATTCGCGAATCCTGCCGATGGTTCGCAGCCTGCCGGGCTTCGAGCGACTGCAAGCCTTCGAAAACCTCAGCAACCGTCCGCAGAACGGCGATGAGGAGGTTGACAGCAATCCTTTCGACTTGCGCATCAACGACGCCCAGCGCCAACAACTCAACGCTTGCTATCACAGCCTGCACACTCGCAATGAGCGCTTCCGCGAATTGATCAAACCATTGTCCCGTCACGCGCTGCAGCTCAAGGAGCTGGAGCGTGATCACCCAGACGTGCAGAAGCGCATGGCCGTGACCGAACTGGCCGCCAAGCGTGATGAAGAGCTCTGCGATGCTGTTGAAGATCTGTGGTTTCGCGCGGGGGCCTGGCCAATCAAAGGCATCGAGCCGAATCGCCAGACGTTCGATATCAACGGCTCAACGTTTCATTGTCATGGCTATATTCCGAGCCTCGACGCTTGGGTGGTGCTGGGGTTCGATCCTCGGGAAAACCCGCAGGTCAGCCGCCCGAATGCCAAACTGACCGTCCGGGCAGAATGGGCGGTAAAGCGCACCCTGTTTCAAGCTTTCTGTCGTAAGCCATTGATATGGATAGATAGTTACGAATCATCAAAGCGTGTACTGGCATCTCTTGCCGGTGATGCCAGTGCTGGTCCGGGCTTCGATTACAAGGTCAAGGGTGAGCTCGGTTCTGCGCCGTTGCTGGACTGTTTTGTCGCAGCGGCGGGGTTTATCGAGAACCTCGGCCTGGATGTGCTCAATGCCGTGAGCCAGATGAGTTTTGCCAAGGACGACCCGGATCGGTTTTTCTTCGAAGCCTTGAGTCTGTACTGGCGAGCACTGGAAGATCATCTGCTCGATCAGAAGCCACCGGTGATGACCTACAACCGGATGTTCGCCTTGTTCAGCGAACATTCTCCGGAAAACCTGAAACTGCTGAGCGATGAGTTGCTCAGGCCAATGTCGCATTTGATGATCGACGAATTTCAGGACGTATCACCGCAGATCGTTTCCTGGATCCGCGCGAGCCTGAGCGAAATCCGCAGTCGCGGGCCGGCCATGCACGTGGGGCGCGGCGCACAGCGTTCATCATTGCTCTGTGTGGGTGATGACTGGCAGTCCATCTATGGCTGGCGGGGCAGTTCGCCGACGTATTTCATGGAATTCAACAAGGAATTCCCTTCACCGAGCACGACCAAAGTCATGCTCAGTGACAACTACCGCAGTCACCAGCACATCATCGATGCCGCCGAACATATCGTTCGTGCGGCGCCAGCGATCGCTGGCAAGAAGGCCAGGGCCAGCGGCGAGCCGAAGGCGTTGCTGCCGGTGAACGTTCTCGATCGCGACGATCAAGGCATGGCCCAGCGCCTGATGGAGCACTACAGAAAGGGCGATTCAATCTTGATGCTTTATCGAAAAAGTAGCGATAAGTCATTGATAGAAGAGCATATTAAATCTGTAGTTAATGTAGATTCTAGCTTGCCGTACGAAGCGCGGCGGCTGAAGCAACTGACTTATCACAGCGCCAAGGGACTTCAGGCAGACGCGGTGTTCCTGCTGGGTGATTGTCAGCACCTGACCAGTTCACCTTACAAGAATCAGGTCTACCGCATGGCAGGTCTGGGCAAGGCTGGCGACAACGAAGCGTACGACAGCGCACAGAAAGACGAGATCCTGCGGCTGGCTTACGTCGGCATCACTCGGGCGGTGAGTCATTGCTACTGGTATGTCGATGGGCAAGACACCCAGGCGGCCAACATGCCTAAAGCTTCCGATCGGATTGGCAAGGGCAAGGCGTTCTTTGCCGATCACCGACAGGGCAAGATATTGGTGTGAGCCGTAAATCTTGCGCCACAAAAAAGCCCACTTAACGTGGGCTTGTTGTTGAGTGTTCTGCCTTCAGGCATAGCTCCTGAGGGCGACTGGCGGAATGAAAGCCTCAAGCTCATCTTCCACCGCTTCGATTATTCTTTCTACGTCCGCAGCATTCATTACCGTCGCGCAAGGAATACCCGCGATGGCGATCATGGTCTCGCCACTGGCACGGTCAAATAGACGGGCAATCATGCTGCCCGGCGCGTCCATGCTCGCCTCGAAACCCATGGGATGAAAATGCCAGCGCATCAGCTGGCAGGCGTTTGGAAAGGTGACTTTACTGAACCCTTTATTCATGTGTAGCCCGCCTTATTCATCGAGCGCTTCCTTTAGCTCATGTTAGGAGGGAAGAGCCTTCAATGGCTCAACCGGTGACTGCCTTTAAAAGTAGCATCCAGATGTGAAATTAATGTGGATTTTTCAGTCCGTTTAGCGATTGGTTCAGTTTTTTTGATGCAGGTCACGTGAATGGCGATTCTTAGGCGGTGGCCACCCTCGGTTGGCCATTGAAGCTGACGCAGAACTTCGGCAAGCTCGGCTTTTTTCTCGTCGAGTCCTTGTATGCACGCCGATGATGATGGTCCGCTGCAAACCCAGGCCACGGGCGACACGGTGATGCGCTATCACTTGCGCTGGAAACACCGGGATCTGGACGGGGTCATGGCGCTCTATCATCCAGAGATTCAGTACAGCGATTTTTTCCAGAACCGTGTGATGGGGCTGCAGGAATTACGTGAGTACGTGCGCAGCAGCATGCCTCGAGATCCCGATGAAGCCCTGGAGCATTCGGACCGTATTCGTTTGGACGGCAACACGGCGTTCATTCAGTACCGCATCACCCTTCGCGGCGGTGAAGGGCTGGTGTCGTTCCGGGCCAGCGAGGCGATTACCGTCCGTGACGGACTGATCTGGCGGGTCAACGAGTACGCCTCGTTGGTGCATGAACAGCCCGTCAGCAAGGCCGCCAGCAGCCAACGCCCGGCAGTCAGTCGGCTCGGGCTGTCTGCGCGCCAGCTGAGTTTCATGGCTGAAGACTTGCAGCAGTATTTTCAGCGTCAGCAGCCTTATCTCGATCCCGAACTTGACCTGCAACGGGTGGCGAAGGAGTGCGGGTACAGCCGCAATCAGATTTCCTATCTGCTGAATCAGGTGCTTGGCCAGAGCTTTTATCGATACGTCAACCAGGCGCGCCTGCAGCATTTGCTCGCGGCATTGGAGAGCGCCACGCTGCCACTGCGTATCGACGAACTGGCGTTTGCCGCCGGGTTCAATTCGCTGTCGGCGTTCTATAGCTGCTTCCGTCAGCACACCGGCCAGTCGCCCAAGGCCTACGTAAAACAAATTTCTTTGCGTGCACGCGCGCAAGACAGCCTCTAAGTCCACGCACTAGGATCGACGCCATCGAAGTTTGAGTGGCGGAGTCTTGCATGCCGGCGTGGCGCACTATCAGTTTGTGGATGGATCAACTCGACGAGCCATTATTGGCGCGTCCCTCGCTGGAACACGATCTGGATGTCGACGTCGCCATCATTGGCGCGGGGTACACCGGGCTCTGGACCGCGTACTACCTCAAACGCCTGGCTCCCGACCTGAGCATCGCCATCGTTGAAGCGCAAACCGCCGGTTTTGGCGCCTCAGGGCGTAACGGCGGCTGGCTGATGGGCAATGTGTTGGGCGATGACCGCTTGCTCGCCGACTTGCCGCCCGAACAGCGCCGGGCTTCTTTCGATTTGCTGCACGGCATCCCGGATGAAGTCGGGATTGTCCTGGAACGTGAAGGTATCGACTGCGATTACCGCAAAGGCGGGGCGTTGTATTGCGCCGCACGCTATCCGGAACAGGAAGCCAGCCTTCGGCACTCTCTCGACAAGCTCTACCGCCAGGGATTGACCGAAAGCGATTACCGTTGGCTCAGCCCCGAGCAGTTGGCGCAACAAATCAGAATCGCCAAACCTTATGGCGGTATCTATGCACCGCACGTTGCGACGATTCACCCGGCAAAGTTGGTGCGAGGTCTGGCTCGGGCGGTGGAAAAAATGGGTGTCAGGATTTACGAGAACAGCCCCGTCACTCAGTGGCAGTCGGGTGGTCTGCGCACGGCGAAAGCCTCGGTTCGCAGCCGCTGGATTGTACCGGCGGTAGAAGGTTACTCGGTCACCTTGCCACCTTTGGGGCGTTATCAGCTGCCGGTGCAAAGCTTGATAGTGGCCACCGAGCCGCTGTCCGCTGCCACGTGGGATGAAATCGGCCTGAATCGCGGCCAGGCCTTCAGCGAAAGCAGTCGCCAAGTCACTTACGGTCAGCGCACGGCTGACAACCGTTTGGTGTTCGGTGCCCGGGGCGGTTATCAGTTCGCTGGCAAGTTACGCCATGACTTTGACCTGACCACCAGCGAGGTGGAGCTGCGGCGCTATCTGTTCGGCGAGCTCTTCCCGCAACTCAAGAACGTGCGGATTACCCATGCCTGGGGCGGCAATCTGGGGATGTCCCGGCGTTTCAAGCCGCACATGCTGTGCGATCAAGCGAACGGCATTGCGATTTCCGGCGGCTATGGCGGGGAGGGCGTCGGTGCCAGCAAACTGGGCGGCCGGACCCTGGCGGACCTGATTCTGCAGCGTGACACCGAGCTGGTTCGCCAGCCGTGGGTCATCCAGGGTGGTCTCGACGCGCTCAGGGCCTGGGAGCCGGAGCCCTGTCGCTGGCTCGGTTACAACGCGATCATCCGCAGCTTCGTCCACGAAGACCAGACCCTGGCCAACCCGGCCACCGCACCCTGGCGTCGCAAACTGGCCAGCGGTATTGCCGGCTTCATGGAAGGTTTCATGCAGTAAAACGTGCGCAAGACTTACTTTTTGATTTTTTGATCCTCTGATTGCCTGCCAACTCTCCAATAAAAAGAAGACAAACTAAACAGGAATCGACTCATGATCCGAAAGACAATGACTCTGGCTCCACTGGCGCTCATCGCGTCCCTCAGCCACGCGGCCGAGACCGTCAAGATCTACAACTGGTCGGACTACATCGCCCCGGACACCACCAAAAACTTCCAGAAAGAAACCGGCATCGCGTTCAGCTACGACGTCTTCGACAGTAACGAAACCCTCGATGGCAAGTTGATGACCGGCAAATCCGGGTACGACGTGGTATTTCCGTCCAACCACTTCATGGCGCGGCAAATTCAGGGCGTAGCGCTGAAGAAACTCGACAAGAGCCAACTGCCGAACTGGAAAAACCTCAACCCGGCGCTGCTCAAAGCGTTACAGACCAACGATCCGGGCAACGAACACGGCTTCCCGTACCTCTGGGGCAGCACCGGCATCGGTTACAACATCGCCAAGGTCAAGGCGGTGTTGGGTGATAACGCGCCGGTGGATTCCTGGGACTTGATTTTCAAATCCGAGAACATGAAAAAGCTGCAGAAATGCGGCGTGGCCATCCTCGACAACGGCCCCGAACTGTTGCCGGCGGCACTGAACTACCTGGGCCTGCCGCATCACAGCAAAAACCCTGAAGACTACAAAAAAGCTGAAGCGCTGCTGATGAAAGTCCGCCCGTATGTCAGCTATTTCCACTCGTCCAAGTACACCAGCGATCTGGCCAACGGCGACATCTGCGTGGCCGTAGGCTTCTCCGGTGACATTCTGCAAGCTGAAAACCGCGCGAAAGAAGCCAGGAACGGCGTCGACATCGGCTATTCGATTCCCAGGGAAGGCGCCGCCATCTGGTTCGACATGGTGGCCATGCCGGTAGACGCCCCGGACGAAAAGGCCGGCTACGCCTTCATGAACTACCTGCTGCGCCCGGACGTCATGGCCAGCATCAGCAACTACGTGCACTACGCCAACGGTAACCAACAGGCCGACAGCTTGATCGACCCGACGATCAAGAATGACACCAAGGTTTACCCGAGCCCGGAGATGATGGGGAAATTGTTTGCGCTGGAGGCGATGCCGCTGAACATTGACCGAGTGCGCACGCGGGTCTGGAACAAGATTCGGACGGGGAGCTGAGTCAAATTGCCTTTCTGTGGTGAGGGAGCAAGCTCCCCCACCAGAATAAGTACAACTCACTGAATGTTTAATTTTATTGATATCAATGCGCTGGCACTTATAGGGCGCAAGTCGAGAAAAGTGAGAACCCTTTAACAAAAAGCAACTTACTCATATTTAATATTTAAATAGCCAATTGTCAGACAATTAGATGAAATCCTTGAGCCGCAAATAATATTTCGACAGCGCAGTCATTGTTTCCGGGCACTTGCTGGAACAACTCAATTTGACGTCAAAAAAAATGTAGACGTTTGATTTCAAATTGTGTCAGTTTTCTTTCGCCTTCATTGGGCGAGTGATAGGACGATCTCGCCAGAGATTGTCGCTATCTAAAAAAACTGTTCCATAGCTAAACAAGGAAGTGTGTTTATGTCGAAAGTAAAAAACAACGCTATTGATTCCGCCGAACAGGCGTTCCAGCCACTGCAAGCATTGGCTGCATCCAGTTCTGCGTTCAACCAGATCAATAGCTTCAGCCATCAATACGATCGGGGTGGCAACCTCACGGTCAATGGCAAACCCTCCTTCTCCGTCGACCAGGCAGCTACCCAATTGCTGCGCGATGGCGCTGCCTACCAGGACAAGGATGGCAGCGGCAAAATCGAACTCACCTACACGTTCCTGACCTCGGCGTCGTCGAGCACCATGAACAAGCACGGGATTACCGGGTTCAGCCAGTTCAGCACCCAGCAGAAAGGCCAGGCCGTGCTGGCCATGCAATCCTGGGCCGATGTGGCCAATGTCACATTCACCGATAAGGCCACGGGCGGCGACGGTCACATGACCTTCGGCAACTACAGCGGCGGCCAGGATGGCGCGGCGGCCTTCGCCTATCTGCCTGGCACGGGTGCGGGTTATGACGGCACTTCCTGGTACCTGACCAACAGCAGCTACACGCCAAACAAGACGCCGGACCTGAATAATTACGGCCGGCAGACCCTGACCCACGAAATCGGTCACACCCTGGGCCTTGCCCACCCTGGCGACTACAACGCCGGCGAGGGCGCCCCGACCTACAACGACGCGTCCTACGGGCAAGACACCCGCGGTTACAGCGTCATGAGCTACTGGAGTGAAAGCAATACCAGCCAGAACTTCAGCAAGGGCGGCGTCGAAGCCTATTCGTCCGGTCCGCTGATGGACGATATCGCGGCCATCCAGAAGCTCTACGGCGCCAACACCACCACCCGTACCGGTGACACCACTTACGGCTTCAACTCCAACGCCGGTCGCGACTTCCTGAGCGCGACTTCGTCGTCGGACAAGGTTGTGTTTTCGGTATGGGATGCGGGCGGCAAGGACACGCTGGACTTCTCCGGTTTTACCCAAAACCAGAAGATCAACCTCAACGAGGCCTCGTTCTCCGACGTTGGCGGCCTGGTGGGTAACGTGTCCATCGCCAAGGGCGTCACCGTCGAGAATGCCATCGGCGGTTCGGGCAGCGACCTGCTGATCGGCAACAGCGTGTCCAACGAACTGAAGGGCGGTACCGGCAACGACATCCTCTTCGGCGCGGGTGGCGCGGACAAACTGTGGGGTGGCGCCGGTTCGGATACCTTCGTGTTCGCCGCCAGCAGCGATTCCAAACCCGGTGCTGTCGACCAGATCCTCGATTTTGTCAGCGGCCTGGACAAGATCGACCTGACCGGCATCACCAACGGCGCAGGCCTGCACTTCGTGAACTCGTTCACCGGTGCGGCAGGCGATGCGGTGTTGACCTCTTCGGGCGGCAACAGCCTGTTGTCGGTGGACTTCTCCGGGCATGGCGTGGCTGATTTCCTGGTCAGCACCGTGGGCCAAGCGGCTTACTCCGACATCGCTGCGTGATGTGAGGTGAAAAAGGAGGGCAGCGCAGATGCGCTGCCCTCTGCCCCTTGAGATGAGTAAAGCGCCTTATGATCCCTAACGGCTTCACCAGCAGAACAAGTGCGTGGCTATTGGCGACGTTCATGATGTTTTTTGGAGATTCAGCCATGGCGAGCAGCCTGAAATTAGCAGACCCCTCGGAACTGGCCGGCAAATGGCAGCTAACCCTGAACACCAAAGATGACTCGCCAGAGTCCCAGGCGTTGCAGGACAAACCGTCAAACGTGTGCACCCTCGACCTTCAAGCGAACCAAACCCTGGGCGAGGGCGCCAAGTGCCTGAGCGCCTGGCTGGGCGAGCAAACAATCGGTTGGTTTACCGAGCCTGACGGCATCGCAATCACTGGGCCTGAAGGCTCAAAAGTGCTGTTTTTCAGTCGGCATCGTGATGGGTTTTATCAAAGCACGTTGAAATCCGGGTTGATCATTACGCTCAAGCGAGAACTGCATTAAGTCCAACGCCCGCCAATAGCGTTATAAGCCGCAGAAGCGCTTTGTCGACGACAAAGAGTTGTTATTGAAGTGTAAGCGGTACTTGCAAAAAAAGATTAAACAAACCTCGCCAGGTATGGCGAGGGATAACACCTCAGGAAGAACCCATGAAGATGGCAAAGAGCGCGGTCACCGCGCCGTTAATTAAGGCCTTGGGCGACTATAAGAGCATCCTGATTAGCGTCGGTTGTTTTACCGCACTGATTAACGTGCTGATGCTGGTTCCGTCGATTTATATGCTCCAGGTCTATGACCGCGTATTGTCGTCGCAAAACGAAACAACGCTGGCCATGTTGTCATTAATGGTGGTCGGGTTCTTTGCCTTCATTGGCTTGCTGGAGATTGTTCGCAGTTTCATTGTCATCCGCATCGGCAGCCAACTGGAGCGACGCTTCAATTTGCGGGTCTATCAGGCGGCGTTCGAGCGCAACCTGTTCAAAGGCGAAGGCAACGCCGGACAGTCGTTGGGGGACCTGACCCATATTCGGCAGTTCGTCACCGGTCCGGCATTGTTTGCCTTCTTCGATGCGCCGTGGTTCCCGGTCTATCTGTTCGTGATCTACCTGTTCAATGTCTGGCTCGGGGTGTTTGCGACGGTGGGCGCGGTGCTGTTGATTGGCCTTGCTTGCCTCAACGAGACCATGACCAAAAAGCCCTTGGGCGAAGCCGCGGGGTTTTCCCAGAAATCCAGCCAACTGGCCACCAGTCACCTGCACAACGCCGAAACCATTCAGGCCATGGGCATGCTCGGGGCGTTGCGTAAACGTTGGTTCCAGGTTCATTCACGTTTCCTCGGCCTGCAGAACCAGGCCAGCGACACCGGTGCCGTCATCAGCTCTCTGAGCAAAACCCTGCGCCTGTGCCTGCAATCGCTGGTGCTGGGTCTTGGCGCCTTGCTGGTGATCAAGGGTGATATGACGGCCGGGATGATGATCGCCGGTTCGATTCTGATGGGTCGCGTCCTGAGCCCTATCGATCAGTTGATCGCCGTGTGGAAGCAGTGGAGCGGCGCCAAACTTGCTTACCGCCGTCTCGACGCCTTGCTGCAAGCCTTTCCACCGAGTGACGAGGCCATGGCGCTGCCGGCCCCGAAAGGCCAGATCACTTTCGAGCAGGTCAGCGCCGGTCCGCCGGGGCAACGGGCAGCGACGTTGCACCTGGTCAATTTCAACCTTGGCGCAGGTGAAGTGATGGGCGTGCTCGGGGCGTCCGGTTCCGGTAAATCGACCTTGGCTCGGGTGCTGGTTGGCGTCTGGCCAACGCTTGGCGGGACGGTGCGGCTCGACGGCGCGGACATTCATCGCTGGAACCGCGACGACCTCGGCCCCTACATCGGTTATCTGCCGCAAGACATCGAACTGTTCAGTGGCAGCATCGCCGAAAACATCGCCCGGTTTCGCGAGGCGGATCCGCAAAAAGTCGTTGAAGCCGCACAACAGGCCGGCGTTCATGAACTGATCCTGCGCATGCCGCAAGGCTACGACACCGTGCTCGGCGAGGACGGCAGCGGCTTGTCCGGTGGTCAAAAACAGCGTGTGGCCCTGGCGCGCGCACTGTATGGCAATCCGTGTCTGGTGGTGCTGGATGAACCCAACTCCAACCTCGACACCGTAGGCGAATCGGCATTGGCTGGCGCGATCGCCCACATGAAAGCCCGGGGCACCAGCGTGATTCTGGTCACCCATCGCTCTTCGGCGCTGGCCCAGGCCGACAAATTGCTGGTGCTCAACGAAGGCCGTTTGCAGGCCTTCGGCCCGAGCCAGGACGTGCTCAAGGCACTCTCCGGCGCTCAGGAACAGCAGCGGGAGAAAACCGCGCAGGCACCGGGCGGGCTCAGCATGAGCCGGCAGTACCAGCCCTCGACAAGGAATTCGGGTGTATGAGTCACGACAGCGAAGCCACTATGGAACACGACTACATCGTCGAGCGGCCCGAGCGGGATGCGCGTTTCTTCGCCCGCATGGGCTGGATTCTGGCGATCGTCGGCGCCGGCAGTTTCTTCACCTGGGCCAGTCTGGCGCCGCTCGATCAAGGCATTCCGGTGCAGGGTACTGTGGTGGTCTCGGGCAAGCGCAAAGCCGTGCAATCGATGAGCAGCGGCGTGATCAGCCAGATTCTGGTGCGCGAGGGTCAAGTGGTGAAGCAGGGCCAGCCATTGTTCCAGCTCGACCAGACGCAAGTCGCCGCTGACGTACAATCCCTGCGAGCGCAATACCGCATGGCCTGGGCCAGTCTGGCGCGGTGGCAGAGTGAGCGGGACAACCTCAAGCAGGTGAGTTTCCCCACTGAACTGAGCAACGATCCCGACCCACGCCTGGCGCTGGTCCTCGAAGGCCAGCGGCAGTTGTTCAGCAGTCGCCGTGAAGCGTTTTCCCGCGAACAGGCTGCCTTGCGCGCCAGTATCGAAGGCGCCAGCGCGCAACTGGCTGGCATGCGCCGCGCCCGCACTGACCTGACTGCCCAGGCCAGCTCTCTGCAACAACAGCTGGGCAACCTTCAGCCCCTGGCGGATAACGGCTACATTCCGCGCAATCGGTTGATGGAGTACCAGCGTCAGCTGTCGCAAGTTCAGCAACAATTGGCGGAAAACACCGGCGAAAGCGGTCGGGTAGAGCAGGGCATTCTCGAATCGCGGCTGAAACTGCAGCAGCACATCGAGGAATACCAGAAAGAAGTCCGCACCCAACTGGCCGATGCGCAGTTGAAAAGCGTGACGCTGGAAGAGCAACTGACCTCCGCCGGGTTCGATCTGCAACACAGCGAGATCATCGCGACCGCCGATGGCATTGCGGTCAACCTCGGGGTTCACACCGTAGGTGCGGTGGTGCGTCAGGGCGAAACGCTGCTGGAGATCGTGCCTCAGGGGACGAGTCTGGAGGTGGAAGGGCACCTGCCGATCAACCTGGTCGACAAGGTCGGGATGCACTTGCCGGTGGACATTCTGTTCACTGCGTTCAACCAGAGCCGCACGCCGCGCGTGCCCGGCGAAGTCAGCCTGATCTCCGCCGACCAGATGATCGATGAGAAAACCGGTGCGCCGTATTACGTGCTGCGCAGCAGCGTCAGCGATCAGGCCATGGAAAAACTCAACGGCCTGGTGATCAAGCCCGGCATGCCCGCGGAAATGTTCGTGCGCACCGGTGAACGTTCACTCCTCAACTATTTGTTCAAACCGCTGCTCGACCGGGCAGGCTCCGCGTTGACCGAGGAATAAGGATGTTCCGCTGTATGAATAAACTTTCCATGCTCGCCGCGACCCTGGCGTTGCTGACCTGCAACAGTGTGCTGGCCATGGGGCCGTTCGACGTCTACGAGCAAGCGTTGCGCAACGATCCGGTGTTTCTCGGCGCCATCAAAGAACGCGATGCCGGCCTTGAAAACCGCGTCATTGGCCGCGCCGGGCTGTTACCCAGGATCGGTTACAACTACAACAAGGGGCGCAACTCCTCCAAGGCCACCTCCCTCAATGAGCGCGGGCAAAACCGTACCGATGACCGCAACTACAGCAGTTACGGCTCGACTCTGACCCTGCAACAACCGCTGCTCGACTACGAGGCTTACGCGTCGTACCGCAAAGGCGTGGCGCAATCGCTGTTTGCCGACGAAGCCTTTCGCGGCAAGAGCCAGGAATTGCTGGTTCGGGTGCTGGAGAATTACACCCAGGCACTGTTCGCTCAGGATCAGATCGACATTGCCCTGGCCAAGAAAAAAGCCTTCGAGCAGCAGTTCCAGCAGAACGAGCAGATGTTTCGTCAGGGCGAGGGCACGCGCACTGACATTCTTGAGGCCGAGTCGCGCTACGAACTAGCCACCGCCGAGGAGATCGAGGCGCGCAACGAACAGGATGCGTCCCTGCGGGAACTGGGGGCGTTGATTGGCGTGCCGGCCATCGACATCGCCGATTTGGCGCCACTGGACCCGCATTTCCAGACGTTCACCCTGCAACCGGCCAATTACGACACCTGGCACGAGATCGCGGTGGCCAACAACCCGAACCTAGCCTCCCAGCGCCAGGCGCTGGAGGTGGCGCGCTACGAGGTTGAACGCAATCGCGCCGGGCACCTGCCCAAAGTCAGCGCCTACGCCTCCGTGCGGCAGAACGAGTCGGAAAGCGGCAACACCTACAACCAACGTTACGACACCAACACCATCGGCATCGAAGTCAACGTGCCGCTGTATGCGGGCGGCGGGGTCTCGGCCTCGACTCGCCAGGCCAGTCGCGCGATGGAGCAGGCCGAATACGAACTGGACGGCAAGACCCGGGAAACGTTGATTGAACTGCGTCGTCAGTTCAGCGCCTGCCTGTCGGGCGTGAGCAAACTGCGGGCCTACCAGAAAGCCCTGGCCTCCGCCGAAGCCCTGGTGGTGTCGACCAAACAAAGCATCTTGGGTGGCGAGCGGGTGAACCTGGATGCGTTGAATGCCGAACAACAACTATTTACCACCCGCCGGGATTTGGCCCAGGCAAGGTATGACTACCTGATGGCCTGGACCAAGTTGCATTACTACGCCGGGACCTTGCGCGAGCAGGATCTGGCCAAGGTTGACGAGGCATTCGGCCAAGGCCCAAGAACGCAATAGATGCCCCCCAAAAAAACAAAAAAAGCGAGAAGTGAACATGGACGTACAGATCAAGCCGATGTCGGTCGGCACGCTATTACTCCTGGTGTCAGCAATGCCCGGCTCGGTGCAAGCCGCTTACCTGGAAACCGGCACCCTCGGTGATGCCGCCAGTTGGCGCTCGGCGGAGTTCCAGCGCGACTGGGGACTCGCCCGTATGCAAGCCGATCAAGCCTATGCCGCCGGCATCACAGGCAAAGGCGTGAAAATCGGCGAGCTCGATTCAGGCTTCGATGCTTCCCATCCCGAATTCGCCACCGACCGTTACCACGCGGTGCTGGCCAGCGGCAGTTACGTCGATGGTTCGTCGTTCAACGTCGACGGCACACTCAACCTCAACAACGATTCCCACGGCACGCACGTCGCCGGCACTATCGGTGCCTCGCGCGACGGCACTGGCATGCACGGCGTGGCCTACAACGCGCAGGTCTACGTCGGCAACACCAACAAGAACGACAGCTTCCTGTTCGGCCCCAATCCTGATCCACGCTACTTCAAAGCGGTCTATAACGCGTTGGCGGATGCCGGTGTGCGAGCGATCAACAACAGCTGGGGCAGCCAACCACCGGATGTCAGCTATCGAACTCTCGACGATCTGCACGCCGCCTACGCCCAGCACTGGAACAAAGGCACCTGGCTCGATGAGGCAGCCGACGTTTCCCGACGCGGGGTGATCAATGTGTTCAGCGCCGGCAACAGCGGTTACCCCAACGCCAGCGTGCGTTCAGCCTTGCCGTATTTTGAGCCGGACCTGGAAGGCCACTGGCTGGCGGTGTCGGGGCTGGATCAAAGTAACCAGCAGAAGTACAACCAGTGCGGGATCGCCAAGTATTGGTGCATCACCACCCCCGGCGCGAAGATCGACAGCACCATTCCCGGCGCAGGCTATGCGATCAAGTCCGGCACCTCCATGTCCGCGCCGCATGCCACCGGTGCCTTGGCGCTGGTGATGGAACGCTATCCGTACATGACCAACCAGCAGGCGCTGGAAACCCTGCTGACCACCGCTACCCAACTCGACGGCTCGATCACCGAGGCGCCGAACACCCGCGTTGGCTGGGGCGTGGCCAATCTCGAACGGGCGATGCGCGGGCCGGGGCAATTACTCGGGCGTTTCGACGCCAATCTGGGGGCAGGGCAGAGCGATGTCTGGAGCAATGACATCTCGGACAAAGCGCTGATCCAGCGTCAGAGCGAAGACGCGGCGGAGCACAGTGCGTGGCAACAGACGTTGAGGGCCAAAGGTTGGGAGAACGGTGTGCCGGTCGGTGCCAGCCAACAGGATCAGACCGACTATGCGGTGGGCATGGCACGCGATGGGGCAGCCACCACTCGGGTCTACGAAGGCAGCCTGATCAAGTCCGGTGCCGGAGGCCTGATGCTGAATGGCGACAATACCTGGCGCGGGTCGACCACGGTGAATGGCGGTCTGCTGTCGGTCAACGGTTCGCTGGCATCAAAGGTGACCGTCAATGACAGCGCCACGCTGGGTGGGTCTGGACGCGTCGGCGCACTGACCGCCAACCGCGGCGCTACGGTTGCGCCCGGCAACTCCATTGGCACCTTGCAGGTCAGCGGCGACGTCACGTTTGCGCCAGGTTCGACCTACGCGGTGGAGCTTTCGCCGACCGAGAGTGACCAGATCATCGCAGGCGGCACGGCAACGGTCAGCGGCGCGACCGTCAGCCTGTCACTGGAAAACAGCCCGACCTTGCTCAGCACTCAACAAGTGCAAAGCCTGCTCGGTCATCAGTACAACATCCTGCAAGCGGCTGGCGGCATTCAAGGTCAGTTCGGCGCCGTGCTGCCCAACTATCTGTTCATCGGTGGCAGCCTTGATTACGCCGCCACCGGCATTCAACTGAGTGTCGAGCGCAACGACACGTCCTTCGCCAGCGTCGGCCAAACGTCGAACCAGCGCTCTGTAGCCTCCGCCGTTGAAGGGCTTGGGGCGGGCAATCCGGTTTACGAAAGCCTGCTGCTGTCGCCCACCGCGACGTCCGCCCAACAGGCGTTTCAGCAGTTGTCGGGGGAAATCTATCCGGCGCTGGAGTCGGTACTGATCAGTGACAGCCGCTACCTGCGTGATGCTGTCGGCGAGCGTCTGGTTGACGCCAAAGGCGCTCAAAGCAATGGCTGGATCAAGGCGCTGGGCGCTTGGGGCAAGACTGATGAGCGCAATGACACCGCCAGTTACACCACCTCGATTGGCGGCTTGCTCGCCGGTGTCGACGGGGCGCTCGATGAGCAAACCCGGATCGGCTTGGTCACCGGTTATAGCGACAGCTCGGTAAGCATGGGCTCCGGCACCCATTCATCGGCCAAGGTCGACAGCTATCACCTGGGCGCTTATGCCGGCCGCGAGTTGGGCGCCTGGCGCCTGAGTGCCGGCGGTGCCTACAGCTGGCATCGCGCCGACGTCAAACGCGACCTGCAATACGGCGACGTCAGCGCCAAACAGAAAGCCAAGGTCGATGCCGGGACCACCCAAGTGTTCGGTGAAGCGGCGTATCGCCTGAACCTGCAACCGCTGGCGCTCGAACCCTTCGCGAATCTGGCTTACGTGCACCTCGACACCGAAGGTTTCACCGAGAAAGGTGACGCCGCCGCGCTGAAAAGCAGTGGCGACACGCGTGACGCAGTGCTCAGCACGTTGGGCGTGCGCGCGTTGAAAACCGTGAACCTGTGCGGCCAGCAACAGCTGGACCTGAGCGGTAGCCTCGGCTGGCAGCACAACCTGAGCAACACCGATTCCGAGGAACATCTGGCGTTTGCCAGCGGCAGCACAGCGTTTTCCGTGGAGAGTTCGCCAATGGTGCGTGATACGGCGTTGGTGGGCGCCCATGCCAGCCTGGCCCTGAGCCGGGACATTCGCTTGAACCTCGATTACACCGGCCAACTGGCCAGCCGCGAGAAGAGCCATGGCGTAGGGCTCAGCCTCAATTGGCAGTTTTAAGGTGCTTTCAAGGCACAGGGATTTTGGCAACACAACTAAGGACGGTAGCTGGATGAATAACAAGTACAACAACCTTGCCTTGCTCTGCGCATTGGCCACCCTCGGTACCGCGCAAGCGGCGCCCTACGTGGAAAACGGTAGAGCGGGTGATCCCAACAGTTGGCGCAGCGCTGAATTCAATGCCGATTGGGGACTGGGAGCGGTCAACGCACAAGAGGCCTACGCCGCCGGTTACACCGCTAAAGGCGTGAAACTGGGGATCTTCGACCAACCGGTCTACGCCGCGCATCCGGAGTTTTCCGGTCCCGACAAAGTGATCACTCTGGTCACCAGCGGCATTCGCGAATACACCGACCCGTACATCCCGGTCAAAGCGGGGGACGCCTTTCGCTACGACGGTTCGCCCTCGATCGGTTCCGACGGCAAGCTCGGTGCCCACGGTACCCACGTTGGCGGGATCGCTGCCGGCAGTCGAGATGGCGGCCCGATGCATGGCGTGGCATTCGGTGCACAGATCATCAGTGCGGATAACGGAGATCCGGGCCCGGAGGACGGCATCATTCGCGGCAACGACGGCGCGGTCTACAAGGCCGGTTGGGATGCCTTGATCGCCAGCGGCGCGCGGATCATCAACAACAGCTGGGGCATCGGCATCACCGATCGCTTCGACCTCGGCGGACGCAACCCGGCGTACCCGCATTTCACCGTGCAAGACGCGCAATTGCAGTTCAACGAGATCCTTCCGTTACTCGGGACCAAACCGGGCGGAGCCTACGACGGCGCCATCGCGGCGGCTCGCAGCGGTATCGTGACGATCTTCGCGGCCGGCAACGACTACAACCTCAACAACCCGGACGCCATCGCGGGCCTGGGTTATTTCGTCCCGGACATCGCGCCGAACTGGGTGACCGTGGCGGCGTTGCAGAAAAACCCGGACCTCAACAGCCCGGACCTCTACAACATCAGCACCTTCTCATCGCGCTGCGGCTACACCGCAAGCTTTTGCGTGTCCGCACCGGGCAGCAAGATCTACAGCTCGATCATCAGCGGTACCAGCGCCGGCAACCTGGCCACCGGCTACGCCAACTACAACGGCACCTCGATGGCGGCGCCGCATGTCGCCGGTTCCATGGCCGTGCTGATGGAACGCTTTCCGTACATGACCGGCGCCCAGGTCGCCAGCGTGTTACGCACCACGGCCACCGACCTCGGTGCGCCGGGTGTCGATTCGCTGTATGGCTGGGGGATGATCAACCTGCGCAAAGGCATCGATGGCCCGGCGATGTTGGTCACCGAGCAAGACATTCCCGAGGAGTTCCGCATCCAGGGGGCCTACGGTTCCAGCCAGTTTGTGGCGGACTTGCCGGGGATCGGCGCGATTATCGACGCGGGCAAACCGACCGAACGCGTGTGCAATGACGTGCATTGCGGCCTCGACACGTGGCGCAACGACATTTCCGGGCATGGCGGTTTGACCAAGCAGGGCATCGGCACGCTGGTGCTGACCGGCGCCAACACCTATGCCGGCCCGACCCTGGTCAATCAGGGTCGCTTGGCAATCAACGGCTCGTTGCTCTCCGCGGTCACCGTCAATGACAGCGGCATCCTCGGCGGTAACGGTCGTATCAGCGCGTTGACCGCTAAAAGCGGCGGCACCGTGGCGCCAGGCAATTCCATCGGCACCTTGCAGGTGGCGAGCGACGTGACCTTCGAGCCCGGTTCGACCTATGCCGTGGAATTGTCGCCAACCAGCAGCGACCAGATCGTGGCGGGCGGTAAAGCCGTGATCGACGGCGCTACCGTCACCCTGTCCCTGGAAAACAGCCCGACATTGCTGACCACCCGCGAAGTGAAATCCCTGCTCGGCCATCAATACAACATTCTGCAAGCGGCCGGCGGGATCGAAGGGCGTTTCGTCGCGGTGCTACCGGATTACCTGTTCATCGGAGGCACACTCGACTACTCGGCCAATGGCATCCAACTGGCGGTAGAACGCAACGCAGCGTCCTTCGCCAGCGTCGGCCAAACCCCGAATCAACGCGCTGTCGCCGCCGCCGCCGAGCAATTGGGCGCCGGCAATCCACTCTATGAAACCTTGCTGTTGTCGCCGACCGCGGCCGTCGCGCAACAAGCCTTCCAGCAGTTGTCCGGTGAGATTCACCCGGCGATCGGCACGTTGTTGATCAACGACAGCCGTTACCTGCGCGATGCCGTCGGCGAACGCCTGCGCGAGCGTGATCTGTTCGATGCCGCCGCACCGACCGATGACCGCAGCAACGCCTGGGTCAAAGTCCTCGGCGCCTGGGGCAAGAGCGATGGCGGGCATGACAACGCCAGTTCCACCAGCTCCATTGGCGGCTTGCTGGCCGGTGTCGACGGTCTGATCACTGAAGATACGCGGCTGGGTTTTGTGACCGGTTACAGCGACAGTTCGTTGAGCATGGGCGATGGCACGCATTCGTCAGCCTCCGTCGACAGCTACCACTTGGGCGCCTATTTGGGCCATGAAATCGATGCGCTTCGTCTGAGCGTTGGCGGCGCCTACAGCTGGCATCGCATCGACGTGAAGCGTGATCTGCAATTCGGCGACGTCAGCGGCAAACAGAAATCCAAACGCGACGCGACAACCGCACAACTGTTTACCGAAGCGGCGTATCGCCTGGACCTGCAACCGCTGGCACTGGAACCGTTCGCCAACCTGGCTTACGTGCACCTCAACAGTGACAGCTTCACCGAGAAAGGTGATGCCGCAGCGCTCAAGGGTGGCGAAGACAACCGCGACGCCGTGCTCTCGACCCTCGGGATTCGGGCGAGCAAAGCGATTGCCCTGTCGGACAAACAGCAATTGGAACTGTCCGGCACGCTGGGCTGGCAGCACAACCTGAGCAACACCCGTTCCGAAGACCACCTGGCCTTCGCCAACGGCAATACCGCGTTCAGCGTGCAGAGCGTTTCCCTGGATCGTGATGCCGCCGTCATCGGTGCGCGGGCCGGTTTGGCGGTGGCGCAGGACGTTCGTTTGAGCCTGGACTACAACGGGCTGCTTGGCTCCAACGAGAAAGACCACGGTGTGGGTCTGACGCTCGACTGGCAGTTCTGATTTAAATGCTCCGGGGCGCCTCGTGATCGGGCGTCCTGGTTGTGAGCTATCTCTGACAATTTCAACAAAGAGAGAGGCAATACCAATGGGTGTGTACGACTACAAAAACTTCGGCACAGCAGATTCCAAAGCGTTATTTACCGACGCGATGGCGATCACGCTGTATTCCTATCACAACCTCGATAACGGCTTTGCCACCGGCTACCAGCACAACGGCTTCGGCCTTGGCTTGCCGGCGACACTGATCACGGCGCTGATCGGCGGCACCGACTCCCAGGGTGTCATCCCCGGCGTTCCGTGGAATCCCGATTCGGAAAAAGCCGCACTGGACGCGGTGCAGAACGCCGGCTGGACGCCCATCACCGCCACACAACTGGGCTATGTCGGCAAGGTCGACGCACGCGGAACGTTCTTCGGTGAAAAGGACGGCTACACCAGCGCTCAGGTGGAAATCCTCGGCAAGTACGACGCGCAGGGTCATCTCAGCGAAATCGGTATCGCCTTTCGCGGCACCAGCGGCCCCCGGGAAACCCTGGTCAGTGATTCAATCGCAGACGTGATCAACGATCTGATGGCGGCGTTGGGGCCGAAGGATTACGCCAAGAACTACGTCGGCGAAGCCTTCGGCGACCTGCTCAGTGACGTTGCGGCCTTTGCCCGGGCCAATGGCCTGTCGGGCAAGGACGTGCTGGTCAGCGGCCACAGCCTCGGTGGGTTGGCGGTCAATAGCCTGGCGGATTTGAGCAACGACAAATGGGCCGGGTTCTACCAGGATTCCAACTACATCGCCTACGCCTCGCCGACCCAAAGCAGCACGGACAAAGTGCTCAATGTTGGTTACGAAAACGACCCGGTGTTCCGTGCCCTCGACGGCTCATCGTTCAACCTGTCGTCGGTGGGCGTGCACGATGTCCATCAGGACTCGGCGACCAACAACATCGTCAGTTTCAACGATCACTACGCCTCGACGGCGTGGAACGTGCTGCCGTTCTCGATCCTCAACATTCCGACCTGGATCTCGCACTTGCCGACCGCCTATGGCGACGGCATGAATCGGGTGATCGAGTCGACGTTCTACGACCTCACCAGCAAAGACTCGACGATCATCGTTGCCAACCTGTCGGACCCGACGCGCAGCAACACCTGGGTCCAGGATCTGAACCGCAACGCTGACACCCACAAGGGCAGCACCTTCATCATCGGCAGCAACGGCAACGATCTGATCCAGGGTGGCCAGGGCAACGACTACCTGGAAGGCCGCGATGGCAACGACACCTTCCGCGACGGTGGTGGCTACAACATCCTGTTGGGCGGCGCGGGGAACAACGTGCTGGACGTGCAGCAGTCGGTGAAAAACTTTGACTTTGCCAATGACGGTGCCGGCAACCTGTACCTCCGCGACGCCAAGGGTGGCATCAGCATTACCCGCGACATCGGCAGCCTCGTGACCAAGGAGCCGGGGTTCTTATGGGGGCTGCTCAAGGATGACGTAACCCACAGCGTCACTGCCGAGGGCCTTAAGACCGGCAACAACAACCTGACTCAGTACGCGTCAACGGTGAAGGGTGGCGCTGACGCCGATACGCTTAAGGCTCACGCTGGCGGCGATTGGATGTTTGGTCTGGACGGCAACGACCATTTGATCGGCGGCAAGGGTAACGATGTGTTTGTTGGCGGGGCGGGCAATGACCTGCTGGAGTCGGGAGGCGGGATCGATACCTTTTTGTTTAGCGGCGCGTTTGGTCAGGACCGGGTGGTTGGCTACCAGGCTAACGACAAACTGGTGTTTCTCGGGGTTCAAGGGGTGACGCCAAACGACGACTATCGGGCGCATGCCACGGCAGTGGGGCACGACACGGTGCTGACGTTTGGGGGGGGATCGGTGACGTTGGTCGGGGTGGGATTGGATAGTTTGTCGGGTGCGGGGATTGTTATTGCCTGAGGGTGATGTGCTGCCTTTAAGGGCCTCTTCGCGGGTAAGCCTCGCTCCTACAAGGGAGCGAGGTTTGACGCGAATAACGATGACCCGGTCCTCAGTCTTCCTGCCGAATCGTGGTCACTTCATCGGCCTTGACCTTCACTTTTGCCCCGGAAATATCTTCGAACTCAAAGAAGCCGTCCTTGGTCTTGGTTTTCGGTATGTCCTTGGTCAAATACTGGGTGCCGTTCTGCAGCGTCACAACCGTTGGCGTCGAGCAACCGGCCAGGGCCAGAAAGACCGCTACCGCCAGGGGCAAGCCCAGAGTCTTGATATTCATAACCACCTCTCATCCTTCAAAAAAACAGCGCGACTGTCGCGAACGAAATCAATCGTCACTGTACCTCTAACGCGGTTGGTGCGATGGATCGGCAGAAAGTTCATAGACATCCGAAAAATTAATGAATAGCGCCGCCGCTTATCCTTTTCCGTTTGCACCAGGCAGGGCGTAGCTGGTATCTGTACGCATAACCAGTACTCGCTCGCCATGGCCCTTTTTCCTGTGACTGCAAACCCTCTCGACGATCCGTTCTATTACTTGAACAACTTCATGCAAGTGCTTGATTGGCTTGAGCATCGCTACGCCGATTTGCTGAGTGTCGAAGAGCAACACTTCATCCGCGAGTTCAATCGGTTGCCTCGTGAGTCCAGGGCGCTGCTGGTCAGGATGGTGATGCGCAAGGGGATTCACTTCCGGGCGAGCAAGCTGCATTACGTCGAGATCGGCGACATCGCCATCGCTGCAGGCCCACTGCTGGCGCTGGGCTGGATCGATGAGCAATTGCCGCTGCCGATCGATGCGCTGTTCGAGGTATTGCTCAAGGCAGAAATTCTCCAGTGTTTTAGCACCACCATCGATCAGCCCAAGGGAAAAAAGACCGATTGGCTGCCGGTACTGAGCGAGCGGTTTCCCCAGCCTCAAAGCTTCGGCCAGTGGTGCCCGTCGCTGGATGACCGATTGTTCAGCCTGATCATCATGGGCCTGTGCGACCGACTGCGTTTGATGTTTTTCGGCAATCTTTACCAGGATTGGTCCGAGTTCGTGCTGGCTGACTTGGGCATCTTTACCTATGAAAAAGTCGAGTTCTGCGCCGATTCCCGAAGTCTGCGCAGCCGTGACGACGTGGATGCCTGCCTCTTCCTTCATGAGTGTCAGCAGCATTTCGAGGCCGGCGAACCCGTGGAAGGCATTGTCGAGCAGATCAACGCACTGGCGCTGAGCAATCCCTGGCTGCAACGACGTCACGGCAAATTGTTGTTCCAGATAGGTCAGCACTGCGAGCGCATGGCGGATTTCTCTACCGCACTGACGATCTACCGCGAGTGTGCCTATCCCGGCGCGCGCCTGAGGTTGATTCGCGTGTTGGAGCGCTGCGGTGAATACCAACTGGCCATGGACCTGGCCGTCGCGGTCGAGCAATCGCCGGAAAGTGCCGCTGAACAGCAACAATTGCTGCGTGTGCTGCCCAGACTGCGGCGCAAGCTTGGCGGGCCGGTGATCAAGCGCGTATCCCCACGGGAGATGCTGCGCCTGGACTTGCACCTGCCCAGAACCGACCCGGCGTTGTCGGTGGAATATTACGTTCAGGCGCATTTGGCGGAAGATTCGGCACCGGTGCATTACGTCGAGAACAGCCTGGTCAACTCGCTGTTCGGTCTGCTGTGCTGGCCGGCGATCTTCACACCGTTACCGGGGGCGTTTTTCCACCCGTTCCAGCGTGGGCCGGTGGATCTGCTCAATGAGGACTTTCACGCGCGCCGCGCGGAGCTGTTCCAGGACTGCCTGGCTGAACTCGATGACGGGCGTTACCTCCAGACGATTCGTGAACGCTATGCCAGCAAGTGGGGCGTGCAGTCGCCCTTTGTGTTCTGGGGTGTGCTGAGCGAAGAATTGCTGGATCAGGCACTCGATTGCCTGCCGGCCGAACACCTCAAGCACTGGTTCAATCGACTGCTGTTGGACATCAAGGCCAATCGCGCCGGTATGCCGGACCTGATCCAGTTCTGGCCGCAGGACAAAACCTACCGGATGATCGAAGTCAAAGGCCCCGGTGATCGCCTGCAAGACAATCAATTGCGCTGGCTCGAGTTCTGCCATGAGCATCAGATGCCGATTGCCGTTTGTTACGTGCAATGGGCGGAGCAGAGCGCTTGAGTTACAGCATTGCGGTGCGGGCACTGTGTGAATTCACCGCCAAGGTCGGTGACCTCGACCTGCGTTTTACGCCCTCGCCGACGGCGCTGGAAGGGATTGTCGGGCACCGTACGGTGGCGTCCCGACGCAGCGAGGGCTACCAGAGTGAAGTCGCGCTTGAAGGCCTGTATCAAACGTTGAAGGTAAAGGGTAGGGCTGACGGCTACGACCCCGTGCAAAATTGCCTGGAAGAAGTTAAAACCTATCGCGGCGACTTGAGCAAGCAACCCGCCAACCACCGTCAGCTGCACTGGGCGCAGGCGAAGATTTACGGCTGGTTGATGTGTCAGAAGCTGAAACTGGCGCAGATCAATCTGGCCCTGGTGTACTTCGACATTGTCAGCGAAAAGGAAACCTGCCTGGTCGATGCTTTCAGCGCAGTGGAACTGGGGCTGTTCTTCGAAGAACATTGCGCCTTGTTCCTGCACTGGGCCGAACAGGAAATGGCTCATCGCGCAGGGCGTAATCGGGCCGCGCAACACCTGGTGTTTCCCCATGCCGACTTTCGACCCGGGCAACGTCATCTGGCGGAATCGGTGTTCAAGGCCGTCAGCACCGGTCGTTGCTTGATGGCCCAGGCGCCCACGGGGATCGGCAAGACGGTTGGCACGCTGTTCCCGATGCTCAAGGCCCTGGCGCCGCAGCAACTGGACAAGGTGTTCTTCCTCACGGCGAAAACCCCGGGGCGCAAATTGGCGCTGGACGCCGCGCAGGTGATCCTCGAGAGCGCCGATGCGCCGCCCTTGCGGGTCCTCGAAATGATTGCCCGGGACAAGGCCTGCGAGCATCCGGACAAAGCCTGTCACGGCGAATCCTGCCCGCTGGCCCAGGGGTTTTATGATCGCTTGCCCGCCGCGCGCCAGGCCGCCAGCGAACTGAGCCTGTTGAACCAGAGCGCATTGCGCCAGGTCGCTCTGGAACACGGCGTCTGTCCCTACTACCTGAGCCAGGAAATGGCCCGCTGGGCAGACGTGGTGGTCGCCGATTACAACTACTATTTCGATTTTAGCGCGCTGCTGTTCGGGCTGGCCCAGGCCAATAACTGGAAAGTCGCGGTACTGGTGGACGAAGCCCACAACCTGGTGGAGCGCGGTCGGCAGATGTACAGCGCCAGTCTCGACCAATCCACCCTCAACGGTGTACGAAAAACCGCACCAGAGGCGTTGAAAAAACCCTTGCAACGGGTCAACCGTGAATGGAATGCCTTGCATAATCTGCAACTCGGCGCCTATCAGGCCTATGACAAGGCTCCGGAAAAACTGCTCCAGGCGTTGTCGTCGTGCAGTGCGAGCATTGGCGACTACCTGAACGATCATCCTCAAGGCCTGGACGGGGCGTTACAGAATTTCTATTTCGACATGCTGCAATTTTGCCGCGTGGCCGAACTCTTCGATGAACAGTTCCTGTTCGACATCAGCAAGCGCGACCTCGACCGTAAGCGCAACCTGTCGCAGCTGTGCTTGCGCAACGTGGTGCCCGCCGGTTTCATCCGCCCGCGCTTGACGGCTGCACGCAGCACCGTGCTGTTTTCCGCGACCCTGAGCCCTCGCCACTACTACGCCGATCTGCTGGGTACGCCGGCGAACACGGTGTGGATAGACGTCGAATCGCCATTTCACGCCGATCAGCTGCAAGTGCACATCGTCAGTCAGATCTCTACGCGGTTCGTCCATCGCCAGTCATCCCTTGCGCCGATCGTCGAGCTGATTGCCCGGCAGTTCAGACAACGTCCCGGCAACTACCTGGCATTTTTCAGCAGCTTCGATTATTTGCAGCAAGTGGCGCAGCTGCTGGCCGAGAGGCATCCCGACATCAATCTGTGGTCGCAGTCCCGGGGCATGGGGGAAGGGCAGCGTCAGGACTTTCTCGATCAGTTCACCGCCGACAGTCAGGGCGTCGGTTTTGCGGTGCTGGGTGGGGCTTTTGGCGAAGGCATCGACTTGCCCGGTGCGCGCCTGATCGGTGCGTTCATCGCCACCCTCGGGCTGGCGCAACTCAACCCGGTCAACGAGCAGTTGAAACAGCGCATGGCGGCGATTTTCGGCGCCGGTTATGACTACACCTACCTGTTTCCCGGTGTGCAGAAAGTGGTGCAGGCGGCGGGGAGGGTGATCCGCACCCAGCAGGATCAAGGGGTGGTGATGTTGATTGATGACCGGTTTGGCGATAGCAAGGTCAAGCAATTACTGCCGCGCTGGTGGTCGATCGCCCCGAGGCTTTTTCACTCGATCTAGTAGGATTTTTTACTTTAAAAACATCGACATATCCTGAAAGACACGGCCATTTGAACAAACAGCGAATGCCCGCTTTATTCAAAGAGCCAGTCATCACTTTCAAGCCAATCTTTGATAAGGAAATCAAGGTATGTCAGCAGCACCGCAATACACGTACACCGCTGAACAGGTCTGCGCAGCATTCGATGAAATAAAAGCTACGCTGTTCAGCGGCATCACGGTCGAGGCAACTCCGAAAATGCTGGTCGTTGCCGGGCTGCAAGGGTCAGGCAAAACCTATCTGCTGGAAAAGAACCTGCTGCCTTCAAAACGCTACGACAACTATGTTCGTCTGTACCTGCCCGACTACCGCAAAAAACACCCCCAATACACGGAGATGATCAAACTCGGCGTCTTGCATGCGTATGAGCACACCGAGGCATTCGTCCGAGAGGTCAGCACGAAGATCTTCACGCAGGCCTTCACTGGCAAATACAACATCATTATGGAATGTGCGTTCGACAGTATCGATTTCGCGGCCTTTCCACCGTCGGCAACAGCCCAGGGTTATCAGTTCGAGACCCACATCGTTGGCTGCACTCAAGCGTTTGCTCACGTGTCGAGCATCAAAAGAGCGCTCAAAAGCCTTGAAGATCAGGAAATGGAAAGATTTCTCACGGTGTCGAAGCTGAATGCCAGCATGGGTTTTGCACAAGCGATCATCCTGGCTTTCGAGACGGCTGCAAAGGCAGTCAGCGGTTCGCAAATCACTGTGTACGAACGTGGGTTTGGCATGTTGAACGAGCGGGTGATGCGTGCTCAGAGCACCTACACCAAAGCTGCCGACGGCTCGGTGACTACCACGACGATCATGAGGCCTTTTGAGTACATCGTTTACTCCCGCATTACGGATAACCACGTTTTCGCGGTGAACGGTCACCACGAAATCGTCAAAGAGTGCCATCTGGCATTGCTCAAGGCCGGGACACATGCCTCCTATGTCCCAGCCTTTGTCTACAACGACCTGTATACCTATATCGCCAAATACGTGCAGCGATAACACTTTATGTCGAGAGGTGCTTTTCGGCTTTCCAAAATCCCGGTTTGTCGCATACTCCAGAAAAACACCAGTGACGTGAGAGAGCAATGAGCGAGGATCGGACCAAAGCCACCGCCACCGAGGACATACCTTTTCGTCTGTTGATCGATGCCGTGATTGACTACGCGATCTACATGATTGATCCCGATGGCATCATCACCAGCTGGAACGCTGGCGCCAAGCGTTTCAAGGGGTATGAGGAGGCCGAGATTCTCGGCCAGCACTTCTCGCGTTTCTATACTGAAGAGGACCGCCGGGCCGGTTTACCCCAGCGAGCGCTGGACACGGCGATCAGGGAGGGGCGTTTCGAGGGGGAAGGCTGGCGGGTTCGCAAGGACGGCACGCATTTCTGGTGCCATGTGGTTATCGATCCGATTCTCGACCCGTCGGGCAGGTTGCTGGGGTTTGCCAAGATCACCCGGGACCTGACCGACCGCAAGATGGCTGAAGAAACCCTCAAGCAAAGCGAGCAGCAATTCCGGCTACTGGTTCAAAGCGTTACTGACTACGCCATCTACATGCTCACCCCGGACGGCCGCCTGGCCAACTGGAACCCCGGGGCACAGCGGATCAAGGGCTACTTGCCCGAAGAAGCCATCGGCCAGCATTTTTCGATGTTTTACACCCCGGAGGACCGTGCGGCCGGCGAACCACAACGGACTCTGGACATTGCAACCCGCGAGGGGCGATTCGAAAACAAAGCCTGGCGCGTGCGCAAGGACGGTACGCGGTTTCTGGCACATGTCGTGGTCGACCCGATTTGGGGCGACACCGGCACGTTACTCGGTTTTGCCAAGATCACCCGTGATATCACCGAAGTCACACAAGCCCAGCAGGCCCTGGAGCAAACTCGCGAAGCGCTGTTTCAGGCGCAGAAGATGCAGGTCATCGGTCAACTCAGTGGTGGCATTGCCCACGACTTCAACAATTTGCTGACCGTCATCCTTGGCAATCTGGAAATCATCCGCAAACGCGTTGGGGACGATTCGAGAATTACCCGATTGGTGGACAACGCCACTCAGGGTGCCTTGCGTGGCGTAACCCTGACACAGCGCATGCTGGCGTTTGCCAGGCGCCAGGAGCTCAAAGCCGAACCCGTCGAGATCCCCGCGCTGGTGCAAGGGATCACTGGATTGCTGCGCAGCTCACTCGGGCCTTCCGTGATGCTCGAAACGCGCTTTTCGCCAGAACTTGAACCCGTCCTGGCCGACGTCAACCAGCTCGAACTGGCGATACTGAACCTGGTGACCAACGCCCGCGATGCAATGCCCCATGGCGGAAAAATCGTGATAAGTACCCAGACAGATGCTGTTCCGGACAAGGCGCAGCTATCCCTGGCGCCCGGTGGTTATGTCTGCCTGAGTATCACCGATACCGGTGAGGGAATGGATGACGCCACGCTGGGGTCGGCGATGGAACCTTTTTTCACCACAAAAGGCGTCGGCAAAGGCACTGGCCTGGGGCTGTCGATGGTTCATGGGTTTATCGAGCAATTGGGCGGTCGATTTGTTCTCAAGAGCCAGAAGGACAAAGGCACAACCGCTGAACTGTGGATACCCGTCGCCACCGCTGGTTCAGTCGCCAAATTTATTGCCGAGGAGCAAGCCGCACCGCCCGTGCCTCGTCTGTGCGTGATGGTGGTGGACGACGACAGCCTGGTATTGACCAGTACCTGCCTGTTGCTCGAGGACCTGGGGCATCGAGTGATCAGTGCAGCGTCCGGTGCAGAGGCGCTGGCAATGTTCGACAGCGAACAGGCGATTGATCTGGTTATCACGGACATGGCCATGCCGCAGATGAATGGCGCGCAACTGGCGCAGGCTATCCGGGTCATGAAACCGAACCTGCCGATCATTCTTGCCACTGGTTACGCCGAGCGCCTGGAAGGTTTCGCAACCAGACTTCCACGCCTGTCCAAACCCTTTACCCAACTCAATCTGGTGGAAATCATCGCCTCCACCATGAAATGACAAGCGAGCTCAATGTTCGGCCGCGGATCCCGCGTTCTTCTTGAAACCACGCACGTTCATGGCGCACAGGCAAAACTGCAACACGATCAGTGCATAGGCCTGGGTGTGGTAACCCCACATCACCCACAAAACATTGCTGACAATAAAACAGACGAAGCCCGAGACCCTGCGTCTGGGGTTTTGCGAACCAATCAACCACGCCGCCAGCACCGTGACCAGCATCGCTGGCCATTGCACCCAATCGAGATAGTCCATCCCTATTCCTTAACGTCAGAGCCTTAACTGAGGGACCACAGTGGCGAAGCACCGTTCGAGACTTTGCCTCACGACGCCTATGAATTTTTCTGCATTGAGCGGCTCAGAGTTTTTATAGCGCCCTGGAGCACTCCCGCCATGAGCCATCCCATCGAAAAACCGCCGATCGCCCTGTTTTTCGACGATGACGGGCAGACACCCAACAGTCGTCTGCCGGTTCTGCTGTATCGAAAGGTCGCGCTGAAATCGGCGGACAAGGCCGGTGCGTTCGAAGCGTTGTTCAGCGCCAATCACTGGCCCGCTCAATGGCGGGCGCAGGTGTTCGAGTATCACCATTACCACTCGACCGCGCATGAGGTGTTGGGTGTCATCAGTGGTCGGGCACGCTTGAAACTGGGCGGTCCATCCGGTGCGGAGCAAACGGTGGAAGCGGGCGACGTGTTGATTCTGCCTGCGGGCACCGGGCACTGTAGCCTGGACCAGAGCAGTGATTTTTTGGTCGTGGGTGCCTATCCAAAAGGCCAGGAAAAGTACGACATTCAGCGTCCGGACCCGACGTCTCACGACTCGTCCGTTGCTCGAATCGCCAAGGTTCCACTTCCTCTGGCCGATCCTGTGTATGGCGACGAGGGTGCCTTGATGGGTGCCTGGAGGGCGCGTTGAAATCCAGCTGAACTTGTCAGTAGACGCTTCTTCTAAAGGTTTTCCATCCTGTGCGTGACTCCTGTGCCAAGAATATTGACCGAAGCTCCGGCCGAAGAAACCCTGACCGAACACAACGCCAAGATGTTCGGCTCACCGAAGGAACGCCTGGATTTCTACCGCCGGGAAATCCAGTACGAAACCAGCATTCTGGCCAATCGCACCGACGCCTACCTGGCGGCGCAATCGTTTCTGTTGATTGCCTTCGCATCCTGCATGTCCAATCTAAACCCCGAATGGGGAAAACTCTTCACGCTGCTGGTGCCGCCATTCCTGGCGCTGTTGGGGCTGCTCAGTTCGCTCAACGCCTGGCCGGGCATTCGCGCGGCGTACGACATTATCGATCATTGGCATTTCAAGCAGAGTGAGTTGCTGCGCAGCGAGCCCTTGATGGGGCTTGCTTACGATGAGTCGCCGCTGTTCAGTGAGATGGAATCGTCCCATAAGGGGTATCGCAAGTCGTTGTTGTTTTCGGTGCGCACGCCGTGGATTTTCGCCACCTTCTGGGTGCTGCTGGGCAGCTACGCGGTTTACATCCAGGTGACCAACCCCGGCGCTTGAACCGAACGTCTTTTTTGGTCGTGTACATATCCGTTTCTTCGGTAACGGCGGCTTAGGGTTCCGCCCTGACGGCGGGTCACTTGGAAAAACCCCAAGTAACCAAGGGCTCTTGCCCCTTTCGTTCGGTGCCTCGCCTAGGCTCGGCATGCCCTCGCTCCGGTCCTGCTCCGTGGGCCCGCCGCCATCGGCCATCCATGGCCGGGGGCGGCTAACCCGGCATCCATGCCGGGTTGCCCACTGCGCAGAACCTCCACTCGGCCTCTCGAGGGGGCGGTGCATCAAGATCAAAAGCTGCAGGCGAGCTAACGCTCGGCCTGTTGAGTGGTGAAGAGCGAAAGTTGGACGCCGATCCACTGTGGGAGCGAGCCTGCTCGCGAAGCTGTTGATCTTGCCGTTGCCGTTGCCGTTGCCGTTGCCGTTGCCGTTGTTTCGGCTTTTGATCTTGATCTGTTGCCCCTTTCCCAGAGGCCGAACGCAGGTATTGCGCAGGGGGCACCGCGGCAAGGATGCCGCGGTAGCCGCCCCCGGCCATGGATGGCCGATGGCGGCGGGCCCCCGAAGCAATGCCGGAGTGAGGGCATGCCGAGCCTAGGCGAGGCACCGAATGGCGGGGCAAAAGCGCTTTGGTTACTTTCGCGCTTTTCGAAAGTGACTCGCTGTAAAAGCGAAACCGCCAGCCGCCGTTACCGCAGAAATGGATATGTACCTCAACCTTAAGTGAACAGCATTAGCCGGGCCATTTTTTGTCCCGCCACCTGCATCAAGCCGCCAGATTGGCTGCACTCATTTCTTTCTTGTACTGGGCTTTCAAACTTTCCATTTGCGCGCCCAATTCTTCCAGGGTGGCTTTACCCAGCAGCTTTTTGGCCTGAGGAAACATTTCCGTTTCCTCTTCTTCGATGTGGTGTTCCAGCAATTCCTTGACCACCTTCACGCGACCGGCAAATTCCGGGGTGGACGGGTCCGTGACTTTCAGGTCTGGCAGCACCAGTGAATCAACAGTGCGATGTTCTTCCTTGGCTTCGTAATACATGACGTCCTGTTCCTTGCCCCCGGCTTTCTTGTACGCCGGGTACAAGACTTCTTCTTCGAGACGGGTATGGATGGCGATCTCCATTTCCAGCTTGGCCAGCAACTCGCTGCGCTTTTTCACACCACGTTCGGTGGATTCGCTTAATTGGGTCAGGATGCCTTTTACACGTTCATGGTCGGCTTTCAACAGGTCTATGGCGTTCATGGTCGAGTCTCTCCAACGAGTCAGGGGGGTAGCGCGAACGGTCTCAAGGCCGAACGTCGCTCATAGTCCTTGAGCATTTGTCGTGCCGGATTTAACCCTTCATTAAGTTCGTTACAAATCAACAAGTTGGCTTCGCTGATGGTGATCTGCGGTCGTGCAGGCTGCATGAGTCTGGAATTTGACTCATGCAGATCGCGGCGTCGCTTTTTATCCTTTGAAAACGCTGATTTTCAGCGTTGACCGCCGATCAGATTCGCCACTCATGCAACTGAACTCGCGGCTCGGCCTCGCTCCCTTAATACAGACAACCGATGTCTTTATTGACCAGTGAGGATGCAGCCATGCGCGCAATGACTTACCACGGAGCCCATGACGTCAAAATCGAAACCGTTCCCGACCCTACCCTCGAAGCGCCCGACGACATCATTTTGCGTGTAACTGCTACCGCCATCTGCGGATCGGATCTGCATTTGTATCGAGGGAAGATTCCGACTGTGGAGCATGGCGACATTTTTGGTCATGAGTTCATGGGCATCGTCGAAGAAACCGGCTCGGACGTCACCGCCGTGCAGCGCGGCGATCGGGTGGTGATCCCGTTTGTGATCGCGTGTGGCGAGTGCTTCTTTTGCCAGCGTGATCTGTTCGCCAGCTGTGAAACCACCAATACCGGCCGTGGTGCCATCATCAATAAAAAGGCGATTCCTCCGCCCGCCGCCTTGTTCGGCTTCAGCCGTCTGTATGGCGGCATCCCCGGCGGACAGGCCGAACTGGTCAGGGTGCCCAAGGCCAACACCGGGCCGTTCAAGGTGCCAGGGCTGCTGGCGGACGAGAAGGTGTTGTTCCTGTCGGACATCCTGCCGACGGCGTGGCAGGCCGTGCTGAACACCGGCATCGGGCCGGGTTCAAGCATTGCGATTTATGGCGCCGGGCCGGTGGGGTTATTGAGCGCAGCTTGCGCGAAGATGTTCGGTGCCGAGCAAATCTTCATGGTTGACCATCACGACTATCGGTTGGCTTATGCCCAGCGCACCTATGGCGTGATTCCGATCAATTTCGATGACGATGATGATCCGGCCGACACCATCATTCGCCAGACTGCCGGTAGCCGCGGAGTGGACGCGGTGATCGACGCCGTGGGGTTCGAAGCCAAGGGCAGCACCACGGAGACGGTGCTCGCCACCCTGAAACTCGAAGGCAGCAGTGGCAAGGCGCTGCGCCAGTGCATCGCCGCCGTGCGCCGCGGTGGCGTGGTGAGTGTGCCGGGTGTCTATTCCGGGTTTATCCACGGTTTCCTGTTTGGCGATGCGTTCGACAAAGGCCTGACCTTCAAAATGGGCCAGACCCATGTGCAGCGGTATTTGCCGGAGTTGCTAGGGCACATAGAAACCGGACGCCTGCAACCGGAGGCGATCATCACGCACCGCCTGTCGCTGGAGCAGGTGACTGAGGGTTACAGGATTTTCGACAAGAAACAGGAGGAATGCCGCAAGGTCATTCTGACGCCGGGTTCCAGTGATGTACCGCTGACCGAAAATCTGGAAACCATCCCTGTACCGGCGTTGTAGAAATCGGGACTTGTAGGCGCCAGCGGTGCGGCGGTCCGACTTGCCGGCGAAAGCGATCTTATAGTCGCCTTGGCCGGCAAGTCGGACCGCCGCACCGCTGGCTCCAACAGGTTCAGGCTCTGGATTCGGGCTGCTGGAGCAAACGATGAGCGTTTTGCGTGGACTTCGAGACAGGTGGGAAGTCTTCGTTGAGCACCCGCAAGTGCTCGATCGCCTCCTGGAACGTCAAGTCGGCCTTCCTGCGCATGGCCTGATAGCGATCAAACAGCTCCACGTCCATGTCACTGCCCTCGAGTAATGCAAAAGCGCTGCGGCTCAGCGCCTGGGCCTCTTCAAACATTTGACGATTACGTTCCAGGGCGAATGCCCGGCAGGCTTTGATTTCATCGGAGGTGGAATAGTGAATCATGACCAGCACCTGATTTTCTCGAGGTCTCTTTTGATAGGCATCGACGCCACAGGGGAACCGAACCTGGCAAGTCCCGCCGTGCAAAAGCCGGGCGGGATTAACGTTGTGACCTACGGGATCGCAAAAGGATTTCAAATTTATGAGCGTGAAAATTCGATAGTTCTGGCCCTAAAAGCACAGACATAAAATCAAACATCCTGTTTTTTATGCTGTTCATATCGAGCCAGAATCGGTTGAGTGCTGATCCCGTGGATGAGGATGCTGAGCGCGACCACGGACAAGGTCAGGTCGATACAGAGCGTTGCCATCGACTGACCGAGCCCATGATTAAGGGCATAAAACAGGTAATACAGACTGCCGATGCCGCGTATGCCGAACCAGCCAATCAACATTCGCTGGTGACCGTTGAGCAAACTGCCCCAGGGCATGGCGACGACGCTCAGCGGTCGAATCAGGCAAAACAACACGCCAGCAATCGACAACGCACGCCAGTCCCAGTGCGCCATCAGCACCACGCCGAGCAGCGTCACCAGAAATACTTCCATGGCCCGTTCCACCAGGCTGCCGAAGGCGAGCATGTCACCCATCATGATGCCCGCGGCGACCTGAGTGTCTTCAAGGCTTGCGGTATCACCATGAACGGCATGCTCCGGCTCGACGTTCTGATGGCCCACAACAGGCTGAACCAGATGCTCGGCGGGAATCTCGTCATCGCCCGTGGATTTGACTTCTTCGTGGCGCAGACCCAGACCGGCGGCGAACACCGACAGAAAGCCGTAACCGTCAATCGACTCGGCCCCGACATACGCCAGGGCAATCAAGGCGAGGGCAAGGTAGTCATTCGGGGAAAGGGTGCTGTCGTCATTCTTGATGCGCATTAACAAGGTCAGACGGCCAATACCGCGTCCCATCCAGTAGCCGGTGAGCAAGCCGGCCGGAACTGCCCATAGCAGGCTGTGCAGCACCCAATCGCCCAGCCAGCCGGGATTGCCGTCGTGTTGCACCAGGAGCAGGCCCAGGATGACAAACGGGAAGGCGATCCCGTCATTGAGCCCGGCCTCACCCGATAGCCCGAAGCGCACGCTGTCGTCATCCCGGGCGTCGTTGACTTGCACCAGGGCAGCGAGCACCGGGTCGGTGGGTGCCAGAATCGAGCCGATCAACACGGACGCGCCCCAGGGCAATTGGAATCCGAAATGCAACAACAGGCTGACGCCGGCAATGGTCAATACCATGACCGGACCGGCCAGGCCGTAGGCGATGCGCCAGGTTTTATCCTTCAGCGGCAAGCGCAACTTCAAACCGCAGACAAACAACGAAAAGAGCACCGCGACTTCCGTCAGGTGCTCCATCCAGGTGGACGTATCATCGGTGTCCAGTTTCAACAGCCCAAGCCCCGCGGGCCCGATGGCCACACCCAGCACCAGACACACCGCCGACGTGGTCACCGGCATCCAGCGCAGGTACGACGACGTCAGCGCCAGCGTCAGCAGCACCGCCCCCAACACCGCCACCCATAAAATGAAGCTCATGCTCTGTACTCGTCGGGTGCGTGCCGCGATGTAGGGCCTCTGGTAATCAACCGACGGGCGCGCGCAGCGTGAATCGGGCGCGGCCCTTGGCAAGGGCCCTAAACGTATTGAGGGGCGAATATTGTCAGGGGTTCATTTTTTATCCGCTGAGCCAAGCATAGCCCGATGGAGGGAATTGTTTGGAGGCGGCGAGGGTCAACCGAAGTGAGGTCCAGTTACCATCAACGGGCGTTGGCCGGTGAGCAAGGGCAGGGCGCACTCGATGAACGATGAATCCGGCCATACCGATTACCACAGCCGCGACTATCCAGTGCGTGAAGACATGGCGCATCAAGTCAAGGTCTGGCGATTCGAGCGTTGGGGCTGGTACACCCTGGTGCTGTTGGTGTTGCTGGCGCTGCTTGGGCTGTTTTCACGTGGGCCGCTGAGCACCCGGGACGTTCACGGTGACGACGGCAAAGTGCGGGTGCAATACGAGATGTTCCACCGCCACGGATCGTCCAACCCGATGCAGATCAGCGTGAGCGGTGCGCCCAATGCCACCGTTGAGCTGGAACTGACCGGGGCGCTGCTGGACGGTTTCAACATCGAAACCCTGCAACCGCAACCGCTGCGCGCCATCAGTGCCGGTCAGGGCATGAAGCTGTGGGTGCAAACCGACGCTCAGGGCCAGGCAAACCTTTATCTGACGTTGCGCGGCGATGGGCTGGGACTGTTTCGCAGCCGCATCGCATCGCCCGGCGCCACGACCGTGAACCTCGATCAATTCATTTTCCCTTAGGTGACCTATGGACTCGGTATTGCGCGCGGCTGCGATGTATCTGGCGCTGATGGTGCTGTTCAAGATTGCTGGCCGGCGCTCTTTGGCCGAGTTGACGACATTCGATTTTGTGCTGTTGATGATCATCGGTGAAGCCACGCAACAGGCGTTGCTGGGCGATGACTTTTCCCTGACCAATTCGATGTTGGTGATCATTACGCTGATCGTCATCGACGTCGGCCTGTCGCTGCTCAAACAGCGCTCGCAATGGGTGTCGCAGTTGATCGATGGCGGACCGACGATCGTCGTCGAGAACGGCAAGTTTCTACACAAACGCCTGTGCCACGCGCGATTGATCGAGGCCGACATCATGGAGGCCGCACGCTCGAGTCAGGGCATCGAGACCCTTGATCAGATCAAGTTCGCGATCCTGGAGCGCAACGGCAAGATATCGGTGATTGCTCAAGAGCAGACGTGAAGCTGCTGCCGAACGCAACCTTCGGCAGCAGCTTCACGTCCTGCTCAAAGCATCGGTTTACCGCCAGTGATTCCATAGCGCTGGCCCGTGATGTAACTGGCCTCATCCGACGCCAGCAACACATAAATCGGCGCCACTTCCACCGGCTGGCCCGGCCGGCCGAGCGGGGTCTGCCCACCGAAGTTCTGCACTTCTTCATCCGGCATGGTCGAGACAATCAGCGGCGTCCAGATCGGCCCCGGCGCCACGCAGTTCACCCGAATGTTCTTCGGCCCCAGCATCTGCGCCAGGCCGGCGGTGAAGTTGGCAATCGCGCCCTTGGTCGTGGCGTAAGGCAGGAGGGTGGGTTTGGGCGTGTCTGAATTGACTGAGCTGGTATTGATGATCGAACTGCCGGGCTGCATGTGCTTCAACGCGGCCTGGCAGAGTCTGAAAATGGCGGTGATGTTGACGTCGAAGGTCATCACCCATTCGTCGTCCGGGATGTCCTCGAAGTGTTCGTGGGTCATCTGGAACGCAGCGTTGTTGACCAGCACATCGATCCGGCCGAAGCGTTCGACCGTCTTGTCCACCAAGGCCTGGCAGTGCGCTTTCTGCGCCAGGTCACCGGACAGCAACAGGCACTGACGGCCGGCCTGTTCAACCCAGCGTGCAGTTTCCTGCGCATCTTCATGTTCGTTGAGGTAGGCAACAACAACATCGGCGCCTTCACGGGCGAAGGCGATCGCTACGGCGCGACCGATGCCGCTGTCGGCGCCGGTGATCAGGGCGATCTTGCCGTCCAGCCGGCCCGAGCCTTTGTAGCTTTGTTCGCCACAGTCGGGGTAAGGGTCCATTTTCTTTTGGGAGCCAGGGACGGGCTGGCCTTGTTTCGGGAAGGGTGGTTTTGGATAGGCGATCATTGGGAATCTCCGTTCTCAAGGCAGAAGAGTCATAGGGTTGACCCCGGTCTTTTGCCTTGAGTTCGGTTGGATTTTTGTGATCGTTCCCACGCTCCGCGTGGGAATGCAGCCAGGGACGCTCCGCGTCCCAAGAGCGGACGCAGAGCGTCCAGTGAGGCATTCCTTTGCTGCGCGTGGGAACGATCATCAGGCCTTGAGGATGAGCAAACTACGCTCCATTCGCGCGATGCCTTCCTCCAGCAACGACCGTGGGCAGCCGAAATTCAGGCGCACGAACTGTTTGCTGTCATCGCCGAATTCCAGGCCCGCGCTCAACCCGACTTTGGCGTGTTCAAGGAAGAATTGCTGCGGGTTGTCCAGGTCCAGCGCCGAGCAATCGAGCCACGCCAGATAGGTACCTTGCGGGATATTCATGGTCACCCCCGGCAGTCGGGTATTAACCGCCTCTACCAGAAAATCCCGATTGTCTTGCAGATACACCTTCAACCCGGCCAGCCAAGGGCTGCCTTCGCTGTAGGCGACGCGCGTCGCTTCCATGCCCAACGGATTAACGCTGTCGACCATGCCGCAGCGGGCGTGGTTGACCCGCGCACGCAACGCCGAGTCCTGAATGATCATGAAAGACGTCTTCAGACCGGCAATGTTGTAAGCCTTGCTCGCCGACATCAGTGTGATGGTGCGTGTAGCGATTTCCGGGCTCAGGGAAGCCGTAGGGATGTGCACCCGACCGTCGAAGCACAGCTCGGCGTGAATCTCGTCGGAGATAATCCAGGCGTCCTGTTCCAGACAGATGTCAGCCACCGCTTGCAGTTCTTCCCTCGGGAAGACCTTGCCCAGCGGGTTGTGCGGATTGCTCAGCAGCAGGGCGCCGCCACCTTCCAGGGATTGGCGCAAGGCGTCGAGCGGCGTGGCATACGTACCGTCCGCCATCGCGTCGAAATTCAGTTCGACCTTGTTCAGCCCCCAATGGCCCGGTGCATGGCGCAGCGGCGGGTAGTTGGGCGTCTGGACCACGACGTTCTGCTGCGGCTGGACCAGCGCATGCAGGGCCATATTGAAACCCGACTCCACGCCTGGCAGGAAAATCAGCGCCTGAGGCTCGACGCGCCAGGCGTACTTGTTCCAGAGGTCGGCGACGATGGCCTCGCGCAAATCATCCTGGGCCACGCTGTAGCCGAGCATCGGGTGCTCCAGACGTTTTTGCAGGGCCTGGATGATCACCGGCGGTGCGGAGAAGTCCATGTCGGCCACCCACATCGGCAACACGTCGGCCGGATAACGGCTCCATTTGGTACTGCCGGTGTTGTGGCGGTCGAACACCTGATCAAAATCGAAAGTCATGCTCAGTCTCATAAAAGCCGGGATTAATTCGGTAGCCATGATAATCGCCAAGCCCTGTGGGAGCGAGCCTGCTCGCGAAGGCGGCTTCCAGTCGATATTTGATGTCGCCTGATACACCGCATTCGCGAGCAGGCTCGCTCCCACAAATTCTGTGCCTGATTGGCATATTGGCATTGCCCGGCGGTCGGTTTTCACACAATACGCTACTGCATTGTCTAGAGTTTTAAGTGTCGGCAGCCAGACTGCCGCCACCGTGATTGTCCAGAAAAACCCGGCACACGTACCGGGTCTCCACCTGATAGGAGTGCACGATGGACCTCAACCGTCGTCAGTTCTTCAAGGTCGCTGGTATCGGCCTTGCGGGCTCGAGCCTCGGCGCGCTGGGCATGGCCCCCGCGACTGCCTTCGCCGAGCAGGTGCGCCACTTCAAGCTTGCCCACACCCATGAAACCCGCAACACCTGCCCGTACTGCTCGGTCGGCTGCGGCGTGATCATGTACAGCCAGGGCGATGCCGCCAAGAATGTCGCGCAATCTATCATCCACATCGAAGGCGATGCCGACCACCCGGTCAATCGCGGCACCCTCTGCCCCAAAGGCGCAGGCCTGCTCGATTTCATTCACAGCCCCAGCCGTCTTCAGTACCCGCAGGTGCGCAAGCCCGGCACCGCGGAGTGGACGCGAATCTCCTGGGATGAAGCGCTGGATCGCATCGCCGACCTGATGAAGGCCGACCGCGACGCCAACTTCATCGAGAAGAACGCCCAGGGGCAAACGGTGAATCGCTGGCTGTCCACCGGTTTCCTCGCGGCGTCGGCGTCGTCCAACGAAGCGGGTTACATCACCCACAAGGTGATTCGCAGTCTGGGCATGCTGGGGTTCGATAACCAGGCACGTGTCTGACATGGCCCGACGGTGGCAAGTCTTGCCCCGACGTATGGCCGTGGTGCCATGACCAACCACTGGACCGATATCGCCAACGCGAATCTGGTTCTGGTGATGGGTGGTAATGCCGCCGAAGCGCACCCTTGCGGTTTCAAATGGGTGACCGAAGCCAAAGCCCACAACAAGGCGCGGCTGATTGTGGTCGACCCGCGTTTCACCCGTACGGCCTCGGTGGCCGACTATTACGCGCCGATCCGCACCGGCACCGACATCGCCTTCATGGGCGGGCTGATCAATTACCTGCTGACTGAAGACAAGATCCAGCACGAGTACGTGCGGGCCTATACGGACGTGTCGTTCATCGTCAAGGCCAGCTACGGTTTCGAGGACGGGTTGTTCAGCGGGTACGACGCGAACAAGCGCACCTACACCGACAAGTCCGGCTGGGGCTACGAAATCGGTGAGGACGGCTTCGCCAAAGTCGACCCGACCTTGCAGGACCCGCACTGCGTCTATCAATTGATGAAGCAGCATTACAGCCGCTACACCCTGGAGCTGGCCAGTCAGGTCTGCGGCATGCCTGTGGGCGCGATGCAGAAAATCTGGGAGGAGATCGCCACCTGCTCGCAACCGGGCAAAACCATGACGATTCTCTACGCGCTGGGCTGGACCCAGCATTCGACCGGCTCGCAGATGATCCGCAGCGCGGCCATGGTGCAACTGCTGTTGGGCAACGTCGGCATGCCGGGCGGGGGCGTCAACGCCCTGCGCGGGCACTCCAACATCCAGGGCCTGACCGACCTGGGCTTGCTGTCCAACCTGCTGCCCGGTTACCTGACTCTGCCGTCTGAGGCCGAACAGGATTACACCACCTATATCGCCAAGCGGGCACTCAAGCCGCTGCGTCCCGGGCAGATGTCCTACTGGCAGAACTATGGCAAGTTCCACGTCAGCCTGATGAAGGCCTGGTACGGCGCCAATGCCACCGCTGAGAATAACTGGGGCTACGACTGGCTGCCCAAGCTGGACATTCCCGGCTACGACATCCTGAAAATGTTCGACATGATGGGTAAGGGCGAGGTCAATGGCTACATGTGCCAGGGCTTCAACCCGATCGCTGCCTTGCCGGACAAGAACCGTGTGATGAAGGCGCTCGCCAAGCTCAAGTGGCTGGTGGTGATGGACCCACTGGCTACCGAAACCTCGGAGTTCTGGCGCAACGTCGGGCCTTACAACGATGTAGAGACGGCCAGCATCCAGACCGAAGTCATCCGTCTGCCCACCACCTGTTTCGCCGAAGAAAACGGTTCGCTGGTCAACAGCGGTCGCTGGCTGCAATGGCACTGGAAGGGCGCCGATGGCCCGGGGCAGGCGCGCACGGACGTGAAGATCATGGCCGAGCTGTTCTTGCGCCTGCGCAAGCGTTACCAGGCCAACGGCGGTGCCTGGGCCGAGCCGATCCTCAAGCTCGACTGGCCCTACAAGATTGCGGATGACCCGACGCCGGAAGAGCTGGCCAGGGAATTCAACGGATACGCCGTCGCCGATGTCACCGACGCCTCGGGCGCGGTGGTCAAGGCCGGTCAGCAGCTGTCCGGTTTCGCCCAGCTCAAGGACGATGGCAGCACGGCTTCCGGTTGCTGGATTTTCTGCGGCAGCTGGACCGAGCAGGGCAACAACATGGCCCGTCGTGATAACAGCGACCCTTTCGGAATGAAGCAGAACCTGGGGTGGGCCTGGGCCTGGCCGATGAACCGGCGGATTCTCTACAACCGCGCCTCCTGCGACCCTCAAGGCAAACCGTGGGACGCGAACAAACGGCTGGTGTGGTGGAACGGCAAGGTCTGGACTGGCACCGACGTGCCCGACTACAAGGTCGACGCCCCACCGGAAGCGGGCATCAACCCGTTCATCATGAACCCCGAAGGCGTGGCGCGTTTCTTCGCCCTCGACAAGATGAACGAAGGGCCGTTCCCGGAACACTATGAGCCGTTCGAGACGCCCATTGGCATCAACCCGATGCACCCGAACAACAAGCAGGCGACCAGCAACCCGGCCGGGCGGATCTTCGATTCAGTCTGGGAAACCCTGGGGCAGGCCAAGGACTTCCCTTATGCGGCGACCAGCTACCGGCTGACCGAACACTTCCACTTCTGGACCAAGCATTGCCCCATCAATGCCGTGACCCAGCCTGAGCAGTTTGTCGAAATCGGTGAAGCCCTGGCCAAGGAGAAGGGCATTGCCGCCGGCGACCGGGTCCGTGTCAGTTGCAAGCGCGGGCACATAGAAGCGGTGGCGGTGGTGACCAAGCGGATTCGTCCGCTGCAGGTCAACAATCAGGTGGTGCACCAGATCGGTATTCCGTTGCACTGGGGCTTCACTGGCGCCACCCGCCACGGTTACCTGACCAACACCCTGGTGCCGTTCCTCGGCGATGGCAACACCCAGACCCCGGAATCCAAGTCATTCCTGGTCAACGTGGAGAAAGTCTAAATGGCCAGCCAAGACATCATCGCCCGTTCGGCCACCACGACAGTCCCGTCCTCGGTACGCAATCAAGAGGAAGTGGCCAAGCTGATCGACACCACCAAGTGCATCGGCTGCAAGGCCTGCCAGGTCGCCTGCTCGGAATGGAACGAGCTGCGCGACGATGTCGGTCACAACCTCGGCACCTACGACAATCCTCAGGACCTCAGCGCGGACACCTGGACCTTGATGCGCTTCACCGAGCATGAAACCGACGCCGGTAACCTCGAATGGCTGATTCGCAAGGACGGCTGCCTGCACTGCGCCGAGCCTGGTTGCCTGGCGGCGTGCCCGAGTCCGGGGGCGATCATCAAGCACGCCAATGGCATCGTCGATTTCGACCAGGACCATTGCATCGGCTGCGGTTATTGCATCACCGGTTGCCCGTTCAATATCCCGCGAATCTCGCAAAAGGATCACAAGGCCTACAAATGCACGCTGTGCTCGGACCGAGTGTCGGTGGGGCTGGAGCCGGCTTGCGTAAAAACCTGCCCGACGGGCGCCATTGTTTTCGGCACCAAGGACGACATGAAGGAACATGCGGCCGAAAGGATCGTCGATCTCAAGAGCCGTGGCTTCGAACACGCGGGTCTGTACGACCCCGAAGGTGTTGGCGGTACGCACGTCATGTACGTATTGCATCACGCGGATACGCCGGTGCTCTACGCTGGATTGCCGAACCACCCGGCGATCAGTCCTTTGGTGGAGCTCTGGAAAGGCGTGAGCAAACCCTTGGGATTACTCGCCATGGGCTTGGCGGTACTGGCCGGGTTCTTCCACTACGTACGCGTTGGGCCGCAGTTGGTTGAGGAGGACGAGCATCCGACCACGGTCGATCCGGCGGTGCATGAAGTCGATCCGTCGGTGCATACCTATGATCCGAAGGGGGACCGGCCATGAACGACAAACCGATCCTTCGCTACACCAGCAATCAGCGCACCAATCACTGGCTGGTGGCGATTCTGTTTCTGATGGCGGCATTGTCCGGGCTGGCGTTGTTCCACCCGGCGCTGTTCTGGCTCAGCCACCTGTTTGGCGGCGGCCCGTGGACGCGCATCCTGCATCCGTTCATGGGCGTGGTGATGTTTGTGCTGTTCCTTGGGCTGGTCATCCGTTTCTGGCGGGCGAACTTCTTTATCACCAATGATCGGTTGTGGCTGAGGCGAGTCGGGCGGGTGATTAAGAATGAGGAGGAGGGCGTGCCGCCCATCGGCAAGTACAACCCTGGGCAGAAACTGCTGTTCTGGATCTTGCTGCTCTGCATGCTGGTCTTGCTGTTCAGCGGACTGGTGATCTGGCGCGCGTATTTCAGCGAGTACTTCGCCATTACCACGATTCGTTGGGCGATGCTGCTGCATGCATTGGCGGGTTTGATCCTGGTGCTGAGCATCATCGTCCACATCTATGCGGGCATCTGGATCAAGGGCTCGGTCAACGCCATGCTGCATGGCTGGGTCAGCCGCGCCTGGGCGAGGAAACACCATGAACTGTGGTACCGCGAAGTGACCCGCGACGAGCACCCCGACCGGCCGATCAGCAAAAAAGGATAACCCCTTGGCGACGATTCTTGAGCCTGGTGAGATCGAAGCGGCGGCGAGCTCGCCGCCGTTTCTGCACCTGCCTCCGAAAAACCTGTTCACCTTGCGTGCCTTGCGCCTGGAGCGTCTGGCCGACGGGCATCCACTGGCCGATTACCTGCAGCTGGTGACGGGTCTGTGCCACATGCAGCAGCGTCTGATGGACGATCCGCCCGTCACCGCCATGCCCGATGCCGAACGCCTGCGAGTGTGCCAGCAACATGGCTTGCCACCGTTCGCCGCCGACAGTCTGGTGCGCGAAGACGATTGGCTGCCGTACCTCGAAGCCCTGTTGCAGCGTTACCCGCCACCGCCGCAACTTGCCGTGGAAAAAGCCGTGGCGACCTTGCGCGGTGCCAATGCCGGGCAACTCAAGGCCTGGGCGATTGCGCTGGTCAGCGGCCAGTTCGCCTTGTTGCCCGCCGCCGTGGTGCCGTTTCTCGGCGCGGCGTTGCAGGTGGCCTGGAGTCATTGGTTACTGAACACACCGGACCTTGCACTCAAACCCGGCGACAGTCTCAGTCAGTGCCCGGCCTGTGGCTCGCCGGCCATGGTCGGCGTGATTCGCCACCGCGGCAAGTACAACGGCTTGCGGTATCTGGTGTGCTCGCTGTGTGCCTGCGAATGGCATGTGGTGCGGGTCAAATGCGTGTATTGCGAACAGAGCAAAGGCCTTGAATACGTCAGCCTCGATGACGATCGCCATGCGGCCAACCAGGCCCCGTTGCGCGCAGAGGTCTGTCCCGGCTGCCACAGCTACCTGAAACTGCTTTACCTGGAAAACGACGCCGAGGCCGAAGCGCTCTCGACGGACCTGACCAGCCTGCTGCTGGACATGCGTCTGGAGCAGGAAGGTTACCTGCGTCCGGCACCTAATCTGCTGCTGGCGCCCGGAGGCGACTGAGCGCAACGGCTACACTCAGGCGCGACGGTCAATCGTTTTCAGGAGCGCCTGATGTCCTCCAGATCCGCCAACCAAACCCTGCGGCTGCCTTCCATCGACAGTTTGCTGCGTCATCCAGCGTGCCAACCGCTGGGTGAGCGTTATGGGCGTGACGCTTTGCTGGCCAGCCTGCGGCAATTGCTGGATGACTTGCGCGAAGCGGTGCAAAGGGGCGAACTCGATGCCGTTGAAATCGCTCCCGAAGTATTGGCGGGCAGAGCGGGCGAGCGTCTGGCCATCCAGCAGCGCAGTCACGTGCGCCGGGTGTTCAATCTCACTGGCACGGTGCTGCACACCAATCTGGGACGAGCGTTGTTGCCGGAGGAAGCCATCGACGCCGTGCAAATGGCCGCCCGTTATCCACTCAATCTGGAATTCGACCTGCACAGCGGCAAGCGCGGCGACCGTGACGATCTGATCGAAGGCCTGATCCGCGAGCTGACCGGCGCCGAGGCAGTCACCGTCGTCAACAACAACGCCGCCGCGGTGTTTCTGACGCTCAACAGTCTGGGCGCGCGCAAGGAAGGCATCATTTCCCGGGGCGAACTGATCGAAATCGGTGGCGCCTTCCGCATTCCCGACATCATGGCGAGAGCCGGGGTCAGGCTCCACGAAGTCGGCACCACTAACCGCACGCATGCCCGCGATTACGAGGCAGCCATCGGCCCCCGAAGCGGTTTGGTGATGCGCGTCCATGCGAGCAACTACACCATCGAAGGCTTCACCGCGCGGGTGCCGACCGCCGAGTTGGCGCAACTCGCTCATCAACACGGCTTGCCATTGCTTGAAGACCTCGGCAGCGGCAGCCTGCTGGACCTGACGCGCTGGGGCTTGCCCGCTGAACCGACGGTGCGCCAGGCGCTGATCGACGGTGCCGATATCGTCACCTTCAGCGGCGACAAATTACTGGGCGGTCCCCAGGCGGGGTTGATTGTCGGCCGCAAAGACCTGATCGCGAAGATCAAGAAGAATCCACTCAAACGCGCCTTGCGGGTCGACAAACTGACCTTGGCCGCCCTCGAAGCGGTATTAAGTCTGTATCGCGATCCTGATCGACTGGCCGAACGGCTGCCGAGTCTGCGTCTGCTGACCCGACCACAGGCGGATATCCTCGCTCAGGCTGAGCGCCTGCAACCCTCGCTGGCCAAGGTGCTGGGTGACGACTGGAGCGTCAGCGCAGTCCCGGCGCTGGGCATGATCGGCAGCGGCAGCCAACCGGTGGCACGCTTGCCGAGTGCCGCGTTATGCCTGCGGCCGCACACGTCCAAACGCCTTCGCGGGCGGCGGCTGCACGGTCTGGAAGCGGCCCTGCGTGCGCTGCCGATTCCGGTGCTCGGGCGCATTGACGACGATGCGTTGTGGCTGGACCTGCGGCAACTGGACGATGAGCCGGCGTGGCTGGCTCAACTCGATCAATGGCAGGAAACGTAGGGTGATCGTCGGCACCGCAGGGCACATCGACCACGGCAAGACTTCCTTGCTCCAGGCACTGACCGGCCAGGCCGGCGATCGTCGCCGGGAAGAACGTGAACGCGGGATGACCATCGACCTCGGCTACCTTTACGCGGCGCTGGACCCGCAAGCGCCCCTGACCGGTTTTATCGATGTGCCCGGTCATGAGCGCTTCACCCACAACATGCTGGCGGGGGCTCAGGGCATTGATCTGGTGTTGCTGGTGGTCGCGGCCGACGATGGCGTCATGCCTCAAACCCTCGAACACCTGGCCATCGTTGAACTGCTGGGAATCCCTCGGGCTCTGGTGGCAATCACCAAATGCGACCGCGTCGAACCGTCCAGCGTGCAAGTCGTGCGCGAGCAGATTCAGACATTGCTGGCGCCGGGACCTTATGCGAACGCGCCGCAGATTGCGCTGTCGAGTGTGACCGGGGAGGGCATCGAGACGCTGCGACAGGCCCTGCTCGATGCGCAACGTGAAGTCGTTCAACGCAGCACCACCGGCGGTTTTCGTTTGGCGATCGATCGTGCCTTCAGCGTGGCCGGCGCCGGTATCGTGGTGACCGGCACGGCGTTGTCTGGGCAGGTTGCGGTGGGCGATACGCTGATGCTCGGTCCGCTGGGCAAACCCGTTCGCGTGCGAGGCCTGCATGCGCAGAATCAGGCTGCCGAGGTCGCAACGGCCGGACAGCGAGTCGCGTTGAACCTGAGTGCCGAACGGTTGGCCCTGGAGCAGATTCACCGCGGCCACTGGCTGCTGGCCGAGTGGCTGTACGCGCCGACCCAGCGAGTGGATATCGACCTGCAATTGTTGGCGAGCGAACCCAAGGCCTTCGAGCACTTTCAGCCCGTACACGTGCACGTGGGGACTCAAGACGTGACCGGGCGGGTGGCGTTGCTGGAAGGCTCCAGCCTGGCGCCGGGCGAGCGGATGTTTGCGCAACTGCTGCTGAATGCGCCGGTGCAGACCGTGAAGGGCGATCCCTTGATCCTGCGCGACCAGAGCGCTCAACGCACCCTCGGCGGTGCTCGGGTGCTCGACCCGTTTGCACCGACCCGACAACGCCGAAGTCCCGAACGGTTGGCGCAGCTACACGCCCTCGCCACACGTAATGACTTGGAAGAAATCCTGCCGGCGTTATTGGCCAACAGCGAGACCGGGCTCGATCCGCAGCGTCTGGAGCGTCAGTTCAACCGCCCACGCAACACGTGGGTTTTGCCCGATGATGTGCGCCTGATTGACACCCGCCAAGGTCCATTGCTGTTCAGTGCTGCCCGCTGGGAAGCGCTGAAAGCGCCGTTGCTGGAGCACCTCGCACGCTTTCATCAACTGGAACCGGATCAAATGGGCCCGGACCGGGATCGCCTGCGGCGGTTCACCGGCACAGCGCTGGACCGCCCGACATTCATCAGTCTGCTCGACGAATTACTCGCCAGCGGTGCCATTGCCGCCAGCGGGCCATGGCTGCATTTGCCCGATCATCAGGTGCGTTTGAGTGAAGACGACGAAGCCCTGTGGCAACACTTGCAACCGTTGTTCGAACAGGCCGGTTTCGATCCGCCGTGGGTGCGCAATCTTGGCCATGACGAGGCGGCCGTGCGTCTGCTGCTGCGCAAAATGGCGAGGTTGGGATTGGTACATCAAGTCGTCCGTGACCTGTTCTATACCGACACAATGATCCGCCGGTTGGCGGCTATGCTTGTGCAACTGGCCGTGGAAAACCCGGTGATTCAGGTCACGGCGTTTCGTGATGCGGTGGGCCTGGGTCGCAAGCGCAGCATCCAGATTCTCGAATACTTCGACCGGATCGGCCTGACCCGACGGTTTGGCGACAAGCGCCATATCCGCCTCGACAATGCCTTGGCCCAACACACCGATAACTGACTTCAAGGAAGGCAATCGCGCCCGGTGGCGCGGCCGGGCTTCAAACCCGGTTGGGGACGGCATCCGTTCCCGGGCAGGTTCGACTCCGGCTGCCTTCCGCCATTTGCGCCATCAGGGATGCCCGAAGCTCAGCGGGTACTGGATAACCACATAGACCCTGTCGATATCGTCGCCCGCCTGGGCTGTGTTGGCCCGATGCGAAACATGGGACAGTTGCACAGACATCCCTTTGGCCGCGCCGGACTGCACGATGTAACGCAGGTCTATGTCTCGCTCCCAATGCCGTCCGCCATCGCCTTGTTGAGGCACGTATTCACCGACTGACTCATCAAAAGGGTTGTAAGCGCCGCCCTTGGGCGCATGGGTGCCGTCGATTTGGCTGCCCATGACGTAACGCGTCATGAAGTTCAGGCCGGGAATCCCGAAGGTGCTCAAATCGAGGTCGTAACGTGCTTGCCATGAGCGTTCATGGGCGCCGTTGAAGTCGGCGAATTTGATCGAGTTGGCCAGGTAGATCGAGTCTGCGCCGATAAAATCGAACGGCGTGTCGCCATTGATTTTTTGATAGGCCAGGGTGAAGGCATGCGCATCGACGTTGTATTTGCCCGACAGGCTGAACGCGGTGTTGTCGATGGCGCCGGCCAGCGCTTTGCCGGTGTCCTGCGTGTGGTAGAGATTGGCGTCGAGGAACACCCCGGGCTGCTTCAGGTGCAGATTGGCGTAGTACTGATGCCAGGTGTCGCTGAGTTCTGAAGCATAGAGCGCGCCGCCGACTGGACGTTGGGTGAACAGGTCGGTGCCGAGAAACGTAATGCCTCCGGCCTCGGTGTTGGCGCCGTAGCCGTAGAAGTTGCCCTTGCTCGAAGAACTGTCCTGGTTCTTGAACGCAGTGAAATGACCGGCAACCAGATTTACGCCTTCAATTTCGTGGCTGTTTAGCAGTAATCCTGTGGCGTACTCCGGTTGCAGACGCTTGTCCGCGGTGTCGAACACCGGGGTTTCCACCATCATTTCACCGAACGCCAAGGTCGTTCGGGAGGCTCTGATTTTCAGCGCGCCGCCACCACTGGAATAGTTGTCTTCGCTGCGGCCGTCATCATCCACGGGCAGCAATCCCGTCCCGGAATGTCCCTTGCCGCCATCGAGCTTCAGCCCCAGAAAGGCATGGGCGTCGAGGCCAAACCCAAGCGTGCCGGGTGTGAAACCGGATTCAAAAGAGCTGATAAAGCCTTGAGCCCACTCTTGTTTGTAGCTCTTGTTCGCAGGCGAGGGGGACCGGTAATCACTGTTGAGGTAGAAGTTCCGGCTGAGCACTTCAAGCGTCGCTCCGTCCAGAAACCCTTGTGCAGATTCATCAGCCATGGCTGTCCCGGCTGTCCCGGCGAACAACACCGATAACCAGAAGGGGAACCCGGCGCGAAGGTCTTGCTTGCCAAACTTCATCGGTCAATCACCACGCAGCAGCGACCGCGGAATGTCCGCAGTCACTCGCTTATTATATGACAACCGCGTAAATGGCCTTCCGAGGCACCGAACATGGTTTTGGCGTAGATCAGGCCAAGGAACAGCTTTTGCGATGGCCATGGCGATGTCCTTACGGGTGAGTGAGGAGGCCATGGTTGCGTAGATTCAGGCGGGGATATTGATCTGATGTGCTGTGTTTTAGGTTTTTGCGAGGACGCTTGAAGGGCGGCCCCGCGCACTATCGGTTATGGCGTGGGGCCGTCTGTCATTGCATTACATAACGCCCCGGTGCCGACTCAATCGCCGGGTATTGGGCGTTACCGGTATGCAGCACCGAGGGCTGGCGCTCGCCGGCCTGTTCAGCCAGCCAGACAAACCAGTCATTCCACCAGCTACCGGGATGTTGCTCGGCATTCTTGAACCAGGTTTCAGGGTTTTTAGTGACCCGATTGTTGGTCCAATAGTGGCGTTTTTCCTTGGCCGGTGGGTTGATCACCCCGGCGATATGCCCCGAAGCGCCCAGCACAAAACGCTTGGTCCCGGAGAGCAACTCGGTGCTGGCGTAAGCGCTTCTCCACGGCACGATGTGATCGTCATGGGTGGCGAGGATGTACGCCGGAGCATCGATGGCGCGCAGGTCCAGCTTGACCCCGCAGCAGTCCAGTTCACCGGATTTCAGGTCGTTCTGCAGATAGGTGTGGCGTAAATACCAGCAGTACATCGGGCCTGGAAGGTTGGTGCTGTCGTTGTTCCAGAACAGCAGGTCAAGGGGGATCGGTTTCTGGCCCTTGAGGTATTTGTCGACGTTGTAGTTCCACCACAAGTCGTTGGGGCGCAGCAGCGAGAAGGTGTTGCCCATGTCCTCGCCCTTGAACAGGCCGATGGGGCCATCCTGGCCGCCGATGGTGCGCTCGCGGTAGGCCACCAATTGTTCGTCGACGAAGACGTCGATGGGCCCGGTATCGAGATAGTCGAGGAAGGTGGTCAACAGGCTCACGCTGCTGATCTCGCGGTCGCCGCGCGCCGCCAGGACGGCCAGCGCCGAGCTCAACAAGGTGCCGCCGATGCAGAAGCCGACGCAATTGGGTCGTTGCTCGCCGCTGATCTCGCGGGTCACTTGCAGGCCTTTGATGATGCCGGTTTCGATCAGGTTATCCCAGGTGGTGCCCGCGTGTTCCTGGTCGAAGTTGCGCCACGACATCAGAAACACCGGGTGCCCTTGTTTCAACAGATGGCCCACCATCGAGTTGTCCGGGCGCAAGTCGAGAATGTAGTACTTGTTGATTGACGGCGGCACGACAAACACCGGGCGCCGGTACTGGGTTTCGCTTTGCGGGTAATACTGAATCAGCTGGAAGAGTTCGTTCTCGAAGACCACCTCACCCGGCGTGTTGGCCAGATCGACGCCCACTTTGAACGCGCCGGCGTCGCACTGGCGCATCTTGCCTTCTTGCAGGTCGCTGGCCAGGTGCAACAGGCCGGTGAGGAGGCTGCTTCCCTGGGTATCGACGACCCGTTGCAGCGCATCGGGGTTACTGGCCAGAAAGTTACTCGGCGCCCCGGCGGCGATGGCTTGCTCCACCAGATAGAGCAGGCGCTGGCGCGGTTTTTTGTCCGGGATCGCTAACGTGTCCAGCAGTTTGAGTAGAAACCCTGCGTTGAGCAGGTAAAACGCAGCGAGGGAACCGAACAACGGCTGGCTCCAGTTACCGCTGGCAAAACGTCGATCATCGAAGCTGAACGGCTGACCGGTCAGCAGACGCTGGCCGAGTTCGCCCCATTGCTGTTGGTAATCCGCTTGGAGACTGTCCAGGGTACCGCGCGGCAGGTCAAACCACTCGTTGTATGCCTGGCCGGTAAACCACGGATTGGTGCTGACCCAGAGACGTAATTGTTGCACTGCAAAGGAGGCAATGAACGGAACCTGGCCTGACCAGAAGGTGTTGAAGGTATGCGCGTTATTGTCCATGGAACTCCTTACCCACATCCGTAAACCGGGCAGAAAAAAAACCGCGGCACCGGACTTCGGCGCCGCGTCAACACTCCTGTGTTCTAGCGCTCGATGACCAGGCTGACACCCTGGCCGCCACCGATGCACAACGTGGCCAGGCCTTTTTTGCCGTCGCGACGAATCAACTCGTGCAACAGCGACACCAGAATCCGCGCGCCCGATGCGCCGATCGGATGGCCGAGGGCAATCGCGCCGCCGTTGACGTTGACCTTGCTGGTGTCCCAACCCAGTTCTTTGCCGACCGCCAGTGATTGCGCAGCGAACGCTTCATTGGCTTCGATCAGGTCGAGGTCGTCCAGGGTCCAGCCGGCTTTTTCCAATACCAGGCGAGTGGCTGGTACCGGGCCGATGCCCATGATCGAGGGGTCCACACCAGCGCTGGCGTAAGCCGTGATGCGTGCCAGCACCGGCAAGCCGAGAGCCTTGACCTTGGCGGCGCTGGCCAGCAACAGCACGGCGGCACCGTCGTTGAGGGTCGAAGCGTTACCAGCGGTCACAGTGCCGTTTTTCTGGAACGCGGGTTTGAGGTTGCCCAGTGCCTGCAGCGTGCTGTCCGGACGCGGCTGTTCATCGGTGTCGAAGACCAGCGGCTCACCCTTGCGCTGAGGAATCAGGATCGGGGTGATTTCACGCTTGAAGTAACCCGCTTCGATGGCAGCAGCGGCTTTCTGTTGCGAGGCTGCAGCAAAGGCATCCTGAGCTTCGCGACTGAGGTTGTACTTCTCCGCCAGATTCTCGGCGGTGATGCCCATGTGGTAGTCGTTGAAAGCGTCCCACAAACCGTCCTGAATCACGCTGTCTTGCAGTTGCGCATGACCCAGACGCAAACCGGTGCGTGCCTTGGGCAGAACATAGGGCGCCAGGCTCATGTTTTCCTGACCGCCGGCAATGATGAGTTCGGCGTCGCCGCAACGGATGGCCTGGACCGCAAGCTGGACAGCCTTGAGGCCTGAGCCGCAGACCTTGTTCAGGGTCAGGGCAGGGGTGGTATTGGGCAGGCCGGCCTTGATCGCCGTCTGGCGTGCCGGGTTTTGCCCCGAGCCCGCGGTGAGTACCTGGCCGAGGATCACTTCATCGATCTGCGCCCCGTCCAGACCTGTCTCTTCCAGCAGACGACGAATGACCGCCGCGCCCAGCTCGGTGGCTGGAATCGCGGACAAGGCACCTTGAAAACTGCCAATGGCGGTACGAGTAGCGGCAACGATTACGACTTCGTTCATGCGTGACCTCATTAAGATTTTGTCGAGCGGAAGCAGGGCATCCATGCCCTGACAGGCCTACTGCATGTTCATGCCGCCGTTGACCGAGAAGTCCGCGCCGGTGCTATAGCCCGATTCATCGGAAGCCAGCCAGGCCACGATGGAGGCGATTTCTTCGGGTTGGCCGAGGCGCCCGACCGGTGTGGCCGCGATCATGCTGTCGAGAATGTCCGGACGGATGGCCGCGGTCATGCTGGTCTGGATGTAGCCTGGGGAAACGGTGTTGACGGTCACGCCCTTGCCGGACACTTCCCGGGCCAGCGCCATGGTGAAGCCATGGATGCCAGCCTTGGCCGCGCTGTAGTTGGTCTGGCCGAACTGGCCGCGCTGACCGTTGATCGAGGAGATGTTGATGACCCGTCCCCAACCCTTGGCCAACATCCCTTCAATCACCTGTTTAGTGGTGTTGAACAGGCCCGTCAGGTTGGTGCCGATGACTGCATTCCAGTCTTCTGGAGTCAGTTTGCGAAAGGACGCATCCCGAGTGATGCCAGCGTTGTTGACCAATACATCGATCGGGCCGAATTGCTCACGTGCCATCTCGAACGCTTTGCGCGTTGATTCCCAATCGGTGATGTCGCCATAAATGAATTCGAATTGATAACCCGCCTCCAGTTGGCTCGCCATCCATTCGTTCTTGCGGGCGGAATCAGAGCTGCAGCCCACGATGACCTTGAATCCTTCCTTGTACAGGCGTTGGCTTATCGCAGTGCCAATCCCACCCATACCACCCGTGACCAACGCAATACGACCAAGCGACTTCATACACTCTCTTCCTTTTTGTGTTTTGCGTTGTAAGACGGGTGGATTGTTCGGTATTGGCGGGGTGTGCGGAAGTGTTGAGAGGTGACTGTCTGGTGTCCAACGGCGCCATGCACGCAATGAAACTGAACTGTTCACTGCTTTCGTCATCGCCAAGCAGCTGCTACGGGTCGACGAATGGTTTGAAACGCTGGCAAAAAATGACGAGTGCCTATACTGGGATCAATATTTGAGACTTATTAGTCAGTTAGTATTCGATTCAACGCAGGTTAGTCATGGCTCCGGACAGGATGTTCGGCTCCACAGGTCATTGAGGACGGCATGTATAGAATCAGTTCAGGTTATGCCAGCGTGCTGGTGAATACGCTCTCGGCACAAGGGCTGGATGTTGCCAGTCTGTGTCGGGAGGCTGGGATGGACATGGAGACCGTTAACAACCCGGGAGCGTACTGCGAACGAGGGGCTATTTATCGGCTATGGGAACTGGGAGCCCAGGCCGCTGGCGATCCAGACATCGGTTTGAAGGCCTATGGAAACTTCCATCCCGGTAACCTTCAGATCGTCGGCTACACCATGATGTCCAGTTTGAATCTGAAGAAAGCACTTGAACGCCTGGTGCGTTTCAGCCCTTTGATCAGTACCGGATTCAGCCTGTTTTTTTTGCCGGAGCAACAGCATTATCGATTGGCGTCGCTTGATCATCAGCAAAAGGGGTCGGTCAAACCCCGGCAGTACTCGGATGCAGGCATGGCTTCATTGCTGGGTTTTTGCCGTTGGCTGGCGGGGGGCAACTTACCGCAACCGTTGAGTGTGGAGTTCGCCTATCCCGAACCTGAAGACACGTCCGAGCATCAAAGGCTGTTTGGCTGCGACCTGCATTTTGGAACTGCCTATGACAGCATCCTGTTTGACGGGCAGGAGCTTCTGCGTCCGCTGAGCATGGCTAACGAAGAACTGGCGGTACTGCATGACAGTTTTGCCGAAGCTCAATTGGTTTCGCTGTTTGGCTTCACCATCGTCGGCAGAATTCGGGCACTGATTACCAAGCGCTTGAGTCAGGGCCAGGGGCCGTGCGATATGGAGTCGATCGCGGCCGCCTTGAACATCAGCAAGCGAACGCTGCAACGCACCCTGGAAAAAGACGGGACGCAATTCAAGGACGTGCAGAATGCCGTGCGCCGGCAATTGGCCGATTTCTACCTGCGCAATTCTCGCTTCAACATGAAGCATGTGGCGTATCTCCTTGGTTTTCATGATCACAGCAGTTTCAACAAAGCCTGTAGCCGCTGGTTTGGCATGACACCCGGAAAGTATCGGGCCGATGAATCGTATTGAAATCGAGGAAGCCGCGCCGGTGTGACGCGGTTCTCCCCAGCGTTAAACGTTATTTCACCGGAGGTTTTTTTACGCCTTTCTTGCCCTTGGCAGGTTTGCGCACTGGACTCGCAATTTTGGCGATGGGGTCAGGGGCCACTGCGGGTATTTTCTGCTTGATTGACTCAGGGGTTATCGCCGGGACTTTCTCCTCGACGGCATCGGCATCGGCATCGGCATCAGCCTCACCGAGTGGTTCGGTTCGGCTGAAACCTGGCAGGGGGACGTCGAGCAGCGTGTGCAGCTCACACCAGAATGGGTTGTCTGCGCCGCTGGTCAGCAGTTCCGGCAGCAAATTGGCGACGGCCGCCAGCACTTGTTGGCGCTCTTCGACCTCAACCAACATTAAGGGCAGGCTGTGCAGGCTTTCTTGCGGGTGGGTAGCGACCAGCAGTTTTTGCAGGCGCAGGGTTTCGCGCAAATCAAGTGGCTCGGCACTGTAGTCCTGGAGCAGCACCTGCATTTTCAGGATCAATTTTTCGACGCTTTCCTTGCCCGGCTCGTCGCTGTCGCGGCCCAGCAGGAACAGGATCCGTATCAAGGCTTCCATCAGACCGCCAAGGGGCAGGGCATCTTGCAGGCGCTCGATCAGGACTTTGTCGTGTTGCTTGGCATGTTCCTGGAGATTTCGCCCGGATGGATTGCCGGCGAGGCTATTGAGTACGCCATACACACCGTAGAAACACATTTCCTGAGCTGCATCACGCAGATCCCGATAGCCGTTCAAGGCGTCCTGCATCTGGTTGGAAAACAGTTCCTGCCAGACCAGCAACGGGTTTTTTTGACTGGCGGGGTGACGATCATTGCTCACCTGGTCGGCGCTTCCTGCCAGCCACCACAGTGCCGGATTCAAACTGTTCCACATCACCTGCTGCTGGTGAAAAGGGTGTGCCTTGCGCAAGAATTCTGCGACGGGTTCATTGATCAACTGGCGCAACCAAGGGCGTACGAAGCCGTCGTAAAGGCGGTTGTTTATGGCCGACGCACGTTCGACCAAGGCAAATTCGCGATCGTCATCACGGGGCTTCTGCACTTCGCCATGGATGTCGGCGATACGTCGGCGTTCGAAACGCACGGCATACGGCGTCGCCGAGCTCTCCGGCAGGTCTTCGATCAGCATTTCATACAGCCCGGCTGACAGCGCATTGATCGCATCGACCGCACCGAGCAACTCACGGTGCTCACGCCGTGCCACTTCACCGGACACGAAGATGCCCAGATGACCGATGCTCGCGTGCCGCAGGTACACGATGGTGCGTCCGGCATTTTGCAACGCGAGATCGCTGGGATAGACGTCGGTGATCCAGTCCAGTGCCTGCTGCGGTGAGGTGATGTTGTCGCCATACGAGCAGAACACCACCACCGGCACTTCAATCAGTTTGAGGTCAAGCCCGCTGCTCTTGCGTCCGAGGCCCCCGGACAGCTGATTACCGATGAACAGGTCGTCGACAATCATCTCGATCTCTTCGCCATTGAGCAGGGTCGGGCTGCCCCACCAGCGTTCGAAATCCAGAAAACGTGCGGCCTCGCGGTCGACTTCGCTGAACAGGTGGTAGTACTTGCCCCAATAGGTGTTGGCCGGGTCCAGGTTTTCGAAATTGCTCACCAGCCAGGTGCCGTCGAAACGGTCATTACCGAGGTCGCTACCGAGGCGCGCCATCCAGCCACCACCCAGCAAACCACCGGTGTAGCGCATCGGATTGCGGCCATTGACGCCGGCCCAGTACGACAGCGGCGCACCATTGACGATGATCAACCCCGGCAACTCGGGCCGGGTGGCGGCCAGCCCCATTAACGCCCAGCCCGCCTGGCAGTTGCCAATGACAACAGGTTTGGCGCTGTCCGGATGCCGGGCGCTGACGACTTCGATGAACCGCGCCTGGGCTTCTGTGATATCGGCGAGGGTTTGCCCAGGGCGTGGCGAGTGACTGAAGGAGATGAAGTAGGTGGGGTGGCTGGCTCTCAGGCTTTCGCCGATGACCGAATCCTGTTTGAAACCGCCGATCCCCGAGCCGTGGCCACCGCGTGGGTCAATGATGATCACCGGCTGTTTTTTGCTGTCGAGCTGCTGCCCGGGGCCCGCGAGGATTTGCAACAACGAATAGTTGACCGGGCGAGGCAGGGCTTCACCGGCGACCAGCGTTTCATGATTGAACTTGAGCAGCAGCGGATACCCGGCGCGCTCGTGGGCCAGGGTGTTGTCGCCGCGCTGGCGCAAGGTGTCCCAGAACAACACGCTGCGCTGGCCAAGGTCCGTGAAGTATTCCTCCCAGTCAGCGGGCGTAGGCGGCCTGAGTTGCCCAAGGCTTAAAGGCGCGAAGGTTTTTGCCTGGCGCTTCTGCACGGCGTCAAGGACGTTGCGGGTATTGAGGCGTTGCAGATGATTGAGGTGTTCGAACAAACCGACGGGTTCGGAAGGCTCTTCATCTTGCAGCGCAATATTGACTTCCTGACCCATCGTAATCTCCTGACGCTCTACATGGGACCTGTGCATCTAAACCCTTTAGTTAAAGAGGGCTAGGCTGGCCGTTCGATAGACTGGAGTTTATAGCGAATAGGGAGGGCTTGAGCAAAGTTTATTTTGCAGCGCACAAAAATAGACGTTGCCAAATGGTTTTGTGCACTGCAATATCAAGGCTAACGCGATGACTGGCCGGATCGCTATCGCGTCTTCACGTCCATCAGGGCCTTCCAGTACCAGGAGATTCAAGCATGTCTTTTTTCAATTCGGAAAAACTGCAAGCCGCTCAGAAAGCCAACCTTGATCTTTTGCAGCAAATCAGCGGCAAAGTCTTCGCTAGCGTTGAACAGCTCAGCCAGTTGCAGTTCAAGGCACTGCGCGACTCCACCGAAGAGCACTTCGAAGGTGTTCGCAAGCTGTTGGCCGTCCGTGATCCACAAGGTTTCGCTGAGCTTCAGGCTTCTTTCACCCAGCCAAGTGCGCAGACCGAACGTCTGGCCGAGTTCAATCGCCAGGTTCAAGCGCTGATCGTCGGTACTCAGTCGGACATCGCCAAACTGACGTCGAGTCAGGTCGAGGCTGGCACCCAACAGGTGCAAGAGTTCGTTGAAGCGATCAGCAAGAATGCACCGGCCGGTTCCGAGCCTGTTGTGGCAGCGTTCAAGTCGAGCCTGGCGAATGCCGGTACTGTGTTCGAAAGTGCACAGAAAGCCGTAAAACAGGCTTCCGATGTGGCTCAGAGTAGTTTCGACGCAGCGACTGCCGCGGCCACCAAAGCTGCCCCGGAAGCAAGCGCCAAGGCTACCAGCGGTAACAAGTAAGTCACGTCAGGCAAGCGGCACCAATGGCGATGGGATCATTCCCCATCGCCATTTTTTTTCGGCCCGTTTTTGGTATCCGGCTTGCCGCCAAACATGCCAAACAGGTTCTGGGTGTTCAGATAAAGCGCCTTCGACTGGTCGACATATTGGCGCATCAGATCCTGCATCACCGGGGCCTGTTGATGCATGAAGTCGCTCCAGGCCTCGGACGACTGGGCGCCGGTCTGGGACTGAATGTCGATTACGGTCTGAATGCTCTTGTCCAGGTAACTGCCGAGTACGCCCTGATAAGGGCCGTAGAACTGGATAATCCCCATCAGCATCTCGGTGGTGAAGATGGGCTCACCGCCGCTTTCGGCCTCCAGAATCACTTGCAGCAGGATGCTGCGCGTCAGATCCTCGCCGCTCTTGGCATCGACCACCTGAAAGGCAATTTTGTCGACCACCAACTGGCGTATGTCTGCCAGCGTCAAATGACTGCTGGTGTGGGTGTCATACAGTCGGCGATTGGGGTACTTCTTGATCAGGCGGGGAGTGTTCCGACTGTTAACTGGCATACGGGGGCATCTCGTGGCGAACCTGATTTGCAGGCATCTTAACCTACTCTCATCCTTGGCGCTTTTGAGGCCGCCTTCGCGAGCAGGCTCGCTCCCACATTAAGCCGTGTCAATCTGAACAACCCGGTCAACTGTGGGAGCGAGCCTGCTCGCGAAGAGGTCCGTCATCACTGCGAAAATCCAGCATAAAAAAGAGGACTTCGCCGTCAAGCGAGTCCCCCTTTGTGAAACCTGAATCGGCTTACCAGATCGGCAACGTGTAGCTGACGACCAAGCGATTCTCATCCAGATCACTACCGAAGTTAGTCGAACGCACCGTCTTCTATAGAGCGTCTATGCTGGGCTAACCGATCTCATACCTTTGCAGCGATCTGCAAGGAGGCAGCAATGGTGCCCACATCCAGCTCCGAGAAGGCGTTCACTCGCAGTCTGCTTGACGTCCTGATTCGTGCCGGGCTGATCGCCATTCTGGTGCTTTTCTGCTTCGAGATATTCAGCCCGTTCCGCGACCTGATGCTGTGGTCGCTGATCCTGGCGATCACCCTTTATCCCCTGCAAGAGTGGCTGAAGGGGCCGCTGGGTCAGAAAGAGGGGCATATTGCGGCGCTGATTGTGCTTGTCGCCGTCGTTATTCTCATGGTGCCGATCTATCTGCTGGGCACCTCGATTGCGGATTCGATCGCGCACGCCATGAGCGTGGTCAAGGACGGCGGTTTCCATATTCCGCCACCGGCCGATTCAGTCGCCGATTGGCCATTGGTCGGCAAACCTCTATCGGCCCTCTGGCTACAGGCTTCAACCGATCTTCCCGGACTGACGGAGAAGTACGTACCGCAGATCAAAGGCCTCAGCCTGACATTGTTGAGCAAGCTTGCCGGCGTCGGCATGGGTTTCCTCACCTTTATCTTTGCGCTGATCATCGCCGGCATTTTCATGGCCTATGGCGAGAGCGGCAGCCGCAATGCGGTACAGATCGCGAGCCGCGTCAGCGATCCGGGCAAGGGGCCGAAAATCGCCGAGCTGTGTACCGCGACGATCCGTGCGGTCGCGCTGGGCGTGGTCGGGATCGCCTTCATCCAGATGCTGCTGGTGGGGCTGGGCTTCGTGTTCAAGGGTGTCCCGGGTGCCGGTCTGCTTGCCTTGGGGGTGCTGCTGCTCGGCATCATGCAATTACCGGCGACGCTGATTACGCTGCCCGTGATTGCGTTTGTATTCGCCACCGAGGGTGCCAGCACGGCGACCATCGTCTTCGCGATCTATGTCTTCGTTGCCGGCCTGGTGGATAACGTACTTAAACCGTTGCTATTGGGGCGCGGTGTCGATGTGCCGATGCCGGTGGTGTTGATCGGTGCCTTGGGCGGCATGGTCACCAGCGGCATCATCGGACTGTTCATCGGCCCGGTGGTGCTTGCGGTCGGCTATCAGTTGTTCTGGCAATGGGTGCGGGATCAGCCGCAGGACAGACCGAACGTCCCGCCGACGTTATGACTGCCTGGGCTTGCGCTAGCATGAAAGATGTTCAGGCCACTCGCCCTGACGAGCAGGGCTGCCACCATGACGACACAGAATCATCAACTGCTGGACCAGGTGCTGATCGCCCATGGTGGTCTGGAACGCTGGAACCACTTCAGTCAAGTTCGCGCCACGCTCGTGACCGGCGGCTCACTATGGGGCATGAAAGGGCTTACGCAAGACAGCGCACCCCGCCAGATGACCGTTTGGCTGCATGAACAGAGAGCCTCGGTGACGCCCTTCGGTGGACTTGATCAATTGACGGCCTACACACCGGATCGAATCGCCATCGAAAAGACCGACGGGAAGGTGGTTGCCGAGCGACAGGCGCCAAGGGAATCCTTCCGCGGCCATGGTGAAAATACTCCCTGGGATCCTCTGCACCGCGCGTACTTCAACGGTTACGCGCTTTGGTCCTACCTGACCATGCCTTTCCTGTTCACCTTCGCGGGTGTCGTGACCGAGGAAATCGAGCCCTGGCACGAGGGATCACAGCATTGGCGACGATTACGGGTGACCTTTCCCGAGAGCGTCGCCACTCACTGTGCGGTGCAGGATTTTTACTTCGGCGAGGACTTCCTGCTTCGTCGACACGACTACAACGTGGAGGTGAGTGGCGGCGTGCCTGCCGCCCAGTATGTTCACGACTACGTTGAGGCAGACGGGCTGCGCATGCCCGGCAAGCGACGAGCCTATCGGCGCAGGGATGACGGCCAGGCCGACAGGAATGACGTGCTGGTGGCCATCGACCTCAGCGAAATCAGCTACTCCTAGAGAGGGTTGAATCATGACCATCCATGCCTGGGAAAAACTCTACCTCGATGACTTGAGCCTGGGTCAGGTGTTCGAAAGCGACACCGTTCGAGTCGAACGAGCGGCGATGCTGGCATTTGCTCAAGCGTTCGATCCGCAACCTTTTCACCTTGATCCCGAGGCCGCCAGCTTGAGCCTGTTCGGTGCACTGGCCGCCAGTGGCTGGCACACGGCGGCGTTGACCATGAAACTGCTGGTTGCCAGCGTACCGTTAGCTGACGGGATCATCGGCCTGGGCATCGAGTTGAGCTGGCCGACGCCGACCTACCCGGACGATCTGTTGCGTCTGCAATGCACCGTGCAGGCCATCGAACCGTCCAGCTCCAAGCCAGACCGGGGCGTGTTGACCCTGTTCATGGAAACACTCAATCAGAATGACAAGGTCGTGCAGCGAGCCACCGGCAAACTGCTGGTGTTCAGAACACCGGCGCCTGATTGAGAGGCTAATCATGGGTGTGTGGAGCGCGCATGATGGGTGAGGCCATCTCACCGAATAGTTGAGCGCGTTTTCTGTCGATTGCAGAGACCGGAGGAGGCGTTTTGAAACCATTTCTGCCCAGACCCAGTGCCTCAACGATGAACATGTTGCGTGAAGGGTGCCTGCAACGCCGTGACGCGGTGCCGCAAACGCTGACGGAGCAAGCGGTCATCCCAGGCATCCCGAATGCACGCTATTGGCTGGACCAGGACCTGACGCTGTTCATTCGGGACGCGACTCTGGCCAACGATCGAGAGGTCGAGGCGCTCGCCGACTCAGAGTTGCCGACCGACATGCTGCCACGGGGCTATTACCTAGCCGTTTCCGGGGGCGGCGACGCCGGCACCTTCGCGGCGGGAATCATTGCGGGATGGACACTGCACGGGACCCGACCGGCGTTCAAGGTCGTCACCGGCATCAGCGCGGGTGCCCTGGTTGCCCCGTTCGCTTACCTGGGGCCTGAGTATGACGCTGTCATTCTGGGGATCTGCAAGGCAATCGGTCCAAAAGACGTTTTCCATTCGCGAAGTGTGCTGACTCGCCTGGCCAGCGACGGTATAGCGGACAGCAAGCCACTGGCGCGGCTCATTGCCAAGTACATCACCGCCGACGTGCTCGCGGCCATTGCCGCGCAATACGCCAAAGGACGACTGTTGATGATCGGTACCACCGATCTGGATGCAGGGCGTCCCGTCACCTGGAACATGGGCGCTATTGCTTCAAGCGAAGCACCGGGAGCGCTCCACCTGTTTCGCAACATCATGGTCGCGTCGATGAGTATTCCCGGCGCCGTTTCACCGGTCATGATTGATGTGGAGGTCGACGGCAAACAGTTTCAGGAAATGCACGTGGACGGAGGCGTCCTCACTCAGGTGTTCCTTTACCCGCCGGGCACCGTGATGGCACTAAACAGCGTGACCGGAGCGCGTATACGCCGAGACCGTCATTTCTATGTCATTCGCAATGGGAAACTGGAACCGCAGTGGTCAGGAACCAAGCGCCGTACCTTGAGCATCGGCGGTCGCGCCATCAGCACATTGATCCAGACTCAGGGGATCAGCGATCTGGATCGTATTTACCGAATTGCGCAGCAGGATGGGGCGGACTTCAACCTGGCGTACATCGGCTCGGATTTTCAGTTTCCTCGCAATCAGAAATTCGATGGCGATTACATGAAGCGTTTATTCGATTACGCCTTTCAACTCAGCTCGAAAGGCTATCCGTGGCATAAATCGCCGAATACGTGAGAGAGGACCGGCGCTATTGCCTAATGCCAGTCTCGCACCAGAGCAATCAGCTGACCGGCTCGGCCGTACAACTCATTTCCCCTGAGCCTGGTTTCTGGAAAAGCACCATGTTGCCGTCTTGCCAGAAGCGGTAGTTCCCCTGGTAATCCTTGCCAGTGTATTGGGTTCCCGAATCACTCGGTACCTGATTCAGGGTGATCGAGGTGTTCGCCCATTTCAGGTACACGACACCAGGCTGCGTGGTAAAGAAGGTGGCAGCAATCAGCGCGTTAAACCCTGTACAACGAAAAGCCAGGGGGCCTTCGGTGAGTCGGTCTGGATCCTTGGTTCTCACAATGGCCGAGCCTTGGCGCAGCTGGTGCGCGCGCTCGGCATAACTTCGGATCGTGCACGCCTTGGGCGCAGGCTCGGAGGCACACTGATTGCGGGCCTCGATCCAGAACGCTTGGTCGATCATGACGTTGTCTGGAGGCGGTACTGAATGTTCATCCGTGAGCGCCAGGCGATAAAGACGCGTCAGTTCGATATCCATCTGCGCCAGTTGCGGATCGCGACAGATAAGCTTTTCGACGGATGCCCTTGCCTGGGAGCAGTCGAAGCTGGTCTTGAACGACGCAGCATTTGCACAGGTGCTCGTCGCCGCGCACACGCTGGCAGCGAGCAGACAGGTGAAAAGGGCCGTGACCGTTTTCATGTTGGCTTTACCCAGATCATTACGTGATGCCCGGATTGCCGTGGGACCTCTCGGTCCGTTGAACAGTCATTCATTCGCATTGGGTGTATCGCAGTGTAAGTCAGTGTTCAAAACTTGCCACGATTTCGCTTTATCGCAGCAATTGCTCGACCAACGCCGGCGTCACGTAGTGCGGCCCGTCGAACAGGTAGAGCGGATAACCATCATAGGCCGCCAATTGCGGTTTGAGCTCGGCAGCGGTCGCGGAGCGGAAACCGCCGCCGAAGTTGGGGCGGAAGGCTTCGACGATGATCCGTACACGATCTTTACCCAGACGCTGGCGCATGGCGTCGGCGTAGGTTCGGGCGACGGGGGCGGTGCGGGTGTAGACGCCGACGCCGTCCTGGAAGAACACGCCGATGTCGTCCGGCAGCCATTGCTTGAGCCATTCGGCCGTGGCGACGGGGCCGATATTGGCGCCATCATACACGCTGATCCACAACGGTCGCGGCAGCTTGGCCAGCAGGGCGGGCAGTTCTTTGGCGCGGGTCCAGCTGGGGTCGACTTCGGCCGGGAAATACCATCCAGTCACGTGTAACGGCGTAGGCAATTTGGCGATCCGTTCCGAGACCGTGGCCAGTTCCTCGATGTTGTCCCGTGAGCGGTTCTCACTGAAATAACCTGCCAGCCCAAGGATGACATCCTGCGCCCAGGGTGCCTTGGCGATGCGCGCCCAATCGGGCAGGACCGGTACGCCGGGCAGGCCGGTACCGGGAACGAAGGCCTGATCGTCGACGACTGTCCATTGCACCAGCAACTCACGCGCTCCGAGTTTTTCCCAGTGACCGCTGATACCGACGGTCTTGTTGTCCGGCTGCCAGACGATGCCGACAATCCCCGGGTCCAGGGCCTTGGTCTTCGTCACATAGAGCATGCCGGTACCTGCGCCGACGGTGACGGCAAGCAACAGAGCAGCAACGGTCACGCGACTTGCGGTGTAGCCAAAGATTTTCACGGAAGTGCCTTTTTGATGCGTTGATGCCATTGGTTCAGCGAGGTGACGCCTTTTGCGTTCCAGTTGGCTGCCGCATCCGGGCCAAGGTGGAATTGGCCCTCGTTGAATTGCCAGACAATCACTTGTGGCTTGTGTTCGGCAAAGTCCGGCGACTCCAAGTATTGCAGCAGCGTAGCCCACGGACCGACATCACCGGGGTTCCATGTCAGTGCGACGGGACGGTCCAGGGCATTTGAGAGCTTCTGCGTAAAACCCAGGTAAGGCTGGACAAAGCTGTTGCCGATCACCTGAACCGGTGCCGACGCGTCATCGATCAGCAAGTCGTTCTCTGCCTGATGGCGAACGGTGTAGATGTCGCGACCAATCGCCTTGCGCTTGATTGCTGGCAGGAAATTACTGGCCAGGTCGCCGAACGCGCGCCTGTCGAACCATTGACCCAGCACCGAGCCACCACCGGGGTCACCTCGCAAGCGATAGCGCGCGGTAATCAGATGCGCCGTGGAGTCGGCGGTGTTTTCAGCGCTCCAGGCTGTCCAGTGGTAGTCGGCGCGGTAAAACGCGGTCTGTTTGCCTTGCTCGGTCCGTTGCAGGATCGGCTTGATGTTCAGCGTGGTCAGGCCCGCTTGTGTCAGGTCGCTTTGCAGGTGTTCATAGCGCTGCATCACGGCCACGCTCAAGGGTTGATCGGCGGGCAGGCGCTGAGCATAAAACGGCGCTTTCATCGGCACCACCAGCACGACCAGCCCGATGTGATCGCGTTCAAGTTGCTGCTGGAGTTCTTTGACCAGCGCAATGTTGCGGGCAGTGCCGGTGTTGTCGACCTTGCTCAGGCTTTCCCAGGCAGGGAATAACCAGCCGCCGTTGCCGGTGATCACCGCCGAGGCTGCTTGAACGCCGGTGCCTGACAGGTTCGTCAGCAGGCCAGCGATCATGGCGGGCATCGACAATCGACGGATAAAACATTCGGGTCTGAATTGAAGGTTCATGGGGCGGTCTGGTCGACAAGGCCAATCAGGCGTGGAGCCTGGCGGGAGCCGATCAGGAACAGGCTATAGCGATCGCCGGCCTTGAAGGGCACCAGCTTCAACGGCGGGCTGGCGATTTCATTGCAGCTGACAATCAGCGTCGCTTGCACCGGGTTGATCGTGCGCTGGGCTTGTCCGTTGAACGGCAGTTGGTTGAATACCGGGGCGCCATTGGCCAGTTTGACCTCAGCCTTTTCGCAACCGCTGCTCAGGTTGTAAACGTTGAGTTCGGCGCGCAGGTCTTTCCCGCGCAGCGGCGGGTCGATGACCAGACGTGGCGCCCGTGCCGGGTCGCTGTCGAGAATCAGCGTGACCCACGCACTATTGGGTGCGCTCAGGCCTTTTATCTCGCGACCATTGACGGTCAGCTTGAGCGGCTGCCGCGAGTCCACGACCTGGAAGGGGCTGGCCACCGTGCTCTGGGCGGAAAGGCTAAAGCTTGCGCTTTGGCCTACCTGGACCTGCATCGCGGTGTCGGCCGGATTGACCACCCGCACATACGCGGAGCCTTCGGGCAATTTTGGCGCGTACAGTTGGGCGATTTCCGGGGCTGCTTGTGCGCCTGTCGAGAGCAGGCCAAGACCCAGCCACACACAGATTCGAACGTTCATGTAAGTCCTCAGTAGGAATAAGTCAGGCGAGCGAACACACCTTCGGCGCGGTCATCGCCCAGCACCTTTACGCGGTACTGCAGGGAAAAATCGACGTAGGAGCGGGGCGCGTTGTACGCGTCTTCGCGGAACCAGTACCGGACGTTGTTACCGAGACCCACCCCGCCGGCCTTGCCGGATGAAGAGTCCGAACTGCCGTCGGCATCGGTCCCGCTGTTCATCTTCGAGTCGTAGTCGAACGCGGCCACGACATGCGGGAAGCTCACCCAGCGCGAGCCAGCGCCACCGATCGCATAGCTGCGGCCGACCTGCCATTCGCTGTTGAAGTAGTTGCGCGAGTCGTTGACGTAATGACCCGCTTCCGCGAACAACTGCGAAGTCCACCAGCTGGAGGCATCGACGCGCAGGTCGGTGCCGACGCTTGAGCCGTAACCCAAACGCAGCAGCCAGTCACCGTCAACATCCGATGATCCCAAGGGGAATGTGCGCTCGACGGCGGCCATCACGTTCAGCGATGTGAAGGGTTTGACCCGGACACCCACGGCGCCTTGCAGCGCATCGAAACCGGTATCCGAATCGCCGTTCTTGCTCCACAGCGTGTCGGTGATGCGTCCGTAGAGTTCGACAAAACGTGCGTTGCGATAGCCCAAGGGACGCCAGGAAAGCTCGGTGCTGTTTTGCAGGCTGTCATTGCTGTTGCTGCCGCTACTCGGCGCTGAGCTCAAACCACTGCTCGAACTGTTGCCGCGATAGCTGGTGGTGCTGGTCAATCCCCAGGTGCGCGACACATCGGCCACCGCGCGACGGGTGTCGAACAACTGCTGCGGGGACATGTCCAGCTCACCGGCATGCTGCGCGTCGATGACGCGCTCGAAGTAGCCTACGGCTTGCTCGTCATCATTGGCGCGCATCGCGGTGTAGGCCGCATCCTGAGTGGCCGTCGGCGTGAGCCGGGTGCCGGAATCGGCCTTGCTGAACGAGCCGAGGGCGCCGTCATCATCGCCGGCCTGAACCGACAAGTAAGCGCGCTGCAGGTCACTCATCGATTCCAGCTCGCCCGTGTCCCGCGCTTGTTGCAGTCGTTCGCGGGCGGTGCGGCGCTGGCCGAGGGCGGCATACAGACTGGCTTCTTCGTAAGCAGGCAGGCTGCCGAGGGCCAGGGCTTGGGTGAAGTCCTTGCGCGCCCCGGCATCGTCACCCGATTGCTGGCGCAAACGACCGCGCTGGGCCAGCAGCCGCGCGTCATCGCCATTGAGCTTGAGACCGTCACTGGCCGCCGCGATGGCTTCGGGCACGCGCTTCTGCTCGCTCAGGGCACTGACCAACAGACGCCGGTACGCCGGATTTTGCGGCGCGCGGCCGATGGCATCGTTCGCCAGGGTAACCGCTGTCGCGGGGTCTTTGCGGGCCAAAGCCGCGTAGGCCTGGGTAGCCATGTTGGTGCCCGCATCGCGCTGGTTGCCCGGCCAGATATCACAGACCAGGCCGAAGGCGCTTTCCTGACAGTTCAAGGCAGGTGCCGGAAAGTGGGCAACAGCGTTCAAACCGTTGTTTTTCTGCCGCAGCGCCATTCTGGCGGCCGTACGTCGGCGGGCCACTTCGCCACCTTCGTCGTCGGCCAGTGGCTGCAAATGATCGAGCGCCTGCTGAGGCTCGCCATGGGCCAGTGCGGCGTCCGCGGCGAAGAAACGAATGTCACGTATTTCCGCTTCCAGCACGCCATCGATGGCCAGGGCGTGATTCAGGTCAGCCTGGGCAGCCTGAGTTTTTCCCTGACGATCACGGGCGTAGCTGCGCAGAATCCAGGGGGCGATTTCTCCATCGTCCTGAGCCAACGCGCCTGACGCCGCCTGCTCGGCCCCAGGGTAATCCCTGGTAGCGAGCAGGGCACTGATCAGCAATTGCTGATTGGCGCCGATTTCCGGGGCCAGGACGACGGCTTTTCGAGCCTGGTCGACGGCAAGGGTCGCATCGCCTTGCTCCAGGGCGCGATAGCCCTGAACCGCCAGCGGCGCCGCCAGTTGACGACGAATCGCTTCGCGACGCATCAACAACGTATCGTCGTCCGGGAACACGGCAAGTGCCTGGGTGGTGGCTTGATCCGCATCTTGCAGATGCTGTTGGCGCTGCAAGGACTCGATCAGCAGCAATCGATAATCCATGCGTTTGGGTGCCTGAGCGATGGCTTTACGTGCCGCCTGGGCAGCAGTGCCGAAGTCATCGCGGTCATAGGCCTTGAAGGCCTGGGCCGCGGCGCCGAAGCCTGGGGCCTGACGCGACTGGGGGTAGCGTTTGGGATGATCACGCCGTTCCTTGTCGCGATGAGCCAGCACAATCAGGGTGTTCAAGCGGGTGATATCAGCCCGCTGACGCAACGCTTCGCGGGCCTTGGCGATGGCCAGGTCGTAGTCTTTGCGCTCGTACGCGCTGTACGCCTCGTTGGCTGTTTCATAGGCCGGGCCGGTCAACGGCAGCGGCAGCGTCTCGGCATGAGCAAGCCCGGGTAACAGGCTTAGCCCCGTGGCCATGAGGGTCAGGAAGGGGCGGTTCATGCCGGAAGCTCCGCAGGGTAGTGGCTGTGCTGACGCGCCACGGCCTTTTCGATGGTGGAGCGGGGCAGCACGCCGCTGTCGACCAGATAGTCGCCAATGCGTCCGTGATGCTGCGGGCGGTACTGCAACATGGAGCGGCTGAACACGTCGCGATCCAGCAGCCCCATTTCGATCAACAGGTCGCCCAGCAGTGGCGCACGGGCATCCGGCACGGATTGGCCTTCGCGCACGTTCAGTTGACGCAATTGCGCAACGATTTCGCTTTCCCGGGCAATCAGCTGCACCGGTTCGCTGCCCAGTTCATCGCTGACCTGTTGCAGACCTTCGGCCGGCAAAGGGCTGGCGACGGCGACTTGCGCGCGGCCGTCGGCATTCAAGCCAAGCGGCACCACGCGCCAGCGCAGGGCGAACTCAACGTCCAGCGTCAGGATCGAGTCCCGGGCCTTGGCGGCCACATCGAACACCCGCGGCAGATCGTTCTGGAAGGCGATGGCTTCCGCCAGCGTCTCGTCGTCCAGCCAGCCGTTGCTGAGCAGAATCCGCCCCAACGGCATGTGCCGGGTTTTCTGTTCGGTGAGGGCACTTTGCAGGTCGGTTTCGTTGATCGCCTGCCAGGACAGCAACACGCTGCCCAGCTTGCGCGGTGCGGCAGCCACCAGGTCGGTGGACGGGAAGTCGTGCATGGTCTTGTCCCACACCAGTTTGCGGTTCAGCGCCTTGCCGACCAGGAACATGCGCCAGGCGCGTGATGCGGCCATGAAGTTGACGAAGTTGCCCACCACCATGCGCGGGATGGACAGCAAACCATGCTGCCAGCCGTACAGCACGGTGGTGAAGTAGCAGCGGTGCGCGATACGCCAGGCCAGCGCGATACCGTTGGCCAGTAGCAGGTATTGAATAAAGCCATTGGTTTCAAATGGGGTCGGGAAACTCACGTCCCACAGGCCACTCTGGCGCAGGATGATCAGGCCCAGCAGTTGCACCAGAATCACGTAGGCGATGATGCTGACGAACGCCGTCACCACGCCCTTGCGGTCCCGAAACAGCAGATACCGGTTAGCCAGCGAGCCGTTCCAGCCCATTTGTTCCCAGCCTTGCAGGCCGATACCCAGCGTCCAGCGCGCTTTCTGGCGGAACGCGGTACGGAAGGTATCGGGAAAAAATTCCCGCACACACAACGGCATCTTCAGAGTCGATTCGTAAGGCTTGCGAAACCATGATTTACGCAACACACGAAACTGCACCGGGAAGCGCACGAAGATGGCGTTCATGCCGACCTTGGCCAGGCGCGCGCCGACGTCGTAGTCCTCGGTGAGGCTGTCAGTGTTGAACGGCTGGTTCTGGGTTTCCCCGGCCAGTACGCGCAGGGCACGGTGGGAGAAACAGGTGCCGACCCCGGCAGACGGCACCGTGTCGGTCATGCTTTCACGCACCACCAAATCCTTGCCATGCCATTCGGCGAACTCGTCCATGTAGGTGCCGGCCACCCATTCGTACCAGTTGCGTTCCAGCGACACCACGGGCAACTGGATCATGTCCTTGCGCGGCAGCAAGTAGTTGAACAGGCGCAACTCCATCGGGTGCAATACGTCTTCGCTGTCGTGCAATACGACGCCAGCGAAGGTCATGCCGTGGGTTTTCTCGTGCAGGAAGATCGCCTGGATCACCCAGTTCAGGCAGTCGGCCTTGCAGGTCGGCCCGGCATGCGGGACTTCCACGCGATGCAGCTGCTTGTAGCGCCGACGCATGCGCTCCACTTCATCGATGGTGCGTTGGTCATTGATGTAGGTGCCGACGAAGACCACATAGTTCTGGTAATCCAGGGTCGACACCATGTTCTCGATCATCGGCGCGATGACGTCATATTCCAGCCAGGCCGGGACCATGATCGCCAACGGCTGTTCATCCCGGGCCATCAGTTGCTCGACGGTCAGCGGCCGGTATTTGCGGTCCACGGTGAACTTGCGAAACAGGCGGCGAGACCAGTACCACAGGTCAATGAACAGGTCGTCCAGACTGGAGATCAGGATCAGCACCGCGACCACGATGGTCGAGATCTCCAGGAAGCTGTAGTAGTGGGCCAGCCAATAGGGCCAATAAAGCGACGTCATCGAAAGTTTCCGTTACTGGCGATTGCGACGGGCGCTACGGCCAGCCAGCAACAGGATGAGGACCAACAGGATGCCACCCGGAATCAGCCACAACAGCGACGGCTTGCGCCAGGCGTCCAGGCCCTTGGGTTCTTCGTTGTCGATCAATTGGCTGCCGCTTGGGTCCTGGGTGTCGAAGGTGGTCAATGCACCGTTGTCGCCGAGGATGGCCACGTCGCCGCGGGTCAGCAGAATCTGTTTGGCGAAACGTGGTGCGTCATTGCCCAGGGCGCGATAGACCAGACCGTGCTGGTCGCCGGCATCCACCACTTGCAACGAGGCCAGGTGGTTGAGGGGATGGATGTCCAACAACATCTGATCCTTGTGATTGATTCGCAGGCGACCTTGATCATCGACCTGCACCGATTCCTTGCTGTCCTTGATCGGCAGCTCGAAGGCCAGGAAGGCATTGTCCGGCGCGACCGAAACCTTTGGGTCGGCGCTGACGTTCAGTTGCGCCCGCAACGGTGAAACACCAGCGGCGTCAGCCACCGAAATCACCTGCGGCAAGCTGCTCGCCGGATGCTCGAGGTAGGCCTGTGGTATGAGGATTTGCGTGTCCATGGCAAAGCGTGCAGCCATGCCCGAGAAGTCATCATCCAGCGCGGTTTTTTCCAGCACGATGTGGCTGGTCGGCAGCACCGAGACCGGGAAGGCCTGTGGCGTTTCCAGGCAACGATCACTGACCGGTTGACGCTGGAACGACACGCGCAAAACGTTCTTCGACCCCAGGGCGTAACGCGGGATACGGGCTTCGATGCGTTGCTGTTCACCGTTGGCCACGAGCTGTTGCGCGCCAATCAGGTAATCGTTGAGAAACAGCGAGGCCACCGGCGCGGTGTCCGAGGCACCGGGGGCGGCAGACACATCGATCACCGCCTTCACCGGCAGGCGACCGTCGTAGGCCACGCTGCCCAGAGGGAACGAGGTGCTCCAGTCGGATTTGGCCAGCACGTCGATGGCGCCGGGGTTGCCACCCAGGCGCGACAAGGCCACACGGCCGTCGGCGCTCAAGGGCATCTGTGCTTCGCTGACCGTCAATTGGCGGCTGCGTGCCAATGTGTTCCAGGCGGTACTGAACAAGGCCAGCGCCTTGCCCGTTGCATGCGGCGCGATCATCAGCACCGGACGTGTGCCCAACAATGCCAGGCGTACGTTGTCGGTACCGGTGGCGGCCAGACCTGCATTGATATGCCGCTCACGCCATTGCGCGAAGGCGTTGGCGGCTGTGGCGTCGAGGCCTTGAATCTGGCTCTGCAGCGCGTCCAGCGATTCATTCACGGCTTTGAGCAGTTGCGGGTCGTTGATGGCCAGATCCGCCTGGACGTTCAGCGTCTGCCCCAACATCAACAACGCACCGATTTGCGCCGGGTTCGCCAGAACGTGCGAGCCTTTGCCGTTAAGGCTGGCGAGCGCTGGAATAGTCTGCAGTTCGGCCGGGATGCGCAGGCCAGTCAGGTCGACAGTGTCTTGTTCGGCGGGGAAGGGCAGAACGCGGCTGTGCTTGCCAATCCGCTCCAGTGCCACACCCAGGCGCCACGCCGCGTCGTAGCTTTCAGCGGATAAGGTGCCAGGCGCGACCATGATCCCAGGCTTGCCAGGCAATGCCGTCCAGGCAGCACCGACGTCCTGTAACTGGCTGGCGTCGTAGCTGTAATTGAGGCGGGTACCCGGTTCGATACGCAATACATTGCCGATGGCGCGTTCGTCTTCGCACAACACACGGGACACGACTGACGACCAGGCAATGCCCAGGCGCAGCGAGCCGCTGTCACGCGCTTTCTTGTCCACGCCCAGTATGGCGCTGGCATCACCTTGGACTTCGCTGAGCCCTTCGGCGCGTACCGGATAGCCGTCCAGCGACAGCAGCAGCGTGTTGCGTCCGCCTTCGCCATTGAGGTAACTGGCGTCGAAATTCAGGGTGGCATCCGTCAACGGCACACCCGCCGGCACCGGCAGATACAGTTCGCGGCGGGCATCGGTGGAGCCGAGGATGATCGGTGCGTCGATCCCCAGATCGCTCAAGCGGATCTCACGCTCCTGTCGGGTGTCGGCGTTGAGCCGGTTGATCGCCTGGGTGAGCGGACTGTCCGCGGCCAAGGCAAAGGTCGGCATGAGTGCGAGCAGGCTCACGCCACAGGCAAGGGCGCTGAGCGCACCCGTATGGATGGCAACGGAAGACTTCATTCAGGTAGATCTCGAGCTGATAAGGGGAGGAGCGGTTTGGTTTATTGATAGGTAAAAGCCGGGTAATTTTTCTCGGGCACAGGCACCGCTGACGGGTAGTGCAGGAACTTGGGCAATCGCACCCCAGCCACGACGAAATCATCGACCGGGCGCCCCATCAGGGCATCGACGATGCGCGCACTGGCCTTGCCATCACCATAAGGGTTGGCTGCCTGGGAGCATCGGCGCCACAGCAGGTCGTCATCGAACAGTGCGTTGACGCCAGCGATGATCGAGTCCGGCGAGGTGCCAACCAGACGCACAGTGCCCGCCGCGACAGCTTCGGGGCGTTCAGTCACATCGCGCATGACCAGTACCGGTTTGCCCAGCGACGGCGCTTCTTCCTGCACGCCACCGGAGTCGGTGAGAATCACGTGCGCCCGTTGCATCAGGCGCACGAAGGCCAGGTAGTCCAGCGGCTTGATCAGATGCACGTTGGGCAGATCGCCCAACTGTTCGGTGACCGGGCCCAGGACGTTGGGGTTCAAATGCACCGGATAGACGATCTGGATATCAGCGCGCCGCGCCAGATGGCTCAAGGCCTTGCAGATATCCAGGAAGCCTTCGCCGAAGTTTTCCCGGCGATGCCCGGTCACCAGCAGAACCTTGCGGCCGGTTTGCAGGAACGAGAACTGTTGGTCCAGGCTTGCACGCAGGTCAGCGTCCTGCTCAATTCGCCGCGCCGTCATCTGCAACGCGTCAATCACCGTATTGCCGGTCACGTAGGTGCGACCTTGAAGACGTTCGTCGAGCAGGTTCTGGCGCGACTCGTGGGTCGGCGCAAACAACATGTCCGCACCGAGGTCGATGCAGCGGCGGTTCATTTCTTCCGGCCACGGGCTGTAGATATCACCGGTTCGCAGCCCGGCTTCGACATGACCGACCGGAATACGTCGATGGAACGCAGCCATTGAGGCAACCATGGCCGAAGTGGTGTCGCCATGTACCAGCACCCGGTCCGGGCGGGTCATTTCCAGCACAGGGTCAATCGCCCCGTAAAGCGCCGCGGTCAGCGAGTTGAGCGATTGGTGCGGCGTCATCACATCGAGGGTGTAATCGGCCTTGAGGTCGAACAGATCCAGCACCTGTTTAAGCATGCTTTGATGTTGGCCGGTGATGCATATCTGCGAATGAATGCCAGGTTCCGCAGCGAGGGCTTTGACCAAAGGCGCCATCTTGATGGCTTCTGGACGAGTACCGAAGATCGAAAGGATTTTAATCCTTGAATGATGGCGAGCGATGATGTCTTCCTTGCGCAGTTTTAGTGCGCAGCACAACAGCGGCCCAAGTTTTATTGAACTTGAGCGCAGCAGCGTTATTTGAATTTAGTAAAGACCGGGGCCATCAGCGTGATATCAGCTATTCACTTCATGTGAGGTGGTGCGACGCCTTAAGCCCGGAACCGGCCGGATTATTAGCATCGAAGGTGAATGTTTTAAAGTGTTATATGTGTTGTTTGCTTTAATAATTAAAGTTTGAAACTTTTATATTTATGGTCGGTCTTGTTTAGGTTTTTGTGATTTTTAGAAGGTTTATTTTGATTGTTGCTCAATACGTAAGCTGTTGTTTTTTAATGATAAAGATAAGATTAAATCCATTCGTCAGCTCGAATGAATTATTAATTAGTTATAATGGTCGCGATTTGTGTGTTGGCAGACTGGCCTTCCAGAGTGACGGCAATGATAGTCACTGAAATGACGCCTGTATATTGTCATGATGCAATAGGTGTTTCTTTGTGGGGTAAATAAATGAACTTTCCCTCTACCTTTAATTATTGATAATCCCTCAGCCTATATTGGTTAGGGAGTGACTCGGAGAATGGAGTCTCCGAGTACCCATAACAGCGACGTTTTACAGGTTGGTAGTGAACCGGGGCCGCGGTCCGGCGAAGAAACCGCGGCGGCCAATCAATCAGGCGGCGGGGAGCAGGCCTTTCTGTTTGGCGACATGAGTCGCCAGTGCGTCCATCAAGTCCGGGGACAAGCAGTCATAGGGCTCCAGGCCGATTGAGCGCAGGCGCTCACGGATCGCCTTCATTTGCGCTGGCGGTGTACCGGTTTCGATGATGGAGGATACGAACGCGGCGAAGCTCGGCGCAGCCCATCCGCTCTGGGGAGAGAGCTCGGTGTGGACGAAGTCCAGGCCATAAAACGCATGGTCCTTGTTCTCGATGCGCCCGAAGAGATGGACGTGGCACTGCTTGCAGGCGTGGCGCTGGATGGTGGCGGTTTCGTCGACAATTGCCAGTTTTTCGCCGTGAGCAGTGACGCTGACCTTATCCCGAGGTACTACGGCAATGACGGCAAATGTCGCGTTTTGCGGTTTCCAGCATTTGCTGCAGCCGCACGCGTGGTTATGCAGGGTTTGTGCGTCGATCTTGACCTCGACCTTGTCGGTCGCACACAGGCATTGCAGGGTGCCACCGGTGAAATTCGCGGCGGCGGGTTGGATACCATTGTCCAGTGCAGGGTGGAGTTTCAAGTTGCTCACGTTGGCTTCTCCGTTTCAGGGTGTCAGACGAAAGTGCCTGGGGCCGTGCACCAGGCGACGGTGCAGATCGATTGCCTTCATGCATCAGGTCGAACGCTTCGTTGATTTGCTCCAGTGGCAGGTGTGAGTAACGAAGGGCGCCAATTCAAGCTCGCCATTCATCGCATCCTAGACCATCTTCGGCAACTGGGTGCGGCCCTTGAAGCCTCCAGGCGCTGTGCAACATTCCCGCCCGTCACCCACATGAAAACCCAGCCCGTCGAACCGGCACTAACCCGTGCTTGCGTTGTCAGTAACTGGCGCCTGTAGCGACGAGGATCGTCTCTGATAGCGGCACGTCAGGCTACGTTTAGTGTTTTCTCCAATGCCTTAGGGCAAAAAAACTCGCGATGGATTGCGTCTTGGACCGACCATTCCTTTTGCGGGCGACACTCTATGGGTTTGCTTCTCGATCCGCGTCATGACATTGATGCCGCTTTATTAAGCTATCGCCGGGTGTTCTGGTCGCTGGCGCTGTTCAGTGGCGTGATCAACCTGCTGGTGCTGGTGCCGTCGCTCTACATGATGCAGGTGTACGACCGGGTCCTCACCAGCCGCAACGAAACCACCTTGTTCATGCTCACCTTGATTGCCCTGGGACTGTTCATGTTCAGCGCACTGATCGAGTGGGCACGCGGCGAAGTGATGATTCGCATGAGCGCGGGGCTGGACGAGGCCTTGGGCGAGCGGATTTTCGACGCCGCCTTCGCCCGCAGCCTGCGCGAGCACAACGCCAACCCGGCGCAGGTACTCACCGATCTGGCGACGCTGCGGCAGTTGATCACCGGCCAGGGCCTGATCGCCTTGCTGGATGCACCGTGGTTGCCCATTTTCGTGCTGGTGGCGTTCATCTTTCATCCCTGGTTCGGCGTGCTGACGCTGGTTCTGGCGCTGGTACTGATCGGCCTGGCGCTGTGGGGCGAGTTAGCGACTCGCACGCGCCTGGGCGAAGCCAATCGCCTGGGCGTGCAGTCGTCGATCTATGTAAACAGCACGTTACAGAATGCCGAAGTCATCCAGGCCTTGGGCATGCTTGGGCCGTTGCGCCAGCGCTGGAGCTTGCTGCAGCAACGCATCATTGCCGCCCAGTCCCATGCCAGCGATCGCAGCGCGCGTATCACTTCGACGACCCGTTTCGTGCGCATCTCCGGACAGTCGCTGGCCTTGGGCCTGGGGGCGTTGCTGGTGCTTGAAGGCCAATTGTCGGCGGGCATGATGATTGCGATGTCGCTGCTGCTGGGGCGTGCCCTGGCGCCCGTGGAAATTGCCATTGGCTCGTGGAAGCAATTCAACTCCGGCCGCCAGAGCTACCAGCGCCTCAGCCAACTGCTTGCCCTGCATCCGCGCGAGCGCCTGCGCATGCCTTTGCCACCGCCCACCGGTGCGGTGCGCCTGGAGCAATTGTATGTCGGCCCGCCCGGCGCCTCGCAACCGATCCTGCGGGGCATCAATTTCAGCCTGGTCAAAGGTGATGTGCTCGCCGTCGTTGGCCCCAGCGCCAGTGGTAAATCAACGCTGGCCAGGGCGCTGGTCGGGGTATGGCCGGCCATGGGCGGGTCGGTGCGCCTGGACGACGCCGAGATCAGTCAATGGTCCCACGACGCCCTGGGCCCGCACCTTGGATACCTGCCGCAGGACATCGAGCTGTTCGACGGCAGTGTGGCCGACAACATTGCCCGCTTCGGCGAGCAGGACGCCGACAAGATCATCGCCGCAGGGCGTCACGCCGGCATTCACGAGATGATCCTGAAATTCCCCAAAGGTTACGACACGCCGCTGGGCCCCGGCGGGCTTGGATTGTCCGGTGGACAAAAGCAACGCCTCGGCCTGGCTCGCGCGCTCTATGGGCGCCCGTCGCTGATCGTGCTTGATGAGCCCAACTCCAACCTTGATGAAGCCGGAGAGATGGCGCTGGTGCAGGCCATCAGTGCGCTCAAGGCTGCTGGCAGCACCGTGGTGCTGATTACCCACCGGCCTAATGTGCTGGCGGTGGTCGATCATATCCTGGTGCTCAAGGACGGCACTCAACAAGCATTCGGCCCACGGGATCGGGTGCTCAAGGCATTGAGGCCGGGGCCAAGACCGGCCGCGGTCAGGGAGGCTGGCAGAGATGCGTGATCTGACCCCGGAGGCACAAACGTACAACGAGCAGGGGCTGAGTGTGCGCGACACCACACCGCAGTCCCGCGCCAGTACCGACGCCAGGGGGGCGGCACGCTACGGTGTGGGTTTCCTGGTCCTGACGCTGGGCGGCTTCCTGCTCTGGGCCTGCCTGGCGCCGCTCGACCAGGGTGTCGTGGGCAGCGGCACCGTGGTGGTGGCGGGCGAACGCAAGGCTGTGCAGTCGTTGGTCGGTGGGGTGGTGGAAAAGCTGCTGGTCAGCGATGGCGACCGCGTCACCCAGGGACAGTTGCTGGTGCAGCTCAATACGGTGCAGGCGCAGTCGCAACTGGACGTGACCCTGGGCAAGTTGCTCAACGATCGCAGCGTCGAGGCGCGGTTGATTGCCGAGCGCCTGGGCTCAGCCGAGATCCAATGGCCCGCTGAACTGCTGGAACGCGCCGACGAGCCGCGGGTCAAGGCCGCCATGGCCTTGCAGAGCCAGTTGTTTCTGACCCGCCGCGCAGAACTGGGCAGCCGCTTGCAGATCATCGAACACGAAGCCGCGGCCTTGCAGCAGCAATTGCTCGGCTACGAAGGCGTCAAGCGTAACTACGATACGCAGATGCGCTTCCAGCAGCAGGAGCTGGAAGGCCTGCGTAATTTGGCCCTTGAAGGCTACATTCCGCGCAACAAACTCTTCGAGGCCGAGCGCAACGCAGCCCAATTGGCCGGGCAGATTGCCTCGGGGGTGGGCGATGTCGGCAGGACCCGCCAGGCGATCAACGAAAGCCACCTCAAGGCCTTGCAGGCGCAGCAGGAATTTCGCCGCGATGCCGAAACCCAGCTCAGCGAGGTCTCTGCCGAGGCGGCAGGTTATGCCGATCAGATTCATGCCTTGCAGTTTGAAGTCGACAACGGTGCGATCCGTGCGCCGGCGTCCGGGCAGGTCATGGACGTGAGCATTCATACGGTCGGGGGTGTTGCGCAGGCCGGCCAAACCCTGATGCAGGTGGTGCCGCTGGATGCGCCGATGGCGATCACCGCGCGTTTCGAGCCGCTGATGGCCAATAAGTTGCGCCCGGGGCTGCCGGTGCACGTGCATTTCACAGCGCTGCAACGGGTGGATACGCCGACGGTCACCGGCACGGTGACTACGGTGTCGGCGGACCAATTGATCAATGAACAGACGCACCAGCCGTACTTTTCCGCCAAGGTCGAAATTCCGGCCGACACCGTCGCCTCGCTGCAGGCCGCCGGCCTGCTGGTGCGCCCCGGCATGCTCGCCGATGTCACGGTGGTGACGGGGGAACGCACCTTGATGAATTACCTGATGAAACCTTTGCGTGAACGCTTGCTTGCGGCCTTCAAAGAGGAATGACATGTGGGAGCGAGCTTGCTCGCGATAGCGGTCGGTCAATCAGCTTCCATGCTGAATGGACTGCCGTCATCGCGAGCAGGTTCGCTCCCACATCAGGTCAGGCTGTAAAGTCGCTGGCGTGCAGCTCCTTGACGCCCACCACTTCGAATTCGAACTCAGGGGTGGCGTCGGCGTTGACACTGCCGTAGAGGATGCCATCGGCAAAGCGCAGTTGGCCGGTGGCGTTGGTGGGGTCGAAGGCGTTGCTGCCGATAAACGTGAAGGCGTCGACGGTGGCGGTCAGCGGGTTGGCGTCCAGACCGGTGAAATCCAGATGATCGCCCTCGGTGGTCTTGAAACCGCTGATCACATCGCGCAAAGCCCCGACGCCCATGTCCGACAGCGCACCAAACGCGTAGGTATCCGCGCCAGTGCCACCGGTGAGGTTGTCGGTGCCTGCACCGCCGATCAGCCGGTCATCGCCCGAACCACCCACCAGCGTGTCGTTACCGGCACCTCCGTTCAGGACGTTCGCGGCGCTGTTGCCCGACAGACTGTCGGCGTAGGCGCTTCCCGTCAGGTTTTCGAAGAATTTCAAGGTGTCGAGCCCGGAACCCACGGTGTTTTGTTGTGCGGACGTCGAGAGGTTTACGGTAACGCCGGACAGGGCGCGTTCAAAAGACACCGTGTCATTGCCATCGCGCCCGTCCAGCACGTTGTTGCCGGCTCCGGCGAACAGCGTATTGTCCAGCGCGTTGCCCGTGCCATTGGCGGCGCCAGTGCTATCAATATAAAGACGCTCGACGTTGTTGCCGAGGGTATAGGCCGCCAGTCTGCTGTGCACGCTGTCGATCCCTCCAGGCGCCGCATTGCTGTTGGTCTCGATCACGGTGTCGTCGGCGTTGTCGACATAGTAGGTGTCGTTGCCATCGCCGCCGCTCATGCTGTCGTCCCCTGCGGCACCATCGAGCACGTTATTGGCGGCATTGCCGGTGATGAAGTTGTGCCGCTCATTGCCGGTGCCGTTGATGGCCGACACGCCGGTGAGCACCAGGTTCTCGAGATTGGCGCCCAGGGTCCAGCTGACCGAGGCCAGCACCGTATCGATCTGCGAGGTCGAGGTGTTGGTTTCTACCACGCTGTCGAACGCGTTATCGACCACATAGATGTCGTTGCCATTGCCCCCGGTCATGCTGTCGGCGCCCAGGCCGCCATCCAGTGTGTCGTTGCCCGAAGTGCCCACCAGGGTATCTGCCTGGCCGGTACCGGAAATCATGTTCTGAGCGTTGTCGAAAATGTCCTGCACGCTGTTGTTGTCGTTGGGGTTGCCCTGGAAGCCAAGGTCATTGGCAATGTAGTCGGCCAGGCGCTGGCCGACGATCTCCGCCGACTCCTCGTGCAGGTGCCAGACGTCGTCGGGATACGCCTGCGGATCGACTTCGTGGCGCAAGGGGAGGTCGGTGTAGTCCACCGCCAGCTTGACGTCGGCGCGCTCGGCGGCGATGGCTTCCTGGGCGGCGCGGACATAGCCAACCCCCTCGACGATGGAGGCAATCTTGTCTTGCGAATAACCACGGGTACGCGCCGCGTCCTGCTCGTAGTGACCGGTTTCCATCATGTACACGCTGAAGTTGCCGAACTGAGCATGCAGGTAATCAAACACCTTCAGGGTCGCAGCCTTGTAGGCCGCGGCTGCCGCTGGTTTGTCCGTGGCGCGGGCGATCTCCTGGGCGGCTTCCTCGCCCTGGCCCCAAATGATGCCCATGGTGACGTTATTGATGGATTGCAGTTCGGTGAGCTGGTCCCGCAGCAGCGTCACGGCGCGCAACAGCGCAGGCCCGGGTTGGTTGGTGTCGGTCAGCCACCAGCACAACTTGAGTTCCTCGGCGCTGAGAGTCGACAGGCCGGTGACCGTGCTGCCGCCCACCGCAATGTCAATGCCGTTGCCATCGGCATCGGTGAACTGGCTGCGCACGTCATAGGTGGTGTAGCGGTCCAGGTCGTTGACCAGCATCGAGGTGCCGGACTGATTGTCGTCCTCCGTCATGCGTAGCAGTCGCGCATTGGATTGACCGAGGGTGGGCACGTAGAGGATGTCCTGCTGGGCACGCTCGCCGAACACGAAGTCGCTGGCGGTCAGGGTGTTGAGGTAGTTGCCGTTGAGGGCGATTTCGAAGCGATTGCCATCGGCATCCGCTTCGGCGGATTTGATGTAGGTCTTGTCGCCGGCCGCGTTGAGGGTCATGTACAGCGTGCCATTGCTGCCATCGCCGAGGCCGAGAAAGCCAAGGCCCGAAACATCGATCTTGTCGACGCCCACGGTGAAGTCATAAATCGTGTCGGTGGCCGTGACACCGCCCGTGTCGTAGTCGCGGTAGCTGTCGAGTACGTTGGTGTAGCGGAAGGCGTCGGCACCGTCGCCGCCGTACAGCGAATCGCGTCCGGCGCCGCCGTCGACGGTGTCCGCGCCGGTGCCGGCCTTGATTGTGTCGTTGCCACCGAGGCCGAGGATCAGGTCTGCGCCCGCCGTGCCGTTGAGGCTTTCGGCGTTGTTGGTGCCGGTGATGGTGTTGGCAGGCGCATCGGCCACCGCCAGGGCGAAGCTGTCGCTGACCGACGCACCTGAAGGATCGGTGGCCTTGACCAGTACGTTGTAATTGCCGGACGCGGTGCTGGTCGGCGTGCCGGTGAACGTCAGGCTGGTGGCGTTGAAACTCAGCCACGCGGGCAGGGCGCTGCCATCGGCCATGGTCGCGGTGTAGGTCAACACATCCTGGTCGGCGTCGGTGAAGCTGTCATGGGTCACGGTGTAGCTGAACGGCGTACTTTCGCTGGCACTCTGGTCGAGAAGGGGGATGGCCACCACCGGCGCTACATTGCTGGGGGTGTTCTGGTCGGCGAAGACAAAATGACTGGCCGTCAGGCTGCTCACCAGGTTGCCCGCCAGCGACACTTCGAAGCGGTTGCCGTTGGCGTCGACGGTGAGGTCCTTGAGGTAGGTGCGGTTGCTCGAAGCGCTATAGGTCACTTGCAGCGTGCCGTTCAGGCCATTGCCCAGGCCGGTGTAACCGAGCGCGGAGACATCGATTTTGTCGGCGGCCACGTCGAAATCGAGGATCTGGTCACTGGCGCTGGTGGTGCTGGTGCGGTAACTATCGAGTTTTGAGGTGTAGCGGAACACATCGGCACCCGCGCCGCCGGTGAGTTTGTCCACGCCGGTGCCACCGACCAGGATGTCGTTGCCGGCGCCGCCATTAAGGGTGTCGTTACCGGCGCCACCGAACAGTTGTTCGTTGGCAGCGGTGCCGGTCAGCGTGTCGTTGTTCGGCGTGCCATTGATCACAGTGGGTGCGGCGGGTACGTCCTGTACGGCCAGGGTAAAGCTGTCGCTGACGGTTGCATTGCTGCCATCGGACGCGGTGACCTGTATGGAGTAAGTGCCCGATGCCGTGTCGCTTGGCGTGCCGCTGAAGGTACGGGTGGCGGCGTCGAAGGTCAGCCAACTGGGCAGGGCGCTGCCATTGGCCAGTTTGGCGGTGTAACTGAGGCTGTCGTTATCCGGATCGGTAAAACTGGTGGCCGGCACCACGTAGCTGAACGGGGTATTTTCGGTGGCGTTCTGATCCAGCAACGCCGTTGCCACCACCGGCGCATGGTTGACCGTTGGCGAAGTGGCAAAGACGAAATGGGCGCTGGTCAGCTTGTCGAGGTAATTGCCGTCCAGCGCCACCTCGAACCGGTTGCCATTGGCGTCGGCGGTCAGGGACTTGATGTAAGTCTTGGTGCCGGCACTGTTGAGCACCAGATACACGGTGTTGTTCTTGCCATCCCCCAGGCCGGTGAAACCCATGGCCGAGAGGTCGATCTTGTCGGCGGTGATATCGAAATCGGTGATCACGTCGCCAAGGTTGGCGCCGCCGGTGTTGTAGTTGCGATAACTGTCCAGGCGGTTGGAGAACACGAAGGTGTCCGCCCCGGCACCGCCGGTGAGGGTGTCCATACCTGCACCGCCGTCGAGCTTGTCGTCGCCCGCGCCACCACTGAGGCTGTCGTTACCCGCCAGGCCGAGCAGGGTGTCGGCCGAATCGCTACCCAGCAGCGAGTCGCTGCCGCTGGTGCCGGTGACCACACGATTGAAGATGAAATTGCTGGCGGTCAGGGTGCTGGCGAAGTTGCCCGAGAGAATCAACTCGAAGCGATTGCCGCTGGCGTCGGCATCGTAGTCCTTGATGTAGGTGCGGTCGTTGCTGGCGCTGTAGCTGACCTGCAGGGTGCCGCCACGGCCATTGCCTAGGCCGGTGAAACCGAGACCGGCGAGGTCGATCTTGTCCTGGGTGACGTCGAAGTCGGTGATGGTGTCATCGAAGCTTGCGGTTGCATTGCGGTAACTGTCGGACTGAGCGGCGAAACGGAACGTATCGGCGCCGGTACCGCCGGTGAGTTTGTCGATGCCTGCACCACCCACCAGAATGTCGCCACCGGCCCCGCCATTGATGGTGTCGTTGCCGCCTGCGCCATAGAAAATTTCGCTGGCGGCGCTGCCCAGCAGGGTGTCGTTGCCAGCCGTACCTTGCACGGTGGTCATCGGCACCGTGGCGCTGACGTAGCTGCCGTCACCATAGACCAGCGTGGCACCGTTGCTGGTGTGACTGATGGTGTTGCCAATAATGGCGTTGCGATCAGTGCCGTCTTCATTGCGCTCTGCAACACCGTAGGTCGACAGGTTGCTGCCGCTGATGATGTTGCCCTGGATCGTGTTGTCGCTGCCGTTGAAGTACTTGCCGGACACTCCCTGGGTGTCGTCGTAGGACTGGATGATGATTTCCGGTACGGGGTTGCCCAAGGAATTGTTGTTGAGCGTGTTGTCGATGATCTCGACGTGGTTGCTGCCGTAGATGCGGATCCCGGCGCTGGTGTTGTCGTGGATATTGACGCCTTCGACGGTCACGTCGCTGGACAGTTTGATCAGCACCCCTTCGGCGCCATTGCCGTACACCTCGCCACCGGTGATGGTGATGTTGCTGGGGGAGGGGATGTCCTCGCTGCCGCGCTGCACCACGATGCCATTGCCGCCATTGTTGTAGGCAACGTTGTTGGTGAGGGTGAAGTCGTGGGTGCTGGTGACGACGTTGAAACCGTGCCGGTCATTGTCGTAGGCGACGTTGTTTTCGAAGGTGCTGTCGCTGAGGAAGTCAGCAACGAAGCCGTCCAGGCCATTGCCGTGGGACACGCTGTTCTTGATGACCATGTTGACGGTCTGCTCATGGGGGTCGAAACCGTACCCGGAGCAATCCTTGATCTCGACGCTGTCGAGGGTGACGTTGGAGTCGTAGCCTTCTTCGCCGGGAATGTAGCCGTTGAACCAACCGTCGATCTTGCCGGTGGTGTGGTCGCGGTTACCGTCGATGGTGAGGTTGCTGACGCCAAAGTCGTGGGTTTCCTCGCCATAGGCCGAGCGGATGACCCCCGTGATCTTGGTGTCGGAGCCGTCAGCCACCTTGACGGTGGTTGCGCCCATGCCGTCGCCGTACAGGTAGACGTTGCTCTTGAGCATCAGGCAGCCGTCGGAGGGTTCCTCGCCTCCCGAAACGATATAAGTTCCGGTCGGCATATACACCTGCCCCCCGCCTGCGGCGGCCGCTGCATCAATCGCACTTTGTATCGCCGCCGTGTCGTCTGCGATGCCATCTCCTTTGGCGCCAAAATTCTGTACGTTGAAAATCATGAGCTTATCTCCGTATCAGGCTAAAACCTCGGTAGACGCCAATATTCCATCGACGACTAACGTGTTATGACCCAGCGGAGCGCAAAAGTTGTGACCACACATCGGGGAAGTGTCAAATAACCGTACTAACTGATCAGCGGTTGTGAGGCGTTTCGAAAAAATAACGTTCTGTTGACGCTCGCTCAGTTAGCGAGCGATGCCCCTGTGCTGTCGGAGATCTTCGCTTCCATACTTTTCGGGCTGGTGGATGCTGAGCGTCGCGGCTGTGTGGCTCGGTCGGGAATGGCGGCACTGATGGAAATGTCTTTTCTTCGAGGCGCGAGCAAGGGCTAGGTGGACTCGTTTTCGACCTGTAGCGCCGCTTACTCGATACCTAATCGTCGCGCCAGTAGTTGAGCCGTAAACAGGTCAAGGTGGGCTCCCCCTGCATTCTTGAATACAGTGATTTGATCTGTCGTGAAGCGAGGCGGAGCACCACCGCACAGATCAAAGAGATCGCCAAATATATCGTCGACCGAGATAACGCCTGACGCTAACGGAAGTTAGAGTTCGCCACTTGCCAGGGCAGTCGGGCGAAAGTCCACATAGAGTTGGCCGCGAATCAGAACATCATTATCGGCCTCACGCATGTGCGGCAGCCAACTACCTACCAGATTGACATGTGTACCAGGCGCAACCTGGGCGCCACGGATCAAAGGCTGGTCGCTCATGGTTGCGGCGCAGATAACTTCAGCCGCGGGTAATGCTGCATCCAGATCATCGACAACAGTGAGTTCAACGTCGGGGATTTGAAGGTCGGCAGCCAGCTTCTCTGCGCGAGGTCGCGTGCGGTTCCAGATAAAAACCTGGCGTAACGACGGTATCGACGCTGTGAATGCCTCGATCAGTGGGCCCGCCATGTCACCGGCACCGAGCAGTCTCCCGATTGTCGGTGCATCAATCCACTGCATGAGAAAGTCCCCACAGTGCCAGCAGCGGCTTGTCGGTAGACCTCATGGACTGGACAGCCGAAGGTGGGTTGAATACCACGCCGCCTGGCCCGGGATTCCACCAGCCAACATCTTCCCGGTACCAGTAACCTTCCGATAAAACGACATAAAACTCTGCTGGTGGATGCTTGTGGTACGGATAGCAAAGTTCGGGCTCCATTACCGCCAACCCCACTGTCATAGTCGAACATTCCAGCAGTGCGCCCTTGCCGAGAATCAGCGCATGTCGGTGCTTTTCTTCGAAAGCAGCATCGTCCCCTTCTGAAGCGGATCGCCTTATCCAGCGACTACTGGACAGCAGGGCCTCAAGAGCCGATAGCAGAATCTTGAAGTCCCGTTCCGTTCGGGGAGCATCAGCCAATGTCCGCGCTACCGTGGGCTCTAGGTAAGCGGGCAGGGAAGTGCCCGAGAACGGAGGCAAGCCGATGTCCAGGCGCGCATTGCTCAAGGAGCGAACACAGATTTCTGTATTCACGCCATCAACACCACTCACTTGAGAATGCCGGGCCAGGATTCGCACAAGTGCCTCCCGCATCACCACTCCCTGTATCAGGAGTTGAGGTGCGCTGAATGCGATGTCATTTTCGTCTCGCAAGGAGCGAAGATGCAGCGTAAGCGGGTAGATATTATATCGTGTAGACGATGACGGCCCGGGCAGCCCCGCACTACCTGTTCGATTAACCGCATCATCCCTTTGGAGAACAGGCTAACCGATTCGCTAAGTCTTCTTTTCATCACATACAAAGACGACGAGTCAGATCATTCAGCAGCCATCGGCCTGCTTTCCCTAAAGAGCGATTTTGCATGTGAGCTGCGTAGATCGTAAGTGAATCTGGTGTGCTCTGAAGTTCGGCGGTTAACTCAAGCGGCAAGAGGCGTCCTGAAGCCAGATGATCCGCAATAAGATGCTCTGGCATTCGACACCAACCGAACCCTGCGAGCAAAAAATCCAGCCGCCGTGCCAGATCTACAAACCGCCACTGGTGACTGCCCGTCACTCCATAACTTGGGCCGCCGGGAGAAACCGGATCGGAAAGTACCAGTTGCACATAAGGCTTGAGGTCAGCAACCGTGGCCCGGCGGCCTAACGTGGCCAGGGGATGCCCGCTGGCTACTACTGGCCTGAGCCTGACGCTGAGCAGCGGCAGTGCGGTGACATCGTCGGGCACTGTCGGAATCAAAGTACAAAGCGCCAATGCTGCATCGCCGTTGCGCAATCGGCGCTCTGCGCCGCCTAAGCCTTCCGTAGAGAAACTCACCGCCAGATGTGGAAAAGCTTCACGTACAGCGCTGAGGCTCTCGATGAGCGGCGCACTGGGGACTAAAGGGTCTATAGCGAGTGCCAGTTCCGGCTCGACCCCTGCTACCGTGCTTGCTGCCATTGCTTCAAACTGGGCAGCGCTTGCTAGCACCGCGCGTGCTTGAACCACTAGCACCCTACCTACCTCGGTCAGAGTTGGACGATGGCCGCTCCGATCAAACAGAGTCACGCCTTGAACTGACTCAAGTGTGGCGATCGACTGGCTAATCGCGGATTGGGCACGCCGCAGGTGACGTCCCGTTGCCGAGAAACTGCCTGTATCAGCAATGGTCACAAGAATCCGCAACTGATCCAAACTGAGATTTCCGATCACGACCCATCACTTATACAGATGGACTCGATCATATTTACATCACTCCTGCATAGAGGTCGCGTTGGGTAGAGTGTGTCGCACATCGCCTAAAGCGACAACGCAAAACACACCGCGGCGTGACCGCGCAGGAGCTACTTCCATGTCCAGACTTCTTACCATTGAATCCAGCCCACGTGGGGACGCTTCAATCTCCCGGCAGCTCACTCGCAGATTTGAGGCAGCGTGGGAAGCTGCACACCCTAGGGGCGCCATCAAAATACGGGATCTTACGCACACTCCTCTTGCGTTCGTGACAGGCCCCTGGTTACAGGCTTACTTCACTCCAGACACCCAACATTCGCCTGAAATGAAAGCCGTGTTGCAGCTGTCCGATGAGCTTGTGGCCGAGTTGCTGGAAACCGATCATCTGGTTATTTCAACGCCTGTCTACAACTATAACGTCCCTGCGGCGCTCAAGGCTTGGGTGGATCACGTGGTACGTAAAGGCTTGACCTTGGGCTTTGATGGTAAAGGGCTGGTGACCGGTAAAAAGGCAACCGTGCTGCTCGCCTCGGGAGGGGTATACACCAGCGGCTCGCCGATTAGAGACCGTGACATTGCGACCCAATATTTGAAACTGATCCTGAACGTCCTGGGTATCACCGACGTCACCTTTATTGCGGCCGGCGGCGCTAAAGCTGTAGATCTCGGAGAAATCAGCATGCACGAATTTCTAGATACCTTTGATGATCAAATTCAGAAATCTCTAGCTTAGACAGCATTAGTCGCGTCATCACGTGATGTACCTTGGGCGCGTCACTCTGCGGTTGTGCCTGCGCCTGCCGTGACTGCTTTAAAAAAGCGCATTGCGGCTGCCTCATTTCTCCTCGGGGCTGCCATGCTGTTTGCTATTCCATGCTTCAGTGAGCTCGTCTATTCGATCCGCGATTTGAGGCTTTTTTGATAGGACAAGGCAGCGCGTGTTGCCGACAAATTCCTCTATCAAATAGAGTGAGTCGCCAACATCAAGCTCCAGTTCCTGCAACGCTTCATCGGGAATTCGAATCGCACCGTCACCATCCCATTCTTCAATCATGATTCTCATAGGTGGCTTTCTCACGTGTGGTCTCCATTGCTTCTGAGTCGGCAATGGTAACGTGCTTTTGCGTTTTAGGCTCAGAGCGCAGCGAGCAAACGTTCGAGCTGTTCACGCTCCCAGGCACTCAATAGTCAATCGTGTCTGGCTTTTCGTCTTGGCCATTACGCTGCATAACCTGCCCGAGGGAATGGCCATTGGCGTCAGCTTTGCCAATGGAGATATGAAAGTTGGTTTGCCGCTCACGACTGCGATTGCCCTTCAGGACATACCCGAGGGGCTCGCTGTTGCATTGGCTTTGCGGGTGACCGGTATCTCTACACGCCGAGCGGCGTTGATCGCTGTCGGATCAGGACTGATGGAGCCTTTAGGCGCAGTGGTCGGCCTCGGCATTACTTGGCATCTGGGCGGTCTTCATCCAAGTCACAAATCCAGGCAGCTAGCGTCATCAGAATAGCGCTGGACCCGCTTCGTTCAAGGAGTGCTCCAAGTCCCACCATCAGCTATCGGTACATGAGTAAGGTCGTAGGGGTTAACCCCTTCCAGGCAGCCTACGTTGAAACCATATTCATCAGGATTGGTGCTGCGCCGGTGGTGTGTGTAGATACCGCAGTTGCCGCAAAAAAAATGCTCAGCCATCTGTTTTCCGAACTGATATTTCAGCAACGCGGCATCGCCTCGAATCACTTTAAGATCAGACGCGGGTACCGCCGCGACGATGGCGCCTTTGCGTTTGCAGAAAGAGCAATCACACCGATGTGGTGTGGGAATACCATCCGGTAAATGGATCTCCAGGATAACGGCGCCACAATGGCAGCTCGCCCGGTGATGCGTTCGAATAGGCGTATTTCCAATTTTCTTCAGCATCGAATAATCCTCGTATTCCAGAGCCGCGGCCCTAGTGTTTTTTCTGCCTTCTAAGGCGCATCCAATCCTGGTAAGCCTCCGTTCGTTTGACATCCGCAAGAGTCTTGGCTGCCGTAAATTTTTTCCATACAGCTTCGGTTTTCGACTCCGTATCCAGAGTGCTGTAAGCAAGGGATTCCAGTCGATCCGTCTCAAAAAAAAGCTCGGTGGCACGAGCTATGGAATCTTTCAAATCGCCGGGCAAAGTGTTTGCGCTCATGACGTAGAAATCTCCGTCCAATCCAGCGTTGTAGACTCCCGCCATTTCACGTCGGTGACCCCGTACTTTTGCGCTTGAGGTTTGGAAACGACTATAAGTGGCGGTCTCCCAGGTTTTGGAATAGGGGCCAATCCAGCATCAGAACTTGTCCAATGCCATGCATCCTCATTGCGCATCGTCTTTGTCCGGATGATGAAGGACTTCGGCTCCCCATGGAGCTTGTATTCAATGACGAAAAGATCAGTACGGTTCATGAGACCCTCCTTGTGCTCATAGACAAAGGAGTGAGCGTGCCAAAAAAAATTCAAAACGTTTGTCGGACAATTGCAGGTTTATGATTGTTTTCAATTTTTGGATTAAAAGGAGATGGGCACCTTTTGTCCAATCGAGGAAAAATACCCCCCTGTCGGCCCTCATGAACCTGTCACCAACTCTTCAACTCCATTCAGAAGACGATGAGTGAAACGTCGGCTCTGTCGGCAGACCTGAACCTCGTTTAGGGGGTAGGGAGGAGCAATGAACGGCCAACTGAAGTTCGGTATAGAAGAAGAGTATTTCGTAACCGACCTTGTCACCCGACAGATGCCTGGGAATCTATCCTGCGCGGTGAGTGACAAGTGCAAAGCAGGATTGGGCTCAAGCTTCGCGTACGAAATGTTCCAAGCACAGATCGAAGTAGCTTCGCCTATTTTCACGAGTCTTCCGCAAGCAGCGGATTATTTAGCTAACGCACGGAGCACATTGCAGCACGCTCTCCAACCTTTTGGATTAGGTTTGCTTTGTGCCGGCAGTCATCCCTTAACGGACTGGCGTATGCAACACGCCACAGACCAGAATCATTTTCAGCAACTGTTCAAAGATTACCAACGCGTAGCTCGGCGCAGTCTGCTATCGGGTCTGCATGTGCATGTGGAGATTCCGAATCACTTGGATAGAATTCAGGTGATGAACGAGGTACTTCCGTGGATACCTTTCCTACTCGCCATAAGTAGCTCCTCCCCATTTTGGGATGGTAGTGACAGCGGATTTGCGAGCTATCGCCAGGCAGCCTGTGATGAATGGCCTCGGATGGGCGTTCCAGAGTTTTTTGAGGATCATCTCGCCTATGACGCCTACATCGCATTTTTGATTTCAACCGGCTCGATGAAAACGCCTAGCGATTGCTGGTGGGGAGTGCGGCCTTCTGCCAGGTATCCGACGCTGGAATTGCGAATGACGGACGCATGTCCGCGCTTGGATGACGCTTTGTGTATTGCCTCTTTTTTCCGATTGATGATTGCCTACGCTATCGATCGACCTCGTCCAGGATCGGCCTACTCTCAAAAATCCAGATGGATACTGATGGAGAATCGATGGAGAGCTAAAAGATCTGGAGTCCACACAGCGTTCATCGTTGAGGGGTACGACCGGCCATTTACGATTGACCAATGGCTTTTCATGGCAGAGCAGATCTTGGGAGAAACAGCTCGAGCCCTTGGTGTAGAGAACGTTTTTTCTCAGCTTCGACGAATTATCCGTGAAGGCATAAGTGCAGAGCGGCAACGTCATGTCTACGAAGAAGCCGTAGGCAGTGGACGGAGTGTCCATGATGCCCTCACTCAGGTCGTCGATCAGTTGCTGATGGAAACAGCGGGATGACATCGCGAACGTAAATATTGTCAGTCGCAGTATGAGATCAATGGCAAGGCGCCTTCTGTGACGCTGGCACCGTGTCTTAAGCTTTAGTGGGTAGGGAACCGAAGCCTTTCCTCATTTTCAAAGAATGAACAAACCTACGCATAGGGCGCTAGCAGTGACTTCTAACTTTGAATTAAATCAGCAGGCGAGGATTATCTAGGGATGCCACTTTGACCTGGTTCAGGTGGCTAGGAGGAAGGGGGCATGCGGCTTGCGGAAGCATCCTCCTCGGCTGTATCGAAACTGATCTCGCCGTCTTCACCTAGTGAGCTGTACTGCTCACGCAGTTTTCTCAGGTCTCTTGCACCCATTTTATCCAAGCATAGGGTGGCATTTTGCGCCTCCTTGGTCGCACGAATTAGCTCATCTATTTTCAGATGCAAGATGTCGTTGTCTCGGTTCTGCGTGTTCTGAATCAGGAACACCATCAGAAATGTGATGATCGTCGTCGACGTATTGATGATGAGTTGCCAGGTGTCGTTGTAATGAAAATATGGCCCGTCAGTGCCCAGACAACGATTAAAACGATGGCGGTCAGGAACGTCTTCGAACTGCCAGCCCTGTTGGAAAGGGACTGACAGAATTGTGCAAATTTCATGATTGCGACCTCTGCTATGGTGACTCGTAGACCACAGCAAACCCTTGAAATTCTTTCTCACAGTTTCCTTTCTTCCTTAAAACATCTGCTCGGTCTATCGGAAAAAAGGGATATCCAAAACGGATGAGATTCACGGAATGAACCCGTTTTGCAGGGGTCAATGAATATGACCCTCTAGGACAATTGCTATGTCTATTGCCGGCGACATTGTTCACTACCTGCGCGAACATTCATTGCTGCTGACAACGGCAGAGTCCTGTACGGCGGGGAAAATTATCACGCTGCTTTCTGAGGTAGAAGGCAGTGGCGATCTGATCGAGAGCGGTTACGTCGTTTACTCTCCAGAGGCTAAGCAGCGACTGTTGAGAGTCAGCCCTGACACCATAGAAACCTTCAATTTGACCAGTTGTGAAGTCGCACGGGAAATGGCTTTGGGCGCGCTGCACGACAGCACGGCTAATGTCGCCGTAGCTACTACAGGCATCCTTGGCCCAGAGGATGTCGATGGGATACCCGCTGGCACCATTTGTTTTGCCTGGGCCTATCAGACCGAGTTGGGACTGAGCGTATTCAGCCGCGAGCATCGATTCATGGGTTCGCGCTGTCAGGTGCAGCGTTTGGCGGCAGACCACTCATTAGAGCAACTGCCTCATTTTCATCAACGCGCTTTGGCCGGTGAGCGAGGATAGACACACCATTACCGACGAATCTCGTCATTCCGATTACCGGAGCCGTGATTATCCCATTCGCGAAGACATGGCTTATCAGGTCAAAGTCTGGCGATTCGAACGATTGGGTTGGTATGCACTGGTAATCCTAGAACGCAATGGAAAAATTTCGGTGATTCCGACAGAGGCGCAGTGACGTTTTCAACGTACCAGGTTACACCGCTTGGACTTAACGATATTTTTCCCAAGGCCTGCAGTGATGAGGTGATGGTCGTGGGTAACGCGTTTATAGGTTCAGGCCATAAAACGGGTGTAATCAAAGGATGGTCATCCATTGAGTTGAGGCTTAGGTACTCTGACTAGGAAAGTAGTGCCGTGTCCTTGGTTTGATATCACCTCAATGACGCCGCCGTGTGATGCAACGATTTCTGAAGCGATGAATAACCCCAAGCCTAATCCTTCACTAGGCCCATGGTCGATAATCGAGTGCTGAGAAAATCGGCCCATTGGATTAAAAATGAAGGGCAGGACGTCGTCTGGAATTGGCTCACCGCTGTTGTGAACTGAGAAAATAACGCTGTCCTCCGAAACGTCCAGCGTCACCTCTATAGGATGCTGAGTATCCCCATGCTGCACCGCGTTGCTAATAATATTGGAGAAGACCTGCTCCATTCGCGCACCATCAAATTCTCCGTCAGCCGACGCTTTCTTCTCGAAAAGAATATGCGTATTGGGATGGAACGCCCGGATCTCATCGACTATGCGCTCGCACAGGGGCAATAGATCTAAGCCCTCTTTTTTGACGGGAATTCCTGGGCCCATCTGACACCTTGTGAGATCCAGCAGATCACCGACAATCTGACTGGCGCGCTTAACGCTGGTGTAGATTTGAGAGGAGATTTTGGTCGCCCTTACGCCTAGTCCCTCCGAGCGTCTCAACACGTCAGCGCCGAGCAATATAGCGCCCAACGGAGTTCGTAAATCATGGCCCAGGATGCCGAGAAAAACGTTGCGTGATGCCTCAACTGCTCGCGAGTAGCTCGCGATGGATTCTGCTAGCGCTTGGTCGATGGCTTCATGAAATCGGGTCATATCATCCACATCCAGTGGAGTGCCAGCCTTGATTTGCTTCATCCACTGACTGAGTACACTTGTCCTGAGCGCGCGATACTCCGACACCATTTGATCAATTGTGAAACCTGCCATTAGTCGCGTAACTGCGTGGGTTTCTGCAGGCGTTTCAGTATCAGTCGTCGGCGCATTGCCCTGTGCCTTCGCAATCTGCTCTTGAACCGATTGTTTTGTACGTAAATCGAGCACGATGGCATGAAGCATCTGTTCGGCATGATCCCGTAGTGCCTCGGTATCCAGCGGCGCACCGGGAGTGTCAATCGTTCGCGCGAAATCTTCCCAAGCCTGCAGAATTGGCTCAACGTTCGTGGTGATAAAGTCTGACAGTCGCATGCCGGTATTCCAGGTTAAGAAGGCGAATTCCAGGCAGGAACGGAAGGGAAGCCGCAAAGGTGCAGTAGAACACGGATATGTCGTGCCGCATGATTGCCCAAAGAGAACGTTATGCCCTTAATAGCTATCTTGTTATGCATTCCATGGTCATGACCTAGCTTTTTGGCCTCTTGTTCCTTCCAGCTTCGATAGCTAAGCACAGCAGTTCACTAGGCGGAAGAAGGACGAGATACCGTGCTCATAAGCGCGAGTCATCTCGTCCTTTAACATCTAAAACGCAGCCTAAGTGTCGAGGCTACGGGACTGTCATAGCTCTCTCGCGAAGGGGTCTGCTTGCCACCTGGCGTCAGGATTACCGTATGCGTCCGGGCATCACATCTTGCGTGATTAAACCGGCTGCCACTTATGCGGAAGCAACTGCTCGATTTCACTCGCCCGCTGCGTCGGCAGGCGCGTGAGAACATCCTTTAGATAGGCATACGGATCATGACCATTCAGCCGCGCAGACTGGATCAAGCTCATGATCGCCGCCGCCCGTTTTCCGCTGCGTAGCGACCCTGCGAAGAGCCAGTTCTTGCGTCCAAGAGCCCATGGTCGGATCTGGTTCTCCGCCCAATTATTATCAATGGGTACGGCCCCGTCATTGAGGTAGCGCGACAGCGCTGCCCAGCGTTTAAGGCTGTAATCGAGTGCTCTGCTGATGGCCGACCCTTCGGGCACAAGATCACGCTGGGCGATCATCCAGGCATGCAGGATATCCATCACCGGCACGGCTTTTTCTTGCCGTATTCGGCACCGTAAATCCGGCTCCAGGTCACGCACTTCGCTCTCGATCTCGTACAGCAACTGGATGTAACGCAGGGCCTGCTCGGCGAGCTGGCTCTTGTTTGTAGCGTGCAGTTCGAAGAACTTGCGCCGGGCATGGGCCATGCAGCCGATCTCGGTTACGCCGAGTTCGAAGCTGGCCTTGTAACCGCCAAAATCGTCGCAGACCAACTTACCTTTCCAGCCTTGCAGGAAGTTGCGAGCATGCTCACCGGCGCGGCTGGGGCTGAAGTCGTAGACGACAGCGGCTGTTTCGCAGAACTGGCTGGTGGCGTAAGCCCAAACATAAGAACGGTGGGTTTTTTTCGAGCCCGGAGCGAGCATCTGCACGGGCGTTTCATCCGCGTGCACAACCTGCTGCCCGATCACTACGTCACGCAGGGCATCGACCAGTGGCTGCAACTGCACGCCCGTAACGCCAACCCATTGAGCCAAAGTTGAACGTGGAATCGCCAAGCCGGCACGACCAAAAATCGATTCCTGACGGTAAAGCGGAAGATGGTCAGCGAACTTCGCGATCATGACATGGGCCAACAACCCGGCGGTTGGGATGCCTTTGTCGATAACCTGCGCCGGCACCGGTGCCTGGATCAGCGTTTCGCAGCTATCGCAAACCCACTTGCCACGAACATGGCGTTCAACGGTAAACACGCCCGGTGTGTAGTCTAGTTTTTCGCTGATATCTTCACCGATACGCTTGAGCGCGCAGCCGCATGGGCAGTGGGTGTTGTCCGGCTCGTGATGGATCAAGGTGCGTGGAAACTCTGCCGGCAAGGCCGTGCGCTTGGGCTTTTGCTTTTTCTCGGTCGCCACTGGGGCTATTTGCAAGGCCTGAAGCTCGGCCTCAATCGCCGCGATATCGGTATCGATCAGGTCATCAAGCAGGCTCGCCTGCTCAGGATTCATCTGCTCGCTGCGCTTGGCAAACTTCAAACGCTTGAGCTGCGCAATCTCGTGGGTCAGCTTCTCGATTACCGTTTGATCGCGGTTGATCTTCTTACCCATTGTTTCGACCGTCTTACCCATGGTCTCGACCTGCGACAGCAACTGCGCAGCGAATGCACGCAGTTGGTCGGGAGTCATTTGATCGAGATTGGGCGAGGAAGTCATGCCGTGGATTTTACCAAAGCAGGCCACTTGCGACAGCAAGCCGAGGCACTAATTACGGTTTTTAAAGCAGCGTGATTGCACCGCCAGCGCCAACACGTTGCCAAGGTAGGCCGAGCACCAAGGCCTGAAGTTGTTCGGTATCCAACTGCATTTCGCTGCCTTGTCGAATGCCTGTCCAGTGAAACTTGCCTTGGTTCAAGCGGCGTGCAGCCAACCAAACGCCAATCCCATCGTGTACCAGCACTTTCATCCGAGTCGCGCGGCGATTGGCAAACAGATAAGCACAGTGCGGCTTCGCCGCACCGAAGACCGCAATCACCCTGGCCAGCGCAGTTTCAGTGCCGGCACGCATGTCCATGGGCTCGGTGGCGAGCCAGATGGCGTCGATGCGGATCATCGCAACAGGTCTCGAAGGAAAGCGGCGCAGGCAGCAGCACTATCGGTTGGCCAGTTCACTTTGACGGTGCCGCGTGGGTGCAGAATCTCAACGCTGATATTCGATGAAGATACGTGCGCCGTTGTTTGCATAGGCAATGGGATGAATGCAGGTTGAAGCGTCGTGCTTTTCTGCGCTTGCACTCGAATCCATTTGTGGACGAGGTTTGCGTTGAGGCGATGGCTGAGGGCGATGCTGGCAATCGAAGCGCCGGGCTGGGCACACTCTTGAATGACCTGGGCCTTGAAGGATTTGGAATAGGAACGGCGTGTTGGCTGCATGAAATACCCGCTTAAAAGGCTAGAACTGGTGCCCACTTAAATTTAAGTGCACACCATGTCCTGGCGTTGCGGGGTTGGGTAGATGACTTGGCCGGACGCATACTGTTTTTCGCTCAGCCTTTGAGCTTGTTGTGAACTAATATCCAGCCCGGTTTCACGCGACAACGTTTTGAGCATCAGCCCACCGCTCATGCCAATCTTTCATTTGGAGGCTTATGTAAGCAGGGTTCGAAAAATACGTAGGCGGGAACTCATCGGTCGCGTTCCGTTAATGCAGGTTACATCTCTTAAATTGGTCTAATCCGCATAATACTGAGTTTAGCATTGCTTCACACGTCCAAGGTTTGGCTAAAAAGCTGATATTGGGGCCACGCTCAAGCACTCTTTGCACTCCTCCTGAGGTCAATATCATGGGAAGCAAAGGCCACCTAAACGTCACAATTTTGCTCAAATCATATCCGTCCAAAAGGCCTGGCATGTTTATATCGCTGACTATGAGGCAAAGTTTATTGGCACCGCCTTCCAGAAAAACCATTCCCTCATCGGCTGAAGCGTAAGAGACCACAACTTCCCCCATGTCCTCGATGATCTCTACGAGCAACATTCTGATCAGTTCATCGTCTTCCAAAACAAGTACCGAGGGAGCTGTCATTGTTATGTACTCCTCTGATTGGCATTCGTAAGCTGTTAAGCATGCTCCATCGGAAATGTCACAATAAATTCACTACCTTTGCCTTCACCTTCGCTTCGGCCAATAATCTCTCCGCCATGCGCTTCAACCAGCTCACGTACCACGGTTAGACCAATCCCCAAACCTGACCCGCAGAAGCCTACAGCGTTGGCGTCCCGCACATACGGATCGAATATGAAGGGGAGTGTCTGGGCGGCGATGCCGATGCCGTTGTCGGAAACACTTATTTTTAACACGCCAGGTTCTAAAGTAACGGCGAACTCGACATTGCCTTCATTTGGGGTGTACTTGACCGCATTGCTGAGAAGGTTATGCAGAACCTGAGTGAGGCGCACTGGGTCGCCATTCATTACAAGCGTTTCTAGAGGAAAACTGGTGCTGAAATCCAGTTTTTTGGCCACCATCATTGGGCGGCACGCCTCAACGGCGGCACCGATAATTTGGATAATGTCGACATCGACGCGATTGAGGCGCAGCTTGCCGCTGCTGACGCGAGACACATCCAATAAGTCATCAACGATGCGGGATAAATGCTGAACCTGGCCCTCAATCAGCGCCCGCATTCGGGGAAGTTCCACGCTGGGCATGCTGACCATGCGCTCCGCAATCATGCTGATCGGAGTCAACGGATTACGAAGCTCGTGGGCCACCTTCGCGAGAACACTTTTTTGCTCTGCCAATGCCTGCTCAGCTTTGGATTGCATGTCCTGGGCGTTAAAGGCGGCCAAAACAAGCTGCTCGTTGGCTTCAAGCGTTTCCTGACATTGATCAGGAAATCCTGCATCTGGAGGCACTGTTGAATCTGATGGTTCATCCAGCAGCTTCAACACCAATTGTTGATTGGCCTCAATCAGAAGTTCTATTTTCCTTTTATCTCTCAGGTCACCCTCTAATCCGATCAGATCTTTTTCCAGCGATACTAGGAGTTCTCGAGATTGGACAATTTTTTTACCCAACAGTAAGAGTTCGCGGGCGGCATTTGCCCTTCCACGTTCGTTCTCGCTATCGGTATCGCTCATAGGTGGCACTCAACCATTGTCATCTCCAAGGTGTGTGTCATCAGGCCTGCTTTTTTTGGGCCGACCACCCAGTAAACCTTCCTGGCCGTGAAGCATTTCCCCAACCTGCAAGCCGTTACTGTCAATATGGTACAAGCGCAGTTCATCCGAGTGAGCGCTGGCCCGAACCTTGACAACGCCCATGATGCGCTGAAGGCGACTGTCTACTTCGATGTAGCGTTGAACGATGATTGCATCGGTCAGGAACGCTGTACCGTAGGGGCTAAACCGTAGATCGGTGTAACGGTCTTCGAGTTCTGACGTCATTAGCACAGTAACACCGATACCAGTCAACGCTGTGACCAGGCGCGACAGCGACTCACGGTAGTCTTCGCGAAACGTCGGTGCCACCGCCATTTCGAAACCCGAGAGCGAATCGATAACCACCCTGGTGGCTCCCAGGCGGCGGATCTCTGTGAATAGCAGCTGCACGATTTCATCGATAGACAGATCTGGCGCGTGACTCTCTATCAGTCCGACCTTGCCATCAAGAATCAACGCTGCGAGGTCAGCATTGCGCAAGCGATTGGGACGTTGCTCGAATACCGCGATTACCCCGGTTTCACCGTTGCGGGCACCTTCAGCAAGGAACGTCGACGCCAAAATGCTTTTTCCTGAACCGGAGGGCCCAGCCACCAGCAGCGAGTAACCCTTGGGCAAGCCTCCGCCGAGCATTTCATCAAGCTCCGGCACGCCCATTTTCAATCGTTCAGATATTTCGTTAGTTGATGGCTTCAGGGCTTCTAAGGCACTCGCGCTTGCAGGCGGAAAAACCTCCATACCGGAACTGGCAATGCGGAAAGTGTGTAGCCCCGGCAGAGTGGGCTGGCCGCGCATCTTCATGATTTCCATTTTGCGCACCATGGAATTGCGCTGAACGCTCTGGCGCAGCCAGATCAAGCCATCCGCCACAGTGAAAATGGGATTGATATCAGTCTCGGTGAAGTATTCGCCAATCAAGAACGTGGTCGCTTGCCAGGTAGTCATCAACATACCCAGTTGCTGAACAAACTGCGGCAGATTGTTATTGGGATTAACCTGGGTCTGGCTCGCCTGGACGACCGAGCGGAACGAGTCGACAAATACGAGGGCCGGTGTATGGTTTTCGACCTCGATAACGATACGGCGCAGCACTTCGTCCAGATCACCCGCTAGGGTGTCGTCCGCCAGGTTGATGTAGCGCACAGACTTATTGATCGCCTCGCTGTCGAAAAAATCAAATTGCTGTTGGTAACGCAGCATCTTTAGCGGTGGTTCGCCAAGCACAGTAAAAAACAATGCTGGACGCTCCGGTGTCGCCAAGGCGAACATCATTTGATGCGCCAATGTGGTTTTACCGCAGCCAGGCGGGCCGGCAATGAGGTTGAAGGAGAACTCCGGCAACCCTCCGCCCAGCACCTCGTCCAGCCCAGGTACGCCCGTAGCCAAACGGTTTATTTTCACTTTGGTACTCATGGCGAAGTTTCCTGCGAAGGTGGGGCGCTCAAGTTGTTGTCCCACACGTCGAGTAGCAGACGTTGGGAGAGCGATGAACCGATCAGCGTGGCCAGCAACTCGTAGAGCGCTTTTAACAATTCCTCGCCAAAAAATATGACGTCGTTTTGATTTTGCTGGATGAGTATGGATTTGAGATCTATCAAATCTAGCGGGTCTGCCAGAGGCAGGTAGGCCACCAGACGTGGATGCAGAGACGAACTCAAATGAAGACTACGGCGATAGAGCGCAGCGACCCCTTTCGGCCCGATGATCGGAACGAGAGCAGCGTTTGTATCTTGAAGCATCGTAATAATCACATCGGCGACCTGGTCAATGTCTGCGACGTGATTAACCCGGAGCGCCAGAGACGCAACGATCCGGCGGCCCTCTTCGCTTTCCGTAGACATGGCTCATAGATTTCCGATAGGTGTCCGTGGATTTGACACGAACCCGGGGGGTAGGCGGTTTTTTCGGAAGTGCATATCACATGATCACATAGACATTTGGCATAGACGATTAGTCTTAAAAATCGCAATTTAAGATCGCCCATGGCCGCTACTGGCCCAGAGTGTGTAGAAATGCTTTACCACCTCCTGTCAGCTTCCATGAATTTATGTCGAATCATCTTGCTCCATTCAGAAACAGCTCTGGATGCGCAACCATGAACTCCTTCAGAAATCTGCTGACGCAGGCTCAGGAACAAAGATTGCTCGCGCTGGATACCTGGCACCGGGCTCTGGAGAACTGCTCGCTGCGGATGGAGTGTCCCGATGACTATCATGAAGATCTTTTGAGGCAGGCAGATGAGATGGATCGCCTCGGCATCGTAAATTGGGAGGAGTGGCGAGATCTACGGATCGAGGCAGATCAGGCTTATTTGCGTGCTATTGCTGGAGAGGATTATCACTGTTAGACATACCCAAACGGGTGAGCATCAACCCTGTAATTTGACGGGTGGAGCGATCGGTGGACGATGCAAATCCTCCGCACACACTCAGGCCCGGCTGCGCCGTACAAGTGCGGGCTTAGGTGGGCAAGTTAATAATCGACAGGGTCGCGAATGATCGGGCAGGTCATGCAATGGCCGCCGCCACGTCCGCGAACGAGTTCGCCGGCGCTGATGGTAATGACTTCCACGCCGGCCTTTCGCAACAACGTGTTGGTGTAAGTGTTGCGGTCATATCCGATCACTACGCCGGGTTCCAGGGCCACTACGTTGTTGCCGTCATCCCACTGTTCGCGTTCGGCAGCAAAGCTGTTGCCGCCGGTTTCTATGACGCGCAAGGCTTTCACGCCCAGCGCCTTGGCCACAGTGTCGAGGAAACCGGTTTCTTCGCGACGGAAGTCGATGCCACCGCATTACATCGCCGCCCTCCAAGGTGGCGTTGCCGTGTTCCTGGTCGGGGTCGCCGTACCAGATCTGAAAGTCTGCGTTAGTGAATTCAGGGTGGAATTTGTAGATCGCGCTTACCAGTTGGGTTTCCTGGCGACGTGCCGGCCAGTACATCGGGTTGAGCGTCACGCCACCGTAGATCCAGCAGGTGGTGTCGCGGGTGAACTGGGTGTTAGGCAGTGGCGGCAGAATGAAGCTGGAGTTTCCGAGAAAATCGCGAAACATCTCGATGGTATTGCTACCGAAACTGCCCTGCAGGTCATCGGCGCAGACGCCACCAATCAGGAATTCAGCGATCTTGCGCGGCTCCAGGCCGCGCAACCAGGAATCCACTTCATTGACCAGGCCAAAGCCAACTGAGTTAGCGGTGATTTTGCGCTGCAGAATCCAGTCGAGGGCTTCGGGCATACAGGCGATGTCGGTCAGCAGGTTGTGCATCTCCAGCACGTCGATGTTGCGTTCGCGCATTTTGGTTACAAAGTCAAAATGATCGCGCTTGGCCTGTGCGACCCAGAGGACGTCGTCAAACAGCAATTCGTTGCAGTTGCCCGGAGTCAGCCGCTGGTGGGCCAGGCCGGGGGAGCAAACCATGACCCTGTGTAGTTCGCCGGCTTCGGAGTGGACGCCGAGTTTGAGCTTTGGCATGGCGGGACCTTCAAATTATCGCCAATCGCGCGAGTTAGTGGTTGTTACCCAATCGGCAGAAGTGAGCCGTCTATCTCGAACCGGATTCACTCTGGCGATTTACCGAGAAGTCACGACGAACGTGGGCGCGCCGTTCACCACTTGTTGACTGATAGCCAACTGTCCGCTGAGAAGATAACGCTGCTCAATCTATTGACCGGTGTTCCCGTAGTTTTGCTCTACTGAAAAACATTATTTTTGGCTATTTTCTGCTGAGCGCACCTGGTCGTGAGAGGGCCGATATTGGCCGTTAGATATCAGCAACTTGTTTCAGGTTGTACCTGGTGGACGTCTTGGAGCTACTCCAAAGCGACTCGATCTAGAACCGCATAGCGCTCTCCTGTTACGCATCGAACGGACGCCTACTCGCTGAGCGTCTAAAGTAAATGGAGGGTGGATTGGGGGAGAATCTGTGACAGATGAACTGAGTGCAAACGTGCGAAACATCGTCGTCATTACACATCGGCAGGTGGCGTTGAGGTCGCCATTGCAGATCGACTCCTGATGCTTACGGAGGATGAGATACGATTGACGCGAGGGCCTAAGGAATGCCGTGTTCGGCCTGCAGTAGATGTTCTGTTCCGCTCAGCCGCCGTTAACTACGGTGCTCGGGTAATTGGCGTCATCCTGTCCGGTGCATTGGACGACGGCACAGCAGGGATGTGGCGGTAGTCGACAGGCTGATCTTGCCGAGAAACGCCTGAAACCCTTGCGCGAATTGGTACTTGATCCGACATTCTTCGGCCACGATGACGCGAAATAGCTGCAGTCATTGGCTCATATAGTTTTTCATTACGGAAAAGAAAATTCGGGCAGAAGGCGGTAAAGCGCCCCGCCTAATCAGTGGCAATTTAAAACATTCAGTCTGTTCGATATCCCCTCAGATATGAGCACTGATTTTGATCAAGGCAGGGCAGGCGACCCTACTGAGGGTGCATCTTACTCGTCGCAAAAACTAGCCGGATAGAGAGTCCTTCGGGATTCCATTCACGAGATAGCTCACCGTGAAGCTGTCCGCGCACTGTCGATTTAGCGAGTAGGGTACCGAAGCCAAGATTGTCGGGTTCGCGCTCAATTTTTGGCCCGTTCCTTTCTCTCCATACGATAGAGAAAAGACCCGCATCCTCGCTGCAGGAAATATCTACCAAGCCCTCTGGTAGGGAGAGAGCCCCATATTTTGCAGCGTTGGTTGCAAATTCATGCAACAAGAGAGCGAAGCTTGTCACTGCGCCACCTGCAATCGTTAAGTCCGGGCCATTTACGACCGCGCGTGACTGGCTATTGTCGCCGGCGGTGGCATAAGGCGCGACGATAGTCTGAATGAGCGTATGCAACGTCGTGGCCTGCTCGCTACTGAAACCATGCGGTATCGTGAGCGCGTGGGCTTGCGCCAATGCGTTTAGTCTTGCAGAGACTACGCTAGCGAGTTCACCGGCTGTGGTGACCGAGCGGGCACTCAATGAGATAACGCTGTTGGCAAGAGTGAACAGGTTTTTCACCCGGTGATCCATCTCTCTGATCAGCAAGCTTCTTTGAGCTTCTGCCTGGCGACGCTCGGTGATATCGCGGGCGATTTTAGCCGCCCCAATAATTCGGCCTTCCCGATTTCTGATCGGTGAAACGGCTAGAGATATTTCAACAAGGCTGCCGTCTTTGCGCCGCCGAATGGTTTCATAATGTTCGATGCGCTCACCTTGGCGTATGCGCTTCAAAATTCCTGGCTCTTCATCTTGTCGATCCATGGGGATAAGCATGGCAATAGGTTTTCCGATAGCTTCCTCCGGTGTATAGCCGAAGAGCCGTTGGGCTCCACGATTCCAATTGATAATTGTACCGTTCAGATCCTTGGCGATGATTGCGTCATCGGAGGACTCGACTATTGCATCATGTCTGAGTGCGGCTTCGTCGGCGTCGGTCTGATCGGTCAGATCAACCAGCATATTAACGGCACCGATAAGCGTTCCAGTTGCATCGAAGATCGGCGAGGGGTACGCAAGAAAACGAACACGTGTGCCATCAGGCCGCTCAGCGATGGCCTCCAGACCTCTGACTGGGCGCCTATCCTTCAACGCCATGGCCATTGGGCATTCATCGTGAGGCAATGGATTGCCGTCGGGCCAATAGAGCTTCCAAGACCCGCAAAACTCACTCTCTCCAATCGTTGGCTTCACTCCCCACAGAGCTGCCGCCGCTTTATTGTAAAAAGTTATTAATCCATGGGTGTCAGTTGTGTATATGGCCTCAGGCAGGGCTTCAAGCACGTCACACAGTCCCATGTCGAGAGGGATCAGGGGGCAATCCTCCCCTTGCTGGGACGGTAGATAGGACTTCCCTAAAACTGTTTCGTCCTCATGACTTGACCTGATGCTCATTTGAAACTCCGCTGCTAGCGGCACGCCGCTTTGATGAATCAACGTGTGGCCTGCGTCATTTGATATGAAACAGGGATCTGGATTGCGGGTGCCGAGGATGCTGCTACTACCATCATGTTGAGACTTCCCTCTGTCCAGCCTATTTCCATGCACTCGGTTCGGTTTCTGCATGCATCTTATTTCCGACCGAAGCTGAAAAGGAGTGGTTCAACTGAATCGACGACATCCACCTGTTAGGTGGGATTTCAATCGATGACGTACTGGCACTGGGCGAATTCGGACACAGACAGGGCACCGCCGACGAAATCGAGTTTGCTTTGGCTCTTCTGCTCAATAGGCAAAGTCGGGTACGAGCGTCCTCGATCTGAGCTGCTGGCGTACCTGAAAGGGGAGAATGTTCCGGTACGTAATTGCTCGAAACAAGATGGCGGAGAAGCAATAAAAAATGCGGGTTAGGCCTGCATCTGAAGATACAAAGCTGTAGATCTGGAGTATGGCTAGGTCTTCGGCGCTGCCTTACCTGTGCAATCGAAAAACCGTTATAGGCTGACGGGTAAATTCACTCGGAACATAGTGCCTTTCTCCAGCGTCGACTCGACCTCTATCGTTCCACCGTGGCCCTCTACAATCTGAGAGGCTATAAATAATCCAAGCCCCAGACCTGATGAGGCTCCTTGTTCTCCTTCAGAGTATTTTGAATAACGCCCTTCCGGATTGAAGAGAGAGGGCAGTGCGCTGGAAGGAATAGGCTCTCCGTAATTCTGCACGCAAAAGCAGGCAGTGGTGCCATCCCCGTTCAAGGTGACATTAATTGGATGCTGTGCGTTGCCGTGCCGTACAGCGTTGCCGATAAGATTAGAGAAAACCTGTGCCATGCGTGACGGGTCGTACTGGCCGGTAACCGTTCCCGTATCAGTGAATATGATTTGCGCTTTAGGATGGGCGGTGGTGAGCTCATCCACGACTGATTTGCAAACAGAAGCCAGGTCAGTCTTTTCCGGTCGTACCGGGATACCAGTGCCAAGGTTACAGCGCGCCAGGTCAAGGAGATCGTTCACCATTTGGTTGGCGCTATGAACACTTGTAGAAATCTGCGCAATTATCTTTTTTCCTCGGGTGCCGAGCTCTTCTGTCTGCCTCAACAAATCGGTGCCCAGCGTCACGGCGCCCAGTGGTGTGCGAAGGTCGTGGCCTAGCACTCCCAAGACTGTTTTTCGGGTTGTCTCCACCGCCTTACCATAGGTCGCAATCGACTCGATAAGCGCTTGGTCTATCGCCTCGTTGAATCGAATCATGTCCACAACTTGATGGTCTTCCCCTGCGTATCCTTTTGCCAGCCAAAGTCTGAGCACGCTTGACCTGAGGGCGCGATATTCGGAGACCATCTGGTCTAGGGTGAAACCAGCCATCAGGCGCGTCAGTGCATGGCTTTGGGCAGCCGATTCGTCGTCGGCTACAGGCCCCATACCTTGAGACTTCTCGATCTGTTGCTGCGGAGTTTGAGAGGTGCGCATATCCAGCGCAACACTCCTCAAAATGTACTCAGCATGGTCTCTCAAGCCTCTGGAATCCAAAGCTGGCATCGGGGTATCAACAGACCTAGCGAATTCCTCCCACGCTTGCAGAATAGGCTCAAGGTTTTTAAGGATGAACTCTGAAAGTCGCATGGCAGTCCTTTCTAGCCTCCTGTCTACTATGAAGGTATCAGCCAGACAAATTTGGTCGACAGAATCAGACTAGCGGAATGACGGAAATCGGCAACAGATCCCGCGCCGAACTCCGCTCGTCAGCTGCTCGAAACGCTAACCACCTGTGGCACCTCTAAGTGAGAAGGTTTCGGGATCCTAACCATGTCGCCAACAGTGCTGGTCGTAGAAGATGATGAAATACTGCGTTCCCTGGTGGTTGAGGCGATCTCGTTGTTGGGATTATGTGTGATTGATTGTGTATCTGCAGATGATGCTCTCACCATGCTGGAAGGCTCGTCTGCAATAACTCTGGTAATCACCGACGTCTGCATGCCGGGCAGCATGGATGGATTGGAATTGGCACGAGTGATCTGGTCACGCTGGCCTTGCTTGCCTGTCATCATCACGTCCGGCGACAGATCAATGCCCGACGGGCTGTTACCTTCCCACGCTATGTTCTTGCGCAAGCCATGGACACTCGATGTATTGCATCAAGCGGTTAGGAAGTATCTGCCGGTTTAGTGCCTGCAATCTACCGGCTCTCTAGTTCTACCTAACAGGAAGAATCTACTGATGCAGAGTGACTGGTCGTTGAGTGGATTAAGCGATTGACCTCTGTTGTCGTGCCTGCCCGCCAGCAAGGTCAATTTTTATTCGGAGCTATTAGCTCGAGATCCGCTATACAAAAAGAAGTTTTCGTTCGAACTTTTGACTTTCGGAATCATTGGCACTGCCGTAAGTCAACCGACAATAATGCATCGGACAGGTGCCATGCCTATTCCCGCCAACACCTTCAGCTATCCGCGTAACCATTTCCCGCCAACAGTTTATTCCAGCATGGGTTGGCTAACGGTGAGTGGACGGCATGGACGCGGTTGATTCGGCGCTAATGGCGGCGCGTGCCCAGTTCGCGATCACCATCAGCTTTCATATCGTGCTGGCAGCGCTCACCATCGGTCTGGCCAACTTTTTGATGGTGCTCGAAGCTCTATGGCTATGGCGTGGGCGAAGTGTCTACCTGGACGTTTATCGTTACTGGTTAAAGGTATTTGCCCTCAATGTGGCGGTGGGCACCGCCTCGGGACTGATTCTGGAGTATCAGTTCGGACTCAATTGGTCGCGGCTTTCGACTCAGGCGGGAGACATCCTCGGCCCCTTGATGTTCTACGAAGTGCTTGCCGCCTTTTTTCTAGAGGCCGGTTTTCTTGGCATCATGCTCTTCGGATTGAAGAAGGTCGGCCCTCGGATTCATTTTCTTCGCCACTTGCGCGGTGGCGCTCGGATCGCTGATCAGTGCGTTCTGGATCCTCCATGGCGCTTTGGGCGATTGTCGTGCTGACACCAGTACAAATCCTCGTGGGAGATCTTCATGGTGAGCACAGCCTTAAAGTTCAGCCGCAGAAGGTGGCCGCCATCGAAGGCTCCTGGACTCGCCCGGCTGAAGGTGCGGGCGAACCTTTACGCTTGTTTGCCATTCCTGACATGACCGAGCGGCGCAACCATTGGGAAGTGGCTATTCCGCGCATAGCGTCGCTGTACTTGCGGCATGACCTGAGTGGCACAATCGCCGCGCTGGACGAATTCCCGCCTGAGGACATACCGCCGGTGCCGGCGGTGTTCTTTGCATTTCGCGTCATGGTCGGTCTGGGCCTGTTAATGCTGGGGCAGGGGGTTACCAGTTTGGTGTTGCGCTGGCGAGGACGTTTATACGCCGCGCGCTGGATGCTTCGAGTGTGTGTGTTGATGGCGCCGGCGGGATTTCTTGCGATGCTCAGTGGCTGGGTAGTAACAGAGGTTGGCCGCCAGCCATTCACCGTCTATGGATTGCTGCGCACGGCTGACAGTCTTTCTTCGGTGTCTCGGGAGCAGGTGGTCGGGGCAACGTGGACAATCCTGTCGTTTTACCTGGTGACTTTCGGCGTTGGACTATGGGTTCTGCTGCGGCTGTTGCGTGAGCCGCCCCACGAGGGCGAGCCTGGGCCGCAACCCACTTTGGCTGACGAGACAGGTAAATCCTGAGGGCATACATCCATGTTGGACACTGACTGGCTAACACTCCTTTGCGCTGCAGCCTTAGGGTTCTCAGTGTTGAACTATGTGCTACTGGACGGCACGGATCTTGGCGTAGGCGTACTGATGGGTTTTACCCGTTCTAGTCAGCATCGTCGTGCCATGGCAGTGACCATCTTGCCGATATGGGATGCTAATGAAACGTGGCTCGTGCTCGGTGGCGGCGGCTTGCTGGCCTTGTTTCCACTGGCCTACGCCATCCTGCTGCCCGAAGGTTCGTGCTGCTTGTGATTGACCGCACCCTTTCAATGCTGACCAACCCAATATTGGTGTACGGCGCCCCGCAAGCCTTGCACCGGGTCTTGGTCGGGAAACGGCAGCGAGTCGATGCTCGCCAGTTGGGCCGTGGTCTGGGCCGCCAAGCATCAACCGGGCCTTGCCGCTGGCGATGCCAAGCACTTCATGACCTTCGGCATGGTAGTGGTGATAGCGATAAATTCCGTAACGCCATTGTGGCGGCCACCCATTGGCTATGAAGGTATTCTCGAACAGTGCTGCTGGATCGCAGTCCTGGACGGCAATTGCTTTGGGGTAAATGAGTACCGGCAAGCGAGGGTTATTGGGAACCCATTTGTTGCGATCAAACATTAGGATTTGCACGGCAGCTGTCACAGCTTGCGACTTGCTCATCAAAGGATCTCCGAAACTTAGCTACGCCAACGGATGTTCATACATCGATTTGAAATTCCAGATCACCGTTGTCTAACTTGCGCGTCTGAGCCACCGTGCCTGTCAGATGTTCTTTGGGGGAAAGGATTATTGTTAAGGAATGTGCCTTGTGCAGGTCATCTGGTACTGGAGAAAGCACCTGCACCTGAAAAGCGCCGGGGGTGATAGGCGTAATGACAAGGTCGCAATCAAAGCTTTTCGCTATAGGGCCGAAAAGGGTGTCGTGGAAGTAGTTCAAGCGTGCGGCAGTGGTAGCCATGGCAATCTCCTTGAAACGTACAAGAGATGAGGGCTTAAGCTTTAACCCCATCTATGCGCTAGACGGGTCTTGTGACGCTTGAGTTCAACGCCTAGGCCCAACGGTGTATTTCGGAGCGGGCTAGCTTCATCCACCGCTGACTTTCCAATGTTTGACATCATCAGCGAACATCATTTGCTTCATCTCATGAGCAATCCCGTATGCCAGGGACTCGTGTGCAGCGATGACTTTTTCTTCAGCTGAAAGGCAATGAAAAATATCGAGCTTGGTCTCTGCGTCAGCAGTTTCGAGTGTGAAAATTTGCACGTAACGCGCGAGGTCGTTGTCGAGGCTCGACAGGTATTCACGCAGGCGCTGATGGTCGACTGATTTTTGGCTGAAGTACCAATTCATCGGGTGAATCAGGAAGCGTGAGTGGGGTGAGGTGATACGTCGGCCTGCCGCCAAAAACATAATGATGCCCATTGATTCGATGTTGCCTGCGTTGATCGCGCATAGCGGTACCGGCAGTGACTTCAGGAACGTGTAGAGGGTGAAGCCAAAGTTAGTGCTACCCCCGCTTGTAGAAAGATTGAGGAGCAAGGAGGTGGCGCCTTGATCAATGGCTTCTAGGCAACAGTCCCGGAAGCGCTCAGTCGTTCCCTGATCGATCTGGCAATGAAAATGCACGATGTGTTCAGTCATTGATTGACCTCCTGAGGTGATGCATGGAGGACTTCTACGAGTTATTAAGTCTAGTAAACATCGATTATTTTGAGCTGAAATCCGACGTAAGTTGCCCCTTTATGACGCACAAGCCGTCCATCGAATGCGCGCATTTTCAATGGAACCAAATACCCAAATCCACTCGTCGCGAGCCCAATATTTCCGTTCAAACTTTCTCTTTTGTGCGACCTCCGAATTAGACGAGCCCATGCTCGTGCTAACGATGTAGAGGTGAAGAAAATGGCCAATACAGGAAAAAACGATCCAGGCAATTTTTCTAATGCCCGGGACAAGGCTTCTGAAGCTGGTAAGAAAGGTGGAGAAGCCTCTGGCGGAAATTTTGCCAACGATCCACAACGCGCGTCTGAAGAAGGCCAAAAAGGTGGTCAAGCTTCCGGCGGACAACAATCTCGCGACAGCGATCGCATGTCCGGAGGCGGGCAGGGTACGAATCGCGGAGGCGAATTTGCCGACGATAAAGAAAACATGTCCAAACCAGGCCAAAAAGGCGGCCAAGCTTCAGGCGGACAACAAGCCAATAAGGCTGATCAATCGTCCAGCGGTGGGCAAGGAAGCGGACGCACCGGCAATGTCGCCGATGACCGAGATAAGTCCTCTGGCATGGGACGCAAGGATGGTGGGATGAGCGGAGGTGGAGGACGCAAACCCTGATGCCGTCTGACCCTATCAAGCCCCGAATCTTCGGGGCTTGATTTCGATATTCCCGGCCAATACTGAGATCCGAGCCTTTGCTCACAAACTCAGCAACGAATATGTTTGGGGGGAGCAATATCGTAGAGGCGAGTGCCGATCGCCAGGATTTTAAGAATCGCTCTACTGCTTTCGAAGGGATTGGCCCCAAGACCATCGAAATTTTCACGCGAGAGGCGGCACAAGTGACCCTATGAACAGGCATCTGCCTTGTTCACGAAACGACCTCTTAAGATGTCGAGGTTATCCAAATGCACCTGATCGAAATTTTTTTGCCGCTCAACACGAACGATGGCACGCCTCAGCCCATCGAGCTTTTTCGCCGTGTACGGGAGCAGTTGGCCGAACAGTTCGGAGGAGTGACGGCGTTCACTCGCAATCCGGCGAAAGGAATATCGCTGTTGGAAGACAACGAAAAATCAGAGGACGACATCATCGTTTATGAGGTCATGGTTGAAGCTGTTGATCGGCTTTGGTGGCAAAGCTACAAGCGCGATCTTGAAGAGCGTTTTCACCAGGACGAAATTATGATCCGCGCCACTGCCGTGAGTCTCATCCGCTAGCCAAATCGTTCGGGTCAAGAATGAGGTGTAGATGTCGTACCAAAAAGCCCGCGTGACGCGCGAGCTTTTGGGCTACAAGAGAATAGCTTTTCGTGTCTAACGACGATCAATTTGATGAAGGATCTTCATGCACCGCTTTTGATTTACCAAGTATGTAGCATGGGTGAAGCTAGTCATTTGGATGTGTGGTCACCACGACGCTGATGAGCTTCCACCCCTCATGAAGCTTTAGGTTCTCGACTGGGTTTCTGTGGACAGAATTGAACGGCAGCTTCTGGACGATAGTGCCCCCCGTTATTCGATTCGCGGATGCTGCTGCACGAGATGCTCACGTTTAGCTTTCAGCTCAGCGATTTCTGCGTCGATGTCCTCGATCTTCTGCTCGATATTGTCGTGATGTTCCTCCAACAGTTCTTGCGCTTCCTCAATGTCGGAAGCCGCCGGAGCCGCACCACGCAACGGTTTGTTTGCTGTTTCTTTCATCGTCACGCCGGTAATCAGACCCACCACGGCAATCACCATCAGGTAGTAGGCCGGCATGTACAGATTTTGCGTGCTTTCCACCAGCCAGGCCACGGCGGCAGGGGTCAGACCTGCGATCAACACCGAGACGTTGAAAGCGCTGGCCAGGGCGCTGTAGCGGATGTGAGTGGGAAACATCGCCGGAAGGGTGGAAGCCATCACGCCGATGAAAAAGTTGAGCAGCACCGCCAACACCAGCAAACCAGAAAAGATCAGGCCGATCTTGCCACTGTTGATCAGCATGAAGGCCGGGATGGCGAGGAAGAACAGACCGACGCTACCGCAGATAATGAAGGGGCGGCGGCCAATCTTGTCGCTGATGAAACCGATCATCGGCTGGACGAATAACATGCCGACCATGATCGCGATGATGATCAACACGCCGTGATTTTCGCTGTAGTGCAAGTTGTGTGTCAGGTAGCTCGGCATGTAGGTCAGCAGCATGTAGTAGGTGACGTTGGTGGCCGCGACTACGCCGATGCAGGTCATCAGACTGCGCCAGTGCTGGGTGGCCACCTCCTTGAAAGATACTTTCGGGCCTCTGGCAAGGCCTTCGCGATCACCCTGTTCCAGTTGCTCGACATGCTGCTGGAACGCCGGTGTCTCCTCCAGCGCGTGACGCAGGTAGAGCCCGATCATGCCCAGGGGCAGGGCGAGAAAGAAGGGTAGGCGCCAGCCCCATGCCTCAAACTGCTCTTCGCCCAGAATGGTGGAAATCAGCACGACCAGGCCTGCGCCGAAGACGAAGCCGGCGATCGAGCCGAAGTCCAGCCAGCTGCCAAGGAAACCGCGCTTGCGATCCGGGGCATATTCGGCGACGAAGATCGAGGCGCCGGTGTATTCACCGCCCACTGAAAAACCTTGGGCCATTTTAGCGAGCAGCAGGAGGATCGGCGCCCAGATGCCAATCGAGGCATACGACGGAATCAGCCCGATGGCGAAGGTGCTGAGCGACATAATGACGATGGTGGCCGCCAGGACTTTCTGCCGACCGTACTTATCGCCCAACGTACCGAAAAACAAACCGCCGAGAGGCCTGATCAGGAAGGGAACCGAGAAGGTGGCCAACGCGGCAATCATCTGCAGACCGGGATCAGCGCCGGGGAAAAATACCTTGCCGAGAACATAGGCGACAAAACCATAGACGCCGAAATCGAACCACTCCATCGCGTTGCCGAGTGCAGCAGCCGTGATCGCCTTGCGCATTTTCGCGTCGTCGACAATGGTGATGTCTTCCAATCCGATCGGATTGACGGTTTTCTCACGTGATTTCATGCGAGCCACTCTGTAACTGATCTGTCCTGATGCAAACCGCTGAGCTCCAGCGTGCGCAGGCCAGACGGGTTTGCCTTTACCGATGCCATCTTTTTGATAGCACGGCTTCTTTCTGATCAGATACAAGAGGACACGAATAAATTCACATCTCGCCGTTATTTTTTGCTGACGGCAACAGCTGTCAACGCGTCTGGTCGATACGAAACGATGCCCCATATGCCGACGCCGGCAAGCGATTCGCACGATCGTCGCGCAACCTTGGGCGGAAAGTGCTGCCATGAGGTTCAGTGCGATACAAGCCGCGCTTCTGCAACTCCGGAATGATCAGTTCGACAAAGTCTTCAAGGCTACCGGGGCTGATCAGCGGGTTGAGCATGTAACCGCTGGTGCCGGATATCCGGGCGTGTATGAGGAATTTGGCATCGATTTTCCTCCACGGCGCGCAAAAAGATCTGTGCGTAAACGCGACGGCAAATCATGGACTCGAAGCATCAGGAGTTAACAGGCCAACGACGACTCAAGTCTTACGAATGGGATAATCAGGCTGCAGGAGAGACGCTACCGCTATCACCAGGTCGTCCAATGACCAAGGCTTGTGCAGGTAGATGGTTGATGGCGGTATCGTTGCGGGGTTTACCGCTTAGCCGTTTCCATCAAGCAGCCGGTTACTCATATGACTGATCCAAGGATAAATGCAGCCAACTGTATCGGAGTTGCGAATCGTTCTACGGATTTCAGTCTGGATAGGTACGAGCAAGATGGCCGCCACCGGATTGAAACGACAAGGGGCTATTTAAGAAATAATTGTTTCGCCACGACGAAAGCGCGCATTCGACGGTGCGCGCTATCGATGGGTATCTGCCAGTCATTGATCTTGATCTTCAACTGAAGCTTTAACGGCCATCTTTATTTTGGTCTTCGGCCTCGGCTGGAGTTAGCTTGAGACGACCCAGCTTCGCTACCTTGCGTTGAGCCAGAGGTTGAACTGTCAAAATCCTCTTCGCCGGCTGATTTTTCAGCAGTGAACCAGTGTTCCAGGTCTTGTCCTTGCGGCTTGCCTTCTTTCTCCCAAAGCTGATACGCAGCTTCTCGAATTTTCTGCTCATCCATCTTCGAATTCCTCCCATTTTCACTGAGTGATTTCGGGCGAACGGGAGAAGCAGTGTCGCCTCCCGATCCGTCTATCAGCGTTAAGGGTAGTCGTCATAGCAAGCTTCGCCATCGCTGTTGATCGCATATGTCACGACCGCCTCAGGGGCCGATGCAGACACTGGCTGAAGAACAAGGGCAAAGAGCCAGGAGCGCTGCGGCTTTCCGCCAGTGCTTAAGCTGGATGGGTAGATACGACCTATTTGTACCGAAAGCGTCATCGCTCCGAACTTTCTTTCGATCTTTTCAGTCGACCAAGCACCAACCTGATCAACGCACTCAATGGCGTGTCAGTGGGCATGCCATCGCAGGCGGCCCAGGACAGATAGGGTACAACTATAAAAATGGTGACTCCGATGAATTGTCTTATCTGTGTAGGTGTCGCTGAGCGCATTCAGTGCTCTGGCCCTTGGGAAGAAAGAGACTGTCCGGACTGCGGACGCTACCGAGTCTCGGACGAACTCATATTGACCTTGATGGAGCAGGGCCAGATTTTCGATGTCAGCAAAACCAGGGGTTGGCTTGATAGCAGGCGTGTGGGAGGTGCGATACCTTCTATTGAGATCCATGAAGCGCTGCTGTTGCCATGAGCGGTTCGAAGTCTGAGATTTACTCTCGCAATATTGCACGGAGTGTTGAAAGCCTCTTTTATAAGTAATTCACTTCACTCAATGCTCATGGGCATGTGAATGGATGGTCAGGGCACCAGGTACCTTGGTGCGTTCGAGCCCCCCACTTTCCAGCCACCGGAGGGTCTGCTCATAGGCACGCTGAAGCAAAGACTCGGTCTGGTCAAAGTTGAACACCGAGACATCCACAGGGCACAAGGGCGGGACGATGTGCAGGCTGGTGAGAGTGCGGAAGTGTTCGATGTCGCTCACCAGTTGGCGCATGCTCATCAGATTGACGGTGTGCAGGGCTAGGGCGACCAGGCCTCGGGGCGGTTGTGTTAGGGCGCAACTCACCCCGGTGGGGATTACCACGACGTTGGTGGCTCCCAAGGCTACGGCAGTCGAAATAGGTGTATTGCTTGCCACGCCGCCGTCAACCAGGAACTGATCGGCGATTTGTACGCAGGGGAACACCAGTGGGATGGCAGCGCTGGCCAGTAACGCCTGCTCAAGTTCGCCACTGGACAGAACCGTCTCGGTGCCACTGAGCAGGTCTGTGGTGACGATGTGTAGGGGCAGCGCCGCATCCTCAATGCGATGAATGGGCAGTGCCTGACCCAGCAATCGGTTCAAGGCCGCCGGCTGCAACAGAAAGCCACGCCGTTTGATCAGTCCTCTACAGGTATCGAGCCAAGAGAGGGGGAAGATGTCAGTTTTACACAACCTGCGCCAGAATCCGGCGAGCGCCTCGACGCCATCGGAATCGGGCCTTGCGGCAAAGTAGGCACCGTTGATAGCGCCTACCGAAGCGCCAACCACCATGTCGAATCGAACATTGGCCTCGACCAAGGCCCGCAACATACCCACCTGCACCGCACCCAAACTGCCGCCGCCAGCGAATACGATTGCGGTTTTGGTAGCCATGGTCGAAGTCTCTGTGCAGAAATGTATCGAATTAGTGTAGCTGGCGGGTCGGCGTTACTTCCGGGTGCTCGCCACATGATCGAGACGTCGCAAGCTTGGAGTTCCGGACGATGCCGAAATCCCAATGGAACGGGATCAATGCGTAACGGAGCGCGCTTCTACTGCGAGACTGCGCCCATAGCTGCAATGAAGCGTATTGCTAAACGGTCATCAACCCCGTCTCAGAGTCGTTTGTAAATCCTCACTCTGGTGGCGCCTATTCCATTGCTATTACGCTGTATTGCCAGGCCATCCCTCTAGCCCGGCCCTTGTGTCAATCGCAGTCGTAAAACTGAAACATTACGGTCATAGAATTGACACGACTTCTTACACCTTCTTTCAGTCGGCCTTTGGCCTTTTTCATGGATGAGCAAGCCCCATGCGTCGTGTTGTATTCAATCAGAAAGGGGGCGTTGGAAAATCCAGCATTGCCTGCAACCTTGCCGCAGTGAGTGCTGCCGAAGGTTACCGAACACTGCTGGTTGATCTCGATCCCCAGGCAAATTCGACTCAGTATCTGACAGGTCTGATCAACGAAAGCATCCCCGCGGGCATCGCCGATTTTTTCAAACAAACTCTATCCGGCGGCTTCGAAGGCAGAAGGAATCGCGTGGTCATAACTGAGACCTCTTACGACAACCTTCACTTGGTGACTGCCAGCCCTGACCTGTCAGACCTCCAGTCAAAACTCGAGACCAAATACAAGATCAATAAGCTGCGCAAGCTGCTGGTTGAACTGTCCGAGGATTATGAGCGCATCTACATCGATACACCTCCGTCACTCAACTTCTACACATTCAGTGCTCTGGTGGCAGCGGACAGTTTGCTGATCCCATTCGATTGCGACAGTTTTTCTCGCCAGGCGCTGTATCGCGTGATCGCGCAGGTAGAGGAGCTACGTCTTGATCACAATGAATTACTGAAAGTGGAAGGGGTGGTGGTCAATCAGTTCACCGGGCATACCGCCTTGCACCAAAATCTCGTTGATGAGCTGGTGGCAGAAGGTTTGCCTGTGCTACCGGTTTACCTAAGCAGCTCCGTCAAGATGCGCGAATCTCACGAAGTTTCAGTACCCATCATCCATTTGGCCCCTCGGCATAAGCTTTCTCGGGAGTTTTTTGGTTTGCTGGATGCTCTGGAGCGAGCCGCTTAGCTTCATAAATGACGGGTTGCTACAAGCGTAATCGACCCCTCAGGTTGTCCCTCCAGCAAGCGTCAAATGAACCGGAGCCGGTGATTCAAGCCAGTTCGTGCAGCTGAAATACTGACGAAACATTCTGGCCATATGATTCGCGTCACTGAAATCCAGGGAGTTGGAAATGAATCGGTCATCAAGAAGCATGCGCAAACTGCTCGACTCCGTCGCTACCAACAATGAGCACGCGGCGCTTGATGTTATGCGTGCAGCTGAGCAGCTCACGGACGAAGTGTTGCGGCAACGGTTGCTCAACCTGGTTCACCGGCTCAATCAGGACGCCGATGATCTGCGATTGGCACGGGACGACATCCAGGGCGGTGCCATCAAATTCGCGTGACTGACCGCCAACGACTTAGCGGACTGGTTGAACTAACCGTATGTTTGGCGCAGGTAAAAGATGCGCCGGGGGAACCCGGCGCGATTTGATCAGAGAATATCCAGAGGATACTCAACGTAGGCACGTACCTCATTCAGGTTCGCGGCAACATCACGATCTGCTCGGTAAATGGAGTTACGAAGCTTGAAGGACATGTCCTTCAGCGAGCCTTCTTGTACTACGTATTTGACCTGATTGAAGAACTCGCGTTCGGTACCATCCTGCTCACCGCCCGAGTCAACGTTGCTTCCGCGCACGTAAGCCGTCTTGTAGGTCAGGCCTGGTACGCCGAATCCGGCGAAATCGAGCTCGTAGCTGAGCTGCCAGGACTCTTCATCCTTCAAGTTGAAGTCGGAGTAGTAGGAGTTGGCCAAGTAGATTGCGTTCCCGGGTCACGTGATGAATCGCCCATTGGGCTGTCAGCAGTGAAGCGGCCTGCATGGAGTGTCAAACCCTCGATTTCCTTGCTGGTGAGCAGGGTGCCTGTCAACGCCTGTGGCAGGACACGGGAGTCGTCGTAGGCGAGAACAGGCATCGTCGGGAATTGGTTGCCGTAGCGAAGGACAGTATGGGATAGACGTAGCTTAATCGCGGCGCCGGCCTCAGAGAGGCTGCCAACTGGGCGGCCATCGCGTGTCAGGTAGTAGCAGGGTTTGGGTTTACGCAGGGGAGAGGTTTAGGGGGCGCTACATATTGGTGCGTTAACGCGGATTACGCTGCGCGTTAGTAGGATTGGGCAAGATTAGAGTTTGCAACTTATTTCACCTTCGGTAACTGTCTGGCAAACACACCTTCCTAGCCTCCTCACCAGACGTAGCCAAGGTATCACCGGGAGAAGCGATTGAGCGGTTGGTAGGGGGTTAAAAACCAATACGTCCGGGTTGAATCAGGAACTATATGTAGCATGACGGCAGTCGCCGTGATGAGCGTTTGAACTGGCTAATCTGGCTATTGTTGGTGATCGGTGATCGGTGATTGCCTGATCGCGAAGCAGCGCCATAATCTAGCGTGTTTACCCTCATAGGGAATTGTCATGCAGATTCGCCCTTTTACCTTGGCCGTCACCGATTCTCAACTAAGCGACCTTCATCAGCGGCTACGCAATTCACGTTTACCCGACGCCTTAAAGCCAGACAGCTGGGAGGATGGTACCAATTCGGATTTTCTTCAGCGTCTCCTTGAACATTGGTGCAACCACTTTGATTGGCGAGATCAAGAGCGGCGGATCAATCAGTTGCCGCAGTTCATGACTGAGGTCAATGGCCAAGCCATTCATTTCCTGCATCAGCGCGGAAAGGGGCACAAACCCATGCCTCTGGTTATCACCCACGGCTGGCCAGGTTCATTCCTGGAAATGGAACAGTTGCTCCCGCTACTCACTGACCCTGCTACCCACGGTGGCGATGCCGCTGACTCATTTGATGTGGTGGTGCCGTCTCTTCCAGGCTACGGCTGCTCGCCTGCACCGACCCAGGCCGGGATTAGCTCAAGACAGATTGCGGCCCTCTGGAAAGCGCTCATGGGGCAGCTGGGGTACGGCCGTTTTGGCGCCCAAGGAGGGGACATCGGCGCTGGAGTTTCAATGTGGCTCGCCCGTGATCACCAACCCCAAATTATCGGTGCTCATCTCAATTACATTCCAGGGAGCTATCGGCCGCCTCTAGGTGCCGGCCAAGATGCTTTGAGCGAGAAAGAACAGGATTTCCTAGATCGGAGCAGCCACTTTGCAGCCACTGAGGGGGCCTACGCTGCGTTGCAGAGCACGAAACCTCAGACACTTGCTTTCGCGTTGACGGACTCGCCACTAGGGCTTGCAGCGTGGATTGTCGAAAAGTTTCATGCGTGGGTTGATCATCCAAACGATCTAGAACAGGTATTGTCGTTCGACACGCTTCTAACCGATATTGCCCTGTACTGGTTTAGCGGGAACGTGCAGGCAAGCTTACGTCTGTATAAGGAAAATCGACAAAACCCGCTGGCGTTCGAGCCAGGGGAGCGGGTCGATCCGCCATTAGGCGTCACACTATTTCCCAAGGAGCTCCCTATGCCTCCACGTAGCTGGGTGGCACGTGTGTTCGATGTACACCGCTGGGAGCACGTAGCCCGTGGAGGTCATTTCGCAGCGCTGGAGCAACCTCAGATCCTGGCTGAGGAAATCAGGGCATTCTTCAGGCCTTTGCGGGGATAGCTGGGTATCAACGCCCCATGGTACACAGCACCTAGTTCTGGAATAACGGGGCAGCAACTCCGCTCGTTGAGTTCACAGCCGCACTGGTAAGCCCTTCAAATACCTCTACGCATGCCCATCGATTTGGCCCTAGGCCTCTATCTCGCAAAGGCGCGCGGACAGCAACATCCCAAATGCTCTGTAAGCGGGGCGCGGTAGGGATGGCTGTTACCTGCCCCCCGGTATGCGTGCGGGCATCCCGTCTTGCGTAACCAAACCGGTTACCACTTATGTGGCAGCAGCTTTGCAATATCCCCGCTGCGTCGGCAGGCGAGTGAGGACGTTCTTCAAATAAGCGCGCGCCGGGGGAGCGTCGCATCAGGTCTTGCGTGCCCTAGAGGCGGCGTCCGCCTCGGATGGCGGTTTCGGTTGCCGCGTCATAGACGGTCATTTTCCAAACAATGAAATGTCGCGCTACTGATTGATGATTGGGTTATTGAACTGATCGGAATAAGTGCCGCCCATGAGCAAGGATGCCACTCGATCCGAACCTATTCCACTTCGGGGGTATGCAAGACAAGCAGCACCAACATGATCCGAGCCGTCCGCCGCGACCGCCCCGGCACCAACACGATCAGCGCCGTCCGCCGCCAAGGCGCGTGCCTCTGCAGCCCAGGCACCAGGCATTACCACCGTTGCCGTGAGTGCCAACAAAACGCCTGAAAAAAACTTAAATTTCGTGATGCCTCCATGCATGTTCATTGCCTCCCAGAAATCGAAGAAATGGTCGCGCATTTTAGAAAGCCTGGATTGAACAGACGTGCTTATTTTGGATGGCTGTGCGGAAATATAAAAATAAGGCGGAGAAGCAGGGCATCTAATCGCATCGGCTACTGGCGAACAATTTGCGGGATACGCGAGAATGCTTCCAATATGGGAAAAATAGAATGTCAGTTGATGCGCCAACAGCGTGGTGTTAGCCCTGTAGCGCAGCGGAAAGCCCGGTTGAAATGACTTTGATCCGTGAATCCACAGATCAATGCGATCTCAGAAAGCGAGTGGCTAGAGTTTCGAAGCAGATCCTTGGCTCTTTCAATACGTAGGGTTCGCAGCCAGCGATAAGGTGGAACACCAACGCTATGGCTGAACGCGCGAGAAAAGTGTGCCCGTGACAAACCGCACTCATGTGCAATGCTGGCAATGCCCGTTGAGCCTTCAATGTTGGCATACAGTAGCTCTTTGGCTCTGCGGAGCTGCCAAGGAGCAAGTCGACAATCGAGACGGTTGGTTCTGAACTGCAGTGCGCCGCCAGTTGTGTGGCCAACGTGGATAGCGCCCTTCAGGTTGAGCGCGTCTGCAAGTTCAATCACATCCGCTGCATACGTATCCATATCGGTGCCAATCCAGGTCTGGGTCGAGCCACCATGTCCTCTGCGATCATGGGCGATGACCCGGAAACCCTTGTCCAGGAAGAACATCATTTGGTTGTCCCAATCATCTGAACTCAAAGGCCAGCCGTGGTGTAACACAACGGGCGTTGCGTCTTTCGGGCCCCAGTCTTTGTAGAAAATGTCTGTACCGTCTTTTGTTTTAATGGAGGTCATATCGGATAAACTCCCAGCTGGTGGTGATGAACTGTCTTCTGAGTTGCAGCCATTACCCCTAAAGGCATGTTTGCAAATATGGTTACCGCAGCAACGCCGCGCGAACGCGGCGATTGAACGTGGTTGCTTGGTTTGTACAACCCTGCTGCCATTGGTAGGAAAAGCCGCCACACCGCCGCGTACATTTCATTGCAAGATGTAAGCTTGATTCCGACCAACTACGCCTCGCGTAACATATGTAAAGCAGCCCTTCCTGCAGAAGCTCGGGTATGAGGTATGCTTTGCTGACGATGCGTGATGCTGGGTTTCGAGCGCATGTCACCTGTAGCTGCGTTCTGCTCGCTCAGGTACAGGCTTATGCGGGAGCGTAACCACCGTTCCCCAGGGTCGTTGTTGAGAGTTCCACTCCATGACATCGACAGATTGAGTGAGGGTAGAACCATCGGCAGCGGGGTCTCGCGCAAATCGCCCTGTTGTGTCATGGTTTGTGCTACGTATTCAGGAACTACAGCTACCATGTCAGTGCCTTCGATCAATGTTTTGAGCGCGCTGTATTGAGGAATAGCGAGGACTGTTCTGCGCTCAAGACCGATTGCCTGCAAAGCTTTATCGATGTCGTCACACATATCCCCTTTGAGTGAAACCGAGATGTGAGGGCGACGGCAAAATTCGTCGAGATCCAGTGATCTTGAGTAAGTACTCGAACTTAGAACCGTGGGTCGAATGCTCCGTAAAACTTTTGATTTAGCGTTAGCTGGCAGGTCTCGGTTGTAGCAAACTCCTAGCGACACCTCACCCGTTGAGAGCTGGCTGGACGCTAGATAATGATCTGTACGCCGAATTACCAAGCCGACGTTTGGCGCTTCGATCCGAAGCTGACTTAGCAAGCCTGGGAGTAGCGCGTATTCGACGTCATCGGACAAGCCAATCCTAAAGATAGTGGAGCTAGTTGCGGGATCAAACTCACTCATCCTACCCAGTGCGACAGCCATGGAGTCAAGAGCTGGAGTTAAGCTGGCGTATATCTCTATTGCCCTGCTTGTTGGCTCCATAGCTCGTCCCATACGTATGAATAGAGGATCATCAAAATATTGGCGCAATCTGTTAAGAGCAGCGCTGATTGATGATTGACATAGAAACAGCTTTTCACCTGTGCGGGTAAGATTGTGTTCCTGCATCAGCGTTTCAAACACGATCAGAAGATTGAGGTCAATTTTGCGAAGATCATTTCTGTTCATGGTCGTCACTACCCAGGCGTAAACGCCTACGTCCGCTTTTCGTTACACAGTGATCATCTTTGGTGGGGCGAACGATCTCTAATGTTCATGAGCTTGGGGACAGGTTGCGAGTGTCAGTTTAAATGGCGTGTTGAGGGTTTGAGTCAACCCGGAGCGCAATTAAACAGTTTGTCCTTCGGCTTGAAATTAAGATACTTCCTATGAATTGGTTTAACACTTCTACAAAGGTTAGTATTTTTTAGTACGGCGGTGTTAACAGCTAATACTTACGTATGTTTCTGTTGTGTTTTATTTAGCCACATGCGAACGAACAGCTTTGTAAGGCTGAGTAATTAGGGAACGTGGGGGCGCCTGGATCAGTGGAGTTTAAGACTTTTAGGACTCTGAATGACTCTCTCGATGCATTCAATCATCGTCTGCCCTTCGAATGGCTTGCTAAGGAAACACTTAGCACCGCTTGCCTTTGCTCGCTTGCGCATCGATTCCTCTGGGTAGGCCGTAATGAAAATGATGGGCATATCCAGTCCGATATTGATCAGCTCACTTTGCAGTTCGAGGCCACTCATACCAGGCATCTGAACGTCTGTGATCAGGCACGATGTGCGCTCGAGATTCGCCCCGGCGAGAAAATGCTCTGCGCAGGAGAATTGATTTGATTCGTATCCGAGGGATCGCACGAGATTATCTATCGCCATTCGTACCGACTGATCATCATCGACGATTGCTATCACAGGAGTTCTGACCACAATGCGTACCTTCGTTGGCGCTTAAACGAGACATAAGCGTGTAGAGCGTTGATTCGACACTATGACTTCACTCGTATAAAAGAAATCATACGGACGTATTATTCTGATAAGCGTCACTGTCACATTCCCAAGGACTCGGCCATGCGAACCAAGTCAGCAAACGATTTAGCGTTCATTTTTTTCATTGCATGGCCGCGATGTATTTTGACTGTGATCTCGCTCAGATGCAGTTGATCAGCGATCTGTTTGTTCATCAGTCCTTTGGCAGCATGGGCCATAACCTGGCGCTCACGTGCTGTGAGCGATTGAAAACGGTTTTGCAGGTCTGACCCCTGCAGTTCTAATTCCCTGCGTCGTACATCTGTCTGAAGGGCTGCTGAAACTGCATCAAGCAGATCTTGATCACGAAACGGCTTCGCAAGAAAGTCCGATGCGCCTGCTTTCATCGCTTTTACAGACATCGCTATATCGCCATGACCGGTTATGAAAATAATCGGCATTTTTACCTTGGATTCAGCCAGCTGATTTTGGAAATCCAAACCACTGAAGCCTTGGAGTCTCACATCAAGGATGAGGCAGCTTGGGCTGTCCGGCTTCGGATGCTTCAAAAAATCTGAGGTAGATTCGAAAGTATTGACCTGTATCCCTACGGAGCGGAATAGATTGCTAAGCGCATCGCGTATAGAGGCCTCGTCATCGACAACGAATACCATGGGAGTGTTTTTTACAGGCTCACCAACTGAAGAATCGTTCTTCATGGTCAGTCCTCATTCATAGTCGGAAGAGAAAAGTGCAGAGTGGCGCCTTCACCAGGATTACACGCTCCCCAAATGCGCCCCCCGTGTGCCTCAATGATTGAGCGACAAATCGACAGCCCCATGCCCATACCCTCCGGTTTGGTGGTAAAGAAAGCGTTGAAAAGTTTCGGCATGTTCTCTGGCAGAATCCCTGGGCCGTTATCTTGGACGCTCACAAGCACCTCGTCGGCGTCTGAGTGACGTAACCGCAGAAGCAGTCGGCGATTGGTACTTTTTGTGTTCGCCATAGCTTGAATACCGTTCATGATCAAATTGATGATCACTTGTTGCAACTGCACTCGGTCGCCCGTTATCCATGCAGCTCGGCTATCTATCTCACTCAGAACAACCACCTTGTTTCGGGTCAGCTCTCGATCTACCAAGGCGAGCGATTCATCGACTATCTCTTTAAGGTCGAGCAGCATGTTCTGCGGGGCAGTATTTCGAGCAAGCGCGCGGATGCGGCGGATGACTTCGCTTGCTCGACGCGCTTCGCTCATCATGCGCTCTATCGACGCCAACGCTTCGGCGGTATTCGGAGTTTCACGCTTCAGCCAGCGGAGTCCCGCGTCACCGTTCGTTATCACTGCGGCCAAAGGTTGATTTACTTCATGCGCAATTGAGGCCGCAAGCTCTCCTAAGGTCGTGATCCGAGTTACGTGCGCTAATTCAGCCTGTGACCGGTGAAGTGCTTCCTCCGCTAATTTTGAGCCCGTAACATCGACCAGTGCCCCGATGTATTCGTAGTGTCCGGTCGAGTCTGTCTGCCCTTGAGCAAGCATACGCAAATGTTTTACTCGTCCATCCGTCATCAGGAGGCGAGTCTCGGCTTTCAAGGTAGGCGCTTTGCGATGCGCCTCTTCAATCAGAGAAGTGACCTTGCCGATGTCTTCCGGGTGAGCTTTTTTCTGCATGCTTGCCAGGGAAGGCTGCTCATCTTCTCTGAACTCAAATATTCGTAGGGCTTCATCGGAGCAATACACGTCCTCACTAGGAAGTTGTATGCCAAAACTGCCTGTCTGACTAAGACGCTGTGCGTAAGAAAGGAATGCTTCACTACGACGCAAGGCATCCACCGCGCGTCTTCGCTCGGATACGTCATTGTGAGTGGCGAGGATGGCTTTAGGAATATTGTGATTGTCACGTGACAGTGAGCATCGACTCACTACGGTCACTTGAGTACCGTCACGACGGTGCTCCACTACTTCTCCTTCCCACGTACCGACTCGGAGTAGCGAGTCCATTACGTCCTTTTCGGAAGACGAAAACTGAGGGTTGAGCAGTGAGCGGAAATCCTGACCAATGGCTTCGACCTTTGACCAACCATAGAGCGCCTCTGCGCCTGGACTCCAGGTAGTGATTCTTCCATCCATATCTCGAACGATTATGGCGTCATGGGTTTGCGCAAGCACACGGACTTGTTCTTGCAGCTCGTCGTAGGCAGCTTTGTTCTTCAGCGCCATGATTGTCGCAATCCCTATAGCAGTCAGGCTCACTAGACAACGTGCAAATGCTGGGCTGTGTATATCCGTGCCGTGGGAGATGAAAAAAGCGATCAGTGTCAGCCCTACGCAAGACAGCGCTACCTTGATGACCCCGCTCCTGGAATACAGACTGACCGACATCAGAATGACTATGACGTAAAGCACGGCCACGGCGATCTGAATGGAGGTCAGGGTGTCCACTACGAATATGAAGGTTGCCAGGGAGAGCGCACCTACCCTCAGTAGGACAGTAGCCATCGCTAGGCGGGGAGCAGGTGCTCCTGCATGTGCCACCGCTTCCATTTTGATTTTCATATCAATCAGAAGGCCTGGAAAAGTGAGCCCAATCCAAAATTGCAGACGATTCGTACCAGTGTAATGCACTCGGTGAAACGTACCGTTGGTGTTGATTTTAGATCAGGATCGGTCACGCGGATGCGCCCTAAGCAAGCGTAAGGGCTAGGGTGACTGCCTATCCGAAAGGAGGATTTCTGATTCCAAGAAATGCATCCTCTACGGCTGCTCGATTTTTAGTACCTACATAGGTAGCCGCGCGTGCTTCAACATACTAAATGTGCAGCCCCAAGGTAGAGCCGTTATGCAATAAAGTATGATTCCAACGCCGCAATGAATGTTAGAAACCGAAGAGGACAATGGAGGTAATCAGTAACCTGAGTACTCCGGCTCTCCCCACGGATACACCAGTTGCAAAAATGTTCGCAGTTGTTGGAGAAAATCTTGTATTCGCATTCACCGATTCTGGAGCGTGCGCGACTTGCGATTTCATCATTAGTAAATTCGCAGCACTCATGAAATACCCAAACCGATCTGCCATTTGAGAATTTTCCAATATTTGTTACTTCAACAGGCCCTGGCCTGAATGATGAGCTAAATCCTGAGTAGTGCGCGACGTTTCCACCGCCAAGGTAAATACCGTGATGTAAATAAAATTTACGAGGACTGACCAGATGTGCACCTATAGGTACATCAATTGAGCTTCTATCGGTATCCACGAGGGAAGTAGAAATACCAACATGATCATGTTCTGTATAAATATTATTATCCAATTTATCATGCACATAACTCCTCATCATCAGATGGGTAAGGCGGCTGGCGCTTCTGGTGACTGTCAACACCAGACGAAAGAGACTTACTAAGCAGGGTGAGAGTAGGCTACGTCCGAATATCGCTGTGAGGTTTAGCATGATGAAACCCTCCGAAATCCTTAAGATTGATGGTATCCATCTATCGGAGATTATTCATTTGTACGTGTGTTTCGATTGAATAATCATTTGATATGCTTAACCTATACGAGGGTATGTTCGTCGCCGAAGGATTTGACCGACCACAACTGTCTTGTTTTCATCCAGCTGGAGCATTTTGCCAGCTGGCGATTCGAGCACAATGGCAGATGGAATAGTGTGCAAGTCAGTGGCAATGTTCGCAGCAATAACAGTGAGGCGGTTAGGCAAATGGTATTGAACGGATTAGGAGTTTCGCTTTCTCCATTGTGGCTATTTCGACAAGACCTCAGGGAAGGGCGCGTAGTCGCATTACTGGAGAGTTACTCGCCGGCTTCTCTACCCATTCACGCTGTGACTCCCCCAGATCGGAGATAATCTGCGCGGGTTAGAGCATTCACAGACTATTTGCGCGATGCATTTGCAGGGGACAGCGATATTTGCCTAGCGTGACCTGGCACAAAGGACGTCTCTTAGTCTGTATGCCGCACTGGTCTCTTGGGCCAAGGACGTGTTGACCCGTCCCGATCTATCCCGGTGGATCGTATGCGTCCGGGCATCACATCTTGCGTGATTAAACCGGCTGCCACTTATGCGGAAGCAACTGCTCGATTTCACTCGCCCGCTGCGTCGGCAGGCGCGTGAGAACATCCTTTAGATAGGCGTACGGGTCATGACCATTCAGCCGCGCAGACTGGATCAAGCTCATGATTGCCGCAGCCCGTTTTCCGCTGCGTAGCGACCCGGCGAAGAGCCAGTTCTTGCGCCCAAGAGCCCATGGTCGGATCTGGTTCTCCGCCCAATTATTATCAATGGGTACGGCCCCGTCATTGAGGTAGCGCGACAGCGCTGCCCAGCGTTTAAGGCTGTAATCGAGTGCTCTGCTGATGGCCGACCCTTCGGGCACAAGATCACGCTGGGCGATCATCCAGGCATGCAGGATATCCATCACCGGCACGGCTTTTTCTTGCCGTATTCGGCACCGTAAATCCGGCTCCAGGTCACGCACTTCGCTCTCGATCTCGTACAGCAACTGGATGTAACGCAGGGCCTGCTCGGCGAGCTGGCTCTTGTTTGTAGCGTGCAGTTCGAAGAACTTGCGCCGGGCATGGGCCATGCAGCCGATCTCGGTTACGCCGAGTTCGAAGCTGGCCTTGTAACCGCCAAAATCGTCGCAGACCAACTTACCTTTCCAGCCTTGCAGGAAGTTGCGAGCATGCTCACCGGCGCGGCTGGGGCTGAAGTCGTAGACGACAGCGGCTGTTTCGCAGAACTGGCTGGTGGCGTAAGCCCAAACATAAGAACGGTGGGTTTTTTTCGAGCCCGGAGCGAGCATCTGCACGGGCGTTTCATCCGCGTGCACAACCTGCTGCCCGATCACTACGTCACGCAGGGCATCGACCAGTGGCTGCAACTGCACGCCCGTAACGCCAACCCATTGAGCCAAGGTTGAACGTGGAATCGCCAAGCCGGCACGACCAAAAATCGATTCCTGACGGTAAAGCGGAAGATGGTCAGCGAACTTCGCGATCATGACATGGGCCAACAACCCGGCGGTTGGGATGCCTTTGTCGATAACCTGCGCCGGCACCGGTGCCTGGATCAGCGTTTCGCAGCTATCGCAAACCCACTTGCCACGAACATGGCGTTCAACGGTAAACACGCCCGGTGTGTAGTCCAGTTTTTCGCTGATATCTTCACCGATACGCTTGAGCGCGCAGCCGCATGGGCAGTGGGTGTTGTCCGGCTCGTGATGGATCAAGGTGCGTGGAAACTCTGCCGGCAAGGCCGTGCGCTTGGGCTTTTGCTTTTTCTCGGTCGCCACTGGGGCTATTTGCAAGGCCTGAAGCTCGGCCTCAATCGCCGCGATATCGGTATCGATCAGGTCATCAAGCAGGCTCGCCTGCTCAGGATTCATCTGCTCGCTGCGCTTGGCAAACTTCAAACGCTTGAGCTGCGCAATCTCGTGGGTCAGCTTCTCGATTACCGTTTGATCGCGGTTGATCTTCTTACCCATTGTTTCGACCGTCTTACCCATGGTCTCGACCTGCGACAGCAACTGCGCAGCGAATGCACGCAGTTGGTCGGGAGTCATTTGATCGAGATTGGGCGAGGAAGTCATGCCGTGGATTTTACCAAAGCAGGCCACTTGCGACAGCAAGCCGAGGCACTAATTACGGTTTTTAAAGCAGCGTGATTGCACCGCCAGCGCCAACACGTTGCCAAGGTAGGCCGAGCACCAAGGCCTGAAGTTGTTCGGTATCCAACTGCATTTCGCTGCCTTGTCGAATGCCTGGCCAGTGAAACTTGCCTTGGTTCAAGCGGCGTGCAGCCAGCCAAACGCCAATCCCATCGTGTACCAGCACTTTCATCCGAGTCGCGCGGCGATTGGCAAACAGATAAGCACAGTGCGGCTTCGCCGCACCGAAGACCGCAATCACCCTGGCCAGCGCAGTTTCAGTGCCGGCACGCATGTCCATGGGCTCGGTGGCGAGCCAGATGGCGTCGATGCGGATCATCGCAACAGGTCTCGAAGGAAAGCGGCGCAGGCAGCAGCACTATCGGTTGGCCAGTTCACTTTGACGGTGCCGCGTGGGTGCAGAATCTCAACGCTGATATTCGATGAAGATACGTGCGCCGTTGTTTGCATAGGCAATGGGATGAATGCAGGTTGAAGCGTCGTGCTTTTCTGCGCTTGCACTCGAATCCATTTGTGGACGAGGTTTGCGTTGAGGCGATGGCTGAGGGCGATGCTGGCAATCGAAGCGCCGGGCTGGGCACACTCTTGAATGACCTGGGCCTTGAAGGATTTGGAATAGGAACGGCGTGTTGGCTGCATGAAATACCCGCTTAAAAGGCTAGAACTGGTGCCCACTTAAATTTAAGTGCACACCATGTCCTGGCGTTGCGGGGTTGGGTAGATGACTTGGCCGGACGCATACGGTGGATCAGCCGGGTAGTTGGGTCGACGTTCATCTGCTTCGGAGCAGCCATCCTGACCATGCGTCGACAGGCTGTATAAGAGGAGGGCGGCTAGGTACCGATTACCGCAGCACAGGCGCCAAAACATCACCACTGATTTGATGCAGAGCCTGCCTCTTTTAAGCCAGGGTAGTCATCGAGCGCAAGGCTAGTCTCACCATCGTCCATTGGCTCGCACACTGATTTATGTATCACTCCGGCTTCAGCATCCGCACGCATCTGATCGAGCTCCCTGTGAAATGCCTTGTCCTGAACCGTGGGCTTACTGGTGTATGGTTTTCGTTCGGGTTCAGGCTGTGCTGCATAAGTCGTTACCGCATCAGGGTCGTGCTGTAGCTTTTCTCGAACTTGCGATTCCAGCATCGCACGTAGCGCATCTTTGTCGGGCCGAGTCAGCAATTGGTCACTCCTATTAGGAAACCAGGCACCCAGTAATCGACTGGGCCAGTGGCCGGTTGGGGAACATCCAATCGATCGTGTCGAAAATTTGGGCTGCAGATACAGCCACAGGATTTCAGGTCGAAGAGAAGAGGCGGATCATCAATTTCTTCCAACATGGTGCTCGTCTGCTATCCAGAGGCTTAACGGTGAAGGGTTGTCCGCGCTCGCAGCCACCTCGCTGGACGTCTCGCTCATGGACTTATGTATGGCTGCTTGGTGTAGGTAAGGATATGCTGCCCGACTTCATATATGCCAATAAAACCAACCACAGTGACGTTATGAGCCAAGTAGAGACGCGTGCGACTGCCCTAGCGATGTATCCAGAGGACTCCCGCGAGGCGGCGGCTCTGCTAAAGCAGGCCGTACCACTGATGGTGCGTCACAACATTCCACCAAATCCCGTTCACTACGCTCTCTGGTACACCTACAGCAAAGGTCAGGAGCCAGAGCTTAATCGCCATCTGGACAGGGTGGTCAAAGACTTCGACTGTTTCCCTCCAGAATCCGCTACGAAGCTTTTTCGCGACTACATCATTCGTGATGAATTGGAGGAGGCGCGCGCAGGGCAACAACAAGCGATCAATCTGGTTGACGACATGGAGCGTAATATCTCGCGTAGCGTGAATGGCAGTGCCAACTTTCAAGCCAGTCTTGGGCATTGCATGGAAATGCTCGCGGAGCCGGTCGACCAGAGGTTGCCCGCCATCCTGAGCGAGCTGCAACAGAGCACCCAGGTCATGCGGGATCAGCAAGAGCTTTTCCTCTCCCAGCTGCACTCAGCGCAAAATGAAATCAAGAGTCTGAGAGACAAGCTCGAGCGAGCCCAACTGGCTGCATCTTTGGATGGTCTGACTAAGGTGTTGAACCGAGCTACCTTCACTCGTTTGCTGGATCATGCATTGATCAACGCTCCTCATGGGGTGGCATTGGTCATGTTGGATATCGATCATTTCAAGCAGTTCAATGACCGGTATGGCCATCCTTTGGGCGACCGCGTACTTGAGCATGTTGGTCAGGTGTTACGGAACTCAATCCCGCCTCAGGCCCTGGCGGCACGCTACGGTGGTGAAGAGTTCTGTGTAGTCCTGCAAGAGTGTTTAGATCTCACCAGTGCTCATACTTTTGCTGAGCAGCTGCGCCTAAAAATTCAGGCGCTGCGGATCAAGGTTCGTGGCACGGATGAGGTGCTAGACACTGTAACTGCGTCTTTTGGTGTCGCCATCGCCAAAGCGGGTGACGATGTGGAAAGCCTTCTGACTCGTGCCGATGATGCGCTCTATCGAGCCAAGCGCAGCGGGCGCAACCGAGTGAACTGAAACTGGTGTTCGGGCTCTAGCTGCAATCACGGATTGAGGAAATGAACAACCTATGGAAGTTCCACTCAGACACATCATTTAACTTATGGGTTATGTCAAATGCTCATGACGCAGGTAAACCCTTTATAAACTTGAATTCTCCCTGCGAGCAGGATGATTGACGTTCATCAAGCCGTGTTCATATGCAAAGCATCTACACATTCGTGGGATGCCGGTCAGCCAAGTCGCGCCTGGCTGACCTGGAAATCGCTACTGTCCCAGCGCCAGACGCAGAACCAGTATCTTCAACAGGCGCTGAAGACTTGCTGCATGACCGCCGTGAAGTGCAACAACAAAGTCAGGCCTGACAGCTACACCGGTAGTCACTCCACCCTCCGCCTAACACTTTGTACAAATTGGCCAAGGCTATCTGCTGTTCCGTGCTGATCTGGATCAGCGTCGACTGATCGTTAAAGGCACTGCGCTGCGCATCCAGATACCGCAAGTGATTATCTACGCCGCCCTCATAGAGTGCCTTGGCCAGCTTCAAGGTTTCACTGCTGGTGGCCGCCAATGCCTGGCGAGCTGTCTCCACTGGGCCGAACGACCAACTGCGCAAACCACCGTCAAACAGCCCCGACAGTTCTGTGGGTACGACTGCATCACCTTTTACCTCTTGAACGTACCTGGCAGGTCAACTTTGAGAGTTCAGTGATACATCCATCGAGATGTCTCCCAGCTTTCTGAACGATTGAGCTCAATGGCCAAAGCTGCAATCGCGCCTGAAAAGATCCGGTTAATTTCGAAGTAATCGAGCTGTCGCACTGACAAAAACCAGCAGAACACTTACGCAGCCAAGAGCGAATGACAAGGTGCTCAGATGGGCGACCGCCCCGATAAATACGGGACCTATCAGAATCCCCGCGTAGCCCATCGAGATGACAGCGGGGATGGCTACCGCCTGTGGCATACGTTGCTGGCGACCTACAGCAGTAAAGAGCACAGGGACAATGTTTGAGCATCCAGCACCGACCAGAGCGTAGCCAATCAAGGACGCGGCCCAGCCATCGATTCCAAGCGACACGATCATGCCTGCGGCTGCGCAGAGTCCGCCAAGCGCAACGACGCGCACGCCGCCTAGTTTGCTGACGATGGCATCTCCTGTCAGGCGGCCCACCGTCATCGCAGCGGCGAAGGATGCGTAGCCCAAGCCGGCGATGCTCGGCTCTAACCCTCGGCTCGAGACCAGGAAAACCGCGCTCCAGTCGAGGATTGCGCCTTCAGTGAGGAAGACGATGAAACAGAGCGCCCCTAAAAACAGCACGATACCCCTGGGCACCGCGAACATGGGTCCACCCCGTTCAGTGCCATAAGTCAGAAAAGCAGGCGCTGCCTTGTAAAGCGCTCCCAAAACGGTGGCAACGATGCAGAGCGCAGCAATCAACGGATGCAGGCCCAAGGTCAGCAGAGCGGTCATCGCCCCCGCGCCTAATATGCCTCCGACGCTGTAAAGGCCATGGAAGCCGGACTGAAGTGCCTGCCCGCTGTTTTTCTCGACGATGACGGACTGAATGTTCATGGCGCAATCAAGCATGCCCATGCAGGCACCGAAGATAATGACAGCGATGACCAGGCCCGGCAGCCACACTACGGTGCTCAACAGCGGAAGAACGGCACACAAGACAATCGTCGCCCAGATGACGACCGGGCGGCATCCATAGTGTGCAGTGAGATAACCAGCGAAGGGCATGGCCACAATAGATCCACCGCCCAGGCCAAGCAGCAGCAACCCCAGGCCACCATCGTCCAGGCCAGCGCGGGCTTTAACCAATGGGACCAGAGGCGCCCATGCGGACATGAGTAAACCCGCGATAAGGAAGGCGATGCGAGTAGACATCCGCTCGCTGTGGTTAGCCGTGGGTACCAACACCGGCGATGGCGCATTCATAATTCTCGGTAATCCTTATCGATGATGCTAGCCATCGTTTGTTCGGCTTAGACAGTACGGGTTTCTTGTGTGTTTTTGGCGGGCCGGGGTTTCGGAAAACCTAGCGCCTGCGCTCATACGTTGCTCTATAACTGCTTGGCGCGACGCCAAAGAAGTCACGAAAACGCATATGGAAGTTGGCGAAACTACAGAAGCCGGTCGCAATCGCGATATCGGTGATTGGCCGATTGCTCTGCAGAATAAGCTGGCGCGCTCGAGTCAAGCGCAGCTCAAGGTAGTAACGCGTGGGCGTGGCGCCCACGAAACGACAGAAGCGACGCTCCAATTGTCGTCGGGAAATGTTCACACATTCTGCCAGCTCGTCGATCGATAACGGCTCTTCGATGTTCTTTTGCATCAGTTCTAAAGCGAGCTTCAGGGTTTGTGGCAAGGTGGGGTCAGAGTCCACGATGACAGTCGATATCCCCGAGACTTCAGAGGTCTGATCGCAACTGAGTATTTCCTCGACAGCATGGGTCAGCGACACGCCTTGTTTGGCGGTGATGAGCTCCAGCATCATGCGTAACGAGCTGCTGGCGCCGGCGCATGTGATACGGTTTCGATCGATTACGTGCGTTCGACAAGAAACCAGCACCTTGGGAAAAACATCCTCCATCATCGCTCGCCCATCGGGATGGAAGGCGCATTCGACACCGTCCATAAGCTGAGCTTCTGCCAGGAAAAATGCCCCGTTCCACAAACCGCCCATGGTCGCGCCAAGAGAGGCGACGTTACGCAGCTTGCGCCGTAATAGCGGGTCGCTGATCAGCTTCACTCGCAATCCACCGGCGACGATGAGAACGTCGATACGATCCGGTAGTTGTGATAGCTCCAGGTCTGCCGAAATCGCAATTCCCAGATCGCTCATTACGAGACGGCTCTTGATGCCGACAGTCAACACCTCAAATGCCGGTGTCTCGCTAATCAGGTTGGCGGTCACCAGCGCATCGATAGCGCCGGTGAACGACATCATCGAGAAGTTGTTCAAAAGCACGAAAGCTACACGAGTCACCGCCTGCGGCTTTATTGGTTTCTCTGCCGTATAGGAGTATCCCATGTTCTTGTCTTTGAGCACGCTCTCGAATACGAATGGCATAAATCCTCTTTGACACCTGAACGAATAGCTAAGAAACCGTTGCTAAATCTAGGCAGCGGTTTTTGGAGCAGACAGCAACAAATCAAAGAATGATTGGCAGTCATCACTACCGGGCAATGCTTCAACACTGTTTTTGATGGCATTGCTGAGCGTGGTTCCCAAACTGTCATCAGCCAGCAGATGGTATTTAGCAGTGAGTTCGTCACTCGACATAGGGTTGCCGGGGTCGCCCTTGGCCGTCGCGGTCGGGCTCTTAAGACGCGTGCCGTCTTTCAGGGTAACCGTGACGCGGGACAGAATTTCCTCCGGGAACCTGGCGGACAGGTCAGGCGCCTCATGAAGGGTTATTTTCTCGCTGATGCTCAAGATGTCTGGCGCATGAATGGAGTCCCCGGTGACCTCGTTAGGGCCCAGTTTTCCGCGAACGATCAAGGCCGCCAGGGGGAACGCTAGCGCATACTGGGCCTCGTCCGCATTCTTCGGAAAATGCCCCTGCAAGCACACAGATTCATGGAATGTTTCGACATCAATGGTCTCGATCAACTCAGCAGTGATGACTGGATGTGCTCGCATCAAATCGGTCATGGCCGTGAGTGCCGGTTGCGCCCAGCGACATACCGGCCACGGTTTGAAATATTGCTCGTCGATCTCCCAGCGGGTTCCGATGTCCTGCCAGAAAGTGGAAATCTCCAAAGGTTCAACGGTGGCGGCTGGAGCGCCAGTGACTCCGAGCTGTGCCATCAGGAGTGCGTTCAGTCCGGCATACGCCCCGGCGCCGTGGGCATCACGCAACATCGTCGGAAAGCTCACCAGACGCATCATCGGACACCTTGGGCCAAAGTATTCCGCGATACCCAGCGCATGACGGAACGTCGTTTCATCAAGCTTCAGCAGGCGGGCGCCAGCGCAAACGACCCCGATCCCGGAAAAGGCACCTGAGGCATGATATTCCGGGGCAGTGGCCATCAACGCCTGGCCCGCACGCAAGGCGGTCTCGTAACCGATGCACAGTGCGCTGAGGAATTCCTCGCCGCTGATGTCTTTGCCTTGACTGCGATACGCGTCTACCAATGCAACAATGGCCGGGACTACGGTCGCACCCGCATGTCCCTTGGAGGTGAAGTGACCTTCATGTGCATCCAGGCTATCAACGCAGAAACCGCCTGCATACGCGGCGCCCAATGGATGTACGGCTCTGCCGTCGAACCAAAGGCGGCTGGACAGCTTGTTGGCAGAGTAGTGGGTGTCAGCGTAGGTTTTTAGCATCACGCTGGTTTGATTGTCGCGTGCACCGGCGGCCACACCAATGATGTCGAGCAGGCAAGTTTTAACCAACTCGCGTGTATGCAGGGGCGCGTCCTCGTAACTGAAATTCTGGACGAATGAATACAGCTGCATTTCATGATTCCTGAATGATGAACGCCGAAACGGATAAAAAGTTGCCCGGGGAAGGGCAACTTTTTATGCAGATTTAAATGAAGGGACTAGTTTTTTGCGGTGGCGGTATTAGCCGCGGCTCGTGCGTCTACCAGCCAGCTGTCATATTTCGCGCGATGGGCCGCGATCCATTCTTTGGCGTGACGAGTAATGTCAGCTGCACTTTTTTCACCATTGTGCATTTTGAGATTTTGCGCGCTTTCATCGTCGGTAGTGATCTGCATTTCAGACAGGAACTTCACGGCAGCCGGATTTTTCTCGGCGAACTCTTTGTTAATAACCGCTTTGACACTGTCTACCGCGAAACCAAGGTTTTTACCATTAAAGGTAGTGTTGACATCGTTTTTTCCACCTGGAAGATCCGTACGCGGCACGGTTAACCACACAACATCTTTACCTTCGACCAGAACACCGGAGATCCACTGAGGCACCCAGGTGTAATAGAGAATCGGTTTTCCTTGTTTGTAACGAGCAATGGTGTCGGCCATCAGGGCAAAATAGGAGCCCTGATTATTGGTAACGGTTTTTTCCAAGCCATAGGCTTTCATATGGTGGGCAATGACCAGCTCACAGCCCCAGCCGGGGTTGCAACCTGTCAGGTCGGCTTTACCGTCGCCATTACTATCGAACAGCTTGGCAATCTCTGGCTTTTTCAAATCATCGATAGAGGTGATGTGATACTCATCAGCCGTTTTCTTATCGATCATGTAGCCCTGAAGTACGCCCGGCATAATATCGCCGGTTTTCACCATCGTCTCATCGCCGCCTGCCTTCGCGTAGAAAGATTTGTGTAGTTCCTCCCACAGATGAACCGAGAAATCAGCGTCACCATTGGCAATCGCAATCATCATGGTGGAGTACTCGGTTTCCTTAGGAGTCTCAACGTCGTAGCCCAATTCCTTGAGACCCGCCATTGCAATCTCTCCGCGAAATCGCTCTTCGGCAATGGACGGGAAAATTGGGGTGATTGATACCCCTTTTCCGGGCTCCTGCGCCGTGGCGGCTGATGCGAAAACAGGGGAAACCGCTAGTACGAAAAGCGCCACAGAATGAATGAATTTCTGTTTTATTCCGAATGTTGTGAAGTTCATTATCGTTTGCCTTGGCTGAATTAAGAAGTTGGCATTTCTTTTGGTTCACGACGCGCCGCTTAGCGGAGTTAGCTTTCTTTGGGACTGACTTCTATTTTCGTAACAGTGTTTTTTCTCTTCAGGCGATAAATGACACCCGCCGGGCCTGTCTGGTACCAGTGCTCACCTTTGGTTGCCCTGTTACTGCGTTCGCCCATTGCCTGGGTCAGGCGGTCGAGGAAAATCGCCAGCAATACCAGCCCCAATCCACCGACGGTTGCCAAGCCCATATCAAGGCGGCCAATCCCGCGAAGTACCATCATCCCCAACCCGCCAACCGAAATCATTGAAGCGATCACCACCATGGAAAGTGACAACATTAATGCCTGATTCAGACCTGCCATGATCGTCGGTGCAGCTAAAGGAAGTTGAACCCGCCTCAGCATCTGGCGTGGGGTGCATCCGAAAGCCCGGGCCGCCTCGACCTTGTCTTCCGGTACCTGGCGAATTCCCAGGTTGGTGAGCCTGACCAGTGGTGCTACCGAAAAGATGATCGTGACCAATACCCCCGGTACGTTGCCGATACCAAACAGCATCACCACAGGCACCAGATAAACAAATGCAGGCAGTGTTTGCATTGCATCGAGTACCGGCCGCAGAAGCATCTCCAGCCGGTCACTCCGGGCACACAGGACACCCAGTGGTATGCCAATAACTGCACAGAAAAACAGTGAAGTGAGCACCAGAGCGAGGGTGATCATGGCGTCATTCCATACGCCGATCACGCCTAATAGCGTAAGAGTAACGAAGCAAAGGATACCTATTTTTTTTCCGCCTACCTGCCAGCCAAAGAGCGTCGCGATAATAATGAATATTGACGGAGGAATAGCCAGCAGTCCGTACTGAATACCATTAAGTACTTGGTCAATCGGCCATCTTATCGAGCGAAATATCTCGCGGAAGTTATGGACCAAATAATTCAGGGCAACTTCTACCCATTGGCCCAACGGGACGTTGATGGATTGAAACGGGTCTAGGAAACTGAATTCGTTCATGTTATCACCTGAATGTCCGAGCCTGGCAAGCCAGCAAATAGAGACTATTAGTGTCGGCTCATTGTCTGAAGCAGTAGGCTCTTGGAGATCGTGCCTTTGAACACACCCTGGCGATCCAGCACGGCAACTGGATTAACGGCATCAGCAACGATGTGAAAGACGTCCTGCAGGAGTACATCGTCGCGCAGCGTAGGCGTGGATTGATCCATGGCGTACGGATGCTCTGCGCAAATTTTGGCAACATCGCCAGCCTTGAGGATCTTCGAGGCATCGAAACCTTTGAAGAAAGCTTTGACGTAATCGTTCACTGGGTTGCAAAGCAGCTCTTGTGGAGTACCGATCTGTACCACTCGGCCACCCTCCATAATCGCGATGCGATGACCGATGCGAATAGCCTCTTCAATGTCATGGGAGATGAAGATGATGGTGCGATGCTGTTCTGCCTGCAGGCGGATCAGTTCGCCCTGCATTTCGTGGCGAATCAATGGGTCGAGTGCCGAGAAGGCTTCGTCCATCAGCAGGATGGCGGGGTCGTTGGCCAGCGCTCGGGCCAGGCCTACCCGCTGTTGCATACCGCCGGACAGTTGGTGCGGATAGCTGTAGGCGTGGCCATCGAGCCCCACCTGTTTAAGTGCCTCGAGTGCACGTTTATGCCGTTCACTTTCCTCGACACCCGAGATTTCCAGGCCGAAAGCAACGTTGTCGATCACACTCATGTGGGGCATCAGGGCGAACGACTGAAACACCATGCTCATATCTTTGCGACGAACGCTGAGAAGATCAGCATCCGACAGACCGGTGATTTCCTGGCCGTTGAGATGGATGGTTCCGGAGGTCGGTTCGATCAGTCGATTGAACAACCGGACCATCGTCGACTTCCCGGAACCGGAAAGCCCCATGATGACGAAGATCTCTCCACGTTTTACGGAGAAACTGGCATCAAAAACGCCAACGACTTGACCGGTTTTGCTGAAAATTTCATTCTTATCAGCACCGCGAGCCAGCATCTCCATCGCGAGCTTTGGCTGAGCACCAAAGACTTTGTAAATGTTTTTTACCGAGAGTATCTCGTCACCAAGACTCATAACCCCTCCTGCTGCAAATACGACGTAAGATCAAGAATTTAGGTGTACGTGTCTTGATCAGTTAAGACGGTGCTTGTGGGGGCAGTCAAGCTGGGAGAAAGGTTGGGAATTAGTCATTGTGACCATCCTCTTTATTATGTGATGTTTATTATTTTTGTTTTATCGGCGCTGAATTAAGCAGTTCCTTGAGAACCAAGTTATTACCTAATAGAGTCAGCGTCTAACAACATTTCTTCCAGCCAATCAATAACGTCATGTTATCAATCATTTAATTATGTCAATTTGCGACTGCGGCAGTGCTAGTTGCGAAGACGACCGCCGCTGGCCCTGTCTTGGACCCTGTGTTTCAGCTACGCTCCATCGTAGGCTCTAGGTGGAACCCTCTCGCCGATTTCGTCCCTAATGGCCCTCCAAAGGGCCCCGAACCGGATATTCAATACTCTAGGTTATGGTTAAGCACATCGATCCAGACATGACGCTGCTGAAAATGCCGTCTCTGAAAGCAGTAAAGTCATTCGTCGCCGCCGCCAAATATCAGAGCTTTACGCGTGCGGCTGAAGCGCTGTGCGTTACTCAAGCGGCAATTAGCCGTCAGATTCGGGAGCTTGAGGCGTACCTTGGGGTGGATCTCTTCAAGAGGGTGGGGCGAGCAGTGGAGTTGACGGAAGCCGGGTCCATCTTTTTTGATGCTGCGCAGATATCTTTCGTCAACATTTCCCAGGCGGCGGAGCGCATTCGCACCAACAATGCAGGCAAGCGCACGTTGACGCTTTGCTGTTCTCCCGCGTTTTCAGCCCTCTGGCTTGCAGCCAAGCTGCCGGGTTTTTTTACCAAGAACGCAGACATCGACCTCAATCTGGTCACCACTCAAAACTTTTTGTCTATGGAACCGGGTGTAACGCCGGACATCTTCATCACCAAGATGGCCAGGATTCAGGATGGCTACCGCAGTTATCCGCTGTTTCATGACGTCATCTACCCGGTGTGCACACCTCGCTACAAAGAGGAGCACCCTGAGCTGTCCAGCCTGGAAGGAATACGCGACGGGGTTTTGCTAAACCTCAGCCCCTATGGCAGATCCCAGGTAGCGGAGCACGTTGACTGGGGCGTTTGGCTGGCTTATCACGATGTTGATATCGAAAAACGCCCCCACGACAGCCCTCACGTTTTCAACGCGAACGACTACAACCTGGTAATTAGCATGGTGTTGACCCATCAGGGTGTAGCCCTCGGATGGAATCACCTGGTTGCAAACCTGATCGAAAACGGCACGCTGATTCGCCCGATCGATGAAGAAGTGGTTCTCCATGAAAGTCAGCACTATCTGACATTTCGTGAGGACCGGATCAATGACGACGCATGTTGTCGGCTGCGAGACTGGATTCTCGCCCAGTTTTCCTGAGCTGTTTAGAAGACAGGAGTACTGGCTGAGCAGTGACTCGGGGTGCGAGGAGGGGAGAGGTTTGGGTAGGCCGGTGGTGATCATTCGTGGTTCTCACCACCGGCAGTTTTGCACTTAGCCGACAGATCTCAACGGGATTGTGTCATTGAGCTGATCAAGCATCGTTTTGCAGTACCAATCATCAAACTGACACACACCAATTTCGCTGGCCACCGACAATGGGCCTGGCTCGTAAGCAGGAGAGCTTACGCCGACCTGTGCGCCTTCAACCAAGGTGCGATCCTGGTCATTGGTTGCAAGCCAAACCTTGGTCAGGCGATCGATGTCGTAGTCGACACCTTCCTGCGCATCCTTCTTGACGATCCATTTTGTAGTGACCAATGTCTCGCCCGGACCGATGGGCAGAACGCGGAAGCTCAGCGCGTGATCGCCCAGAAAGTGGTTCCAGGTTGATGGGTAGTTGAAATAAAGCAGCGCACCGATGTTAGCTTCACCGGTTGTGTCCAACCGGCCAGCGACCGCAGGCTTGCCATCCATTGTGTAACTGACGGCCCCGGAAAACAGGGGGATGCGCGTCATTCGGAAACGACCTTCATCATCCATGACCAATCGGCTAGGCAGACCTGCCGCCTCGCAGCGATCCCAGTGCTCTTTGAGTTCGAGATCTTCATCGCCCCCGGCGCCACCCACTGATGGGTTGTCGACGAATGAGTGCATCAATTCCGGGTGAGTACAATCGCAGTGGTAGCACTCACGGTTGTTCTCGAAAACCAGTTTCCAGTTGCCTTTCTCGATGATGTTCGACTCAAACGCGACTTTGCAGTCGTCCAGGTTATGAGGCGCAACGAAAGGGGTGACGGATTTTCTGAACGACGAAAAGTCTGGGGCGACATCTGCAACGCACACATAGATGTACGTTTCGACGACCTCACAATGCACGGACTTCAACCCATGCTGAGACTTGTCGAAATCGTCCCCCATGTTCCCGGCGAAAAGCAGTCTGCCGTCCAACTCGAATGTCCATTTGTGGTAAGGGCACACCAGCTTGGCTACCTTACCGCTGGCTTCCGGGCACACCTTGGAACCGCGATGACGGCAGGAGTTGTGGAAGGCCCTAATCTGTTTGTCTCCGCCACGGACGACCGCGACAGGGTAATCGCCGATTTGCAGCGACAGGTACTGACCCGACTTCTCCAGCTCAAATGTGTGCCCTGCGAAGATCCAGCTTTTGTGCCAGATCTGTTCCAGATCCTGCCTGTAAACGTCTGGATCGCTATAAAGGGCACCTGGCAGCGCGTGGTCAGGCTTGCGCTGCGCGATTAGATTTGAAACTGCCGATTTAGTGCTCACGGTCAACACACTCCAAAATACCAAGGGGGCGACACGTTCAGCCTGCTCAGCGAGGTGAGGCCAAACGGTCTTGAGTTCGTGGTAAGGCCTGTTGTTCTCAACAACAGCAATATTTCTACAGCATCTTAATTCGAGCCTGAGCAGACCATTCCTAACTAATGGGACGAATGTACGAATATTCTTCATTGCCAATTCGTCCATAGAATATCGCTGTTGTAAGGCTACGACGGCAATCGTGCAGCAACAAGAAACATTTACTCTTATCAATGCATAATCAAATGTTATCGATCGGCGGGAAGGGTTAGGCGACAAAATCTCAAATTATTGATTTTAAAGAATATTTAATTTTCTGCGACAAGTGATGCGTCCATTTTTAGCTTTATACGGCCGAAGTACACTCTATTGACCGCCTTCTTGGCCCATGCGAGTCTGGATTCAACAGTCCACTTTACTAGTTGGTAACACAACCTCTGGAGGTCATTTGTGAAAGGCAGCAAAACTGCTCTTTACGAAGACTTTAAACGTCAGAGCCTAAGCCCCGTGAAAACATAGAAGTTTTTATCGCGCCTCAAGGCATCAAGGCTGACGCGCTCGTTGATCTTTCCACGTAACTCGCATTCGGAGAATTTATCTTGAAATTTGAAGGTATTTATACGCCAGCAGTAACTCCTCATAAACCTGACGGGGAGATTGACTGGAATGTGTACTCGGAAGTTTTGGAGTCGCTGATTGAGGCGAAGGTGCACGGTATTATTATCGGCGGGTCGACCGGCGAGTATTATGCGCAGACTTCGGAAGAGCGTACTGAGCTGGCCGCCTACGCCAAAGATGTCATCGGCGCACGAGTACAACTGATTGTCAGTACCGGTGCCATTCGTACCGAAGATGCCGTTCAGTACGCGAAGGATGCCAAAGCGATCAAAGCGGACGCCATTCTCGTCACCTCTCCGCCGTACGCGCTGCCAACCTCCCAGGAAAACGCGATCCATGCACTGACCATCGATCGCGCCGCCAATTTGCCGATCATGCTTTACAACTACCCCGGTCGCATGTGCGTTTCGATGGATGAGGAGTACCTCACCCGGGTGAGCGAATCGAAAAACGTTATTGCCATCAAGGAAAGCTCCGGCGATATGGGGCGTGTGCATCTGCTCGCTCGCGAGTATCCGAACATCGGCCTGTCATGCGGCTGGGACGATCAAGCGCTTGAGTTCTTCGCCTGGGGTGCCAGAAGTTGGGTGTGCGCAGGTTCAAACTTCCTGCCCAAGGAACACGTTGCGCTTTATGAAGCCTGCGTGATCGAAAAGAACTTCGACAAAGGCCGTCAAATCATGTCGGCGATGATGCCGCTGATGAATGCCCTGGACGGTGGCAAGTTCGTGCAGTCGATCAAGTACGGCTGCGAAGTTGCCGGATTGAAAGTCGGTAACGTGCGCCTGCCATTGCAGCCACTTGAAGCGGACGAAAAGCAGAGTTTCGCGTCGGTCATTACTGAACTCAAACGCAACGTAGCCAACATTACTTCGGGAGCCAGCCATGGGTGATCTTCTGAGCAAGGCCGAATATGCCGCTCTGGCCAAAGACATTTCGTTGCCATCGAAGGCGTTCATCAATGGCGCGTTCAAGCCCGCGATCTCTGGCAAAACCTTCGCCACGAACAATCCGGCAACGGGTGAGTTTTTGACAGACGTCGCTGCCTGTTCGTCCGAGGATGTCGACTTTGCGGTGAGTAACGCCAAAGAGGCCTTCGAGGATGGACGCTGGAGATCGATTTCTCCCAGGGAGCGCAAAGCTGTTCTGCTGAAGTTTGCGAACCTGCTTGAAGGCCATCAACACGAACTGGCCGTCCTCGAGAGCCTCGATAGCGGTAAGCCTGTGAGTGAGTGTCAGTTGGTCGATGTGCCGGACACCATCCACACGCTGCGCTGGCACGCGGAACTGATCGATAAGATTTATGACAACACCGCCCCGGTGGGCAGCGACGCGCTGACCATGGTGGTCCGGGAGCCGATCGGCGTTGTGGGCTGCGTATTGCCCTGGAACTTCCCGCTATTGATGCTGGCCTGGAAAATCGGCCCGGCGCTCGCTGCGGGCTGTTCGGTCATCGTTAAACCTGCCGAGCAAACCTCGCTGACCACGTTGCGCGTTGCTCAGCTGGCGTTTGAAGCCGGCATACCCGCCGGTGTACTCAACATTGTGACCGGCACGGGCAAAGACGTCGGTGAGCCCATTGGTTTGCACAACGATGTCGACATGGTGAGCTTCACCGGATCCACCGCGACCGGCCGCCGCTTCCTGCATTACGCCGCCGATTCGAACCTGAAACGCATCGTGCTCGAATGCGGCGGAAAAAATCCGGCCGTGGTGATGGACGATGCCCAAGACCTGGATCTCGTCGCTCAGCATGTCGTCAATGGTGCGTTCTGGAACATGGGCGAAAACTGCTCCGCGACGTCACGTCTGATCGTCCATGCGTCTGTTAAAGACGAGCTGCTGGAGCGCATGGGCGCCTACATCCGCGAATGGAAGATGGGTGACCCACTCGATCCGCAGAACCGCGTAGGGTCGCTGGTCAGCCCAGAGCATTTCGCAAAAGTGAAGTCGTACCTTGAGCACGCCACCGCCGGGAAGCTCGCAGTCGTGTATGGCGGCGCAACCAAAGACGGTGCCTTCGTAGAACCGACGGTGATAGACGGCGTGGATCGGAATAGCCGGTTGTTTCAGGAAGAGATCTTCGGCCCGATTCTTTCCGTCACCACGTTCAACACGATCTCCGAAGCCATTGCACTGGCCAATGACACGGTATACGGCCTGGCGGCCTCGGTTTACACCGCCAGCTTGCGCCGGGCGATCAAGTTGTCGCGGGAAATTCGTGCCGGCATCGTCACCGTCAACTGCTTTGGCGAGGGTGATGCGTCGACGCCTTTTGGCGGCTACAAGGAGTCCGGGTTCGGCGGTCGGGACAAATCCATTTTTGCCCATGACCAGTACACCGAAATCAAAACCATCTGGATCGATGTGTCTGATCGGTCGGACGAAGAGACCGAAAAATGAGCACCCATACCATCAAGCGCCTGCCGGTAGACACCGGGGTTTCAGGTTGGGAGGCGATTTCCGCACGCACTGCGCCTGTCCGCATGCTTGATGGAAACGTGACGGCGGATTGGCTGATTATCGGTGCCGGTTTTGCCGGCTTGTCCGCCGCTCGCAGACTTTCACAGTTACACCCGGGTGACAGCATTGTTGTGGTCGATGCTCATGAAGTCGCCAAGGGGCCTGCGGGCAGAAACTCTGGTTTCATGATCGATGTGCCTCACAGTCTGTCGTCCGGGGAATATTCCGTGGCGAGTGAGTCTGCAACTGCGATGGAAATCACGCAAAATCGCTTTGCGATCGATTTTGCTGCGCAGGCGGCACGCGAGTACGGCATGTCACCGGACACCTTCGATCCTTCAGGGAAGATCAACGCGGCCGCCACTGAGCGGGGATTGAAGCTGAACTTCAATTACGCCAAATCCCTTGAGCGCATTGGCGAGAAGTTCGAGATGTTTGATGCCGCGCAAATGCGCGAAATCACCGGGTCCACCTATTACCACGGTGGAATCTACACTCCCGGTGCAGTGATGATTCAACCCGCGCAATACATTAGAGACCTGGCAGCAGGGCTCGACGGGAAAATCACGCTGTTCGAACGCTCTCCGATTGTTGAATTGACCAAGCAGGGACGCGGTTGGAGCGCTCGATCTCATAACGGTACGGTGTACGCACCCAAGGTCATCCTGGGGGTTAACGGGCACATTGAAGAATTTGGCCATTATCAAGGACGCCTGCTGCACGTCTTCACTTACGCTTCCATGACGGCGGCGTACAGTGATGATGAATTCAGGAAAGAGGTGCCGGGCAAAGCCAAGTGGGCCTTGCTGCCAGCGGATCCAATGGGCGCGACCGTTCGCAAGATCTCTTCAGACGGTCTCTCGCGAATTGTCATTCGGACAAAGTTCACCTATGACCCGAGTATCCAGGTCACTCCAGAGCGGGTAGCTGCGGTGGCTAAGGAGCAGCGACATTCCCTGGATGCGCGCTTTCCCGAATTGAAATCCACGGCGTTGGAATTCAGTTGGGCCGGCCGCCTGTGCCTAAGTCGTAACAGTGCTGCGGCATTTGGCGAGATTGAAGAAAACCTGTACTCGGCTTGCTGCGAAAATGGACTGGGTACTGTGAAAAGCACCCTGGCAGGTGTGATGGCTGCGGAGTTGGCATCGGGTACGCGTTCGGAATTTCTCGATAGCTTCAGTCACGCACCAGGCCCCAGCAAGCTACCACCCAAGATAATAACGAAACTGGGCGTCAGTTCGGTTATTCGCTGGCATGAGTTTTGGGCCGGGCGAGAAGGTTAACAAGTTTAAGTCGTCGGCTTTTCCAATAAAGGCCGTTTAACAAGTCACTAATAAGAACGGAATAATCCATGCGAAATATCTGGAAGGCATTCTGCGCGCTCGCGCTTGTGGGCATGATGAGTTTGCAAGTACACGCTGAAGAAAAAAACATAGTCATGGGGACGATGTCTTGGGAAGATTTGGTGCCCATCACCGGCATTACCAAGAAGGTCCTCGAGAACGCCGGATATACCGTAAAAGTGGTGGAGTTTTCCGAGTGGGGTATCGCCTACGCTGCACTCAGCAAAGGGGATATTCAAGTGTTGGCATCCCAGACTGATTACGCCGCAGCCGATTACTGGAAAAAGAATAAAAACAAAATCGAGAAGCTGTCACCGGTCTCCTTTGGTCTTTATCAGGGCATGGCAGTACCCAGTTACGTGGACATCGACTCCATCGAACAGCTGAATGCAAACGCCGACAAACTGGGGAACAGAATCATAGGCATCGAGCCTGGTTCGGGTTTGATGAGTGACGCGAACAACGTTGTCAAAGCTTACGACATCAAGCTCAAGCTGGTCGAAGGTAGTACTTCTGCCATGACCGCAGCTTTAAAGTCGGCAGTCGACCGCAAAGAATGGGTGGCGGTAACCGTCTGGGATCCATCGTGGATGACCAAGAAATTTGATCTCAAATTCCTGAAAGATCCAAAAGGGGTCTTCCCGCCATTGCAGGGTTATTACTGGATCGGACACAAAGGCTTCGCTGAAGCCAATCCGCGTGCGCGTGAACTAATGGCCAGCGTTTATGTGCCTATCACGGACATCACCGCGATGAATGCTGAAGTCAAGGATGGCAAGACCATGGACGAGGCTATCAAGGGTTGGATTGATAGTCATACCGATCTTGTAAATCGTTGGGGAAATATCAAGAACTACTAGTTTTGTTTGTTTGCCACTGCCGCCCTTTGATTAATTAAAGAAACCAGCAAACAACTGGTTCGATGGATTGCGAAATGACAATGGCCACAATTAATACTGACGAAGTGCTGGTAGATTGCCAGTCGGTTTGGAAAATCTTCGGTAAAAATGCACCGGCAGCCATGGATGCGGTTGTCCAGCAGGGTCTTTCAAAGACCCAGATCCTGCAAAACTACGGCTGCGTTGTCGGGGTTTCCGATGTCAGTCTCCAGGTTCGCCGGGGGGAAATCTTTTGCATCATGGGTTTGTCCGGCAGTGGCAAATCCACCCTTATCAGGTTGCTGAACAAGCTGATAACCCCTAGCTCGGGGAAGGTACTGGTCAAAGGCACAGACGTTTCATCCTTGTCGCCGGCACAGCTGCGAGAGGTGAGGGCGCGTCACATCGGTATGGTCTTTCAAAGCGTTGCCTTGCTGCCTAACCGGACGGTTCTGGAGAACACCGCGTTTGGCCTGGAAGTGCAGGGTGTGGGCAAGGCTGAACGTTACAAAGTGGCAGAGCAGGCGTTGGCGAAGGTTGGATTGAGCGAGTGGACTTCGGGTTATCCCAGCGAGCTGTCCGGGGGCATGCAACAACGGGTCGGGCTGGCGCGTGCACTGACTGCCGATCCAGAAGTGATTTTGATGGATGAGCCATTCAGCGCGCTTGATCCGCTGATTCGCCGACAGTTGCAGGATGAGTTCCGCCAGCTGACCAAGGAGCTGGGCAAGTCCGCGGTGTTTATTACACACGACCTGGACGAGGCCATCCGCATTGGTGATCGCATTGCGATCATGAAGGATGGCGCCATCATTCAGGTCGGCACCGCCGAGGAGATCGTGCTCAACCCGGCTGACGAATATGTGGCTGAATTTGTCGCCGGCATTTCCCGACTGCATCTGGTGAAGGCTCACTCGGTCATGACGTCGGTCCAGGCCTACAAGGCTGCACACCCGACGTGCGACATCTCCAGGCTCACCAAAACCTCGCTTGACGCCGATATCAATGAACTTATCGGATTGACGATGAAGTCCAAGCGCGACGCACTTGCTGTCATCGATAACGGAACAGTGGTGGGGATCATTACCCCCCGTGATCTGCTGCGGGGCGTGCAAGGTATTCCCAATGAATTGGCGCCCGTGGCAACTGCCAATGCGATGGAGGCGTCAGCATGAGCACGCCGGATTTTTCCAGTCAGTTTGATGCATCCATTGATACAGGGCTGGAATGGCTTTCGGATAATGGTGAGTTCGTGTTCGATGCCGTCAATGCAGTGCTGAATGGCCTTTACCAAGGCGTGTTGTGGTGTATCGCTTATCCAGCGCATTACGTCGTGGCGATTGTCCTGGCGTTGATTGGCTGGCGTGTGGTCGGCGTGCGCTTCGCGATTCTCTCAGGTCTGGCATTGTTGCTGTGCGACATCATCGGTTTGTGGCCAGAGACAGTCAGTACGCTTGCACTGGTGCTCACTGCGACTGTGTTGGCACTGGCGGTCGCCATTCCGCTGGGAGTCGTCGCGGGTCTGGCGCCGGCCTTTGATCGTGTGGTTGATCCTTGTCTGGATTTGATCCAGACGATGCCGCCCTACATCTACCTGCTACCGGCCATTGCGCTGCTCGGCTACGGCCCTGCCACGGCGCTGTTGGCGACTTTTATCGTCGCGCTTCCCCCAGCTCTACGACTGACTTCCCTGGGTATTCGCATGACGCCCAAGGAGTTCATCGAATTGGGAGATGCCAGCGGCGTGACTGGAATGCAGATGTTTTTCAAGATCCGCTTACCGTTCGCCATGCCCAGCATCATGGCCGGCGTTAACCAAAGCCTGATGATGGCCTTCGGCATGGTCGTCATCGCCGGCATTGTAGGTTCGGGCGGTTTGGGCGAGGCGATTTACAGGTCCGTTCGTACTTTGGATATCGCCAAGTCGATCAACGCCGCCATCGCTATCGTCATTCTGACCATGATTCTGGATCGTCTGGCGCAGAGCGCTGCACAGTCGCGGGTGGGGGCATCTCAATGACAACGCACATTCAATTTTCTCCAGGCGATTACCTGGCGCCTGCCGTGGATTGGCTGAACACGAATTTACATGGCTTGTTCAAAGGGATCAGTCAGGTCGTTGAGGCGGTACTCGGTGCAGTGGAGGGAGCGCTGCTTGCTCCCCATCCGTACTTATTCATCGGTATTGTCGTCGTCGCGGCGTTCTTTTTTGCCAATAAGCGGGTCGCTGTTTTCGCTGCGGTGATGTTGGCGTTCTGTTTGTTCGCGGGCCTGTGGATCGCGTCCATCCAGACGATCGCGCTCGTCAGTGTGGCGGTCCTGATCTCGGTGGCCATCGCCTTCCCGCTGGGGGTTCTGGCCGCCCGGGTGAAGCGTGTGGATGAAGCGTTGCTGCCGATTCTGAACATCATGCAAACCGTGCCGCCCTGGGTTTACCTGATCCCCGCCGTGATGCTGTTCAGCTTGGGACGGGTGCCCGCGATCATCGCAACGATTGTTTACGGCATCCCGCCGATGCTCAGATTGACGACCCTGGCCTTCAAGCAGCTGCCCAAAGACCTCCTTGAGTTGGGCCAGGCATCCGGTGCTTCACCTAAAGACATTCTGTTCAAAATTGAACTGCCCACTGCTGCACCCACGCTGTTGGTAGGCCTGAACCAATGCATCCTCATGTCGCTGGCGATGGTGGTGCTGGCCGGCCTGGTGGGCGCAGGCGGTCTGGGGGCTGAAGTGACCCGTGGCCTCTCCAGGATGGAGATGGGCTTGGGGTTGCGAGCAGGTTTGGCCATTGTCGCTATTGCGCTGTTGTTGGATCGACTGTCACGGGGTGCGTTGCAGCGTCACTCCCCCAGCAAACTCCTTTGAAAGGGCATCAGTATGAGACGCAGCTTTTTTTGCATTGATTCGCACGCGTGCGGCAACCCGGTTCGGGTCGTAGCGGGCGGAGCACCGCTGATGCCCTCCGTATCGATGGCGGAGCGGCGCGATATTTTCGTGCGTGACCACGACTGGGTGCGCACCGCATTAATGTTCGAGCCCCGGGGGCACGACATCATGTCTGGCGTCATCATCTATCCGTCGGTACGTGATGATTGCGACTTCGGTGCGTTGTTTATCGAAGTCAGCGGCTGCCTGCCCATGTGTGGCGCGGGCACCATCGGATTATCGACCGTGGTCATTGAAGAGGGCTTGGTGACACCTCGTGAGCCGGGAAAACTGGCCATTGAAACACCGGCGGGGCGTGTCGATGTCGAATACACCCTGGGCGGTGAATTTGTTGAGTCGATTCGCTTGTTCAACGTATCAAGCTACCTGCACAGCGCAGATGTGGTGGTGGAAGTACCGGGTATTGGTACGTTTACGGTGGACATCGCCTACGGCGGGAATTTCTACGCGGTGGTCGAACCACAGGAATGCTGGACTGGATTCGAGGGGCAGACGACGGCTGATATTGTCGGATTGAGCCAGAAGCTGCGCGCAGCGCTCTCGGCCATTTGTGACCCAGTGCATCCAGAGAACAGCAGAATCAGTGGTGTCCATCACATCATCTGGTGTGACAAACCACAGAGCAGAACCGTGCATGGCCGCTGCGCCGTGTTCTACGGTGATAAAGCTATTGATCGTTCTCCCGGCGGTACCGGTACCTCGGCCCGAATGGCTCAGCTCTTCGGAAAGGGTCGGCTGAACGTCGGCGACGTTTATCGACTCGAAAGTCTGATCGGTACGATCTACGAAGGAAAAGTTGAAGCGTCGGTAAAAGTCGGAACCTTTGACGGCATGAATCCAAGTGTCAGCGGCTGGGCTGAAGTGATAGGTCACAACACCATTTTCGTTGATGACAAAGACCCTCTAGCCCACGGTTTCCAGCTCGCATAAAGAGTTTGGTCACGGCGCCAACGGTTGATTCTTCGGATGCGCAGATTCAACCGTGGTTTGCACAATGGCTGCGTTCGTCAGTGTAAAGAAGCGAGGCGTAAAGTGATCGAACGACGAGATTTCAGCGGGTGTATGAAAGGTAAAAACCTGCGCTATCTGGAAGAGACTCGGAGTGAGCCGACGGCTCATGCCCGGGCAGGATTTTTACTGCTCGAGCACTTTTCGTTGCCTGCATTTACGCAAGCTCTGGATACGATTGTCACTGCTAACCTCTTGCGTCCGACGTTGTTCTCTTCACGGACCTTCGGGTTGCAGGACGGAGAGGTCACCAGCGACCTTGGCTTAGTCATTCGACCGGATGCGCGTTTAGACTTCGCAGCACTCAAAGACCTTAATTTGCTGGTCATATGCGGCGGCTATCGCACCGAACTCAAAGTCAATCATGAACTGATCAGCATCCTCAAAACGGCATCGGAACTGGGTATCACACTGGCCGGGCTGTGGAATGGGGCGTGGTTTTTGGGCGTGTCAGGTTTGCTGGAAGGGTATCGTTGTGCGATTCACCCCGAACACCGACCCGCGCTCGCAGAAATTTCAAAAGTCACGCATGTCACCAGTGAAGCATTTGTCATGGATCGAGACCGGCTCACGGCTTCGAGTCCTGCGGGTGCTTTTCATATGGCCCTCGAGTGGATCAAAGGGCTGCACGGCAAGGCGCTTGTCGAGGGCATCGAAGACATTCTGTCTTTCGAAGAGTCGCGGTATCGGCGTATCAAACCGACACAGAACATCTCGTTGAGCGCCCCCCTTAAAGAGGTGGTCAAGCTGATGGACGCCAACCTTGAAGAGCCGTTGCAAATGGACCAACTGGCGGTCTATGCCGGACGTTCCCGCCGACAAATAGAGCGGTTGTTCAAAGAACAACTGGGTACCACTCCGCAACGGTATTACCTGGAATTACGCATTACCGAGGCACGGCGGTTGCTTCAGCACACAGAGCTGTCTCAGGTTGATGTGCTGGTCGCATGCGGCTTCGTTTCGCCGAGCCATTTCAGCAAATGCTACAGCTCGTATTTTGGTTACCGGCCTTCGAGAGAAACGCGGCTGGTGAAATAAAAAAGCGGATATTGCTGAAATTTTAAGGAGGAGGGTATGACCGAGTTGCGATTGAAGAGCGACCGAACGAAAAATACTGCGCACTTAACTACGCCCACCGTTGCCGCTAGTCCTGGGGTCGCAAGGCCCCAACTCGGGATTTTCCTATGCCTGCTTTCAATGCTTATCTTTGCGAGCCAGGACGGAATAACCAAGGTGCTTGTCAAAGACTTCCCGGTTGCTCAACTGGTCATGGTGCGTTATTGGGTGTTTGTCATTTTTGCTCTCGGATATGCCGCCTACCAAGGTAGGGGAAAGGCGTCGTTTCGCAGTAAGCACCCTTGGCTCCAAATCATTCGAGCGCTGTTAGCCGTGGGTGAAACCATACTGTTTGCAGTGGGGCTAAGATATTTGGGCCTGGCCGAAATGCATGCGCTCTATGCCGTATTTCCGTTGATGGCACTGGCACTGGCGGGGGCCGTGCTTGGGGAGTTCATAGGTCTGCGGCGCTGGATTGCCGCCGCCATAGGGTTCACCGGGACACTAATCATCCTCCGGCCAGGCGCGGGTGTTTTTGAACTCGCGGCGCTGATCCCCCTGCTGGCGGCTTTGGCGTTCGCGGTGTTCAACGTACTGACGCGCCGGATTAGCCAGCACGATTCCTTTGCGACGAACATGCTCTTTATGGCAAGTGTGGGTGCCCTGACGGTCACATTTGCGGGGCTGCCCGCCTGGGTTTCTCCGACTCCGGCCCAGGGCCTCCTGATGGGGATCCTGTCATTGACGGGAGTAGTTGCTCAGATTCTCTTCATTCAAGCACTGAAATACGCGACCGCTTCTTCCCTGCAGCCTTTCAATTATGCGCTTCTGGTGTTCGCCACTTTGATTGGTGTAATCGTTTTTGCCGAGCGTCCTGATACCTGGGTGGTTGTCGGAGCCACGTTGGTGATTATCGGGGGGCTGTATGCGATTAAAGCAAAGGCGTGAACATGCCTGAGTGTATGAAGTACTCAATTTGTAGTTATTTTCCAGGACGAGACACGGCCATAAAAAAGGGCAGCTCAAAGCTGCCCTTTTCCCAACCTACTCCTTAGGCCGCGCTAAACAGCTTGTGCGGATCCATGACAAATTTCTTCGGCACTCCGGCATCGAATTCGTGGTATCCGCGCGGCGCGTCGTCCAGGCTGATCACCTGCACGCCGACGACCTCTGCAATGTTGATCCGGTCCCACATGATCGCCTGCATCAGCTGACGGTTGTACTTCATCGTCGGGGTCTGGCCGGTGTGGAAGCTGTGGGACTTGGCCCAGCCGAGGCCGAAACGGATGTTCAGGCTGCCATGCTTGGCGGCTTTATTGACCGCGCCCGGGTCTTCGGTGACATACAGACCGGGGATCCCGATACTGCCGGCGACCCGCACCACACCCATCAGCGCGTTGAGTACGTCGGCCGGAGCCTCGTGCTGCGCGCCGTCATGGCCGTGGCCACGGGCTTCGAAGCCGACCGCATCGACCGCACAATCGACTTCCGGCTCACCGAGCAGGTCGGCGATTTGCTCGTGCAGTGGAGTGTCCTTGGTCAGGTCAGCGATCTCGAAGCCCTGGGCCTTGGCATGCGCCAGACGCAGCGGATTGACGTCGCCGACGATCACTACCGCCGCACCAAGCAGACGGGCGGAGGCAGCGGCAGCCAGTCCGACCGGACCGGCGCCGGCGATATACACGGTGCTGCCAGGGCCGACACCGGCGGTCACCGCGCCGTGGTAGCCGGTCGGCAGGATATCGGAGAGGCAGGTCAGGTCGCGGATTTTCTCCATCGCCTTGTCGCGGTCGGGCAGCTTCAGCAGGTTAAAGTCGGCATACGGCACCAGCACGTATTCGGCCTGGCCGCCAACCCAGTCGCCCATGTCCACATAGCCATAGGCACCGCCGGGGCGCGCCGGGTTGACCGTCAGGCAGACGCCGGTGTGCTGCTCCTTGCAACTGCGACAACGGCCGCAGGCGACGTTGAACGGCACCGAGACCAAGTCACCGATCTGCACGTTTTCCACGTCGCGGCCCTTCTCGATCACCTCGCCAGTAATTTCATGGCCAAGCACCAGCCCGACCTGGGCCGTGGTCCGACCACGCACCATATGCTGGTCGGAGCCGCAAATATTGGTCGAAACCACGCGCAGAATCACGCCATGGTCAATGCGCTTGCCGCGCGGGTCCTCCATTTTCGGATAGGGGATGGTCTGCACCTCGACTTTGCCTGCGCCGAGATACACGACACCACGATTACCAGACATGATTGCACCTCGCTTTTGTTGTTGTGAGAACACGGCCCTTGTACTGCGAAGGGTCGCGTGGCCTTACAGTGCGGCGGTATATGTCTTGCGTTTGCGCGTGAATGCAGATTGGCTGGAAGTCACCTTCCAACGACGCGTGATTAGCAGTCATCGTATCGATCCTACGCCTGGTATCAGCACCCGGCGAGAGCATTTAGCACCCAATCACCACCTGTTTCAGGACTCTCAACCGCTAGCCTTGCTGGAGGTATGCATCGCTCCGTACCTAGTGCGGCTATGATTCAGTCTGGATCTTCTATGAGGACGCAGTACTTACCACCAGGATCAGCGCCTGTACCCCCAGATATCCACCTGCAGCGCCAGGTGTGAGTTGTGTGTTGAGTATCTCTTTCCCCTCAATTTCCATGGATTCAGGGGCTAACCCCGGACGATAGGAGTAAACGCGATGATTGCGGACTGGACTGGTCAGGTAGCGCTTGTCAGCGGAGCCGGTAGTGAGCGAGGAATTGGTATTGCGATTGCGAAGCGCCTGGGCAACCTGGGCGTGCGGTTGATCGTCACTGGCAGCAGCGCTCGCATCCATGATCGGGTGGAGGAGTTACGTACTGCAGGGTTTGAAGCGCAAGGGCGTGCGGCGGACTTGAGTGAAGAGGATCAAGTCCTTGAACTTACCACTTGGGCCGAATCGGTATGGGGGCGAATCGATATTCTTGTAAATAATGCCGGCATGGCCGCCCAGGGTCATCCGGAGCCTTTTGCCGAACTGGCGGACATGAGCGTCGATAGCTGGAACCTTTCCATTGCTCGAAATCTGACTACTGCCTTTCTGTTGACCCGTGGAATTTTGCCGGGGATGCGTAATAGACGCTACGGCCGTATCGTCAATGTCAGCTCTACGACTGGCACTCGAGCCGGTAATCGGGGAGAGGCGGCTTATGCCGCGGCAAAAGCCGGAATGGTCGGTATGAACATGAGCCTGGCCCTTGAGGTCGCGGGCTATGGAATCACTGTGAATTCGGTCGCGCCGGGTTGGATCGCCACAGGGTCAAGCACTCCAGAGGAAGAGAATGCAGCGAAGTATGTCCCGGTTGGCAGGGCGGGTCACCCGGAAGAAGTGGCTGCTGCCGTTACGTTCCTGGCTTCACCTGAGTCCAGTTACATCACTGGCGAGTTGCTGGTGATCGATGGTGGCAATTGCCTGATAGAGAACAAAGCCCCCAAGCAATGAATGCGTTGCCCGCCGCAAAAAATTGCGGCAGAGGAGAGTCAGTGACTCCCTCCGTCGCAATTCAGGCTGATTCGATCAAAACGGCAGTGGTAGTTTCGCGGTGCGCCCCCCATCCACCACCAGCACCTGCCCGGTGATAAAGGCCGATGACTCCGAAGCTAGGAAAACGACTGTCCCGCCAACATCCGCCGGCAATCCGGTACGCCCGACCGGGTGAAGGCGCAGGAGTGCCTGGCGCGCCGCACGCGGATCAGCTTGAGCGGCGAGGTACGCATCACTCAACTCGGAATTGATCCACCCTGGAGCAATGGCATTGCAGCGGATGCCGTCCCGGCCGAGATCGATTGCCAAGGCTCGGGTCAGCCCATGGATGCCCGCCTTGGAGGCACAGTACGCGGCATGTTCAGGGTTGGCGCCTATCCCTTCGATCGACCCGATATTGATAATGCTGCCACCGCCTCGCAGACGCATCTGTGGCACCAACGCCTTGCACAAGAACGCTGGCGCCCGCAGATTGACTGCCATCATGCGATCCCAGTCCTGCTCGGTCATATCATCAATGGATTTCTCGAACATGAACCCGGCGTTGTTAACCAAGACATCGATTCCGCCAAGCTGCTCCTGGGCGAACTGGGCAATCAAATTGGGTGACTCCATCGAGGCGAGATCAGCCTCGACGAAATAGACTTGAGGGTGATTTTGCAAGTCGGCGTCCAGAGCCTGACGCTGAGCGATCAACACAGAAGCTCCCGCCTCAAGCAATTGTTCGGTGATGCCTCGGCCAATCCCTCTGCCGCCCCCGGTCACCACTACATTTTTACCGTTGAGCATCGCTACCTCTCCTTAGCCGGATACCGGCTTGGCGCCTGTGACTTCTACCGTTTCACCGGCGATGTACCTGGCCTCGTCGGACGCCAGAAATGCGATGACATCCGCAATGTCTTCAGGCTCGGCGATACGGCCTAATGGCACGCTCTTGTTCAGTTCTTGCACGGCCTTATCCGGATCCAGGCCACGACGCTCAAAGCCGCTGCGTATCATCGGGGTATTGATTTCGTGCGGGCACACGGCGTTGACGCGGATACCCAAAGGGGCGCAATCGCGGCCCAGATTCTTGGTTAACGCCGCGACGGCCCCTTTGCTTGTGCAATACGCCACGTGGGCGGGGCCGGGATAAATGCCCCAGACAGATGATGTGTTGACGATTGCGGCGCCCGGGCGATTTTTCATGTGCGGTATCGCGGCACGGCAGATGAAGAACACCGCATTCAGGTTTACGCCCATGGCGTCGAACCACATGTCGTCAGTGGTTTCCTCAATCGTGCCGCGAGGAATGATGCCCGCATTGTTCAATACGATGTCGATCCCCGAAAAAACATCGACGGCAGTTTGGACAATCGCTTCGCAATATTCTTTTCGGCGTAAATCGCCCGCCACGTAGTGCACTTCGGCGCCCAGATCACGGACTTTTGCGGAAATTGATTTGCAACCGGCTTCATCAAGATCAGACAAAACAAGCTTTGCGCCTTCTCGGGCGAACAATAATGCTAACGCCTGTCCGACACCGCCGGCAGCGCCGGTAATGACCACCACTTTATTATTGAATTTCATAGGGCAACCTGCCTGGTAGTTTTTTGGCGCAGCCATTATTTAATTTCAAAGGATCGCAGCGTCTAGCAACTTTTTTACCAGGCCAAAGATAACCTGACGTTATCCAAAATTTCTGAATCGAGGTTTTGGAATCGCGCTAATACCCGTTGGCACGGGGTGAAATTTAGCTTCGCTGCCAGCCCATTCTCTGCGGGAACATTGATCATGGTGATAGCGCGCGAGACCGCGACACGTCGGCCGTTCATAACGTGAAGTCATCGTTTATCTATCTAAAATATTGTTATGGTCAGGGGGTATCAGCTGCTAAGGTTTTCTACAAGTAGAGAGCTACAAATTTGCAGTTTACAAACCTCATTATTTTTGCTGGCAACACCTAGGCCGTTGAATTCACAGAGTTTGAGCGCCTAATGAATAAGAATAAATAACCGGCAGTAAAGTCTTTTGTTTGCGCGCGCGCAGCAAACAACCTCTTGGCAAATCCGCCCACTAATAAAAAATCGAAGACAGGTTGCATACCCCATAAGACTAGGAGAGCCGAATGACGTTTACATTACCCAAGACCATGCACGCTGTGCTTCTGAAGGGGCATGGGGGTACTGAGCAGCTTGAATACCATACAGATGTGCCAGTGCCTCGCCCTGGTGTCGGCGAAGTCTTGATAAAAGTTGGCGCTGCTGGAGTCAATAACACCGACATCAACACGCGTATTGGTTGGTACTCCAAACAAGTAACCGGCGATACAAATTCGGGAGGCGCTTCCGGATTCGCTAAGATCGACACTGAGGATGCATCCTGGTCTGGTGTGCCGCTTAAGTTTCCGCTGATCCAGGGCGCCGACTGCTGCGGGCGCATTGTTGCGGTTGGCCAAGGGGTGGACGATTCTCGAATCGGACAGCGGGTACTGGTACGCAACATGCTGCGAGCACCGGTTGAGAATCGGCCGTTCGAGTGCTGGACTTACGGGTCGGACTGCAATGGTAGTTTTGCGCAATTTACAGTTGCGCCGGCAGCGGACACCTGGCCGGTGAACAGTGATTGGAGCGACATCGAGTTAGCTTCTATTCCATGTGCCTATTCAACCGCCGAACTTTTACTCCAGCGTGCAGCCGTCAATGGTGCTGACAAAGTACTGATCACCGGTGCAAGCGGCGGTGTGGGATCGGCTGCGGTTCAGTTGGCAAAATGCCGTGGCGCCGAGGTAATTGCAATTACCAGCGCAAGCAAGGCGGATCAAATTCTGTCTCTGGGCGCCGATCGCGTTATTCATCGAGACGCAAACTTAGTGGAGGCGCTGGGTGAAAATAGCGTCTCCGTGGTGCTGGATCTGGTGGGCGGAAACGATTGGCCCGCACTCTTGCAAGTGCTCAAACGGGGTGGTCGCTACGCTGTTTCGGGTGCTATCGCTGGCCCAATCGTAGAGCTGGATCTGAGAACACTTTACTTGAAAGACCTCACATTTCATGGCTGCACTTTCCAGGAGGATGCAGTTTTCGATGAGTTGGTCGGTCATATTGAACACGGTCGAATCCGTCCCTTTGTCAGCAATAGTTATCCGCTGTCCGAAATTGCCACGGCACAGAATGATTTCATAGAAAAACGTTTTGCGGGAAAACTGGTATTGGTGCCACCACAGGAGAGTGTTTGTGAAGATCATTGAAATTGAAGTTTATCAAGTAGATCTGCCATACGCTGGCGGCGTTTATAAGCTGTCAGGCGGCCGTACTTACACAAGTTTTGACTCCACGATAGTGTGTATTCGCACCGACACTGGCCTTGAAGGCTGGGGCGAGTCGACGCCTTTTGGCCCGAACTATATTGCAGCGCACGCCTTGGGTGTGAGAGCGGGTATCGCCGAAATGGCAGACCTGTTCATCGGCCGGGATCCCCGTCAGGTTGACCGTATCAACGATCTCATGGACAGCACCTTGATGGGCCACCTTCATGCAAAAGCTGCGATTGATGTGGCCTGCTGGGACATCCTTGGCAAAGCGGTCGGGATGCCGGTGTGTGAACTGCTGGGGGGCAGTACAGGACTGTCCATGCCGATTATCGACTCGACCTATGCCGGCGACCCCGATGACATGCGTCGTCGAGTTGCTCAGACACGAAAGCAAGGATACCTGGGGCATTCGGTGAAGGTCGGCGCGACACCGGAGGAGGGTGGGCCCGCGCTGGATGCTGCGCGCATTGAGGCATCACTTGCAGATGCACGCCCCGAGGAATACTTCATCGTTGATTGCAACGGTGGCCTGACGGTGGAGCATGCGTTACGCATGCTGAAGCTGCTGCCATCCGGGCTGGACTTCGTCCTTGAGGCGCCGTGCGCCACCTGGGCTGAGCACATGTCCCTGCGCCAGCGAACCAATGTGCCGCTGATCATGGACGAGCTGGCGACGGATGAAGCTTCGGTGATGCAACTGATCAGCGAGAAGGCTGCGGACGGTATTGGTCTGAAGGTTTCCAAGCATGGTGGCCTGACCAGAGCCCGACGTCTGCGCGACATTTGCATGACTTCTGGCTTGACGATGAGCGTTCAGGAGACCGCTGGCTCACAGGTAGCGTTCGCTGCGCTGACTCACCTCGGGCAATCTATCCCGCACCGAAACCTGCGCTGCGTGCTCGATACGCGCGATATGTATCCACCGATCACGGCGCACGTCGACATTCCTGTCGTGGATGGCCGTATCCGAGCCCCACAGACACCAGGATTGGGCCTCACGATCAATCGGGACGTCATCGGAGAACCCGTGACGGTATATCGCTGAGTTGATCTCCAGCAGCGCGGCGCATGAAGTACTTCGTGCGCCGCGTTTTTTTTGTGTGGAATCTGCTTTTTGACTAGCGAATTGATTCGGGTCTATTACTGGTGTGCTCACTTGAGTTGGAGAACGAACGTCTTGAAAATGTACGCAAGTGTACATGCCGTGTACGCCACAGATCCTGGGGTGTACAGTGACGAGGAATTTTCAAAGAAAGGTGCAACCCGAATGTCACAGACAGGAAGGGCGAAAACCAAAGCGCAGGACGCAGGCTGGCGAGGCTCCATCGATGGTTGGCTGGATGCCGCTTACGATGCTCTTAAAGAGTCGGGGGTGGATGCGGTTCGGGTGATGCCGCTGGCCAAACGCTTGAATTTGTCTCGTACCAGCTTCTATTGGTTCTATGAAGATCGGGAACAGCTGCTCGCGGCGCTCCTCGTTCGATGGCGGGACAAGAACACCGGCGGCATGGTCAGCCAATGTGAGAGTTATGCAGAAAGTATTTCCGAAGCGATTCTCAACGTCTTCGAGTGCTGGGTGAACCCTGAGATGTTCGACTCGCAGTTCGAATTTGCCGTGCGCAGTTGGGCGCTGCAATCGGACGAGGTCAAAGCTGAAATCGCTTTAGCCGATGAGGCGCGGATGAACGCCCTGGCCGCGATGTTCCGACGGTTTGGCTACGACGGCGAGGGGGCTGACGTTCGGGCCAGGACGATCTACCTCACACAGATCGGCTACATCTCCATGAAAACCGATGAAGATATTGTCGTTCGATTTCGACGGATTCCTCAGTACGTGAGCGTGTTTACCGGCAAAGTACCGAAGAGGCGCGAGCTGGACCGCTTTTATGGAAAGTTTGGCTACGCAGAAAAAGAGCCCGGCGTTTTCGTTCCCTTGGTCGAAACATTCGAGGAGTCCACTGCCGATGGAGAATAGAACTCTGGGCATCATCGGGGGCACCGGCTGGCTCGGGCGTGCAATTGCCGAGGCGCTCCTTGAAAGCGGCTTCATCAAGCCTGATCATTTGTTGATCTCGAACCGCTCAGGCGTCAGTACCTTCGAGCCAGGTGTGAAGCTGCTGGCCAACAACCAGCAGTTGGTGGACCTCAGCGATATTGTCGTGATGTCTATCCGGCCGGAGCAGTTTCGCGAACTGCGGATCAACGCCCGCGGCAAGGTAGTGATTTCTCTGATGGCCGGAGTTCCGGCGGCAGCCATCAGCGCGGCCACCGGTGCGAATGTAATAGTGCGGGCCATGCCGAATGCGGCCGTGGAAATCAGGCAGTCGTTCACGCCCTGGTACTGTGTCGGAAACCTTGTTGAACGCGACCGCCAGTGGGTGCAGCGACTGTTCGAGTGCGTAGGTTCGGCGGACGAAGTGCCTGATGAAGACTGTATTGAGTACCTCAGCGCGTTGTCCGGGACTGGGCCGGCCTTCCCGGCAATGCTGCAAATGGCGCTGACTAATGAGGCAGTGGCTGCGGGAATTCCCCTTGCCATCGCGCAGCGCGCTGCACAAGGCGTAGTGGTGGGGGGTGGCCAGATGCTTGCCAGCCGCAATCCGCGACAAATGATTGAGTCGTTGATGGCTTACCGTGGCGTGACGGCGGCAGCGCTGCAGTCGATGGCCGATCAGAACATCGAGTCCATTGTCGGGCGGGCAGTAAAGGCAGGCGCTGAGGTTGCGCGGCGGGGAATGTAGCCAGGGCAGGGGAGATACAGTGAAGGCCCGCTGAAGGGCCTTCACTGCAGAAGGCGTCAGACGGTTGCGATTATTCGGCCTTGAAGCAATAGACAGCCAGTTTGTTGCCATCAAGGTCCCGAGCGTAAGCGGCATAGGCATTTTCAGCCCAGTTACGCGAACCCGGTTGGCCTTCACAGATGCCACCAGCCGCGAGTGCGGTTTCGTGGAATGCATGTACCGCAGCGCGATTTGGCGCTTCGAAGCTGACAGTCACGCCATTGCCAACGTTGGCAGGATTGCCATTGGCGGGTTTGAGCACGAAGAACGACGGTTTATCCACGCCCCAGATGGAGCCGGATTCATCAAGGTCGGCAACACGGTTGAGACCAATTTCTTTCAGAACGCCATCATAGAAGGTCCGTGCTTTGGCAAGGTCATTGGTACCGACAGTGACATGGGTAAAAACAGACATTTGGATTTCCTTTGGGTTGTGATGCGGGTGTGAGCGCTGGCCGATATCACGGCAGTCTGTTCTAGCGGCGCATCTTTGGGGATTTTGGCCAGGGAGATCTCCGGCAGTACCGTGTACTCGGAGAAGGTCGAGCAGCCCATGTAGTGGAACACCGGCTGGCCCTGAAAGGAGAAACGCGATGTTCCGTCAGGCATCAGGCCTTTGCCCTGTGTCGCTCTGACTGCCTGGCACAAGTTGGTCTTGCCCGACAGACAGAATTTGCATTGCCGGCACTCGGCCGTGTACAGCGGAATCACATGATCGCCGACCGACAATGACGTCACGCCTTCACCGATCGACTCGACGATCCCGCCGCCTTCATGACCCAGCACGGCAGGAAAGATGCCCTCGGGATCGTCGCCCGACAGGGTAAAAGCATCCGTGTGGCAGACTCCGGTTGCCACGATTCGTACCCGTACTTCGCCAGCCTTGGGCGGTGCTACATCGATGTCCACCAGCTGTAACGGCTGTCCCGGGCCGAAAGCGACTGCCGCCTTCGATTTAATGGTCACTGCTGACATGGTTTCCCTCTTGTTCATGGCGAGCCTCCGTTCCAACAAGAATGGAGGTTCGGATTCAGATTTCTTTCACCAGGCGCAAAGCGTCGTAGATGGCCGCGTGGGTGTTGCGAGCAGACACGGCGTCGCCGATCCGGAACAGCTGGAAGCGTCCTTCGGGATTGGTGACGATGTTCTGTGCCGTGCCGGCGATCAGGTCATGCTGCTCTACCGCGCCGCCATTGGTGGAGAGAGGACGCAGGTCGAAGTACAAGTCGTCCAGGGGAAGGGTACCGTGGTTGACGACCACCTGATCGACCACGCGCTGCTTATGGACCTGTCCGTAATCGCTGCCAAAGGTTGCAACGAGCCCGCCATCACGTTTTTCCACTGTATCGACCCGATAGGTGACGGTGAAGGTGACGTCCAGGTCCTGCAGGCTGCGCATGTAGGGCACCAGGTTCATGGCCATGACTTCAGGCGCAAACGAGCGGTCAGGGGTGACGATCTCCACGGTCGCACCGCTTTGCGCGATGACTTCGGCAGCCTGCAGAGCGGCATGATCCCCCGCATCGTCGAAGATCAGTACGTTGCGACCGGGCTTGATGTCACCGGAAATGATGTCCCAAGTTGAAACCACGAGTTCATTGCCTTCGCGGAGCACCTCGGTATCCGGCAGGCCGCCGGTCGCCACGATGACCACGTCAGGCTCGAAGGCTTGCACAGTGTCGGCTTCGGCCCAGGTGTTGAAGTGAAATTTCACCCCCAGCCGTTCACATTGCGCCATGCGCCAATCAATGATGCTGATCATCTCGCGACGACGCTCACTCAGCGCAGTTAGACGAATCTGCCCGCCAGGTTGGTCAGCCGCCTCAAGCACCGTCACGTCATGGCCGCGCTCACCGGCGACACGCGCCGCTTCCAGCCCAGCAGGGCCGGTACCGACCACCAGCACTTTGCGCTTGACGGCGGCTTTGGGAATGTCGTGAGGCATGGTGGTTTCCCGACCCGTCGCTGCGTTGTGGATGCAGTAGGCCGCGCCGCCTTGGTAGATGCGATCCAGACAATAGTTGGCGCCCACGCACGGGCGAATGTCTTCTTCGCGCTTTTCGATGATTTTGCGCACGATGTGCGGATCGGTCATGTGCGCACGGGTCATACCCACCATGTCCACTTTGCCCGAGGCGATCGCGTAGCGCGCGGTGGCCACGTCGGGAATCTTCGCAGCGTGGAAGGTCGGAAAGCCTGTCGACGAGCGGATCTCTCCAGCGAAGTCGAGATGGGGCGAGTTGCGCATACCCTGAATCGGGATGACATCGGTCAGCCCTGCATCCGTATCGATGTGACCACGCACAACGTTCAGGAAGTCGACCAGTCCGCTGTCCTTGAGCATGTGAGAAACCTGCATGCCCTCGCTGGCAGTGAAGCCACCGGGCAATTCTTCATCACCGGTGTAACGAACTCCCAGCAGAAAGTCTTCGCCTACGCGCTGGCGGATGCCACGCAAGACGTCGAAGGTAAAGCGCATGCGGTTTTCCAGCGAGCCGCCGTAAGGGCCGTCGAGGTCATTGGTCAGCGGCGACCAGAACTGGTCCATCAAATGCCCGTAAGCTTGAAGCTCCAGACCATCGAGACCTGCGGCCTTCATGCGTTCCGCGGCGTCTACATAGTCCTTGATGATCCGCTCGATGTCCCATTCCTCCATTTTTTTCGGGAAGGAGCGGTGTGAAGCCTCGCGACGGTGTGATGGCGACACCACCGGTAACCAGTCGGCCTTGTCCCAGCGGGTGCGACGGCCCAAGTGAGTCAACTGGATCATCACTGCCGCACCATGTTCGTGGCATTCATCGGTCAGGTCCTTCAACCATCCGACCACTTCGTCCTTGTAGGCGAGCACATTGTTGAACACCGGCGGGCTGTCTCGGGAGACGGCAGCAGAACCGGCAGTCATGGTCAGGGCGACACCGGCTTTGGCGCGCTCCACGTGGTAGGCGCGGTAGAGATCCTTGGGCATGCCGTCCACAGGGTAGGCCGGTTCATGGGAGGTGGTCATGATCCGGTTTCTGAGGGTCAGATTCTTGATTTTATAGGGTTGCAGCAAGGGATCGCTGGACATCGTGGTGCGCTCCAAAGTGGGCTTCATCAGGCTCGGTGACTTAAAATTAGGATAAATGTACACCTGTGTCAACGGTTGATGACATAGGTGTACATTTTGCTTGCATGCCAAAAAATCCAGGATTAACATCCGCCCAAACAAGGACGGATATGGCTCGTCCGCGTCTGTCATCCATTTAGAAAGGAGAGAAGCGTGACTGAGTTATTTGATATTCGTTTGGCCAGCAAACAAACTGCGTTCACTGAAATCCCGGTCATAGATATTTCGCCACTCATAAACGGCGAAAATCCGCTGCGGGTGGCAAGCCAGATAGGCGAAGCGTGCGAAAAAGTGGGTTTTTTTTATATAAAAAACCATGGCGTTTCGCAGCAACTGATAGATGAGATGTACAGGCTAACCAAACTTTTTTTCAAGCTTCCATCCGAGGAGAAGAACACACTTAACATCGTGAACTCCGGGCTTACACTACGTGGTTACATCCCGATGTATGCGGAAAACGTAGATCCTGCTAATACGCGCGACTTCAAAGAGTGCTTTGATTACGGCGTCCATTACGATGAGGTTTCTCCGTTTTTTGGCCCTAATCAAATGCCGTCCGGACTGCCGCAATTCGAAACCGTTGCCGAGGCTTATCATTCAGCTGTATTGGCGCTCGCGAGAACGCTCATCGGCGGCATCGCGCTGAGTCTGGATTTGCCGCAAAATTATTTTGAACAACGCCAACGCAAACCCATCACTATTCAGCGAGTTTTGCGTTATCCGCCTCAGATAGGAAAGGTCTCCCTGGAAGAGATCGGTATTGGTGCTCACACGGATTACGGCTTCCTGACAGTCCTGTCTCAAGACACAGTTGGCGGTTTACAAGTCAAGAACCGGGCAGGGGAGTGGGTTACCGCCCCACCCGTTGAAGGCACTTTTATCGTCAATATCGGTGATCTGGTGCAAACCCTCACCAACGATCGCTACACCTCGACAATGCATCGCGTCATAAATACTAGCGGTCTAGAGCGCTATTCAATACCTTTCTTTATTGATTTGGACTTCGATGCAGTTGTTGAGCCGGTACCAACCTGTGTAAGTGAGGCTTTGCCCGCGAAGTATGAAGCGTACACTTGTGGCAAACACAAATTTAAGCGTTTCGTTGATAGCTATGCGCATCTGAAAGGCGAATAGGGAGTTCAAGAGGATCAGCGCAGTGGTCACTGGCAACTCGACCAATCGTGCACGCTTCACAGCGGCGTGTTGGTGTCATGGGGGTTGGCAATCTCGGACGCGCCGCGCTTGATCGCCTTCAGCCATTGGGATTTCAGCTCAGTGGCTGAAATCGTTCTTTGAAGGTGGTGCCAGGTGCTCACAGTTACGTCGGCACAGACGAATTAGAGGAATTTTTAGAGCAGTGCGACATCCTTGTGAACATGTTGCGCCAATCGCGATTTAAATGGAAAGCCCCAAAGCCCCGTAATCCTTGAGCCAGACCGTTCTCTTACGGAAATTAGTGGAATACTTAATGGTGTTTCCACTCAAGAAACAAAATAAATCATTTTTTTCCACTTATTGATTCAACCCAATTCGTGATTTTCCACTCTTTGATTCGAACCATTTTCAGTGTCCCGCCAGAATCTGGCTAACGCCTGCCCACATCGTCTCCTGTGTCTCCGCATGCGCCAGTCAGAGCAACCCGGCTGCCAAGATTCCTGTCAATACTCCTATATTGTTCTTCCCTATCTCCGAAAGAACCAAGGAGGAAAATCGCAATATATCTGTAATTATTTAGCACTTAGATCGGTCTAGCACTTCAAAAATATTTGCATCTGAATTTTCGATAGATTTTGGCGTGAAGTAAGAGTATTCAGTTTAAATGACTAACTGGAAGTCCTAATCGGCTGTCAATACAACCATAAAAACATAGGGGATTTTAAGCAATTAAAAATATTCGAAAATTATGGAGGCCGCGTAGCGCGGGGGTTTCAGCGATTTGATGCATTAAAATAAATTCAGTAAATTTTATTATATATATATTGACGCGATAAAAATGGTGCTCTTGATATTAAAAATTAATTTGGGTTTACTGCTCGGCGTCCAGTAGCTGGACAGTTACAACCCCGCTCTTTAAAAAATCAAAAGTGGTCGATCTAAGGGCTGGCAAGTATTTTGTCAACAGTGTGAGTCTTTAGATCTGACCAAATATTAGAGGAATGGTAAATGCAAGATGTTCCTGAGTGTAGTTCGGAAGCTCCTAAAGCGAAGCTGGATGCAAGCAGTACTCTCGCCGAAATAAGACGACATGAAGAGGCGGTCAGGCGGTACGAGATCCTAAAAGACTATTTGGCAGGAAAATTCAGTGCTGATGTAGCAATGGAAATACTGTGTGTTAGGAAGTCTCGCTTTTACAAACTCCTGAAATATATGGAGGGAGCTCAAAGCTACAGGGCTCTGGTAATGGATGTGAAGGGACGAAAGCCGGGCCTCACGCTCAGACATCCTGAGACACTGAACCTGATAGAGGAGATGTTCGAAGAGCATTATCCTAACCACAAGAGCACTGCTGCGGTATGGAGGCACTGTCAAACGCAAGCCGACAATCGACGGATGCTAAGGCCGAGTTACCATACCGTTGCGACTTGGATCAAAGCCAAGGCAGAGTCGCTTCTGTACAAGATGACTCACACCAGCGACCAATCTAAGCAACGGTATGGGGCCAAGCCAGGTTACAAAATTACCTCAAGGCCACTGGAATGGGTACAAATCGATCATACAGTTGTCGATTTGATGGTGGTGGATGAAGACAACAGAAGTGTTGTCCTCGGACGACCTTACATCAGTCTCGCCGTTGATCTGCACACGCGTGTGATACTGGGATTCTACGTATCACTGCTTCCGCCTAGTGCTGTTTCGGTAGCAATGTTGATGGAAAGCTGCGCCCTGCCAAAAACGGAGTTCCTACAAAGTTTGGGTCTTCCCGAACATCTGCTTCCTTACTACGGGCTTGCGGAGGTCATTCATACCGACAACGCTAAGGAATTTATCTCTGACGTATTCGTCCTGAACGCCAAAGACTTTGACATTGACGTTGAGCACCGAGATATTCCCGAGAAGCACCAAGGTGGTCACATTGAAAGTCTGATTGGTAAGTTGATGCTCAACACGATACATCCGCTGCCAGGCACCACAGGCTCCAATGCTCAGCAGGGTAAACATCTGAAGAGTAACAAGAAGGCCGCGATTGGGTTAACTGGGCTGCGCCGTATACTGGCCTATACCTTACACGCCTACCATCAGACGAAGCACTCGGAGCTAGGTACCACTCCTGCGCAAGTATGGGATGGTCATTTTGCTAAAAAGCCAAACTGTCGTGTTTTGGAAACGTCCCAGTACGAAGACTTCAAATACCGGTTTTACCCAGAAGTCCACAAGAAAAAAGTAGTTCCGGGAGGTATTGAGATTTTCCGCAGATTTTATTACGGACGCTCACTTAAGGACAGAGTTCGGGACGAGGTCACAGTGAAGTATGATCCATACGATTTGAGCTTCATTTATGTGAAGCTTGGCGACACCTTCGAGAAGATCTCTTGTGTACGTAATAGTTTTAGTAGAAGTCCAGACTATGAGATGTACCGCTGGCAACGCCAGCAGAAGGGAGATCGAGATGGCACCATGACGAAGGAAGGCGCTCAATCTTATGGTGAAGCAACCAAGCAAAAGAACAAGGAGGTTAAGCTAACCACTCAGGAAAAGCGGAGGATGAAAGCAGAAAAAGGCAAAGTTGATTACAAGAAACAGGCTGGCCTGCATGGCAATAAATCCGCGAATCAAAACGTTGCGAGTCGCTCGGCACTGAATGATATTAACAATAAGTCCAGCAACACCAGCAAACCATCTAAGAAATCGAACGTCTTTGACATTGGTGGTTTCTTCAAAAAAACGGAGGATGTCGACTTCAACCAACCTCCAACTTTTTACGACAGCAACAAATCCTAATCTCAGCATGGGCTAAGCAAAATTTCATGGGCCATGGGTCTCTTTGGTTGTATCGCGCAAGATATTTTTTGGGAGGATCTTTAAAAAAGGTGCGTGATCGATGGTCTTCTTCGTCCACCATTGCGAGGAAAGCGCGAACACCTTGTATGGCCTTCAGCCATTAGCTGGTCTGATCTTAGCTCGAATCGATTAATACAGAGCCTCGCAATCTGCATGGGCGATACACCAAGGGGATCTTGAGGATTCATTCACTCATAAATATGTGGATTACAATGGCAGACTATTCTCACGTACATCCCGCATCTCATATTCACTTTAATGAACCAGACGATGTTCGTCTTATCTCCTGCTCCAACGACTTCTGGGTGCACCATCCTAGCGCCCAGAAAATCATACTAAGGATGGAAATGGCAATGAAGATGCGTAACAAGATCAACGCTCCCAGTATGCTCGTTACCGCTCCAGGAGGAGGGGGAAAAACCGCTTTGATTGGCGAGATGAAGGCTAGGAATGCGACGAACGAAAACAAAATGATCTTCGTGACCATGCACCAAAGCCCTAATGGTTACTCTCTTAAGGATCTTATCCTGAGCGAGCTAGGTCTGGGGGTAGGGCGAATGGCTCGGCAAGGCCATAACATTACTCCTGAACTTCAATATATCATTAGGACTGGGAATATTCGCGCCATTGTGATTGATGAGATTCATGATGCACTAACATTGACCGAGCTTCAGCAGCGCATCAACCTTTCGCTGCTGAAGAATCTGTCAGGCTCCACCTATGGCCTCTCGGTGTTTGCTTTCGGGGTGCCGGCAGCTGCGCGTGTGCTCCGTCAGGATCCTCAGCTTGAACGCCGATATCCTGTGGTGGCCCTTAACGGGTGGGAAAATGGGCCAGAGTTTCGAAACTTCGTGTCCAGCTATATCCACCATTTGCCACTGAAGAACAAGACCAACTACCAGGATCAAATGCTGTTCCTGAAAATCATGAACAAGGGGCAGGGTATCACCGATAACGTTGTGAAGATTCTGCAGGCATCGGCGATGGCCAGCATCATTGACGGCACCGAACACATCAACCACCGCCACCTCGATAACATCGACGACATCATGGCGAGTTTCAACTACGCACTGCGTGGCGCAGAGATGCCATCTGAGGAAGAGGTGCAGTAAGAATAAGATGAAGCGTAATCTGTCACTCAGTAAAAAGCGTCAGGTTGCCCGCACGGTAATGGAAGGCCTTCACGGCTTCCAGCATCGCTGGCCTGAGCGCACAGAGGTTAACGAGGCTTTGGATAGCATAGCTAAATCCGACGACACCATTTTTGTGATGTTGCGGGGAGCTGCAGGAGCAGGAATTAGCTCGATATTCCAAGAGTTTTCTTCCAAGTTCCATGACGAGGTAATTGTCGTGACGCCACGCATTTACTCAATAAGGCTTAACATGATAGGCCATGTACTTCACGCACTCTTTCCGTTTAGCAGCTTTCACAGCCACAAGCATGTGCCTGAGAGTTTGATACAATGCCGTCAGGCCGCCCGAAAGATTATTATCCTTGACGATCTAGATATCATTTCCAGCCAAAACAATATGGAAGAGGTGATTTTTGACCAGCTCCATCAGCTTGCGCAAAGTCCAAGTCGATATACGATCATCATGTCTACGAGAAATAGGAATTTGCTTAAGCATTACTCCAAGGTCAGGGGAATCACGAGCGTGGTCATTCCAGTATCGGGAATCATTCCAGCAGCCGATGTTAGCACCGTTGTTCAAGGATTCTATGATTGGTGCAATCAACAATACGATACGGAGGCTCAACCTCCCTGCATGTCTCGATTTAGCGAGCTCGATCATGACATGTCTATCGATCGTATCATCTACGCGTGCGAAACCCTGTACTGCTCAGAGCTTCTCAAAATACATCTGAGGTTTGACGGGGAGACGATCAATCATATGGACACTCCCTTCACCCATAAACTCTCTGATACTTTTTCTGATCTCCGTCACAAGGTTGAATATAAAGCCTTCTCCTGATCCGCAATACCTACAAAGTAATCCTCAGTACGTACAAATTTCATTCAATGTCGGTGCAGCATTTAATCGCATAGCACCTAACAGAGTAGCGGATGATTGGGCAGCCAATTAGAGCCTTTCCAAAAAAGGAGTAGCAACAGTGAAACCAAGAAAGCATGCAGTACTGGAACCACTAGCGGACGAAACCCTATCTTCATGGATGTGGAGAGTGAACTCAACAGCCCACATACCTATTATGTCCCATATGCGGTTCAGTTCGCCGGAAGGCGAGATCATAAAGCGCGATACAACGGGACAGTGGGGTGAATCGTTTGCAGATCGCGATCTCTTGACTGAAAACGCGTTCGTTGAGTCCTTCAAGGGAGCATTCAACATCTCTCAACCCTGGTTGAATAAGCGATTCCCTGAATTCAGTCAACCCACGATACCGACTCAATTCAGAAGGGCGTTTTGCTCACAATGTTTTATTGAGTCCCTCCAGAAGGTCGGCATTCCGGTCAGTAAGGTTCAGTGGTGCTATCTGACTAAGCCACTCTGTGAGTTACATGGTATTCCACTTCACGATTCGTCGATTTTTTTTATAAATCATGACGATTACACAATTCATGCATTTGTATCTTACTGGGATGATCCGCAGTTCAAGGAGAATTGCGATTTGATCCGGGATGTCGGGAGGGTGAGAAATGGCCTGGCGCTAAAGGCTCAACAGCGATTGCATAAGCTGATGAGACGAGCGTCCAAATCTGACCATGGTTTTGATGTGCAGATGTTCGTGCTGACCCTAATGAGGGCAATGATGATTCCCGCGCTCCATCACGGCTATCCCAGAATAGCATTCGATCATTGGGGTGGCAGCGACCCCTATGCGGGTCTCGGAGTTCATGGCGATTTTTACCAAGAAATCTATCGAAGCACTTGCTTGGCGCGGCTGTACGCTCTGTATTTCAGCGCAATTCTTTTGGGCTGGATTACCAGTGAAAAGGCACGTAAGACCCTTCATGAGGGTTATTTTTCCCCTTGGAACACTCACTCGATATGGTCAAGACTAGATAAGTCTCCAAGAATATTGAGTTTGCTTTTTTCTGAACTTAAGCTTTATGAAACGCCATACCTCAACCTTACTCGGATGGATATCCCTAAACTGATTCGGATCCGTTATAATGCATAAGATAAGTACAATCTCCTGGATGCCGGGTTGCATGGTGCATCGTCCTGGCGCCTACTCGTATTATCACTTTGTTATTGTCCTGCATGTGGACGTGATTACTTTGAAAATCTTGACCTACACGCTCCGGTTCAGTAAGGAACTTGATGGGTTTTCTAAACCGGCCTTGATCGACTTGAGGCACCCTAATCGTTTCTGGCTCTGGCAAGCAGATCGACGGAACTTTAAGGAGCAGACGGCTTCGGTCATCCCGCAACAGGGGGTTGTCAGTCTGGATTTTGACTCCTTCGGCCCTTTCCGTGTCGTTCGAAAACTTCCAGCAGATAAGCTAGCCCTCTTAACCAATAGCCTTATGAAGGCATTCTACGACTTAAGCTTCTGGCATCTCGGTTATCTCTATAGCCCAATACGAATTCCTGACGCTCTCCTGCTCCAAAGAATCGATAGTGCTATTGAATACGCTAACGGATTTGCAACAGCGAGAGCTAATTGACCTGTTGCCTGTCGACGCTACAGAAAGTTTTCGCTTCAATCTATATAAAGTCAAAACAACTATGAATTTGCGTGAGCACTGACATCATGAAAGCAAGGTCGCGGCTTAGGGCGCAGTAAAACTGCTTCGGATGTTGGATGGTTCAAATCATGACGCGCTCGTTTCGTGGCATCGTAATAGCTCCGTGAACCCATCTTGTGAAAAATGGGCGGCGCGCTCAGGAAGCCTGGTGTTTGATTAAATCATCACTAGGACACTACGCCAGAGTTTGGAGCGTGAGCTCATTTGCTAGGGGTGAACACCTGATTATCAGCTCTTCCTCCAATACTCCCTCACCGACGTCAAAGCCAGCCCCAACTGCGCTGCTGCCTGCTGCTGCGTCGCACCTTCGGCTTTGAGTGCCAGTACCGCTCTCTCGTTATCTGCGTTTAGCGGTTTGCCACGTCCTCGTTTTATGAGGTTACCGTCGGCATCGAACTGTTCGCTGAGCACCTTCATGCCACCCTCAGCTTCGAAGGCCGCCACGTCGGTCAATGCACGGCCAATCACGGTGAGTGGCTGCTCACCCTGACGGTGGGCAATGCAGAGGGTAAGCATCGCTATGGGATCGAGACCAAGGGATTGCGCTAACTCGTCAAATTGCTCGACGGTGATGCTGGTCTGTGCGTTCTCGAGAGCACTGACTTTACGTCGGTGGGTCGCATCCGAGACGTCAGCGTACCTGGCGCGCCGGACGAGACGGAGCGCCCGAAGTACGCCTGCAAATGCGGTTCTCAGTTCCATGACTTTCTCAAAAGTCAGGATATAGCCATAACTGAGCTTTACGAATAAACGTCAATATAGTGTATTATCCGTTCTGTCGGGTGCTCCTGTGGGCCAGATGCCTCGGTTCGAAGGTAGCAGGGCGCCACCAAAGCTTCCTCAAGGAGCATTAAAACCGAAGTACCTATGGTGGGTGCCCAGTTCGAGAGTTCCTCCGGATGGGGATCGCTCGATGAACACACCAGTTGTATTGACGGAGATTACGAGATTGAGCACAGAGACAAACGAAGGTGCTGAAGGGTTACTCGGCGGGCCTGGCAGTCCTCGCCAAGGATCGACTGACGACGACGAGATTCTCATCGAACTGGTTAAGGCTCTCTTCCCCCGAAAGCCTTACTGCCTCGTAGAGGATTGGACAATCTTCAAGGTTGACGTCACTGAAGACGAGCTACAAAAAATTCACGCGGCAGGAAAGTTACCGCTGGTTTTGTTTGCCCACAACGTACGTTTTGACAGTCAACGGCGCTTTGATGTTGGCGACTGGGTACGCTCCACGATGGCGATTTCATTTCAGGACGGCTTCCTTTTTGAAACCTGGAACACGATTTATGTGCTGAAGGGGCCCGGTCACGAAAAAACAGCGAGCCTCGAGACAATCTTTTCCTTCTTTTAGATGACGCGGTGCCTAGGCAACGATTTCAGATTGAGACAAAAATGTTCCGAACCAACATCGAAGACATAGAAGGCAAACCGGGAATGTTCGGGGAGGGTCTCGCGCATTGGCACGGCATTTCGCGTGCGTTGAACATCCACTGGTATCACGTGTGCGTGAAAGAGAGGCTCGACGGTCGGTTCGTAAGCATGACTGAGTTTTTGAATGACGAGGCAAGATTGCTCGAGGTTCTTGAGTCGCAGAGCGAGGACTATGTCATTACTGAAATTCAAGGCTTCATCCCCCCCTGGATGACCGGTAGTAAGAGTTGGCGGCTGGAAATACTCAATGGCGTCTCCATCGGCTATGACCGGAATGGCGCTGTGGTCTGTCTGCTTGAGGTTGAGGGCGGCAAGATCTACGCCGACACTCATGATTGTTCGTTCGATCCTGGGTTGTTAACCAACGTCAGGAAGATTTACTGAACAGGGATTCAGCTTCAGGTGAAACCCAATCGGAGAAAGATATGAGCGGCATACACGAAGTCGAGCTTCACTCAAAGCGTCTCACGGATTTCCAGCTGAGCCGAATCGTTCGTGCAAGTGAACACATCTATGACGCGCCCATTACTGCATGCTTGAGTGATGTCTTCGTATCAAATGGCGTGGCCGTTGGTGTGGTTTTTGGCCATACCGAGGTGGATCGTTTTGGGCGTTTCGCTGATGGACATTTGATGCGCACATCCAGCATTCGCTATGCAAAAAAGGAGGGGAGGTTCTGGGTGTTGACCACCATGAATTCGCGATATTTGGTCGCCTCATTCATGAAAGGGGAAGGGCGGCCAAGCTTCAGAGCTTTCATGCAATCCGCTATGAATGGGTCTCCTGTGTCACCAACTGTTCAGTAAGCATGGTGCAGGCCAATGCAGTACGGGATTTCGGAATTGATATGGCTCGTGAAGACGACGATACCGTGTATTGCAATGTACAAATGTCCTTGGCTAATGGCAAAGAGCTGCTTCAGCTAATAACAGCCCTACGTGAAACTGGATCTCATCCGAACCTCGGTACTGTTTTCGCTCGTATGCAGTTTGAGCTGACGATGACCATCGATATTGTCGAGCATCCGCCAACGTGGGGTGCTGGTGAACCTACGAAGCACTGATTAGCCCCCACTCGTTCACTGCCTGTAGAGGGGCTGGTGAAGCTAGGCGCTTACGCGAAGGAGCGATTCAATCGTCACGACGCATCTTGCTTGCGTGTCACTGGCTCATATTTTTCCTTGCACACCTGGCGAATGAGCTGGAGGAGTCACAGATGAAGGTTTACGTGCTCTCAGATCTACACCTCGAGTTTTCCGAATTCGTTCCGCCTCCGAACGATGCAGATCTGGTGATATTAGCGGGAGACATCCACACAAAATGTCGTGGCGTGGAGTGGGCGAATCAGACGTTTGAAAGTGAGGTTATTTATGTCTGTGGGAACCATGAATATTACTTAGGCCACATCGATCATACCCTGCGCAAAATGCGAGACGCCGCCGCACCCCATGTCCATGTCCTGGAAAACCAAGTATGGATTCACAACGAAGTCCGATTTTTGGTCACAACAGGCTGGACTGATTTCACGTCCACTGGCGACAAAGTTGCAGCTTCGATGACGTGTGCAGCGCTGATGAATGATTTCAAGCTGATCCGCGCGACGGAGAGTTTTCGCCGACTGCGCCCAGCAGATGTAATTGAGCGAAATCGCGTTGCTTTTGACTTTCTGAAGCGCGAGCTCAGCGAGCCGTTTGATGGCAAAACCGTTGTCGTTACGCATCATTGTCCTGTCCCCGAGGTCGGCCGTGAAAAGCACTACGATCATCTGAGCGCAGCGTATTTCAACCGTTGGCATGCGCTTCTACCTTTAGTAGATGTATGGATCTTCGGTCACACGCATCGAGCCGTGGATATTGAGTTAGATGGATGCCGAATCATTTCGAACCCCTGTGGTTACCCAGGGGAAGAGACGGGATTCACTCCCGATTTGACCATCGAGATCTGATCGTGAAGAGGGGGAGATCAGTTGCACTGGATCAAAACGTACGGAGCAAAGCTCTCCGACCTAAGATTTTTCAAGCTGCCGAAGGTGATAGCGCAAGCACGTGCAGCTATCGCTGACCCAGACGTCGTTGGCTATTTGCTATGCGCATTGGAGCGTCCTCCGCGGATGACTGGGCTTCTTTTTTGCGATCACGCTGGGGCCTTCCCGCAAGGATTGCCAATCCATACGCAACCCATTGCTGATCGGCACAAGCGTGCTGGCTATGAAGTAGTGACTGCAGTCGATGGCAGTATATATGTCGTTGCTCACTGGCTTTATGACAATGGCGCGTTAGACCGATTTGATCGAGTTCACTGAAGTCGGTATCGAATGCTAAGAGGCTTGAGAGTTGGGATTCCCAAAGAGCGTATTAGAGGCACAGGAAATTGATTTCGGCGTCCCGATCACCGGATACCTTTGCTGTGCTGAAATTCAGCCTCCATGCATGACTGGAGTTGTTTTTTCAGAAACGCGGGGCCGCTTTGTGGATGGCAGGAGAATCCGTACCTCCAGGATCGAAAAGGTGTTTGAGCTTAAGGGATATCGGCTTTGCGAGACACTTAACGGTAGTCGGTATGTGATCTGCCACTGGTGGTACGAGAACGGCGCGGTGTCCGTAGTCGAGATCATTCACTGAGCTTGGGCGGCCTTACCCTCGATGAAGTGAATGCGACCGCTAGTGAATCATCCCGGAAAAAACCAAAGGGTGAGTAACATCATGTCCGAAGCCCGATGCTGGATAGTGAAATGCCAAGATGCGGCGGATGGGAGTGGCGACCTCATCATTGACTTGCCGCCTGAGCTGCTCGCTAGCTCAAGACTGAGCATCGGTGACGTGCTGACGATTGAAGTGATCGTCGGCGCTATAGTTTTGACGCCGAAGTCGAGCGACTCAGCTCAAGCCTCATGCAATCAAGCACGGCCAGATTGACTGCTGGGTGCTGTCGTCAATGCCTAGCTTATTTGGCTGCGTGGGTTTTATCGAAGATAAGAAGGATTTTGTCCGCCGCCTGCTTTGCCTTCTGTGGAGAATCACATTCGCTGGCTCGGATACGCTCAAAATGGACACCTTCGTGCAAAAGCATGGTTGTCCTGGCATGGGCCTCTGCAGGGGTTTCTTGGTGAACCGTGTCGCCGTCAACCTCGACAACCATCATGATGCCTTTACGAATCAGCACAAAGTCAGGCTCGATTCATCGGTAGTCTGATCCACCTTTTATGAACACCGGCAGTGGCGCGAACGAAAGGCCAATCGACTTAAAGGCCTTGTACATCTGAATCTCAGGCTGCGACCGAAAGATTAATCCGTCCGCTGTAAGTGGCGCGACGTTATCCGAACGCACTCGCCCTCGATTGGATATTTTTGAGCCAGAAAGCCAAGCTGTCGCCTTTTCTCGCCATTGTGGATCGTCAACAACGGCCGGCGAAATTCTCACTGCGCAAAATGCATCAGAGGGAGTTTTACTCACAATGATTTCCAATTTCTTGAAGAGTATCGCTTCAAGTTCCTCTTTACGTGATTCAATTTGCGGGTACAGATTCAAAGGTACCTGCAGTATGAGAATGTAGTAGGTCGTTCCTCCATTCCAATTATCGTAATGGGACTCCACGACCTCCGGCGTAGAAAAGGTCATACCGCCACCTCTTGGGCTGCTCCTTCCGCAGCGAAGAGTCGTGCAAGGGTACCAAGGGTAACTTCGAGGGTGAAAATCAACTGTAGGCTCATGCATGTCCTGATTGCCAGCAACGTGGCGGCTTCTTAAGGGAGAGCAGCATTACCGAGGCGCAGCTTGGTCTGCGGCACCTACGTCTGGAGTACGGCGCTGCCAGGTGATAAAGATGACCTACAGTGAGACATCTTGAAAGCGTTGAGTGCATTTCGCTTCTCAGTAGTCCTTTAAGCCCCATTCGATTTGATCGGCCAAGGTGGGGCACACGAGTCCTGAACTTCGCCACAGCGTACGGGAGAGAAGCGACTTAAACGTCCGGAATACAGGCACAGAAGAAAGGAAATCAAATGTACCTATCAATCATGAAACCTGATGTTCTCCGAGAGGTTTCCGTGCTTGGTCGTGGCCTTTGGGTCGTTGAGGGGCCGGACGGCCCCGTGCTTGTCGTCAAAGTTGGAAAAGAGTTCATTCTGGCTGCGCGTGAGATACGTGAACTGAAGCTTTATTTGGCGCCTTACGGATCGGGTGCCGTCACTGGACTTACGTTGTTGACGACATGCTTTGACGACCCACATAGCCCGCTAATGATTAAGACGCCTCTTTTGGGCGGGGATCTTCTTACACAGGCACTACAAAGCCTTCCAGATGATATCAGTATCTGCTTCTTCGATGAGCACAACCGCGAGCTCCTGAGCTGCTCAGCGCAGGCCTGTATCAATGAGCTTCGAGAGCGTGCAAGGCTCGTCAGTCCTCTGGAAAATGAGCACTGGCATCCGATGATGGCACAGGCGGAGATCTGGTTCAGCGTTACTACCGCTGAAGATGACGCCCGCGCCATGACGGTGAGGCTCCTGGACGATCTGTTTCCCAGCGACTTCCTGATCACCGACTTTACCCGTCAAGGATTCCAAGGCTCTAAAAAGTTTTCGTACACTCAGTTGGAACGGCCAGAGCCCGGCCCGCTTCAGGAGATTGATATCATCTATCTGCTCCAGTGGGCCTATTCAGCTGAGCAAATCATCCATGGCCCCCTGAAAGTTTCCGACGGCGAAGAGCTGGCGGATGCTGTGGTTTTGGGCCGCGAGGTAACCTTGCTGCTGCAGGCCAAGGACAGTCCTAACACCGCTGCAATTTTGGGCACAAAGCTGGAACGGAAGCGGAAAAAAGCCGTTAGCCAGTTGAAGGAAGGCCTGTCGCAGTTGCGTGGCGCGATCTCGACGATCAAGCGTGAAGGAAATCCTCTACTGAAGCTTGTTAGTGGCGAGCCCCTTGTTATCGACTTGGCAGCGCGACCGTTGGTGGGCGTTGTGATCGTCAAGGAGCTATTCATCGACGCCTACGACGAGTACGGAGCCCTGATCTTGGATTTCATGGATGAAGTTGGTATTCGCGTATTAGCATTCGATTACAACGAGTTTGCGGTCATGACCCGGCATTGCCCATCAGAGCAAGCGCTATTATCTGCGTTCTGGCAAATCTCCGAATGCGCGGTTGAGCGCCGTATCTATTCCAGACTTCGCTTCCCTGGGCTTCCGCCTCGCTGATTCGGGCGGTCGGCACTGCTGCGCGGTACTCTGTAACGCACTCTCAAAAGAACACTCGAAAAGGAACATGTTTTGAGCAAGCTCGAACAAGGCGCCTCATTTGGCCAATGGACACTGACGCACCGACTCGGCAGGGGCGGGAATGGCGAAGTATGGGAGGCCATTAATGAGATCGGAGAAAGCCGGGCGATAAAAGTCCTCATTCGTGGCGGCACAGATGAGCCGTACCAGCGTTTTTGTCGAGAAATTGAAGTGTTGAAAGGACTCGGCATCCCAGAGGGGATAGTGCCTCTACTCGATAGCTACATACCAGAAAATCCCAGAAAAGAGCGGCCTTGGTATGTAATGCCTATTGCCGTGCCTTACATGGATGACGTCGAGCGGAAAAAGCCTTTCGAAATCGCCTCCGAGTTCCAGAGTTTGGCAGCAACGTTGTGTCGGCTGCACAATCAAGGCATCTCTCACAGAGACATCAAGCCTGCCAACTTCCTTATTTTGGATGGCCAAGTCTGCCTTTCGGACTTTGGCCTCGTCAAAATCCCCGATGCGGAAGGAATCACGCCCGAACGACGAGACGTCGGTGCGAAATACACGATGGCTCCTGAAATGAGAAGGACGCCAAGCGAAGCCGATGGGAAGCTGGCAGACATCTACTCGTTAGCAAAATCTCTATGGATGGTGCTCACGGGTAAAAGTCTCGGATTCGATGGGCAGTATGACGCCCGCACTTCTGTAGGGCTTCGTAACTACCTGTCTGACTATTACCTGACCCCATTGGATGAGCTCTTAACCGCCTGCACCGAACACGAGCCAACTGCTAGACCAGCTCTTGACCACTTCATTGAGACGCTCGAAGCATGGATGCACATCAATGACGACTTCGATACCCGCAATGGGCATGAGTGGCGGGAGGTTTCCGAAAAGATATTTCCGTTGGGCGCGCCGGCCAGGGCTCAGTGGGAAGACCGGCGTCAGATCTGCGCCGTGTTGAACGCTGCTGCGTCGAATTCTGGGCTGAATCACATGTTTTATCCGACTGGAGGTGGCATGACGCTCTTGGGAGCAGACCTTGCCCCAGAGGCGGACATGATTGAGCTGAAGGTGAGTGATCGCATGTACGACATTTGCTGTCCTGAGCGCCTCTTTTTCGAGTCTTACGCCGGAAAACCCGAGTGGAATTACTTCAGGCTTGAACTCAAGCCTGTTTATCCAGCGATGGAAGATGAGGCTGCCGGATACCTAGAGGACTCTGAGGAGCTGACTGAAGTTCTGCCTGGGGTATACGCGCCGCTGGAGGCTTGGTTTGAGGATGAGCTAAATGGCAAACCGCTGACCGATGCCGCGAGGCGGGTAACTCGATTATCAGGTGGAAGCTTTGTGATCTTCAGTACCTCTTCTGTCTACAACCGTGTACCAGGTACCTACGATGGACGGCACAACACGATGTCCTCTGATGAATTCAGAGCATATATCCACCGGAGTGCAGACAGGGATCGCTGAATGGAACGGTGACGAATTCTAGTCGTGCTAGAGGGTGCTTATGTGATGGGATTTAGCGACAAATCAGCGCGAAGAAGGGGTAATAGAGCAGCCATCGACGTCAATCACCGATTATTTTTAGGATGATTTCAGAATCGTCTTGATCGTCTTGATCATCAGGTGGCAGCTCACCTAGTTGTGCATCGATGCTCTCCAAGACTTCTGATGCGCCGACGAGTAAGGCTTCTAATTTTTGTTTTCGGTCATTCAGAATACGACGACGGTTGGTAGCGGGATTTGGCGCCTTCATCAAATCACTTCTGTCCGCAATGATCCTTATCAAGGTGATATCGAAGCCCTCGTCCGCTTCAGCTTTACTTGCGAGTTGTACCCACTCTTTGGATGAGTCGAGCGCTCTCTGCGCCGCCTCGGCTATGCAAAAATTGACGATTACTTTCGACGCTCGGTCTACGGTTTTTGCCATTTCAACGTATGTTTGTACCTCTTCTGATTCTTTGTCACTGATGCCCGGGGCACTGGACGTTGAGAAGTATCGAAAGTGAGGTGTGTCAGGGTCTAAGCTTTCCAATGCATTGAAAATCGGCTCCATGCCTGCGAAAGGGCTTCGCCCAAGCGCGTGCCGATGTGCCCACAATGCTAAAACCGCCTCACGCACGTTTGCCATCTTAACGGGGCGGTCATCACCACTCGCCGATTCAGCCTCTTGAATGAGTTCGGCGATGTGATGAGCCATCCAGCGACCAAGCGTATCCACTGAGTTATCAAATCCCTGCTCTGTGACCAATTTTCTCCCAAGAGCCATGATGGCTTCAGAGCGTTTGGGCTGTTCCGTCACTTTTGAAGATGAAAATTCGGCTGCTGGGTAAAATGTATTTGAGCTCATCTTCGCTTACGTCTCGGTAATTTTGGTGGCGAGCATGTCTTTCAACTTCGACCTCCACGATCAAATCTTTGCCTACCGCCTTTAAAAACTCAATGACAAAAGAAGTGGACGCTTCCAGCCGAACTCCTGAGCGATGATCAGATCTATCATTGTCCCCGAAGTAACCCCAAGTCTGGGAGCGCATGACGGGCAGTGGAGATGAAGGTGTCATCCACTCCCTGCGATCAAGGTCAGTCGACATGCTCATAAGGTCGACAACGAACGGCGCCGGTTCGGGAACCGGGAAACTTACATTGCCCGCCCATGGATCCCTCTTGTCCATTCCGGATTCATATTCCTGATCCTGAATCCAACCCTTAAGCCGGTAGGGCGCAGTGTTGAACTCCAAGTCGTCGCCGGCGTCTGGTATTCGGAAATCGTGTGGGTGTTCGACGGTCTGGGTGGCGCGTAAAAGCGAGGAAGAGGTGCTCGGCGATACTAAAGCTGAACGCACCAAGATTGACTCTGAATGATTTGCGTCAAATCCAGACCAGGTGCCCCATATCGTCATCAGACCCGAGCCTGTGTAGAGGCCCCGATCAAAGTCGTGGATAGAGATTGATTTTAGCCACTCATCGCCATCGTCCCGTTGCGGCCAGTCATAGCGGCTCGCCGGTTCTGGGTCACGTCGATCGGCCAGCCATCGTCCATCCGGGCGTGCGATATCGTGGCGCGTTAGCCACTCAGGAAACTTCTCTTTATACCTATCTTCGCGAACCTTAACCTGCGGGTGGGTCGAGAGCAGCTGGCCGGCAGTCATCATCATCGCGTGATAGGAATGGTAAAAACTCAGATCTTCTACACGTGGATAGATGCCCTGTCTGCAATTGGTATCCTCATAGCGAAAGAGCTCCGCCTTGTTTCTCGCATCGACACCCCAGTGAAGTGCGTTTGTGTTACCTAGCTCGTTGCGCAGGGTTTTTCGTGTCTCATGACACACCTGAGATTGTTTCATCCCAAAGCAGCGTCCAAGGGGCGCTAACCAATACTGATCAAAATCCCCTCCGAAGAAGTCCCGTCTACCCTCGATAGATTCCTCGTCCTCTGACGCTGTGTTTGAAGCAGAAGGAGGGCTTTGTTCGACGTTTTCGTACACACATGCGCAGGTATTCGCTAACTGTCGCTGAGTCTCGGGGGGGGCAGTGACAAGTCCCTGCTCAATCAGAGTCATCAATGTACGGGCGGCAAACAGTCGAATGAGTACGTGGTGTTGGTGGGGATCAGCCTTCACAAGGAAGTAGCCAAGGTGCGGGACTAAGGTGTCTGGATATTCCAACGCGGCACGTGATGCCGCGATCAGCAGCCACTGGTGGGCATGCAGACTGTAAAACTCGAATCGAGTGTCTGCGTACGGCATCTTTGTGTCATTGATCGCATGAGCAAACAGTGCTTCGATGATCCGCTTTCGATTCAGCGCACACAGCGCAACCACGGTATGAGCCGCTTCCCACCGCGTCGCCGCTACCGGTGACGCCAGGCCCGCCCATATGTAGCCCGCCAGTGCATCTTCGACCACAGTAGGCGGGGCAAGTTGTTGAGACCAAGGGCCATCACCGTCGCTCTCTTCCAACACAGCATCGAACAATTCCAAACCATAGGATAAAGCGCCCAGCGCCTCCTCATCGGTCAGTTTGTCTGCGAGCAGTCCAACGAGGCTGAAGAGGCGTTCCGCCTCCGCGAGTTCCGCTGATTCAGCGATTGCGCCTAAAACTGCGTCCAGTAACTCATGCTTATCGATACCGGTTGATTGGTAGGCGAGATCGAACGGCATCACCTCGTGATACCGGTTACGAGTGATTTCCATGCAATGCCGTCGACAAACAACCTTCAGCATGGCGTCAAGTGCCTTGCGCAGCGCGGGCCGGGCCTTCCAATTAGGTGGCAGCGTTTCCAGAAAATTGCGTATGTCCCACAGGCTAAACTCCGTTGCGTTTGCGAAGGTGGTAAGGAAGGAAGATTCTTTGCCGACTTGAATTCGTTCGAAAATTTTGCTGAAGAACACATCCATGTAGTACGGTGGCTCACCATCCCTGAATCTTTTATGGGCGGTTGAAATCCCCGTCGATGTGCACAGATCGCAACCGGAAAACACTTCGTCCCAGTCATGTTTATTTTGCGAGATACGCGCTTGATGGTCAGACTCACTGGGTTGGCCTTTTCCATTGGCCGCTTCATTTTTGGCGGCCTCGCTAGTACGCAGGCTCAACCCCGGTAGTGTCACGGACGCAGAATTGGCGATGGACTCAAGGGCCTGCCAGTGCTCAGCTGTCTGCGTCTCCAATGTCATGTAGCGATGAGCAAGCTTAAGGGCTGTTTCCTTGACTTGATGCTCGGGGCAAGCTTCAAGTGCCTTCTTAACCAGCGCGTTTTCATCCCATTCGGCGCGAAAACCAATCATGGGTAAAGCGTCTAATGGGCTGATGTTTTTTCTGTCCAGCAGCGTGCGGATCGCGACCTCCAGGATCCTGCCGTCAGAGCCGAAGTGACGATCACGCCAGCGACTCGTGATGGCTAGTGAGGAGGAGGGGCACAAACCGACCAAGGCTCCAATTGTGGCGTTCCACGCGAAGTGTTTATCCCGGTCTACATAGCTTCGGGTTACTTCAGCACATCGGGCAAAATTGTAAGCTACCTCCGGTGCTGGGCGCGTTTCATTAGCTGCGCGTTCTGCTAGCTGGATGAGGGCTTCCCAGCGAGCGAAGTTTTCGTCACCAATCTTGCTCGCTACTTCGACGGCCTCGTTGAAATAATCTTCTGCATCGGTAGGGCTGACCGGCAGTAATGAGCGGGCGACGTCAACCAACCCCTCCACCAAATGTCGCACATCGGAACGTTCGGCGCGATGCAGCGTGGCGGCCTTTTCGGCCATTTCAAATGCGAAGTTTTCCGCGCCGACAACGGTGGCGCAGAGACGCGTAAGACGATTGAGAGTCGGGGTGAATAGCGGACGTTTCAGGGTTGTCGTCCAGTCCACCAGCTCTTTTATGGTGCCGTGCTCAGCTACCTGAGAGGTCAGGAGGATGTCTATCCATAAATTCGCGATTTCGTTGGCTGTGTGCGGGTGGTCGCGATATCCATACGCCCATGATCGAGTAGAGGTCGATTTGGCTTGGACGACGGCTTCGATCAACTGTGCTTTCGCCAACGTGTTGACAAAAGACTGCGCCCATAAGTTGACCCATGGAATCAATGCGCCAATTTCTGCCTCGAACTCCCTCAGTTCCTGCGACTTGCTATGTGGCTTGACGGCCTGCATTTCTTCCTTAAGTGTTGGCGACGCGACATCGATCAATTCCAGAGACTTGTGTGAGAGTGCGGCGTGTAAGGCGCAGGCGCGCAGGTACGACGTTGGGCTGCCGCCGAAACGTGATGAAAGATGAGCCGGAGCTTGAGAGGGGAGATAACGCGCTAGTAGATCGCGTGCTTCAGAGGCATCGCAAATACTGTGGTGGTACGCGGTCTCGATTACAGCCAACACCGCTGATAAAGGAGGTGCCCGATTCGAGGCGCCATGATTAATCTGGATCTGCCAGCGGGCCAGCAACTTGAAGATACGCTTTATAGGTTCGGTTGGCAGCCAGCGATTCAGATTCCGAACCTCTTCCGCCAGCGCAAGCACTAACGGCAGGTCATTGCCTGCTTCTACCGCTAGCTCATCTAGTTTCTGATATCGTCCATGATCCAATAGGCACTTCGCGACAATACGACCTGCCTCATAGGATATCCAACGTGAAGTCCACCTACGCAGGCTGTCAGCGGCGGAATCGGCGCCGTGAATATTGAGATGCGCGATCGTCATCATGGCCCGATCTTCATTTGTAACGGGTTCTTTCTGCCGCTCCTCGGCCGATAGATTCGCCCAATTGCCCAGCCACTCTTCTGCCATACGCAGACGACTTCGAGCCTCACCCATCAAATCAGCATGGCCCGAAAGAGTCGTGGCTTCGTATACATGGTGAGAGCCGATCCAGCCGGAACCGAATGTGCGACGCGAAACAATTTCCTGGACGCCGTTACTGTCCATGAATACTGAGACCAAATCCGCGTTCTCTTGCAAGAGAGCACGTTGCCTTTCGTCACCGGCACTTTCACCGCCAGCCTTTAATGCGAGCTTCGCTGCCTCTGGGTAACGCCGGATGCGCAAGCTTGCCTTCAGGGCAAACTGGAGACGCTGCAACTCGATATCACGACGCTCCACTGGCCCGGAATCGGGAAGGCCGCTTGAGGTCAATGCCAGATCCACCAACTGAGAGAACTGTCCGGCTTCGAGCATCAATTGCGGTAATACGCCTGCTACGTACGCACTGGATGAACTCAGGTCTGAAATTTGCGCAATGAAGCTTCCTAGCTTTGACGCATCTGGTTTAAATCGCTTACGGAACCAGCTCTCTGCTGGCTCATCGAAAAACTGGATCGTGCCTTCGTTGACAACAAGAGGTCGGCCAAGGTCTAGCGCAAAGCTTCTGACCAAGTCTGGGTTCACACCTGACATTTCTGCGAGGACTGCGATAGGTATCAGCGGACGTAAAGCAGCGAGGCCGGCGCAAATCAAGTCAATTTGTGATCTCTCAGGATTGCCAGCCGCATCGCGTAGGGTAGCGATGGATTTTTCCAAGAGAGTGTCGATGACGCTGTCTACGGTCGTGGGATTCGGCCCGAGCAGGCGGAGCATTTCGGGAAGCGTTTTCTGACGAGAGAGCGCGAGTGCTTGAACCCGAGGGTTGTGTGAACTTAAGCGATGAAATTCTGCGACATCATGCTCAGAGGCGTCAGCGAACGTTTGGCGCAGGTGCGCCGACGTCTCTTCCACAGTAAATGTGTTTAACGCAAGCGACAGCGCGTGGGGAGGAGGGTCGAGCATAATCTCCCGGTAAGGCCGGCATAGAGCAACCAGTCTAACCCCTTCAGGTAGTGTTTCACGTAGGAGGTCGCGAACAAACGAGCGAGGCTCTCCTACCTCTTCGGCGGCCATCTGGGCGTTATCAGCAGCGTCGACGATGATGCAAAGCAGCGCGTCTGTATTCTTCGCACGAAGCATTGCTACAGCCTGTCCTACACGGTGCATGAACGCTCGCATGTAGGCGGTGCTATCAGCATGCACTGTCGGAATCAGGGGGTGACAAAACCCAAGTGCTGAGAGCTGATTGGCCAATTGCACAAGGGCAGTTCGGTGCCGGTGCCGGTAGCCCGTTACGCTGCGATACTGTCCATTTCCGAAGCAGTCATAGAGCAAGCCAACCGATCCGTTGGGTAGGCTCTGACAGATCCTGGTTGAGAGGACTGACTTCCCAACACCAGCATCAGCGTGCACGATCACAGGTGTGTCAGCCGCATCAATGATAGAGCGGATGACTGCTTGTTCTTGTTGGCGAGGTATCGCCTCGGCAAGTTCTTCAATCAGGCAAGGCGCAGGGAACAGTTGAGCTTCGTCCGTGTGCAACACACGGAGCACGTCCATCTTGGTGATGGCGGGATTGGTCGCGCTTTCTGACAGCGCTTTACGGTTCACCAGATCCTTCAGCCTAATGGGGGCATCGACATCCATGTCCGGGAGATACCCACTGACGTCTTGGAAAAGGATGTTCCTCTGAGTCCAATAATTATCTTGGCTGCCATCCAATCGAAGCATGCCGCAGAATGAAGCAAGCGCCTCATCATCCAGTGACGTGAAAGCTTTAAGCTTGTTGAGGTTGCCAGGATGCCGGGGCTTCTTCTGTGAAGCGGCATCCTCGACTGCCGCGATGAAATCAGCATTTATAGTGCGATTCGTGACGAACCAAAACTCAAGCCTCTCATTCAGTGGGACGCCTGGCAGCTTCTGCTTAAGCGCGGCGTAACGCTCAGCAAATCCACGGATCGTCTTTTCCAGACCACTCGGTTGCCACACTTCATCGACCTGCAGCGTCGAATGCTTGAGCTGCATGTAGCGAATCCGCGTCGCGCTTTCTAGCTCAGTGCTCCCGTAGTATTCAGCGATATCGATGAGCTGTTCACCCACTTCAACCTGCTCGCCCCCAGGAAACTCTGTGGTTGCAGCACCTTCGATCGTGATGGCTACAAGACCTGATTGCGGTGCGAGTAGCTGCAATGCGCGGCGTGCCGCCCATAGATAATGGAACTGATCACCATCGCGGCTGGCACGAACGAGCATGCTTTCGGACATTTAGACACTTCCCTGATTCAGTGCGGAGCACGTCGCTGTGTTCGGTAAACTACAGATTTTGCAAGCGTTCGATTTCGCCATACCTTCTCCACCATGGCAATAGCAACACGCGGTGAGGCTAGCATTTGCACATCCGTGCAATTTGATTAATCGCAAGGTGATTTTCGGCGGGAGACCTCTATTAGCGCGATCCACCATTAGTACACCTGATGCGGTTTGGCGCGCTCACTCTGTCCATTAAAATGAGTATGCTAGGATTGTTATCTATACCCCGCTTAAACTTATTTGGAGCATCAAATGTCCCGTCTTGCTGAGTTTCGCAAACTCGAACAACAACTTGCATCCCAGCTTGCTGAGCTTGAAGCAATGAAGGGCGATGCTGGCCTCAAGAAAGAAATCGAATTCGAAGCTAAGCTGCGCGCTTTGCTCGCTGAGTACGGCTATAGCCTGCTGAACGTGATCAACTTGCTTGACCCTAAGGCTGGTCGTCGCGCTCCAGCAGCCCAGCCACAATCGAGCACGCGCAAGCCGCGACAGGTGAAGGTCTACAAAAATCCAGAATCTGGCGAGGTGGTGGAAACCAAAGGTGGTAACCACAAAACGTTGAAAGAGTGGAAAGCGAAATATGGCTCGGACACCGTAGAGTCCTGGCTGACAAAGTGAGTCTGGTTTGAGTACAAAAGGGCCTTAAGCAAGGCCCTTTTTTATGCAGAGTAGTGCTTCATTGCCCGCCTGAGATCAAGGCAAAGATCGGTCACTACCATTGTCCTTGGCAAGCAAGCAGCCAAGGTGATTCCGGGTGCGTGGGTTGATCGAGTTTGCAGGCAAAGGCAATGCGCCAAAGATGGCAGACCCGGCCAGCTTCAACAAGGCGTTAGTCGAAGAGCTGAACCGCAGTTAAGACAATGACGCGGGGGAAGAAAAGAAAAACCCCGGAGGTTGGCCCTGCCGGGGGTTCTATTGTCTCCCTGTTTCCCTGTTTCCCTGTTTCCCTGATGGGAAGAGAACATCACCAAAGTATATCAGTGCTTGCCAGTTTTTCGGTCAGCAGGAGGCGGGGGGTATTGAGGTGCACAGCACCTGATTGACAGTGCCCGCACCTTCCAGGCTGCAGGTGCCTACGCGCTGCTCAGGATTTGTTCGGAAATGTTTACCATCGCCCGGAAAGCGTCGCCAGCGCTATGCGCCAGTCAAGATTGCCAACCAACTCTTCCACTGTGATGGTGGCATTCAAAGAAATTCTTTTCGGATGTCGATACTCGAGCGTTCGCCAATATTGCGGTAGTTCTCCGCGAGCCACGCCCCGGCCTCGCGTCGTCCGTTGTCGCGCAGTCTGCAAAGGAAGCCCCAGTCCGCGTTGTACTTGCTGGACACGCTGAGCGCACACATCGCCTCGTCTGATTTAATGGAGTGGATCAACATCTCCTTCATCTCGTTGCGATCGACCTTGCCTTGCTGGATAAGGTCGGTGACAAAAGCGATGGTGCGCAGTTCACGCATCAGCGACGAATTGAAGCTGATTTCACTGATGCGATTGAGGATGTCGGCAGCAGTAATGGGCACGCCTGGGCGGACGAGCGGGTTAATGTGGACGATCACCACATCGCGTGTATTGCAGTTGTAGATCAACGGGAAAATAGCCGGGTTCCCCATATAGCCGCCATCCCAGTAGTTCTGCCCGTCAATCGTGACCGCCTGGAACAATGTCGGCACACAGGCCGAAGCAAGCACCGCTTCAGCGCAGATGTCATCGCCCGTGAAGATGCGTATCTTCCCCGTCTCGACATTGGTCGCGCACAGATAGAGGTGGAACGGGCATTGGCTTCGCAAGGCGGTAAAATCCACCTGCCTCTCCAGCACCTCCCGTAGCGGACTCAAGTTGCGGCGATTGAACTGGTAAGGAGAGAAGATACGAAGCGTCATGTCCGCGAACGTATACATGGGTGAATAGTCCAACCCGAAACTGTGCCTCCCTTTCAACCATGGCATCCAACGCAACGGGTTATAACGCTCGGCGGACTGCGCCACGGCGTACCAGAAATCGTGCAGCGCCTGGCGTGCGCCGGCCTCGCCACCTTGCAGCATGCCGGAGGCAAGTACGACGGCATTCATCGCGCCGGCACTGGTTGCGCTCACCCCTTCAATGGCAAGCCTGCCGTCCTCGAGCAACCGATCGAGCACGCCCCAGGTGAACGCACCGTGCATCCCGCCGCCCTGTAAAGCCAGCACGACCGACTTGCGCTCGTCACTGCCCCGAGTCATCAATCGCTCACCCCTCGCTTGATGCCCATGCATCGAGCAGCGCCTTGGCTTGTAGCAAATCGACGCTTTCGAAGCCCTCGGTGAAAAAGCTGTGAATGTCGGCCAGCATTTGCCTGGCCGCCTCTTTGTCTCGTGTTTCCCATAGCTGAGCAAGGCTGACTGTGGCGCGTAGCTCGAATGACTTTGCCCCTTGTTGTCGAGCGATTGAGATTGCCTTGTGAAAGCATGCTTCCGCTTCCTGCCACACGAGAGAATCCTGTCGGTCTTCTCCCGAACATTGCAGGGTAAGAGCGCCCTTGAGGCGGTACAGCTCTGCCTCGTAAAAGTGTTCGCCTGTTCTGTTCACCATAGCCAGAGCGTCGGTCACGGCATCCAATCCTGCCTGCGGTTGCCCGGCGCGCCTGTGCGCTGCGGCTAGCAGGGCCAGAAAATAAGAACATCCAAGCTCTGCTCCGGCTGCGCGGTAAGTGGCAATACCGTTGGTTATCTGAGCAATTCCCTCGTCAATGTTTCCCTGCTCGGCGCGAGCCCAACCTTGAAGAATATTCCCCCTTGCCAAATACAACGGAAATCCCTGCTCTAGAGAAAGCTTGATGGCGGCATCTGCACACTCTTCGGCGAGTTGTACGTCGTACCGAAACTGTCCCAGTATCGACGTAGCGGACAGGGTGAAGGCTAGGCTGAATGGGTGGGCAATCTTCTTGGCCAGAGCAAGGGCATCCTGGCTGCGCATGCTTGCCTGATTGGGAAAACCCAAGTACCAAAGGCTCCAGGCCGAAAATGACAGGGAGTAGCTCGGATCCATGCCGTACGTAATGGAATGTGTGCGATGGCGATCAGGGTCGTAGAGGACACGCGCCCGTTCCTGATGGTCATGGGCGTTTTTGAGATCGCCCTGGAAAAGCAATGTCTGCCCAAGTGCCGCATGGGCTTCCACGAGCAAGTCCGGATCCTGCGCGGTTTGCGCAATACTGAGCAATCGTTCAGCCAGTTCGCATGCGGTTGAGTATTGCGTACGCAACGTGTAGTAACTCCACAGCCCCAGCAGCGCAGAGAAAAGCGAGTCGTCGCCTACTTGCGCGCATAGCGCCAGTGCACGGGTGTAGGTGGCCGCTACCTCGGGCGCACCATAGCCGCGCACGGCCATCAAGGCCGGCCCCAGGGCGAGTAGCAACGTCAGTTCCTGATGTGCACGCGTGGGTGTGTCAGGCAAATGCTCGAGCAATTCCAGTGCCGCGCCGAGATGACGCATCGCATCGAGATGGGCGGAATGCTGGAGGGCCTGTTGCCCGGTACGGTGCAGGTATTCCACGGCCTTCGGGACATTGCCGCTCAGCTTGTAGTGATGCGCCAGTTCGCTGCAGTAATCCGTGATGCGAGTGGGGAACAGTGCCTCGATGGCCTGCGCTGTGCGCTCATGCAGCGCGCTACGCCGCTCCGTGAGTAGCGAGTGGCCCGCGACCTCCTGGGTCAGCGCATGTTTGAACGAATACTCCACCTCTGGAAATGCGGGCCGCTGGTAAATGAAGTCCGCGACCTCCAGTCGGGCGAGCAGATCGCACAAATCGTTGTCCATCTGAGCGTCCTGCCTATCACAGATGCACTGGATCAGACTGAACGGAAACTCTTTGCCGATAACGGCGAGGGTCTGCAGCAATTCCTTCTCCGCAACGGGGAGCCGGTCGATACGGGCGGCGAGTACACCCTGCACGGTGGTGGGAATATGCAGCGCAGCCGGAGTTTGCTCGATCCGATATTGACCGGGTTCACCAAGCAGCAATTTCTCCTCGACCAGCGTTTGCACCACTTCCTCGATGAAGAAAGGGTTGCCCTCCGTCTTATCCAGGATGAGCTGTTTGAGGGGAACGAGGGTGGGATCGTCCCCAAGCAGAGTCGCGAGCAGTGCCTGGGCTTCGACCGGGCCCAGCGGTTCGAGCCGCAGCTGGCTGCAATGACCCGCGCGCGTCCAAACAGGCTGATACTCGGGCCTGTAGTTCACGAGGAGCAGGATTGGGGTGCTAGCAAAGTGGTCGATAAAGTACGCGAGGAATGCTTCGGTCTCGCAGTCCAGCCATTGCAAATCCTCAAACAGCAGTTCAATGGGTTGATTGCGGCTCTCGCACGCCAGAAGTTGAGTGATCGCGTCGAAGGTGCGATCGCGCCGGATCTGAGGATCCATTTCCGCGAGCACTGAACTGCGTTCGCCGACACCCAGCAGATAGAGCAGGTAGGGCACGAGATCCTCGAAGCTTCGCTCGAGCGTAAGGGTCTTGCCCATGACCTTTTCCCGGCACCGCCGCTCGTCGTCTTGGGCGGTGATCTGAAAATAATTGTTCAGAAGCTCGATGAGCGGGAAATAGGCAAAGGCCTTGCCGTGCGATACCGAGAATGTCTCCAGCACCAAACAGCCGCGCCGCGAGCGCTCCTTGAACTCATGAAACAGCCGTGACTTTCCGACGCCGGCCTCGCCTACCACCGCGACGACCTTACTGTGGCCCGCTTTGGACTGTTCGAGCGCCTGATGCAGGTGGTCGAGCTCGACTTGGCGGCCGACAAACCTGGCCAGCCCGCGATGTGCCGACAGTTGCAGGCGTGTGCGCAGCGCGCCGAGACCCTGCACCTCGTACACAATGAGGGGCTCGGGAATGCCTTTGACCTGGGCGGCCCCCAGAGCCTTGAATTCGAAATAGCCCTCCGCTAGCTTGTAGGTGGGCTCGCTCACCAAGATCGACGATGGTGCTGCGATTCCCTCCATCCGGGATGCAATGTGGATCGTGTTCCCGACCGGATCGTAATCGGTGTGCAAATTGTCCGTGCGGATCGAACGCACGACGACCTCGCCGGTATGGATGCCGACACGGATTTGCAGCGGAATGCCTTTCTCCAGGCGAATGCGGTCGCCATGTCGGCGTATCGCCTGCTGCATGCGCAATGCCGCATACAGCGCCCGCTGCGGATGATCCTCATGGGCGATGGGTGCACCGAACAGCGCGAGTATGCCATCGCCCAGCGTCTTGGCCACGTAGCCTTCGTAGTGGTGCACGGCTTCCATCATCAGCGCGACGACTGGCTCGATCAGGCGGTGGGCCTCTTCCGGATCGAGGTCGTGGATCAACGCCGTGGAGCCGGCCATGTCGGCAAACAGTGCCGTGACGGTTTTACGCTCACCGGCGGTCTCGCCCCGGGCTTCCATGGCCGCCTGTTCGGCGCGGATGCGCTCGGCAAGGTGGTGGGGCGTGTAATGAATGGGCGCTGGAGAGGGCTCTGAAACTGGCCAGGGGCGAGGTGATGGAGCAGCAGGCGTATCGGTCAGCGGCGCGCCGCATTCACTGCAGAATTTAGCGGAAAGGCCCGCCTCGTGGCCGCAGCGCGGACAGCTGCGAGACAACCCGGCGCCGCACGCTTCACAGAAGCTGGCCCCGGAGGGATTCTCGAGTCCGCAATTTGCGCAGAGCATAAGATCTCTTCCCTTTTGCACGCGTTCAAGAAGACCACTCAAAAGACGGAAAAGCGTGACATCAATCTGGAGACAGACTGAAGTCATCGGGCCAGAAGGTTCAGACGGCCTTGTAACCCTCCTTTAAAGATAGTTTGTACCGATGTATCGAGAGGTAAAATTCGCTTACGGAGGAAGACCTGTGATGTCTTCCTCCGAGAATCAGCGAGATAGGGTGAAGCAATCGTCTGTTTGTAGCCATTCGGTTGCACACTTTCTAAAGCTTTTCGTTTAAGTCTTGTCCTGTCGACCTAGAAAGAATGCTCGGCCCCTGCGAGATCACCTTCAAGCAAATTGACGCGTTGTACTGGATTGCCGAGTTGGGCAGCTTTGAAGCAGCAGCGAACAAGCTGAACATGTCTCAGTCGGCTATTTCCAAGCGTATCCAGGAGTTGGAAGAAACCTTCGATGTGCAGATTTTCGACCGTAGCAAGCGCAACGCACGGCTGACCGAAAAGGGCGGTGAGCTGCTGGATTACGCCAAGGATTTGCTGGAGCGTCGCGATTATTTGCTGGAACGGGTCAGTGCCCGTGAAGTGCTGGTACGAAGATTTCGATTCGGGGTCACTGAGCTCACTGCATTGACTTGGTTGCCTGCATTGGTCGAAGCGCTGCGCCAGGCCTATCCCAAAGTGCAGATCGAACCGTCGGTGGAACTGAGCAGTGAGTTGTTTCGCAAACTGGAAAATGATCAGCTCGATCTGGTCATCGTGCCGGATGTTTACAATGATGCTCGATTCGTAAGTACGCCACTGAAAACCGTTGAGAATGCCTGGATGTGTGCTCCGAGACTGATATCTGAACCGGATCCGGTAAGTCTCGAAGTGTTGGCCGGGTGCACGGTGTTGACCCAAGGTTCACAGTCAGGCACCGGCTTGATCTACGAACGATGGCTGGCCTCGCATAATGTGCAGATGCCCAAGACCATCACCAGTCACAACTTGCTGGTGCAGGTCGGGCTGACCTTGTCTGGTGTGGGAGTGAGTTACCTCCCCAAGGCCTGTCTATCCCACTTGATCGATCATGGCGCGTTGCGTGCGTTAGTTACAAAGCCTGGATTACCACGAATTCGCTATGCCGCACTTTATCGTACCGACCGCCAGTTTGGACTGAATCAGAACGTGGCGCAGTTGGCCCTGCAATGCTGTGATTTCTCTCGATTGTTGCTTTAGACGCTGAGCTAATGAACAGAAATTCGAGCCGCCTGACGTCTTATCAATCGCAGCTAACAGTTCGATGATGATGAAATTAGATGCGTTAAGCAGATGTTTCAGCTGTCCATCATTCCGGGCAATATCCAGGGACAGTCCTATATTGTTGCCAGGATTCAAGAGTCCCTACGCGACACAAAGACTAGGTTGCGACTTGAAAACTGAAGCGGGTAGACAATCTTTTTTTGGAGCAGCGGTGCACGTCTTGATAATGGATCCCCACTTGCGAAGTCGTGGAAACCAAAGGCGGCAATCACAAAACTTTGAAAGAATGGAAAGCAAAATTTGGCTCCGACACAGTCGAGTCATGGCTGACCAAGTGAGTTTGGTTTGAGTACAAAAACAAAGGCCCGCGTGGGTATTTTTTGTATGCCGCGTGGCGCCACACGAATGGCTGGAGTAAAAATTCCAATGCCGGGGGAGGCGAGACTTCAGGACAGATGCAATCTAATGAGTACTTTACATACCTCATTTGTCAGGAAACGGAAGCGATAGAAGCCAGGTACTGAAGGCATTCAGAGACGGTAGGTGCTGGTATCGGGTCGCGTAGACAAGGTAGTAGCTGCGTCCGCTTTCCATCGGTTCAAACAGTGCAACGAGGTCTCCGCTCTTCAGTTCATCCTGCACCAGAATTTCTGGAATCAATCCAATCCCAATCCCTGCTGACACCGCTTGAATGAGGTGAGCAGTGAGCTCAAAGCTTGGGCCGGATCTCATGTTTTTGTGATCAATGTTATGGCTCTCAAACCAGTCAGACCAGGCACTTGGCCTTGATACGACGTTCAACAGTGCATGCTCAGCAATGTTAGCGGGTGACATTGAACGGTACTCGGGCAGTGCTGCAGGGCTGGCAACCACCACCAGTTTTTCCGTGAGCAACTTATGCGAAATGTAGCCTGGCCACTCCCCAGAGCCCGCGCAGATGATTGCGTTCATGCCATGTGTTGAAGATTGAACGTCCTCCCGGATGATCCTTGAGTGTATGTGAATCAATATTCCAGGATGTTTTGCATAGAACTCATGCATCCGTGGCAGAAGCCATTTCGAACCTAGTGTCGGCAATACCGCCAGGTTCAATGGGCCACCGTCATTCTTGTACGAAATGGTCTGCAATGTTGCGCTTCGAATGCGGCCCAAAGCTGCCGTCAATTCGTGTTGATAAAGCGCGCCCGCAGCCGTCAATTCGATTTTTCGGCCTTCGCGCCTGAAGAGTTCGATTTCAAGTTGGGCTTCCAGGGTTTGTACCTGCCGACTGACGGCGCTCTGGGTCAATGCCAATTCTTCTGCTGCCTTGGTGAAGCTGCAATGGCGTGCGGCCGCCTCAAAGGCAACCAACAGCGACATCGAGGGGGTCAGTCTTCTAGGGTTCATTCATAAAGCTCATGCAAAACCAGCAGGAATTACGTTTGTTCCAGACGTGCATAGACGCAAGAATCATGAGAACCATATGCAGCTGCTCGGTGCGTCTTGTACGGAGCATACGTAATGTGAATGCATAGATTAGCTTTTTAGCCTGTAGGAATTACATCATGATTGCCCGGTTATCGCCTCCTAATACCCAGAAAACGACCTATGGCGTTTTTCTTAACGCGCTCCAAGCGGCGGGGTTTCAAGGTGAGATTGCCCGCAACTATGGCGACCGAACGGTGTTGGCGACCGACAACTCTATTTACCAGCGTCTGCCCCAAGCTGCGGTGTTTCCTCTGGATGCGCAAGATGTGGAGATTTTGTCACGGCTGGTTGCTGAACCTGAGCACAGTACGGTGGTGCTCACGCCTCGAGGTGGAGGTACTGGCACCAATGGGCAATCGCTTACCGATGGTGTGGTAGTCGACCTATCCCGACATCTGAACAGCATCCTGGAAATCAACGCTGAGGAGCGCTGGGTCAGAGTTCAGAGCGGTGTGGTTAAGGATCAGCTGAACGCGGCACTCAAACCCTACGGTTTGTTCTTTGCACCAGAACTATCAACGTCAAATCGCGCGACCATTGGTGGAATGGTCAACACGGATGCGAGTGGTCAGGGGAGCTGTACCTATGGCAAGACTCGCGATCACGTTCGCGAGCTTTCGACGGTGTTGCTTGGCGGTAATCGTCTCACTAGCTCAGCTGTCGACGCGGAGCATTTGCCCGCGCTAACAAGACGCAAAGATCGGGTGGGTGAGGTATACAGGTGCGCAGTGGATATAGCCGATAACCACGCTGATTTGATCAAAGACACCTTCCCAAAACTCAATCGCTGCCTGACCGGCTATGACCTGGCACATCTGCGCGAATCGGATGGTCGCTTCAACCTGAACAGCGTTCTTTGCGGCTCTGAAGGGTCTCTTGGATTCATCGTTGAGGCTAAATTAAACGTCCTGCCTATCCCAAAATATTCCATCCTGGTTAACGTGCGTTACGCCGGTTTTATGGATGCCTTGCGAGATGCAAAGGCGTTGATGGAAATGAAACCTCTGTCGATCGAGACCGTGGACTCCAAAGTGCTGATGCTGGCGATGAAAGATATTGTCTGGCACGGCGTCGCAGAATATTTCCCTGAAGACCCTGACACACCGACACTCGGGATCAACCTTATTGAATTCAGCGGAGATGATGAAGAGGTTGTTCAGCAGAAGGTTCACGAGTTCGTTCTTCACTTACAGCGCGATACTTCTGTGGTGCGGCTGGGGCACACGCTGGCGATCGGCGCGGATGCGCTCAAGCGTGTTTATGCGATGCGCAAGCGAGCAGTGGGGTTATTGGGCAACGTCAAAGGAGAGGCCCGGCCACAACCATTTGTCGAAGACACCGCTGTTCCGCCTGAAAACCTTGCTGACTTCATCCAGGAGTTTCGAGCGCTCCTGGATAGCTATGACTTGCAGTACGGTATGTTCGGCCATGTCGACGCCGGTGTACTGCATGTGCGCCCGATCCTCGATATGAAAGATCCTGTCCAGGCAGCCCTGATCCGGCCGATTTCCGATGCCGTTGCTGCGTTGACGCAGAAACATGGAGGTTTGTTATGGGGCGAGCATGGCAAGGGCTTAAGGTCGCAGTATGTGCCAGATTACTTCGGTGATTTGTACCCTGCGCTGCAAGAGCTCAAGGCGGCCTTCGATCCATTCAACCAACTCAATCCAGGCAAGATAGCAACGCCGAAAACTGTGCCTAGCGCTCGACTGACACGCGTTGACGAGGTGGAGTTGCGCGGCGAGTTAGACCGGACGATTGATGAGCGTGTTTGGCAAAGCTTTGACACCGCTGTTCATTGCAATGGCAATGGCGCTTGCTACAACTTCGATCCTGATGACGCAATGTGCCCATCCTGGAAGGCTACGCGCAATCGTATCCACTCTCCAAAAGGCCGAGCATCGCTGATACGTGAATGGCTGAGATTACAGGGGGAGCAGGGTATTGATGTTCTTGCTGCAAGCGATAGGCTTCGCTTGTCTGTTGGATCGCAGGGTGTCGCGCGTCGGGCGGTTAATAGCCTTGCACAAAAAATGGGGCAGACCGATTTTTCCCACGAGGTCTACGAAGCAATGACAGGTTGTCTGGCATGCAAATCATGCGCAGGCCAATGTCCTGTCAAAGTGAATGTGCCTGAGTTCCGATCGCGCTTTCTTGAGCTTTATCACAGCCGGTATTTGCGCCCCCTTAAGGACTACCTGATAGGCTCGTTGGAATACACGGTTCCTTACATCGCCAAGATGCCGCGTCTCTACAATTTCGTGATGAGCGCTCGACCGGTTCGCTGGGTTCTCGAGCGAACCGCCGGGATGGTAGATAGTCCTCTCCTCAGCTTGATGGACTTTACGGCCGTTTGCCGGCGATGGAACGTGGAGGTGGCAACGCCTCAGCGCCTTGATGCCCTTTCTGCTGAACAGCGCGCTCGAAGTGTCATCCTCGTTCAGGACGCCTTTACTCGCTTTTTTGAAACCCCTTTGCTTGCTGACTGGGTAGAGCTGATTTCAAGGCTCGGTTACAAGGTGTACCTGGCGCCGTATGCGCCTAATGGCAAGCCACTTCAGGTGCAGGGCTTTCTCAAGGCATTTGAGAAGGCTGTCAACTTCAATGGCCATTCTTTGCTCAATCTTCAGCAGTACCAAGTTCCGTTGGTGGGTCTCGACCCTGCGATGACCTTGGTCTATCGGCAGGAATACGCCAAGACACTGAAAGACGGCAAGGCTCCGCTCGTGATACTTGCGCAGGAGTGGCTAATCAATGCACTGCCGCAACGTGAAGTATTGAAGGATGGCGAGCCTTACCATTTCCTGCCGCACTGCACGGAAAAAACCAATGAGCCAGGCAGCATCGGACAATGGCAGAAGATCTTTGAGCGTATGGGTCTGACGCTTCAAGTGCAAGCAAGCGGATGCTGCGGGATGTCGGGTACCTACGGACATGAGACGCGAAACGCCAAAACATCGGACACGATCTATGGGCAATCCTGGAAGCAGCTCATTCAGAAGTTTAACCAATCGGGGCGAGTCATTGCCGATGGCTATTCCTGTCGTAGCCAGGTTAAGCGTCAGGAAGGTGCGACGGTGCTCCATCCCCTGCAGGTTCTGTTGGCGAGTGTGAAAGAGGCATCAGTTGAGTCCAGATAGATCAACAACACGGATGCGGTGCGCGAGCAACGCTATGGAGCGCGACGCCCCCGCTATGTGCTCCAACGCTGGATCACCAGTCGATGATCCTGCGCGGCTGCCCAATAGGCGGCCGTTTCGGTGGTGGGTTGCGGCAGTGGCCATGCAGAGAGGGAAGTCGCCATGGCACACTCAGCGAGTACACGGCCGGACTCGCCAAGGAAGGTTTTATCACCATCGCCTTCAACGCCAGTTTCTAGGTGCCAGTGGATTCAAGACTACCCATCCAAGCGACACAACAATGAGATGCTGACATACGTTTCAATACATCAGCATCGACTCCGTTCCGTCAGACACTGCGAAAGGTGCCAAGTAGATCCTTCACGTCGGCCAACGCTGGTGCATGGGCTCCGGCATGACGACACGATAGGGACGCGCAAGCAGCTGAAAAACGCAGGCGCTCCTCCAGGTCGGCGATCCCCAGCAAGTCCGCAGCCAGCCAACCCGCCATGCAAGCGTCGCCCGCCCCTACTGTGTCTACGACGTCCACAGCAATTGCTGGCTGCTCGTATTGGTTGTCCGGCGTGTGAAGAACCATTCCGTGTTCTCCTCGGGTGAATAGAATCTGCGCCTGCGGATTAAGTGCGCGAAGCTCTGTCATTGCCTGGCTTTCGGTGAGCCCTGGATAAATTTGCCGAAGGTCTTCGTCCGAAAGCTTTATCACGTCGGCGAGGGCGGTCATCGTCGGGAAGGTTTGCTCCCGATAATGGTTGTCCATCAAATTGCGCCAGTTCGGATCATAGCTAATCCGTTTACCTTCTCCTTTCGCTCTCTGAGCAAGTTTGACCAGCCTGTCTGCAAGTGGTTGGCGAGCCAAGCTGATGCAGCTGAAGTGGCAGACTTCAACGTGAGCGATCCAGCCTTGCGGCAACAGGTCTGGATCAAAAAGCAAATCGGCATCACCGGCAAAAAAATACCTGGGAGGACGGCTAGAGGGGACGATGGCGACCAAGGGATCTCGGTCTACTCGTTGTATAAATCTCCTATCCAGACCTGCCACCTTTGACTGCCTGGCTATCTCGTCGCCCAGGGAGTCCGTGCTGATTGAGCCTGCGAAGGCGCTACTAACGCCCAAGCGACTCAGCGCTCGTGCAACGTTCCAGGGCGCGCCGCCTGGATAGCCTTTCCAATGTCCGGGAAGGCCTTGGACAAGGTCGGTCAGGGCTTCGCCAAATACGACTGCGCGAGGCAATACCATTGTCATTTCCTCTGTTTTTTCTTTGGGGGATGCCGCTTACTGGCCAGGGTCGACCAAGCATCACTCACTCAATGGGTTTTAGTGAAAGGCAGGGATTAATGCGTACCGTTGCGGTTGAACAAGGTCATCGCCGTGCCGCGACGGTATTCGCTCGGGGTCTGTTCCATTTCGATACGGAAGTGCCGGTTGAAGTTGGAGAGGTTTTCATAGCCCACTTCAAAGCAGATATCAGACACCGACATCTCTGTTTGCAACAGCAGCCTGCAGGCGCGCTGAACCCTGAGTTTGCGCATGAGATCGATGAAGCCGTGGCCGGTAATCCTTTTGAAGAAGCGCGAAAAACCTGGCTCGCTCATCGCCAGGCGCTGAGCGATAACCGACAGGCGAATGTCGCCGGTGAGCTCAGTCAGTAGATAGTCAAAGGCCTTGTTGATTCGCTCGGAACTGCGGGCATCGAGGGTAGGCGCGTAGCAAGCGCTGGCGAGCAAGTGAACGTCATGCGCGGGTGCTTTCATCAGCGCGTTGATCAATTGCAGGAACAGAATCAAACGCTCGAGTCCTCGCGCGGGGCCTATGTCCTCCAGCAGTCGCGCTGCCTGTAGAGCCGTCGCCCCAGTGAACTCCAGGCCGCGACGCGCGTGTTCAAAAAGGTGTTGAAGCTCGCCCAGCTCAGGCATCGTTGCGCGTAAGGCCAAGATGGCTGCGCCATCAAACTGCAGCACCACATCGCGCCCCGCCAGGTATTCACCGGGCGCGAGATCCCCAATCCAGTCATGGGGAAGATCGGGGCCGATGAGCGCTACGTGACCGGCACCGAACGCACCGATGTAATCGCCCGCGACAAGCTTGCCGCTGCCTTGGCGGATCAGATGAATTTCGAATTCAGGGTGATGATTCCAGCGAGCTAGGGAGTAGGGGTAATCGTGTTCGTACCAGCGAAAGCAATGATCGGGCTCAGGAAGAATAACCTCCAGCTCGGCGGGTCGCTGCTCGAACAGGGCTGCTCGGGTATCAGGCATGTCATGCCCCTATTTAATTAATTGTTCTTCGAATGCGACCAACATACGCCTTCGCCGTCGGCAGCTGCTAGCTCAAATATTGCCTGAGACTGATACTTTTTTGATCCTTGGCTGCTATGCCGCGGTCGGTTAAAAAAGTACTAGATAAGCATCCGCTATGCGTTTGTCCGGGCCTTTTTAAGCTGCTGTAATCGAGTCGTCCACCATTGCCGGCCAGACGTATTTGATCAGCGGTGGTTAACAACAAAAATAATAGCTCCCGTCGTCCAAGGCGCGGAGCGGAGAGCACTACGATGAAAATCCCGAAAGCGCTTTTCCTTTCCGCTGGCCTATCCTTCGCCCTTGTCAGTCAAGCCGCTGAAACAGTGACCATTGCCACCGTCAACAATGGCGACATGATCCGCATGCAGCGACTCTCCAAAATTTTTGAACAGCAGCATCCTGATGTGAAGCTCAATTGGGTGGTGCTGGAAGAAAACGTCCTGCGTCAGCGCCTGACGACCGATATCGCCACACAAGGCGGCCAATTCGACGTGCTGACGATTGGTACTTATGAAACGCCGCTTTGGGGCGCCAAGCGTTGGCTCGAGCCCATCACCGGGCTGCCACCCGAGTACGACCTGGAAGACATCTTCCCTTCGGTACGCCAAGGCCTGTCGGTCAACAACACGCTCTACGCGTTGCCTTTCTATGGCGAAAGCACGATCACCTATTACCGCACCGATTTGTTCAAACAAGCAGGCCTGAGCATGCCCGAGCATCCGACCTGGACGCAGCTTGGCGAATTTGCGTCCAGGCTCCACCAGCCTGACAAAGGACAGTACGGCATGTGCCTGCGTGGCAAGGCCGGTTGGGGTGAGAACATCGCGCTGATGAGCACCATGGCCAACGCCTTTGGTGCCCGTTGGTTCGATGAAAAGTGGCAGCCTGAGCTGTCCAGCCCAGAGTGGGCCGCAGCGGCGCACTTTTACGTTGATACCCTCAAGAAGTTCGGGCCGCCAGGGGTGTCGAGCAATGGGTTCAACGAAACCCTCGCGCTGTTCAACAGTGGCAAATGCGCGATCTGGGTGGATGCCAGCGTCGCGGGCTCGTTCACCACCGATAAAGAGCAGAGCAAGGTCGTCGACAGTGTGGGCTTTGCGCCTGCACCTACCGAGGTGACCGACAAAGGTTCGTCATGGCTGTATGCGTGGTCGCTGGCGATACCCGCAACCTCCAAGCACAAAGACACCGCCAAGGCCTTTATCACGTGGGCAACGTCGAAAGAATACATCCAGCTTGTCGCTGAAACAGATGGCATCACCCATGTGCCGCCAGGCACTCGACAGTCCACCTACAACGAGGCCTATTTGAAGGCCGCGCCTTTCGCGCAAGTGACCTTGCAGATGATGCAGCACGCCGATCCTGCACACCCTTCTATCAAGCCTGTTCCTTACGTTGGCATCCAATACGTCACCATTCCCGAGTTCCAGGCGATCGGCACTTCCGTTGGAAAGCTGTTTTCGGCGGCTCTGACTGGACAGATGTCGGTTGATCAAGCACTCGCCGCCGCACAGACCTCCACCGAACGTGAGATGAAGCGCGCCGGTTACCCGAAGTAATCGAACGGCTTAATGGCTCGGGGCTTCGGCCTCGGGCACACCTGCACCCAATCGGTTCTGATCGTTATGAATATTTCAACTGCCAAAGCTCAAATGGAAATCCTCCAACCGCTGCGTAAAAGCCGGTTGGCCAACCCCGGCTGGTTTCTGGTCAGCCCCTCGGTGGCGTTGTTGCTGCTGTGGATGATCGTGCCGCTGGGCATGACCCTGTACTTTTCACTGATCCGCTACAACCTGCTCTACCCCGGTGAAAACCAGTTCGTGGGGTTGGAGAACTTCACTTACTTCCTCAGCGACTCGGGGTTCCTGCCCGGCGCCACCAACACCTTGTTGCTGGTCGGCAGCGTGCTGTTGATCAGCGTGGTGTTCGGCGTCTTGATCAGTGCGCTGCTGGAGGCCAGTGAGTTTCTCGGTCGCGGCATCGTGCGGGTGATGCTGATCTCGCCCTTTTTCATCATGCCCACCGTCGGGGCGCTGATCTGGAAGAACCTGATTTTCCATCCGGTGTCGGGGATCCTCGCCTACGTCTGGAAGCTGTTCGGCGCGCAGCCGGTGGACTGGCTGGCGCATTACCCGCTGCTGTCGATCATCATCATTGTGTCCTGGCAATGGTTGCCGTTCGCGATCCTGATCCTGATGACCGCCATGCAGTCCCTCGATCAGGAACAGAAGGAAGCCGCGCGCCTCGATGGTGCCGGGCCGATCGCGATTTTCTGGCACCTGACCTTGCCGCACCTGGCACGGCCGATTGCCGTAGTGGTGATGATCGAAACCATCTTCCTGCTCTCGGTGTTCGCCGAAATCTTCACCACCACCAACGGCGGCCCCGGCTACGCCTCGACCAACCTCGCCTACCTGATCTACAACCAGGCGCTGGTGCAGTTCGACGTCGGCATGGCGTCCGCCGGTGGCTTGATCGCGGTGGTGATCGCCAACATCGCGGCCATCGTGCTGGTGCGGATGATCGGCAAAAACCTGACAGACAAAGCCTGAGGCCTGCGCCATGACCCTTCAACAATCCCGCCGTCTGCAAAGCCTGCTGCTCGGCACCCTGGCCTGGGCCATCGCGATCCTGATCTTCTTCCCGATCTTCTGGATGGTGCTGACCAGTTTCAAAACCGAAATCGATGCGTTCGCCACGCCGCCGCAGTTCATCTTCACCCCCACGCTGGAGAACTACCTGCACATCAACGAGCGCAGCGATTACTTCAGCTTCGCCTGGAACTCGGTGGTGATTTCCTTCAGCGCTACGGCTCTGTGCCTACTGATCGCGGTGCCGGCGGCCTACTCGATGGCGTTCTACGAAACCCAACGCACCAAAGGCACGCTGCTGTGGATGCTCTCCACCAAGATGCTGCCGCCGGTGGGCGTGCTGATGCCGATCTACCTGCTGGCCAAGAGTTTCGGCCTGCTCGACACGCGCATCGCCTTGATCGTGATCTACACGCTGATCAACCTGCCGATCGTGGTCTGGATGATTTACACCTACTTCAAAGACATCCCCAAGGACATCCTTGAAGCCGCGCGTCTCGACGGCGCCACCCTGTGGCAGGAAATGGTTCGGGTGCTACTGCCGATCGCCAAGGGCGGCCTGGCTTCGACCGTGTTGCTGTCGCTGATCCTGTGTTGGAACGAGGCCTTCTGGTCGCTCAACCTGACCTCGTCGAAAGCCGCGCCGCTGACCGCATTGATCGCTTCGTACTCGAGCCCCGAAGGACTGTTCTGGGCCAAGTTGTCGGCGGTGTCCACGCTGGCCTGCGCGCCGATCCTGATCTTCGGCTGGATCAGCCAAAAGCAACTGGTGCGCGGTTTGTCATTCGGCGCCGTCAAATAACCATTGGATTTTGCGAGCGCGGATAGAAGGTTCGTGCGGACTGAAACTAACAAAGCGGGTATTCATTCCATGGCCACTCTGAAAATAAAAAACCTGAAAAAAGGCTTCGAAGGTCTGTCCATTATCAAGGGCATTGACCTAGAAGTTCGCGACAAAGAGTTCGTGGTCTTCGTCGGCCCATCGGGTTGCGGCAAATCCACCCTGCTGCGGCTAATCGCCGGCTTGGAGGAGGTTACCAGCGGCACCATCGAACTCGATGGCCGTGATATCACCGAAGTCAGCCCCGCCAAACGCGACCTGGCGATGGTGTTCCAGACCTACGCCTTGTACCCGCACATGACGGTGCGCAAAAACATGTCCTTTGCTCTGGATCTTGTGGGTGAGAACAAGCAGCAGGTCGAGCGTAAGGTCACTGAGGCCGCACGGATCCTTGAGCTGGAACGACTGTTGGAGCGTAAGCCGAAGCAGCTGTCCGGGGGCCAGCGCCAACGAGTAGCCATCGGTCGCGCCATCGTGCGTAACCCGAAAATCTTCTTGTTCGATGAACCGCTGTCCAACCTCGACGCCGCTCTGCGTGTACAGATGCGCCTGGAACTATCGCGACTGCACAAAGAACTGCAAGCCACCATGATCTATGTGACCCACGACCAGGTGGAAGCCATGACGCTCGCCACCAAGGTAGTGGTGCTCAACGGCGGTCGAATAGAGCAGATAGGCTCGCCGCTCGAGCTTTATCACCAACCTGCAAATCTATTCGTAGCAGGATTTTTGGGCACTCCAAAAATGGGGTTTCTCAAGGCCACGGTGGTTTCCAACAGTTATCAGGGCATAGAAGTCGAACTGGCATCCGGTCGGCGTCTGCTCATACCTCGTGACGGAAGCACTTTGGCTGTGGGCAGTGAGGTCACTGTAGGCATACGTCCAGAACACTTGCGTCTGGATGATCAAGGGCAACTGCCCATCATCACTGATGTCACCGAACGTCTGGGTAGCGACACCTTCTGCCACGTCGTGGCCAAGTCGGGTGAAGCCCTCACCGTACGGGTGAATGGTGACTGCCAAGTGGCTTATGGAGAGCAGCGGTGGGTTGCGCTGGACGTTCTGCATTGCCATGTGTTCGACGAGAACGGAAAGGCTGTCGCCCCGTTGGCACGTCTCGCCGCCTGACCCTTACGCCACTCCAACGCACCTGTCGGGTGTACTCGATATTTAAGACAATGGATGAACAATTAATGAAACGACTAGAAGGTAAAAGCGCGCTCGTCACCGGATCGGCCCGAGGCATCGGACGTTCTTTTGCTCAGGCTTACATTCGTGAGGGAGCGACCGTAGCTATTGCGGACATCAACCTGGAGCGTGCTCAGGCCACTGCTGCCGAGTTAGGGCCTGACGCTTACGCTGTCGAGATGGACGTTACTAACCAGGCGTCTATCGATGATGCCATTGCCGCCGTCATAACGAAGACAGGTAAGTTGGACATCTTGATCAACAACGCGGCATTGTTTGATCTCGCACCCATTGTCGACATCACCCGTGCGAGTTACGAGCGCCTGTTTTCCATCAACGTCGCAGGAACGCTATTCACCCTGCAGGCTGCGGCCCGACAGATGATCAGTCAGGCGCATGGCGGCAAGATCATCAACATGGCGAGCCAGGCGGGACGAAGAGGGGAGGCGCTCGTTGGTGTGTATTGCGCAACTAAAGCGGCCGTTATCAGCCTTACGCAATCAGCCGGTCTCGATCTGATCAAGTATGGGATCAATGTGAATGCCATCGCCCCAGGCGTGGTAGACGGCGAGCATTGGGATGGCGTCGACGCGATGTTCGCCCAATATGAGAACCGGCCATTAGGCGAAAAGAAAAAGCTGGTTGGTCAGGAGGTGCCTTTTGGGCGGATGGGCACAGCAGAGGATCTCACGGGAATGGCCATTTTCCTGGCGTCTTCCGAGAGCGAGTATGTGGTGGCTCAGACTTATAATGTCGACGGTGGTAACTGGATGAGCTGAAAACCATGATTGGTGCATAGAAAGGTGCTCAGCCGAGGACTATAGGATGTCTCTCCGAGCACCTTTCTATCACAGCAGTGTTTCACACTCGCCAGCTAACCCAAGATCGCGAGATGCTGTTATCCGACCTCGGCCAAATATCGGAGCATTGTCTATCCAGAGAGTCGGACTGAAGATCCGATCGTCAAAAATGCCTGAACATCGCCGCTGCAACTATGCCGGCAGCAATGGCTGGCAAAGGCTTTTTTAACAACAGCATCGTGATTGCCGTGGTCAATAAAGCCAAGCGTGCGCCGTTATCGCCTTCAAGCGCTTGCGGTGCAAGAAGGGCTACCAGCACCGATCCGGACATGGCATTGATGAATTGCTGTGCCCTGAAGTTGATCGGTACAAACGACATTATGAATACGCCACCCCAGCGGGTCGCCAGTGTCACCACGGCCATGATCGAAACTATGATCAACGTGCCAAAGCCAGCTGTTTCAACGTTCATGATTTTTCTCCGTCCACATGGCTCCCAGTATTCCTCCCGCTAGCGCCCCTACAACGACATGGCTGTTCTCGGGAAGATACGCATAGGCCATGAGCGATGAGCAAGCGGCCACTATCCAGATGAATAGCATGCGCAAGTTCTTTTCGCCGCCCACTACCATTGCTAATAGGAAGCAGCCCATCACCGTGTCCAGTCCCCAGCTCGCCGGGTCATGGATTGCGTCGCCGAAATAAAGACCGAGCCAACTGCCAAATATCCAAGATAGCCAGAGCGCAATCCCGCCTCCGAATAGCAATCCTAAGCCTGGTTTACCTCGGCTTAGGGCCTGCATGGACATTGCCCAGTTGGAGTCCGAAACAACAAGCATCACGCCGTACCGTTTGGCGGGTGGCAGCTCCCGCAGCCATGGATACAACGTAGCTCCCATCAGGAGATGCCGAGCATTGATGGCGAACACAGTAAGGATCAATGGAACAACAGGTATTTGCGCTCCCCACAAATCGAGGGTGGCGAACTGTGCAGCGCCGGCAAAAACCAAAGCGCTCATCGTAATAATCGACGATTTGTCTAATCCTGATTGCGCAGCTGCGAGTCCGAAAGCTGCCCCGAATATCAAGACAAATACAGAAATCGGCAGAAGTTGCCGAAAGCCGCGATAAACATCATCAAAGCTCAGATCCCGCACATCCGAATCTATGGTTGCCACAGCATGGGCTCCTTTAACGTGTCGATTGGAGTAATGGGTGACCCATTTAGGTCACGCATCATTCATCTGCTTTGCTATCGAATAGTCAGCATGTGAGCGCGAGTATCCACCTGTCTTTATTTGGCGAAAAGCGCATAATTCGCCTATCTACTATTCGATAAGCTAATGCGGAGGCGAGGATGGTTTACCAGGATCTCCAGATCGATTGGTTGAAGTGCTTTGTCGCGGTGGTGGACGCGGGCTCGTTGACGAATGCTGCCCCGCAGGTGCATCGATCCCAATCAGCAGTGAGTATGCAACTCAAAAAACTGGAAGCCGCCCTTGGGCGCCAGTTGCTGGTACGAGATTCACGGCAGCATCAGCTCACACCTGATGGGCAAACACTCTTGGGTTATGCCCGCCGGATGCTCGACCTGCACGCCGAGACCCAGGCTGCTTTTCATGGGGAAAAGCTAACAGGCCGCGTACGACTAGGGGTTCCGGACGATTACGCTGAAAGGTATCTGACCCCAGTGCTTAAACGCTTTGCAGTGCAATTTGGCGCAGTGGAGATTGAGCTGAGCTGCGAACAATCAACTTCTCTGATCTCGCGTGTTGAGCGTGGCGATTTAGATCTCGCCCTAGTCTCAAGAGACCATCCGCGACGCGGCACCTTGCTGTTTCACGAGCCGATGGTATGGGTAGGCTCACCTCAATTTGAAATATGGAGACGTGATCCGCTGCCCATTGCTACTTATGAAAACACAAGCCTTGCCAGGCGTAGCGCAATTAACTCGTTGGGCTTGCAAGGGCGGCGATACCGGGTGGTCTACAACAGCTCGAGCCTAGCCGGACAGATTGCCGCTGTTGAAAGTGGTCTTGCCGTAGCAGTCCTGACCCAATGCAGCGCACCGAAACATTTATCGATATTAGGCAGCGAGCATGGGCTTGGGCCTCTTGAGCCGATGGAGGTTTCTGTCTATCGCAGCCGGGCGTCCCACGGAGCCAAAGCTGTTGATAGTCTGCACAGTTTGTTGATCAAGACACTCAGGCAGTCAGGGACGTCTTAAACCAGATATTGCTGTGATTTTTTGATGTTTCTTAGAAAAAAGGCGCTTGGAAAGCTGTAACCAGGCGCCACAGGGCAGAAGTTGGAAGCCGCTTACTTTTTGCTTGATTGCTCTCTAATCTGAGTCAGGCTCATACGCGGGGTAAGCGCTTCTGGATCGACTCTGACCTCAATCAAGGATGGACAGGACATTTCAAGACAGCGTTCGAACGCTGGCGCAAAGTCGGACGTGGCTGTTACCACCTCGCCATGCAGCCCATAGGCTTGAGCTAGTGCAGCGAAATCCGGGTTGAGCAATTCAGTGCCCGAAACGCGTCCTGGGTAATTGCGCTCCTGGTGCATTCTGATTGTTCCGTACATCCCGTTGTTGATCACAACGAAAATCACGTTGGCCCCATGCTGCGCTGCAGTCGCTATCTCCTGACCATTCATCAAGAAGCAGCCATCCCCTGAAAACGAAACCACCACTCTGTTCGGGTACGTCAGTTTGGCAGCTACCGCTGCAGGAACACCGTATCCCATGGAGCCATTGGTAGGGCCTAGCTGGGTGCGGTACTGCCGGAACTGGAAGAAACGTTGAAGCCAAACGGCATAGTTTCCAGCGCCATTCGTAAGGATCGCGTCGTCCGGAAGACTGCGATTCAACCACTCAATGATTTCGGCCATTTGGACATCGCCAGGGGAGGGCGAGTGTTCCAGATTTTCGCGGTAGTTTTTGTTGAGGGTGCGCGTCCATTCACTCTTTACTTGGCTGGTCACCGTCGGAAGTTTTGCTGCTGATTTGGCAAAGGTCGACATGCTGCTGTTTATCGCCAATGCAGGTTGGTAAACCCGTCCCAGTTCCTCGATGCCTTGGTGAATATGGATCAAGGTTTGCTTGGGTACCGGGATGTCCAAGGCGACATACCCGCCTGTTGAAACCTCACCCATTCGGGAGCCCACTACCAACAGCAGGTCGGCGTTTTTTACCGCTGAGGACAGTTGGGCTGACGCGGCGAACCCAAGATCACCCACGTAATTTGGGTGTCGGTTGTCGAACAGATCTTGGCAGCGAAAGGAAGCCGCAACAGGGATGTTTTGCTGTTCAGCAAAGAGCCGAATGTCGTGCACTGATTCGGCATCCCAACCGCTGCCACCCAGCACCATCACTGGACGCTCTGATTGCTCAAGCAGTTGTTGCATGGCGACCATCTGCTCGGTCGCCGGGGTCATAAAGACACGTTTGAAAGCGCCGGCATCACTGACCTCCGCCATTTCGGTCAGCATGTCTTCTGGGAGTGCGACCACGACAGGCCCTGGCCTGCCATTGACCGCTCGGTGAAACGCCTGGCTGATCAGTTCGGGAATTCTGCTGGTGTCGTCGATTTGTACGACCCATTTCGCCAAGGGGCCAAACATCTGGCGAAAATCAATTTCCTGAAAGGCTTCGCGATACTGTTGATCGCGAGCCACCTGGCCGATGAACAGAATCATCGGCGATGAGTCTTGGAACGCGGTGTGAACGCCAACGGAGGCGTTTGTTGCCCCCGGGCCTCGGGTAACAAAGCAGATGCCAGGCTCTCCCGTTAGCTTGCCATAGGCTTCCGCCATGTAGGCTGCACCACCTTCTTGACGGCATACGACCAGGTCGATTTCTTCGCGAGCGTCATGCAATGCATCGAGTACCGCGAGATAGCTTTCTCCCGGAACACAAAAAGCTCTTTTAACACCATGGATGCGTAGGGCGTCCACCAAGATTTGACCTCCGCTACGACGAGAAATGGTTTTATTCATTGTTATCTCCTGGGTCGAGTAGTGCAGTGGATAGGTGAGCTGTTTACTTTCTGGTCTGGTGTCTGATGCCCCCACCTATACGGCATGTTGCACAGCTGAAGACGTCCGGTTGATGGAGCCGAGGTCGATCAGCTGCTTCGTTACTGTTATGAGATTTTCCGAAAAGTAGCAGCTCCTTTGTACCATCGTCCAGTCCAGCTTGATACAACGCTATTAATCCGATGACTGCATCAGTACTGCGTTCGTACGAGTCCGTAATGTCTCGTATTTACTACCTGGTTAGCGGTGGTACTCGCTTGCTCCACTACGTGCCTCTGATGCTCAGAGCATCCAGTTCGGATGCGGAATAGCAAAAAAACATAAAATAAACTATGCAGAAAACCGTGCCTATTGACGGGATGCTTTCAAGACAAACGTTGCGAGGCCGCCGCACACTACTGTCTCGATCAACCTCAACAAGGGGACAGTCAATGGGCCAGAAATCTGAGTCCGTGGTCATCGTTGGCGGAGCCATTATCGGTAGCTTCGTCGCCTATTTTCTTCGCCGGGAAGGTTTTGAAGGCTCGATTAAAGTCGTGGAGAAGGACAGCACCTACCAGTTCTCATCTACCGCGTTATCAGCCGCCTCCGTCCGCACCCAGTTTGGCTGCCCCTTCAACATTGGCATGAGCTTGTTCAGCGTTGATGTCTTTAAGAACGTGAAGAAGTATTTTGGGCAAGAGGCCGATATTGGATTTGATGAGCGCGGTTACCTCATGCTCGGTTCTCATGATGCGGTAGCTATGCAGCGCGACAATGCACTAATGCAGCGTGAGCAAGGCGCCAGCATCGACATACTGACACCCGGTGAAGCGGTAGCTCGTTATCCTTGGCTTAACGTTGATGATATCGGTATCGCAACTTACGGTAGCGCCAACGAAGGCTGGTTCGACGCTTGGGCGCTGCTGCAGCTTGTTCGAGGTGAAGCGAAGCAACTGGGCGCCGAATATGTCCAGGGCGAGGTCACAAGCATCAACAAGTCGGGGGATCAGGTGACTGGTGTTCGTCTTGCTGACGGCACCGTTCTTCCTTGCGACTGGTGCGTGAACGCAGCCGGCCCTGCGGGTGGCAAAGTTGCCAGTTGGCTGGACATCAAACTCCCTGTTGAGCCACGCAAACGTACCGTATTCCATTTCAAGGCGCCGTTGCCGAGCGACGGCTTCCCGATGGTGTTCGACAATTCTGGATTATGGATCCGACCAGAAGGTGATGGTTTCATTGCTGGAATTGCGCCCGAAGAGGCAAGAGATCCCCATCCAGAGGATGACTTTGAGCCGGCTCACTACCTCCTTGAAGAGGTGCTGTGGGAGAAATTGGCTCACCGTATCCCTGCTATGGAACAAATCAGGTTGCAGCGCGCCTGGGCTGGTCACTACGAGATGAATCTGCTCGATCACAATGGGATCGTAGGGGCTCATGATCAGATTAAAAACTTTTTGATTGCGACCGGTTTCTCAGGACACGGTGTGATGCATTCTCCAGCGACTGGTCGTGGGATTGCCGAGCTCATCGTCCACGGTCGCTTTACTAGCCTTGATTTGTCCCCTTTAGGTTACGAAAGGATTCGCGATAACAAGCCAATCGTCGAATCAGTCGTCTACTGAAGACTGATCCTAAGCCAATTATGGACTTTACATAGGTGTTTAGAAGTCGAGAGGTAGTATCGTGAGTAATGTAGAGCAGCGGATCGTTGAATTGGGATTGCGACTTCCAGAATTGCCACCTTTCGGTGGCAACTATAAGCAATATTACCAAGTTGGAAATCTCCTATTTTTATCCGGGCAAGGGCCTCGAAATGAGCAAGGCGTTCTCTGTAAAGGGAAACTTGGGGCAGGTTATGAAACAGAGCGAGGAGCTCAAGATGCTCAGGCAATCGCCCTGCAACTCCTCGCTACCGCAAAACTAGCAATTGGCGACTTGGACAGAATTGTTGGAGTCGTGAAAGTCTTAGGCTTGGTGAACAGTGCTCCTGACTATGTTGATCAGCCGAAGGTCATTGATGGATGTAGCAAGCTTTTTACGGCCGTTTTGGGCGATGCGGGTAATCATTCGCGTTCTGCGGTTGGCGCAGTCTCGCTGCCAGGCGGTATTTCAGTGGAGATCGAAGCGATATTTGAAATCTCTGAATAAAAGACTGGTTTTGATCATAGTGCGCAGTCCAATGAGATAAGCGGCACGCCAAAACGTCGCACTGTGTACATGAGCACTGCCGCAGTGCGAAGGCGACCACTGCTTGTTCCTCATAAAACTTGGCTTGTCAAGCCTGCTATGAAGTTAGATCTCAACATATCAATAACGTGAAGAAACTATCATGAGCACAACGCAGCAGGGGTTCGCAAGTTCAGATGAAATCCGTTCACGGTTTTCATTAGCCATGTCGGATATGTATAAAGCTGAGGTTCCTTTATACGGCGATTTGCTGGAACTCGTTGAGCGGACAAATCGTACGGCACTCGAAGAAAGTCCAGAGCTGGAAAACCAGTTGTACTGGACAGGGGAGATCACTCGCTTGTCGCTTGAGCGTCATGGTGCAATCCGGCTTGGAACGGCAGGAGAGCTTCATATGATGAAACGCCTGTTCGCGGTAATGGGCATGGTGCCAGTAGGTTACTACGACCTGAGCAAGGCTGGCGTTCCTGTCCATGCAACAGCGTTTCGCGCCACTAGCGAAGAGTCGCTTAAGGCCTGCCCATTTCGTGTATTCACTTCGTTGCTGCGCCTGGATTTGATTGATAACCAGGAACTACGAGAGCTCGCAACTTCAATTCTGGCCAAACGCGACATCTTCACTCCAAGAGCACGAGAGCTTGTTTTGTCTTTTGAGGCACACGGCGGTTTAAATCCGAAAGAAGCTTCAGAGTTTGTGAAAGAAGCACTTGAGACGTTTCGCTGGCATACCCGTGCAACTGTCAGTGCCGACGAGTACCAAAGGCTTCACGACCAACACAGACTGATCGCGGATGTTGTCGCGTTTAAAGGGCCGCATATCAATCATCTTACTCCAAGAACTTTAGACATCGACAAGATCCAAGAGGGGATGGCGGCCTGTGGAATTCCTCCGAAGGCCGTAGTAGAAGGCCCACCTCGGCGAAAGTGTCCAATCTTATTGCGTCAGACGAGCTTTAAAGCGCTGGAAGAGCGTGTCGCGTTTACAGACCAAAGTGATGCCCAGGGTAGTCACAGTGCTCGATTTGGCGAAATCGAACAACGGGGTGTGGCGCTCACGAAGGAAGGTCGTGCTCTATACGATAAACTGCTCGCTCAAGCACGCTCAGAACTGAGTGAAAGCCCCAATGAGAGCAATGCAGATCGTTATAAAGAGATATTAGAAAATAGTTTTTACGCATTTCCTGACACGTATGAGGAATTGCGTCAGCAACGCCTCGCCTATTTCAAGTATTTCGTAACCGACTCAGCGCCAAAACACGTCATGGAAAGTCTCTCGAGCTTGGAGGATTTAATCTCGAGTGGATACGTCCACTGCGAACCATTGGTGTACGAAGACTTTCTGCCAGTAAGCGCTGCGGGAATATTTCAGTCCAATTTGGGAGAAGGTGGGCCTGCAGAATACGCGACCAGTTCCGATCAGCAAGAGTTCGAAAAAGCGCTTGGAGCGAAAGTTTTCAACGAAATCGATTTGTATGCAGATGCGCAAAGCCGCTCGATTGAACACTGCTTCTCGGTTCTGAAGTTACCTCTTCCAGTGGCCGGTGCGTGACCGTTTCAGTGTCAACGGGTTGATGTTTAAATTTAATTTATTGTTGAGAGAAAAAATGAGCAACGAAAAAGGTGTTGGCGATCAAAATTCTCTAAATAATCTACTGGTAGTTCAAGCAGACCATTTCGTGGACGAGCGAACTGGGGCCGTGGTTCCGTCGATCCATCCGTCGACCACGTTCGCCCGGGACGAAAATTACGAGCTGATCGGCAATATCCGGTATGGCCGCTATGGCAACCCCACCTGTATCCAAGTCGAAAACTTGCTAGCCAAACTCGAGGGTGGCAAGGAAGCTCGGGTTTTCTCCTCCGGGCTGGCTGCTAGCACTGCCGTGTTTGAGACAATACAGTCTGGGCAACATATTCTTGCCCCCCAAGTGATGTACCACGGCGCACAGAAGTGGATGCGTCGACTGGCAGAGCGGCGTGGTATTGCACTGAGCTTTTTCGATCAAGCTGACCCTACCGCTCTGCGTAAGGCAATTCGCCCGAATACCGCACTGCTATGGATCGAGTCACCGGTAAATCCGACCTGGGATATTATCGATATTGCTGATGCTGCTGACGCAGTGCATGAGGTGGGAGGAATCTTGTGTGTAGATGGGAGCGTGTCGCCACCGGTGACCTCTCACCCATTAAAGCTCGGCGCGGACATCGTATTTCATTCATGTTCGAAGTACCTCAATGGGCACAGCGATGTTCTCGCTGGCGTGTTGATTACCAAAGAAGTAAATGACCGCTGGGACGAGATCAACCTTATTCGCAACCTGTCAGGCGCGGTCTTGGGATCCTTTGAAGCGTGGCTGTTAATGCGCGGTATGCGTACGTTATTCGTGCGTTTCGAGCGGGCATCCTTCAACGCCCTGGAGTTCGCAAAATACTTCGAGAACCACCCGCTGGTGGAGAAGGTTCTGTACCCAGGACTCGAGAGTCACCCATTGCACGACGTAGCCAAACGTCAGATGACCAACGGCTTTGGGGGTATGTTGTCGATCTTGATTAAAGGTACGCCCGAAGACGTACAACGCGTCGCCTGTGCGCTTAAGGTTTTCATCATCGGAGCGTCGCTCGGTGGTGTGGAAAGCCTGGTCGAGCATCGGGCGTCGGTTGAAGGCCCGGATAGCGTGGTGCCAAAAAACCTACTGAGATTTTCGGTTGGGATTGAGCCTATTGAGATGTTGACTGCTGACCTGGAACAAGCACTCAGCGTATTGGCGCAATAATCGAGCATTTGAGCCAATCCAAATCGGTGTGCCGTTAGCTTAAACCTAAACGCTCGCTAGGTATTCCGAGCATAGAGAGCCAAAGGACTGGCTCCATAAAAACAATGTCGAGGAAAATTTGATGCGTATCGTTCCCAATATCCTGGGCGCAGCTGTCGCTGCTGCTCTGATCAGCACGCCAGTTTTCGCCGCCGAACTCACCGGCACTCTGAAGAAGATCAAAGAGTCCGGTACCATCACCCTTGGCCATCGCGACGCTTCCATCCCGTTTTCTTACACTGCAGATGCGTCCGGCAAACCGGTCGGCTACTCTCACGATATTCAGATGAAAATCGTTGAAGCCATAAAAAAAAATCTGGATATGCCTAATCTGAAAGTCAGGTACAACTTGGTGACCTCGCAAACCCGTATCCCACTGGTGCAGAACGGCACCGTGGACATTGAGTGCGGCTCCACCACCAACAACGTAGAGCGTCAGCAGCAGGTTGCCTTCTCGGTCGGTATCTTCGAAATTAGTACCCGCCTGCTGGCCAAGAAAGATTCGCCCTACAAAGATTTCGCCGATCTAAAAGGCAAGAACGTCGTAACCACCGCCGGCGGCACGCCTGAGCGGATCTTGAAGACTATGAATGCCGACAAGCAAATGGGCATGAACATTATCTCCGCCAAAGACCATGGTGAGTCCTTCCAGATGCTGGAAACCGGCCGTGCAGTGGCCTACATGATGGACGATGCTTTGCTGGCCGGTGAAATGGCCAAGGCCAAGAAGCCGACCGACTGGATCATTACTGGCACGCCACAGTCCCAGGAAGTCTACGGTTGCATGATTCGCAAGGGCGACGAGCTGTTCAAGAAAGCCGTGGATGACGCGATTATCGCGACCTATAAGTCGGGCGAGATCGACAAGATCTACGAAAAATGGTTCATGCAGCCCATCCCGCCTAAAGGCCTGAACCTGAACTTCCCGATGAGCGACGAGGTCAAGGCTCTGATCGCCAATCCGACCGATAAAGCGGTCGACGACAAGAAATCCTGATTTCTGGCCAACCTTACCTTCTGAAGGGTTAACACCTTTTTAGGTATCTGCCATACCCTTGAAACAAGCACTCAGATATTGTTTCGCCGCTTTGCATTGAGCTATTGGTCACCTAAAGAGTGCGCCCTGACACAGGTCAGAGGCGCATTTTTTCTGGTCTCACAGAGCAGAGTCGTTTAGGGAGCCTCATCAGGGAGCCCACGGTGGATGAGCGGAGGACTCTGCGCTGTCACACCTGGCGGAAAGGGGGAGTCTGAGTTTTGTGCGGGGGCAGCAGCAACTGCCAAGCTCGGTTGTCGGGCGAATAGGTACGGCTTTCTGCATGTCAAGTAGCCCACTGATCAACTATGTTCTCTCACTAATATTGCTCTCCCACTAAATTCTGGTGCAAGATAAAATCTGACGGTCAAATAGCGTGAGCTATACGAAATTTTGAATTTCATAATGAGTTTGGAGACTTTATGAATGGCTATGAAGACTTGCTAAAAGCTGTAGGTCAGGATCTATCCCTTTTAGAGCATATATTTGACAGGCTTCCTGAGGTGCTTTTTTATGTAAAAGACGTCGAAGGTAGGTATGTAATAGTTAATTGGGCCGTTGTGGAACAAAGTGGTGCGCGGAGCAAGGACGCAGTATGTGGGCGTACTGCTGATGAATTGTTTCCTGTTAGCGGCTACAGCACATTAGCCCAAGACATGAATGTTATAACGACAGGTAATAGGCTCGTTGACTTATTGCGCTTGTACTTTTCCTCTGACGGGAAGAGGCAATGGTGTCTGAGTACCAAATATCCAATTAGAGGGGCGGATGGCAAAATACATGGGTTGATTGGCGTCTCACGTCGACTACCAAGGCCTGACGAAAAACACCTAAACTATAAAAGATTAAATGAGTTTCTTAGAATACTAGAAGAAGATAGCGATAAAAAACTGTTGATATCAGAGGTGGCCGAGAGAGTGAATATCTCTGTAGATATATTGGAGAAACTCACCAAGGAGATATTTCACCTCACTCCGAAACAGCTACTCCTACAGATGCGTATCGAGCGAGCTTGTGGATTACTTGAATCAACAAAATTAAGTGTGACAGAGATCGCTACAGAATGCGGATATTCTGACCATAGCGCTTTTTCTCGGCAGTTTAAAGCAGCTACTCACTTTACCCCGCGCGACTTCAGATACACTAAGGTTCGTGCTTAAGTAATCGTCGCGTCAGTCCTCCTTCCTCACCATCTTCTTTTCTGATCAGTTCTGAACCGGTTTTGCCCTTAAAAGAGAGAAGCCGGTCTGTCATATGCCATCAGAGCATATTTGCTCCCGTTTTTCGTTTCAGGTTGATGGTTCCTGCTGCCGTCCTCACTGCCCTGATTTCTGCACGCTGTCTTTTCCCCAAAGAAACGTCGCCTATATAGACGGCCGTTTGTCGTCATGTCCTTCGATCGCATCTATGGCTACCAAACTGTGCAAAAAACCGTGTTATCTGGCCCAGCCGATGCAAGCCAAGGTAGGTGCGCAGCGGTAGCATTGTAGGTGTCGGGAGGGCAGGCGAGTCCGTAGTGATAGCCATCAAGCTGTTAGTTTTCGTGCCGTCGCCCTGATTCGTTGTTATTGGTGTTCGCAAAAAAGTGAATTCTCTAATGATGGGTCTGTGCATTTTGGCGCTAAAAGGCGTCCCCCGCTTTCCGATCTTTTTCCGTAACGTGACCATAACAAATATTCTACGGAGCAGAAGTCAATGTCTAAGCGAAGCCAAGTAACAGGTTTGCCGGTAATAGCGTGTCTGGGTCTTCTAACCCTAAGTTCCACAGCGTACTCCGACGTACGAATCGGTGTGGCAGGCCCCTTCACCGGGGCAAACGCATCGTTCGGCGAACAGTATATGCGGGGGGCTCAGGCGGCAGCTGACGAAGTCAATGCTCACGGTGGAGTTAACGGGGAAAAGATCGTCCTGGTTAAAGGTGATGATGCTTGTGAGCCGAAGCAAGCGGTAGCAGCGGCCAATAGGCTCGTAGACCAAGACAAAGTTGTTGCGGTAGTTGGACACTTTTGTTCCTCGTCTACTATTCCAGCCTCCGAGATCTACGCCGATGCTGGTGTGCTGATGGTCACTCCCGCGTCGACCAACGTTAAAGTTACCGAGCGGGGACTCACGAGTGTTTTCCGTCTCTGTGGCCGCGATGATCAGCAAGGCATTGTTGCCGCAGACTATCTCGTAAATAACCTCAAGTTGAAGAAGATTGCCCTCGTCCACGATAAGGACACTTACGGCCAAGGTCTGGCCGACGCGACTCGCGCGGAAATGTCGAGACTTGGAGTTAAAGAAGTTCTTTACGAAGGCATTACTCGGGGTGAAAAGGACTACAACGCAACGGTTACGAAAATAAAACAGACCGGTGCGCAAGCCGTCTTCTTTGGTGGGCTTCACTCTGAAGCAGGCCCTTTGGTACGGCAAATGCGGGAGCAGGGCATTGATGCCGTATTCATGTCTGACGACGGAGTGGTTACCAACGAATTGGTCACCACCGCAGGTGGTGCCAAGTACGTCAACGGCGTTCTGATGACCTACGGTGCAGACCCTCGACTCAATCCGGCATCGCAAAATGTGGTTCAGTTCTTCAAAAAAGCGGGATACGAACCGGAGGGGTACACGCTCTACGCGTATGCATCCATGCAAACCATCGCGGCTGCTTTGAATGGTGCGAAGGCAAACGATGGTGAGAAAGCCTCGCAATGGCTGAAAAACAACGCCGTGGATACCGTGATGGGTCGCAAAGAGTGGGACTCGAAGGGCGATCTGAAAGTTTCCGACTATGTAGTGTATGAGTGGTCTGGTGACGGTCAATACAAGCAAATTAGTAAGTAAGTTCTCTCGCAATACCTGACCTTCCAAGTTTGCCTGGAGTTGGTTGGCCATGGGCTCGTGGCAATAAAAATAATAAGCCTCGGATGGCGTTTCGCGCTGGGCAAGGATGCCCATTTCCAATAAGAAACAGGTGCGGCGTCTAACCGGCGCTTTCAATGCTCCACTGAGGTGATTGCGTGATGAATGAGTTCGTTTTCCAGCAGCTTTTTAACGGCCTTACTTTGGGGGCCGTATATGGCCTGGTAGCTATTGGCTATACAATGGTCTACGGAATTATCGGGATGATAAATTTCGCCCATGGTGATGTGTATATGGTATCCGCATATCTATCCGCCATAGGCCTAGCACTCTTTTCGTTCTTTGGTATCCAGTCATTTGCATTTTTGATATTTGCAACCTTGATCTTCTGTGTTGTCGTAACATCAGTATATGGGGTCGTGATTGAACGCGTGGCATACAAGCCACTTCGTAACTCTACTCGTCTCGCACCATTGATCAGCGCGATCGGGATGTCTTTGATTCTTCAGAACTACGTTCAGATCAGTCAAGGAGCCAAACAGCAGGGAATACCTACATTCCTCGATGGTGCCTTTCAGGTGGCAGTTGGTGGAGGGTTTGTCCAGTTGACATATACGAAGGTGTTCATCCTGGTCGCTGCATTAATGGGCATGGGTGTTTTAACTTATATTGTTAAGTATACCAAGCTAGGCCGCATGTGCCGCGCTACTCAACAAGATCGGAAGATGGCATCGATCTTGGGTATTGATACCAATCGGGTAATCTCTTACGTTTTTGCTATTGGTGCTGGAATGGCTGCTCTGGCCGGTCTGTTAATCACTATGAATTATGGAACGTTTGACTTTTATGCTGGATTTATTTTGGGCATTAAAGCATTCACTGCTGCGGTATTGGGCGGTATAGGTTCATTGCCAGGTGCCATGCTCGGCGGAATTATATTAGGTGTTGCTGAATCTCAGTTCGCTGGGCTTGTGAACTCCGATTATAAAGATGTATTCAGTTTTGGTTTGCTCGTACTAATCCTTATTTTGCGCCCTCAGGGTCTCATCGGTCGTCCTCTGGTTGCGAAGGTGTGAACATGGCTTCTGTATCCGTAAGTAAAAGCTTAGAAAGCACGGCATCGACGAGTCGCACCATGGATTTGAAAAAGTCCCTAATCGAGTCAGTTGTGGCTGGTTTGCTTGCTGTAATCGTATTCGGCCCTATCGTTGGGGTAGTGCTTGATGGTTACAGTTTTGATCTTCACCCGGCTCGCGTCGCGTGGCTGGTGGGCGTTGTTATGATTGGGCGTTTTGTACTAAGCGTTTTTTTACAGTCAAGTTTCGGACGTGCAATGGCAGAACGCTTTGCCAGTAGCGAAAGTGGTGTAACTGTTTCCGCCCCCGACTACCGCTCGCGTCTGCGCTGGATCATCCCTGCAATGATCCTCATCGCGTTGATCTTTCCGGTCTTTGCTAACAAATACATGCTGGCAGTCGTAATTCTGGGGCTTATCTACGTTCTGCTAGGTTTAGGCCTGAATGTGGTCGTCGGTCTTGCCGGTCTTCTCGATCTTGGTTACGTGGGCTTTTATGCAATTGGGGCTTATGGGCTGGCACTGGGTTACCAGTATCTTGGACTGGGCTTTTGGTCTGCACTTCCATTGGCCGCGATCGCCGCTGCGCTAGCAGGCTGCATTCTCGGATTTCCAGTATTACGTATGCATGGTGACTACCTGGCAATTGTGACCTTGGGATTCGGTGAAATCATCCGTTTGATCTTGAACAATTGGCTCTCCTTTACTGGTGGCCCTAATGGTGTGGCGGTGCCTTCTCCAACATTTTTTGGCTTGGAGTTCGGACGTCGAGCTCGAGAGGGTGGTGTACCTATTCATGAATACTTCGGCTTCGAATATAACGCCGATCTGAAATTCATTTTCATCTATGGTGTGCTCTTTCTCACGGTGTTGGCTGTTTTGTACATCAAGCATCGCTTAACCCGCATGCCGCTTGGTCGCGCGTGGGAAGCGTTGCGAGAGGATGAAATCGCCTGTCGAGCGATGGGACTTAATCACGTATTGGTAAAGTTGTCGGCGTTCACCATTGGCGCCTCTACAGCGGGTTTGGCGGGTGTCTTCTTTGCAACCTATCAAGGGTTCGTCAATCCGACTTCGTTTACCTTTTTCGAGTCCGCTTTAATCCTCGCCATTGTTGTGCTTGGAGGTATGGGGTCAACTTTAGGTGTTGTTATTGCCGCTTTCGTATTGACTGTTGCTCCCGAGTTACTACGTAGCTTCTCCGAATATCGCGTATTGCTATTTGGCGTTCTCATGGTGCTCATGATGATTTGGCGGCCCCGTGGTCTGATCCGAGTTACCCGCGTCGGCGTTAAACCCAGGAAAGGGGTAATGACTAACTTGGAGGGCGCGAAATGAATAACGAAGTCGTTCTTTCTGTGGAGCACCTGATGATGCACTTTGGTGGCATCAAGGCGCTTAGTGATGTCAGTCTTCAAGTTAAGCGCAATTCGATTTTTGCGCTCATTGGCCCTAACGGTGCTGGCAAAACTACAGTTTTCAACTGTTTGACTGGTTTTTATAAAGCTACTGGTGGGCGGATTGAGCTAAATACTCATGGGAGGGAAACCAACGTTATTAAATTGCTAGGCGAATCTTTCAAAGCAACGGATTTTGTCTCTCCAGCGAGCTTTGCCAGTCGTGTTTGGTACAAGATGTTCGGCGGTACCCACCTGGTTAATCGCGCCGGTCTTGCGAGAACATTTCAAAACATCCGACTTTTTAAAGAGATGTCGGTGGTCGAAAACCTCCTGGTTTCCCAGCATATGTGGATTAATCGCAGTATGTTGGCAGGCATCCTTAACACCCCGGGTTATCGCAAAGCCGAAGAGGAGGCACTTAATACAGCTTTTTATTGGTTGGAAGTAGTCAATCTTGTTGAATGTGCCAATCGCCTCGCGGGTGAACTGTCTTACGGGCAACAGCGTCGACTGGAAATTGCCAGAGCGATGTGCACCCGCCCTCAAGTCATATGTTTAGATGAGCCAGCCGCAGGACTCAATCCTCAGGAGACCGAAGAGCTCAGTGGCATGATACGCAAACTGCGAGATGACCATGACATGACCATAGTGCTTATTGAGCACGACATGGGAATGGTTATGGGAATCTCCGATGACATTGTCGTATTAGACCACGGCAGTGTCATCGCCACCGGAAAGCCTGACCAGATCCGTAATGATCCAAAAGTAATTGCAGCGTACCTCGGCGCTGACGAGGAAGAATTAGTATGAGTCGATCTATCCTCCAGCTTAAAGATGTTGATGTCTTTTATGGCCCTATCCAGGCGCTCAAGAAAGTTTCTCTTCATATCAATGAGGGTGAGACTGTCAGCTTGATTGGCTCTAATGGCGCGGGTAAGTCGACGCTGTTGATGTCCATTTTTGGGCAGCCACGCGCCGCAAGTGGGCAAATTATTTATAACAGTGTAGACATCACTCAAAAAACTGCACATTACATTGCATCTAACGGAATAGCACAGTCGCCCGAGGGGAGACGCGTTTTTCCAGATATGTCTGTAGAAGAAAATCTCATGATGGGTACGATTCCGATCGGAGATAAACACGCCCAGTCGGACATGCAGCGAATGTTTGATCTTTTTCCAAGACTTAAAGAGAGACGAAATCAGCGATCCATGACGATGTCAGGTGGCGAACAGCAGATGCTTGCTATAGCCCGTGCTCTCATGAGCCGGCCAAAACTGCTGCTATTAGATGAACCAAGCCTCGGGCTCGCACCGATCGTAGTTAAACAGATATTCAGTATTTTACGAGAGCTAGCATCGACTGGAATGACCATATTCCTAGTTGAGCAAAATGCCAATCATGCTTTGAAACTCTCTGACCGCGCTTATGTGATGGTTAATGGTGAGATTCGCATGACTGGCACAGGGCAGGAGTTGCTAAGCAATGACGAGGTACGTAATGCGTACCTCGGTGGCCACTAAACCTAGTTTTATGTCTTGACTATATATCAGTGACATTTTATTACCCATAATTAAGGATACGCCTTTATGAAACATCAAAACAAAGTTGCCCTCGTGACCGGTGCTGCCCAAGGGCTGGGTTTGGCATGCGCGGAGCGCTTTCTGGCTGATGGTGCGAAAGTCGTGCTGGTAGACGTCCAGGCTGAAAAAGTGAGGGCCCAAGCGGAGCGGCTCGGTGAAAATGCCACTTGGTATGCAGCCGATTTGAATGAAATCAACAGTGCCATGGCTGCTGCCATTGTCGCCAAGGCTGTTGATCACTTTGGTTCGCTCGACATCGTTGTGAATAACGCTGGGATCATTCACACAGCTGAGTTTGTGGACTTTCCGGAGGATCAGTTCGATCGCAGCCAACGAATCAATGTGAAGTCTCAATTTCTGATTGGACAAGCAGCGGCACGCGTAATGATCGAAAAAGGCATTCAAGGTTCGATCATCAACATGTCGTCCATCAACGCGATTCTGGCTAACCCGACAGCGGTAGCCTATGCGGTGTCTAAAGCCGGTATCAAACAACTAACCGCAGTGATGGCCGTAGGTCTGATTAAACACGGCATACGTGTTAACGCACTAGGCCCAGGCACAATCGCTACGGAACTGGTGATGAACTCTGTGATGGCAAGCCCTGAACAGAAGCGCACCGTGATGTCTCGTACGCCTATCGGTCGACTAGGCGAAGCATCCGAAGTGGCCAGCGTTGCTTCCTTTTTGGCGAGTGATGATGCGTCCTACATCGTGGGTCAGACAATCTATCCGGATGGTGGCCGCCTGATTCTCAACTACACAGTTCCTGTCACTGAGTGAGATGTCAGTCATGCCTAACCTCAATATCCAACCGGCGTTGAGCGTTGCAGGTACCCGTGGCCTTTTTCTAAATGCTGCGCAGGTGCAGTTCAGTGCCCAAGTACAAAACCGTATCTTGGGCATGGCTGCTGCAGCGGCCAAGCTTGACCACGTCGCCGAAGTGGTACCAGGCGTAAATAGTTTGCTCGTTGTGTTTGATCCGACTCGTGTTTCTCCAGCAGTGCTGGGCGATAAGCTGATGTCTATCTGGTCGTTAACACCCGCTGATGAGGTTCAAGGACGGGAATTCGAAATTCCCGTCCAATACGGCGGAGCCAAGGGTGAAGACTTGGCTCAAATTGCGCAATTCGCCGGGCTTGAGGTAGAGGAGTTCGTGAGGATTCACAGTAGCTCCGTATACCAGGTTGCATGTGTGGGTGCGATGCCAGGATTTCCCTACTTAACTGGGCTGGATCCTCGATTGGCTATGCCTCGACGTTCAAGCCCTCGCCTGAGCCTTGACGGCGGTTCAGTCACCATTGGTGGTACTCACGCAGGCATCACGCCTTGTACAGCCCCATCGGGTTGGCATGTTATCGGCCATACCTCGATGAAGTTGTTTGATGAGCTCAGTTCGCCGTCAGCGCTTCTGAAGCCAGGCGACCGTATCCGCTTTGTAATTGAAGGAATCGAATCGTGATCGAAGTGCTTTCTACCGGTGCTTTGAATTCCATTCAAGATGCTGGCCGTCATGGTTTTTTGAACATTGGCGTTGCGCAATCGGGGGCTATGGATAGTGTAGCCCTGGCGTTGGGTAATATCCTTCTCGGGAATTCTCGGGACTGCGCTGGTATTGAAGTCACGATGTTTCCGTTCCGTCTCAGACTTCTAGCAGACTGCCAATTTACTTTGGTAGGCGCCGACTGCCGTGCAACGCTAGCTGGTTTGTCTGTGCCTCCACAGTGGGTGTGTCAGGGCAAAGAAGGGGACATTCTCGCTATCGAAACTCCTGTCCACGGTGCTCGGATTTACGTCTGCTTCGCAGGCGGTATCGACGTCCCGCTAGTGATGGGGTCTCGCTCCACAGACTTGAAAAGTGGTCTTGGTGGTTTTGAGGGGCGAGGGTTGAAGCGGGGAGATGTTCTGCCGATCGGCGCGTCCGACAGCCTCAGCTTTTCCGGCGGCGTGTGCGGCCCAAGCTCACTGTGCGAAGACACCACGCGGATCAGAGTTATCCCTTCCGCAGAGTTCCATGAGTTCGATGACTCAGTGACCGAACTGTTCTTCGCGAGCGATTGGACGATTACCCCAGAGTGCAACCGTATGGGGATACGTTTGAGTGGGCCAACGATAGCGCCTCGCCAAAAAATGGAAATGCTATCGCATGGAATCCTACCAGGAACGGTACAAGTTCCTCCAGCAGGTCAGCCCATTATCCAAATGGCAGATGCGAACACATGTGGCGGTTATCCGAAGATCGCCAACGTTATCGATGCTGACATTGGGCGATTAGCTCAAGCACGGGTGGGCTCGTCGTTCCGATTCGTCCGTGTAGACCATAGTGAAGCTGTTTCTGCCCTGATGGAAATTGAAGAGCACCTCAATCGCTTGAAAAGCGAGTTGAGTTCGCGGCTGCGCGCTTCCTGAAACCATTCCGAGGAATTTGATATGTCCACATCCTTCAAAGTCGACTTGAACACCGATATGGGTGAAGGCTTTGGCGCCTACACCATGGGCGACGACGCCGCCATCCTGAACGTGGTGACATCCGCGAACATCGCTTGTGGGTTTCACGCAGGTGATCCGGAAATCATGGCTCAGACTTTCGTCATGGCCAAAGAGAAGAATGTCGCTGTTGGTGCTCATCCCGGATTTCCTGACTTGTGGGGTTTCGGCCGACGTGTGATGGCGTTTACTCCAGGCCAGATCGAGCGGTTGGTCGCCTATCAAATTGGTGCAGCCCAAGCTCTTTCGGCGTATGCGGGACACCCTATCACTCATGTCAAAGCCCATGGCGCGCTTAGCAATCTCTCCGCGCAGGATCCAGCCGTCGCAGCAGCCATTTGTCGCGCTGTGAAAGCTGTTGATCCAGCCTTGATTTGCTTGGTTATGGCGGTAGGCGATCACGCCAGGATCGCTCAAGACATGGGGCTTACTACCCGTGCGGAAATCTTTGCCGACAGGGCGTACACCGAAGAAGGGCATCTCCTTTCAAGGAAAGAGCCTGGAGCAATTATCCATGATCCCCAACTGGCTGCTGAGCGCGTCGTTCGGATGATCCGAGGTCAGGGAGTTGAAACCATATCCGGCAAGATTTTCAAATGTACTGTCGACTCTGTATGCGTGCACAGCGACACGCCAGCTGCTGTAGAAATCGCTAAATCGATTCGCAGGCTGCTCGAAAGTGAAGGCATCGAGGTTTCGAATTTCACCTAAGCAATGAAAATTACAATTAGCCATAGGTATTCAAGATGAAGCTAGAATTCATCGAACGTTTGATTAAGCTTGCCGAGCGTTCCGGCGTCGCAGAGTTGGAATATTCCGAGGGCTCCAGCAGAGTTCGGATCAGCCTGCTAGTAGGGGGGCATGAATCTTCATCGCCAATTGAAACCCCCGTTTACACAAATGTCGCATTGCCAACGTCTCCCACGAAATTGGTCTCTTCTGCAAGTCATACCTCCGGCCATCCCGTTACATCAAGCTTGGGTGGCATTTTCTACCGATCTCCCGCACCTGATAAGCCTGCGTTCGTCCAAGTAGGGGACGAGGTCAAAGAAGGGCAGACGCTCGCGATTATAGAAGCCATGAAGATGCTAAATCCCATTGAGGCGGAAAGAGGAGGGCGCATCTCCGCCATCCTTCATCAGGATGGCGAAATGGTTGATGCCGGCGCCCCCCTGTTCATGCTGAAAGATGAGGATTAAGTAATGACAAAGCTATTGTTTGACAGCGTCCTTATCGCCAATCGCGGCGAAATTGCACTCCGAATTATGCGAGCAGCCCGGGATCTGGGCTTGCGTACCATAGCCGTTCACTCTGAGGCCGACCGTACTTTGCGGCATGTACAACTGTCTGATCAGTCCATTTGTATTGGGCCAGCTGCCGCCAGTGAAAGCTATTTGGATAGTAGAAGGATACTTAAGGCTGCACAGCTCACTGGTGCTGGGGCTATACATCCGGGTTACGGTTTTCTGTCCGAAAATGCTCGTTTTGCTGAAGAGGTCGAGCAGGCCGGATTGGTCTTTGTGGGCCCGACGTCGGCATCAATTCGTCTGATGGGCGACAAAGTTTCAGCGAAGCAGGCGATGCTAAAAGCCGGCGTCCCTTGCGTACCAGGATCGCCTGGTGCACTACCGTCAGACAGCAAAGAAATCCACGCTCTTGCCTCTGCTTGCGGATACCCGTTGATTGTTAAAGCATCTGGCGGCGGCGGTGGTCGTGGTATGCGAGTTGTCAGATCGCTAGCTCAATTAGAAGAAGCGGTCGCTGTCACTAAGGAGGAAGCCGGTCGCGCATTCGGCAATCCTGAGGTCTATCTGGAGAAGTTCTTGGAGCACCCTCGGCATATCGAGATCCAGGTGCTGGCAGATAATTTTGGAAATGCCGTCTGGTTAGGTGAGCGAGACTGCTCCATGCAGCGCCGGAATCAAAAGATTATTGAGGAATCACCCGCCCCAGGAATTGACCGTGAGGCCATCCGTGTATTGGGCAAGCGCTGTGTCAAAGCCTGCCAAATGAATGGGTACCGTGGTGCAGGGACGTTCGAATTTTTGTATGAAAACGGTGAGTTTTTTTTCATCGAAATGAATACTCGGGTGCAGGTGGAGCATCCAGTAACGGAGCTGGTGACGGGTGTTGACGTCGTCCGTGAGCAGCTAAGAATTGCACTCGGCTTGCCGCTGTCTTTCACTCAGGAACAGATCCGGATCAGAGGCCACGCTATTGAGTGCCGAATAAACGCTGAAGACCCTTACACGTTTGCACCTTCTCCAGGGAAGGTCGAACACTGGGCTGCACCTGGAGGGCCGGGCATCCGTATCGATAGTCATCTGTATTCCGGATATCAGGTTCCGCCCTACTACGACTCTCTCATCGCGAAGTTCTTGGCACATGGTTCTTCCAGAGAGGAGGCAGTTTTGCGCATGCGCGGCGCTCTGCACGAAGCAGAACTGGTGGGTATCAAGTCAAGCATTGACTTGCATAAAGTCCTGATGACTGAGCCTGGTTTTGTTAAGGGTGGATTCGATATCCACCACCTGGAGCGTTACTTAACTGAGGTGGAACAGAACGTGCGGAGTAATGCGAAATGAACGCCGATGATATTGAGAAGCTCACCGCCTTAGTGAGCAAGATGCCACTCAAATCGTTTGAGTACCATGAAGACGATTGTCACCTGTCTCTGGTTTTCAATAGGAGTAAAGCTCCTGCCGGGAAGGTTGTGTCCCTGGTACCGGAACAGCATTCGGCAGCCATCGTTCGCTCTCCCGGAATGGGTTTTATCAAGCTCACCCATCCGCAGCAACGGAATGAATTTATTCCTCTAGGATCCTCGATCGAAAAGGGGCAAATCCTGGGATTCTTGCAGGTGGGTGATCTTTTAGAAGGGGTCGTAAGCCCGCAGGCTGGGACGTTGTCAAAGGTATTGGTTGCTGAGGGTGACTTAGTGGGTTACGCGGATCCGATCTTTGAGATTCAGTAGAGGGTAGGGTATGTCTCAGACTTCGGCCTCCGGGCCCATCGTGCATTTCCCAGGATCGATTGCAGAGTCTGCCTTCGAGTTAATCGTTGAGTCCGGTTACTCGGCGATGTCGATGAGATGTCTGGCCCGGAAGTTGGGGATGCAGCCGGGAAGCATATACCACCATTTCCACAGTAAAGCGGATGTGCTGGAACAGGTCATTGAAGCCTTACTTAGACGTCGCTTAGCCGGATGGTTAAGCATCAAACCTAAGCGAGTCGATGTCGTCTCAGCAATGAGGGCTTTTGTCGCGTTTCACGTACAGCACCAGCTAAAATTCGGTCGAAAAGATCAATTGCTTATGATCGAGATCCGACATTTGGATCAGGCGCGGCGTGAAAAAATCCTCGTCAGTGATACCGACTACTTCGATGAGCTTCGTAAAATCGTCAGTCATGGAGCCGAGTCAAAAGCGTTTAGGGTGCTAGATGTGGATATTGTCGCGGCGAGTCTTTTGGCCTTACTCAATGGTACCCTGGGGTTGCTTAACGATGAAAAACCTATGTCTGATGCGTTCATCATTCAGTTGATGACTCATATGGCTTGGCGCTTGTTGGGAGTGCAAACCACTAAACATTAATGGCGTCACTGCCGCATTGTCCCGTTAAGTGGCGGCGCTCGTAGCACACGAGCGTCCGCTTTGAAGCTGATGTCTAGCCTTAAATTAGCGATCTTTGGATTTCCTGCATGTTCAAAAAGCAGCTGCTGAGCTCGACAGCTTTTGTTTGCATCGCAGATCGCGGGCCATACATTGCGTTAGGGGCAGGCGTCGCATTTGCGCTTTTGGGAGGACTGTTCTCGGCAAGCAGGACAACCAGCAGCAGCGAGGCGAAGTCGTTCGAGACTTCGTGACCAGCAGACTGAGTAAGTGTCGCATTGTCCGGCGATTTGGGCTGATAAGGCCATCGTATGCTGCGCATGAATAAGACAGAAAGGAACATCATGAAGATAGAAGAGAGTGTCAGAAGCGAAATCCTCAGAGGTGCCAGAGACTCATTTCCGATTCTTTTTGCTGTTGCACCCTACGCCATGGTCTTGGGCGCACAAGCCTCACAGGTGGGGCTCTCGGTTGCAGAAGTCACCAGCATGACGGGTTTAAACTTTGCGGGAGGATCCGAGTTCGCCGCAATTCAGTTGTGGGCATCACCGCCGCCCGTACTGATGATTGTGCTGATTACCTTCCTGATAAACAGTCGGCACATTGTAATGGGCGCGGCACTGGCGCCCTATCTGCAACACCTGCCGAAACGGAAAATCGTTCCGGCGCTTTTTTTCATGGCAGATGAGGGATGGGCAGTCAGCTACGCCGATACGATGAGACGCTCTTTAAACAAACACCAGCCTGCGTTTAGTTGGCCTTACTACTGGGGAGCGTGCTTTCCCTTTTACCCCGTCTGGGTCGGGTTTGCGGTTCTGGGGGCGATGATCGGGCCGGTGCTCGGCGACATTGAAAAATACGGATTTGCTATGGCATTCCCCGCGGTATTCATCGTGTTGCTCAGAGGGATGTGGAAGGGCGTTCGTTTTGCCCGACCTTGGCTGGTAAGTCTAACTGTTGCGGCAGCGGTCTATCTTCTTGTGCCCGGAGCTTGGTTCGTTCTTGCCGGCACACTGGCAGGGATGATTGCCGCTTACTTGTGGGCGGTGACCGAATGATCAGTGCAGCGTCATTGCTTACGATCCTCGGCATGGCCCTCGCGACCTACGCAACGCGGGTTCTTGGGTTTCTGCTGTTACGAAACCGCAAGTTGAGCCCACGTGCCAAAGCCGTCATGGATGTCGCACCGGGGTGTGTACTCATTTCCGCGATTGCTCCTCACTTCGTATCGCCACATCCCGAAGAACTTTTTGCATTGGGGGTCACCCTATTGGCGTCTTGGAAGCTGCCGATGCTGTTGACGGTCGCATCGGGCGTGGCTTCGCTGGCGGTCTTGAAGTATTTGTTCAATGGCTGAACTAGCGATGGGAGGAGAACAGCTTGCAGTTTGGTCACTCCGTCTCATTAGTGATTTTTTCGTATCCACCATCCCCATTGCGCTTCGAATTTTCGACCAGCCTCAATCGAGCGTTATTGGATACCAACGACCACCGATTCATAATTGGGGAGAGTAAATTTGGCGTCGTGATTATGCGGCACCCACCAGTTTCATTGAAGTTCCAAGCTGGCGCAATCGGCTATATTTGGAAGCGCTACGGACAAATACTGTGGTCTCGTGACAAGGCTGTTTGTTTAAAGTGATGCTTTCTACAACCTTGATAGACACCACCCTTAGGCGATGGTGTCAGCTGGGGGATGTCCATGAGGTGGAACGAGGTGGACTTATACCATTATAAGTATTCGCAAAGATATGCCGTATCTTGTGTTGTGGTTACTTTAAAATCCGTATTGGCTGGAACATTAAACTTCTGCCCTGCACGGAAAGTCTCCCATTCTGTTGCGTCGGACAATTTTACTTCCATCGCACCGGTGATCACATGCATAATTTCGTTACGGGAAGCACTGAACGTGTACTCACCGCAGGCCATTACACCAATAGTTGCAGTGCAAGAGCGGCTATTAAATGCTATCGATTTAACTGCGCCACCAAAGTATTCGTTTGTTTTGAACATGGGACTCCAAAAAACAATTGTGTTTTATTGCTACGGTCGTTTACGCTGTAAGCCGCTGCGTAGACGTACTAAATAGTAACGCGCTATTTACCCCTCTGACTTGTACTATTTTATGCGTTAAGAGCGGTTTTTTGCATAGTTAGCAGTGTTCTGACTGGTAGCCTGCTCGCGAAGCACGGACTGCGCCAAGCATTGCACAATCATCGAACACCATTGATTCTGGAGCTAAGATGTTTGTCAGCGAGAGTTGTACCGTAGCCCCTCAGACCTATGACACATATCTGCAAAGAACGGTATATAAAACCTTAATAGCGCTTGGTATCTTTTTCGAGCGTGTGGCTACAGACGCAGTCATCACAATGGAAGATTGTGCTTGCATCAATCGCAAGCTCAAGATGAAGATGGTTAAGACCCTATTTCTCTGCAACAGCCAGAAGACTAAGTTTTATCTATTAATCACTGTCGGCGACAAACCGTTTAATTCCAAGCAATTCAGTAAGGCGATCGGCTCTGCTCGAGTCTCTTTCGCCCCCCGGGAGCTCATGGAGCAAATGCTCGGGGTGAAGGTCGGGGCCGCGACAGTTTTCTCAAAGCTGCTTGATCCTGAGGACGCTATTCAATTGGTTTTTGATAGCGAAGTCCTAGCTGATGACTGGTTCGGCTGCAGCGACGGTACAACCACGGGATACATGAAGGTCAAAACCACTGATATTTTTGAAAAATTCATGTGCTTTATCAAGCATTGCCCCCAAGTCATCACCTTGTAGCTGCAATTGCGGCACTGGAACGCCGAGTAGGCGCTGCTCAGCGCAGGTGTAGGCCTCCAAGCTGCTTCTGGCCAAAGGCACGGATCGCTCAGGAGCCTATCGTGCCCGAGGCTCTGCGGGACTTGCACAATCCACATACCGCTATTGGCCAACTGGTAACAAAAAGCCCAGCTCTAGTCTGGGCTTCTACGCAAGCGGCCTTCCTCACATTTGTGGAGGCGAGTTACCTGAATCGCTGTGGCGAAAATGCCTCAACTGCAACTGCCGGCGGCAGCCCGCTGGCCTGTTCCGCGATCAGCTGTCCGGTGATGGCTGCCAGGGTCAAACCTACATGGCCATGGCCGAAGTTGTAGTAGACCTCTGGCTGTTGACGCCGACGCCGAATTGACCCACGTGCTGAAGCAAGACTGACCCACCTCTAAATCTGCACAAATCCCGCATAGGCAATAGTTCGAGAGGAACAGACTGGGTCAGTGACATCTCGGCAACTGGGTCAATTCGGCATTGGTGCCAACAAGTGGGTAAATTCCGGTATTCCAGGGGCGGTAACTTTGTCGATGCCGAGAATTTGGACAAGGCTAACCTTAACTCATCCGATTACAGTCGGATCATTCGAGCAGCTGAAAAGATACTGAACGAGCCCGACATTTCCCAATCCCGTGCTCGGGAAGCTCTTGACGCTGTGATTCGAGCTAGGTCGCTTGGAGCCGATGCCAACCCTGCATGGACGCCAAATGCTCTGAAGGTGCAAGGGATCGCGCATGAGATGCTGAATGAGTTGGGTGAAGCTATCCAGATTTATGAGGAGGCCATCGTTTTGAACCCAAAAATAGGGGTAAAGCGAAGGCTGGATGCGCTGAAGAAAAGGGTCGTGGGAAGAGAGTGAAATCGCGTACAGGACTCCCCTAAAGTAGCCGGAAGTCCTATGCGATTTTCCAATCAACGTGTGCTTAGATCTTTTAAATAGCGCCCGAGGTCTTGGAAAGCGGACGCGCGTAAAATCTCGGCGACTTTGGCCGACCTCTTGTCAGTTTTCGGTAAGAAAACCGCGCATTGATCGCTGTACGGGCGTGGCAGATCCTTCCAATAGTAGGTTGCCTTGAAGCTCATCATGGCTTTGTGTAAACCCATTTGATGTCGGTGGTGAGATGACATCACGAAAATGTCGAAATCACGTGTGAGACTCTCTAGTGCTACCTGATTGATTCCGTGCACTCGGTACCTACCTTTCAGCGGTACTTTGATGTTGAGACGTTTGGCGATGTATTTGGCGGCAGCGAAGTGGTGGGAGCCACCGCTATTCATCAAGAATACGCGACCATCCCACGACCAGGTTTGAAAGTAATCATGATCCTCGCGGCTGATGATACGGATCTCATCCCAGGCCAAGTTCTTAGCCAGTTTCTCTGGAGTGATTTCATCAATCATCTTTTTTGAGTTTTTCTCCACCATCGCGTCCATGCTTTTGAACATGCGAAGGTCTGACTTGGAAGCCGAGAAGCCATCTACGTCCTGAATGTCGCAATTCCATCCCTCAACCTCCCGAGTCGTGCCGAGATTGAGCAAGTCTTCACGCCATACTGACACGCTGCCATAGCTTCGATTGGCCCCTGGGCAGTATCCCCATCCGTTGAGGCTGTGTTTGCTAGGGCGGCTACGCTCATAGGATAGATTGCCAAACTCGTTCCACTTCACCACCTCACTGCTGGAAATACCTTTCTCGTATTCAACCAAAGGCATGTTGAGGCCAGGCTCCCTCGCAATGAGGTTCACCAAGGTGGAGGGATGTCCAAACTCTTCTCTAAGCACATCTACAACAATTTTTGCTGCCGCTTTGAGCATGTGGGTTTTCCTATGTGGTGGGACTGCATTACCAGAATGCACCTGCCATCATCCCGACGCGATCGATTCAATTGTAAGAAACGACCAAAACTCTACACCTCACCCAAGGCTGCATTTGGTGGTCGTTTACGTGATTGGTATGGATTCATGGTTTGGAGGATTTAGGAGTCGTGATGACAAGGACACTGTGTACTGCAATGTTCAGATTCCGATAGCTCAAGGGCGTGAGCTCGTGCTGCTAATGGCTGAGCTTCGAGCATCAGGTAATCACCCTGGGCGAGCTGCAGTTTTTGATGAGATACAGCATGAGCTGAATTCGTCGATTGAGTTCGTCAGCGAGTTGCTCGCTGATGCCGGCGGATATGGCCAACCGTTTCGCTGAAGTTTCGAGAATAATTTGCTTCACTCGCTAAAGTTTTGCCGAAAAAAAACCGTTAGGTATAGAAACCACGCGGAGTGTTGGCGATGAAACCAGTTTCAAGCAAAAAATCTCGATCACCTGATGTCCCGCAAAGCGCAGACTTTGCCCACAAGGCCGTCAACCCTGTGTCTGTTACTACGGAGGACGGACGCACTGTCGCTATGGCACTGGGAGATTTGCAACATCACTTAAGTGCTCGACAGGCCGACGCTATCGCGCAGGGCCTTTTGATGTCCGTACTGCGCACTGACCTTGGAATGATGAGCATGCCTTGGGATGGTGCCAGTCATTTGAATGTGGCTTCTCACAACGGAAGCAGAGAGGCTCTCCGATTTTCGGACGACACGCTCTATCATCCTGGTGCGACGTTCCGTTACTTCGGAATGTGCTGGTCGTTCGAAGGCATTGGTGAAGACCCAGATTATCCTGCAAACGTGCTGTGTGTCCGCACGCTGCATGACGGTGGAATTCTGTTTGGTAAGGGCAAAGATCAGTACCTGCTATCAGCTCAGCAAGCGCTCCAGCTCTGTCACGATCTCAGCGGCTCTGCTTATTCACTGGAGAACAGGTCATGGAGGGTTTGGGACAAAATGATCGATTGGCAAGCTAGGTCGGGCGCCGATGTGACTGATCAAACTCCCGAAGAGAGAGCTCTCCTCAATCACCTCAAAAGCTACAAGATTTATCGAAAGGCAAAACGCAACGCTAGATAATTCAACCAGGCTTTAACCTTGGGGGCCCAGCTCTAACAGCATCTAGGTACCACGTGGTATGACCGAGCAAGTCACTCCGGAAATGCGAGTGACTTGCTGCGCAGCATCGGTCGATTATTTTTTTCTAGGCTTTCCAGCGTCATCACGCTTATCGCGAACGGAACCGTCCTGGTTGCGCGAGCGCGGCTGCACGCCGCCACCTGGCTTCGGAACGGTTACATTAGGGTTTAGCGGTCGTCTGTCAGTCATGTTGTCGTCCTTGTATGTGACTTGAGCATTGTTGGATTGGCTCGACCAAGAACGTACATGCACTCAGGCGAACTAAGCGTTGATGGCGCCGAGAATCAGCGTAGTAGAGAGTTCGCATCGGAGACGTTGCCAAGATTTCACTAGCCGAAATTCCACCTCAAATGAGGCCTTCTGAAGCCATTAAAGGTAAGACGGATGAGATCAGAAAGACTATTGAGTCCTACGGATCGGTCGCACCTGGCATTTTTGGATCTACCGCACGCGCAGAGGATGAAGAGGGAAGTGATCTCGACGTGCTGGCGACCATTCCAGTCGAGATGGCCGGGAAGATTTCTCTCTTTGACATCGCCGATATGCAAGACGAACTCGAGCAGATGCTCCGAGTGGTTGTTGATTTTAACGTCGAAAACAACATGCCAGAAACGTACAGGGCGTCGATTGAGCTTGAGATGATTAAACTGTAGTGGGGACGAAGGGCTAACCATCGTCGATCAGAGGCTCACATTAGGCGTCTACTCATCCTCACGCGTGGTGATACATCCAGGTTCAGCAACCATGCAATCAATGGTCTGTAACGTAATTTTGTGCTTTGTAACACTGCTTATGTTACAGCCAAAAAGTTACGTTACAGGGCTCCTCAGAAAGCGAGCTCAGCGCGCAGGCCGACGGCCGTAGGCGTGCGGATGGAAGCTCATAAAGCCAAGACCGGCGCTTGTGCTAGGGCTTGGTTTACGAGAGCCATCCCAAAAGGGGTATGCCCCAAAAACTGAGCGTCTGAAAGCTACCGAACAGCGCGCTGATCGTGTGTGCGAGGCATTACGCCCATGGCGCAAAGATCATACGTTTTGCGCAACGCCAGCTCGTCGTCAGAAGATACATGGGATTGGGCGAAGATCGTCGACAGGAACCGCTTACGCTCGCCATTAGCAAGCTCAGACCACCCCCTCGGCTGCCCTTGAACATCTGGGACAGCCAGTCGATCAAGAAAATACTCTTCAAGACTGTGCAGCCGCTGCTGGCCATCAAGGAGAATGTCACTGTTCAGCGCTAGAGCGCTGCCCACATCTGCGGAACCGCACCATTCATTCGTGAGGTAACTCCCCAGATCTGCGCCTGACCACACCGCTGCAATGAATCGCGATTTCTGGCCCGCATTCCACACCAGTGACCGCTGCCACGACGATACAGGGATGCCCATTACAAATCGTGCAGCCCAAGGATATCGATCATGCGCAGCGGTTGGATCTGCTTGGTACTTCTCCAAACGACCGGCAAGCACATCAATCGGGTATTGATGAGTCGACGTGGCCAATACCCGCTGAGGCATCTGGATCGTGGAATCTGAGATTTCGTCATCGGCGTATCGCTGAAATTTGATGGACATCGATTTCCTTATGGGAGGGTAAGCACTACAGATTGGTTGGAGTATTGGAGTGGATGTGGTGTCGCCGCCACTCATTAACCTTCGCGATTGTTCGTATATCACGTTCCGCGAAAATGGCGATCTTGTCCGCAACTACAAAGCGCCTTGTAGGTTTCTGGCAAATGCTGCTTATGGGTTCAAAGCTGGTTTTTCACTGTGTCATAAGTATCAGAAACGGTTCGTTTCAAAAAACCTTTAGCCCGAGGAAACGATTTTTTGTGCCCAAGGAGGTTTGAATAGCAGGGAGCTAGCGCGTGGACGTCCTAATGGCAAAGCGCTATTGTCGCAAGCATGAATGAGCGCGAGGTCGCGTGAAGCTTGCAGGAAGGGATAGGCACGATGATTTACCAATGCAATGGATGCAACAGGACTACCTTCGAGACAGCGTGTCCATGGTGCATGGGCTCTCAGATTTCGCCATCATCAGAACTCACTTTACGACACCTCACCCCGCTGGATCCTTCGTTCTATCCAGACTTCCAGTACAGATCCAAAGGCCTGATTAAGGACTTTCTCGGCAAAAAAAAGGAGCAAGCTCAGCTCAACGACCTCCTGAACAATGTATTGAGAAAATACGCGGAGCTAAAGCAGCCTTACTTCACCAACTTCATTCACACCACCCGTGAAAGCGCGGGGAGTGATGACGCAGGTGTGCCTGGCCCTCGACTGGATGGCGTGTACAGCGAGAGGGAGCTGTTCAGGGAGGTCTTGATTCGTAGAGGCTTTGACGAGCTTGAAGGGCTTCCATCTCTCTTGGACAAGCTGCTGCAGACCACCGCCTTCAACTCTGCCTATCTGGGCTTCTCGAGAGAGCTGACCCGCCACATTCGAACCGAGCTCGCCGATACCTTGCGTTCGTGGATTGAAGAGGCCGGCACAACTTTCAGGTCTGACTTGGCTTTGTTCTACTACTACCTATGGGAAAATGACGTTCCCTTTCCCAATGTCCAATTCAATCCCCAGGCTGCCTCTACATCTGGAGTACCACTCCTTCCGCTACTGGCTTTTCGAAATGGCTTGAGCCTTTGTGAGGAGATTTATTTCGACATTCTCGTCGAGCGACTGGGCTCGCAGCTCGAGCATTTCAACCCGAACCAGTTCATCACCATGTATCTGGTGGATGCCATGGACGGGTTTCAATTCGAAGCCTTCCTGGTAGAGATATTCCAGACGATTGGATACGACGTTAAAGAAACCAAAAAGACCGCTGACCAAGGTGCCGATCTTTTCGTCAGCCGCTTCGGCAAAAACATGGTCATCCAAGCCAAGAACTACGCCGGGTCGGTGGGAAATGCCGCTGTTCAGCAAGCCATTTCCGCAAAAGCCTTTTACGGGTGCGACGAGGCAATGGTAGTCACGAATTCCTACTACACAAAATCCGCAAAAGAACTGGCCACCACAGCAGGCGTTCGGCTGATCGACCGGGATGGGCTTCAGAGCTATCTGGATGACTACAACCAGAAACTCATAGAGGTCTTCCAGGCTGAGGAAGAAATTGCATAAGCACAACTTGAATATGGTCTAAGGATCGACTCTGAGGTGCTGAAGCTAACTGCTTAATAAGAGATATGCCCCCGTAAGTCACCAGTAATAATTGCTACTAAGGCATAATATATTAGGGAAGTTCAATGTCGCTTGAGAATTTGAGAAAAAGAAGTGCTCCGTGGAATTGCTTTTCGAAGGTAGATACTCTTGGTTCTTTCGATTTCTGGACACTTACCGTAAGTTTAGACTCCTTAATGCCGAACCATGTGCTGGGGATTGATGCTGCGGATTTTCCCGAAAACAAAACGATAGAATTAGATATGGCAGATTATGAGCGCAAGAGGAAAGTGCTACCTCTAGCTGCTCACGAGTTCACCCATTTTATTGATGCCACGGCTACCGTTTGGGGCATAAATCATCTCTTAAAGTTGGACGAGGTCTATAGTGCATCAACAAGTCACGAGGGGGGATTCGTAAAACTCAAGCGAACATTCGATTATATGAGGCTGATAAGACTTCCAAAGTATTATACGACAGTAGATAAGGCAACGCCCTCAACGAAACCTTGGCGAAGCAATGTTACCAACGGACTGCTTTTCAACAAAGATGGAAGTATAGGTGATCGACCAGTTATATTTGTCCGATTTTGGAACTCCGATGGAGCTTCGCTAGCTAGATCCCCAATATCGATGGTGTCTCTGCTAGAGGCGTCTGCAATGTCGAAGGAAATCGAGATCCGGATTGAGTTGCTTCGTAAATTACCCGCTGCAGAAAGATTGGTCGAAGAGAGGTTGATGAATGATGAGTTAATGGATTATATTTATAACAAGGAAATAACCGAGTATTCGGTTTGTTTTCATTTGTTAGCAAATGTAGTGGGAAGCTCCGATTTGGGTGTAACCTCGCGGGCTGTTGGTTTGCTGGTACGTATTATTCTCAATATGCCCGATGTTGCTTTTGTAACGGCTGGCAAAAGTGTATCGGCATTTGCAGATAAGATTAAAATCCCATATGATTCTCTCGAGGTTGTGCGGCTTAAGCAAAGTCTCGAGCAGCGCAATCATGGCGCAATGTTTTTCCTGTTAGTTGTGCTGCTTGGCCAAGGCGGCTTGAATTCTTTGACTAAGTTTCGGTTGTCACTTAACGCTGCATTGAAATCCGTTGGTTTGAGCAGTGAAAAGCTTCGGAGGGCAGCGGTTGAAGAAGTTTCTGGTGCGGTAAAGTCATTGAGGAATAGTAAGTCCTCGTCGCTCAAAGCCATGGCAGATGCGTCTCTAAAAAACTTTAATTCTATTTATCCAAATAACCTTCACTATCCTTTAAGCTCACTTTCCTTGCCGTCAGCGGTCTTGGGTGACCTTAGTGTTTATAGTTTTCAGGGCGCTCAAGACAATCTGCTCAAGGACTACGATATTGATCAAGCGTACGGCGAGCTTCTTGAAGGGCAAGACAAAGCAGAGGTTTTTGCCGAGGGTTGTGTGTAGGAGTGAGCTCAAACGCGGCGATGTGAGCTGCTGCAAGCAGAGTGTGCAGGTGTCCATCGAGCCACCTTACGCTGCGAGAGAATGACTGTATTGCAAGTCGAAAAGTCCCTTCATTGGGGCTTTTTTTTTTCTGAAAATTGAGTATGAATTTGGCGGCCCCTGCGCAATGCACCATAAGGTCGCTGGGCAAGATGCAATTCTGTCCTGCCACCGCTCCTTCGAGCCTACGGCTCGGCTCAGCACACCAAATTATTTATGCATGGCAGTTGGTGAGTTTTCTGATCCCGAGCCAATGATTGAACCGTGCAATGGAGAAGATGCCGTCTACGACATGATCTTGGCAACTGAAACCGGGGACAGCCTCGAAATGAGCTTTGGCTGGTTCAGGATGCGTTTCACGAAGGAGCAGGCACTATGGCTATGGTTTCATTTGTCGATCGCCGCCAATTGCTTGGGGCAGCACCGTTGGATAGGTGTTATTTAAAATCAGCCTCAGGCCTTAGCCTCAGCGCGAGGCAGGCAAGCGCGCGTGGGAAACCGGTAGGTTACCGCAAGGTTGGTCTAGGTTGTAGGCAGCCTAGTCGGGCTGGGCTTGCCTCATGGCTTCGGGGGTTCAAATGGATGCGCTTGCGCCAAAGATCAACCTATGGAGTATGAGCTAGATACTTTGAAGAATTTCTTCCAGTCGAAGATGTTCGTCTGGGCGAAGAAGCTCCACCGGATCCGCTGCATGCGTGCCGGTAGAGCTGAATTCGTACGTTCGACCGTCAGGGCAGTAACAGCTATCGCAGTAGTCGAGCGCGCCGCAATCATTGAACAGCGTGATAACCCATCCATCCACGTCGACCGTCATCAGTCCGCAGTAAATTTCGTTCCAGCTGGCTGAGGTGACTCGGCGCATTGCACGTGAAGCCAGGGAGGCATCGCGTAGGATTTGGCAGACCTCTCGAGCTGTTAGCATTTCTTTATCCGACATGCGTTCCTCTCAGGGCTATGGATCTTAAACTCTGCGAGGCGTGATGCCCCAGGCCTTGAAGATATGCTTGGTCACTTGGAGCGATGCCAACGACGCATGGTGGACAAGTGCACAGCGGGTGCAGGGTTTCGCGAACGATGCTCGTTGATCAAGAACGATTGCATTCTGGGTAGCGCCCCCAGGTACACACATACTCCCAAAGCAATTTGCGTTCGAGATGCTTAATGTAAGCCGCAGTGTAGGGGGTACCCATGTCTACTGGGCACGCGGAAACCCAAAGCTGCTCAAGCGGTGTCGTTTCCAGCAACGTCATCCGAAAAGTGTTACCACCGGAGTGGCCAGGTCGCTCACTGAATGCCGAAGTATTGAACTGCCGAAGCCGCTCAGCGAGAGTCTGGCCAGTCGTCTCACCGATGTAGATGATGAAGTCATTGTTTACTCGATGGTTGTCAGGCACTTGCTTGCTTCGAGCTATGAAATAAACGCCAGGGAGGTGTTTATCCGGCAGGTCGCTACGGTTCGACCATGGGTGCCAATCACAAAAACCTACTTCACCGTGCATAGAAATTATTTTTCCCTTTCATGTGTGACGAAATGCCGAAGCTCTAATCGCGCCACTATGACCTTGTCCTGAATTTCCATAGGGTCAATGGACATGCCACCACCCGAAGTCACGTTGAGGGTCTTCAGGTTGTTGACCGCCTTGATAAAGGCTTTATCTCTGTTTTTCTCCCGCTCCGAACGATCATCAGTAAACCATGCCATAGCGTTACTCCTTCCTCTCTAACTTGCCTTCACGTTGTGTAGCTTAGGGCGCATCGATTTGCGCCATTGGGGCTCGAACCGCCAGCCCTGCAAACGCCCCCCCAGCATCGACATAGCACGCAAGGTAACACTGGCGGCTAGTGACGTGCGGCGTCGGCCGGGGCAAAGCAGAACACCGCCAGGTTTCGCGTGACTAACCCGCGCTCGGTTCACCGATAAATCGCAGGCATTAGTATGTCTACTTGCCACTATCTTAAGTAGGGGGCATTCTGCCTTCCACTAACAATACATGCCCGGTCATTGACCGGTGTGCTTTCTCAAGCTGCAGTCATGGCGTTGAGATCAAACCACGTGTGCACCGTTTGGTGCATGGACGCAAGCAGGAAGACCGATGGGTTTTTTCACTCAGCAGGAAGAGGACGCCCTTACGATTCGCAGGATGAGCTTGCACGTCGTCGGCGCAAAAACATTTGAAGCCATGCCCGAACGGAAGCCGGAGCACACCGATTTCTTCAAGACCAAGATCGTAGAAAGCGCTGCTGATGCTGTATTCAGCTTCAAGACCAATTCCACGACAAAGATTGAGCTGGAGTCGATCGTCGATCGCTCAACCACGTTCGAGCGAGGGGCGCAAAGCCTGTCCAGGGGATTCAACACTCTCCATGTAGGAGGCAGCGCCGACGGCGTGCTCTGTATGTTCGAACTAGATGTCGGAACTCCAGATACCGTCATTTTCAGCCTTATCAAGTATGACTACAAAATGGCTTTAGAGCAGGACGGGGCCAAGCCAGAGGCTGCTTTACGTCGTATCGTAACGGCGCTAATTGATGACAAAAAAGCTGTTCAGAAAACAGCGCTGGTGCGCGTGGTCAATGGCGTTGCGCAGACCAGTGTTTCGGCGCGGGATCGCAAGAAACAGGCCCCTGACCTGGCTGATTATTTCGAGGCGTTTCTGGGCGTCACCAGGACTATTTCTGACGAAGAGCTGAGCCGAACCGCTAGTACACTGCTGCGTCGGGCATTGCATGCCTGCAGAGATCTTCTCCCCGATGAAGATGTGGCCAAAGCATTCCGAACTGCCAAGGGAATTCTAGGCAAGCGATTGAAGGTTGATGAGGACGCCATCGTGGAGGCGGTACTCTCTTCGGCTGGTGATCCAACTGAAGACAAGGTCGTTCAACGCTTTGAACGCGAAACACGCAGGCGCGTACGAGAGAGCAAGCTTCATCACGTCGAGTTCAAGCCAGACCGTGCGGTGTTAAGGCAGCCTGCCATCAGGAAGCTGAGAACGGTGGAAGGGGTGACAATCATCTTCCCAGACATCGAGAGTGACCCTAACGTAACGATCGAGCCAGTAGCGGGCGGGGGGCAGCGCATTGTCGTAGAGACCAAGAAAATCACGGAGAACAGTCTTGTCGCTGACAGACCTAGCTAGTCTACTCAACCAAGAGACGCGAGCGGGCAATGCATCGGTTACCGAAAGCGATACTGACTTAATCGCGTCGGAGCTTGCGGCTGGTCTGACGTTGCGCTTGCTCTGGCTTGCCAAGGACGCTGGTCTAACTTACTCGACCTATGACCATGAGTACTCTCAATGCGATGAGGCCGACATTGTCGATAACTTCGGCACGTTCCGGTTGAAAGTGAAGAAGCCGCCGAGGTCACCCGAGGATCTGGCTGACGCACTGTACATCATGACTGAAGTCGGGTTTTCGGACTTCCTGCGCAGAGGAAACAAGGCAGGGATTTGGCGAATCCTAGGGCTCAGCGCAGCGTTCAGCTGTCAGGCTCGCGCTTTTGGTAACTGGGATGAGCCACTAACGCTCACACCAGTACCTGCGACAAAATCGCCCCGAATGTTAGTTAAGGAGGCGGCCGATGTTCGCAGCGTACCGGAGGACATTCGGTTGCTATTGCTACAGGGCTCCAATCTCGACGAGCTCGACCCTTTCCATCGACTCTGGGCCGAACATGCCCACGCTTCGCTGACTCGCTGCATTGCCAACGAAGTCAGCGCTGGTGACCAACGTTTAATTTTCAAAGGCCCACCTAAGCTGAGCCTTGAGTTTCAGGAGCGATCGCCGGGCGACTCTTTCAATCTAAAGGATTTCCAGCTTGCTCAAGAGGCGGCGTCCTGGGTCTATGAGAACGCTCGCGAGGCGGAGATGAAGCACGTGCTTCTCTCAACCGAAATCGCCCGCTCTGGGCGTGCCGATGGTGAGGTAATTGCGTACTTCCGAGACAATCTCAATGCTGCGTTAGAGTGCGCCAAAATCGCGTACCAGATGTCGATTTCCGAGATTACCAAAGACACCTTGAAGTCCTTGGGTGATCTACGAAAGGCAGTTACCGATGAGACGTCAAAGGCGACGGACGCGACCCGCCAGACAGTTACTGCCATTACAACAGCGGCGGGTGTGGGCATTGGCCTCGCCGTCGCACGCATCAGCGTTGCGCTCAATCCTTGGCTTATTTTGGCTGTAATGATCATTGTGTGGCTGTATGTGGTGACCATTGCGTGGTCAGGTTGGCACTTTATTCTGGTGCAGCGCGGTCTACGTAAACAGTGGCAGACCAAGCTGTATAGATTTCTATCGGCAGGCGATTACGAAGCGATGGTGACGATACCTGTTGGGCGTTCTGAAACAGTATTCAAGCGGACTGCCATCTCGGGTGTCGGAGTTCTGGCTGCTTGGGTAGTCTGCGTGGTTGTGTTTGCTTTCCTTGCGACACCTTCCTCACCGGTTACGCCAAAGGCTGACCATCCGAGCGAGCACCCAACGGGTAATTTCCTTGAGCCCGGAACACCCCAAGAGCGGCGCCGACCGACTCCGCCTTCAATCGAATATTTCCGAGGCGACTGGGCTTTCCGGACGTATCCGTCCTCTACGATTGAGCTGTATGTATCGCGTCCGGAAGAAACCGGTCTAACATCTTGAGGTAGTCATGAAGGACGCACGCTTTCGACAACCTATCGATTCAGAGTACTCCCAGGTGCTGGGCGAAGCTGTTTTCACCTTCAGCATACTGGAATGGAATGCGGTCTGGATCTGTGAGCGAATCCAGCCTGGCGCTCTATCAGAACTCAATCCCAAGACTGCAGGTGCCATCGCCAAGCGTCTCATAGCACTCAGTCAATCACTTGATGACGGTGAAGGAAAAGCGCGCCTGCTCGATGGTGCATCCCGCTTTGCTGATCTAGTCGTGGATCGTAATAACCTCCTACATGGAAGGCCCGGAACTGACCAGGCTGACGGCATGGCAAGGCTATACAGGGCAGGGCAGCCATGGACTGTCCAACAGATTCGCGAGGTTGCGGATAAGTTTTCCGAGTGCTCCATCATTCTGAATGACTGCTTTCACGGCTTTCTAAAAGAACTTTTTGAGCCTGCCGGATAGGCCACATCCAATGACATAATTCCCCAAATCCTTTTGAAGCGCTTGAAGAGAGGGACGAGTATCGGTGATTGCTGCATTAGTGAGCCAGCGATTTGATCACTTTGACGCAAGCCCTCATGAGCGTACTGACAGCACCACGGGGCGACTGGTGCAGACGCTGTTCTGTTCTCGCGGCTACCTGGATTGTCAACTACCTGATCCTTTACTGATGTTGGCCAAGCCCTCAAGCGAACAATTCCTCATCACTGCTGGGGCTTAATGACCGCAAACTGTCTGGCCGATTTTGATGGACACAGAACATTTATGATTACGGGAATAGTCTTCGATGAAAATCACTTGGCACCGCTGCCTTACGTATGACGAAGCTAAAGATCGACGCCGCGTGATCTATCTGCACGAATGGGACGATAAGCCGTTTTATTGGGGGAAGGCCCACAATAGCTTCTTCGGTGGACACAAGCGCGTGCTTGGCGATCTTCACGCCAGCGGAAGGTACAACTCGGGCTATCGACATTGGATTGAGGGCTGCTTGAGGCATGGGGCTAAACTCTACGTCGGCGAGCTCAGCGATCTTGCTCTGGCAAGCATCGACGACGTCGAACACTGGCTCATTCATACCTATGGCCACGAAATGAACAAGAAGGTACGTGTGCCCTCTATGAAGTTGTGTATTAAGCACATAGGCGAGGTGCCGGCTTCGATTGCACTCGCGAGCACCGGGGATTTGCGACATGTAGACACAAGCTACAGCGGTGAGCGGTGAGGTCGGTTGGTTCCGCGTCCATTGAGTGGCGACCAGTTGTGTTTCAAGTGGGGCTGATTGATATCTAGAGATTAAGATCAAAGAGCTGATATTGAGTGTTCTACCATTTTCAAAAAGGTGGTAACGGCGCGCCCCCCTATGATCTGAGGTTCATGTGTTCAGAAGCCTTGGTGCGGGTTGAGCAGGGCACTGACAAGCGCAAGCACCGTGCTACTGGATCACGGCGAGAGCACACCTCTGTTAAACAACTGGAAATTTCGAAACGATAATGCGGTGCCGGCGACGTGATGGAGAGTCAGCGAGCCAAGCTGCTGCATCCAGTGAAGAAAGATATGTGCTGTGTTAAGCCTGATCTGCGCGTCACGCGTTGTGGTTCCGAAGTTGAAATGCCACCATTAGCGCCATCTAGCGAAGATGGCCGCTGAACATAGCGTTCTATCAGGAACAGGGAAGAATGGAATTTCACATCATAGGAAGGGATGAAAAATTCCCGAGCGGCAAGCCCAGTACTGCTTACCTGAAATATGACCGATGGAACGATCACAGCTTTGTCACAATGTTCTATGTCATCGTATACGACGAATTTGGTGCGGCTCACGACCTTGAGAATGTCAAGATTGGATTCAAAGGGCAGGACACTGCAACAACCACACGTTCCAAACTTCCAGATTCTTTCCAAAGCCTCCCAGAGGGCTTCTTCTCACTCGGTACCAGTGTGGAGTACTACCACAAAATCGCGAGTTCATCCTCAGGCAATCTGCGGTTCGACTTCCTCCGTGGGATGAATGACATCGTCGCTAACCCTGAAATCCTGGAAACGATAATAGACGAGCCCGTGCTCTCAATCTCGTTGTTGCGCAATGTCAGCTTGGTCAGCGTTAAAAATCAATTTGCGCGCGTCCTTCTTGGTGGTGCTATCCGAACAAATTTTTCCTTCATCTACACGAAGCAGGCTGACAGCTCTACTGCTGGCATCGAGTTGAGTTTCGACGTGAACGTCGACTCAACGCCACTGACCAATGTTCATGCGCTAATAGGGCGAAATGGCATCGGAAAAACCACCATCCTCAATGGCATCACCAAAGCCATTCACAATGGCCACGCTGGTGGAGATGCCATCTATCAGGTTCAGTTTTGGGGCCAACAGCGGGCGATTATTGCCCCGGATTTTTTCAGCAGCGTAGTGCTCGTATCCTTCAGCGCATTTGACCCCTTTGATCCGCCTCCAGAGCAGCCTGACCCAGCCAAAGGCACCTGTTTTTTCTATGTCGGGTTGAAGTCTAAAGGTGAAGACGCATGGCATGAGTTGAAACGTCGGGACGTCCTAAAATCCGACTTCATTGATGGCATGAGAGGGTGCCTGCGTGAACCCTACAAACGTAATCGCTGGCGACAAGCCGTCAAAACTCTAGAGTCCGATGAAAACTTCGCTGGCATGGGATTCGATAGGCTTCTGTCCTTGAGCGGCGAAGAGTGGGTCTCGACGGCTAACGAAATATTTTCAAATCTCAGCTCCGGCCATTCAATCGTGTTGCTGACAATTACGAAGCTTGTCGAACGGGTCGAAGAAAAAACTCTTGTTCTGATGGACGAACCCGAAAGCCATTTACATCCGCCGCTACTATCGGCATTGATCCGGGCATTGAGTGAATTGCTTTTGGATCGCAACGGTGTAGCGATCGTGGCCACGCATTCTCCGGTAGTGCTCCAAGAAATCCCCGCGTCGTGTGTGTGGAAGATTCATCGTTCTCATTTGGTTGCCTCGGCCCTGCGGCCCAAGGTAGAGACCTTCGGCGAGAACGTAGGGATTCTGACTCGGGAGATTTTTGGATTGGAGGTGGCATCGTCGGGCTTTCATACATTGCTTGCAGCTGAAGCGGCCGAAGGGCATACCTTTGAAGTCATTCTTCGAAAATTTGGTGGAAAATTAGGGCTTGAGGCTCAGGCAATCCTCAGAGCGCTAATCGCTGAGCGTGATTCGAAGGGGCAGGCATGAAGCAGCTCGCAGCCCCCAATTGCACCCCAGAGGAGGCCTATATGGCCTGCACCTCAGCAATCATTGATGATCAGCAGCGGGAAAGAATGAGGGGTGTTCTTCCAGCTATCAGCGCCATCGCTGCTGAGTTCATTGACAGAGCATCTGGCGGATCCACCTGGCAACTGCCTTCTTTGAGGGTGGGTCGGGGGGAAGACCCGTTAGTGGCCGATGATATTCGAAAGAGCGAGCTGGTTCACCTGTATGAATATTACATGGTGCAGAGAGAGCCTGGTCGTGCGATTTACGACTCTATCCTAGTGGCAGCAGGTGACCACTGTCCGACATGTGGAGGGATAGGCCAGCCTCGAACGCTTGATCATTACTTGCCAAAAGCCAACTATCCGAAGCTGGCCATCGTGCCCCAAAACCTTATCCCAGCCTGCCGTGATTGCAATACTGATAAACGTAACCCCCTGGTTGACCATCCGCATCAGCAACTGCTTCATCCGTACCTGGACAAACGACAGTTTTTCGAGGAAAGGTGGATCAGTGTTTCGGTGTCCCATACCGTACCATGCGCGATCATTTATTCCGTCACGCAGCCAGAACACTGGACAGATGAGGACAAGGCAAGAGCAGCTAACCATTTCGATCTTTTCGGGATTTCCAAGCGCTACAGCGTCCAGGCGGGCTCAGAACTAGGCTTCCTAATGGACATGCATATGAATTATTTCAGCAGGCAGCCCCCCGAGGCTTTTTCAGACTTCCTCCGATCAGCCGCCAACTCGGTTGATATGATCAATGGTTGGAAGAAGGTGCTCTACGAAGCCTTGGCGGATAACCCTTGGTTTTGCAACGGCGAGTTTCGGTAGAAGTGCTATAACTAGCTCTAGCGCTGCCCATACTTTGGTATTTTCTAGGTGGATGATTATAAAGATAATGGAGTAGTTGGTGATAATGAACGGTGAAGATTTAAATAAATTGGAGGCGGAGCAGTTTCATGGTTTTGTCCTGTTTTCGGAAGGTAATCCAAAGGTCACGCTAGGCTGGAGCACTCACTCGAAACTGGTTGAGGCGATAAATTCGACATTAACGTTTTTTAAGGAAGAGTTAAATACGGATGTTTATTTTCATGAGCATGAGTATCTGATTTATGAGAATTTTTTTATCTGGTGGTTTAGTTTTATTGAGAGGGATTCGGTAGTCAAAAAGCGAGTAGCCTCTGAGCTTGAGAGGAAAGTCAATGACATCTTAAGAGCCTTTCCGGATACAGCCAATAAACAGATTGTGCGGACGGATCACCCAGAATTTCACCCAGATCCTGATTTTATGATGCACTACCTCTCAATTGTGGAGGGTGCGGATCTGGAATTAAAGTCACGTGAAGCGCCCAAAAATAAAAGCTATGAGAAAGAACCTATTGATATGTCCTTGTTTGAAAGGCCAATGTCTGTGGTAGCGTTCAAAGCCACTATAAGAAATTATTTCCAAAACAGTACGGAAGAGAACTTAAGCTATCTCGCTGCAGAGGATGGTTTCTTTTCCACAAGAAGGCCCGAGAATAAGTTTCTACGCGAGGAGCTTTTGCCTATATTCTACTATGTGCAAAAGATCAAAGCGGCTGATGATGAAATTTTATCGTTTGGACTGAAGGCTGATATTTTTGATTTGAAAGTATCGCAAGCAGACGGGTTAATCAAAGTAATATTGGAGATTACCTGGGCTTTGCCGGAGGACGACCATAAGCTGCTCTCATTAGTTTCTCAGGTAGGTAGTGGTTTTTTGCCCGTGAAAACTCGGGCTGACTTCAAAAAGATGAGTGATTCTCTAGGTGAGAAAATAGTATCTGCAATCAATCGTAAGCATAAAAAGCAGTACCCGGATCAAAGATCTCTTCTGGTGGTTGTTCCTCAAGATTACACGTATCAAGGGGACGAGTCGCTGATGCAAGAAATCATCCTTCAAGTTCAACAGAGTCTGGTAAGTGGCAAAGGAAAATTTGAAAAGATCTACCTGCTGTGTGGCAATAGATTTTACACGCTTTATTGATCTGAGACGCTAATGCACATTGATTCTACGTATCCAAAATTCAGGTGATCTGGTTTCGCCTTAGTGAGCATGTAGACAAGGTCGATTTGTGTAGGGACACTGTTTATGCGGTCTCGCAGCTGTCGCTCTATGGGGGCGTGCAACCCTGATCAGTTAATCGTTTCAGAACTCCTTGGAGAGACTGGGCCTGCCCCTTTGCAAATGCATCATCGACTGGCGGCGCGAGCTTTCAGTCGAACTGCTCGATCAATCGACAGGCGAGAGCCTGGTAGGGGAAAGGGCATTTCCTCAATTTGACTCGTGCCGAACGATCGCAAACTTCGTGGCAGAAATGAAAGCGCAGCTACCGATGCAAGGTACAGGACAGGTGGTTTCGCGCAGGGGGGGGCAGCCACGGACTCTTGAACAGATCCGGGATATTGCGGATGATTTTTCCGGATGTTCTGGCTTTTCGAAAGACTTCAACTGGCCTGAAACATTAGCGCCGAACTGGGCGTCAGTCCTTGCCGGCCAGCCGCTTCCCATCAGTGGGGGCTGCGCGTAACGCTATCCCGCCGAACGACACACTTGCATCCACGTAGCGCAATGCAGACTTCATGTCCTTCCAGCCCACATAGCTCATCAGCCCTTTGATGTCCCACCCATTGGCGGACGCCCAGGTTGCAACGCCGCGCCGCATTGAGTGGCTGCTATACAGCTCCGCTGGCAATCCTGCCTCTTTGAAAATGCGGCGCAGCACGGGGATCAGGCTATGCGGCTGCATGGCGTTGCCTGGCAGATTTCCCCTGCGATCAATTCGCTGGAACACCGGGCCTTTCGCGACCCCGGCAACTGTTATCCAGTTGATGTAGGCCTCCAGCCTAGTTGCAGCCACGAATCTTTGAGAGGCGGATGAGGAACCGTTTGGGAAATAGCTTCGTCACGATGCCCGGCAAGGGATCGATCAGATCAAGTATCCGGGACTTTCTTTAACCTCTGTCGCGCATCCCTATGCCTCGCACCGAACGACTGCGCTCCTGGTCATGCGAGTGGTAGTAGACATTCTGAGTTGTGCTGAGACTGCTATGACGCAAGTCCATCTGCAGATCCTTGGGACTTCGCAGCGGCGCATCGAGCGTCGCAGAGGTATGTCTGAGCCAGTGCGCGGAAGCCACCCGCAGACTATTCATCTCGTGCTCGTCGCGCTCCTCATCGCGCATCCGCGCCAACGCGTTATCGAATACCGATTGGAGGAGGGCGCGCACCTGCCGACCGGAGAGCCCTGAACGACCTCGCAGAGTCATGAGCAGAGGCGTCTGTTCATTCCACTCAGGCAGCGGAGACAGCCCAACAAAACGCCGGTAGCGCGTCAGATACTTGGAAATGTACTCTTCCCTGACCGCGACCTTCCCGGCCTTGTTACCTTTCCCGATCACGTGGTACCACCAGTTGCCCTCAGGATCGAGTCGGAAATCACCCATGACCGGATGCCAGTTCGGTCTGCCGACGATGTCGGACACCCGCAGATACATATCGAACAAGGTCGCGACAATGAACAATGTGCGCTCGTGCCGATCGGGTTCCTCCACGGCCATATGCTCAGCGGTTTCCAGCACATAGTCCCACTGCAAAGGGGTCAGAGCACGGTTTGTCCCTTCCTCCTGAGGGGTTCCACGGTTGAGGCTTTTCTTCTTGATCATCCGGAAAGGGTTGGCTGCAACCGTTCCGTCTTCAACCATGTACTCAAAGAAACGGCTGCAAATCGTGTAAATCTGGTTAATGGTGCTTTGGGAAGCCTTGTATCGCGTGACGACACCGGGAGCCGCGCCAAGCTCTATATCCTGGGAGGCATCGTCTGGAGCCGGTGTCAGTCCGTCCGATGAATCCTTAGGACATTTCAGGCTGAATGGTCTCCATTTTGGATTTGGAATGACGGGCTCACCCCAAGCTGATTCGGTATGGTCACAAGTCACGAACCGACCGCGCACAATTGGGCCTATCCACTCAGCGGGAGGATTACGGCAAAATTCAAGATAATCTTCAGCATCTTGTCGTTTGAGCTGAGAGAAAGGTTTTTGCCTTATGATAAGTGTCCATAACAGCAACCGCTCGACATGAGTTCTATAAGAAGTGAAAGTCAGGCTATTGTCCGAAAAAGCACGGAGAAATTCCCGAGTCGTCAGATAACCCTTGTTGGCTTCCACTAATACGGGAAACTTTTCAACATACTGGCGAACGCAAGCCATACTAGGTTCACGCAAACTAAAGTCCATATCAATGAAAATTTCGTAGGTCTCAAAAATAGGCATTGGTTGCGTAGACATCTTGGTGCTCTACCGTATGATTTGGCTGTGATTAGAAACTTCCAGTAATGGAAGTAACTGGAAGTTGGGGCAGGGCAGCTGCATTTTCCATCTCCCCTAATTTGAACTGGTTGACATTGCTCGATGGTAGCCCCTGAAAGACACCGTTGCAACTACCCTTGCTCAGCGGAGATAATTTTAAGCTTCGGCTTGACAAAGGTTTTAAGTATGCACTAAAGCGATTGCTCTGTTGGTTTTTCCACTAATTTTTTAATGTGATTTTTTACTCCTTATATTGCGCTCTGGATTTTTGTTAATTTAATTATATATTGTCAGTTTCAGTTTAACTTTCCTCTCCTTTATGGGTTGCGAACTTTCTGAGCGACCTCAGAAATTATTTAACCCAATATTGTCAGATTGTGCGAGTTCTGTTTTTTTGTTTTTTTTGGGTTTAATGGCTTAATGCGAAGTTAGACTTTTTGGAGCGGCTTTTCTCGGCACGCGGTCAGTGGCAATTGTTGGGTAATTCACGCTTCAGGCTCTGCATTGACTGAATGATATGCGCCGCAACGAAGTCCAGGCCGAGCCCAGGAAATGAGTGGGAAAGCAGGAATGGTTTTTCCATTTAAATTTTTAAATGGAAACGCCCTCTGAAACATCCACTTATTTCGTTGAATGCCCGAGAGAGCCCTGTTTTCGTGGGATTCACGGCTTTTTAGGTACGATTAGCACATGGCATTTCCGCTTATTGTTTTAATAAACAGCGGCGCCATCGAGGAAGGCTACGATCCGGCTCCGTGTCATTGATCATGTCGTTCAGGAGCAGCGGCGAGCCGACGTGCATCAGTGCGTGATTGCAAGACGAATGGTGGTGGATATGGCGCTGGCCCAGTATTACGGGCTTTGAGGAAGTTGCAACGGCTTTGAGAGGCTTCGGTTTAGGCTCTGGTGTGCAGGCGGGCGCTGAGCTTCAGCAGGTCTCCGGCAAGACCTTGGCAGCGTTCTGTCAGCATGGAATGTCCACTTATTTCGTCTCGGGAAACGGAGGGTTGGAATGTCCACTTATTTCCTCAAAAATCGCTGGAGCCCCTGTCTTGCGTGGGTTTCAGGGCGGCCATGGATTCGCACCCTCGGTTCTCAGTCCACTAATTTCTCCTTGGGCTAGAGAGCTATTCCATTTGAGCTTAATTTATAAATATTGTTTTAAATCAATTAGATACGAATTTTGATCTAACAGATTTTTCCACTGGTTTTGTTAAAAAAACCTGTCGGATTGGCATATTGGATGCGCTCAAGCCCCCGGAAATCAAGGGCTTGAGGGCGATAGCGAGGGGCTTTCCACTCAAACCGCGATTGGCGCACATGGAGCTGGACTGAGGCGCCTCACGTGAATGCTGACTGAGGACAATCGTCAGCCTCCAGTCTGACACATTATTTAACATAATATACATTACACGTAACACGATGTTTCGAGATTAGCCCGGTTGCGCAGATTTTGAAGCGATCAATTCACCTCAGCCCCTCATTCTCCTATCAGCTTCTCAAACAGCTCCACATGTTCGGGAAATTGCTCGCTAAGCCGTTGCTGACTGCCCAACTCCATATCTGCCAAATCAAACCCTGGTGAAACCGCTTCACTGATCAGGCCGTATCCCGCCAATCCATTTGTAAGCTGCGAAGCTTTCCAGACGCCGCCAGGTACATGCAACTGCAAACATTGCCCGGCGATGATATCGCTGCCCATCACAATAGTTTTCAATGTGCCGTCCGGAAAAATCAGGCTGTACTGAATCGGATCTCCCACATGGTAGTAATGCACGATGTCCGATTGGTTCAGATGAAAATGACCTGTCGGCGACTCCTTGGTCAGCAAGTAATAAATGGATGTCATCAGGTAACGCTGGCCACCCGCGGTTTCGACCATCGCATGGTGATCGGTTTGAAAGGTTCGGCGGTAGAAACCGCCTTCCATGTGGGGTTCCAGGTCCAGTGCTGCGATCACTGCCTCAGCGCTGGGTATGTGACTATCGAACGTATTGGCAGTCATTTTTGATTGAGTCCTTTAGTCTTAAATAGCGCTAACTACATTTGCACGATCTATCGATATATTTAACTTGATAGATGTTAACTATACTAAATAGCTCTTTAGATGAGTTGCTATTCCGACGATATAAAACCAGGAAATCGCAAAATAATAGGCCTCTATTCCGCGATGCGGTTGGCACGCTCCTACCGCCCTCCTGGCCAGTCTGTGTGCGGCTAACTCCCAATTTATGCAGACGTCGTCGTCGGCCGCAAAGCAACTCTTAAATAGTCGGTAAACGCCCGCACTCGAGCTGATTGCCTGCGCGATCCGGAGACTGCATGGATTGGCAGTGACGGCCAACAGGGTTCGTTGGCGGAATACATCGCCGCCGACGTCGATTTGCTGGCGCGGATTGATCTCCTCTGCGAACGCCCCCTTCAACTTCCACTTGCTGGGCACCTGATAACTATGACGCACCACCAGGTCGTATCCCTCGGCGGCAATGGAACTGATGTGGTCAGAAACATCCAGCTGTACCCGTACTTCGGGATACGCCGCGAGAAAGCCTAGCAAGTGCGGTACCAACCGCTGCCGAGCAAAGGCTACTGGCGCGGTAAGACGCAACAAGCCTCGAACGGCACCCGCGGAGTCTCTCACTTGAGCAAAAGGCCGGGGTTGCAAGTGTCGGATTGGCGGATCAGCGACTGACTGCCCCTGTCCTTTACCCCCACGCTTCAACCCCCCCTCCTCTGCCAGTGCCCTCGTTGGGGCAGCACAGCGATCGCCTGTTGCGGGCTGCATACGGGTTAACTCGAAGGCCTGCATGGCAGAAAAATTATTCGCAGCCATGATTGATTCGATCATAAATACCCCAAAAAGCGCTTACAAAAAGCCAAACAAGTGATTTATCCAATCATGTATCTTGCATTTAACGCTCGAATCAATCACTCTCGTTTCAATTACAACAAAACGAGAGAGTTCTTCATGAAATTTCACGGCATCGTTCCCGCTTTAGTCACCCCATTTACTGCGGACCAGCGACTGGACGAAAAGGCCTTGCGCGGCCTGGTCGAAAATCTGATCGAAGCCGGTGTTCATGGCTTGTTCGTGCTGGGAACCAATGGTGAATTCTTTGCCCTGTCCGACGAAGAAAAACTCGAAATCACTCGCATCACCATTGACGCTTCAGCGGGCCGGTTGCCCGTTATGGTCGGGACCGGGGCGTTCAGTACCCGCGAAGTGATTGAAATGAACAAACGCGTCGAAGGCATGGGGGCCGATGCGTTGTCCGTTATCTCCCCCTACTTCAATGCCGTCAGCCAAGCGGAGCTGATCAAGCATTACGAGGCCATCGGCGACGCCACCTCGTTACCGGTGATGATGTACAACATTCCAGCCAAGACCGGCATGTCCATCGGCATTGGCGCCGTCGCCACATTGTCCCAACATCCACAGATCAAAGGCATCAAGGACAGCGCCGGCAACTTCGACAACCTGGTGCAGATGATCAAATACCGCAGTGACGACTTTGCGGTCTTCGCCGGTACGGACTCCTTGATCTACTGGAACCTGCTCGCCGGTGGCGATGGTGCAGTGGCCGCCACTGCCAACGCCGTGCCGCATATCGTCATGTCCATCTGGAACAACTTCCAGGCCGGCAACCATGAAGCCGCCAAAGTCGCTCAGGAACAGCTGCGTCCACTGCGCGATGCCTTCGCGCTGGGCACCATGCCCTCTGTGTTGAAAAAAGCCACCGAGCTGCTGAACGTGCCGGTTGGCCCGTGTCGCGCCCCGGTCGCGCCTCTCGATGCAGCGGCCGTGGCCAAACTCGAAGGCTTGCTTGCCGTCTACCGCCGCAACGCCTGAGGGAGCCGACATGTCCGCGATCTATCACTTCCAAACCGTCAAGAACATCATCCACGGCCCTGGCAGCCTGGAGCAGTTGGGCGACAAACTGTATCTACTCGATACCCCGCTCAAGCAGGTCGTTTTGGTCACCCAGCACGCCATGCACCGCCTCGGTGTCACCGAGAAGATCAAAGCGCAGTTCGCGGCGCGTGGCATCGCCGTGCATTTGATTGATAACGTCGAGATCGAGCCGACGCTGGCAAACATCGAGCGGGTTTTTCGTGAGGAAGTAGCCCCTCATGCACCGGACGCGTTGATCGCCGTGGGGGGCGGCAGCGTGCTCGATGCAGCCAAACTGTTTGCGGTGATGCTGACCAACGACACGCCGCTCAAGGACCTGCTCGGGATCGACAAGGTTGGCAACCCCGGCAAGCCGATGGTGCTGATTCCGACTACCTCGGGCACCGGTTCCGAAGTCACGCCCAACGCCATCGTCACCCTGCCCGACGAAGAGTTGAAAATCGGTGTCGTCAGCCGTCACTTGTTGCCGACCCTGGTTATCCTCGACCCCTTGCTGACCCTCAGCCTGCCCAAGGCGATCACGGCCGCTACCGGCATGGATGCATTCACCCATTCGCTGGAATCGTTCATTTCCACCAAAGCCAATCCTGTCAGCGACGCCTTTGCTCTGGAGTCCATGCGACTGATCGCGGGCAGCATTGTCGAGGCCTATCAACAACCCGACTCGGTGCGTGCCCGCGGCGATATGCTGCTGGGTTCGATGTATGGCGGCCTGGCACTGACCGGTGCCGGCACCGCCGCTGTCCATGCCCTCGCCTATCCGCTGGGCGGCAAATTCCATGTCACTCATGGCGTCGCCAATGCGATGCTGCTGCCGCATGTCATGGCCTTCAACATGGACAGCTGCGCCGACCGCCTCAAGCGCGCCGCGTGTGTCTGTGGTGTGGCCCTGGAGAGCGATAGCGACGAACGTGCCGCGAGCAAACTGATCGAGCAGATCAGCGAGTGGACATCGATCCTGAACATCCCGCAAAACCTGCGCGAATTCGGCGTGGCAGAAGAGCATCTGGCGGAAATGGCGGTGGCCGCGTCCAAGGTGACTCGACTGATGGCCAACAATCCCAAAGCCCTCAGCCTCGACAATATCCAGCAGCTCTATCGGCGCCTGCTGCCGTGAGCACCACGCCCATGCCGCGCCTTCTGATCATTGCTGACGACCTCTCTGGGGCTGCCGACTGCGCCGCCGGTTTCGCCAGGCGCATGGTCACTCAAGTCGCTCTCACCCAAGTAGTGCTGGATGCCAACACCGAGCTGAGCGCCGAAGTGATCGCCCTCGACCTCGACTCTCGGCGCCTCGATACGCAAGCGGCCGCGGCGGCCCATCGCAACGTGCTGGCGATTGCTCAGCTGGGCAACCTGCCGCTGTACAAAAAAATCGACTCCACCCTGCGGGGCAACGTGGCGAGTGAAGTCGCCGCGTTGCAGGCCACTCGCGGCATGGCCCTGGTTGCTCCGGCGTTTCCGGCCATGGGCAGGACGACCGTCGGCGCGGTTCAATACGTCGACGGCCTCTCGGTCGATCAAACCGACGTCTGGCGCAATGAGCACCTCGCCGGTACCGCCAACCTTGTGGAGCTGTTGATGGCGCAGGGTTTGCGCTGTGCGTCGCTCTCGCTCAATGAAGTGCGGGACACTACCCGATTGCACGCAGGCCTGATCATGCATCTGGACGACGGTGTGCAGGCATTGGTGTGTGATGCACAAACGGAAACCGATCTGGCGAATATCGCTCAGGCGTCGGCGCCGTTGCATGAGCGTCTGTTCTGGGTCGGCTCCGCCGGTCTGGCCCACCATCTGCCGCAGGCATTGGGATTTCCTGCGGTCTCACCTCAGGTGAATGCCCCGATCAGCGGACCGGTGTTGACCGTGGTCGGCAGTATGTCCCGACACTCCCAGGACCAGGCCAGCTACCTGGCTGAACACAGCGATCAGCAGCGCTTCTGCCTTGACCCCGCCACCTTGTGCGCGGGACCTGCGACCGCCGAATGGCAATCCGTCGCCGCCGCGATCGATACCGCCTTGCAGCGGGGTCGGCATGTGCTGGTCAGTCTGCAACAGGAGCAGCGCGATCCCGGCCAAGCGGCGCAGTTGAGCGCGGCGCTGGCCCAATTGCTACAGCCTGCCCTGCGCCGGGCGGGTGCGCTGATGGCCACCGGAGGCGAAACCGCCCGCGCCATTCTCGGTGCGGCCGGCATTCAGCGCCTGGTCCTTCAGGGCGACTTGGCGCCCGGTGTTGTCTTCTCCCGCGCCCCCTGGCGTGGGCGTGATCTGGCCGTCATCACCAAAGCCGGGGGCTTCGGCCAGCCGAGCAGTCTTTTCGATGCCTGGCGGCAACTTCTCGGCAACCTGCCGAATACCGCCACGCTACCCCTAACAAAGGAAGACCACTATGTCTGAGCGTCCCGTCATCGGCATCACCATGGGCGATGCCACCGGCGTCGGTCCGGAAATCATCATGAAATGCCTGGCACATGCCTCGCTGTACGAAACCTGCCGCCCGTTGGTGATCGGCGATGCCGGCCGACTGGCCGATGCCAACCGCCTTGTTGGCGGCAACCTGACAGTGAACAGCATTGAACGCCCTGGCCAGGCGCGCTTTCAACACGGCATCGTCGATTGCATCGATCTGGGCCTGATCCCTGCCGATCTGCCCTATGGCAAGCTTTCTCCTATCGCCGGTGATGCCGCATTCCGCTACATCGAACGCACCGTGCAACTGACCGAAGCCGGTGAGCTGGACGCCATTTGCACCGCGCCGCTGAACAAGGAGGCGTTACATGCCGGCGGCCATATTTTTCCTGGCCATACCGAGCTGCTCGCACACCTGACCGGCATCGAAGAAGTCTCGATGATGCTGATGACGCCGACGCTGCGGGTGATTCACGTCACCACCCATATGGGCATCATCGATGCAATCGCCAGGATCGAGCCAGGCCTGGTGAAACGCACGATTGAACGCGCCCGGGAAACCCTTGTACGCGCCGGAATCGACAACCCGCTCATCGCGGTATGTGGCATCAACCCCCATGCCGGGGAGAACGGCTTGTTCGGCTATGGCGAGGAAGCCACCAAGATCCAGCCGGCCATCGACGAACTGCGCGCACGCGGCTGGCGCGTCGAAGGGCCTTTGCCGGCCGACACGCTGTTCTTCCGCGCCGGGCGCGGTGATTTCGATGCGGTGGTCGCAATGTATCACGATCAGGGCCACGGCCCGGTAAAGGTCATGGGTCTTGAGGCCGGCGTGAACGTGACGGTGGGTCTGCCAGTCATCCGCACCTCCGTCGACCACGGCACCGCCTTCGACATTGCCGGCAAAGGCATCGCCGACGAACGCAGCCTGACCGAGGCAATGCGCCAGGCCGTGGAGCTGGCCACTCACAAGCGCACCCGTACAGCGGCCTGATGACGCGCGAACGCCTGAATCAGCAGAACTTCAACCATAAAAACAATATGAGGTCATCACTATGAGAATCGTCTCCACCTCCCCGTCTTTTGCCAAGTATTCTCCAGAGCCCCTGACACTGCTCGGTGAGCAGGCTATCGAGTGCGTCAACCTGCCCGCCGACATCAGCGAAGATGAGTTCATCGCCCAGGCCCAGGGGGCTCAGGCGGCGATTGTTGCCTTCAACACCATTAACGCCCGCGTTCTCGATGCGCTGCCCGACCTGCGCATCGTCTGCAAGCATGGCGTCGGCGTGGATAACATCGACTTGCCCGCCGCGCGTGAACGCAACGTGTGGGTCTGCAACGTACCTGACTCCAACAAGCATGCGGTGGCGGACTACACCTTTGCCCTGCTGCTGGCCTCTGCGCGCAAGATCGCGCTGGCCGATCAACAAACCAAAGCCGGAGAATGGCCGCGCGTGTTCGGTGCCGATGTCCACGGCAAAACCCTGGGCATTATCGGGCTGGGCAATATCGGTAAAGAGGTCGCGCGGCGCGCAGCAGGCTTCTCGATGCAGGTGATCGCCCATGACCCCTACCCGGACCAGGCATTTGCCGATGCCCACGGTATTCGCCTCATGGCGTTGAATGCACTGTTGGGCGAGGCGGATTACGTCACGCTGCATATCGGCCTGAACGACGCTACCCGCCATCTCATCGGCGCCGAGCGCCTGGCGTTGATGAAGCCGCAAGCCCACCTGATCAATGCCGCGCGGGGTGGCATTATCGATGAAAACGCCTTGTTTGCCGCATTGCAAAATGGGCGCCTGGGTGGCGCCGCACTGGATGTTTTCGAAGAGGAGCCCGCCATCCACCATCCGCTCTATGCCTTGCCGAGCGTGATCGCCTCACCGCATATCGCCGGCTACACCCCGGGCGCGCTGGACATCCTGAGCCTGACCTGCGCCCGCAACATAGTCGCGGTGCTGAAGGCCAACGCGCGCCCCGAATACGTGGTGAACGGCCTCTAACTCGTCAGGTCTCCCGAAAAATCCGATCCCGGAGTTGGAACCATGCACAACAATAATAAGGCTTCCTCGGTACGCTGGCTCATCGCCGGATTGATGTGGACCGCCATTGCGATCAATTACATCGACCGTGTGGTGCTTTCGGCAGCAGCCCCCATCATCAGCAAAGAATTCGCCCTGAACACCGCGGAAATGGGCCTGATCATGTCGGCGTTTTTCTGGTCCTACGCATTGCTGCAGTTGCCGGCTGGTTGGCTGGCCGACCGCTTCGGCCAGAAAATCACCCTCGGCGGCGCTGTTCTGTGGTGGTCGGCGGCCACCGCAATGACCGGCCTGGCAACCGGCTTCAATTCGTTGTTCGCGCTGCGTATCGGCCTCGGCGTGGGCGAAGCGGCGGCGTATCCAAGTAACGCCGGGATCGCATCGCGCTGGTTTCCGGACAAAGAGCGCGCCACCGTCGCGGGTATTTTTGACAGCGGATCGAAATTCGGCGGCGCGATCGCCATGCCACTGATTGTCTGGCTGATCGCATGGGTGGGCTGGAAGATGACGTTCGTCTTGAGCGGCTCTATCGGTATCGTCTGGGCACTGGTCTGGTTCGCTTTTTACAAAAACGATCCTGAACAGCACAGCGGCGTCAACGAAGTCGAACTGCGGTACATCCGCGAAGGCCAGCGGCGCAAGGAAGGCACCGGCGACAAGCCGACCATGCGCTGGTACGACCTGTTGCGCTACCGCAATGTATGGGCCATGTGCCTGGGCTTTTTCTTCATCAACTACAACTCGTATTTCTTCATTACCTGGTTGCCCACCTACCTGGTCAAAGAACGCGGCATGGACCTGATCTCCATGGGCTTCATGGCGGCGCTGCCGTTGCTGATAGCCATGGTCGTGGAAGTCTTCGCCGGCTGGCTGTCCGACCGAATCTACCGCCAGGGTCGCTGGTCATTGACGCGGATTCGCAAGACTTTCCTGGTCGTCGGCCTGTTGATGGCCTCCTGCATCGGTTTCGCGGCATTCGCCGAATCGGCCTGGCTCGCCATCGTCCTGCTGTGCATCGCCAAGTCCGGAACCACGGTAGCGGCCACCCAGGTCTGGGCCATGCCCGGCGATATTGCGCCTCGCGGCATGACCTCGATGCTGGCCGGCCTGCAAAATACCGTCTCCAATATGGGGGGTGTGGTCGGTCCGATCATCACTGGATTCATCGTTGCCGCTACGGGATCATTCGTTCCGGCCCTGCTGTTTTCTGCCGGATTGATTGTCGTCGCCATTCTCAATTATCTGTTCCTGCTGGGTAAAGTCGAACCGATCGAGGAACAGCCTGAACACCCGATCATTCAACCCGCCTTGAACCCTTGACCTGCAAAACGCTCGGACACTTACCCGGTGTCTGAGCGTTTCAGCCGGTAACTTTCCCCAGCCACCTTTTACTGCCTCGTTGAAAACCGTATAAAGGCGGTCGGGCCAGATCTCCAGGAAATCCATGAAAGTTGCCACGCGCCGCCAAGCCATTCTGAATCTCGTGCTGTCAGGCACTGCCAACGTCGAGGAGTTGTGCCTCCATTTCGGCGTATCCGAGGCCACGATGCGCCGGGACCTCGCCGCGTTGGCGGAAGAAGGCCTGATCCTGCGGACCTATGGCGGGGCCGCTCATGTTGGCCTGCGTGAGCCGGAGACCTCCGTCGAGGAACGGCGCTATCAACACAGCCAGGAAAAGCTCGCCATCGCTCGTGCAGCGCTGGCGCACGTGCGAGACAACGACACACTATTGCTCGATGGCGGCACCACCACCTGCGCTTTGGCGCACCTGTTGGTGGAGCGGCGCGGCTTGCATGTCATCACCAACAACATCCTCGCGTTGCCGGCCCTGGCTCGGCTCCCGGAGGCCAGGATCACGCTGCTTGGCGGTGAACTGCGGGCCTCCAGCATGTCGACCTTCGGCGCAGCCGCGCAGGCGACATTGGAGCATTTAAGTGCCGACAAGATTTTCCTAAGCGCCGATGGCGTTGTTGCCGAGTTGGGGCTCTGCGAAGCCAGCGCTGATCAGGCATACCTCAAAGAAAGCATGATCGGGCGAGCTGCACAGACTTACGTGCTGGCTGACGCCACAAAACTAGGGCGCGCACTCCAGCAATATTGGTCCCCCCTCAAAGGGCCATGGACGCTCATTACCGATTCAGTGGCCGATGAATCGCTGCTGGCGCCTTTCCGGGCACACAAAATGATCACTATTGAAATAGCCGACAGCTGATTGTTCGGCTGACCTCTGCAGGCCGCTTCTATTACTCACACCGCACTTGTGTTTGCGACACGAGCGGTGCGAATAAACAAGGCGCGCGCCTTCTCCCAGAAATTCCCTCCCAGCACGAAAAAGCTGCCGATCAGCATGGCGTCGCCCAACGCTTGCGCCTGCCAGAGGTTGGGTCGCAGTCCCGGCCAAATGCTGTCGATGTACGGTTCAAGCAGTGATGAGATCAGCGGCAAACAAAACATGACGATGCCGATTCGATGACGAACCGGCCCCACTTCGAGATCGGCTTTGGGTGCGAGCGTGGATACGTAGCCGAACATGCTGCGTTTTAACTGCTGGAACCCTGACTTGCCCATGATGGTAATGACGAGTATTAGCAGGACCTTGTTGCTGATGAACAGCACGCCGGTCAGCGCAGCGACCTTTGAGCCAGGCACTCCGACCGCCGCTGCGATAGGCACCATCAGCCACGACCCGAGCATCAAACAAATAATTGCAATTCCCATTTTGAAGCGCCAGCCGGCTGAATGGGGTTCAACACTTCCCTGGGTCGTATTCATGATCGTCGTACCTTTTTAGCAGGTCGAAGTAGATTTGAAGGGGCTTCAAAAGCGTAGCAGCCGTCTGCCCATTTGGACGGCTATGCTCCAGTGATCTTCGTTGGTCGGGAAATGCGTAATGCATCCAAGTCGATCCCTGCTGATTCGGCCAGGCCAGATTCTGCTGCTTGGCGTATTCGGCCTCAGTGGCTGCGTACGGCTGGGCCCGGACTTCCAGTCGCCCGGCGAAGAATGGGTCAAGCACTGGAACACCCCTGCCCTTGAGCAATCCAGCCAACGCGGGCTCAACCCGGACCTGCGTCAGTGGTGGCAAGTCTTCGCCGATCCGGTTCTCGACCACCTGATTGCCGAATCGGATGCTCACAACGCCAGCCTTAAGATCGCCGGCCTGCGTGTGATGGAAGCCCGCGCCCAACTGGGCATTGCCCAAAGCGGGCTTTACCCGCAACTGCAGCAGGCCAGCGCCGATAGTCTGTACTTCAATCGAAAACAATCGGGCGGCAGCAATCCGCAGGACAGCCATTTCTGGCAATACAGTGCCGGTTTTGACGTTGGCTGGGAGCTGGACTTCTGGGGACGCTTCAGTCGCGCCATCGAGTCGTCCGATGCCAGTTACTTCGCCGCCCAGGCCAACTATGAAGACGTGCTCGTGCTGTTGCGGGCGCAAGTGGCCGACACCTACTTCTCGCTGCGCACCACCGAAGCGCGTTTGCTCGTCGCCCGAGAAAACGCCAGGCAGCAAAAGCGCAGCTTCGAGATCACCGAGAAGTTGTTCAACAGCGGTCAGACTGCCGAGCTCGACCTGCAACAAGCCAAGACCCAGTACCTGGGCACGCTGAGCACTATCCCCAATCTCGAAGATCAGTTGTTGCGCACCCGCAATGCGTTGGCCGTGTTGATCGGCCAGCCGCCCGGCGTGCTGCCGCAGCTGATCGAGAATGAAGGATTGATCCCGCTGGTCGACAGTGCCGTGTTGCAGGATGTACCGGCCAATCTGCTGCTGCGTCGGCCCGACGTGCGCGCCGCCGAGCTCAATGTCGCGGCCCAGTCGGCGCTGATCGGCGTGGCCGAAAGCGATTTCTACCCGTCACTGACCTTGTTGGGCAGTATCGTCTGGTCAGCCGACACGCTGAAGGGCACCTCCAAAAGCCTGGACCTGATCGGCGGCCCCAGTCTTCGCTGGAACCTGTTCGACCACGGTCAGATCAGCAACAACGTGCGCGTGCAGGATGCGCGTTTGCAGCAACTGATCGAGGCCTACCGCGACAAGGTTCGTCAGGCTGCGCGTGAGGCTGACGATGCCGCCAGCGGCCTGATCAAATCACTGGAGCGTGAACGAATCCTGCGTGAGGCCGAAGTGGCGGCCAAGCGCTCGCTGGTGTTGGCCAGTTCGCTGTACCGCGAAGGGTATTCGGACTTCCAGCGGGTGCTGGATGCTCAGCGTGCGTTGCTCGAACAGCAGGACAACTACCTGATCGCGCGCAGCAACGCGGTGAGCAATGTGATTGCCCTGTACAAATCCCTGGGCGGCGGTTGGTACAGCGCCCAGCCGAACGTTGACTACCTTACCCGCAAGCAGATGGAAAAACGCACGGACTGGGGCGATCTGCTGGATGAGCCTACCGCTGCGCAGCCAGCCTTTCCCATCCCACAGAAGGTAAAGAAAGATGAGTGAAGCCGCGCAGCCCTCCCCCGACGCGCCCGTCGCCAAAGCGCCAGAGCCGGCTCCCGACTCGGCGAAAAAAGGCATCAAGTGGGTGTTGCTATTGATCATCCTGAGCCTGGCCTGGTACCTGTTGGCGGACCGCTTCACACCCTATACGCAGCAGGCACGGGTGGGTGCCTTTGTGATTCCGGTGGCCGCGGAAGTGGCGGCTCGCGTGACCCGTGTAAACGTGCGTAACAACCAGGACGTCAAGGCCGGCGAAGTGCTTTTTGAGGTGGATGCTCAGCCCTATCAGATTGCCGTCGATCGCGCGCGTGCTGATCTTGAGTCGACACGCCGGCAAATCGGTGCCAGCACGGCCGGAATCGCGTCGGCGCAAGCGTCGTTGCGTGCAGCTCAAGCCAACGAACGCAAGGCCCGGCAGGACAATCAGCGTCTTGAAGGTTTGTATCGCGAAGACCCGGGTACCGTATCCGTGCGCCTGCTTGAAGTGTCCCGCGCCAACCATGAACAGGCGGTCAGCCAGGTGGCCGCCGCCCGTGCCGAAGTTCAGCGTGCGCAAGAGCAGGAAGGTGGCAGCGACGAAGAGAACGCCCTGCTGCGCAGCGCCGCCACGGCGCTCTCAAAAGCCGAACTGGACCTGGCCAATACGCAGATTCGCGCTCGCTCGGCCGGCCTGATCACGGACCTGCGCACTGACGTTGGGCAATTCGCTGCTGCCGGTAGCCCGGTCATGACCCTGATCGCCATCCACGATGTGTGGATCAGTGCAGACATGACCGAGAACAACCTCGGTCTGGTGAAGCCCGATACTGCGGTGGCGATTGCACTGGATGCGCTGCCAGGTCAGGTTTTCGAGGGCCGCGTGCGCAGTGTCGGCTACGGTGTCAGCGTGGGTCAGTCGCCTGCGCCCGGCACGTTGCCCAGTGTGCAGAACAGCCGCGACTGGCTGCGTCCGGCACAACGCTTCCCGGTGATTATCGAATTTTCTGCCGAGTCAATGAACACACTGCGTGACAGTCGCGCCATCCGTGCCGGTGGGCAGGCCGAAGTCATGGCCTTCCCCACCCAGGGCAACCCGCTCAACCCGCTCGGTCGCGTATTCCTGGGACTGATGAGTTGGCTGTCCTATGTCTACTGAACGAACACCCCGGGTTCAACGCGCACTGCGCCTGGCTACCGGCACGGCACTGTGCCTGGCGATCAGTTTCGGCCTGGGTTTGCCGATCCCGTTTATCGCGCCAGTGCTTTGCTTGCTGCTGTTGGCCACGCTCAATCGTGCGCTGCCCTTCAAGGCCGCACTAGTACTCGCACTGGTGGCGATGTTGACGACCGGCATCGGCCTGCTGTTGATTCCGATCCTGCGTTACTACCCCGTCAGCGGTGTGCTGCTGATCGGTGCAAGTCTGTTCCTGGCGTTCCGTTTCGGTCTGCGTGGCGGCAACAACCTGATCGTCACGTTTCTGGTGATTGGCCTGACGATGATCTCTTCAGCCGGTGTGGCGGATTTTGATTTGGCCGCGATGGTCATCGGTGCGTTGGTCAAGGGGTTGCTTTTGGCGGTCATGGTGCTGGCGCTGAGTCATTGGCTGTTTCCCGAACCGGCCAACGCCCCATCACCCCCGGCCGCTCCGACCATGCCAGCGGAAGAAGTCGGTCGAGTGGCGCTGCGTGCCACCCTGATCGTGCTGCCGACTTTTCTGTTGGCGCTGATCGATCCGGCCAGTTATCTGCCGATCATCTTGAAGGCCGTGACCCTGGGTCAGCAAAGCTCGACGACGACCGCACGCCAAGCCGGTCGTGAGCTGGTCGGTTCAACCCTGTTCGGTGGCTTGCTGGCCATTGTGTTCTGGTGTGCCCTCAGCCTGTTCGTGCATCTGTGGATGTTCTTTTTGTGGATGCTGCTGTTTGGCCTGGTGCTGGCGCGCAAGCTGTATGGCCTGAGTCCCACGCGGTTGAGCCCTGGGTTCTGGCTCAACAGCCTGATCACGATGATTATTTTGTTGGGTCAGTCGGTTCAGGACAGCGCGGCGGGCAAGGACGTTTACACCGCCTTCGCCGTGCGCATGGGGCTGTTCATCGTTGTGACGCTGTATGCCGACTTGATGGTGCATTTACTCGATCAGCGTCAGCCAAAAAACGCTCAAGGATTAACCTGATACCCCTTCCCTTGCAGGCAACTGGTATAGGCCGTTGAACTGGTCGCAGCACTGGTTTTCTGCTGCGTCCGGCGTTCCTGACGCTGGCGTGAGCCACCCACTACGGCGCCCGCTGCCGCTGTCCCTTTTGCCTGGTTCTGGCGATAGTCCTGCTTCACGTCCTCATCGACGCGATCATAAAACTCGTCATGCTGACGGCCGCGCACCTGCGCCCCCGCGGCCCCTGCGGCAGCGCCCACAGCGGCTCCCTTCAGCCTTCCACCGGCAGGAGGCGGTGCAGTCGAGGCGCTCTGACTGGCCGCGATGTTGTTGCAATCGGTGATGTCCACTTGGGTTTGTTGCGAACTCTGACCTTTCATCGGCACGACCGTTTCCGCCCATCCCTGGGTCCAGGAAACCGACAGTGCGATGCACAGGCTAATGGGCGACAACCTTTTCATGATGACCTCCTGATGAGCGTGGTTCACCCTGAAAGATTGTAGTCCACCCCGCCCCGCCCACCCGTTCGTGGTCTATATCTCCATCACTATTCGGTCATCGACCCATCGCACGGGCACTGCCTCCAGTTGCGCGCCCTTGCAGGGACCGTCGATGCAATGCCCGTCTTCGAAACGAAACATCGCGCTGTGATGAGCGCACATCAGGATTTTGCCGCGATAGGTGCAAAATTCTTGCGGGCGATAGTCCAGAGGCACCGAAAAATGCGGGCAACGGTTGATGTAGACCCACACCTGTTCGCCTTGTCGCACCGCCACCAGCCCGCCAGGATGCAATTGCCGGTGTTCAGGCAGACCCAGGGCGCCGCCATCAGTGATGTCATCCAGTTGGCATAACGTAATGATGGTCATGGTCAGCCGCGCAATTCCGGGTTGCCAAGGCTCCAGTGCCAGGGGCGAATCTGAATACTGGCAAACAGTCCGGCCTGAACATACGGATCGTCCTGTATGAACGCCTCCACCTCCGGCAGACTGCCCGCCTCGATGACCAGCAACGTGCCATTCATGGCCGCACCGGCCTCATCGAGGGTCGGGCCGCCGAGCCGGACGACCACCCGATGCGTTTCGGTCGCTCGCAAGTGCGCCTGGTGACTGGGCCGCAAGCGCTGACGCAAGGCCAGGGAATCCGGGTGATCTGTAGCGAATACCGCAAAAAACTGTCCCATGGTTCACTCGGTTTCCATGACGAATTCGTAACATGCGCGCTTGAATGGCACTTCGATACCCAGTCTGGCGGACACGTCATCGTGCGCGACCCGGTCTTCATAGATCACCTGCAACGACTGTTTGACGCCGAACACCGCATCGGATTCCAGGTACGGATCATCGTGATTGAACAGGTGGGTGACCAGTTTGCGATAACCGGGCACATCAATCATGAAATGCAGGTGCGCAGGCCGCCACGGGTGACGGTTCGCAGCGTTGAGCATGCGCCCGACCGGACCATCGGTGGGGATCGGATAGCACACCGGGACAATCGTGCGAATCGCGAAATAGCCGTCGGCGTCGGTGCGATAGCGACCGCGCAAATTGCCGACCGGCTGTTCGGTGTCCTGGCCTGAATACATACCGTTTTCTGCGGTCTGCCAGACGTCGAGCACTGCGCCGGCCAGGGGATTGCCCTGAGTATCGACCACACGACCGCGCACCAGCGCCGTCTCGCCTGCGGTGAAGGCCATGTTTTCACCGAAGTCCCGCTCTGGCATGCCTTCGATGTAGAACGGTCCGAACACGGTGGTCTCGGTGGCGCTTGCACTGTGCCGATGGTTGATCGCATCGACCAGCATTGACACGCCCAAGGTGTCCGACAGCAGGATAAATTCCTGGCGCACCAGACCATCACATGTGTGGCCGGTCTCGGTCAGAAAGCGGATGCCTTCAAACCACTCCTGCTCGGTCAGTTCGACGTCGCTGACGAATGCGTGCAGGTGGCGAACCAGGCTCTGCATGATCTGTTTATAACGCGCATTGGGCGCGTCGCTGAAACTGTTCACCGCCTGCTCGGAGATCAGGATTTCTATGGCTTTGTCTTGATCGGTCATTGTTGTTATTCCGACGAGGATGGACACAAGGATCAGGCCGGCGCCAGGCCTTTAAAGGCACGGGTCAACAGCGCTTCTATCGGACCTTGTTCAAACGGCCGTGGGTTGTAATAAGGACTGGCGCAGGCGATTTGCGCGGCTTCGGCCGGCCCGTTTTCAGGCAGGCCAATGTCAGCCAGCGCCAATGGAATACCCAGCTTCTGGTTCAGCGCGTACAACAAGGCGCCCACCTCCCCCGCTTTGCTGCCGCCCAAGGCGCGGGCGGCACGTTGTAACGGTCCTGCGGCCGCTTCACGGTTGTAATGCGCCGCGTGTGGCAAAACGATCGCGTGTGCCTGAGCGTGAGGCAAATTGAACGTCCCGCCCAAGGTGTGGCAAAGCTTGTGGTGCAAGGCCATGCCGACCGAGCCCAGGCAAATGCCCGCCAGCCACGCGCCATACAACGCCTGGCTGCGAGCGTCCTGATCAGTGGGGTCATTGACCACGCCCGGCAGGGCCAAGGCCAGTGAGCGAATCGACTCTTCAGCCATGAAACCGATGATCGGATTGGTGTCCTGGGCGTACAACGCTTCAACCGCGTGGGCCATGGCGTTCATCCCCGAGCAGGCGGAAATCTGCGCCGGCAAGGTCAGCGTCAATTGCGGATCGTAGATCACAGTCTTGGGCAACACCCTGGGATCACGTCCGGTTTTCTTCAGGCGGTTTTCGGTCAGCCCGTAGATTGGGGTCATTTCCGAACCGGCGTACGTCGTCGGGATCGCCACGATCGGCAGCCCCGAATCCATGGCAATTGCCTTACCCAGACCAATGGTCGAACCACCGCCAATGGCGACGCAGCAATCGGCATTCAGACGCGCAGCTTCGACACGCGCCGCTTGCGCCACTTCCAGCGGCACATGCATCACTGCCTTGGGATAGACGCCCGCCGCGCGATCACCCAGCAACGCCGCGACCTGTTCGCCGAGCCCATGCTGTTCAGGCGTGGTGAGGATCAGCGCACGCCTGGCGCCAAGGCGCTCGATCTCTTCAGCCAGCGCCGAGAGCTTGCCCCAGCCAAACACCACGCGGGTTGGCAGGCTTTGGTAAACAAAAGGATTCATGACAGGCCTCAGCGTTTGTAGTACGGAGCGATGTTGGCGTCGACGTTGACCCAGACCGAGCGTGCCTCGGTGTAATCATGGATCGCTTCAAAGCCCATTTCGCGGCCGTAGCCCGACTGACCGACGCCGCCAAACGGGCTGCCAGGGTTGACGCGTTTGTAGCAGTTGATCCAGCACATACCGGCATGAATGGCATCGGCGATTTTATGCGCACGGGTCAGATTCTGCGTCCACAGGCCGCTGCCCAGTCCGTACTCGGAGCTGTTGGCGATGGCCAGGGCTTCCTCGTCAGTGCTGAAACGCACCACGGTGACGAATGGACCGAAGACTTCTTCCTGGCAGACACGATCACCCGGCTTGGCCTCGACCACGGTCGGCTCGACATAAAAACCGTTAGCCAGGTCTTTGTCGTCCGGCGCTTTGCCGCCGGCCAGGATCTTGCCGCCCTGCTCGATGGCGATATCGATGTAAGCCATCACGCGGTCGCGATGCAGCGCCGACGTCAGCGGGCCCATTTCGGTTTCGGGGTCCATCGGATCGCCAAGGCGAATGGATTTGGCCAGCGCGATGAAACGCTCCAGGAACTGGTCGGCGATGTCTTTATGCAGAATCAAACGCGAACCGGCGATGCAGGCCTGGCCCTGATTGTGAAAGATCGCCCAGGCAGCGCCGTTGACGGCCGCTTCCAGGTTGGCGTCTTCGAACACGATGTTGGCGCCCTTCCCGCCCAGCTCCAGTTGAATACGCTTGAGGTTGCTCTTTGACGCTTCAACAATCCGGCGACCGGTCGCCGTCGAGCCGGTAAAGGCAATCTTGCCCACATCGAGGTGTTCCGCCAGCGCCTGGCCCGCGGTATGGCCATAACCCGGCACCACGTTGACCACGCCTTTCGGGAAACCGACTTCAGTCATCAGCTCGACAATGCGCAAGGTCGTCAGCGGCGTGATTTCCGAGGGTTTGATGACGATGGTATTACCGGCCGCCAGCGCCGGCCCCATTTTCCAGCTGGTGAACATCAGCGGGAAGTTCCAGGGCACGATCTGCCCGACCACGCCAATCGGCTTGCGCTGCACGTAATTGAGAAACCCGGCTTCGACCGGAATCACCGCACCTTCGATCTTGTCGGCCATGCCGCCGAAATAACGGAAACAGGCCGCCGTACGCGGAACGTCGAGGCCACGGGAATCCCGAATCGGGTGCCCGGTGTTCAGGGATTCGAGCTGAGCCAATTCTTCGCCACATTCTTCGATCTTGTCCGCCAGTTTGAGCAACAAGCGCCCGCGTTCAGCGGCGGCAAGGCCAGACCAGGCCGGGAACGCACGTTTGGCGGCGGCAACCGCGAGATCGATGTCAGCGGCTTCGGCGGCGGCGATGCGGGTGATCAACGAACCGTCATGGGGTGACACGACGTCGATGGTGCCGCCAGCGACCGCATCAACGAAGCGGCCATCGATATAGAGCTTATTTTGCATAATATTTCCCTCTCACCGCGACCATGGCGCAGTGTCTGACGACTTGATTATTGAGAGCATGCCCTGCTGAATAGCCCGGCGTGATGCCGGGCAAGACAAAGGTCTTAGAACTCGATCGGATACGGCTTGAGCTCACCGCTTTCGTAGCGCTGCGGCAGGTTCGGCGTAGCGTTCTCCCACACCAGCAGCATCGAGCGCTTGGTCGAGTAGCCCTGATGACGAATGTCCGCCGGCATGGCGCAAATATCGCCGGCACGCATGGTGATGCGCGCTCGCGGGTTGCCGTCGTCCTTGTCGCCGACGTCCCAGAGGATTTCATCGGACAACTGCAAGAACCACTCGACCCGGTCATTACCATGGAACACCGGCAGGATGAACTCTTCAGTGGTCGGGCAGAACAGGCTGGCCTTGCACACCGAAGTCACCGACGGGTTCCAGGTCACGTCGGAGCGCGACAGGTACTTGAACAGGCTGAACGCATGCAACTCACCTTCGAAACCTTCGGCTGCGTGTACTTCCGGCTCGTCCTGAGGAACGTCGATGAACTGGCGATTGACCTGCAAATCGTTACGCAGCGGCGAGTCATCTTTCAGGCCCGGCATGCGCTTGGTGGCGATGCGGAAGCGTTCGATGGCCTCGATGTTGTTGCCGTTCTTGCGACCGAACGCCGAACCGGTTTCTTCCGGTGCCGCGAAGGGGTCGAAAGTGGCATTGGTCCAGTCCCGCAGGATGGCCTTGAAGGTCGCCATGATCAGCGGTGTTTCAAAGTTTTCGGTGTAATTGACGCCAGCGGCCTTGAGCGTGCCATTGAAGGTGCCGGCGTACAGGTCGACTTTGCCGTAGTAATTGCGGGTGCCAATGACGTGGTCGAAGTTGACCCAGCCGTAGAAAAAGCCCCAGGCCACGTCGCGCATCATGGCGCGCAGAAAGGCATCGACAGGAATCAGGTGCGAGCGAGTCTGACCTTTGGCCGGCCAGGTGATACGGGCAAAATACTCGTCGCGCGACAGTTCGAAGGCACCGAGTTTGAATGAGCGATAGCCGGTGACGGCATGGGGCGCGCTGGCCTGGACTTCGTCGTCGGCAAAGGGTGTGTTATCGGCAGCGTTTTCAAGCATGGCCATGACGGGATTCCTCTTGTTGCTTTTGTTAGATGGGAAGGCGCTGATCACTTGAAGCAGATGTCTGCCCACTTCTCGACCGACAACGGCCCTTTAATGGTCTGCTGCAGCACCACGCCGGGACGGCTGGCTTCGAAGCGATACGCAGTGCCCGTCGGCAGCAGGCACTGGTGACCGCGCTTGAGCAGCACGTAGCCCATCGGTTTGCCCCCCGGCACTTCACCAGCCACTTCACCGGCCAGCCGAGTGCCCTCGCCGTCTTTCAGAGGCGCATCGAGCTTGAGGAAATCCACCCGGACTTCACCGTCCATTACGATGGCGAATTCGTCGTGCGCCGCTGTGTACCAAGGCGACTGTCCTTCGGCGCGCAGGGTTTCAATGACGTAGCCAAGATTGAGACCGACGACAACTTTTTCATAAGGAAGGGATTTGTCCGCCACTTCGAAAATGTTCGAAAAGGCGTAATGACTGGCCTGGCCGCTGATGATTTCAACCGACCCTTTGCGGTAGTTATCCAACGAGCCGAAGACCGTTTCGATTGCAGCGCTACTCATGGTTTTCACCGTTTTGTTGTTGTAGTAACAGTGAGTCAACAGTACGACGCAGCTGCTGCGGGAACAATTAGGGAGCCGGCGACAACAGTGTTCGCGAAACGCAAACACTGCAGCGGCAAACGTACTGCTTAGCGTACCCAGCCACGCTCAAGCAACGGTTTGTCCCAGCACGGTTCGTCACCGAAGTTTTCCACCAGGAAATCGATCAGCGTGCGCACTTTCAAGGCCCGGCGCTGGGTGGCGGGATACACCGCGGAGAAATTGAAGGATGACAATGCGTACTCCCGCAGTACCGGAATCAGTCGACCGCTGAGCAGGTCATCGCTGGCCACCAACGTCGGCAAACACACAATGCAGACCCCGGTCGACGCGTAGTCGCGCAGCAAATGCACCGAATTCGAACGTACCTGCCCCGGCAGGCTCAGCTCCACCTGCTCGTGCTCGCCGGTGAAGAACCAGCGGTTGCGCGACGGATAGCCTTCGTACAAAGCTATTTTGTGTTGCAGCAGCTCCTGCGGATGCTTGGGCACACCGAACTCGGCGGCATAATCGGGTGACATGCAGAACAACCGGCGAACGCTGAACAACTTGCGCTCAATCAGGGTTTCCGCCATCGGCGGGAACATCTGGAACGCCACATCGAAACCCTCTTCGATCGGGTCCACCACCCGGTCATTGACGATGACGTCGACCTCAATGTCCGGGTACAGCCGCGTGAACTCGGCGAGCATTCTGCCGAAGTGACCGATGGCAAAGCCTGGCAGCATCTGCACGCGCAATTTGCCGGTGGGTTTGGCGCGCAACTCGCGCATGTGTTCAGTCAGCGAGTTGAAACTCGCGACCATGTCCGCGCACTCCTTGTAGTACGTCTCGCCCACTTCGGAGAGCCGGACATGCCGCGTACTGCGATGGAACAGCGGTGCATTGATGAACTGTTCCAGCTGTTGAATGCGGTGAGTGATCACCGAACGGGTCACGCCCAATTGCTGAGCCGCCTTGGCGAAGTTGCCCGTTTCGGCAACACGCACAAAGGCTTCGACACTGAGTAAACGATCCATGGGGCAGGTTCTCTGGATGTTTTTGTTCTTATAGGAACAGCGAGGTTAGCCTGTCGCCCCCCCGCACTCCACATCCCTGACAGCGCGCTACTCGCCGCTTTGAACAGATAACCGCCGCTGCATGGGGAAAACCTGCCAGCCCAGGCGTTCACTGATCAGCCCCCAAACCCCTTGCGGCGCCTTGAGCATCATCACCACCGCGACCACGCCCAGAATGATCATGTAAACGGCGCCGTACTGCGCCAGACAACCACGCAACACAAAGTAAATCAGCGTGCCGATCAATGGCCCCTCCAGAGTGCCAATGCCGCCGATGATGACAATAAAGATCACCACCGCCGTCCAGTCCTGCAGGTTGAACGCCGCATCCGGTGAAATACGCAGTTTCTGCAGGAAGATCAGCGCCCCGACCACGCCCGTGCAACCGGCGGCCAGCACGTACACCATCAACTTGGTACGGAAGGTGTTGACCCCCAGGCTGCCGGACGCCGGCTCGGAATCGCGAATTGACGCCAGGGCCAGGCCTTGCCTCGAACGCAGCACAAAGAACACCACGGCCACGGCGGCAAGGGCGATGGCCAGTGCAGTGAAGTAGATCAACATTTCGCGCTCGTCCCGGTCATTGCCGATCTGCCGCACAATCGCCGCCGGCAGACTTTGCCCGGAACCGCCGCCGAGACTGCTCATCTGCGCCAGCCCCAGGCGAAAGACTTCGGCCACCACCCAAGTGCCAATGGCGAAGTAGGCACCGCGCAGCCGAAACACAATCAAGGCTGTGGGAATCGCCAACAACGCGACCAGCACGCCCGAGAGCAGGACCGCGAACAATGGCGGAATACCAAACCGGGTGGCCAACATAAACAGCAGATACCCACCCAGACCGACGAACGCCTGCTGTCCGACCGAGACCATGCCTGCATAACCCGCCAGCAGGTTCCACATTTGTGCCAGCGCCAGGTAATAAGCGAACTCCACCACCAGTCGCAGACTTGAGCGATCTGCCCAGAATGGCGCACTGATCAACACCAACACACAGACACCCAGCAATGACAGGCCGATCATGCTGCTGGTGGTCGTGCGCTGTACGCGATAAGTGAGCGCAGGATTATTCAAGGCATTCATCAGTCGACACTCCGGGGGAACAGGCCACGCGGGCGCACGACCAGAATCAGCAGAAACACAAGATGACCGGCGAGGATTTGCCAGCCCGGATCGATTTTTGCGCCCAGCGCCTGGGCGACGCCGAGAATTACACCGCCGGCCAGGGTGCCCCACAGGCTGCCCAACCCGCCGATGATCACTGCCTCGAATCCGTACAACAGACGCGCCGGCCCCACCGTGGGGTCGAAACTGGTGCGAATCGCCAGAAACACCCCGGCTATCGACACCACAGCCATCGCCAGCGCCATGGCCAGACCGAAGATATGCGCGTTGTTGACGCCCATCAGCCGCGCGGTGTGCTGGTCATCGGAAGTGGCGCGAAACGCCCGGCCCAGTGCGGTTTTGTAAAACAGCAGCTGCAAACCACCGATGATCAGCAACGCACTGCAAAACACAATCAGTGGCATGACGCCCACGCTCAAACTGCCGAAGCCGACACTGGCGACTTCAAGGTCACCCTGAGACAGCTTTTGACTGTCTGCGCTGAAAAACTCCAGTAGCACGTTTTGCACGATGATCGACAAACCAAAGGTCACCAGCAGCGGCGGCAGGATGTCCTGGCCAAGCGTTCGGTTGAGCAACAGCCGTTGCAGCAGGTAGCCGAAGCAGAACATCAGCGGCACCACCAGCAGCAAACTTGCCAGCGGGCTGAACCCCAGATGATTGACCACCATCAGTGCCAGGTACGACGCCAGCACGATGAAGTCGCCATGGGCGATATTGACTAGGCGCATGATGCCGAACATAAGCGACAGCCCCACCGCGAACATCGCGTAGAGGCCACCCAGCAACATGCCTTGAAGCAAAGTATTGAGCCATTCCATAAACTAGATCCCGAAATAGGCGGCTTTGATTTGCGCTTTGTCCGCCTCCCCAGGGCGGCCGGTCAGGGACACGCGCCCTTCCTGGAAGCAATAGAAACGGTCGCAGACACTCAGCGCCTGATTGATGTCCTGCTCGACGAGAATCACCGTGGTGCCGTCGGCCTTGATCGAGGGCAGCGCGGCGTAGATGTCCTTGATCGTGGTCGGCGCGAGGCCCAGGCTGATCTCGTCGCACAACAGCAAATGCGGGTTGGCCATCAAGCCCCGGCCTATCGCAACCATTTGCTGCTGACCGCCGGACAGCGCGGTGCCGGGACGCTTGCGCAGTTTTTCCAACACTGGAAACAACTGATAGATCCGCGCCAGCGTCCACGGGCCGGGGCGTTTGCTGTAGGCGCCGATCAACAGGTTTTCCTCGACACTCAGCGAAGGAAACAGCTTTCTGCCTTCCGGCACCAAAGCGATGCCACGTTCAAGCACCCGATTCGCCGCCAGATCACCAATCGCCTGCCCTTTGAAGGTGATGGCGCCGGGCTGGTTTTTGATCAGCCCGGCCAGCGACCGCAGGAACGTCGATTTGCCCGCGCCGTTGGAGCCGATGATCGCCACGGTTTCGCCCGCCTCAAGGGTCAGGCTGATATCGAACAGCGCTTGAAAGTCGCCGTAGCCGGCACAGAGTTTTTCGATGGACAGCAGGTTTTCATTGGTCGACATGCTTCAGCTCCCGATGCCCATATAGATGTCCTGGACCCTGGGGTCGGCCATCACACTGCGCGGTTCGCCCTCAGCCAATTTGGCGCCGAAGTTGATCACCGTCAGGCGGCTGACCACTGCCAGCAAGGCATGCACGATGTGCTCGATCCAGATGATGGCAACCCCGGCCTTGTGAATGCCCTGAATGGTTTCCACCAGCGCCAGGCACTCCGGTTCGGTCAGGCCACCGGCGATTTCATCCAGCAACAGCAGCCGCGGTTGAGTCGACAACGCGCGGGCCATTTCCAGGCGCTTGCGGTCGAGCAGTGTCAGCGAGCCGGCCAGGACGTTGGCCTTGCGCATCAGCCCTGTCAGTTCCAGGGTCTGCGCGCACCATTGGCTGGCGTCCTTGTCGCGCAATCGCGCCCCGAACGTCGCGCCGACCAGCAAGTTCTCGAACACCGTCATTTTCACGAACGGATGCGGAATCTGGTGGGAGCGCCCGATGCCTTGCTGGCAACGCTTGAACACCGGCTCGCGGGTGACGTTGCGGCCTTCGAAATGGATCGCGCCGCTGTCAGCTGCCACGCCCCCGGCGATCAGGTTGAACAGCGTGCTTTTACCCGCGCCATTGGGACCGATGATGCCCAGGGCTTCACCCGGTTGCAGGGTCAGGCTCATCGCGTCCGTGACCTTCACCGAACCGTAACTTTTGTGCACATCGTTCATTTGCAGAAGTGGCTGTTGCATGGTGCACCCGTTTCTTTTCGAGTCATCAGTACGTAATGGCCTGCATGTCGCCGCCCAGTGGAATCGCCGGTGCGGTGGCATTGCTGGTCACGATCAGGTCGTATTTGTTGTCATTGCCCAATCGCCATTGGCCGCTGACCAGAGGCGTCTTGGCGACGTTCTTCACCGGTCCGTCTTTCCAGCTGATCGGCCCGACCACGGTGTTGAGGTGGGTCTTGAGCAATGCATCGCGTACCGCATGCGGGTTACCGATTTCTTCAGTGCGCTTGAGGATGTCCACCGCCAGTTCGAACAGGGCATGCACGAAACCCAGCGGTTGAGTCCACTGCTTGCCGGTCGCCTGAGTGAAGCCCTGGGCCAACTGCCCGGCACTGGCGCCGGTCAATGAAGAGCTGAACGGGTGTGTCGGGCTCCACCAGATTTCGGTCGACAGGTTGTTGCCGGCCTTGCCCAGCGCTTCGACCGCAGTGGGAAACAGCAGCGCCTTGCCGACCGACACCGCTTTGGGCTTGAAGCCCTGCTGGCGAGCCTGGGTCCAGAAGGTGGTCAAGTCAGGTGGAATGACCACGCCGGTGACGATCTCGACGTCGGCCTTTTTGAACGCGGCGATCTGTGCCGAGAAATCGTCGGTCAAGCTTTGAAAGCGGCCGGGGTCGACCACCTGGAAACCCTTTTGCGCCAACACCGGTGGAAAGCCCAGTTTCGGATCGCCCCAGGCATTGCCGTCGCCATCGTTGGGGAACAGACCGCCGACCACCTTGTTGGACGGCATCGCGCCCCACATGGCGCTGTAAGTGCCGATCACATCCTCCAGGCCCCAGAAAAAGTGATAGGTCCACTCGAAACCCTGATCCGGCTTGCCACCGCGGGTAAAGAACCATGGCTGCCACGGCGCCACCGTGGAAATACACGGAATCTCGTTGATTTCGCATTGGTCGGAGACCGGGTTGGTGGTTTCCGGCGTCGACGAAACCAGCATCAGGTCGACCTGATCAGAGAGGATCAGCTCGCTCGCCACTTCCGCCGCGCGGTTGGGGTTGGACTGGCTGTCCTTGACGATGACTTCCAGGCGATAGGCCTTGCCGGCCACGGTGATCGAGTTCTTCAACGCTTGCTTGAGCGATTCGATGATGTAGTTGTCGGCCGCCGCAAACGGTGCCAACGGCCCGGTCTGCGGACTGACATAGCCGAGTTTGATCACCCGCTCGCTGCCCAGGGCGAAGTTGAACGGCATACTTGCCAGTGCCACACCGCCGGCGGCAACGCCTGTGCTGCGCAGGAAATCACGGCGTGAGAAGTCTCGGCCAAACAGGCTTTTATCGTTGTTGTCTGTCATGTAGTACTCCAATGCGGCTGCTTGCCGGCAAAGTCCGGACGAACAAAGTCGCAGCGTGTGGGCTGAGCCACCACGCAGGGTCAGGTGCTTTGCGAAGTGGGCGGTTTAGAAAAAGAAGCTGACGTCGAAGGACGCGACCAGTTGCGAGTCCTTTTGGCCATCGGCGTAGGCGTCGCGACCGGGACCCGAATGAATGTCGTAGCGCAATTCCGGTCGCAGGCGCACGTTGGGTGTCGGCGTCCAGGCCAGGTTAGTGGTGACGCCGTAGAAACTGCCCCAGGTCGGATCGGGAATTCCGGTGTGCGGGTCGATGTTGGCCATCATCACGTGCACGGGCGCATCGGTGTAGAACCACTCGGCGCGGCTGTTCCACATCAGGTTGTCAGTGAGTTTGTGGTACCAGTTGACGTCGGTGCCGTACCAGGTGGCATCGCTTTTGTTGGCAAACCCGGCGAAAGCGCCCTGCTCCTGCTTGCCGTAATTCAACTCCAGCGCCACGCGGTTGTTCGGGTCGAGCACCTGCGACAAGGTCAGGTAAGAAGCCAGGCGCTTGTAGTCGTCATCCTTGGTCCCGGCCGGCAATGGCGAGCCACAACTGCATTCGGCGAAACTGTCACCGGCGCCGTTGCCGTAGATGTTTTCCCAGTCAATCCAGGTGGTGAAATCGGCAGAGCGCCAGCGGACGTTGGCGATGATATCGGGGTCATGGTTGGGGTCCTGCAAGTTGTTCCAGCCCTGCACCACACCCAGCTCGAAGCCCAACATGCTTTCCCCCGGCGCCGAGGGCAGCTTGAACGAATACAGCGCACCGGCATGTTTGGCCGGGCCGTGCATGAAGGAATAGGTGTGCGAGTAGAAGTCAGTCGGTGCGGGTGACGGCAAGGCGAAGCCGATTTCATTTTCCAGCGGCGTGTGGAAAATCCCGATCATCAGGTCCGAACCGCCGAGCACCGGGAAGTAAAAGTCGACATACGCCTGGGCGACGGTGAATGCTTCGTCTTCGGCCTTGTTATCGCGATTGACACCCAGGTCCTCGTCCCAGCCATAGGTCTTGAAGAAACGCGCATCCTTGCCGTACAGCGCCGTGACATTGAAGCCCCAGTCAGCCTCTTGTGGCATGGGGCCGGGAAACGGTCCGACACGACCGATCACATTGCTCTTGGGTTTCTTTTCCACGGCCAGGGCGAACTGGTTGAGATTCACGCCTTCGTCGGTATTGAAAAAGCTCTGCTTGCTCACGTCATCCGTGCCGTTATTGTTATAGATCACGCCCACCTGGCCCCAGCCGTAGACCTTGATCCCATGCTCACGCTCAAGGCTGTCGCCGAAGACCCCGCGCACCAGCGAGCCCATCGGGTCGTCCGCCGCCGAAGCCGTTGATAGAAACAAAACGTTGGCACCCAGAACGGGTGCGAACAGGGTTGCTGCGCAAACCCATGCACGAATACTCATACCTGCCTTCCTTATTTTTATTAGGCGCCAAACCCCCGAGGGGGCGGAAGTCCGAAAGCAAGGTATGACGTTGAAGTGTCTGTCTTGATGAGCTCTGGCTTGGGCTCCACTCGATCATTGGCAAATCGTAGTGTTCGGCGTAATGGAGGCTACAAGCCCGTCACCACGCCAACAATTCCATTCTCGGCGACTTCAGTGTTTGCGTATTCAGAACAATCACGGCCGACGCGGAACTATTTTTCGCACCGGCACAAGCCATGACCTAACCTGAATGGCTAAAGCCGCCGGAGCATATCTATGCGTCCTGCATTGAAGTTACTCATGTGCATAGTGTTTGCGCTGTTGGGGCCGAACATCGGCGTGCTGTCGGCAGACGAAATGACAATGCCTCCAAGCGCCGCCGAAGCCAGTTCAACCACTACCGTGTCAAGGAGCGATCTGGAAGCACTGCAATTAAGGCTGGATAACCTTAAACAGCAGGTGTCACTGACCAGTAACTACACCCAGTTGGTAGGTTTTCAGGACAACGTTCAGTTGCTCTTCAGTGATGCGGACAAACTGGAGACCGCGTTACTGCCTGAGCAGGTGCAATTGCAAGGGCAACTCAGTGTGCTCGGGACTGCATCCCCTGGCAGCCTTGCTATGGAAAAGGCTGATCTGGTGAAGCAGAGGTCCTATCTCACCGCAAAAAAAGACAAGGTGGATGACGATCTAAAAATCCTCCAGGCCATCAAGGAAGGCGCGACTAACCTCATCACCCAGATTGCCAGCATTCGGCGCACCCAACTGGAAACCGAGCTGACCCAGCGCACCGCCAGTTTCCTCAGCCCCAGGTTCTGGTCACCGCTGTTTTCTCCACTGGAGGAGGATGTAAACCGTCTGACGGTATTAATCGACCAGTCTAAAAGTGTCATTTTGTCCGTCTGGCAATCCGGCCGGCGTACCGTGACCGTCACGTTGTTATTGCTGGCCCTGGCCTTCTGGTCGCCGGGGCGAAGACTGGCTGAAGGTGGCTTGACGTGGCTCTGCATCCATCGTTTACCGGAAGGACGACTGCGCAGAAGTTCATTGGCGATAGCGACGGTGCTCGCCACGCTGTTGAGCGCTGGTTGCGCAATACAGCTCATCGCTATTGCGGCTACCCGGTTTCAACCATTGCCACAGCCACTGCAAGGTTATTTCGACGATGTCGAGAAGGTCGCTTATGCCTGCGCCATGATTATCGGCCTGAGCCGGGCGCTGCTGTCTAAACGCAATCCCTCATGGCGGTTGCCTGGCATCGCCGATGAAGTGGCGCTTGCGATAAGTCCTTTCCCGGCGCTGCTGGCTGGATCAATGCTGATACTTGTATCGCTGGTCCAAGTAACCAATGCGACGGGTATGAGTTCGCAGGTGGTTCTCTTTAGCCGGGGCGTCGTGGCATTAGTCGTCATCTTGATTATTGGTGCGTTATTGCTACGCACCAATAAAACCCGCCGAGCGATGGTCATTGCCGGGGAAGCCCCTGAATCAGGCACTACGCTGGCGGGGGTGATTTATAGCGGCGTCAGCATCGCGGTTCTGATCTCGATTTTTGGCCTGCTGGTCGGTTACATCTCTCTGGCCCGATTCATCACTTACGAAATTGTCTGGCTCTATATCGTTATTGCCAGCTTCTATTTGCTGGCGCAGTTGTTCAAGGACCTGTGTGATTACCTGTTTTCTCCAAAGCACCCAAGTGGCAAGGCGATCAAACAGCTGCTGGGTATCGGCGACGTGCGGCTTGAACAAATCGAGGTTGTTGTCTCGGGTATTGGCAGGGTGGCATTGCTGTTAGTTGCCGTGATTACAACGTTTGTGGGGGGGATCGGAGCGACCTTTGGACAACTGACAGACAGGGTTTCATCGATCCTCGGCGGCGATGGCTTGCGCAAGTTGAATATCATCCCGGGAAATCTGCTGAATGCGTTTCTGGCACTGTTGATCGGTATTTACCTGATTCGATCGCTGCGCAGATGGCTGGATAACGAGTTCCTGCCGAAAACCGACATGGACCCCGGCATGGGGGCGTCGCTAAGCACCCTGTTCAGTAATATCGGGTACGCACTGGTCATTCTGCTTGCGTTGTCTTCATTGGGCGTCAAATGGACGAATCTGGCCTGGATCGTCAGTGCGTTGTCGGTGGGGATCGGCTTCGGCTTGCAGGAGATCGTCAAGAACTTCGTATCCGGGATAATCCTGCTCACCGAGCGTCCGGTCAAAGTCGGCGACCTGATCAGCATCAGCGGGGTCGAAGGTGATATCCGGCGAATCAATGTCAGGGCCACCGAGATCCAGCTCAGTGATCGCTCGATCGTGATCGTCCCCAACTCCCAGCTGATTTCCCAGAACCTGCGCAATGTGACCTTGGGCGGTAGCGCCCAAGGGGTGGCGACACTCGAACTGGTGTTCCCTCTGGATATCGACCCCGAACAAGTCAAAACCCTGCTGTACACCGCCTATTGCGACCATGAAACCATCCTCGACAAGCCCGCCCCCGTTGTTCGATTCAGCCATCTGAGCCCTGAAGGCATCACATTAACCATCACCGGCTATGTCAGCAGCCCAAGGATTGTCAGTACGACCAAGAGCGATCTGCTCTTTGAAATCCTGAAGCGACTGAGTGCGGCCGGCATCGAATTGGCCAAGCCAGTACCCCCCGCGTAATGCCCATCAGTAGCCTGCCTGGCACCTGAACATGCTCGTGATCATACGGGATCGCTGTGAATTTTTGCGCCATCGAGTGATATGTTTATTTTCATTTCATTGCATTGTGAAATAAAACGTGTCATTTATAGCCACACAAAATCATCAGGACTGATCCACTGTGCCAGATCGGACGGCATGTTCCTGTACCACCCCAACGCCCCTCCAAGGAGTCAACAATATGAACAAGACAGAACTTCTAGGTGCTCTGGCACTGTGCGCCGCAAGCCTGCTGGCTCATGCCGACGAAGACAGCCTGCGCATTGGTATCGAAGCCGCCTACCCGCCCTTCTCCTACAAGACCCCGGAGGGCAACGTCAGTGGTTTCGATTACGACATCGGCAACGCCCTGTGCGAAGAGATGAAGGTCAAATGCGAGTGGGTCATCCAGGAATTCGACGGCATGATCCCGTCACTGAAAGTGCGCAAGATTGATGCCGTGCTGTCGTCGATGTCGATCACTGAAGACCGTATGAAGTCGGTCGACTTCAGCAAAAAGTACTACCACACGCCAGGCAAGTTCGCGATGAAGGCCGGCAACGTGATCAACGACCCGCTGGTTGATCTCAAGGGCAAGAAAGTCGGGGTGCAACGCTCATCGACCTACGACCGCTTCGCCACCGAGCAGCTTGAAAAAGCCGGCGTCGACGTGGTGCGCTACGGCTCACAAAATGAAGCCTTCCTGGATCTGGCATCGGGTCGTCTGGACGCCACGCTCGCCGACATCGTCAACACCGATGAAAGCTTCATCAAAACGCCGGCCGGCAAAGGCTTCGCACTGGTGGGGCCGGATATCAACGACCCGAAATATTTCGGTCGAGGCGCCGGGATCGCGGTGCGTAAAGGTGACAGCGTGAACGTTGCACGCCTGAGTACCGCGATCGACGCCATCCGCGCCAACGGCAAGTACCAGCAAGTGATGGCCAAGTACTTCGCGTTCGATATCTACGGCGAATAAACCTTACCTGAAACCCTGTGGCGCCGGCCCCTAGCGGGCGCTTTGGGGCTTGTCTCGCGCGCCTTTTGGCGCACGTTTGAGGAACTTCATGATGCTTCACGGCTACGGATCGAGCATTCTCGATGGCGCCTGGCTGACCATTAACCTGGCCTTGACCTCCATGAGCATGGCGATTGCTTTGGGTCTGATCGGCGCGGCCTTTCGGTTGTCGCCGCTCAAATGGCTGGTGGTGCTGGGCGAAGGGTATACCACCCTGATTCGCGGTATTCCTGACCTGGTGTTGATCCTGCTGATCTTCTACGGCGGCCAGGATCTGGTGAACCGCATTGCCCTGGCACTCGGTTACACCCGCTACATCGACATCAATCCCTTTATTGCCGGCGTCTGCACCATGGGCTTCATTTTTGGCGCCTACCTCTCGGAAACCTTTCGCGGCGCCTTCATGGCGATCCCTAAAGGCCAGGCCGAAGCCGGCGCGGCGTATGGCATGAGTGGCGCACAGATGTTCTGGCGGATTCTGGTGCCTCAGATGATTCGTTTCGCCATTCCCGGGTTCACCAACAACTGGCTGGTGCTGACCAAATCCACCGCGCTGATCTCGGTGATCGGTTTGCAGGACATGATGTTCAAAGCCAAAAACGCAGCGGACGCCACCCATGAACCGTTCACGTTTTTCCTCGCGGTGGCGGCGCTTTATCTGATGCTGACCAGCCTGTCATTGCTGGTGCTGCGCTATCTGGAAAAACACTATTCGGTCGGCATCAAAGCCGCCGAATTGTGATTGGGAGCAACCCCATGATTCTCGACTACAACCTGATCTGGGAAAACCTGCCGCTGTATTTCAATGGCGCCTTGTTGACCCTCAAAGTGCTGCTGATTTCCCTGGCCTTCGGCCTGGTGCTGGCAATCCCATTGGCACTGATGCGGGTGTCCCGATCACCGCTGATCAACTTCCCGGCCTGGCTCTACACCTATGTCATTCGCGGCACGCCGATGCTGGTGCAATTGTTCCTGATCTATTACGGGCTGGCGCAGTTCGCAGCGGTACGTGAAAGCGCGCTCTGGCCTTACCTCTCCAGTGCAACCTTTTGTGCCTGCCTGGCGTTTGCGATCAATACCAGTGCCTACAGCGCGGAACTCCTGGCCGGCAGTTTGAAGGCCACGGCCCACGGCGAGATCGAAGCCGCCAAGGCCATGGGCATGTCGCGCTTCACCTTGTACCGCCGCATTCTGCTGCCGTCGGCCTTGCGCCGGGCGTTGCCGCAATACAGCAACGAAGTACTGATGATGCTGCAAACCACCAGCCTGGCATCGATTGTCACGCTGGTGGACATCACCGGCGCCGCGCGGACGGTCAGTTCGCGGTTCTATCTGCCGTTCGAGGCGTTCATAACTGCCGGCCTCATCTACCTGGCCCTGACCTTCATCCTGGTTCGTCTGTTCAAGCTGGCCGAGCGTCGCTGGCTGGCGTATCTGGCACCGCGCAAGCACTAAGGAGCTGTTATGGAGCACATTGAATACCTGTTGCCGTGGAGTGCTTTGGGCACTGAACGGAAACTGTCGCTGTTTCGTTTTGGCAGCGGGCCGCGCAAGGCCTACATTCAGGCCTCGCTGCATGCCGACGAATTGCCGGGGATGCGCGTCGCTGTCGAGCTCAAGCGCCGTTTACATGAACTGGAAGAACAAGGCCGACTGACCGGGGTGATCGAGCTGGTGCCGATGGCCAATCCGATCGGTATCGCACAGATGTTCCAGGCCACCCATCAGGGTCGCTTTGAGTTCTCCAGTGGCAAGAATTTCAATCGCGACTTCCCGAAGTTGGCCGAAGCCGTGGCGCAGCAATTGGAAGGGCAACTGGGGGAAGATGCCAACGCCAACATCGCGCTGATCCGCCGCGCCATGAGCGAAGTCCTCACCGACATGGCGGCCCCGGCATCGGAACTCGATGGCCTGCGCCGCCTGTTGTTGCAGCATGCCTGTGACGCCGATCTGGTGCTGGACCTGCATTGCGATTTCGAGTCGATCATGCTGCTTTATGCCATGCCGCAGAACTGGCCACGTCTGCGCTCATTGGCCGCTCGACTCGGTGCCGGCGCCGCGCTGCTGGCCGAGGATGCGGGCGGCAGTGCCTTCGATGAAGCCTGCGCGATTCCCTGGTTACACCTGGCCGAGCGTTTCCCTGAGGCCAATATTCCGCTGGCGTGTGTGGCGACCACCATTGAATTGCGTGGCATGGCCGACACCGAACGCGAGCAATGCATTGATAGCGCAGAGGCCATTCTTGGCTATCTCGCCGAGCAAGGCTTGATCAGCGGTGAATGGCCTGCCGTTCCTGTGACCTGCTGTGAAGCGACGCCGTTCGCCGGTGCGCAATACGCCTATGCGCCGCACCCTGGAGTGGTGAGTTTTCTGCAACCGCTGGGCGCCCGGGTCAAGGTCGGCGATCCGCTGTTCGAAGTGATTGACCCGCTGACCGATCGCCACAGCGTGGTGTGCGCCAGCACCGACGGCATCCTCTATGCCCGTGAACGCCTGCGCTTTGCCCAGCCCGGTTTGTGGCTGGCCAAAGTGGCCGGCAGCACCCCTATTCGCCAAGGCCGCTTGCTCAGCGACTGATTCTCGAGAGTAAAAACATGTACAAACTTGAAGTTCAGGATCTCCACAAAAGCTACGGCACCCACCACGTGCTCAAGGGCGTGTCACTGGAAGCGAAAGCCGGTGACGTGATCAGCCTCATCGGTTCCAGCGGCTCTGGCAAAAGCACCTTCCTGCGTTGCATCAACCTGCTGGAGCAGCCCAACGCCGGCAACATCGTACTTAACGGTGAACAACTGAAACTGGTGAACAACAAACTCGGCGGGCTCAAGGCTGCCGAACCCAAGCAGTTACAACGCATGCGTTCGCGGCTGTCGATGGTGTTTCAGCACTTCAACCTCTGGTCGCACATGAGCGCCCTTGAAAACGTGATGGAAGCCCCGGTGCATGTGTTGGGTATGGGCAAGAAAGAGGCGCGGGAAAAGGCTGAGCACTACCTGAACAAAGTCGGCGTGGCGCACCGGATGGACGCCTGGCCGGCGCATATGTCGGGCGGCGAGCAGCAGCGAGTGGCGATTGCCCGAGCGTTAGCCATGGAGCCGGAAGTGATGCTCTTCGATGAGCCGACCTCGGCACTCGATCCCGAACTGGTCGGCGAAGTGCTCAAAGTCATGCAGGACCTCGCACTCGAAGGCCGCACCATGGTGGTCGTGACCCACGAAATGGGCTTTGCCCGCGAGGTTTCCAATCAACTGGTGTTCCTGCACAAGGGCCAGGTCGAAGAGCGTGGCGACCCGCGCGAAGTGCTGGTCAACCCGCAGTCCGAACGCCTCCAGCAGTTTCTTGCCGGCAGCCTGAAATAACCCGACCGGCCCGATCACCGACCCTTGGCAAGCGCTGCACACCGAGGGTCGGCTTCGGATACACTCCCGCCAGCTTATTAACCCTCAGGAAATGTTGAGCCGGATATGCCGACCCCCTCGAAAAACACCACGGTCTATGCCGCACCGGTTATGCGCAAACTGGCGGAGATCGTTGGCGATTTGCAGCCGTCACTGCGCAAGGTGGCGGACTTTATCCTGCGTCACCCGCTGAGGGCCGCGACGCTGACCATCGAGGAGATGGCCCACGAAACGTCCACCTCGCCAGCCGCGGTCAACCGCTTGGCCAAGGCCCTGAACCTGGGTGGCTACACCGGCATGAAGGCCGAATTGGTCGCGACGTTGCAGCAGATGGTGTCGCCGGTCGACAAACTGCGCAACGAACTGGCGCATCGTCCGGGTGGCGCGTTTGGCCTGCATGAGCAAATCCAGAGCGCCAGCAGCAACCTCGCCACGGCGGCGACCAACAACCATGCAGACACCTTTGAAGCGTTCGTGACCCGCCTGACCCAGGCTCGCAAAATCTACATCCTGGGCTTTGGCAACAGCGTCTACTTCGCCGGCCTCGCCGCTTCGACCCTGATGCCCTTCTGCGCGGACGCCACCGCCATCAGCATGGAAGGCGGCAACGAAAACGCCGCTTACCGTCTGGCCGCCATTACCGATCAGGATGTGTTGCTGGCGATCTCCCTGCCGCGCTATTCCCTAGACACCCTGCAACTCGCACGGTTCGCTAATGAACGTGGCGCCTCGGTGCTGGCCATCACCGATTCACCCGCCTCGCCGCTCACCGGCATTGCAGAACACGTGCTGTTTGCGCCCGCCGACCATCCGGTATTGACCAGTTCCAACATCGCGGTGCTCGCCTTGATCGAAGGCCTGGTGGCGGGCGTGATGGCGCGCAATAAAGAAGCCGTCAAACTGGCGACCGAACTGACCGAAAGCGTGATGGCTTACCTGCACATGCCTGGCAACAGCAAATCGGCAAAAACAACAAAGCCACGCTGACGTGTCCCGGGCTTACCCGCGACGTGTTGCGCCATGGGGTTTGCGGGCGAGCGTCTGACTGGGAAGTTCGTTGAACAACGCCCGATAGCTGCTGGAAAATCGCCCCAGATGCCAGAACGACCAGTGCATCGCCACTTCAGCAACGGTGGTGTCCATTGCTGTGCGGCTGAGCAATTCTCGGCGTGCGCTGTTGAGTCGACGCAAGCGCAGCCAATGGGTCGGGGTCATCCCGGTATAAGCCTTGAACGCATGCTGCAACTGACGCAGTGAAACCCCGGCGACCTGCGAAAGCTCCAGCAGATTCAGGGTTTCTTCCGGGGCATCCGCCGCCCATTCACCGATGCGCTTCATCACCGATCGCTCTTCTGTGCGGCGCTGTAGACCTCCGCGATCAAGGCACACACACGCGTTGTCGAGGATGTACAGGCAGTCTTCCAGCAACTGCTGGGTCAACGCCTCTTTGCTCGGCGGATCGAGCGTCTGCGCCAGTCGGGTCAACGTCCCGCTGAGCCAGCGACTGAACAGCGCGTTCTGTCCCGAGTTCAGTGGCGCCATGAACAGGCCTTCGAGCCTGGCCACATTCAAACCGTGACGCTGAACGAACTCCGGACCGAACACCACGGCGATTTCCTGGTAGTTCTCCGGGGTGATCCAGATGTTGCGGCTTTCACCATTCAACACGTACAGCGCGTTGTCGCTGCGATCGAAACAGAACGCCAGCGAGCCTTCGGGGGCGCTGAAATTCTGTTCGACCCGGGTGTTCATGTGTTCCTCGTAAATCTCCACGCCTTGCAGGTCCAGATAGCGCACCCTCCCTGCGAAATGCCCCGGCGACATTTGCTGGTAATGCTGCACCCAACCCGGTGTGGCGCGGATTTGCTCGGCCACGTCGGCGGTGTTGAACGCTTGGACTTGTATGGGATTACACGTTGTCATGGGTGACCTTACGCACTCGTTTGGTGCGTTTTGGTGCTGCTGAAAGTGGATAGATGGAACGTCAAGGCTCGCCCAAGATAGTCGTCAACGCGCCACAGGGGAAGTGTGTGGTGGATGAAACCAGCCTCCCCGGCGTTAATAAAACCAATAACGAGGTCTTTATGAATGTCCCTTTCGATCAGCTGCTCACGTGGCTGAAAGATCACAAGATTACCGAAGTCGAGTGTGTGGTCAGCGACTTGACCGGCATTGCACGCGGAAAAATTGCACCCACCAACAAGTTCCTGCATGAGCGAGGCATGCGCCTGCCGGAAAGTGTGCTTTTGCAAACGGTAACCGGGGACTTTGTCGACGACGACATCTACTACGACCTGCTCGACCCGGCCGACATCGACATGGTTTGCAAGCCCGTCTCCGATGCGGTTTACGTGATTCCATGGGCCATCGAGCCCACCGCTATTGTGATTCACGACACCTTCGACAAGTTCGGCAACCCGATCGAGCTGTCGCCGCGTAACGTACTGAAGAAAGTCCTGCAGCTGTACACCGACAAAGGCTGGAGGCCGATTGTCGCGCCGGAAATGGAGTTCTACCTGACCCAGCGCTGCGAAGATCCGGACTTGCCGCTCAAGGCGCCGCTGGGTCGTTCGGGCCGTGCGGAAAGTGGTCGTCAGTCGTTCTCCATCGACGCCGCCAACGAATTCGATCCGCTGTTTGAAGATGTTTACGACTGGTGCGAACTTCAGGGTCTGGACCTCGATACCTTGATCCACGAAGACGGCCCGGCGCAGATGGAAATCAACTTCCGTCATGGCGACGCACTGGACCTGGCCGACCAGATCACCGTGTTCAAGCGAACCCTGCGCGAGGCGGCCCTCAAGCACAACGTCACCGCGACCTTCATGGCCAAGCCGATTGGTGATGAGCCCGGCAGCGCCATGCATATCCACCAGAGCGTCGTGGACATCGCCACCGGCCAGCCGATCTTTGCCGATGCCCACGGGCAGATGAGCGAACTGTTCCTGCACCACATCGGTGGCCTGCAAAAGTACATTCCCAAAGTGCTGCCGATGTTCGCACCCAACGTCAATTCGTTCCGCCGTTTCCTGCCGGACACCTCGGCGCCGGTGAACGTCGAATGGGGCGAAGAAAACCGCACCGTGGGTCTGCGTGTGCCGACCTCAACACCCGATGCGATGCGCGTGGAAAACCGTTTGCCGGGGGCCGACGCGAACCCTTATCTGGCCATCGCAGCAAGCCTGTTGTGCGGGTACCTGGGCATGGTCGAGCGCATCGAACCGAGCGCTGCGGTGCAAGGTCGCGCCTATGAGCGCCGCAACCTGCGACTGCCGATCACCATCGAAGACGCCCTGACGCAGATGGAAGAGTGCGAAACCATCGGGCGTTACCTGGGCAGCAAATTCGTCCGCGGTTACGTGGCGGTCAAGCGCGCCGAACACGAGAACTTCAAGCGCGTGATCAGCTCGTGGGAGCGAGAGTTCCTGTTGCTTAGCGTCTAACTCCGATCGTTCCCACGCTCTGCGTGGGAATGCAGCCCGGGACGCTCCGCGTCCCAAAGCGGACGCGGAGCGTCCATTGAGGCATTCCCACGCAGAGCGTGGGAACGATCACAAACATAACTATAAGAGGTGTCGATATGCGTCTATTGAAATCCGTGGTTCCGGTCGCGGTGGCATTGTTGTTCAGCGCTGTTGCGCAGGCTCAGCCAACGGTCAGCGTCTACAACTGGACCGATTACATCGGCGAGACCACCCTCGTCGACTTCCAGGCGAAAACCGGGGTCAAGGTGATCTACGACGTGTTCGACTCCAACGAAACCCTGGAGGGCAAATTGCTCGCCGGCCGCACCGGGTATGACGTGGTAGTGCCGTCCAACCACTTCTTGGCTCGCCAGGTGAAAGCCGGCGCGTTCCTGAAGCTTGATCGTTCGCAGTTGCCCAACTTTCAAAACCTCGACCCGAAACTGTTGGCGCTGCTGGAGAAAAACGATCCGGGCAACGAACACTCCGTCCCGTACCTGTGGGGCACCAACGGAATCGGCTACAACGTCGACAAGGTCAAGCAAGTGCTGGGCATCGATCACATCGATTCCTGGGCCGTGCTGTTCGAACCGGAAAACATCAAGAAACTCAGCCAGTGCGGCGTGTCGATGATGGACTCGGCCGATGAAGTGTTCCCGGCGATTCTCAATTACATGGGCATGGACCCGCGCAGCGAAAACCCTGAAGACTTCAAAAAAGCCGAGGCCAAGCTGCTGAGCATCCGGCCTTACATCACCTACTTCCACTCCTCCAAGTACGTTTCGGACCTGGCCAACGGTGATATTTGCGTGGCGTTCGGTTACTCGGGGGACGTGTTCCAGGCCGCGAACCGGGCCAAGGAAGCCAAGAACGGCGTGAACATCGCCTACGCGATCCCCAAGGAAGGCAGTAACTTGTGGTTCGACCTGCTGGCGATTCCCGCAGACGCCAGCAACCCGAAAGAAGCTCACGCCTTCATCAATTACCTGCTGGACCCGCAAGTGATTGCCAAGGTCAGCGCGTCGGTCGGTTACGCCAACCCGAACCCGGCGTCCAAGCAAGACATGGACCCTGAGCTGGTCAACAACCCTGAGGTTTACCCACCCCAGGCAGTCCTCGACAAGCTCTACATTTCGACCACCCCGCCCCAGGCGATCATGCGTTTGATGACCCGTTCCTGGAGCAAAGTGAAGTCCAACCAATGAATCAGTACAGCAACGAACATGCGCGCTCCTATTACGCGGCGTCAGCCAATGGCATGGCGCCCTACCCAACGCTGGCCGCGGATCTTGAAGCCGATGTCTGTGTCATTGGCGGTGGCTTTACCGGCGTTAACACCGCGATCGAACTGGCTCAGCGCGGGCTCTCGGTCATTCTGCTGGAGGGCCGGCGGATCGGCTGGGGCGCCAGCGGGCGTAACGGCGGGCAGCTGATTCGCGGCGTCGGGCATGACGTCAGTGGTTTCGCCCGTTATGTCGGTGAGGACGGCGTGCGTTACCTTGAGCGTGCGGGCGTCGAATCGGTAGCGCTCGTGGGTAACCGCATTCGTGAACACGGGATTGATTGCGACCTGCGCTGGGGGTTCTGCGAACTGGCCAATACTAAAGCGCAGTTCGCGGCGTTCAAGGCCGAGCAGCAAGGCCTTGCCGAATCGGGTTACGCCCAAGAAACCCGACTCGTCGGGCCGGAGCAGATCCGACAGCAGGTGGTGAACTCAGGCGTGTATGCCGGTGGTCTCGTCGATATGGGCTCGGGTCACTTGCACCCGCTCAATCTGGTCCTTGGTGAAGCGCTATTGGCGCAATCCTTAGGGGTGCAGATCTTCGAGCAGAGCCCGGTGCTGGAGTTGATCCATGGCAGCACCGTGCAGGTTCGCTGTGCCGGCGGCACGGTGCGCGCCGGCAGTCTGGTGCTGGCGTGCAACGCTCACCTGGAAGAGCTCGAACCGAAACTGAGCGGCAAGGTCCTTCCGGCGGGCAGCTACATTATCGCCACCGAGCCGTTGGCGCCCGACGTTGCAGCGCAATTGATCCCGCATAACCTGGCGCTCTGCGACCAGAAAGTCGGCCTGGATTACTACCGGCTCTCGGCGGACCGGCGCTTGCTGTTCGGCGGGGCCTGCCATTATTCCGGGCGTGATCCGGCGGACATCGACGCTTACATGCGCCCGCACATGCTCAAGGTCTTCCCGCAATTGGCCAACGTGCGCATCGACTATCAATGGGGTGGCAAGATTGGCATCTCGGCCAATCGCTTCCCACAGGTCGGGCGCTTGAGCCAGCACCCGAACGTGTTTTACGCCCAGGGTTACTCCGGCCATGGCCTGAACGTGACCCACTGGTGCGCCAAGCTGTTGGGCGAAGCGATCCATCTCGGGCACAGTCAGGGCTTTGACGTGTTCAGCGCCGTGCCGCACATGACGTTCCCCGGCGGCCCCATGCTGCGTTCGCCGCTGCTGGCGCTCGGCATGTTCTGGTATCGCCTGCGCGAACTGCTGGGCTGACCGCCCAACTGATCGTTCCCACGCTCTGCGTGGGAATGCAGCCAGGGACGCTCTGCGTCCCAGAAGCGGACGCGGAGCGTCCGATGAGGCATTCCCACGCGGAGCATGGGAACGATCTGTACCCGCCTTTTAATTTGCTCAATCGCGAGGCGCTTCTATATTGAGGGAGTGCTCTGACTTTCCTGCGTCCTGGCGAGTGCGGCCTATGGCTACGACTGACCAACTGATCATCTGCGAGCACTGCGACTGCGTGTATGAAAAAGTCACGCTCGCCAAACATCAGAAAACCCTTTGTATGCGCTGCGGCGGCGTGCTTCAGCGCTATAACGGTCTGACGGTGGAGCAACGTCTGGCGTTGACCTTCACCGCGTTGATGCTGTGGATTTTCGCCAACTTCTACCCGGTCATGAGCATCAGCCTCAAAGGACTGAAAAACAGCGCAACACTCTGGGATTCGGTGCTGGCCCTGAGTCTGGGGCCGATCACTTTCATCGCCATGGTGGCGGCGATCGCGATGATCATCGCGCCGATTTTCCAGCTGTTACTCCTTATCTGGGTCCTGAGCTTCGCCCTCGCCCACCAGCGCTCGCCCGGCTTCAAGTTCTGCATGCGCTGGCTGGAAACCCTCAGGCCCTGGAGCATGCTGGAAGTCTGCCTGCTGGGGGCGATGGTCGCGGTCATTAAACTCGCCGGATTACTGGATGTGCTACCCGGCATCGGCCTGTTTGCCCTGGCCATTCTCAGCCTGATGATGATCCGTATTGCCGGGCGCGACATCCGTGATTTGTGGGACACCTTATGAAAAGGCCTCCGGTGGCGCGCGAACTCAACCTGTGCCTGTGTCACAGCTGCGGCCTGGCCTGTGACATGACCGATGAACCTCACGAATGCACACGGTGCGGTGCGCCGCTGCATCGGCGCAAAACCAACTCACTGGCCCGGACCTGGGCCTACATGTTCACCGCCCTGGCGTTTTACGTCCCGGCTAATCTGCTACCCGTGATGAATACCAAGATGGTCGGCAATGGCGCCGATAGCACGATCATGAGCGGTGTACTGGAGTTCTGGCAGCACGGTGCCTGGGACATTGCCCTGATTATTTTCATCGCCAGCATTGCGGTGCCGGGCATCAAGTTCGTCGCGCTGACGCTGTTACTGGTGACCGTTCAGCGCGACAGCGAATGGGCGAGTAAGCAGCGGTCAACGCTGTACCGTTTCGTCGAGCTCATCGGTTACTGGTCGATGCTCGATGTGATCGTGGTGGCGCTGGTGGCCTCACTGGTGAAGTTTCAAGCCCTGGCCGATATCGAACCGCGCCCGGGCATTCTGTTTTTTGGCCTGGTGGTGGTGTTCACCATGCTCTCGGCAATGAGTTTCGACCCACGCCTGATCTGGGATAAAAAAGAGCGGGATCACCCAAACGAGGAGGTCAAGGATGAAGTCGCAAGCCACTGACGGGCCGCAAGCGCCAGGTCAGGCCCCTGTCAAAACCCGACGTTTCAGCGTTTCGTTGGTCTGGATCGTGCCGATCGTCGCGGTGCTGGTGGGGATTTCGCTGGTGGTGCACAGCCTCATGCAGGAAGGGCCGACCATCACCATCACCTTCAAGACCGGTAGCGGGTTGACCGCCAACAAAACCGAAGTCAAATACCGCAACGTGGTGATCGGGCAAGTGACCGATGTCGAACTCAGCGATGACCAGAAGAGTGTCAACGCCACCGTCAAACTGGCCAAGCAGGCAGAAAGTTTTACCCGCGAAGACTCGCAGTTCTGGGTGGTGCGACCACGTATCGGCGCGGGCGGCGTTTCGGGCATCGATACCTTGCTCTCCGGGGATTACATTGGCGCCGATATTGGCCAGGCCAATGCCCGGGCGAAAAAGTTCACCGGCCTGGAAAACCCGCCGCCGATTACCTATGGCGAGCCGGGTAAGCGCTTCACCTTGCACACCCAGGACCTGGGTTCGCTAGACATCGGCTCTCCGATTTACTACCGAAAGATTCCGGTGGGTCAAGTGGTGGCCTATGCCCTGGACGCCGACGGTAAAGGGGTGAACATCGAAGTGTTCATCCACTCGCCCAACGATGCCTACGTCACTGAAAACACTCGGTTCTGGAACGCCAGCGGGATCGACGTGAACGTCGGCGCCAACGGCTTTTCGGTGAAAACCGAGTCGCTGTCATCCATCCTGGTGGGCGGCATCGCCTTCCGCGCTCCGGAATACAGCCCCAACGATCAACCGGCCACCGAGGAAAAAGCCTTCGATCTGTTCGAAGACCAGCTAACCGCCCTCGCCCCGCCCAGCGGCAAGGGACAATTCTTGAATTTGCGTTTCGATCAGGCCTTGCGCGGGCTCAAGGTCGGTGCGCCGGTGGAATTCCTTGGCACAGAGTTCGGCAGCGTCGTGTCGGTCAATCTGGATTTCGACGCGAAAAAGCGCAGTTTCCCGGTCAATGTCGGCATCGTGATCTACCCGCAGCGACTCGGCCAGGCCCACATCAAAATGCTCGAGGCCTTGAAGCATGACCCCAACGACGAAGCCGCTGGCGTACGCCTGATCGGCAGCTTCATCGACAACGGTCTGCGGGCCCAGGCCCGTAGTGGCAATCTGTTGACCGGTCAGTTGTACATCTCACTCGACTTCTACCCCAAAGCGGAGAAAGTCGTGTTCGATCCGACCGCCCGTCCTGTCTCTATCCCCACCATTCCTGGCAGCCTCGAGCAGTTGCAGGAAAAACTGGAGGGCATGGTCAACAAGATCAACCAGCTGCCAATCGAGCGCATTGCCGGCAACCTCGACAGCAACCTCGTCGAACTGCGTAAAGGCCTGGCGCAATTCAACGCCAAGACCCTGCCCGGTGTGCAGACCACCCTGGCGGACGTCAGCAAGACCCTGCAATCGGCCAGTTCGACGTTGGCTGAAGACTCGCCGCAACGCGAACAATTAGGCCAGACCCTGGACGAACTCGGACGCATGTCGCGCTCCTTGCGTGAACTCTCGGATTACCTGGGACGCCATCCGGAATCGCTGATTCGCGGCCGTCCCGACAATGCCGCGCCGATGGACCTGCAGGGGCCGCCGCGCAAATGACCACAGGAGCATCACCCATGGCTTTTCCGTTGAAGATCACCTTGGTCACCGCGCTGTTACTGCTCACGGCCTGCCGCAGTGAGCCGATTCAATTCCACACCCTGACCCCGGCTCAACCGAGCGGCAACCCAAGGACCAGCGTTGCGGATATCCAGATCGAGGGCCTCAGCGTCCCTCCCCAGGTCGACCGCCCGCAGATCGTCATTCGCCAGGGCAACAGCGGCCTGGCCATCCTCGAAACCGAGTGGTGGGGCGCGAGCCTGTCGGATGAATTGCGCACTGCCCTGGTCGATCAACTGGTCAACAACAATCCCCAGCGCAAGGTCTCGGTGCGGCTGGACGTACAACGTTTTGACTCGATCCCCGGCCAATACGCGCTGATTGACGTCAAATGGCGCCTGCGTAGTTTCGGCGAAAGCGATAACGCGCTGGTCACTTGCCGCAGCACGTTGCAGACACCTTCAGGGCCTTCCATCGACGATCTGGTGATCGCTCAACAGAACAACGTCAAACGTCTCGCCGCGCTGATTAACCAGGCAGCGGCGGGAACACAAAAAGGTTGCCCGGCGACTCAGTGATTTGACGTTTTTTTCTCATTCTGCGCAGTACATTTGCCGCCGCCTTAATCCTGCAAATGATTCGTATTGGCCTACACTACTTGACGACCGTCCCGGTTGAATCTGCGCGCACGATTTTAAAAAAACAGGAGCCGCCAACGCATGAATGCCCATTTCCCTTCTTTCCTGAAAACAGCACTGCTGACCACCGCGCTGCTGACCACCGCGCTGCTGAGCGCCGGTCACGTATACGCAGCAGAGGCTGAGGGGATCGTGGTCTACAACGCCCAACACGAAAGCCTGACCAAATCCTGGATCGAGGGTTTTACCAAGGAAACCGGCATTAAGGTCACCGTGCGCAATGGCGACGACACCGAGATGGGCAATCAGATCGTGCAGGAAGGCGCCGCCTCCCCGGCCGACGTGTTCCTGACCGAAAACTCCCCGGCCATGGTGCTGGTCGACAACGCGGGGCTGTTTGCACCGGTTGCGCCGGCCACTCTGGAACAGGTCGGCGATGCTTACCGCCCGGCCCATGGCAAATGGGTGGGGATTGCCGCGCGCTCCACGGTGTTTGTCTATAACCCAAGCAAACTGCCCGAAGCCGAGCTGCCCAAGTCGCTGATGGACCTCGCCGGCCCGAGCTGGAAAGGTCGTTGGGGCGCTTCGCCGGCTGGTGCCGACTTCCAGGCCATCGTCGCTGCCGTGCTGGAACTCAAGGGTGAAGCCGCCACCCTGGAGTGGTTGAAAGGGATGAAAACCAACTTTACCGCGTACCGGGGCAACAGCGCCGTGCTCAAAGCGGTTAACGCCGGGCAGATCGACAGCGGCGTGATTTACCACTATTACAGCTTCGGCGACCAGGCCAAGACCGGCGAAAACAGCAAGAACACCGCCCTGCACTACTTCAAGCACAAGGATCCGGGCGCGTTTGTCAGTGTCTCCGGCGGCGGCGTTCTGGCGTCCAGCAAACACAAGGAACAAGCCCAGGCATTCCTCAAGTGGATTACCGGCAAAGATGGCCAAGCCATCCTCAAAACCGGCAAATCGTTCGAATATGCCGTGGGCAAGAACGCTGAATCCAACCCCAAACTGGTGCCTTTGCAGCAACTCGACGCGCCGACAGTCGATGCTTCAAAACTCGACAGTAAAAAAGCCGTGGAGTTGATGACTCAGGCCGGACTGCTCTAATTGATGCCTGAAACCTTGCCGGCGGATGTTGCTGAGGCGATACCCGCGAACTTGCGACGACGATCCCGCGGTATCTTCGCAGGAAGCGGTGGCGCGTGGGTGATCGGTTTGTCGGTGCTGGTTTCGCTGCTGTCGCTGCTGCCGATTGCCTTCGTCATCGGCGTGTCGTTTCAGACAGGCTGGGCGACCCTTGTGCCGCTGGTGTTCCGGCCGCGGGTCGCTGAACTGTTGATCAACACCGTTTTACTGGTGGTGATCACGATTCCGTTGTGCGTCACGTTAGGCCTGTCTCTGGCCTGGCTCACCGAGCGCACCAACCTACCGGGTCGACGCTGGTGGTCGTTGTTGGCGACTGCACCGCTGGCGGTGCCGGCCTTCGTTCACAGCTATGCGTGGGTCAGTCTGGCCCCTCCGATTCACGGGTTGTTTGCCGGGGTTCTGGTGTCGGTCATCGCCTACTTCCCGTTCCTGTACCTGCCGATTGCTGCGACGCTGCGTCGGCTCGATCCGGCCATCGAAGACGTTGCCGAATCGCTGGGGCTAAAACCCTGGGCGATATTTTTCCGCGTGGTGCTGCCGCAACTGCGCCTGGCCATCTGCGGCGGCGCATTGCTGGTGGGCCTGCACCTGCTGGCCGAATATGGCCTGTACGCGATGATCCGCTTCGACACCTTCACCACGGCAATCTTCGATCAGTTCAAGTCCACCTTCAACGGACCCGCCGCCAACATGCTGGCCAGCGTGCTCGCCCTGTGTTGCCTGGTGATGCTGACCGCAGAATCCGCCGCTCGTGGCACCGCGCGTTACGCCCGGGTCGGGTCGGGAAGCGCTCGCGAGCAGCGGGTTGTGCGCCTGAAATCCGCAGCCACCCTCCTCGCGCTGGCACTGCAGATCGTGACCTGCGCGCTGGCGCTGGGCGTGCCACTGGTGACCTTGGGTCACTGGCTAGTGGCTGGCGGTACGCAGGTCTGGCAGATGGCCGAACTTCTGCCAGCGCTGGAACAGACACTGATGCTCGGCGCTTCGGGTGCAGTCCTCACCACCTGCGCCGCCATCCCGATTGCCTGGCTGTCGATTCGCTCTCCGGGCCAGATGCAACGTGTGCTGGAAAGCTGCAACTACATCACCAGTTCGTTGCCAGGAATCGTCGTGGCCCTGGCATTGGTGACCGTCACCATCCATTTCGCCCGGCCGATTTACCAGACGACTATCACAGTGTTGCTGGCGTATCTGCTGATGTTTCTTCCGCGCGCCCTGGTGAGTTTGCGCGCAGGCATCGCACAAGCGCCGGTAGAGCTGGAAAACATGGCCCGTAGCCTGGGCCGCTCGCCCGCCCGGGCATTATGGCTGATCACCCTGCGCCTGGCCGCACCCGGCGCTGCCGCAGGCGCCGCGCTGGTATTTTTGGCGATCACCAATGAGTTGACCGCCACCCTGCTGCTCGCCCCAAACGGCACGCGCACCCTGGCCACCGGATTTTGGGCCATGACCAGCGAAATCGATTACGCCGCCGCGGCGCCCTACGCCCTGTTGATGATCCTGCTGTCGCTTCCGTTGACCGGACTTCTTTATCACCAATCCAAACGAACGGCTGGCCGATGAACGCTCTTGAACTCCATTCCATCTCCAAGTCCTACGGCTCCCATCAAGCGCTGGAGAGCATCAACCTGTCGGTGCCGACGGGCAGCCGAACGGTCATCGTCGGCCCGTCCGGCTCAGGGAAAACCACGTTGTTGCGGATGATCGCCGGCTTCGAATTCCCCGACACCGGCCATCTTTCACTCAATGGCCAAACGCTCGTCGATGACACCCACGAAGTCCCGGCGCATCAGCGTTTAATTGGCTATGTTCCCCAGGATGGCGCCCTGTTCCCGCACATGACTGTGGCCGCTAACATCGGTTTTGGGCTTTCGAGCAAGGGCGGCGCAAAACAGGAGCGAATCGCGGAGTTGATGGACAGCGTGGCGCTGGATGCGTACATGGCCAACCGTTGGCCCCATGAACTCTCCGGCGGCCAGCAACAGCGCGTGGCGCTGGCGCGGGCGTTGGCGCAACAACCCCGTTTGATGTTGCTGGACGAGCCGTTTTCGGCCCTCGACACCGGACTTCGGGGCGCCATGCGCAAAATGGTCGCACGGCTACTGACAGACGCTGGCGTCACCACCATTCTGGTCACCCATGACCAGAGTGAAGCGCTGTCGTTTGCCGATCAGCTGGCGGTGATGCGCGACGGTCGGCTGGTGCAGTCAGGCCATCCGCTGGATCTTTACCGCTACCCCGAAGATGAACAAACCGCGCTGTTTCTGGGGGATGCCGTGGTCATGCCCGCCAGAATCGAAGCCGGGTGGGCCCATTGCGATCTCGGTCGTATACCGGTGAACAATCATCGGAACAACAAATCGGCGCAAATCATGCTGCGTCCCGAGCAGCTGCAACTGGTCAGCCTCCAGCCCAGCTCAAAGAAGGCTGCAGGGTGCCGCGCCGTAGTGACCGAGCGGGATTTCAGCGGCAATACCTGCACGTTGACCGTGGAATTGCAGCCTTTGGCGTCCGGGGCACAGCCTGGCCGATCGTTAATGGTGCGCAGTTCGGGCCTGTATGCGCCACCCGCCGGCAGTGCGGTTCACGTCTCGATGATCGGCCATGCCCACGTACTGAGCGAACCTTGAGCCCCGTCCGTCAAAGATCGAAGCGGTCCACTGCCCGACGCCGCTCGTTGTCATCGCGCACATCGTAGTTGGCCGTTGTCTGGATGTTGCTGTGATGGGCGAGTTTCTGGGCGATCGACAAGTCATGCTCCGCAATCACTCGGGTAATGAACGAACGCCGAAAATCATGCGGCATGATTTTCACCCCGACCTGCGCGCCCCGTTGCCGGGCAATGTAATAGATCGCGTGCTTGGTGATGCGCTCGCGGGTGATGTGACTGCCGCGACGAATGCGGTTGAACAGGAACGGATCGTCCGTTTCACCCTCCTTCAGCAGTGAGCGCCGCAGTTCCAGCCAGTCATTGAGTTTGGCGAACGCCCAGGCCGGTGCGTACTTGATCAATTGCTTGTTGCCCTTGGCGGTCACACAAAGGCTGCGCTCGGTGAAATCGACCTGGTTCAGGTCCAGGTTCACCGATTCCGATTTGCGCATCCCCGAGCCGTACAAAATCCCGATAATCGCCGCGTCCCGCAGACCTTGTGGCCGTGGATCGGCGGCACAGACCGCCATCAATTCCTGGATCAGCGTGCGCCTGAGGTTGCGCCCCTGGGACAGCCGCGTGCCGGCAATGCCTTTGACCGAACGCATTTTCAGTAAGTGTTCCTGACTGATCAGGCTCATGCGCCACGCTTCGTTCATCACCCCGCGCACTGCGTTGACGTACAGCGAAGAGGTGTTCGGCGCGTAGCCGTCCGAGCGCAAGGTTGCCACCAACGCGATGACATCTTCAGGTTGCAGGTTGTGCCAGGGAATCTCCTCGACGTTCATGTCTTCGAAGCCCAACCGGTCAGCGGCGTCCTGCAACACGTAACGCATGGTCAGTTGGCTGGACGGTGCCAGGCGCGTCAGATACAAGGTCAGCGGATTGGTCTTTGAAGACATTGAGTCGGTAGCGGGTAAGTCAATCAAACGAAACGGCCTTGAGTGGAAACAGTTCATTAAACAACTAAGGATTGAAACATCCTTCCTGTAAAGCGGAACACTTCTGTAGGACTTTCTACCAAAAAACTCGATGAACGGCAGAAGGCTGAACAGTGGCTGTATGACGTTCAGATAAACGATTCGACGACCGGTCTTTCATGTTCCTTTCACAAATTCAGGGATAACCTCAATAAGTCCTGGGTGACACTGTGCGAAGTCCCAACCTGCCGACCCGCGCAGAAAAAGTCAACTGATTAGCTTTCTCATGGATGTGATGTAACTAATTGATGCAGCTTTTGTTTTAGCGGCTACACTTGCATGGGATCCAATATTTTAGCGTCATCAGCTACTCACTTTTTTAGTCCCGAGGTGCCCATGAGTCAGGCTTTTCTCCCCTTCTCTCGTCCCAGTATCGGTGATGAAGAAATTGCCGCCGTAGAGCAAGTACTGCGCTCCGGCTGGATCACTACCGGGCCGAAAAATCAGGAGCTGGAAGAGCAATTCTCCAACTACGTGGGATGTCGTCATGCCGTGGCATTGTCCTCGGCCACCGGTGGGATGCACATCACGTTACTGGCATTGGGGATTGGTCCAGGCGACGAAGTCATTACGCCGTCGCAGACGTGGGTGTCTACCGCAAACATGATCTGCCTGTTGGGTGCCACGCCGGTGTTCGTCGACGTTGACCGCGACACGCTGATGAGTGACCTGGCAAGCATCGAAGCGGCCATTACACCCCGCACCAAAGCGATCATTCCGGTGCATTACGCCGGTGCCGCGTTCGATCTCGACCCGCTGTATGCGTTGGCCGACAAACACGGCATCGCCGTTATCGAAGACGCCGCCCACGCGGCGGGCACGTTCTATAAAGGTCGTCACGTCGGTGCCCAAGGTACGGCCATCTTCTCCTTCCACGCGATCAAGAACATGACCTGCGCCGAGGGCGCCATGTTCGTCAGTGACGATGAAGCCCTGGCCAGTCGGGTGCGCATGCTCAAGTTCCACGGCCTTGGCGTCGATGCCTATGACCGCATGACTCACGGGCGCAAACCTCAGGCGCAGGTGATGGAACCGGGCTTCAAATACAACCTGGCCGATATCAATGCCGCCATCGCCCTGGTGCAGTTGGAGCGCCTGGACCAAATCAATGCCAAGCGCACCGAACTGGCCAGCGCCTACCTGAAACGGCTCGAAGGCTCAAAGGTGCAGCCGTTGGCCATTCCGACGCACCCGCAGCAGCACGCCTGGCACCTGTTCATCCTGCGTATCGATACCGAACGCTGCGGGTTGGATCGCGAAGCGTTCATGAAGGCCCTGCAAGCGCAAAACATCGGCACCGGCATTCACTTTATCGCCACGCACCTGCACACGTATTACCGCCAGCGCTTCCCAAATATTTACCTGCCCAACACCGAATGGAACTCGGCGCGTCTGTGTTCGATCCCGTTGTTCCCCGACATGACCACCGATGACGTCGATCGTGTGGTCGGCGCCATTGAAAACATTGTGGACTCAAGCCTGTGAAACCTTACCCGATCCGTTGCGTGTCGATCGTCATCCCGGTCTATAACGAGCAAGACAGCCTGCCCGAGTTGCTCAGGCGCACCGAAGCGGCGTGCCAGCAGTTGCACCATGACTACGAAATCGTGCTGGTCGATGACGGCAGCCGCGACAACTCGGCGCACATCCTCGAAGAGGCCGCCCATCGCGAGTGCAGCCCGGTGGTGGCGGTCATTCTCAACCGCAACTACGGCCAGCACGCGGCAATCATGGCCGGTTTCGAGCAGTGCAAAGGTGATGTGATTATTACCCTCGACGCCGACCTGCAAAACCCTCCCGAAGAAATCCCGCGGTTAGTGGCTAAGGCCGAACTCGGCTATGACGTGGTCGCCACCGTGCGCAACAACCGTCAGGACTCGGCGTTACGCCGCTGGCCGTCAAAGCTGATCAACCTGGCCGTGCAGCGTTCAACCGGCGTCGCCATGACCGACTACGGCTGCATGCTCCGCGCTTACCGGCGAACCATCGTCGACGCCATGCTCGCCTGCCGCGAACGCAGTACCTTCATCCCGATCCTGGCCAACAGCTTCGCCCGGCACACCACGGAAATTCTCGTGCCCCACGCCGAGCGCGAACACGGGGAATCCAAGTACAGCCCCATGCGCCTGGTCAACCTGATGTTCGACCTGATCACCTGCATGACCACCACGCCCCTGCGTTTGCTGAGCATCGTCGGCTTCGCCATGGCGGCCCTCGGCGTGCTGTTCGCCATTACGCTGATCGTGCTGCGCCTGGCCTTCGGCGCCCATTGGGCCGGCGACGGGACATTCGTGCTGTTCGCCGTGCTGTTCATCTTCACCGGTGGCCAGTTCATCGGCATGGGCCTGTTGGGCGAGTACCTGGGACGCATGTACGGCGACGTTCGCGCCCGCCCCCGGTTCTTTATTGAAAAAGTCCTGCGTAACCAACCCGCTGCCCCTGCTCCCGTTGTCACCGTTGACGGTCTCACCTCCATTTCTTCAGATCAGGTTCACTCATGAGTGCAAAAGCTGTTGTCTTCGCCTATCACGATATTGGCTGTGCCGGCATCGAATCCCTGCTCAACTCGGGCTTTGATATTGCCGCGGTGTTTACTCATCCTGATGATCCCAAGGAAAACGCGTTCTACGGCTCCGTTGCGCAACTGTGCGCACGCAAGGGCATCCCGGTGCACGCCCCGGAAGATGCCAACCACCCGTTGTGGATCGAGCGCATCAGCAAGCTCAACCCGGATTACCTGTTCTCGTTCTACTACCGCAACCTGCTGAGCGAACCGCTGCTGGCCACGGCCAGCAAAGGCGCCTTCAACCTGCACGGGTCGCTGCTGCCACGCTACCGTGGGCGCGCTCCGGCCAACTGGGTGCTGGTCAACGGCGAAACCGAAACCGGCGTGACCCTGCACCGCATGGTCAAACGGGCCGATGCCGGCGCAATCGTCGCCCAGAAAGCGGTGGCGATTGAGCGCAGCGACACCGCGCTGAGCCTGCACGGCAAATTGCGCGTGGCCGCCACCGACCTGCTGCGCGACACGCTGCCAGCTTTGCTCGCAGGCAAAGTCAGCGAAACGGCGCAGGACGAATCCAAAGCCACGGTGTTTGGCCGTCGAACCCCGGCCGACGGCAAACTGGTCTGGAACAAGCCGGCTGAAGAATTGTTCAATCTGGTTCGCGCGGTGACCCAGCCTTACCCGGGCGCTTTCTGCGCCGTGGGTGAACACAAGCTGATTGTCTGGAACGCAGAAGTCGCCAAAGGCAATGAAGGCCAGGCACCGGGACGGGTTATCAGCGTTGACCCGCTGCGTATCGCCTGCGGCGAAGATTCCCTCGTGATCACCGCCGGCCAGCGCAACGACAACGGCCTGTACCTGAGCGGCCCGCAACTGGCCAACGAACTGGGTCTGGTGGACGGTTCTGTGCTGCGTGGCGCCGAGTCCGGTCGCGCCCCACGTCGCACGCGCGTGCTGATCCTCGGCGTCAACGGCTTCATCGGCAATCACCTGTCCGAGCGCCTGCTGCGCGACGACCAATACGAGGTGTATGGCCTGGACATCGGCTCGGACGCCATTGAGCGTCTGCGCAGCCATCCTAACTTCCACTTTGTCGAAGGCGACATCAGCATTCACTCCGAGTGGATCGAGTACCACATCAAAAAGTGCGACGTGATCCTGCCACTGGTCGCGATTGCTACGCCGATCGAGTACACCCGCAACCCGCTGCGGGTATTCGAGCTGGACTTTGAAGAGAACCTGAAACTGGTTCGCTACTGCGTCAAATACAACAAGCGCGTGATCTTCCCGTCGACCTCGGAAGTCTATGGCATGTGCCAGGACGGCAATTTCGATGAAGACACCTCCAACCTCGTCGTCGGTCCGATCAACAAGCAGCGCTGGATCTACTCGGTCTCCAAGCAATTGCTCGACCGGGTGATCTGGGCCTACGGTCAGAAAGGCCTGAACTTCACCTTATTCCGTCCCTTCAACTGGATGGGCCCACGCCTCGACCGCCTGGACTCGGCGCGGATCGGCAGTTCCCGTGCAATCACCCAGCTGATCCTGAACCTGGTGGAAGGCACGCCGATTCGCCTGTTCGATGGCGGTGAGCAAAAACGCTGCTTCACGGACATTGCCGACGGTGTAGAAGCCCTGGCGCGGATCATCGACAACGAGAACGACGCCTGCAACGGGCAGATCATCAACATCGGCAACCCGGATAACGAAGCCAGCATTCGCCAGTTGGGCGAGGAACTGTTGCGTCAGTTCGAAGCTCACCCATTGCGCGACAACTTCCCGCCGTTCGCCGGGTTCCGCGATGTCGAAAGCAAGGCGTTCTACGGCACCGGTTATCAGGACGTGTCCCACCGCAAACCGAGCATCGCCAACGCCAAGCGTCTGCTGGACTGGACGCCGACGGTGGAGATGAGCGAGACCATCGGCAACACGCTCGATTTCTTCTTGCGCGAGGCCATGCTCGAAATCGCGGACAAGCGCTGATGCAGGCAGGCCTTCGGATTGATGTCGACACGTACCGAGGCACCCGTGAGGGGGTGCCCCGGCTGCTGGAAATCCTCGATGAAGCACAGGTCAAGGCGACGTTTTTTTTCAGTGTCGGGCCGGACAACATGGGGCGCCATTTATGGCGCCTGATCCGCCCGCAATTCCTCTGGAAAATGCTCCGTTCCAACGCTGCCGGCCTGTACGGCTGGGACATCTTGTTGGCCGGCACTGCGTGGCCGGGCAAACCGATTGGCCGGGACCTTGGACACTTGATGCGTCAAGCCCAGTCGGCCGGCCATGAAGTCGGTCTGCACGCCTGGGATCACCATGGCTGGCAGGCCAATGCCGGGCGCTGGAGCGACGCGCAGCTGGTGGAACAGATTCGTCGAGGCGTGGACGAACTGAGCGACATCCTCGGGCAACACGTCTGGTGTTCGGCCTCCGCCGGTTGGCGGGCGGACGAGCGCGTGATTGAGGCCAAGCAAGGTTTCAACTTTCGTTACAACAGCGACTGTCGCGGCCAGAGCCTGTTTCAGCCGACCCTGGCCGGTGGCGGCCTCGGAGCGCCACAGATTCCGGTGGACCTGCCGACCTTTGATGAGGTAGTCGGCCCCAACGTGGCGGCCAAGGATTTCAACGCCTTCATTCTTGACCGCTTCAGCCCCGAAAAACTCAACGTCTACACGATCCATGCCGAAGTAGAAGGGATTCTGATGGCCAACGATTTTCGTCAATTGCTGGCCGATGCGCGCCAGCGAGACATCCATTTTCAACCCTTGGGCGATCTGCTGCCCGAGGCACCCGACACCTTGCCGGTCGGCCGAGTGCTGCGCGGCGCGCTCGAAGGACGCGAAGGCTGGCTGGGAGTGCAAGGCGTATGAGCAAACGCTGGGCATTGCCGCTGCTGCTGGGCCTTTATCTGTTGGCTTACCTGCTGCCATTGGGCAGTCATGGCTTGTGGATTCCCGACGAAACCCGCTACGCCCAGATCAGCCAGGACATGCTCCTGAGTGGCAACTGGGTGTCGCCGCATTTCATGAGCCTGCGCTATTTCGAAAAACCGGTGGCCGGTTACTGGATGATCGCCGCCAGCCAGGCCTTGTTTGGCCAGAACCTGTTCGGCGTGCGGTTTGCCTCAGCCCTGAGTACCGGGCTGAGTGTGTTGCTGTGCTTCCTGATCGCTCGCCGGCTGTGGAACGAGCCGCGCAAGAGTTTTGCCTGCGCGCTGCTGTACATGAGTCTCACCGTAATCGCTGGCGCCGCGGGCTACGCCAACCTCGATCCGCAATTCACCTTTTGGGTCAACCTGAGTCTGGTTGCCTTGTGGTTTGCCCTGGACAGCGTCGGCCGAACCCAACGCCTGATCGGCTGGGCGGTGCTCGGCCTGGCCTGCGGCATGGGGTTCATGACCAAGGGCTTTCTCGCCTGGCTGCTGCCGGTACTGATCGCCCTGCCCTGGATGGTCTGGCAAAAACGCTGGCGAGAACTGCTGATCTACGGTCCGCTGGCGATTGTCGTGGCCATCGCCGTCAGCTTGCCGTGGGCCTTGGCGGTGCACGCGCAGGAGCCCGACTACTGGCGGTTCTTCTTTTGGCACGAACACATACGCCGCTTCGCCGGTGACGACGCGCAGCACGACGCGCCATGGTGGTACTACCTGCCGTTGCTGGTGGCGTTCAGTCTGCCGTGGGTGGCGCTGTTGCCACCGGCGTTGCGGCAGGCGTGGCAAACACGTCGCCAGGCGAATATCGCTTTCCTGTTGCTGTGGCTGCTGATGCCGCTGCTGTTCTTCAGCCTCAGCAAAGGCAAATTACCGAGCTACATCCTGCCATGCCTGCTGCCGTTATCCTTGCTCCTGGGTCATGCACTGGCCGACCGACTGCAGCTGAAGCAGGGCCGAGCCCTTGGAATTAACGGTCTACTGAACCTGCTGCTGGGCCTGATCACTCTGCTGGCACTGGTTTACCTGCAACTGAAAAAACCACTCTACAACCATGAACTGCACAACCTGGTGCTGGTATTCATTGGTTTGACCGGCTGGATCATGGCCAACCTGCTGCAAGCCTTCCGACCGTTGCAATGCTGGGCCGCCCCGGCCTTCGGCAGTCTGCTGCTGATCGGCTTGTTGCCGGCCGGGCTGCCCGATTCGGTGGTCGCCAACAAGATGCCCGATCAATTCATCCTCGATCATGCGCAGGAACTCGGCCAGACCGACCAGTTGCTGAGCAACGACCTCGGCGCCGCCGGGGCCCTGGCCTGGCGCCTTAAACGCCCGGACGTGGCGTTGTACAACACGATAGGCGAATTGAAATATGGCCTCGCTTATCCTGATGGCGCACAGCAACAAGTCGATCCGAACCAGGTTCAAGCGTGGATGCGCACAGCCCGCCAGAGCGGCTCGGTTGGCGTGGTGATGCGGGTGAAGGGTGACGACGAATTGCGCGAAATCGAACGACTGCCCAAGGATGGCAAGCGCTATGAACAAGGCAACATTGTGATTCTGATCTTTCCTCAGGAGGCGTCATGAGCCTCTTGCTGCTCTTGGCCGCTTGCCTGCTGACCTGCCTGGGCCAGATTGCCCAGAAGTACGCCGTGGAAAGCTGGCGCGAAAAGGCATTGGGTTGGGCCGAGAAACTGCGCTCGCCGTGGCTGTGGCTGGCCCTCGCGTCTCTGGGATTGGGCTTGCTGGTGTGGCTGCTGGTGTTGCAGCGCCTTGAGGTCGGCATCGCCTACCCGATGTTGAGCCTAAATTTCGTGCTGATCACCCTGGTCGCCCGCTTCGTTTTCCACGAAACCATCGACCGTCGCCACTGGCTCGGCGTGGCACTGGTGATCGGCGGCGTGGTTCTGCTGGGGCAACACACATGAACCTTCGTCGCGGAATCACCTTTGCGCTGGGTAGCGTGGTGCTGGTCAGTGCCGCGCAATTGGGCATGCGCTGGAGCATGAGTCGCCTGCCACCACCCGAACATTGGCTCAGCGCCAGCGTCGATCTGAGCGCCGTCGCCGTGGTACTGACGGCGATTCTGGCCTACGCCCTGTCGATGCTTTGCTGGCTCGCCGCCCTACGGGATTTACCGCTGGGACGGGCCTATTCGCTGCTGAGTATCAGCTACGCGCTGGTGTACCTGCTGGCCGCCAGCCTGCCGCTGTTCAACGAAACTTTCAGTCTTTCAAAAAGCCTTGGGGTGGCCTTGGTCATCCTCGGTGTCATTACCATTAACTCTCGACCTGCTCGCGCGCCCGAACTCAGGAGTGCCCCATGAAAATAAGTGTATTTGGTAGCGGTTACGTTGGCCTGGTGCAAGCCGCCGTCCTGGCTGAAGTTGGCCATGACGTGGTCTGCATGGACATCGACGAGAATAAAGTCGAGCTGCTGCAACAAGGCCACGTGAGCATTTTCGAACCGGGGCTGGCCAGCCTGGTGCGCGAAAGCCTGGAAGCCAAACGGCTGCAGTTCACCACCGACGAAAAACTCGCGGTGCAGCATGGCCAGGTGTTGTTTATCGCGGTCGGTACACCGTCCCGGGACGACGGTTCGGCGGATCTTCGTTATGTGCTGTCGGTGGGCGAAGCCGTGGCGCGCCATCGTGAACAACCGGTGATTCTGGTGGAGAAATCCACGGTGCCGGTGGGCACGGGTGATACCTTGCGCGTGCACATCGACAAGTGCCTGGTCAAGACCGGCCGGTTGTTGCAGTTCGATATCGTCTCCAACCCGGAGTTTTTGAAAGAAGGCTCGGCCGTGGCCGATTGCCGGCGCCCGGACCGGATCGTCATCGGCTGCGAACGCGATGAGGTGCGTGATGTGATGCGCGACCTCTACGCGCCCTTCAACCGCAACCATGACCGGATCATGTTCATGGACCTGCGCAGCGCCGAGCTGACCAAGTACGCCGCCAACTGCATGCTGGCGACCAAGATCAGCTTCATCAACCAGATCGCCGAACTGGCCGAACACCTGGGCGCCGACATCGAATCGGTGCGCCTGGGCATCGGCGCCGATTCGCGTATTGGTTACCACTTTATCTACCCCGGTTGCGGTTATGGCGGCTCGTGCTTTCCCAAGGACATGCGCGCGCTGATCCACAGCGCCGAAGAGGCTCATTGCTCCAGCGACCTGCTGCAAGCGGTGGAAGCGATCAACCAGCGGCAGAAGCACAAGCTGTTCGAGCGTATCAACGCGTTCTACAAGGGCGATTTGCGCGGCAGAACCTTTGCCGTGTGGGGGCTGGCGTTCAAACCGAACACCGACGACATGCGCGATGCACCGAGTCGGGTATTGCTGGAATCGCTGTGGGCCGCCGGGGCCAATGTCCGCGCGTTTGACCCGGAAGCCATGCAGGAAACCCAGCAGCTGTATCCCGATGAATCCCGGTTGATGCTCATGGGCACGCCGGAATCGGTATTGTCCGGCGCCGACGCGTTGATCATCTGCACCGAATGGCAGCAGTTCAAGGCACCGGATTTCAATCTGATCCAGCAGCGGCTCAATGCCCCGGTGATCTTCGACGGACGCAACCTGTACGACGCCGATCGCCTGGCTCGCGCCGGTTTCATGTACTTCCCGATGGGCCGCGGTGAATCGCGCAATCTGCCGATTCCGCATCAGCAGTGGCCCGCTGCATCGGTCGTCGCTTGATTGCGACGTTACCCGGTATCCGCCGACAGTCCCTGGGGCTAGGGCTGTTGGCGCTACTGTTGTTCAGCGCCGGGGTGTATCAGCAGTCGGTGATCGGTTTCGATTCGCGCTTCGTGCTGTTCGCTCAGGAAATGTTGCGCCACGGGCCGTCATTTTTTCCGACCACCTATGGCCAGCCTTATGCCGACTATTCGGCGCTGTCGACGCTGTTTATCTGGCTGTTGTCGCTGCCGTTCGGGCAGGTCAACAGCCTCAGTGCCTGGTTGCCGAGCGCCATTGCCGGGGCGGTGATCGTCACGTTGATGCACCGGCTGCTGGCGCCCTACTCCCAGCGCTGGGCGTTGCTGAGCATCGCCCTGATGATGCTGACCAACACCTTTGTCACCGAAATCCGTGGCGTGTCCCTGGATATGATGCTCGCGGCGGTGGCTTTTTCAGTGTTCTACCTGGGTTATGCCACCGATCATTTCGCGGCAAAGCGTCGGTGGGTCCTGATCTTTGCCTTGCTGATACTGGGTTTCGGAATTCGCGGGCCGATCGGGCTGGTGGTTCCCACTGGCATGCTGTGCAGTTATTACATGCTCAATCGTCAATGGCAGTATGTGTTTGGTTTCGGCCTGATGGCGTCGGTGCTGCTGGCAGTGTGCATTGGCGTGTTGCTGTGGCTGGCGGAGACCAGCGGCGGCCCGGACTTCATGCACGACGTAGTGCGCATGCAGTTCATGGGGCGCATGGACGGTAGCGAAGGCGTCAGCGGTTCGCTGTATTACTTCACCGGCTCGGTGGGCAACTATGCGCTCGCGTATCCGTTGGCGTTGCTGGTACTGGCCGCCGTCTGGCTGACAACGCCTCGGCAGGCGGGTCCTGCGTTGCGCCTGTTGCAGTACTGCACGGCCGCCGGCCTGATCGTGATGGTCGGGCTCTCGATCCCCCAGGCAAAAAAGGCCCGCTACCTGCTGCCGATGTTGCCCATGGCGGCGATCATTGCGGCGTATCCGTTTCAGGTGGTGCAAGGTCGGGTATTCGTCTGGTTGCGGGGTTTGATGCAAGGGTTGTGGTTGCTGATTCCCGCCCTGTTGATCATTGGATTGCTGGTCGCTCAGCGACGTTTTCCTGAGCAACTGACAACCTTCACTCCGGCGTTGATCATTCTCGGCGTGCTGCAAGTGATCGCCCTTGCCGTGCTTTTCCGATCCCGCTGGCGGGCGCAAACATTGGCCTTTGGCGCGGTTCTGGCGCTTTGGTCGGTTTACATTCTGGTGTTCGAACCGGTTGAACGTCGACTCTACGACACTCAGTCTTTCAGCCGCGCAGCGTTTGCACGGGTGCAGAAAGACCCGGCACCTCTGGTGCTGCATGGCATGGGTAAAGACGCCAAGGCAATCAAGTTCATGGTCAATATCGATCAGGATCTGCAACCAGTGTTTACCGAGTCGATTCAAGAGCTGGAAAGTCTCGTGGGGCCTGCCTGGTTGATGATGGACCAGAGCGATTACAAGGCGTTGCAGGGCACTCGTTTGGGTAACTTGCAACCGGTGTTGAGCGGGCGTTTCGACAAGAACGATTTCGTGTTGCTGCACAACCAACAACCGTAGGTGTTGCCGGCAAAAAGTTGCTGTTACCTGAGCACGCTTATCATCAAACCGGCGCCTTCAAATCGACCCCCAACGCCTGGGCAAACGCCTTCACCAGTGGGCTGCGCACGGTGTTGTGGCGAAGGATCAGATTGAACGGGGTGACGATGTGGATCAGGTCCGGACGCACCGCGCGAAATTGCCCCTGAGCCACCATCGACGCGGCGTAATGCTGGGGAAGAAAACCCACGAAACGCCCGGTCTTGATCAACAGTGCCACCGCTTCGACCTGAGTAGCCGAGGCAGAAAAGCTGTCGTAGTGGGCAAAATTCAGTTTGTCGCGATGAATTGCGTAGCGGTGGTTGATGCACTCGTAATCCTTGAGCACGTTGCCGCCAATTTCTGCGTCCGGCAGCGAGAACAGCGGATGACCGACCGCGCAGTAAACCTCCGAGCGTTCTTCATACAACGAGTAATAATCAAACTCTTCGCGCTTCTGGTAAACCGGGACAATCCCTGCCACTAACCGCCCCTCTACGACGCCTCTTTCCACTTCATCCAGTTGCGACGCCTGAAGTTGAAACCTTACTTTGGGCGACGCTTCATTGATCCTTCTAAGTGCAGCAACTAACGGTGAATTAACATCCGAGATCGTATTATCAATGACTCCCACTCCCAGATCACCGATCAGTTCATTCTGCGCTGAACTAAGTCGATCACGAAAGTTGTCGACCGAGGCAAACAAATCGATCGACGCCTGGTACACCAGACTGCCTTCTTCGGTCAGGTGAAAGCCCTCACGTCCTCGGGTGCACAGGCGCATGCCGATGCGGATTTCAAGGTCGGAGATCTGTTTGCTGATGGCTGCCAGTCCCACATTCAGCTCGTTCTGGGCGGCACTGAAGCCTCCGGCCTCGACCACGGCCTTGAACACTTTGAGCAGTTTGAAATCCAGACCGCTGAGGGTCAGCGGTGCCCGATGCGCCGTTTTCAGCGGCGGGTTTCCGGAATTGGAAAGTGGGGTTTCCATAATGCTTATTTACCTCTGGCGCCCTATTCAACACTCTGTGTCCAACAACAAAAATAGTGCTGGCCAATAATAATGAACACAGAAAACCAGGCTTGGCAACCGCTAATAAATCCCGCACATCAGTGCCAACTCACTGATTTCGAACTATTAAAAGCTGACACTACGATCAGCTCTCGCAACGATGCAACTGCGCTTTTTCCCTGCCCTTGAATATTGAATAGGCCTAACCACGCCCGGTTGAATTTTTTGACCAAAGGCAAGTGTTCAGGGCCCGGCACACCGATCTGTAGGAGCGAGGCTTGCCCGCGAAGCTCTTTGGCATGACGCCAGATTAATTTCTAACTTCCGAGTAACGACGAGGAAAACAACAATGTCTCAAACCACCGACCGTCTCTGGGGTGCTCGCTTCAAAAGCGGCCCGTCCGAAGCCCTGGCGGCCTTGTCCCGTTGCCCAGAGCGTTACTTTCGCCTCACCCCGTACGACCTCGCCGGTTCCAAGGCGCATGCCCGTGAATTGCAGCGTGCCGGGCTGTTGAGCGAACAAGAAACCCTGACCATGCTTGACGCCCTGGAGCGCATCGGCGATGACTTCCGCGCCGGCAGCATCGCACCGACCCTGGACGACGAAGACGTCCACACCTTTATCGAACGCCTGCTGACTGAACGCCTCGGCGCCCTCGGTGGCAAGCTGCGCGCCGGCCGTTCACGCAACGACCAGACCGCCAACGATCTGCGCCTGTTCCTGCGTGATCACGTGCGCACCCTGGCCGTTGAAGTCCTGGCCCTGCAACAAGCGCTGGTGGATCAGGCCGAGCAACACATTGAAAGTATCTGCCCGGGGTTCACTCACCTGCAGCAGGCCCAGCCGATCGTCTTCGCTCACCACTTGCTGGCCCACGCCCAATCGATGCTGCGTGACGTGCAACGCCTGGTGGACTGGGACATTCGTACCTCGCTGTCGCCACTCGGTGCTGCGGCCATGGCCGGTTCCGCCATCGCTCGCCTGCCTCAGCAGTCGGCCAAGGAAATGGGTTACAGCGGCGTGTGTGAAAACTCCATCGACGCCGTGGCCAGCCGCGATCACATCGCCGAGTTCCTGTTCATCGCCAGCATGCTCGGGATCAACATTTCCCGCCTCGCTGAAGAGTTCTGCCTGTGGTCGTCGCGGCAATTTCGCTGGGTCGCGCTGGACGATGCCTACGCCACCGGCAGCTCGATCATGCCGCAGAAGAAGAACCCGGACATCGCCGAACTGGCCCGGGGCAAAGCGGGTCGCTTGATCGGTAACCTGACCGGTCTGCTCTCCACACTGAAATCCCTGCCGCTGTCGTACAACCGCGACTTGAGCGAAGACAAAAACGGCGTGCTCGACAGCGTCGACACCCTGTTGCTGGTGCTGCCGGCCATGGCCGGGATGGTCGCGACCATGAAGGTCAACGTCGAAGAACTGCGTCGTCAGGCGCCCCTGGGCTTCACCCTCGCCACCGAAGTCGCCGACTGGCTGGCCATGCGTGGCGTGCCGTTCAAGGAAGCGCACGAAATCACCGGTGCGCTGGTGCAGGCCTGCGAGAAACACGACATCGAATTGTGGGAAGCCTCCCCGGCACTGTTGGCCGAGATTGATCCGCGCCTGACCCCGGAAGTCCGCGAGAGCCTGACCCTCGAAGCCGCCATTGCCGCCCGTAGTGGCTGGGGCGGCACCGCGCCGCAACAGGTACGCGAGCAGATCGGCCGCTTGAAGATTGCCCTCGCCACCCAGCAGCAATGGACCGAGAACTATCAAGGTTTTCGTCTTTGAATTAATGCGCAAAACCTGTAGGAGCAGAGCTTGCTCGCGAAAGCGGTGGGTCAGACGACATCAATGCCGAATGTCAGACCGTCTTCGCGAGCAAGCTTCGCTCCTACAGGGATTAACACCAGCGTACGGAGAAACAACATGAGCCAGACTCAGGCAGAACGACTCCAGTCGGAGCGCAAACTGGCGGAAAACCAGTTCGATATCACCCAGTACCACCATGTGCCGCGGCGTTATTACGGGCGAATTTTCTTCGCCACCGTCATCGTCATTGCAATTCTCGGGCTGGTGCGGGCCTTCGCCGAAGGCAAGATCGAGTGGTCTTACATCGGCCAGTTCCTCACGTCCCAGGCGATCATGTGGAGCTTGCTCAACACCATCGTCATGGCGGTGCTGGCGATGGCGCTGGGCATTGTTTTCGGGGTGATCACGGCGATCATGCGCATGTCGGCCAACCCGATCCTGCGCTACGTGGCAGTGACCTACACCTGGTTGTTTCGCGGTACGCCACTGATTCTGCAACTGCTGTTGTGGTTCAACCTGGCGCTGATCTTCCCCACCATCGGCATCCCCGGTCTGTTTGAAATGGACACCGTGAGCCTGATGACGCCGTTCGTGGCCGCCCTCCTCGGTTTGAGCATCAACCAGGGCGCCTACACCGCCGAAGTGGTGCGTGCCGGCCTGTTGTCGGTGGACACCGGGCAGTACGAAGCCGCCAAGTCGATCGGCATGCCGCGCTTGCAAGCGCTGCGCCGGATCATCCTGCCGCAAGCCATGCGGGTCATCATTCCGCCGGTCGGTAACGAGTTCATCGGCATGGTGAAGATGACCTCGCTGGCGAGCGTCATCCAGTACTCGGAACTGCTCTACAACGCCCAGAACATCTACTACGCCAACGCCCGGGTCATGGAGCTTTTGATCGTCGCCGGTATCTGGTACCTGGCCACGGTCACCGTCCTGTCCTTCGGTCAAAGCCGTCTGGAGCGTCGTTTCGCTCGCGGCGCCGGCAAGCGTTCTTGAGGAGTTCAACATGAGAAGCATCGTCAAGGCCGTGAGCCTGAACAAGTACTACGACCATTTCCACGCACTCAAGGACATCAACATCGAAGTCGAGCAAGGCGAAGTGCTGTGCATCATCGGCCCGTCCGGCTCCGGCAAAAGCACCTTGCTGCGTTGCATCAATCAGCTGGAAAAAATCGATAAGGGTGGCCTGTGGGTCGACGGCGAACTGGTGGGTTACCGCATCGTCGGCAACAAACTGCACGAGCTCAACGAGTCGCAGATCGCCCGTCAACGCCTGTCCACCGGGATGGTGTTCCAGCGTTTCAACCTGTTCCCGCACATGACTGTGCTGCAAAACATCATCGAAGGGCCCTGCCAGGTGCTCAAGCGTTCGCCCAAAGAGGCGCACGAAGAAGCCGTGGAATTGCTCGCTCGCGTCGGCCTGGCCGACAAGCGCAACAGCTACCCGATCGAACTTTCGGGTGGTCAGCAACAACGCGTCGCCATTGCCCGTGCACTGGCCATGCGACCCAAGCTGATGCTGTTCGATGAACCCACTTCGGCACTCGACCCGGAACTGGTCGGTGAGGTGCTGTCGGTGATGCGCGACCTCGCGCAAACCGGCATGACCATGATCGTCGTCACCCATGAACTGGGCTTCGCTCGCGAAGTCTCCAACCGCATGGTGTTCATGGACGGCGGGCAGATCGTGGAGGCTGGAAGCCCCGAAGAAATACTAATAAGTCCGCAAAACCCGCGCACCCAAAGCTTCATTTCTGCCGTTCGAACCTAAGCGCCAGCCTCGCAAACCAAGAGCTGCGTAACAACACTCATAAGAGAACGACCATGAAGAACTTCGTTATTCCAGCAGTATTCGCCAGCGTTATGGCATCCGGCTTCACCATGGCCGCCGAATTGCCGGCCAGCCTTAAGGCCAAGGGCGAGATCGTCGTCGCGATCATGCCGAACTACCCGCCGATGGATTTCAAGGACCCGGCCACCAACACCCTCACCGGTCTCGACTACGACCTGGGCAACGCCCTGGCTGAACGTCTGGGCGTGAAGATCAAATGGCAGGAAACCGGCTTCGAACAAATGATCAATGCGCTGACCACCGACCGCGTAGACATGGTGCTGTCGGGCATGACCGACACCGCCGAACGTCAGGCCAGCGTGACCTTCGTTGACTACTTCACCAGCGGTCCGCAGTTCTACACCTTGCAGAAAAACAAGGACTTCAACGAGATCACCGACCTGTGCGGCAAGAAAGTCGGCACCAGCCGCCGCACCACCTTCCCGGCGGAAATCGCTGAGTGGAGCAAGGCCAACTGCGAAGCCGCCGGCAAGCCCGCGATCAACGTGATCGGCACCGAAGGCTCGGCCGATGCCCGTGCACAACTGCGTCAGAGCCGTATCGACGCCGCCATGCAGGGCAGCGAGACCTTGTCGTACCTGAAGACTCAGGAAAAGGACATGTACAAGACCGTCGGCCAGCCGATTTCCGTGCAGTTCTCCGGGATGGGCGTGAGCAAGAAAAAGCCTGAGCTGAGTGAAGCGGTGAAGGTCGCGTTGCAGAGCATGGTGGATGACGGCAGCTACCAGGCGATTTTGAAGAAGTGGGATCTGGAGTTGGGTGCGATCAAGACTGTGACGGTTAACGCCGGGAAGTAACCTGGTTCGAAATCGCCCCCTCACCCCAACCCTCTCCCCAGGGGGGCGAGGGAGCTTACCGTGGTGATCTTTCGAAATTCTGCGACCTGCATTACCGAGTCGAGCTCACAGGTTCTGAAAACCCTGAAGATCGGCCCCCTTCCCCCCTCTCCCCTCTGGGGAGAGGGTTGGGGTGAGGGGTCGATTTTGACCGCACAAACGATCAACAACCGGAGCGCCACACCCATGTCCTCCTCGCCACAACCCACCTGGCCCGACCAGCACAAAGCCTGCCTGGCCCTGGCCTTCGACCTCGACGGCCCGACCGGCGACGCCATGCTCAACGGCTCGATCTGGCGCAAACCCGAGTACTTCGGTTTCGGCGGTTACGGCCCTTACCGCGCGCTGCCACGAATCCTCGATGTGCTCGACGAGTTCCAAATCCCGACGACGTTCTTCGTCCCGGCCTGGGTCGTGGAGAACTGGCCGAAACAGTGTCAGGCGATTGTCGAGCGCGGGCATGAAGTGGCCTACCACGGCTACAAACACGAATCCTTTTACGCCCTCACGCTGGAACAGCAAAAGGACGTAATGAACAAATCCCGCGAGGTGTTCTGGAAACACCTGAACATCCGCGCCGAAGGTTTCCGCACCCCGTCCGGCGACTGGCGCGCCGAAACCCCGGCGATGCTGGTGGAAGCCGGGGTGACCTACTCCAGCAGCATGCGCGGCGATGACCGGCCGTACCTGGTGAAAGTCCCGGGCCACCAAACGCCGCTGGTGGAAATCCCCGGTCGCTGGGAAATGGACGATTACGCCTCCCTCGCCTACACCCGCGCGCCGAACTTTCCTTCCGGGCTGGACCGCACCGCCAGTTACGCGCTGACCCTCGATAACTGGTGCCGCGAGTACGACGGTGCAATGAACGAAGGGTTGTGCCTGACCACCCTGTTCCACCCCAAGATCACCGGCAAACCGGGACGCATCCTGCTACTGGAAAAACTCTTCGAACACATGCGTCAGCGTGACGACGTCTGGTTCGCCACCTGCCGCGATGTCGCCCAATGGTGGCTGAAGGAGCATCACCATGGCTGATTCCATTGTCTGGCCCAAAGGCTATCGCTGCGCCGTGGTGCTGACTGTCGATTACAACGACATCCACGGCATCCTGACCCAGGCTCCGGAAGTCGCCGGGCGCGACAAGACGCTGTCGGTCTGGCGCTATGGCACCCAACGCGGCGTCGACCGTTTGCTCGGTTTGTTCGCAGAACTGGGGGTTTCCAGCAGCTGGTTTGTTCCCGGTATCGTCGCCGAGGAAAACCCCGAGCACATTCGGGCAATCCAGGCTGGCGGGCATGAAGTTGCCTGCGCAGGCTATCGCCATCAGAACTACGACACCCTGAGTCTCACCGAGCAAAGTGCCGAGATTGCCAAAGGCTGCGAGGCGTTAACCGCGCTGACCGGCCAGCGCCCGACGGGGTTTCGCATCCCGGCCGGCAACGGTGCGCCGGGCTTCATCGAGGCGTTGAAGGATCACGGTATTCGCTGGTCCTCATCCTGGCGCGGCGATGATTTGCCATTCGCTCATCCGACGGCGCCCGACGTCATCGAATTGCCGTTGCACTACGAACTGGAAGACGAACCCTACTTCGCCTTCAACCTCAGCCCGGCCGTACCGCCGGCGCAATCGCGGATCGCTTCTTACAGCCACACCCTGGGCAACCTGCAATTGGACTTCGCCGGGTTTCACCGGTTCGGGTTGTGTTATGTGCTGCGGCTGCACCCGGAGATCATTGCTACGCCTGGGCGGATTGGTGTCTTGCGCGAGTTGCTTGAGGGGATTCAACAGCACGATGACGTGTGGATTGCCACGGGCGCCGACGTCGCTCAATGGTGGGCTGAATCAGCGCTGCCTGTGACCGAGGACCATCCGGCGGCCGTGTATGAGCGACATTACCGGGATTACATCGTATGAGTGAGCGGATGCAGCGACTGGCGCAGTTTTGCGTCGACACCCAATTCGAAGACTTGCCGCCAGCACTGGTGGCACAAGCCAAGCGGCACATACTCGACACCTTCGGCGCGACCTTGGCCGGGGCTGGCAGCGAGGTCGCAAAGCAGGCACGTCAGGTCTTCGAGGGTGAAGTCGGGAACACGCTGATCTGGGGCACCGATCAGCGAACCGGCGCGGCTCAGGCCGCCATGCTCAACGGTGTCGCCGCCCATGCCCTGGAACTGGACGACACCGGTGGCTGTGACCATTCCGGCGCAGTGGTGCTGCCGGCGGTCATGGCTGCGGTGTCGATGTCTGGAAAACCGGTGAATGGCCGGGAGTTGATCACTGCCGTGGTCATCGGCTACGAAATCGGCCGCCGAGTGCTCGAAGCCTGCGGCAGCTATTCGGCCCACAACGGCGCCGGCTGGCATTCCACCGCCACCTGCGGCGTGTTCGGCGCGGCGGCGGCCAGTGCGCGAATTCTCGGGCTGGACGCCGGGCAAACCGTCTCGGCGCTGGGCATTGCCGGCAGTTTCAGCGGCGGTCTTTGGGCCTTCATTCATGACGGTTCCCAAAGCAAAAAACTCCACAGCGGTCGCGCTGCCGAAGGCGGACTGCTGGCAGCGCGATTTGCCCAACAAGGCATCACCGGGCCGACCCGGTTATTCGATGATGTCTGGGGCGGGTTTCTAAAAACCCTGGCCGGTGTGAGCTCACACCCTGAGGCGCTGGATGCCGATCTGGGCCGTGTATGGAAACTCGCCCGCTGCTCGATCAAGCCTTACGCCGCTTGCCGAGGGACGCATTCGGCGATCGATGCATTGGGGCTGTTACTGGATCAACTGCAGGTCAACGCGGATCAGGTCGAGGATGTCCGGGTTTCGTTGTGCGGGTTTCTTCAGGACATGTGTGGCGGGCGCGACATCAGCACGTTGGCGGCGGCGCAGATGAGCCTGCCGTATGCCCTCGCGGCCCGGCTGGTGCAGGGTCATTGCCGGTTGGAGGCTTATGACGATGAACAACGGGGCGATCCGCGGATTGCTCACTGGATGTCGCGCATCCGTCTTGAAGTGGATCGGCAACTGTCAGAGGATGGCGAGCCCGTTGTCAGCGTGCGGACCGTGGACGGTCGGCAGGCGAGCCTGTGCGTTGACGTGCCGTTGGGTGCACCGGGCAATCCGTTGAGTGATGCGGCGCTGGAGGAGAAGTTTTTCAGTTTGGCGGTGCGGGTGATGCCGCGGGAGCAGGCGCAGGCGTTGTTTGAACTGTTGTGGCGACTTGAAGAGTTGGAATCTGTCGATGCACTGATCGTTCCCACGCTCCGCGTGGGAATGCAGCCCGGGACGCTCCGCGTCCCTGCCGAAGCGGACGCAGAGCGTCCATTGAGGCATTCCCACGCAGAGCGTGGGAACGATCAAAGCCAAACACCAAAATAAGGATATTTGCACCACCGTGGCCACTTACTCACTCGTTATCCGCCGGTTGATGATCGTTTCGCTGACCATCGTCGTCAGCCGCGCCATCACCAGCCCGCTGCTCACGTTGTTCCTGAGCAACAAACTCGGCCTCAACCAACAGGATGTCGGCTTGCTGCTGGGCATCGCGGTGTTCATCGCCACCCTGCTCGCGCTCTACGGCGGTTACATCATCGATCGCCTCGAAAAGCGCCGGCTGCTGATCCTGGCGATGCTCTCCAGCGCCATCGGCTTCGTGCTGCTGACCTTCGCCGAAAACCTCTACCTGACCACCGCTACCCTGGTGATCACCGAAACCGCTTCGGCACTGTTCCTGATTGGCTCGAAGGCGATCCTCAGTGAAAACCTGCCGATGGGCCAGCGCGCCAAGGCCTTTTCCCTGCGCTACACCTTGACCAATATCGGCTACGCCACCGGCCCGATGTTGGGCGTGGTGATTGCCGGCGTGTATCCGATTGCACCGTTCCTGATGGCCGGCGGCATCGCGTTCTTCAGTATTTTCTTGATGATCGGGATACCCAAGGACTCGGCCCAGACACCCGCGATCGGGCAGCCCCAGAGTTTTCTCAAAACACTGGTCACCCTGAAGAACGACCGCACGCTGATCATGTTCACCTGCGGCTGCCTGCTCAGTACCGTGGTCCACGGTCGTTTTACCCTGTACCTGTCGCAATACCTGCTGGTGACCCACGACTCCAAACGGGCACTGGAAACCATGGCTGCCCTGCTCGCCTGCAACGCCATCAGCGTGATCCTGCTGCAATACCAGATCGGTCGTTTCCTCAAACGCGAACAATTGCGCTACTGGATCGCGGGCGGTACCAGCCTGTTCATTGTCGGGTTGATCGGTTTCAGCCTGGCCGACAGCCTGGTGTCGTGGTGCGTGGCAATGTTCATCTTCACCCTCGGTGAAATGATCATTTACCCCGCCGAATTCCTCTTCGTCGACACCCTGGCCCCGGAAGAACTGCGCGGCAGCTATTACGGCGCGCAAAACCTCGCCGCCCTCGGCGGAGCTCTGAGCCCGGTGATTTGCGGTTTCCTGCTGATGCACACCCCCGCGCCAACGATGTTCTATGCCCTGAGCGCGCTGACCGCCATGGGTGGTTTCCTGTGTTTCATGAGTGGCCGTCGGGTGGCATTACAGCAAAATTAATGCACTGAAACTGCATTAATATGAATTTGTCAGCATCAGGAATCAACGGCACACTGTGCCCGTTCCTCCCCCAATAGTTGGAACAACTTCAAGGGCTTTCTGGGTTTCCCAGCTAAGCCTTTTTTTTGCCTCGGTTTTTTTCAACGGATCGTCTGCCTCATGTTCTCTCGCTGGTTTCCCGCCGCCATCAACACTCGCCCTTCCGAATGGAGCCGGGCCGCCATTGGCATGTCCCTGGGCACACTGTTCAGCGTCTGGCTCTGCAGCCAGGTGTTTGGCATGGATGTGGCGCAGCATCTGATCGGTCCGCTGGGCGCATCGGCCGTGTTGCTGTTCGCAGTGTCTTCCGGCGCCCTCGCCCAGCCTTGGTCGATTCTTGGCGGCTACCTCAGCGCCGGGGTGGTTTCGCTGCTGGTCGCTCACGTGCTCGGACGAACCCTTGGCAGCGCTTGCCTGGCGGCCGGCATGGCGCTGATTCTGATGTGCTGGCTGCGTTGCCTGCACCCACCGGCCGGGGCCTTGGCGCTGCTATTGGTGTTGGCAGACCCGGCGACCATTGCCCTGGACTGGAAAGCCCTCGGCCCGGTGATGCTCAGCGGATCGACCATGCTGCTCAGCGCCCTGGCCTACAACAACCTGACGCGCATTCGTTACCCAAAACGCGCCAGCGAAGCGGTGGGCATGGTGCCGGCCGACCGCCCGCCCACCGACAGCCAGGCAATTACCGCCCAGGACCTGAAACTGGCCCTCGCGGACATGGAAGCCTTCTTCGACGTCACTCCGGAAGACCTTGAACAACTGATCCATATCAGTGAGTTGCACGCCAAACGTCGCAGTATTGGTGAAGTTCTGAGACGTAGCTCCTGACGGCTCGCTCCCACATTTAGAGTTATGCATATATGCAGGATGCACCTGCATATATCCGGGTTGCACATCACAAATTTGCACTGGTACGATCCAGCATCGCTCGCGCGCGGGCTTCTCTATAAAGAACAATAAAAGCAGGGAGTTAGTGATGACTGCTCAGGTTTCTTCTCCGGGGACTCAGTCCATGGATGCCACGCAAAACGAAGTGCTGGCCGAGGTTCGCAACCACATCGGTCACCTGACCCTCAATCGCCCCGCCGGCCTCAACGCCATCACCCTGGACATGGTGCGCAATCTGCAGCGTCAGCTCGATGCCTGGGCGCTGGATCCGCACGTGCACGCAGTGGTGTTGCGCGGTGCTGGGGAGAAAGCTTTCTGTGCCGGCGGCGATATTCGCTCGCTGTATGACAGCTTCAAAAACGGCGACACGCTGCATGAAGATTTCTTCGTCGAGGAATACGCCCTCGACCTCGCTATTCACCACTACCGCAAACCTGTGCTCGCCTTGATGGACGGTTTTGTCCTGGGCGGCGGCATGGGCCTGGTGCAAGGCGCCGACCTGCGTGTGGTCACCGAGAAAAGCCGTTTGGCGATGCCGGAAGTGGCGATCGGTTATTTCCCGGATGTCGGTGGCAGCCACTTCCTGCCGCGCGTTCCCGGTGAACTGGGTATTTATCTCGGTGTCAGCGGCGTGCAGATCCGTGCGGCCGATGCGCTCTATTGCGGCCTGGCCGACTGGTACCTGGACAGCGACAAGTTGGGCACCCTGGACGAGCAACTCGATCAGTTGCAATGGCACGAAACACCGTTGAAGGACCTTCAAGGTCTGCTGGCGAAACTGGCGGTGCAACAACTGCCCGCGGCACCTTTGGCGGCGTTGCGCCCGGCCATCGATCACTTCTTCGCCCTGCCCGATGTGCCGAGTATTGTTGAGCAACTGCGTGAAGTAACGGTTGCCGACAGTCACGTGTGGGCCACGACCACCGCCGACCTGCTGGAAAGCCGTTCACCGTTGGCCATGGGCGTGACCCTGGAAATGCTCCGTCGCGGTCGACACTTGAGTCTCGAAGACTGCTTCGCCCTGGAGCTGCACCTGGACCGTCAGTGGTTCGAGCGTGGCGACCTGATCGAAGGCGTGCGCGCCTTGCTGATCGATAAAGACAAGAGCCCGCGCTGGAACCCGCCGACCTTGCAGGCGCTGGACGCCGAGCACGTCGCGAGTTTTTTCACGGGTTTTGAGCAGAGCGGGAGCTGAGCCATGCACGATATCGAATTGAGCGAAGAGCAAGTCATGATCCGCGACATGGCCCGGGACTTTGCCCGCGGCGAAATCGCGCCCCACGCCCAGGCCTGGGAAAAAGCCGGCTGGATCGATGATGGTCTGGTGGCGAAGATGGGCGAACTGGGGCTGCTGGGCATGGTGGTGCCCGAGGAATGGGGCGGCACCTATGTCGACTACGTCGCCTACGCCCTGGCGGTGGAAGAGATTTCTGCCGGCGACGGCGCCACGGGCGCGCTAATGAGCATTCACAACTCCGTGGGCTGCGGTCCGGTCCTCAACTACGGCACTGAAGAACAGAAACAGACCTGGCTGCCGGACCTGGCCAGCGGTCAGGCCATCGGCTGCTTCTGCCTGACCGAACCCCAGGCCGGTTCCGAAGCCCACAACCTGCGCACCCGCGCAGAACTGCGCGACGGCCAGTGGGTGATCAACGGCGCAAAGCAATTCGTCAGCAACGGCAAACGGGCGAAGCTGGCCATCGTGTTCGCGATGACCGATCCGGACCTGGGCAAGCGCGGCATCTCGGCGTTCCTCGTGCCGACGAACACTGCGGGTTTCATCGTTGATCGCACTGAACACAAGATGGGCATCCGCGCCTCCGACACCTGCGCGGTAACCCTGAGCAACTGCACGATTCCCGAAGCCAACCTGTTGGGTGAGCGAGGCAAGGGACTGGCGATTGCCCTGTCGAACCTTGAAGGCGGCCGCATCGGCATTGCGGCACAAGCGTTGGGCATTGCTCGCGCGGCGTTTGAAGCGGCGCTGGCGTACTCGCGGGATCGGGTGCAGTTCGACAAGCCGATCATCGAGCACCAGAGCATCGCGAATATGCTGGCCGACATGCACACCCGGTTGAATGCGGCGCGATTGCTGATCCTGCATGCCGCGCGCTTGCGCAGTGCCGGTAAGCCGTGTCTGTCGGAGGCTTCACAGGCCAAACTGTTTGCGTCGGAAATGGCCGAGAAAGTGTGTTCGTCGGCGATGCAGATTCATGGCGGGTATGGGTATCTGGAAGATTACCCGGTGGAGCGTTATTACCGGGATGCGCGGATTACGCAGATTTATGAAGGGTCTAGCGAGATACAGCGGATGGTGATTGCTCGGGAGCTTAAGAATTATTTGGTGTGAGGGGTCTGATCGTTCCCACGCTCCGCGTGGGAATGCCGCCCGGGACGCTCCGCGTTCCTTTGCAATCGTGACGCAGAGCGTCACAGGATGCATTCCCACGCGGAGCGTGGGAACGATCAGTATCGGTTCGGGTTACTTACCTTGGAACTCGGCTTCACGTTTGGCAATAAACGCCGCCATCCCTTCCTTCTGATCCTGCGTCGCAAACGCCGCATGGAACACCCGACGCTCAAAGCGCACACCTTCCGACAGGCTCACTTCAAACGCGCGGTTGACGCTTTCCTTGACCATCATCGCAATCGGCAACGACTTCTTGGCAATCAGCGCCGCGACTTTCAACGCTTCTTCCAGCAACTCATCAGCCGGAACAATCCGCGCGACAATCCCGCAACGCTCCGCTTCCACCGCATCGATCAGTCGGCCACTGAGGCACATTTCCATGGCTTTGGCCTTGCCCACTGCGCGAGTCAGGCGCTGGGTGCCGCCCATGCCCGGCAGTACGCCGAGGTTGATTTCCGGCTGACCGAACTTGGCGTTGTCGCCGGCCAGGATAAAGTCGCACATCAGCGCCAGTTCACAACCACCGCCCAAGGCAAAACCGTTGACGGCGGCAATGATCGGCTTGCGGCGGTTGGCCACGCGATCGCTGTCGCTGAACAGGTCGTCGATGTAGATCTGCGGGTAAGTGAGCTCGGCCATTTCCTTGATGTCGGCGCCGGCGGCGAAGGCTTTTTTCGAGCCGGTCAGCACGATGCAGCCGATGTTCGAATCGGCTTCCAGGCCATCGAGGGCCTGGTTCAGTTCGCTGACGATCTGCGCGTTCAACGCATTCAGCGCCTGCGGACGGTTCAGGGTAATCAGGCCAACGCGACCGTGGGTTTCCAGCAAAATCGTTTCGTAACTCACAGATGACTCCTTCTCAAAGATTGCGCGAAATAACCATGCGTTGAATATCGCTGGTGCCTTCGTAGATCTGGCACACCCGCACGTCGCGGTAGATCCGCTCCAGCGGGAAATCGTTCAAGTAACCGTAACCGCCGAGGGTTTGCAAGGCGGCGGAGCAAACCTTCTCAGCCATTTCCGAGGCGAACAGCTTGGCCATGGAGGCTTCGACCAAGGCCGGTTTGCCACTGTCTCTTAACGCCGCCGCGTAATGCACCATCTGCCGGGCGACGGCGATTTGGGTTGCCATGTCGGCCAGGCGGAACGCTACTGCTTGATGCTCGATGATCGGCTTGCCGAAGCTTTCACGCTCGCGAGCGTAGTCGCGGGCCGCTTCGAACGCAGCGCGGGCCATGCCCACCGATTGCGAAGCGATGCCGACACGGCCGCCTTCGAGGTTGGCCAGGGCGATTCGATAGCCTTCGCCCTCCTCGCCCAACCGATTGGCCACCGGCACCTTCACGTCTTCAAACAGAATCTGACAGGTGTCGGACGCGTGCTGGCCGAGTTTGTCTTCGACCCGCGCGACTTTGTAACCCGGCGAATCGGTCGGCACGATCAGCGCCGTGATGCCACGCTTGCCGGCACTCGGGTCAGTCACGGCGAACACGATCACCACCCCGGCGTTCTGCCCGGACGTGATGAACTGTTTGCAGCCGTTCAACACGTAATGATCGCCTTCCAGGCGGGCACGGGTTTTCAGGCCGCTGGCGTCTGAGCCGGCCTGCGGTTCGGTCAGGGCAAAAGCCCCCAGCATCGAGCCGCTGGCCAGCGGTTTGAGGAAGCGTTCTTTCTGGTCGTCGTTGCCGTACTTGAGGATCGGTACGCAACCCACCGAGTTATGCACGCTCATGATGGTCGAGCAAGCGCCGTCGCCGGCCGCAATTTCTTCCAGGGCCATGGCGTAGGCCAGGTAACCGGTGTCGCAACCGCCCCACTCTTCCGGCACCAACATGCCGAAGAAGCCCAGTTCCGCCATCTCGCCGATGGCTTCCTTGGGAAAGCGATGCTCACGGTCCCACTCGGCGGCGAACGGTTTCAGCCGTTCCTGGGCAAATTGCCGGGCCGCGTCGCTGATCTGAAGTTGTTCGTCATTGGGAATCATGGTGAATCCTTTGTTTGGTTCGCACGCAAAACCTGTAGGAGTGAGCCTGCTCGCGATGGCGGACTCACTTTCAACATTTATGTGAGCTGATACACCGCTATCGCGAGCAGGCTCACTCCTACATGGGGCAGCGTCAGTTTCAATAGAGGCATTCAACGGCCATGGCCGTGGCTTCCCCGCCGCCGATGCAGATCGCTGCAACGCCGCGTTTCAGGCCTTTCTGGCGCAGGGCCGAGAGCAAAGTCACGAGGATCCGCGCGCCAGACGCACCGATCGGGTGACCGAGGGCGCAAGCGCCGCCGTGAACGTTGATCTTCTCGTGGGGGATTTCCAGTTTGGTCATGGTGACCAGACTGACCACGGCGAAGGCTTCGTTGACTTCGACCAGATCGACTTCGTCCAGGGACCAGCCGGTTTTTTTCATCAGCTTCTTGATCGCGCCCACTGGAGCCACCGGGAACAGGCCCGGGGTGTCGGCAAATGCCGCGTGACCGTGAATCACAGCCAGCGGTTTCAGGCCGCGTTTTTCAGCTTCGGAACGGCGCATCAACACCAGTGCCGCGGCGCCATCGGAAATGGAGCTGGAGTTGGCCGCCGTCACCGTGCCGCCTTCGCGGAACGCCGGTTTCAAGGAAGCGATCTTGTCCAGCTTGGCTTTCGGTGGCTGTTCGTCGGTGCTGATCAGCACCTGCTCTTTACCGACGGTCACGGTGAGCGGCACGATCTCGTCTTTGAAGCTGCCGTCCTTGATCGCCTGCTGCGCGCGGGTGGTCGAGGCAATGGCAAAGGCGTCCTGAGCTTCACGGGTGAAACCGTTGGTTTCAGCGCAATCCTCGGCGTAGGTGCCCATCAGGCGACCCTTGTCGTAGGCGTCTTCCAGGCCGTCGAGGAACATATGATCGAGTACGCGACCGTGGCCCATGCGGTAACCGCTGCGGGCGCGGTCCAGCAGAAACGGCGCGTTGGACATGCTTTCCATACCGCCGGCGATAACCACGTCGGCGCTGCCGGCCACCAGCATGTCGTGGGCCAGAATGGCCGCTTCCATGCCCGAACCGCACATTTTGTTCAGGGTCGTGCAACGGGTCGATTTATCCAGCCCGGCGCCCAGCGCGGCCTGGCGCGCCGGGGCCTGGCCGAGGCCGGCGGACAGGACGCAACCGAACAGCACTTCTTCAACCGCGTCTGGCGCCACACCGGCGCGCTCGACGGCAGCGCGAATCGCCGCAGCACCGAGTTGCGGTGCGGTCAGGCTCTTCAATTCGCCCTGGAAACCACCCATCGGGGTGCGGACGGCGCTGACGATAACAATGGGATCGTTGGACATAGTCATGACAAATCCTCCTTACTTGGCGGCCATGCGCAAGGCACCGTCGAGACGGATCACCTCGCCATTGAGCATGCTGTTTTCAATGATATGCCTGACCAGCCCGGCATACTCGCTCGGTTTACCCAGACGCGGCGGAAACGGTACGCCGGCAGCCAGGGACGCGCGGACTTCCGGGGTCATGCCGGCCATCATCGGGGTTTCGAAAATGCCCGGGGCGATGGTCATCACGCGGATGCCGAAGCGCGCCAGTTCGCGGGCGGCGGGCAACGTCAGGCTGACGATCGCGCCTTTGGACGCGGCATACGCGGCCTGGCCGATCTGGCCGTCGTACGCGGCCGCCGAGGCGGTGTTGATGATCACGCCGCGCTCGCCGTCGGCATCCGCTTCGGTTTCAGCGATCGCAGCAGCCGCCAGGCGCAGCATGTTGAAACTGCCGATCAGGTTGACGTTGATCACCTGGCTGAAATTGGCCAGTACATGAGGGCCATTCTTGCCGAGGATCTTCTCACCCCGCACGATGCCAGCGCAGTTGACCAGACCATTCAGGCCACCGTAAGCCTTGACCGTCGCCTGCACGGCAGCTTCGGCCGCCGCTTCGTTGCTGATATCTGCCACCACGCTTTGCACGCCGAGACGTTCAGCCTGGGCCGCAACGGCTTCAGCGTTCATGTCCACCAGCATGACTTTGGCGCCGGCCGCGACCAGCATTTCAGCCGTGGCCGCACCGAGGCCGGACGCACCGCCGGTGACGAGAAAAACCTTGTTTTCGATCTGCATCATTGTTTCCTTGGATTCAAGCTGAAACGTTCTTCGCGGCGGCCTCTTGAGCCTTGGCGATTTCCTGGTTGCGCAAGATAAAGCGCTGCAATTTGCCGCTAGGGGTTTTCGGCAACTCACTGACAAATTCGATTTCACGGGGGTACGAGTGCGCGGCCAGCCGCTTGCGCACATGTTGGCGCAGTTCTTCGGCCAGTTCCGGCGTTGCGCGGTATTGCGAGCAAATCACGACGAAGGCTTTCACCAGTTCGGTGCGCTCCGGATCGGGTTTGCCGACCACCGCTGCTTCGATCACCGCTGGGTGTTCGATCAACGCGCTTTCCACGTCGAACGGACCGACGCGATAACCGGAGGTGGTGATCACGTCGTCGCTGCGACCGACGAAGCTGATGCTGCCGTCCGGGTTCCATTCGACGGTGTCGCCGCTCAGGTAATAGTTACCGACGAAGGCCTTGGTCGGTGCGCCTTCGTAACCGGCGAACCAGCACATCGGCGACTGGGTGCGATCGATGGCCAGAATGCCCGGCTGGCCGACGCCGAGTTCTTTGTACTCGTCGTCCAGCACCACGATGCGGTGGCCCGGCGAGGCGAAACCGGCGGCGCCCATGTGGATCGGATGCTCCAGGCCGTGGTGATTGCACAGGACCATGCCCAGTTCGGTCTGGCCGTAATGATCGTGAATAACCACACCGAGGTTGTCGGCGAACCAGCGAATCACTTCCGGGTTCAGCGGCTCGCCGGCGCTGCTGACGATGCGCAGCTTGCCCTTGATCGAGCGGGCGAACTCGTCGCCACCAGCGATCAACAGGCGATAGGCCGTCGGCGAACCGGTAAGGTTGGTGATCCCGTATTTGTTGATCACCCGGCAGGTGCTTTCGAGGGTGAACGGGCCATCGTAAAAGGTGATCGGATGCCCCATGGCCATCGGCCCGGTGACACCGAAATAGATGCCATAGGCCCAGCCCGGATCGGCGACGTTCCAGAAGGCGTCTTCAGGGCGCAAGTCCACGGCGTCACGGGTGTAGCTCTGGAAAGCGACGATGGCCTTGAGCGGTACGGACAGCGCCTTCGACGGACCGGTGGTGCCCGAAGTGAACATCAGCAGGAACGGGTCTTCGCCGGTCAGCAGGACCGGTTCGCACACAGGAGAATAATTGGCCAGTTCGGCCCAGAAGCTGTAATCGCCACGGACGATGCCTTGGCCTTTGGGACCGGCGACGGTGACGATGGTCGGGCAGTCCGCGACTTCAGTGAGTTTGGAGCGATTGCCCGCGTCGGTGACCACCACTTTGGCGCCCGAGCAGCTGAGGCGGTGTTCGATGGCTTTTGGGCCGAAGGCAGTAAACAGCGGTTGATAGACCGCGCCGATGCGCCAGGTGGCGAACACGGTGATCAGCAATTCGATATTACGTGGCAAGAGACCGGCAACCTTGTCGCCTTTTTTCACGCCCTGGGCCAGGAGGAAATTGGCGAAACGCGCGGCTTTGTCCTGCAAGTCGCTGAAGGTGTACGTCGCGCTGGTGCCATCGCGGCCTTCCCAAAACAGCGCGATGCGCCCCGGCAAGGCGTGCCGGTCGCAACACTCGACGCAGGCGTTGAGGGCAGTCAAATCGCCCGCGAGCGCGGCGTCGACGGTGTGCTGATAATTGAACTGTGTTGTAGCAGACAAATAATCGCGCATTGCCAGAATCCCTTTGTATTTTTATTAGGTCGGGGAACCGTAATTAACAGGGAAATACTCGCTCTGCGCGGGGCGCGGGACAATGGTCAAAGCTATCAAGTTGCGTGACTGGTTTGGCCAAGATTTGAGAGGTGCGTCAATGATCGTTCCCACGCTCTGCGTGGGAATGCCTCAACGGACGCTCCGCGTTCGGCTCTTGATGGGACGCAGAGCGTCCCGGGCTGCATTCCCACGCAGAGCGTGGGAACGATCGGTGCCTAGCTGGCTTCGTTGAGGATCAAACTCCGGTAATGCCCCGGATTTGACCCCGACCACTTGCGAAACGCCTTGTAGAACGAGCTGGCGTCGGCAAACCCCAAACGCGTGGCAATCTCGGCGAAGCTGATGGCAGGCTCGGCCAGCCAAACAATCGCCAACTCCTTGCGCACGCTGTCCTTGAGGCCTTGGTAAGTCTGGCCCTCTTCAGCCAGGCGCCGACGCAACGTCGAAGCCGACATGCACAGCTGTTGCGCCAGGGCCTCGGTTTCCGGCCAGTGTTCGGCGGGCAATTGCCGCAAATTGTGCTTGATCCGGCTGGCCAGGCTCTCCGGGTCACGGTACTTGACCAGAATATTCGCCGGCGCATGGGCCAGGAAACGCTTGAGTTCTTCCGGGCTGCGCTTGATCGGCAAATCCAGGCACTCGGCCGAGAAAATCATCCGCGTACGCGGCCGGTCGAAACGCAGGTTCTCGGAGAACATCACCTGGTAGTCATCGCAGAAATCAGGCGTCGGGCAGCGCAACTCGATGGCCAGGATCGGAATCCGTCGCCCCGCCAGCCAGCAGGCGACGCCGTGGACGATCATCCAGTAAGTGAAATAAGTGAAGGCGCGGCGCGGGTCCTGGTCGTCTTCGAGCAGGACGATTTCCGCCAGGCTTTGCTGACGAACCAACTGTGCGGGCATGTGCTCGAGCATCAACGACAAAAAGCTCAACCCCGAGGTCAAACCGGCGGCCAGGCTCGGCTGGACCATGGAGCAGCGACAGAGAAACGCCAGGCTGCCGGATTTGAGTTTGCGCGGGTCCATGCCAAAAAACTCATCGTCTCCACGTCGTGCCAGCAAGCGCCACAGCCGCGCATAAGCGGTGGCCGGGACGCGCGCATCGCTACTTTCGAGCAGTACCGGATCGATGCCGACTTTGTTCAACACCTCTTCGGTGGCGACTCCCGGGGCGCAGCTTTGCAACAGCGCTTCACGCACCAGTTGAATGGAGATGGTGTCTTTTTCCGACATTGACCGAGGCAAGCCTTGTTCTTGTTTGAGTGGGGCATATTAGCTGAATCCGCTCTCGTTCCCATGCTCTGCGTGGGAATGCCTCATGGGACGCTCTGCGTTCCGCTTTTGGATGTGACGCAGAGCGTCACGGGCTGCATTCCTTTGCTGCGCGTGGGAATGATCCGTGCGGAAGAGACTTTGTTCAGGTTAGGTTCAGCTAAATGTCAATGAATGGCATTTGGGAATGAGTGTCATTATGTTACAACTTAGCACCCTATCTAATGACGCCACGGTGCTGAATGCTTGTTCCTTTTCTGATCATGCTGCGCGAAGGCATTGAAGCCGCGCTGATCGTTGGCATCATCGCCAGCTACCTCAAGCAGACCGGCCGAGGCCAGTGGATGCCGGCGGTGTGGATCGGCGTGTTCCTCGCCGCGGCCCTGGCCCTGCTGGTGGGCGGTGGCCTGGAACTGGTCAGTGCCGAGTTCCCGCAGAAACAACAGGAACTGTTTGAAGGGGTGGTCGGCCTGGTCGCCGTGGGCATTCTCAGCTCCATGGTGTTCTGGATGCGCAAAGTCGCGCGTTCGATCAAACAGTCGCTGCATGTTTCTCTCGATCACGCGCTGACCGGTTCAAAACACCAGGTCACGGCGCTGATCGCCATGGTGTTTTTCGCCGTGGCCCGAGAAGGTCTGGAGACGGTGTTCTTCCTGCTCGCGGTGTTCCAGCAGAGCGAAGGCCCGGCGGCACCGATCGGCGCCCTGCTCGGCCTGATCCTGGCGATCATCGTCGGTTTCCTGATCTACACCGGCAGCATGCGCCTGAACCTGGGTGCGTTTTTCCGCTGGACCGGGTTGTTCATTCTGGTGGTGGCTGCCGGGATCCTCGCCAACTCGGTGCAAGCGCTGCATGAAGCCGGCGTGTGGAATCATCTGCAAACCGTGCTCTTCGACTTTAGCGCGACGCTGCCGATGGATGGCCCGCTGGGCTCGGTGCTGGCCGGGATGTTCGGTTACCAGGATGCACCGACCGTCAGCACCCTCGGGGCGTATCTGATTTATCTGGTGGTGGCGCTGGTGATGTTTTTTTACCCGATTCCAGCTCCCGCCCCCGCCCCCGCCCCCGCCAAGCAACCTTCTTCCGTTTCCAGTCAGTAAGGGCACCCATGCCAATTCAAGCCCCTCCCCAGGCCTCCCCTCCCCGTGCCTTGCGCTGGGCGGTGGCCGGTTCGGTGTTCGTAATGATCGCCGCCGGTGGCCTGTTCTATTACGCCTCGAAAATGGCGGCGGCCAAGCGCCAGGCCCACCATGACGAAGTGGTGGTGACCATTCACCCGCACAGCTGCGAGCCGAATGCACTGAGCGTCCCGGCCGGTCGCGCCAGTTTCCGCATCGTCAATCGCTCGGATCGAGCCGTTGAATGGGAAATTCTCGACGGCGTGCTGGTGATCGAAGAACGGGAAAACATTGCCCCCGGCCTGAGCCAGGTGATCAATGCCAACCTGTTGCCCGGTGACTATGCGATCACATGTGGTCTGCTGAGCAATCCGCGCGGCACCTTGCACGTCAGCCCGACCGCCGTTTCAGACGCGGCGGCCAAGGCTAAACCTTCGATGGTGGCCTTTGTGGGTCCACTGTCGGAGTTCCGCGTTTACCTGAGCACTCAGAGCAGCGCACTGATCAAAGCCGTCACCGCCCTTGAACACGCCATCGAAGCTGGAGACCTCACTCAGGCGCAAGCCTTGTATCTGCCAGCCCGCGCCGCGTATCAACGGATCGCCCCGGCCGCCCAGCGTATGGCCGAGCTGGACAACACGATCAACGCCCGCGCCGATTACTTTGAGAAACGCGAGCAGGACCCGGGCTTCACCGGTTTCCACCGGATCGAATACGCCCTGTTCCAGCAACGCACTCTCGACGGTCTGACGCCCGTCGCCCAGCATCTGATCGCCGACGTCACCACGCTCAAACAACAACTGCTGGCTCAGTCGCTACCGCCTGAGCAACTGGTGAGCCTTGTGGTGCGCAATCTCAACAGCTTGGCCGACGTACGCGCCAGCAGCGGTGAAGAAGAACGCTACAGCCACACCGACCTGAACGGTTTTGCCGCCAACCTCTTTGCTGCCCGCAAAGTCGTCGACCTGTTGCATCCGTTACTGAGCAAATCCGCCGCCGAGCTGCTGCCGAAGATCGACAGCGCCGTGATTGCCCTCGACGCCGAACTCAACGGCTTCAAGGTCAAGGAAGGCTATGCAAGTTACGACAGCGTCAGTGCCGAGCAGCGCAAACAGGTCGCCGACAAGGCCAAGGCTCTGGCCGACGTACTCGATGCAATCGATCCCGCCCTTGGCCTTTCCGGCCTGTAAGTAGAAGAACAAACCGATGAACGATTCAGAGCCATTCAACCTCCAGCGTCGCCGGGTATTGATGGGCATGGGCGCGGCTGGCGTGGCATTGGCCGGCACCGCACTCAGTTGCCCGGCCATGGCCGCCAGCCCGGCGCAAGTGACCGAAGCGCCGAGCAGCGACAAGACCGAAGACCGCCACGCCTTCCACGGCCAGCACCAGACCGGCATCGTCACGCCGCGCCCGGCCTGCGGCATGCTGGTGTCGTTTGATGTATTGGCCAGCGACCGCGAAGACCTGGAGCGTTTGTTTCGCACCCTCAACGAGCGCATCGCCTTCCTGATGAAGGGCGGCCCGGTCACGCAGGTCGATCCGAAACTGCCGCCGGTGGATTCGGGGATTCTCGGCCCGGTGGTGACGCCGGATAACCTGACCATCACCGTCTCGGTGGGCGAGTCGCTGTTCGATGAACGCTTCGGCCTGACCGCCGCCAAACCCAAGCGGCTGATCCGCATGGTCGGTTTTCCCAACGATGCACTGGACGCTGATTGCTGCCACGGCGACCTCAGTGTGCAGTTCTGCTCCAACACCACTGACACAAACATCCACGCCCTGCGCGACATCGTGAAAAACCTGCCGGACTTACTGCTGGTGCGCTGGAAACAGGAAGGCAGCGTCCCGCCCCAGGCCCCGGTAAAACCCGGCGTGCCAGCGCAAAGTGCGCGCAACTTTCTCGGTTTTCGCGACGGCTCGGCCAACCCAGACTCCAACGATGCCACGTCCATGAACAGCATCGTCTGGGTTCAGCCCGGCAGCGACGAACCGGCCTGGGCGGCCAATGGCAGCTATCAGGCCGTGCGGATCATCCGCAACTTCGTGGAGCGCTGGGACCGCACGCCGCTGCAGGAACAGCAAAGCATTCTTGGCCGGGTCAAGAGCACCGGCGCGCCGATGGGCGGCGAGCATGAAACCCAGGTGCCGGACTATGCCAAGGATCCTGAAGGCAAGTTGACCAAGCTCGACGCGCATATCCGCCTGGCCAACCCGCGCACCGCCGCGACCCAGGCCAACCTGATCCTGCGCCGGCCGTTCAACTATTCCAACGGCGTGAACAAGAACGGTCAGCTGGACATGGGGCTGCTGTTCATCTGCTATCAGGCGGATCTGCAAAAAGGCTTCATCACCGTGCAATCCCGGCTCAATGGCGAACCGCTGGAGGAGTACCTCAAACCGGTCGGCGGCGGGTACTTCTTCACCCTGCCCGGTGTCACCGGCGACAAGGACTTCATCGGTCGCTCGCTGCTTGACGCCACACCACCAAAAGCCACCGCATAACCAACCCCCAACACGGAACCGTCCCATGAAAAAGTCGCCCCTCGCGTTATTGCTGACCCTTGGCTTGCTCAACACCCCGCTTTCGGCTTTCGCGGCGACGGCGCCGCTGGCGTTGGTGGGGCCGATCTCGGACTACAAGATTTACGTGACTGAACAGCTCGATGAGCTGGCCAGCCACACCCAACAATTCACCGACGCCGTAAAAAAAGGCGACCTGGCCACCGCCAAAAAGCTCTACGCACCGACCCGCGTCTACTACGAGTCGATCGAGCCGATTGCCGAGTTGTTCAGTGACCTGGATGCGTCCATCGACTCCCGTGTCGATGACCACGAAAAAGGCGTGGGCGCCTCCGACTTCAGCGGTTTCCACCGCATCGAATACTCGTTGTTCTCGGAAAACAGCACTCAGGGCCTTGGCGAAGTGGCCGATGGCTTGAACAAAGATGTGAAAGACCTGCAAACCCGCGTTGCCGGCCTGACCTTCCCACCGGAAAAAGTGGTTGGCGGCGCCGCTGCACTGCTTGAAGAAGTCGCTGCGACCAAGATCTCCGGTGAAGAAGATCGCTACAGCCACACCGACCTTTATGACTTCCAGGGCAACATCGACGGCGCGAAGAAAATCGTCGACCTGTTCCGTCCGCAGATCGAAAAGCAGGACGCGGCCTTCATTGCCAAAGTCGACAAGAACTTCGCTACGGTGAACAAGACGCTGACCAAGTACAAAACCAAAGACGGTGGTTTCGAGACGTATGACAAGGTGAAGGAATACGACCGCAAGGCGCTGGTCGGGCCGGTGAATACACTGGCTGAAGACTTGTCGACGTTGCGTGGGAAGTTGGGGTTGAACTGATTTTTTGTAGCGTCTGAGCGGGCCTCTTCGCGGGCAAGTCGGATCGCCGCACCGCTCGCTCCTACAAGGTTTTGAGTCGATCACACCTTTGTGCTTCGATTCAGATCCACTGTAGGAGCGAGGCTTGCCCGCGAAGGCGTTCTTGCTGGCAACACACCCGCCACGCCGTGTTAACCCTTACAGAATCCGATAGAGCAACCGTTCAATCCGCACCCGACTCACGCGCTTGAGGAACTTGGCCACCGCCGCCGGGTATTCCAGCAGCGTTTCCAGTTCCTGGTAACGCTCGATGCGGCGGGTGTTCTCGAAAATCTCCGCCAGCTCTTTACGACGCGGCTCCAACAGCTCGCCTTTCGGATCATCAATCAGCAAGGCGTTTTCCAGATCGAGACGGAACGCCCGCGGGTTGAGGTTGTTGCCGGTCAGCAAGGTGTAGCGCTGATCGATCCACATGCCCTTGAGGTGATAGGTGTTGTCGCCGTCACGCCACAGGTGCAGGTTCAACTGGCCGCTGTCGACACTGCGATGATGCCGTTTGGCGAAACGCCGAAGGCTGATCTCGTAAAGGTACGGCAGCGCCGAAATCACCTTGAACGGCTCGCTCGGAGGGATGTAGAAGTCGTTGGCCGTCTTGTCGCCGACAACGATGTCGATCTTCACGCCCCGCGCCAGTGCCCGGTTGATTTCCCGGATCACGGCCAGCGGCAGGTTGAAGTATGGCGTGCAGATGGTCAGTTGATGTTGAGCGCAGGCGATCAACTCGCAAATCACTCGGTTCAACGGATTGTTCTTGCCGACACCGAGCAATGGGCTGACCGACAAACCGCCCTTGTCCAGGGTGCCCGTCGTGGTGTCGTACGCCGCGTGCTTGAGGCGGCTGCGCAAGTCGCCGATGTCGTTGCGCAGGCTGCGGGTGGTCGGCAGGTTCGGCAAATCGAGACGATGCACCGCTTTGGAGGCGATCAGGCCGTGCTGAATCAGGTGCTGCATCGAATTGGCCAGGGCGTGGTTGTGCAGCAGGTGATAACGGTCGTAGCGGTATTTGTCGAACTTGTGCAGATAGACGTTGTTCAGACTCGCGCCGCTGTAGATCACACAGTCATCGATCACGAAGCCTTTCAAATGCAGTACGCCAAACAGCTCTCGGGTCTGCACGGGAACGCCATACACCGGGACTTCACTGGCATGAGTCCGGGTGGTTTCCTGATACCAGGCCGAGTTGCCCGGCTGCTTGCCGGCGCCGATCAAGCCGCGCTGGGCGCGCAGCCAGTCAACGACCACCACCACGTCCAGTTCCGGACGCGCCAGTTTGGCCGCGTGCAAGGCATCGAGAATTTCCTGGCCGGCTTCGTCCTGTTGCAGATAGAGCGCGACGATATAGATGCGCTGGGTGGCGCTGGCGATCTTTTCCAGCAGGCAACGGCGGAACTCGGCAGCGCCAGAAAGGACAGTGACGGCATCGGCGGTCAGCGGAAAACTGCGCAGTTTGGGCAGCAGAGAGCGTTTGAAAAGCGACGGCATAGGGCTCGCAATGGGTCGAATCCGAAGAACCCGAGAGCTTACACCATGGATCCGCTTGGGTCTTCCCACGACACCGATCGTTCCCACGCGCCGCAAAGGAATGCCGCCATGGACGCTCTGCGTCCGCCGTTGATGTGACGCAGAGCGTCACGGGATGCATTCCCACGCAGAGCGTGGGAACGATCAGTCAAAAGCAATTGCTTGACCAAGGAGAACGATCGTTCTACTGTTCGCCACATGAATAAAATAACCAGCAACGACACACGCGACATCATTCTGGATGTCACCGCAAAGTTGATCTACAAAAGTGGCATCGCGGCCACCGGGATGGATCTTCTGGTGAAAACCGCCGGTGTCTCCAGAAAGAGTATTTACCGCTACTTCGCCAACAAGGAGGAGCTCACCGTCGCGGCCCTGCAACGGCGAGACCTGCGCTGGATGCACTGGTACAGAAGCGCAGTCGACCAGGCTGAAACCCCGGCCGACCGGCTGCTCAACCTGTTTACCGTGCTCAAGGCCTGGTTCGCTTCCGAAGGCTTCCGTGGCTGTGCATTCATTAACACCAGCGGCGAAACCGGCGACCCGCAAGACCCGGTCCGCCTGGTTGCCAAAGACCACAAACAGAAGCTGCTCGACTACGTGCGCGAGCTCTGCACCGAACATGGCGCAACAGACCCGGAGACGCAGGCCAAACAGCTGCTGATCCTGATCGACGGTGCCATTACCGTGGCGCTTGTCATGGGTGATCACAGTGCCGCCGATAATGCGCAATGCATGGCGCGAAAGTTATTGGACCTGTAACACTTTAATCAAGCCCGACAACGTGTTTGAACTTTAATTTTATAGGGAGACTATCAATGTCTAACGCCGAAGTTCGTCCGCCATTACCGCCATTCACCCGTGAGTCGGCCATCGAAAAAGTACGCCTGGCCGAAGATGGCTGGAACTCTCGCGACCCGCAACGCGTGTCACTGGCCTACACCCTGGACACGAAATGGCGTAACCGCGCCGAGTTTGCCTATAACCGCGAAGAAGCCAAAGGTTTCCTGACGCGCAAATGGGCAAAAGAGCTGGATTACCGCCTGATCAAAGAACTCTGGGCCTTTACCGGCAATCGTATCGCCGTGCGTTATGCCTATGAATGGCACGACGACTCGGGCAACTGGTTCCGTTCCTACGGCAACGAAAACTGGGAGTTCGATGAGAACGGTTTGATGGCCAATCGGTTTGCCAGCATCAACGACATGCCGATCAAGGAAAGCGACCGCAAGTTCCACTGGCCGCTGGGCCGCCGGCCTGACGATCACCCAAGCCTGTCCGACCTCGGTCTATAAACCAACACTGATCGTTCCCACGCTCCTGCGTGGGAATGCCTCATCGGACGCTCGGCGTCCGCTTCAGGGACGCGGAGCGTCCCGGGCTGCATGCCCACGCAGAGCGTGGGAACGATCATTGGTGTTTAGGCTACCGCGGCGGTCTGCTTGTTTTGCACCTTGGCCTCAAGCTCCCTCACCAACGGCAACACCCGCTGACCGAAATACTCCACCTCTTCCCGGAAGTGCAGAAACCCCGCCAGCACCCGATCCACCCCCACCGCTTTCAACGCCACAATCCGCTCGGCAATCTGCTGCGGTGTGCCGATCAGGTTGGTCTTGAAGCCGTCGTTGTACTGCACCAGATCCTCGAATCCTCGCCACAGATGTGGGTGTGTCTGAAGCAATTTGCTGATGCACTGTTGGTACAGCAACAATTCACTGCGTGCCGACATCCAATTCCGCCAGTAAATCCTGGCAGGGCGATTAACAGGACAGAGCCGCCGTTTGTGTGGCAGATCGGGAATTGGCCACAGCACAAGTGATGTGTCGTCAGGGCTTGCCCAGGAAAGGGCCAGACAGGTCGCCGCAGTAGTTGGATATAGGTAAGATATCGGCCCTTCCCCGCAGCCCTGTTCTGCACCCCGCCGAATAAGCCGATTCCATGCCTTTCGAACTCAGTGTTGACCTCACCACCCTGGCCATTTTGGCCCTTGTCGCTTTCATTGCCGGTTTCATCGACGCCATTGCCGGTGGCGGTGGTCTGTTGACCACCCCGGCGCTGCTGACCGCAGGTCTGCCGCCGCACCTGGTGCTGGGCACCAACAAACTCAGTTCAACATTTGGCTCGGCCACAGCCAGTTTCACCTTTTACCGACGCAAACTGTTCCATCCCAGGCAGTGGATGCACGCCATTGTCGGCACGCTGGTGGGTGCGCTGACCGGTGCCGTGGTCGCTCACTACCTGCCGGCGGAATGGCTGAACAAGATGCTCCCGGTGATCGTTTTCGCCTGCGGCGTCTATCTATTGTTTGGCGGCACGCCGAAAGCGCCGCTGGACAGCGACGCACCGATCAAGAAAAAGTGGCAATCGACCCAAGGCTTCGGCCTCGGGTTTTACGACGGCGTGGCCGGTCCCGGCACGGGTGCGTTCTGGACCGTGAGCACCCTGCTGATGTACCCCGTTGATTTGGTGAAGGCCAGCGGCGTGGCGCGCAGCATGAACTTCGTCAGCAACATTGCGGCATTGTCGGTGTTCGTGTTTTCCGGGCAGGTGGACTGGATCATCGGCCTGAGCATGGGCCTGTCGGTGATGGTCGGGGCGTTCTTCGGGGCTCGCACCGCCATCAGCGGCGGTGCGAAGTTCATTCGCCCGGTGTTCATCACCGTGGTGCTGGGCTTGACCGTGCGGTTAGCCTGGCAACACTGGTTCAGCGTGGCCTAAGCGCCGCGCCACATAGACGTCGATCAGGTAACGGGCAATCGAGCGTGACGCCGGCAATGGCGGCAGCTCGTGCACGTTGAACCACTGGGCGTCTTCGATCTCGTCTTCCTGACACACGATCTCGCCACCGGCATATTCGGCGTGAAACCCCAGCATCATCGAATGCGGAAACGGCCAGCACTGGCTGCCCATGTACTGGATGTTCCTGACCTCGATCTGCACTTCTTCACGAACCTCGCGAATCAGGCAGTCTTCGGCCGACTCGCCCGGTTCGGCAAACCCCGCCAACGTGCTGTAGACCCCAGTGACAAAGCGCGGCGAACGGGCCAGCAGGACTTCATCGCCACGGGTCACCAGTACAATCATGCTGGGCGAAATGCGCGGGTAGCTGCGTAAATCACACGGTTCGCAATACATCGCCCGTTCCCGGGTCACCTGGGTCATCGCCTGCCCGCAGTTACCGCAAAAGCGGTGTTCGCGGGCCCAAGTGCCGATTTGCGCGGCATAACCGAGCACCTTGAAGACCGTATGGTCGCCTTCGAGCATGAACGCCCGCAGGCCTTTCCAGTTGCAGCCCGGCACTTCGCTGTGACTGCGCAGTTCCAGCAGGTAGACCGGTTCGCCATCCAGATGGCCGATGCCATGTTCAGCGAGAATCGACAAATCCTGGCGCTTGAGCCATTCGCGGGGGAACAGCGCGCCATTGTCATCGAACAGAAAGCCTTCGGGGCTGCGGGCCACGGCCCAGCCGCCGGGTTGGTCGGTGTCCAGTACTGCAGTGGTCCAGCGTGAAGTCATTTTTAATCAATCCAGAAATTCGGGTTTCTGTTTGCTCATATGGGCGGCCATGGCCACGCGCAGATCGGTGGATTGCAGCATGGCGGCGTTCCAGGTGGCGACATATTCGAGGCCGTCGTCAATGCGATGGTCACGCATGTAGCTGATCATCTCTTTGGTGCCAGTGATCGCAATCGGCGACTTGCTGGCGATCTCGCGGGCAATGCCCATGACACCGTCGAGCAGGCTGGCCGTGTCGCTGTAAACGCGATTGACCAGGCCCATGCCACGCGCTTCTTCGGCACCGAAAGTGCGACCAGTGTAAGCCAGTTCACGCAGCATGCCGTCACCAATGATCCGCGGCAAGCGTTGCAGAGTGCCAACGTCGGCCGCCATGCCGATGTCGATTTCCTTGATCGAAAACTGCGCGTCTTCGGCGGCGTAACGCATGTCGCAGGCTGAAATCAGGTCGATGGCGCCACCCAGGCAATAACCCTGAATCGCCGCCAGCACCGGTTTACGGCAATTGTCGACCGCATTGAAAGACGCTTGAAGGGCGAGGATTTTCCGACGCAGCAGGCGCGCGTTGCGACCCACGTCCTTGCCCAGTTCATTGGCCACGCCGGCCAGCATCATCAGGTCGATGCCGGAAGAAAAATGCTTGCCCGCACCACTGAGTACCACCACTCGGACTTCATCAGTGTCGTCGACCCACTGGAAAATCTCGATGATCTCGCTCCAGAACGCGGCATTCATCGAATTGATCTTTTCCGGCCGGTTGATCTGCACATGGGCGACTTTATCGGCCAGTTCGACGGTGAACGCAGTGTACTGAGACATGGCAGTGATCCTTTTACCGGGGCAAAAAAAATGAGGCCCGAACTATAACAAGGCATCCAGGCCGGCAGTGGCTGCGGTTCGGCCAAAAACGGGACTTGCCAGTTGCGCACTACAACAGTGCGTGAGCATTGCCGCGCTTCGCACATTCATGTGACATCTCGAATATTTTTTAAGGCAAAACGGTAAAAAAACATGCCCTTCGTCGGTGCGTTTCTCCCTTTAAGCGGTACGTCCGTACCTCTTTAAACCGATTGTCGAACAATTTTGCCATCTGGCCTCCCCCGCTCTAAGTTCTGGCCTAGACTGAGTTCCGCGGGGCGAAACCGGCGGGTCACAAAGCGGAAAGACAGTCGAAACTTTTGCCGCTCGTGACGGGTCAGGTTAAAGGTAGGTGCGTTGCGACTGGTGCAATCCTTGCAATGTCCACTTCAGCCATTCTGCTTCAACGCATTGGCAGCGCTTGCTCTCCGATGCGTAGCGCGTTTGCGCCCGGCCACCGGAATTGGCCACGAAACACCGTTTGCCAGACCTAAGAATTAGATCAACAACACGGGAGATTCATATGATCAGTGCGGCTTTAGATATTCAGGGAGAACGTGCTCATCAGCAGGTCGGCGAAACGAGCACTGTGAGCGCGCCAAGTCACCCATCGGTCAGCGTCCCAGGCACCAAGACGCTGACACCGGTGGCCAGTCAGAACCCCAACAAGAAGAAAGTGCTGTTCGTCACCTCGGAGATCGCCGATCTGGTGAAAACCGGTGGTCTGGGCGACGTTTCCGCAGCACTGCCGCGAGCCATGGCGCATCTGCATGATGTGCGTGTGCTCATTCCCGGTTACCCGCAAGTGCTGAACAGCGAAAACCCGATTCATATCATTGGTGAGCTCGGTGGTCACGCCGCGCTGCCCCCCTGCAAGATCGGGCGCATGGACATGCCCGACGGTCTGGTCATTTACGTGTTGATCTGCCCCGAGCTCTACGAGCGCGAAGGTTCGCCTTACGGTGCCAACAACGGCCGCGACTGGCCGGACAACCACATTCGTTTCGCCCGCCTGGGTCTGGCTGCGGCCGACATTGCCGCCAACCTTGCGCAAATTCACTGGTGCCCGGACCTGGTGCACGCCCATGACTGGCCGGCCGGTCTGGCACCCGCTTACATGCACTGGCGTGGACAACGCACGCCGACGCTGTTCACTATTCATAACCTCGCCTACCAGGGCGTGACCAGTCTTGGGTCGTGCCCGGAACTGGGTATTCCCATGCATGCCTTGCAACAGGAAGGCATGGAGTTCTACGGCAAGATGTCGTTCCTCAAGGCCGGCATGGCCTATTCGAGCCACATCACCACCGTCAGCGCCACCTATGCCCAGGAAATCACCACCCCGGCCTTCGGCTGCGGACTCGACGGTTTTCTCGCCGCCAAGACCCAGCAAGGTCTGCTCAGTGGTATTCCCAATGGCATCGATGAAAGCTGGGACGCCGCCACCGACCCGCACCTGTTCTGCCCCTTCAGCATCGGCGACTGGGAAGGCAAAGCGGTCAACGCTGCCCACGTCCGTGAGCTGTTTGGCCTGGACGATAGCGAAGGTCCGCTGTTCGCCGTGGTTTCGCGACTGGTCTATCAGAAAGGCCTGGACCTGACCGAAGCCGTCTCTGAATACATCGTCAAATCTGGCGGGCAGATCGCAATCATCGGTCGTGGCGAGCCGGAAGAAGAACAAGCCATGCGTGAACTGGCCCTGCGTTTCCCCGGCCAGATCGGCGTGCGCATCGGTTTCAACGAAACCGATGCTCGTCGCATGTTCGCCGGCAGTGATTTCCTGCTGATGCCTTCGCGTTACGAGCCTTGCGGCCTGAGCCAGATGTACGCCCAGCGCTTCGGTTCGTTGCCGGTGGCACGCAACACCGGCGGTTTAGCCGACACCATTGAAAACGGCGTGACCGGTTTCCTGTTCGATGAATCCACGGCCGAGAGCTATCAGGAAGCCTTGAGCCGGGCATTCAAGATTTTTGCCTTCCCCGACCTGCTCAACGCCATGCGTTGCCGTGCCATGGCGGCTCCGTTCAACTGGTGCAAAGCGGTCGAACCGTACGCCGAACTCTACGAACAGCTTGTCACTAAGGCATTGGGTAAATCGGGCAAACATTAAGAAAGAGGTTTTCAAAGATGCCGTTACGGACCCTTGAGACCTGGCCCCACGGCGCAATCATGCTGGACGCAGAGCACACGCGTTTTGCCTTGTGGGCGCCAGATGCGTTTTACGTCAGTGTCGAACTGGACAATGGACAGTCCTTGCCGCTAATGCCTCAGGCCGATGGCTGGTTCGTGATCAACACCCGCTGCCCTGCCGGCACGGGTTACCGCTACAACATCGACGGCGAGCTTGCGGTGCCCGACCCGGCCTCCCGCGCGCAGGCCGGTGATATCGACCGCCACAGCGTGGTGGTCGATCCCCTTGCTTATCAATGGCAACACAGTGCCTGGCTCGGTCGGCCATGGAATGAGGCGGTGATCTACGAATTGCACGTCGGTGCGCTCGGCGGCTACAGCGAAGTCGAGCAGCAACTGGCGCGCCTCGTGGAGCTGGGCATCAGCGCGATCGAATTGATGCCGCTGGCGCAGTTCCCCGGTGATCGCAACTGGGGTTACGACGGGGTTCTGCCCTACGCTCCCCAAGCCTCATATGGCACTCCCGAACAACTCAAACACCTGATCGACACCGCCCACGGCCATGGCCTGGCGGTGATTCTCGACGTGGTCTACAACCACTTCGGCCCGGATGGCAATTACCTGCACCGCTACGCCAAGGGCTTCTTCCGCGAGGACAAGCACACCCCGTGGGGTGCGGCGATCGACTTCCGGCGGCGCGAGGTGCGGGATTTCTTCATCGATAACGCGCTGATGTGGTTGCTGGAGTACCGCTTCGACGGTTTGCGCCTGGACGCAGTGCATGCCATCGAAGACCCGGACTTTCTTCAGGAGCTGGCGCTAAAGATTCGGCAGCAAACCGATCCGGCGCGACATGTCTGGCTGACGGTGGAAAACGAACACAACCAGGCCAGCCTGCTGGAAGAAGGCTTCGACGCGCAGTGGAACGACGACGGCCACAACGCCTTGCACGTGCTGCTGACCGGCGAAACCGATGCCTATTACGCCGACTATGCGCAAAACCCCACTGAGCAACTGGCGCGATGCCTGAGCCAGGGCTTTGTGTTTCAGGGCCACGTGACCCGTCACGGTACAACCCGTGGCGAGCCCAGCGGTCATTTGCCGCCCAGCGCTTTTGTGTTGTTTCTGCAGAACCACGACCAGATCGGCAACCGCGCCTTTGGTGAACGGCTGCATCAACTGGCCAACCCCGATGCGCTAAAGGCCGCCACGGCCTTGCTGCTGTTGTCACCGATGATCCCGCTCATGTTCATGGGCGACGAGTTCGCCGCCGAGCAACCGTTCCTGTTCTTCACCAGCCATCACGGTGAACTGGCGGAGTTGGTCCGCGAGGGGCGACGTAACGAGTTTGCAGCGTTCAGCGCCTTTACCGACCCTCATAAACGCGAACAAATTCCCGATCCGAACGCGCAACAGACCTTTGAAGCGTCCCGGCCCAAACTGACAGCTACTCGACAATCGGCCATGCAGGATCTGTATCGCCAGCTGTTGCAGATCCGCCATGAGCACATCATTCCCTATCTGCCCGGTGCTCAGGCCTTGGGTGCCGAGGTGTTGGCCAAGGGTGCGGTGACAGCACGCTGGCGACTGGGTAATGGCAGTCAACTGTGCATTGACCTGAACCTCAGCGACACGCCTGTGGTCCACTCCCCACAGGCCGACGCTTCGCTGTTGTTCGAATACCCACCCCATTCAGCCGGTCTGTTGGATCAGGGCACCCTTGCCCCGTATTGCGCGCTAGTCAGCCTCACGGCCGCAGCCCCTTTGCTACCCCCGGATGGAGAGCGCCAATGAGTGATGCGCAACTGGAAATACTGGCCAGCCGAGCTGGCCTGGCTGTCGACTGGATCGACGCCAACGGCCGCCCACAGAAAGTCGCTCCATCAGTGTTACGCAACGTCCTCACAGGACTCGGCCACCCGGCCGGCACCGCCCAGGAAATCGATGCCAGCCTGCTGGAACTGCAACAGGTGCAACAGACCCGACACCTGCCGCCGCTGCTGACCGCAGACGTCGGTGTCGGCCTCAACCTGGCGCATTACTTTGCGCCCGAAACACCGTGCGAGATCCACCTTGAAGATGGCTCGCGGCTCAACCTGAAACTGGATGCCGAGGCGATGCTGCCCGGCCTGGTCCCGGTCGGTTATCAGCACGTCAGCATTGATGGACAATCATTTACCTTGGCCGTGGCGCCGACACGCTGCTACAGCGTCGGCGATGCCGTCGACAGTCCGATTCCGCGTACCTGGGGCCTGAGCGTGCAGTTGTACTCACTGCGTCGCACCGGCGACGGCGGGTTCGGCGACACCCAGGCGCTGGAAGACCTGGCCCGTGTGGCCGGCGAACGCGGTGCCGAAGCGTTGGCGATCAGTCCGTTGCATGCGATGTTCAGCAGCGATACCCAGCGTTACAGCCCTTATTCGCCGTCCAGCCGTTTGTTTCTCAACAGTCTGTACGCCGCACCGGGCGCCATCCTGGGTGAACGAGCGTTGCGTACCGCGATTGATGCAACCGGCCTCGCTGAAGAACTCAAGCACCTCGAAGCATTGCCGTTGATTGATTGGCCGGTGGCGGCCGAAGCCAAACATCGCCTGTTGCAGGCGCTGTACGAAGGGTTTGTCCAGGGCGAACACCCGCTGCATGCCGACTTCAGCAGCTTTCGCCACGCTGCTGGCGAAGCCCTGGAAAACCACTGCCGCTTCGAAGCCATTCAAGAAGCCCGCGCCGCCAAGGGCGAAAACCTCGACTGGCGGCATTGGCCCGAGCAATGGCAAGACCCGCGCAGCGCTGCCCTGGCCGAATTCGCCGAAGAGAACGCCGGACGCATCGGCTTCTTTGCCTTCTGCCAATGGCTGATCACACGCTGCCTGGAGCGCGCACAAACCGCCGCCCGCAGCAGCGGCATGAGCATTGGCCTGATTGCCGATCTGGCGGTCGGTGCCGATGGTGGTGGCAGCCAGGCCTGGAGTCGTCAGGACGAATTGCTCGCCTCGCTGACCGTGGGTGCACCACCGGACATCCTCAACCGCACGGGTCAGGGCTGGGGGATTTCCGCGTTCTCGCCCGAAGGCCTGGTACGCAACGGCTTTCGTGCGTTCATCGAAATGCTCCGGGCCAATTTTGCCCACGCTGGTGGCCTGCGTATTGATCACGTCATGGGCCTGCAACGGCTGTGGGTGATCCCCAATGACGCGTCACCTGCCGACGGTGCCTACCTCTATTACCCGGTGGACGACCTGCTGCGTTTGCTGACCCTCGAGTCCCATCGTCATCAGGCCATCGTCCTCGGTGAAGACCTCGGCACCGTGGCGGATGGTCTGCGAGAAAAGCTTATCGCTCGTTCGATCCTTGGCATGCGAGTACTGCTGTTCGAACAGGACAACGCGCACTTCAAAACGATTCTCGACTGGCCAGACAATGCCCTCGCGACCACCAGTACCCATGACCTGCCGACGCTCAATGGCTGGTGGCATGGCCACGATATTGACTGGAATGCCCGACTGGGCCTGGTCGAGGCCGCGGGTGAAATCGAATGGCGCCACCACCGCGAACGCGAGCGCGAAGGCCTGCGTCGGGTGTTGAGCGAAGACCCACAGAACTTTCGCGAAGAGTCCCATGAAACCGATCAGGTGCTCGACGCCGCGATACGTTTCCTCGGTCATACCCGTGCGCCGCTGGTGTTGCTGCCGCTGGAAGATGCCTTGGGCATCGAACAGCAGGCCAACTTGCCCGGCACCACCGACACGCACCCCAACTGGTCCCGACGTCTGCCCGGCAACAGCGAAGCCTTGCTCGACGACCCGGATGCCGCCCGACGCCTGGAACTGCTCGCCTGTGCGCGACTTCAGGCGGCCGAGCGTGACCAATGAAACAAACGATTATCCAACCGCTGCGGGCAACCCAGCGGCTGCAATTTCATAAAGGCTTCACGCTGGACGATGCGGTGCCGCTGGTGCCGTACTTCGCGAGCCTCGGCATCAGCCATGTCTATGCGTCGCCACTGTTGAGCGCCCGCACCGGTTCCATGCACGGCTACGACGTCGTGGACCCGACCACCGTCAACCCCGAGCTGGGCGGCGAAGCAGCGTTGCGGCGTTTGGTCAATGCATTGCGCGAACAGAACATGGGGCTGATCCTCGACATCGTCTCCAACCACATGGCCGTTGGCGGTGGCGATAATCCCTGGTGGCAGGATTTGCTGGAATGGGGACGCCTGAGCCCTTACGGCGAGTTCTTCGATATCCAGTGGCATTCGCCCGACCCGTTGATGGAAGGCCAGTTACTGCTGCCCTTCCTCGGCAGCGACTACGGCATCGCCTTGCAGAACGGCACCCTGCCCTTGCGCTTCGATGCGCAGAAGGGCGCGTTTTATGTCGAGCACTATGAGCATCACTTCCCGATCTGCCCGACCCATTACGGCGAACTGCTCAGAACCGATGACCCGCTGAACGCCGAATTGCTCAAGTCGCTGGCAGACCGTTTCAGCACCCTGAGCTACCAGACCGACGCCCATAGTCTGGCGATACCGCTGAAAGCAGAGCTGCGTGAACTGGCCAGCGATCCGGCGATTCTGCAAGCCATCCAGCAAAACCTCAGCGCTTACGACTCGCTCACCGCCGAGGGTTTCCAGCGCCTGCACGTGTTGCTTGAACAGCAAAGCTATCGCCTGGCCAGTTGGCGCACAGCAGCTGATGACATCAACTGGCGGCGTTTTTTCGATATCAACGAACTGGGCGGCCTGCGCGTTGAACGCCCCGCCGTGTTTGAAGCCACCCACGCGAAAATCTTCGATCTGGTGGCCGAAGGCCTGGTCGACGGTCTGCGCATCGACCACATCGACGGCCTCGCTGACCCTCGGGGTTACTGCCGCAAACTGCGGCGGCGGGTCGACAGCCTGTCGCCGAATCGGCACCTGCCGATCTACGTCGAGAAGATCCTCGGCGAAGGTGAAACCCTGCACCGTGACTGGTCGGTGGATGGCACCACGGGTTACGAGTTGATGAATCAGTTGTCACTGCTGCAACACGCTCCCGAAGGTGCCCACACCTTGGGCGACCTATGGAATCGATACAGCGAACGGCCCGCCGATTTCCGTCAGGAAGCGCAACTGGCCCGCCAGCAGATCCTCAACGGCTCCCTCGCCGGAGACTTCGAAAGCGTCGCCCAAGCCCTGTTGCAAGTGGCCCGGGATGACCTGATGACCCGCGACCTGACCCTCGGTGCGATTCGTCGGGCGTTGCAGGAACTGATCGTGCATTTCCCGGTGTACCGCACCTATATCAGCCCCCGTGGGCGCTCGGCTGAAGACGATGTGTTTTTCCAGCAGGCCATGGACGGTGCCAGGCTTACCCTCGGCGAAGCCGACTGGCCGGTGCTCGATTGCCTGGCCACCTGGCTGGGTGGCGAATCATGGCGCAAACGCCCGTTGGGCCGGCCGCGCAAGATGCTCAAGCATGCCTGCGTACGTTTTCAGCAACTGACGTCGCCGGCGGCGGCGAAGGCCGTGGAAGATACCGCGTTCTATCGCTCAGCGACGTTGCTGTCGCGCAATGACGTGGGGTTCAGCACCGAGCAGTTCAGCGCGCCGGTGGCCGATTTCCATGCGGCTTGCACCCATCGCCTCGAAGCATTTCCCGATAATTTGCTGGCCACCGCCACCCACGACCACAAACGCGGCGAAGACACCCGTGCGCGCCTGGCGGTGTTGAGCGAGCGCAGTGCCTGGTACGCCGAACAAGTGCCGCTCTGGCAGGCCCTCGCCCGGCCCCTGCGTAACGACGACCAAATGCCGACGACGGGCGATGAGTTGATCCTCTACCAAGCGATCCTCGGCAGCTGGCCGCTCGATTTGCGCAGTGACGATCAAACGGCGCTGGAAAACTACACTCAGCGTGTGTGGCAGTGGCAACAGAAAGCCTTGCGCGAAGCCAAGCTGCAAAGCAGCTGGAGCTCGCCGAACGAGGCTTACGAACAAGCGGTTCACCAATTCCTGCAACGACTGTTGCTGAGTCCTGAAGGTGAACTATTGCGCGCGGCACTCGGCAAAGCGGCCAAAAGCATCGCCACCCCCGGCGCACTCAATGGATTGGCGCAAACCTTGCTGCGCATGACAGTGCCGGGGGTACCGGACCTTTATCAGGGCAACGAGTACTGGGACTTCTCACTGGTCGATCCGGACAACCGTCGACCGGTGGATTACGCCAGCCGCCAGCACTCCTTGCAGGCGCCATTGGAACTGCCCGAGCTATTGGCTAACTGGCGGGACGGGCGCATTAAACAAACCCTGATCGCTCGTACGTTGAACCTGCGGCTCGAACACACCGAGCTGTTTCGGCGAGGGACGTATCAAGCCCTTGAAGTCGTCGGCAGCCAGGCTCATCGGGTGCTGGCATTTACTCGCTCGCTGCAAGGAAAACGAGCCATCGTGATCGTACCGATACGCTGCGCCGAATTGTTGAAAAACAGTGCCGAACCACGGATTGACGCGCCGCTGTGGGGCGATACACGGGTCAAATTACCATTCACCACCCCAGATGAAAATTTGAAGGGACTTTTTTCCAGCGTGGCAGTCACACACCAGAGGGAGCTGGACATCAGCGCCGCGCTGGGGGATTTCCCGATCAATCTTTTTATCCAAACTACCCCAACTTGAGTTCAGTTCAGGAGCATTGCGATGAGTACCAACGATAAACGCATCCGCGAATTTGCCTATCAGATCTGGGAATCGGAAGGAAAACCCGAGGGTCAGGAAGCCCGCCACTGGGAGATGGCTCGCAAACTGGCTGAAGCCGAAGCCATGGCACCGAGCAAATCGCCAAAAGCCGCTGGCAGCAAAACCGCGGGCACCAAGGCCCCTGCCAGCAAAACCACCAATGGCAAGGCGGCGGAGCCAAAAACCAAAGCCAAGCCCGCCGCTGCCTCCAAGGTCATTCCGCCGGGCGAAAAAGCCACCGATAAAAAGCCTCGAGCAGCGCGTAAACCGCCCGCTGTCTGACGCCTCTCACCGTTGACCTGATTGATTTCGTGGCGAGTCCTCTCGCCACCGAGGGCTCGCTCGCCCTCAAAAAAAACCAGAGCCAAGAACTGTCCCCCTTTTGCAGGAGCACCTATGACCAGTCCGAAAAAAGCCGCGCCAGAACCTCACGTCGAGGCCTCGCGAATCCGTGAAGGCTTGCCCTTCCCGCTGGGCGCGAACTGGGATGGCCTAGGGGTCAACTTTGCCTTGTTTTCCGCCAACGCCACCAAGGTCGAGCTGTGCATCTTCGATGATGCCGGCGAGGTCGAACTGGAACGCATCGAACTGCCGGAATACACCGACGAGATCTATCACGGCTACCTGCCCGACGCCCATCCCGGGATGATCTACGGCTACCGTGTCTACGGCCCGTACGACCCGGCGAACGGTCATCGCTTCAACCACAACAAACTGCTGATCGACCCCTATGCCAAACAATTGGTCGGCCAGTTGAAATGGTCCGAAGCGCTGTTCGGCTATACCATCGGCCACCCCGACGCCGACCTCAGTTTCGATAAACGCGACAGCGCCCCGTTTGTACCCAAGTGCAAGGTGATCGATCCGGCTCACACCTGGGGCCACGACCATCGGGTCAGCGTGCCGTGGGACAAGACGATCATTTATGAAACTCACGTACGCGGCATCAGCATGCGTCACCCCTCCGTCTCCGAGAATGTGCGTGGCACCTTCGCCGGGTTGATGGTCGATGACGTGCTGGAACACATCCGCAAGCTCGGCGTGTCGACGGTGGAATTGCTGCCGATTCATGCGTTCGTCAACGACCAACATCTGTTGCACAAAGGCATGACCAATTACTGGGGCTACAACAGCATCGCGTTCTTCGCCCCCGACCCGCGCTACCTGGCCAGCGGCAAGATCGCCGAGTTCAAGGAGATGGTCGCGCACCTGCACGAAGCCAATCTTGAAGTGATCCTCGACGTGGTCTACAACCACACCGCCGAGGGCAATGAGCAAGGCCCGACCCTGTCCATGCGCGGCATCGACAACGCCTCCTATTACCGCTTGATGCCCGACGACAAGCGCTTCTACATCAACGATTCCGGCACCGGCAACACCCTGGACCTGAGTCACCCGTGCGTACTGCAAATGGTCACCGACTCCCTGCGCTACTGGGCTTCGGAAATGCACGTGGACGGTTTCCGCTTCGACCTGGCGACCATTCTCGGGCGCTACCACGATGGCTTCGACGAACGTCACAGCTTCCTCGTCGCCTGCCGTCAGGACCCGGTGCTGCGCCAGGTGAAGATGATTGCAGAAGCCTGGGATTGCGGCCCTGGTGGTTATCAGGTCGGTAACTTTCCGCCGGGCTGGGTCGAGTGGAATGACAAATTCCGTGACACCGTGCGTGCGTTCTGGAAAGGCGACGACGGCCAACTGGCGGACTTCGCCAGTCGCATGACCGCTTCCGGCGAGATGTTCAATCAGCGTGGTCGGCGGCCGTATGCCTCGGTCAACTTCATCACCGCCCACGACGGTTTCACCCTTAACGACCTGGTGTCGTACAACGACAAACACAACGAAGCGAACGACGAGGACAATCAGGACGGCAGCAACAACAACCTGTCCTGGAACCACGGCGTCGAAGGCCCGACCGACGATCCCGAGATCAATGAGCTGCGTCAGCGGCAGATGCGCAACTTCTTCGCCACGTTGCTGCTGTCCCAAGGCACGCCGATGCTGGTGGCCGGCGACGAATTCGCCCGAACCCAGGAGGGCAACAACAACGCCTATTGCCAGGACAGCGAGATCGGTTGGGTCAATTGGGACCTGAGCGAAGACGGCAAGGCCCTGCTCAAGTTTGTTAAACGCCTGATCAAGTTACGCCTGGCCTACCCGATCCTGCGTCGCGGTCGGTTCCTGGTGGGTAATTACAACGAGGACATCGGCGTCAAGGACGTCACCTGGCTCGCGCCGGATGGCAGCGAAATGTCCATCGAACAATGGGAGGAAGGCCATGGCCGCTGCCTCGGCATGCTGCTCGATGGCCGCGCCCAGGAAACCGGTATCCGCCGCAAGGGCGCCGACGCCACCCTGCTGCTGGTGGTCAACGCGCATCACGACATCGTCAATTTCCTACTTCCGGAAGTGCCCGACGGCGGTTTCTGGACCTGCATGATCGACACCAATCAACCGTCGATTCGCGGTCAGGAACGCTTCGAGTTCGGGCACGAATATTCGGTTACGGGCCGTTCGCTGCTGCTGTTCGAATTGCAGCGTGAGGAAGAAGAGTGAAATGGACCTTCAAGGATTTCTCCAGCGTCAGCCAGCGGATTACGCCGACACTCAAGCGTTAGGCCGGTGCCTGCGGGCGCTGGTGGAGGCGGGTCTTGATCAGCTTCCGATGCCCGGCGGTGGCCAGACACTGGAGCGATTTCAGCGTCTGGCTGAGGTCGGCGGTCATGATCTGGGCTTGTGCAAGTTGTACGAGGGGCATACCGACGCCTTGGCGATCATCCAGCAACTAGGCGGTTCGCCGACGCCTTCCAGCACGTGGGGCATGTGGGCGGCAGAACCACCGCAAGCGCGAGTGCGGGTCAGTCCACAAGGTCAGATGGTGGCGTTGAATGGGCGTAAGGCCTGGTGTTCGGGTGCTGCGGTGTTGAGTCACGCCTTGCTCACGGCGTGGGATGAACACGACCGACAACAACTGGTCGCGGTGGCATTGGACCAACCCGGCGTGACAGTCACTGATCAGGGCTGGCAAGCCGTGGGCATGAGCGCCACCGCCAGCGTCGAGGTGCTGTTCGAAGGCGCTGAGGCGCAAGCCATTGGCAACCCCGGCGACTACCTGCAACGGCCAGGCTTCTGGCAAGGCGGGATCGGCATTGCCGCTTGCTGGTACGGCGCAGCGCAAAGCATCGCCGAGCGCCTGCGCCGCCACTGCGCACACAGTGAAGAACTCCATGCCCTCGCCCACCTGGGCGCGGTCGACAGCGCGTTGCATGCCGCCGCCCAAGTGTTGCGTACCAGCGCATTGACCCTCGACGCCGCGCCACTGGACGACGCCGAACGTTTGGCCCGCCGCGCCCGGGCGGTGGTTGAACAGGCCGCCGAACAGGTCATCTGGCATGTCGGCCACGCGCTCGGTGCCGGCCCCTATTGCAAGGACCGACAGTTCGCCCGACTGATCGCCGACCTGCCGGTATTCCTGCGTCAAAGCCACGCCGAACGGGATCTCGCCGCGCTTGGGCAGCAGGTTCTGAAGGAGACATGGACGTTATGAAAACCAACCCCATCGTCGGCCAGGGAACACCTCTGCATTTATGGCAAACGTCAACCCATCTGGCGCAGTTGCCAGTGACCGACATCCTGACACTGGTGCCGCAAGGCTCGCGTGCAGTGATCATCGCCCCTCATCCGGACGACGAAGTGCTGGGTTGCGGCGGCTTCCTGCAATTACTCGCCGCGGCTGGCCGGCCGCTGCAACTGATCTCCGTCACCGATGGCAGCGCCAGCCATCCCGGTTCCGAGCGCTGGCCGGTGGAACGCCTGAGCGTGGTCCGCCCGCAGGAGTCGGCCCAGGCCCTGCGTCGTCTCGGCCTGCCGCTGCACAGCCTGAAATGGCTGCGCGGTGGTTTCGCCGACAGTCAGGTGGCGGCACGGGAAGCCGAGTTGTGCGCGTTCATCGAACGTCATCTGCGGCCCAGCGATGTGGTCTTCACCACGTGGCGCGAAGACGGCCATTGTGATCACGAGGCTGTGGGGCGTGCCAGTGCCGAGGCGGCAAAACGGGTGGGTGCGACGCTGCATGAACTGCCCGTCTGGACCTGGCACTGGGCAACCCCCGAAGACAGTTTCGTGCCTTGGCACCGGGCGCGAAAGATCCTGTTGGCCCCGGCGCTGGTGGCGCGCAAACGGCATGCCATTCAAGCCTTCGCCAGCCAACTGGAGGGCGACCCGGACATCGGCTTGCCACCGGTGCTGCCGCCCTATGTTTTGGACCGGTTACTGCAACCGTTTGAAGTGGTGTTTCTATGAGCGTCGAGGATCGCTATTTCGACGGTTTGTTCGCCGGCAACGACGATCCCTGGGCTTTCCGTCAGCGCTGGTACGAACAGCGCAAACGCGCCATCACCCTGGCCGCGTTGCCTCGGCCGCACTACCGCGCGATCTTCGAGCCGGGTTGCGCCAACGGGGAGTTGAGCGCTGATCTGGCCGCGCGCTGCGATCGCCTGTTGTGTTGCGACACCGCAGCCGCCGCTGTGGCGCTGGCTCGCACTCGCCTGAGCCTGTTCGACCACGCCGAAGTTCGCCAAAGCCGCCTGCCGGGCGATTGGCCGAACGAGCAGTTCGACCTGATTGTGCTCAGCGAAGTCGGCTATTACCTGGACGCCGAAGACCTCAAGTGCCTGATCGAACACGCCACCCGGTCACTGACCGCCGACGGCCAACTCCTGGCCTGCCACTGGCGCCCACCGATCGATGGCTGCCCGCTGAATGCCCGGCAGGTCCATGACGTGCTCCACGAACAGTTGCACTTGCCGCGCCTGGTCCTGCATCAGGAGGCCGATTTCCTGTTGGAACTCTGGAGCCGTGAACCGCGCTCCGTGGCCGCTCTGGAGGGCTTGCGATGATTGGCATTTTGATCCCGGCGCATAACGAAGAGGAGTTGATTGAAGCGTGCATACGGGCCGCCCTGCGCGCCGCGTGCCATGAACGGCTGGAGGGTGAAACGGTCCTGGTGCTGGTGGTGCTTGACAGTTGCACTGACCGATCCTCAGAGATTGTTGACAGTTATCCGGTGCACAGCCTGGCGATCGAGGCGCATAACGTCGGCCAGGCGCGCGCCGCTGGTGCACGGTTTCTACTGGATCAGGGGGTGCGCTGGATTTCCTGCTCCGACGCCGACAGCCTGGTCGCCAAGGACTGGCTGGTGGCGCAACTGGACCTGGGTGCCGACGCGGTGTGCGGCACGGTGACGGTCGATCAGTGGAACGCGGCCTTCGATGAGTCGGCACAAATTCGTTATCACAAGGGTTATCACGCCCGCGATGGCCACCGGCATATCCACGGTGCCAACCTGGGCATCAGTGCCGAGGCTTACCAGCGTGCCGGTGGTTTCGAACCGCTGGCCAGCGATGAAGATGTGCAACTGGTGCGGCAACTCGAACGCTGCGGGGCGAAGATTGCCTGGAGCCAACGTCCACAGGTGCTCACCAGTGCTCGACTGGACAGTCGTGCTCGGGGGGGATTTGGCGATTTCCTGCGCGACATGGTGCAGACCGGATAAAAAGCGTACCGGATGGAACATCGAAGCGACGAATAGCCTTACATGAGCAATACTCTGCTCGCGGCAATCCAAGGTTCGGAGCGCTGCACATTGCTACCCAACGAGAACAAGGACGTAACCCATGAAATCGGTTTCCATCAACGAAAGCAGCCTGCCAACACAGATCTGGAACAGCGCCCCGCAACTGGACAACATTCCTGTCATCAGCACTCAGACCCTGGTTCCCGCCGGCGCACGCGCCGTGGTAATAGCCCCGCATCCCGGCGATGAAGTTGTGACCTGCGGCGGCCTGCTGCAGTTGCTCAGCGCCCTGGGTCATCCCCTGCAATTGATCTCGATTACCGACGGCAGCGCCAGCCATCCGGGCTCGCAACAGTGGTCGGAAAAACGCTTGAGCGTGTTCCGCCCCCAGGAAAGCCTCGAAGCCTTGCGCCGGCTCGGGTTGCCGATGCACAGCCTGAAATGGATTCGTGGCGGATTCACCGACAACGCCCTGGCCGAACGAGAGTTTCAATTGACTCACTTCATTGCCCGTTATTTACGCCCCGGGGATGTGGTGTTCAGCACCTGGTGCGAGGATGGCAATGTTGACCATGACGCCGTCGGCCGGGCCAGCGTCAAGGCTGCGGCCATGGTCGGCGCGTCGTTCAACGAAGTACCGGTCTGGGCCTGGCACTGGCCCACTCGCGATCGAGGGCTCATCCCGTGGCATCGTGCGCGCAAGGTGCGCCTGGATACCTGGACCGTCGCGCGTAAAAGCCACGCCACCCACGCCTACGCCAGCCAACTCGACGGCGAACCGGCCATCGGCCTCGCCCCGCTGCTGCCCCCGGTGCTTCTGGAGCGGATGCGGTTGCCTTATGAAATTGTGTTCGTCTGACGCAGCCCTGTAGCTGCTACAGTTTTCTGTGAACGGTTGTTACGACGAATCGCTCTGAACTGCCCGCCCCCGTATCAGTCGCATACATAAGCAGCCCTGATTCAGAGGAGTGAACGTGACCAGTGATTCCAAGTGGCAGGCCGTCGACTCATCTCCATTGAACACGCCCCCGGCGATTCATCGACTGAGAGTGCTGACGGTCAACACCCACAAGGGTTTTACCGCACTCAACCGCCGTTTCATTCTCCCGGAACTGCGTGAAGCGGTACGCAGTACGTCGGCGGATCTGGTGTTCCTGCAGGAAGTCGTCGGTGAACACGACCGCTATTCCTCTCGCTACAACGATTGGCCGCAGACCTCACAATACGAGTTTCTGGCCGACACTATGTGGAGCGACTTCGCCTACGGTCGCAACGCGGTCTACCCCAACGGTCACCACGGCAATGCCCTGTTATCGAAATACCCGATTCGCGAACACCGTAACCTCGACGTCTCGATCACCGGCCCCGAACGTCGCGGCCTGCTGCATTGCGTACTGGACGTACCGGGCCACACCGAAGTCCATGCGATCTGTGTTCACTTGAGTCTGCTGGAAAGCCATCGTCAACTGCAGCTCCAGCTACTTTGCCAACTGCTCGAATCGTTACCCGACGATGCGCCAGTGATTATCGCCGGCGACTTCAACGACTGGCAGCTGCAAGGCAACACCGCCCTTGCCCGACGTGACTACCTGCATGAAGCCTTCGAGCGCCACCACGGTCGTCCCGCGAAGACGTATCCGGCGCGCTTCCCGCTGCTGCGTCTGGATCGGATTTATCTACGCAATGCCAGCAGTCATGAGCCGCGAATACTGGGGCACAAGCCCTGGACGCATTTGTCGGATCATTTGCCGTTGGCGGTGGAAGTGCATCTGTAGCGGTTCAACCACGAGCCGCAACGAACGACCGTTTTCAGCCTCATTATTGACAGTAACAAACAGCGAGAATCAGTCAGCAATTGGCTCATTCGGAACAGGTTGAAGACCGACTGTCGGCTGACAAACCCCTCTGATTCGCGGGTTCCGCGATGATTTTTCGTACAAACAAGAACTTAGATAACCGCAGAAAAACAATTAGTTGCAACGGCCAAATTAGCCATACCGCTCATCGTTCATTTTCTTGACGCAGTGGCATCGGTCTTCTTAGCTACACGGTACTACCCCCGGAATACCACCAGGGGCAAGCCCCCAGACACCCGCAAAATCGGGCGGCCAGAGGCTTGCCCCAATACATTCGGTCGCCCCTCATTCGGGGTAGGAGAGACGCCAGAGCGAGATACGGCATGCGATTGCAAGGTAGACCGCCATGAAAACCTCATTCACCCAACAAGAGATCAAAGTCACTTTTTGCACTGTCTCAAGTTCACTCCTTCTGTGTTCATCCATGGAAATACAGGCAGGGCCGGCAGAGGAAGAAACCACGCCCTGGTACCATCAGGATGTTCCGGTCATGACCTTGCCCGCCGTCACGATCACCGCCCCCTACCCCGGCCATTTCAGCGCCGCCTCCGATACACGAAGTTCACACCTGACCATCGAAGACGCCGCACCTTCGGCCTGGGATCAGGTGTATGGGCAAGCTTCGCGGCAAGCGCAAACCGATTTTCTGGCTCAGGGTTTTTCCAACCCTGGCAGTAGCGAATTCAAAGGCCCGGCGATCCTGACTCTGCAAAGCGGTAACGGTCATACCCAGCGAGTCGGACTGGTCGGCGGCATGACTCAGTTACAGGGCAACAACAACGGGCTGCTGACCAGTCGCGCCCTCGCCGATCCTGCCAATGAGACCCTCAACCTCGAAGGCCAGAGCCTCGGCGCCTACTGGAGCCTGACCGGACCCCAAGGTTGGCACGTTGACTTGACGGCCAGCGGCGGCCGGGTCAACGGCTACAGCCGTAACGACCAGGGCGCTCGGCAAGCGACCGAAGGCAGTGCGGTGACGTTGTCGGTGGAAGGTGGTTTCCCCATTGGCCTGAGCGATAACTGGGTAGTCGAACCCCAGGCGCAGTTGATCAATCAACGCATAACCCTGGACACCCCGTATGCCGGCTCCGGCAATGCTTCATCCAGCGACCTGACGTCCTGGAGCGGTCGGGTCGGTGCACGGTTGAAAGGTAGTTACGACATCAACGGCCTGGGAGTCGAACCCTATGTTCGAACCAACTTGTGGCACACGGTGTACACCGGCAATACCGTCACCCTCGATCAGGTCGACAAGATCAGCAGCAGCCGCAATTCGTCGACCGTCGAAGTGGGTTTGGGGTTGGTGGCCAGAGTGACGCCCGTCGTGAGTTTTTATGTCAGCGCCGACTACAGCAGTAATGTGGATGACAATGATTTGAACGGGTTGATCGGCAGTTTGGGTGTACGGATGCGCTGGTGAAGATCCGGCTTGAAGAACTGTTTTGTCAGGACTGATGCCATCGCGAGCACGCTCGCGATTGGCCGCCCCCCCTCTAACTACCCCTCACCGCCGCTGATGCCGCCACAATAAAATGAATAATTGTTCGCCCTGTGGTGTTCACTTCTCATCGCCCATGAGAATTGCCTATGAACAGCCCAAACTTTGACTCGCCGACACGTTATGACCGCCTGACCATGAGCCTGCACTGGCTGACCGCGTTGCTGGTGATTGGCATGTTCGCCAGCGCGCAGGTCTGGGAGCAACTGGCCAAGGGCACACCGCTGCGCAAGGAATTGCAGGCGCTGCACATTTCCTGCGGCATTCTGCTGGCGGTGATCGTCTTCGGCCGATTGCTGTGGCGTCTGTCGCGTGGCCGTCGTTTGCCGTCCGCCAATCAAGGGGTCATGAACATTCTGGCGAAAACCGCGCACCTGGCGCTCTATGCCTTGTTGCTGAGCCAGATCGTGTTGGGTTTTCTGTTTCGCTGGGCACAGGCTGAACCGTTCAACTTTTTCGGCCTGTTCGATGTCCCCACCCTGATAACCTTCGATAAAAGCATGAAGTCGGTGTTCGGCGGTCTGCACGAACAAGTGGCCTGGGCCATCGTGATACTGGCCGGGCTGCATGCCGTGATGGCGCTGGTTCACCATTTCAGCCTGCGGGATAACACCTTGCGCCGCATGTTGCCGGGACGTGGTTCGAACTGAAACGAATTAACCTGTGGAGCATCACCCATGACTATCCGTTTTGCTGTTTTCACCGCCCCGCTGTTGCTCGCCGTCGCGTTATCCAGTTCGCTTGCATTCGCCCACGGCGATGACGAAGAGCCGGCCAAACCCAATTGCCCCAAAGGCCAGGTCTGGGACAGCAAGCAGCAGAAATGCCTGAAGCAAACCAGCAGCCTGGTACCGGACGCCGACCGCACTGATTACGCTTATCGTCTGGCCAAGGATGGTCGCTATGCGGAAGCGCTGGCCCTGCTCGACACCCTCAAACAGCCAAACACCGCCAAGGCCTTGAACTATCGCGGCTACGCCACGCGTAAACTGGGGCGAACCGACGAAGGCATCGGCTATTACCTGCAATCGGTCAAACTCAACCCGCAATACGCGCAGGTTCGTGAATACCTCGGCGAAGCTTATGTCATCAAAGGTCGACTGGATCTGGCGCAGGAACAGTTGCAACAGATCAAGTCAATCTGCGGCAACACCTGCGAGGAATACCAGGACCTGGCCGAAGCCATCAACGACTCATCGAAAACCTGACACACCGAGCAGACGGAGGTCGCCATCGCCAGCGATCAGGCAATACGGGCAGAACTGAGCCAGCATTTGGCGCGACTATGGCGCTATGGCCTGCTGTTGTCCCGGCAACGGCATGTCGCCGACGACCTGGTGCAGGCGACCTGCGTGCGGGCACTCGAGCGTGCCGGGCAGTTTGTCCCGGGCACCCGCATGGACCGCTGGTTGCTGAGCATTCTGCATTCGATCTGGCTCAACGAAGTCCGCGCCCGAAGGGTGCGTCATGGACAAGGGCTGGTGGATGCCGACAACGCCTTGTCGTTCGACGGCGAATACGCGGCGCAAACCCATGTCCTCGCGGCTCAGGTGATCAGACGCGTGGACGCCCTGCCCGAAAGCCAGCGGGAAACGGTGTTTCTCGCCTACGTCGAAGGTTTGTCCTACCGCGAAGTGGCCGAAGTGCTGGACGTGCCCATCGGCACTGTCATGAGTCGCCTGGCCGCAGCACGCGCGAAACTGGCCGAGTACCCGCCCTTGCACACCGTGCCGAACCCTTCCACTGGAGAACGTCGATGAACGACCACGCACGCCCGACGATACCCTCGGATGAGCAATTGGTGGCCTACCTCGACGACCGGCTCGACACCGAACAGCGCACCCGCATCGACATGGCTATCGCCGAGGACCCGACGCTTAACCTGCGCCTGCAATGGCTGGCCCGCAGCAGCCTGCCGTTCAAGGAGGCCTACGATGAATTGGGTCGACAGGCGCCCATGGACCGCTTGCAATCGATGCTCGACACCTTGCCGTCGCCTGAACGCCCAGCCATGAATCGGCGTTGGTTCCTCGCGGCGGCCGCTGGCCTGGTGGTGAGTGGCGTGGTGGCGGATCGGCTGTTCCTCGGTTGGCAGTTGAGTCAGCAAAAGAACAACTGGCGCGGGCTGGTGGCCGACTACATGTCGCTTTACGTGCCACAAACCCTGGATCACTTGCCCAGTGACGAAGCCGCTCAGCGGGTGCAACTGCGGACCATCGATGCGCGTCTGGGCCTGAACCTTGTGCCGGCGCAGCTGGCCTTGCCACGGTCCGAGTTCAAGCGCGCGCAAATCCTCGAGTACGACGGCGTCGCCATTGCCCAGATCACCTATCTGGACCCGGTGCACGGCCCCATGGCGCTGTGCGTCACTCGCTCCAACAGCGGCAGCCGGCATTTCGCCCAGGAGCGCCGGCACGGGATGAACATTGTCTATTGGGCTGACATGGAACATGCCTGGATGCTGATCGGGCATAACCCGGCGGCAGAATTGGAAGACATGGCGAAATTATTGAGAAGTCGGCTGAGCGCGTGATCTCGTTTATTACTATGCTGGGTGTCTCAATTCCAAGGAGGAACCTACCCATGCCAATCTCTTCACGCACAGCCTTGCTGGTCATTGATGTACAGAACGACTTCATCCCCGGCGGCCAGTTGCCGGTGCCGGAGGGCGATCGGATCGTCTCGTTGATCAATCGCCTCGGCGACCAGTTCAACCAAGTTATCATCGCCCAGGACTGGCATCCGGCCGGACACGCCTCGTTCGCCTCCAGCCACCCGGACCGAAAGCCTTACGATGTCATTGAACTGCCATACGGCGAACAGACGCTCTGGCCGGACCATTGCGTGCGAGCCACACCGGGTGCCGAGCTGCACAAGGATCTGGACTTGCCCCACGCCCAATTGATCATCCGCAAGGGCTGCAATCCGGACATCGACAGTTATTCGGCTTTTCTGGAGGCGGATCGCACAACGACCACCGGATTAGCCGGGTACTTGAAGGAACGCGGTATCGACACGGTTTATCTGGTTGGGCTGGCACTCGATTTCTGCGTGATGTTTTCCGCGCTGGATGCGCGGGCGGCGGGGTTTAAAGCGTTTGTGGTGATGGATGCGTGTCGGGCGATTGATCTGGACGGCTCACTGGCCGCGGCGATCGAGCGGATGCAGGTGGCTGGGGTTGGGTTGATTTCAGCAGAGGAAGTGCCGGGTTAAATCTCTGTAGCAGCTGTCGAGCCTGCGAGGCTGCGTTCGAGCGCGCCCCCGGCTCGAGCAGCCTCGCAGGCTCGGCAGCAGCTACACAGTGTGCGTCAGGCTGAGGTGGGCAACCACAAACGGAACCGTGCCCCACCCAACGGCGATGCTTCAACCGTCAGCGTACCGCCCTGAGCCTCCAGCGCTCGCCGACTGATCGCCAGCCCCAGACCAAACCCGCCAGTGGCCCGGTCCCGACTGCGATCCAGCCGATAAAACGGTTCGAAAATCCGCTCCCGTTCCTCGTCCGGAATACCGATCCCATCGTCTTCGACCCAGATCTCACATCCCTTTGAGCACACCCGCACACCAATCTGAATGCGTTTTTCGCAGTAGCGCATCGCATTGCGCAGCAGGTTCTGGAGTGCGCGGGCAGTCAGGCGTGGGTCGAGGCTGAAGCGTTCGAGCTGGCCGTGGAGCAGCACGTCGATGACGATGTCTGGCGACTCCAATTCTTCATCGACACTCCCCAGAATGCTGTCAATAAATTCATCCAGCGACACGTCGACCTGCTCTGGCAGCCGCGCCGGGTTTTGCAGACGGCTGTAGGACAACAGTTCCAACACCAGTTCGTCGAGCTCGCGAATGTGCGCGACCAGACCTTGCAGACGCTCGCGACTGGCGGCTGGCAAGTCGTCGGACAGTGCCAGCGCCAGGCCGAAATCCAGTCGTGTCAGGGGTGTGCGCAGTTCGTGAGAGACGGCATTGAGCAGATCGCGCTGCTGGTTAAGCAGGTTTTCGATGTCGCTGGCCATGGTGTCGAAGACATTGGCCAGGCTGCCGATGTTGGAGCGTTGGGAAATCTGTGTGCGCTCGCTCAAGTGCCCCTTGCCGAAACGCTCAGCCGTACCTTTGAGGCGTTCCAGGTCGCGCCAGTGCGGGCGCAGCCACAGCAACAGGCAGGCGAGCATGGTCGCGCCGATCAGAACGTTGATGCTCCAGTACAACAGGCTGACGTCCATCGGGTCCGGCGGCACGATCATCTCCACCACCGTCTGCTCGTTCAGCGGCGACACCGCCAGGGTGCGCCAGCCCCAGTCACCAATGCGCACGACGTTCTCGCCACGCTGTAAACGTTGCCGTTCATCCAGCGTGAAGTCGGCATCATCATTGCGCGCCAGCACGATATGCAGCGGCTTGAACTCCTGATCCATTTCGGCGGCCAATGCCGGCCATTGCTCAGGAGCTGCGGCGTGAAACTGTTTGACGATCAGGGTTTGCAGCCCTCGGGAATAGTCGAGGTTGTAGGTGACGAAGCGCTCATGGAAGAGCTTGATCACCACGTCGGGCACCAGGTAGATCGCCGCACTGTACGAAACGATCGTCACCAGGTACAGGCGAAACAGGATTCTGAACATCGCCTCAGCATTCCCACTCGGAACGGCTGAACAGGTAACCCTTGCCCCACACCGTCTTGATCTTGCGCGCCTCGCCGGCGTGGTCGTCAAACTTGCGCCGCAGCTTGGAAATTGCCACGTCCACCGAGCGGTCGGTGCCATTGAACTCGATGCCGCGCAGGCGTTGCAGAATCTGGTCGCGGCTCAGCACTTCGCCGGCATGCCGAGCGAGCACCACCAGCAGGTTGTATTCACCGCTGGACAGCTCGACCAATTGCTCGCGCCAAGTCACGGTGCGCTCGGAGAGGTCGATGCACAGATTGCCCATCAGAATGCGGTCGTTGGCCGTCTGTGGTTCAGCAAGGCTGCTGCGCCGAAGCAAGGTCCGCACCCGGGCCAGCAACACGCGCGGCTCGCAGGGTTTGGTGACGTAGTCGTCGGCGCCCATTTCCAGGCCCAGCACCTGATCATGGCTGTCATCGCGGGCGGTGAGCATCAGGATCGGCAGCGTTGCCGAATCGGCGCGCAGCAAGCGGCAGACTTGCAGGCCATCGAGCCCCGGCAGCATCAAGTCGAGGATCACCAGGTCCGGCGGATTGACCCGCGCACGCTCGCGCACATGATCGCCACGGCTGATCACGCTGACTGAATAGCCGTTGCGTTCCAGATAGCTGGCAATCAGTTCGGAGAGCGCGGTGTCGTCTTCGACCAGGAGGATGTTGGGCATGGGGTGTTCCAGAAAGTGCAGTGGCGCTTGATAGACCGCTTTCGCGAGCAGGCTCGCTCCCACAAGGGATCTCGTGTGGACACAAATTCTGTGAACACCACCGAACCACTGTGGGAGCGGGCTTGCCCGCGATAGCGGTACATCTGTCGCAATAGAAATCAAGCTGCCAAGGATATACGCCCTCACCCATGCCTGAGTAAAACCCTTACACAATTTCACACAGCGCCTACAAAGCTTCACCGCTACCCTCGTCGCCTCCCCGTAGGATGCCGGGGGTCATTATTGGGGTTTTTACATGTCAAAGAATCTGCTTGCCAGGCTCAGCCTGATTGCACTGGCGTTGACGCTGAGCGCGTGTGACAAGTCCTCCAACGCTGAAGAACAGGCGCCTCTGGCCACGGTTCGCATCGAGACCCTCTCTGCCCGGCCCCTGTCGATCACCAGCGAACTGAGCGGGCGGATTGCTGCGCCACGGATTGCCGAAGTCCGCGCCCGGGTAGCCGGCGTGGTGTTGCAACGGGCCTTCCGTGAAGGCAGCGATGTGAAAAAAGGCGACGTGCTGTTCCGTATCGACCCGGCGCCGTTCAAGGCAGACCTGGACAGCGCTGAAGCGGCGCTGCGCAAGGCTGAAGCCAATGCGTTCCAGGCGCGCTTGCAAGAGCAGCGTTACGCCCAGCTGATCGAAGGCAATGCCATCAGCGGTCAGGATTATGACAACGCCCGGGCCAGCGCCCGACAAACCGCTGCCGACGTCGCCGCGAACAAAGCCGCCGTGGAGCGGGCGAAACTCAACCTCGGTTACGCCACCGTCACAGCGCCGATTTCCGGACGCATCGGCCGCGCACTGGTGACCGAAGGCGCACTGGTCGGGCAGAACGAAACCACGCCACTGGCGCTGATTCAGCAGCTGAACCCGATTCATGCCGACCTGACCCAATCGACCCGCGAACTCAACGAGCTGCGCCGGGCGTTCCGTTCCGGCCAGTTGCAGCAAGTCGGGCAGGACCAGGTCAAAGCCACGCTGATCCAGGACGACGGCAGTCTCTATCCGTTGCCCGGCAAGTTGCTGTTCGCCGACATCACCGTCGACCCGGGCACCGGCCAGATCATCCTGCGCAGCGAATTCCCCAACCCGGACCTCGACTTGCTGCCGGGCAGCTTCGTTCGCGTGCGTCTGGAGCAGGCGGTCATTGAGCAAGGCATCAGCGTGCCGCAACGGGCCATCCAGCGTGACAGCGCCGGTGTCGCCCACGTGTTGTTGCTCGACGCCGAACAACGGGTCGGCCAGCAACCGGTCGAACTGGGCGCCGTGCAGAACGATCGCTGGATTGTCACCGGCGGCCTCAAGTCCGGTGATCGCATCGTCACTGAAGGCCTGCAGCACGCCCGTCCCGGCGAACAGGTGCAGATCGACGACACCCCTCTTCCACTTGCCCAGGCTTCTGGTCAGTAAGCAGGACGCTTATTTATGCCGCAGTTCTTTATCGACCGCCCGGTATTCGCCTGGGTGGTTGCCCTGTTCATCCTGTTGGCCGGCGCCCTGGCCATTCCACAGTTGCCGGTGGCGCAATACCCCAACGTCGCGCCGCCGAAAGTCGAAATCTACGCCGTGTATCCGGGTGCCTCGGCGCAGACCGTGGACGAAAGCGTGGTCAGCCTGATCGAGGAGGAACTCAACGGCGCTGACCACCTGCTTTACTTCGAATCCCAGAGCAGCCTCGGCAGCGCCACCATCACCGCGACGTTCCAGCCGGGCACTGACCCGGAAATGGCCCAGGTCGATGTACAAAACCGCCTGAAAGGGGTCGAGTCGCGCCTGCCTCAAGCGGTGACGCAGCAGGGCTTGCAAGTGGAGAAAGTCTCCGCCGGTTTCCTGCTGCTGATCACCCTCACGTCCAGCGACGGCAAGCTCGACGACGTGGCGCTCAGCGATTACCTGGCGCGCAACGTGATGAACGAGATCAAGCGTCTGGACGGCGTCGGCAAGGCGCAGTTGTACGGTGCCGAGCGAGCAATGCGGATCTGGATCGACCCGCAGAAGCTGATCGGTTTCAACCTGACCCCGGCCGACGTCAACGCCGCCATCGTCGCGCAGAACGCGCAGGTCTCGGCGGGCAGCATCGGCGACTTGCCAACCCGCACCACCCAGGAAATCACCGCGACCATTCTGGTCAAAGGTCAGCTGTCGACCCCTGAAGAGTTCGCTGACATCGTGTTGAAAGCCAATCCGGACGGCTCCACCGTGCGCATCGGCGATGTCGCGCGGGTCGAGATCGGCAGTCAGGAATACCAGTTTTCCACCCGCCTGAACGGCAAACCGTCGACCGCCGTCAGCGTGCAGCTGGCGCCGGGCGCCAATGCCTTGAGCACCGCGACGCTGGTGCGGGTAAAGATGGATGAATTGGCGCGCTACTTCCCGGCAGGTGTCGAGTACAAGATCCCGTACGACACCTCGCCCTTCGTCAAAGTCTCGATCACCAAAGTGGTTTACACCCTCGGCGAGGCGATGTTGCTGGTGTTTGCGGTGATGTTCCTGTTCCTGCAAAACATCCGCTACACGCTGATTCCAACCCTGGTGGTGCCGGTGGCGCTGATGGGAACCTTTGCGACCATGTTGGCGCTGGGCTTCTCGATCAACGTGCTGACCATGTTCGGCATGGTGCTGGCCATCGGCATCCTGGTGGATGACGCGATTGTGGTGGTGGAGAACGTCGAGCGGATCATGGCCACCGAAGGCCTGTCGCCCAAAGAAGCGACGCGCAAGGCAATGAAGCAGATCACCGGCGCGATCATCGGCATCACGCTGGTGCTGGTCGCGGTGTTCATTCCGATGGCGTTCATGCAGGGTTCGGTCGGGGTGATTTACCGCCAGTTCTCCTTGTCGATGGCGACGTCGATTCTGTTCTCGGCGTTCCTCGCCCTGACCTTGACCCCGGCGCTGTGTGCGACGCTGCTCAAGCCGATTGCCAAGGGCGAGCATCATGAGAAACGTGGGTTCTTTGGCTGGTTCAACCGGCGTTTCGAGCAACTGACCGCACGTTATCAGGGCTGGGTCGCCTATGCGCTGAAACGCACGGGCCGTTACCTGTTGATCTACGGCGTGCTGCTGATCGGATTGGGCGTGTGCTTCAGTCGCCTGCCCTCCTCGTTCCTGCCAGTGGAAGATCAGGGCTACACCATTACCGACATCCAATTGCCACCGGGCGCGAGCAAGAACCGCACGGTGCAGGTGGTCAAGCAGATCGAAGCCCACAACGCCACTGAACCCGGCGTTGGCGACAGCACGGTGATTCTCGGCTTCAGTTTTTCCGGTAGCGGGCAGAACGCCGCGTTGGCGTTTACCACGCTCAAGGATTGGTCTGATCGGGGCGGCGACGACTCGGCGAGTTCGATTGCCGACCGCGCCAACATCGCGCTGAGCCAGATCAAGGACGCCGTGGCCTTTGCGGTTCTGCCGCCGCCGGTGGATGGCCTCGGCACGTCCAGCGGTTTCGAATTCCGCTTGCAAGACCGTGGCGGCCTCGGCCATGCCACGTTGATGCAAGCGCGTAGCGAGTTGCTGGCGGCCGCCGAGAAAAGTCCAATCCTGATGAACGTGCGCGAAAGCGCCCTGGCCGAAGCGCCGCAGGTGCAGCTGGAAGTCGACCGCAAACAGGCCAACGCGCTGGGCGTGTCCTTTGCCGACATTGGTAACGTGCTGTCCACCGCCGTCGGTTCGGCCTATATCAACGACTTCCCCAATCAGGGGCGGATGCAGCGGGTGGTGGTTCAGGCTGAAGGCGATCAGCGCAGTCAGGTCGCCGATCTGCTGAAGATTCACGTGCGCAACAACGCCGGGAAAATGGTGCCGCTGTCGGCCTTCGTCCGGGCCAAATGGACCCAGGGCCCGGCGCAATTGACTCGCTACAACGGCTACCCGGCGATCAGCATTTCCGGCGAACCTTCGCCCGGTCACAGCACCGGCGAAGCCATGGCCGAAATCGAACGGCTGGTGGCCCAAGGCCCGGCGGGATTGGGCCAGGAATGGACCGGGTTGTCATTGCAGGAACGCTTGTCCGGCAGCCAGGCACCGATCCTGCTCGGGCTGTCGCTGCTGATCGTGTTCCTGTGCCTGGCGGCGCTGTATGAGAGCTGGTCGATTCCGACCTCGGTGCTGCTGGTGGTGCCGCTCGGCGTACTCGGCGCGGTACTGGCCGTGACCTTGCGCGGGATGCCCAACGACGTGTTCTTCAAGGTCGGGCTGATCACCATCATCGGTCTGTCGGCGAAAAACGCGATCCTGATCATCGAGTTCGCCAAAAGCCTGTACGACGAAGGCCATGACTTGATCGACGCCACCCTGCAAGCTGCGCGCCTGCGTCTGCGGCCGATCGTCATGACGTCGCTGGCGTTCATCCTCGGCGTGGTGCCACTGGCGATTGCTACCGGGGCCAGCTCGGCGAGCCAGCAAGCAATCGGCACCGGGGTGATTGGCGGGATGATCACGGCGACGTTGGCGGTGCTGTTTGTGCCGGTGTTTTTTGTGGTGGTGATGAAGCTGGTGAAAAAACGCCACGGATGAAGATCGTTCCCACGCTCTGCGTGGGAATGCCTCAAGGGACGCTCTGCGTCCCCTCGCGGCAAGTGACGCGGAGCGTCACGGGCTGCATCCCACGCAGAGCGTGGGAACGATCATGTTCGGCTTCAGGCTTGTGGTCACAACGGACTGCGCTGGGCTAAGGTGTTTGAATACCCCGGCCCATCGAGTTCACATGCCCTTCCTCGCCCGCACCCACCCTCGCCTGTCCGCCGCCACCACGCTCGGCATCGCGGTGGGCATTCTGGCCCCCGCCGACTCGATCATCAGCAAAATCCTCATCGGCTGGAATGCCGGGGTCTGGACGTATCTGGTCCTGATGCTCTGGCTCACCGCGCGGGCCAAGGCCCCGGACGTTAAACGCATTGCCGAGGTCGAGGATGAGAACGCCGGTCTGGTGCTGTTCGTCGTGTGCATCGCGGCGCTGGCCAGTCTGGCGACCATCACCTTCGAACTGGCCGGCAGCAAGGACCTGGAAACCACTCGCAAGCTGCTGCATTACGGTTTTACCGCGTTGACGGTGATCGGTTCGTGGCTGCTGATTGGGGTGATTTTCAGTGTGCACTATGCCCGTCTGTTCTACACCTGGGACGGCAAAGACCTCGCACTGCGTTTCGCTGAAGGTCTGACGACGCCCAATTACTGGGACTTCCTGTACTTCTCGTTCACCATCAGTGCGGCGGTACAGACATCCGATGTCGGCGTGGCGACTCGGGATTTGCGCAAGATTGTGCTGGCGCAATCGCTGATCGGCTTTCTCTTCAACACGGCCATTCTCGGGTTTTCGATCAACATCGCGGCAGGACTGTTCAATTGATCCCTGCACAAACGTTCTAGTCATCACCCTCAACGCAGGCGTTAAATGAGTCGGCAATCCGACTCGCAGGTGCAGCATGACGACTCACAACTGGATCGACCTGGCCCAGGACGCCGACACCGGCATCGAGACGCTGCGCGCGCATTTCGAAGGCCACGCCTACGACCCGCACTGGCATGACAGCTATTTGGTGGGCGTCACCGAGCAAGGGGTTCAGCAATTCAATTGTCGGCGTGCGAAACACCAAAGCACGCCGGGCAAGGTGTTTCTGCTCGAGCCGGGCGACATCCACGACGGCGAAGCGCCGACCGAAGACGGCTTCACCTACCGCATGCTGTACCTCGACCCGCTGTGGCTGAAGCGTGAACTCTGCGCGGTATTCGACAATGCCCCGGACAACAGTGAATTGAGTTTCGCCAACACCCTGGCCAGCGATTCACGACTGGCCCACGCCACCAGCTTGGCGTTTCAAACCCTGCATCACGGTGAGCTGAAAATCGTCCGCCAGACCGCCCTCGACGGTTTGCTCGAACGCCTGACCAGTCACCTTCACTGGCGCGCCCGCTATGGCGAGGATCCGCGCCTGCCGCTGGTGGCGCAGAAGGCACGGGAGTACCTGCACGCCAACGCTCAATACGATATCGGCCTTGACCAACTGGCCGCCGTCACCGGAGTTGATCGCTTCCATCTGACCCGCGCTTTCAAAGCTGCTTATGGCATGGCACCCCACGCCTACCTCGTGCAATTGCGCCTGGCGACCGCCCGGCGAATGCTGGCCCGTGGCGAGCAACCGGCGACGGTGGCCATGGAGCTGGGATTTGCCGACCAGAGCCATCTGGGGCGCTGGTTCGTCCGGGCGTATGGTTTGACGCCGGCGCTCTACCGCAAGCGCTGCTCAAATCTTCCAGACCGGTAACCCGATGTTTGTGAAGATCGACTTCAATGATCTTCACCGGAGTTTGCCCGCGATGCTGTCCTCTTTCCCGACATTTCTGCCTTTCTTGTTGTTTGCTTTTGTGGCTTCGATCACGCCCGGTCCAACCAACATTCTGGTGCTGAGCAACAGTGCCCGATACGGCTTGACTGCGGCTGTCCCGATTATCTTCGGCGCGTGCATTGGCGCCGCGGGCATTGTGCTTTTGGTGGGCAGCGGAGCCGGTTCCTCGCTGACCTCAATCCCCGGTGTACAAACCGCCATGCAGTGGGTCGGCGTGACTTGGCTGAGCTACCTGGCCTGGCAGATTTTCAGCGCCCCGGCCGTTGCGCTCACCCCTCCGGACGACGGGGCCCGACTCGGAATGGTGGGCGCCGCCAGCCTGCAATTGATCAACCCGAAAACCTGGATGATGGCGATGGCGGTCGTCAGTGTATTTGCGGGGGGCGGCGAACATCGACTGGTCCATGTGGCCTATCTGTCGCTGGCGTTTTTTCTGATCTCCCTGCCGTGCCTGAGTGTCTGGGCCTTGCTCGGTGCAGGAACCACGCGGTGGTTGGGCTCGCCTCGAGCGATGCAACGTTTCAATCGTTGTATGGCCCTTTTGCTGCTGGGATCAGCCTGGTCGAGCGTCTTGGTCTGACTTCCACCCGTCGGTATTCATCGCGTCAAAACAAACGAGGCACTTGACGGGGGATTCGTTTCTGGTGTCTTCTGAAACCGGTTTCAGTGCTGCATCAGAAGCACAAACCTTATAACTCCAATAAGAAGGTTTCAGACCGTGAACGATTTCTCTGCCGCCCAGCGCAGCCGCGTCACCATGCTCGACGTCGCCGAACACGCCAAGGTCTCCAAGGCCAGCGTCTCGCGCTTCATCGGCGATGACCGCGCCCTGCTCTCCGATGCCATTGCCTTGCGCATCGAGCAGGCAATCAGCGAACTGGGCTACCGCCCGAACCAGATGGCCCGTGGTCTGAAACGCGGCCGCACTCGCCTGATCGGCATGCTGGTGGCCGATATCCGTAACCCTTATTCGATTGCCGTGATGCACGGGGTGGAAACCGCCTGCCGTCAGCACGGCTACAGCCTGGTGGTGTGTAACACCGACCGCGATGACGAGCAGGAACGCCAGCACCTGGCCCTGTTGCGCTCCTACAACATTGAAGGCTTGATCGTGAACACCCTCGGTCATCACCGCGATGAGTTGCGCGAACTGCATCGGGAGATGCCGCTGGTGCTGGTGGATCGCAAGGTCGAGCAGCTCGAGAGCGATCTGGTCGGGCTGGACAATCCTGCCGCCGTTGAAATGGCCCTCACCCATTTGCAGGAGCGCGGCTATCGCGATGTGCTGTTGGTGACCGAGCCGTTTGACGGCACCAGTTCGCGGATCGAGCGGGTCAGCAGTTTCAAGGTGCAGATCGAGCAACGTCCGACCCTGCGCGGCACCCTCATCGAAACCGGCAGCGAACTCACCGCCCAGTTGAAAACCTTCCTCGAAACGCCTGGCCCCGGGCCGAAAGCGCTGTTCTGTGCAAACGGAATCGCCGCGTTGGCCAGCACCCATTCGTTGCGTGAGTTGAAGTGCGACTTGTTCAAGGATGTCGGGTTGATCGCCTTGGATGATCTGGATTGGTATCCGCTGGTGGGGAGCGGGATCACCGCCCTCGCCCAACCGACGGCCGAGATTGGCGCGAGTGCGTTTGAGTGTTTGCTCAAGCGTTTGCGTGGGGATGTTGGGCCGGTGCGGACTTTGGATTTTTCGGCGCGGTTGATTGTGCGTGGGTCGACAGCCTTGCGTGTTTCAAGTTGAGGACGCCTTCGCGGGCAAGCCTCGCTCCTACAGACTCGTAGGAGCGAGGCTTGCCCGCGAAGGGGCCCTGAAGAACTCCACATAGCTCACATCAATATTTTTTTGAATAAAAATGAAACCGGTTTCAGAGGTATACAACAATGAATAAACCACCCGTTTCCATCAGCCTGTCGAGCTACGGCGCCGACCTTGTTCGCGAACGCGGCCAGGGATCGTTTATCGACGTGTTGGCCGCCGCCGGTGCCACGCGCATCGAATGGCGCGAAGAGTTGCTGACCGTCGAAGACCCCGCCCAACTGGCCGATGCCACCCTCGCCCAAGGCCTCGAAAGCGTGTATTCCTCGCCGATGGAATTGTGGCTGGCCGGCCAGTCGAAACCCAATCCCGAACTGATCTCTGCGCTGCAGCGCGCCCAGGCATTCGGTGCCAAATGGCTGAAGGTTTCCCTGGGCTATTTCACCGACAACAGCGACCTCCAGACCCTGGCCCGCGTGCTGGGAAAAAGCGCTGTGCAACTGCTGGTGGAAAACGATCAGACCCTGCACGGCGGCCGAATCGAACCCTTCCAGCGCTTTTTCACTGAAGTCGAGCAACACAGCCTGCCGGTCAAAATGACCTTCGATATCGGCAACTGGCATTGGCAAGACCAGTCCGCCGCCAGCGCAGCACGGTTGCTCGGTCGTCACGTCGGCTATGTGCACTGCAAAGCCGTGACGCGCCGGGCCGACGGCAAACTGGTCGCCATACCGCCTGCCGCCGGTGATTTGCATCTGTGGGAACAACTGCTGCGGCACATGGCCCAAGGCGTAATGCGAGCGGCGGAATATCCGCTGCAAGGCGACGACCTGGTGCAGTTGACCACCGAGCATGTCGCCACCCTCGCCCGCCTCGGTCAATCCCGCTTGGAGAGCGCTCATGTCTGAGATCGATATTCTGTCGTTCGGCGAAACCATGGCAATGTTCGTTGCCGAACAGAACGGTGATTTGGCCGACGTAGGCCGTTTCCACAAACGTATTGCCGGGGCCGACAGCAATGTCGCGATCGGCTTGTCTCGGCTGGGTTTCAACGTCGCCTGGCTGAGCCGGGTCGGCGCTGATTCTCTGGGTCGGTTCGTCATCGACACCCTGGAGAAAGAAGGCCTGGATTGCAGCAACGTCGCCATCGACACCGCGCACCCCACCGGTTTTCAACTCAAGTCACGCACTGACGATGGCAGCGATCCGGTGGTCGAGTATTTCCGGCGCGGTTCGGCGGCGAGTCATCTGTCGCGGCAGTCGATCGCTCCTGAGTTACTCAACGCCCGGCACTTGCACGCCACCGGCATTCCCCCGGCACTGTCCGAAACGGCTCGGGAAATGTCTTTCGAGTTGATGACCCGCATGCGTGATGCTGGGCGCAGCGTGTCGTTCGACCCGAACCTGCGCCCGAGTCTGTGGGCCAGCACGCAACAGATGATTAGCGAGATCAACCGCCTCGCCGCCCTCGCCCATTGGGTCCTGCCGGGTTTGAGCGAAGGCCGCTTGCTGACCGGTTTCGAAGACCCCGCCGACATCGCGGCGTTTTACCTCGACCTGGGCGCCGAAGCCGTGGCGATCAAGCTAGGCCCGCACGGTGCGTATTACCGCACTCATCTGGACCAGGGTTTCGTGGCGGGCGTTCCCGTGGAAACGGTGGTTGACACGGTCGGTGCCGGCGATGGATTTGCCGTCGGCATGATCAGCGCCCTGCTGGAAAACCACAGCTTTGCCGACGCCGTGAAGCGCGCCAACTGGATTGGCAGCCGTGCGGTACAGAGCCGTGGGGATATGGAAGGATTGCCGACCCGGGACGAACTGCCACCTCCTTTAACTGATCGTTCCCACGCTCCCGCGTGGGAATGCAGCCCGTGACGCTCTGCGTCACAGGGGACGCGGAGCGTCCCTAGAGGCATTCCCACGCAGAGCGTGGGAACGATCTACGAAAACCGTTACCTGCTGCGACAAAAACAACAAGCTCAGGAGCACCACTATGAAAACTGCAACACTCGCCGCCCGCCGCTGGTGGTACATCATGCCCATCGTGTTCATCACCTATAGCCTGGCGTACCTTGACCGCGCCAACTACGGATTTGCCGCCGCCTCCGGGATGGCCGCCGACCTGATGATCACGCCGGGCCTGTCGTCGATGCTCGGCGCGCTGTTCTTCCTCGGTTACTTTTTCTTCCAGATACCGGGCGCGATCTACGCCCAGAAGCACAGCGTCAAGAAGCTGATTTTCGTCAGCCTGATTCTCTGGGGTGGTTTGGCCACGTTGACCGGGATCGTCTCCAACGCCTACTGGCTGGTCGTGATTCGCTTCATGCTCGGCGTGGTCGAAGCCGCGGTGATGCCGGCGATGCTGGTGTACCTGTGCCACTGGTTCACCCGTGCCGAACGCTCGCGCGCCAATACCTTCCTGATCCTTGGCAACCCGGTGACCATGCTCTGGATGTCGGTGGTGTCGGGCTATCTGGTGCAGCATTTCAGCTGGCGCTGGATGTTCATCATCGAAGGTTTGCCGGCGGTGCTCTGGGCGTTTATCTGGTGGCGTCTGGCCGATGACCGTCCCGCCCAAGCCAAGTGGCTGAGCGATCAAGAGAAGCAGGATCTGGAGAGCGCCCTGGCTGCCGAACAGGTCGGCATCAAAGCCGTGAAGAACTACGCCGAAGCCTTTCGCTCGCCGAAGGTGATCATCCTCGCCTTGCAGTTTTTCTGCTGGAGCATTGGCGTCTACGGTTTCGTGCTGTGGCTGCCGTCGATCCTCAAGGCCGGTGCGCAGATGGACATGATTGAAGCCGGCTGGCTCTCGGCGCTGCCATATCTGGCGGCGGTGATCGGCATGCTGCTGGTGTCCTGGGGCTCGGACAAACTGCAGAAACGCAAACGCTTTGTCTGGCCGCCACTGCTGATCGCCTCGATTGCGTTCTACGGATCCTACGCCCTGGGCGCTGAACACTTCTGGTGGTCCTACACCCTGCTGGTGATCGCTGGCGCCTGCATGTATGCGCCTTATGGACCGTTTTTTGCGATCGTCCCGGAAATCCTGCCGGCCAACGTTGCGGGCGGCGCCATGGCGCTGATCAACAGCATGGGCGCACTTGGCTCGTTTGGCGGTTCTTACCTGGTCGGCTACCTGAACAGCTCAACCGGCTCGCCGGGTGCTTCTTATCTGTTGATGAGCGGCGCGTTGATGCTCTCGGTGGTGCTGACGATTTTCCTCAAGCCCGGTGCCAGTGACCGGGTCGTGGCCAAGGCCGTTGTGCAACGGCCGACAGCTGCCCATTCCTGAATTGAAGTTGAGAGGACTACGATGAAAAAGCAGGTTGTGTTGTACAAGAAACTCTCGCCGCTGCTGATGGCTCGCCTTCACGAGCAGACCGAGGTAACGCTGATCGACAACCTCAATGCCGAAGGCCTGGCAACGCTGCGCGAGGCCCTGCCCCGCGCCCACGGGTTGCTCGGTGCCAGCCTGAAGCTGGACGCCGGGTTGCTCGATCTGGCACCGGATCTGGAAGCCATTGCCAGCGTCTCCGTGGGGGTTGACAACTACGACATCGACTACCTGACCGAGCGGCGAATCCTGCTCAGCAACACCCCGGACGTGCTCACCGAAACCACCGCCGACACCGGTTTCGCGCTGATCCTGGCAACCGCCCGGCGCGTGGTGGAACTGGCGAACATGGTTCGCGCCGGTCAGTGGAACCGCAACATCGGCCCGGCGCAGTTCGGCAGCGATGTGCACGGTAAAACCCTGGGCATCATTGGCATGGGGCGGATCGGTGAGGCCCTGGCCCAGCGTGGTCATTTCGGTTTTGGCATGCCGGTTATCTATCACAGCCACTCGCCAAAACCGGCGGTGGAACAGCGATTCAACGCGCAATACCGCAGCCTCACCGCTCTGTTGCAGCAGGCTGATTTCATTTGCCTGACCCTGCCGCTGACAGCAGAAACCGAAGGACTGATCGGGGCCGAGCAGTTTGCCCTGATGCGCCCGGAGAGCATCTTCATCAATATTTCACGGGGCAAGGTCGTGGACGAGACGGCGCTGATTCAGGCCTTGCGTGACGGGCAGATTCGCGCTGCGGGGCTGGATGTGTTCGAACGTGAGCCGCTGAACACTGACTCGCCGCTGTTGCAGCTGAACAACGTGGTGGCGACGCCGCACATTGGTTCGGCGACGCATGAAACGCGGGAGGCGATGGCCTCCTGTGCTGTGGACAATCTGCTGGCGGCACTGGCGGGTGAGCGGCCGGCGAATCTGGTGAACGTCGGGGCGTGGCAGGCTTGATAACGATCGTTCCCACGCTCCGCGCTCATCGTTCTACATAACTCTGTTTTCAAGTATTTTTGAAACTCGAAGAAATGGAGAACGAAGATTGAATTGGGCACAGGACGAAATGAAAACCGCCGACTTGGGTGATGGCCGTTTAAATGCCAGGCTCGCCAGCTTTTTAGGACGCCTAGCCGATCATCCCGGCAACAGCATCCCGACCGCTTGTCGAGGGCTGGCAGAAACCACGGCGGCCTATCGATTTCTTGATAATGAGAAAGTCACGTTCCAGAAGGTGTTGCGGCCCCATCAGGACGCGACCCTGCAACGGATGCAAAGCAGTCCCGTGGTGCTGTTGGCGCAAGACACGACCGAGATGGACAAATGGGTCAATCTCGGTCCCAAAGGAATGGGCACGATCAAGGCGCAGAAGAAGTTTTCTCGACGTCTGCACCCAACCATTGCCTTTACCCCCGAACGTATTTGTCTGGGCGTCGTCGATGCTCAGTGGTGGAGCCGCGATAAACCGAGCCCCCGCCATGAGCGCCGAGATAAAGGGATTGATGAGAAAGAGAGTCAGCGCTGGATTGACAGTTATCAAACCAGTTGCGCGATTCAGGGGCAGCTACCGCAGACCCTGGTGGTCAACCTCGCCGATGCTGAGGGCGATCTGTACGAATGGTTTGTTGATCATCAAGAGTTCAGTCCAGACACCCGGGCCCAATGGATCGTGCGGGCGGCTCAAGACAGGCGCTTGCTGGGGGCTGACAACGGGAAGTTGTGGTCGGCACTGGATCAGGCACCGTCCTTGGGAACACTCAAGGTTGAAGTCAAAGCTCGTCCCCAGCGCCCCGCCCGACTGGCTGATGTCACCTTGCGCGCGGCAACCGTGACCCTGCGTGCCCCCGACAGGCCGGGTTATAAATTGCCCAGCGTCTCGATCAATGCTGTGTTGGCCCGTGAAGAAAACGCCATAGACGGTGTTGAACCTCTGGAGTGGCTGCTGCTGACCAGTCTGCCGGTCACTAGCCTGGAGCAGGCGAGCACCGTGGTTGAGTGGTACGGGGTACGCTGGTCTATCGAAGTGTTTTTCAATGTGCTGAAGAATGGTTGTCAGGTCAGTCGATTGCAGCTGGAGACCGAGGAACGGTTGTTGCCCTGCATTGGTTTGTACCTGATCACGACCTGGCGTGTGCTGTACAGCCTGATGCTGGGACGTGCTTGTCCCGATCTAAGCTGCGAGATGGTGTTTGAGGCTTCGGAGTGGAAAGCAGCCTATATCGTGGTCAAACGGTGCCAACCGCCCACTGCGCCCCCTTCTTTAGGAGAAATGGTTTTACTGGTCACGAGCCTGGGAGGCTACTTGGGGCGTAAAAATGACGGACCTCCCGGCCCCAAGGCCATGTGGATAGGGATGCAACGAATACGTGAGTTTGTTATCGCATTAGACGCCCAGCGTGCGCTCATCGAGAGTTGTGTAGAACGATGAGCGCTCCGCGTGGGAATGCAGCCCGGTGACGCTCCGCGTCACATGGGACGCGGAGCGTCCCTAGAGGCATTCCCACGCAGAGCGTGGGAACGATCGGGTTCGATCAGGCCCGACGAGCCTCCAGAAGGTCCGCCGCACACAACGCAATCCGCTGGCACGCATCCGCCAGCTTCAGCTGATCCACCACCAACCCCAATCGAATATGCCCCGCCGCACTCGGCCCAAACGCTTCACCGGCCAGCACCGACACGCCGTAACCTTCCAGCAGCCGCTCGGCAAAATTCTGGGCACACAACCCGGTCTGGCGCACATCGACCATCACGAACATCCCGCCATCAGGCCGAATCGGTCGGATGCCCGGGCAATCACGCAGACTCGCGCACACCAGGTCGCGACGCTGGCGATACTCCTCGCGCATCAGCGCCACTTCCGGCAAATCCGTATCGAGCGCCAATTGCGCAGCGTTCTGGATGAAATCCGGAATGCCAAACAGCATGCACAACGAGAGATGCTCCAGGTGGTCATTCAAACGTTTCGGGCCGATCACCCAACCTACTCGCCAACCGCTCATGGCGTGGGATTTGGACAGGCTATTGATGGTCGCAGTACGCTCGGCCATGCCCGGCAGACTCGCCGGGCTGATGTGCTCGCCTTCGTACAACAGATCGCTGTAAACCTCGTCGCTGATCAGCCACAGGTCGTGACGAACACAGAGCGACGCCAGCTCCTGCCAGATCATCAGCGACAAACTGGCGCCGGAAGGATTGTTCGGACTGTTCAGCAAAATGGCGCGGGTTTTAGGCGTGATCAGCGCCGCGACATCCGCCGGATCGACCCGAAAGCCGTTCTCGGGGCGCACCGCCACCGGCACCACCTTGGCTCCACAGGCACCGAATACGCCTTCATAGGTCACGTACATCGGTTCGGCGACGATCACTTCATCGCCCGGATCGAGCAGGCATTGCACCACCGAATACACCGCACATTGTGCACCCGGTAGCACAATCACATGGTCGGCATCCACGACTTGACCGCTGCGCTGTCGATGACGGTTGGCGATGCTGTTGCGCAATCCCTGACTGCCGCGTACTGGCGGGTAGTGGGTGTCACCGGCCAGCAAGCTGTCGATGCACGCCTGAACGATGGGCTGCGGCGTATCGAAGTCGGGATCGCCGATCGACAGCAGCAGCACATCAATGCCCTGCTCACGTAATTCCAGTGCTCGGTCATGAATCTGCCAGGCCGCAGCGCCGTCACCGGCGATTCGTTTGGTCAAGGCTGAGTAGCGCATGTATTTCTCCAGTCGCGCGGGTTCCAAGCCTCAACCCTATCTCAAATCACGAAACGCGCCACCATGGCATTTAAATCCACGGCCAGGCGCGACAGTTCGTGAGTGGCGGCGCTGGTCTGGTTGGCGCCGGCGGCGGACTGGGTAGCGAGGTCGCGGATGTTCACCAGGTTGCGGTCGACCTCGCGGGATACCTGGGCCTGTTCTTCGGACGCGCTGGCGATCACCAGGTTGCGCTCGTTGATCAAATGGATCGACTGAGTGATCTGTTCCAGCGCAACACCGGCGGCGCGGGCCATTTCCAGAGTGCTTTGGGTGCGTTGATTGCTTTGCTGCATCGACGAAACCGCTTCGCCGGTGCCGTTCTGGATGCCGGCGACCATTTTTTCGATTTCCTGGGTCGATTGCGCGGTGCGATGGGCCAGCGCCCGGACCTCGTCCGCCACCACCGCAAAACCACGCCCGGCTTCACCGGCTCGGGCGGCTTCGATCGCCGCGTTCAGCGCCAACAGGTTGGTCTGTTCGGCGATGGCGCGGATCACGTCCAGCACCTTGCCGATGTCACGCCCCTGAGCGGCCAGGCCTTCGATCATCACTGAGGTGTTTTGCACATCGTGGGTCATGGTCTGGATCGCGCCGACGGTTTCCACCACACGGTCGCGACCTTCACGGGCCGCCTGGGTCGACTGGTTCGAGGCTTCGGACGTCGACACCGCATTGCGCGCCACTTCTTCCACGGCGGCGGTCATTTCGTTGACGGCGGTGGCGGCCTGTTCGATTTCGTTGTTCTGCTGTTGCAGTCCGCGGGAGGCTTCTTGGGTGACGGTGCTGAGTTCTTCAGCGGCGGCGCCCAGTTGGGTCGCGGAACCGGCGATCTGCTCGATGGTTTTGCGCAGGCTGGCCTGCATCGTGGACAAGGCGCCGAGCAAACGGGCCGGCTCGTCCTTGCCGTCGACTTCGATGAGTGTGGTCAGGTTGCCGCCCGCAATGGTTTGCGCCGCCTGCAGCGCACGGTTCAGCGGTGTGACGATGCTGCGGGTCAGCAGCCAGGCCAGCAGCACGGTCATCAGCGCTGCAATCACCGCCACCGCGATGATGCCGGTAATCGCGCTGCGGTACTGCTCGCCCGCTTCGGCCGAGGAGGTTTTCGCATCGGCGTTATTGAGCGCTACCAGTTTGTTCAGTTGCTCGCCCATCTGGTCCGTACCGTCCTTGATCCGGGTGTTGATCAGCGTGCGCATCTCGTCGAGCTTGTTCTGCCGCGACAGCTCCAGCATCTGGTTCTGGGCTTGCATATAGCTGTCCAGGGTTGCCGTAAACGTCTTGTACAACGCCGCTTCTTCCGGGGTGGCCGACAACGCTGCATAACTGGCTTGTGCGCTGCGAACCTTGTCGACCAGCACGCCGATGCGCGTCTGCGCTTCCTGCAACGCGTTCGGATCACGGTTGACCAATACCCGGAAAGAAAGAATGCGCAGACGCAGGACGTTTTCCGTCAGGTTGCCGAGAAACCCGACGCTGGGTAGCTGCGTGGTTTCCATGTCGATGGAGGCTTGGTGGATGCTCGTCATGCGGTTTACGGCAAACACACCCAGCACGATAACGAGCAAGGCAATGAAGGCAAAACCCAGGAAAGCTCGAGGCGCGATATTCAGATTACGCAGTGACATAGGACGATTCTCGGGAGATGGGGCTACGAGCATCCTTGCGTGATCGCTGAATGACGGGCGTTGACGCGCGCGTTTTCAGTTTGGCGCCACTGTTGGAATTGGTTTGTGTGGGCCTGTTATCTATATCGGCTGGGGTTGAGGATTTTTGTGGGGCTTGAGAAATATATTTCAAGTCTGGAACCACTCCTCACCCCAAACCTAAACCTTGCGCAAAGCCACCCGCCAAACCCGCGCAACATCACTGGCCCGCTCCCGCAACAACCGCGGCGCCTCGGCACACGCCTGCTCCAGCGTCATCGGCCCACTGGCCAAGGCAAATGCAGCATCAATGCCATGTTCATACAACGCCTGATAACCCTCACCCAGTGTCCCGGCGATGACGATCACTGGTACGCCGTGCTGCCGAGCAATACGCGCCACACCAAACGGCGTCTTGCCACGCAGGGTCTGCGCATCGAAACGGCCTTCTCCAGTGATCACCAAATCGGCGCCCTTGACCGCATCGTCGAGGCCGACCAGTTCAGCGACCACTTCAACGCCGGCCTTGAACTGCGCTCCCAGAAACGCCTTGGCAGCAAAACCCAACCCTCCCGCCGCACCGCTGCCCGGTTCGTCACGTACGTCGTTGTTCACGACCTGAGCGCACAGCTCGGCAAAGTGCCCGAGCGCGTTATCCAGTTGCTGGACTTGCTCGGGCGACGCGCCTTTTTGCGGGCCGAAAATCGCTGAGGCACCGTGAGGGCCGCACAGTGGATTGTTGACGTCGGCGGCGATGTCGAATCGCACCTCGGCCAGACGCGGGTCGATTTCACTCATGTCGATTCGCGCTAATTGCGCGAGCGCCAGACCTCCCGGTGCAAGCGTCTGGCCCTGTGCGTCCAGCAGTTTCACGCCCAAGGCCTGCATCGCCCCCGCGCCGCCGTCGTTGGTGGCGCTGCCGCCAATTGCCAGAATGACCCGTTGCGCTCCGGCGTCCAGCGCGGTGCGGATCAATTCGCCGGTGCCGAACGTGCTGCTGATGCAAGCATCACGCTGGCCTGGCGGGACCAGTTGCAAGCCACTGGCCTCGGCCATTTCGATGATCGCGGTGTGGCTCTGGGGCAACCAGCCCCAGGCGGCCTCAACTGTTGCACCGAGCGGCCCGCGGACGTGGGTTCGGCACAGTTCGCCCTCGCACGCCGCCAGAATCGACTCGACGGTTCCCTCCCCGCCGTCCGCCATCGGGCATTTGACCAGTTGTGCGTCGGGCCAGACCTGCGCCAACCCGAGAGCAATGGCGTCAGCCACACCCTGGGCACTCAGGCTGTCCTTGAACGAATCGGGGGCGATGACGATTTTCATGCGAATTCTCCAGTTCCAATGCGCTCATGCTGCCAGCAGGCAAGAACAATAACGCCGGTCCGCTGCACAAGTGGGCATGCCGATTATTGTTCATTTCCACAAAACCTCCCTTCCACACCGTTCGTTGTAGCAGCTGCCGAGCCTGCGAGGCTGCGTTCGGCTGCGCAGCAGTCGTCAATCCTGCAAGCACGGTTTACCTGATGCTCCGCGGCGCATGATTTCACGACTGCTTCGCAGCCGAACGCAGCCTCGCGCTGCTCGGCAGCTGCTATGTATGGACTCGCCCCCACTGTCTACCCGCTTTTGAAAAACCGCCGCCCCGTTGCATCTATGTATTAGGCCTATTCGAGGAAGCCGTCTTCGGCTTCTGGCCAAAATTGGAAGAGCTCGTGGTATGCCGATTACAGTCAGGCCTCGAAGGCCAGTAGCAGCTAAGGCATCAATCCACGCCGGTCTTACCTGGGGTCAATTTTTTTCAGCAAAGGGCCGGACAGTTAGTACCTCGGTGGCAGAACTCTGTCGCTCAGTGGCTCATCGTCGCTTGCTGGCCATCACCAGCCTGGCGACGATAAGTCTGGTCATTCTGTAGAAGCACCCAGACGATTCGCAGGTTGCGGTTGGCTAACCTGACCGCAGCCTCCTTACGGCCCAGTCGGCTCATCCAGCGCAACAAGCGGCGGTCATCGGGTTGCTGGGAATCAGGTCGTAGTTGTTGCAGTACCGCATGGGCTCCCTGGATCATCAGGCTGCGTAAATAAACATCGCCGCGCTTGGTCATGTCCCCCAGCCGGACCGTCTGCCCGCTGCTGTGCTGGTCAGGCACCATGCCAAAGTACGCGGCAAACTTGCGGGCATTGGGAAATCGCTCAGGCTTGGTTTCCTTGGCCACCAGTGCCGTGGCAGTGACTGGGCCGATGCCGCGCACAGTCATCAGTCGCTTCGCCGTCATGTCGGCGTTGGCGGCCACTTCCAGGCGCCCCGTCAGCACGCTGATGCGTTCGCCCAAATGGCGCCACTCGGCCAACAGTTCGTCGATCAGTTCACGCAGCAGGCCCGGCACCGGCTGGGTGGCATCTTCCAGTACCCGCGGAATTTTCTGGCTGATCGCAACATCGCCCTGCGCCAAGGCCACGCCATGCTCGAGCAGCAGGCCGCGCATCTGATTACTCACCGCCGTGCGTCGACGCACATAGCCTTGGCGGGCGCGATGCAACGCCTGCATTGCCAGCGCCGCAACGCTTTTGACCGGCACTGCGTAGATCTTTTCATCGCGACCAGCCCGCAGAATCGCCAGCGCATCGTTGCGATCATTTTTAGGCCCGCTGCGATGTGTGGCCACCAAACCGGCTGGAAGAATCCGCGCCAGATTGCCTTGGTCTTGCAGCTGCCGGGCCCAGGCTTGAGCACCCGGACCGGTCTCCATCAGAACCACGACATGAGGCGGCAACTGGCGTAGAAACTCATAAAACGCCTCGCGCGACTTGATCCGTTGCTCGTAGTGCACCTGGCCGAGGACGTCTTCACCGGCGACCTGAAAGACCTGCTTGGCCAGATCGACCGCCACGGTTGTGCAGGCCGACAAATCGGAAGAAGACAGGGATTGATCAATCGAAGTATGCTTTTTCATGAACTCGCCCTCGCTGTCGTTGGCTGTTTAGACTGCCATCGTGGCGCATTGACGCCTCGGCTTGGGCGAGTCCATCCAATTACGGGTTGGTGTTCGGTGCGTCGGTTTGGGGCAGGAGCTGCACGCCTAGATAAAGCGCGAGCATCCCGTCCAGCCTTAGCGGGTCGACGCCGCTGAGCTCGGCAATTCGCTCCATTCGATAACGCAGGCTGTTGCGGTGGATGCCCAGTGCATCGGCACAGGCCTGGCTCTGGCCGTCGTGATCGCACCAGCTGCGCAGGGTTGCCAGCAATTGTCCGTTGCCATCCTTGGCGATGACTTTGCGCAGCGGTTTGAGCAACTCGTCCAGCGCATCGTCGTTGCGGTGCCGCCAGAGCATCACCGGCAATCGGTAACGGGTGAGCGTCAGCAAACGGGACCGGGGCAACACGTCGCGTCCATAGGCCAGCAAGTCGCCGACGCGGCGGTAGCAGCGGCGCAGTCCCGACAGCCCATCGGCCTGCCCACCCACGGCGATGCGCAGGATGTTCCAGCCCAGGCCGTCGAGTTTCTCCAGCAGCCGATCATTCTCGATCGCCTGGCTGGCCGGCCGGCACCAGAGCAACGAGGACTTGGCCGAACTCACACACCAACTATCCGGGTAGCGTGACATCAGCCAGGCGCTGAGCGCTTCGACGGTTTGCCCCGGACCGTGTTCCATTCCTAACTCGAACAGATAAGGCACCCGCGTCATCTGCGGTTTGAGACCAAGCTGTTGCGCTTCATCGATCAGCCGCGGTGAATCCCCGGCCTCACTGAGCAGCAACGCCAGCAGATCGTCGCAACGCTGACGCCGCCATTGCTGTTCAGCCTGCTGATTGCGCTGACCGACCAGCATCTCGGCGGTCATCCGCACCAGTTCGGCGTAGGTGCGCAATTGCTCGGGTTCGCCGGTGATGCCCAGCACACCAATCAAGCGCTGATCGAGCAATAGCGGCAAGTTGATGCCCGGCTGCACACCTTTCAAATGAATCGCGGTCTGGGCGTCGATCTCCACCACCCGCCCGTTGGCCAGCACCAGTTGCGCGCCTTCATGACGGGTGTTGACCCGCTCCGGTTCGCCGCTGCCGAGAATCAGCCCCTGGCTGTCCATGACGTTAACGTTGTACGGCAGGATGGCCATCGCCCGGTCGACGATGTCCTGGGCCAGGTCGTGATCGAGTTCGAACATAGCGGTGATCCTTGAAAGCGTGATGGGCGGATTGTTCACCCGCACAGGCCTTGGTTGCAAACCCTGTGCTCAGGCACAAAGACAACAACCCAAGGGGTGGCCGAGACTCTCTGGGCGATCAACGTTACCCTTTGCATCGCAAAAAATCATAATAAAGAGAGAGCCGCCATGTCACAGAGCGCCGCAGCTATCCAGGCCATCGCTGACGATAAAAACGCCGTCTACAAACGTATTACCCTGCGTTTGATTCCCTTCATCTTCATCTGCTACCTGTTCAACTACCTCGACCGGGTGAACGTTGGATTTGCCAAGCTGCAGATGCTCGACGCACTGAAATTCAGCGAAACCGTGTACGGCCTCGGGGCCGGGATCTTTTTTATCGGCTACGTGCTGTGCGGCGTGCCGAGCAACCTGGCCCTGACCAAATTCGGCCCGCGCCGCTGGATCGCGCTGATGATGATCGTCTGGGGCTCGCTCTCAACCTGTTTGCTGTTCGTCACCACACCGACCGAGTTCTACACCCTGCGCCTGTTCACCGGCGCGGCCGAAGCCGGGTTCTTTCCGGGCGTGGTGCTTTACCTTTCGCAGTGGTTCCCGACCTTCCGCCGTGGCCGCATCATGGCGCTGTTCATGTCGGCGATCCCGGTGTCCGGTCTGCTCGGCAGCCCGTTTTCCGGCTGGATCCTCAACCACTTCGGCGCCGGGCAAGGTGGCTTGGCCGGCTGGCAGTGGATGTTCCTGCTGCAAGGTATCCCGACCGTCATCCTCGGCGCGCTGGCGTATTTCCTGCTCAGCGACAGTTACGCCAACGCCAAATGGCTCACGCCGTTCGAGCGCTCGGTGCTGGAAGCCGACCACGCTGAAGACCTGGCCAACAAACCAAAAACCACCACCGACTCGCTGCTGGCGGTGTTCAAGAACCCGGCGATCTGGGCGTTTGGCCTGATCTACTTCTGCATCCAGAGCGGCGTCTACGCGATCAATTTCTGGCTGCCGTCGATCATCAAGAACCTGGGCTTCAGCGATAACCTGGTGATCGGCTGGCTCAGTGCGATTCCGTACCTGCTGGCGGCGTTGTTCATGTTGATGGTCGGCCGCTCCGCCGACCTGCGCAAAGAACGCCGCTGGCACTTGGTGGTGCCTATGTTGATGGGCGCGGTGGGTCTGCTGATCGCCGTGAACTTCGCCGCCAACCCGGCCATCGCCATCCTCGGCCTGACCATCGCCACCATGGGCGCCCTCACCGGCCTACCAATGTTCTGGCCGGTACCGACTGCGCTGCTCAGCGCCGGTGCGGCGGCAGGTGGTTTGGCGTTGATCAACTCGATGGGGCAGATGGCGGGTTTCCTCAGTCCGTATCTGGTGGGTTGGGTCAAGGACAGCACCGGGTCGACTGATGCGGCGCTGTATTTGCTGGCGGGTGTGATTGTGTGCGGGAGTTTGTTGGCGCTGCGTATGACGCGGACGTTGCGGGTTTAAGTTTGTTTGATCGTTCCCACGCTCTGCGTGGGAATGCAGCCCGGGACGCTCTGCGTCCCTTTCGAGCGCTGGAACGCGGAGCGTCCCTTGAGGCATTACCACGCGGAGCGTGGGAACGATCAGTGCGCCTGTCAGCCTTGCGGATCGATATTATCCAGCGCCCGATTTACCGCCAGTTCCCCCAGCATGATGATCTGCGCAATACCCAACAAGGAATTGCGACTCGGCCCCTCCATTTGATCCGCCAGATCCATGGTCATGACATTGGCCGAGGCCAGCGACTCGCAAGCGTGGGCCGGCAGGGTTTCGGTATCGAGTTCCGGGTTGACGATAAACAGGGTGCCGGGTGTGCGCGGGTTGACCGACCGGAAATCAAGGTATCCGGCACACCCGAAGGTGTCCCGCGCACAGCCACCGCAAAAAAGCGTGAAGCTTTTCTTGGACACTGGTACGCCTTGATTGAATCGGACGGTCAAATCCGGACGCTGAATTGGCAGCGACCCGGAAACGATAGAGCCCAGGCCCAAGGCGCACAAGCCGGCGGATTCTGGCGCAGTCGTAGGCAGCGGCGCAAGGATGTGTAGCTTGAGTGCGTATCCGGAGATGTCATTTTAAACATCGTCGTTTAAGGCTCACAGAATCAGCGACGACGGCGAAGTTGCCCGCCGCTCGGCACGGCATCGGCACAGAGCCGATGACATCCTCGACTCGCGCCCGCCCCCCCAACTGGACATGGTGAACCGCACTTGAACTTAGATGGATATCAGGCACCACGCTGTTAAAACTTGCCTCCCCTGAGTTCCAAAAAAAGTTAAATCTGTTTTCATATACGTGTAAAACCTGCCATTAAGATTGCATGTATTAACAGGTTCAGGAATGAGCGGTGTATATACGCGCGCGATATCCCGCGTAAATGAATGGTTATAAACATGCTGACCTCCAATCGAATTCATCCATTCAATCGCATCATCTGAGCGTAATTTTTCAGTGCTGATTTGCAAATTAAAAATATTTGTGACTACTGCAAGGTAAGAGAGAGTCGTGCCCTCCTGATCCGTGACATAAATCGTGGCCACGCCGTTTTTCAGCCCGGTGACTTTCCCTTGTGCTGTCACTGGAGCAGTCAACGGGTCAGAAGACGCAAAGTCATAGGGCGGAACACCTCCCGTCGGTACGCGGACGCCCGTGTTGCCAACCGAGTCCTCCCCGGTTTTCTGCCATTGCGGGATTTTTACCGAGAACCCGTTCAGCTTCATCTGCGTCCGGTCAATACTGAACGCCAGGCGCTCAAGAGACCAAGGCTCAGACTCGAATTGGTTCCCGCTTTTTTCCTTCACCGTGAAGCGGCGTTGCCCTACGGCAATCGGAATCCACGTGCTCTGCCACTTATAGTTCAGCCCGGTTTGAACTTCCTCGATGAACTTTAGACCATCAACAATCTGCAACACCGTACCCGCCAGCGCAGAGCCCGACAACGTGACTTTATTGTCAGAGACAGTTCCGCCATTTTCCATTTCCACGCCAAACGAGTTTTTCACCGAAGTGATCACGGGGTTCACGATTACCCGTGCCCGCGCAATTTTCGACCTCGCGGTAACGGCGGCCCCTCGAACTTGCTCATAAGTCACCTTGACCGCACTGTCGGCAATCACCTTGGCGTTGGGTATCAGCAACCTGTGGGTAAAAGGGAGTCTTACGACCGTCGCGTCAACGACATGCTCTACAATGCCTCCGACACTCGGCGTCGCCGTGTATGTCACGCGGACGATGTCGTTGGATGCCCAGACGGGTTCCAGAACATGCACCTGGATGGTCAAGTCCTTACTGCCAAGTTTGTTCAGATCAATGGTGTCCGGGGCATCATCGGGATCGTCCGGATCCTCGGCAATATCGGCGGCCGCCAGCCGAGTACCCTTCAGGTCAACCACCACAGAGATCGGCTTCGACGATGGTGATGTCGGATCCGCTCCGTTGCCGATCTGGTCGCGAGGGGAAAAGGAAAACAAGAACTGCGGATGGTCGCCAGCGTCTTCGAAGACGGTTTTATCGAGCATCAGACCGATGCTGGTCGGCACACTGGTGGGTGTGGCCGGCGCCTCATCAGGGTGGACATCGCGATAAACATCATGACCGTTGCAGTTGAGCAGGATCCTGTCGTACGCCCGGCAATACGGGTAAGAGAAATATACCTGCACACCCTGTGCTGCGCGGTCGGCATCGATACCGTCTTCAATCACGTTTCGAGGCAGGATAAGTTCGAGTTCGGAATGCCCTTCATCACCCGGGATCTTATCTTCCATGCCGGGACGAATGGTGTGGTACCGGATCGTATAGGGCGGCTGATAAGTTTCCTCCGGACTGTCGATGCGCTTGGCGGTGTAAGTGAGTTGATTGATATAACCCGGATCAGATCTCAGCCGGTTGTGTGGGATGTAGAGCGTCGTCGGGGTATTGTGGGATTCGGTCTGCTCGCTGGCGATCCTCTGCACGCCGTTCAAATTCAGTGACACCGTCTGGTTGGGTCCCTGGCCTAGATAGGGTGGAATGATGACCGTCGCCCCACGAGGCTTCAGGTCATAAAACTCTTTCGCAATACCACAATCCACACCGGACACGGATCGGTTGCTGTCGGGTAGTTGCGGCGCGTGAAGAGCCACCTCGGAGTCAGCGGGTAGCACTTGATCAAACAGCTGAATGGTCATGAAAACGCTCCTGATTTCAAGAATGACGTCGGCATTTTTGGCTCACGCCGTCAGTGCTGATCAGGCCCCACTCACGACGGGGTTGCCTACTGTCAGATTTGACAGTGGCGACGAATGGTTACCTTCTGGCATGGAGTTGCGGGGCGTCTGCTGGACAAATTTCGTTGCCGACATCAACACTTCTGGTATTTGATGAAAGCTTTCCCACCGGTAAAAGGATTTCGTCATGAGCTATCGCACGCTGGGTCATTCGGGTTTGCAGGTTTCCACCCTGACCTTGGGCACCATGATGTTCGGCGAACAGACCAGCACCGAAGATTCCCTGCGAATCATCGACAAGGCCTGGGACCAGGGCATCAATTTCATCGACACCGCAGACGTTTACACCAACGGCCGTTCCGAAGAAATCGTCGGCGAAGCGATCGCCGGTAACCGTCACGAATGGGTGCTCGCCACAAAAGTCGGGGCTGGCCCGGTGGGAGGGTTGCCGAACCGCAGCGGTCTGAGTCGCAAGCACATTTTCAATGGCATCGACGCCAGCCTGACGCGCCTGGGCACCGATTATCTCGACATCTATTACCTGCACCGCGAAGACCACAACACACCGCTGGAAGTCACGGTGTCGGCCATCGGCGATTTGATCCGCCAGGGCAAAATCCGCTATTGGGGCCTCTCGAATTACCGTGGCTGGCGCATCGCCGAGGTCATTCGTGTGGCCGATCAACTGGGCGTCGATCGGCCGGTCATCAGTCAACCGCTGTACAACATCGTCAACCGTCAGGTGGAAACCGAGCAGATTACCGCCGCGCAAAACTATGGCCTCGGCGTGGTGCCTTACAGCCCGCTGGCGCGCGGCGTACTCAGCGGTAAATACGCACCAGACGTGAATCCGGACGCCAACAGCCGCGCGGGTCGTCAGGACAAACGCATTCTGGAGACCGAATGGCGCGTCGAATCCCTGCGCATTGCTCAGCAGATCCAGCAGTACACGCTAGGGCGTGGCGTGGGCATCGTCGAATTCGCCATCGCCTGGGTGCTGAACAACAGCGCGGTGACTTCGGCGATCGTTGGGCCGCGAACTGAAGAACAATGGGATGCCTACACTAAGGCTCAGGCGGTGAAGATTACGGCGGAGGATGAAGCGTTTATTGACTCACTGGTTGTGCCTGGGCATGCGTCGACGCCGGGGTTTAATGATGTGAGCCATTTTGTGTCGGGGCGTAAATCACGTCTGGCTTGATCGTTCCCACGCTCTGCGTGGGAATGCAGCCCGGGACGCTCTGCGTCCCAAGAGCGGACGCAGAGCGTCCATTGAGGCGTTCCCACGCAGAGCGTGGGAACGATCGGCGTGGTAAATATTGAGCAAGTGGCCAATATTCAGCACAAAAACCACGTATCCTCTGCGCCCGTTTCACGTTCAACTTCGCGAGGACAGTTTGTCTAAAGGTATCGCTCTATCGGTTTCAGCCTCGGTGCTGTTTGCCGTCATGTATTACTACACCTCGCTGCTCACGCCTTTGAGCGGAGTGGAAATCTTCGGCTGGCGGATGCTGCTGACCCTGCCGTGCATGACCGTGTTCATGGTGGTCTCCGGTGAATGGAAACGCGTAGTCGCCCTTTTTCGGCGGCTGCTTGGCCAACCAAAATTGCTCGCCGGCCTGATCCTTTCCGCGACGCTGCTTGGCCTGCAACTCTGGCTATTCATGTGGGCGCCGCTCAACGGCTATAGCCTCGACGTGTCCCTGGGCTACTTCCTGTTGCCGCTGTCCATGGTACTGACCGGGCGGTTCGCCTATGGCGAGCGACTGTCTTACCTGCAAAAAGTTGCCGTGTTTTTTGCTTCCCTCGGCGTGCTCAACGAGCTGTATCAGGTCGGCGGTTTTTCCTGGGCTACCTTGCTGGTCGTTGTCGGTTATCCGCTCTACTTCATCCTGCGCAAACGACTGGCGACCGACAACCTCGGCGGCTTGTGGATGGACATGGCCTTGATGATTCCGGTAGCGTTCTGGTTCGTTCAGGGCGGTGAACAGGGTTTCGGCGTGTTCGATCAACACCCGTGGCTGTCGCTGCTGATCCCGTTGCTCGGGGTGATCAGTGCTTCGGCGCTGGTGGTCTACATCATCGCCAGCCGGCTGTTGCCGTTTAGCCTGTTCGGGTTGTTGAGCTATGTCGAGCCGGTGCTGTTGCTCGGCGTCGCGTTGCTGCTGGGTGAAAGTATCAAGCCTGGGGAATGGCTGACTTACATTCCGATCTGGTTGGCGGTAGTGGTGTTGGTGTTTGAAGGGTTTAAACACCTCGTCCGACAACGCCGCCGACCAATGTAAATCGGGAACGAAAAAGCCCGGCCAGCATTGCTGCTGACCGGGCTTTTTTACATCCGGAACGGCTTAGTCGGTGGAGAGCACGCCACGACGAACCTGGTCGCGTTCGATGGATTCGAACAGTGCCTTGAAGTTGCCTTCGCCGAAACCATCATCGCCTTTACGCTGGATGAATTCGAAGAATACCGGGCCCATCAGGGTTTCGGAGAAGATCTGCAGCAGCAGTCGCTTGTCGCCCGACTCGGACGAACCGTCCAGCAGAATGCCGCGCGATTGCAGTTGATCAACCGGCTCACCGTGGTTCGGCAAACGGCCCTCGAGCATTTCGTAATAGGTTTCCGGCGGCGCGGTCATGAAGCGCATGCCAATGCTTTTCAAATGATCCCAGGTCTTGATCAGGTCATCGGACAGGAAGGCAACGTGCTGGATGCCCTCGCCGTTGAACTGCATCAGGAACTCTTCGATCTGACCGGCGCCCTTGGACGATTCCTCGTTCAACGGGATGCGAATCATGCCGTCCGGTGCGGTCATGGCCTTGGAGGTCAGGCCGGTGTATTCACCTTTGATGTCGAAGTAGCGGATCTCGCGGAAGTTGAACAGCTTCTCGTAGAAGTTGGCCCAGTAGGCCATGCGGCCGCGATACACGTTGTGGGTCAGGTGGTCGATGATCTTCAGGCCGGCCCCGACCGGGTTGCGGTCAACGCCTTCGATGAACACGAAGTCGATGTCGTAGATCGAACTGCCTTCGCCGAAACGGTCGATCAGGTACAGCGGCGCACCGCCAATGCCTTTGATCGCCGGCAGGTTCAGTTCCATCGGGCCGGTTTCGATGTGGATCGGCTGGGCGCCAAGTTCCAGGGCCCGGGCAAACGCCTGCTGCGCATTCTTGACGCGGAACGCCATGCCGCACACCGACGGACCGTGTTCGGCCGCGAAGTACGAAGCGACGCTGTGAGGTTCGTTGTTGAGGATCAGGTTGATCTGGCCCTGGCGATACAGGTGCACGTCTTTGGAACGGTGGGTCGCGACCTTGGTGAAGCCCATGATCTCGAAGATCGGCTCCAGGGTGTTCGGGGTCGGCGATGCGAATTCGATGAATTCAAAGCCCATCAGGCCCATTGGGTTTTCGTATAAATCTGCCATGGTTGGCGCCTCATCATTTTCTTATCAATTAACGGATCGTTAGTTGCTAGCAATGCTGAGACCTGCGGGTGGCGCACAGGAGATGCCCCGCACGCTGCGGGCGAGGAAGTCACCATAGATCAATTGAAACCCGAAACTCTTCATTGTCGACCCAAGGCTCTTGCGGGCGAGGCTTCTGCTGCCAGAAGACGATTATTCTTATATGCGTAACCCGATTCTACACAGCGTAAATAGGTTTGTCCGCCTTCTGTATCAAATCCCCTTTTTCCCTGCTCGCGCAAGGGGTTTGTTGCACAGGAAAATCTCCGCCAGGATCAGCCCGCTGCCCAGGTACATCGTCAGGGTCCAGTGAAGGAAACCAAGGGGCGCTGACCACCCTGGACGGTTACCACCTGAGTAATGTGCTGCGCCTGACCGGTCGCAAGACATTGCTGTTATTGCAAGTCGGCCCCGATTGGTTGTCCGCCGATGGCAAGGTCCACGAAGGTGAAACCTGGCGCTACATGACCAGCGAGTATCCACCGCTGTCAGTTTGCTGATCTTCTTTGGTGTGGCTTCAGGCGCAATCGGGCATGTCCTGCAGAGGCGCTCGTCGTCGCCAAGCCATGAAATGCAGCGCGCTCTGGAAGCTGCGGAGTTCATTCCGTACTTTCAGCCTGTGGTGCATGGCGCCAACAAAAAGTGGTCCGGCGTCGAGGTGCTGATGCGCTGAATCATCCAAAGGAGGGTCGACGATTGCCGCGAATTCCTCGGTGCCTTCGCACCGGGTGCCGTCTGCCTGGTGCTGGAGTTGGCCGAGCGCGAACTCATCGAACCCACGGCCAGTCCCCACCAACTGTTCGAGCAGCTCCACGCGCTGGGCGTGATGATCGCGATTGATGACTTTGGCACCGGCCACTCAAGCCTCGGTACTTGCGTCAGTTCAATGTCGACTTTCTGAAAATCGACCAACCGCTCAGCGTGAACTTCTTGCAAGGTTATCTGTTCGGTCGGCCGATGCCCGGCGCAGAGTTCATTAACGCATTAAGTCACCATTAACTAGCGGCTCTAAGCGACGAGACAAGGAGACCGCGCACCCATTTGATTCAAAAGACTACTGTTGTTACATGAAGAAAAAGACAGGATTTACTCTTGGTCAATTAACTACTACAATTTTTCATGCCTGCGCAAGATTGGCAGGTGAGCCACTATCACCGAGTCGCTTCAAGGCTCTTGGCTTATAGCTTTGTTTGCGGTTGGTATCAGCCAAACACACTATTGGAGTAAAGATATTGTCCAGACTCGCTGAATTTCGTGCAGCTGAAAAGGCCCTTCAAGAGCAGCTCAAGCAGCTGGAATCCCTGAAGAACGATGCCGGGCTCAAGAAAGAAATCGAATTCGAAGAAAAGCTCCAGGGGCTGATGAAAACCTACGGCAAAAGCCTGCGCGACATCATCGCCATTCTCGATCCGAACCCGGCAAAATCCGGCCTGCTACAGGCAACAGCGCCTAAAACCCGCCGCGCACGCGTAGTCAAGGTTTATCAGAATCCGCACACCGGTGAACTGATTGAAACCAAGGGTGGCAACCACCGCGGCCTGAAAGCCTGGAAGGAACAATACGGTGCAGCTACCGTCGATTCCTGGCTTCGCGGCTAAGCACTCGCGGTGACAAAAAAAGCCCTGCCAATGCAGGGCTTTTTCATGGACGCCTTCTAAATGCAACGATTGGCGTCGATCAACTCTCTACTTGTTGAATAACTTTGGGTTTAGTCCCTTTGGGTATCTAAAAATTTCAGAATGCGCTGAAACCGGCAGCCATTGAAATCTTTAACTAAAGTTTCAAGCTGTTACGGGCTGCCTCTATTTCATCCTGACTTGCCTTATAAACCTCTGCCTGCCCCGCGTAGGAAAGAACATAGGCTTTATCGGCATCCACGGCGGCAACCAATGTTTGAGAAAGCACATGCCTTCCGTTCTGCGTGACCGTGCAGGTAGTTTCCAGCGCTGATAAGCGGCTCAAGGTCGTCGGGTGAATCTTGTTGCAGACACTTTGATAACCGCCTTGAAAGAAGTCCTTCTGCACCGACTTGCGCATCTCCAGCAACACGCCTTGCAGATTCACCTGATGACCGCTTTCCACCTGAGTCATGGTCAACTCCATCACCATCACAGGCGTGCCGTCCTGATCGTTTTTCACCGCGCGCTGGCGGAACACCTGGGCGTTGGTGTCATCGTGCGGGACGGCTTCGACCTCCCAGCCGTTGGGCCAGGTCATGATTGGCTCGTCTGCGTGAGCGCAGGTAACTGCTGAAAGCACGCCAATCAGGACGAAGGTCGATTTACAGAATCGAGTCATTGCGATGAACACTCACGGATAGAACCTTAAAGTTTGAGCCTCGTCCGCCTGTCAGGCAATAGCCGACGGTTTGGGTTTGGTGATGTCTGAACCCTTGCGTATCATTGTCGCCATTCGTTAGCCCCACTTATTTTCCGGAGGGCCCATGAGCCTGCACGAATTGAACACCTTCCCAGGCGTGACTGCCCAACCTGACACCGCCACCCAGAAGTTCGTCTTCAACCACACCATGCTGCGGGTCAAGGACATCACCAAGTCCCTGGATTTCTACACGCGCATCCTGGGTTTCTCGCTGGTAGAAAAACGCGACTTCCCGGAAGCCGAGTTCAGCCTGTACTTCCTGGCGCTGGTTGATAAAAACCAGATCCCGGCCGACGCCGCTGCTCGCACCGAGTGGATGAAGTCGATCCCCGGCATTCTTGAGTTGACTCACAACCACGGCACCGAGAACGACGCGAACTTCGCCTACCACAACGGCAACACCGACCCCCGCGGTTTTGGTCACATCTGCATCTCGGTGCCGGACATCCGTGCTGCCTGCGAGCGCTTCGAAGCGCTGGGCTGCGATTTCCAGAAACGCCTGAATGACGGCCGCATGAAGAGCCTGGCGTTCATCAAGGACCCGGATGCTTACTGGGTTGAAATCATCCAGCCTGCTCCGATGTAAAAAAGTTTGCTGCCACTGATCGTTCCCACGCTCTGCGTGGTAACGCCTCCTGTGACGCTCTGCGTCACGCTTTTTTGGGACGCGGAGCGTCCCGGGCTACATTCCCACGCAGAGCGTGGGAACGATCAGCAATGTGTGAGACACAAAAAACCCCATGATCGCTCATGGGGTTTTGTGTTTTCAGCGTCGGGTTTTATGCCGGGGCCGAGGTGCGGATCAAGTGATCGAACGCGCTCAGGGAGGCTTTGGCGCCCTCGCCCACCGCGATCACAATCTGCTTGTACGGCACGGTGGTCACGTCACCGGCAGCGAACACACCTGGCATCGAGGTCTCACCCCGGGCATCGACGATGATCTCACCGCGAGGCGACAACTCGATGGTGCCTTTGAGCCAGTCGGTATTGGGCAACAGACCGATCTGCACGAAGATCCCTTCCAGCTCGACGCTACGCAGCTCGTCCGACTGGCGATCCTTGTAACGGAGGCCGTTGACCTTCTGACCGTCACCCATCACCTCAGTGGTTTGCGCACTGGTGATGACGGTGACGTTCGGCAGGCTGTGCAACTTGCGCTGCAAGACCGCATCGGCGCGCAGCTGTACATCAAACTCCAGCAGCGTTACGTGGGACACGATACCCGCCAGGTCGATGGCCGCTTCGACGCCGGAGTTGCCGCCGCCAATCACCGCTACACGCTTGCCTTTGAACAGCGGACCGTCACAGTGCGGGCAATACGCCACGCCTTTGTTGCGGTATTGCTGCTCACCCGGGACGTTCATTTCACGCCACCGCGCACCGGTCGCCAGGATCACAGTCTTGGCTTTCAGGGTCGCGCCGCTGGCGAAGTGAACTTCGTGCAGCTCGCCGCTCTTGCCCGGCACCAACTTGTCGGCGCGTTGCAGGTTCATGATGTCGACGTCGTATTGCTTGACGTGCTCTTCCAGCGCCACAGCCAGTTTCGGCCCTTCAGTTTCCTGCACGGAGATGAAGTTCTCGATGGCCATGGTGTCCAGCACCTGCCCACCAAAACGTTCAGCCGCCACACCGGTGCGAATACCTTTACGCGCTGCGTAGATCGCGGCCGAAGCACCGGCCGGGCCACCACCAACGACCAGTACGTCAAAAGCTTCTTTGGCGCTGATCTTCTCGGCCTGACGCTCGATACCGCTGGTGTCGATTTTGGCGAGGATTTCTTCCAGGCCCATACGGCCCTGGCCGAAGTTCACGCCGTTCAGGTAAACGCTTGGCACGGCCATGATCTGACGATCATCGACTTCGGCCTGGAACAGCGCGCCGTCGATAGCGACGTGACGGATGTTCGGGTTGAGCACGGCCATCAGGTTCAATGCCTGGACCACGTCCGGGCAGTTCTGGCAGGACAGCGAGAAGTAGGTCTCGAAACTGAACTCGCCTTTGAGCGAACGAATCTGTTCGATCACCTCAACGCTGGCCTTCGAAGGGTGGCCGCCGACTTGCAGCAAGGCCAGCACCAACGAAGTGAATTCGTGGCCCATCGGGATGCCGGCGAAACGCAGGCTGATATCGGCACCCGGGCGGTTGATCGAGAACGATGGCTTACGCGCATCGTCACCGTTGTCGAGCAACGTAATCTGGTTGGAAAGACTGGCAACGTCTTTCAGAAGTGCGAGCATTTCCTGGGATTTCGCACCGTCGTCGAGGGATGCAATGATCTCGATCGGCTGGGTGACCCGTTCCAGGTATGACTTCAACTGGGCTTTAAGATTGGCGTCCAACATACGGGCGATTTCCTTTTTCAAAAGACATAAAAAAACGCCCGAGCGAATCTCGCCCGGGCGTTTTTGAGGGCGGTTGCAGCTTACTTAGGTGCGGAAACCCGCCCTGGTGATGCTTTTGTCACAGACTTAGATCTTGCCGACCAGGTCCAGGGACGGAGCCAGAGTGGCTTCGCCTTCTTTCCACTTGGCTGGGCAAACCTGGCCTGGGTGAGCAGCGACGTACTGAGCCGCCTTGATTTTGCGCAGTAGCTCGGAAGCGTCACGACCCACACCGCCGTCGTTCAGCTCGACGATTTTGATCTGGCCTTCAGGGTTGATCACGAAGGTGCCACGGTCAGCCAGACCTGCTTCTTCGATCAGCACGTCGAAGTTGCGGGAGATGGCGTGAGTCGGGTCGCCGATCATGGTGTACTGGATTTTGCCGATGGCTGGCGAAGTGTTGTGCCAGGCGGCGTGGGCAAAGTGGGTATCGGTGGAAACGCTGTAGATTTCGACGCCCAGCTTCTGGAACGCGTCGTAGTTGTCAGCCAGGTCTTCCAGTTCGGTCGGGCAAACGAAGGTGAAGTCGGCTGGGTAGAAGAACACGACAGACCACTTGCCTTTCAGGTCAGCGTCCGACACTTTTACGAAGTCGCCATTTTTAAAGGCGTCAGCTTTGAACGGTTTAACTTGGCTGTTGATGATAGGCATCGATGACTCTCCGTCAGGGTTGAAAAGTTTGGTTGAGAAGTTGATGGAGTGAATCCTACCCACTCGATGGCCGGATGGCTCATTGGCAAAGCTCATGCTGCTCATTGGTTTTCGCTATTAGCCGGACGTATTAATAGAAGAAAACTTACATAGCAGCGCCAATGGTTTTTTCCGCGAGGGGCGTCATCCCGAGAAACGGGCTGGCTTCAACATAGCGCATGGCGGACTTCATATCCTTCCAGCCCACGTAACTCATCAACGACTTCAAGTCCCAACCGCTCTGATGGGCCCAGGTGGCAAAGCCGCGTCGCAAGGAGTGGCTGGTGTAGTGCTCGGCCGGAATACCGGCACGTTCCAGCGCCTGGCGCAGTAAAGGGATCACGCTGTTGGCGTGCAGCCCCTCCTCGCTCAGGTTTCCCCAACGGTCGATGCCACGGAATACCGGTCCACGGACCAACGCGGATTCCGTGATCCAGTCGGTATACGCCTGCACCGGGCACAGGCGCTGCAACGCGGGCGTCTGGTACGTCTTGCCGAGGTTTTCACGGTCGCTCTTGGTTCGCGGCAAATAGAGCGTGATGCCTGAGCCGGCAGCCGCTTGAACGTGCTCGATCTGTACGCGGCACAACTCATCGCTACGAAAGCCGCGCCAGAAGCCCAACAAGATTAGCGCCGTGTCGCGCCTGGCCCTCAGCAGTCCCGGGTGATCACCTTCTGCCCTGGCGGTTTGCGCTTCCTGCGCCAGCCAAGCGACTACTTGCTCCAGATGCTGAAGCTGTAACGGCTCGGCCTGCTTCTCCTGAGCGGGATGCAAGGCGCGAATCCCCTTGAACACCTGGCGCACCACCGGCGCCTTGGTGGGGTCGGGAAAACCCTGGCTGTTGTGCCATTGCGCCAGTGCTGACAAGCGCAACTTCAAGGTATTGATCGACAGCACGCCCGCGTGAGCGACGAGGTAGCGCGCCACGCTGTCGCCGGTCGCCGGCAGGAAGCCGCCCCAACTGACTTCGAAATGCTCGATAGCCGCCCGGTAGCTGCGACGGGTGTTGTCGCGCGTGGCGGCCTGCAGGTAACGATCCAGTTCAATCATCGGCTCCATTCTCTAAAACGTACCGCTGTGGCGGGTGAAAACGCGCAACAGGACCCATCACACGGGGTAATACCAGTATATCCCGTATCAATAACTTACACTTTTTATCTTTCTTGATAGAATGGTACACTGTGTACTTTAGTGATATGTACCACAGTACGAAATCGTAGGAGAAGACATGGCTCGTGGCGGCGTAAATAAAGCAGTGGTGCAAGCGGCACGTTTGGCAATCCTCGCCCGCGGCGAAAACCCCAGCATCGACGCGGTACGGATCGAGATGGGCAATACCGGCTCAAAAACCACTATCCATCGCTATTTGAAGGAGCTGGATGACGGCAGCGAGCGCGCCGAAACGCCTTCTGAGCCCATTGATGATGAGCTGGCAGGCCTCGTCTCACGCCTGGCGCAACGCCTCAAGGAACAGGCGCAAGAACCCATCGACCAGGCACGCGCGCAGTTCGATCAGCAGCGAAAAGCGTTGGAAATACAGCTGACGGAAGCTCGACAAGCCAATGCGGAATTGCATCAGCAATACGAGATTCAAAGCCTGGCACTGACTCAGGAATCCGAGGCGCTGCAAGAAACTCGCTCCATGCTGCAGACCGAGCAAACCCGCAACGCCGGACTGAACCAGGCATTGGCCGATTTCGAATTACGCTTGAAAGACAAGGATGAGCAGATCCGCTCCCTTGAAGAGAAACACCTGCATGCTCGCGATGCACTGGAACACTACCGCAACGCCGTCAAAGAACAGCGCGAGCAGGAGCAGCGCCGCCACGAAAGCCAGGTGCAGCAGATTCAGATGGAATTGCGCCAGGCCCAACAGAGCGCATTGGTGCGCCAGGATGAGATCACGCAACTGCACCGCGACAACGAGCGCTTGCTGACGGAGAACCGTGGCACCTTGAGAGAGCTGAGTCTGCTGCAGGATCAACTCAAACAAACCAACGCTCGACAGGATCAGCTGCTGGAACAGGTCAACCGCATTGACAGCGAACGCACCCTCCTCCAGGAACGCTTGCGCGCGGCCCTGCTCGAAAGCCAGTCGCTGAAGCAGAGCGTCGACGAGCAGTCGCAGATAAACAAAGGGTTGGAAATTGAGTTGCTCAAGACTCAGGCGAGTCTGGATGAGAGCGTGCGCCTGGCGGCCGTCATTGCGACAGCGCCAGACGCATCAGAGGCTCAAAAGGACGATTAACCCGCGACCGGCGTGCGCAGAGTGACGAACTCTTCGGCGGCGGTCGGATGCACGCCGATGGTTTCATCGAAATCGCGCTTGGTGGCGCCAGCCTTCAAGGCAATTGCCAGGCCTTGAACAATTTCCCCGGCATCCGGACCGACCATGTGGCAGCCCAGAACCTTGTCGGTCTTGGCGTCCACCACCAGTTTCATCAGGGTGCGCTCCTGGCATTCGGTCAGGGTCAGCTTCATCGGACGGAAGCGGCTTTCGAAGATCACCACATCGTGCCCGGCCTCCCGGGCCTCTTCCTCGGTCAAGCCGACCGTGCCAATGTTCGGCAGGCTGAACACCGCGGTCGGAATCATCTTGTAATCCACCGGGCGATATTGTTCAGGCTTGAACAAACGTCGCGCCACGGCCATGCCTTCGGCCAGCGCGACTGGCGTCAGCTGAACCCGGCCGATCACATCGCCAAGCGCCAGGATTGACGGCTCGGCGGTCTGGTACTGCTCGTCGACCTCGACAAAGCCCTTCTTGTCGAGTTTGACGCCGGTGTTTTCCAGCCCAAGATTGTCGAGCATCGGGCGTCGACCCGTGGCGTAGAACACACAATCCGCCTCCAACTCACGGCCATCCTTGAGCGTCACCTTCAGGCTGCCATCGGACTGCTTGTCGATACGTTCGATGTCGGCGTTGAACTGCAGGTCCATGCCGCGCTTGGTCAGCTCTTCCTGCAGGTGCTTGCGCACAGCACCGTCGAAGCCACGCAGGAACATTTCACCGCGATAAAGCAACGTGGTCTCGGCACCCAGTCCGTGGAAGATTCCGGCGAACTCGACAGCGATATAACCACCGCCCACCACCAGAACGCGCTTGGGCAGTTCTTTGAGGAAGAACGCCTGGTTGGAACTGATCGCGTGTTCGTGCCCTGGAATGTCCGGAATCTGTGGCCATCCACCGGTAGCAATCAGGATGTTTTTGGCGGTGTAGCGCTCGCCATTGATTTCGACCTGGTGCGGATCAATGATTTTGGCGTGGCCTTCATGCAAGGTCACTCCGCTGTTAACCAGCAGGTTGCGATAGATGCCGTTCAGGCGATTGATCTCGCGATCCTTGTTGGCGATCAGCGTGGCCCAATCGAACTTCGCTTCGCCCGGCGTCCAGCCAAAACCTTGCGACTGCTCGAAGTCTTCGGCGAAGTGTGCGCCGTAGACCAGCAGCTTCTTCGGTACGCAGCCGACATTCACACAAGTGCCACCCAGGTAACGGCTCTCGGCCACAGCTACTTTCGCGCCAAAACCGGCAGCAAAACGCGCAGCCCGCACACCGCCGGAACCGGCGCCAATCACATAAAGGTCAAAATCGTAGGCCATTTTTTCAATCTCCTCGGCAGTCCACAAGCATACCCGCAGACATCCGTTGGGCAAGCGCTGCAAACGATATGGGGACGAAAAATGAAAAAGCCACCCGAAGGTGGCTTTTCAATACAAGCGGGTCAGAGGCTATTAGTAGGCCTTGCCAGTCTTGTAGAAGTTCTCGAAGCAGAAGTTGGTCGCGTCGATGTAGCCTTCAGCGCCACCGCAGTCGAAACGCTTGCCCTTGAACTTGTAGGCCATGACGCAGCCGTTTTGGGCCTGCTTCATCAGGGCGTCGGTGATCTGGATTTCACCACCTTTGCCTGGCTCGGTCTGTTCGATCAGGTCGAAAATGTCCGGCGTCAGGATATAGCGGCCGATGATGGCCAGGTTCGACGGTGCATCTTCCGGCTTTGGCTTCTCGACCATGCTGTGAACGCGGTAGATGTCGTCGCGAATCATCTCACCGGCAATCACGCCGTACTTGTGAGTTTCTTGCGGATCGACTTCCTGGATGGCAACGATCGAGCAACGGAACTGCTTGTACAACTTGACCATCTGGGTCAGTACGCCGTCACCTTCAAGGTTGACGCACAAGTCATCCGCCAGTACCACGGCGAAAGGTTCGTCGCCGATCAGCGGACGACCAGTCAAAATGGCGTGGCCCAGGCCTTTCATTTCGGTTTGGCGTGTGTAGGAGAACGAGCAGTTGTCGAGCAGTTTACGGATGCCGACCAGGTATTTTTCCTTGTCGGTGCCCTTGATCTGGTTTTCCAGCTCGTAGCTGATGTCGAAGTGGTCTTCCAGAGCGCGTTTGCCGCGACCGGTGACGATGGAGATTTCGGTCAACCCAGCGTCCAGTGCTTCTTCGACGCCGTACTGGATCAGTGGCTTGTTTACCACCGGCAGCATTTCTTTGGGCATGGCTTTAGTCGCTGGCAGGAAGCGAGTACCGTAACCGGCTGCTGGGAACAAGCATTTCTTGATCATATAAGTCCTTGAAAGGGCTGTGTGTACGAGTTTCGGCGCAGTCTAATCAGGCGGCGTGCACCTTACAATGCCCCGCACTGGCTAACCAATGCCATCATAGAGAAATATTCTCGCGGATAGTTCCCGAGATAGCTCCGCAGCCATTATAGATAGCACAGACCACCAGATCTGCACGGCCACGAATCGCACCACCCTACACCATCAGCACCCGTTGAGCGCATTTGGCGCTATCATTGCGCGATTGAACCAGTCAACGAGGCAGATAGATGTCGGTAGCGAAAAGTGTCAACGGGTTCCTGATCAATCAGGCGAAAGACGGCCAGTGGTGGGTAGACAGTGCCAGCGGCGAGAATATTGCCGGGCCTTTCCCGACCGAGGCGTTGGCGATTGAAGTGGCATCCGTATTGGAGCTCGAACACCCAGCCCCGAAGCGTCGCGGCAAGGACAAGTCCTGAGAAGCACCCGACTCGACCCAAGCCCTGCCTCGCGCAGGGCTTTTTTGTGAATACCTGCAACGAAGTGGCCATTCGCTATAACCTTTTGATGCCAGCGCTGTCACAGGCTCAGCCCCATCATCCTGACGACGACAACGACATGAATAAATTTTTGCCACTGATTGCGGTACTGGCCCTGAGCGGCTGCGCCACTTCCGAAACGACTTACCTGGACAACGGCGAGCAAGGCCTGGCCATCGACTGCTCCGGGGAAGCCAACTCCTGGGCGACCTGCTACGAAAAAGCCGATGCCTCTTGCGCCGGCACCGGCTATCGAATCGTCGGTACCGACGGAACACCTTCGCCCCAGGAAAGCGACAAGACGCTGGGCGTCGACGTCGGTAACTACAAGAACCGCAACGTCGTGGTGGTCTGCAAGTAGGGCACCCTGCCCTACATGTGAATTTCGGCGAACTTGATCCCGAGGCCGCGCACCGTCTCGATCAGATCGTCGAGACGACTGAAGGATTCGACTTCATCGTTTTCATCCACCAGAAAATAACTGCGCCCGGCGCTCTTCTTGAAAAACACGATCCATTCTCCCGAATTCGCCGGATTTTGAATGACGTGGGTGGCAGAGATGTGACCCTCTGCATGGCACTCCCGCACCTGCTCTCGCTTCATGCTCGACTCCAAAAATGACAATGCCGCCAAAGCGCTGCTTTGACGGCATCGGTGCTGACTGGCGACAGTCTATCAGCCGGAAATGCACGCAGTGGCGGCATTGCGTACATCCATTGGGCGCAACGGCACATTGGAGATGCGCTCATGCAACTTGATGCTGCTGCCAGTGGAGCGGTCTTCGATATCAAATACCGCCGCCGGCCCCGAGGAGAATTTCTGCGGCACGATGACTCGCATTCCGTCCTTGTGCGGCTCGACTTGCAGGGCTCCCCGGCTGCTGGCCAGTTTCTCGGTCAGGCATTGCGCGTACTCATGAGGTTTCTTGCCTGAAATCACGCTCATGGTGGGCAGCGACTCATTGATCTCCGAGACACTCGCACAGCCACTCATCGCTAACGCCATAGGCAGGACCAGCACACCCCACTTCATACAACACCTCCGATAAAGACACTCCGACAGTACAAATGCTGTTTTTCTCCGAGGCTTGCTGCGTTTATCGCTCATAGAATTCCGTATAACTCTTTTTAATTGTCAAAGCGGACCCCGACGACCGGATAATAACCCGTTCGGGCTGATAAACTGCGCCAATCGTCCATGCTATCGTTTTGATTTTGTAGAAAAAGCCCTTCTGGAGGCGCCTCATGAAATTTATCCACCAGCGCGAGCACCTCAACGAAGACGACATCGTCGTCATTCAATGCTCCCAAACATGCAACATCCGCTTGATGAACGACGCCAATTTCCGCAGCTTCAAGAATGGCGGCCGCCACACTTACCACGGCGGTGCATTCGACACCTTCCCGGCCCGGATTACTGCACCGAGTACCGGTTTCTGGAACATCACCATCGACACGGTCAACCGTCGGCCGATCAGCGTGACTCGCAAACCGACCCTGACTCACACCATAAAGATCATCCGCCGCTCCAGCTCGAAACTGAGTTGAGTGTCGCCCAAACAAGAGAACCAGGCAGGTATGACCGTGGCCCAAACGACCAAGTACGTCATCAAATACAAACTCAATGGTGAGCGTCGCTTCGAATTTGCCCAGCTTGAAAAAGGCACTGAAGAAGAAGCCAAGGCTGCGCTGGACGCAATTCATGGTTCGAGCGAAGACGTCATCAGCGAAATCAGCGTCAGCAAAGCGCTGTAACGGGATCCGGAGCGACAACCAGGACGTCTGCTCCCCCATCTGAAATTCGACCGCAAGCGCCGGAGTGATCACCCACTCACCGCTCCCTAGACTGGCCACCTCAACCTTTGGTTAAGGAGTCAGAACATGTCTACTTCCTCGATTCGCTTTATCAGTGGCACTTCCAGCCTTGGCGTCTTGCTGCTCGCGTTCAGCGCCGAAGGTCTGTGCGCGCTGCTGCTCGGTGATGACCTGGCAACGCTGGAACGCGATCTTGCGCGGCGCTTCCCCGGAAAACAAACACCGCAGCGCGATGAGGGCTTGATGCCTGCGCTGGAGCAAACCCTGCGCCACCTCGAAGACCCGCGTAGCGCCCTGGATCTTCCACTGGATCTGACCGGCAGCGTGTTTCAACGGCGAGTCTGGGATGCCCTGCGACAAATTCCGGTGGGTGAAACCGCCAGCTACCAGGACATCGCACGACAACTGGGTCAACCCATGGCTTTTCGGGCGGTGGCCAATGCCTGCGGAGCGAACCCGCTGGCGGTGATCGTGCCGTGCCATCGAGTGCTGCGTCAGGATGGCAGCCTTGGCGGCTACCGTTGGGGGCTAGACCGCAAACGGCAACTGCTGGATCGAGAGGCGCAGCGATGAGCGAGCCATTTCTCGATGGACTGGACTGGGCCACACTGGAACAGCAACTCGATCAGGATGGCTGCGTGATCATCAGGTCGCTTTTAAGCCACGAGACGTGCGATGAAATCAGCGCGCTGTATGCCCGCCCCGAATCGTTTCGCTCGCAAGTGGTCATGGCTCGTCACGGCTTTGGCCGTGGCGAGTACAAATACTTCAGGTACCCGTTGCCAGAGGTCGTCGCCCATTTGCGCAGGTCGCTCTACCCTCGACTGGTGCCGATAGCCAATCGCTGGTACGAGCACATGGACCTGCCAACCCGCTTCCCTGAAACGCACGAAGCATTCCTCCACCGCTGCCATGCCGCCGGTCAGGAACGCCCGACGCCGTTGTTGCTGCACTATGGACCGCAGGACTACAACTGCTTGCATCAGGATCTGTACGGCGAGCACGTCTTCCCCCTGCAAGTGGCGATTCTGCTGTCAGAGCCAGACGACGACTTCACGGGCGGCGAGTTCGTGCTGACCGAACAGCGCCCACGGATGCAATCGCGCCCTCAGGTCATCGGCCTTAAGAAAGGTGACGCGCTAATCTTTGCCGTCAACCAACGACCGGTCAAAGGCGTTCGTGGCTATTACCGGGTCACCCTGCGCCACGGCGTGAGTCGCCTGCACAGTGGAAAACGGCATACCCTTGGAATCATCTTTCACGATGCGTTATGAGCCCATGAACCCGACCACCTTCGACTTGTTTACCGACGCGGAACCCGAGCAGCAACCCAGGCTCGATCGGATCGGCGAACAGTCCTTCGTCCTCAGAGGCTTTGCCCTGCCCTGGCTGGATCAGTTGCTGCCCGCACTGGACGCGGTTCTGGCGGCTGCACCGTTTCGACAGATGATCACGCCCGGGGGCTTTACCATGTCGGTAGCCTTGAGCAGTTGCGGCGCGCTGGGCTGGACGACCGATCGCAGCGGTTATCGCTATACCCGCAATGATCCGCAGACCGGTCAACCCTGGCCGAAAATGCCCGACGTGTTTTTCGAACTGGCACAAGCGGCGGCGCGGGAAGCGGGGTTTGCGGATTTCGTGCCTGATTCCTGCCTGATCAACCGTTATGTTCCCGGAGCCAAGATGTCGTTGCACCAGGACAAAGACGAAGTTTCCTACGCTGCGCCCATTGTTTCAGTGTCGCTGGGATTGCCGGCGATGTTCTTGTTCGGCGGCTTCGAGCGCAGCAATAAAAGCCAGCGGGTACCGCTGTTACATGGCGACATCGTGGTCTGGGGCGGTGTGGATCGCTTGCGTTATCACGGCGTCTTGCCGATCAAAGACGGCCAACACCCGCGACTGGGCGAACACCGTATCAACTTCACCTTTCGTACCGCTGGATGAAGCCTTCGAATTCGACCGCAAGACCCGGGGTGCAGCGACCCCGTCGGCTGGTTAATCTGAATAAAACAGGTCAGGACATGAAGCCATGACAAGCCATTCGACAAAGATCGCCACCGAGAATGATCCTCGCTGGGCCGCCGTCGTTGCGCGTGATCCCCGGGCAGACGGACAGTTTGTGTATGCGGTGAAAACAACCGGCATTTACTGTCGCCCCAGCAGCCTGGCGCGATTGCCGAAACCGCAGAACGTTGAATTTTTCGACACCGCCGAGCAGGCGCAGGCGGCGGGTTATCGCCCCAGCAAACGAGCCGCGAAGGATCAAAGCGACGTCGCCGCGCAACATGCCGCGACCGTGGCTGCCGCTTGCCGCCAGATTGAAACCGCGGAAAATCTGCCTGTACTGAGCGAACTGGCCTTTGCTGCCGGCCTCAGCAGCTTTCACTTCCATCGGGTATTCAAAGCGGTTACCGGTCTGACGCCCAAGGGTTATGCCGCCGCGCATCGCTCACGCAGGGTCCGTGAACGTCTAGCGGATGGAGGCTCAGTGACCGACGCGCTGTATGACGCTGGCTTCAACTCCAACAGCCGTTTTTATGAAGCAGCCGATCAACTATTGGGCATGAAACCCGGTGATTACCGCGCAGCAGGCCAGAACAACGACATTCGTTTTGCCGTCGGCCAGTGTTCCCTGGGGGCGATTCTGGTGGCACAGAGTGAACGGGGTGTTTGCGCGATCCTGCTCGGAGATGATCCGCATCAACTGGTCTGCGATCTGCAGGACAAATTTCGGCGTGCGAATCTGATTGGCGCCGACCACGCGTTCGAGCAACTGATCGCCAAGGTGGTTGGTTTTATCGAAGCGCCGGCCCTCGGCCTGGACTTGCCGCTGGATGTTCGCGGCACCGCTTTTCAAGAACGGGTCTGGCAAGCCTTGCGGGAGATTCCCGTTGGCTGCACCGCCAGCTACGCCGATATCGCCCAGCGAATCGGCGCGCCAAAAGCGATGCGCGCCGTGGCTCAAGCCTGCGGCGCGAACACTCTGGCGGTGGCGATTCCATGCCACCGCGTGGTGCGCAGCGACGGCAACCTGTCGGGCTATCGCTGGGGTGTGGAACGCAAACGGCAATTGCTGGAGCGTGAAGCCCGGTAATCAGCGGTTCACATCCACCACAACCCGCCCGCGCAATTGCCCCGCGAGCAACCGTGGAGCGGCGTCGATCGCTTCACTCAAACCGATTTCGTGGCTGATCAACGGCAGCAAGGCGAAGTCGAGATCCTTGGCCAGACGATTCCAGGCCTGTACTCGCTTGGCTTTCGGTTGGGTCACGCTGTTGATCCCGGCCAGGGTCACGCCGCGCAAAATGAACGGTGCGACTGAGGCCGGGAAGTCCATGCCTTGTGCCAGGCCACACGCGGCAACAGTGCCGTTGGCCTTCGTGCTGGCACAGGCGTTGGCCAGGGTGTGACTGCCGACCGAGTCGATAACCGCCGCCCAACGTTCCTTGGCCAAGGGTTTGCCCGGCTCGGACAGCGTGGCGCGGTCAATGATTTCGCTGGCGCCCAGTTGCTTGAGGTAATCGTGCTCGGAGGTTCGGCCGGTGGACGCGACCACCCGATAGCCAAGCTTGCTCAGCAGTGCGATGGCGAAACTGCCTACACCGCCATTGGCGCCGGTGACCAATACTTCGCCCTGATCGGGCGTCACGCCGTTATGTTCCAGCGCCAGGATGCTCAGCATCGCCGTGTAACCCGCCGTGCCGATGGCCATCGCTTGCGCCGCGGTGAATGCCTTGGGTAGTGGAATCAGCCAGTCGCCGTTCAAACGAGCCTTCTGCGCCAGTCCGCCCCAATGTCCTTCGCCAACACCCCAGCCATTGAGTACGACCTGATCACCGACCTTGTAGTCCGGATGCCCACTGACTTCGACAGTGCCAGCCAGATCGATCCCCGGCACCATCGGGAATTTTCGCACCACCGGGCTGCTGCCGGTGATCGCCAGGCCATCCTTGAAATTCAGCGTGCTGTACGCCACACGCACCGTCACATCGCCCTCGGGCAGTTGATCTTCATTGATCTCTTGCAGTGTGGCCCGGTACCCGCTGTCGTCTTTGTCGATCAAAATGCCTTTGAACATCGCTGCCTCCTAATGGAATCACTCAGTTGTGGTGCAATTGAAATAACACATAGCAACATTTCGTCGTACTCGACTTTAAGCCAAGAGTGGCACACAAACTGAAAACTCGACTGGCCCCGCGCCCGCCATTGCTGATACAAATCCGGTTCTACCGTCCCTGCCCTGTTATGACGTCGGAGAACCTTTCAAATGAGCAAATGGCCAGACACCCGCATTCTTGACCTGCTTGGCATTGAGCTGCCGATCATCCAGGCGCCCATGGCCGGCGCGACCGGTTCGGCCATGGTTATCGCAGCCAGTAACGCCGGCGGCCTGGGCTCGATGCCCGCCGCCATGTTGAGCATCGATCAGTTGCGCGAGGAGCTGAAAACGATTCGCCAGCACACTCAGCGCCCGATCAACATCAACTACTTCTGCCATCAGCCACCCGCCGCCGATGAGCAACGTGCTCGAGACTGGAAGAATCTGCTGGAACCTTACTACCGGGAACTTGGCGTGGACTTCGACGCGCCGACGCCGGTGTCCAATCGAGCGCCGTTCGATAATGCGGCCTGCGAAGTGATCGAAGAGTTTCGCCCCGAAGTCGTGAGTTTCCACTTCGGCCTGCCGGAAAAGTCCCTGCTGGATCGCGTGAAAGCCACTGGAGCGAAAGTGCTCTCGTCGGCCACCACCGTCGAAGAGGCCATCTGGCTCGAGCAACATGGCTGTGACGCGATCATCGCCATGGGGTACGAAGCCGGTGGCCATCGGGGCATGTTTCTCAGTGATGATCTGAGCAGCCAGGTGGGCATCTTTGCGCTGGTGCCGCAGATCGTCGACGCGGTGAAAGTGCCGGTGATTGCCGCCGGCGGTATTGCCGATGCACGAGGCGTCGCGGCAGCTTTCCTGTTGGGGGCTTCGGCGGTGCAAGTGGGCACGGCGTACTTGTTCACGCCAGAGGCCAAGGTCAGCGCGTCTCATCACAAGGCGTTGCGCACCGCCAAGGAAAGTGAGACAGCCGTCACTAACATTTTCACCGGACGCCCGGCGCGTGGAATTCTCAATCGGGTGATGCGCGAACTCGGGCCGATGAGCGCCAAAGCACCGGCCTTCCCGCTCGCGGGTGGTGCGCTGATGCCGTTGCGGGCCAAGGGGGAAGCGGATTTCAGCAATCTCTGGGCGGGTCAGGCATTCACCCTGTGCGTTGAAATGACCACGGCTGAACTGACCCGGAAGCTGGCAGATGAAGGGTTGGCGAAGTTGGTGGGTCGGTAACGCACGTCCGCGTGGCCTCAACAACGCGCATCCGACACGTTCCGTTTGCAGGCATTTCGCTATATATTCCGCTATATAGCGTTTTACCCCCTCGCTGCACTTGCCTACAACGGAGCCGTTTCATGACCATTCGTGCCTCACGTTTTGCCCCCACCTGCCTGGCAACCCTGCTCGCAGTGTTGGCTTTCGGGTCCGCCCAGGCGGACGAAGTCCAGGTTGCCGTCGCCGCCAACTTCACTGCACCCATTCAGGCGATCGCCGCCGATTTCGAAAAAGACACCGGGCATAAACTGGTCGCCGCCTATGGTGCAACCGGCCAGTTCTACACCCAGATAAAGAATGGCGCTCCGTTCGAAGTGTTCCTCTCGGCGGACGACACCACGCCGCAAAAACTCGAAACCGAAGGCGACACGGTCAAAGGTTCGCGCTTCACTTACGCCGTCGGCACGCTGGCGCTATGGTCGGTGAAGGAAGGTTACGTCGATGCCAAGGGCAAAGTGCTGAGCGACAACCAGTATCAACATCTGTCCATTGCCAACCCGAAAGCGGCGCCTTATGGTCTGGCCGCCACTCAGGTGCTGGCCAAGCTGGACCTGACTGACAAAGTCAACGCCAAGATCGTTGAAGGCCAGAACATCACCCAGGCCTACCAATTCGTCTCCACCGGCAACGCCGAACTCGGTTTTGTGGCCTTGTCGCAGATCTACAAAGACGGCAAAGTCACCAGCGGTTCGGCCTGGATCGTTCCGGCCAACATGCACGAGCCGATCAAACAAGACGCGGTGATCCTCAACAAAGGCAAGGACAACCCGGCTGCCAAGGCGCTGGTTGACTACCTCAAAGGTCCGAAAGCCGCCGCTGTCATCAAATCCTACGGTTACCAACTCTAAATGACGCTATCGAGTGCCGACTTTTCCGCCATCTGGCTGACCCTGGAACTGGCGTCGCTGACGACAGTCATCCTGCTGGTCATCGGCACTCCGATTGCGTTATGGCTGTCGCGCACCCGCTCGTGGTTGCGCGGCCCGGTCGGGGCGATCGTCGCCCTGCCCCTGGTACTGCCGCCGACGGTGATTGGCTTTTACCTGTTGCTGGCGCTCGGCCCTAACGGGTTTGTCGGCCACTTCACCCAGTCACTGGGGCTCGGCACCCTCACGTTCAGTTTTGCAGGTCTGGTGATCGGCTCGGTGCTCTACTCGATGCCGTTCGTGGTCCAGCCACTGCAAAACGCTTTTTCTGCCATCGGTACTCGCCCATTGGAGGTGGCCGCGACCTTACGCGCCAATCCCTGGGACACGTTTTTTAGCGTGATCCTGCCGCTGGCCCGCCCCGGCTTCATCACCGCTGCCATTCTCGGTTTCGCCCACACCGTCGGTGAATTCGGCGTGGTGCTGATGATCGGTGGCAACATTCCTGACAAAACCCGCGTGGTCTCGGTGCAGATCTACGATCACGTCGAAGCCATGGAATACGCCCAGGCCCATTGGCTGGCCGGGGCGATGCTGGTGTTCTCCTTTGTTGTGTTGCTGGCGCTCTACTCCAGCCGTAAAACCAAAGCGGGCTGGAGCTGATCAATGATTCATACGCGTCTGAAACACAGGTATTCGGAGTTCGCCCTGGAGGTGGATCTGCAATTGCCCGGCCGCGGAGTCACTGCACTTTACGGTCATTCCGGTTCAGGCAAGACCACCTGCCTGCGCTGCATCGCCGGCCTGGAGAAGGCCGAGCAGGGTTTCATCCAGGTCAACGATGAAGTCTGGCAGGACAGCGACAAGAAGATTTTCGTACCGCCACACAAACGTGCGCTGGGTTACGTCTTCCAGGAAGCCAGCCTGTTTCCCCATCTGTCGGTGCTGGCCAATCTGGAGTTCGGCCTCAAGCGCATTCCTCGCCAGCAACGTCGGGTCGACATGGCCCACGCGACTGAACTGCTCGGGATCGGCCACTTGCTGGATCGCCATCCGCAGAATCTTTCGGGCGGTGAACGCCAGCGCATCGGCATCGCCCGCGCCCTGCTCACCAGCCCCAAACTGTTGCTGATGGACGAGCCGCTGGCGGCCTTGGATAGCCAGCGCAAAAACGAAATCCTGCCGTACCTGCAGCGACTGCACGATGAGCTGGACATCCCGGTGCTGTACGTCAGCCACTCGCAGGATGAAGTCGCGCGGCTGGCCGACCACCTCGTCTTGCTCAGTAACGGCAAGGCGCTGGCCAGCGGCACTATCGGCGAAACCCTGGCCCGTCTCGACCTGCCCTTGGCGCTGGGCGACGACGCCGGCGTGGTGATCGAGGGGCGCGTCAGTGCCCATGACGCCGACTACCAGTTGCTGACCCTGCAACTGCCCGACACCACCCTGAACATTCGAGTGGCTCATTCACCGATGGCCGCGGGCCAGGCGCTGCGCTGCAAGGTTCAGGCACGAGATGTCAGCCTGAGCCTGCAAAGCGTCGAGCAAAGCAGCATCCTCAATCGCCTGCCGGTCACCGTGATCAGTGAAATGGGCGCGGACAACGCCGCCCACGTGCTGATCCGTCTGGACGCTGGCGGCACACCGCTGCTGGCGCGGATTACCCGTTACTCCCGGGACCAATTGGGCGTGCACCCTGGCCAGCAACTCTGGGCACAGATCAAGGCGGTGGCGGTGCTGGCATAAATCCGCTGGCACCACTGCAATGGCGTGCGGTCAATGGCTGTAACGGCCCCCTGATCCGTCGCCAAGGACTACCGCCATGCCCGATATCGCGCTGCCCGATGTGCTGCCATCCGACCTGCATTACGTCGATGACACCCAGCCCGGCATCACCCGCAAGAAACTGCGCGGCACGTTCTGCTATTACGACCCTGCGGGTCAGCGCATCACCGATCAAGATGAGATCAAACGCATCAACGCCCTCGCCGTGCCCCCGGCCTACACCGATGTGTGGATCTGTGCCGACCCGCGCGGTCACCTGCAAGCCACCGGCCGTGATGCCCGAGGTCGCAAGCAATACCGTTATCACCCGCGCTGGCGAGAAGTGCGCGATGCCGACAAATACTCGCGCCTGCGGGACTTCGGCCTGGCCCTGCCGAAACTGCGCAAACAGCTTGAAGCACTGCTGGCGGCTCCCGGTTTCAGCCGCGACAAGGTCATGGCCACGGTCATCACCTTGCTCGATGCGACGCTGATCCGGGTCGGCAACACGCAGTACGCTCGGGACAACCGCTCCTACGGCCTGACTACCCTGCGCAACCGTCACGTCGAGGTCAACGGCAGTGCGATCCTGTTTCAGTTCCGCGGCAAGAGCGGCGTCGAGCATCAGATCACCGTGAAGGACCGGCGCCTGGCGCGGATTATCAAACGCTGCCTGGAAATTCCCGGGCAAAACCTGTTTCAGTATCTGGATGAAAACGGTGAGCGGCACACCGTCAGTTCCTCCGACGTCAACGCCTACCTGCAAACCCTCACTGGCGCCGACTTCACTGCCAAGGATTACCGCACCTGGGCCGGCAGCGCGTTGGCGTTGGCGGTTTTACGGAAACTGCAGTGGGAGCCCGAGTCGGATGCGAAACGGCATGTGGTGGAGATGGTCAAGAACGTTGCCAAACAACTGGGTAACACCCCGACAGTCTGCCGCAAGTGCTACATCCACCCGGCGGTGCTCGATGGTTTTCTTCTGGGTGCGTTGGCTGAGCTGCCCAGGCCACGAGCGCGCAAAGGGCTCAGGGCAGAGGAAGTCGGGCTGGCGGTGTTTTTGGAGATGAGGGTCGCAACGGCTGAGGCGACGAACTGACCTGTCTATTTTTTGCATGATCGCAAATGGCTTCTATAGTTGTTCTGAACACAATTAGCTGCGGTGACGCCATGGAAGACATTTTCGTTGTGAAGCGTTGCAACAAGATCATCATTCATGGCCGCCGAGCCGGAGAAACCAGCCATCCACCACCGGACGCCGCCGTCTGGTATCGCATCGCCGATACTCGAACCCACGGCTTCATCGGTGACGGTTTCGCTCGTGAAGAAGACGCCCAACATGAATGCTGGCATTTAAATGCCAGGTCACAAGTGACGGCCCGACAAGGCTAAGGTCACCTGCCTTTTACGGGTCTATACTGAGAAAGCTGAAGGAACAGCGACCCCATCGGCAGAAAGCTCGCTCCCAGCGGGCTTTTTGTTGCCAAATACAGGTTTCTTGAACGGAGGTGTTTGCCATGTCCGAAAAAGAGTCCATCACCACTCTGCTCACCCTGCTCGACTCCCGTCAGGCTCGCCTGGCAGCGGCGTGCAAGGAAATCGCCGACTGGGTCGATCATCAAGGCGGTCACCCGACGGCCCTCAGAATTCGTGATCGTCTGAACGACATCGAGAAAGACGCGCCACTGATTCGCAATACGCTGTCGTCGCTCAAACCTGTCGACCCGCCCCTGCCGCGGTTCAGATGATTCGATCTGGACACCCTCAAGGACACGGCCTGATTCAGGACGCATGAACGGCGACATTGTCGTCACCGTATGCGTCCTTGCCTGATCGCTTCCTGGTACATCCCCAACCCGGCCTCTGGCGCTGGGCTTTTTTATGGCTGCGCAATCCATTTCACACGGTGTTCACATCCCAGGCCCTACTTTGACCGGACTCCTTTGAAGAATCCCCTGGCCCGCCCGCACGCGGGCCTTTTTTTGCGCATTACGCAGGCAACGAACGTCCCCATACGCTGGAGGTCAAACGATTACACGTCACCAAGGAGACGTCTGATGGTTACTCACTTCAAAGTCGGCGGGCATCTGGCCTGCGGCCACAAAGGCAGCAAACTCGTTTCAACCAGCGAACTTACCCGGGTGAAATGCAGAAGCTGCCGCAGCACCGACGCGTTCAAGGATGCGCGCAAAGACCAGCGCAACGCTGCACGCCGCGCCGCACGCAAAGCCAAAGTTACGCACACGGCCAATGACTGGCGTGCGGCTTGGGTCGAACGGCTCACCGCCATGGAAGGACTGCAACGATTGCCTCGTGGTTTTACCGGTCAGCCTTTCGTTTAGCTGACAACTTCGGCGGCTGAATCGAACTCACTCGATCCGGCCGCTGACGCCATGAGCTCGCGCTTCCGATTGAGATAACGGGTGTGCGTTAGTTCGATGATTTTCAACTAATGCACACTGTATTTATTATTGGTTTTCTTGCTTGTTTCATCGACTAGCCAAACTGAAGCACCGTCGCTGTGCACGGTATTGCATTCCTTTCCATATGCTTTATAAGTCACACAGATCACGTCACCGCCACCGTCCAATTACCTTTAGCCTCTGGATAATCAGCAATTTTAATTAACGCTGCTCCACCAGGACTCAGGGTTTCCGAGAATGGTTCCCCCTTGGCGGTTTTGCTTTTGAGGACACGACCAATCAACACCTGGTGAATTTCATCCCCGCTTAATTGCTTCGCTCCTGCAGGAACGGGGGTATGAGCATCGTTAGGTGTCTGTGGCCCGGAAGAACATCCAGACAGGAATAACGCTACAGCAATGGCAGTCAGCAACTAACTCATAACTTCCACCTCTTTATCATTTTTATATTCAGACAACGCAACTTTTAAGATTAGATAACCCCAAACTCATCAATATATTTTTTGACGATAAGATCAATAGCGGCGTCAGCGAGGTGCGCACCATCGCCATGCATTTTTTGGCGGCAAACAGATTCCTCGACTAGGGTTCTATCGAACCAAAATTGCGCCGACGGTGTTGGCGGGCACCCATCAAGGAGGGGACAAATGGCATCAATTCGTGAGACCGAGCAAACCTATCGCGCCTGGTCCAGCCCAATCTTGCTTGAACTCAAGGAGAGAGAACACCAGCTGGACGCTGCAGCCCGCCAGGCCCTTCAAAATGTCTTGGTGGAGAGAAGGCTTGTCAATACCGGCAATCCTTCTGGCGATGATCGACGAGAGGCTAATCCAGCGACTGACGGCCGGCATCAATAGCTGTGGCCAACAAAATAGCAGACCAGAAACAAACAAGGGTTTGCATCAGCTTTCGCTCGCAAACCCTTGATTTAAGATGGTGCCCGATGCCGTATCGAATGTTGTACCCGTCAGATCTGCGCTCTGCCGCCATCGACGAATAGTTCGATTCCCGTGACGAAACTGGAATCATCCGAGGCAAGGAATAGCGCGGCTTTGGCAATCTCCTCTGGAAAGCCCATGCGTCCCATCGGGATGGTGGATACGATACTCGCAATAGCCTCGGGAGGCTGCTGGTCCACCAAAGGTGTTTCGGTCGGACCCGGACTCAGCACGTTTGAGCGGATGCGGCGGTCCTTCAACTCGATGGTCCAACCTCGCACGAAATTGCGGATGGCAGCCTTGGTCGCGCCGTAAACCCAGAAAGCAGCTGTCCCTTTGGCGCTGGCGACCGAGCCCGTGAGAATGATGGAGGCGCCGTCATTCAATAGCGGGAGGGCCTTCTGGACTGTGAACAGCGTTCCCTTCACGTTGACGTTAAACAGCTTGTCAAAATGTTCCTCGGTGATGCTGCCCAAGGCGCACAACTCAGCCAGGCCGGCATTGGCGAAGACGACGTCGATTCGGCGCCCTTCTGCCTTGACGGTTTCGTAGAGTCGATCAAGGTCAGCCAAATTGGAGACGTCTCCCTGGATGCCGGTAACATTGTCCCCAATGGCTTTCACCGCGTCGTCAAGCTCCTTCTGACGACGGCCAGTAATGAAGACGTAGGCCCCCTCTTCGACGAAGAGCTTCGCCGCAGCGAAGCCTATTCCTGTGGTGCCACCCGTAATGACCGCCACTTTTCCCAGTAATTTACCCACAGCTGTTACTCCTGTTGATGATGAAGCTATACCAACAATTTCATGGCGGCATCGACGAGGTCGCCCCTCAAATCAGCCGATTCAGCCATTGGGCCGGTGACGTACGCGCCATTGATGAGCAGCGCTAGTTGAGACGCGACGCGGCTGGGATCAGCAACGCCAAGCCTGGCAACGATGGTCGCAAGTCTCACCCGCAATTCGTCCTTATTACCCCGTGCGATGACCCGGCCGGGATGGTTGTCGTCAGGAAACTCCGTCATCAGGTTCAGGAGCGGACAGCCGCGATAATCGGGGCTCCCGATCCGCTCCACTATTCTAGACAGAAGCGCCTCCAGCAAGGCGCGCGGGTCATCAGCGTGCAACTCCTCAGTGCGATCCCACCACGCCCAGAACAACCGATTTTTTTCGGCGGCGAAAGCGGCGATCAAATCGTCCTTGGAGCCAAACAGGCGATAGAGGCTCGTCTTTGACACGCCGGATTGCTCGACGATCGTGTCAACACCGATGGCGCGGATGCCCTCACGGTAGAACAACTCGCTCGCCGTCGTAAGGATACGCTCGCGCGCACTGACTTCGCCTTTTGGCGGGGCACCCCGCCGGGGTCGGGCTTCTGACTTCATATCCGTTTCATATCCGCACGCTCCGCTTATTCCGATTTTCTGATTGACAAAGTAACAGACCTGTCATCAACTCACAAATAACTAACAGGTCTGTAACTTAATGGAGTGCGGCCATGCGTGCGATCGAGGCGGAAACCTTTTCGGGCTATGACGGGTTGCGGCAGGTTGAATTACCCAAGCCGCAACCGGCGCAGGACCGGGTGCTGGTCCGCGTGACGGCCGCCGGCGTCACGCCGCTCGAATACACGGTCTTGTCGGATGGACACCCTCGGGCCAAGGCGCCGCTGGTGCTCGGCAATGAGGGCGTGGGTGTCATTGAGGACGCAGGCGACTCCGGGCTCGCGGTGGGAGGCCGCGTGATGTTCACGGGACCCTATGGCGTTGGTGAGAATGGCACGTGGCAAGAATGGCTGCTGGTGAGACCTGAGCATCTGGCGCTTGTGCCCGACGCGATCGACGATGTCGTCGCGGCCAGCATTCCGGTGGCCTATCTGGCCGCGCAGATCACACTGACACAGGCCGGATTCGCGCCGGGCAAGACGGTGCTGGCTCCTGGAATTGGCGGGTCGGTCGGCAACGCGACCTATCAACTCGCGCGGGCACAGGGCGCCGGCAAGGTGATCTCGACGGCGGGCAGCGCGGCCAAAGCGGCCAGGGCACGCGAGCTTGGCTTCGAAGACGTGATTGACCTCACCACGGAAGGCCTCGCCGACGGTGTTCGCCGAATAACGGCCGGCAAGGGCGTCGATATCGTCATCGATAGCATCGGCGCAAGTGTGACCAGCGAGGCGCTAAGTAGCCTTAGTCTCGGCGGCGTCTTGGTGACCGATATGACAAGCGGATATTTGCAGATCCCACGCGCGCCTTCTCCATTGGTGCGATCGACGTGCCTTGGCCGAAGCGGGTCAGGCGATGAGCGGACGAGGTTTCCTCGACGCGATGCAACCATGAGGAGAACGTTATGTTGAGTTGGCAAGTGGGCTCAGTGAAAATAACCTGTGTGGTCGAGATCGTGATCCCTTTTCCCGGTGGCACCCTCCTGCCCGAGGCGACGCCGGAGGCGCTAAAAGCCAGCTCCTGGCTCTTCCCGCACTTCGCCACGGAGGATGGCACCCTCATCGCGTCCGTCCAGGCGCTGTTAGTGGAGGCGCCGGGGCTGAGGCTGGTGGTTGACACCTGCCTCGGCAATGACAAGCCGCGCAATATGACGGGTGGAAATCCACTGGCGACGCCGTTCCTGCAACATCTGGCGGATGCGGGCTGGGAACCAGACAGTGTGGACTTCGTGGTCTGCACCCACCTGCACGTGGATCATGTGGGCTGGAACACCATGTGGGTAGATGGCAAGTGGGTCGCGACTTTCCCCAAGGCGCGCTACCTGATCGGCAAGCGCGAATTCGAGCACTGGAGCAACGAAGGCGACGATGAGCAGCAGGCGGTCATGGGAGACAGCGTGCGGCCGATCTTCGACGCCGGCCTGGTCGACCTGGTTGAGATGGATCACTGCATCTCGCCTGAGGTGCGCCTGACGCCAACCCCCGGGCACACGCCGGGCCATGTCAGCGTGATGATCGAATCGCAAGGGCAGAACGCGGTAATTACCGGCGACGTAACCCACCATCCTTGCCAAATGGCGCACCCCGACTGGGCGACGAGCTTCGACAGCGACGCCCAAGTCGCGGTGGTCACTCGCGCGAAGATGTTCGCCGAGTGGGCCGACCAGCCAATTCTGGTTATCGGCACCCACTATGCCGCGCCGACGGCTGGCCACGTGAAGCGTGACGGAGCGGCGTTCTGGTTCGAAGTTTAGAACCGGGCGCTTTCGTCTACCTCACACGCTAAGGAAAATTAATCCGGCGTGTTTCATAGAAATTTTTCAGGAAGGCAAAAAATGAATCCATCCTTGAGCTCCGTAAACGTTGCCGTGCTAGACGACTACCAAGGTGTAGCGACGAGTTTCGCCGACTGGTTGAAGGTTAGCGATCGAGCCAGCATTACAGTTTTCCGCGACCACCTGGCGGACGAAGACGCATTGGCTGAGCGGTTGGCACCATTTGATGTCGTGTGCATCATGCGCGAACGAACCCCGATGTCGGGATCGTTGCTCAAGCGCCTTCCAAAATTGAAGCTAATCGCGTCCACCGGGCCCGTGAACGCATCGATCGACCTGGCCGTTGCTGCGGAACGCGGCATCACCATCGCGCACACTAGCTATACCTCCGCGCCAACCATCGAACTGACATGGGCCCTCATTCTCGCGAGTGTCCGTCATATTTCGTCCGAAGCTGCGTCGGTGCGTGCTGGCGGTTGGCAGCACACCATCGGCGACGATCTGGCCGGGAAGACCTTGGGCATTCTGGGCTTGGGAAGGGTTGGGACAGCGGTCGCGAAGGTCGGACTCGCATTTGGCATGGACGTGATTGCCTGGAGCCAGAATCTGACCTCAGACGTAGCCGCGGCCGCTGGGGCTCGACGGGTGTCGAAGGAGGAATTATTGCGCTCGGCTGACGTGATTTCGATCCACATGGTGTTGGGTGCGCGCACGATTGGACTGATCGGCGCGGAGGAGTTTGCGTTGATGAAACCATCGGCTCGACTCATAAATACTTCGCGTGGCCCTCTCGTGGTCGAGGCTGCGCTCTTGCATGCGCTCGCCAATAACCTGATAGCTGGGGCCGCTATCGACGTCTACGATGTCGAGCCTCTGCCGCAAGATCATCCCTATCGACATGCCGAAAACCTGCTTGCCACTCCTCATATCGGGTATGTCGCACGCGGTCTCTACGAGCGCTTTTATCAAGACTGCGCCGCTAACATCAACGCATGGCTTGATGGAAGATGAGCGGAGCCGATAAGACATTTCGACTCCTACCAAATAACGTCTTGGAATATCACGGAGACACTCATGCCACGACTCATCAAATTTGCTCGCGCTGGCGGACCCGAAGTCCTTGAATTCATCGAGACGGAAGTTCCCGTCCCCGCCCCGCACGAAGTGCGCATCAAGGTCAAGGCAATCGGCCTCAATCGCGCCGAGTCCATGTGGCGCAACGATAAATATGTTGAACGCGTAATCTTCCCGGCAGGTCTCGGCTACGAGGCGGCTGGTATTGTCGATGCCGTGGGCAGCGACGTCACTGACTTCGCCACCGGTGACATCGTCAGTACAATTCCAGCCTTCTCGATGAACAAATATTCCACCTACGGTGAAGTCATTGTCGCCCCCGACGACGCCGTAGTGAAACACCCGGAAACGCTCTCATTTGTCGAGGCGGCGTCGGTGTGGATGATGTTCATCACCGCTTACGGCGCGCTTGTCGTGGACGCCGATGTGACCAAGGGCGACTTCGTCATCATCCCCGCGGCGTCAAGCAGCGTCGGTTTGGCGGCGATTCAAATCGCGAACTACGCCGGCGCGACCCCCATCGCGCTGACGCGCACCTCGGAAAAGACGCAGCGGTTGCTTGAGGTCGGTGCAGCGCATGTCATTGCGACCCAGGAGCAAGACATGGCCGCCGAAGTGATGCGCATCACGGACGGCAAAGGCGCGCGCGTCGTTTTCGATCCCATTGGCGGCCCAGACTTTCCCAAGTTGTTCGCCGCGCTGGCCGACCGCGGCACCGTTTACATCTACGGCGTCCTGAGCGAGGGCGACACTCCGATACCTGTGTTGGAGATGATCCGTACGATGCCCACCGTAAAGGGATACAGCATTCGCCTCGTACTGGGCGACATGGCCCGCCGGAAGGCGGCGGTGGAGTATGTCGTCAAGGGCCTCGCGAGCGGCGCCCTCAAGCCGGTGATCGATCGCACATTCGCGTTCGACGAGATGGTGCAGGCACACCGTTACCTGGAGAACAGCGGGCAATCCGGTAAGATCGTTGTCACCGTTTGAGCGGCCACGCTCGCCCTCCCCCTCCCCTGTCGCTGGTGTGCCGTTCCGTTCAACCTCGAGGGCCACACCGTCTATGGAGGCGAAGATCGCAGCTGTTTCGTCACCGGCTCTCATGGACCGGAAATGCAAGCGCTCATTCGCCTGCTTGAGGAGCGCGGTGTTGAAACCACCTCAGCGAAGTTGCTCAGCCCTGGGACCGCCATCACCCAGGAAATACTGCGTCTCGTCGCCACGTCAGACTTCATTGCCGTGGCCCTAGGCGCACGAGGTCGAGACAATGCAATCTTCGAACTCAGCGTCGCCCGGGGACAGGGCAAGCCGGCGTTCGTCGTTCTGACCGCCGAAGCCTTCGGGCTCGGGCGGGGGCGCGCTCAGCGCTCGCCCAACAGGGGATAGCCCGTCTCGCCGACCTCGATGCGAACGAGCTTCGCATCCTGGAGGGCGCCCTCATGCGGCACGATGAACCCGCCGTCGGTAGAGACGTAAAGCGCCTCCTTGTCGCCAGCAGCCGTCCCGAACGCGCAGGCGGTAGAGCCCACCACCCCCTGGTCTGGACCGGCGATCGTTGTGCGTTCGCCCGAGGCGTCGATGCGCACCACCGTCTGGGCGACGTGGGTGGTGACGTAGAGGGATCCGGATGCGCCAAAGGCAATGTCGTCCGAGACGATTTCCGTGCAGAACACAGACAGCGGCCCGGCCGAGCCATCGCTGAGGATTGGTGCCTGCAGGATCTCATAACTCGCCGACACGGTGATCCAGGCTATGCTGCCGCGGATCTTGATGCCATTGGCGCCGGGGTAGAACGTACCGGCGGGCCCGATCCGCTCGTCTTCCAGCCAGGTCGACCAGGCGCCTGGCCGACGCATGTCGACGGCGAGGATGCGGTTCGTGTTGCTCTCACAGACCAGCAGCTGACTCCCGTTCGGATGGACCGCACAGCCGTTCATGAAGGTCGCGTCGGGAATTTCAGCCCACTGTTCAACCTCGCCCTTCGGGCTGACCTTCCAGATGAAGCCCGGCGACGTACGCATCGTGCCGCCTGTCACCCAAAGCGCGCCCTCTGCGTCAAGCGCCAAGCCCATCGGCGGCGCTGGCAAGTCGGCGAACACGGCGGTCCCGCCGGTCGCCGGATCGTAGCGGTCAAGCCGGCTCTGCGAATGGACTGTCACGAACACCGTCCCGTCCGGCGCAACGGCGAGATTCTCGACAAAGGCAGGCGCGGGCCAGCTGGCGACGACGCGGAACGGCGCGGGCTTGAGGTCTCCGCCGTGGTGCGTTCCGGTGGGCGTAAAATCGATCTCGGACATTTCGGTTACCTTCACGAGGCTTTGGCGGCGCGGCCCCAGGCCAATCAGGCTCGCGACCGAAGCAAGACCTTCGAGCCTTGCGCCGGGCGCTAGCGGACGTAGATGTCGGTGAGGGTCAGGAGAACGCCGGCAACCTCGTCCTCCGCCGTCCTAGGCCTCACCTGCTTGCGTCATGCGGGAAGCGGTCGCCGAACATGGGCAATCCGCTCTTCGATTGGGCTTTCGTCGCCTCGTCCTGGAGTACGTCCCAATGCTCGGCCAGCGCGCCGTTCTCGATCCTCACCACGTCGGCGGCCACCCACGCCGCGGGCCCTCCGTGACCCGAAAAGCGGCCGTGGACGATGACGTAGTCGCCCTCCGCCAGAATGAGACCGTGCTCGTAGCGCAGGTTGTCGGGAAGGCTGCGGACAAGCCCGAACAGCCCCTCGCGACCGGGTTCGATGTGGGCGCTGTGCTGGATATATTTGTCGGACCAGAAGCGGGATGCCGCGTCGTAGTCGCGCTTGTTGAACAGCGTGTCGAATGCTTCGATCACGAGTGTCTTGTTTTGCTCCGGTGTGGTTCTGATCATGATGCGAGGTCCTTAGCTTTTCGAGGGTATAGCGATCTGAAGTAACCCGGCGCGCGTCATCACGCCCGCGCCGAGGTCGAGCCCGCGCAGTCCTTCGTCGGAATCCAAATCATTTGCGGATCACTAGGTTGGTGTAGTCGAGAATGAAGGACGTACGCCCTGACAGGACGGGACCCTCCGGCGTGCGCCTCACAACGCGCCGCAAAGTCGGAAAGACGAGTCCGTCTATCGTTACTTGGTCATAACAGTAGTGCGCTGCAACGCCGCCGAGCACGTCTGTGACGTAGTCGAGCCGTCTCAGCATGAAGTCGTCGCCGAAATAGAGCTTTTGCACCTTCGTGTGCGCAGGCAGGTCGTCCGGATAGGTCACCTCGAGCACGCGCCAGGTTTCGAGGCCTTCGACGTGTGCCTCGAGCTCTCGCATGGCAAAGCCCGTCCGAGCAAAGAGGAAAGGAGCCGTCAGATAGTTCCAGAGCGCGTAGCCGAGAAAGTAGGTCAGGTGCAGGCGATCCCAGGGCGTTTCGCGCACGTGCCCCGCAAAGGCCGCGCGCGGATCGGAGCGCTCTTCGACGACCGTGCCGTCACGGCGTTCGATCCAGACCCGATTGGGGGTGAAGATCCACCGATCATCGGATTCATCGCCTAGCCTCTGAAAGACGGTCCGAGGTGTCGCAACGTCCACTGATGCCGAAGGCCGGCGATGACCCGGATATCCCTTAAGATCCAGCAGCCCGCCGGAGAAGTTGAACGTCACATCGATCGCACGAACGGTGTGCCAGCGGTCGAGGCCGCCATGCGCTGCGATAACGGAACTAAAGAGATCGGTCATGATTCGCTACTCCTTCAATATCGCGTCCGGTGTACCGGTGGAGTCCAACGTCATGGAAAGTCATGAGTCCAGGAACATCTCGGCGTGCGCCACGAAGAGCTCCGGAACCTGGAATAACGCGCCATGGCCCGCATCTGGATAGATGATCAATTGGGCGTCTGGGATGTTCTGAGATAGCGTGAAGGAGTTGATGGTCGGGACCATGATGTCGTTGTCGCCGTTCACGACAAGGGTCGGCTGTTTGATGGACTTGAGTTCCGCAAAACGTTCGCCACGAGGTTGACCCCACTCGGTGAGAGCCGCCCGTTGCGCCGCCATTGTTTGCGCCGATGTGGGCGGGTCGACGTCTTCCTTTCGCACATGCCGTCGTACCCAGAAGGCCCTTGCTCCCGCTTGGCTCGTTTCAGACGGGCGAAAGAACAGGTAAAGAAACGCCTCGATCGGGACCGCGCCGGTCTTCGGATCGGTCAAGGCGCCGTACTCACCGTATTTCGAATCCTGCGACGGCTCACCCGAGCGCGGCCCGGTGCCGGCGAGTATGAGACGGCGGATCAGCTGGGGACGGCGGAGCGCAAGCGTCTGCGCGATGTATCCCCCGATTGAGAAGCCCGGCAGATCGATTTGCGCAAGTCCGAGGGCGTCGATGAAATCGGCGGCGTGGTCGGCCATCGCATCGATCGTGTCCGGGGTCTCTCCGGTCGACGCGGCGACCCCCGCATTGTCGAACAGAATGACGGGCCGATGTTCCGCAAAGCCGTCGGTGACCATGGGATCCCAGTGGTCCATTCCGCCCCGAAAATGCTGCAAGAAAACGAGCGGCACGCCGCCGTCCGTGCCAAATCGGCGATAGGCGAAGCGGATGCTGTTGGCCTCTACGAACTGAGTCAGCACGGTCTGGTGGCTGTACTGGGTCATTGAAATGCCTCAGCGGATCATTGGCGGTCCGGTCCATTGCTCATTGCGTGCACGATCATTTTCGCTATAGCCCACTCGCTGGCAAAATAGCCTTCGTGCTTGGGAATGCCGTCGTCGATGTCTCTGACGCGGTGTTCATAAAACATGTGCGCTTGCGGTGCCGGAAGCAGTTCCGGTTGCTCGAACCTGGCAGCCCGTACGAACAAGAGGACGTGGTTCCGTCCGAAGCCCCACGTTTCGATGAAGGGCTCTGCGCACTTTCTGCAGCAACCGCGACTGAGGTTCGGCGGGGGGAAGCGAAACTCCTTGTACTTCTTGTAGTTGATCCAGTCTTCGTTTTTCACGACAGCCCAGGACGCCGGAACGATCATCATGTCCGCGTAAGCGTCTCCGCTGAAGGCCTGGCAGATCGTGCAGTGGCAGCTGAAGCGAACCGTCGGTGCCTGCTTCGCTTCGACGACGCATGTCCCGCAATCGCAGGTTGCCCGCATCGCGTAGGTCCGATCGTTGGCCAAGGCCGCTCCTATTCCCGTATCCATACCGATCACAGTAGGCTTGCGTAGCGCCCGCGAACAATACTTTGTAAGCTGAGGGGCATACCTATCAGGCGTGGAATGGTTATGGAATTAAGGCACCTGCGTTATTTCATAGCTGTGGCCGAGGAAGGCTCTCTGACAACGGCTGCCGAGCTCCGGCTCCGCACCTCACAGCCTTCGCTGAGCCGGCAGATTCGCGACCTGGAGTCCCAGGTCGGGGTCGATTTGCTGTTTCGCAGCGTTCACGGTGTCGAGTTGACTGCGGCAGGCAAGGCCTTTCTCGACCATGCCCGGCTCGCGCTGGCGCAAGTCGATGCCGCAGTGGAGGCGGCGCGCGGAGCCGCACGGCCAGCAAGAAAGACCTTCGCCATCGGCTTCCAGACAGGTCACGAGATGAACTGGCTCCCGCAGGCTATGCGTGTGCTGCGCGATGAGTTGAAGAGCATCCAGGTCACGGTCACGAGCGACTATTCGCCCGACCTCGCCGAGGCGTTATTCCGCGGCCGGCTCGACGTAGCCTTCCTCCGTGTCGAGCCCGCCTTCGACCTGGCCTACGCGGTGGTGGACCACGAGCCGCTGATCGTCCTGATGCCAAGTGACCACCGTCTCACCAGTCGCGAAGCGATTCACCCGCGGGAATTTATCGGCGAGATTTTCATCGGCGGTTCGAACAAAGCCTCAGTGCTGCGCGCCGTGACCGAGGACTATCTGCACCGCTTCGGGCTCGACATCAAACTGGATCACGGCGTGGACAGCACGACCATGGCCAGCTCCCTGGTTGCGACCACCCGCGGGTTGGCGCTAATGCCCGCCTATGCGAAAGATCTGTTGCCGCCGTCCGTTGACTGGCGTCCGCTGGAGGGTGAGGCGCCGACGATCGACCTCGCGGTCGGCTACAGCAAGTCGAACACCTCGCCGATTCTCAAGCTGTTCCTGTCGCGGCTCGACGAACTGATGGCGCCGAACCAGAAGCACTGACGCCACGGATTACTTTTCTGATCTTTTGTCAGCAACCCGCAGACCCATTCACTCCCCCATCAAATGCCTCAAAAACAACCCCGCCGCCATCGACAACCCCTCTCGCGACCGCACACACAACGCCAATTCCCGCGACGCCCACTCCTCGTCCAGCACCACCGCCCGCGCGCCGTCCATCTTGTAAATATCCACACTCCCCTGCGGCATGATGCCTATCCCGACACCCGCCTGAACCATCAAGCACAGCGCGTCGTAGCTGGAGACTTCCATGCGGATCTTCAACGACCGCCCCAAGTCGTTCGCGGCTTTGATCAGCTGAAAATTCAGGTGCGTACCGCTGCGCAGGGCCACGTACTCGTAGTCGAGGGTGTCGGTGAACTTGATGGTTTTGCGGTCCGCCAAATGATGTCCGTTGGGGACGAGCAGGATCAGGCGATCTTTACGGAACGGGAAGACTTCAATGTCGGCACCGTGGGGCAGCCGGGTGAAGATTCCGATGTCAGCACGGTTTTCGGCGACGGCTTTGGTGATGCCCAGGCTTTCCTTTTCTTCAAGGACGACGTTGATCAGCGGGTAGAGGTCCATGAACGACTTGATCAGGCCGGGCATGAACTGGGTGATCGCAGAGATGTTCGCCAGCACATGAACAGAGCCGCGGCGTCCATGGGAATAATCGCGCATCTGCACGACGATTTCGTTGAGGTTGTTCAGCGCGCTGCGGGCCATGTACAGCAGGGAAATGCCCGCCGCTGTCGGGGTGACGCCTTTGTTGGTGCGGGTCAGCAGTTTCGAGTCGAGCAGCTCTTCCAGTTCACTCAGGCGCTTGCTGACCGCCGCCGCAGCGATGTGTTCGCGCTTGGCGGCAGCAGCGATGGTGCCTTCTTCGATGACGCTGACGAAGAGTTGCAGTGAAACGGGATCGAGCTTCATGTGAGGCACCGGCTTGCTGGCCTGAATGGCTGCCATAGTACCCCGTCATTCATGCGCCCAGAATGACCCTGCTACTGGAATGGCCGGCTATCAGTACTGGCCGGACAGCAGATGACCTGCGTTCGGCACCTGGGCTTTCAGGCCGAGGGTTTTCAGGATCTGGTACACGGTGGCGACCGCGGCCGACAGCACTGGCTTGCCGAGACGATCCTGCACGACTTGAATCGCTGGCAAAGATGGCATCTGGACGCAGCACGACAGCACCACACCATCGGCCTGTCCGATGTTCAACCGATCAGCGTGGGCAACCAGGTTCATTGGGTCCAGACGGCCCACCTCCAGGTTGTCGGATACTTCCAGGCTAATGGAGTCGACGACTTCGATGCCCGCCGCTTCGATGTAGTCGATGACCTGTTGGGTCAGCGGCTTCATGTAGGGGGTGATGATCGAGACTTTTTTGTAGTTCATCAGGTTGAGGCTGTCGATCAGCGCACCGGCCGAGCTGAGCACCGGGGTCGGCGCCTTGTTGGCTTCGACGGTTTTGCTCAGGCGATCCTGGGACACTTTGTGATAGCCAGCACCTTGGCACATGATCGCCACCAGACAGGCGTAGGCCATGACGTCAACGCGGGCATCGCTCAGTTCCAGCGCGCAACGGTCGCTGTCGATGTCCATCTTTTTCAGCTCTTCCGGGCTGACGTTCATCATGCGCATGCGCGACGAGTGGAAGGTGAAATGCTCTTCCGGAAACAGCGAGTAACGCGAGGTCAGCATCGCAGGGATTTCGGTTTCCATCGTGGTGTTGGAGCTGGGAACGATTTGGCCGATACGAAAGTTTTTCATGGTTCAGTCCTCTAAAAAATCGAATTTCAGTTGCCGCTGGTCAATTGAACACCCTTGGTTTCCTGAAGGGTGAACACCATGACGGCAGCAATTACGTAGGAAACGGAGGCGAGCGAGATCGTGGCCGTGAAGCCGATAAGTGGAATCAAAACAGGGACCAGCTTGATGCCGGCAATGGCGCCGACGCGGCCGAAGTTGAAGCAGAAGCCCGACGCGGTGGAGCGGATGCTGGTGGGGAACAGTTCCGAGTACCAGGCGCCGAAGCCACTGAAATAACCGGTGAAGAAGCCCAGCAATGCAGCCAACGAACCGAGGGTGATGACGTTCTGAGTGGTGAGCAGAAGCTTGCCGTCCGTCAAAGGCATCAAGGTCACCGAATAGGCAAATACGGGCACCATGACCGCCATGCCAGCAAAGAAAACCGCAAACGACAAGCGACGACCGATACTTTCGGCCAGGTAGCCGTAGGCCAGATAACCGATGGTGGCGCCAATGCCGATCCAGATGACAAACACCGGTGCCTGATCGATACGCACATTCAGAATATTCTGCAGGTAAGCCGGCATGAAGGTGGTGATGATCCAGTAGCCGTACATGCCCAGTATCGAAATGCTCAGGCCCAGCAGGGTCGTTTTCAGGTACTGCGGGCGGAAGATTTCCATCAGCCGGCCTTTGTCGGTGTTATGGCGCATGAATTCGCGGTTGGCCAACCATACCGGCGACTCCTTGACGAACAGCCAGATGAACACCAGGGTGAAATAGGCCGGGATCGAGGCATAGATGAACAGCGTCCGCCAGGATTCAGAGTTGCTGCCGTCCAGGAAGCTCCAGGCGAAAATCGCCGCCAGCAGACCACCACCCGACCAACCGGTCTGCATCACCGCAAAGGCCTTGGCGCGACCGGCCGGAGGCCAGATCTCCGAAATCAGCGCTGCAGCGGCGGACCACAAGCCACCGACGGCGATGCCGACGCAGAAGCGGAACACATTGAGCTGCCAAAGGCTGTCGGCAAACCCACAGAGCAAGGTGCCGGTACCGTAGACGAACACAGAAATCATCATGGTTTTCTTGCGGCCGATCTTGTCGGAGATGTTCCCAAGGCAGAAGCCGCCGATACCGGTCGCCAACAGGAACCAGGCCACAGTCGAGACGACATCGCCCATACCAACAGAAAAAGTCTTAGCGACGGCGAGCAAGACAAATCCGAAAACCGTGGCATCCAGGGCATCGAACAACCATGCCGCCCAGGAGCCGCCCAAAGTCATGTAACGCTGGCTGGCGGTCAGCTTACCGCTGCCGTCCACGGAAGCGACGGATACCGCCGGCCCTGCAGTAATGTTTTTCATGGGGGAACCTCGTGGGATTCAACTTATTATTTTCGGAAACTCGCCCGGCCAGTGAAGGACGTTTGCAGGCGAATGGTCATCTGCGATCGATACTAGAAGCGAAGGATGGGGGTGTATATCAGGCATTCGCGAGCCTGCCATCGCCAACCGCGATGGCAGAAGTCGTCATAAATTGAACTGCGCGTCGCGACATCGATACGACCAAATGGGAGGAGTTCCCCAAGGCCGCCATAGCCAACAAGCTAGGAGCTTACGGCGAAGTTGAAAAAGACTTTGTAAGCGTGGACACATACCTGACAGGCATGAGGGCACCAGGGAACTGCGACCTCTTCGATATTTCATTGCCGTCGCCGAGACGGGTAAGGCCGGATACAAGATTCGTTCTACTCGCCTGGTCGTTATGGAGAACGGGCAGCCGATTACGACAAGCATGCTTAGACAAAGACTTGATGATGCGCGGGAGGCCGCCGGCATTCCTAAAGCGGACTTTCAGATGCGATATTTGCGGGCGAAGGCGGCGACAGATAGGAGGAATCGACAGGCAATATACGGGCAGCCCGCGATCAACTGGGGCACACCACCGTCGGTATGACAGAGCAGTACATTCGGATGCGCAAAGGAATGAAAGTCACGCCGACGAAATGACCGATGGTAGTGAATTGCGGAGCAGAGATTGGATTTTGCGGAGCAAATAAATAAGGGCTTGCGTGAGGTATGTCACGCAAGCCCTTGATATTCATGGTGCCCGAAGCCGGAATCGAACCGGCACGCCCTTACGAGCGGGGGATTTTAAGTCCCATGCGTCTACCAGTTTCGCCATTCGGGCGGTAGCGCGGTGAAGCAGTCTGAAGACTGTCAAATAACGATCTGGCAGTTCTGACGCTTGTGCAGCAGAGGGGGAAATATATACATCCCGCTCCAGTGAAGCAAGTTCGCGACTGCCCTTTTCAAGACTAAATCTTGCAGGACAGTGCAAATAAAAAAGCTCCGTAAATCATAGATCTACGGAGCTCGTTTAAAGTGGAGGCCGAGGTCGGAATCGAACCGGCGTAGGTGGATTTGCAATCCACTGCATAACCATTTTGCTACTCGGCCTCAAACATCTGATGTCATGTAGCACAACATCAAACGCGTACAAACTTGAAGTAAGATACGTGATCTAACTCCTTGAAAACATTGAGCTTTTTCAGCGGTCAGTGCTTTCGATGGCGTGAATTATGTACTGATTTCCCGAGGCTGGCAACCCCTTGATTTCAAAAAAAATTCTAGAAACCCGCAACCCCCCATTTGCCGTGCCGCTGATTCGTTTAATGCCCACGAATGTAATGCTCCAGTTGCCGAATCAGATCGGCCTGTTCGACGATGGCTTCTTTGACCAGATCACCAATCGATAACAGACCAATCAGTTCGCCATCCTCCACCACCGGCAAGTGACGCAGATGACTGTCGGTCATGACCGCCATGCAGCGCTCGATGCTCTGCTGACTCGGCGCAGTCACCACGGGTGCGCTCATGATGTCGCGCACCGGCGTTCCCACCGAAGAGCGTCCCTGCAGCACGACCTTGCGGGCATAGTCGCGCTCGCTGATCACCCCGACCACCTGCCCCTTTTCTATCACGGGAAGTGCACCGACGTTCTTTTCGGCCATGATCTTGAGGGCCTCAAGTACCATTTCATCGGGCGCGATGCTATGCACCTGGCGGTTTTGCACGACCTTGAGTTTCAGCAGCTGTGCGGCTGTTTTCATAAGTGCACCCCGACTTCCACCACGCCGCTGTTCAACCGCACCGGCCAAACTCGCAGCCGCTGTTGCGGGTACTCCAGGCAGCTACCGTCCTCAAGACGGAAATGCTGTTTGTAGATCGGCGATGCAACGACCAGATCCCCCTTGATGCTGCCGACCAACCCGCGACCGATAACATTCGCCCCAGATTGCGGGTCATGGTTGTCGATGGCGTAGAGGGTCCGACCCTCGGCACCCGGCAGGTAGAACAGCGCCACTTGCGCGCCGTCGAGCCAGACGACGACGCCGGAGTTGTCGACCAGATCCTGTTGCTCACACACCGTTTGCCAGGCCTCGGTGTTTTCCAGGGAATCGATGCGTTGGGTATTGGACTGGCTCATCAGGCAATCTCCTCGGTGACAGGGATAAGGTTGAGTTCGGCGGCCATGATCGGGCGCCGCTGGCCGCGCTCCTGGACAAAGTGGATGTCCGGGTCCGGGCGTTTATCGTTGACGAAGGTACGGAAGCGCTTGAGCTTTTCCGGGTCTTTGAGGGCGTTGGCCCACTCGCACTCATAGCGGCTGACCACCAACTGCATCTGCGATTCGAGCTCTTCACCCAGCCCGAGGCTGTCGTTGATGATCACGTCTTTGAGGTAATCGAGGCCGCCCTCCAGGCTTTCGCGCCACACCGAGGTGCGCTGCAATTTGTCGGCGGTGCGGATGTAGAACATCAGGAAACGGTCGATGTAGCGGATCAGAGTCGCATCGTCGAGGTCGATAGCGAACAGTTCGGCATGGCGCGGGCGCATGCCGCCGTTACCGGCGATGTAGAGGTTCCAGCCCTTCTCGGTGGCGATCACGCCGACATCTTTGCTCTGGGCTTCAGCGCATTCACGGGTGCAACCGGACACCGCAAACTTGAGCTTGTGTGGCGAGCGCAAACCCTTGTAGCGGTCCTCAATGGTCAGGGCCATTTGCACACTGTCTTGCACGCCATAACGGCACCAGGTACTGCCGACACAGGACTTCACCGTCCGGGTCGACTTGCCGTAGGCGTGCCCGGTTTCGAAACCGGCTTCAATCAGCTCGGCCCAGATGTCCGGCAGTTCATGCAACTGCGCGCCAAACAGGTCGATACGCTGGCCGCCGGTGATTTTGGTGTAGAGGTCGTATTTCTTCGCCACCACACCGATCGCGATCAGTTTGTCGGCGGTGATCTCACCACCAGGAATACGCGGCACCACCGAATAAGTGCCATTCTTTTGCATGTTGGCCATGAAGGTGTCGTTGGTGTCCTGCAGCGGCACCAGCGAGGCGTCCATGATCGGCTGATTCCAGCACGACGCGAGGATCGAGCCCACCGCCGGTTTGCACACGTCGCAACCGGTGTGGCCACGGCCATGCTTGGCCAGCAGTTCTTCGAAGGTGATCACCCCTTCTACCCGCACCAGCGCATACAGCTCCTGACGGGTATAGGCAAAGTGTTCGCACAGACTTTTGTCGACGCTGACGCCACGGGCAATCAACTCATGCTCGAAGACCTGCTTGAGCAGCCCGGCACAACCGCCGCAACCGGTGCAGGCTTTAGTCTGCGATTTGAGCAGGCCGAGGTCGGTGCAACCACCGTCGATGGCCGAGCAAATGGAACCCTTGGTGACGTTGTGGCACGAGCAGACCGTTGCCGATTCGGGCAAGGCGCCCGGGCCCAGGGTCGGCGCGCCTTCGGACGACGGCAGAATCAGGCTGGCGGGTTCCGTCGGCAGCGCAATCGCGTTCTGCATGTATTGCAGCAGCGTGTCGTAATAGCTGTTGTCACCGACCAGCACCGCACCGAGTACGTGCTTGCCCGTTGCATCCACCACCAAGCGTCGGTAGCTGGCCGTGGTTTCGTCGATGAACTGATAACTGCGCGCGCCCGGCGTGCTGCCGTGCGCGTCGCCGATGGAACCGACATCGACGCCCAGCAGCTTGAGCTTGGTCGACATGTCCGCGCCCATGAACGGCTCGGCCGCCTCGTTGCACAGCAATGCGGCAACACCGCGAGCCATCTGGTAACCGGGTGCAACCAGACCAAAAATGCTGCCATTCCAGGCGGCACACTCGCCGATGGCGTAGATGTTCGGATCGCTGCTCAGGCATTGGTCGTCAATCACGACTCCGCCGCGCGGGCCGACTTCCAGCGAGCATTGACGGGCCAGCGCATCTTGCGCACGGATACCGGCGGAGAACACGATCAGGTCAGTTTCAAGAAATTCGTCATTGGCAAAATTCATCCGGTAGCGGTATTCCTCGCCGGCGCTGATCGATTGCGTGCCGCGCGACAGGTGCACACCGACGCCGAGCCGCTCGATCTGCGCCTTGAGCGCCAGGCCACCGTACTCGTCCAGCTGCACCGGCATCAGGCGCGGGGCGAATTCCACCACATGAGCTTCCAGCCCCAGGGTTTTCAGGGCGTTGGCGGCCTCCAGGCCCAGCAAACCACCGCCAACCACCACACCGCGTCGGGCGTTGGTCGCCGCGGCACGGATGGCGTCGAGGTCTTCAAGGGTGCGATACACCAGGCGCGAATCGCCCTCGGCGCCTTCGATCGGCGGCACAAACGGATAGGACCCGGTGGCCAGCACCAATTTGTCGTAAGAGATACACCCTTGCGCGGTGATCACCTGGCGACGGACGCGGTCGATTTCCAATACCGGCACACCCAAATGCAGGGTGACGCCGGGTGTCTGGTACAGCGAGGCTGCACCGAGGGCCAGCGACTCGGCATCACGGCCGGAGAAGTACTCGGAAAGGTGCACGCGGTCGTAGGCACGCATCGGCTCTTCGCTGAAGACGTGCAGCCGATAGTGATCAAGGGCACCGCGTTCGATCAGCTGTTCGACACAATGATGTCCGACCATGCCATTGCCGATCACGATCAGCGTTTGCAGCTTGTTCAAAGTGGCAACATTGGAATTCATAAGAGACACCCGTCTATAGCTGTTCAAAAAGCAAAAAAAAACGCCTGAAACCTTGCGGTTCCAGGCGTCTTTGCCTGTTCATTTACGGTGCTAAGTCAGGCATCTATGCCGGATCCACCGATGTTGCCCACGACCTGTTCGGCCAATCGATCGTCGTTGACCGAAGGGGCTGCCCACTCGACTGCATTCACAGTGGGCCTGAACAGTGTCTTGCAGACTTTGTGCCAGTCGGCCATTGGCAGTCCTTGCGCCAGTAAACGTTGACCAAGGGTGCTCATGAACGCCGGATGTTTGCCTTCGCATAGTGCAGAGGCGTGTTGCGCGGCCTTATAAAAGTGCACAAAGGCGATCCCGTTCCGGATCAGAATTTGCCACCCAGCGGGTATTCGATCGCCAGGCGGATCTGATTGGCGTCCAGCTCTGCTTGCGCCGCATTCCCGCGATGAACTGCATGGCGCAGGCTGAACGCGAGGTTTTTCGCGACGCCCGACTGCACCACGTATTTGGCCTGCAGATCACGTTCCCAGTGCTTGCCGCCCTGCCCGTAACCCAGCCACTTGTAGCCGCCGTTGGGGTCCATGTGAGTGCCGTCGATGCCGTTGCCGCGAACATACAGTGCGCCGAAGGTCAGTCCGGGAATGCCGTAACCGGCCATGTTCAGGTCGTAGCGCGCTTGCCAGGAAGCCTCTCGGGGCGCGTTGAAATCGGACAGTGCCACGGCGTTGCTCAGGTAAATCGCGCCACGGGTCACGTAATCGAAAGGCGTGTCGCCATCGACCTTTTGATAGCCCAGGCCGAAGCTGTGGGCGCCGAGCTTGTAGGTCGACAGCAAACTCCAGGTGGTGTTGTCGATGCGGCCGGACAAGGCTTTGCCGGTGTCCTGGGTTCGGTACAGATTGAGATCAAAGATCAAGTCCTGGCCTTCCGCCAACGGCTGGGTGTAGACCGCGCCCAGGTAGTGCTGTCGCCAGGTGTCGGCGTAGTCCGCGCTGAACAGGCTGGCGTTGAGCCCTTTGACTGCCGTGTTGCGCACCCCCACCAGATCGAAGCTGTCGCCCTGTTTGCCGTTGGAGTAATTGACCACAAACCCTTGGTCATGGCTGCTGGCGTTGCGATCCGTGCTCTCGTTGAAATGCCCGCCATACAGGGTGGTGGCGGGCAGTTCGCGACTGGTCAGTAGCCAGCCGGTGGCGGTCTCCGGCAGCAAGCGACTGTCGGATGAACCGAACACGGGCGTTTTTACCCGCTGCTCGCCGTAACGCAATTCAGTCGAGGAAAACCGCAGTTTGGCCACGGCACCGCCTCGGCTGAACTCATCCTTGGGGTGGCCCTCATTGTCCACCCCCAATACCCGCGCCTTGCCGGCCCGCCCGCCGCCGCTGTCCAGTTCCCAGCCGGAATACACATGGGCGTCCAGGCCCAACCCTACGGTGCCTGCGGTGTAGCCGGACATGAAATCGGCCATCAGGCCGTAGGCCCACTCTTCGGCCAGGTCACTGCGTTGCGAACGGGGCTTAAAGGCATTGCGCGCGCCATTGCTCACTGAGCCGTGTTGATAGTCCCGACGGTCGTAGAGGCTGCGGTTGAGCAGGCTCCATTGGCTGTCTTCGATAAAGCCTTTAGCGGTGTCTTGCTCTGAAGCCAGGGCGAGCAGGGACTGCCCTCCCAATGCCAATAGCAGGGTGTGCGTCGATAGGGTTTTCACAGTGCAACTCCACAGAATTCGGGGTCTGCAAGGTGTCCCGCCGAACGGGGGACACCGTAGGTCACCTCAGAGGTATTTGAGGATCGCGATATCGCGACGGCGCTGTTTAAGGTGGGCGAACCAGCGCGTCGGGAAGAACAGCAACACCCCGAGGATCACACTCCACAGCCATACCGTGGGCAGATTATCGAAGCCATAGTAGGCACCCTGATTGGCGCCCCAGATCGCGACCGCCACCAGGTACATGCCCTTGAGCACGTACAAGTGCAGCAAATAGAAGAACATCGGCGCCCCGCCGTAAATCGCCAGGGTCGCGGTGGACCAGCGATCCTGCAGCTTCTCGAACAACGCCAGCAACATCAGCGAAAGGCCAATCGTCGGCATCAGGAACATCAGCGAGGGCGGGTACTTCTTGGCGCTCATGAAACTCATGAAGGTGCGCAGCGAATCACCGGTCTGCACCCAGGGTTTCTCGCCATAGACGTTCAGGTAGCGAATGAACACGAACGCCACCAGCAGGCCGGCGCCCAGTTTGAGCAGGCGGGAAATCCGCTCGGCCGGGTCCATGTCCTTGCCGAACCACGGCCCGATCCCCCACCCCAGCAGGATCACGCCAATCCAGGGCAATACCGGGTACGTGGTGCGGGCCCGGGTGAATTCGGTGATGTCGATGAACACCCGCTGATGCAGGATCGACCACGGCACGAAGAACGGCGACTCCGGCCCCACGGTCACGCCATCGAGCAGGTTGTGCCCGGCAACAATGGCCACGCCGAGCACGATCAGCCAACTGCGTTTGAAGTGCAGCAACCCGGCGAGCACGATCATGCAAATGCCGATACACCAGATCACCTGCAGCCACAGGGTCTTGGGCGGAAACTCGGCGTTCCAGGCAAAACACACAAAGGTGACTTCGAGAAACACCAGGAACAACCCGCGCTTGAGCAGGAACACCGAGGTTTCTTTCGCCGTGTGTTTCTGGCTGTAGAGCCAGGCCGACAAACCGGTGAGGAAGATGAACGCCGGCGCGCAGATCTCGCTGAGCATGCGGGTGAAATACAGGTCCGGCGTGACGCTCAACGCATCGATAGGGTCGGTGACCTGACGGTGCAGCAGAAAGGTTTCCCGCACATGGTCGATCAGCATCAACAGCATGACGAAACCGCGCAGGGCGTCGATCGCCAGCATTCGGGTGTTGGCCTTGACGGCACTGGTTGCAAGCGCAGGGGAAGCGGCTGTCGCCTGCCCTGCCAATCCTGAAGATTGGGTCATATCAGTCACTCATGTAGTGGTCGAGGGGTCAGGCCTGTTTCTTCAGCCTGGCGACTTCCGATGCCGGCAGTTGCGACGGCGCGCGCGGCAATGGCGTCTGGCCCTGTGATCGATAGAACGACAGTGTCGAACTGAAGCTCTTTATATCGAACGGTTCGGCTTTGCCTTGAGGACTGATGCGCTCGCCGGGCGTGCGGTCCTTGTATTCCACGGCCACCACGTAGGTGCCCTGCCACGGCAGCTCGAAGCTGACTTTGCCCGCGGCGTCGGTGCGCTGGGTGAACACTTCACCGGAACCGGTTTCCAGCACCACGTCCTGGTCGGCCAACGGTTTGGACGCATAGAACACCTGGAACTGCGCCTTGCCAGCCTCGGCAACGCCGGTCGGCACGATGTCCAGGGTCAGTTCCGGGGTGCGCGCGCGCAAGTCACCGACCCAACGGGTTGCCGGTGTCCAGTGCGTCTTCAGCGCCTTGTCCGCCTCATGAAGGTCGAAGATCGGATAGTGCGGGTCCTGGGCCAGCAGCGAATCATCTGCCTTGGTTTGATGGGCCACCGCAAAGGCCTGACGCTGCAAGGTCAGGGTTAACGGCTGGGACCTGTTGCTGATCGACCAGCCCTTGAGTTGCTGGAACCGGTCCATCCCGCCCGGTGTGACTTCCAGCATGTTCTTGTCATATTCGCCGTAGTACAACGCCAGGGGTTGCCCGGGTGGTTGTTCATACCAGATTTGATGCGCCTCGCTGCTGCTCGCCAGCATGAAGACGCCGTAACCCAATAGTGCTTTTGCGCTGCTCATTCGCATTTTTTTACGCTCCGATTGGTGTTATTCAGCGGGTCGTTGCAGCCGCTTCGTTTTATCGAAACCGGCCAGACAACTCACCGCTCCCCTCTCTCTGAACGCATTACACCGCAGAGACTTTTGCGCATTGTTCCGAAATCAACGCACACGGGGCAATCGGCAACTGTTTTTGTGGCTTGAAACAGCCGTTTATGCGGCTTGCGCCAGCATGAAGCGCCAGGGGATGTTCTACGGTGGCAGTGTCCAATCGAGGTGCATCATTGGACTTGTAGGCGCGAGCGGTGCGGCGGTCCGACTTGCCCGCGAAGGCGTCCGTGAAATCGCCTTCGCCGGCAAGCCTGGCTCCTACAAAAGCGCAATACATAGGGAAGGGAATGTTTCAGTGGCGCAGGAGCTTGCGCAGCGGCACACCGTCCTTGAGCACCGGAGACTTGATGACGATGTAACTGAAGTACTTGGAGATGCCGATGTTCTTGTCCAGCAGGCTTTCGATCACTTCCTGGTAATGCTGGATGCTGCGGGTCATGAAGCGCACCAGATAATCGTAGCCACCGCTGATCAAATGGCATTCGAGCACTTCGTCCACCAGACGGATATTGGACTCGAACTTGGCGAAGTCTTCGCGCTTGTGGTCGCTCAAGGTGATTTCGGTAAACACCGTCACCGAATCGGTGATCTTGGCCAGATTCAGGTGCGCCTTGTAGCTGGAAATATAGCCGGCCGACTCCAGCCGCTTGACCCGTTGCAGGCAGGGACTGGCCGACAATCCCACCGCATCGGCCAGGCTGACGTTGGTCATGCGCCCGTCCTTTTGCAGCTCAACCAAGATGCTGATGTCGATCCGGTCCAGTTTTACTAAACCTTCCATTGCGTACCTCTTGACTGCCGTTTGTAAGACAATCTTCTAGCAAAATCAGCGCCGTAAAGACAGCTGATGCTGCGCCACCAGATCCGCCATGCTGTTAATACAGTAATCCGCCGCGCACGGCGTGGGGTGTTTTGACCGGCTACGACAGATCAGGCACACGTCAGTGACGGCCTGCCGACCGGCCGAAGGACGGGTCACTTGCAGGATGTTACCCGCTTCAAGTTCATTGGCCTTCAACCACTCTGGATCGAGCAAAGGGTCGCTGGCCAGTGAGATGAAATCGTCGGGCATGATCCCCAGTCGCTCGCACAGCAGCCCTCGATCCTCGGCATCCCGGTCGCCGTGCACCAGCAAGCGGTAGAACTTGCGCAGGTACAACATCGCCCCGGGCGCGTCCTCGAACAGCGACCAACCGGCCACCGAACGGGCAAAGCTCATGCCCTCCTCCCAGCTTGCCTTCAGGTCCCAGCGCTCGGCCAACTGGCGATGGGCGAAACACAACAGGCCACTGAAGCCCAGCTCACCGAAGCGCGGATAGAGCGCACGCACCACCTCGCTGTATTCGGCCAGCACCTGTTCCTTTTCCGGATGACCGCCTCGGCTGTCCAGCAGCGGTTGCAGTGCCGTCCAGACACCCGTGTCCCGATCGACCAGGACCTCATCGCAATCGATGAGCAGTGCTCGATAATCAGTCAGCCCCATGGTGCGCAAAGCCTCCGATGATGCATTCCATCAATCCATGCTCCATAAACGCTCACGGGCGATACCTGGCGGTACCGCCCCGAGCCAGCATGAGCTCAGTTCAAGACCCGTGCCAATGCCGCTTCAAGAATCTGCAGCGCTTCATCGACCTGTGCTTCTGTGGTCACCAGCGGTGCGAGGAAGCGCAGCACGTTGCGGTACACACCGCATTTGATCACCAGCAAACCGCCGGCCCGGGCCTCATCAATCAGTCGCTGATTCAGGTCGGCGTCCGGCGTGCGGGCCTCGTCATTCTTGATCAATTCGATCGCCAGCATGAACCCGGCGCCGCGCACGTCGCCGATTTGCGCGTGGCGGGCCTGCAAACGCACCAGCCCCTGCCGCAAACGCTCGCCCAGTGCTTCGCCGCGGGCCAGCAATTGTTCCTGCTCGAAGACCTCGATCACCGCCAGCGCGGCGGCGCATGACAACGCGTTGCCACCGTAAGTGCCGCCCAGGCCACCAGGCAGCGGCGCGTCCATGATCTCGGCCTTGCCGACCACCCCGGATAATGGCAAGCCACCGGCCAGGCTCTTGGCGACGGTCACCAGGTCCGGCTGAATGCCGGCGTGCTGAAAACCGAACCACTTGCCGGTACGGCCGAAACCGGTCTGGATTTCATCGAGAATCAGCACGATGCCGTGCTTTTCAGTCAGCGCGCGCAGGGCTTGGAGAAACTCCGCCGGCGCCGAAAGGAAACCGCCGTCGCCCTGCACCGGTTCAATGATGATCGCGGCGACACGCTCAGGGGCAACCTGGGTGGCCAGCAACTCGTCGAGGGCCTTGAGCGCCATTTCGCTGGTGACGCCGCGATAGGCATTCGGATACGGGGTGTGGAAGACCTCCGGCGCGAACGGCCCGAAGTTCTGCTTGTACGGCTGGCTCATGCCGGTCAGCGTGGTGCCGAGCAAGGTACGGCCGTGGAAGCCGCCGCGAAAAGCGATCACTGCCGAGCGGTTGGTGTGGGCGCGGGCGATCTTCACGGCATTTTCCACCGCCTCGGCGCCAGAGGTGAAGAAGGCCGCTTTATACGCTTCTTGGCCACCGATCATTTCGCACAGGCGCTGGGCCAGATCAAGATAAGGCTTATAGGCAACCACCTGGAAACAGGCGTGAGAGACCTTTTGCAATTGAGCCTGCACCGCAGCGACCACCTTCGGGTGGTTGTGACCGATGTTCAGCACACCGATGCCGCCGACAAAATCCAGGTAGCGCTTGCCGTCCACGTCCCACAACTCGGCACCTTGGGCGCGATCGATCACCAACGGGTGAGCGGTCACCAGGCCACGTGGCACGAATTGATCGCGCTGACGGAGCAAATGAGGGGTTTCGTCGACTTTGCTATTCATGGCATTTCCCATCGTGAGTCCGGCAACCGGGAGGTGGTTGCGATGGTGTTCAGGTTAAGCCTTGCGCGAAACGATCTACGCCGAACTTGGCCCCTGAGAAATTCGGATCGACTGTTTTCACCCCGCCAAACGGCAGATTCCTTTCGCCCGCCGAATCTGCCGGGCCGTCTCCGATCGAACGTCGCGAAACCCGTTTAACCCGGCCCTTTCGACAGATCCTGCGCTAATGTTGCGCGATGATGGACAGCACCTTCATCCTTCAGGACATGCCCATGGCCCTGCTTTATAAAGCTGACCCTGTGCGCGGCGAACAGTGGAAAGCGCTGTTCGCCGAACACGCCCCGGATATTGAATGGCGCGCCTGGCCGGACATCGGTGATCCCGCGGACATCGAATACCTCGCCGCCTGGCAGGCACCCGACGATCTCGAGGCTGTGCTGCCGAATTTAAAAGTGCTGTTTGCGCTGTCCGCCGGGGTCGATCAACTGGACCTCAGTCGCTTGCCGACGAGCTTGCCAGTGGTGCGCCTGCTGGACCCCGGCATCACCCGCGGCATGTGCGAGTACGCCAGTTTCGCGGTGCTGAGCCTGCACCGGGACATGCTGCGTTATCGCCAGCAGCAAATGGCGCGGTGCTGGCAGGCGCACTTGCTGCAACCGGCGGCCACACGGCGGATCGGGGTCATGGGCCTTGGCACCCAGGCTCAGCAGATTCTGGCGACGTTGCAGCCTATGGGCTTTGCCTTATCGGGTTGGGCGCGCAGTGCTCATCAGGTCGCTGGCGTGGAGTGCTATGCCGGTCGCGAGCAACTGCCGGCGTTCCTCAGCCAGTGCGACATCTTGTTGTGCGTGCTGCCGCTGACTGAGCAGACCCAGGGCATTCTTGATCGTGAGTTGTTCCGACAATTGCCCTCTGGCGCGGCGTTGATCAACATGGGCCGTGGTGGGCATCTGGTCGAACGTGATTTGCTGGAGGCGCTGGACAGCGGGCAGCTCAGTGGCGCGGTACTCGATGTGCTACAGGAAGAGCCGGCGCCGGCGGATCATCCGTTTTGGGATCATCCGCAGATTCTGCTGACACCGCATATTGCGGCGATGACACAACCGGAGAGTGCGTTTGGGGTGTTGTTGGAGAATATTCGGCGGTATGAGCAGGGTAAGCCAATGGTGGGCCAGATCGACCGCACCCAAGGTTACTGACACACCACCATTGATCGTTCCCACGCTCTGCGTGGGAATGCAGCCCGGGACGCTCTGCGTCCCAAAAGCCGAACGCGGAGCGTCCGTTGAGGCATTCCCACGCGGAGCGTGGGAACGATCATTCAAAGGTTGGCGGCGATGGCTTTACCAACGTCTTGCGTCGAGCCCTTCCCGCCCAAATCCGGCGTAATCGGCCCATCCGCAATCACCCGCTCGATCGCCTGCAAAATCCCGTCATGCGCCGCGCGATAGCGCTCATCACCGTTTCCAAGGAAGTCCAGCATCAACGCCCCGGACCAGATCATCGCAATCGGGTTGGCGATGTTCTGCCCATAGATGTCCGGCGCCGAGCCATGCACCGGCTCGAACAGCGACGGAAAGCGGCGCTGCGGATCAAGGTTGGCCGACGGCGCGATGCCGATGGTCCCGGCGCACGCCGGCCCCAGGTCGGACAGGATGTCGCCGAACAGGTTCGACGCCACGACCACATCAAAACGGTCCGGTTGCAGCACGAAACGCGCGCACAGAATGTCGATGTGCTGCTTGTCCCAGGTGATGTCCGGGTACTGCGCCGCCATCAATGCGGTGCGCTCGTCCCAGTACGGCATGCTGATGGAAATCCCGTTGGACTTGGTCGCCGCCGTCAGGCGCTTGCGGGGGCGGGTCTGGGCCAGTTCGAAGGCGAACTTGAGAATCCGGTCCACGCCGCGCCGGGTAAATACCGACTCTTGCAGCACGAACTCATGCTCGGTGCCTTCGAACATCTTGCCGCCCACCGAGGAATACTCGCCCTCGGTGTTCTCGCGGATCACCACGAAATCGATGTCCCCCGGCTTGCGTCCGGCCAATGGGCACGGCACGCCGGGGAACAGCCGCACCGGGCGAATGTTCACGTACTGATCGAAGTCACGACGAAACTTGAGCAGCGAGCCCCACAAAGAAATGTGGTCTGGCACCTTGTCCGGCCAGCCCACGGCGCCGAAGTAGATCGCGTCGAAGCCCTTGAGCTGGTCGAACCAGTCGTCGGGCATCATTTGCCCGTGTTCCAGGTAGTAATCGCAATGCGCCCAGTCGAGCACTTCGATGCTCAAGTCCAGCTGCCATTTCTTCGCGGCTTGTTCCAGTACTCGCAGCCCTTCCGGCAGCACTTCCTTGCCGATGCCATCGCCGGCAATCGCGGCGATTTTGAATGTCTTGCTCATCAATCTGCCTCCCCGTGTCTGTGAATTACAGCCCACCGATGTGGAAGGCTTTGACTTCAAGGTATTCATCCAGACCGTACTTGCTGCCTTCGCGGCCCAGGCCCGACTGTTTGATGCCGCCGAACGGGGCGACTTCCATGGAAATGATCCCAGTGTTGAGCCCGACCATGCCGAATTCCAGCGCCTCGCCGAAACGCCATGAACGGCGCAAGTCCTGAGTGAAATAGTAGGCCCCCAGACCGTAAGGCGTGGCATTGGCCAGCGCGAGGGCTTCGGCTTCATCGGTAAAGCGCATCAGCGGCGCCACCGGGCCGAAGGTTTCTTCGTTGGCCAGCAGCATGCCCGCGTGGGCTTCGCCGAGAACCGTTGGCTGGACAAACTGGCTGTCGCCCTCGGGCATGCCGCCGCAGAGCAACCGCGCACCCTGGCTCAGGGCATCGTCGATGTGCCGGGCGACTTTGCTCACCGCCGCCGGGTTGATCAGCGGGCCGATGGTGACGTCGGCGTCCAGGCCGTTGCCGACCTTGAGCTTGCCCACCTCTTCTACCAGGCGCTGGGCAAAGCGATCGTAGATGCCGTCCTGCACCAGAATGCGATTGGCACAGACGCAGGTTTGCCCGGCGTTACGAAACTTGCTGAGCATGATGCCGGCGACAGCCTGCTCAAGGTCAGCGTCGTCGAACACAATGAACGGCGCGTTGCCGCCCAGTTCCAGGCTCAAGCGCTTGATGTGTTCGGCGCTCTGGCGCATCAGCAAGCGGCCGACGGCGGTCGAGCCGGTGAAGGAAATCTTGCGCACGCTCGGGTTGCCGGTCAGCTCTTCGCCGATCCCGGCGGGCATGCCGGTCAACACGTTGAACACCCCGGCCGGGATGCCCACGCGCTCGGCCAGTACCGCCAGGGCCAGGGCCGACAACGGCGTCAGGTCCGAGGGCTTGACGATGATCGGGCACCCGGCCGCCAGGGCCGGCGCGCATTTGCGGGTGATCATCGCGTTGGGGAAATTCCACGGGGTGATCGCGGCGCACACACCCACCGGTTGCTTGAGCGTCAGCAGTCGGCGGTCACCGCTGGGGGTCGGCATGGTTTCGCCGTAGACCCGCCGGGCCTCCTCGGCGAACCATTTGACGAAGCCGGCGCCGTAGCGAATTTCGCCTTTGGCTTCGTTCAACGGTTTGCCCTGCTCGCACGTCATGATCAGCGCCAAGTCGTCGAGGTTATCGATCATGGCCTGATACCAGCGCTCTAGCAGCGCCGCACGTTCCGCCGCCGGGCGTGCGCGCCAGGCCGGCCAGGCTTTTTCGGCCGCCTCGATGGCGCGACGGGTTTCCGCGCCTAGCATCGCCGGGACACGGCCAATCAACTGACCGTTGGCCGGGTCGATGACGTCCAGGGTCGCGGCGTTATCGGCGCCGATCCACTGTCCGTCGACATAGGCGAGTTCTGCTAAAAGGCTAGGGTCTTTCAAACGATTCTTGAGCATGGTCGAGTCCTGATCCGAGACACGCTCCAGTCTAGGGAGGTGTGGCGGATGAGGATGCTGAAAGAGCCGTTTGCGCGGTGTTGGATGCTGAAAATCAGGGTGGGACGGCAGGCTCTACCGAGGGCCTAATGATCGTTCCCACGCTCTGCATCTTGATCGTTCCCACGCTCCGCGTGGGAATGCAGCCCGGGACGCTCCGCGTCCCAAGAGCGGACGCAGAGCGTCCATTGAGGCATTCCCACGCGGAGCGTGGGAACGATCATCACTGCTTCAGGGAACCTAGCAGGCCATCAAGAAACCGCTCCCCGGCCTCCATCTGGCTGATCTCGATAAACTCGTCCGGTTTGTGCGCTTGTTCGATCGAGCCTGGTCCGCAGACCACCACCGGCACATCCAGACGCTGCTTGAACAGCCCGCCTTCGGTGCCGAAGGATACCTTGGCGGTACCGGTGTCCGGCGCGGCGAAGTTCTTCAGGAAGCGCACCGCTTCGACGCTCGGGTGCGTATCGAGGCCGGGGTAGATGTTGAGGGTTTCGATCTCGATGTCGGCCACACTGGACAGACGCTTGGCCTCACGCACGATGACTTCGGCACGCTCGCGCATCTGTTCCAGGAACTGATCCAGATCGTCCGCCAGCAAGTTGCGTACTTCGAAGTCCAGGGTGCACAGGTTCGGCACGATGTTCAGCGCCTTGCCGCCGACAATCTGCCCGACATGCACGGTGCTGTAGGGCACGTCGTAGTCAGCATCCTGGGCGCCCTGCTCTTGCAACTGCTGCTGGCTTTGACGCAGCGCGGCGATGAAGTCGCAGGCCACGTGAATCGCATTGACCGAGCGCGGGGCCAGCGAGGAATGCGCTTCCAGGCCCCGACAGTAGGTGCGGTAAGAACCCTTGCCCTTGTGCCCGAGCACGAACTGCATGTTGGTCGGCTCACCGATCAGGCACAAAAACGGCCGCACCGGTGCCAGGTGCAACACGTCCAGCAACCGCCGCACGCCGACGCAACCGATTTCTTCGTCATGGGACAGTGCCAGTTGCAGCGGCCGGCTCAAGGGGCCGTCCGCCGCGTCGAGCATGGCGTCGATGGCCAACGCAATGAAACCCTTCATGTCGCAACTGCCACGGCCGTAAATCCGTCCGTCCTGCACCGTCGCCTGAAACGCCGGGAAGGTCCAGGCCTGCCCCGCCGCCGGCACCACATCGGTATGCCCGGACAGCAGAATCCCCGGCAACTCGCGTGGGCCGGTGCTGGCGAACAGGTTGGCCTTCTTGCCCGTTTCATCCTTGACGATCAGCGACTCGATGCCCTTGGCCGACAGCACGTCGCGCACGTACTCGATGAGGGCCATGTTCGACTCCGAAGACACGGTATCGAAGGCCATCAAGCGTTTGAGAGTATCCAGTACACGGGGTTTCATGAGGCCTTGCTCCGTTGCTCGGCTGAGAGGGCGAACCGGTTGATGGAGAACGGCTCAATCGAGGTGCTGGTGCTGCCGGTGCTGATCAGTTCGGCCATCACGTCGCCGACGCCGGGACCGAGCTGGAAGCCGTGGCCGCAGAAGCCGAACGCATAGAACAATCCATCGACGGTACCGCTGGGGCCCATCACTGGCAGGGAGTCGGGCAGATAACCTTCGATGCCGCTCCAGACCCGAATGATGTTCAGGTTGCCGACACCCGGCAGCAGGCGGCGCATCTGCTCCATCTGATTGAGGATGCTGCGTGGCTCGACATAAGCCCGGCGATTGAGCATGTCCGGTTTGCTGCGGTAACCGCCACCGATGACGATGTTGCCGCGAGGGATCTGGCGGAAATAGATCACTTCCTCGGGAATTTTGGTGTACACGCCGATCACCGTCGGCAAGGCGTAAGGCACCGGTTCGGTCACGGCCATTTGCGGGCCATGGGTGTCCAGCGGCACCGGCTCGCCGAACTGCGCCGAGAGTTTCTGACCCCAGGCGCCCGCGGTGATCAACAGCTGGGCGGCGCTGAACTGGCGGCCATCGGTGGTGGTGACGTTGAACTCGCCACCGACCTTCTGCACTTCGGCGACTTCCGTCTGTTCTTCGATCCGCGCGCCGAGCCGTCGTGCGGCACGGGCAAACGCTGGAGCGGCCAACCGTGGATTGGCGTGGCCATCGTGGGGCGCGTAGGAGCCGCCCTTCACGTCTGGCCCGAGGAACGGGAAACGCTTATGCAGCTCGGCGCCGCGATAGATTTTCAGATCCAGTTGCGCCGCTTCGGGCGCTGCCGCATAGGCTTCCAGCTCTGGGATTTCGTCTTCGCGGTAGCACACGCGCATGTGCCCGCTGGCGATGAATTCGAGGTCGTCGTCGATCAACTCCGGCAAGCGCTTCCACAGTGCCCACGAACGGTTGGCCAACGCCAGTTGCCCGAGGAATCGGCCCTGGCGCCGCACGTTGCCGAAGTTCACGCCGCTGGCGTACTGACCAATCTGGTCGCGTTCCAGCAAGATCACCGATTGACCACGCTGACGCAGAAAAAACGCCGCCGCCGAGCCCATCAGGCCGCCACCGACAATCACGACATCGGCTTTGTGAACCGTCATGGCGACACCTCCTCGGTGAGCATCGAAAGGGGTTTGACCGGCGCCTGACCGCGCTGTCGGCCGACCTGTTGCACGCTGACGCCAGCGGCGGCAGCAATCACCTCGGCCCCGGCCTGGGAGCAATAACGGCCCTGGCAACGGCCCATGCCGACCCGGCTGAACGCCTTGGCCCGATTGACTTCGCAGGCGCCTTTTTCGCTGACGGTGCGGCGCAATTCGCCGGCGCTGATCATCTCGCAGCGACAGACGATGGCTGCATCCGGCAAGGCTTTGGCTTGCGCCGCCGGCCAGGGAAACGCTTGGGCCAGACCCAGGCGAAACTGATCCATCACCGCCAGCGCGTGGCGTTGTTCGTCGCGCAACCCGGCGTTCACCGGTTGCTGCAAATCCTCCAGCAGCGCCATGGCGACCAGTCTTCCGGCGTGTTCGGCGGCATCGGCGCCGCGAATCTTCGAGCCGTCCCCGGCGGCATACACACCGTTGACCGAGGTGCGGCCCTCTTCATCAACGGCCAGCCACCATTGGCTGGAGGCCTCGTCAAAGCGCATACGGCAACCGGCCAGGTCGGCCAATTGGGTTTCCGGGCGCAAGTGATAACCCAGGGCCACGGCATCGCAATCGACCGTCAGGGTTTCCCCACGCGCCGTGCTGACCCGCACGCCACTGACACCACTCGCCGCATCGCCCAGCACTTGCTGAGGTTTGATCCCCAGATGCACCGGGATTTTCGCTTGATACAACTGCGCCAACAGTTTCATCCCGGTGAACAGCAATCCGGGACGTGCCAGCAGTTTGGGCAATGCAACGAGCCGTTTGCTCAGCGGCGAAGTGTCGAGCACCGCCGCCACATTGGCGCCGGCCTTGAGGTATTGGCTGGCAACCAGATACAGCAACGGCCCGCTGCCCATGAACACCACGCGGTGGCCGATGGACACCGCCTGAGATTTGAGCGCGATCTGCGCCCCGCCAAGGCTGTAGGTGCCCGCCAGTTGCCAGCCTTCGATCGGCATCAAGCGATCGGTGGCGCCGGTGCAGAGGATCAACGCGTCGTAATCCACCGTCGAGTGCTTGCCCTGACTGACGCAGCACAATTGCCCCGGCGTCAGGTTCCACACCAGCGTGTCCGGGCGGTAGTCAATCCGTTCACGCAGCTGATCAAAACTTTCGTGCAGGTCCCGGGCCTTGGCCGCTTCGGTGCCGTACAGCGTGGCGTAATCGCGGGTAAAGCCTTCCGGTTGGCGACGGTAGATCTGCCCGCCATCCCGGCGATTTTCATCGATCAGGATCGGCTTGAAACCCGCGGCCAGCAGGGTTTCGGCACAGCGAATACCGGCCGGTCCGGCGCCGACAATAACGACTTTATGAGAGCTCAGCCGTGCAGTGGCCATGTCGCCTCCGGTTGTGTGGTGACGATGTCCAGCCCTTCACGGACTTCGTTGGAACAGGCACGCAGGCGTTCGCCGCTGCGGGTCCAGACCCAGCAATCCTGGCACGCGCCCATCAAACAAAAACCGGCGCGGCGGCCCGAATCGAATTCCGACTGGCGCAACGCCGAGCCCTGGGTCAGCAACGCGACCATCAGAGTATCGCCCTGCAACGCCTCGATGGGTGCCCCGTCCACCTTCAGATTGACGGTCGGCCGGCCCTGCTCGGCCAGCCTCACAAAACGCCCCTTCATGCATAGGCTCCTTGGGTCATGATGTTCAAATCCTGCTGGGTTTTCAGCAATTCAGCCGTGTCGTGGTGGCAGAGGATTTCGCTGCCGCCAGCGATGATCCGGCGGTTCGGCGCGGTACGATTGCACAAGCCGTCGACCCGCACCGGGCACCGATTGAGAAAGGTGCACAGCTCTGGCACGTTGGCTCTGGCTCCAATCGGCGGCAGTTCACCGCAGGTGGTGCCGCAGTTCTCCAGCCAACCCTGGCGCAGTTCCGGCACCGAATGGATCAACAGATCGGTGTAAGGATGAAACGGTGCCTGGGCGAACGATTGCCGAGTGCCGGCCTGGATCTTGTGGCCGCTGTACATCACCACAATGTCATCGCACAGCGCGCGGACGGTGGAGATGTCGTGGCTGATAAACAGATACGAAACCCCCAGTTCCTGACGCAGGTCGCGCAGCAATTCGAGAATCGCCGCGCCGACCACGGTGTCGAGCGCCGAGGTCACCTCATCGCACAGGATCAGATCCGGTTTGGCCGCCAACGCGCGGGCCAGGTTGACCCGTTGCTTTTGCCCACCGGACAATTCATTCGGACGCCGTTCGGCCATGTCTCGCGGCAGGCGCACCAGGTCCAGCAACTCGCCGATGCGCTCGCGCAATGCGGCGCCCTTAAGGCCGAAATACATCTTCAGCGGTCGGCTCAGAATGGTGCTGACACTGTGCATCGGGTTGAGCGCGGTGTCGGCGTTCTGGAAGACCATTTGAATGCGCCGGAACTGTTCATCGGTGCGCTCGGAGAGGCTGCCACCCAGTGGCTGGCCATCGAAGGTCAGCCCGCCGAGCGCCGGGGTCAGCAACCCCGCCACCACCCGCGCCAGGGTCGATTTACCCGAGCCCGACTCACCGATCACGCCGATGGCCTGGCCCCGGCGCACGGTCAGGTCGATGTCTTCCAGCACGCGAATCGACGGCATGCCGTGCATGTTCTTATTGCCGTAACCGGCGGTCAGGCCCTGGATCGTCAGCAATGGCGAGTCTTGCGCCACATCGCAGGGCGGGCGAATCGTCGTGTCCGGCCGCGCGGCCGCCAGCAAGCTGCGGGTGTATTCATGGGCCGGGCCTTTGAGTAAGGGCGCGGTGGCGCTTTGTTCGAAAATCTCGCCGCCGTTGAGCACCACAATCTGATCGGCCATCTGCGCGACCACAGCGAGGTCGTGGGACACGTAGACTGCCGTCGCGCCACGTTCGCGTACTACCCGTTTAAAGGCGCGCAGCACGTCGATCTGGGTTGTCACGTCGAGGGCCGTCGTCGGTTCGTCGAGCACCACCAGTAGCGGATCGCTGATCAGCGCCATGGCCGCCATCACCCGCTGCAGTTGCCCGCCGGAGACCTGATGGGGGTAGCGCTGGCCAATGCGATCGGGGTCCGGCAGGGCCAGGTCGCGAAACAACTCGATAGCCTTGGCTTCGAGCACGGCCCGGCTGCCCAGGCCATGGATCAATGCGCCCTCCACCACTTGATCGATCAGCTTCTTCGCCGGGTTGAACGCCGCAGCAGCGCTTTGGGCGATGTACGAAACCCGATTGCCGCGCAGGCCTTGCAGTTCGCTTTCGCTCAACGCCAGCATGTCGTGCTCGCCGATCTGCACCACGCCGGACGCCAAACGACAACCGCGCCGGGCGTAACCGAGCAGCGCCAGAGCGATGGTGGTCTTGCCGGAACCGGACTCGCCGATCAACGCCAGCACTTCACCTTTGGCCAGGGAGAAACTCACGCCCTTGACGATTTCTACTTCGCCACGCTCGCCACAGGCGACCACGCGCAAGTTCTCGACTCGAATCAAATCACTCATTTCAATGACCTCCCGTACGTCGACTACGTCGCGAAGACAGGCGGTCGATAAACAGATTCACACCGATGGTCAGGGTGCCAATGGCCAGGGCCGGAATCACGATGGCGGGCGCGCCCTGGTTGAGGCCGCCGATGTTTTCGCGCACCAGGGAGCCGAGGTCGGCATCTGGCGGTTGCACGCCCAGACCGAGGAAGCTCATGCCGCTAAGCAGCAGCACGATGAAACCAAAACGCAGCCCCAAGTCCGTCAGTACCGGGTTGAGCATGTTGGGCAGGATTTCCACACACGCGATGTACAGCCGGCGTTCTCCACGGGTGCGGGCCACTTGCACGTATTCCAGGGCTTCGATGTTGACCGCCATGCTGCGGGCAATGCGGAACGCGCCCGGCGTGAAACTCAGCACCGCCGTGCAGATCAGCAAGGTGACCGACGAGCCGAAGGCCGAGACCATGATCAACGCCAGCATCTTGCTCGGGATCGAGATAAAGGCATCCATCAAGCGACTGATCACCTCGTCCAGCCACTTCGGCGACACCACCGACAGCAGCGCGCAACTGGTGCCCAGACCGCTGGCCAACACCGCCGCCACCAGCGCCAGGCCGACGGTGAAGCGTGCGCCGACGAGGATGCGGCTGAGCATGTCGCGACCCAGGTAATCGGTACCAAACGGGTAAACGGCGCTGATGCTGTCAAAGACATTGTCAGAGACCACTTCGCCCACCGGGTGCGGTGCCAACCAGGGGCCGAAAATCGCCACCAACAACCAGATAACGCACATCGCAGCCCCGATCAGACCCAGCCAGGCCGGGCCATGAGACACCTTGCCAACCGACAGGTCGGGGGTCGCAGGCGTCGATTTCACAATGAGATTGTTCATTGGTTTCTCAGCCTCGGATTGGACAGAATCGCGCACAGGTCGGCAATCAGCACCAACCCCAGGTACGCCGTGCAAAACAGCATGGTGCAGGCCTGGACCAGCGCCATGTCGCGGTTGGTCACCGCATCGACCATCAGGCTGGCGATGCCGGGGTAGTTGAAGATCGTCTCGACGATCACCACCCCACCCAACAGGTAGGAAAGACTCAGGGCGACGGCATTGGCGATCGGCCCGATGGCATTGGGCAAGGCATGGCGCAGCACGATGCGCATCGGGCTCACGCCTTTGAGCCGGGCCATTTCCACGTAGGGGCTGTCCAGTTGATCGATCACCGCCGCCCGGGTCATGCGGGCCATTTGCGCGACAATCACGCAGCACAGCGTCATCACCGGCAAGGCGTAAGTGCGCATGAATTGCCAAGGCGAGGTGATGTCACTGGCGTACGACAGCGCCGACAACCAACCCAGGTTCACCGCAAAAATCAGCACCGCCAGGGTCGCCACCAGAAACTCCGGCACGGCAACCATGGCCAGGGTGAAAAAGCTCAGGAAGCTGTCGATGCGCCCACCGCGTCCCATCGCTGAACCGATGCCCAGAATCAACGCCACCGGCACTGACACCAGCGCCGTGGCGGCCGCCAGCATCAACGTGTTGGGCACCCGCCCGGCCATCAACTCGCTGACCGGCATGGCGTTGGAGACGGAGAGTCCCATGTCGCCGCTCAGCAGGTTCATCAACCAGTGCAGGTAACGCAACACACCGGGCTGATCCAGCCCCAGTTTCAGGCGCAAGGCCGCCACCTGTTCCGGCGTGGCGAACTGCCCGAGCGATTGTTGCGCCGCGTCCCCCGGCAGTACCGCCGTGATCGCAAACACGACCATGGACACGATCAACAAAGTCACGATCGCGGCGCCCAGACGCCGGCCGATCAACCACAGTGTGTTGCTATTCATCGCCTACCCTCCTGCACTGTCCCTGACGTACCAACCGACCACCCATCAAGCGTCCAGCCAGACCTGCTCGGCGAACATGTAGCCCATGAAACCGCCCAGCGGATTGCTGCCGTAGCCTTTGATGCGCTGGTCGACACCGTCGATATTGCTGATGAACACCGGCACGCCGATACCGCTGTGGTCATGCACCAGGGTTTGCATGTCGGCGTACATTTTGCTGCGCTTGGCGTCGTCGGTTTCACCGCGGGCGAGCATCAGCAACTGATCGAACTGATCGTTCTGCCAACCCGATTCGTTCCAGGGCGCTTTCGACTGGAAGAACTGCGAGAACATCACGTCGGCGTTTGGCCGCGGGTTGATGTTGCCGAAGCTCAGCGGGTGCTTCATCCAGTGGTTGGACCAGTAGCCGTCGCTCGGCAGGCGGTTGACGTCGAGCTTGAGCCCGGCCTGTTTCGCCGACTGTTGCAACAGCACCGCGATGTCCACCGAACCGGTGGCGGCCGGCGATGCGACGAGTGGCATGGTGATGCTTTCCATGCCGGCCTTCTTCAGCAGGAATTTGGCTTTTTCCGGGTCGTAGACTCTTTGCGGCAGGTCGGCGTTGTAGTAACGCGAACCGGGAGAAATCGGATGGTCGTTACCGACCACGGCAAAGCCGCGGAACACTGCGGATTTGACCTGTTCACGGTCAAGCAGGTACTTCATTGCCTGAGTGAACTCCGCGCTTTTGCCCGGCATCTGGTCCTGGCGGATGATCAAGTCAGTGTAGTTGCCCGATGGCGCATCGACGACCCGGTGATTGGCGCTGGCCTTGATGCGCGTGGTCGAGCGCGGGTTGACCTCGTTGATCATGTGCACGTCGCCCGACAACAGCGCGTTGACCCGCGACGGTTCGTCGGCAATGGCGATGAATTCGATCTCGTCCAGGTACGGCAGGCCCGGTTTCCAGTAGCCGGTATTGCGCGCGGCAATCGAGCGCACGCCCGGCTTGAATTCCTTGACCTTGAATGGCCCGGTGCCGATGCCCTGGTTGAAGTCGGTGGTGCCTTCAGGAACGATCAGCAGGTGCGACACGGCAAGGATCGACGGCAGCTCGGCGTTCGGTGCACTCAGGCGGATCTGCACTTCGTTGGTGCCCGTAGCCTTGATCTCTGCGAACTGCTCCATAAGCGGCATGACCTTGGAACCGGTCAGCGGATCCTTGTGCCGCGACAGCGAGTACACCACGTCGGCGGCGCTCAGGGTCTTGCCGTTGTGGAAGGTCACGTCCTTGCGCAGGGTGATGGTCCACAGCGTGGCATCGGTGTTATCGATGCGCTCGGCCAGTTCCAGTTGAGGCACCAGATGACTGTCGAAACGGGTCAGGCCGTTGTAGAACATGAAGTGGCGCACGTAGTCGGTGGACAGCGCGCCTTTGGCCGGGTCCAGCGTATCGGCGGTGGAACTGGACATGCCGGCGACACGAATCCGCCCGCCTGGCTTGCCTTTGCCGGGGGTTGCAGCTTCTTCGGCGAAGAGCTTGCCGGCAGCGCCGAACAGGCTGCCGGCACCGGCGGCGGCCACACCGGCCACGCCGAGCATTTGCAGGGCGTGACGGCGCGACATGCCACGATTAAGGCCTTCGAAGACTCGCAGGCTGTCCTGGCCGGAAATCAGGGGTGAGTCGATCTTGTTGTCAGTCATATCAGTTGTACCTGTCGAAGATGAGAAGGCTCGAGTGTTCCGGTTAACCGGAACGTCCTGGAAACGCAAACGACGGTGACGCCACAACATCAACTCAATGCAAATAATCCTGGAATCGGTAATAGGCGCCCACAAACGGCAGGAACCACGGTTTGCCGAAATGCCCGGGAATCGCCGGCCATTCGAGTTCACGCCAAGGGTTGGCTTCGACGTTGCCGGCCATGACATCGGCCATGACCTGGCCCATGTGCACCGACATCTGCACCCCGTGGCCGCTGTAGCCCATGGAGTGATAAACCCCGCCGTGCTGACCTGCCCGAGGCAGGCGGTCTGAAGTCATGTCCACCAGACCGCCCCAGCAGTAGTCGATTTTCACCTCAGCCAACTGCGGGAACATCTGCACCATCGCCGCTTGCAGCACCTTGCCGCTCTTGGCGTCGTTCACGCTGTCCGACATGGCGAACCGCGCACGCCCGCCAAACAGCAGGCGGTTGTCCGGGGTGAGGCGGAAGTAGTTACCAATCATGCGGCTGGTGACATAGGCGCGTCGGCCGGGCAACAGTTGGTCGATCAACGATTGCGGGAGCACTTCGGTGGCGATTACAAAACTGCCCACCGGTACGATCCGCCGCCGATACCAGCCCAAACCACCGTGCTGACAGGCGCCCGTGGCCAGCAGAACCTGACCGGCGTGCAGCGATCCCTTGCTGGTGTTGACCTGATAACCGCCGGCGCGGGCCTTCCAGTCCGTCACCGAGGTGCCTTGATGGATCAACGCACCCTGACGGGCTGCCGCTTCGGCCAAACCGACACCGAAGCGCCCGACATGCATCTGCACGCCGTTGCGCTGCAGCAAGCCACCGTGGAACTGAGCCGAATTGACTTCCGCGCGGGTCTGCTCGGCAGTCAGCAATTCGACGTCGGCATCGACTTCCTTGCGAATCAGTTCGCAGGTCCGCGCCAGGCCTTCGTAGTGCATCGGCTTGGCGGCCAGTTTGAGCTTGCCGTTGCGGATCAGGTCGCAGGCGATCTGCTCCTGCTCCACTAATGAAACGACACTCTGCACCGCGCTTTCGTAAGCCTGGTAATAAGCCCGTGCCTTGTCGGCGCCGAGAGAGGCACTGAGGCCGGCGTAATCCTGGGCCACCCCGGTGTTGCACTGACCACCGTTGCGCCCCGAGGCTTCACCGATCACTCTTCCGGCCTCCAGCACCACCACACTGGCGCCCTTCAAGGCCAACGCCCGGGCCGCCGCCAGGCCGGTGAAACCACCACCGACGATGGCCACGTCGACCTGCCCGGGCAAAGCGCCGAGCTGAGCACCGCTGAACGCCGGTGCGGTGTCGAGCCAGTAGGATTCACTGCCCATGTCTAACCCGCCTATACCAAAAAGACTGCCTTAAAGAATGCCGTTGCCGTTACGACTCAGAGACCGACCAGTGCGGCCAGCCCGCCGATATCGGTGATCTGCTGGTAGCCGTAGAAGGCATTGGCCGGGACTTCATGCCCACGGGCGACGAAGGCCTTGTTCTTGATTTTCATGTCGTGGGCCGGCATCAGGTCGTAACGGAAGCTGGAAGACACATGCAAGATGTCTTCCGGGCCGCAGTTGAGGTTGTCGAGCATGTACTCGAACGCGGCCAGACGCGGCTTGTAGGCCTGGGCCTGCTCGGCGGTGAAGACTTTGTGGAACGGCGCGCCGAGCTTGTCGACATTGGACATGATCTGGCTGTTGCTGGCATTGGAGAAAATCACCAGCGGGATCTTGTCGGCGATCTTCGATAGGCCGGCCGGCACATCAGGGTGCGGGCCCCAGGTCGGCACGGCGTCGTAATACAGCTGACCTTCGTCACGGTATTCGATTCCCCAGCGTTTGCAGGTCCGCGCCAGTGCGGTTTTGAGGATCTCGTCATACGGCATCCAGTCACCCATGACCTGGTCCAGGCGGTAGGCCGAGAAGTCCTTGACGAACTGATCCATTTGCTCGGGCTTCACGCGATCGGCGAACAGTTCGCGAGTCATCGTGCCCATGTGGAAATTGGTCAGCGTACCGTAGCAGTCGAACGTAATGAATTTGGGGCGAAGAAAGCTCATTGAGTGCGGTCCTGAAGTTCGTTGAGGTCATGGCGTGACAAGCATTGCTCCGTTACCGAAGCTGTGATGCAACGCTGCAGCACACCGTCATTACAACACTGTGAAATCAGCAGATGGCGTTAAAAGCGACCTTCGCTCGATACAAACCACCGTTTTAGCGCCCACCCTCAGCAGACTTTGCGGCGCGCACAAGCCTTGGGCAAACCCCGTATTTGTGCGCTCTTATGGGCCTTTATAGCCCTGCAAGGGCCGATCGTGCACGGATCAACCGCAGAACCTGCGCCGTGCTGAACGAAAACGGGCGCTTCCTTGCGGAAGCGCCCGTTTGGGTGCGGATTGAAACTTCACTTCCGATCGTTCCCACGCTCTGCGTGGGAATGCCTCAAGGGACGCTCCGCGTTCCAGCCTCTCCGCTGGCGTTACGCCTGACACCGTTGTGACGCGGAGCGTCACGGGCTGCATTCCCACGCAGAGCGTAGGAACGATCAGTGGGTGTTACTGGACGATGTCGATCAGCACACTCTTGAAGCGTAAATTGGCTTCAAACGCTTCACGCCCCAGATCCTTGCCGATGCCGGAGCGTTTGTAGCCGCCGGTCGGCAGGATGTAATCGTTACTGCGTCCGTAACGGTTAACCCACACCGTCCCCGCCTCCAGCCGCCGGACCAGACGCAGGGCGCGATTGATATCGGCGGTGTGTACGCCCGCCGCCAAGCCGTAGGTGGCGTGTGCAGCCAGGCTCAGCGCCTGCTCTTCATCATCGAATGCCTGCACCGTCAGCACCGGACCGAAGATTTCTTCGCAGACGGCCGGGTTCGCATTGTCCAGCCCAACCAGCAAGGTCGGCTGGTAATAAGCGCCGCCCAGACCTTCAAACAATCCGCCGCCGGTCAGCACTTCAGCGCCGGCCTGACGCGAGCGCTGGACAATGCCGTCGATGCGGCTGGCTTGCAGTCGGGAGATGATCGGCGACAACGTGCTCTCGTCTGACCAGGTCGGCCCCGGGCGCAGCTCCTCGAAATACGCCTGCAAATGCGCAATAAAGGGCTGCATGATCGAGCGCTGGATCAACAACCGCGAACCGGACACGCACACCTGGCCGGCATTGCCGGTGATGGCCAGCGCCACGGTGCGCGCGGTTTTTGCGATGTCCGGTACATCATCGAACACCAATTGCGGACTCTTGCCCCCCAACTCCAGCGTCACCGGTTTCGGCCCCACCAACGCGCAAGTCGACATGATGCTCGACCCCGTCTCCGTGGACCCGGTGAACGTCACCTTGGCCACGCGCGGATGGCGACACAGCGCGTCACCGGTAATGCGGCCATCGCCCTGGATGACGTTGAAGATTCCCGCCGGAATGCCCGCCTGCAGTGCCAGCTCGGCAAAGCGCAAGCTGGAGAACGGCGTCAGCTCCGAAGGTTTGAGCACCACGGCATTACCGGCTGCCAACGCCGGGGCAACTTTCCAGGAAGCCATGCTCAAGGGAAAATTCCACGGTGCGATGGCGGCAATGACGCCGTAGGGTTCGGCGATCTGCATGCCCAGTCGGTCGGTTTGGGTCGCCGCAACGTGGCCGCCATGCTTGTCCGCCAGTTCGGCGAAGAAGCGAATGCCTTCGGCGACATAGGGAATATCCCAGGCGATCACATCTTTATGAGGACGCGTCGAGCCCACGGCTTCCAGCGGTGCCAGGATGGCGGCGTCCGCCTCGATCAGATCGGCCCAGCGGCGCATCACCCGCGCCCGCTCCCGGGGTGGACGGCTAGCCCAATCGCTACGGTTAAACGCCTGCCAGGCATCCGTGACGGCTTCATCCACCAGGTCGGCATCGGCGATTGGCAACTGAGCATAGACCTGACCGTCAGAGGGTCGCACCACCTCAAGCCCGGGTTGTGCATCGCGGTATTGACCCGCAATGAAGTGAGCGCTGCGCACAGCGATTAGGCGGGGATCGAAGCTATCCATGGAGCACTCCAAAAAAGGGACGACGCGTCGTGAACGCAGGTCTCCATCGTAGAAAAAAAGCCCTGGCATTTGCTGCCGACCTTGCTGTGCATTTAAGTAGTAAGTGTGGTCTGCCGGCCTCGGGCTTGCGGAATCTGCCGAATGCTCCAGCCCCCCTTGTCAGGCCTTCACACAGATGGGATACAGGCACCATCGCGCTGGAAAACCGGCCGCTCGCGCACACTGTCCAACGGAGACTCGCCATGTCCGCATTGCAACAACCTGCTTATGTCTATCGGCCGATGACGGCTGCCGACCTGCCCTCGGCCCATGCCTTGTCCGTGCAGTTGAAGTGGCCCCATCGCCTGGACGACTGGGCCATGCTGCAACGGGTCAGCGACGGCTTTGTGGTGCTGGATGGCGAACGTCTGATCGGCACGGCATTCGCCTGCCCCCAGGGTGGCTTCACCACCATTGGCCTGGTGATCGTCAGTGATGACTATCAAGGCAAGGGCATCGGCCGCAAGTTAATGGAGCAGGCTCTGGATGCCTGCCAGGCACGCACCCCGATGCTCAACGCCACATTGGCCGGCGCACCGCTTTACGCCAGCCAGGGCTTTGTCGAATTCGGCCGGATTCAGCAGCATCAGGGCAACGCCAATTCACCTGCCGCCGAAGCACTGGCCGACGGCGAGCATTGCCGTGCACTGAACGCGGCGGATCAGGCCCGCGTACTGGCTTTGGCCAATGCCGGCAGCGGGTTTGATCGCGAAGCGGTGCTCGCCGAGCTGTTTGATGTGGTCGAGCATTCGATGGGAATCGAACGCGACGACCAGATAGTTGCCTTCGCCTTGCTGCGCCCCTTCGGCCGTGGTCGTTGCATTGGCCCGGTGGTGGCCGAAAACCTCGAACAAGCCAAACACTTGATCGCCGTTTTGCTGGCACAAGTACCGGACGCCTTCGTGCGCATCGACATTCCGGCAGACAGCGGCCTGGCCGAATGGCTGGAGTCAGCAGGTTTGAAGCAGATCGATACCGTGGCGCAAATGGCCAAGGGCGCGCCGCCGCAAACAGCCAATGGAGTTCAGCAGTTCGCTGTGGTGACTCAAGCCATTGGCTGATCGCTATCCCCACCGTCCTTTTTTATGGAGCGTCACTCGTATGTCTGAACCTACCGTTCTGCTGTTGGCTCGCGCCGATGGCAGCCGCGTTGCCACGTCTTTCACAGTGGCGCCCTTGAGTGCTTTCGATCCGTTCAAGGACGGTCGTCAAGTGGCCTACAACGGCCCGGATGGCGTGTCAGCGGGCATCGTGCACACCAGCGGAACGCTCGATTGCGATGACTTTCCACACACCGAAGTGATCGTGGTCCACGCCGGTCACGTCGTGCTGCAATCCGAGGCGCAGACGCTGGAACTGGGTGTCGGTGCCAGCGCCGTGATCGGTCGCGGCACAGCGCTGCGACTCCAGGCTCAAGCTGATACGTGCTGGGCCTTTTGTGCCGTCACCAACCCCACCGCACCGCCGACACCCGGGCTGACCGCGCTCGACCCGTTGGACATGCTCTCGCCATCGGCCGCACCAGAACCGCAGATTCTGATTGGGCCGGCGCCGCAGTGCCGGTCACACAATGCCTTCGAAGACGACGCCACCCACCTGCGCGTCGGCGTTTGGGATTCGACACCGTATGAACGTCACGGCCGGCCCCACAAACTCCATGAACTGATGAACCTGATCGAAGGCAGTGTCACCCTGCTGACGCCTGATGGAGCGAGTGTGGAGGTCAACGCCGGCGACAGTGTGTTTGTGCCGCTAGGTGCTTCGTGCGCATGGAAAAGTACGCGGTATGTGCGCAAGTTTTACGCGGTGAAGTAGTGGAAGGCATTGTTCCTATCCTTTTACGCACACCACCTGACGCAAGGTATGCAGCACTTCCACCAGCTCGCGCTGGGCGTGCATGACGTGGTCGATGTCCTTGTAGGCCATCGGAATTTCATCGATGACGGCAGCATCCTTGCGGCACTCCACGTGGGCGGTGGCACGGATCTGATCTTCGACGGTAAACAGGCTTTTGGCTTTGGTGCGACTCATGGTGCGGCCCGCGCCGTGGCTGCAGGAGCAGAATGAATCCTCGTTACCCAACCCGCGGACGATGAAGCTTTTTGCCCCCATCGATCCCGGAATAATCCCCAACTCGCCCTTCTTGGCCGATACCGCGCCTTTGCGGGTGACCAGAATATCTGCACCAAAATGCCGCTCTTTTTGCACGTAGTTGTGGTGGCAGTTCACCGCTTCCAGCGCAGCCTCGAAGGGCTTGCTGATCACTTTTCGGGTTGCCTGAATCACCGCTTGCATCATCAATGCACGGTTCTGCCTGGCGAAGTCCTGGGCCCAGCCGACTGCTTCGACGTAGTCATCGAAGTGCCGGCTGCCCTCTTTAAAGTAAGCCAGGTCACGGTCCGGCAGATTGGCGAGGTGCTGACGCATGTCCGCCTGAGCCATTTGAATGAACAGGTTGCCAATCGCATTACCGACGCCACGGGAACCGCTGTGCAGCATGAACCAGACCCGGTTGGTTTCATCCAGGCACACCTCGATGAAGTGGTTCCCGCTGCCCAGCGTGCCCAAGTGCCCACGGTTATTGGTGCTGGCGAGTTTCGGGTACTTGTCGGTGATCGCCTTGAACCGTGGGTCCAGTGCCGCCCAGGCCCGGTCCGCCTGATGCGGAATGCTGTCCCAGGCGCCCTTGTCCCGACCGCCGCGTCCACTGGTGCGGCCATGGGGCACCGCTTTCTCGATCGCACAGCGCAGGCCATGCAGGTTGTCCGGTAAATCGCTGGCAGTCAGCGACGTGCAGGCTGCGATCATCCCGCAACCAATATCCACCCCAACGGCGGCCGGAATGATCGCGCCGACCGTGGGAATCACACTGCCGATGGTCGAGCCCTTGCCCAGGTGTACATCGGGCATCACGGCCAGATGCTTGAAGATGAACGGCATCTTCGCGGTGTTCATCAATTGCTGTTTGGCTTCGTTTTCTACCGGGACGCCCTCGGCCCAGAGTTTGATCGGTTTGCCGTTGGCGACTTCCAGCAGTTGGTAAGTATGTGCTTGCATGATTTCGATTCTTTTCTATTGGCCGATTGTTCGGCGTTGCTCTGGCGCCTGAGGTGAAAAAGATCGGTGCAATTGCATCGCCGGTCGCCTGTTGAGAAAGGTATAGCAGCCGACGCTCCCGTTTTGATTTTCCTACTTCGCGGAAAAAAGGGGACAACTTTTTAACAGCCGCCGACACTTTTCTTCTGTCAGCACCGATAACAGAAACGCCGCTCAGTGAGCGTAATGCTGTTCACTTAGGCTCGGTGTTTCCAGGCAAACACATGCGTAGCGGGGGGGCGGATCAACGTTGATAGAGTCGCCGATGGAGGTAGCCACAGGTTGACGGAGAGGCTCAGGGCGTGAGGGGGCGTGCACCGCAAAAGCCAACGCGAGGCGGCCTACCGGCCGGCCTGTTTCCTCAACGCCTGCGCGTATTGATCGTTCCCACGCTCCGCGTGGGAATGCCGCCGGGGACGCTCCGCGTTCCGCTGTCGACACAAGGCTCGAGTCTTGCGCAGGAGTGACGCGGAGCGTCACGGGATGCATTCCCACGCAGAGCGTGGGAACGATCAGTGGGTGAGCGCTGAGTATTGTTGATCTTGCTTTGGCTTTTGATTTTGATCTGTTGCCCCTCCCCCGGTGTCAGAGGCCGAACGCAGGCGTTGCGCAGGGGGCACCCTTTCAGCTGTTGGCGGTGGAACCTAGTTATCCGCACCCGCAAACCCGCGCTGCAGGTCCTCAATCAACGCCTCGACATCCTCAAGCCCGATATGCAACCGCAGCACCGGATTCAATGACCGATCCGCAGCACTGTCGCGGTCGGTGGTATCGGCGACGGTGACCAGGCTTTCGTAGCCGCCCCAGGAAGCGCCCAGCCCAAACAACTGGAGACCATCGATGAAACGCTCAACGTAAGTCGGGTCTGCATCACGCAGCTCGAAGGACAGCAAACCGTTGCTGCCATTGAAATCGCGCTGCCACAGGGCGTGACCGGGATGATCGGGTAACGCTGGATGGAACACCCGTTTCACCTGCGGTTGCGCTTGCAGCCAATGAGCGATTTCCAGGGCCTGGCGCTCGTGCACTGCCAGTCGCGGCGCCAGGGTTCGCGCGCCACGCAGCACCAGGTAGGCGTCGTCGGGGCTGACGGTGGCGCCAAAAGTGTCGCTCATGGACGCCAGCGGCTGCCAGACTTCTTTGCGCGTGCAGACGCTGCCCATGACCACGTCGCTGTGGCCGCACAGGTACTTGGTCAACGCCATGATCGAGATGTCCGCGCCCAAGGTCAGCGGTCGGTACAGGTAACCCGAGCCCCAGGTGTTGTCGACGGCCAAGAGGATGCCTCGCGGTTTGCACAGGGCGGCGATGGCCGGCAAGTCGCAGAGTTCATACAGCAAGGAGCCCGGCACTTCGGTGTAGACCATTTTGGTGTTGGCTTGCAGTTGCGCTTGCAGGCTGCTGCCGTCAGGCGCGAAGTAGCTGACTTGAATGCCGAACGGCCCAAGAAACTCCCGGGCCAGACGTCGCACGGGCGCGTAGACCGCGTCGCTGATCACTACGTGATCGCCGGGCCGCAGGTAAGCCAGGAAGGTCTGCGCTACCGCCGCCAGCCCGGTGCCGAACAAGCGGGTGCGGTAACCGCCTTCCAGCTCTGTCACCAGATCTTCCAGGGCGAAGGCCGTCGGATTGCCTCGAGCGCCATAGCTCAAGACGCGCTCGCTATCACGCCGAGCACGGGCGTCGCGCATTTGCGCCAGGTTATCGAACAGCACCGTGCTCAATCGCGTGACCGGCACGTTGACCGCCCGAGCGCCATTGCCCTGTTCGGTACGCGCCGAATGAACCAGACGCGTCCGCACCCGGGCATCGCGGGGCGCTGTGACGCGCAGCGGCTTGAGACTGGCGATCTCGTCGTCGCTCATCTGCGCCAACAAACCGATTTCCCAAGCCAGGTACTGACGCGCCGCCTCCTTGTTGCCGGCGTGACGGTCGTGGGTGAAGAACAGAAAATCGATGCATTGATCATCGGGCGGTGTATTGGCCGTTTCCTGCACGACAAGGCCTGCCGCACGCCAGGCACCAAGTCCACCGTCCAGCAGCCGGACGTGCAGACGCTGGGCTTCGGGCAATTCCAGCGCCGCGAAAGCAGCCAGCCGCGGATCATCGGCGACCAACACCAGTGGCCGTTGCTCACCGGCCACTTCAGACGCCAGCAACGAGCGAATCGACCAGCGCGACCCGGCGATATGCCCCTTGCGCCAGGTCATGCTCGCACGCACGTCAATCAGGGCGACCGTGTCATCCTTCAGTGCATCGGCCAAGGCCCGTGCGGTGATCAATGGCAGCGCCTCGTGAGCAATAACCTCAAGCGCAGGCAACGCCAGATCGCTGCTCACACCGTCCGCCAGTACATAGGCCTCATGCCCCAACTGCCGCAACCAACTGGCAACAATCGGTGCGCGCACGCCATCACTGTCGAGCAGCACCAACCGCGCCTGGCGCACGCCGACATACAGATCGGTGGATTGAATCAACTGCCCGCCCGGTGTGTGTTGAGCGCCCGGCAGACTGCCCGCGGCAAACTCCTCGGCGGTGCGCACATCGCACAAAAACAGGCTGCGACTGGCCTCCTTGGCCCATTGCTCGACCTGCACAGCCTCAACGGTCTTCACGCCAGCCCGATCCGCCAGTTGCGCAGCAGCGAGTCGTTGTCCTGGCAACGGGCCAGACGACACCTCCTCGGCGTAACGTCGGGTGCTGCCATGCTCCAACTGAAAATCTTCCAGATACCAACCCTGGGTTCCGTTTTCCAACGCGTAGATCGGATTTTTCAAGCCCAGATTGATCAACGTCTGGGCACCGATAATGCTGCGGGTCCGACCGGCACAATTAACCACGATCGGCGTGCTGTCGTCCGGCACCAGATCGTGGACGCGATAACCCAGCTCGCCGTTCGGGCAGCACACCGAGCCGGGAATGGTCATCTTGCGGTACTCATCGAACGGGCGACCGTCGAGCACCACCAGCGGCTCGCCCCGGCGTTGCCATTCGGCCAATTGCTGCGCGGTGACATGCGGCGTATGGCTGGCCTCTTCGACCAATTCACCAAAGGCCTTTGAGGGCACATGCACGCCGGCAAACAGCTGAAAACCGGCAGCCTGCCAGCCATCGGCACCGCCGCCAAGAACATGCACCTGGCCATACCCGAGCGCCTGCAGACGCTGAGCAGAACGTGCAGCGACATCCCCGCCGTCCTGGTCATAAATCACCAGCCGAACCTGGGGATTCGGCGCCAGACGCCGGACCTCCAGCTCCAGACGGCTATAGGGCAAATTCACCCCGAAAAACAGGTGGGCTTCGCCATATTGGCCGTGCTCGCGCACGTCAAACAGGGCAATTTCCTGCCCGTCGAACAGCCACTGCTGCAGTTGCCCTGGAGTTATGGTCTGGCTCATGAGAGTCCCGTTTGAAAAAAGAGTTATTGAAGCGCCAGAGAGCGCTCATTGGCCGCGACTTCCCGACCCTTCGCATACGCACGCTGAATGGCCGGTCGCGCCCTGAGGCGTTCGCGCCAGGCATGGATATGCGGGAAATCCGCCAGGTCCTGCCCCTGACGCAACGGCTGAATCCACGGGAAGATCGCCATGTCGGCGACGGAATATTCCCTCGCTACAAAGGGCACTTCGGACAAGCGCGCTTCCAGAACCTTGTACAGGCGCGTCGCTTCGGCATTGAGCAAGTCCAGGGCGAACGCAATCGGCTCGGGGGCCTTCTCCTTGAACAGCTGCAACTGGCTCAGGTACGGGGTGATATGCCCCACCTGCCAGAACAGCCATTCCTGAACGTTCTGCCGCTCAGCACTGCCGGCCGCCGGCAGGAAACGCCCAACCTTGTCGGCCAGGTAATTAAGGATGGCGCCGGACTCGAACAGGCTCAGCGGTTCGCTTAAGCCCTGGGGTGCATGGTCGACAATTGCCGGAATCCGTCCATTGGCGCTGATGCGCTGGAACGCTGGCTGCTTCTGCTCGCCTTCACGGATGTTGACCGGCAGCACACGGTAATCGAGCTCCAGCTCTTCGAGCAGAATGCCGATCTTCAAGCCATTGCCAGTCGGCCAGTAATACAGATCGATCATGCGTAGGCCTTGATCGACGGTGCCATTTGCGAGGCGTTGTAATTGAGAATGCGCCCGTCGGCCTCGACGCCGTAACGGCCGTTGAGGGACTCCAGCGGCAAGCCGTAAAGGTGAAAATGCAGGGTCGCCTGCTCGCCTTCGACACGAATGCCATGCAGGTCTTCGCCGAGAAACGAGATGGAGGTGCCGGGTTGCACGATCACTTCCTTTTCCAGGTGCAAGGTAGTGAAACCGGGTTCGCGGCCTTCGTCATCACGACGGTAGACGTAGTTGATTTCCTGGCCTTCGATGGCACTGATAATCGCCCAGGTTTCGTGGTTGTGGGGAATCGTGCTTTTGCCCGGCAACAGCGAGTTCAGGTACAGCGTCGGGGTGTCGCCATCGTCATTGAGACGGTAGCGGAACGCGGTGCTGCCCTGCCCCGGCACCGGTGCCGGGAATTCTTCGAAATTGAACAGCTCGCGGCGCTCGGCCAGGGCTTCAAGCAAGGACACGATTTCCACCAGCGCGGCGCGGTCGACGCCCCGTTGATGGATGACGCGGATTTTCTTCAGGAAATCCTCGATGACGGCGGCACGGTTAACGGTACTCATGAACAGGCTCCTCGGTATTACACGGATAGGCTGTAGCGACTCAGGTTGGTCAACAGATACGGATCATTGGCGATGGGCGGCCGGCGTCCCGGATCACCCAGGGCGTGACGCAAAAACTCTTGGGTGCGTTCGCTGGTGGGGTGCTGAAAGATTTGCGCGGCGCTGCCGTGCTCGACGATCACGCCGTTCTCGGTGAAGTAGACGATGTCGCTGATCTCTTCGGCGAAACGCATTTCGTGGGTGACCAGCACGCAGGTCATGCCCTCTTCGGTCAGCTCGCGAATCACCGTCAGCACCTCGCCGACCGTTTCCGGATCGAGGGCCGAGGTCACCTCATCAAACAGAATCAGTTCCGGGCGCATCGCCAGGGCGCGGGCAATCGCCACCCGTTGCTGCTGACCGCCGGAGAGCTGGCCCGGATAGGCGTCGGCCTTGTGTTCCATACGCACCTTGGCCAACAAGGCGCGGGCGTCGTTCTCGGCGTCGATCCGGTTGCGCCCCAGCACCTTGCGCGGGGCAATCACCAGGTTCTCCAGCACCGACAAATGCGGGAACAGGTTGTACTGCTGGAACACAAAACCCACGCGCTTGCGCAACTCGATGCGCTGGGCTTCCTGGGCCAGCGTGTGAACCTCGGTCGCGCCGACGCGGATGCTGCCGCGCTGGGGCTGCAACAACCCGGTGATGCAGCGCAGGATGGTCGATTTGCCCGAGCCGGACGGGCCGATGATCGACACGGCCTGGCCGCGATGCACGTCGAGGTCGATGCCCTTGAGCACCGGGTTATTGCCAAACGACAGGTGCAGGTCGCGCAGGCTGACCAAGGGCTCGGCGACGGTTTCAGTAAAAGGCATAACGTCGCTCCAGGCGTTGGGTGAGTCGGGAAATCGGGTAGCAATAGGCAAAAAACAGCACCAACAGGCTCAGGTAAATCACCACGGTGAAGCCGGTCATGTTCACGGTGTTGCTGGCGATTTGCGCGGTGTCGATCACGTCATGCACGCCCACCAGGGACGCCAGCGCGGTGCCCATGGTGATTACCGCATACAGGTTCATCCACGGCGGCAACATGCGTTTGAAGCACTGCGGCAGGATGATCGAACGGAAAATCTGCCCGCGGGTGAACGCCAGGGAACGCGCGGCTTCCCACTGCGTGCTGGGGATCGAGGCAATGGCGCCACGGAAGATTTCCGCGACATTGGCGCTCGCTGGCAAGGCCAGGCCGAGGGTGACCTTGACCCAGTCCGGGAACGAGACATAGGCACTGCCGATGTGGATCTCGAACGGGAACACATAGGTGGTGAAATAGATCAGCACCAGCCAGGGCGCGTTACGGAAAATCTGCACCCAGATCCGTGCCGGCAAGCGCAGTAGTCGCAGCGGGGATAACGCCAGCGCTCCGACCAACAACCCCAGCAACGACCCCAGACCGATGGCGACGAGACTGATCAGAATGTTCTGGCCAAAGCCCACGGCCAGCGCCGGCGACCATTGCAGCAAAGCCTTGAGCACCGGGCTTTGCGGGGCGACATACACCAGCCACAGTAAGACGCACATCAACAACAGCAACTTGCCGACATGCCGCCGAGGCCAGGCCACCGGTGCGCTGACGGACGATTCAATGGCCATAGCCGGGCATCCTCAGGCGCGCTTCAAGGTAGCGCCCCACGCAATTGACGATAAAACTCAGCAGGCCGAAAAAGCTCAGGATCAGAATCATCAGCTCCAGCACGTTGTCACTTTGGGTCCAGATCATGATCGCCGCGTAGGTGATGTCCCCCACGGCAATGGCCGAGGCCACGGCGGTCATTTTCACCAGGTCGATCAGGTTGTTGATCAGCGACGGCAAGGCAAAGCGCAGGGCCAAGGGCAGTTGCACATTCCACAGCAACTGACGGCTGCTGAACGCCAGCGAACTGGCCGCTTCCAGCGTCACCGTCGGCACTGCCTCGATGCCGGCGCGCAAGGCTTCGGCATGGAACGCGCCCTTGTGCAACGAGATCACGATCACCACCCAGGCGAACGGCGTCAGCGGGTTGGCCGCGCCGACGGCCTGAGTCAGCAGCATGTTCAGCACCAGGAAGGCGCAATACAGCTGCACCAACGTTGGTGTATTGCGAGTGACCTCGACAAATATTCGTGCCGGTTTTGCCAGCCAGGGCTTTCCAGACGTCAGCATCGCCGCCAACCCGACACCCGCCAGCAGGCTGCCGACAATGGTGAACAGGCAGAGCAGCACCGTGGTCAGCGCGCCCTGCTCCAGGGTTCCGCGTTGGTAGGCGTCCAGCAGAAAACCGTAGTTCAGGCCGAATCCGGCAGTCCAATGGACGAAAAGCTCCAGCCAATGGCTCATGGTTCGCCCCGCAATTGCGCGCAGGCGTTAGCGATGCGACGTCCGGCTTCGGCAACGCTGTCGGTCGCCGTGGCGATGGACAGGCGAAACCACGGCGACAAGCCATAAGCACTGCCCGCCACACCCGCCACGCCCTCCTCCAGCAAATACGCCACGACATCGGCGTCGCTGTTCAGGCATGTGCCGTCCGGACGATAACGTCCCAGCAACCCGGCGCAGCGGACAAACACGAAGAAACCACCATGAGGTTCGAGCACTTCAAGACCGTCCACGTTGCGTAAGGCGTTCACCAGTAAATCCCGACGTTGCTGATAAGCCTCGACCTGCGACCGCAAGAATTCCAGTCCGCCTTCGAAGGCCGCCAACGCGGCAGCCTGTCCCACCGAAGAGGCCCCCGACGTGGATTGCGACTGCACGACCGCCATGGCGTTGGTCAGCGTTTGCGGCCCGGCACCGAAACCGATGCGCCACCCGGTCATCGCGTACGTCTTGGACACACCGCCCACCAGCAGGCAGCGCGGCTGCAAGTCTGGCGCGACGTTGAGCAGGCTCAGGGCCGGATGACCGTCAAAGCGGATATGTTCGTAGAGTTCATCCAGCAGAATCAGCACCTGCGGGTGGCGACGCAGCACCTCGGCCAAGGCTTGCAGCTCGGCCGCGCTGTACACCGCGCCGCTGGGGTTGCCGGGACCGTTGAGAATCAACCAGCGCGTGCGTTCGCCAATGTGTTGCTGCAGTTGCTCTGCAGTGAGCTTGCAGCCCTGCGCCAGTGCGCACTCGATAAACACCGGCTCGCCACCATTGAAGCGCACGCTGTCCGGAAAGGACGGCCAGTACGGCGTCGGCACCAGCACTTCATCGCCGTCATCGAGGGTCGCGGCGAAGGCATTGAAGATGATCTGTTTCGCCCCGTTGGCAATCACGATCGATTCCAGCGGATAGTCCAGATGGTTTTCCTGCTGGAGTTTGCGCTGCACGGCGACACGCAAGGCTTTTACGCCAGGCGTCGGGGTGTACTTGGTAGCACCGGCAGCGATGGCGGCATAAGCGGCCTGTTTGATGTGTTCCGGGGTATCGAAGTCCGGTTCGCCGGTGGTCAGGTCGAGGATGTCGCGACCGGCATCACGCAACGCCGTGGCTTGGGATTTCGCGGCGGCATTGGCCGACAGCGAAACACGCTGAACGCGTTTGGACAGACGAAGTGTCATGACGCAGGCACCTCCAATACCTTGCCCGGATTGAGCAGGTTTTTCGGGTCCAGCGCCTGCTTGATGCGGCGCATCAGGTCCAGCTCCACCGGATTTTTGTAGCGCTCCAGCATGTCCCGCTTGCGCTGGCCGATGCCGTGCTCGGCACTGATGGAGCCGCCATGGGCATGGGCGCTGTCATGAACCAGCAAGCTGAGCGCCGCGTAGTGAGCCATATGCGCCTCGACCGTCGAGTCAAGTGGATGAGCGACGTTGTAGTGCAGGTTGCCGTCACCCAAATGGCCGAACGTGAAATGGCGGACACCGGGAAAATGCGACTGCAACAACGCATCGGTATGCGCGACAAACGCCACGACCTGGGAAATCGGCACTGAAATGTCGTGCTTCATGTTGCGACCGGCGCGTTTCTGCGCCTCGCTCATGTTCTCCCGCAACAGCCACAGCGCTTCGCTCTGGGCCAGGCTTTCGGCGATCAACGCATCGGCCAGCAACTCGCGCTCGAAGGCCTCCCCCAGCACTTCTTCAAACGCTTGACGGGCATGGCTTTCGCTGTGGTTGTCGGACAGTTCCAACAGTGCAAACCAAGGCTGCTCAGCACCGAGAAAAGGTTGCGGACCTTGCGGAAATTGCTCGCGCAGCAGCGCGAGACAGTCAGCACTGAGCAGTTCGAACGCGGTGAGGCTGGCACCGAAACCGGCGCGCGCATGGGACAGCAATTGCACCGCTTGGGCCAAGGAACCGAAAGCCAACAGTGCCGTAGCCTGAGCCTTGGGCAGAGGGAAGAGTTTCAGGGTTGCGGCGGTGATAATCCCGAGTGTGCCTTCGCTGCCGATGAACAGGTCTCGCAGGTCGTAGCCGGTGTTGTCCTTGCGTAACCCGCGCAGGCCATTCCAGATTTCACCCTCGGCGGTGACCACTTCCAGCCCCAGGGTCAGCTCGCGGGTATTGCCATAACGCAACACCGCGGTGCCGCCGGCATTGGTGCCCAGATTACCGCCGATGGTGCAACTGCCTTCGGCGCCCAGACTCAGGGGAAACAGCCGGCCGGCGTCACGGGCAACGTCCTGGACGGTTTGCAGAATGCAGCCCGCCTCGACGGTCAGGGTGTCGTTATCGGTATCCACCACCCGCACACGATTCAGCCGATCGAGCAACAGCAACACTGCCCGGCCGCTGGCATCCGGGGTGGCGCCGCCCATCAGGCCGGTGTTGCCGCCCTGCACCACCACCGGCGTATCACTGGCCACACACGCGCGAACCACTGCCGCGACTTCCTCGGTGTTCGCCGGATGCACCGCAGCGATGACCTGCCCGACGTAGCGGCCCTGTTTGTCGGTCAGGTAGGGCGCGGCCTCTCCGCTGTTCTGCACATGACTGGGGCCGAGCAGTTGCTGCAACGTCTCAAACAACGACTGACTCATGGTTGCGACGCCAGCGGTGGCGTGTTGCGGTACTGCTCATGCAGATCACGCAACGCCTGGGACGGCGTCATACCGGTGCGCTCGCCCAATTCGATCAGCCAGCCGCTGCGGTGCCAGTCGCGCACGATGGCATCCAGTTTTACCTGGGTATCGTGCTCGCCTTTGCGCAGCCAGATGACCGAGTTTGACGGGATCAAATCCCCTGGCAACGGGATTTCATAATCAGCCCACTCGGCATCGCTCAACAGCGCATGCATGGTCGGGCTGACATGCACCGCCGCCACGCAACCATTGCCGCGCAACGACAACAACGATTCGGATTGGCTGCGGAAGGCCTTGATCTCTGCGCCGTAGGTTTCCTGCAATGGCTTGATGAAGTTGCTGCCCTGGGACACGCACACCGGCTTGCCCTTGAGATCAGCCCATTGAGTCACGCCAGCGCCTTTGCGAATCAACGCGGCGCCGCCCACTTCTTCATAAGGCGTGGGCACGTAATCGAGAATCTCGCCGCGCTCTTCGGTGAACTGCATATTGGCAATCAGGATATCGACCTTGCCCTGCTGCAGGAACTGCACGCGGTTGGGCGCCAGTACCGAAACGGTCTTCGCTTCGACGCCCAATGCCTTGGCGATGCCCTTGGCCAGTTCGACGTTGTAGCCCAGGTGTTCGCCGGTCTTCGGGTCGATGGTGCCAAATGGCGGACCACTGAGAATCACCCCGACGCTGATGGCGTGGCGTTGCTCGATCTTGTCCAGCGTGGCATCGGCCTGGGCAAGGCTGGCACCTAACGCGGCGGACCAGGCGAGGTACAAAGTGGTCAGGTTTCTGACGGAAAAATAACGGTTCATGCACGACTACCTTGAACGACCGCCCGGCAAAACGACGGTCTGTTGAGAACGATGAGGTGGAGAACCGGGGTCAGGCGCCGTTGGCCTGGAACTGTTTCTGCAGTTCCACCAGGGCCGGTGACGCGGGGGTGATGTGGTTGCGGGTCTGGGCCTGGATCAGCCAACCGCTGCGGTGCAGTTCCTTGACGATGGGGTCGAGTTTCGCCTGGGTGTCGCTTTCTCCGCGGCGGGTCCAGATCACCGAAGGCGCCGGGTTGAGTTCCGGGCTAAGCGCGCGATAGCCCTGCCATTCGCCGCTGTCAGCGATCAACGGGTTGATCAGCGTGGCGTCATGCACGGCCGCGACGCAATTGTTGCCGCGCAGCGCCAGCAGGGATTCCGAAGAGCTCTTGAAGGCTTTGATCTCAACGCCCAACTCGGTGAGCGGCTTGATGTAACTGCTGCCCTGCGACGTGCAGACCGGTTGGTTTTTCAGGTCTTCCCAACGGGTGATCTTGCTGTCCTTCAACACCGCTGCGGTTCCGCCTACGCGGTAGAACGGTGTCGGCACAAACCCGAGGATCTCGCCGCGTTCGGCGGTCCACTCCATGTTGGCAATCAGCAAATCGACTTTGCCCTGCTGCAAAAACTGCACGCGGTTGGCGGGCAATACCGGCACCAGCTCCACTTCGGCATTCAGTTGCCGCCCCAGCTCCTGAGCAAGGTCAACATTCAAACCGCGTGGTTTTTGGGTCGTTGGATCAATCCCGCCAAACGGACCGCCGGACAGCAATACGCCGACCACCAACACATGCCGTTGCTCGATCTTGTCCAGCGTTGCATCAGCCTGGGCACCGGTGCTGGCAACCAGGGAGATCAAGGCGCCCAGCATCACAGGCAACAATTGTTTAACGGCTGAGCACTTTTTCGACATGGATCTTCCCCTGATGATTGATCGGCGTACCCCGACCTGATGTGGGGCATCCTAGGTACAGCGTTGCAGTAACGGAAATTCAAATATCTAATATCGTTATAACTTCCCGTATTCGCACTGGAAGGCCATCTCCACAAAGCCCTTATTTACTGGCACTCAAGATCTACTCACTAAAAAATCGCCAAAAACACATAAACAACTGTAATGTTTATGTTTTCAGCCTTGATATAAAAACAGCCCCGGAAATGGCCATGTCGACCTCACCCACCCTCGATCTCGAACTACTGCGCACCTTCATTGCCGTGGTCGATCACCACAGTTTTGCCGAGGCCGGCGCGCAACTGGCCCGCACGCAATCGTCGGTCACCCAACACATGCAACGCCTGGAACAGCAAGTGGGGGTGAGCCTGTTCGAAAAGCGCGGACGGCAAAAGCAACTCACCGAACCCGGCTTGCAGTTACTGCGTCATGCCCGCCAGATGCTGTCGCTCAACGACGAGGCGTTGAACTCTCTGCGTGAAAGCAGCTTGAGCGGCGTGTTGCGCATCGGTTCACCCCATGACATCGCCGACACCATCCTGCCGCCGATCCTCAGCCACATCGCCCGCTCGGCACCGCGCTTGCGCCTGGAGATCGATGTCGGGCGCAGCCCGTTTCTGATGGACGACTTGCACCGAGGCAAGGTCGACATGGTAATTTCCACTCGCCAGGACCCAAGCCTGGAAGGCTTTGCCTTACGCACCTCGCCGGTGTGGTGGATCTGCTCGGCGCGGTACATCCACAACCCCGGCGAACCATTGCCACTGATCCTCGTGGATGAACCGAGCATCTATCGGCGCTATGCCCTGGAGGCCCTGGAACGCGCCAATATCAGTTGGCGCCAGGCCTACCTTGCGTCGAATCTGATTGGCATCAAAGCCGCCACCCGCGCAGGTTTGGGTGTCACCCCCAGAAGCATGGAGATGCTCGGTCCAGACATGCGCGTGCTGGGTGAAAATGACGGATTGCCGCGACTGCCGGACGTGACCTACTACCTGTGGATCAGGCCCAACACCGCCAACTTGATTGCCCGAAAGGCCTATGACTTGATTCGTGCGAGTCAGGGGTTGTCCCTTTCTTGAAATGAGCGGCCTCGATGTTTGCACGATGGGATCAGGCAAAAAACATCGACGCCGCGGGGCATTTCAGAGCTTGGCGATCGAGACTTCGGTGGATTTGACGAAGGCAATCACCTCGCTCCCCACCTTCAATTCAAGATCGCGCACTGAACGGGTGGTAATCACCGAGGTGACGATGCCTGAGGCGGTTTGCACATCGATTTCGGAGACCACTTCGCCTGTCACAATTTCCTTGATGACGCCCTTGAACTGGTTGCGGACGTTGATCGCTTTGATGGTCATGATGAGGCTTCCTGTCTGAGGTCGGATACATCCGCACGGATGTGCAGGTCTTCAAAATGAACCTCCCGAACCAATATTAAAAGGAATATATATTGATTTGCTTATTCCTGTATCGAATATAAAAACCGACAGCCGCCCCTGTAAATCATCTACCACAGCGCCACGGTATAGCTGACGATCAGGCGGTTCTCATCCAGGTCATTACCGAAGTTCGAACGCACTGACGCGTTACGCCATTTGAGGCCCAGCCCTTTCAACGTACCGTCCTGCACCACGTAAGCGATATCGGTGTTGCGCTCCCATTCCTTGCCTTCACCCGGCGCAGTGCGTTGCACATTGTCGCCAGAGATGTAGCGAGTCATGAAGGTCAACCCCGGCACACCGAGTGCGACAAAGTTGTAGTCGTAGCGCGCTTGCCAGGAATGTTCATCGATGTTGGCAAAGTCACCGATCTGCACGAAGTTGACCAGGTACGGATCGCTGCGCCCGATATACGGAAACGGATCGTCGCCGCTCATGCGCTGACAGCCAAAGCCCAACGCATGACCGCCCAGGCTATAGGTGAACAACGCACCGAAGGCCTGGTTATCGAGAGCACGAAAGTTGCCGTCTTCGGTACTGCGCGCATAGCGTACGTCGCTCTTGAGCGACTGGCCCGAGCCCAGGTCCAGCGAGTGCACAAGCCCGAGATAATTTTGCCGGTAGATGTTTTCCAGCTGGCCGTAGCGGTACTGCGCGGTCAGGTTCGGCAGGAACTGATAGTCAGCCCCGGCAAACTGAAACCTGCCGCTTTGCCCGCCGATGCGGTTGGCGGTCATGTCCTGATAGTCGGTGGAGTCGACAAAATTGATCTGCGTGAGCTGACCGGCCGTGAGCTTCAAGCGATCGATCTCCTGCACATTCACCAGGCCACCCTTGAACGTTCCCGGCAACAGGCGGGTGTCGTTGGAATTCACCACCGGGTCCTTGATCTGCAACGTCCCGAACTTCAGGGTGCTGTTGGACACGCGCATTTTGCCCGTCAGGCCCAACTCGCCATAGCGATCCTGTGAGCCGCCGGACACATCCGGCGGCAACAGATTGGTGCCCGCCGTACCGCCACCGGAGTCCAGCTTGAAGCCGGCCATGCCTAAAACATCCAGGCCAAAACCCAACGTGCCCGCGGTGTAACCGGACTCCATCCGCAACAGAAAACCCTGCGCCCACTCCTCGGCCTTGTCGCGCGAGCCGTCCTGACGAAAATCTCGGTTGAAGTAAAAGTTGCGCGCTTCCAGGCTGCCTTTACTGTCCGCCACGAAATCCGCCTGAGCGGCCGGCGCACAGAGCAGACTCAGGCCGAGCAATGTGCCCGCCTGGGCGTACTCACCGAACGAGCCGGTGCGGCCCGCATTTGAAGGCACGTGATAAGTCCTGGTTTTTTCCATGGAGGTGTTTCCTGCGGCAGCAAGCGAAGATGACGGACACGCCTCATTGTTTTTTTGTGAAGGCGTTGTCGTGGGGGGCAGACGCAGCGACCTGCGTCGTGGAGCGGATTCTTCGTGCCGAGGCAGAACGGCGTCAAACGGGAAAAAGACGAGGTTATGCATAAGAAAATTTGATGCCCGTTGCGGCGGACTCTGGAGTAACAATTGCAACCTGCCCCCTCATTACAAGAGCCATAAGCGCCAAGGGAACCGCCATGAACCTCAAATTCCTCGAAACCTTCGTCTGGGTCGCCCGCCTGCAAAGCTTCAGCCTGACTGCAGAGAAAATGTTCAGCACTCAGGCAGCGATCTCCAGCCGGATCGCCTCGCTGGAAGATGAGTTGGGCCTGCGCCTGTTCGTGCGTGATTCACGCGGGGTGTCGCTGACACCCGAAGGTCTCAAGGTGCTCGACTACGCCGAGCAGATGCTCGAGGTCCAGCGCGCCTTGAAACGCTCGCTGGACAACACCAACCCGCAGCAGGGGCTGGTGCGCATCGGTGTGATGGATACGGTGATCCACACCTGGCTCAGTCCATTGATGTCGACCCTGATGCAGACCTTCCCCGCCGTGGAAATCGAGATCACTGCCGACGCCGCTCGCAATCTCTGCGAGCAACTGCAAAAGGGTTATCTGGACATCGTTTTCCAGACTGACCTGATCCGCCATGAAAGCGTGCGCAACCTCGAGCTGGCGCACTACCCCATGCACTGGATCGCCGCCAGCAACTCGATCTATGCCCGGCCTTATGCCTCGCTGACCGAGATGGCCGGTGAGCGCATCATCACCTTCGTCAAACACTCACGACCGCATCAGGATGTACTCAACCTGTTGCACGCCCACGGCATCGGCGCACCGCGCGTCAGTTGCGTCAACTCGGTGTCGGCCATGACCCGGTTGATTCGTGACGGCTTCGGTATCGGCGCCTTGCCGGCGGCACTGGTGGCCAAACCCCTGGCCAGCGGCGAGCTGATCCAACTGGAACCCGGCAGCCGCTTGCCGCAACTGGATGTCGTGGCCTCGTGGCGTGCCGGGGCCGGACTGGAACTGATCGAAAACATCGTCGAGATGAGCCGCCAGGTGGTCTGCCAATACGCCGCGGATGTCGGCCCGCTGCTGATGGTCGCGGCACCGGGCCTAGACAGCCGACTGTCCCTTGAATAACTTTTAGTTGTCTGGGGGCAACAACATTCCTTGTTGGACGGCATCGCCGTGGTTTTCTAAAAAGGGTCAACGAACCTGTCGAGATGCCACGATGAATCAACCAGCCCCGTCCTTCGAACAACTGCAGCGCAGTACCCCTCTCGCCCTGCGTCAAAGCATCGCGGCCGGGCACTATCAGGGTCACACCAGCGGCTTGGGCCAAGGCCGGGTGCAAGCCAACATCGTGATTCTGCCCAGTGATTGGGCCAACGAGTTTCTTAGGTATTGCACCCTCAATCGTCAAGCCTGCCCATTGCTCGACATTACCGAGCCGGGCGATCCGTATTTCCGCAATCTCGGGACAGCCATTGATATTCGCCACGATGTGCCTCGATACAGGGTCTATCGCCAGGGCGAACTGAGCGAAGAACCGCTGGATATCGAGCCTCTTTGGCAGGATGACCTGGTGGCCTTCGCCATCGGCTGCTCGTTCTCCTTCGAACAACCGCTGCTGGATGCCGGCATCCCTCTCAAGCACATCGATCTGGGGCGCAATGTCGCCATGTACCAGACCAACATAGACACGCGCCCCACCGCTCGCCTCGGTGGCAAGCTGGTGGTGAGCATGCGGCCGATGAAAGCGGCTGCCGCCATCCAGGCCATTCAAATCACCGCGCGCATGCCCAACGTCCACGGCGCTCCCGTGCACATCGGCGATCCGTCGCTGATTGGTATCCGCGCACTCGACACCCCGGACTACGGCGATGCCGTACCCGTTGAAGCTGACGAAATACCGGTATTCTGGGCGTGCGGTGTGACGCCTCAATCGGTGGTGCAGGCGTCACGTCCGCCACTGTGCATCACCCATGCTCCCGGCTGCATGCTGGTGACGGACTTGTGTAACAGTGCTTTATAAATGCGTCTCTGACGACGAACCCGGACTCTGCGCAGAGGTCAAAGCAGGTGATGGCATCGCCAATGATCAAAGGCCTCTGGCCTGATTCACTCAAAAGCGAAGCCAGTGGTTCACACACTTTAGGGTGCGCCGGATAATTTCAGTAGGCTCGGATTCTGCCCGGGGCAGGCGCTGACTGCTGCTCACATCCAATGCTCCCTTATCGGAGTACGAAAATGACTCAGTCAATGCGGTTCTTCCTATCGATCGTCCTTGCGACAGCCTCACTGGCGTCGGCGAGCTTCCTGAACACTGCAGGTGCGGCAACCGCCGCGGATCTGGATGTCGACTCTCGACAAGCGTTGCAGACTCTCTACAAAGCCACGCCCTTTGCCGAAAAAATTTCGCACAACGCCAAAGCGATACTTGTCTTCCCGAAAATCATCAAGGCGGGCCTTGTGTTTGGCGGCAGCTATGGTGAAGGCGAATTGTTGAAGGGCAAGAAAGTAGACGGTTATTACAACTCCGTAACCGGGTCATGGGGGCTGCAGGCAGGCGCCCAGTCGTATGGCTACGTGGTTTTCCTGATGACCGATAAAGCCGTGAACTATTTACGTGAAAGCAAGGGTTGGGAAATCGGCGTAGGACCCACTGTTGTTTTGGTTGATGAAGGGGTGTCGAAGAACTTGTCCAGCTCGACGCTGAAGGACGATGCCTACGCGTTCATTTTCGATCAGCAGGGGTTAATGGCTGGGGTCAGCATCGAAGGAACCAAGATTTCCCTGATCAAGCGCTAAAGCCGGCCGTTTGGCGCACGGATGCGCCAGACATGATCGACTACCCTGCCGGCCGCCGGTTTCCTAAAGTTAATTGGAGCATCTATTGGCATAGTCGCGCTCTCTCTCAACTTGGCAGGGTTCGTGCCACTCAACATTCGCCACTTTCTCGGGGCATTTATCGAATTGAATCAATGCTTGCAGACAGCGTGTTGAAGCCTTGTCTGAGTGACAACAGTTAACTAAATCCCATACATCTATTGCGGGATTTTAACTTTATCCTCCCGAGTCGGAGATTCCGAGCAGACCGGCAAGCCAGCCCCAGCAGGGGTGACCGCACCCACTGTGTCCCCAGCAACACTTGTTTGACAAAAAGTTGGCTCAACACAACACCGCCAGGCCGCTGCACTGTTAAAAGTGCCGTTTAATGCTTAATTCATAATTGGTATGGCTCTTGCTCTGACTATTTACGTGTCCATGTTTGCCTGAACGTTTAAATGCCACGCACAGACAACAGTTGATGACGGAAACACTTTTCCGTTTCGCTAAATAGCCAGGAGTTAGTCAATGGCCAATGTCCAAACCGCCACTGCACTGAATGTGCTCTGGCGTCAGGCGCCGGGCGGCGAGTTGCTCGACTTGGGGCGGGTCTATCGCGGCCCTTTGTCGCTGTCGCGGTTGCACAGCACGCCCAAACGGGTACTGAGCCGGCGTGAAGCGGTGTTGCTCGGCGTCTTCGCGCTGGTGCTGCACGGCGCGGTGATTTACTGGGTCAACAGCACGCCTGCCCCGGCGCTGCCCATGGTGCCGCCGGAAATCCCGCCGATGACCATCGAGTTTTCTCAGCCAGCACCCCCCGTGGTGGAACCCCCTCCCCCCGAGCCGATTCCACAGCCTGTTGTCGAACCACCGCCGCCCGTGGAGGATGAACTGGCCGTCAAGCCACCACCGCCCAAACCGATTCCCAAACCCAAACCCGTCGTCAAACCCGTGCCCAAACCGGTCGCCAAACCGGTGGAGCAACCACCCGCACCACCGGCGCCACCGCAACCGGTCGCTGCCCCGGCACCACCCGCGCCGCCCGCGCCCAAACCAGTGACACCCGCCTCGGCCAATGCCGGTTACCTGCATAACCCGGCGCCGGAATACCCGTCGGTGGCCATGCGTCGTGGCTGGGAAGGCACGGTGCTGCTGCGGGTGCATGTGTTGGCCAGCGGCAAACCCGGGGAAATACAGATCCAGAAAAGCAGCGGACGTGATCAGCTCGATGACGCTGCGCTGGCGGCGGTCAAGCGCTGGAGTTTCGTCCCGGCCAAACAGGGCGACGTCGCCCAGGACGGTTGGGTCAGCGTACCCATCGATTTCAAGATCCGATAACCCTCACTGTTCATTGACAACCGCGGGCCACCTGACAGAAGGCGCATCGCTACACGACCTACGTTTTGTTGGAGAGCCTAAACCATGAACCTCATCGCTTCCCCTTTCGATTCCATCGAACACGCCGTCATCTGGCTGCTGATTGTCTTCTCTGTCGCGACGTGGGGCCTGGCCCTGCTCAAGGGTGTGCAGTTCACGCGCCTGAAGACCCAGGATCGCCGATTCCACAAACAGTTCTGGGCTGCCTCGAGCCTCGATTCCGCCGCGGAACTGGCCCACAGCCAACCGGGTGCTGCCGCTCGCGTGGCACTGGCCGGTTACGCCGCGATCCAGGTGCCGGATGGCGCGCAAGCCACCGACCTGAGTCAGGCGATCAACCATCAGGACCGCCTCGAACGCGCCCTGCGCCAACAGATCGTGCGCGAGCGTCGCTCGTTGGAAACCGGTCTGGCGATTCTCGCCAGTATCGGCAGCACCTCGCCCTTCATCGGCCTGTTCGGCACGGTCTGGGGGATCATGTCGGCCTTGAAAGGCATTAGCGCAGCCGGTTCGGCAAGCCTGGAAACCGTGGCCGGCCCCATCGGTGCAGCGCTGGTCGCCACCGGTGTGGGGATCGCGGTCGCGGTGCCGGCGGTGCTGGTTTACAACTACTTCTTGCGGCGCCTGAAGCTGACCGCGGCGGACCTGGACGATTTCGCCCACGACTTCTACAGCCTGGCGCAAAAGAACGCATTCCGCGTGTTGCTGCATCCGGCGCAGAAAAAATCCGGCGCCACCGCGACCGGTCAGAAAGTGAAGGAGGCGTCCTGAGATGGCCTTCTCCACACAAGACAGCGATGAAGTGCTGAGCGAGATCAACGTCACGCCATTGGTGGACGTCATGTTGGTGTTGCTGGTGGTATTCATCGTCACCGCGCCGCTGCTGACCAATTCGATCCCGATCAACCTGCCGAAGACCGAATCGGTGGCGCCGGTTGAACAGAAAGACCCGCTGGTGGTGAGCATCGACGACAAGGGCAAGCTGTTCATCAACAAGGACGAAGTCCAGCCGGACCTGCTGGAGTCCAACCTGAAATCCGCCAAGGAAAAGAACGCCGATGTGCGCGTGCAATTGCAGGCGGACAACGGGGTGAATTACGGCGAGGTGGCCCGGGCTATGGCGTCGATCGAGCGAGCAGGAATCACCAAGCTGTCGGTGATTACCGCGAAGTAACTGATGGCTGGCGCCCTGAGGTTTCAGGGCGCTGAATCTCCCGGACTTCTACTCATAGGGATCAAGATGCAACTGCTGACCTTACCGCCCTCTCCCGCCCTGGCCACTTCAATCCGCGCGACGGCGCAAGTCTTTGAGGACCAAAAATCCAAATCCCTGCTCAAGCATCTGCAACAAGTAGCGCCCAGCGAGGCCAGCGTTTTGATCATTGGCGAAACCGGTACCGGAAAGGAGCTGGTGGCCCGTCACATCCACAACCTCAGCCCGCGCAGTGCACACCCGTTCGTTGCCGTGAACTGTGGTGCGTTCTCCGAATCGCTGGTGGAGGCTGAACTGTTCGGCCATGAAAAAGGTGCGTTTACCGGTGCGCTCACGGCCAAGGCCGGCTGGTTCGAGGAAGCCATGCAGGTCACTTTCGTGAAGACCTGTTTTACCGGCTGGATGTGGTCAATCTGAAGCTTGCGCCACTCAAAGAATGTCCAGGCGACATCGCCCCACTGACACAGCACTTCATCGACACCTACAGCCGCGTACCGGTTTTGCCATCACAACCAGGTGCATACGGCCAATCTGCTGGGGCTCACTCGCAACGGCACTCGGACACTGCTGATCAGCCAAGGCGAATTGACGGTCAACAAACGTCGACCTGCGCCAGCCCCGCAGGACCCACGGGCCATTCAATTGTCTATCTGAGTGCAAAATATTCGTTCCTACGCTCTGCGTCACATCCAGAAGCGGAACGCGGAGCGTCCCTAGCGGCATTCCCACGCAGGAGCGTGGGAACGATCAGGCATCCGTTAGCCCGGCGGATCGAGTTGATCCAGCGCCCGGTTCACCGCCAGCTCGCCGAGCATGATGACTTGCGCAATGCCCAACAGGGAATTGCGACTCGACCCCTCCATATGATCCGCTAGATCCATGGTCATGACATTGGCCGAGGCCAGTGACTCGCAAGCATGGGCCAGCAGGGTTTCGGTATCGAGCTCTGGGTTGACGATGAACATGGTGCCGGGAGTGCGCGGGGTGGCCTGAATGTTGGCAGCCGAATTGAGGTAGTGATCGAGGGCGCGGTCGACAGAATCGTGGAGTTTTTTCGAATCGAGGCTTTCGTACGGGGATGCCGGATCTGTTTCCGGCGGATTGGGTGTGACCTTGAACATAGATGAATCTCCTGGAATGAAAATGAGGAGCCATCACCCTCGCTACCAAACGAAGAGTGGCGGCCATACGCGGGTTGGTAGACCGGTCCAGGAACCCGGCGCGTCCGAAGACGCCCTGCGCATGGCCACCATAAAAAGCAGAGATTAGACAACTCTGCAAAAGGTGGCGCTATGCGCCTGGACATACCGGGCTACCAAACCCGTTCGCTGTTTTTCAGCGACCGGAAAACGATAGAGCCCAGGCCCAAGGCGCACAAGCCGGCGGATTCTGGCGTAACTGTAGGCAACGACGCAAGGTTGTGTAGCTTTCAGGAAGTAAACCTTACCGCCCTTAAACAAACAGGTTAAACAGACAGATTCCTCTCAAAAACACCGCCGTCCAACGATCGTTCCCACGCGCAGCAAAGGAATGCCTCAACGGACGCTCTGCGTTCGGCTCTTTGGGACGCGGAGCGTCCCGGGCTGCATTCCTTTGCTGCGCGTGGGAACGATCACACGTCAGTTACTACGCGGTCGTCACTTCCAGCACCTCATCAAACTGACGATTCCATAACCGATAATACTGCCCGCCCAAACGCAGAAGGTCGTCATGGCTGCCGTCCTCGATCACCCGCCCGTTGTCGAACACCAGAATCCGGTCTAGATGCGCCACCGTCGACAGCCGATGCGCAACCACCACCACAGTTTTGCCGTCCATGATTTCGTCCAGTTTGTCCTGGATGAATCGCTCGGTGATCGAATCCAGGCTTGAGGTCGCCTCATCCATCACCAGAATCGGGGCGTTCTTGAGCAGCACTCGCGCGATGGCAATACGTTGGCGCTGGCCACCGGATAACTTGACCCCACGCTCGCCGACCAGGGATTCATAACCGTGCTCCATGCTATCGATGAACTCACTGGCGCCCGCGCGATGAATGGCCTCGGCCAGCTCCTCCTGGGAGGCATCCAGACGACCGTAATGAATGTTCTCCCGGATGCTGCGATGGAACAGGCCGGGTTCCTGCGGAATCAGGCCGATCTGTTGGTGCAGGGAATGCTGGGTCACCTCTCGCACATTCACCCCGTCGATGAGCACCTCGCCCTGTTGCACGTCGTATAGCCGCAACAGCAAATTGACCAGCGTGGACTTGCCAGAACCGGATGAGCCCACGAGCCCCACTTTCTGCCCCGCCGGGATCACGATATTCAGGTGCTCGAAAATCGCCGGGCCCGAACCGTAGCTGAATCCGACATCGCGGAACTCGATATCACCTCGTTTGACCTGCAGTTTCTTCGCATGAGGACGGTCGATAACCTCATGCGGCCGAATCAGGGTGCGCACGCCGTTGGAAATGTTGCCGGTGGCCTCGAAGAACTCCAGGAATCGTCGTGACAGGTTGCCCACGTCACTGATGATCAGCAGCGACAGGCTGGTCGACATGACGAACGCGGCGATATCGATGCGTTGCGTGCGCCACAGATAAAGCGCCAGCAGGAGCAGGCCCAGTTTGAGCACGACGCCGCAGCTGGTCTGAAACCAGCGAATCTTCTCCATGTACCCGAGCGAGCGATAGGCCGCGGTCACTTCCTTGTCCAGAAAGGTGCCCAGGTAGTTGTGCTCGAAGGCGTGGCGGGCAAACAGCCGGATATTGGCCAGGTTGGACACGGCATCGACAACCTTGCCTGAACTGGTGCTTCGGGCGGCAGAGTACTGTTGCGCCAACGGGTGGCTGCGCCGGGCCAGCAGGTAGCAAACCGCGATGAACACCGCCGACCAGCCCGCCATGAACACCGCCAGCAAAGGTGAGGCCGTCCACAACAGGACCGTGGCCAGGCTCAGCGTCACGAGTAACGGGATGAGGTCGAACAACAGAATACTCAACGTCTGGTTGACGCCCAGTGCGATCTCGGACACCCGGTGCGCCAACGCGCCGGCAAATTCATTGCTGATAAATCGGTGGGAATGCCGTTGCAGATAGGCAAACACCACATGCGTCACGGTGCGCCGCTGCAACGGCAGTACGTGAATGTGGCACCCCGCAGCGGCACGGGTGAACAGGACCTCGAAGACCAGAAGCGTGCCGAACAACGTCAACGGCCACTGCAGCACTTCGAAAGCCCGCTCGGTATCCAGCCCGTTACTGACCGTTCGCGTGATTTGTCCCAACCCCCAGGGAATGAGAATGGTGCAGATCACCGCCGCGATCTGCAGCAGCAGAATCGCCAGATACCACCCCTTGAAATTGCCCACAAAAAACCGCACGAACGCTGCGGGCCTCGCCGGCAAATGCTGGACTTCCCATTGGCCTTGCCGGCGCTCTTGTGGCGCGGAAGACGAAAAAAATGAGCTCATTTAAGAATGTTTTCCTGGATGGCGCCTGTGGCCGCGCAGCTTCCAGGCAAGAATGGGCGCAGCAGCCGCCCGTTTAAAAAATGTGCTTGAAGGTTCCTGCGTAGCGTTTGCCACGTCTGCGATCATCGGGCGCGCCCGGCATATACCGCTGCGCCCGCCTGCGGCGAAAGCTGTCTGAACATCAGCCCCGACAAGGCGCAAACCACTCCGCCCATCACGATGACCAATGCCACATCGCTTTCACCGACGCTGACATGGCCACGCAGTGACATGATCAGGCTCAACAAGGCCGCCGCGATGCCCACCGACAGGCTCATGGTCAGCTGGATGGTCATGGCCGACAGACTGCTGGCGCGGCTTGACTGCTCAGGCGGTACATCGGCGTAGGTCAAAGCGCCGAGGGTGCTGAACTGCAGCGAGCGAATGATGCCGCTGCCGAACAACACCAGGACAACGATCCAGTAGGGCGTCGAAATATCGAATGCCGCACAGGCGATGATCGTCATCCCGGTGAACAGTGCATTGGCGGTCAAGGTACGTCTGAAGCCGAACCGGCTGACAATCCGCACCGCCAGCAGCTTCATCAGGAAGGCGCCGGCACCGCCGGCGAAACTCAACAGGCCGGCCTCCAGCGGATTGAGGCCAAAACATAGCTGGAACAGCAGCACCAGCAGAAACGGCTGCGAAGCACTGCCGATTCGCATCAGGTTACCGCCCCAGAAACTGACGCCGAACGTGGGTATTTTCAGCAACGAAAGATCGATCAGCGGATGCGCGACTCGCCTGGAATGCCTGACATACAACCAGGCACAGAGCAAACCGACGGCGATCAACAGCAGCGCCCAATGCCGTTCCAGCAGACCGTGGCCGAACGCCTCGAAACCGAATACCAGACCGCCCAGGCCAACGCCGCTGAGTATCAGGCCCAGCACATCGAGCGGCCGCCCGCGTACACCGGGATAGTCGGGTATGTAGCGCAGGACCAGGACCAGACCCAGAATCCCGATGGGCACATTGATCAGAAAGATCCAGTGCCAGGACAACAGGGTGACGAGCAAACCGCCCAACGGCGGCCCCAGCACCGGGCCGATCAACGCCGGGATGGTCAGGTAGGACATGGCGCGCAACAGGTTTTCCCGGGCTGACCATCGAAGCAGGATCACCTGCCCCACCGGCACCATCATCGCCCCCGCAGCCCCCTGCGCCATGCGCGCCAGTGACAACTGCAAGAGCGAAGCCGAGCTGGCACAGGCCACCGACGCCAGGGTGAACAGCACGATGGCGCTGACAAACACCCGTCGCGGTCCGAACCGGTCTGCCGCCCAGCCACTGACCGGCACAAACAGCGCGACGGCCAACAGGTACAGCGACACGACCAGGTTCATGCGCACGCTGGGTTCGTCAAAATCCCGCGCCATTTGTGGCAGTGCCGTCAGCACGGCCGTGGCGTCGATCAGCTCCATGAACAGCGCACAACCGATGATCATCGGCACCCGGCGAAAGCTGCTCTCCTTGAGCTTCAATGCGCGGGCATCGGACGGACCGATGACCGCGCCCAGTTCAAGGTGGGTCATGTCAGAACAATCCGGAGGTCGGTGGCGGCGTGCCTTTGAGATGCCAGGCGCCCACCGCGGCGGCTTTCCAGTGCCGAGGATTGTGGTTGGCCACGGTGCGCGCGTTGCGCCAGTGCCGATCGAGGTTATGCGCACGCCCCGTGGTAGAGGCGCCGCCAACGTCGAACACCAGCTCGGCCGCCTTGAGCGCTGACTCCGCCGCAATGTATTGAGCCTGTGCGACATCGACCGCCGCCTGATCCACCGCTTGAGGATCGAGATCCGCCGCCCAGGCCCGGCCGATGGATTCAGCTGCGCGCAACACCACTGCTTCGGCGGTGAATGCACGGGCAGCGATGTCACCGACACTCAGCTCCACATACGGATCATCAACGGAACGCGTGGCCGTGCTGTGCTTGATCGGACGCGCATGGTCGTTGGCAAATACCACGGCATCATTCAGCGCGTTGCGCGCGATACCGGCCTGCACAGCCGCCAGAAACAACTGCAAAAACGGAGTGACGATGGTGCGTTTGCCCTCCTCCACGGTCCGGGTGCGAATTTCATCGGCCTTGACCACCACATCATGCAGGTGCGTGGTGCCGCTCGCCGTCAGCCGCTGCCCCATGGCGTCGAAATCATCCAGCAACTCCAGCCCTTGTCGATCACGCGGCAGGATGAAGGACACCGGCTGGTCGTTTTCGTCCAGGGCAACCGCACTGACCCAGTCGGCATACAAGGATCCGGTGCTGTAGTACTTGCTGCCGCTGGCACGATAATGCGCACCGTCGCGCACGATGCGCGCACTGATCGAACCGTTGGCACCCCCGACCTCCCAACCGGCGTTGCCCAGCACGGCGCCCTTCAAGTAGCGCTCGAACCAGCGCTCACGCTCGCCCTCCGCGCCCTCGGCGCGTGACGCCAACAGACCTTCGACGAACCCGAAGCCGGGGCGCAGCGCCTGGGCCACGTTGGAGTCCACCGACGCGATGCGAATCAACAAGGCAATCACGTCTTTGACTGAGCCTCCGGAACCGCCGTAGCGGCGTGGAATCCGGCAGGTAAAAAAGCTCGCCTGCGCAATCTGCGCCACGGCGTCGAAAGGCAGCTCACGATCACGTTCGCGTTGCGCGGCGCCGGTGGCGATGCGCGGCAACAACTCGTCTGCTTGGGCATTGAGTTGTTCGACCGTGATGACAGGTCGTTCAGGTACAGCGGACAACTGACTCATGACAATTCCTTGTGCAAGGTTCGAACTTAGATGGCGATTTTCCACAAGCGGGTTTCGTCAAACAGCAACACCGCGCTTTCCGGCTCTATCGGCGGTACCACCAGCGTGGCCCCTGCGCCGGGCAGACGTGGCACGGCGCCCAGCAAACGACGGGTGTATTCATGTTGCGGGTTCTGGAACAGCGTCTCGACCGCTGCGCTTTCCACGACCTTGCCGTGCCGCATCACCAGCACCTCGTCGCTGACGTGGCGGATGACCCCCAGGTCATGGGAGATGAACAGGTACGCCAGGCCCAGCTCGGCTTGCAGGTCCGCCAGCAGATCCAGCACCTGGGCCTGCACCGAGACGTCCAGCGCCGAGACGGGCTCGTCGCAGATGATGACTTTCGGATTGCTGGCAATCGCACGGGCGATCGCCACGCGTTGACGCTGTCCACCCGACAGCTGCAATGGTCGTCGTGTCGCCAGCTCGGCCGGCAGGCGCACCTGATGCAACAGTTGAGCGATGCGTGCCGGTTGTTGCTCGGCGGCGATACCGGCGACATCGAGTGCGTCGGCCAGCACCTGCCCGACGCTCCAGCGCGGATCGAAGGAGCTCAGCGGGTCCTGGTAGATGACACTGATATCGCGCCGATACACACGGCGCGCCTTCTCCTCGACCCGGCCGCTGCCGACACCCGCCCAGGCCCAGTCGAGGAATGTCACTTGACCCGCATCCGGTTCCAGCAAACCGAGGACGATCCGCGCGACGGTGGTCTTGCCCGAGCCGGATTCGCCGACGATGCCCAGGGTGCGTCCGGCCCGAAGTTCGAAGCTGACATCGTCGACCACTTGCCGCGATTGCTGGTCAGGCCCGACATAACGCTTGCCCAGCCGTGACGCCCTTAACAGCACAGGTGAATCGACGCCGGGACGGGGCTGCACCGCCCCCGTATTGCGCTCTGGCGACAGACGCGTGCCACGGACATGTTCCGCGGGCACCGCATCAAGCAGCGCACGGGTGTAGGCGTGACGCGGGTCGCGCAAGACCTGCTCCATCGGTCCTTGCTCCACCACCTCGCCATGACGCAGTACCAACACTTCATCCGCGAGTTGGGCCACCACCGCCAGGTCGTGGCTGATGATCAGCAGCGAATCACCACGGGCCTTGATGTCTTGCAGCACGTCGAGAATCTGCGCTTGTACCGTGGCATCCAGCGCCGTGGTGGGCTCATCGGCGATGACCAGGCCGGGGGTCAGCGCCAGCGCACTGGCGATCAGTGCGCGTTGACGAAGTCCGCCCGAGAGTTGATCGGGGCGTTGTCGAGCGCGCAGTTGCGGCTCGGGTACGCCGACCTTTTCCAACAGCTCGATGACCCGTTCTGCGCGCCTGCGACGATCACCCCAACGATGGGTCTCGAGGACCTCGAGAATTTCCTTGCCCACCGGGCGCAGCGGATCGAGAGATACCAGCGCATCCTGCAACACAAAACCGATGCCCTTGCCCCGCAACTCACGCCAGCCACGCTCGGACAGGCTCAACAAATCGTGCCCGTCATAACTCAGGGTGCGGGCCGTCACCTGCGCTCCGGCACCCGCCAGACCGATCAAACTGCGAGCGGTGACGCTTTTACCCGAGCCAGACTCACCCACCAGCGCCAGGGTCTTGCCCGGGTCCAGTACAAACGACAGATTGCGCACCACAGACTGGCCGTCGAACTCGATGGTCAGGTCTTCAACGATCAAACGTTTATCGCTCATGTCAGGCGGCCCTCCAGGCGTTGTTGCAGATAACGGCCGGCGACCGTGGTTGAAAGCGTGGTCAGAACGATGAACAGCCCTGGGAAGAACGTCAGCCACCAGGCATTGGCGATGAAGTCCCGGCCCATCGACAGCATCGTCCCCCACTCCGGCGCGGGTGGACGTGCGCCCAGTCCGAGAAAACTCAGGGCCGAGGCCCAGACAATCGCCTGGCCCACGCCCATCGTCAGGGTCACGATCAGCGGACGCATGGCGTTGGGTAAAAGCTGCCGGAGGATGATCCGCAACGGTGGATGCCCCAATGCCCTGGCGGCTTCGATGTAGCCCGCATTGCGCACCGCCAGCACCTGGCCGCGGACCATGCGTGCGTACCCCGGCGCCCCGCCCAAACCGGTGGCGACGATCAGCGGGCCGATGCCACTGCCGAAGATCGCAACGAACAGCAGCGCCAGAATCAGGCTGGGGAACGCAAACAGCACTTCCAGAAACCAGCCGACACCGCGGTCGATGCGCGCACCGCCCAATCCGCCCAGCAAACCCAGAACGATCGCGATACTCATGGCCAGTGCGGTGGCCGCCAAACCGATCAACAAAGACTGGCGAGTGCCGTAAATCACCCGAGAGAAAATGTCGCGTCCGGATTGATCGGTGCCGAACCAATGCGCCCAACCCGGCGCTTGAAACGCATCGTGTGGAACGATCGCCAGTGGATCGCTATGGGCGAATAGTTGCGGAAGCAGCGCCGCGACGATCAGAAACAGCAGGAACGAGACGGCCAACAGTGGCCCCGGCCGAACTTTCCGCGCCGTGCGCTGGACCCGAAGCGTGGCCAGCGGTGCCTCTAGAGTAAGTTCGCTCATGCCGGATTCCCCTTTTGGCGAGGGTCGATCCACAGGTACAGCAGATCGACAAGAATGTTGGCCAGCACATACCCGGCCGCGACCACCAGACTGATGCCGATGGTCAACGGCAGGTCCTGGGCCTGCACGGCCTGGAATAACTGGCGCCCCAAGCCCTTGCGGGAAAAGATCACTTCGATCACCACGGCGCCGCTGATCAGCGCCCCGATCGCCCAGCCCGACAGGGAAATCCCCGGCAGCACCGCATGGCGCAACGCATGTTTGAAGCGCACAGCAAAATCGCTAAGGCCTCGGGTTCGGGCGGTCAGCACGAATGGTTGATCAAGGGTCAATTCGAGTGATTCACGGGTCACTTGAGCGATGAAGCCCGCCAGCGGAATGGCCAGCGCCACCGAGGGCAGCACCAACGTTCGCCAGCCGTCGCTGCCGGCGGGCGGAAATAGCCGCAGCCCGAAGGCGAATACCGCCAACAGCAAAATCCCGAGCCAGAAGTGCGGTAACGCAGCGGCCAGGGTCTCTGCCAGCGAAGCCAGGCTGCCCACCCAGCGTCGACGACCCGCCGTCAGCACCGTCAGCGCCAACACCAGCACCCACGCCAGCACCAAGGAGGTGAAGGTCAGTTCCAGCGTCGGCCAGGACTGTTCGGCAAGTACCCTGGTCACGGGCAAATGCTGGGAATAGGAAATGCCCAGATCCCCCTGGACCAGCCGCCCCAGATACAACGTGTACTGCACGGCCAGCGGCTTGTCGAGGCCATACTCGCGGGTGGCCTCGGCGATGGTTTCCGCCGTCGGGTTGCCGCTCGGGCCACCGAGAATGGCCAGCACCGGATCGCCGGGCATCAACCGCAAGGCAAAGAAGGTCAGCGTGGCGACCGCCCACAGCACCAGAATGCCGCCGGCAAGACGCCACAGCGCGCGTTGCCCCAACTGTGCAAAACGCTCACGTTGCGGATTGGGTAGTTGATTGGAAAGTGTCGAGCTACTCATTTGTTCACCCATGCGTCATAGAGGTAAGTCACCGCCAACGAAGGGTCCAGGCGGACGCCCTGAGTGGTTTTGTAGATGCCCAGCCGCGTGCTCTGCGGGTAAGTGGTCAGTTGCAGGTATTGCTGCGAGGCCACTTGCTGGGCCTTGTAATAAAGGGCCCGGCGCTGCTCCGTATCCTGCGTTGTCAGTGCCTGCTGGATAATCCCGTCGAAGGCCGGCTCGCTGAACCCGGCGGTGTTCTGGTGATACCCCCCGACCCCGGCCGGGCGAATGAACTCGGAGCTGAAAATGATCCGCAGCACATCGGCGGTATTGGTGTTCCAGTAGCCCAGGCGAATGTCGTAATCCCAGTCCGCCTGACGCTTGGTCGCTTGCACATCGCTCATCTGTTCGACGATCAACTCAAAACCGGCCAGGCGGGTGGTGGCCTGAACCTGCTCCCACAGCGTGTATTCCGACGGTGGCGTGCGATTGCCCATGACCACGTGGACCTGCAAACGCTTGCCGTCCTTGGTCCGATAACCTTCGCTGTCGCGTTGCGTCCAGCCTGCTGCGTCAAGCAGTCGCGCCGCTTTGGCGGGATCGTAATCCTGAGCCTTCTGGAAGTCCGGGCTGTAGAAACGCGTCGCCGGGCTGAGTGGTCCGCCGGCACGGGGGAACTCGTTGAAGTAAACGCTTTTCAGCGCGCCCTCGATGTCGGCGCTACGCACGAACGCTTCACGCACGTTCAGGTCATTGAACGGCGCACGGGTGATGTTCAGCGTGCCGTTGGTGGGGTTGCCCGGACGCTGGGCGATGATCAATGTCAGGTCCGGATTGCGCCGGGCCGCTTCATGGGATTCCGGTGGCAATGTCTCGATCACGTCCACTTCGCCCGCCTGCAAAGAGGCAAACCGCACCGAAGGCTCCTGAATGAATTTCCAGACGATGCGTTCCAGCCATGCCGGTCCCTGATGTTTGGCCGTGGGTGGCGCCGAGTTGTAGTCAGGGTTGCGCACCAGTTCAACGTGGCTTTGGCGATCCCAGCGGACGACCTTGAAAGGCCCGGTTCCGACCGGGCTTTCACAGTTCACATCACGCGGCCGGAGCAGCGCCGTGGGTGACTCGATGCCGAGAAACCCCTGGGCCAAGACCTCCAGAAACGCCGCATAGGGCGTGGCCAGATGGACCACGGCCGTGGATTCATCGAGCACATCGGTGCTGCGGTATTGGCGGATGTAACCACCTGCCGTACTGGACTGAGTTTTTGGGTTGGCCATGTGATCGAGGTTGGCCTTGACCGCAGTGGCGTTGAACGGTGTGCCGTCCGTGAATCGAACGTCATCGCGAAGATGGAAGGTGTAGCTCAGACCGTCGGCGGAGACTTCCCAGCTTTTGGCCAACCATGGGCCTATCCGGCCCTCTGCGTCCATCGACACCAGCGAATCGAGATACTGTTGCGCGATAAACACTTGGGGCATGTCCCCTGCAACATGAGGATCCAGGCACGTTGGCTCGCGGTCCGTGGCGTAGACCAGCGTGCCGCCGCTGACCGGCTGATCGCTGCGCACGACGGTCGAGGTGTCCTGGCCGCAACCGGCCAACACGCCGCAGATCGCGGCGATTCCAATCATTGGAGTGTTCTTGAGCAGCGATCTGTTTCGCGTGCCGTGGGGGCGCAACTGCTGGGGGAGTTCTCGCATGGGTCCTGATATGCCTTGAGTCCGGGAACAAGGTCATTGCACAAGGCATGCCGGGTTTTTCAGCCAATAAAACCGGGGGATTTAGCGATTGAGCGAGAGTGACAAGGGAGCAAATTGTTCAGGGTGTGTTGACTGAGCAACAGTGGCGTTGGCTTGGGATTATCTGTGACTGTGCCGGCCCCTTCGCGAGCCGGCTCGCTCCCACATAGGATCTCGGTCGTACACAGGTTCCGTGTTCACTGAAGATCAAATGTGGGAGCGAGCCTGCTCGCGATGAGGCCCGCACATCCAGCATTGATATCGACTGATACATCGCCATCGCGAGCAGGCTCACTCCCACAGGTTTTGTGGTTAGCTTGAGGTTCGGGTTGTCATACCGAACAGTGTGAGAGCGAGCTTGCTCGCGAAGAGGCCCGCACATTCAACATTAATATCGACTGACACATCGCCATCGCGAGCAAGCTCGCTCCCACAGGTTTTGCGGCCGACTCAATGTTCAGGTTGTCACACCGAACAGTGTGGGAGCGAGCTTGCTCGCGATGAGACCCGCACATTCAGCATGGATATCGACTGATACATCGCCATCGCGAGCAGGCTCACTCCCACAGGTTTCAGGCCTGGCTCAAATGATGTTTGTCAGGACGTTGGATGCGCAAAACGCAGCGGGCTCGCCGGTGAGCGCAATGCCGCCGGATCACGATAACGGGCGCCGAAATGGTCGTTCGGCAGACGTGCCTGCCCGGCTCCGAACAGGCGCTCGCGCAGCGTCTCACCGTCGTGTAGGTCTCGCGAAAGCGCCCTCGCCGGCGCAGTTCCGGTGTCACCAGTTCGATGAAATCACGGGCGGTTTCAAAGGACAGGTACTGACGCAGGTTGATGCCATCAATGCCGTCCTCATCCAGCCATTTTTCGATTTCATCCGCGACCACACTTGGTGTGCCGGCGACAAAAAAGCGCTCGCGGTTAAACCCTCCAAACTGTGCCAATACCGTGCCCACGGTGAACTCCGGGTTAACCCGATGCACCCACAGGCCGTGCACGATATGGCTCACGCAATTCATTTCGAACAGATTGACGTGCAACCGCTTGCTCATCGATGAGCGCTCCTGAGTGTTCGAATTGAGGGATGGCATTCAACAAGGCGCGGGTGTACGGGTGGCGAGGCTGGTCGAACACCTGGCGCACCGGGCCCGACTCGACGATTTCGCCGTCTTTCATCACCAGCACGTGATCGCTGACACTGTTGATCACACCCAGATCATGGGAAATGAACAGGCACGCCAGACCCAGACGTTTTTTGAGATCGGCCAGCAGCTCGAGAATCTGCGCCTGCACCGAAACGTCCAGCGCCGAGACCGGTTCATCGCACACCAACACGTGCGGTTTCGGCGCCAACGCCCGGGCGATGGCGACACGCTGACGCTGGCCGCCAGACAACTCGATCGGTCGGCGTATCAGGAAGCTTTCGTCGAGCCGGACCAGCTTCAACAACGCAACGGCCCGTTCACGACGCGAGCCTTGGTCGGCATGGCTCGTCGCGTCCAGCGCTTCATACAGAACGCGCTCAACGGTGTAGCGCGGATCGAAGGAGCTCAGTGGGTCTTGAAACACCACTTGAATACGCTGACGCTCCTCGCGCCGCTGGCGACTGTCGAGGCTCGACCAGGCTCGGCCACGCAGCAGCACGTCGCCGCTGTCGGGTGTTTCCAGCCCCAGCAACAGGCGCGTCAGGGTGGTTTTGCCCGAACCGGATTCGCCGACGATGCCCAGGGTTTGCCCCGCGCGCAGCTCAAAGGAGGCTTGCGCCACGGCCGTGCGTACTTTGCCGTCCGGCCCTTTGAACGCCTTGCGCAGTTGTTGCGCCTGAACCACTAGCGGCCGGTCAGCGTCGATCGCCTGGGAGGGTTCACTGCGCCGCACATGAACCGAGCGTCCGGCCGCCAGCAGCGATTGCGTGTAGGGGTGCTGAGGATGGTGCAGCACCGCATTCACCGAGCCCTGCTCGACGATGACGCCGTTGTGCATCACCGCGATCCTGTCGGCCAGACGCGCCACCACGGCCAAGTCATGGCTTACCACCAGCATCGCCGTATCGCTGCGGCGCAAGGACTCGAGCAACCGCAGCACTTGATCCTGCACCGTGGCATCCAGCGCGGTGGTCGGTTCATCGGCAATCAACAGGTCCGGTGCGCAGGCAATCGCCGAGGCAATCAACGCCCGTTGGCGCAAACCGCCGGAGAGTTGGTGAGGGTATTGCCTGGCCCGCAACTCGGGTTCCGGAACGCCGACCGAGCGCAACAGCTCCAGCACCTTGAGCTGGCGTTGTTGTTTTGTCAGGTGCTCATGCAAGCGCAACGGCTCATCGATTTCATCGCCCACCCGCCGTAACGGATCGAGGGAACCCAAGGCGTCCTGCATGACGAAGCCAATGCGCGCTCCACGAATGCGTCGCCAGGCGCGTTCGTCGAACGTGCGCAGGTCCAGCCCGTCAAAGTGCAACCGCTGCGCCTGAATGCTTGCGCCCTGCCCGGTCAAACCGGCCAAGGTGCGCGACGTCACGCTTTTACCGGAACCTGATTCGCCCACCAGCGCCAGGCATTCGCCGCGATGAAGGGTGAAGGAAATGCCGCCGATCACCGGTTGTGCCTGACCGGCAAAGTGCACGCGCAGGTCCTGGACGTCGATCAGCGCGGGCCCCTTCTCGAACTGGCTCATGTGCGCTTTCCTTCGCTGCGACGCAACAGCTCACGCCCCAGCGCAGTGATGGAAATCACCGTCAAGGTCACCGCCAGACCCGGCCAGGCCACCAGCCACCAACCATTGGCGAGGTAGTTGCGCCCTGCAGACAGCATCGCGCCCCATTCGGGAGACGGCGGCGGCGCGCCAAAACCGAGAAAACTCAAGGCCGCCCCGGCGGTGATGTTGCCGCCGATGCCGATGGTGGCCAGGACCAGAATCGGTTTGACCGCGTTAGGCAACACGTGGCGAAAGATAACGGCCGTTCGGTGAATGCCCAGGGTAGTCGCCGCCTCGACGTAGGGAGCTGAGCGAACGACCAGCGTCTGGGCCCGCACCATCCGCGCAAAGCGTGGTACACCGGCCACACCGACCGCGACCACCGCGTTGAACAGTCCCTCGCCCCAGAACGTAATGATGACCAGGGCCAACAGCAGATCGGGAAAGGCCAACAGCACGTCCACCAGGCGCATGATCGTGGCGTCGACAAGTCGCGGCCCCAGCCCTGCCAACAGACCCAGGGCGACACCGAAAGCCAGCGCGATGGCGGTCGCCGCCAGCCCCATCAACAAGGAAGGTCGCACCCCATGAATCAGCCGTGTATACAGGTCGCGTCCGTTCTCGTCGGTGCCCAACCAGTGAGCGCCGCCAGGCGGGTGAAACGCCTGGCGTGCGCTGGCTTCCAGCGGATCGCCCGGTGCCAGCAGACCGGGCACCAGCGCGGCGATGATCAGCAGCATCAGAAATACCCCGGCCAGCAGCAATCCGGGGCGCAACCGCCACACTCGCGGCGCGGCCCCCAAGGCCAGCGCGGGCATGTTGCTCAATAAGGTCTTGTTCGCGACAGTCATCCTTTCTCTCCTTCTGGCCTTGGGCGCTCGACGCTAAGGCGCCGGGTTCGGAATGCGCGAGTGAATAGCGTTGATGCGCCCGAGCAATTCGGCGTCGAGTGTCAGCGCCAGGCTGTCGAGGTTTTCCTCGAGTTGATCGAGTCGCGTCGCACCGGACAGCACACTGCTGACAAACGGACGACTCGTGACGAAGGCCAGCGCCAGCTGTACCGGTGACAGGCCGTATTCCCGTGCCAGTTCCACATACGCGGTGACCGCGCGCGTAGCCTCTTCACCGTCGTAGCGAGAGAAACGTCGATAAATCGAGGCCAGTCGCGAGCCCTCAGGCAAGGCGCCATTAAGGTATTTGCCGCTGAGTACCCCAAAGGCGATGGGTGAGTACGCCAACAAGCCCACCTGCTCCCGGTGGCTGAACTCGGCCAGTCCCACCTCGAACTGGCGGTTGAGCAAGCTGTAAGGGTTCTGGATGCTGACAATGCGCGGCAGTCCAAGGCGCTCCGATTGTTTGATGAATTCAGCCGTGCCCCATGCGGTTTCGTTGGAGATGCCGATATGGCGAATCTTGCCCGCCGTCACCAGCTCGGCCAGTACCGAGAGCGTCTCCTCGATGGCGACGCTCTGCTCGCCTTCGACCCAAGGGTATTCGGCGCGCCCGAAGAAGTTGGTGCTACGGTCCGGCCAGTGCAATTGATAGAGGTCGATGTAATCGGTCTGCAACCGGTCGAGGCTGCCCTCCAGCGCAGCAATGATGTTCTTGCGGTCATGCCGGGTCTCACCGTTACGAATATGCGTCTGCTGGGCCGAGCGTGGCGGGCCGATGATTTTGCTGGTGAGGACGATGTCCTGACGACGCCCGGTTTTCGCCAGCCAGGAGCCAATGAAACGCTCGGTGCTGCCCCACGTATCGGCATGGGTCGGCGTCGGGTACATCTCGGCGGTGTCGACTAGATTCACACCGCGTGACAGCGCGTAATCGAGCTGTTGATGGGCATCGGCCTCGCTGTTCTGATGGCCCCAGGTCATGGTGCCGAGGCCGATCAGGCTGACGTCGATATCGGTTTTGCCTAGCTTGCGGTATTGCATGGTGATGATCCTTGGGCGTTGAAGCTGAACGTTGATGGGTTTCTCAGGCACTTTCGCGCTGAGCACGGTTGGCATAACGACTGGTCACCGTCGGCAAGCCCAGGTGGCCGCGCAAGGTGGTTGAGCTGTACTCGTGGCGGAACACGCCGCGCTTGCGCAGCAACGGCACAACTTCGTCAACGAAGATCTCGACGCCCGACGGGAACATGTCCGGCATGATGTTGAAGCCATCGGCAGCCCCGGCCAGAAACCAGTGCTCCAGGGTGTCGGCGACTTGTTCAGGGGTGCCGACGACCAGGCGGTGGCCGACGAGGATGCGCTGCGACAATTGCCGCACGCTGAGGTTTTCCCGACGGGCGAGATTGAGTTGGGCCTCAAGAAAGCCATGGGAACCGGCTTCGAAACTCTCCACCGGGCCAATGCGATGCCAAGGCAGCGGGCCATCCAGATCGAGTTCGCTGGCCGGGATACCAATACGCCGCGCCACCTGATCGATCAGGCCGCCATCGCCATTGAAACCATTGAGCTGGTCGAAGCGGGCCTGGGATTCCGCCTCGGTGCTGCCGATCACCGTTGACAGGCCCGGCATGATTTTCAGGTGTTGAGGATTGCGGCCCCACTGCCGGGCACGGTTTTTCATTTCCTGATAAAACGCGAGGCCGTCTTCAAGCGTGGTCTGGGTGGTGAAAATCGCATCGGCGTAGCGAGAGCCCAGGGCCTTGCCGCCCTCGGATGAACCGGCCTGCACCAGCACCGGATGCCCCTGAGGGCTGCGCGGCACATTGAGCGGACCCTTGACCGAAAAATGCTCGCCCACGTGATCGACCACATGCACCTTGGACGGGTCGGCAAAGCGCCCGCTGATGCGGTCACCGATGATCGCGTCGTCCTCCCAGCTGTCCCACAGTTTGCGCACCACGTCGACGAACTCATCGGCCCTGCCGTAGCGATCGACATGCAGCGGCGCGCCGCGCAAACCGAAGTTCTGCGCCGCGGCATCACCGGCATTGGTCACCACATTCCAGGCCGCACGGCCTCCGCTGAGGTAGTCCACCGAAGCAAGTCGCCGCGCCAGGTTGTAGGGATCGTTATAGGTGCTCGACGCGGTGGCGATCACGCCAATGTGCTGGGTCGCCAGCGCCACCGCCGTGAGCAATACGGTGGGCTCCAGTCGCCCGGCCGGCGAGCTGGAAACGTCCCCGGCCAGGGCCGGGCCGTCGGCGAGGAAGATCGCGTCCAATGTACCGCGCTCGGAAATACGCGCGATGTTGCGGTAGTAATCCACGTCGAGGTAAGCGTCAGCCGCGACCTCACCGACACGCCAGGCCGCCGAATGCGCGCCGAACCCGAGGATGTTCATGCCAATGCTCATTTGCTTTTGCGACGCGCTCATTGCGTTTGCTCCTCGGTGGTTTGGGGGGTGGTTGTCAGGGTGGCGTCGGCGTCTTTTTCGGCCTTGTCTTTGGCCAGTCGCTCGGCCCACGCCTCACTCGGTGTGACGTCGTTCAAGTAGAAATCGCCCAGCGCCCGCTCGCGCAAAATGGCCGGGTTGTGCGAAGACACGGTGCGGGCGTTGCGCCAGTGACGGTCAAGGTGACGCGGCGTGCTGGTGGCCGAAGCCCCGCCGACTTCAAACAGCAACGTGGTGGCTTGCAGCACCAGATCGATCGCGACTTGCTGGCCCTGATAGGCTTTGATCTCTGCCGCGGCGTAAAGCGCTGGGTCGGCGGTGCCCGCCTGATGGGCCTGCCAGACTTCCTCGACACCCGCCGACACTCGATCCACCACGGCTTCGGCGGCGAACGACAGGCTCGACAGGCGACCGACGACGCGCTGGACTAAGGGGTCCTGACGCGGGCTGGACTGCCCTGGCACACCGAAGGTCCGGGTGCGTGCCTTGACGAAGTCCACGGCGTCACGCAACGCGGCCCGGGAAATGCCCGCCAACGTTGCCAGATGCACCAGTTGGTAAAACGCCGTGATGTAGCTCTGACCCTGCCCTTCGGCCGTCTTGAAGCGACGAATTACCTGGTCGTCGCTGATCTGTACGTTGTCGAAGCGCGTGGTACCGCTGCCGGTCAGGCGTTGACCAAAACCGTCCCAGTCATCGAGGCGCGTCACGCCGGCGGCGGTGGTGGAAATCACCACGCTGACATGGTCGTCGCCATCGGAGGTGGAAGCGGCGATCCAGTCGGCGTACAGGGTGCCGGTGCAGTAATACTTCTCGCCGTCGACGCGCCAGTCATCACCGTCTTTTTTCAGGGTCACGCTGTTGCGGGTTTCGCCGGTGCGCTCGGCCATCGCCGCACCGAACAACTCCCCCGCCACCACCCTTGGAAACCAGCGCTGGCGTTGCTCGTCTTCGCTGTCATTGAGTCGGCCTTCGACGAAGCCGAAATGCGCTCGAAGGATTTGTGGCAGATTCGAATCGGCCTCGCCCAGCAACGTCAGCAACCGAAACAGCTGCGGCACCGTCGCCCCGATGCCGCCATACGCGCGCGGCACACGCAGGGCGCCGAACCCGGCAGCACGTAGCCAGCCGACGACCTCGTAAGGCAACTCGCGACGTTCTTCGCGCTGCAGCGCGCCTGCGGCGATTCGGTCGAACACTGGCTGAAAACGGATGAGCAGTTCATCGTCCGTGGGCACGCCACTGACGTCGTGCTGATCCTGATCCACGAGGGAAGCGTTGATTGCGTTCATGGGCGTTTCCTTGAATAACGAAGTTTCATGACTCGACCACGCGGGGGTCGAGAAAACTGTTCAACAGGTCGACAAGCAGGTTCACCAGGACGTAGATCAACGCCACCAGCAACGTGATGCCCAGTACCAGCGGGATATCCTTGTTGGTGGTGGCTTCGATCATCAGTCGTCCAAGGCCCTGACGGGCGAACAGGGTTTCGGTGATCACCGCGCCGCCGAGCAGGCTGGCGAAAATGAAACCGGACAGCGTCACCAGCGGAATCAGCGCATGGGGCAGCGCATGACGCAGACGCACACCGGCTTCCGACATCCCGCGTGCACGGGCCATGCTGATGAAGGGCAGCTCAAGCACATCCTCCAGTTCCTGACGCAGTACCTGCGTCAACACCGCCATGACCGGAAGCGCCAGCGTCAGCGTCGGCAGGACCATGGTCTTCCAGCCTTGGGAGCCGGCCGGCGGGAGCAGATGAAACTGAAAAGAGAAGATCAGCAGCAGGACGATGCCCAGCACAAAGCTCGGCACTGACGTCAGTACCAGTTCGGAACCGGACGACAGTGAACGGATCCAGCGCGCGCGATGCGCAGTCAGCAAAGCCAGGACCAACGCTGCCAGAACCGCCAGCACCGCGGCGCACGCAGCCAGTTGCAACGTGGCGCCGATTTGCTGGGAAATCGCCTTCACCACCGGGATTCGCAACCGGTACGAATTGCCAAGATCGCCCTCGGCCAGACGCCCGAGATAGCGTCCGTATTGCACGATCAAGGGTTGATCGAGGCCGTATTCGGCGCGCACTTGTGCCAGCACTTGAGGTGTCGGCAGTGCATCGGGACCACCTAGGATTGCGAGCGCGGTATCGCCAGCGGTGACATTGAGCGTTACGAAAGACAGGGTCGCCGCGCCCCATAGCACCAAGGCGCCGGCCAGCAGGCGCCAGACAATACGCTTGAGAATTTTCATTTCGACTCCTTGCTGTCGAGCCAGACGCAGGTAAAGAACGGCGTGTTATGGGACGTGTCGAACACCACGCCGTTGACCGAACGCCGATAGGCCAGCAACGTGTGGTTTTCGTACACCGGCACCGCCGGCACCAACTCGGTCAGCCGCTGCTGCGCCTGGCTGTAGAGGACGCGCAGGCGTTCGGGGTCGCGGGTGCGACGGGCATCGCTGAGCCATTGATCGAGCTGAGGGTCCTGCAAGCGCGAGGTGTTCTGCCCGGTGTAGCGCTCAGAGTTGATTTGCAGGCGGTGGTACAGGATGTACAAACCATCCGGTGTGTTGGTGTGCCAGTACCCCGATCCCAAGGCCTGATAGCGATTGGCATTGCGCCGATCGAGCAGTTGCGTGACCGGTAATTGAGCGATCTTCAACTCGAAGCCGACTTTCTTCAGATCCGATTGCACCGCCACCAGATCGATGCCCGGCGACAAGGCTGTTTCGGTGCTCAGCACTTCGGCGCTCAGTCGTTGCCCGGCGCGGGTGCGGTAACCCTCGGTATCGCGTCCGGTCCAGCCCGCCTCGTCCAGAAGCTGGTTGGCGTGATTCACGTCATAGCGCAGCACATTGGCGAATGCCGGGTCATAGTCCGGCGTGGTGGCTGACAGGTAGTCAGTCTTGGTCCGGTACTCCCCGAAGCCGACGATCTGTGCGATGCCTTCCCGGTCAATGGCGAGCGCCACCGCTTTTCTGACACGCACATCGTCGAACGGGGCCTGGCTGACATTGAAGGTCAACACGCGGGTCGGATTACCCAGGTTTACCCGGCTCTTGAGCACCAGATCAGGGTCGTTGCGGATCGAGCCGGCCGTCTGCGGCGGCGCATCGATAGTGAAGTCATATTGCCCGGCAGCCAGCGACGAGTAGCGGATCATTGCTTCAGGCACAAAGCTCAATTCGACCCCCTGCAAGTACGCCGGGCCCTGGTGCTGGATCAGTTCTGGTGCCCAGTGATAGTCGTCGCGACGAGTAAAACTCACGCCTTGCTGGCGCACGTAACGGGTGACCACGAACGGACCGCTGCCCACCGGGTGCTCGGCGAGGGCCGCTGGATTGTCGAGAATGGCCCGCGGCGACATCATGCCCAGCCAGGACTGCGCCAGCACGTTAAGGAACGGCGTGTAGGGTTCGCTCAGGTGCGCTTCGAAGGTGAATTCATCAATCACTTTGCCATCCACGTAAGGCGCGATATACGCCGTGGTCATCGCCGCTTTGGTCGCCGGATCGCGAATTCTCTTGAGGTTGACGCGCACCGCTTCGGCGTTGAACTTGACGCCATCACTGAAGGTGACATCGTCACGCAAGTGAAAGGTGTAGGTCTTGCCGTCAGCGGAAATGTCCCAGGATTTCGCCAGCCAGGGGGTTGCGTTGCCCTTCTCGTCCAGATACACGAGGTTGTCGAAGAGCATGCGTCCCAACCACTTGGGGTTGGTGCCTGTGATCAGGTGAACGTCAAGGCTGCCCATGTCGATGGCAGCCGTAACGCGCAACACCCCGCCCGCCTCGCCCACGCTCTGTTCGCGGTAATCGGCGGCCGGGTAGCTGACCGGTTGGCTGCTGTCGAGGTCAGCCGCTTTCTGCTGCTGATCTGCCGGGGAGCAACCGGCCAGCGCCGCCGCCACGCCCAGTAAAATCAGCGAGCCAAGGAGCGATCTCATGACGCCTTCCCCAACCAGACCGTGGTGAACACCGGCGTGTTGTGCGAGGTGTCGTAGACGATGCCTTTGACACGTTGCCGGTGAGCGCTCAGCGAATAGTTCTCGTAGAGTGGCACCGCTGGAACCAACTCGGTCAGACGTTGCTGGACCTTGCTGTAAAGACCTTGCAGTTGCCCAGGGTCAGTGGCGTGGCGCGCCTGGGCCAGCCAGTCATCCAGCTGCGCATCACGCAAGCGAGCGGTGTTTTGCCCGATACGTTGTGGCGAGATGATTTCGCCGCTGTGATAAAGAATGTACAGACCGTCAGGCGTGTTGGTGTGCCAGACGCCGGAGCCCACCGCCTGAAAAAGGTTGGCGCTACGCCGCTCGGCCAGTTGCAAAGGTGGCAACTGGGCAATGCGCAGCTCGAAGCCAAGTTTCTTGACGTCCGACTGAATGGCGACTGTGTCGGCCACCGGGCTGATGCCTTCGGCCAGCAACACCTCGGCACTTAAACGGTGACCGTCGCGCACCCGATAGCCTTGCGCATCACGCTGACTCCAGCCGGCCTCGTCCAGCAGACGGTTGGCGGTGGCGGGGTCATAAGTCAGTGCGCCGGCAAACGCGGGATCGTAGTAACGCGTGTTGGCGGCAAGAAAATCGCTCTTGGGTGTGTACTCGCCGAAACCACTCATCTGCACGATGCCTTCACGATCGACACCCAGCGCAAAGGCCCTGCGCACCCTGACATCGTCGAACGGCGGTTTGGAGGTATTGAAGGTGATGCCGCGATTGGGGTTTCCCTGCCTGATCCTTCTGTCCATGACCAGTTCCGGGTCATTGCGCATCGCCAGGGCATTCTGCGCGGGCGCATCGACGGTCAGGTCATACTGCCCGGCGACGAGTGAGGAGTAGCGGATCATCGCCTCGGGTACGAAATCGATCTGAATCCGATCCAGATACGCCGGCCCCTGGTGATTGATGAAGTCCGCTGCCCAATGGTAGTCATTGCGCCGCACCAGGCTGATGCCTTGCTGACGGGTGTAACGCTCGACGACGAAGGGGCCTGAACCGACAGGCGCTTCACTCAGCCTGCGCGGATTGTCGGTGATTGCCTTGGGCGACATCATGGCCAGCCACGACTGCGCCAACACGTTGAGAAAAGCCGTGTAGGGTTCGCGCAGGTGCGCTTCAAAGGTGAAATCGTCGATGACCTTGCCGTCGACGTAGGGCGCAATGTACGCCGCCGCCAGGGGTGACTGGGTGGCAGGCGCACGCATGTGTTCCAGATTGATCTGCAAGGCCTTGGCATCGAAGCGCGAGCCGTCGCTGAAGGTCACGTCGTCGCGCAAGTGAAAGGTGTACGTCAGCCCGTCGGGAGAGATATCCCAGGATTTGGCGAGCCAGGGCGTGATGTTGCCCTGCTCATCCAGATACACCAGGTTGTCGTAGAGCAAACGCCCCAGCCACTGTGAATTGGTGTGGGAAATGGCATGCAGGTCCAGCGATCCGGTGTCGGCCGCCACGGACACCCGAAGCGTGCCACCGGACTCGCCCGGCGACTGCTCACGGTAGTCTCGTGCACTGTCGATTTCAGCGATGCTCGTTTGACTGCCGGGCGCTTTTGCAGCGTCGTCCGCCGGTGAGCAGCCACCCAGCATCAATCCAAGGCAAAGCGCCGCCACTGCGCGGAAATACCATTGATTATTCACGCGTTCATTCCATCAAAAAGTTGGGCGCCAGCGCCTGGCAGTGGGCGACCAGGTGGCTGCGCATCTGGGGTGTCAATCAGTTGAAGCGATAACTCACGCCACCGTAGATGCCGAAGCCGTCACTCGGATAAGAGCGTGCACGGTCAACGCCGCCATCGTCGTACGTCGGGCTGACGACCGTCGTGTAGTGGCGGTCGGTCAGGTTGCGTAGATCCAGATAGGTCGCCCAGGATTTCTTGGGCGAGTTCCATCCAATGGTCGCGCCGAAGACGTGATACGGCCTGGTGTAGAAGGAGTTGGCGTAGTCCACCGACATTTTCGAACCGATCTGCGTGTTGACCCCCACGTAAACACCATTGGCAAAGTCGTATTGCAGCTCGCCCTGGTAGTAATGTTTAGGAATGCCCGGCAATTCGTTGGCGTTGAACTTGTCGTCGTTGACGAAGTGGAAATCGCTGTAGGTATAAGCCTGGCGCAAGGTCAGCTTGTTGATATCGCTGCCCTGCCATAGCGTTGATTCGAGGCCGGCTTCCACGCCTTGGTGAATCGTCGCGCTGCCATTGGATTCAGCCGTGATCGCCGCCGTGGTAGTGGTCGCCGGTACGATTTCAACCGAGAGCAACTCATGGTTAACCCTGGAGTAGTAGTAACTCAGGCTCCAGACGTTATTGTCGAACTTGCCCCGTGTCCCCAGCTCAAAAGTGGTTGCCGTCTGATTGACCAGGTCCAGGCCTGCACGGGCGAGACCTCTGGCGGGCCCGCTGGTGAAGCTCGGCGGCGCGGTGAGGATCTGCCAGTCGCTTGGCGGCTCGACCGAACGGCTGATGTTGCCGTACACCTGAAAGTTCGGAGTGAAGTCGTAGCGCAGACCAATACGAGGTGCATAGTCCCAGTCATTCTTTTCAAAGCGATCGTTGGTAACCGGGTACTCCACTTCGGTTTCGCGCTTGGTGTAGATCATCGACAGACCCGTGGTGAGCCACAGGTCGTTGACCAGCTCTGTGTCATTACTGACATGGAAGACGTTATCCATGCCTTCGTAGCTCGCCTCACGGATCAGTGTGCCGACCGGTAACCCCGCCGTGGCGCCTGCCGGAATCCTCACATAGGTCTTCTGGAAGCCCTCACCCGGCAAATGCTTGGTCGACAGCAACCCGACGCGGGTCGTACTGGCATGGCCGAAAATTTCGTCGTCGCGCACGTACTGCACCGAAGCGGAAACATCCCTGTAACCCCATTTCGCGCGGTTCACCCCACCTCTGATGTCGATTGGGTAGTCGTGATACACCGCACCCAGTTCCAGCCGGGAATTGTCGTCCAGATGGATCGTGGTCTTGTTGGCGACCCAGGTCGAACCCGGCTGCTTGCGCGAAGCGTCCTGTGCAAGGTTGGTGGCATTGGCTCGACGTGGGTGATGCGCAATTTCATCGCGCGTCAGTAAGCCACCCGTGTCGTTATCGGTTTCGCGATAACGCAGGTAAAAGCGCGTTTCGATATTGGGATTAAATTTGTAGCCGAAGTTACCGGCGAAGCCCTTGCTCGATCCGTTCGTATGGTCCTGATAACCGTCCTGTTCCGAGTCCGTCAGGCTGAAGTAGTAATCGAAATCACCGAGCACCTGGCCTGACGCAATCTGACGCTTCTGATAGCCATAGCTGCCCGCCTCATAACGCACTTCCAGGGGCGCCGCGTCATAACCTGTTTTGGTGACATAGTTGACCGCGCCGCCCAGCGTCAGCGAGCCGTAATCGAAGCCGTTGGCGCCCCGCAGAATATCGGTGCGCGACAGTCCCAGCGGCTCGAACAACTCATAGGGCGTACCGCCAGGGCCACTGACCGGCAGCCCGTCGAACATTAAATACACACCGGAACGGAAGTAATTGACGCCCTTGTTGATGCCCGAGCCGCGGATGGACAGTTTGATCCCGTCAGCGCCGCCGACTGACTGAGCGTAAACACCCGGCTGGTAAGCCAACACATCCTGGTTGGTCGCGACGCGGCGTTTTTCCACGGTCGCGGAATCCACCTGCGCGGTACCGCCAGGGACTTCGTTGAGCACCTGCCTGGCCTGTTCTTTTTCGCTCAGCTGCTGACCCTGCACGACCACAGTAGCCAGACGTTTTGAATCAGCAGGCGCTGTATTTTCCTCACTTTCGCCCGTTGACGCGGCCCACACGCCCTGATGCGTCCCCAGCAACATAAGGCTCATGCTTAATGCACTAAATACACCCCGATGATTTTTGGGTCTTACGCTTGCGTAAGTTTGCCCCTTTACACGCAAAGATACTTCCAAAGCTCGACTCCCTTACTATGAATACGGGCGAGGCTTATTGATTTTTATATTCCTCAAGGGCGTCATTGCACACGCTATGCCAAACTTAATATTCGTTTTATTTCAATGACTTATTATTTTTAGTCGACAGAATTAAGTGTGATTCTGACGGCACTGTGTTCAGGTGATGTCTTCCAGGCAACAGTGAACACTTACTTATAATCAATGGGCCGTAAAAATGAACATCTGGTTATGAATAGTTGCGCACGGGCTTATAACGCTTTCCATGAAGGTCAAGCGATTCACACGCTTGCTCTAACCTGTCGCCTGCTCGTAGACTTTTTTACTTGAAGCCGACATGCACATACCCAGCGAGATCATCAGTGACCCAGAATATCTACGACAGCCCTGAGTTCTTCGACGGATACAGCCAACTGCCCCGCTCGCTCCAAGGACTGGCCGGTGCCCCGGAGTGGCCGGCGTTGAGATCGTTACTGCCGCAAATGTCCGGCCAGAAGGTCGTGGACCTGGGTTGCGGTTATGGCTGGTTTTGTCGATGGGCCGCCGACCAGGGCGCCGATCGCGTGCTGGGGCTGGATGTCTCGGAAAAGATGCTGGAGCGCGCTGTCGCCACCACACACGACTCACGGGTGATTTATAAGCGGGCCGACCTGGAGGGGCTCGAACTTGCCAAATCCGGTTTCACCCTGGCCTACAGCTCACTCGCGTTTCATTACATCAGTGACTTGGCAGGGCTATTGCGCAACGTACATGACGCACTGGTACCCGGTGCAAGGCTGGTGTTTTCCATTGAGCATCCCATCTATATGGCGTCACGCCGACCGGACTGGATCATAGACGCGCAAGGGCGCAAGTCATGGCCGGTAGACAGTTATCAGGTGGAAGGTCCCCGGTTGACGAACTGGCTCAGCGATGGCGTCGTCAAACAGCATCGAACGCTGGGCACGCTACTGAATCTGCTGATCCAGACCGGATTCACCCTCGATCACGTGAACGAATGGGGGCCGACCGAAGACGATCTTGCTGATCGCCCTGCACTTTCTGATGAAATCGAGCGACCCATGATGCTGATCGTGGCGGCCAGCCGTTGAGCGTCTGAACTGGTTGAATCCACGGCCAAAAGCGCTCAGTGGTGATATTCGGCATGATCGACTACCATGCCGGCCGCCGGTTTCCAAATGGGATTAATAGGGAATCCGAGATGCCTGACACGGCATCAAACGGAACTGCCCCCGCAACTGTAGGTGCTGAGCCTGCTCCTGAACTGCCACTGGGATCACTCCCGGGAAGGCTGGAGCCTGGCGACGACGCATCAGTCAGGAGACCTGCCGGCCAAGCAAATCACTAACCGGCGGGGTGTCCGGGAAGGACATCCTTGCGCCGGGCGTCACCTGAGTGACCGGCACTTCACTGCTTTATTGGCAGCGTTCGATGATGTGTTTCCAGTCCGTACCCCTGCTCTTGTACGGTCACATGGAGATTGCGTCATGCTGCTGTCCCGCCTTGCCACCCTCGTCACCGCCCTGGGTCTGTCCACCCTCGCCCATGCGGCCCCGACCCACTATCCCCTGACTGTCGAGAACTGTGGCAGCACGCTGACCTTTCAGCAGGCACCCAGCCGTGCCGTGACCATCGGCCAGGCGGGCACTGAAATGCTTTACGCCATGGGCCTTGGCAACAAGCTGGTCGGCACTTCGCTGTGGTTCAACGATGTGCTGACCAAGTACAAAACCGAGAACGACATGATCGAACGCCTGGCCGATAACGAGCCGAGTTTCGAGGCGGTGATCGGCAAGCGTCCACAGCTGGTGGCAGTGGAACTGGAGTGGATGATCGGCCCGCAAGGCGTGGTCGGTACTCGCGACCAGTTTCATGAACTGAAGATCCCGACCTACCTGATGCCCTCCGACTGCGAAGCCAAGGACAACCTGGTCGGTGCCGACGGCACACGGCTAGAGGCGTTTCGCATCAACAGCCTCTACAAAAGCATCAGCCAATTGGCTGAAATCTTCGATGTGCAGGAACGTGGCCAGCAGCTGAACGCCCAACTCAAGGCCAGCCTGGCCAAGTCCATTGCCACCGTACAGAACAAGGACCTGAAGCACACCAGTGCGCTGCTCTGGTTCTCCAGCGCCAGTCTGGATATCGACCCCTATGTCGCCGGGCACAAGGGCATCCCCGACTTCATGTTGAACACATTGGGTGTGCGCAACGTGGTGGAGTCCGATGAAGAATGGCCAACCGTCGGCTGGGAAACCATCGCCAAGGCCAACCCGACCTTCCTGGTCATCGCACGCATGGATCGCCGTCGCTTCCCGGCTGACGACTATCAAAAGAAACTGGAATTCCTGCGCAGCGACCCGGTGACCCGCAACATGGACGCCGTGAAAAACAACCGCATCATCATCCTCGACGCCATGGCCATGCAGGCCAGCGTGAGAATGTTCGACGGTCTTGAAACCCTGGCATCAGCCATCAACGGCTACGACCTGCCGAAATGACCGGGACGCTGATTCGTACGCTGCTGGCATTGCTGACACTGCTGTTGGCCGTGATTGCCGGTGTGGCCATCGGTGAAACGAGCATCGAACCGAGCGTGGTGTTCCAGGTGCTGGCCAACAAACTGTGGACGGCTGGTTATGTCCTCGACCCCATAGACGAAGGCATCGTCTGGAATTACCGCCTGACCCGCGCGCTGGTGGCAGCGGCCTGCGGTGCGGGCCTGGCCACCTGCGGGGTGATCCTGCAATCGCTGTTGCGCAACCCGCTGGCCGATCCTTATCTGCTCGGCATTTCCGCCGGCGCCTCGACGGGCGCTGTAATGGTGGCATTGCTGGGCCTCGGGGCGGGCCTGGTTTCGCTGTCGGTCGGGGCGTTTGCCGGCGCCGTTGCTGCCTTCGCCGTGGTTGTTTTGCTGGCCCGCGCCAGCGGTTCATCTGGCGGTACCGGGCAGATCATCCTGGCGGGGATTGCCGGGTCGCAGTTGTTCAATGCGCTCACGGCGTTTCTGATCACCAAGTCGGCCAGTTCCGAACAGGCCCGCGGCATCATGTTCTGGTTGCTCGGCAATCTCAGCGGTGTGCGCTGGCCGTCGGTGTGGCTGTCGGTGCCCGTGGCATTGACCGGTCTCGCGGTGTGCCTGTGGCACCGTCGGGCGCTGGATGCCTTCACCTTTGGCGCCGACTCAGCCGCCTCGCTCGGCATTCCGGTACGCCGAGTGCAATTTCTGCTGATTAGCTGCGCCGCACTGGTGACGGCAGTGATGGTGTCGATTGTCGGCTCCATCGGTTTCGTCGGACTGGTCATCCCCCATGCCGTGCGACTGCTGCTGGGCACCCGGCATGCGCGTCTGCTGCCGGCGAGTGCGCTGGGTGGTGCAGTGTTTCTGATCGCCGCCGATGTCCTCTCCCGGACGCTGATCAAAGGCCAGGTGATCCCGGTCGGCGTCATCACTGCACTGGTTGGAGCGCCGGTGTTCGCGTTGATCCTGATCGGTCGGAGGAATGCCCGATGAATGCTGCCTCGCCTGTTATCGGCGACTCCGTACTACATTGTTCCGGCCTCGGGTTCCATGTCCGCGACGCTGAGTTGCTGCACGGTATCCGCCTGGACATCCGTCGCGGTGAAACCCTTGGCCTTGTCGGGCCCAACGGTTCGGGAAAATCCACGCTGCTCAAACTGCTGGCCGGCGTGCGCGTCCCCAGCCGGGGAGACATCCACCTCAACGGCCAGCGCCTCAAGACACTGTCACGGCGAACCATCGCGCAAACCCTGGCGGTGGTTGAGCAACAGGCCGACACCTTGGATGCCATCAGTGTGTTTGACGCCGTAGCCCTGGGCCGAACGCCGTGGCTGTCGGCCTTGAGCCCGTGGTCGAGTGAGGACGATGCCATCGTCCTGCAGGCGCTGCGCGACGTCGATGCGGCGCACCTGAAAAACCGTACCTGGCAAAGCCTATCCGGCGGTGAACGTCAGCGAGTCCACATCGCTCGCGCCCTGGCCCAGCGCCCGCAGATTCTGTTGCTGGACGAACCGACCAATCACTTGGATATCCAGCATCAACTCGCCATTCTAAATGTTGTACAGGCGCTGCCGGTGACGACATTGATAGCCCTGCATGACCTGAATCAGGCGCTGACCTGTGATCGTTTGGCGGTACTGGAACGGGGGCGATTGGTGGCCCTCGGCAAGCCACTTGAGGTGCTGACACCGCAGCGCCTGCGGGACACGTTTGGCGTGCAGGCGCATTACCTGATCGACCCGTTCGACGGCGCGCAGATCCTGCGATTTCGCTCTGTTTAAGCCGTCCTCAGGACCTTATAGCTTGAACTGCGCTACCAGGGCATTGAAGGAGACGGCAAGCCGCGACAGTTCCTGGCTGGAAGCGCTGGTCTGGTTGGCACCCGCAGCGGTCTGGGTCGAGAGGTCCTGGATGTTCAGCAGATTACGGTCCACCTCACGGGCGACTTGGGCCTGTTCTTCGGACGCCGAAGCGATCACCAGATTGCGCTCGTTGATGGTGACGACCCTGTCTGTAATCTTCTCCAGCGCCGCCCCGGCGCTCTGGGCCAGTTCCTGAGTGTTGGTGGCCAGCGACAGGCTCTTGCCCATGGCAGTGACGGCCCCATTAGCGCCCGATTGCACGGTCCTGATCATGCCTTCGATTTCTACGGTCGAGGCTTGGGTGCGGTGGGCGAGCGCGCGCACTTCATCGGCCACCACCGCAAAACCGCGCCCTTGTTCGCCAGCACGGGCGGCTTCGATCGCAGCGTTGAGCGCCAGCAGGTTGGTCTGTTCGGCGATGCTGCGGATCACGTCCAGTACCTTGCTGACTTCCCGAATATGCCCGGCCAGTTCGGTCACCGTCTCGGTCGACTCGGTGATCTCTTCCACCATGGTGCTGATGCCCATGAGCGTATGGTGGACCTGACTGCGGCCATGAGCGGCGTCTTCGGTCGCGGCATTAGAGGCTTCGGAGGTCGACACGGCGTTGCGCGCCACTTCCTCGACTGCCGCTGTCATCTCATTGACAGCGGTGGCCGCCTGCTGGATTTCATCATTCTGCCGCGTCAGGCCCCGGGTACTTTCCTCGGTGACCGCGCTCAGCTCTTCGGCGGCGGAGGCCAACTGATCCGAGGCGCTGGCGATCTGCTGAAGGGTGTGCTTCAAGCCGCCCTGCATGTCCGCCAAGGCATTGAGCAGTTGCCCCGCTTCATCGCCACGGCGAGTGGAAATGCTCTGTGTCAGATCGCCACCGGCAATTCGCTGGGCACTAGCGACCGCCACCGCCAGTGGGCGAGTGATCATGCGCGTAATTAGAATGCCTAGAGCGACAGCCACCAGAAAGGCGATCACGATCCCGACCAGCAGGATCAGCGTGGAGCTGGCTTCGAGTTCCTGCGCCCCCTCGGCACCTTCTTTGATCTGCCGCTTGTTCGAATCGATCATCACCCGCAGGTAATCGCGGGCTTGAATAAACACGTCAACCGACAACGCGTTCAAACGATTGCGTGCCTGATCAAGATCACCGGCGTCTACCGACTCAAGGACCTTCCCGGCACCTGCCACATAACCGGGCCACAGTTCTTTGTACTTGTCCCCCGCTGTCCGCTCATCAACCGCCAGAGGTGTGGCACGGTAGGTCGCGAAGGCGTCTTCCGCCCGAGCCAGATCCTTCGCCAGGTTCTGGCGAACACGCGTCTTGTCCGCTTCGGACACGTCGCCGGCGTGAGCGTCAAGCAACCGGTAAAGCCCGCGGTTGTGAGCGACCAGGCTGGTCATGGTTTCGTTGATGTTGCCCACTGAGACCAGGCTGTTGGAAAAGGTCAAAGACAGCGCAGTCGCCAAACGGTTGATCCCGACCATCCCCAGCCCACCCACGATTAGGGTGATCAGGGCGCAGGTGACGAACGAGGTCAAAAGCTTGGTCGAAAATTTGGACTGATTCAGAAGGTTCACGTGGCAAACTCGATGGGATTAGAGGTAATAAAAATGGAGAACGACCACTACCGCGAAAGTGTTCGCGGTAGTGGTACTGATTGACAACAAAACTGCATCACCCCGTTGGGATAGTTGATTAAGGATTAAAGGTGAACCTTAAGAAAGGCTCGCGGAAATCGACTCCATTAAAAATGGAGTCCTGTCGCTTAGAACCGATAGGTTGCCTGCACGGAAGCCCCATTCGCACTATTGTCGTAATTGGCACTGTATTCAGGTTGAAGACCAGAGTTGTCCGCCTGCTTCACCGAGACTTTGGAATCCCAGAGATAGCCATAAGCAAAGTCTATCGTCAGGTCGGAATTCGGCGAATAAGCGCCACCCAAGGTCACGGCCTGGCGATTCCCGACCGGAATGCGCACGCTGCGATCGGCATTCCTGATGGGTGATGGATCATAGGCGTAGCCTGCGCGCAGCAGCCATTGCTGGTTCACTTGATAGGAGCCGCCAACTGCGGCGCTCCAAGTGTCGCGCCAGTTCATTTCTTCGATCACAGTTCCCATGCCAGCCGCCTGGCCCACGGGGGAAAGACCGCTGTTGACTGCCTCGACCTTCTGGATCCGGCTCCAACGTTTCCAGGTGGTTCCCAGGTATCCCTTCCAGCGACTATTGAAATGATGCGTGATAGACGTGTCCACGGATTCGGGCATCGTGAGGTCTATCTTGTTGTCATAATTTCCGTCCAGCGGGATAACGCTCGGGGAGCCAGAAACCTCAGTATGCCCCTTGAGTTCATAGTCCACCTTCGAGTGATAGTTAATCCCCCAACTGGTTGCCTCAGTAAAGTCAACCAGGATGCCGACGTTGTAGCCAAGTGCCGTGTCATCGCCTTTGACGGTGACCAGTGTGTCCTCGCCGTTGTTCAGGGCGCCGGTGGCCAGGTAATTCTGAAGCTTGGCATTGAATCGGTTTATGGTCGGTCCGCCACCAATGGACACGTAGTCATTGATCCGATAGGCAATGGTGGGCTGAAGGGTTATTTCCTTGGTCGTGCTATAGGAGCCATGGTAGCGGCCCTGAAAAGTGCTCTCGTAATCATTGATCAGACCACTCGGGGCATAGAGGCCCAGACCAATCGAAAAACGATCATCAAGGGGCGTCGACATGTAAGCAAAAGGTACGACCCCCAAAGGTACCGAATCCCCTTTATTCGTTCCTGCGACACCGCTCTGTGCATCACTGATGTCGTCGCTCACCGAGACGACCGCTGCCCCGCCGGAAATCTCAGGGCGTTTCAGCTTCGTCAAGCCTGCGGGATTTCCGTAGATGGTGCTGGCGTCCAGCGCGGAAGACGACCTTCCCGCATAAGCAGTCCCCGCGCTGCTTGCACTTTGTTCGTTTAATGCAATGCCATTGGCGCTTGCAATTGTAGAGGCGCTGAGGAGTGCCATGGCACTGCTGAATTTAATCCAGACAGCACACTTACGCTGAGTAGATAAACATGGGGTCACCCGGCTATTCAGTTTCATTTTCCACCTCTTGTTTATTGTTTTTGTTGATTGCACGCAGGCAAGGCTTCGCCTTCCCGTGCACTTTCAGTGCTGGTCGGAATTGATCGAAGTTGTGTAAAGGCCCTGACTGAACAGGACCTCGGTGAATCAGGAACTCAATTAAGCCACTCGACTTGAAAGCTATAGCGCCCCAAGAGCGGAGTCAGGACTTCCTGGTTAGCTCCGGCCCGGATGCTGGCGACCAACCCACGACGGTTGTCCTGCACGACTTCAACAGCAATATCCGAAAGCCCCAGGCGCTCCACTTCCTGCTGGACTACTTTGGCAATCTCGCGCTGCTGCAAAGCCGGCTTGAATATCTTGCCCACGGCAGTCAGTGGCAACGCTTCGAGGATTTCAATGCGCTTGGGAACGGCTGCCCGCTCGCTGATGTTGAGTTGAGCGAATGCCTCAAGTTCTTCGGCGCTGCAGGCTTGCCCGGGGCGCAGTTGAACGTAGGCGACCGGCACCTCGCCCGAGTAGGCATCGGGGCTGCCGATTGCAGCGGCCAACGCGACGGCGGGATGCCCCTGCAGAGCCTCTTCAATTTGCTTGGGATCGATGTTGTGGCCGCCGCGGATAATCAACTCCTTCTTGCGTCCGGTCAGCCAGAAGTAACCTTGCGCATCCTGGCGACCCAAATCGCCCGTATTCAACCAGCGCTGACCATCGATATCGATCCAGAGGCCCTGGTTATGACGCTCATCCAGATAGCCTTCGAAGAGGTTCGGACCACTGATCGTGATGAGGCCGATCTCATCCGCGTTGGCGTCGCGCAGGTACTCTCCAGAATCATTGAGCACGACCGCGCGCATGTTCTGGTAGGCGATCCGTATCCCGATGGAGCCAATATGGCGCTCACCATGGGGCGGATTGATTGAGGAAACGCAAGCGCCCTCGGTAAGACCATAACCTTCAAGAATCTTTACCCCGGTCCGGCGCTCGAACTCTCGGAAAAGCTCAGCCGGCATGGGTGCGGCGCCACAGATTGCATAGCGAAGACTGGAGAGGTCGCGGCCCTGCCATTCATTTTGTAAAAGTGCAGCATAGACAGTTGGCACGCCGGAAAAGAGGTTGATACCGAAGTGCTCGACCATCTCCCAGAATCGTGGGATCACCCCCTCACCACGATACCCATTAGGCGTCCCGAGGATCACATGGTCGCCTTGAGTCCATGGCATCAGTCCAGTCACCAGCTGGCCATTGACATGAAATAGCGGCAGGCCACAAAACAGAACCTGGACACCACTGCGTGGCTGCATGTGAGCGTCGATGGCCCATGCATTGAATACTTCAGAGCCATGGGTACGCGCGGCGATCTTGGGGAGCCCGGTGGTGCCGCCCGTGCAGATGTAAGAGGAGGACTCATCCTGACGGATTTGCCGACCGCTCTTCAGGTGTGTGTGCGGCTGAGCATTCATCAGCGATTGCCAATCGTGGATCGCGACGCCGCTGTGTAAGTCTCGTTCCTTCAGTGCCACGGCTTTAAGAGCCCCACGCACAGGTTCGTCGACATAGGGCTCCATGCTGACCCAAACGACAGACCTGATCCCGGGTAACTGATCCAGCTGCGAAGCCAGTTTTGGCCACAGATCGCTGCCTGGAGTCGGCGCGAGCGTCACCACCACGGATGCCTTTGCGGCATTCAACAAGCCAGTGATCTGCTTGGCCTCAAGCAGAGGGTTGATCGCCATGGCGATGCCCGCTGCCTCCCCGCCCCATATAGTGAAGTGGGTTTGCGGCAGGTTGGGCAGGATGAAGGCAATCACCTCACCCGGTTTTATGCCCAGGTCATGGAAGGCGTTTGCCGCGCGGGTGATATCCGCGAAAAGCTGGGAGTAGTTCCACTCGTGGGTGCGCTTGAAATCGCCGGCATCGGCGAAGAAGCTTAGCGCCGGTGCCTCGGGGGTGCGCTCGGCCGCCTGACGCAGCGCTTCATAAGTGCTGCAAGCCAGGCCACGCTCCGACAAGGGGACTCGTTCAAGACTTTCGATGTCATTCAGAGTCTGTACGACCATCAGGCTTCCCCCACGACTCGGTTGCGTTGCACGCCCAGGTCAATCACACCATCGGCGCTGCGAATACGCGCCTCGACCACGTCACCCGCCTTGAGATACTGCGTCCGGCCTTCCTGCGCCTTGAGGAAAAGCTTCCACTTGGTGGCTTCTGGCAACAGGGCTGCAATGCGCATTTTGGCAGGCGAAGGGATCGTCAGGGCACAGCCGGCAGGCGTACCGGTGGCGATCAGGTCGCCAACGGCGAGATCTTGCAAGGCGGAGAGTTCGGTCAGGGTTTCAGCGGGGCCGTAAACCAGGTTGGCCGTGCTGTCGTTCTGTCGCACCTGGTCGTTGACCGTCAGCTTCAGCTGCAGTGCCTTGAGGTAATGCATGTCCTTGGCATCCAGCAGGCACAGGTACGGGCCGACCGGGCCGAAAGTGCGGTAGCTCTTGCCCTTGTAGAACTGCATCTGGGGAATCTGAATGTCACGCGCCGAGTAGTCATTGACAATGACGACGCCTGCAATGAACTCATGCAAATTGGCGTCGGTGACAGCAATAGCGCCGGTGATCGCGCGTTTCATCACAAGGCCCAGTTCGATCTCGTAGTCAAGGAAGCGCACGTGGCGCGGCTTGATCAGGTCGCTGTCAGCCGCCACCAGGCAACTCGTTGCCTTGGTGAAGATCATGTTGAATTTCTTCGCATCCGGGTCCATGCCCGACTCGATCATGTGCTGACGGTAATTGGCGCCTTGGCAAACGAACTGCTGGTTACGGGTCACCGGCGACAGCAGTTTCACTTCGCCCTCCGCAAGCTCCGTACCTTTCAGTTGAGCGAGGTCGTCGATACTGTTCTGGCTAATGAAGTCACCGGTGGTTTCAAAAGTACCGGGGACAACTGTGATACGGCCCTGGCGTAGCACGCCCCAATGGATACCATTCTGAAATTCAAAGCGGACTACGTGTACTGCAGACATTGAAGGCACTCCTGGAGCAGTGTTTTTCCCGTGCTCGATGGCGCGAGAATTATGGTGTTGTTCTGAAGGGGGGCTGGCAACGCTGTAGACCAACGAGCCGCCGGCGATCACAGCGCCGGCTTTGAGCACATCGCGCCGGCCATATCTGGTTGAATTGCCCGACATGGCGGCAGCTCTACCCGAACATCCGCATGAGTGTTATCAACTTGCGAATGGATAAGTCCGGGCTGCGTCGCAGGTTGCGGATCAGCGCACGCACATTCGCGAGGCTCATCTTGGGTTTGGTAAAAGTCTTGGGCATGCGCTGCCCCCACTGCGCCATTGCCTCGGGGCTTACCGGATGAATGCCCGTCGGCCGAGCGGCCGTGAAAATATCCCCGTCGCAGTAATGCTCGTGCTTGTCGCCCCATGGGTCTTGCCAGTAATCGAAGATCTGACTGCCCAGAATGTGTCGGCCGATGCCCCATGAGTGCTCCCAACCGCGCTCGCGCAGGACGCGCTGCCCCATTCCCACGGCGTCTGCATCGACGACCTCATAGGCGCTATGGCTATAGGTCGCCATGAACCCTTGCGCTATCGCGAGCGTATGGTGAGCCGTGGGAGTTTCACCCAGGTCAAGGCGCATGAAGGTGACGATAGGTGTGCCGTCAGGAAGTACCTGCACATCGCTGGGAATAAGCCCGAAATGCTGCGTATACCAGGCACAGGTCGCCTGATAGTCGGCCACTTCGATGACGATGTGGCCCAGTCTAATGACTTCAGGCGGAGCAATTGGCGGGCGCTGCGTGGCGTTGATTCGCGGTTGCTCGTGCGCCAGATTCCAGTGGAGAGGAGCTCTATGCGCCAGCGTCTTGCCTGGAGTCTGGTCGCAAACAGCTTCCACAATGAAACCGGAAGGATCAGTCAGTCTGACGTAATACCCTTTGCCTGGATGTTCGGACGTCTCTAGCGATGACGCACCTGGGATTCGAGTGAGTTTTTTCAGATCCTCTAGAGACTGCACTGCAAGTCCGAACCCAACAAAACGTGCCTGTTCTGCACGATGGACACGGTAACAATATGAAGTGGCTTCGGTGGCACGTAGATAAAGCGTATCGGCGTCCTGCCGACTTACCGTCAGGCCGAAGTCAGTCAGAAAACGCGCCGCCTCGTTCAAGTCCGGCCTTTGAAAGATCAGGTGCGTCAGAGCCTGGGCCTTCACCGTCGGCTGCGGATGCCGGGCGGGTTGTGGTGTCGCCAACCGGTGCAATTCGATTTTGTTGTTCATTGTTCTTGTTTTCCGGGTTTTTAGGGCAAAGCTGTCCCGAACCCCTGAAAAAAAACCAGGGGTTTGTCCAGTCAAGTCAGTTACAAGCTCAGTCGAGAGACGGAAGTGCCGGCAACTCTTTGGTCGCCAGCGCACGAGCCTCCTCTGGCGGCACACCCAATGCCCGCAGTACCAGCTCGGCGGTGTCAGAGCCCGATTCGCGCCACGTTTTGTGCCCTTCCAGCACCAGGAAAATCGAGCCAAGAACACTGCTCGATATGAGCGTCAGTACAGAAAGCAGTTGCTCCTGCTGAAACGTGTACCGGCCACTGGAAAGCCCGCTCAGAAGATCCGTAGTCGCTTGGCTGCTGAACATTTCGCGCAACGAAGAGTTGCTCATGGCGAACTTATGTATGAACGCCCCCCATTGGGACTCCTCGTGCGCTCGACGAATGAAGAATCGAATGCCATTGGCAAGGCGCTGAGCCGGATCGGAGAGGGAATTGAAGCTCTTGTTGACGCGCTCATGCATCTCCCTCGCGAGATGGCTGGCGACCGCCTCGAACAGGCTTTCCATGCTGTCGATGTTGCTATAGACCGTTCCGCGCGCCACGCCGGCCTCTTGCGCGAGGTCGAGGATGTTCACTTGTGAGGTGCCTCTTTCAGCGAACAGGCGAAAGGCGGCTTGATGAATGCGGCGCTGTGTTGGATTTAGGGATTCCACGGTTCTCTCTCCAGGATTACCTTATGACTTGATTGAACACTTGTGTTCATTTTACGTCAACACTATTTTTTAGCCTGTTGGATTTTTTGTCCGAAAACCGGCCTGAAACCTGAAAAATATGGACACCATGATCGATGTCTCCTGGTCAATAAAAGTCCTAGACATTGACACAACTGAACACGCATGTTCAATTATGTGCTGGCCGACTTTATATCAGCTGAAGGACAGAACATGACCGGCTCAAAGCTCTTCAAACCGCTTCGATTGCCTAACGGCACGGTGATTCCAAACCGAATCGCCAAGGCTGCCATGGAAGAGAACCTTGCCAATGAGGATCACGCTCCAGGGGAGGCGCTGGTTAAGCTCTATCGGCGCTGGGCGGAGGGTGGTGCCGGCCTGATCATCACTGGCAACGTCATGGTTGACCGCCACGCCTTGACCGGACCCGCTGGCGTAGTGCTTGAGGACGATCAAAACCTGGCCAAATTCAGGCTATGGGCCGAGGTTTGCCGCAGTCGCGGAGCCCAGGCCTGGATGCAAATCAATCATCCCGGACGGCAGCTATTGGCTTCAATGGGGCAACCGGCAAGGGGCCCCTCCGCAGTTGCGGTCGATATCCCCGGACTATCAAAAGCTTTTGTGCCGCCCAGGGCCTTGAATGAGCAGGAGATCGAGGAGCTGATTGAGCGCTATACCCAAGCGGCGGTGCTGGCGGAGCGTGCCGGATTCACTGGCGTGGAGATTCATGCAGCGCATGGCTACCTGTTCAGCCAATTCCTTTCGCCATTGACCAATCGCCGTGACGACCGTTGGGGTGGCAGCCTGGAAAACCGCGCGCAAATTCTCCTGCAAACCATCGACGCAATACGTCAGCGAGTGGCACCGATCTTTTGCGTCGCTGTGAAGCTCAACTCCGCGGACTTTCAGCGTGGCGGTTTCGATGCTGCGGATGCGGCACGCGTGGTAGAGATGCTCAACGCCAAGGCGGTCGACATGGTCGAGTTGTCGGGTGGCAGCTACGAAAGCCCGGCAATGCAGGGACAGACCCGCGATGGCAGCAGCCTGGCTCGAGAAGCCTACTTTCTCGAATTCGCGGAGAAAATAGGAGAAATAGCGCGCATGCCGCTGATGGTCACCGGCGGCGTGCGTAGAAAGGAGGTCGCGGAGCGAGTGGTTAGCGGCTCAGTGTCGATGGTGGGGCTTGCCACTGCGTTGGCAATCGAGCCGACCCTGCCAAGCCAATGGATGGCAGGCCAGGACACCGAAGTGGAGCCCGTCGTCGTCCGCTGGAAGAACAAGGCGCTGGCCTCGCTTGCAGTGGCGTCGGTGGTCAAGAAGCAGCTCGGCTTGCTGAGTCAGGGGAAAGGGACAAAACCCGGGACGTCACCCCTCATGGCATTGATCGGCAATCAGTTGAAGTCTCGTCGCCAGGCGAAGAGCTATCGGCAATGGATTGATCAAGCCAGACAGATCAAGGATTAAATCAGTTCAGGCCGGTAGCGGCTTGCCGGCGATTCTCCTGGCTCTGGCAGGTGTTACGCCCAGAGCCTGGAGAATCATTTCGGCGACCCGCAGATCGTGCTCCGCCACTGCACGTCCCTCGACAACTGAGCGCATTGCTCCGGTTGTGCACGATAAGACTATGTCCAGGGCGACCCCTTCATCCTCGTAAGCAAGAGTGCCCGCACGCAGCCCCTCACGCAGATCGCCAAGTACATGGGCAGTCAAACGCGAGCGCATTGCCTGGTCGAAATGGATGATGCGCAGCAGCGCATTCGCCCATTGGTGGTCGGCGGCGGCCCGACACACAAACATGCGCACGCCGATCGAAAGCCGCTGAGCACCGCAGCTCACGTCCTTACTCATGGCGGAAATGGCATCGGAGAACTCGGCGGCCATGGCGATGCCCACCGCCTCCAGCACCTCGTCGCGAGTTCGAAAATAGTTGTAGATGGTACCGTTGGATACCGCTGCTTCCGCGGCCACCTCGAGCAGTGCGATCTCCCCCACCTCCTTACGTGCGATAAGACGCAATGCCGCGTCCACCAGACCGCGACGGGTGCGCTCACGCTTCTTGTGACCTCTCGTGAGAGGTTGTGGCGCAGTAGCATCTAAAGGAAGAATGGGGGAATGCATTATCAAGCTCGTAATCTAGTGGGCTCGTTGATGGTAACGGAAACGCTATTGGGAGTGGCGTCTTCGCTCGCTAGCAGGCCCCTGCAGTCTTGAAGGAGACTGCCTGCCTCTGCACCAGGGGCGTGGTGCATGATGATACGGTCGGGACGAACCGCGACGAGCGTTCCTTTGGGAGCCAACGGCAGGATGTCATGGTTCATGTCTTCGATGAAGTCACAGCTGCCGCCGGAGCGTTGGCCGCGTGTTCTGACCTCCAAGAAGTGGCCGCCCATCTTTTCCCAGGAAACGATCTGATCAGTGGTCAGCAGCGACAACGGGTCAACACCGAATCCAACCAGGGTCAGGTGGTCTCCAAGCGCATCGTCGCTCAGTTTGATCTGCTTTTGCATGTTGCGAATCCAGGTTTGGGGAAACAGGCTGCCACGTACCAGCTTGTCGCCCCGACGATGCTGTACGAACAGGCCGTGTTTGAAGGTGTTCTTCGGCTTGATGTCCAACTGTTCGAAGTACTTCCTGGTAGCAGGCGTCAACCCCAGCGAACGCATCAGGCCGTGGATAAAGAAAGCGGCGATCTTGTTCTTGGGCATGACCAGGCGGCCCATGAGTTTCGCCAGATTGATCATCGCCTGGGCATGGGGGCGGCGCTCTACGTCATAGGTATCGAGTATTGCAGGCGCGGCATGGCCGCGAAGGACCCAAGCGAGTTTCCAGGCAAGGTTGGCACCATCTCGAAGTCCCGCTACGAGACCTTGCCCGACAAAAGGAGGCGTGATGTGCGCCGCGTCGCCCGCGAGAAAGACGCGCCCCTTGCTGAATTTGTCGCAGCAGCGCGCGTGGAATCGATACACCGCCTTGCGCTCGATTTCCAGCTCCTGCGGGTTGATCCATGGCGAGATCAGTCGGGCGATGCTTTCCGGGCTTTCCAGCTCTTCCCGGGATTCGCCGGGGTGCAGCATGAACTCCCAACGTTCCCTGCCGCCGGGTGCAGGCATATGCGGCGTTGGGCGCCGCGGATCACAGAGAAACTCAACGTGATCAATCGCTGACTTGTGCCGGTTCTTGACATCGACAATCAGCCAATCCTCCGAATAGGTCTGCCCTTCGAACTCCTGGCCAATCAGTGCTCTGACCCTGGAGCTTGCGCCATCCGCACCGACCAGGTACTGGGCGCGAACGGAATGCGATTGCCCATGCTGATCTCGTACGGAGGCGACGACGCAATCCGACTCCTCGACCAGACTCTCAAGCTCGAAGCCACCAAGACTGGTTACTGACTTCAGCCGGGAGACCTGGCTGCGCATCGCGTGTTCGAGGTCGGGTTGATAGAACGTCACAAGTTTCGGATGGCCATCGATGCACCCCTCAGTATTGGCTCGACCGAACTGCCCGAGTACCGGGGAGTGCATTTTCACTTCAGGGATAACGATCTTCTCGAAAGCGTCTTCCGACAATCCTGCGAGTTGCAGAATGCGCAGCGCCTCGTTGTCCAGAGCAATGGCACGAGGCATCAGTAAGACCTCATGGGTCTTGTCCAGTACCAGGGTCGTTACCCCATAGCGGCCGAGCAGCGCCGCGATTGTCGCACCTACCGGACCATTACCGATGACCAGCACGTCAACGGCGGCGGGAGGCAATTCGGAAACTTTCTTGTTGTTGTTCATCTCGAGCCCTTGTTGTGATTGAAGTCGTGAGACGCGAGGTCTCATCGTCAGGCAATGTGAAAGGTATGCAATATTGAGAGATATTTCAATATTGATGTTTTTGTCATTATTTTTTGGGATCATTGGCAAGCCGCGATGGGCCTAGGGAATGAGGCGAAATGTCAGGCGTCAGCGGACCGCGTTCCGACCGAGTTGGCGAGTGCCGCAGGCGGGTGGCGTGAAGTTGGCGTATGCCAGTTTCCGACCGACGACGCTTGGCTTCAGAGCCGATCAGCGTTGTCATTGGAACAATGGCCAAGAACTGAAGAACGTGACTGGCGTCAAGGGCTCAAGGCGAGCCGAGGCTGGAGAACTGTTGAAAAAAAAGCTGGTCGATAGGACCAGGAAATCGGGCACACACCGGTTTTTAGTATCGAGCCCCATGTGAAGCTTCGCGGCGACATACCCCTGTTTTAGTCTTTAGGAATCAACCGTGGCACGTCCGCAGTCCCATCCGAACCCAGTCTTGCTCTGCTTCGTCGAGTTCGAGCTCGACGAATCCAACGCCTGTTTGTTGCGTAACGGGCAAGCGGTGGCGTTAGCGCCGACTCCCTTCACGTTGTTATGCGTGCTGGCACGCCAGCCAGGATCGCTGGTGACCAAGGATGCCTTGCTTGATGCCGTGTGGGGGCATCGGTTCGTCAGCGATTCGGTGCTGAAGACGGCCATCAGCGATCTGCGCAAGGTGCTGGGAGACGACCCCAGGCATCCTCGCTTCATCGAGACCGTGTCGCGGCGCGGCTATCGCTTCATCGCCCCGCCCTCCTCCGCACCTTCGATGCCGCCTGCATCCGCGACGGTGCCGGCGGCTGGCGCGCCCCCGTCACCGCCATTCATCGGTCGCACCGACGAGGTCTCCAGGCTGCAACGGGCGTGGGAGCGGGCGGATGGCGGCCAGCGTGCCGTGGTCTGGCTCGCTGGAGAACCGGGGATTGGCAAGACCACGTTAATCGAACATTTCCTCGCCAGCCTTGGCGGCATCGCCTGCGCACGCGGCCATTGCGTAGAACACTACGGCACCGGCGAGCCGTACCTGCCGGTGTTGGAGGCGTTAGCCAATCTGTGCCGCAGCGACCCGACCCTGCCGGCGCTGCTGCGCGCCGTGGCGCCGACCTGGCTACTGCAACTGCCGTGGCTGAGTACCGAGCAAGAGCGAGACGCGTTGCGGCGCGAACTTGCCGGCATCGGTCCGGACCGCATGCTGAGGGAAATGGGCGAACTGCTGGACCGCTACACGGAGCATCGACCGCTATTGCTGGTGACCGAAGACCTGCATTGGAGCGATCGGGCGACGGTCCAGTTGATCAACTATGTGGCGCGGCGACGTGGCCGCGCGCGGCTGATGTGGCTGTCGAGCTTCCGTCTCGCGGAGGTTGTGGCGCTCGAGCATCCGCTCAGCTCATTGCGTCATGAACTACGCCTGCAGCGTTTGTGCGAGGAAGTGGTGCTCGACCCATTCTCGGAAACCGAGGTCGCTGACTATATTGCGCTGCGTTCAGCCTCGCTAGCACACGATGAAGCCTTCGTGCGCGCCCTGCACGAGCGCACTGACGGTGTGCCGTTGTTCGTTTCGTCAATCATCAGTGAAGTGATGGACCCAAAGGACGACGAAGCCACCATCGAAGCTCGGCTTGCGGATCTGGCGGTTCCCGAAAACCTCGCGGCCATTATTGATCACTACATTGCCAGGCTTGGGCCGGAGCAGCGTGCACTGCTCTCGGCCGCAGCGGTGTGCGGGGTCGAATTCCGGGTTGAGACGGTTTCACTGGCCCTCGAGCGCGACCTCGCTTCGGTGGCCCACACCTGTGAGGAGCTGATACGCGAGCAGGTATGGCTCATACGGTCGCGGGCCACCGAAGTTGAAGAGACGGTCGAGCTACCCCACTCGTTCCGGCATGCCCTCTTTCGCCAGGTGCTGTATGACCGCACGCCGCGTTCATTGCGCACCCAACTCCATCGCCAGGTCGGCGCTGCCCTCGAACGCGAGCGCACGGCCGGCGTGCCGGTTGCTGCCTCGGAGCTGGCGATGCACTTCGACCGCGCTCGGCTGCCGATGATCGCGCTGCGCTACTACGCCGAGGCCGCAGAAGCCGCGCTACTGCACTTCAGCCCGGACTTGTGCATCGGTCTCACTGAGCGGGCAATGGTCCTGTTGACGCAGGCACCAGAAGGGACGGAGCGCAATGTCCTCGAAATTACCTTGGCCACGCTGCAGGGGGTGTCGGCTTTCCACACGTTCGGTGTCGGTAGCGAAGCCATGAACGCGTTCGAACGCGCGTACACGCTGCTAGCGGATGTACCCGAGCATCCAATGCGCGGGCGCCTGCTGCATGGTTTCGGCTATCTGCTCGGTCTGCGCGGCGACTATGCGCTGGCGCTGGAGGTGGCGGAACGCGCCGAAGCCCTCTCCTGCGACACAAACGATCCGGCGCTCATGCTGGCGGCGTGCATCGTGCAGGGCGAGGTGCATCACCTCCAGGGACGCACACAGACGACCCGCCGTTGGTTAGAGCGCGCCCTCGCGATCGCCGAGCCGCTGGACATCGGGGCAAACAATATCTTTGCGGCTGATCCCCAGGTGATGCTGCACGGCATGCTGGCTATAGAACTCTTGCGTTCTGGTCTGGTTGAGCAAGCTCGAGTCCACCTGCAGCAGGCACGGCTACGCGCGCAGGCGTTGCGCCAGCCCATGACCCAGCTGGTCGCCGCCTGGCAGGAGGTGTTGATCGAGGTGCGCATGGGAAACCACGTGCGTGTGGCTGCGCTGGCCGACGACATGCAGGCGCTGGTCGATGAGTATTCGCTCGCACTGGGGCGTACGGCTTGCCGCTGGTGGCACGGTTGGGCCGACGCGCGCAGCGGCTCCCCGAGCGACGGCTACCGTCGCATCCGCGAAGCCTACGAAGAACACACCGGGCTCGGCATGCGCTCCGGAGCCAGCGAGGTACTCGGCTACGCCGCCGAGGCGCTGCTGCTGGCAGGCGATTGCAATGCAGCACAAGTCGAGCTACAGGAAGCACTTCGGGTGGGCGAGGAACTGGGCGAGCGCGTATACCTGCCGCAGCTATTGCTGCTAGAGGCAGCGATCGCGCGAACGCAGGGTCAGCCCGACGCCGGCAACGCTGCGGTGCGGCGCGCGGTTGAGGAGGCTCGCGCCCAGGAAGCGCCGTGGCTGGAGCTGCTCGCGCTGGTCGAGCTGTGCGAGCACCATGACGCTACGGCCGAGGACCAACAGGCGTTGGCCACACTGGTTGACCAGCTGCCCGAAACTGACGGAACCGAGCTGGTGAAACGTGCGCGCTCGCTGATTCACGCTGCCAAGTTGGCTTGAAGCGACACGATTTCTGTGGGGGGCGGGTGCTGTCCCGACCGAAGTCTGACCTTTCGCTTACGACTCGACGCAAGGAGCCACCTACGCTGTCGTCGAACTTTCTTGAGCCCCTGGTCTGCGATGATCCTGAACCCTGAATCCAAATACCCGAGCCGCCGCTCGTACGTAGTAAAGCTGCGTAGCGATGCCGCGCCGGGGGCCCTGGTGGGCCGCCTCGAAAACCTGGTCACCGGACGACAGCGCGAGTTTTCGTCCGCCGAAGAGCTGCTGGAGTCGATCGCCTCGGACCTCGCGTTGTCAGCCGGCGAGCACACGGCAGATGCCGGCGGCGACTGACGTCTCCAACACGAATGAGCGCTCGATATGGCGACCGAACGGCGACCCTTCGCTGACGACTTCGCGCACACCGGGCCCTACGCTGATGCAACCTCGAATCTTCACGAGTCCAAACCGATGCCGCGACTTCCAACTTCCCATCTGTTGACCCGCAACGCCGGGCAGACGCCCCTGCAACATGCCGAACGCGTGGTCGGCGTCGTCATGGGGGCAGCGCTCGCCGCGTCTGTTGCCCTGATCTTGACCGGTTGCTCCACCGAGGTCCTTAAGCCATCGGTAGACCTGCCGAGCAACTTTTCCACGAGCACGGCCTCCGAAATGGAACCCGAGGCGGCATGGTGGGAGGTCTACCATGACCCGTTGCTGACGGATCTGGTGCGCCGAGCAGCGCGCGAGAATCGCGACGTCAAGATTGCCGCCGAGCGCCTGCGCGCCGCGCGTGCCGGCGAAACAGTCAGCAGTTCTTGGCTGTTCCCGAGTGTCGGCGCATCCGCCTCCGGCAGCGATCGAAGCAGCGGCTACAACTCGGCCACGAAACAGGGTTATCCGGATACCAAGACCACCAGTGTGGGCCTGGACGTCTCGTGGGAGCTCGACCTGAGCGGCCGCCTGCGCGCCGGCGCAGCGGCGGCCGACGCCGATGCGCTGGCCGCGGAGCACAGCATGCGCGGCGTACGCCTTCTGGTGATGAGCGACGTCGTCAGCAACTACTTCACACTAGTCGGCGCGCAACGCCAGGTCGCGACGCTGCGCGCCATCTCAGCGATGCAGGACGAGACGCTGCGTCTGGTTGCCGCTCGCCAGCAGGTGGGGCTGGCATCCGCCTTCGACGTCGAACGCGCACAGACCGACGCCTTGTCGGCGCGGGCGCAGATTCCGCCGCTGGAAACGCAGGTGGCTGTGTCGCGCCATCGTATCGCGGTGCTGATTGCCGACCAGTCCTTCAATACCGCGAACATCCAGACTTCGATTAGCGATGTGACAGTGGTGCCCGAGGCCAAGCCGGGCCAGCCCGCCGAGCTGCTGCAACGCCGCCCTGACGTGCTGGCGCTGATGGCGCAGCTCGATGCAGCCAATGCGCGCCGCAAGCAGGCCGCGGCCGAGTGGTTTCCGCGGTTGTTCCTCGATGCCTCCTTCGGCCGCCAGGGCTTGAGCCTGAACGGTGCCGATCTCGGCGTTGCGCGCTTCACCAACGTGGCGGGCCTGCTGGCGATGCCGCTCTTTAACGCCGGGCGCACGCAAGCGATCAACGACGCTGCCGAAAGTGCTCAAAAAGAGGCGCTGCTGCGCGCCGAAGACGGCATCGTACGAGCGCTCGAGGATGTGGAGAACGCCCTCGTCACGCTGGCGCAGGAGCGGCGCCGCGCCGGGTCGCTGCAATTGGCCGCCGCGTCCGCCGAGGCTGCGCAGAACCGCGCCCAGTCGCTCTATAGCCGCGGGCAGATCGACCTGTTGCCACTGCTGGATTCGCAGCGGGCGCGCTTGGCGGCACGCTTGAACTCCAACGAAAGCAACACCCGCCTGCTGATCGATAGCGTGCAGCTCTATAAGGCATTGGGCGGGGGCTGGCAGGTGTTCGAACAACCCGCTACCCCCACCGCAGCCACCAAAGCCGACCTGCCACCACTTTCCTGAAAAACTGCCGTTTTACTAGAGGAACCGCCTTGAAAACCTCCCTTACTGCGGCCGGCGCCCTGGCCGTCGCCGTCATGCTTTGCGCGTGTAGCCCGGACAAGCCTACCGTGCAGGCGCCACGACCTGTACGCACCGTTGAAATCAGCTACGACAATGCACGCAACATCAGTCGCTACGTGGGCACCGTGCAATCGCGGCATGAAGTCGACCAAGCGTTCCGCGTGGGCGGCAAGGTAGCCCAGCGCAAGGTCGATGTAGGCCAGTTTGTGCGCGAAGGCGAAATACTGGCTGTGCTGGATGACAGCGACTACCGCCTCGCTGAGGAAGCATCGCGACAACAGTGGACGGTTGCTGTCGAGCAGACGCGCCAAGCCGACTCGGACCACCAGCGCTTGACTGCGCTGAAGGCTGACGGCTCAGTCAGTGCGGCCGACGACGAGCGCGCGCATACCAATGCCCAAACAGCGCATGCGACCGCCGAGGCCGAGGCACGAAAGCTTGAGCTTGCACGCAACCGGCTCAAGTACACCGTGCTGCGTGCTTCGCGTAGCGGTGTCGTCACAGCTTTGCGCTTTGAGGCCGGCCAGGTCGTGGCGGAGGGTCAATCGGTTGTCTCGATTGCGAATCCGGATGAATCCGAGATCGTCATCGACGTGCCCGAGGATCAACTGGCCGTCTTTAAGGACGCGCGTTTCAAGGCCTCACTGGCCAGTGCGCCGAGCGAGGTTTTCGATGTCACGCTGCGCGAGCTATCGCCGCAGGCGGCAGCGCAGACGCGCACCTATCGCGCGCGGCTCAAGCCGGTGCAGGCGCTGCCGCTGGGCGCCACCGCCACGGTAATGGCCGAACGCGTGATGACAAGTGTCTCGGTAGCGGCGGTGCCAGCCACGGCACTGACGCAAAGCGGTGGCCAGCCGGCGCTGTGGGTGGTCACGCCCGCGGGCAAGGATCCGGCAGGCATCGTCGAACTGGAGCGTGTGGCCGTTTGGGGCTACCGCAACGACGAGGTGCTCGTCTCCGGGCCGCAGGCTGGCGTATTGGTCGTCACCGCCGGCGTCCAGAAGATGACGTCCGGACTGAAAGTCGCGCTTCCCGGCGCGGCGATTGTTGACGCGAACACCACGCAGCAGGCCGCCCGATGAATAACTTCAACCTCACCGACTGGGCGCTGCGTCATCGCGCCATCGTCCTGTTCATGCTCCTCATTGTCGCGGTGGCCGGCGTCTTCAGCTTCACCAGGCTCGGTCAGCTCGAGGATCCGAACTTTTCCGTGCCCTCCATGACCGCCATGGTCATCTGGCCGGGCGCTACTGCCCAGCAGTTGCAGGACCAGGTGCTCAACCGCATGGAAAAGAAATTCGAGCAGATCGACAATTTCGAGAAGGTGGTCACCTACGCGCGGCAAGGCTACGCAGGCATGACGCTCACCGTGCGTGGCGGCACTTCCAAGGCTGACCAGCGCGAGGCCTGGTACCAGGCGCGCAAAAAACTCAACGACCTGAGCCGCGAGATGCCTGACGGCGTGATCGGCCCGATCCTGAACGACGAGTACGGCGACGTGTATGGCCTGATGTACGCGGTCAAGGGCGACGGCGTCGGCCACGCCGACCTGTCGGACGCGGCCGAGGACATCAAGCGCCAGATGCTGAAGGTGCCGATGGTCAAGAAAATCGATCTCATCGGCAAACAGGCCAAGCGTGTCTACGTCGAGTTCTCGCACGAGCGCCTGGCAGCGCTGGGCATTACACCGCTGGCCATCGCCGAAAGCCTCAAGAGCCAGAACGCCATGTCGCCCGCCGGCCAGATCGACACCCATGGCGACCGCGTCATGGTGCGCGTGAGCGGCCAGTTCGACAGCGAAGACGCTATCCGCAACGTGCCCATCGCCGCGGGCGGCCGGACGATCAAACTCGGCGACATCGCAACCGTTGCGCGTGGCTTCGAGGATCCGCCCACCTACACGGTCCGCCACAACGGCCAGCCGGTGCTGATGCTGGGCATCACGATGACCAGCGACGGCAATATCGTGGACCTTGGCAAAGAAATGGACACGGCAGTCGCCAGGATCCAGTCGGAGCTCCCGCATGGCGTGGAACTGGAACTCGTGGCCGACCAGCCAACCACGGTGAAGGACGCCATCCTGGACTTCGGGCGTGCGCTGGTCGAGGCGCTGATCATCGTGATCGCTGTGAGCCTGGCCAGCCTGGGCTGGCGCGCAGGCCTCGTTGTCGCGGCCACGGTGCCGCTGGTGCTGGGCGGCGTGGCGCTGGTGATGCTGGCGATGGGCTGGAACCTCGAGCGCATCTCGCTCGGCTCACTGATTATCGCGCTGGGACTGCTGGTGGATGACGCCATCATCGCCATCGAGATGATGGTGGCGAAGATGGAAACCGGCATGGACCGCGTGAAGGCGGCCGCCTTCTCCTATCAGTCCACCGCCATGCCGCGCCTGACCGGCGCACTCATCACCGTCGTGGGCTTCCTGCCGATCGGCCTCTCGAAGTCCACCACCGGCGAGTACGCGGGTGGCATTTTCTGGATCGTCGGCGCCGCGGTGCTGTTCTCGTGGATCTGCTCCGGCATCTTCACGCCGTACCTGGCGGTCAAGATGCTGCCCAACGACTTGGGCAAGCACCAGCATGGTGATATGTACGACACGAAGTTCTACCGCAGCCTGCGCCGCCTGATCGACGCCGCCATCGAGCGCCGCTGGGTGGTCATCGGTGCGACGGTTGGTGCTCTGGTACTTGCTCTGGCCTGTATCAAGCTAGTGCCGCAGCAATTCTTCCCCAACAGTTCGCGTCCTGAACTGGTCATTGACCTGCGCGTAAAGGAAGGCTCCTCGTTCGCCGCGACGACCGAGCAGGTCAAGCACATGGAGGAGATCCTGGCGAAGGACGAGGACGTGCGTTTCTATACCGCCTACACCGGCGCCGGCGCACCGCGCTTCTATCTCTCGCTCAACCCCGAGTTGCCGAATCCGGGTTTTGCCCAGTTCGTTGTGATGACCAAGGACCTGGATGCACGCGAGCGGGTTCGTGCGCGGCTGGTGGCCTCGGCTGATCAACAATTCCCGCAGGCGTGGGTGCGCGTGACCCGGCTCGAGTTGGGGCCGCCTGTCGGCTATCCGGTGCAGTTCCGCGTCGTAGGCCCCGATACCCAGGTGGTGCGCAAGATAGCCCGCGACGTGGAGAAGGTGGTTGCGTCCAACCCGAAGGTGCGCGACCTCCAGCTCGACTGGAACGACCCGGTGCGCACGCTGAAAGTGCAGCTTGATCAGGACAAGGCGAGCGCGCTGGGCCTCACCCCGGCCGACGTGTCACTGGCGACCCAGACCGTGATGAACGGCGCAACCTTGTCGCAGCTACGTGAGCACGAGGACCTGATCGACATTGTGGCCCGTGCCGTGCCAGAGGAACGCTTGAACCTCGACACACTGAAAGACATCAATCTCTACACGCGCCAAGGCACGGTGGTGCCGCTGTCGCAGGTCGCACAGGTGCGCTCTGAACTGGAAGAGCCAGTACTGTGGCGCCGCAATCGCGACATGGCGATCACTGTGCGCGCCGACGTGAAAGATGGTGAGCAGGGTGTATCGGTGACGCAGGAAATCCAGCCGTTGCTTAAGGACATCGAAGCCAAGCTGCCGACGGGTTACCGCATAGATGTGGGCGGAGCCGTCGAGGAAAGTGACAAAGCCAACAAGGCGCTGCTCGCGGTGGCCCCGCTGATGCTGATCACCATCCTGCTGTTGCTCATGCTGCAACTGCAGAACTTTTCCCGCATGTGGATGGTGATGCTGACTGCACCGCTGGGCCTGATCGGCGTGGTGCCGGCGCTGCTGGTGTTCCAGTCGCCGTTGGGTTTCGTCGCGATCCTGGGCAACATCGCACTGGGTGGCATGATCATGCGCAACGCAGTGATCCTGATCGATCAAGTGCAAATCGAGATCGCCGAAGGGCGCGACCCGTGGAACGCTGTGCTGGATGCCGCCATTCACCGAGCCCGTCCGGTGATGCTGACGGCGCTGGCCACCGTGCTCGCAATGGTCCCGCTCACGCGCAGTGTATTTTGGGGGCCGATGGCGATCGCGATCATGGGTGGCCTCACCGTGGCGACGCTGCTGACGATTTTCTTCGTCCCGGCGTTGTACGCCGCATGGTTCAAGGTGGGTCGCCAGACGGCTGCTGACACTCAACAAGTGAGGGGTGACGCCGCGCTCGCTTCTGAGTGATGAGTACCGTGGCGTTGTGCCCCCGGACCTCACCGCTATTAGAAAGGCTTGCTCAGCGCCGTTCCTGAAAACAACCGAGGTCAGCCGCGAGGTCCTGCGAACGTTACTTTCTTTCGCCCCCTCGCGGCTCACAGGCCTGGTCTCCAGTAAATATTGCCTCTATCGCGACCTGGGCATGGGGCAGGTAGCGCTCGCCCTCCTCCGATAGCCTCAAGCTTCGGGTGGTCCGCACGAATAAGCGCACGTCAAGCTCGCGTTCAAGGCGCAACACCGAGTTACTGACGAACGACAGACGATGTGCACCCACCCAGTGCGGATGGGCGCACCTTAACCTCCAAACGCTTGCGATCTATTAGGTCTTCTTCACTAGATCCAGTGCCACATCGACAATCATGTCCTCCTGCCCGCCAACCATGCGCCGCTTACCCAGCTCAACGAGGATGTCGAGAGTCTTGAGCCCATATTTGGCGGCGGTGAACATCGAGACCAAAGCACCTTGCTTCCCGAAAGCCTCGACGACTACGTCATTGATACCAATCCGGTGCGTGTAGTCAGCGAGAGACTAGCGCAGCCCGATCAGCCCGATCAGCCCGCTACCCTTGGCGCCCTCGCGGATCGACAGCAGGCGGTCGAGCGCACGACGATGGCAATCCCGCCAAGGGCACGGTCAGCAACCTCACTGCACACAAATGACGGCCAACGCTGGCCCTGCTAACATAAACCTAATGTTAGGCATTTAGTGGAAGACGGCGTGAACAAGCGGATCAATCATGCAGACATCAGGACCGAGCGACCGGAGCTGGGGGCCGAACGCGGCGTTGCGCAATATCAAAGGTTAGCTTCCGTGCTGAGGCACCGGATCGCTAACGGCGAGTACCCGCTCGGCACGCAGCTGCCGCCGATCACGAAACTGGCGCACGACTTGGGCGTCGCTGTCGTGACTGTCCGGCAAGCGTACGAGCTGCTTTCCAAGGAAGGGCTGATCCGCAGCCAACGGGGTGTCGGCACCCACGTGGCTGCGCTGCCTGCCCCCACCATCGACATCGAACTGGCGATCAACGATCCGTTCGCCTCGCCGCAGGCGCTTTCTTTCGAGATACTCGAAGTCCGGCACCACATCCAGTTGCCCCAAGAACTGCTTGGGTCGGACGATCGGCCGGCGGACGACAACGTGTGCGTGCGCAAGCTGCACAGCTATTCCGGCGAGCCGTTCTGCTACGCCGAGATTTACGTGTCGACCGCGGTCTTCGAGTCGCTGCCCAAGGACATCGCCAGGAAAAGGAAGCTGCTCGCCGCAGTGCTCGACGAACTGGGCACGCGCGGCAAACGCGTGAGGCAACGCATTACCGTGATGCCCGCGGATTTTCCTCTGTGCGACCTGTTGAAAATCCCGTTTGCCTCTCCCGTGGCGAAAATGACACGGTGCCTGGTCGACGGCAAAAGCAACGTGCTGTACGCCGGTCTCACCTGGTATCGGGGCGACCGCTACGTCGCCGAGGTCGACTTCCCCGCGTCCACATTGAAGATTATGCCCGGGATGAGCGAACCCCAACGGGACGTGGTGGGTGATCACAAGCGCGATTAAAAGTGCTCGTGCAGACCTCAGCGTAAACCCGGCGCAGTCGCTTGCGCCTTCTTCTTTGAAAAGCAACCGCGAACTCGTCCTGCCGGGTACCCGAGATCTCGTACCGTCCGACCACGATCCTACGGTCACCCCCATGAGGCGCTTGACGAAGGTCTTCTTTCATGTCAAAAACTCCTAACATTAGGTTTTTAGGTTGACGTCATGTCGGAGGTTCGATGCTTACGCAAAACGTTCAGGATCCAGCCGCAATGAAACCCATCCTTATGGCGAGAACCCGGCGCAGACGATCACGGAACCCGACCCCGCGGTCGTTGAGGGCGGCGACGTCAGGATGCTGACCGTCGACGCGGCCGCCACCGGCAGGGTTCCACTTATCGACCGCGACACCGTCGGTGCGCAGTGGGTCGACATCTCGGCGCTGCGGATGCAGGCCGGCAGCGCATTGGCCTGCCCGACCGAGCCAGACGCCGAGCAGGTTCTCTACGTCGAAGACGGACGGATCGAGGCGCACGTCGACGGGCAGGACTTCCAGCTCGCGGCGGGCGACTTCCTGTTTCTTCCATGCGGGTTCGCCACAGCCCTGCGCTGCCCGCCGGAGCAGTCCGCATCCGGCTTTCTCATCAAAGGACGGCTTGCGTCCTCTACTTCAAACCAGTGAACCCTGGCTCCCGGTTGCGAGCTGCCAATCCACTACCAAGATCAAATGAAAGGAAACGGCATGGGTAACTTCACAGTAACATCGCCTGAATTTAAAGATCAGGAACCGCTACAACGGGTGCATGAGTTCGATGGCTTCTACGGCACCGGCCAGAATCGCTCGCCCGCGCTGCAATGGCAGGGCGCGCCGCAAGGCACCAAGAGCTTCGCGCTGACGGTGTACGACCCGGACGCGCCCACCGGCAGCGGCTTCTGGCACTGGATCCTGTTCGACATCGATTCGTCCGTCACCCAGCTCGCCGCGGGCCTGGGCTCCACCGACGCCACTGACCTGGGCGCCAGCGGCACTCAGGTCCCCAACGACTATGGCACCGCGGGCTACGGCGGTCCCTGCCCGCCCGCAGGCTTGCCCGCGCACCGCTACATCTTCACTGTGCACGCGCTGAGCGTGCCCAAGCTGGAGCTGCCGGCCAACCCGACCAACGCGGTGGTGCGCTTCCTGATCCACCAGAACACACTCGCCACGGCCACCCTGACCGGCCTTTACAAACGCTGAATGCACGCCGCCGGTGGTCACCCTGCGCGCGTCCATTCCCGCGCGCAGGGGCTGCGGTTAAGCCGGTTTATCGTATCCATTATCAAGACCCGTCCGAGTCAATCCCACAGCTTCTTCGATAGCGCCTGATTCATGTGTGGCGCTTCCTTCAGATCCGCAGTCACTCACGACACCCTTGCCTCTGGCTAACACTTCCCCTTGCGTGTAGAGAACTTGCACCTCCAAATCACCACTGTGGCTAGCCCAGCCAAGCTGGTTGGCTTGCGCGCAACGCGCCATGCCTGGCGCAATCAATAAAAAGCCGGCCCCGAAGGCCGGCTTCCTAACAAGGTATTGCGCAACGTTAGCGAACACCTTCCTGACGCAGCGCAGCCGGCGTGTAGTCGCTTTCACCAGCGGCGTAGCTGAAGTCGTAGGACTGTTTCTCCTCGTTCTTCATACCCAGCGCTACATAGCGGCCGGACACCAAATCGTAGAGGCTCTCCAGCGTGTACCACGGCACTTGCTTGTCGTAATAATACTGGGCGTGTCCCTCGGCCACGCGCCACAGGGTGCCACGCCCGTCGTAATGGTCGATGGCAGCGGCTTGCCAGGTATCTTCGTCGATGTAGAAGTCACGCTTCTCATAGATGTGGCGTTCGCCGGGCTTCAGGGTGGCCACCACGTGCCACACGCGGTGCAACTCGTAACGGGTCAGGTCCTGGTTGATATGGCCGGCCTTGATGATGTCGCTGTACTTGAGCTTCGGCGAGTCCAGTTTGTAGGCGTTGTAGGGGATGTAGATCTGCTTCTTGCCTTCCAGCTTCCAGTCGTAACGATCGGGAGCGCCGTTGTACATATCGAAGTTGTCGGAGGTACGCAGGCCGTCGGTAGCAGTACCCGGGCCGTCGTAGGAAACCTGCGGGGCACGACGCACACGACGCTGGCCAGCGTTGTAGAGCCAGGCCAGGCGCGGCTCCTTCACCTGGTTCAGGGTCTCGTGCACCAGCAAGACATTACCCGCCAGGCGCGCCGGTGCAGTCACGCGCTGCTTGAAGTAGAACAGCACGTTGCTCGGTTTGTTCGGGTCGTAGTCCTTCAACTGGTCGCTGAAGGTGAACTCATCCTGGAAGTACACCAGGCTGTAGGAGCCGTTTGTCTGCGGGGTCACCTGGGTCACAAAGCGGCTCACGCTGCCACCGCGATAACGGGTGATGTGGTTCCAGATTGCCTCGAGGCCGTCCTTCGGAATCGGGAAGGGGTTGGCGCTATGGAAGTTCTCCAGACCGTTGCCGCCCTCCACCAGTTTGGTGTGGGTGGCATTGTATTTGGTGGCTTCGATTACCTTGGCCGGAAGCGTGGCCGTGCGGTGGGTCTTGTACACCGGTATTTTGTAGGTTTCGGGGTAGCGTTTGAACATCGCCAGCTGGCCGGGGTCAGCTTGTCCTTGTACTGGTCGACGTTCTTCGCGGTGATGGTGAACAGCGGCTGCTCGCTGGCGAAGGGATCGGGCAGGAAGCCCGCGGCGTCGGCGCTACCGGCATTCTGCGGCAGGCCGCCGGTCCACTCAGGGATGGAGCCATCGGCGTTGCCGGCTTTTTCGGCACCTACCGGGGTCAGGCTGGCACCCAGTTTGGCCGCTTCATCGGCAGATACTGCGGCCATGACACTGGAGGCCATCAGGGTCAGCGCCAGGGCGCCGGTTTGCAGCAGACTCTTTGTTGTTTTCATTGTTGTTTCCTCAAGATTCCAGTCCATTTAGAAGTTCACGCCGAAGCTGAGCGCGAGGAAATCGCGGTCGATCGATGTGTTGTACCTGCCGCCGAAGAAGTCGGTGTAAGAGAGGCTCGTCGTGTAGGTATTGTTGTACTCGGCATCCAGGCCCAGGCTGGCTGCCTTGGCGCCTTCGGTGAACAGACCATTCGGACCGTAACCATCGACGTCATGGGACCAGGCAATGCTCGGTTTGAGGTTCACACCGGCGAACACGTCGTTGTAGTCCCACACGGCGCGCATGCGGTAACCCCAGGAAGTGCTGGTGACGAAACCATCGTCTTCGCAGTACTTGCTAACGTTCTGCGCAGTGGCGCTGCCCAGGTTGCTGGTGTTCAGAGCCACGCACGTATTGATTGACCCAGTGGCTGGCAGCGGGCCAGGACCGAAGACCGAGTCACGGCCATAACGGACATCGGAAGTGCTTTCCAGGCCGCCGACATGAACGACGCCGATCTCACCCACCAGGGTCAGACGGCTAGCCCCCATGACTTGGTCGAAGAAGTGCGTGAAGGTAGTCTGGAACTGGGTCACTTCCTTGCGGCGATAGCCGTGCAGGTCCTGCCCCGCAGGGCCTGGCAGCAGCGAAGCGTTGCCGAACAGTCCGCCAAGGGATTCAACGCCCGCGAAGAGGATGTCCGTGGTGTTCAACTGAACCGGCGCGTTCGGACGGTAGCTGAGCTCGCCGCTCCACGCAGTACCGGTGGGCAGCGTGGTGGAGAAGCTCAGGCCGTAGAGGCGAATGTCCTCTGGGTACTCGACGAAGTAGCTCGAGGATCCGGCGACGGCCAAGGAGCGAAGGTTGGCCGGGTTGCTGGCGCCAAGGGCTGGAACGTTCGGCAAACCGGCGTTGATGGCATTCAGCTGCGCCTGGGTAGCGCTCGTGCTGCTGAAAACCGGTGCCCGGCTGTGGTAGTTGATCAAATAGGCGCCGAATTCGGTATTCAACGGCTCGGCGAAGTAGCGCAGAGCCAGGCCGTATTGGCCATCGTCATCCGCATCGCGATCCGGACCGCGGCGAACCAGCACGCCTTCCTCGTTCGCAGTTACCCCAAACTGGCTCAGCCCCCCCAAGGCAGCAGGACTCAGGCTCGATGCCTTCCTCAGGACGCGCAGGTTATCGTCGCAGCCGTCGGCAATCCCGTCAGGCTGGGCGAAAAAGGTGCCGCAGTTGTCCACCACCGTCTGGTCCCACTCCAGCTGGTAGAAGGCCTCGGCCGACAGGTTTTCAGTCAGGCTCTGGGAGACATAGAACATGTTGACCGGAATCAGGCCTTCCTTGATCTCGGCACCCGGACGGCGGAATGCCGATACGTCGATCGGGTTGATCGTGTTGATGCCGCCGCCGATGAAGGTACTTTCACCCCAGCTCACGACCTGTTTGCCCAGACGCACGGAACCCGGCTGATCGGCAATGGCGTAGTTGTGGTAGACAAAGGCGTCGAGGATCTGGCCGCCAGCGGACTTCGCACCTTCCTTACGGTTGTGATCGTCGATGTCCTTGAACAGACGGTGCTCGTCCTTCAGCTCGAAGTCGTACCAATACTTGCCACGGACGAAAACGCCGGTGTCGCCGTACTTGAGTTCGAGGTCATGGATGCCCTTGAAGATCTTCGAAAAGGTCTCGCCTTTCTTGAAGTTCAGGTGGGAATCGTCGGTGGTCTGGGACAGGCCATCGCCACCGTTGTTGACCCCGATGAGGTCCGGATCGGCCCCACGCATGGACCAACTGGCGCCCACGGAAAGCGCGGAGTCGAACTGGCCCTCGATCTCCCCGATGTTGAAGGTAACTCCGAATGCCGGAGCAGCGAGTGTGGAAGCGAGGCTGACGGCCAAGGGCAATCTTGCCGGGCGCCAGAACCAGGTTGTTGTTGTCATCGACGCTACTCCATCTATGTTTTTTGTTATGGATTGGTACGCGCAATACTTTTGCTGGCAGCGCCGACTACGCTCACGACCTAGCCCTCAAATACTTGTTATGAAACTGTCCTCCTGGCTTTGGTCATACTCACGCCGCTCGCAACGCAGTGCGTGCAATGGTTGTCATTCTGTTTTCCCGGCGACGTCCATTCCTGCTGGTATCCGCTTCTTGATTTTCGAGATCGTGTGAACCTTCACCTGGCGAGCCCACGGTCCATCAATGGTCCGCAGAGTCTTGGGCACGAGATGCGTCAAGCCGAGCTCATCGCTAAGCTGCGATAGAACCGTCTCGATATCGAACGAGAGGTTGGTGACAAGAACGTCGTCACCGTGAAATACGAGGCTGTTCGACCAAAGAAAGCCGATGGGCGCCCCGTCGGGACTGATTCCACCGAAATCGCCGAGCTTGGCAATCACACGACCCTGGGTCGGCTCCAGCACGAGAATCTCGTTGGACTGGTTGCACGCGACCCAAAGGTTGTCGTGCTCATCGATGATCAGACCGTCGGGGCCGCCGCCGACACGGTTGACGAAGACTTCAGGCGTGCCAGGCTCGAGCGTTGGGCCTGTCACTGGTATCTTCACAATGGTGTCGTTCGCCGTATTGGCGACGAACACCGCCGTCTTCTGGTTATTGAACTTCATACCATTGGCGCCGATGGTTGGCGGTATACGCGTCGGTTTGAGCAGTGGGCTGCTGACCCATGCCGACGCTTCGCCGCCCTCGGGTCCGACTTTCCAGATGATGCCCTGATGCGCATCGGTCACGTACACGTTGCCGGCGGGGTCGAACGTTATTCCGTCGAGGCCGGGGTGCTGGCCCGTGACCGTCATGAACACGGACGAGGCACCCGACACGGGATCGACGCTCAGGACCTTCGCGGCCTTGAAGTCGACCACGAGCAACTGGCCGGTCCGGGGATGAAAGCCGAGGTCAAGCAACAATCTGCTCGATCCCTTGATGTCGACAGTGCGCAGATGCTTGCCCTGCGGGTCGAACACGAGAAGCGCTCCCTCGCTCGTACTGGGTTTGTCCGCCGCCACCGTGACGACATAGACGTTGCCCTCGCGGCCCACCGTAATCCCCTCGGGATGTGCCTCACCGGCGGGCAACGTGGCGAATGTCTCGACCTTGCCCCGCTCCCAGGCCATTGTGGCGAGCGGTGTCGCCAGGAACGCCAGCGCCAGCAATACCGGTATCGTCTTCGCTTTGTTCATTCTCATGTCGTTCTCATTGTTATATGCGTTTCTGGATGCGCTCCGGGGCCAATGCCGCCTGCGAGCGCTACGACACTTTGCGAGTCAAATCATGCGCACAGGTGCGCCGTAACCCGGGCGACGGCAGCGCCCGCGCACTCAAGCTCTGGATGCGGTTTATCTCGTGTTGCGCAGATCAATACGACTTCGGCAGGCCGAGCGCCTGCTCGGCGACGTAGCAGAGCGCGAGTTCCTGCGTCACCGGCGCGAGCAGTGACAGCACGCTTTCGCGCAAGCCGCGCTCGACGTGATACTCCGTGGCATAGCCGAATCCGCCGTGGGTGCGCACCGCACGCAATGACGTCTCGAAGCTGGCCTCGGCCGCCAAGTATTTCGCCGCCGTGGCCTCGACGCCGCAGGGCTTGCCGGCGTCGTAGAGCGCCGCCGCCTTCCACATCAGCAGCTCGGCCGCTTGCAGGCGCATCCAGCATTCGGCCAGCGGATGCTGGATCGCCTGGTTCATGCCGATCGGTCGCCCGAACACGACGCGTTCCCTGGCATAGTCCGTCGCACTCGTCAGTGCCGTCTGCGCGGCACCGAGCGCAGAGGCCGCGACGAGGATGCGCTCCGGGTTCAGGCCGTGCAGCAGGTACCTGAACCCCTGGCCTTCCTCGCCGATGCGATCCTCGACCGGGATCTCCAGCCCGCCGATGAACAGTTCGTTCGAGTCCACGGCCTTGCGCGCCATCTTCTCGATCTCGCAGATGTGCACATGCGCGCGGTCGAGGTTCGTATAAAACAGCGTGACACCGTCCATTGGCCTCGCACATTCCTCGATCGGCGTCGTCCGGGCCACCAACAGGATCTTGTTGGCGTGCTGCGCGGTCGAGGTCCAGACCTTCTGGCCGTTGACGATGTAACGGTCGCCCGCGCGGCGCGCGAAGGTTCTGATGCGCGTGGTATCAGAGCCGATGTTGGGCTCGGTCACGCCGAAGCAGGCGCGATCCGTGCCTTCGATCAATGGCGGCAGAAAGCGCCGCTTCTGCGCCTCGGTGCCGAATACGACCACGGGCTGCGGGCCGAACAGGTTCAGATGCACCGACGACACCGCCGCCGAGCCGAGCTTGCCGATGGTGCGCATCACCATTGCGGCTTCCGAGATGCCGAGGCCGGCGCCGCCATACTCCTTGGGCATGGTCATGCCGAACCAGCCGCCGCGGGCGATGGTGTCGCAGAATGCACTCGGCCAGCGCCCGTCGCGCTCGTGCTCGAGCCAGTAGTCGGCAGCGAAGTCGGCGCAGATCGCCTCGACGGCGTCGCGGATCGCGAGCTGGTCATCCGACAAATCGAAATTCATGCGGGCAGTTCCTGCAGCAGGCTTTCGGGCACTTCGACCGGCATGTCGAGCAGCATCTGCGCCATGCCCTTGCCGAGCGGGTCGTTGCGCAGCGACGCCATGCCGCCGCCGCCCAGCGCGCGCTCGCACAGGAGGTTGATGGCGTGAATGCCGGGCAGTTCGAATCGATGCACCGGCCCCTGCACCAGGTGGCCGAGGTAATCCTTCACGCGTTCGGGCGTCACCTGCTCGATCAGCACCGGCAACAGCGCCGGATGGCGGGCGATCAGGCCGATATTGGACGTGTCGCCCTTGTCGCCGCTTCGCCCGAGCGCGATGCTCACCAGCGGCACGGTCTGGCGTGGACCGGGGGGCAGCGCATCCTCGATGGGCGCCAGCTGTTCCGGCACCACCTTCGGTGGCGGCGGTGGCAGCGTCACGGTGAACGTCGTTTCACCGAGCGTGACCGTCGGTGTCACCTGCTCCTTCGCAATGAGCCAGGCGAACTGCCGCAAGACCGGCGACACGGAAGGACGGCCACCTGAACCGGTCGTGCCCGGCGACCATGACGTGCCGGGTGCGGCGAACTCGCGGCTGTACATCTCCAGCGCGCGCCGGTCGGCATGCGTTACGGTCAGGCGCAGCACGACTTCGCGCGTCGGAAACCGCCGGGCGAGTGGGCCGTAGGCCGACTCGGTGCCGAGCAGCTCGATGTGCGTCGCCAGGAAGTCCGCGAACCCGTGCTCGCGCAGCAACCGGCGGCCACGCTCGAGCAGCGCTTCGCCGGTGCGCTTGGCTTTTGCGGCGGCATCGATCCCGACGATGGTGAGCTGCCCGGACACCTTGAAGCCCGCCGGCGCAGTGGCGCTGACCTTGTAGGTAGTGGTCGGCGGCAGGCCGCGCGCACCGGTCACCAGCACGCAATGCGGCCCGACTTGCTCCAGGCGCACCTGGCGGAAGTCGCAGACAACATCCGGTAGCAGATAGCAGGCTGGATCGCCGATCTCATACAGGAGTTGCTCGCCGACCGTCCCGGGCGAGACAAGCCCGCCGGTGTCCGCGGGCTTGGTGACGACGAAGCTGCCGTCGTCGCGACACTCCACGATCGGATAACCGATGTTGGCCCAGTCGGGCACCGCGGCCCAATCGGTGTGCAAGCCGCCGGTGGCCTGGCAGCCGCATTCGATGATGTGGCCGGCGAGGCTGCCCGCGGCAAGCCGGTCGAAGTCGTCAGGCGCCCAGCCGAATTCGTGCATCAGCACGCCGAGGGTGACCGCACTGTCGACGCAGCGGCCGGTGATGACGATGTCGGCGCCCGCGTCCAGCGCCTGTGCGACCGGCAGCGCGCCAAGGTAAGCATTGGCCGTCACCAACCGTTCCGGCATCGGTTCGCCGTTGGACATTCCGACCGTGCCGGCCGCCCGCATGGCGGCCGCGAGTGGCAGCACGTCGTCGCCTTCGACGATCGCGATGCGCACCGCCACGCCGAGTTCGTCGGCCAGAGCCTGCACCGCCGTGGCGCAGCCCTTCGGGTTCACGCCGCCGGCGTTACTGACGATGCGGATGCCCTTCTCGACGGCCTGCTTCAGCACCGAGCGCAGCGCCACCGTGACGAAGTCGATGGCGTAGCCTTCCTCGGGACGCTTCATGCGTGCGCCGGCAAGGATCGACATCGTCAGCTCGGCGAGATAGTCGAACACCAGGTAGTCGATGTCGCCCTGGCGCACCAGTTGCATCGGTCCGAGGCAGCTGTCGCCCCAGAAGCCCGAGGCGCCGCCGATGCGCACGAGTTTGTTCGTGGCTTGCGGATTCACTTGTTGGTCCATTGCGGTTTCCTTTTTTCCTTGAATGCGGCGATGCCCTCGCGCGCATCCTGCGTCATGGCCAGCAGGCCGATCTGGCCTTCGCCGAAGGCGATCGCCTCTTCGAACGACATCGAGCGCATCGCTTTCATCGCATACAGGCCGCGGCGTAACGCAGTGGGCGAGTTGCCGAGCAGACGCGACAGCAGGCGCTCGAGCGCACCGTCGAGGTCGTCCGCCACCTCGTTGATCAGGCCGATTTCGCGCGCTCTCGCGGCATCGATCGGGTCACCTGTCAGGCAAAGTTGCACCAGGCAGCGCTGCGGCACCTGAGCCTGCAGCACGGCGAGCACCTGCATCGGGAACACGCCGATCTTCGCCTCTGGCAGGCCGAAGATCGCGTGCGGGGTAGCGATGGCGAGGTCACACATTGCGAGCAGGCCCATGCCGCCGGCCATGCAGGCGCCGTTGACCCGCGCGATGAGCGGCACGGCAAGCGTGCGGGCGGTACGCAGCAGGTCGGCATAGGCGATGGTCGGCGTGGCGTAGTCGAACGCGAAGGCGTCCGCGCCCAGGTCGGCACCGGCGCAGAACGCCTCGTCGCCCGTGCCGGTGAGCACGACAGCGCGGATCGAGTCGTCCGCCCGGGCGCGCTGCAGGGCTTGCTGCAGCGCCGCGATGACATCCGCGTTGAGCGCATTGCGGCGCTCCGGGCGGTCGATGGTGAGAATCAGCCGACCGTCCTGCCGGCTTTCTTGAAGAACCGTCGTCATGTCCTGACCTCCGTTTCCTTGGGTGCCGTCGTCACCTGGGTCACGCTGGTCAGCACCATCTCGCGGATCTGATCGCGCGAGTAGCCAGCCTCCGCAAGCACTTCCTCGCTGTGCTCACCCAAAAGCGGCGGCGGGCGCAACGGCGGCAGCGGCGATTGCGGCCATTCGCTCGGTACCGCCATGGTCCGCAACACGCCCTCGGTGGGATGCTCGAATTGTTGGAAGAAGCCGATGTCCCTCAGGTGCGGATCCTCCAGCAGGGACTCGAAGGTATGCGCCGGGAGCACCGGGATGCCGAGCGGCACCAGCAGCTCTTCCCATTCTTTCGTGGTCTTGGTTTTCAGGTTGTCGGAGAGAATTTCGTACAGCGCCTCGACATGCTGCGTGCGTGATTCACCGTCGGCAAACCGCGGGTCGCTCTCGAACCGCTCGGCCTCGCCGACCACGCGCATGAAGGCCTTCCACTGGTCATCGGTGTAGACGACCAGGCATACAAGACCGTCCTGCGTGGCGTATGGCCGCCGCTGCGGGTTGAGCAGCCGCGGATAGCCGAAGCCTCCGCGCGGCGGGATGAACGTGTGGCCGTAGAGGTGATCACCCAGCATCATCTGCGCGGTCGTCTCGAACATCGGCACATCGACCGACTGGCCGCGTCCCGTGCGTTCGCGCGCCAACAGCGCCGCGCAGATCACACCGAACGCGTACAGGCCCGTCGCCCGGTCCGAGAGGTTGAGCGGCGCATAGCGCGGTACTTCAGAGCCCGCCCGCACGCTGGCCTCGGGGATCGCGACGGCGGCCTGGATCAGATCGTCGAAGGCGCGCGAGGCCGCATAGCGACCACGCTGGCTGAAACCGAAGGTGCCGACATAGATAATGCGCGGGTTCACCTGCCGTACCGCTTCGTAATCCAGCCCGAGCCGCTGCATGGCCTGCGGCCGCACGTTGTAGATCAGCGCGTCGGCCGTCTGCGCCAGTTTCAGCAGCGCCTCCTTGCCGACAGGATTCTTAAGGTCCAGCACGATGCTGCGCTTGTTGCGGTTCAGGTTGAGGAACAGCGGACCGGCGCCAGCGCGGCCACCGGGCCCGGTGGCGCGCAGCATGTCGCCACCGGGCGGCTCCACCTTGATCACGTCGGCGCCAAGGTCAGCCAGCATCTGCGTGGCCGAAGGTCCCATGACGACTTCGGTGATGTCGATAATGCGTAGGCCGGCGAGTGGCCCGCCCTGGCTTGAATTGTTATTCATTGGTCCGTGCTCCTCATTTCGGTCAGGAACCGGCTATGTCGGCGCTGTTGCCGCGGATGTAGGGCACCGGTCCGAGGCCGCGCGCCGCTGCGAGGGTCTCGATCGCGTATTGGACCGACAGCGCGTCATTCATTGAGTGGAAGGTACCGTCCTCGTTGAAGCTGACCTGCGCGCCTTCGATCCAGGCGATGGTGATGGTGTCCTCGGTGTTTTCCTTGGGGGTGTAGAAGGTGTGCACCGAGCCGCCGGGCTCGAACAGGTAGGAACCCGCTGTCTGAGGTTGGTCGGGGTACTCGAGATACTTCCAGCAGCCCTGGATCGTCCACACCTGTGCAGTACCGGTGTGGTAGTGAATCGGCAGGGAGCAACCGGGTTCCACGATGGCCATGATGACCCACTCGCCGCGCTCCGGGTCCATGCGTAGCGGCCGGAGGTGGATGCCCGGGAATACATCCTTGATCAGCGGGATCTGCTCGAGGTTGACGGTCAGCAGAGTGTCCTGCGGGAGGCCGACCAACGGCAGCAACGCGCCGCTGGAAGTGGTTTGCTGCGTGGGAAATTTAGCGTTCATGCGTTGTTTCCTTTTGTTGTTGTGAGTAAAGCGGTGACGGAAGCTGTCCTTTACGGAAGCCGTCCTTTGATGAGAAAGCCAGATGCGGGCTGCTCCGGCGTGCAGCGCAGGGCTGTGGCGAACCCGCATGGAAGAAACAGGAAGTCGCCCGCCGCGAGCTGGAAGTCCTGCCCGTCGACGTGCGCCTCGATCCGTCCGTCTTCGACGTAGAGAACCTGCTCGGCGTCGGGCTCGGTCGGGCAGGCCAATGCGCTGCCGGCCTGCATCCGCAGCGCCGAGATGTCGACCCACTGCGCACCGACGGTGTCGCGGTCGATGAGCGGGACGATCGGGGTGGCGGCCTCTGCGGCGGCAAGCACGCGGACTTCGCCGCGCTCAGTGACCGCAGGGTCGGGTTCCGTGATCGTCTGCGCAGGGTTCTCGCCATAAGGCGGCGTATAGACAACCAGCACCCGTCCGGGCTGGTCGCTGGTCACGCGAAACGAATGGAACACGCCCGCCGGCCCGTAGGTCCAGGTGCCGGGGGCCATCACGTCGACGCGACCCTGGGCTTGCGACTCGCCGGTGCCTTCAATCATGTAGGCGCATTGCTCCAGGTGCGGATGCGCGTGGGGTTGGGCGCCATGGGATTTCACGATCGTGCCGATCAGCACTTCGAGCGCCGTCGCGCCCACGGTCTCGGGGCCGATCACGCGCACATTGGAGGTGCCGGTGTGGTTCGCCGGCGAGTAGGCGGCAAGGTCCGCCGCCCTGATCACAGTGGGGATGGGTTTCATTGCGGCTGGATCCTGAGCGTTTTGCGTAAGCATCGAACCTCCGACATGAAATAAACCTAAAGATCTAATGTTAGGATGTTTTGACATGAAAAAAGACCTTCGTCAAGCACCTCATGAATGTGATCGCGCAGATTCTGGCCGGACGGTATGAGCTCTCGCGTACCCGGCAGGACGAGTTCGCGGCGGCTGTCAAGAAGAAGGCGCAAGCGACCGGAAACTGACTCAGAAAAGGTACAAGGTCTATGCAGTGCCGCATATGACCACAGCTATTGGGCTGGCCAAAGAACCATCTGACGCTTAGTTTTAGGGGCAATGACTAGGCAGAGACGGATCTGTTTTTCCATGGCTTGAACGTCTCCTGTGGGTCGTTTTCTGCCCATCGTGACAGGCAGAAATCGGCCAGAAGCGGTCATCGAGTGTCTAGGAAATCCGGGGCGATTCACGGATTGATCCCGCCGGCCGCATCTCTGAGATGATCTCGGATCTCGGATCTCGGACCTCGGCATATCCGGCTTCTTGACCTGGAACCCCGTTGAGCCGCGCGGTATGAAGCCTTCGACAATTACTCCTGGAGGCAACTCCAAACGCACACCTAGACCACCGTCTGAGGCAGTCTGATTACCTCCCCATGTCACCGCCGCAGCAGACAATCCCCCGACTTACCAACTCGGCCTCGCAGAGACGCCCCACCAACTCTCGCAGATCGAGGTCGTTCAACTGATTAATTTCATCAGCGGTGATGTTGAACATTTTTCCTCGTCTAAGTGGCCAGGGATCATATGGTATTTGCAGTACGGTACCGGCTCACGAGCCCAAGCACCAAAGCAGTCGTGGCCTGGGAATGGGGGATGAGCTTGGGGGCGGATTCGTGTGCCATCACGACAGCAACGATGGCTCCTCGCCATTGGCAGTATGAACCGCGCCGCGCAGATGCCCAGCCCAACGGTACTTTTAAACCGCGCGGAGCCAATCGACGATATCTCGATGATTCGCAGAGCCATGCCAACAAATGTCACCCTTTTTTGCAACGCAAACGCCAGACGCTGTCTTAACAGCGGGTAGGCCAAGGGGGAAACCATGACAACGCACAAATTAACCATTAAAGACTTGCAGTTGAACGTTTCAATCCGCGGCCAAGGCTCACCGCTGCTCTTGCTCAACGGCCTGGGTGGTTTGATCCGTACCTTCGATCCCCTGCGCGATGAACTGGTGGACTACAGGACCATTACGTTGGACGTGCCCGGGGTCGGCAAATCGCAAATGCCCCGCTGGCCGATGCGTCTGCCGCGCCATGCCGACCTGATCGCCGAGATGCTCAAGCAATTGGGAATCGACAAGGTCGATGTGTTCGGCGTGAGTTGGGGCGGTGCGTTGGCGCAAGAATTCGCCCTGCGTTACCCGAGCATGGTGCGCCGGCTGATCCTCGCGGCGACCTCGGCCGGCCCGGCGATGCTGGTGAAGCCCGCCGACATCCTGGATTTTTTTGGCAGGAGCAAAAGCGCCAAACTGCGCAAACAAGAAGGCTCGCGCAATTCGATACAGACGCTGCTGCGCTTCGGTGTGGTGAACGGCATGCTCACGGTCAACCCGCGAACCTATTACCACCAGCTCACCGCCTTGGTCGGCTGGACCAGCCTGCTGCGGCTGTTCCGTTTGCGCCAGCGCACGCTGATCCTCACCGGCGAACGCGACACCCTGGTGCGGCTGTACAACGCGCATATCCTGCGCCGCACCATTCGCCGTGCCGAACTGCACGTCCTGCAGGGCGAGGGGCATTTTTTCGTGGTGACCAGCGCCAGGCGAACCGCCGAAGCGATACGCGAATTCCTCTGCCAGCAGCACGGCGATGAAGACCGACTCGAACTGCAGGGCCAGTGCTGCAAGTCCGAGGGTGGCGACCAGCAGCCCAGGCAAACTGATCTACAGGCCGCGTTGACGTCGATGTGCGTGGCTAATCCAGGATGAACAGGTCCCCTTCCACATCCGTATCGCCGTGTTTACGACTCTGCGCCGCAGAGTCGTAGACGATCATCAGAACCTCCCCAGGCTGCTCGCCCGATTGGAACAGACACATGCCCTCAGCGTGATCGTTGCCTTGCCCGAAAGGCACCTCCAGCACCTTCTCCAATTGATCGGTGAAGACCACGCTTTCCTCGTCGGACGCGAAACCGCCGCGCCAGCGGAAGACCGTTACCGGACCGTCCAGCTCCATGGTGGGGCCTGCCAGGATCAGTAGATCGTCACCGCGGGTGCACAGGTCACGCAAACCCAGGCCATTGAGCGCGAAGAAGTGCTTGCGGTAGCGGCGCCCATCCGGACCGATCTTCTTCAGCACCAGCGTGTCAGACGAGGCGTCGTTCAGCTCGGGTTCGATCTCCAACAACACGGCCCAGCCGCGTAGCACCGGTCCACGCAGCCCCAGCAGAAGGCGCGAGCCGATCATCACCAACCCTTCGATATCGAAGCCGTTGTCCTTACCCGGGATACGCAGGAAGTCGCGTAGCTGAGGATCTTCAGCAATGGCCGCGGTCAGGTCGTTACCGACTTCGTTGCCCTGCAGCTGCGCCGCTGTACGTCCATCGACATCCACTTTCCTGGCGAGTACATAGCTGTCGTTCTGCTGCACCACAGGGATGCGGGCCAGCAGAAAACGATTGCCGTCCGCCTCTACCGTCGACAGGCGCTTGATATTCTTCTGTGCAGAGGTGCCGGCCTCGGACTTCTTGCGCTTCAGGCTATGGGAGCCCACCACCCAGAGGTAACCACTGTCAGGGACATAGGCCAAGCCCTCGATATCGATCTCGGCGTCTTGTTTCGGTATGGGCAGATCCAGATATTCCAGGAGCGGAAACGATTGGTGCTCGTCGCACCTTACGACGCCGCCAGGCGCAGCATCCTGGATTTTCAGGCGTTCCAAGCTCGTGGTTTCGTCGTTCGCCACCCAGAGTGTGTCGTCAATCTGCTGAGCGACCGAAAGGCCATCGCGCAACGACGCAAACGCCGGATCAAAGCTCAACAGCGCAAAATTGCTTCGGTCGCTCATGAGCGGTCTCCTGTCTTTATGGCGCGGCGCGCCGGCTATTCAGAACCAGATTCTGCGCGTGTTCTTCGTCCAGCGCATGTATTCGTCCTGGCCGACCCGTCCACCGCTGATGGCTTAGGTCCCTTCGCTGCAGCAGCTAAGCAACCCGGATTAGTTCCATCAACTCCCAAAATAGCCGACTAACGGTGACCCCCGTAGGCACAAAGCCTGCAATAACCACCTCGACGAACATTTGACGTCAATCTACCGCCATACGGATTTCCTAATCAGCAGACCCAATTGACACAGCTCAATAGCGTCGGTTCGAGCGCAACTGTGGCCGCAACATTCCCCCGCATACAGGATTATTGACATGATCGACCTCGCCACCTGGAATTTAAGCATCCCTGAAGGCAGCCCACCGGCCACCATAGAAACGCCTCGACTGGCGCAAGGCTTCAAGGACCAGTATTTCAGTTCTGAAGCCGCTACCCTTTCCTTCTGGGCACCTGTGACCGGTTCCAGGACGGCCAACGCTATTTACCCGCGCAGCGAGTTGCGGGAAACCTATAGCGATGGAACGCTGCGCAACTGGCAGTATTCAGCGGCGGATAACATTCTGCGGGCGAGTCTGACCGTCAATCAGGTGCCCAGCACCGGCAAGATCGTGATTGGTCAGATTCACAACAAGGACAGCAACAACCCCATGGTGAAGCTGGAATACCAATACAAAACGTCGGCTTCGACGGGAAACATTGTCGCCAAGGTGCGCATGCGCCCCGACGATGAAGAGGGCCAGGTCATTATCATTGCGACGGGTGTGCCGCTCGACCGCAACTTTTCCTACCAGATCCACCTCAGCCCGAAGGGCGCGCTGGGCATCAGCGCAGCAGGATACAACTGGAGAACCACCATCGACCCGAGCTGGAAGACCAAACCACTGTATTTCAAAGCGGGTGCGTATGTGCAGGACAACACCGGCTATCCCACCGAGGGCGGAAAAGTGACGTTCAGGATGCTGGAGATCCAACACAACATTTAGTCGCTTCTTTAGGTCACTACCGTTGGCACGCCGATCCGAAGGGTGAAGACTTTAGTGGGCTTCCTCGTCGATCGGCTACCAAGTGGCTAGCTGTCAGTGAACTCAACCGCGCGGGCGGCAGATGCCCTCGAAGCCTTTCAAAACCATCGCGTGCGCATACAGTGGGATACGCTGCTATCGGCTGAAGCCGCCATTCGACACTGCGCCTGCTCACCGTTTAAATTGTCACGTCTATTTATCAGGCTGCGTAAACAATGACCGGCACGTTCCAAGGCAGTTGTCTCTGCCGCACAGTCAGATACGAAATCAAATCACGCCCCAAAGCACTTTCACATTGCCATTGCAGTCAATGTCGCAAAGGCCATGGAGCCGCGTTTTCCAGCTATGGAAGCGTACCGCGCGCTGATTTGCACCTCCTTCAGGGCGCAGAGCACATCAGTGCTTACCGCTCTTCTGAATCAGTACTTCGTCAGTTTTGCGGCCAATGCGGTTCGTCGCTGTTCTGGTCGAGAAGCCGAGGTGAATACGCTGACTGGATATCCATAGCGCTGGGCACCCTGGACACGTTTTTTACGTCCGATAAACAGCGGCATATCGAAGTGGCGTCCAAAGCTTCCTGGTACGAAATTCAGGATCAGTGGCCACAGTTTCAATGACTGCAATGGGTCGATTGCAGCCCTTGGTGACAGGCAGCAATCGGTCCAGAGTGTTTCAGCAGCAGCCCCCGCCCACGTTTCGCTAGGCACGTTTTCGTCGATGCTGGCAGTTGTAATGGTGGTTTCAATGACCTGGTATGGAATGGTCGCAATCGCTCTTTCGCAACCTAAGATTGCTTCCGCGTATCAAGGGAGGAAAAAAGCAATCGATCGATTGTGCGGTGGTTTGATTTTTTCTCTGGGGATCCGCCAGCTGGTTTAGCAATCCCACGATTGAGTATCTATCTGGATCGAAAGCCCTTGCTATGATTTCTGAGGATTTCATCGCAAGGATCGACCTGGTCACTCTGGGTTTTGACGGCGCTATTCCAGCTGCCACAGGACGTCCTGCTTACCACCCTTCGATCCTGCTGAAGATCTATATCTACGGCTATCTCAACCGCATTCAGTCGAATCGACATCGAACTGATGTGGCTGACCCGGAAGAACCCTTCGCCATAGGCTTCAACCTCAAACCGCCTGTCAGCACTCACGCGAGGACTGTCTTCGGACACCACGGTGAGCAGTACCACTTGCTCATGCAAAACCTGGTTATGCAGGAGATTGTGCAGTAGCGCATGCGGAACAGCATCTGCCCTGGCCGTCAGAAAAACCGCCGTGCCTTGTACGCGATGGGGAGGCTGCGTACGGATGCTGGCGATGAATAGCGGCAGTGGAAGCGCGGTTTCATCCAGCCGCTCAACAATAATCTTCCGGCCCCGCTTCCAGGTCGTCATCAAAATGAACAGACCAATGCCAGCGATCACCGGGAACGCACCGCCCTGAAAAATCTTCGGCGCATTGGCCGCGAAATACAGGCTGTCCACCAGCAAAAATCCGAGCAGCATCGGGATGGCCAGCCAGCGCGGCGTTTTCCAAAGGAGCAGGACGACGGCCGAGGATAAAATTGTCGTGATCAACATGGTGCCCGTCACCGCGACGCCATAAGCGGCGGCCAAGGCACTGGATGACTCGAAACCAATCACCAACAGCACGACACCGACCATCAACGCCCAGTTAACCGTGCCGATGTAGATCTGCCCCTGCTCTTGGCTGGAGGTGTGCTGGATAAACATACGAGGGACGTAACCCAGTTGAATGGCCTGGCGGGTCAGAGAGAAAGCTCCGGAGATCACAGCTTGAGAAGCGATGATGGTGGCCAGAGTGGAGAGCGCGACCATCGGCAACAGTGCCCAGTCAGGCGCTAGCAGATAGAACGGATTGCGCACAGCCTCCGGGTTCTCCAGGATCAAGGCACCCTGGCCAAAATAATTGAGTACCAGCCCCGGCAACACCAAAATGAACCAGGCACGAGAAATCGGTTTGCGACCAAAGTGGCCCATGTCGGCATACAGTGCTTCAGCACCCGTCAATGCCAACACGACAGCGCCCAAAATCGCCACCCCCATTCCCGGATGAACCACAAAGAACTGCATTGCCCAAGCAGGGTTAAGCGCTTGCAGCACTTCGGGACGCTGCAAAATACCGTAGACCCCAAGGGCACCCAACACCACAAACCACAGCACCATGACCGGGCCAAACAGGATGCCGATTCGGGCCGTGCCATGTTTCTGTATCAAGAACAGCGCCACCAGCACGATCACTGACAAGGGCACAACCCAGTGCTCTATTCCGTCAAACGCCAGCTGTAGTCCTTCAACCGCAGAGAGCACCGAAATAGCCGGGGTGATCATGCTGTCCCCGTAAAAAAGTGCCGCACCGAACAGACCGAGCAGAACCAGTACCTTGCTCATGTGCGGATAAGGTGCTGCTGCGCGTCGGGCTAACGCCGTCAACGCCATGATGCCGCCCTCCCCCTGGTTATTGGCACGCAGGATGAACAGAACGTATTTGATCGAGACTACCCAAATCAGTGACCAGAAGATCAACGACAGAATTCCCAGTACTCCATCGTGATTTACCTGAACGCCGTAGTGGCCGGAAAACACTTCTTTCAGCGTGTAGAGGGGGCTGGTGCCAATGTCCCCGTAAACCACCCCGACAGCAGCGACGAGCAAGCCCACTCCTGAGGTTTTGGATGGGGAGTCTTCGTTTGCAACGGTCGCTGTCTCACTCAAGGGGCGCTTCTCTCAATTAGCGGGGAGTCACTGCACGCCATCCTTGGGCAATACATTTTTCCAGGGCCATCGGAAAAGCAAGGCGCATGGACGATCTACAAAATCGCGGCCAGTATCGTTGCGGGCAAAAACACCTACCGTAAAGAAATCGTAAAAATATTACGGCAGATTTATAACTTGCCTCCAACACTGCCTGCCTTACATCAATTGCCTGACGGCTGATGGCGATTGGCTGCAAACCACTTTCAGTGTGGCTTCACATCGCATCGGCATGCCTCGGCAACCCGATAGAAATCAGTGCTGCGAGCAGCACGAAGGCGCTCGATATCCATAAGCACGCCCCCAGCCCATACACCTGATAAACCCAGCCGGAGAGCACCGTGCCGATCAACCGCCCCATGGCGTTGGACATGTAATAAAACCCCACATCCAATGACACGCCGTCTTCCTTGGCATAGGACACGATCAGGTAGCTGTGCAGCGAGGAGTTCACCGCGAACAGCGCACCAAAGACCATCAATCCGCCGAGCAGCACCACCTGTTGTGACAACTCGGTGTTCAGCCCGAGAGCAATTGCCGCAGGCAGGCCCGCCAGTGCAAGTGCCCACAGAAACGCCGCACGACCATCCGGTACATGCCCACGTTTCTTTCCGGTGATGTTGGGCGCGAAGGACTGCACGATGCCGTAGCCAATCACCCAGGCCGCCAGGAAGCCGCCAACCTTCCAGAAATCCCAGCCGAAGACACTGCTCAGGTATACCGGCAAGGCCACCACAAACCAGACATCGCGGGCACCGAACAGAAACATGCGCGCCGCCGAGAGAATATTGATCGCCCGGCTCTTGGATAGAATGTCGCGAAACTTTGGCTTGGCTTTGGCTTTGCCTAAGTCCTTCTTCAACAGGATCAGGCTGCTGATCCAGATCAGCGCCAGTACGCCGGCCATGGCCAGCAAGGCGCCTTTGAAGCCGATCAATGCCAGCAACGCTCCGCCGAGAAAGAAGCCAACACCCTTGAGTGCGTTCTTCGAGCCGGTGAGGATCGCCACCCACTGGTAGAGCTTGCCCTGCTGCCCGTCAGGAACCAGAAGCTTGATGGAGCTTTTGGCACTCATCTTGTTCAGGTCTTTGGCAATTCCCGACAGCGCCTGGGCCCCCATCACCCAAGGGATGGTTAACCAGGCTACCGGAACCGTCAGCATCAACAGCGCCGCGACCTGGAGGCCCAGCCCGATGTTCATGGTTCGGTTCAGCCCCAGCCGGGCGCCGAGGTAGCCGCCCACCAGGTTGGTGATCACACCAAAGAGTTCGTAGAACAGAAACAACGCCGCGATTTGAAGGGGGCTGTAACCCAACGCGTGAAAGTGCAGCACCACCAACATGCGCAAGGCGCCGTCGGTGAGGGTGAAGGCCCAGTAGTTGCCCGTGACGAGCAGGTACTGCCGAACTTCCGGAGCGAGGGCTGACAACGCTTTCATGACCGCTCCTTAGACTGCCAGACCGACCATTCTGGCCAGTTCGACGGTGCGATTGGCATAGCCCCATTCGTTGTCGTACCAGGCATAAAGTTTGACCTGGGTGCCGTTGATGACCATGGTCGACAGCGCATCAATGATCGACGAACGTGGATCGGTACGGTAGTCGATGGACACCAGTGGACGCTCCTCGAATCCGAGAATGTCTTTGAGCTCGTTCTCGGAAGCGTCCTTGAGGAGCTGATTGACCTCTTCGACAGTGGTGGCCCGCTCGACTTCAAAGACACAGTCAGTCAGCGAAGCGTTGGCCAGCGGCACGCGTACTGCGTGACCATTCAGGCGTCCACGCAGCTCCGGGAAGATTTCGGCAATGGCGGTGGCCGAGCCGGTACTGGTTGGAATCAGGCTCATGCCTGAAGCACGCGCACGGCGCAGATCCTTGTGCGGCTGATCGAGAATGCTTTGGGTGTTGGTCAGGTCGTGGATGGTGGTGATCGAACCGTGGCGGATGCCCAGCTTCTCGTGGATGACTTTCACCACGGGCGCCAGACAGTTGGTGGTGCACGAAGCGGCGGTGACGATGCGATGTTCAGCCGGTTTGAATAGCTGATGGTTGACGCCCATGACGATGTTGAGCGCGCCTTTTTCCTTTACCGGGGCGCTGACCACCACACGCTTCACGCCTTGGTCGAGGTAAGCCTGAAGCACAGCGACAGTCTTCATCTTGCCGCTGGCTTCAATTACCAGATCGCAGCCCGACCAATCAGTGTCGGCAATCGCCTTGTTGGCCGTTACCCTGATTCGTTTGCCGTCGATGACGATGCTGTTACCCTCAGAATCGGCCGAGTAATTCCAACGGCCATGAACCGAGTCGAAGTTCAGCAGGTGCGCATGAGTCGCCGCGTCACCTGCTGGATCGTTGATCTGCACGAATTCAAACTCTGGCCAGCTCCAGGCTGCTCGCAGAGCGAGGCGACCGATCCGACCGAAACCATTGATGCCAACTTTGATAGCCATATTGTTGTGCTCTGTATCTGCTGTCAGTGGGAGTTCGACTGGGTGTCGAACTGGCCGATGTATTCGATATGGGCTGGATGCTGAATGGCGCGTGGACGCAACGACTGAACATCGCGGATGGCATCGCTGAAGGGCACACCGCTCTCGATCAACAGTTGAGCGGCGACCAAACCGGTACGGCCCGAGCCGCCCTTGCAATGGATGGCAATGGTTTTCCCTTCGGTCAGCAATTGCTTGAGTCGCGGATGGTGCTGCGCCCATGCGGCTTTGAATGCTTCCCCAGGCGCTTGATCATCATCCACTGGCAGGTGAAACCACTCGATGCCGAGCATTTGGCACTCTTCGGGCAGCAGGTCGACCTCGTTCTGAAGCAGCTCCTCGGTCGGCATCAGCGTCAGCAACGCCGATGCACCTGCGTCCTTGAGGGTTTGCAACGCCTCGAAAGATCGGGTGCCCTTCGTGCCTGGGCACGGCGTGAAGATCAATTGGCCATTGAACTGTGTCAGGGGCAGTACGGAATAGGGGTGTTGTTGCACGGTAAAAAATCCTCAGATGGAGCGCTGATTGACACGTTTCATGAGTTCTTCCGCCGACTCCTTGCGCTCGGAATAACGATCGACCAAATAGTCCTGACGGTCGCGAAGCAGCAGCGTGAATTTCACCAACTCTTCCATCACATCCACGACACGGTCGTAGAACGGAGAAGGTTTCATCCGGCCGTTATCATCGAATTCCATATAGGCCTTCGGTACGGAGGATTGGTTGGGGATGGTGAACATGCGCATCCAACGTCCCAGCACTCGCAGTTGATTGACCACGTTGAACGACTGCGAGCCTCCGCACACCTGCATGACGGCAAGGGTTTTGCCTTGGGTCGGGCGTACCGCGCCCATCGCGAGTGGCACCCAGTCGATCTGCGCTTTGAACACTGCGCTCATGGAACCGTGACGTTCTGGAGAGCACCAGACCTGCCCCTCGGACCACAGCATCAGCTCGCGCAGTTCCTTCACACGGGGATGATCGTCGGGAGCGTCATCTGGCAGTGGTAAACCGGACGGATTGAAAATCCGCGCCTCGGCGCCGAAATGCTCCAGCAGTCGAGCGGCCTCCTCTACCATCAGGCGACTGAAGGAGCGCTCACGGGTCGATCCGTACAGCAGCAAAATGCGCGGTTTGTGGGTCGAGGTCTTCTCAATGCCTAGCTTGTCAGCCGACGGGAGATCAACCAGTTCGGTATTGAGTTGGGGGATAGGGTCATCAAACATAGTCTTTGTCCTGCGCAACGGCGCTCTTGGATTCATCGAACCAACGGCGTTTCAACCAGAGGGCAACACCGACCAGGGAAATCAGCACTGGCACTTCCACCAGCGGGCCAATCACCGTGGTGAAAGCGACCGGGGAAGCCAGGCCGAAGGTGGCAATGGCCACGGCAATCGCCAGTTCGAAGTTGTTGCTCGCGGCCGTGAAAGCCAATGCGGTGGTGCGTGGATAGTCAGCCTTGAGCAATTTGCCCATCCAGAAGCTGATGAAGAACATCACCACGAAGTAGATCGTCAGTGGGATCGCGATGCGCAAAACATCCAATGGCAATTGCAGTACCACGTCGCCCTTGAGGCTGAACATGGCCACGATGGTCAACAGCAGCGCCACCAGCGTCAGCGGGCTGATCCTTGGAATGAAGCGCTCCTGGAACCAGGCTTCACCTTTACGAGCGATGAGGATCTTGCGGGTCAGGAAGCCCGCCAGGAATGGCACACCCAGGTAGATCAGGACCGACTCGGCAATACTGACAAAGTTGGTCTCAATCACACTGCCTTCCAGCCCGAACAGCGGCGGCAACAGTCCAAGGAAGACCCAGGCATACACACTGAAAAACAGGATCTGGAAGATGCTGTTGAACGCCACCAGCCCGGCGACGTACTGATTGTTGCCACCCGCGATCTGATTCCAGACCAGCACCATCGCAATGCAACGAGCCAGGCCGATGAGGATCAGGCCCGTCATGTATTCCGGTTGGTCCCGAAGGAAAGTGATCGCCAGCGCAAACATCAACACCGGTCCGATGACCCAGTTCTGGACCAGTGACAATACGAGGATGCGCTTGTCCTTGAAGACCTCCGGCAGTTCCTCATAACGAACCTTGGCCAGAGGCGGATACATCATCACGATCAAGCCGATAGCGATGGGAATGTTGGTTGTACCCACAGAAAGACTGTTGAGCCACTGCGGCCAGCCTTCGAAAAGGCTCCCCAAACCGATGCCCAAGGCCATGGCGAGAAAAATCCACAGGGTCAGGTAACGGTCCAGGAAGGAAAGGCGGCTTTTACTCATGATCATTGCTCCTGTGGTTACAGCGTGCCAATCAGAGCCAGCTCTGCCTTGAGCTGTTCGGCATTCAGTAGGGAAAGCGGTAAAGCCAGGAAGGCTTCAATACGGGTTCTGATTTGCTCCAAGGTGGCTTCAAAAGCCGCCTCGATTTCTTCTTGAGTTCCGTGGTATTCCGAAGGGTCAGCCAGCCCCCAGTGGGCCTTGGTGGCCGGTCCGAAAAATACCGGGCAGGCTTCACCGGCAGCCTTGTCGCACACCGTGATGACGAAATCAGGAGCCAAGTTCACATGGACATCGCTGGATTTACTGAACAGCCCGAGCGTCGACATACCAGCGTTTTCCAAAGTCTTGAGACTCAGCGGATGCACTTCGCCTTTGGGTTGACTGCCTGCGCTGTAGGCTTTCATGCCTGCCGGTGCCAAGTGATTGAAGACCGCTTCACAGAGGATGCTGCGGCAGCTATTGGCAGTGCAGAGGAACAGGATTTTCATCGAGCGATCTCGTAGTCGAAGGCGGAATCAGGCGATCTAGCTTTCACAGCAGGCGAGTGCCCGTTCAGGACGGTCGCCCATTTCATCAAGACGCTTTGCATCAGGGCTCAACCAATGCTTGTTGCTTTCGAGCACAGTGGTCAGCACTTGATGGACCCAATCCGGGAGATTCGGGTGCAGTCGGTAATAAACCCATTGGCCTTGCCGACGGTCCGACAGCAAACCGCAACTGCGCAGCTGCGCCAGGTGTCTGGAGACTTTTGGCTGACTCTCATTCAACGCGCAGGTCAGCTCACAAACACATAGCTCTCCTTCACGGGTGATGAGCATCATCGTGCGGACCCGAGTGTCGTCAGCCAGGCATTTGAAAACAGTGGTCGGTGTCAGGTGGTCAGCCATATCGGTTCTCAGTGTTTGTTTTTGACCAAGACGAACATCTTGATGCGCTCATGAACTTCGTGAAGGGTGTGACGGAAGGCATCGGGTTTGATGCTGGTGACCGGGTCCTCAAAACTCCAGGCCAATGCCTCACCGGCTCCAGGTAAAGACAGGCATTCCGCTGCGGCTTTATCACACAAGGTGATGACGTAATCGAAACGCTCACCACGGAACTCGTCTATCGACTTGCTGCGCAATCCTTCGGTGCTCACCCCTATGTGTGAGAGCGCCTCAAAGGTGCGCGGATCGACCTGAGTCGGAGCTGTGCCGGCGCTGAACGCCTCGAAATGCTCTGAGTCGGTATGCCTCAGCAACGCTTGGGCCAACTGGGAGCGTGCAGCGTTGGCGGTACAGACGAACAGGACACGGGCTTTGCTGGTCATAGTGAAATCTCAGCTCATATGCGGTTTGCCGAATATATGTTTTTCCGCATGCAAGGTAAAGACTCAGCGGCAAATTAATCCATTAAAGCGATAGGGCTCCGCCGTTCACCTTCACTGAACGCCATGCAAAATGGCGTGATATACGTAAATTGCTTGGCGGGCCGCTGCAAAATATTTGAGGGGCTGTATATATGATTTTTGTAATGAATCTGTCATTCACGCAGAAAGTGTACGAGGTGCGACCTCAGGGATTGTCCCTCCAGTGCCGCAACAAGACGCCTGACTTACCGAAGCCTTCAAGCGATCATCGACTTCACCGAAATCCGAGTTGCATATGCCGGTCTCCGAACTCGCATTGTTAGAGCTTTTTTATGTTGGCAGTAACAACATTATTGGCAAAAAAAGGGAATTTCTTCCCTTTCAATCCTTGCTCTTCACGGCTGGGCAGCACTCACTCACAAGCCCGCAGCGAATCTCCGTGGCCCGCGTAATCTGCCTGAGTAAACTCAGCGCGCCCTGCCTGGCTTCAGCTGACAGGTTCTCAATCATCGCCCGCTCCTCAGTAATCAGGTCCGCTCTGATTTTCTCGTATAGTTCACGTCCAGCATCCGTTGCCTGGATCCGCACCGCACGCCGATCTTCCTCATCCTCAACTCGGGACACATACCCTTTGCGTTCCAGGGTATCGATCACTCGACTCGCCGTGCTCTTGTCCAAAAACATTTCTTCAGCCAAGACCTGAAGGCGCAGTGCGCCCCTTTTTACCAGCGTCTCGACCGCATAGCATTGGGTTACAGATACGTCGTAACAGCAGATCCGATCACGATCACGGAACTGATGAACGCGAACAAGCTGGTTCAACGCCTCGTGCAAGTCCTCGGAATCCTGAGTCAGCTGATCGTTTTTACGCTTCGTCATAACCGTCACAAATTAGTTGTTAGCTGCAACAGTAATCCTGATATCACGAAATCGTCAACTCCGATCTCTCGGTTGACGATAGCCAAAGGAAGGCGCTAGCTTGTTGTCACTGACAACAAAAAATGAGCGTGCGGGTCGTGACACTTCCAGAGCAGATTCACCCACCCATCAATCGCTCCAGGCTCGTATGGGCCATGGGTTTCACTCAGATTCTCGCCTGGGGTTCGACCTATTACTTGCCCGCAGTCCTTGCGTCTCCGATAGCCAAAGAGACGGGATGGTCCATCACCAGTGTGGTGGGCGGCCTGTCCTGGGGGCTGCTGGTAGCGGGAGCTTCCTCACCGGCAGTTGGTCGTCAGATTGATCGCCATGGCGGACGTTCTGTCCTTGCCGCCAGTTCACTGCTGCTTGCTCTCGGCATGCTACTGATGGGGCTGGCGGGCAACATTGCCACTTACTATGTCGCCTGGACGCTGATCGGTGTTGCCATGGCGGCGGGTTTGTACGACGCAGCCTTCTCAACCCTGGGACGACTTTTTGGCGAGGGGGCTCGAACATCTATTACCGGACTGACCCTGTTAGGCGGGTTCGCCAGCACCATAGGTTGGCCGGTGATCGCAGGGCTGGAAAGTTGGATCGGCTGGAGAAACGCCTGCTTTGCCCTCGCTGCGGCTCATCTCTTGATTGGGCTGCCCATCCATTCGCTATTGATTCCCGGAAGCACAAAACAACCGCCCCACCCCGTCATAACAGAATCACCCAATGCATCAGTGCTTCGCCCCAAGACCACCAATCATCTGTTCTTGTTGATTGGCGCCATGCTGACGATTCTGGCGCTGGTCGTGTCAGGTATCTCAGTACACCTGCTCAATGTCCTCAAGCAATTGGGGATCGCGACCTCTGTGGCCTTGGCCATCGGCATGGTGATTGGTCCCTCGCAAGTCGCGGCCCGGATGGCAGAGTTTTCCATAGGCAGAAATCTCCATCCGACCTGGTCGGCACGAGTCGGTATGTTGCTATGCCTGGTCGGGCTTGGATTGCTGATCTCAGGCCTGCCTTGGCTGGCCTTCGTTGCGATTGCACTTTACGGAGCAGGTAACGGCATCCTCACCATCGCTCGCGGCACGCTTCCATTGGCGCTGTTTGGGCCTCAGGGATATGGCGCACGAATGGGACTGCTCGCAAGGCCCGTCCTTGTTGCCCAAGCCTGCGGCCCCATCGCCGCAGCTTTCGCTTTAGAAAGCTTTGGAGCACCCGTACTGCTTGGCGTGATGTGCGGGTTTCTGTCGTTGTGCTTCATTGCCAGTTGGCGGCTACCGACGACTCTCCTTCGATAAACAAGCCAACGCTTCTGGTAAATGGGCTTAACTCTTGACCTGCTCGCTCCTGCCGTAGACATCTTCCAGGCGCTCGATATCGTCCTCGCCCAGGTAGCTGCCGGATTGCACCTCGATGACTTCCAGCGGGATTTTGCCGGGGTTGGACAGGCGATGCACCGAAGCGATCGGGATGTAGGTGGACTGGTTTTCAGTGAGCAGGAAGACCTTTTCGTTGCACGTCACCTGCGCGGTGCCGGAGACCACGATCCAGTGTTCGGCGCGGTGGTGATGCATTTGCAGGGAAAGTTGCGCGCCAGGTTTCACGGTGATGTGCTTGACCTGGTGGCGGGTGCCGCTGTCCACCGAATTGTAACTGCCCCAGGGGCGATACACCGCGCAGTGGTTCTGGGTTTCCGAGCGGCCTTGGGCATCGAGCGCATTAACCAGTTTTTTCACGTCCTGCACGGTGTCGCGGTGCGCGACCATCAGTGCATCCTGGGTTTCTATCACAACCAAATCGTCCAGCCCTAACAGGGTCACCAGTTTGCTGCTGCCATGCACGAAGCAATTGCGGCTGTTGTGGCTGACAACATCGCCCTTAAGCACATTGCCATTGGCGTCCTTGTCATGTACATCCCACAGCGAAGACCAGCAACCGACATCACTCCAGCCAACGCTTAGCGGGACGACCCAGGCGCGGCTGGTGCGCTCCATCACCGCATAGTCGATGGAGTTGTCCGGGCAGCACTCAAAGGTGACCCGATCGATACTGGTCACGCCTTCGCTGCTGCGGCTGCGCTCCAGGGCCAGCACGCAGGTGTCGTACATGTCGGGTTCATGAGTGCGCAACTCGTCGAGGTAGCGGCTGGCACGAAACAGGAACATGCCGCTGTTCCAGAAGTACTCGCCGGACCTGACAAATTCGCTGGCGGTTTGCTGGTCAGGTTTCTCGATAAACTTCTCGACCTTGAAGGCGCTGGCGCCAGCATCGCCGCAGGCGGCCTTGATATACCCAAAGCCGGTTTCCGGACGCGTCGCCGGAATGCCGAACAACACCATATTGCCTTTGAGCGCCTCTTCCTGTGCGTGTGACAGCGTGGCGCGCAAGGCGGGCACGTCGCTGATCACATGGTCGGCCGGAAGCACCAGCAGCAGCTCATCGCGGCCCTCGGCGATCAGTTTGAGGGCCGCCAGCGCCACCGCCGGCGCGGTATTGCGGCCGAAGGGTTCGAGCAGTATCGCCTGCGGTGTACAGCCGATGGCGGCGAGTTGTTCATTGACGATAAAGCGATGCTCCTGATTACAGACCACGATCGGCTTGCCGATACCATCGAGCGCCAGGCGCTGCAGGGTCTGCTGAAACAGCGATCCCTCGCCTGCCAGACTCAGGAATTGCTTGGGGTACAACTTGCGCGACAACGGCCACAACCGCGAACCACTGCCGCCGGACAGAATGACTGGAATCATTTCACTTTCCTCCCGCACCTTCATCACTCGACATGAAGGCGCTTCGAACAGCGAAGGACTGCCTTCCCTTTTACAACACAAGCCCAATTACGAATGGCCCCACCGGTATCCAGGGCGTGTTGGCTGTTGCATTTATTCTTTCTGGTCAGCAAATAGCTGGGTGACGTCGCCGCCCAGGCGATAGGTTTTCATCGGTTCGATCGATTGGCGCCAGCGGTTGGTTTGCACCGAGCAGTCGTACAGCGCGCAGTAAGGTTCCAGCCAGGCAAACTTGCCATCCTCGCTGAGGTCCTCGAGTGCTTGCTTGTAGCCGGTCTTGCGTTCAAACGAGCGTGGATCCTTGATCCCTTCCTCCACCCGTGCCGCCAGACGCCGCATGGCGCCGTGGTTTTCTTCGCGCAGGTCGATGTCATTGGCTCGGGCAAACGCAGCGATCATCATCAGCGGCCCCATCGCGTAGTTGTGGTAAGCCAGTGCGCGGGTTTCGCGGCTCAGTTCGTTAGGCAGGTAGCCGTCTGCATCGACCTGGGAAGCACCGATGCGAAACTGCGCTACCGACCAGTCGAACAGGTCGCGCCGGTCGACCACCACCGAGGCCGCCATGACGGCCCAGGCCGCCCAATACTGGTGATTGTTCAACCGGTCCAGCGGCTGGTCGCGCCAGTCCCGCACCACCTGATCGGCGACCTGGCCGATCCAGACCTCGATCGGCCGGGTCTGCGCCTCACGGCCCCTCAATGGCTGCGAGCGCGAATACTTGAGCCGCAGATAGGCCGAAGAAATACTGCCCAGCGCCCATTTGCGCATCGACTTGCCGGTATGGGTGTAGGTGGTACTCAGCAGCGCCTGCGCCTTGGCCCAATCGCCCAGCCAGCTCAGGGTGCATTCCACATGACCTACGCGGCCGAGCCGTAAATAGGCGGCGACTTGTTTGTTGACGCCCTTCTCCAGTTCGTTGATATCGGCTGACATTTGCTTGTAGCGTTGGTTGGATTGCGCGTTGAGCTGATCACGTGCCTTGCCCGAGCCCTCGTACTTACTGGGGATCAACAGGTCACCGGTATAGGGTTTGGGCGCCGTCGGACAGCTCGGCACGTCGCCCTTCTTGTCCACGGCCGGCGCGTAATAGCCCTGCGGCGGGCGCAGTTGAGCGGCCACCGCCTGCACGGTTGGCCCCATCAGAATGAAGGCCACGCCAAAGGCGGCCCAATGACCCTGACGCATCAGTGCCCCTCCGTCTGCGCGGTGCGCAGGGAAGGTGCTGCAGAGATGATTGGCTTGGCACACAAGCGGGCCGAGAGCTCTATGGAGGTCGGTCCAGGCGGTGGCTGCACGTCCATGGAAAGAAAAGTCAGTTCGTCCCAGTCCGCATCGGCGCGCAGTTCGAAGGCGAAGCGGCCCTGGGTATTGACCGTCGGCGAACGGCTCAAGCTTATGTTTTCCTGGCGACCGTTCATGTAGGTCAGGGTCGCGTTCATCAGGTGCACGCCGGGATCAGCGAACGTGAGGTCGACCTGATAACGATTGCCCTTGATCGGATACACATTGCCGCCCCCCCCGTTGAACAACACCTGATTGCGCCCGCTGTGCAGGGTCGAATGGCTTTTGAGCAGCGGCGCCTGGTTGTCGCAGCCATCGCTCAGCGCCGCCATCGCCTGCCGGTAGAAGCTGGATTTGCCGAGGCTGTCGAGATCATCGGTTTCCCATACCAGCACCGCCGGCGGGACTTTCTGGAAGTCGTCGCCGAGCAGGTAGGCGATCAACGAATCACCGTAGCCACCGCCCGGTACACTGAAGTTGCGGACCGGAGTCTCCAGATATTGTTCGAGGAAGCCGGCAAAGTTGAACGCCTCACCGCTGGCGCTGGTACCGATCAATGCGACCTTGGCGGGGACCTTGGAATCGCCCTGAGCCCGCGTTTGATAACGGGTGACAAACTGCGCTGCATAACCGTTGCCGCAGATCTGTGCGGCGGCTTTTTGCAACGTGCCAGAGCGTCCGAGCAGGCCGGCCGGCTGACTGGCGAAGACCTGATGCGGCAACACCTTGAGCACATCGTTGCCCTTGAGCGTCTGGGCCACCAACTGGGCGCTGCGTTCGGCGCCATAGGGCGTCCAGTTGTGGTCGCCCTTGAAGTAGAAGGGTTGCCCGGCCGGCTGCGGCGCACTCAGCAGGCTGGTAAAGTCGGGGACCAGAATACGTAAGTCGCGCACTCGGTCCAGCGTTTGCAAGTAGTTCTGTCGGGCCGTGGCCTGATCGAAGTTGGCCAGTTCCATCGGCGTCAGGCGGTCGGCGTGCAGCAAGCCGCGGCTGGGTGGCATCACCAGCACTAGCTCGACCCCGCGCTGGGCGAGCCCGTCGCGCAGGCGCATGAGGGCCTTGTAACCGCTCTCATCGAGGCCGAAGTCCGTGCGAAAATCGCTTTGGGTGCGAAAGAGCCACTGGTCCTTGGCCTCCACCAGGGTCGCGTAGTTTTTCAGCTCCGGCTGCTCGTAAAGTGTCGCCTGCGCCGCTCGTGGGCACAGCTGACAGCAGGCCTCGGCCGTGTACTCCGGCTGCGCCTGTCCCCACGTCGGCACAGACAGCAGGCACAGCGCGGCAAATCCAGGGAGGGTGTTCATCGGCAGGCTCCTCACAGTGTCTCGGGCAGAATCAACGCGGCTGCATGGCGGCGCAGGAGAATGTCCATCAAGTCGCCCTGCACGTCCCCCAGCAAACCGGTGAAGGCAAGGCCGTCCTGTTTCTGCGGCGCCAGAAAGGTCAAGTCATAAAGTTCCAGACGCGAGGGTGAAAACACGGTGATGGGGCTGGAACCGTTGCCGATCAACTTGCCGCCGACCACGGTGAGCGACAGCCTGGCTTCGTAGGGGTCTACCTTGAGATCGCGGTCGCTGCCGCGCAAATCCTTGATGTGACCGTAGATACCAGTCAGGGCATTGGCCATCAGCTCGTTTTCATACAGCCGCACACCGGTGCTGTTACGCACCCGGATTCCGTGCCGGTCATTGTCGACCGCGCGGTTGCGCCAGATCAGGTTATTGCCGCTCTCATACAGGGTCATGCCGTCGGAGCGGTTTTTGTAGGTTTCGTTGTAGGCCACCAGGTTATTGACGCTGGAACGGTCCAGGACGATGCCCGACAGGTGGTTGTTGTAGGCGCGGTTGTAGAGGATCCAGCTGTCGTTGACCTCGCGTGAGAGGATAATGCCGTGCTTCTTGCGGGTACCAAAGGCGTCGTTGTGGGCAATGATCAGCCGGCGCGAACGGTCGTGCGGGTCGATGCCATAGACGATGTTGTCGCGGTAGGCATTGCCGAGAATCACCACGTCGTCGGCCTCATAGCAATAGAAGCCGTACCAGTTGTCGACGAACTGCGAATTGAGCAGCCAGCCGGTCGGCCGCTTGCGCTTCATCTTCGGCGCCATGCTCGGGCTGTACTGGGAAATACTCACGCCATAACTCTTGCTCGCGGTGTAGCCGAAGCTGGTGATGGTGCTGTTGACGATGTAGGTCTCGGTGCCGCCCCAGGACACCAGGAAGGGCCGAAACTCCCCCTCTTTCTTGTACCAGGCCGGGCTGTCGTCCTTCTCGCTCCAGGCGCTGACCTTGGTGTCGGTGATAAACAGCTTGCCGTCATTGACCAGGAAGGAACCGCCCTCCTGGGACAATCGCAACTCCTTGACCGACTTGTCGATATGCAGGGTCCCGCCGGGCCGTATCACGATCGGCAAGCGCGCCAGAAACACCCCCGGCGCGGTTTCGCGCAAGGCCGTCGGTGGCAGGCTGCGCGCCAGTTGCGTCAGGCTCATGTAGCCACGGTCGATGAAGATCGCCACCGGCATTCGCTGCTGGCGCACCACCCATTCCTTGAGACGCTCCTTGCCGCCGATGAACTCGTCGAGCGAGTTTTCCTTGAGCATCGGCTGGATCAAGGCACGGCCGGCGGGCTTGTAGGCAATCTTCGCCATGGCTGCCTCGGCCGTATAGCCGGACAGGTCGGGGATCTTCGGCTCTTTGATCAGCAAGGGCTTTCCCGGAGTCTCGCTGATGGAATAGCGCGGCGCGAAGATGACACCCGCCGCGCTGACACCCGCGGTCTGCGCCAACAGCAGACCCGCGAGCAACAGCCCTATCTTGACGACACTGTCCATAAGCCTCACTCATCAAAATAAATGCAACCTGGTGTGATCAAGGCGCCGTTGCCCACGATGGCATCACTGCGGGCAATAACCTGGGCCTAGATTTTCCAGACGAAATCAATGAACGCCCGGTGCATGCTTGAGTCGGTGTCGCTGGCGTAGGCGTCACCCGGGAAGAACACGCCGAGGCGCAAGCGGATCAGCGCCGAGGGTTCGTCGACCCAATCCACCATGCTCGCGGGCAACAGGCCTTGCTTGAAGTACTTGGTCATGACCAGATCGACTTCCTGGCCCAGGTCCTTCTCACCGTCCACCAGCGCCGCATTGACGATCCCGTCGTCGCCGGTGTCCTGCTGGTCGTCGACCCGCCAGAAGCGGTGGTAGACGAGGCTGGCGTCGTAGTCCTCGCGCAACTGCCAGGAGCCGAACAGGGTAGCCACCTGGAGGTTGCTCAGTTCACCGCGAAAGGCTTCGCCGAAACGGTGTACGCGCGAACGCGTGCCGGTGTAGTTCGAGCGGTTGCTCTGCAGGCCGGTTTGCTGGAACTGATGCTCCTGGTCGTGACCGCCGCCGTCGCCGCGGGCTGCGGCAGCACCGAGGCGCCAGCTTTCATCGATGTTCCAGCGCAAGCCCAGGTCCGCGCCCCAGGCGTTGACGTCGCCACTGGTGTGGCCCGTCGCAACGCGATCGCCGTTAGCGTCGACCACGCTGGTGAGGTTGTCGCGATTGCCGGTCAGCCAGGTCGCGTTGAGCCAGTAATTGACAGGCATCGTCGAGCGAAAGTTGTAGCCGTCACCGTTCGCTTCGAGACCGACCCAGGTCAGGCTGCCGGTGTTGGTCTTGTCGAGCGCATCGAGCTGCTCGCCTGCATCGGGCAGGCTGCCGCTGTCCTCAACGTGATGCACACGCAGGCCGAACCAGTGATTGGGCGCCCATTGCGTAGAGATGTCGGCGAAGGCATGGGAGCGGTCTTTGTCTTCGGGCGCCAGGTCGCTCAAGTCAGTGCGGTAGTCGGAAAAGCGTTCAGCGGCGCCGAGGTGAGCGCGCAACAGAGTGGTGTCGAAGGTCCAGTTGAGCGCTTCGATGTTGGTGTCCATCCACTCTCCGGTGTCCTCGCGCAAACGCTGACGCCCCAAGCGCAAATGCTCGCCCGGATAAGAGGTGATACCCGAATAGTCGACCCAGAACTCGCGCATTGCCAGGTAGCTGTCATCGGTCCCACGGGCGTTACTTTCGTCGACGCCGTTGTTCACCGTATCGGTGTCGATGGTATCGGTCGCCGCCACCGCCTGCCCCATCAAATAAGCACTCCAGTCACCCCATTGGCCAAAGGCCCAGGGGCGCAAGTCGATGCCGATATCGTTGAGGGTGCCACCGGGTGCGGTGCCCAGGTCACGGTCGTCCTGCGACTCACCGGTAATCTTCACGTCCAGGCCGAAATTCTTCGGAGCCACCTCCGCCGCCAGCACCAGACCGGCACTGCACATCAGCGAAACACCCAGACCACAACCTGCCAACAATGTTTGCTTCATAGTAAGTCCTGTCCATTTTCCGGAGTTTGCAGTCTGGCTAGAGCCGCGCCCGCCAGACGGGCCTGGGCTTCCCCCTCAAGCAAAGGCTGCGCGATTTTCCTTTCTGCCGGGGTCAGCCCCGACCGCAGGGCCGACAGCACTGGCTCTGCATTTACCACGCCTTGGCGCTGCGCGAGTTGCGCAAAGACAAAGGCATTGATCCGATTGACCTTGACCCCGCGGGAGTCGGAAAACATGTGCGCCAGGGCCAGGTCGGCATTGGGCGAACCGTTGCGGGCCGCCAGCAACAAATGTTGCAGCGCCTTCTGCGGTTCGACCTCGCCCAGATAACCGCGCCGGTACAACTGGCCCAAGTAGTAATGCGCCCCGACTTCACCGGCCGCGGCCGCCTTGAGCAAATGCTCTTCAGCCAGGCGCGGATCTTGCGGCAACCATTTGCCGAGGTAATACAGCCGCCCGGTCAGCAGTTCCGCCCGTGGGTCGCCCGCCTCGCGCCCGCGCTGCAAGGCCGAGAGCAATTGCGGCGCATCGCCTTGCACGGGGTAGTCGTTGATCAACCGCGCCAGGCTGGTCCAGGCCGGCGCATAGACCGGTGCCAGTTCCTCGAGCAGGCGCTGGGCGCTTTGCGCGTCGGCCGGGCCTTCCAGGGTTGGCGACGACAGAACGCGCGCCACCGACTCGACCCGCAAAGGCGCTACTCGTCCCTCGCGCCAACCCTGGCGCAACTCCACCAGCAAGGCCGCTTGCGCCTTGGGCTGGTCGCGCATTCGGTTGAGGGTGGCCAGCTCCACATAACAGGCATCGAGTACCGCCAGCCGAGCCCGGCACATCTGCTCGATCTGCGGCAGGTGAGCCTTATAGGTGCCCTGATTGCGGTAAATCAGAATCTGCGCCAGATCCGCCTCGATAATGCCCTGGGCGCGCCAACTATCGACCTTCTGCTGCGGATCCACCCCAGGCGCCAGTTGCGGGTAGCCCAGGTACAACAACGTCAGCGGTACCACCGCACTGAACTCGCCTTTATCCAACGCGCCTTCCAACAATTGCTGGGCCTCGCGCACTTGCTTGGGATCAGTCGGTCCCTGACGCAGCAACAAGCGGCCCAGACGTGACTGCGCCTTGACCGACTCCGGCGCGGCCTGCCGGTATAAGGCTTCAGCCTCTTTCAGGCTCGCCGGGTCGCCCGCCGACGCCGTCAGGTCGCCCATCCCGGCCTGGGCATCGGCATAGCCGTCCTGGGCCAGCGCCGCATAGTGCTTGCGTGCCGTTTCATAATCGCCGCGCAACATGGCCTCGCGCGCCACCCCCTGATCCGGCAGGGTGCCGCAACCATGAATCATCGTCAGAGCAGCGGCCAGCGCAGAAAACCGCAACCCCGATCGCCATGCGCCGTTCATTTTTCGGCCGCCATGACTTTATTCTCCCAGGCGTTCTTCACCCAGGTATTGGCCGCCCAGGCATTCTTCACCCAGGCATTGCTCTGCAGGTTTTCGATACTGACCTCCACCGGACGCCCGGCGAGATCGGTCTGCAACGCGCTGTCAGGCTCAATGGTGACCCGCAGGTCGGAGGCCAGGCCGCCGTTGTCCAGCACCACCGTGGCGATTTTGCCCGTGCGTGGCTGTTCTTCACCGACCAGTTGGAAGCTCACTGCCTTGCCTGGCTGGATCTTGGCAAAGTTCTTATAGGGGAAGCGCGCCTCGATGGTCGCCACACCATCGATCGGCATCAGCTCGTATACCGTGGTGCCCTTGCCGACGACCTGGCCGTCCGGCACCAGCTGCGCCACCACTCGGCAATCGCAAGGGCTGGTCAGCGAACCTTGCAGGGTCCGGCTGAACAGGCGCTCGAGGTTCTCCGGGGTCGCCTGCCCGGGCGGCAGGTTGCCTTTCATCACATCCAGCAGCGAGGCGGAAAAGGTCGCCAGCGGGGCCCCCTTGGGCACCACCGCCCCCACCTTGACCAACGACTTGACGCTGCCGTCGCGCGGCAGGCCGATCAACTGGCCGGGCACGTTGACCCGCGCCGATTCGGCGTGAGTGACGAAATAAATGCCATACAACTGGTGCAGCACATAACCAAAGGCACCCAGCCCCACCAGGAAAATCAGCAGGCTCACCGTGGTCGCCCGCAAGCGTGCGAAAAAGCCCAGGCCGTTGCCGCTTTCGTGCTTTCGCGGCTTGGTGAAGTTGTCGCGCTGCTGGGTCGCGAGCATGTCACCCAGGCTGATCACCCCTCCCGAGAGGTAGGAGGTGATCAGATAACGCAATGCGGAGATCGCGCGCGGAGGCAGGTTGTGGAACTCGCAACCCACCCGCAGCCCCTCGCTGCATACCGAGCGCACGACAAACTCCACGTCGATGGCAAACCCAAGCGCATCGACCTGGAACACCAGTTTGCCTTTGTGCTGCTTGCCCGCGATCAGCGGTGGGTTCGGCTGACTCAGGCCGAAGCCACCGGCCGACAAGTCGATCAGCTCGCAATCGAACATCTCCCGGTTCGGCCAGTGAAACTTGATCCTCGCCGGTAGATTCAGCCGCGCATGCTGACGCTGCACCTCCGACTCATGCACGACATTGTCATCAACAGCAATACAGGCTGTGCTCATAACGCGCCCCTTCCCATCCACGATTGAGACCGATCCGGCAGGTCAGAGCCGGTGTTCACCTTTATCCTTTACCGCTGTGCAGACCGGCACGGCATGCCGACTGCCCTGACACCTGCGCTACACCACCCACATCAGCAGCGCGCAAAACACACTGCCGGCCGAAAAGGTCATGGCCCGCGACGACCAGGTATTGAACCAGCGCTGATAGCTGGCCAGCCCGCGGTCGAGTCTGGTTTTCTGGCGCGTCCACGATTGCCGGTCGAGACGGAAGAACACATAGATCTTCACCATGGCGCCGACCAACTGGTTGTAATAGAGAATCAGTGGATAGGCCGGCCCGACCGGGTGCCCCGAAGCCAGCAACAGCAGACTCAGGATCAAGCGAGTCAGGCCGATCCAGAGCACATAGATCAGCAGGTAGGCCATGCTGTATTTGAGACTGGCAATGATCGCCACTGAAGGACCGAGCAGGCTGGCCCACATCGATACGCGTTGGTCGAACAGCACCAGCGAGGTGAACCAGCCCAATCGCTGCACGCCCAGGTGCAGGGCCCGCGAGTTCTGCCGCAGGTTATTGCCATACCAGCGGAACATCAGCTTGCGGCTGGCCTTGAAGAAGCTCTTTCCCGGGGGGTGCTCGACCGTGTTGATCGCCGCATCGGGCACATAAAAGGTGTCGTAGCCCAGCCGCATCAGGCTGTACCAACTGGACTTGTCATCACCGGTCAGGAAGCGGAAACGCCCCAGGCGCCAGTGCTGCAGATAATCGCTCTCAACGTCTTGAATAAAGCCGGGGTCGGTCACCACCTGGGCACGGAACACCGACATCCGCCCGGTCATTGTCAGCACTCGCTTGCCCAGTGCCATCGAACACATATTGATGTGCCGCTGGGCGAACCGCAGCTTGTGCCATTGGCTCATCAGGTAGCTTCCGCGCACCTCGCAGAACTCATTGGTGGTCAGCCCGCCGACCTTCGGGAACAGCTTGAACCAGGGCACGGTCTGACGCACTAGCCCGGGCGAGAGCACGGTGTCGCCATCGACCACCGCCACCACCGCTTCGGCATCCGGCAAATGCCGGGAGATCGCCCGAAAACCATGGGCCAGGCCATCGCGCTTACCGGTGCCGGGTATCCGCACGAAGCTCAGCTTGACCTGCCCCGCCGGGGTATAGCTGTCCCAGAGCGCTTTGATCAGCAGTTCATCGGCCAGCTCGACGATGGAACAGACCACCGTGGTCGGGTAGCCACAACCGATGGCCTCTTCGATCACCGAGCGGTAGACCTGCGCCGTGGTCAACGCATCGATACGAAAACTGGTGACCAGCAAAAACACGTGCGACGGATCGGCACTGCTGCCCAGCCTGGTGACTCTGCGTCTGTAATAAGGGAACACCAGATAAAGGAACAGCATCCCCCGCAGGTAATGGATCGCGCCCATCGAATAACGCCAGATACCGACCGCCCCCAGCAACAGGAGAAAGTCCCTGGATTCGGGATCGAACACTGTGCGCGGCAGCAACAGTGCAAGCCCCATCAGCGCGGTGACGTAGAACAGCCAGCCCGCAGCTTCGCGCAAATAAACCCTGGAATCAGCCATACATGTGACCCCCCTGTTCGATAAACCCATGTTGCTTGGGGCGCGCCCGCTCGCGCGCCTCGCTTACCAGCAAATACCCTCGAGCCGATCGCCACTGGCGTGCGGCATGAAGCCCACCAGGTCGACCACCTGCTTGCCCTCGGGCACCTGAAGCGCAATGGCTTCGAAGGACTCGTCACTGTTACCCAGCACGATCACATCCGCCTGCTCGATCACCTTCGCAAGCTCAGGGCATAACAGCGAAGCCAGGTGCGGAATCTTCGACTCGATGTATTCCTTATTGGCCCCGTAGATACGCGCGTACTCAACGTTGCGGTCGAAGATATGCAGGTCGTAGCCCTTGCCTATCAACATCTCGGCCAACTCCACCAGCGGGCTTTCGCGCAGGTCATCGGTGCCCGCCTTGAAGCTCAGGCCGAGTAGCGCGACACGCCGCTTGCCGTAACTGCTGATAATGTCGAAGGCTCTCTGTACCTGCACCGCATTGCTGCGCATGATCGAGGCCAGTAGCGGGTGCTCGACGTCCATCTGCCCGGCGCGATAGTTCAGCGCACGTACATCCTTGGGCAGGCAGGAACCGCCGAACGCGAAGCCGGGACGCATGTAATAACGCGACAGGTTGAGTTTGGTGTCCTGGCAGATCACGTCCATCACATCGCGACCGTCCACGCCGACGGCCTTCGCGATATTGCCGATCTCATTGGCGAAGGTCACTTTGGTTGCGTGCCAGACGTTGCAGGTGTACTTGATCATCTCCGCCACTTCGATGCTCCTGCGCAGGAGCGGCGCGTCCAGCTCTTGATAGAGCGTGGCGAGCATGTCACCGCTGCGCTGGTCGAGCTCACCGATCACCGTCATGGGCGGACAGTTGTAATCCTTGATCGCGGTACTTTCGCGCAGGAACTCCGGGTTGATCGCCACGCCGAAGTCGACCCCGGCCTTCTTGCCGGAACAGTTTTCAAGTATCGGGATCACCACGTTCTTCACGGTGCCCGGCAGCACCGTGCTACGCACCACTACCGTATGCCAACTGTCCTTGTCGTGCAGGGCTTCGCCGATCTCGCGGCAGACCGACTCGATGTAGACCAAATCCAGATCGCCATTCTTCTTGCTGGGCGTACCGACGCAGAGGAACGACATCTCCGTGTCCATCACTGCCGCCTTCACATCACCGCCACCACGCAGCCGCCCAACATTCACCCCTTGCTCGAGCAATGGCTCCAGGCCCGGCTCAACGATGGGCGACTTACCCTGGTTGATCAGGTCGACCTTGACTTGCGAGACATCCACCCCGGTGACGTCATGACCGCGAGCACAGAGACAGCCCGCACAGACAGCGCCCACGTACCCCAAACCAAATATGCTGATTCGCATCGGTGAATACCCCCGTATACCCTGATTCAGGAAGGCCATCGGCATGCCGCGCAGGCCGACAGTCGCTCTACCGCGCCAACTAACCGGCAGTAAGGTACAACTTGATTCTCGACCACACTCGAAGAACTGGAGTGTAGACAACCATCACTTAGGCACTGTCTTTTTTTAACAGAAATCTCGAACGCTTCGCGCCGACAACATGTGTAGTTAGACCAGCAAAGCAAGTGCCAAAATCGACAACACGTTAACTTTTAAAAAAAACACTAATAAGATCAGCCAGATATAAAAGTTATCAAGACTGTAAACTTGAACAAAAAATATATCGACGCACCAAAAACAAGCAAACGCTTACAGTACTTGCCAGACAGACACGTCTAAAGCCCTGACACGGTGCAACGCCAATGTTACAACTTTGTAAGCGCAGTTATTAAATTCAATACACAGTGTAAAGCCAATGAAACATGTCAATTTTCTAATAACTATTTATTGGCGCTCGCACTACACGCAATAGTTAATACCTTTTAAACAACGGACGTTTCAGCACCGGACCTTCTCATGCTGATTGTCTGCGCCAAGTGCCGGGTGATGTGCCGAACTGGCGTTTGAATGCGCGACTGAACGCGGCTTCGGATTCGTAGCCAACTGCAAAGCCGATTTGCGCCACATTACCGCGACCTTCGCGCAGGTGTTGAGCCGCCACGTGCATACGCCAGAGCGTCAGGTATTGCATCGGTGGCTGTCCGACCAATGCCGTGAATCGCTCCGCGAATACCGAGCGCGACATGCCCACTTCAAGCGCCAGGGCTTCTGCAGTCCAGCCCTCGGTTGGACGAGCATGGAGCAGCGCCAGTGCGCGCCCGATATGCGGATCTCGCAAACCCGCCAGCCACCCGCGCCGCTCCGCGGGGAGGCTCGCGACATACTGGCTGACGGCTTCGACGAATAGCAATTCGGATAGCTTGGCGATGACCGTTGTCGAGCCGACGCGCCCCGCCGCGATCTCACTGACAGCAAAACGGAATGAGCTTTCAATCCAGGCTCCCGAAGCCGTCGCGCGCACGTCCAGTTTCAATAAGGATGGCAGCGACGAAAGCAACGGACTGAAGGGTGTTTCTGAGCCGAGGAATCCACACAATAACTGCGTGGCCTCACCGCCTCCGCCGTACTTGATGCGTGAAATGCCGCCGACTTCCGGCGGCTGAATAACTTCGCTCGCCGGCATGGGCGCAATGCTTAGGTCGCTGCCAAAAGAATGAGCGTCATTGCGAGGAAGCAGAATGAGTTCGCCTGCCCGCACGTCGAGGGTGGCACCACCGTCGATTCGTAATTGCATGTGCCCTGCGGCGACAAAATGCGACGCAATGATATGTCGAGGTGCTGCCAGGAACGGTTTGCAATCGTCCGCAGAGATTCTTCCGTTGAGGCACCAGGGCGCAGTGAATTCCGCCTCGAGAAAGACCCCTCCAGACAGCCGGATCACACGTAAGACATCAGAAAGCGCATCCAACAATTGCCAGCCCTCCTTTCCGGAGTCCGGAGCATGTAATCAGGCGCACTGGTCATTCGCCGCCTGAACTGCGAGGCCTAGATTAGCACCAACGTTGACTCAGTGATCGAGACGATCCCCGGATGCTTCACCCATGGTCATTGGCTCCGACGTTAACCGTAATTGCCCCATTCCAACTCGACCAGGAATGCAGGAGATCGATATGAACACCGTCGCTACCATGCCTAGCTCAGATTCGGGCAACGCCGCCCGTTATGCTCAACTTGTCAGATCATCGAAGAAAGCGGAATGGCAGATCGATCGCGATTTGCTACAGGACCGGAGTTTAGACTTTTCGCGCAAATTTTTGCCCGACGGACTATCGCGGATCGACCGCCTGACCTTTATCGCCGCGGACGAGGCGCGCCTGCTTAGTCAGATTCAGGGCCGAACCTATGCGTATATCTTTGGCTTGGTCGAGCGTTTTATCAGTGCCAAAATGCTCGATCAAGGTCGGGCGCATGTATTTGACGATCAGCTCGCACTCGAAGCGCTGGTGCGCTTTTCTAACGACGAGATCAAACACCAAGAGCTGTTCCGGCGCATAGAGATGATGATTGGTTCGCAATTGCCGGCGGGATATCGTCAAGTTGCCGATCCAAACGATGTGGCGCGCGTGGTACTTGCGGCCAGCACCTGGTCGGTGCTGGCGCTGACCTGTCATATCGAGCTGTTTGTTCAGGCGCACTACGCGCAAAGCATCGCTCCGCGAGAGGAGTTGTGCCCACTCTTCAAGGATGTCTTCAAATTTCACTGGAAGGATGAAAGCCGGCACGTCGTACTCGATGAGCTGGAGTGGAAGGCGGAGCACGCGAAACTCTCGCCAGCCGAGCGCGACCAGGCAGTGAACGATCTGATTGCGCTGGTGGCAGCCGTCGACGCAATCCTGCAGGCACAATCGGCATCCGATACCGACTACTTCATTCGAAATATTTCACGATCGTTCAGTGTCGATGAAACAGCGCAAATCAAGCCCTCCGTGCTGAGCGCCTACCGCTGGCAATACATTATCTCGGGCGTGCAGCATCCACACTTTGGCCGGCTGCTTGCGCGCATGACAACACCCGCACAGATGTCCAGGATTCAGGCCGCACTGGCCCCCATTATGAGCAACTGATCGACAGTGCGCGACCGACCGCGCGTCGGCCGCGCGGCTGTGGGATGACGTGCTGAAAATGACTTATTGAGGATGGCAGCCATGACGATACCGATGTGGATGTTGCTTGGATTTGCGACCTGGACGTTGCTGCTGTTGATGGCAACCGTCGGGGCGTATCGCTGGCTCAGAATCCTGTTCTCGAATGTTCCGATTGCCTCTTTCCGAAGCGATCAGCTCGAAGGCGAGGATTGGTATCGGCGCGGGACAAGAGCACACGCGAACTGTGTGGAAAATCTGCCTGTCTTTGGCGCCATCGTGTTCGTGATTTCAGCCCTTGGTGTCAACGGCCCTGCAGTGAGCTCCTTGTCCATATGCGTCCTGATCGCTCGCGTGTGCCAGTCTCTGGTTCACGTATCCCATGTGCAAACCGATACGTTCGTGGCGGTCCGGTTTACCTTCTTTTGCGTTCAGTTCATCTGTTTTCTCGCGCTCATTGTTATAGCCGCTTGTTACGGCGTATGGATATCTTAAATAGAGGGATGACTCTAGGCCTGGTCCTGCAAATCAACATTTCGGCGGACGCGCCCCTGGCGAGTCAGTGGTTGGATTCGATCCAGACAAGTCTTCGGCGCGACCGGCAGAGAACGGCCAGAAGCAGTCACTCGATCAATGTCTGAATGAGCTCTACAAAAAATACTTCGGGACAAACTTAAAGCCTCAAGTTTCGCCAATTATTGTCGACGTAGTCCTTACTATCCAAGGAGCGTGAGACATGAACGGTAAACGTATGTCGGTTTGCATTAGCCTTTTCTTCGCGCTGAATGGTACGTGCCTGGCAGCCGCCCTGACACCAGGCACCCTCCAGTTTCATGGCAGTATTGTCGAGCAGGGCTGTACCTCTCACGCGAGTACACACGCTACATTTGAGCTTAACGGTTGCCCTTCCCTTGGCCGCGCCGCTGCGATGAATGTGAGCAACATAAAGCCGGTTTCCAACGTCAGCGCCCCCGGACACTCCAGCATCAATGTCAAACTGCTCGCTGACAGTGGTCAGAAGGATCGTTATTACGATCAGCAGTATGAGTTGGTAGATGGTGCCGACAGACCGGTACGTTCCGGGATGTACCTCATTACGCTGAGCATGCCTTAGCGACCTGTGCTTTAGTCAGATGCCTGTCTTGAAGGCAGTCATTGCCTATCTGCGCCAACAACAGAATTGGCGTAGATTAAAGTCGTTGCATCTGTGAACCGGCACAACCGACTGCACGTGATTTGAGAAGCTCAAAAGCGTCTGTATAGCCGATTCGCGTTTTTCCAACAGACTTCGCTAGAGCCTCTTCGCCGGGCCTCTCCTCGGAGAGCGAACCGCCGTCAGCGTCGTACACACCTACGAAGCCTTCATCAACCAATCCTTGATACAGGCCGATTGCGATGGTCGAGCGCTTGCCATTCGCATGCTGGAACTCATGACGCTCCGCGTCGGGGTGTTTGGTGAAAAAATCGAAAAATACCTCTCCACGAACTTGCATGCGCACCCCATTAAATCAGCCAAATGCCGGCCAGCAATACCACGCACCAGAGCGTCGAGATCGAAACAGTGAAGCTCAACGGAAAAAATCAGGTGTCCGCCCACTGCGGCCCAATCCCGTGCGCCATGCTCCCTATGTGGGCGGACAGGGCAATCGTAATGGCTTAGCTCGCCTTCAGCTTTAAGACTATTCTGATTTTTCTCCATCTGACCATTAAAAGTCTCCCTTCTAAGGCGTCCGGCCTATCGCGCTAAACCTACCCACGCCCATATAAAAACTCCGCACCGATATCAGACTTCTCCTAAAGACACTCATGACGCAAGTCGCTCAAATGCATGGGCCGACATCCAGTCGGTTCTGATGCGATATTCCCCGTGGAGGGTTTACCTTGAGACGCGTCCTTATTGCTTGTGTCGTATTTTGCTGCTCGGCCGCCCATGGTGCCGAGATCAGTGTCCCGCCCTCCCAGCAAGCCCATCCCACCGCCCGACAATACTTGATTGTTTCAATCGACGGAGCTGACCACGCTCGAATCGTCGTCACGAAAAGAGACTTCGGTAGTTTCTCGATGTACATAACGCAGGAGTTCAATTGCAGGGAGTCAACGGTCCGTTACATTGGCTCAAGCACAAGCCCGAACGTTTTAAAAACTGGGGGTCAGGACAAGTACTTCACAAGAGCGGCTGACAATCTGGTGACCTTGGAGCTACTGACTGAGGTATGCAAGAAGACTCCGAATTCGCAGAAACCTCGTGGCGGTAAAGAGGCCATTTGAAACCTCTGCTCTCGTCCTGAAAATATGAGCACGAAAGCTCATGGGTGTGGGCTTGGCACTCAATAGCTAGCGGGGTAGCAACTCTTGAATGGGGGCTTCAGTCAGGCCGTACCAGTGGTCTACCAACGTCCCAAGAACTCGGACGTAAGCCTCGTCACTCCAATCGACCTGGTTGCGCAAAAGCTGTTCCAGAGATTCGGCCGATTGAGCCATATTCGTCCACTTCAAAACCAACGTCGCACCGTGCAGTCGATGCGCCGCACGTAATGCGGCATCGCTTTCACGTAGCGCCATAGCCTTGAACAGGTTGTTCAAGTCCAGATGCACCTCTTCATGCACGGCTGATAGTTCCAGCACTTGTGGAATCAGCGGTTGTACCTGCTGTACCACTGTCACGTTGCACCACAGCTCAATAATTTCCTGCAGTTGGCTCAGTCGGATTGGCTTGCTCAACGCTCCATCCATCCCAGCATCGAAACAGCGCTCAAGATGCTCGTCACCGGTCAGGGCCGAAATGGCGATTATTGGGCAGTGAGGCCAGTGGTGAGCCAGCTCCAGATCGCGAAATTCACAGGCCAGGCTGTAGCCGTCCTGATCCGGCAGGTTACAGTCCATCAACACCAGGTTGACCCGATTCGCAGCGAACAACGCCAGCCCTTGGGCACCATCGGCAGCTAGCAGCGCCTCGCAACTTAAGCCCTGGATCTGCGCGTGGAGAACTTCCAGGTTAGCCAAAGTATCTTCCACGACCAGAATTCGTGGGCCGCTGTCGACCAGAGGAATTTCAGCGGGCAGCTCAACTGCTTCAATCACAACCGGTGGTCCGAGATCCGGCGCCATGGCGACCCGCAAAGAGACCTCGACCGTGGTGCCTGCGCCGAGTTTGCTCTTCAGGGTTAGCTCGCCGTGCATCAGTTTGACCAGCTCACTGCAGATCGCCAAGCCCAGGCCGGTATCATCCGTTCGCGTGTCAAAGTGTTCGGTGTGGACATTCGGTTGAAATACCGAAATTTGCGCGTGTTCGGACAGACCGATGCCGCTGTCAATGACACGGATCACCAACTGCTGCGGACTCCCTGTCTGGTCCTTGAGGAGTTGCAAGTCGACCTCGACCCCGCCTGATTCTGTGAACTTGATCGCATTGGAAATAAGGTTGTGCAGGACTTGAGCCAGACGTGTGTCATCCAGCAATAACGCAGGTATGGCGCGCTCGCCGGTTATGTTCAGCGCCAAGGCTTTTTCCGTGACGCGCATCTGATGGAGGTCCACTACGTCCTGAACCAATGCGCGCACGTCCACGGGTTCCAGGTTGAGCTTCAGCTGCCCGGCTTCGAGTTTGGAAATATCCAGCACATCGTCCAGCAACCGCAGCAAGGTGTTGGCACCATTGTTAGCCAGGTCAGTGAAATGTCGTTGTTGCTCATCGAGCGGTGTGTGCCCCAATAGCTCAACAGCGGCCAGCACAGCATTCATGGGCGAGCGGATTTCATGGCTCATGACCGCCAAAAACATGGCCTTTTCCCGCTCGTTGCGTATGGCCCGGCGACGCTGCTGACGGTTTTGGTAGGCCACCGCCAACAACAGCACAATGACCACCATCAGCAGCAGCAACTCTCGGTCGAAATAGTCGGCAACTTGTTCCATGGACGGACTATCCAGGTCCATGTCAGCAAACCAGCTGTCATAGATCGCCTTGTTTTCGTCCACACTGATGGACCTCAATGCCTTCTGTAAAACCGACAGCAGGATCACTTGATCCGCACGCACGGCCATACCAATATCGGTATGTAGTGCCGGTACCCCTCCGGAAATTTGCAACTCCCCCTGAAACCGCCGATACAGATAGGGAATCAGCAACCCCTCGGAAGCCAGCGCTGCGTCAGCCCTGCCGTCCTTGACCATCGTCAGCATCTTGACTGAATCCCGGATACTGATGATCTTCACGCCAGGGGCTCGATCGCGCAGCACGTTTATGTATCGCTCAAACCCCGGAACGACTACGGTTTTACCGGCCAGTTGGACAAGATCAACGATGTCGGCATTACCGACCCGGGTGACAACGATCGCCGAAGTGGTGTGGTAAGCCGCGGTCAGCAAAAGCCCTGGAGCATTCTCCTTGCGTGCGGACGACACCAAGTCGACCTCGCCTTTCGCCAACAAGCCCATGTGAACACTGTCCTCGGGGTCCGCGACAAAAATAAAACTCAACCCTGTCTTGGATGCAATCACCTCCAGGTATTTGGACGACAGCCCATTCAACCTGCTGCCGCTCATGTACTCGAACGGCACCAGATTATTGAATACTGCGACACGCAGCACCGGGTGGGTGGCAATCCAATCGCGTTCCTCTTGGGTCAACGACAGATCCGGCGGCTCGCCCGCATTCAACGACCGTGAACCACCCAGCAAGAAGCACAGGAGCAGGAGCACCATCAACAAGCCACGATAAACAACACTCACAGCGGCGCTACCACTCATGGCCGGTACCGCGGCAATGCATCAAAAGACGGATCGCCGCCCAGAGCCTGCCAGTGTTGAACCAACTCCTTCAGCGCTCGCAGATAACCTGGATTGTCCCAGCAGGCTTCGGACCACAACAAGCCTGCAAGGGTTTCTCCGGCCGTGGCCATGCCCATCCAGTCAAGAATCAGTGCAGCGCTATGCAGGCGATGAACTGCGCGCAAGGCCGCCACGCGATCACGCAATGCGCTGGCTTTGATCAGGCTGCCCAAGTCGCGGGCCATTTCCCGGTTCACTGCCGACTGGTCGAGCACCACCTCTAACGAAGCCTCGCTGGGGGCCTCCAATGTCACTTCACACCACAATTCGATGACTTCTCGCAATTTGGCCACGGGGATGGGCTTGCTCAACACTCCATCCATCCCGGCGTCGAAACAGCGTTCAAGATGCTCGACATCGGCCAGGGCCGAAATGGCGATGATTGGGCAGTGTGTGCGGTGCAAATGCAGTTCGAGCTCACGCAGTTCGCAGACCAGGTTGTAGCCGTCCTGGTCCGGCAGGTTGCAGTCCATCAAAACCAAGTCGTAACGGGCTTCAGTGAACAGCGCCCGAGCTTGAGCGGCGGTCGAAACCACCACCGGTCGGCAGCCGAAGCTACAGATCTGCGCCCGCAGCACTTCCTGACTGGCGAGGGAATCTTCCACCACCAGCACCCGCAATCCGCGGTGGTGTGACGCCAACGGCTGCGCAAGTAGCGTCTCATCGACAAGCTCCAGATTGCGCTCCTGTGCAAATGCCACAGGCAAACTGATAGACACCGTCGTACCAATCCCAGGCTCACTGTTGAGCTCCAGCATGCCCCGCATCAGGCTGACCAATTGGCGACAGATCACCAATCCAAGACCGGTCCCGCCTGAGCGTTTGTAAGAATGGCTGGCCTGGGCATAGGGGTGGAAGAGAGACGCCTGAACCGATGCCGAAATACCAATGCCGGTATCCCGTACCTCGATCACCAATTGCCGGTCCTGGCCGATCTTTGCCTCAATCAGGTCAAGACTGATCTCGATGCCGCCGACATCGGTGAACTTGATGGCATTGGAAATCAGGTTATGGAAGATCTGCGCCAGGCGTGTGCCATCCAGCAACAACAGCGGCAGTTGCGCTTTGGCGCTGACATTCAGTTCCAGGTTTTTTGCCCGCGCTCGCAACCAATGCAGGTCGACCACGTCCTGGACCAGTGCCTGAATATCGACCGGTTCAACGTTAAGGCTCAGTTGCCCCGCCTCCAACCTGGACATGTCCAGCACATCGTCCAGCAATCGCAGCAAGGTATTGGCACAGCTGTTGGCGAGTTGTGCGTAACGCCGCTGTTGCTCATCGAGCGGGGTGTTCCCCAGTAACTCCACTGCGGCCAGCACGGCGTTCATGGGTGAGCGAATTTCATGGCTCATCATCGCCAGAAACATGGCCTTTTCCTGCTCGCTACGCACGGCCTGTCGACGCTGGCGATGGCTCTGGTAGACCAGTACAAAAAGTATGATCAACGCCACTCCACCCAAAATCATTACAGGTAAATAATGCCGGGTGATGGTCCGCATCGAAGGGATATCCAGGTCAAGCTCACGGAACCACTGTTGATAGATCCCCTTGCGTTGCTCAGTGGTAATAGCCTTTAGAGTCTTGTCGAGAATCGAATACAGCATTAACTGATCCGCACGCACAGCCATTCCCACGGACACTTGCTCGTTGCTGACGACACCCGACACATGCAGGATGCCCTGAAACTGCCGGTACAGATAAGGCATCAGGAAGGTTTCCGAATCTACGGCCGCATCCGCGGTACCATTCTTGACCATTGTCAGCATTTCCAGAGAGGAGCTGCTTTTTATCAAGCTCGCCTTGACTGCTTGCTCATTGAACATTGCCTGGTAGCTTTCCACATCCGGAATCGCCACGGTCTTGCCTGCTAATTGCTTAAGCTCGAGGACTTCGGGGCTACCGACTCGAGTGACAATGATCACCGAACTCGTACGATAGGGAGGCAGTGCCCGGACCGCAGGGGTCCGCGCATCCGAGTTGTCAGGATAGAAAGACAGCAGGTCCACCTGCCCTTCCAGTAATGCATTGACACGCGTTTTCGGCGTGCTGCCAGGAACAAAAATGAATTTAAGGCCAGTTTCCTGGGCAACGAAATCCAGGTACGTCGCCGACAACCCATGCAGCGTCGCCTCTCTCATGTATTCGAGCGGAATCAGCTTCTCAACCACCCCCACTCGCAGCGGCGGTTGCTGCTTGATCCATTCCTGCTCCTCGGGAGTCAGCTCGACGGACGCTACAGAGTCCTGCACCCCAGGCGGCAAGCCCCAAACCAGCAGCACCAGAAGTGGTGCCGCAAGCCGGGCCAGCCTGCTCATAACTGGCCTATTATTTTCTTGAGCTTGAACAGTTCGTTATTGGAGGTAACCCCCAATTTGCGAAATGCCGAGGCCTTCTGTGTGCTGATGGTCTTGATGCTGCGGTTGAATTTTTCGGCGATGTCGGTCACCGTCATGCCCGCCAGGTAACAACGGATCACTTCCTGTTCTCGAGCCGTCAGTTCAGCCTGTTGCATTGGGTCAGCCACCTGACTTTCCCCCTCGGCAGTGGCGCACACAACGGCCTCGGCCACTCGATAAGACATGTCAGGGCTCAAATACGCCGCACCGCTGGCGACGGTGCGGATTGCCTTAATCAATTGCCCTATCTCTTCCCCTTTACCGACAAACCCCCTGGCGCCAACACGCATGGCCAAGGCCACGGTGGCCGGGTCGTGATGGGTCGACAATACCAGGATGTGACAGTGTGCAAATTTGACCCGCAACGCGCGGATCAGGGACACCCCATCCAACTCGTCGGGGCCGAGCGAAAAGTCAAGCAGCAAAAGATCGGCGGGCGTCTTGGCCAGCCCGGCGATCAGGTCACGGCTTCTTTCATAGACGCCAACGACCTCGAGTCCCTTTTCGGCCGTAAGGCTATTCACTAATCCATGGCGCACAATAGCGTGGTCATCCAGTATTGCGATGCGGATGCTTTTCATAGCGCACAAATCCATTCGACGAAGCGCACAGGGCGCATGCCAGTAGCAAAAAGTATAAGCAATAAAATGCGAATGACAAAAAAGCGAAAAAGCTTCCCTCAATGCACGCTTAAAGTTACCAATAACGAAACCGCTATTTACGGCCTGCAACAAATACATTTCTTCCGTGCGAACACGCGTGAAATCTTAAAGTCGCGATTAGAGCCTCCAGCTTATTCATGAGGATAGGTTACTCACATCAGCATTTGATTTAACGATATCTTCCTGGACCAGAAAATCGAAAAAATCGTCCATTTCCATCGGTCGCGCCAAGGCGTAACCCTGCCCCACTCGACAGCCCAGACGAATCAACAACGCAATGGTCTGCTCGTCCTCGATACCTTCGGCGACCAGATTCAGGTTGAGCAACCGGGACCAACTGACAATACCGGCGATCACTTTGCGCGACGAAGCCGTCTGCTGAACTTCGCGAACAAACGAGCCATCAATTTTCATCTCGTCGAATGACAGATTCGTCAAAAGCTTCAGCGTCGCGGAACCCGTACCAAAATCATCCATCGACACCAGAAACCCCTTGGAGCGAATGGCGGTCAACGACGCTGACAAATGCAACTCATCCGCAGCCGGCACATCTTCGGTGAGCTCGATTTTCAGCAATTTGGCTGAGAGGCCCGCCTGGTGCATTCGCGCGGCTAAACGCTCAGCGAAATTCGGTGTACAGATGGTCTGGGCCGAGGCGTTCACAGCGATCGGAGTTTCTATGTGCGCCTTTTTCAATGCCACTAAGACCTTGATCGTCCAGGTTTCCACCAGACTGAACAACAACAAGTCCAACCCCAAGCGGTGGACCAAGGGTATGAGCACCGAAGGCGGAACTTCCCCGTGCTTCGGGTGGTGCCAACGCACGAATGCTTCGGCCCCTACCACCCGCCGGGTCCGCAAATCGAACTGGGGCTGGAACACAAAACGCAGTCCCTTGCCGGTGGTCAAGGCACTGATCACATCATCCTCGGCCAAGGCGTCAAACGCTGCCGTGTCCATTTGCGCTTTCTTTTGCGACTGTCGATTCACCAGCGCACGCAGGGCATCGCCCAAATCCATACCACCACCCTCGCGAAGGATCTCCACAACAATCCCGGCGGCCCGGGCCAATCGCGCATGGGACTCAAGCGAACTGATCGGCACGCCACCCATGCGCTTGATCCAGTGTTGGCCGGACACTGACTCGTGCAGCCGTGACGATGTTCTGTCGATCACTACCGGCGCCGGGTCCAGCGTGGTCTCACCGGTCCAGAAGACACTTGGAAACCGCGTCAGCGTGCCAGCCTCATGCAGACTCTTGAGCAGACTGGGCAACATCAGACCATCACCGCATTCAGAGCGAATCTCGCAGACGATGACATCGACATGGGCTTCACCCAATCGGGTGGTCACCGCGCTCAGACAATCGAAATTTTCCAATGCAGTGACACCCATGCCACGCAACGAGGAGGCAAGTCGATTCGCACAAAATGCGTCAGGGGCCAGCGTGATTACGCTCAATGCACTGAACTCGTGGGGCACAACAGCGTTTGCAAACATGACAAGGTGACTCCGGAATGTTTCTTCGTGGAGAAGCTTATCAGCGCAAAAAATGAAGCAAATAGGACTGGGACTAAAAAGGAATTATCGCGCTGGACGGTCGATAATTTCTGCCTTTTTCGCACGATTGTAGGCGTCAACTACTGAGTGCGCAGTTGCGCCGCCTTGAATCAAGCAGTCATGCATTTGACCGGGGCTTATCGCCCCTCCGCGAACTCACTGGTAAGTAAGAGTAAACGTCACCGACGCGTTGGCCGGGCCCGGCACCAGTGGTGTTGAAACTTGCGTGTAACGCGCACTCATAGGGATGTTATAGGAACCCATTGCGGCCTGTGTGTTCAGGCCGGTTTTGATGAGCGCATTCAGGGCTACCGGTGAATTATTGCTGTCGGCAAGCTGCATGCCAATGCCTTTGGCAGAGGTAGCCGGGGCATCGAGACCAAAAATCCCCTTGGCGGCGTCGATGGTGACACCGGTCGGGGTGAAAGTAATCGACAAGTTCGAGTCTACAACTCCAGGGGTGGCCGTTATTACAGGGGCGGCACCGGTCTCAGTCAAGATTGGGCCATTAGTGGCATACGATCTGGCGGCCGGGCAGTTGTTCAACGCGATATTAAAATTTTGCCACGCGGTACCACTGCCGACCCCATTGAACTCGCTAAGTTTGTGACTGCCCAAGGGGACACTGACGTTGGGCGTCTGACAGGTCTGGGCAACAATATTAATCTTTCCGGTAAATATCGGCGCGGAGTTATAAAACACAGACGGATTGGCTGTGTCGTAAATATTCACGTTGGTTCCCATAGTCGATAAATTGTACCCATCAAGTGTTCCAGGGGACACATTACCGATTTTGATCAATACCAAATCGACGTATGCCATGTCAGAAAAATCAATAGTACATTGGGATTGATTGGCACAAGGGTAGATCGTCCTATTCCATGTAGAGTTAGTATATGAAAATAAATTGAACTGGGGAATATCGAAACTCTGCCCTATTCCAGCAACATCAGTCCCATAGACCCTGTTAGCGTACGGACCTGTATTCCAGGAGATCAAGTCCGTCGTCCCGCCGGCCTGCCAAAGACTCTTTACCGCTCTGTAATTGGCCCAGGACGTGCATTTCACCTGCACGCCCGCGCTGGCTGTGTAGCGCTGGCGATATATCACCGTGCCCACCGGTACATTACTCCCCACAGCGAGACTGGATACTTGAAGTGGCGCGGACGTATACACACTACCGGTGTGACCTGGAACATAAGCACACGTGGCAAAAGCCGTGCTGGCCTGAATCCATAATACGACTGCCAGCAGCCCCAGCTTGATTAGGGAACGCATGTTCATAGTTTTACCTTTTGAGTGTTGGCAGAGAGTGCTCTATCAGCCACCTGCTTGCCTGTCGTGCAGATCGCGTCCACTTGTTGAAGTGGCTGGCCATTGTCTGGCGCAGGAGGAATGACCAGCGCGCATTGCTGACTGGCTTTATCACCCCAATTAATTAACAACTGATGCATCTCCGGCTTGACGCGTGCGTACAGCTGACCGCCCTGCCCCACCATTCCCACCGATGAGCCCTCGGCGTCCACTACGCCGGCACCGAACGGCAAGGCGCTGCCATCTTCCAGGCGCACGTTGAACACTACCGCGCGCCCATGGTTGGTGCCGTATGTCAGGTGCACCACTGCGCCAGCGCGTGGTGCCACTTGTTGGCTGGTTTCGCTCAACTCAACATCCATCGAACTGCCCAGTGGATCGATTGCCACCTCATTGAGTTCATACGGACGCAGATAGGGCACCACCGCGTTCCCCTGACTGTCGATTCGCAACCCCGCATACCCGGCCACTTTGGCCCCTTCAGCGCCCTCGGCGGTGACGATGGCCATGGTATCGCCGCGATACGGCGTCATGGTCACGCCATTCGCATGGGCAACCACCGCGCCGCTGGCACCCACAGACGTGCTGGTGTAACCCTCGCCACGATCCAGAGCGGCGCTCAGCATGGCGCGAGCCCCCGTGTATTGACCATTGAGCGACGATGTATTGGTATTACCCGCACCGTCGTGGCCGAAATTCGCGCCATAGCCGTACTGGCGATCCTCACCAGCACTGCCACTGATGCTCGCTTGCTCGCTGTAGTTGCCTTGGGCGTCGCGTCTGACCTGGGCGCTCAATTGCGGGCTGTTACCTTGGTTGCCAAACTCCAGCGGCATGCTCAGGGTAAACAACAGGGTGTCTTGCATCTCGCCCAGGCCCGCACGACTGCGGACGGCGTTGACGCTGAAAGCCACTCGATTGAACTGTTTGCTGTAGCTGAGTTGATACTGCAGGTCGCTGCCCGGGAGGTTCCAATAGTTCTGGGTAAAGCCGCTGACAGCGAACCGCCCCCAGCGCCCCAGTTCCTGGTCGGCAGTCACTGACAGGCGGCTGCGCGGCCGCCCCCACAGATTGGTGTCATAGCCGTTTTTCTCGGCATCGAGCATTTGCACGGCGTTGCTGAAGTCCAGGTAACCGCTGGTGGAGAAGCGGTAGGCGGCCACCGAAAAGTTGCTGCCCGTGCTGAGGATGTTCTTGCTGTAAGACACCCGCATACTTTGGCCTTTGGAGGCGCCAGCGGCCAGGTCGGTTTGGGCATGGGTCACATCCACCGCCAGGGCGCCGATAGGGGTTCCGAACGCCAGACCAGTGAGCACGGCCATGTAGTCTTCGCTCGACTGAACCCCACCGTAACCGGTGAAGGTATTGTTCAGACCGTACTGCAGAGTGCCCTGCAGTACCTTCGCCTGTTCGTCGACGTAATTGTCGCGGGTTTCACCGACGGTCACGCTATAACGCGAAGTAGCGGGGCGCAGCAATTGGCTGACCGAAGCATAGGGCACTATAAAGCTCTGCTCGGTCCCGTCCGCCTCGTGAACGATCACGCTCAGGTCACCACCGTAGCCCGTGGAATACAGGTCGTCGATGACGAAGGCGCCGGGGGCAACGGTAGTTTCCAGCAGTACATTACCTGCCTGGCTCACCGTCACCCGGGCATTGGTGCGGGCGATACCGCGGATCACCGGGGCATAACCCCGCATGGAGTCAGGCAACATGCGATCGTCACTGGCCAGCTGCACACCCCGGTAAGACACGGTGTCAAAGATGTCGCCGCTGGTGTTGGACTCGCCCACAGTCAGCTGGCTTTTTAATGAGGTGACATCGCGTTGGGCGTAGCTGTCCAGCGCCTGGTATTTGTTACCCAAAACTGGCTGCCAGCTCATCGAGCCGTCGTGACGCAGGCGCCAGTCACCCAGGTTGAGGCCGGCGTTAAGCCCTAGATAAGCTGAATCGTAGTGACCGGTTTGGGTTTGACTGCGGTTACCGTTGAAGCTGTAGCTGAGCATCCCAGCCGTGACGCCGCGATCCCACAGTTCAGGGCTGACATAACCGCGGGCATTACGTCGCAGCGCCGCTTGAGGAATGCTGATTTCGAGACGCTGATCCTCTGGCGAGAAGCTCGCCGTCGCCCCCGGAACCACGCTGGCCAGGGTCGGACAATGCTCACTGTCGAGCGCCAGATTAACCTCGGGCGGCAGGTGTGTCATGTCCACACCTATGCGCTCGAGCAGCGCGCGAGAGACGCAGATCACCGGCTTGCTGCCGTCTTTCGGACCCTCGATACGAGTGTCCTGGCGACTGCTTAAATTGCCGTTTAGCACCACGTCCGCCCGATATTCACCTGGCGTCACCGGGTTGCCGTTCTGATAAGCACCCAGGTCGAGGTTCCGGGAATCTGCCGGCAGAAACGCATCGTTGAACTGCACGTCTTCCGCCAGTGCGCTATTCATAACGAAGATGCATGGAGCGATAGCCAGCGTCTTGCGAATCAAGGCAGAGAGCAAATTCAAGACGAAGCACGGCTGTACCCGCAGGGAAGCCCTGCAGCTGGAAGAAGTCGTCATAAATTACTCGCGCATGTAAAAACGTCGGCTACAAAATCAAGGTTTGAGCGATTGCTCGGTCGGCAGCACAGCGCCGTAATCGTTGATCGCGCTGAACTCAACCCGAGCGCCAGCGCCGGGCATCGCCTTGAGAGTCGGCAAGGTGAATTGCCGAGTCTGGCCGGGTGCAACCATGCCTTCCTCACTAAGCCAACGCTGTGCGCCGGCCACCAACTTCAAGTCAATCAGCGAGACGTGAAAGGCCGAAGGGTTGTAGGCCTGCAGGGCAAACCCTTGACCGCCATTCGCCGATACGACCTTCCATTGCACCTGCCCGATCGCCTCGGTGGGCGTGCCTGGCAAGGCATCGGGTCGGTAAAAGATCTTGATGCGCGAGCGAAATGCCATTTGCAGCGTGTTGAGATCAGCATCCGCCTGCGATTTGGGTGGAATCTCCAGCATGTTGAACCAGAACACCGACTCCTGGTTCGCAGGCAACGCCGGGCCGGTGAACATCAGGCGCAGGCTCTGGCCCTTGCCCGGATCAATACGAGCCAGCGGTGGCGACAGTACGAAAGGCGCCTTGGAACTGGTAGGGGTTGAATCGGCGTTGCCGGTGTCAACCCATGCCTGCATCAACGCTGGCTGGCTACCGTTATTGTTGAGCTTGACAGTGATTTCTTGCTGGCCTGCCAGGTAGATCAAGCGAGTCCCGGTGATCACCACACCCGCCATGGCCTGAGAACAAGCCAGTAGCGCAAGGCCTGTCAGCAACAGTTGTTTTAATGGACGTGCATACAACATGAAAAAGTCCCGTTGCAGCCTGGAAGCACGCCCGTCCTAGCCGGATAGGGGCGTGTGTCCAGAGCGTGCGACTTACTGGTAGTTGAGGGAGTAGGTCACGGTGCCGAGTACGGTGCCCGCTGTCGCGAGGCCGGTGGCGTAGTACTGCACGGCGTACGGCAAGGTCGCAGCGTTGGAAGCGATGGTGGCGCGGCTGTTGCTGGTTACCTGTGCAGCATCACCGGCTTTGATCGCCAGACCATTGCTGGCGTCAACCAGTTGCAGTTGGACGTTGGTCGCGGTGCCGGTGTTTTTCAGGTTGCCACTCGCAGGATCCACGCCGCCGCCAGCTTCGAAAACGGCTGCAGCGGTGGTTGCGGTGCCTGTGCAGCCGGTCAGGTTAATGTTGAAATTGGTTTGACCTGCGACTTTACCCGCAGCGCTCAGCGAGCCCGCAGTGATGGACGGCAACGTTACGGTAGCCGGGTTGGTGGCACCGTTGACGGTAACGGCGCAGGTGGCAGCCAGCAGCTGACCGGTGAAATTGATCGTGCCATCCGACGCCATGGCGAAGGGGGTGATGGACGCTGTAGCTAATACAGCGAGTACGCGGGCTTTGTAATTCATGAGGCAACTCCGAGATAACTGTCTTTTTACGCCTGGTTGAGTCCTCATTCATTCGAGAACCCATGTGCTGTTGCGAGGCGAAGTGTAGAGACAGCGCTCGGCGCTAAATATAGGAGTGCTCCTAAAAACGGAACGGCTGGTACATTTACCGACACACAAACAAAGCAAGCTCAGGCACCGATTTTTGGAGCGGTCCTAAATCTCATGAGAGCGACTTCGCCAGCCCAAACCTGCCTGTAATGAAAACGCAAGCACCACAGTTGCAGGTGCGGAAAAACTGCTTAGATCGCCGCCGAAAAGCATCAATGCAAGTCCCAGCGCAGTGGCGCCAAACCAGGCGGTCAAGCCCACCGAATTGAACGCGGTCACTCGTTCGAGCGCCGCTGCGTCAAAGCGTCCGCAGCGAATCTGCGCCAGCGCCACACCGACCCAGGCCACCACGAAAACCCCCTGATAGGCCAATGCCTTGAGCAAATAGGCAAACACATCCGCGAGCATCAAGCCGTAAACGATTAACCCAACGGCGAGTGCCCACATCAGGTACGAACCGCGTAGGCCAAACCGTTTGAAGAACGCTTGCATGTTCATCGTCGCCAAATAGTAATTGGCGGTGTTGATACGAGTTTGTGTAGCCCAGATAAACAACAACCCCCACAAACCCATCAACTGCAGAATCGCTACCACCACCGATGCTTCGTTCAGTCCACCTTCGTGGCGAATGCTGCTGACCAGATAAATCCCCGCCGCTCCGTTCAGTAAAAACGTTACCGCGTAAAACGGCATGCCGAAGTTCCAGCGACCGTGATAGGTGGCGTCCTCAGGCTTACCGAGACGTGCATAGTCGAAGGTAAACAACATCAGCACCCAGACGCCCATATACGCAACAAAGCAATCCCACCAGCCAAATGCAGCGGGTGTTGTAGGTCCGAAATCCAGCCAGTGCGGTTGATAGCCATATCGATTAATCGACAATCCTACCGCCATCAACAAACCACCCAGATACACCGGCAACAGTACACCGTTAAGTTTATCCAGCCAGTGTTGCACGCCCCCCAGTATCAGCGGCACGCTGTACAGCACCACCGCCAACGCGGCCAGCGGATAGGTTATATCCGGGTATAGATAATTCAGCGCCATGGAAATCACCGCCCCCTCAAACACCGCGTAATAGATCGCAGTAGAAAAGAAGATCAAGGTTGCCAGGCTGGCGCCGAGATTGCCGAACAACAACCGCGAAAACACCGCCACCGATAAACCGCTGCGAATCGCGAAACGGCTGAGCACATTGTTGACCAGACCGTAACTGAACACCGACAACACCATTCCGATCATTGCATTGCGGGCGCCGTACGACAGGGCCAGTGAAGCACCGACCACGATGTAAAACATCGCGCTGCACACCGCCCACCAAGCCATGGTTAGAGACAGTCTGCCCATACGCGCTTGGGCCGGGACGCGGTAATTGACCGAGTCCTTCGCGGTTCTTTTGGATTGTGAAAAAACAGTCATAAACATGAAGCTCCAGAACCTGCCAAAGTTGAGACGCGGTCATCCGTCTCCACACCAACGCGCGGGGTTAGCTTACCGCTCTGCCTGTCTGGTGTGGCTGAGTTTCTGTTTTCAGCCCAGATCGTCTAGAAAACAGAAACTTGAAGTCTTTTTCAGGGCTTCCCTAAGGGTGCGCCATTGCGCTGGGCGAATTGCGATTCGTGGAACAAGCAACTCAGCGCTTGTACCACGACGCGCTCCCACCCTGAGGCCAGCTTGAAGGATGAGGGGCAGTAACCACTCGTTGGTGAACTCAGAGAAGGCCGAACGCGTACTCGATGTTGACGCGTAGTTCGTTGTCATCGCGGAAGTTGGCGGTCGGTGCGAAGTTGTTGCGGTACCAGGCGTGACGCAGGCGTAGAGCCAGGCCCTTGAGGCTGCCACTCTGCACTACGTAGGCCAGTGCTATCTGCCTCTCCGACTCTTCACGGTCCTTGCCGCCCAGGCGATCCGGCAGCTCGATGTCACTCCCTTTCACATAACGCAGGGTGCCGGTCAGGCCAGGCAGCCCCATGCCGGCGAAGTCGTAGTCGTAACGGACTTGCCCGACCTTCTCATTGGGATTGACAAAGTCGGAGCTGAGCAGCCCCTCGCTCATTACGTCGGGATCACCGCCAGCGATATAGGGCATTGCGCTATCGCCGCTTAGGCGCATGACACCGGCGCCAAAGCTGTGTGCTCCCTGCGAGTAGGTAAGGATCAGGTTGAGATTGCGGTTATCCACCACACCGGCTTTGGCCGAGCCGTCCTCGCGGGAGTCGAAGTAGCGGAAGTCGGTCTTCAGCTTGCCCGGCCCCAGTGGCAGTTTGTAGATAAATCCGAGGTATTGCTGCTCAAACAGGTCTTCAAGCTCTGAATTGAAATACTTGAGGGCGAGGTTCGGCGACCAGTCATAGATCCCGCCCAAGTAGCGGAAGTCGTTGGAGCGGGCTGTGCGGTCAAAGCGACTATTGGGGCTGGCCACGCCCATGCTCTCGTAGTCTGTGGAGTCGCGTAGGTTGACCTGGTCGAACTTCCCTGCATGTAGGGTCAGGCGGTCGATCTCGCTGGAGCGAACGGAACCGCCGTGAAAGGTCTGCGGAAACAGCCGGGAATAGGGGGTCAGGGCTATGGGCAGCATGGGGTACTGGGTACCCAGTAATAACTCCGTTTTGGACAGCTTGAACTTTGCGGTCAGGCCCAGCTCGGAATATTCGTCCGCCGCGCGGCCGTCCGCATGCAACGGCAGCAGTCCGGTGCCAGCGCGGTCCGGAGCGGAATCCAACTTCAAACCGTAGAAGGCCTGGGCATCGAGGCCAAAACCCAAGGTGCCCTGGGTATAGCCAGAGTTGTATTTGAGGATGAAACCCTGCGCCCATTCACGCTGGGCAGGGTGGGCACTCTCGTTCTTGTAGTCACGATCGAAGTAGTAGTTGCGTAGCAACAAGGCGGCATTCGAGTCTTCGATAAAGCCGCTGGCTAAAACACCTTGGCTGAGTATTGCGGTGATAACCGCTACGCTCAGCGAAGGTAATTTCAAATTGCTGATCATGACGTTAGCTCCAGATTTTTTTAATATTCTTATATAACGGGCGCATGTATGAACTTCTTACTGGCCGTTTTTTTCACGGAAAGTAAATTTTACGATCGATGGTTAGTTACGAAAATATTTATAAAGCATGACTTTAATATTTTGTTTACTATGCTTTAGAAGCTCTTCCTTAGTTTTAATGGAGGCGTAGATAATCGACAGCGGTGGGGAAACGTATCCAGACAACCTCATGCACCGGTTCGGAAGACCATCTGGACATGAAGCCTACCTGGCTAATGCTTGGCCAGTTCCTGTGTTGTTGCAGCATCTACAAACTGGTTAGTGAAATAGTTATCTACTGGTTCCACGTTGTTAATGATGCCTTCCGAAAGGTAGAAGTCCCTGGACTTGATTACTCGGTCGAGTTCTATTTTACCCAGGCGAGCCTGCTTGCCATATACATGTTCGATATACATAGCCATAGTGCGCTCTACCTTATCTTCCTTGCCGGCGTATGACGGTATCGCCTTAGTGAAGACTTGGGCGGCTGCCGCCGGGTCCTGGAGGATGTCGCGCAGTCCCATCAGGGTGCCGCTGACGATAGCCTGAACCAACTCCGGATGATCGGCGATGGCCTTGTCAGAGGCGATGACTCCCTGTGACATGGCGTCAAACAGTTGCTCGCGAGGTAACAGGACAAGCTCTCGACCGGTGTCTTGAATGTTTATCACCCAGTCAGCGGTTCCGGCCATAGCGTCGGCCTTGCCATCTGCGAACAACTGCCAGACACCGGCTGGGCCTGCCGCCTGGATGTTGACGTCGGACTTGCTCAGGCCGGCCTGGCGCAAAGAAGCTAACAGGGTGTAGTACATCGAGTCGGAGTAGGACATTACGCTGACTGTCTTGTTCTTGAGTTGCTCGATCGACTTAATGTTCTTTGTCGGATCCACTGCCAACAGGGTGTGAGCGTGCTCACCGATCATCGCTACTGATTTGACCGGCACCCCGTTGGCGCGCACGATGATTGGGATATCACCGCTGGCCACACCAAACATGGCATTGCCCGCACCTACCTGTTTAGCCACATCGGCGCCACCTTTGCCGGCAGTCATCTTGACTGTGATTCCGAACTGTTCGTAATAACCCTTTTCCTGGGCAATAATCCAAGGTGCAAATCCTGGCAAGTTCGGGGGGGCCGGCATCAATAGAATGACTTCTTTGGTTTGTGCGTGCAAAAGCGAGCTAGCACTAACAAGAAAGGCCAAAAGCCAGAAACGCACAACACAAGGCAACACCATTTTCATTGTTATATTTCCGTTCTAGTCGATACATGTCAGGTGTGTGAGGGAGTAGCCTTTGATTCTTCGGAATTCATTGCAACTCCATGCTGATCTGTCACTGCTTTCGATAAATTAGTGATCTAATTGTCGAAAGCAGGTTGTTCACCATTCAACTTCCAGGGTCAGTGGTCGTTGTTGAGTCTTTAGCTATTTACGACTGCCGTGCACAACGAAATGTTTGGCTCCCTCCATTTTCTGACCCACCGCCTCTTCGTAGGCTTCCCTGACCTCATCGGGCTGCCCTGCTTGACCGAAAAAGTCTTTCAAGTACGGACCTAGAAGTGGATGCGCGGCCAGTTTTTCCCGGGATAAACCATTGAGTAGTTCTTCACGACATGCCGAAGGTAGAACGATGTCATGGTTTTTTTCCGGGTCGATGATCAATCCCTTGGGCACATGTTCAGGATTTTCTCGGAGAGCATCCAACTCATCGAAAAACCGCCTGCGCATCATAACGATACCGCGATCACTCAAGCCTAAATGCTCGCGAGACCTATCAGTAATGGGGCCTTGTCCAACCCAGACGACAAAATCCTGATTCGCCACATGTGAGGTAATCCAACGACCTGTCTTGGGATCCTTGATAGGTCCGTACCAGGAAGGGATATGTTCCTGGACGTAGGGTTCCTGTTCGCTGGGTACCCGACTGAATACCCACAGTACGCTTAACGTACGGTAGTCATCGATAGGCACGCGCCATTCGAAATGGTGCCCGAGGTAAAATCCGTTGGGCCATAGCGTTACTCGCCCGACATCCCACATGATGTTGTTATCTTCAGGTTCCCCTTCGCGAAGTCGTCGATAAATGAAGCCATGCTCAAACTCTTCGAAGGCGAGCTTTTTATGCGTGCCAACATACTCCACGTCATCGCTTTGCTGACGCAATGCCCAGTTGTTATGGGTCCATTCGAAATGTACGGGATCGATAGAGTTTTCCTGGCATTGGAACCAGTTACAAGGTATTTCGGCGAAGACCACTTGAGCGAAACCATTTTTGTAATTGAACAGGTCCCAGTCTGGTAACTGCGGTGCTGGTGCAGGCCCCATATAGGCCCATAGCAACCCTGCCTTGGCTTGAACCGGATAGGCCTTGATCTGGGTTTTCTGGCGCATGCGCCCAGTTGGATCACAGCTATCTTCATAGGGCTGATGAAGGCATTGGCCGCCTTTGTCGAACTGCCACCCGTGATAACTACAACGCAAACCGGTTTGCTCGACGTAACCATAGGACATGTCAGCGTTGCGGTGTGGGCAATGTCGATCAACCAGACCGTAGTTGCCACTCAAATCCTTGAATAGCACTAAATTCTCACCCAAAATGGTAATGGCCTTGACTGAAGTTTCGTCAAATTCGCTTTCACCTGCGATGGGCTGCCAATACCTGCGCAGATAATCTCCCATTGGGGTGTCCGGGCCTACCTGGGTCAGGGTGCGGTTTTTTTCTTCACTCAACATTGCGAATTAATCTCCATCTGGACGAAGAAGACGCCGGTCATTTCCGACGTCATCATGCTTCGCTAGGTTGTTCACTCATTCGTTCTCACCCACGAAGCATTGTTTTATTTGTTGCTCGGGCAAGCTATTTGCCGTGTTTCATATTTTTGCAATCGAAATCAAACTTGCAAAACACACGACACTATTGGCACTCCGTAAAGTCCTGCGTGTACCCTTTTTAAAACAAATAAAAACATCACTACTCGTGCGGTTACCCAAAGCCGATGTTTAATACTGGCTATCAACGCTGGCAAGGCTTACAAGTCGAGAATCAAATGGCGACTTTTACAGCCCGATACACACACCATCATGGATTTATTGGCCGCCCGTTCGGCATTGGTAAGCACGCCGTCCCGGTGATCGACATCACCTTCCAGCACCCGTGTTTCACACGAACCGCAAACCCCTTCGCGACAGCTGTACTCAATGTCGCAGCCAGCTTCGAGCAACATGTCGAGCAATCTCAGGCCAGGCTCGATCGACAGCGTCGTGCCGGTTTTCTTCAGCTCGACGGTGTAGGTGCTCTGGGCATCTACGGACGGTGGCAGTTGCTTCGCTGCGAAACGCTCAATATGCGCATGGGGGTAACCGAGGCCTTCGCAGGTGCTTTCGAAAGCATCGAGCATCGGCGTCGGACCGCAGCAATAGAAGTGCGTATCGCCCGGTTGATCGGCCAGATAAGCCGTCAGATCCGGAGGTACGCCCTTTTCATCGTTGAAGTGGTAGCGAACTTTGGCACCCAAGCCACTGAGTTCTTCCACCAGCGCCGCTTCCTGTCGCGAACGAGCGCAGTAGATCAGCTCGGCGGATTTTCCCAGCGCCAACAGTTGACGGAACATGCAGTAGATCGGTGTGATACCGATACCGCCGGCCACCAGCACGCTGTGCCTGGCACTCAGGTCGAGCTGGAAGTTATTGCGCGGTGACGAGATCGTCATTTGCATGCCGACCCGCAGCTGTCCGTGCACATACTCCGAGCCGCCGCGGCTGTCGCGATCACGCAAAATACCGACCACATAACGGCCTTGATCGGTCGGCGAATTGAGCAGTGAGTAACTGCGCACCAAGCCGTTGGGCAGGTGCAGGTCGATGTGCGAGCCAGCCTCAAAAGGGGCGAACACAGTGTCGCCAAACGGTCGCAACTCCACGCTGATGATGCCTTGGGCTTCGTAGCGCAGGGTATGCACACGCGCAGTAGTAGAGGAGAAGTTCGACATATTCACAGCTCCGGAGCGAATTTCTTGCTGGTAATGCAACGACGGGAGCATGAATGATGCCAATTTATTTTCAAAATAATTAAATTAAAAATAACCAATTAAATCAATTAGTTATAAAAATAAAAATTAATGAACGTTGTTTCATATATAAAACAATGAGTTGCCTGTGATACATATCCGCACATTGAGTGTGCGGACCACCTTGACTGAAACTTGTAAATAGTGCTTTTCGGTAACGCCTGCGCGACCCCATTCGCAAGGTCGCACCACGGCCAGTGCGGCATTACGGCCTTGGTCGAACTGCAGTCCATCTCTATACTGGCCGCCGTGATATGTCGGATTGAATTATTTATGATCAAGAAAAACACTGACACGGCACTCATCAAAGAAGGCGGCCGTAGCAAGGGACGACCTGAACGTAACGACTCTGTCGGACGCGAGGCCTTGATCCAGGCCGCTATCGAGCTACTGCGTACCACCACTCCCGAGCGATTGATGCTCAAAGATGTGGCCGCCAAGGCCAACGCCCACCCTGCCTTGGTGCGCTATTACTTTGGGAGCAAGGAGGGTCTGATTCTGGCCAGTATCATGAGCCAGATTGAACAGGTCCAAACCTCGGCATTCGGCAATTTGGCTGATCACAGCACTATCAAGGAAAAGTTGAGCGAACGTTTGCGCTTGCTGCTCCATGTCGAACAGCAGAATCCGCATTTTCATAACCTGCTGATGGATCGGGTCTACCACACCTTACAGCCGGGCAGCGAAGACTTGCTGCGCAAAGTTAGCGAACGCGGCGTGCTTAATACAGTCAATTTGCTGCACTCGAATTCGGACATCCCTGCACGGGCCATCGATCCGCGCTTCCTGTATATCCTGCTGGTCGGCGCGTGCGAAATGTTTGCCGCTGGTGCGCCACTGGTGGAAAAGCTGTTCGATACGAACAAGGTCGATGATGATCTGAGTGCGCGTTACGTGCACTTCGTTACCGACCTCCTGCTCTATGGCTTGCTCGAGCGGCCCAAACAAGAATGATCGATTCACGACCGGAACGGTCTGCTCCAAAACAGAAAATGCTGCTGAATAGATCAATACTGCGATTTTAATTATTTAAAATATAATAAATTGCAGCCAAGCGATCGGCGGGATAGACGCCTTCTGTTCCAAGTGGTCGGTCTGCGCAGGGCTTTTGATTCTCTTGGTCGAATGGCTGAGCAACCTGAGCCCGTGGTGCAGAGGGTGGCGATAGCCGTGGGCGTCATCCAACTGATAGGTTTTTTCGTATTGCTAGGTCGCCGGAGCAGTGCTTAGGCGCTCACATTTTGCAGACTCCTAGGCCTACTAATTAGTCAATTCTTCCTGTGCTTGACTGGCGGCAATGGGTCGTTTGCTGCCCGTCGTGACGGACAGCAATCCCCAAAAGCGGTCAGTGCGCGTCCACGATACAAGGGGAAATTCACAGATCACTGCCTGGTCGATCGCGTTTCGCGGAGCCACCTTGGGCGTCAAAAATCGCGGTACTTCTCGACCGCTTCATTTAAGACACTGCGGATGTGCTCCCGCAGTTGAGCAGGCGCTAGAACTTGAATGTCCGCCGCGTTACTCAGCAGGAACAGGCGCAGCCCCTGCGAATCGTGCACTTGGCACTTAAGTATCCATTCCTTCCCACTGGACATCACAACCTGGTCAGCATTGAGCGGGTTCTCGCTCAACCGATTGTGCAGGTTATCGCTCAGACGGAGCTCTAGATCGATAACTCCATCCCCATGGATCGTCATCAAGTCCTTCTGGACATCAATGGCGTGAACATCGTAACCCGGTGGCTCGGGTATCTTTTCCCAGTGAGACCGGACATCCACCATCCGGTGCAGCATCAGGACGCACGTTTGGCCGCGGCCATTGCTGCTGTACTTACCCCGAGGGGCGCCCGCAGGTGGTTCCTGCCCCTCTGGCCACGTCTCGTCAGCGATAAGCGCTGAAAGGTAGATGTTGGAATCCTGATACGAGAGCGCGAGCGGCTTGAGCCGGTACGTGCATGTCTCAACGCCACTGGCGTCTCTTGGGCGATAGATTACGTCCAGGCTTTCATCACTAACCATTGCATCCTGAATGGTGGTGAGGTGGTCTGAGTTGTAATCGCCCGGCGTCAAAACCATAAACCGGGTACCGCTAGTTATCCGGCCCTCCGCGACCAAGTTGCGGGTGGATCGTGCCCAAACCTCCGACTCTGCATACTCCCTGAGCTTGGTCAGTTCTTCGGATTTAATCCGAAAGCCAAACCGGTCGGCGTGCTGGAAAATCGCGGTGAGCGTCATCGACTCTGCGGGTGACAGCGCAAGGTCAAGGCTTCCCCGCCCCAGAGTCCAATAGCATTTTTTATAATTAGGTCCTTTCGCCGGTTTTGCGAACTGGGGGCCGGCGGCCAGCGCCTCCAGATCACGGCGGGTGGTTCTGATGGAATAGTCTCCAAACCCTTGTTGCATGCCGTCGTGAAGCTCTTCAGTAGATTGTGCACCGCCTGCTTGCTGTAGCAATTTCCGCAAAAGTTTTCGACGTCTTTCACGATCCGGTGCGGTGTATTTGTTTGTGGCCAAAGCAGAGGCTCCTCGCGGACAAAAAGTGGTCTTGCCAGTAGATACCATCTCCTCGTTGGCACGCAATCTTGCAATCTGAATGGCCAACCCACTGGAGTATTTATGAAGACCAAACAAGCCTACGCAACCCTCCCTCACGTCACTGGTTTTATTGATTGGCTCGCGACAGAGCTCAATTCCAAAACGTTGTTCACTCATCAATACGTGGATCGCCGCAGCGGCAACAAGTGGTCGTGCGACAGCCTGTTTGGCGCTTACCAGTCCTACAGCTGGAACTTCCCAGGCAATGCTCGTTTGGCCTACAACCCCGGTTCTTGCTCCGCAAGCAACGCGAAGGCCCTCGATGCTCTGCGCCAAGACCTCATCGCCGCCGGCAGCAATGACGCCCTTGTGCAGCAGGCTGCTACAGACGTTATGGCTTGGGGCGGTGTGACTTCCCGCAATGTGGAATGGCTCAAGGCAAACAAGACCGGCCTTGGCCGCATGATTCAGGAAGTGAAAACTGCACTGATCCAAAAAGATCCCGACGCTCCCGTTTTGCGCTCGAAGTCGCTCCGTTTCAACTCGGGCATGACCAAGATTTACTCGCTGATCTGTCCCGAATTTCTGATCTACGACAGCCGCGTGGCCGCCGCACTCGGACTGCTGGTGGTTCAGTACTGCAAAGCCAAGGAGCTCATTCAGGTGCCTGATGCGCTCTGCTTCCCCTGGGCCGCCGCGAAAGAAAGCGAGAACGCCCTCGCCCCCAAGCGCCGTAATCCGAGCACCGGAACCCTCCTGTTCAAGCGCCTGCGTTCCGGGTCTCACCATGCACAATGGAACATTCGCGCCAGCTGGGTACTGAGCCAAGTCATTGCTCATGAGGCCGCCACTCATAGCCCCTTCCATCAGATCGACGCCCCTGCAAACGCGCTACGTGGCCTGGAACAATCCCTGTTCATGGTGGGTTACGACCTTGGCCATGCAGGCCTGATATCTAACGACTGATCATCTGCTTCTCAATCCCTTTGAATACGAGGTGTCCATGATCCCGTTGACTGAATTACAAACCCTGGTCGTGCGCCTCGCAGAGGGAGGAATTGCCGCCCCTGCACTGCGGCGCGAGGTGATGCGCCTTCATCCCGAGTTGACCGACGGCAAATACCTGTCTGAATTGCTGTCGCTTCAGGACCAGCGACGACTGTTCGGAGACGAAGTCACCGGTGTTTGGGTGTTCACTTCGGTATCCGATGAGGACATCAAGAACAGCGCACTCGAATACAGTCCGCAGTTTGCGGAAATGATTACCGCAGCTGACTGTGGCGAATGGCAGGACATCGACGCGGATGACATGATTGCGGAGTTGGAAGCAATGCTGAAAAAGGCACAGGCCCGAAAACACACCTGAACTGCCCCGGATTTTCAAGGCCGCACCGAACGTCAGTTGTTGTCTGGTCGCGATGAGCGATGACCGTCTGCTTTTGGACATGTCCGCTTCACGACCTGAGGAATTCACTCAACCTTGATCTCGCCCTCAACAAGACCAACACATTACGCACAAACCAAAACGCCGCTCAAAGAGCGGCGTTTTTGCGTTTAGAGCGGGAAACGAGATTCACCTGTCATTTGGGCTCCTCAGGCGTTTCAGCTCCAGGGACGGTCTCCATTCTCGTCCTTGATGCGGGTCGGCAGGCCCATCACATCCAGCGCCTTGAGGAACGGCTCAGCCGGTAACTCTTCGACGTTGGCCATGCGCTGCACGTCCCACTCGCCGCGGGCGACCAGCAGGGCTGCAGCCACGGGCGGCACGCCTGCGGTATAGGAAATGCCCTGGCTGTCAGTTTCTGCGTAGGCGTCTTCATGATCGGCCACGTTGTAGATGAACACCTCGCGCGGCTGACCATCCTTGGTGCCCTTGACCAGATCGCCGATGCAGGTCTTGCCGGTGTAGCCGGGGGCCAGCGAGCTCGGATCAGGCAGCACGGCCTTGACCACTTTCAGCGGCACGACTTCCAGGCCTTCAGCGGTCTTGACCGGTTGCTCGGAAAGCAGGCCAAGGTTCCTCAGTACGGTGAACACATTGATGTAGTGCTCGCCGAAGCTCATCCAGAAACGCACGTTGGGCACGTTGAGGTTCTTCGACAGAGAGTGCACTTCATCGTGGCCGGTCAGGTACAGGTTCTGCGCCCCTACGACCGGCAGGTCGTCGGTGCGTTTGACTTCGAACATTGTGTTGCTGGTCCACTGACTGTTCTGCCAGCTCCACACCTGTCCGGTGAATTCGCGGAAGTTGATTTCCGGGTCGAAATTGGTGGCGAAATACTTGCCATGGGAACCGGCGTTGACGTCGAGAATGTCGATCGAATCAATGTGGTCGAAATACTGTTGTTGCGCCAATGCTGCATAGGCGTTGACCACACCCGGGTCGAAGCCCACGCCGAGAATGGCCGTGATGTTCTTCTCTTTGCACTCCTCGAGGTGGTTCCACTCGTAGTTGCCATACCAGGGCGGCGTCTCGCAGATTTTGCCCGGTTCTTCGTGAATGGCGGTGTCCAGATAGGCCACGCCGGTATCGATGCAAGCACGCAGCACCGACATGTTGAGGAAAGCGGAACCGACGTTGATGACGATCTGCGATCCGGTTTCGCGGATCAGCGCCTTGGTCGCTTCGACATCCAGGGCGTTCAGCGAGAAGGCCTGGATATCGGCAGGCACTTTGAGGCTGCCCTTGGCCTTGACGCTGTCGATGATGGCCTGGCATTTGGAGATGCTGCGCGACGCGATAGCAATACGACCGAGTTCATCGTTGTGCTGCGCGCACTTGTGGGCCACCACCTTGGCGACACCTCCTGCACCAATGATAAGTACGTTCTTCTTCAATTTTTCTCTCTCTCCTTCTCAGCCAGCTTACGAAAGGCTGGACATGTAGTCGTTGTAACCAAACTCACGAACCACCTCGACACTACCGTCGAGTTGTTTCACCACGATGGACGGCATTTTCAGGCCGTTGAACCAATTCTTCTTGACCATGGTGTAACCCGCGGCGTCGATGAACGACAGCCGATCGCCGATGGCCAGCGGACGGTCAAATTGATACTCACCGAAAATGTCTCCGGCCAGGCAGGATTTGCCGCACACCATGTAGGTGTGCTCACCCTCGCTCGGGGCCAGCTTGGCATTCAGGCGATAGATCAGCAGATCGAGCATGTGGGCTTCGATGGAGCTGTCCACGACTGCCAGGTGCTTGCCGTTGTAGAGGGTGTCGAGCACGGTGACTTCCAGCGACGCGCTCTGTGTGATGGCGGCTTCGCCCGGCTCCAGATAGACCTGCACGCCGTATTTTTGCGAGAAGGCCTTGAGGCGCGCGCAGAATTCGTCCAGCGCGTAGCCTTCACCGGTGAAGTGAATGCCGCCACCGAGGCTGACCCACTCGACCTTGTGCAGCAGATGACCGAATCGCTCTTCGATGGTGCACAGCATTTGGTCGAACAGGCCGAAGTCGCCGTTCTCGCAGTTGTTGTGGAACATGAAGCCAGAGATCTGGCCGATGACCTGCTCGATCTTCACCGGGTCCCACTCGCCCAGACGGCTGAACGGCCGCGCCGGGTCGGCCAGCAGGTAATCCGAGCTGCTCACTTGCGGATTGACCCGCAGACCGCGCACCTTGCCTGCTGAAGCCTCGGTGTAGCGCTGCAACTGGCCAATGGAGTTGAAGATGATCTTGTCGCAGTTGTCGAGCATCTCCTCGATCTCGTCGTCGGCCCAGGCCACGCTGTAGGCGTGGGTCTCGCCAGCGAACTTCTGTCGACCGAGCTTGAGCTCGTAGAGCGACGACGACGTGGTGCCGTCCATGTATTGCTGCATCAGGTCGAACACCGACCAGGTGGCGAAGCACTTGAGTGCCAGCAGGGCCTTGGCCCCGGACTGTTCGCGCACATAGGCGATCTTCTGCATGTTCGCCAGCAGCTTTTGCTTGTCGATGAGGTAGTACGGCGTTTTGATCATTTCGAGGCGCCTCCGGCAAGGCCAACCAAAAAAGGATGCGCATTGTGCCTTCACTGACCGCATATCGAAAGAGCAGAGAGCGCTGCTTGTCGAGTCAACCTGAACGCGACCGAGGAGTCCGTAGTCTCACTGCCTGGTCTTCACGGTGACGAACATCTTAATACGGTCGTGAATTTCCTGGAGAGCATGGCGAAAAGGCTCATGCCTCTCACTGGTCGTCGGATCTTCAAAACTCCACACAATCATCTCGCCGGAAGATGGCATTCGAGAGGCCTCTTCGGACGATTTATCGCACAGAGTGATTACATAATCGAACGGCTGCCCCTCAAGTTCATCGATGGCTTTACTACGCAACCCCGTGCGATCTACGCCAATATGATCGAGAGACTCCAGGGTGCGTGAGTCGATCTCACTGGCCTCGAGGCCAGCGCTGTAGGCTTCGAAGTGTAACGAGTCAGTGTGTCGCAGCAGTGCCTCTGCCATGAGTGAACGAACGTCATTTTTTGCGCAAACGAACAGCACTCGAACTTTGTCAGCCATGACTTTCTCCCCCGATCTCAGCGTGTTGGACTAGTAATCTTAGCCGACGGGAAGCCGCCCCGTTCAGGCCTCGCTTTCAAGCAAGTTGAACAGCTCCACGAATTGCCGGGTCAGCTTGTGTTGCGGTTCCAGATTGATCAGTGGCCTGCAGGCTTGATGCGACTCACGCATCTTCACCGAACTCATCAGGTACGCCGGCAACACCGGCATGTTCTCGGCAATCAGCTCGTCGAGCAGTTGTTGCGGCAGGGCGTTGCGAGCCTGGAATTGGTTAACGACGATGCCCTCGACCTCCAGCCTCTCGTTATGATCACTTTTGATCTCCTCGATTTCTCTGAGCACACCGTAAATCGCTTGGCGAGAAAAGCTATCGCAATCGAAAGGGATCAAACAGCGGTCAGCGGCAATCAGCGCCGACACACTGTAAAAATTCAGACCCGGCGGTGTATCCATATAGATCCGCTCATAGTCTTCATCGAGCCTGTCCAGCAGCTTGCTGAGTTTCTGAATTTTGTAACGTGTCTCGAGCTTGGATTGCAGATCACTCAGCTCCGACGAGGCGGCGATTAAATGCAAGTTGGCGAAGCGGGTTTCATGGATATTGGCTTGCGCCTTCTTCGATGCAGGGCCTGGGAACAGAGTCTGTTTGAAGAAGTCGGCGATCCCGAGGGGAACATCTTCGCCGCTGAGTCCGGTCAAATAGTGAGTAGCATTGGCTTGGGCATCCAGATCAATCAGCAAGGTGCGATAGCCCTCATAGGCACTGATGGCCGCGAGGTTACACGCGATACTGGATTTACCGACGCCACCTTTTTGATTAAAAACCACACGTCTCATGAAATGTCCGAAAAATTAGCATAGGTGGACATCATGTCTTTCCCTGGGCTTTATACATGTTACGCGCTGTAAAAGCGGGTTCCTGCTCTGCAAGGTTGCTATGGGTTGATCAGTGTTGACACATCAGACCATGAAGAACACCGAACCTCAGACCCGGCTCGGAAGGCGTCATATGCGAGACACCAAACACCTTGAATGCCGCCAGCATCAGCACCAGACCGCCAGGCAAGATGCTCAGGCGATGGCTTTGCAAGCCCGCCAGTCTGAGCTGTTTGACATGCCCCACTTCAAGCAGGCGCAGCGACAAGCGCAACAGGCCGCTGTAAGTGATGCCGCTCTCACCGTAGTCGTTCAAACCATTGGCCTTGAGCACTTTGGCCAGCATCCGTGCTGTGCCTGAAGAGCCTATAACCTGCTGCCAACCCCGCGCGCGATAACGCCGCGCCACTTTTTCAAACTGCAGAGTGGCGACACGCTCAGCCTCCAGGAGCGCTTGAGCCGTGATACAGCCTCCCTGAAAGTAGCGCGCGCCGAAGGTGCCGCTGCCAATGGCAATACTTTCGGTCATCAGGGGCCGATCACCCTGCCCCAGAATCAATTCAGTGGAGCCGCCACCGATATCCAAGACCAGTCGCCTGTTTTCTGTACCGGGTATCGTATGGGCAACACCGGCGTACACCAGTCGGGCCTCTTCATGCCCAGAGATAACGTCAATACGAAACCCCAAGTGCCGCTCCGCGCTGGCCAAAAACAGTTGGGCATTGTCGGCTTCGCGCACGGCGCTGGTCGCCACCGCCCGCACACGACCGGCCTCGAAACCGCGTAGCTTTTTGCCAAATCGCGCGAGTGCTTGCCATCCTCGATCCAGAGCCAACTCGTCTAGCGCTCCGCCTTGAGACCCTTCCGCCAAACGGACAGGCTCACGCAAGGTTTTTACTTCCTGGATCACGAACCCCTGATTCCGTCTGACTGACTGGCCGATCATCATGCGAAACGCATTAGAACCAAGATCAATGGCTGCAAACAGGGAGGCGTCTCCTTTCATGGGGGATTCCTTGCAAATTCATCAACCAGCAGGTGGAACCTGCTGAACGCTCTAGACGGTTTGCGAGGATCTTGCCATGGGTTCGATGACGCTAAGATGACACCCTCTACCCTTTACGAATGGGCAGACACCAGGAACGGGGCCGCCTTGATCAACTGAAAGTTGAGGTGCTACGCAGTGGCAAGGCGCGTTACCGCATCGTGCCGGACGCCAGCAAAGACAGACTGGCGCCGCCTTCTACTGCTACTACAGCAAGCCCTGTTCATCGTCCCGAGCGGAGTAGGTACCGACCTCCCCGGTGATTCGCAAGATCAGTGTGATTTTGAAGCAGGCCGTTGACGAGCACCCACGATAAATCCTCGGATCAAACCCCCACGATGTCCGATCACGGACGTCTACGTCCGAAATGTTCGGACCTCTAGCGCATTTTTCCCGACCTTCTCTATTCCTACACTGGGTCCATCGACTTTTTTGCAGTAGGAATACCATGGACTCAACCCAATTCATCAAAGGCAAACGGCCGCTGTATTGGCTCGCTTTAGGCACTTTTGCCGTCGGTACCGAAAGCTTCATGATTGCAGGCTTGCTTCCCGGCATGGCGATAGATCTTGGCGTTAGCGTCGGCGTGGCGGGCCAGTTGGTCACTGTATTTGCACTGGCCTACGCACTGAGCTCTCCGGTGCTGGCTGCGCTGACCGGGAACCTGAATCGGCGCAGGCTGCTGATCGGTGCCATGGCGTTATTTGCGGTGGCCAATCTGCTGGCTTTTGCGGCCAGTGGCTATTGGTCGTTAATGGCCGCGCGGGTGGTGCTGGCACTCGCGGCGGCGGTGTATGTACCCGGCGCGAATGCGCTGGCCAGCGTGGTTGTGCCACCCGAGCAGCGTGGCCGCGCCATCGCCATCGTCAACGGCGGCCTGTCGCTCGCCATCGCTCTTGGTGTTCCGGCGGGCACCGTGCTGGGTGCGGCAATGGGCTGGCGTGCCACGTTCGGCAGCGTCGCGATCATTTCCGCGTTGGCCGTCGCCGGTTTGCTAATGGGACTGCCACGCGAGATAGGGGCCGGACTTGCCACCGCCAGCCTCCGCCAGCGCGTTTCAACCGCGGCCCAGCCAGCGGTATTGCGTACGCTGCTGATCACCACGTTGTGGGCGATGGCCAGCTACACCACTTACACCTACCTCGCTCCGCTTCTGGAAGCCACCACCCTCATAAATGGGCCGGCGATAGGTTTCGTGCTGTTTGGCTGGGGCGTTTCAGCCGCAATCGGCCTGGCCATCAGTGGCCCGGCGGTAGACCGCAAAGGACCACGCGCAGTGATCCTACCGGCGTTGGCGACATCCACTACGGCCTTCATCGTTCTGTCACTGGCGCCGCACTTTGTCGGCAAGCAGATCGTGATCGTGCCGATTGTCCTCGCCATCGCTGCCTGGGGCGTGGCGCACTGGGCTTTTTATCCTGCCCAGCAAACCACCCTGGTCGGTGTGGCTGGCGTTGCGAGCGCGCCGGTGGTGTTGTCGCTCAATGCCTCCTTCATGTACCTCGGTTTCTCACTGGGTGCGGGTCTCGGCTCCCTGACTTTGCGTTACAGCTCATTGGCCAACCTTGGCTTTGTCAGCGCCCTCTGCGCGGCGGCGGCCTTGACCTTGGCCTATGCCTTCGGCCGCCGACCAGCACCGCTACCTTACCCATCAAACTAAGCTCAGGAGCTTTGCATGACCATGCCATCTAAAATTCGAGTGGGCCTCATTGGCGTCGGTAATTGGGCCGAATACGGCCACTTACCCGCCCTCAAGCTGCTTCCCGACTATGAGCTGACGGCAGTCCACAGTCGCGACCCAGCCAAAGCCAACCAACTGGCGCAGCGCCACGGCATCCGCTTTGCGCTCGATTCCGTGCAAGCGTTGGTGAACCATCCGGAAGTGGACCTGGTGGTCGTGCTTAACACAGCACCGCAGCACGAGATCACCGTGCGGGCAGCCATCGCAGCCGGCAAAGATGTGTACTGCGAATGGCCGCTGACACCCAGTAAGGCCGTGTCGCAGGAACTGATGGAGCTTGCGCAGAAAGCCGGCGTTCGGCATCTCATCGGATTGCAGCGTCGACTAAACCCGGACTATCGCTACGTGCGCGACCTGTTAAAGGACGGCTACATCGGGGAACTGCGTTCGGTGCGGCTGCATATCAGCGTCGAATACTTCCAGCGGGAACGCAAAGCCGCCCTGCACTTCACCATCCCGCCGGAGAACTTCTCCAGCCTGCTCTCCATCTATGGCGGTCACTATTTCGATGCTGTGTTCACCCTGCTGGGCCATCCGGACAGCCTCAGCGCCCTGACCGTCAATCAGTTCCCGCAAGTGACGCTGATCGAGACCGGCGAAGTTCTGAAACACACAACGGCCGACCAGATCGTGGTCAACGGAACCTTCCCCAACGGGGCTGTGCTGACGGTCCATATCGAAGCAGGGAAACGCAACAACTACGGCATGCAACTGGACCTGACCGGCACCAAAGGCGATATCAAGATCTGGAACACGACCAGCTTCGGCAACGAATTCAACATCATCGATGCGGCCCAGGGAGACTCGCAGCCTATGCGCACCCTCAAGGTACCGCCACGCTACAACTGGCTGCCAGAAAACAACCTGGGAGGCAGCCAGCAGGAACTGGCCAATTTGTATGCCGCCTATGCAAAGGATGCGCGCGACGGTACACACCTGGCACCCACCTTCGCAGACGCCTTGCGCATGCACGAATTGATCGACGCCATCGAGATGTCCAACCGCGAAGGCGTGCGCCTAAGACTGGAGGCGTGAGGAATCAGATGCGCAAGTGCGCACTCATGTAGTCAATGAAAACGCGCAACTTGGGCGAGGCATAGCGGCTGGCTGGCCATAGCATCCAGAAGACGACTTCGCGGTCCAAGTAGTCGTCCAGCACGGTGACCAGTTGGCCGCTTTCCAGCGCTTCGCGCACCAGGAAGGTAGGCAGGAAGGCAATGCCCCTGCCCTGGATTGCGGCATAGGCAAGGGGCTCGACGGTGTTCGCCGTCATGGTCGCGGGTAGCACCAATTCGGACTCGGAGGCCTCGAGTTGCAGCGGCCAACGCTCCAGTTTTCCCGTGGCGGGAAACTTGTGTTGCAGGCAGAAATGGCTTTCCAGTTCACGCGGATGGACAGGTACGCCATGGCGCTTGAGATACGTGGGCGACGCCACCAGCACATGCGCGCAGGCACCCAAGCGGCGCGCGGACAAACGAGAATCGGTTTGCTCGCCGGTCCGGATCACCGCGTCGAAACCTTCTTCGATCACATCGACCATACGGTCGGACATATCGATATCCAGCTCTATCTCTGGATACCGCTCCATGAACCCGTCGAAGGCCGGCATTAGCAGGTCACCCAGTTGCGGCGTGCCCACGCGAAGCCGGCCACGCGGGTTGCCGGCCAGGCCTGACAGCTCGGACTCGGCTGCGGCAACTTCGCTCAAGATGCGGCGGCATCGCTCCAGGAACAACCCCCCCTCGGCAGTCAGCGTGACACTGCGTGTGCTGCGATGAAACAGCCGCACACGCAACCGCTCTTCCATCCTGGCGATGGCCTTGCCCACGGCCGAGGAGGAAACCCCCAGCTGCCGGCCGGCCTCGGTAAAGCTGCGCGTTTCGGCAACTTGCACGAACATTGAGATGCTACTCAGGCTGTCCATCACATTTCCTGTCGGCAAAACCGTCGATTTTTTAGCCCCACATAGTGCTCCACCAACAACGCTGGATTACGGAAAAACTGTCCGAAATGTTCGGCATCGCGAGATATTTTTCTTCAACCGTCCCGCGCCTATATTGCTCACATCCCACCTCAGACAGGAATTGATGACATGTCCAAGCTGCACACGAACATCCAAATAGGCCCTTATCAAATTGCCCATCGCGTCGTTTTAGCGCCGCTTACCCGCATGCGTGCCGAGCCGGGCGCCCTTCCCGGCCAAATGATGGCCGAGTACTACGCCCAGCGTACCACCGCCGGTGGACTGCTGATTGGTGAAGCCACCATCGCGGCACCCAACGGCAATGGTTACCTCGGTGCTCCTGGTCTGTATGACGACAGCCAGATCGCTGGCTGGAAGCTTGTGACCGACGCCGTCCATGCCAAGGGCGGGAAAATCTTCCTGCAGCTCTACCATGCAGGGCGACAGTCCAATAGCCAGCTGCAGCCGGACGGCAGTCAACCGGTGGCCCCTTCCGCCGTGGTCCACGGCGGTGTGGCCTACACCGAAGCCGGTTGGGTGCCCAATACCCCGGCGCGCGAACTGACTATCTCTGAAATCCGCAGGCTGGTGGACAGCTTCCGCGCCGCGGCCGAACGCGGTATTGCGGCGGGTTTCGACGGCGTGGAATTGCACTCGGCCAACGGCTACCTGTTTGACCAGTTCCTCCAGGACGGTAGCAACAAACGCACTGACATCTATGGTGGATCATTCGAAAACCGCAGCCGGTTCCTGCTGGAAACGGTAGAGGCCGTAACCTCCGTCTGGGGAAACAACCGGGTGGCAGTTCGTCTGGGTCCGAGCGGTACCTGGGGCGATATGTCCGATAGCGACCCGGATGGCTTGTTCACCCATGTCGCACTCGAGTTGGATAAACTGAATCTCGCCTATCTGCATCTGATTGAGCCGCGCATCGCTGGCAACGTCGAGGACGAGAGCAAGAACCAGAATCCGCTGGCGGCCCGACTCATCCGGCAGCACTACAAGGGCATCATCATTGCAGCGGGCGGCTTCGCTGGTGAATCGGCGAAGGCGATCCTGGAGGCAGGCGATGCCGACCTGGTCGCGTTTGGCCGCCACTTCATCGCCAACCCTGACTTGCCAGAGCGCCTGCGCAACGGCTGGCCGCTGAACCCGTACGACCGCGAGACGTTCTTCGGTGGCACAGAGGTGGGGTACACGGACTATCCTTTCCATACCGAAGCTGCCTGATAATCCGCACCGCTGACAGCTGGGGTCGTAGTACCCCAGCTATCCAAAAAACCTGTCCTCCAACCCCGCTCCAACTGAATAGCAGGCCTCCCAATGAGTACTCCTGTTTACCCCGTAGAAACGTCCGCTCTTATTCTCGTCGATGTTCTGAACGATTTTCTGGCTGACGACGGAAAGCTGAATGGCATGATCGAACCCATGCTGAAACAGTTGAATCTCAAGGAAAACCTGCAACGCCTTCTTGATGGAGCAAGAAGCGCCGGGGTGAAGATTTTCTTCTCTCCCCATGGCCTTGATGAACACAGCTTCGATGACGTCAAGCACCTCCATCCCCGTTTCAAGCAAGCGCTCGATAACAAGGTCTTTTGGAAAGGCAGCATTGGAGGACAGTTCTTCCCCCCCCTGCGTCCGCGCCCCAATGAGTTCGTGGTCAGCCACCACAGAATTTTCAGTTCCTTTCATGGCACTGACTTGCACAAGCAACTTCAGGAGCAAGGGATCGAGAAAGTCATTATTGCTGGACTGACGTCACAGACCTGCGTGGAAGGCACTGGGCGAGATGCCCTGGAGGCTGGTTATCACGTGACCTTTCTTAAGGACGCCGTGGCTGATTTCACTGAGGAGGCACATCGCGCAGCTCTTGAGATTTCCTACCCCACTTTTGGCCACGAGACATTGACCATCGACGAGTTTCTGAATGCAGTCCAGGGCGACTGATCTCACCTCTTTTATGCCCTTCGTTATGCCGGCCGTACTACCTATCTATTCAGTAAGGAATGTCCCATGCCATTAGCCAGAATCGATGTTGCTGCCCAAACCTCACCGGAAACTGTCGCTGCCATTGGTGATGTTGTTTATGAGGCGATGATCAACACGGCCAGCGTTCCTGAGCACGACAAATTCCAGATCATCACTCGCCACGCCAAGGATGAATTGGTCTACCCGCCCGAGGGTTATCTCGGCCTGACCTACACGCCAGGAATTGTTTTCATTCAGGTCACTTGGGTTGGCGGTCGGTCGATTGAAGTGAAAAAGGCTTTCTACAAGGCGATCGCAGACGGAATTCATTCAAAAACCGGACTGCGCAAGGAGGACGTCTGGATCAGCTTGATTGATGTGAAACGTGAAGATTGGTCGTTTGGCAACGGAGAAATGCAATACGAGCCGAAGGAATGATCTAAATCTTCAAATATTGGGGATGTAGCATCGAATGCTGCAGCTCCGCACCGCCGGCAACTGGGGCCATAGTGCCCCAGTTGTCCAGAAAACCTGACACAACGGGACCTGCCGGGCCCAAGGTGCATCTGGCTGATGGGAGGTGCTGAACAGATGAAAGACCTTTTCTCCTACAGGCTTTTCACCAGGGTGGCGCGACTGGGCAGTTTTTCGGCCGCGGCACGCGAAGTGGGTCTTTCTCAATCCCAGGTTTCCAGAATTGTGGCCGAACTCGAAGCTGATCTCGGCACCCTGCTTTTGGCAAGATCGACACGCGCAGTCGTGCCCACTGAGGCAGGGGCGGATTTTCTGTCGCGCATGGAGCCGATCCTTGCAGCGGTGGAAGAAGCTGAGCAGAGCGTTCGCGGAGGTGGAGAGCTGCGTGGCGTCGTGCGGATCAGCATGCCAACGAGCATCGGCGTCAGGGAAATCATTCCGCGTATAGCGCCGTTCGCAGCAATGCATCCCAACCTGCATATCCAGGTCCTGCTCGCCGATCACTGGCAGGATCTGATCCGCGAAAATATCGATGTTGCGATAAGGCTGGGGCGGCTCTTGGATTCCAGCGCAACGAGCCGTCAGATCATGACAATCAAGAGATTCATTCTCGCCTCCCCCTCCTACTTGCGCGCAGCCGGAGAGCCGACTACACCGGAGGACTTGCAATCACATCGAATCATTGCAGGTCCGGCCTCGACTGTTCCGAGTGGCTGGATGTTCACGCGCAATGGAGAGACCAGGACCATTCAGCTCGAGGCTCACTTCTCGACCGACGAAAATGAGGGCGCTGTCGCAGCCGCAGCCGCTGGGTTGGGGATCACGTCGACAACGGCCTGGGCGTGCCGGCGTGAGCTTGAAAGTGGTGAACTCGTCACACTGCTCACCGATTGGGAGACCGAATCCGTACCTGTTCATGCCTACTTCCCTCATGGCCCGCGTACCCGGAGTGCCGGCCGTTCCTTGATCGAGCATCTTGTTGCCAATCTTCTTGGTGAGGGCTGTAACACGTCGAGCGTGTAGGTTGATGACGTTCGATTTATGCATCCCTTACATAGAAGATAGCGAAAAAGAGTAGCTACTCAGATCCCGCCGAAGTTGCCAATTTAGTGCCACCACCCTGCACGACGCATCGGTCGACCTGTTCATCCGGGCGGCGCGCTGGACGGCCTTTATTTTCATCCATCCAGGAGAAGTGTCATGCGTATGACCGGCAATACTATATTCATCACCGGCGGCGGCTCCGGCATTGGCCGAGGCTTGGCCGTAGCCTTCCACAAACTCGGCAACAAGGTGATCATCTCTGGCCGGCGCAAGGAGCGGCTACAGGAGACGCTCGACGCCAATCCCGGCATGGCCGCCATTGATCTCGACATTACCGATCCGGGCAGCATCCAGGCGGCAGCGCAGACGCTCATCTCCAATTATCCGGACTTGAATGTGTTGATCAACAATGCCGGCATCATGATGTTGGATCACGCAGACAGTCCAGTGGACGATGCGATCGCGCTGTCGACCGTCACCACTAACCTGCTCGGCCCGATCCGCATGACCTCGGCTCTGGTCGAGCATCTGAAGGCACAGCCTGATGCGGTGATCGTCAACGTCTCCTCCGTTCTCGGCTTCGTGCCGATGGCCGTGACGGCGGTCTATTCGGCGACCAAGGCAGCACTCCACTCCTACACATTGTCACAGCGCTACCTGCTGCGGGGACATGGCATCCAACTGGTCGAAATCGCGCCGCCTTGGGTACGCACCGAGTTGCTCAATAGCAGTGAGGAAGAGCGCGCCATTCCTCTCGACCAGTTCATTACGGAAGCGATGAAGCAGTTCGAGAGCGGCGTGGATGAAATCCTCGTCTCTCCAGCCGAGGCTATGCGTGCCAACCCCGGCCCGAACGAGCATGGGTGGGTCAATCAGTTCAACGACATGATCGCAGCCGGGACGGCTTTGGGCTGATCGCGACTATGTCAGAACCGGCAACATCGGGCGACCCCAGTGGTCGCCTGCCCCTCACATTGCTGATAGGACCAAGACTATGACCGCACGCACACCAGACGAGAACAAGGCAATCGTTCTCGAAGGCTTCGAAACCCTATTCAATCGCAAGGATTTGGCTGCGGCCGAACACTTCTGGTCGCCCTCCTATATCCAACATAGTGCTCATGTGCCCCCAAGTCGCGAGGGCCTGTTCGGTCTGGTCGCCGCAGGGTCGGCCAACCTGCGTTACGAATGCCAGCTCGCTGTGGCGCAAGGCGATTTCGTCATGCTGCACGGCCGGTTTTCTGGCCTCGGCCAGCCGGCGAACTGGGTCGTGGTCGACATCGTGCGCCTCGAGGACGGCGTGATGGTCGAACATTGGGACGTCATCCAGGACGAGGCGACGCGCGAAAGCTCCGCCGGCGGCCATCCCATGTTCGGCGAAAACTTCCCGGGCTGACGCCCACTAGGGACAACGCGCAGGCTCTGCAAGGTGTTTGAGGTGCCGTCGGATATGCGGCACCGCTCCTTAGCGTCCTCATCCCGTTTTCCTCCCAAGTAGTCTGAAACTCCCACTGGTCAGCCACCATAGAATTTTCAGTTCCTTTCATGGCACTGACTTGCACAAGCCACTTCAGGAGCAAGGGATCGAGAAAGTCATTAGTGCTGGACTGACGTCACAGACCTGTGTGGAAGGCACTGGGCGAGATGCCCTGGAGGCTGGTTATCACGTGACCTTTCTCAAGGACGCCGTGGCTGATTTCACTGAGGAGGCACATCGCGCAGCTCTTGAGATTTCCTACCCCACTTTTGGCCGCGAGACATTGACCATCGAAGAGTTCCTGAATGCAGTCCAGGGCGACTGATCTGACCCTCTTTTATGCCACGATCCGATGCCGCTCAGCGAGTGTCACTCGCGGACGACCGCGATGGGATGAATGCTGCCCGATCAGACTACATTCGGCGCAAGCAGTCATTTGTTATCCCATTGCTTACCCCGTCTGATTCATTCAATGCCCCCCGGCGTGGGGGGGCGTCAAGGGTATCGAACTCACTACTTTTGAGCGGCGCCGCCTTTAACAGGTAGTTGATATCGCTCCCTGAAACTGTCGTGCATTGCTCCACCCGCCTCGCCTACCCAACAACATCTAGAGAATAAAAAATGGCTAAGTATCCCGTCGTTGTCTATGGCGCCAGTGGTTACACCGGCATGCTGATTATGGATTGGCTGATTGATCAGAACATCGCGTTTACCGCTGTGGCGCGCGATGCCGGGCGCACGCGTGAAATGATGGCGCAGCGCGTGGTGCGACTGGAGTCTGCGACTTACGAAATCATCGAAGTCGAGCACACGGTTGAATCGCTGACCCAGGCATTCAAGGGGGCCAAGGTCGTTTGCAATACCGTCGGCCCCTTCGCCAAATTCGGGCTCACCACGGTCGAAGCCGCGCTTAATGCCGGCTGCCACTACCTGGACACCACCGGCGAGCAATCGTATGTGCGCAATGTGCGCGACCAGTTTGGCGAACTCTATGCCAAGGCCGGCCTGCTGGTCTCGCCTTCACTGGCGTACATGAATACCTTCTCGGAAATCGCCGCCGAACTGGCGCTCGAACACCCCGGCATTGACGCACTGGAAACCTCGGCGTTGTGCCGTGGTCAGCGCGGTATCGGTGCCGGTGTAACGGTCGGCTCCACTGCTTCGATCTTCGAGATGTACCGTGCCGAGCATTGCTACCTGTGGGACAAGAAACTGGTGGCACACCCGGTCGATGCTTCGTTCTTGATCCCCTCGCCCCACTTCATGCAACCGGTATTCGCCTTGCCATGGGGCGGCACCTCGTTGCCGATCTATTTCGAGAATGATCCGCGCGTACGTTCCTGCGTCTCCTGCGTCGGTTTCTACGACAACGACGCGATGAAGATGGTGCATTCGCTCAACCAGAAATGGCAAGCCGAATACAAGCATCTTCCGCCCGAAGCTCAGGATGAGGTACTCAAGGACATCGTCCAGGCGACGACCCCGGCGATGCCGCCACGCGAGCGCACGACCTTGATGCGCACGGTTGACACCGCGATCGGTCGCGGCCAGCTTTCGGCCGTTCGCGCCGAAGTGTTCGGCACCACCGCCTACATTGCCACCGGTGCCTTGCAAGTTGCGGGCGTGATCAAGCTGCTCGACGGCGACACCGCCAAAGTGGGCTTTGCGTCGGGCTCCAAGGCATTCGGTCACCGCTACCTGCTGGGCTTCTGCGAAGAACGCGGTTTGGCTCGCGCTGTCGTCACCCCGCTCTGATCAGCAACCAGGGCACGTCGCGCCAGTCCACTGGCGCGATCCTGGCGGCCGGAGGGTTCGTTGAGGTGGGCAGGTACTCAGGACTGGATCAGTCAACACGGACGCTTCTGGCTCAACCAGACGTTTCGAGAATGCCCAGCATGTAGGCGCGGTCCACCACATGCTTGCGGGTGCCTGCATGAAATTTGCCGTACAGGTTTTTCAGATGCCATTTCACGGTTTCATCACCGACATTCAGTGCCAGGGCTATCTGTTTGTTCGTCAGGTTGCGAGCCAGCAACTGCAGCACTTCTCGCTCTTTGGGCGTCAGCAGTCGGCTGGGAGAAACGCCCGTGGCACCCGGCTCCTGCCGTCGAACCGGAACGGGCTGGCTGGTTTCTTGTGCCCGTATCTGAACATCCTTTTGGCGGATCTTCTGCGCCCACGTGACGAGATCGGGATGGGTGTCCTGCAGGACACGATGCATGCCGTAGGTGTCGGCCAGGCTGATCGCTTCGAGCAAACAGGACAGTCCATCCCCTCCTGAATCTTTGAGCACCAATGCCTTGAGCAATTTGACCTGAACGATTTCGCGACCACACTGCAGGCGCTCGGCAAGTTCGTTTGCCACGGCGAGCACGCTGAGCATGGCCTCCCAGTCGCGCTGAACGAGATAAACATAGGCGTTGCTCAGTCCGGCCAACAGGGCCAGTTCCTGCCCCAGCAGACCGCTCTGCTGGCGAGCGACGTCTGGCACCAGCGCATCCAGCCGTCTCCAGAGTGCCTGGCAAGAATCGCCTCGGCCGAGCAAGGCATTCAAGCGGATTTGTTCGCCCAGGGCCACCATGCAGAAACGCGCGATGCCCCGTTCTTCGCCGAGCGCGAACAATGCCGACAGCAAGTCATGACCGCGATGTGGCTGCCCCTGCAATGCAGCCAGACGTGCCGCCGTGAGAAACCCCATAGCAATCGCATCCGGCGACGCCAACCGCTCGACGACATCCAGCCGATTGGCGAGTACTGTCGTGGCCTCCTGGATCTCACCGCGTTCCAAAAGCACAGTAGCCAGTCCGCAGGCGAGCATCACCGCCACCGAACTGCGCCGGCCGATATCCTGCTCGGCGCGCAGCAAGCTCTTGCGAAAAGCGGCCTCGGCCGGCGGCATACGTCCTTCGTACAAGTAGGTCATGCCCACGACCCACTCGCCATAGCCACGGATTCCGTCGAGCCCTGCGGTCCACGAATAGTGCGGCGCACGCTGAAAGATGCGCCGGGCTTTTTCCGGTTGCCCCTGGAACAGCGTTATGCGGGCGACCAGATTGGCAACGATGGCTTGCAGCTTGATCGAACCGGAAGACAGTTTGTCCATCCACGGAGCGAGCAATGCCATTGATTCGTCTGGCCGGTCGGCAAAATAGGCTGCAGCTGCAGCTATGGCCGCCGCTTCGCAGCGCGTTTCGTCATCCGCGGCCGGGTCCTGTTCGATGCACGCGATCAACCGGGCCGCCTCGACATGTCGCTCGCTCATCGCCAGGGCCCAGGCCGCTGCCAGACAAAGACGCGGACGTGATTCCACTTCCTCGACAGGCAGCTCTTCGACCCACTCCAGCACCCGGCTGAACTGACCGCGCAACATGACCTCGTAGAGACACTGTTCGATCATCAGGTAGCCTTGAGTGGCCTGCCCGGCCAGCAAGTAATGCCGCGCCGCCTCCTCGAAAAAGGCATTCGCCTCCAGCCAGTTCGCAGCCCGTTCATGGAGGGTCTTTCGTTGCGCCTGCGGGAAGTCGCGAAAACGGCTCTGTAAAAACTCCCTGGCCAGGGGATGGAACCGAACCCAGTCGCTGTCGACCCCTTCGGCAAAGATCGGCGTCGAGGCGCATAACTCATGCAGCAGTTCCCCTGCCCGCTCGTTGCCGGTAAGCGCGGCGCAGAGTGAAGGATGAATGACTTCCAGCAGGGAAAGGCAGGTAATGAAATCAACCTGTTCTGCGGATAGACGGGTGACCAGTCTATCGACGAAATAACCCTGGATATCACCGGTACAGACCGAGAGCCCCTCAACGGCGGTTCCCAGATCGGCGCTCTTTTCGATCGCCGAAATCGCCAGTTGCAATCCGAGTGGCCAACCTTCAGTGATCTCATGCAGGCGCAGGCACAGATCAGCGTCGATGCGCGCACCGAAGCGATTGCTGAGCAGCGCAACGGTCTCCTCGGCACGGAATCTCAAGGCATCCTCCGTGACCCGGACATACAGTCCCCGGGCTAGAAGGTCAGCGGTGTTAAGGCTCAAGCGACGACGCGAAGACATGATAATGCGCAGGTTGGCCGGGGCATTGTGCAGCAGGTAAGTCAGACAATGGCGGACGGTGGGCTCGGGCAATGCGTCCGCCTCGTCGAGGATCATTACCGCCTCGCCGCCAAGGTCGGCCACCTCCGCCAGCCAGTGAGTCAGCCCTTCCAGCTCGTCGCGACCAGGGCCGGAGGATCCATCGCTGATACTGGTAAAGGACTGCCGGCCACTGCCCAGCGCCATAGCTGCCGATAGACCAAGGGCAAGACGGCCGCCATCGTCACGCGCATCCAGGGTCAGCCATGCAACCACTGCCCCTCGCGACAAAAACTCCCGCCGCCATTGCGCCAGCAGCATCGTCTTGCCGAAGCCGGCCGGCCCCTGCACGCTGATCGCCACCTTGTCCGCCAGTTCGGGGGCATCAATGCTCAGTCGATCGCGCAACTGCGCTCCCCTCTGGCTGCGCGGAGGGGTTGTCTTGAGCACCAGTTCAGGCTCTATGCGATCCACGTGGGCGATGCCTCTCTACAGTCCCGTGCACGGTGTGAAAGAGACGGGGTATTGAAGGTTGATACCATCAACGCCCCACTCATCTGCTGGTTCCAGGGTAGAAGCCTTGCGTATAGACGATAGCCCCGGAACGGCTTGCGCGGCTTCATTTTCTTCAGCCTGCTTGCGCCCTCAAACTCAATCCGGCAGCGCAAAGCCTGCGGTCAGCCCCCCGTCCACCGTATGGCACGATCCATTGATATAGGCGGCCTTGTCCGAGGCCAGCCATGTCACCAGGTTGGCGACATCCTCCGGCGTGCCCGCACGGCCACCTTGCGGCACCATGGCTTCTAGCATGGCCTGCTCGTTCTTGCTGAGGTTGTCCTCGGTCATGGCTGTGCGAATGTAACCGGGGGCGATGGCGACGCTGCGAATGTTCTGCCGTCCATGCTCCAGCGCACAGGCCTTGGTCAACCCGATGACGCCATGCTTGGCGGCCGTGTAGTGCGGCAGTGTCGCCATGCCCACCAGGCCATCCACCGACGCCGTGTTGATGATGACCCCACCGCCGTTGGCCAGCATGGCCGGAATCGCCGCCCTGGCGCAGAAGAAGACGCCGTTCAAATTAATGTCAATGACACGGCGCCAGTCGGCCACGGACACCTCGGCCGTCCGCCCGCGAACCCCGCAGATACCGGCGTTGCTGAACAGCACGTCAACCCGCCCGAACTTATCGATCGCACTGTCCACCATGGCCTGACAGGCGGCTTCATCCGCGACATTGGTGGGAACAACGATGGCGTTGTCGCCAATCACTTCAAGGGTCTCCTGCAACCCTCTTTCATCGACGTCCGCCAGGACCAGGTTCGCCCCCAGACGGGCAAACTGGATGGCTGAAGCACGACCAATGCCATTGGCGGCGCCCGTAACGATGACAACCTTTCCGGTAAATTCCACGGTAAATCTCCTCACTCATGCCAAATGGGTTTTTTCGTTCACCGTCAAACTATCCCGCTGTCTGCCCATGGGCTTGTCCTTGCAGGCAGAAGTCTTGTCCCAGGCAAGACGAACAGCCTCATGAGGTCGATTTGTCCCTGCGTGCCTGACTTGTTATCAGCTCGCGCCCCGTGCAATTACAAACGTCGAGCATTGTGGATACTGGCCATCACGTTGGCAGAGGAGTCGCTATGAGTACCGATATTGTTATCGCCGGAGTAGGCATGGTGCCCTTCCGCAAACCGGGTCAATCGGAAGGCTACGATGTCATGGGCGAAAAAACCGCACGGGCGGCGCTCAAGGATGCCGGCATCGACTATGCACTGATCGAGCAAGCATTTTGTGGCTACGTCTACGCCGATAGCTGCGCAGGACAGACAGCGCTCTATCGTGTGGGAATGAGCGGCATCCCGATTTTCAACGTCAACAACAATTGCGCCAGTGGCTCTTCGGCGTTTGCCCTGGCGGTCCAGGCCGTCCGTGGGCAGCAGGTCGAATGCGCACTGGCGCTTGGGTTCGAGCAGATGCCCGCAGGCGCGATCGATATGGTCTTTCCCGATAAGGTGAGCCCACTGGCGCGGCACTCGCAGGTCATCGCCAACCTCATGAACCTCAGTGACGAGGAGCGCGATACACCGCCGGCGGTCTGCATGTTCGGCGCCCAGGTCGACGCCATGCTGGAGATGGGCGTGACCGAAGAGACCCTGGCCTCGGTGTGCGTCAATTCGCGAAAGCACGCCGCCAATAATGAAAATGCCATCTTTCGTACGCCGTTGACGGTCGAAGAAATCCTGGCGACGAAACCCATTTTTCGTGGACTGCGCAAGAACTTCGCCTGCCCACCGAGCTGTGGCGCCGCCGCGGTGATTGTCTGTACTCCGGAATTTGCCCGCGCTCATGGCATTCGCTCTGATGTGCGCCTCGTAGGTCAGGGCTGGTGCAGTGACCAACGTAGCTTTTTCGAAGGCAGCGTCATGGATGTGATGTTTCAGGCACTGAGCCGGAATGCGGCCAACAAGGCCTATGAAGATGCCGGCATCGGTCCGATGGATGTCGACGTCATCGAGTTGCACGACTGTTTTGCCAGCAATGAATTGGCCACTTACGTCGCGCTGGGGCTGTGTAAGCAAGAAGAGTTAAACGATTTTATTGCTTCGGGACGCGGCACCTATGGCGGCCAATGGGTGATCAACCCGTCAGGCGGCCTGCTGGCGAAGGGACACCCGTTGGGTGCGACGGGGTTGGCCCAGCTGACAGAACTGACCTGGCAGCTACGCGGACAGGCTGGAGCACGGCAGGTCCCGGGGGCAAGGGTCGCGTTGCAGCACAACGGCGGACTGGGCAGCGCGGGATTCGTGCACATTCTCAAGAAATATTGAAACCCCGGAGGCAATCATTTGAACGCGCTACTGAAATTCTTGTGCATCGCAATCTACATCCTCGGCGTCGCTAGCACAGTGGGCTTGCTGCCCGCTACCTGGTCATTCTGGAAAACGATTGCAGCCGTATTGCTGGTCGCCCATCTACTTGAGGTCATCATCATGTTCAAGTACGTCAAGCGCTACCGGGGATCGCTGGGTGCAAGCCTGGTCCTGACGCTGCTCTTCGGTTTTCTTCACTGGAAGCCCTTGATGCACGCGAAAGGTCGTCCGTGAACATAGGCATGTCCATTTTCCGATGAGATCGCGCAGCGTCAATGTCATCGGTATGAGTTCGACGAGGTACGCATTGTGAATCGCACTATTTCCACGCTGGACGGCAAGCGACGCAAGCTCGACGGGGGTGTGATGTTTGGCAGTACCCCGCGTGAGTCGTGGGCCCGCTGGGCTACGCCTGATCACGACAACCGGGTGGAATTGGCCTCTCGCGGGTTATTGGTGCAGCAGGACGGGCGCAATGTCCTCGTGCTGGCCGGTGCCGATGCCCTGCTGGCTCCAGCGCCACGCACTTGTCGTTGCCAACCGGGGAGCCCTGGCCTGTTGGATAGCCTGGGTCGGTATGGCTTGAATGAGCACGACATCCATGTGGTGTTGCTGATTCATCTGCACGCTCAATTGCCGGCCGATCTCAGCGCGATGATCAAGGACGGCGAGACACCTCGCTTGCTGTTTCCCGCGGCGCGCTACATCACCAGCAAGCGCCACTGGACACGGGCACGCCAACCCCATCCGCGCGACCGGGCGCTGTTCGTGCCGCAGATATTACGGCAACTGGAAAGCAGTGGTCGGTTGGACCTGATCGAAGGCCCGGACTGCGACGAGCTCGGCGATGGCTGGCGCTTCCATGTCAGCGATGGTTACACCCCCGGGCAACTATTGCCGGAGATCGACATGCCTGGCGGCCCGGTGATATTTGCTGGTGACTTGGTGCCGGGAAGGCAATGGCTGCAACTGAATGTGACCAGCGCCTACGACCGCAACCCCGAATCCCTGATCGACGAGAAAGAACGCTTACTGGACTACCTGGTGGCCAGCGGTGGCCGGTTGATTCTGCCGCGTGACCCCGAGGTGGCGATGGTCAGCGTCGTGCGTGACCGGCAATCGCGTTATGTGCCATTCGACCCGTATCAGGTGCTCAATGGTTTCGACACTTGATCCCGATTACGCCCTGCCCTGCTCTATCAGCGCTCCAACCCAAGGCTCTGACGATATTGGCTCGGAGCCATGCCGGTCCATCGCTTGAAGGCACGGGTGAAATTGCTGACTTCGGAAAAACCCAGGGAAAAGGCCGCCTCCGTCACCGAAACCGAGCTGCGCGACATGAAGGCGAGCGCATTGGTGCGCCGTGTATGGTCGAGGATTTCCTGAAAACTGGTATCCCTGGCAGCGAGCTTCAATTGCAAACCACGGGTGCTGATGTGTAGCCGCTCAGCCACTCGATCCTTGTTCAGCGCACGCGAGGATAATTCACTGCTGACAATGGCCCGGACGCGATTGACGATATCGCCCCGTTCAATGCGCTGAAGGTATTCCATTACGGTGCGGTCATGGCTCAATGCAAGCTCCTCGTTGGCACCCGGGAGCCTCTTGTCCACCAGGTCGATATCCATTGTCATCACGATCTCGGGTCGGCCGAATTCGACATCGCATTGGAAATACTGGGTAAATTCCTGAGCCATACCTTCAAAGGCAGGTCGGATCAACTCGAGCTTCCTCAAACGGAATCGATTGCCGGAAATGGTCCGCAAAAGTGTAAAGATCAAGGCGATGTAGGCGTCGTGTGTTTCATGGCACACCTGCGCCCCCGGTACGCATGAAGTGATGAGCAGGAATGTGTTGTTTCGCTCTTCTACGCGGATGTTGGCATTCTGCGAAATGACACGGTAGAGCGAGCTCAACCGCTGCGCGAAGTCCCGTATCGAAATGCTGGCCAGCAGTGCAAATCCCATCGCATGGAGATTGGCGGGACGTAAGGTTTCGCCGGCCCGCAGGCCGAAACACGGATCTTGTGTAGCCAGTACGGCCGCGGCATACAGCTTTGCGATGGTTTGATTATCAATGCGCAGCATCGGATCCGTGGTGGCAGGCAACATCACCCCGCAGGAGAGAAAGACCTGTTTTGCGCATACACCTTGATTATCGAGCGCTTCGGCAATCGCAATGGCATAGGCACCAATGATCGATGAACCATGGCTTGAAGTGTCCGGCGCGACGCCGACTTTCAGCGTCTGCTGCGCTTCAATGGCATCGCTGTACTCATTGCTTGTCGTCACGGTAAAAACCTCTGATTGTCCAACTCGGCAACAAGCGCTATCGCCTCGACCGACGAGGTTCATTTTAGGCACCGGCGCAGGCGTTATTTTTGTTAATGCACGCCAAACATTTGTGATTGAATGCCGTTTATGGCAGCCACGTGGTCAAGGAGAGGTGGTATGACGCCGTACATGCGCGGCTGGGTGCTGCAGGGCTTTGCGAACCTGATAGAAGAACTGGGTGGCGACGTGGCGGGCTACGAAAAACGCTTCCAACTGCCGCTGCAAGGGCTTGATCAAAGTGAAGTACCGATTCCTGGCTCAGCGCTGATCCGCTTGATGGAAGCTTGCGCCGACGACCTGCAATGCCCGGATTTCGGCATTCGCCTCGGTACCGTGCAGGGTCGCGCTCCGCTCGGTCCGGTGATGCTGGCATTGACCCAATGCGCCACCGTAGGCGAGGCGATCGGCGCGGCTGCGCGCTTCATTAGCCTGCTGAACCCTGCCGTAGAACTCAAATGCGAAAGCCTCACCAGCGGGCTGCGTCTGACCTATCAGATCAAAGTGCCCAGAATTGGCATCGTTCGCCAGTTCGAACAATGGTGCCTCATGGCGGGCGTCAATGTTTTTCACATACTGGCCGGTGCCAATGCCCGGCCGCGGGCGATGTTCTTCACCCATGCTCCCTTGCAGCCGAAGGATTTCTATTCCCGCACTTTTGGTTGCCCGGTGAAATTTTCGCAGGTTGCTTTTGGCTTCGAATTTTCTGCCAGTGATGCCATGCACCCGATGGACGGCAACGATCCAGAGATGAAGGCGCTCGTCACCGACTATCTGGAGCGGATTGCAGACGAGTCCGGGCTCGACCTCGAACACCAGATGGACGCGTTGATTCGTAAACTTCTGCCGACTGGACGCTGCACGCTCGACACCATCGCCAGCCATTACTTCGTCAGCGTACGTACCTTGCAGCGTCGCCTGGATGATCAAGGGCTGGCATTCGAGCAGCAGGTGGACGCTATCCGCCGCGAACGTGCGGCCTTGTATCTCAACGATCCGATGCTGCGAGTCTCGCAGGTGGCGCTGTTGCTCGGTTATGCCGAGCAAAGCTCGTTATCCCACGCGTTCAAGCGTTGGTATGGGATGTCGCCCAGTGCCTGGCGCCGCGCTCACCCGGCCTCGCTTCAGGCGGGGTGACATCCAATCACAAATGTTTGTCGTGCAATAACAAACCATTGATGCGGTGCAGTTCCCAGAATAGGCCAGCCAAAAACGGCTGGATGACTTCGTCCGCATCAATGGAGAACAAGAATGACATTGCCCCAAACGAGCCGTGCAGGAAGAGCAGGCGTCACACGCAGACTTGAATCTTCCCTGATCATCGTGCTCGGTTTACTCGTGGCTTCGACGACAGTTGCCCAGACCTACAAGACTGACATCCCGCCGGCGATCGTGACACCCGACACCCTCGAGACACGCCTCGGCACCCTGCGCTTCACCGACGGTTTCCCGGACGAGGCGACCGTGCAGAAGGTCTACGACAACCTCGACTTCCAACGCGGCGTACAGGCCTTTCTCACGACAATTCCTGCGGCGTCGCAGGCGGCAATGCGCAAAGCCATCAGGACACTCGGTCCAGACAACGCAACGGTGTTCATCGCAGAGACGCTGCTGGACTCCCGATCGCTATTCCTGACCGGCAACAGCGAGAACGTCTACGCGTCGGGTTGGATCGATCTGAAGAACGGGCCGGTCGTGATCGAAAGCCCACCCAATACCCTCGGCGTGATCGATGATTTCTGGTACCGCTACGTCACCGACCTCGGCAATGCCGGGCCCGACAAGGGCCAGGGTGGCAAGTACCTGCTGCTCCCTCCGGACTACGAGGGGGATGTGCCGCAGGGTTACCACGTATTCAAGTCTCGTACGTTCAACAACTGGTTCATCAGCCGTGGTTTTCTGGTAAACGGTGATACGAAACCTGCGGTCGAGAGCTTCAAGCAGCAGTTGCGTATCTATCCACTGGCCCAGGCCGCCAATCCACCGGCGACGACCTTCGTCAACCTCTCCGGCAAAACGATCAACACCATCCACTCGATGGACTTCTCGTTCTTCGAAGAGGTCAACGAAGTGGTGCAGGAGGAGCCGAACGCGGCGCAAGATCCTGAGACACTCGGATTGCTTGCCGCCATCGGCATCGAGAAAGGCAAGCCATTCGCGCCCGACACGCGGATGAAAAAGATCCTCACCGAAGCAGCAGCAGTCGGCAGCGCCACGGCGCGCGCGAACGCCTACAAGGCCCGTTCGCAGGACGCGTATTTTTATCCGAACAGCGCGTGGCGCAAGCTTTTCTCCGGCGCTGACTATCAATTCCAGCACGACGGTATCCGCCAGCTCGACGCACGTTCGTTCTACTTCTTCTACGCCACCGTCAATACGCCCGCGCTGGTCAAGAAGATGGTCGGCGTCGGCTCGCAATACGCGGCGGCGTTTGTTGATGCCAAAGGTCAGCCACTCGATGGGGCCAAGAACTACCGGCTGCATTTGCCGCCAAACGTCCCGGCGAAGAATTTCTGGTCAGTCGTGCTCTATGACAATCAGACGCGCTCGATGCTGCAGACCGACCAGCAGTTCCCGAGTATCGGCAGCCAGAGGAAAGGCATCGTGTTCAACGATGACTCGTCGGTAGACCTGTACTTCGGCCCCAAGCCGCCGCCCGGCAAGGATAGCAATTGGGTGCAAACCCTCCCCGGCAAAGGCTGGAACACCCTATTCCGCCTCTATGGTCCGCTCGATGCCTGGTTCGACAAGACCTGGCAACCGGGTGAAATCGAAGAGATCAAGTGACCCCTTTGGCGCGGACAATGTAAGGAATAAATTGATGAACATTAGACTTGCGATGCTGATGCTGCTCGGTGCCTCCACGGTTTCGTCGGCATTCGCCCAGACTTACAAAACGGACATTCCGCCTTCGATCGTGACACCCGACAGCCTCGAGACGCGGCTCGGCACCCTCAGGTTCACCGACGGTTTCCCGGACGAGGCGACGGTGCAGAAGGTCTACGACAACCTCGACTTCCAGCGCGGCGTGCAGGCTTTCCTCACGGCCATGCCGGCGGCTTCGCTGTCGGCGATACGCAAGGGCATCAGCGAGTTCGGGCCGGCCAACCAGACCGTGGCGCTGTTCGAAAACCTGATGGACGCCAGGTCGCTGTTCCTCACGGGCAACAGCGAGAACATTTACGGATGGGCCTGGATCGACCTCAAGGACGGGCCAATCGTCATCGAAAGCCCGCCCAATTCACTGAGCATCGTTGACGACTTCTGGTTCCGTTACGTCGGCGACCTCGGCAATGCCGGACCCGACAAGGGCAAGGGTGGCAAGTACTTGCTGCTGCCGCCGGGATACGACGGCCCCGTGCCGGAAGGTTACTTCGTGCTGAGGTCACCGACCTTCGGTAACGTGTTCCTCACCCGAGGGTTTCAGGTCGATGGCGACACGAAACCTGGTGTCGAGAACATCAAGCAGCACCTGCGTATTTATTCGCTGGCGCGGGCCGCCAACCCGCCGGCGACGACCTTCGTCAATGTCTCCGGCAAGGCGTTCAACACCACCCACGCTCTGGACATCACCTACTTCGACGAGGTCAACGAAGTGGTGCAGGAAGAACCGAACGCGGCGATGGACCCGGAAACGCTCGGCCTGCTGGCCGCTATCGGCATCGAGAAAGGCAAGCCGTTCGCACCTGACGCGCGGATGAAAAAAATCCTCACAGAGTCCGCTGCCGTGGGCAGCGCCACGGCGCGCACCCTCACCTTTCGTACGCGCATCAAGGATTCCTATTTCTATCCGGACAGCGCCTGGGGTACGCCTTTCATCGGCGGCAGCCATCGTTTCGAACATGACGGCATCCGCCTGCTCGACGCACGCACGTATTTCTACTTCTACGCCACCGGCAACACACCGGCGATGACCACCAAAATGGTGGGCGTCGGATCGCAATACGCGACGGCATTTGTCGACGCCAACGGGCAGCCCTTCGATGGAGCCAAGTCCTATCGGCTGCACTTGCCACCCAATATTCCGGCGAAGAACTTCTGGTCGGTCGTGCTCTACGACAATCAGACGCGCTCGATGCTGCAGACCGACCAGCAGTTCCCCAGTATCGGCAGTCAGCGCAAAGGCATCGTGATGAACCCCGATACCTCGGTGGACCTGTACTTCGGACCCAAAGCGCCGCCCGGAAAGGAAAGCAACTGGGTACAAACCACGCCGGGCAAAGGCTGGAACACGCTGTTGCGTCTGTATGGCCCGCTTGAGCCGTGGTTCAACAAGACCTGGCGGCCGGGCGAGATCGAAGAAGTGAAGCCGTAACCCCAGCGTGCTGACCCCGGCCTGTCGAGCCCCGCAAATGAGGGTCGCAGGGACAAGCGCTGTGCCCGATGCGATAAGTCGGAGTTTTCGTTACGGATTACTCTCAATCAATCGATTGGGACAATAACAAGAGGAATCGTCGATGTTTGATTTGGAGAAAATTGTCGAGCCTGTTCTGGGCCTTTGCGGTCTGGAAAGCGACTTGACGGAAGAAGAGCGTGCCATTCAGGAAGTGGCGCACAACTTCGCCAAGGACGTCATGCGCCCGATCGGCGCCAAACTGGACAAAATGACTGCCGAGGAAGTGGTTGCTCCGGGCTCTCCCCTGTTCGACTACATGCGTCAGGTGCACGAATCGGGGCTGCTCGATCTCGGCGCATTGGCGGCGATGGACAGTCAGCAGAAATCGCGCATCATGCCGATCATCTTTGAAGAACTTGGCTGGGGCGATTCGGGGCTGGCTATCGCCACGCTGGCGTCCTCTTTCCCGGCGTATGCGGCGCACAATTGCGGGAACCCGGAAATCATCGAGCGATTTGGCAAACACCCTGGCTGCTGGCTCGCCACCCAGCCCGACCGTGGCAGCGATATCGTCGACATCGACGCCGACCTGGTCCCGCGTGGCACCAAGCAATCACGTGGCAACCTTTACGCGCGGGTCGTCGGCGATGAAGTGATCGTTCAAGGCCAGTCCTCGGCGTGGGTTTCGTATGCGCCACTGGCCCAGACTGCCTTGGCCTACATCCCTTGCGATTACGGCAATGGCCTGGAACATGAAAATGGCGCTGGGCTGAATCACATCGCCATTCTCATCCCCCTCGACCTGCCAGGCGTCTCGAAGGGCAAGCCGCTGGAAAAACTTGGCCAGCGTGCCCTGCCCCAGGGTGAGATCTATTTCAACGAAGTGCGTGTGCCGAGGAAATATGCCCTCGCCGAGGGTGAGGCGGCCATCACCAGCTTCTTCGGCGCCCTGGCGTTCGGCAACATGGAAATGGCGGCGACCTTCACCGGCGTGGCCCGCGCAGCCTTCGAACATGCGCTGGCGTATGTGCACGAGCGCAAGCAAGGCGGCACACCGATCATCAACCATCAGAGCGTGCAACTGCGGACCTTCGACTTGTGGCAGAAGGTCGAGCTCTCGCGCGCGATTGCGCATCGCGTGTTCGCCTACAACTACAGCGAAAAAGGCCCTCACCTGCTGGCGTCGATTACCAGCAAGACCTATGTCACCGAGACCGCGTTCCAGGTGGCCAGTGAAGCGCTGCAATTGTTCGGTGGCAACGGCCTGACCAAGGAATACCCGATCGAGAAGCTCATGCGCGACGCAAGGGCATCGATGATCGAGGATGGCGAAACCAACGTTCTCAAGCTTAAGGGCATGCGCTGGCTGAGCCGCGCCTACCAACGCGCCAACTGATTCCCCCCAACGACCCAATCAACCACATTCCCGGGCTGCCAGGTGCAGCCCGAGGATAACGCTGTGTCGAAAAAGCCAGTCGTTGTGGAAACCTGTTTAATGGAGTGCATTTGCCATGCGGATCATCGATCACTTCGATAACGCCGTACGTTTTTACCCGCACAATCTGGCCTTCGTCGACGTTGGCAACGATGCCAGCGCAGTGACTTACGCCCAAGCGGCGCCAGTGACGCAGGCCATTGCCGGCGCGATTGCCCATAACGGGTTCAGTGGCGGCGGCCATGTCGGCATTTTGGCACCTAATAGCACTGTTGCCTTCCTGGCGCTGCTGGGCGTGTTCCGCGCGCGTTGCGTCTGGCTACCGGTCAATCCGCGCAATACGGTGGCGGCCAATGCGGATCTGTTTAATGACTTTGAAGGCGAGTTGCTGCTGTTCCATAGCACCTACGCCACTGAGGCGGCGCAACTGAAGGCGCGTTGCCCCGGCCTTCGGGAGCTCGTTTGCATTGACGGCGATTGCGGCGTGGGGACTTCCCTCGCGGCGTGGTCGCAAGGTGCACCCACGAGCTACACCCCGGTCGTGGGAACGGGCAGCCTGGACGATACCTTTGCCTTGTACCCCACAGGTGGTACGACCGGAAAGTCGAAGGGGGTGATGATTACCCATCGCAATGTCCATACGTTCTTCAGCAACTTCTACGCGCACTTTGACTATCACGACACCACTTGCCATCTGGTGGTGGCGCCAATGACGCATACCGCCGGTCTCACCGGCTGCCTGCACTTCGCGCGCGGCGGGACCAACGCGATCATGGCCGCCGCCGTCCCTGAAGCGGTTGCCGACGCGATTGAACAATACAAGGTCACCCATCTTTTTCTGCCGCCGACCGTGCTGTACATGCTGCTGGCATTGCCCGACATCCGCCAGCGGGACTACCGCTCGCTGAAGCATTTCCTGGTCGGCGCTGCGCCGACGTCGCTGGAGAAGCTGAAGGAAGCCGTGCAGGTGTTCGGCCCGGTCATGTCCGAGGCGTTTGGTCAGTCCGAAGCACCGGCCGCGATTACCGCCAAGGCACCCTGGGACTACATCGACGCGGACGGCACCATCAATGAGGCACGCCTGCAATCCATTGGCCGGCCCTGTGTATTCAACACCGTCGCCATCCTGAATGACGAAGGTGAGGAAGTGGCGCGCGGTGAGTCGGGGGAGATCTGCATTCGCGGCGATCTGGTGACGCCGGGCTATTACAAGAATCCCCAGGCAACTGCCGAAGTCCGTCAGCAGGGCTGGCACCACACGGGTGACGTCGGGGTCATGGCTGAGGATGGCTATATCACGATTGTCGACCGCAAGAAGGACATGATCATCACTGGCGGATTCAACGTTTATCCGAACGAGATCGAACAAGTACTCACGACCCACGACGCTGTTCAGGATTGCTCTGTCATCGGTATTCCTGACGACAAATGGGGCGAAGCGGTGAAGGCGATTGTCCAGCTCAAGCCTGGCAAGCGCTGCACGGGAGACGACCTGATTGCACTGGTCAAGGAACGGCTGGGGAGCGTCAAGACCCCGAAGAGCGTCGATTTCACCGAGCAGTTGCCACGCAGCCCGGCGGGCAAGGTACTGAAAACCGAACTGCGTAAAGCGTATTGGCAGGGCAAGGACAGGGCTGTGCACTGAGTACATCCCCGTCTACCACCGGCTAATTTCAGCAACAACGGCATTGCGAGCAATCATGAAACTCGAACAGAAATACCCGGCAAAACGTGCCTTCGTGACAGGCGCCGCCAGCGGTTTCGGTCTGGCCATCTGCATGCATCTCGCAAGCAGAGGCTGGAAACTGCTGATCGCCGACATCAACGCGACAAGACTCGAGCAGGCCGAGGTGCAGCTACGCAAACGCGGTGCCGAGACCTTCAGCATGGTGTTGGATGTCACCCGGCAAGAGGCCTTGCAGGACGCGGCCAACACCGTCAAACAACTGTGGGGCGGAGTCGACCTGGTGTTCAACAACGCGGGCATCGCATCCGCCGGCATGATCGATGACCTTCCCCTTGAAGAGTGGGAAAAGGTCATCAACGTTGACCTGTGGAGTGTGATTTACGGCTGCCGGGCATTCGTGCCTTTGCTCAAGACCCAGGGCGGCGGCTGCATCATCAATACCGCATCCAGCGCCGGGACCTTGTCCGGGCCTGAAATGTCTCCCTACAACGTGGCCAAGGCTGGCGTCGTGTCCCTGTCGGAGACCCTCAAGTCCGAACTCAGCGGCTTTGATATCGGCGTCACCGTGGTGTGCCCGACCGTGTTTGCGACATCGCTGGGCGACTCGCTCACCAGCGAGCGCACCATGGAAAAGCGCCTGCTGGCCCAACTGAAAAAGTCCCGATTCACCTCCGAGCATATCGTCGACGATGTGATTCGCGCGCTCGAAAAGGGCCGCCTCTACGTCATGACCCAGCCTGACGCCAAATGGGCCTGGCGACTTAAACGCTGGATGCCGGAAACCTATTTCCGCCTGATTGCCTATCTGTACCGCAACCGCAAGTGGCTTTACGCCGAGCAGGAGGAAGCCGACCGATTGATTTGAACCTTGAAAGTCAACGCGCAACCTTTGAGAAAAAACAATGCAACGCATTCGGCTACTGTCGTTTCTGATCGCATTCATGGGCTGCGCGCATGCCTAGGAAAAACCCAACGTCGTCGTCATGCTGGCCGACAACGTCGGTTATGGTGACATTGGCGCCTATGGTGCGGGTGAGCTCCGGGGCATGCCTACCCCGCGTATCGACCAATTGGCCAGCGATGGCGTGAGCTTTACCCAGTTTCTGGTCGAGCCAGGTTGCACGCCCTCCCGCGCCGCACTGCAAACCGGGCGCTATTCGCCACGTTCAGGCCTTGGCAGCATCATCGTCGGGGGCACGCGGGGGTCCATTTTTGTTATGGGGGTTCGACCGACTGGGCTTCTTGAATGTATGTATTGGGTTGTGCGGTAGTGGCGGATTTGGATTTGGATGGACGGTGTACATATCCGTTTCTTCGGTAACGGCCACTTAGGGTTCCGCCTACAGGGGAACGAGTAAATCCGCGAAATCAGGTCGGCTGGCAGGCCGCCTTCGCGAGCAGGCTCGCTCCCACATTTGGATCGCAGACTGGCCCGTAACCAGGTCGGCTAACAGGCCGCCTCGCTTTGGCTGTTGTTTCTGCTTTTGATCTTCTAGCCCCCTCGAGGGGATGCCGAGCCACAGCGAGGCACCGAACGAAAGGGGCAAGAGCCTGGGCAAGAGCCCTTGGTTACTTGGGGCTTTTCCAAGTGACTCGCCGTAAGGGCGAAACCATTAGTCGCCATCACCTAAACAATGGATATACACCCAATCAATATGTGCGCCTGAAACACTAAGTGAACAGCGTCAGGGCATTGGCCGATCTGCACCGACGCCGATTAATGGCTATCCGACAGATCCAGCTCCAGCACACCTTGTGGGCCGAACAGTGCCAGTTGGCTTTCGCCCAGCGGCGCGAGTGCGGCGAGGTTCTGCCGGTCGGCGCGGACTCGCGCCTGGAAGCGCTGCAAGCCCTGATCGGCGACGGCCACCAGCCCGCCATTGCCCACCAGCGCTACGCGACCGTCGCTGAGTTGGCCGACCGCAGTGATGGCTTCCTGGCTGCCGCTGTCCTTGGTCTGCCAGGTATCGCCCAGGTCCTCGCTGACCAGCACCCGTCCGCTCATGCCCACCAACAGAACACGGCCGTCGCGCAGGCTCGCGCCACCCCACAACGAGCCGCTGACGCCGGTATCCAGGGTTTCCCAGGTCGTGCCATTGTCGGGAGACCGGTAGGCGCTGCCGCCCTCCCCGGCGATGAACAGGTGGCCATCGCGCCCGGCAAAGATCTGGTTGAGGTGGTGATCGTCGCCGTCGCTGCTCACGTTCAGGCGCTGCCAGCTGCGGCCGCCGTCGCGGGTTTCGCTGGCGTAGCCGTAGGCGCCGACGACAATGCCGTGCCGGGTGTTCTCGAACCACACCGACAGCAGCACCGGCTTGCCGTCCAGCGGCGGTTGCAGCGTCCAGGTTTCACCGCCGTCCTCGGTGCGCAGCAACACCCCGCCATGCCCCACGGCCCAGCCGTTTTGCCCATCGGCGAAACTCAGCGCTGTCAGCAATCCGTCTACCGGTACGGCTTTGGCCTGATGCCACAGCTTGCCATCGGCCGAAAGCACCACCACACCGTGATCACCCAGTGCGACAAGCCCCGAGCCCGCGTTGCTGACGGCCACCAGCGGTGCTTGTTGCGCCTGGGCCAGGCGCATGGCTGGCACCTCGGCACAATGGCCACGGAGCACTTGCCCGGCCAAACCCAAGAACGCGGCAGTGGCCATCAGTCGTGGCAGCGAAATCGTTCTGTTGGACATTTCACATCCCTCAATCAATGCGCGATCAAGGGCGCACGAACGGGCCCCCGCCGCGGAATCAGCACGTCCAGCATCACCGCGATTGCCGGGAGCAAGGTGATCGCCATCAGCATGTTGACCATGAACATGAAGGTCAGCAGCAACCCCATGTCGGCCTGGAATTTCAAGGCCGAGAACGACCAGGTCGCCACGCCGATGGACAAGGTGATGGCGGTGAAAATGGTCGCCACGCCGACCTCGCTCAGGGCTCCTTTGAACGCTGTGACGATGTCCTGCCCTTCGGCCAGGTGCAGTTGCAGGCGGTTGTAGATGTAGAACGCGTAATCCACACCGATGCCCACGGCCAGTACCATCACCGGCAAGGTGGCGACGGTCAGGCCGATGTCCAGCGATTTCATGAACCAGTAGCCGAGGAAGGTCGCCAGGGTCAGCGGCACACAGCACGCGACCATCGCCCGCCAGTCGCGGTAGACCAGGAACACCAACAGCACGATGGTCAGGTAGACGTAGAGCATCATCGGCAACTCGGAGCTTTCGACGATTTCGTTGGTGGCTGCCTGCACCCCGGCGTTGCCGCTGGCCAGGCGCACGGTGACGCCGTTCATGGGGTGTTCCGCCCGATACTGTTGCACCGCCGTCACCACGGTTTTCAGGGTGGTGGCCTTGTGGTCGGCCAGGTACAGGTTGATCGGCAGTACCGTGCAATCGGCGTTGTACAGGCGCAGCACTTCGGGCACCTGACGTACGGCTTCGCCGATGCTCAGTTCATCGGCCGGCAGCGCTGCCCATTTCGGATTGCCCTCGTTGACACCCGAGGCTGAGAGCTTGGTCAGTGCCGGCAACGATTGCGCCGACAACACGCCCGGCACGTTGGCCAGAAACCAGGTCAGGCGGTCGGTGTAGGCCATTACGTCATGCTGGTAGCAACCGTTCTTCGGTGTTTCCACCACCACGGTGAACAGGTCCAGCCCCAGGCCAAAATGACTGACCACGCTTTCCACGTCCAGGTTGTAGCGCGAGTCGCTGTGCAGCTCGGGCGCGCCCGGCAACACGTGGCCGACATGCCGACCCTGGCTCTGCCAGACGGCGATGCCGAGCAGCACCAGGCACAATACCGAGCCGATCGCCGCATTGCGGGTTTCGGCCAAGCGTCCCAGTTTGCTCATCACGCCATCGCGCCAGGCTTGAAGGCGTTTGACCCGGTTGACATAGGCCTGGTCAAAATGGAAGAAGCTGGCCAGCACCGGCAGCATGATCAGGTTGGTGACGATCTTGTAGGCGACCCCGACCGAAGCGGTAATCGCCAATTCTCGAATCATCGGAATCGGTACCAGCACCAGAGTGGCAAAGCCGACGAAGGCGGTAATCAATGCCAATGTGCCCGGAATCAACAAGCCGCCGAAACTGCGGCGAGCGGCGGTCATCGCATCGGCGCCGTTGCACACTTCCTTGGAAATGAAGTTGACCTGCTGCACGCCATGGGACACACCAATGGCGAACACCAGAAACGGCACCAGAATCGCCAGCGGATCAAGACCGAAGCCCAGCAAGGTGATGGTGCCGAACTGCCAGACCACCGACACCAGCGAACAGCACAGCGGCAGAAAAGTCAGCACCCAGGAGCGGGTGTACCAGTAGACCGCGGCCAAGGTCAGCAGGAAGGCCAGCGCGAAGAAGCCCATGACACTGGTCGCACCAGCGCCGATGTCACCCATTTGCTTGGCGAAACCGATGATCTGCACGTCGTAGGCACTGTCGGCGTACCTGGCGCGAACATCGTCTTCCAGGCGTTTGCTGAATTCCAGGTAGTCCAGGCGTTTGCCGGTCTGCGGGTCGGGGTCGGCGAGCTCGGCCACCACCATCGCCCCCGAGTAGTCGTTGGCCACCAGGCTGCCGACAAAGCCGCCCACGATGGTGCGATCACGGATGCCGACAATCGCCTGCTCATCAAGGGTACCGACCGTGACATCACCGCCGATTACATCCTCGGCCTTCATGCCCTCCTCGGTGATCTGCACCGCGCGGGTATTGGGCGTCCACAGCGAGGTGACCGTGCGCCGGTCGATGCCCGGCATAAAGAACAGCGTCTGGGTCAGGTCGTAGAGCCGGGTCATGGCCTGCGTGTTCCAGATGTCGCCGCTTTTGGCGTGCAGGACCACGATGACGCGGTTGGCACCGAACAGTACGTCCCGGTACTTGTTAAAGGTTTGAATGAATTCGTGCTGCTGAGGCAGCTGCTTGTCGAAACCGGCCGACATGCGCAGCTGCGAGGCGAAACCGGCCATGACCAGTGTGACTAGCACCAGCACCGTCAAGGTCGACAGACGACGCCGAAAAAACAACTGCTCGAGACCGAGCACCAGAGAAGCCAGCATGATGAGCCTTCCTGAAAAACGGGAATGAGCTTCCCTCAGCCAGTGGCCGAGGGAAGGCACGACATCAGAACGAGTAGGAAATGTTGCCGCTCAAGAAATCGCGGTCAGCCATCAGGTTGTTGTCCCCGCCACCCCAGTACTGCACCCACTGCAAACCGCCTTTCCAGCGGTCGCGGTAGTTGAACAGCAAAGCGCTGGTGAGCGACTTACGCCCTTCAACGAACGGCAAGGCGTTCGGTGAAGTGCCGTTGACGTCATGGGAGAAGTCCAGTTGCGGCGTGACCGTGATGCCGGTGCCGAAGACATTCGGGTAGTTGATGCCGAACTCAGTGACGTAGCCCCATGAGGTTCTATCCGGCACCGAATAGTCGGGCAGGAAGTAAGGCGTCTCACCCGAGGTATCCAAGTCCGGGTAATGAGTGACCACCGCCTCGGTCAGCAGGAATCCGTCGGAGGCGCCCAGTTCCCTGGGGATGAAACCCAGCGGATCATTGGCCGAGAAGGTGTAGATGGCATTCACATGGGCCTGCCATTTCTTCTCTTCGACAAAGCCTTTGCTGGTGCCGGTGTCGTACACACTGAACTTGTTGAACTCACCGGTGAATGCCCGGCCAAAGGGCACGGTGGGGTCAATGCCGACGCTGTCGTTGGGCCGATAGGACAACTCCGCTCCCACTGCCACCGGGCCAACCATGGTATTGAGCGACAGGCCGTACAGGTTCTTGTCTTCGCCGTAATTCCAGAAGTAGTTGTCGATCAACAGCCCATCCGGATTGGACGTAGCGGTGTAGCCGACGAAGGGCAGCTTGTCGTGATAGCGCTGGTAGAAGAAACCGAACTCGGTCGCGATCTCCTCCACCGTCCAACGCAGGGCGATACCATATTGGCCGCTGTTCTTGGCCGAGCGCTCACCGGCATAGGGAACCGCCAGGCCATTGGCGACCAACGTGGCGTCGTCCAGGCCGCTGATCGACGGCTCGCCGCAACGACCGGTGGGTGTCAGCGAGGCACAGGTACCGGCACCGAGAAGGCCGTCGACCGTACTGGTCGAATAGTAGATCGGCCGGTTGCCCTCGCCCACCACATCGGAGTTGGAATAGTAGGTGCCCACCGGGTCGATGCCGTACGCATTCCACTTGAACTGGTAGTAGGTCTCAAGGTTCAGGTTTTCACTCAGTCCCAGGTTGAACGAGGCCATGGGAGCCGGGACGAAGACCTCCTTCAACTGGGTGCCGGGCGTATGGTATTTCGTCAGGTTGAGGGCATTGATTTGGTTGATGCCGCCAGTGACGAAAATCTCTTCGCCCCAGCTGATCACCTGGTTACCGACCTTGACCTTGGCCGGCATCTCACCCAAGTCGAAGCTCTTGGCCACCCACAAGTCGAGCAGGTCGATGCGTTCGGTGGCTTCGCGATCGGCATTGTCATCGAGTTCGGTGCGCCGGGTGTTGTCCATCTTGAAGTCTTTCGACCAACTGACCCGACCCAGGGCGCTCCAGCCATCGCCGAACTTCAGGCTCAACTCGTGGGTGCCCTTCACGACCTCAGAGAACACATCGTGCTTGTTGTAGTTCTGATCGCCGTCGTCGGAGTTGGTGTAATTGATATCGGCATTGGCGTAGCCATTACCTCTGCTCAGGTTGTAGAACTCCCCCAACCCGGTGTTGGTGCCGTCGTTACAGCCACCGCTGTCACCGCCGAGCAAATGACAGTCACGCGATTGCATGCGCGTGGCGAAGCCGTATGACAGCGTGGAGTCGAAGCTGCCGGAGATGCCGTCTTCGGAACCAAAGCGCATGGCATGGCTGGCCTCCATCCACAGCAGGCTCGAGGCGGCCATTACCGCCAGAGTCAGACGTTTTTTTGCGCGAGCGAAGCCTGGCGCGGCCAGGGCCGCGCCTTTTTTATTGTTGTGCATAGCTCTACCTTTACGCGGAGTTATTGCTGCTTAACGTTCGCCGCTGCGACGCAGTTCGTTGGAGTTGAACAGTTTGTCGCTGACCCGGCCTTCGAGACCCGCGGTCAGGTCGAGCACCTCACCCTCTTGGGTGAAGCCGTCAGCGATGTAGCGCCGTGCGACGAGGTCGTAGCTCACGTACTCGAAGCCAGTGCAGGACTGGGTCTGAGGGTTGGCCCAGAGGCTGCCTTCTTGCACGCGCCAGAGATTGCCCTTGGCGTCGTACATGTCCACGTGCAACAGCGCCCAGCTGTCTTCGTCAACGAAAAACACACGCTTGGCGAATGAGTGGCGCTTGTCCGCCTTCACCGTGGCTTCCACCACCCAGACACGGTGCTGCTCATAACGTTGCGCGTCGCGATTGAGGTAGTCCTGGCCCATCAGGTTCTCGTACTTATTGCTCTTGTCGACCAACTTGTAGGAGTTGTAAGGCACCATCATTTCCTTCTTGCCGATCAGCTTGAAGTCATAACGGTCCATCGCCCCGGTAAACATGTTGATCTGGTCGACGAAGTACAGGCTGTCGGTGCCGGCAATCGGATTGTCGTAAGCGAAGGATGGCGCACGCCGCACACGACGTTGGCCGGGGAAATAGATCCACGAGTCCTGCGGCTTGTCCAGGTAACCGTGCACCAGATACATCTCGCCAGCCCGCGATGGCGGTGTCAGCACGTCATAAAGCATCTTGGCTTCGTAGTCGCCGGCATCGGCCGGACTTTTCACCGCCGCATCGTTGTAGGGGTAATACTCGCTGGCCCACTGCTTGAGCTCGGACAGCTCACCGCTCTTCTCGCGAAGCAGCATCGACACCTGGGCGCGGCGACCCTTGGCCATGTAGCGCAGCTTGTAGTTCCACATCACCTCGATGCCACTTTGAGGTACCGGGAAGGGAATCGCAGCGCCAGCCGCTTGCTCCAGGTTCCAGCCGTCGCTGCCGATCTTGCTCTGCGCGGCGAACGCTTTGGTGCGTTGGGCAATCTCCGTCGGGAAGGAACAGCTACGATGCGTCGGGTAGACGTCCAGGCGGTAGCCCGGATAGGTCTTGATCAGCTCCACCTGGCCGGGAGGTAACTGTGCCTGATATTGCGCGAGGTTCTTGCCATTGATGGAGTACAGCGGCTTGTCAGTGCCGTAGGGGTCGCCGTGGCCTGGCTTCCAACCCGCCGGAGCCTGGGTGAGTCCGCCGTTCCAGGCCGGAATGCTGCCGCTGGCATTACCGGCTTTTTCTGCACCGAACGGCGTCAGCTCGTTGCCTAACCTGGCCAGATCGGCCGAGGTTGCCGCCTGGGCGCTGCAAGCGCTGAACAGTGCCACCAAGGCGCTGCACAGCAGGGACTTCTTGAAATGAATACTCATGATCACTCTCCCATTGTAATTATTGTGCAGGAGCGCCCGGCGCATGACGCCGGGGCGAAACGTGGATCAGGCGCAGACTGGCCTGGCGGCAACCCGGCTGGCGCACCAGCCGAAGCCCAGGGCTGAACCCAGATAGACTGCTACCAGTCCCCAACCGAGCGGGTTCATCGCACCCGTCATGACCGCCTGAATGATGATGCCGGCACACACAAGATCGGAGCCGATCAGCAACAGCGCGTCACGGCGTGGCAGGTCTTCGAGACTGTGGATGAACCAGAAGCCCAGGCCGACAGCGAGATACGTAGCGCCGAGGAGACGGCCAAGGAGCATGCCGTCGGCCCCCAGTGGCATGCCCACCCAGCGGAAGATGAGGCTGGGGTCGACCAGCAGCAGCGCAGCGACACCTACGGTCAGCAGGCACTTGGGTTTGGTGTAGATCGTGATGCTCATGACGTGGGTCCTTGTTGACGGAGATAACAGGTAAGGGCCTGACGATCCTCTGCCTGGCGCAGGCCACCGAAGGCCATCGCGGTGCCGGGCAGGAACGTCATGGGTCCACTGAGAAAGACGTCGAGTTTTTCCGTATCCCAGGTGAAACCCGCCTGCTCCAGCGTCGGCGTATAGGTGAAGCCTGGGGCTGAACCGGCCTTGCGGCCGAATACATCACCGAGCTTTGGCCCGACTTTGTGTTCGGCGAGTGAATGGCAGGTTGTGCAACGGGTTTCGAAGAGCTTCTGACCGGCAGTCGGGTCGCAGGCTTCAGCGGCCTGCACGGGCAAACTGATCAGCCCCAACAGCCCGAATGCGGCGCACAGATGATTGGCGTAGCGGCCATTCATCCCAGCAGCTCCTTGGTCCGCAGAGCAGCCTTGCCGCCAGCGGCGATGGCTCCGTCGATGCAGCCGCGCCAGCCTTCACCATGGTCGCCTTGGCCGAAGAAGACGCGGCCGCTGTCCTTCTGGAAGTGCGCGTAGTACTTCTCGAACCATTCAGGTTTGTAGCTGGCGTAGGTGCCGAGGCTGTACGGGTCTAGGGTCCATTCGTAGCCGTGGGTGCTCTCGACCTGGATGCCCGGGAAGAGCGGTTCCAGAATCGACTGGACGGCCTTGATGTCGTAGATATCGACCTTGCCCGGATCGTTGCCGAAAGCGACGAACAGGGTGTAGTCGTCGCTCACGTAGTGCGCCATCACCAGGTTGACCGGGTAGTTGGAGTCGGCCATGGCGGTGACTTTCGCCGACTTGGTATACCCGCCCCTGGCCTTGATGTAGAACTTGATCCCCTGGCCACTGTGCTTTTGCTTGCCGGCTTCGACCAGCACCGGGTCCAGCGCAGGGGAAAACTCCAGGTTTGGCAGTACGTTCATTGGCAGCGCGATGATGACACTGGCAGCGACGATCTTTTCGCCCTTTTGAGTGGTCACCACGGTGTGGTCACCCTTGTCTTCGATTTTCTTGACCGGGGTCGACAGGCGCACTTCCGGCTTGCCGTCTTCGATCATCTTGTTGATCAGGCCAACGGTGCCGTCCTTGAGTTTGTAACGCACCACAGCGTCGTTGAAACCCTGCAGGTTCCAGCCAGAGAGCGCCCAGTAACGCAGCATGTCGACGTAGGACACTTGGTCCAGCGGGGCATGCGCCGTTGCGCCGACAAAGCTGTCGACCGCCACTCGCTGCACCGGGTTGAGCTTGAGCTCATCCAGGCGTTGACGGGCGGTCCGCTTGTCACGGTGGATGATTTCGTTCCAGGTGTATTGAGCGTCGTAGGGGCGGTCCCAGACCTGGCGCGCCTCGGCGTAGAAGGCATCCAAGGCTTCGTACAGCGGCAACAACTGCTCGCCGCTCAGCGTGTGGGTCGTGTCGCCGACCCTGAGCACATACTCTTCTTTGTTTAGCGCCACGCCGCTGACCGGAGTCTCCAGCACCTCCAGGCCATAGCGCTCTTTCTCGGTCCAGACGAAGGGCTGCGCCTGGTGAATCCAGGTGCCACCCATCTCGACTTTGTGGCCGTCGAACTCGGAGGTGAAGGTGCGTCCGCCCAGGCGATTACGTGCCTCCAGCAGCAGGGTCTTGTAGCCGTTCTTGCGGCTGTCACGAGCCGCCGTCACACCGGCGAAGCCACCGCCGATCACCACCACGTCATAGTCACAACCCGCGGTCTTGCAGTTATCGCCTGACGCCGCCGTGGCATGGGTCATAACGCCTGCCCCGGCGACAGCGACTGCGCCCACTCCGGCGCCGTGCAAAAACTTACGACGGCTGACGCCCTTGGTGCCGTTCTCATGCTCTGCCATTAGCCCACACCTCTTTTTTTTGTTATGGGTGGCGGGCATGCAGCGCAGCTAAAAGACCCCGGCCGAGCCAGACGACGCCAACCGGACAAGGTCATGCCCACCTCAGGGACAGAAGCTAACAGTGGAGATGCGCAGGGGCTTGCCAGCGTGCGTCAGAGCCGTTGACATCTGACGTCAGCCGCAAAAAAAATTACGAGTGGTTGGCCTTGGCTTGCAGGCGATATTGCTGCGGAGAGACTTGAGTCCAGCGACGAAAAGCCCGGCTGAATGAACTGCATTCGGCGTACCCGAGCAACAAGGCGACTTCAGTCAGGCTGTATTGAGCTTGCGCCACATAGGCTTCGGCCAGTGAACGGCGCACTTCCTCGACCAGCAGCCTGAATTCCACCTGGTGCTCGGCCAGGCGCCGTTGCAATGTGCGCGGGCCCATACCCATGCTTTGTGCCACCATTTCCAGGCTGGCCCCGCCGCTGCTCAGGCTGCTGGCGATATGACGTCCCAGTTGGGCGAGCAGATCGCTGACCGGCACCCTGATCTGCCGCTGCTGTTCGAGGAAGGGTTCCAGTGCCTGGAACAGGCGTGGGTCGGCGGTGCGTACCGGCATGTCCAACAGTGCAAGCGGGAAATACAGGCGATTGTCCGGTTGTTTGAAGTGCAGCGGGCACGCAAGCACCTCTCGGTGTAACGACAGATCGGCCGGCGTCTCATGCTCGAAGTCGGCCCGCTCCGGCGCCAATCGGGGGTTCTCGGTGATCTCCCGCAACAGGCTGAGGAAGAATCCAATCGTGAACTCAGAGTCCTGGCGACGCCGCACGATGGTCGGGTCGGTGACCTGGTAAGACAGAATGACCTGCCGACCGTCGATTTCGACATCCACCCGAATAGCATGAGCAAACACCACGGCGAAATGGCTCATGCAACGCAGTGCCAGAAGTATCGTCGGCGCACTGCGTATCGCTTGACCATAAGCGCCAAGGGCGACGCTAACGGTCTGGATGCCGATGCGCAGGCCGATCGACGCATTCACTCTGCGTCCGAGGATCTCCCAGAGCTCGACATAATTCGCCGCGGGAATCTCCACCTCGGGCGCGTGCAGAATACGCTCGTCCAGGCCGGCCTCGGCCAGGAATGGGGCGAACAGTTCTGCATTCACGCGAAAAAAACTTTCGGCGAAGATCGTGTGGGCACTGGATTTGGACATGCTGGACAACGCCGAATGACGCCCCTTTCAGGGCAGATAGTTCTTATAGGGTTCACGGCCTCTGTCCCGATGACATGACCGAAACTGAAGTCATCCTAAAGGCCATGAAACATTTTGCAAAGACTCTTCGGCCGGGCATCTACCAGTGATCTTTAATCAACCGTCGCCCCCCCCACCAAGGGGGGTGGAGTGGTTTTCAGCCCCGATAAAGTCAAGACACAACAGTACGTTCCCATCACTGAATGCTTTCGAGCAGGTGAACCGATGAAAATAATAATAATGCTGTGTGTCATTGCATCACTGACCGCGATGGTGACTGTCGTCATGACACGACTTGATGAAATCTCGCTGGAGTCGCTACGCCAGGCCCGGAATGAATGCCAGGCGTTGAATCCCTACGCCTGCCTCAAACCGTCGGTGAATTTCGCCTCACTGCATTGATCGTGTGCGTTGCTATCCCTTTGCGACAGGAGACATTCATATGAGCAACGCAACGGTGGCTATGGCCGGTGATGAAGTGATCGTCACGCCTGCCGAATTGGGCTGGACATTCATCCGTTGGGGGCTTGGCCTGTTCATCACCGGTTTCGTAGTTGGCTTCATCCCGATCCTGCACTACATGGTCGGCGCCCAGCAGGGAGATGTTGGCCCGATGTTCCTGAAGAACGTCACGCTGTGGTGGGGCTGCCCCGCAGTCCTGGCCGAGATGACGCTCAAAACCGGCAGCCTCGGCATGATCGCTATTGGATTGTGCTATCTGGCCACGATCCGCCAAGGAGCGTCGCCGATTGTTTCCAGCCTTGAGCGCATCGCGCCCAGGCTCTGCGCATACGGCCTTATCGCCGAACTCGCGACAGCCTGCGTGGGCTTTTACGTCTGCAACAGGATCTGGCCGAATTTCTATTTCGAACCGGTGCAGGCCGGAAAGAACCTGTGGCTCGCTGCGCAAGGACTTAGCATCCTCGTCTATTTCGTCGGCATTTGTTATGCGGTCGCCGGCATCCGCAGAGCGGCGGCGCAACAGCAATGACAAACTTTCTCGTGAGGTGGCTCCGGCTAAACGGACGTTGGCGAGCCATTGCCTGGGTCTGTGGCATCGCAGCGGCGGCATACTGGATCTATTCAGGCATGCCGATGATTTGCCATTGAGTGACTGACCTGGAAAGGGTCAGTCCAGTAGCGAGACCAGACGCGGCTCAATCGAGGTCTCAAGCACCTCAAGCAGAGCCAGCGTCACCGGCAGTTTGAAGCGCCGCCGTCCCGCGCTGCCTGGATTCAGGTAGAGCTGTTCGCCGCGCCATTCTATGCATGGCTTGTGCGAATGACCGGTGATCACCAGCTTGATGCCTGCATCGAGCACTGCCGGGACATCGGCGATGTCATGCACTAACAGAGTCTGCCATCCGTTGAGGTCAAAACGTAAAAGGTCGGCGATATTCTCTGCCCAGGGTGCGTCCAGGTCATTGTTCCCGCATACGACGTGCGGCGGGGCGATAGACTCCAGTTGAACGAGAATTTCGGGGTTGCCGATATCGCCCGCGTGAATGATCCGTTCACAGTCAACCAGGGCAGCACGAGCTTCGGCGCGGAGCAAGCCATGGGTATCGGAAATCACGCCAACTTTCATGCAAGGCTCCAGACCAGATTCAAGAATCAGAACTTTAGTGTAACCAGCATGCGCTCGCTGAAAGATTTAACCTCTGTTGCACAGTCGCTTGCGGTCCTCCCCAGTGGTCTGACGTACTCACTTGAAGCAACCGCCCCTCGACAAGGAGTGGATCGATCCATGCCAAACAAAGTAAAGCCCGGCAGCGCATCGCGTGCCGGGCTTCTTTTTTTATTGCATTTCAGGGTGCGCGCCGGAGCAAGAAATGCGACAGCGCCGGGATCAACACCAGCGCACCGATCATGTTCCAGACGAACATGAAGGTGAGCAGAATGCCCATGTCGGCCTGGAACTTGATCGGTGACCAGGCCCAGGTGATCACACCTGCCGCCAGGGTGATCCCCACCAGCGCCACGACCTTACCGGTGAACGCGACCGAGTTCTTGTAGGCTTCGGTCAACGACAGACCGGCACGCTGCTGCGCCAACTGAACGCTGAGCAGATACAGCGCGTAATCGACACCAATACCGACGCCCAAGGCAATCACCGGCAAGGTCGCGACCTTCACACCCATCCCCAACCAGACCATCAACGCTTCGCAGAGAATCGACGTCAGCATCAATGGAACGACTGCCACCACCACGGCGCGCCAGCTGCGGAACGTGATGAAACACAGCACAATCACCGCTCCATACACATAAAACAACATGGTGCGGTTAGCATCACGCACGACGATATTGGTGGCTGCTTCAATCCCGGCGCTGCCGGCAGCGAGCATGAACTGGCGGTCGCCGTTGCTATGTTCCCGGGCGAACTGATCAGCAATCTTCACCACGTGATCGAGGGTTTCAGCCTTGTGATCCGAGAGATAGGCGATCACCGGCATCATCGAGCAATCGTTGTCAAACAACTCCGGGTTGTTCACCGAGGCCTGTTGTGCCCCGTAATTGAGCACGTTCTGGTTGCGGGCGATGGTCAGCATTTTCGGGTTGCCCTCATAGGAACCCGCCGTGATCTGCCGCACGGCGTTGACCAGCGATACAGTGGTTTGAACGCCGGGTTGCTGCTGCAACAACCAGCCCAGGCGATCGGCTTCTACCAGGGTTTCGTACTTCAAGCAGCCTTCGCTGGGCGTTCTGACCATGACCGCGAACTGGTCGCTGGACAGCGAGTAGTTTGCGGTGATGTAGGCGTTATCCCGGTTGTACCGTGAGTCGGCACGCAGCTCCGGGGCTCCCGGATCGAGATCGCCGATCTTCAAGTGCGTGCTGACCATGAAGCCCCCGATCGCCAACAGCCCGGCAACCACCACCGCCACCGTCGCCCAGCGACGCTCGGTAAAACGGTCAAGCAAGCTCCACAGATTGCCCAATCCTTTACCTTTCAGCTCCTTGCTTTCCTGACGCAAACTGCGCGCCGCCGCTTTGGGACTGACACCCCAATAAGACAGCAGCACCGGCAGCAACACCAGGTTGGTGAAGATCAACACCGCCACACCGATACTCGCGGTGACGGCCAGGTCCTGGATCACCGGAATGTCGATCAGCATCAGCACCGCAAAGCCCACGGCATCGGCCAGCAACGCGGTCAGCCCGGCCAGGAACAGCCGGCGGAAGGTGTAGCGCGCAGCGACCAACTGATGGGTGCCGCGTCCGACGTCCTGCATGATCCCGTTCATTTTCTGCGCGCCGTGAGACACCCCGATAGCGAAGACCAGAAACGGCACGAGAATCGAAAACGGGTCGAGTGCATAACCGAACACCGTGATCAGCCCAAGTTGCCAGACCACGGCGACCACCGAGCACAGAATCACCAACGTGGTGCTGCGTACGCAACGGGTGAACAAGTAAATGATGCCGGTTGCAATCAGCGCAGCAGCACCGAAGTACATCATGATCAACATCAGCCCATCGATCAGATCGCCCACCAGTTTGGCGAAACCGATCACGCGGATTTTGATCGGGCCTTTACCCTCCTCTCCGCCCTTGTGCAGCGCGCTGCCATCCGCAAATTCGAATGTGTTGCGCAGCTGTTCCTCGAGCATCCGGGAAAAGCGGTGATAGTCGATGGCTTCTCCGGTGACCGGGTCCTTCTCCAGTAGCGGCACGACGATCATGCTCGACTTGAAGTTGTTGCCGACCAGGTTGCCAATGATGCCGGAACGGGCGATGTTCAAGCGCAGTTGCTCAACGCCGCTAGCCGAACCGTCGTAAGAATCCGGCATGACCGGGCCACCACGGAAACCCTCCTCCGTGACCTCCGTCCAGCGCACGGCGGGTGTCCACAATGACTTCATCCAGGCCCGGTCCACACCCGGCGTCAGGAACAAGGTGTCATTGACCTGCTTGAGCACCTCCAGGTATTTCGGGTCGTAGATATCGCCGTCCGTGTTCTCCACCACCACTCGAACCGTGTTGCCCAGCCCGCGTAGCGACTGGCGATTCTCAAGGTAGTTTTTGATGTACGGCTGACTTTGCGGAATCATCTTTTCGAAACTGGCATTGAGCGTCAGCCGAGTGGCCGCGAAATAGCTCAGCAATACCGTCACGATCAGGCAGGTCAGTACCACCAGCAGGCGGTTATTGAAAATCAGGCGTTCAAGGAAATTGCCGGAGCGTGCATCGAAGCCCTTGAGCTCTCGGATCACCGGCATCGTATCGAGGTTGTAGTTACCCATGACGTGGCTCGTCTCTTTTTATTATGTGAAGTGGGCTCATTCGAAGGGCAGCTGACGCAAACCCTGTGCGCCCGCGATCACCACGGAGCCTGACCCGACGGCCTGCGCCGCAGCGGCAGGTCCCAGGCGGTCTTGTGGCGTTTGCGTGAAGCTTGCACCGTTGTCAGTGCTGACAAGGACATGGCCAGCTTGACTGACCAGGATGATCTGGCCGTCTGCCGTTACCGTGCTCGCGGTGATGCTCGAGGACAGGCCCAGTTCAACCTTGTCCCAGTTCGCACCGTGATCGACGCTGCGATAAACATTGCCCCGCAGGCCATAAATGAGCACGGCGCCCGGCGTGCCAGTGACGCCGAAATAGCTGCCGCTGTAGGGGGTAGGCACATTGACGAAGCGCTGCGTTGCAGGGTCCAGTTTCAGCACCAGGCCTTGTTCGCCGACAATGAATAAGTCGTCGCCTATTGCACGCATTCCGTAGAAGTTCAGAGCGCCCGGGTTGTCGGTACGATCCATCAGCGCGACCCAAGTCTGGCCGCCGTCTTCGGTGCGAAAAATCAGGTTGAACGCACCGACGACGTAGCCGGTTTTCTCATCTGAGAACCACACGTCCAGAAAGGGCTTGTCCGCCCCTTCATCAATCATTCGTTGAGCTTCACCCAATAACAAAGCATTGGCGGCGTCATCCGGCTGTTGCGCCGCTTGCCGCTGATAGTGTTCGAGCATGATCTGCCCGACCTGACGTCCATCGAGCTGACGCTTCCAGGTTTCACCCTTGTTGTCGCTGTGCATCACAATGCCGTCATGACCGACAGCCCAGCCCTGTGTCGGGCTCGGGAACTGCACGGCCACCAGATCGGAGCTCACGGGCACTTCTGCCTGACGCCAGCGGGCGCCGCTATCATCGGAATAAAAAATATGCCCGCGCTGGCCCACGGCGATCAGACGTTTACCCGCACTGGCCAACCCGGTGAACATGGCGTTAATGGCTTTTTCACTCTGAATTGCCGGACTCGACAAGGTGTCTACAAAATCCGCGGCGACCACGGCTCTGGTAAAGGGCACGGCCAATGCCACGGCTAGCGCAGTGAGCGTTATCCATCTAAATGTATTCATGAGTTTTACTCGGCAAAAAAAGCCGCCGAACAGTGCGAGACACACTGTCGGCGACCAAAAAACACCTGCGTTTATGGCTTAGCGAATACCCGTGCCGGCCAGTGACTCAGGTGCCCACTGCGCTTTCGAAAGCGGGTCGATGTACTTGATGCCGCCATACGGGCCGTAGATGCCGGTAATGTTGTAGCTGCCGGAGACAAAGTCATAAATCATGTGGTTGTCGCAGTTCGGTGCCTGCACGTCGTAGCTGTAAGCCAGGTGCGCAAAGGAGCCGCGGTACAGCTTGCCGCTGGCGTCGTATTCATCCGAAGCCAGGGCGATCCAGCTGTCTTCGTCGAGGTAGAACGTGCGCTTGCTGTAGATGTGGCGTTTGCCCGGTTTCAGCGTTGCTTCAACGACCCACACACGGTGCAACTCCCAGCGCATCAAATCCGGATTGACGTGGTGTGCCGTGGTGATGTCCGCCGCTTCCTTGTGATAGTTCAGCTTGTAAGTGTTGTAAGGAATGATCATTTCCTTCTTGCCGACGAGTTTGAAGTCGTAACGGTCCATTGCGCCGTTGAACACCCAAGCATCGTCATAGGTCGAGGCACCGGCCGAGCCAGGGTTTGGCGTGTCGTAAGCGATGTCCGGCGCGAGTTTTATACGGCGCTGACCTGGCAGGTATTGCCAGCCACGACGCTCCATTTTCAGAGGGTTGACGGCATCCTGCACCAGGATGGCTTCACCTGCGCGGCGGGCCGGGGCCTGGTAATAGAGTTTGGTCTTGAAGAACAGATCGCTCTCTTTCGCCGGGTCCGTACGTTTCGGATCGTAGAGCGGGTATTCGAGATAGGCGTTACCGGTCGTGGCCAGAATCGCCTTGCCGGAACCGTCGACGTTCCAGGAATCGTATTTGAAGTTGGTGGCGTAACCCTGATAGCGAAGCAGGTGGTTCCACATGGCCTCATAGCCATCTTTCGGGATCGGGAACGGAATGCCCGGCAGCGCGTTTTCCAGTGCGACACCGCCTTCGAGCGTTTTGGTGCCGACGGCGTTTTTCGCGGTGTTATCCAGCAAGCGTTGAGGCAGAGCGACGCTGCGATGGGTCGGAAACACATCGACCCGGAACGTCGGGTAACGCTTGAGCAACTCTTGGGCGGTCGCTGTCAGTTTGTCGGCGTATTGACCGATGTTTTTGCCGTCAATGACGGCACGTGGCGTGTCGGCCTCGAAAGGGTCTGGACGAAAAGAACTGCCCGACTGGTAACTGGCTGGCGGTGTGGTGAGGCCGCCGGTGTAGGCCGGAATGGTGCTGTCGGCGTTGCCGGCCTTTTCAGCGCCGACGCCTGTCAGGCTGCTGCCAAGTTTGGCCGCTTCATCCGGGGAAACTGCTGCGTGTGCCGCGCCGGCAAAGGCGACGGTCAATGCAGTGAACAATAGAGAATTTACGAACTTCATGGAGTGACTCCTGCTATCAAGCAAAGACTTCGATCAAATAGTCGTTTTGAACGTCAAAGTGACCATGCCCCGATCCTTGAGCTGAGGCTGAGTACCGCCGAAAGCAGTGGTCTGCCCCGGTACGCAGTTGTACTGCCCGTTGGCACCTGGTGCGGCGCCCTGACCCTGTGCACCCGCACCTCCGGCTGAGCCGCAGGTGTCGAACGGGCCAAAGTTGTCCACGTATTTCAGGTCGAACCGATACTGGTTATGGACGTCCATGCCGACACCCACCGAATAACTGCCGGCGTCCTTGTTACCCCCCAGTTGGACCGCCGAGTTGCCCGAGAGCCCGACGTTGTAGGTCATCGGCATATACATATCGATGCCGGGGAACACCTGGTACCAGGTCGGGTTGAAATTGACGCCGACGATGTAGTTGTCCTTGGTGACCTTGTCGACACCGCGATACCAGTCTTCGCCCTTGAACAACTGTTTGTTATCGGTGACGTCCAGCCAGCGGCTGTAGGCGAGCTCAACCAGCAAGGACGAGCTGTCCCAGACCGGCGTGTCGCCAAAGGTGGTCAGACCGTTGAGCACCGCATGCACCGTGTTGCCTCGGGCTACGCCGTTTTCACCGTCAAAGCTGCTGATGAATCCTGGCAAACCGGCCGACCCGGCCGCCGGGCTGACCGTTGCCGGCACACTGGCCAACGGCATGTTGTGGCGGTAGTTCAAGTCGAAGCCGACGCTGACGCCTTCGAAGCTTTTCGACAGGCTGATGCCATAGATATCGATGTCATCGACGTAAAACTGGTTGTAGCTGCCGATGTTGCCGGAGATCAGTTGTGCAGGGCCTACAACGGTTGGCTGCAAGGCCAGGTTCGGCAGAATGTCGGAGGTCTTGCGGTAGTAGAAACCGAGGGTGCCTTGCAGCCACTCAGGGCTCCACTTGGCCATCAAACCGAAGTCGCCGTGCTTGTCCGGGGTGAAGGTGTGACCGTTGTTGAGCCGCAAAAACTGGTTGGCGCCCAATGGGCCCGGCGTACCAAAGCGGGGATTCTGTGCGCCAATCAACGATAGATTGTGCCCGCCACTCTGGATGCCGTCGTTAAAGCCAAGGTAGGTGCCTGATTCCGGCAGCCGTGCGGCGTCCCAATCCAGAAAGTACTGCGCGCCGAGCGTCAGTTCCGGGTTGAGCGTGAAGCTCGCGGACAATTGATTGCGCGGAATGAACAGCTCTTTAGCTTCGGTGCCGGGTACTGCCAGCGCCTTGGAAAGATCAAGCCCGGACTGCCCGTAACTATTGCCATGAGCAAAGGCCAAAAGGCTCTCGCCCCAGTAGAGGGTGTGCTTGCCGGCCTTGCCACTGAGTAGCGACTCATCACCGACTTCCGTACTGCCAAATACGAAGGCATCGAGAATTTCGGAAGAAGGACCGTTGTAATAACGATCGGCGTAACCGCTCTGGTGTCGGGAATCAGGCACACCATTGTTGAGCTGGTTGGTCGACGCATTGTCGCTGCCGACATCGTCGTAGGCATGGTCGTACCAGGTGTTGGCGCTGACGCGAAAGCCAGCCTTCTGCTTGTAAACCACGTCCAGTTCGGAAAGCACATCTATACGCTGGGAAACCGCACTGCCGGAGGAGAAATTGCGATCCCCGTCATTGTTATTCCAGGCATTAGCCAACTTGCTATTGGCTGATTCCACCCGCTGGGCGTAGTTGAGCTTCACAGTGTTGTCGAAGCGAACCGCCAGGTCTTCGTTCCCTGTGTCGATTTCCAGTGCGTGCGCCGGTGTTATGCCCAGACCCGCCAGGATGGCTGAAGTCAGCAACCCCTTGCGGAGGTTTGCATGGCAGATCTTATTATTTTTGTTCATCTAACTTGCCACCTGCTCTATGGTTTACGAAAAAACATGGGTGAATTCACAGCTCGCGAAGCCCCCTATCAAGTGCGCTGCAAAAGAGTGACCGACACGGATCGACCCAGTGCGGCACTGTGCTGGAGTGCCGTGCGGGCACCTGCAATCTGCCTGCCCTTGGCCGTGCCACGCAGTTGCCAGACCAGCTCGACCAATTGCGCCAACCCGGTGGCGCCTGGAGCGTGCCCACGTCCCAGTAGCCCGCCCGATGGGCACACCGCGTTCATCTGTCCTTTCAAGCGATGACCGAGCTGCACGAAACGATCGATCTCTTCCTCTCGGCAAAAGCCCAGTGCTGCACTGTTGACCATAAAGTCACCAACGCTTTGGTCGTGCAGCTCAACCACATCGATGTCTTCCGGCCCCAGGCCAGCCTGCTGATAGGCGTGTTGCGCCACGCGCCGAGTGGTTGCCCGCCCCAGCACATCAAGCACACAGCCGGATTCCTGTTCCGACGTGCAGTCGCTGCCCCTGACACTCGCCAGAACGCTGACGTCATTGCGAGCGCCAAAGCGCAGGGCGAAGGCCGGGGAGCAGATCAAGACCGCCGCCGCACCGCAGGCTGGCGGGCAAAGGTAGGGAGGGAGCCAGCCATCACGATCCGGAACGCGGTTCAAGAGCGCGTTGGGATTGACCGCGGCCTGGGCCCGCGCCCGACCGAGCACGTCATCGAAGCAACGCTCGGCGATGCCCATGCGGGTCAACAGCCAGCTTGTCTGGGCGGCGAAAAGTACGGCCGGATGCTCTCGACGCTCGAGTAAAACGATGGAATCCCTGGCTTGCCCTTCATGCCTGAACAGATCGCGAGCGGGATCCTTCAAGCCAAAAAACTCATGATTGGAAATCCGTGCGGGCATGCACTCGACGCCCACGACCAACACACATTCGGCTTCACCGCAAAGCACGCTGTGGCGGGCCAACTGAAAGGCACTGCTGGCCGACGCACATCCATCGCTGAGGCTGAAAATCGGAATGCCCGAATAGCCGATCCGGGACAGCATCTGTTCTCCGATAGCGGCGTCACCCTGCACGCACGAGGTAAAGACCTGATCAACCAGGTCATAGTCGATTCGTGCATCGTCCAGCGTCGAACGAATGGCCTGGCCCGCCAACGCCGCGTGACTGTCACAGCCACCCAGCGGCAGAAACGGTGCCATACCCACGCCGGCGATCAGCACTCTTTCACTCATATGCCCTGCTCCCCGCCAGCTGATACGCACCACACTCTTGTTGAGTCCAGACTATTGCGTAGCCGATCGACGTCCCCCCCATCGTCAGGGGGGGTGGCTTGAAATCGATTGGGGGAGTGAAGGATGGTCCGAACGGATCACCGGGTGGTTTACAACACTGGCAGTACCAGGTGCAACGTGCGTTAGGGTGAAACAGGTGTAAACCTATTTCAGGACCAGACACCCTGAGATCAAGTAGGAGTCCCGGGCTGAATGAAGCGATAAATTGACAGGCAGTAGAACAACAGCGCCAACGCCGCCAGCAATCCGCCAACCACCCCTATGTAGGCGAATCCGAACTGGCCGCCCACCCAACTCCCCAGGAGCGCGCCAGCACCTATGCCAACGTTGTAGATCCCCGAAAACAGCGCCATCGCCACATCGGTAGCGTCCGGAGCCAGCACCAGGATCTTCGACTGCAGAGCCAGCCCAAAGCCCATGATCGCCATCCCCCAGAACAGACTCAGCGTCCCCAGATAAGACACCTCGCCGCTCAAAGGCAACAGCAATGCCAGGCACAACGTGAGCAACACCACGGTCACGATCAGAAAGCGTCGCGGGTTATACCGGTGAAACCAGCTGAAAAGCAGCGACCCGAAGATGCCGGCACCACCAAACAACAGCAGAATGAGGGTCACTGCATCGCCACTCAAGCCGGCCACCACCTGAACGAAGGGCTCGATGTAGCTGTAGGCGGTAAACTGAGCGGTAACCACCACGGCCGTCAGAATATAGAGCGACACCAGCGCAGGCCGCCTGAACAACAGGGGAAGGCTTCTGAGAGAGCCCGAGTTCTGACTGGGCAACAACGGCAGGACTCTGGCCAGCCAGAACACCAGCAAAGCAGCCAGCACCGCGATCACGATAAAGGTGGTGCGCCAGCCCATGGCCTCGCCCAACAACCTGCCGAGGGGAATACCCAGCACCATCGCCAGGGAAGTACCGGTGGCCAGCAAGCCCAAGGCCTGAACTTGCTTGCCCGGTGGCGCCAGGCGCACTGCCAGAGATGCGGTGATAGACCAGAACAGCGCATGAGAGAGCGCCACGCCGATCCGACTCAGCAACAGGACACCGAAGCTTGTGGCCAGACTCGACAGGATGTGACTGGTGATGAATATCCCAAACAGCACGATCAACAGCTTGCGCCGCTCGATGTTACGGGTCAGCAGCATAATGGGAAGCGACGTCAGGGATACCACCCACGCATAGAGGGTAAGCATCAGACCGACCTGAGCCGTCGACATATCGAAACTGCTGCCAATCGAACTCAATAGACCGACAGGCACAAACTCGGTGGTGTTGAACACAAACGCGGCCAACGCCAGCGCCAGGACCGGTTGCCAATTACCGCCAGTTGTAGCCGCAGAGATGTTCATTTAACGATCGCACTCTCTATCGATGATCAAACGGACCCTGGACTCGATACACACCGCGCCAAACACCGCCTATACAATCAAGCGGCCCTGCAGGGCATCTCGAACCGGGACCAGACAGGAAAACGAGGGCCACCCACGAACCTTGCAACGCGCTGCATTCCCCCGGCGAATACCAGCAGGAACTATGCCAGAGCGTGCTGGACTACCCGCCGGGATTTTTTTACAGGCTTCTCGATCGCCTGTTCGTGATCATCGACTCAATCCCCCGGACATCTCAGCCGCATTGCCGGCGAAACGCTTCCTCGATGGATTCCAGACTACGTCCACGTGTTTCCGGAACGCAGATCTTCACAAATCCCAGAGACAGCAACCCCAGAGCCACAAAGATAAAGAATGTGTAGCCGATGCTCTCATATCAAGAAAATTGCATTTGTACTTTTGCGAAGCGCCTCACCTTTTTATCAGTTGCTTGCAGCCGCCCTCACAACGATGAGCATTTCAGTACCCGGAGTCCGCGGAGACTCCGAGGTATTCTTTCTCGATGATCGGTCTCCAACCAAAGTCGCCGAAACTTTGCTGGAGCTAGGCGAGAACTTCGACGCCATCGCCCTGGTGAGCGTTGATCATCCCGCCATCAACCAAGCGATCGATACCCTCTACGGACGTGGTATTCCGGTCTACGCCCTGATCACCGACCTTACCGCGACCCATCGCGCTGGCTATATCGGCCTGGACAACCGCAAGGCCGGACGCACTGCCGCTTGGGCAGTGGCAGGCCTGAGCCGGCGTTCTGGCAAGATCGGCATGCTGATAGGCGATCATCGCTTCCTTTGCCAGGAGTTATGCGAAATCAGCTTCCGCTCTTACATCCGGGAGCACGGCAATGATTTCCAGGTTCTGGAACCGCGCCTGGTTTACGAGGATGCCCAACGTGCCGCAGAGGCGACCCGCGCGCTGCTTGCCGAGCACCCGGATCTGGTAGGTCTGTACGTCAGCGGTGGCGGGATGGAGGGCGTGGTGGAGGCACTCAAGGAGAGTGGCCGTGCGCGCGAAATCGTCGTGGTCTGCCATGAACTGACCGACGTCACCCGCAGTGCATTGGTCGAAGGTAGCGTGGACGTAGCTTTGGCAATTCGCTGCGAGCAGTTGGCGCGCACATTGATGGAAACAATGACGCGCTCTGCGGATTCCCGTCAAAGTGGATCGGCAACCCAACAACTACTGCCCTTCGATATCATCAGTGCAGAGAACATCTGAGAGATGTTCAGTCGCGCCCGCCGGCAATCAGTCGATAAACCAACGCCCCCGCTACCGCCCCCAGAATCGGCGCGAGCCAGAACAGCCAGAGCTGCGACATCGCCCAGTCGCCCACATAGAATGCGACCGCCGTACTGCGCGCGGGGTTGACCGATGTATTGGTCACCGGAATGCTGATCAAGTGAATCAGGGTTAGCGCAAGCCCAATGGCCAGCGGTGCAAATTCAGTGGCGGCGCGCACCGAAGTAGCCCCCAAAATGATCAGCACGAACACCCCGGTCAACACGACCTCACAGATAAAGGCCGCCCACAACGAATAGCCCCCCGGCGAGTGTTCTCCATAACCATTGGCAGCAAAGCCCGCACTTACATCAAAACCGGCCTTGCCGCTAGCGATCAGAAAAAGTACGCCACCGGCAACAAGCCCACCCAATACTTGCGCCAGAATATAGGGCAACAGTTGGCGCGTGGGCAGCCGCCCACCGACCCAAACACCAATGGAAACCGCCGGATTGAGGTGGGCGCCGGAAATGGGCCCTATGGCATAGGCCATGGTCAACACACTCAAGCCAAATGCTAGGGATACACCGAGATAGCCGATGCCCACTGCCGGAACGCTGGCCGCGAGCACGGCACTGCCGCAGCCCCCCAGCACCAGCCAAAACGTACCGAGAAACTCTGCCCCGTATTGCTTCATCCACCACCCCTCACGACCCTGAGGTCGCAGAATAAAAAATCACGTTAGAGAAAGGCTGACGCGATGAGCGCCAGGAATTGAATGACACATCCGTGTGTCCAGTGCTCGTCTTATAGGTTGCAAGGCGCCGATCCAGAGCCCCTTGCGACTACGGCCAGAGCCAAAGATCTTCAGTCTGCAGCGTCCTGCGGTGGTATTGCCCCCCGTCGTCCCTGAACTCAACGGCCGGCAAACTAACAGCCGATTGTGCCGGTCGGGGTCAATTGCGATATTTGTTCAGAATTGCGTGAAGATTCGCTGCCACGCTAAAACACCTAGCCAGGCGTTTGTCGCGACAATCTGCTCTGCTGCCGAGAAACATCACACCAAAAAACCTCCACAATTATTCAGGTTTGAAGAGCGCTTTTTGGCCCAGTTACCGGGCTCCGCATGCCGGCAGGACCATTGGGCGATCCAACGACGCACGCTTAATGGCTACAAGTGGCCGAGGCTCCGGAACGGTCGGCTATAACGTACAAACAGCCGTCGACGACAAGCATCATCTGATCGTCGCGCATGAGGTAACCAACATTGGTAATGACCGGGCTCAACGAAGCAAACCTCGGTGACGAATGGACCGAAGACCTCTCCCCGGCAAACACGATCGCTGACCCGCAGACAGAAAGGCTGCTGACAGTGCACTGATCGCTGCCTTCGCTGATGCTCAACACCGATTGACCGATCAGCGAGGCGAACAAGCGGTTGCGCTCATCTCGGTAGCTGGGCCAATGTACTGATCAATTGGCTGCGGCTGGTTTTCTTGCGCAAGACCTGGTCATGAGAGATCCTCCGCCGAAAACGGGAAAAGCCCTGCAAGCGTAAACCTGCAGGGCTTCTCGCTAAGCCCGACAGGTAAACCTGTCGGGCTTTTTTGTTCACCGCTGAAAATCAGACGGTTTGGTCTTTAATGTTGGTGCTTGGACCGTTGGCCTTGACGCTTTCAATCCCTGCGGCGCGCGCCGCTTCAGACGAGTACCGCTGGCTATTGCCAATGACCTGATGGTTCGCTGCCTTGAGGTTGAAATAAGGCTTACCGTCCTTAGCCACTTCCTTGGCATAACGTGCGTCAACGGGGCTATTGGCCTGTACCGAAGCAATGCCTTTTTCGGCTGCGCTGCGAGTGGCATACCGCTCACTGGTCAAAATGATTTCAGCGTTGCCTGCCTTAAGGACGAAACGAAATTGTCCGTCAGTGCTTTTGCTCAACTCGTACCAACCTGCCATGGAGTAACTCCTTATAGTGTCCGAAATTGCTGTTACAGCTAAGCGACGAAGGTGGCGACTGGGACGCCAACCCTTGGGTCTGGGTCGTCGAGTTCAAGGAAAGTGAAGCCGTGCTCCTGAAGGCCATGACCGTAAGCACCTGCATCTGGGCGTCATCTTCCTCACTGTCGAGGAAAATCAAAAATAGGAGCTCACCCAATTAGGGCCTAGCGCTCCGTGCTTGGTAAAGAGCCAAAGCTGGGTGAGCGGTGATAACTCTATCTGGCGTTGCGGCATGCGTCCCGAACACAATTCTGAATAAATCTGAAGAGCGTGCCGGTGAACGGCGGGCAAGGAATTCGCATGCCCGAATTACAGCGGAACGCGGTGCTCTTTCCCGGCTTTCATTCGCGACGCCGGAATGGTCCATATCCCTGCAACGAGATCAATCTCCGCCCTCGTAGATAAGAGCACTTCGCTGATTCGGCAAGCAGTCAATATGGTGAAGCGACAGGCAGCAATCGGCCAGAATCCGGCGATCGGCCTTTACCCCATACGGTTGTTGATGTGTTTACCGAACCGGAAAAAAGACTGTTTAAGACGCGAGTAGCGTTTGCAAATCCGACGTCACGCAGCAACTTTTAAACCGCCGCTATTTATCCGTGAATGAAACACCCCATCGGCTGCATCCAGCCTTTGGAGCGCAATTCATCAAGCCATCAAGAGCGCCCGACGGAACCTGTGACCGGTAGATTGCCCAGTAACTTGAGCCCCGTACTTTTCACGAAAGCGTCATAGTCCATTGGTCTCTCGATACGGGTTTCTGCGTTGGGTAGTACGTAGGCCCAGGCCCGCTTGGACGAGGCGTCGTAAACCAGCTTGAACAGGCGGGTCGGCACCCAGACCTTGTTGCCGCCGATGGTGGTGTGGCCCGGGTCAAAGAGCGGGCCGGTAAAGACAAACACATTGCCATCGGCTCGCTTGGCAAACTTTCTGACATCGGACTCGACCTTGCTCCAGATCTTCCGGTTGTTGGTTGGGTCTTGCGGCACCATGTTCGACAGCGCAAAGGATTGGGCCATTGCATTGGAGTTCGGTGCATCGGCTGCCGGGGATTGATGACCACGGTCCACGGCCGGATGTTGGCTACGGTAGTCGCTCAACTCTGCCCGCCCACTCTTGGGGATGCGTGGGTCCGGATAGAACTGGTTGGTGCGTTCCTCCCCTTTGGCATCCTGCAGCTGGGCGGCATTAAGGCGTTCGACCACGACCAGCGGCGTCTTGCTGGTTTGCGAGAAAAGAACTGCGAAGTTGTCGGAACACAGGGCAAGGGGTTTCATGGTTGCGGGCACAGTGGCCGTATTGATCGGTTTCGTTGCCGGGAACAGATCTGCACAGCCGTCGAACGATGCCTGTTTCTGTTTGTTTGAATAGAGGTCCAGCGCCGCGTTCTGGCTGATCGAGCCCGAACGGGACACTTGTTCCTGATGCTGGGTAGGCGGCTTGAGGAGATCCAGCAGACTGCGGGCTTCGGCCCCGGTCGAGAGCAAAACAAGGGCCGACAGCCCAACTGCAATTTTGCGTAGGTGCATGCTTTAAATCTTCGAATTGGATTGAGGGATAAACGTATGGCGAGTCCCGATTCACGGAACCCTGTGGAGGCGTTTGCTGATTAAATTGCGGTGAGCATGCTTTCACTGTCCTTGATCAAATTGCCGATGCGGATCCGGTCGGCTCCGAGCAGGTCGACCGCTGACGGTCGTGCGGGATTTATTGACCATGACAAGTCACATTAGTGCTGAGCAGCGCTTGCATTCTATTCACCCATGCTCGTCGAAGAAGCGATAGGCAGAGTACGGCCAAAAAACAATGGGAAAGACTCCTCCTCACCTCGGCATCTTGAGCGCCAGACTGAAGGTGCGAACCACAGTCAACAGTGAGAAGGAGTCCACTTGCCTGACCGCTCAAGTCCCATCCGTACTTGTAGGGTGAAACGCGCAGCGAGTATTTTCAGCAGCCCGTTAAGCCTTGGGCAGGAAGGGTCTTGTCGCGGCGGCTGAAGTGTCCTTCGGCGTAAAACGTCGATTGAAGGTCGAACCGCCGATGTAGCGCTCAGCGATCTTCCAGCCATTCTCGGTCTTGCGAAGACGTTTACCAGAACGGAATCTTTAGCGGTGAGGACGGGGTTATCGGCGAAATCACCGGACAAGCGCCGCAAACGGTGGGTGACTTCGTACGCGCAAACCGGCAAGCATTCGAAGTGTGATCACTATGGGCGTATGCGCTTGGTCTTGAAGACATACGCATACGCCGCTTTTCACTTAGCATCCAATGATTGTCCATTCATTTCCAATGGAGTGCCTGATGAACCCCAAAATAGAGCTGTATGGCGCTCATACCGGCAACAGTCTGAGGGCTGCGATAGCCTTGGAAGAAGCAGGTATCCCCTACACGGCACGGAGACTGAATCTGCAAGCGAATGAGCAGCGCGACCTGGCGTACTTGGCGCTTAATCCGGCAGGAAAAGTCCCAACCCTGGTCGACCACACGTCGATACCGGCACTGGTCATCAACCAATCAAACGCAATCATTCAGTTCGCTGATGCCAAAGCTCCCGGTCGACTCGCACCAGCGCATCCTGGACCAGAGCGCAACAAGGTGTTTGATCGTTACTTCTTTTTCGTTACGACGTAATCGCGCCTAGCCATGCAGCATTCTTCCTGCGCCAAGCGGGATTAAATGATGCGGCCACGGTCATCGATCTGCGCGTCATTGAACAACTCGCCTATGCAGAACGGTTTCTTACCGACGACTTTATGGCCGGAGATCAGTTTTCCATGGCGGACATCTCTGCGTTCACTATGGCGGCATCAATTCGTGACCGGCTGGATTGGGCAGTGCTTTCACGCTTATCACGCTGGTTCGACGCGATCGAAGCCAGGCCCGCCGTGCAGCGAGGATTGAAAGCGTTCCAAAGTCACCAAGCGCTACCCCACAGACCTTTTTGTGTGCGCTAAAGAGCTCGACGACCTCCTGCCCCTGACGCCATAACGAGAGTTCGACCTGTGAGTCGCACTTCTTTCGCCTGATGTGCAAGTTTGAAGTCTGCTGCACCCGGCGTTGCGCTTCCCCTGAAATCCTGCATTCAGCGCGCCGGATTCTGGCCAGCCCTGCGCTCGAAAATCGCCCCCTCGATACCCAGCACTTCACGCGTGTCGGCATAGATCCCGACGCCCTTTTCCCAGACATGCTTGATCGACTGATCGGCACAGCGAATCCGGTAATTGAGTTCGAACGGCTCCTGCCGCGACAAGGCATATTGCACCTCGCGCCAGACGTAATCGGCATCCTGCGCCAGGATCAGGCTGTTGTAGGTGAATTCATGGTTGTCCACCAGCCGCTCCGGTGGATACCCGGTCAGTTGCAGGCAACCGGCACTGACGAATTCCATGGTCCAGTCGCGGTTGTTGCGGCCGCGATAGATCAGCCCCGGCATGCTGTCGAGCAAGCTCATGCTGCTGCGCTGGCTGGCCTGCAAGGCGATCTCGCGCCGCTTGTGCGCAGTGATGTCACCGGCCACCAGATAGAAACCTTGAAGCCCGCGCTTCAGGCTGACGTCGAACCAGCGCAGTTCCCCCGAAGGGTGAACAAAACGCAGCCGCTGGTTGAAGGAGATTTCGGGGTGACGACGCAGTTCATGCAGGGCCTGACGCCACAACGAACGGTCTTCCTGGTGCACATAGTCGATGAGGTTGCGTTCCGTACCCGGCAGATCCATCAGCTCGACCCAGGCCAGGTTGAAATGGGCGATCTGTCCGTTATCGCGCAGTTCGAGCAATGCCGCAGGAAAGCGATCCATCAGGTGCAAGGGCAGTGTCTGCACAAATGCCTCTGGCCGTTCCATCATCTAATGACGCTCCTCGTGTCTCACCGACGCGCCGTTGTGCACCCACGCAGCCAACTCCAGGCGCGAGTGCAGGCTGAGCTTCTGCAAGAGATTCCTCACATAGATTTTGACCGTGCCATCGCTGATCCCCAGTTCCCGGCCGATCTGTTTATTGCTCATGCCAGCGGCGATCAGGGCCAGGGTCTGTCCCTCGCGCTCGGTCAGGTTGCCGGTGTCGAGCGGATCCGAATCGTGCGCAGGCCGGCTCACTGACTCGCCCTGATCGGCCAGCAGCGCAATCAGGGTTGAATCCAGAACGATCGCGCCCTTGTGGCAATTGCGCATGTAGGCCAACAACGCATCAGGCTCGGTTTCCTTGAGCACATAACCACTGGCCCCCAGGCGCAGGGCCGTCAACAGCTCGGCACGATCCATCGATGCGGTGAGCACCACCACCTGACAGTCGAGGCGCAACTGACGCAGTTCATCGAGCACCTGCAAACCGCTCAAGCCGGGCATGTGCAGATCAAGCAAGACCTGCTGCGGCGCCAGGCTCACGGCCAGGTTGATGCCTTCGCGGCCACTGGCGGCCTGCCCCACCACTTCGAAGTCGTCGCTGGTGCCGAACAGCTGTGCCAGGCCTTTGCGAAACAACGGGTGATCATCGATCAGTAATAAGGTCGTGCAGTCCATCGAAACTCCCCTGTGGCAGGTCTTGGTGGCGGCGAAGGCCAAGGTGTACGCGGACCCCGTGCGGGCGGATCGCCTCAATGGTCAGTCGGGCGCCAATGCTCGCGGCGCGCTCGCGGATAATCGCCAGGCCGAAATGGTTTTCCTCCCCTGACGCCGGGCTCAGTCCGATGCCGTCATCCTCCACCGAAACAGAGGCATCACCGTCCTGGTTTTGCCGCAACTCGATGCGCACATGCCGTGCATGGGAATGGCGTACCGCGTTGGCCAGTGCCTCGCGAATGATCTGCAGAATCTGCAATTCTGTTTCCGGGCTCAAAGCATCATCAGCCAGGCGATTGTCCAGTTCAAAAACGATGATGCAGCGCCGTGAGAACTCGGCGACAGAGTCGGCCAGGGCCTGGCGCAGCGAGCGCCCGTCCATGGTCAGACGAGCGTTGGTGATCAGCTCGCGCACCTGACGCTGCAGCTGACTCAAGCCACCGCACAATTCCTGCAACGCGGCGGTGGCCTGCGCAGGCTCGCCCAACTGCAATTGCAGCAAACGCGCCTGGAACGACAGGTAACCCAACTGCTGAGCCACCGAATCATGCAGCTCGCGGGCCAGGGCGCCGTGCCGGGACGAGGCCTGTTTGCGCTGTTGCTCACGGGTGTAGCAGCGCAAGCGCACGGTGACGCCGACCGCCTGCGCCGCCTCTTCCAGCAACTGGCGCCAGCTTGCGTGGACCGGTTGTGGGGTATCGAGCAACAACACCCCTTTGCTCGAATCGTCACTGTGCGGCAAGGCACATAGCAGGCGATGTACACCCCGTTGACGGCAAGGGCCACAGACCTGAGCCGCATCAGCCAGGGTCGAGTCACGCCAAGGGCAGCGCTCCACGTCCTGGCAGCCCTCGATCAATCCGCGCCGCGCCGGCCCCTGGTCTTCGCCGCCCAGGATCAGATTCAGTTTGCAGTTCGGCAACAATGCTTCGAAACGGTCCAGAAAACCCGACAAGGCACCGTCAGCGTGCACCTGACACAAGGGCAATCCGGCCAGCAGATTGCGCACGCTGCGCGCCTGTTCGGGACGGATACGCCCCCACCAGAGCGGCCACCACTGCGGTCGTGTTCGCACTATCGATAACTCCCCGTCCGGTTGCTCAGCCCTGAGCAAAGACCAGCAACTTCCATGCCCCGAACAGGCGTTGCGCAGGACTTATCTCCAAAGACATAGCCCTTTTTCCGGATTGAGAAGATTTTCCCCATAGGAAAGTATCTTCCCCAACAGGAAACAAGTTCCCAGTCCAACGCCACCTTTCTCGCCCTTCGACAGGCGCGGATCAGCCAGGAAAGCCCACATGACGGATAGACGCAGCGCCGCCCCGGACCGACTTCACAGCCTCCCGCGCTATCGCCAGCCGCTGCCTCGTGAAGGCGTCACCCGGCACATCGTGGTCATGCAATCGGCGGCAATCTGTTCACCCTTTGTCGGGGACCTGGAACAGCCCTTGGTGCTGAATGCAGAGAGCCCCGACTTTTCCCGCCGCCTGCATCAGGTGCTGGTTAGCGCCACCGTCGGCAGCCATCTCTACATCATGGGCGACGAGGCCTTTATCTGGCGCATCCACGGCGAGGCCCGCAGCGCCGGACTGGAAAATGACGAGATCGACATCACCCGCACGATTGCCGGCCCGCGCCTGGTGTATTGCGTGCACTGCAGCCTGACTCAGGCTGCCGGGCCGGAGCCGCTGCTGACCTGCATCGGTTGCGCCGTCGGGCTGGAAGTCCGGGAGCACTTTTCCCGCCGCCTCGGGGCGTACCTCGGCGTCTGCACCAACCCCGACCAGCCTTACGCCGGAGTCCGGTCATGAGCGCCGTCATCGAAGTGCGGGTCAGCGCGGCGAGAATGCTTACCCCAGTGGTGCGCGAATTCACCCTGCAGACGTGCGCCGGACCGCTGCCAGCTTTCTCCCCCGGCAGTCATGTGCAGGTTCACCTGCCGCTGGCCGAGGGCAAGGTGCGCAATGCCTATTCACTGACCGGCGACCCGGTGGACATCCAGCAGTACCGCATCGCCGTACGCTTGCAGGAGGCCTCCCGCGGCGGCTCGCACTACCTGCATCGGCAGGTCCAGGTCGGCGACAGGCTGGAGATCTCGCCGCCGGCCAATCTGTTCGCCCTGCACTCGACCGCCAGCCTGCACATCCTGATCGCCGGAGGCATCGGCATCACGCCGTTCATGGCCTACATCGCGGCCCTGGAACAACGCCAGGCTCACTTCGAATTGCACTACCTGTGTCGTCCGGGCCTGAGCGATGCCTATGTCGAGGCGTTGCAACAGCGGCTGGGATCGCGCCTGCACACCTACGCCAGCCGCCCGGACCTGAGCCGGATCCTGCGTGATCGACCGCTGGGCAGCCACCTTTACACCTGCGGCCCGCAACCGTTGCTCGACGCGGTTCGGCAACAGGCCAAGGCCCTCGGCTGGCCGCCCAGCCGTGTGCACTGGGAAGCGTTCAATACCGCACAACCGGGCCAACCCTTCGATCTGGAACTGCTGCGCAGCGGCCGGCGACTGCGGGTCGGCACCGAACAAAGCCTGCTCGAAGCCCTGGAGTCCGCTGGGCTGCAGATCCCCAACCTGTGCCGTGGCGGGGTCTGCGGCCAATGCATGACCCGCCACGTGGGCGGCGACATCGAACACCGCGACAGTTTTCTGAGCCCCGCCGAGCGAGCCGACTTTCTCATGCCCTGTGTCTCCCGCGGCTGCGGCCCTTGCGTTTCGCTGGATCTTTAGGAGTCGACCATGACCATTCAATCAAGCCCCGTGCAGAGCTATCGAGACGATTTCAGCTTTCGCAACAGCCCCGCCGCCATCCGTCGTTTTCCCTTCCCCTTCACCGAGGACAGCTACCTGTATTCGGTGAACATTGAACCGGCGACCTCCCGGGATCCCGGCTCGATTTACCAGCACGGGTTCGACATCGACGAACACTACCGCTCGGAAATGGCCGAACGCGCCCTGGTGCTGGACAAGGATCCGCGCCGCTACCTGGTGCTGCCGCACATGCAAGTGGCGGCCTGGGATGCGCTGCAGATGCTCATGGAGCACCTGGCCGCCGACTATCCGCAGTGGTTCACCCTCGAGCGTGACGCTGAGCACTGGCATTGGCGCAACACGCTGCTGGATGTCGATCAGCGCTTTGTGTTCGGTGATGCCGCGACCCTGCCTTGCGAACCGCTGGAGTTCATTGGCCGACAGGTGCAGGGGGATTTCACCCTGCTCGATCAACGCGACGGCGATCTGTACATGGACGCCGGCCTGGTCACCAGCCCGGCCGACTGGTCCCTGGCCTTCGACGCCGGCATGAGTTTCAAGCAATGGCATTCACCGGTGCCCATGGCCCACCAGATGGGGGTGTTCGACCGCGCGCTGAAGTACCTGCTCAACTTGCAGGTGGGGCAGCCGGTGCGGCGTCTGAACTGGACGCTGACCATCAACCCACGCCTGGATTCCTCCCCCGAGACTTTCCATGAATGGGGCGCCGACCGCGGCCGCATCACCGCCGAGAACGTCGGGCAACAGGTTCACCTGCGGGTCGAGTTGCAAGTGATGGCCCGTCTGCCCCGCAGCAACGCGGTGATGTTCAGTATCCGCACCTACCTGATCAGCATGCAGGAGCTGGTTACCCAGCCCGGCTGGGGCTGCCGCCTGCACCGTGTGCTGCGCGACTTGCCCGAGCCGATCTCCGACTACAAGGGCATGAGCCGCTACCGACAGACCCTGGTCGAGTGGCTGAGCCGCTTCGACCAGGCCTGAACCCTGACCCACTTTCACCGACAAGGATCTTCACATGGCGCATTCATGGCGTATTTCTGCACTGGCCGAACGGCACCGCGCACTCGGCTCGAACCTCGAAGACTGGAACGGCATGGGCACTGCCTGGACCTACGACAGCGACCTGGCCGATCACCATCAGGCGATCCGCACCCGGGCCGGACTGATGGATGTGTCCGGGCTGAAAAAAGTCCATTACGTCGGCCCCCACGCCGAGAGCTTGCTGCAATGGGCGACCACCCGCGACATCGCCAAGCTCTACCCTGGCAAGTCGGTGTACGCCTCAATGCTCGACGAGGACGGCAAATTCGTTGATGACTGCATCGTCTACCGCACCGGTCCTAACGCGTTCATGGTGGTCCACGGCGCCGGCAGCGGTCACGAAATGCTGGTGCGTTCATCCCAGGGCCGGCAAGTGGCGGTGCTGTTCGATGACGACCTGCACGACCTGTCGCTGCAAGGACCGCTGGCGGTGGACTTTCTCGCCGAGCACGTCCCCGGAATCCGTCAACTGCCTTACTTCCATCACCTGCAAACCCGCCTGTTCGACCGCCCGGTGATGATCTCGCGCACCGGCTACACCGGTGAGCGCGGCTACGAGATTTTCTGCAAGGCCGCCGATGCCCCGGCGCTGTGGGACACGATCCTCGAACAGGGCGCGGGCCTGGGCATCATTCCTTGCGCCTTTACTGCCCTGGACTGGTTGCGGGTGGAAAGCTCGCTGATGTTCTTCCCCTACGACAACTCGCAGATGTACCCCTTCGCCGATCAGAAGGCCGGCGACACCCTGTGGGAAATGGGCCTGGATTTCACCGTCTCCCCGGACAAGCGCGAGTTCCGCGGCGCCGAAGAGCACTTTCGGCTGCGCGGCCAGGAGCGCTTCAAGATCACCGGTGTGTTGCTCGAAGGTGTGCGCGCCGCCGAGGCCGGCGACACCCTGTGGCAGGGCAACCAGCAAGTCGGGGTGATCACCTGCGGCATGTATTCGCGCCTGAGCAAACGCTCCATGGCCATCGCCCGAATGAGCGTCGCCTGCTCGATTCCCGGCATTGCCCTGCAAGTGCGCGGCAGCCAGGAAAGCGCCGCCGTGACACACGCCCTGCCCTTCGACGACCCGGAAAAAACCAAACGCACGGCCAAGGGCTGAGCCTCCCCTTCACTTGCAACCAGGGAACCTTCGATGGACACCTCCAACGAACATTACATTCTCAAGATCAACTGCCCGGCAGCGTCGGGCATCGTCGCCGCGATTACCGCGTGCCTGGCCCGGCAGCAGTGCTACATCAGCGAGCTGGCGCAATTCGACGACGAGTTCACCGGGCAGTTTTTCATGCGCGCGGTGTTCCGCTTCAACACCGGCGTGACCGGCGATGTCGGTGCCCTGCGCGAGGGTCTGGGCGAACTGGCCGGCGGCTTCGACATGCAGTGGCAGCTGTTCTGCAGCAGTCAGCCAACCCGGGTGCTGCTGATGGTCAGCAAGTTCGACCACTGCCTGACCGACCTGCTGTACCGACACCGCAAGGGCGAGATGGACATGCACATCACCGCAGTGGTCTCCAACCACCTGGACCTGCGAGCCATGGCCGAACGCGAAGGCATTCGCTTCATCTACCTGCCGGTCAACAAAGACAACAAGTCGCGCCAGGAAGCCGAACTGCTGCGCATCGTCGAAGAGACCGAGACCGACCTGGTGGTGCTCGCCCGCTATATGCAGATCCTTTCCGACGACCTGTGCAAACAGCTGTCCGGCCGGGCGATCAACATCCACCACTCGTTTTTGCCCGGTTTCAAAGGTGCCAAGCCCTATCACCAGGCTTACGAGCGCGGCGTGAAACTGATCGGCGCCACCGCCCACTACGTCACCTCGGACCTCGACGAAGGCCCGATCATCGAGCAGGAAATCCAGCGAGTCGATCACACCTACCTGCCCGATGCGCTGGTCGCCATCGGCCGCGACACCGAAACCGTAGCGCTTTCCAAAGCCCTGAAATACCACCTGGAACACCGGGTGTTTATCAACCAGGACAAGACGGTGATTTTTCGCTGAGCGAGCCCTTTTTCCGATCCACAGCCACGAGACACAGCCACGAGAAACGACCATGACCACACGCGTAGCAATCATCGGCGCCGGCCCTTGCGGCATGGCTCAACTGCGGGCATTTCAATCGGCCAGGGACCAGGGAACGCCCATCCCGGAACTGGTCTGCTACGAAAAACAGCAAGACTGGGGCGGCATGTGGAATTACACCTGGCGCACCGGCCTGGATGAAAACGGCGAACCGGTCCACGGCAGCATGTACCGCTATTTGTGGTCCAACGGCCCGAAAGAGTGCCTGGAGTTCGCCGACTACAGCTTCGAGGAACATTTCGGTCGCCCTATCGGCTCGTATCCGCCACGGGAAGTGCTGTGGGACTACATCAAGGGTCGCGTCGAAAAAGCCGGGGTTCGCGACTACATCCGTTTCAACAATGTGGTGCGCCAGGTCGCCTTTAACGAAGAGACTCGCCGCTTCACGGTGGTCGCCCACGACCACGGCAGCGATACCCAGACCTCGGAAGAGTTCGATTATGTGATCAACGCCTGCGGGCACTTTTCGACGCCGAAGATGCCGTACTTCCCCGGATTCGAGCAGTTCGGCGGGCGCATCCTGCACGCCCATGATTTCCGCGAGGCGCTGGAGTTCAAGGGCAAGGATTTGCTGATTGTCGGCAGTAGCTATTCCGCCGAAGACATCGGTTCCCAGTGCTACAAATACGGCGCCCGCAGCATCACCAGTTGCTACCGCACCGCGCCAATGGGCTATGACTGGCCCGCCAACTGGGAAGAAAAACCGCTGTTGCAGCGCCTGGAAAAAAACCGCGCGTACTTTATCGACGGCACCCACAAGCACATCGATGCGGTGATCCTCTGCACCGGCTACAAACATCACTTCCCCTTCCTGCCGGACGAACTGTGCCTCAAAACTGACAACCGGCTATGGCCGATGAACCTGTACAAGGGCATTTTCTGGGAGTCCAACCCGCAACTGATCTACCTCGGCATGCAGGACCAGTGGTACTCGTTCAACATGTTCGACGCCCAGGCCTGGTACGCCCGCGACGTGATCCTGCAACGCATCGCCCTACCTGACCAGACACAAAGGGCCGCCGATATCCAGCAATGGCATGCCCGCGAACAGCAGCTTGAAACCAACCAGCAGATGTTCGAATACCAGGGCGCCTATATCCAGCAACTGGTGGACGCCACCGACTACCCGAATTTCGATATCGCCGCGGTCAACGACACCTTCCTGCACTGGAAGCACGACAAGGCCCACAACATCATGGGTTACCGCGACAAGTCCTACCGATCGCTGATGACCGGCACCCAGTCGCCACCCCACCACACGCCTTGGCTGCATGCCCTTGACGATTCCATGGCGGCGTACCTCGCTGAACCGCCGACATCCATCAAGTCGATCGGTTGACCCGGGAGCCCCACCATGAACGCACCTCGTGTTTCCCGCCCGCGGGAGCCCGGACTCTTTGCCCGGACCCCGGCCCTGGAGCGCTATAGGGTGGCCGCCGGCGGCCTGACCCTTGTCGCGTTGCAGCCCGGCGACAGCCTGCAAGTGATCGACCTCGAAGGCCGGCAACCCTGCGAATTGCTGGCCATGGATACGCTCGGTCGCAGCGCCCTGGCGGCCTGGGCGCTGAGCGGTTCGACGGCCTGCGGGTTCATCGGCGCACGGCTCGCCGAACCTACCTTGCAGTCGCGTCGCATTGGCCAGGCGCTAACCCGACGTGCGATTGATCCACACCACCTGCCCAGCGCCGCCTCACTCTGGGACGAGGACAGCCCTGCCGACTTCAGCCGCCGCTTCGTCGCCAGCGATGAGCTACTGGTGATCGTCGCGGCACCCGCCGGGCCAACGGCCGTCGACCGCCAGTATCGGCCCAGCGAGCTGCGGCTGCTGGTGACACGGGCCAATCCCTCGCCCCTGCTGCTGCCACACCTGCCCGAACCGCTGGGTGAACTGCTGGACGAGTTCACCATCGGAGCCGGCACCGCCCACAGTTACACCATCGGCAAAGGTCAGTATGTACAAGTGCTGGACGTCACCGGTCGCCAGTGCTCGGACTTCGTCGCTCTGGACCGTCGGGCACTGGATCGCGGTCTGGAACTGGACCTGGACCAGACCGTGACCCGCACCTTGAACGGCAGCGCCTACCCGGCACCGGGACTGTTCTCAAAGTTTTTTGACCGGCAGATGCAACCGATGCTGGAGGTGGTGCGTGACACCGTCGGCCGCCACGACTCCTTCGCCCTGGCCTGCGCCGCGCGCTACTACGAGAGCCATGGCTACTTCGGGCACGACAACTGCAGCGACAACCTCAGCCGAGTGCTCGCGTCCCATGGGGTCAAGGCCCGCAATGGCTGGCCGGCGATCAATTTCTTTTTCAATACCGGGATCGACGCGCACCAGCAGATGACCCTGGATGAACCCTGGTCGCGTCCCGGCGACTACGTGCTGCTGCGGGCCATGACCGACTTGCTGTGCGGCAGTACCTCGTGCCCGGATGACATCGACCCGGCCAATGGCTGGAACCCGACCGATATCCATATCCGCATCTACAGCGAAAAGGAGCGTTTTTCCATCGCCATGAGCACTCGAACCACGGCCGATGCCGACCCGATTCTTACCCGTGAGTCCGCATTCCACTCACGCACCAGCGCCTTGACCGGCAGCTTCGTCGACTACCGCAACTGGTGGCTGCCGCTGCGCTACGACGGCTATGGCGCGGTCGAGGAATACCTCGGTTGCCGCGAGCGAGTGGCGGTGATGGACCTGACCGCCCTGCGCAAATTCGAAATCATCGGCCCCGACGCGGAAGCCTTGTTGCAGTACTGCCTGACCCGCGACGTGCGGCGCCTGGCAATTGGGCAAGTGGTGTACTCGGCGATGTGCCACGAGCACGGCGGCATGCTCGACGACGGCACCCTGCTGCGTCTGGGGCCGGATAATTTCCGCTGGATTTGCGGCGAGGACTACGCCGGGGTCTGGCTGCGTGAGCAGGCGCAAAAGCTCGGGATGAAGGTCTGGATCAAATCCGCCAGCGAGCAGATCCACAACCTGGCGGTGCAAGGCCCGATGAGCCGCGAGCTGCTCAAGCAAATGGTCTGGACCCCTCCCGGCCAACCGAGCCTCGAAACCCTGGGCTGGTTCCGTTTTCTGGTGGGCCGCCTGGACGGTTACGACGGTTGCCCGCTGATGATCTCGCGCACCGGCTACACCGGCGAACTGGGCTACGAAGTCTGGTGCCAGCCCGAGGATGCCGAGCGGGTCTGGGACCGGATCTGGCAACTGGGCCAACCGTTGGGCCTGGTGCCGCTGGGCCTGGAAGCGCTGGACATGCTGCGCATCGAAGCCGGGCTGATTTTTGCCGGCTACGAGTTCAGCGACCAGACCGATCCGTTCGAGGCCGGTATCGGCTTTTGCGTACCGCTGAAAGGCAAAACCGATGACTTCATCGGCCGCGACGCCCTACTACGGCGCAGCGCCCATCGCTCTCACAAACTGGTGGGCCTGCAACTGAGCGGCAACGAAGGCGCCCACCACGGTGACCCGGTGTACCGCGGCCGGGCCCAGGTCGGGGTCATCACCAGTGCCTGCCGCTCGCCGCTGCTGGCCAGCAATATCGCGCTGTGCCGGGTGGACGTGGCCTGCGCCGACGTCGGCACAGCGTTGGAGATCGGCAAAGTCGATGGCCTGCAGAAGCGCATCAGCGCCACGGTCACCGCAGCGATTTTCTACGACCCCGACAAGAGCCGGGTACGCAGTTGATCGATCACACGAGCCTGTGCGCCACCCGACTTTGACTGCCCCACTACAACTCTACTCAGACATGGGAATACGAAGATGGAAGCGACTACGTTCGAGGCCGTACCGCAGGCCGCCAGCTCAGTAGGCAGCCTGCACCGCAAGATTGATTGGCGCGGGGCTTTCTGGGTCGCCAGTGGCGTGCCCGCCCTGGTGCTGTTCTCTATCGGCGCGATTGCCGCAACGGTAGGCAAACCGGCCTGGATCGTCTGGATCGTGTCGATCCTGTTCGGCTTCATCCAGGCCTTCACCTATGCCGAAATCGCCGGGCTGTTCCCACACAAATCCGGTGGCGCCTCGGTCTACGGTGCAGTCGCCTGGGTGCGCTACAGCAAGCTGATCGCACCGGTCTCGGTGTGGTGTAACTGGCTGGCCTGGTCCCCGGTTTTGTCCATTGGCTCGGGGCTGGCAGCCGGTTACATCCTCACCGCATTGTTCCCCGCTGATGCGCTGATCAATACCTGGCAACTGACCCTGCTTGACCTGGGCTGGGTCAAGAGCGGCCTGTCGCTACGGATTAACGCGACGTTCGCCATCGGCCTGTTGATTTTACTGACGGTGTTCGCCGTGCAGCATGGCGGCATCTTGCGCTCGGCACGCCTGACCCTGGTGCTTGGCGTGACCTCGCTGATTCCTTTGTTGCTGGTGGGCGTGGTGCCGTTGTTCACGGGGGACGCGGCCCAGGCCAACTTTCTGCCCCTGTACCCGCTGGCCCATGACGCAGCCGGGCAAGTGATCGACGGGCCTTGGAATATTTCCGGGTGGTCATTGATGGCCGGCGGCCTGTTCATGGCGGCATGGTCCACTTACGGCTTCGAAACCGCGGTGTGCTACACCCGGGAATTCAAGGACCCCAAGCGTGACACGTTCAAGGCCATTTTTTACGCCGGCCTGCTGTGCATTCTGGTGTTCACCCTGGTGCCCCTGGCGTTTCAAGGCAGTCTGGGCCTCGGCCAACTGGCAACACCGGCGGTGCTGGACGCCAGCGGTGCAGTGGTTTCACCTGCGGTCTACAGCGGTCTGTTGTCACCCGCGATCTACAGCGGCATGGGCGTCGGCCAGGTCATGGCGGACAGCATCGGCGGCGGAAAGCTGGTGGCCAACATCGTGCTGATCATGTTGGTCCTGGCCACGCTGCTGGCGATCATGACCTCGATGTCCGGCTCCTCGCGCACACTGTATCAGGCGTCGGTGGATGGCTGGCTGCCGAAATACCTGGGGCGCACCAACGAACACGGCGCGCCTACCGCAGCGATGTGGACCGACTTGTCGTTCAACCTGCTGCTGTTGCTGATGTCCGATTATGTGTTCGTGCTGGCCGCGTCCAACGTCAGCTACATCATCTTCAACTTTCTCAACCTCAATGCCGGCTGGATCCATCGCCTGGACCGTCCCGACTGGATACGCCCGTACAAGGCCCCGACCGTGCTGTTGGCCGCGGGTGGCGTACTGAGCTTCGTCAACCTGGCGTGCATGGGGCTGGGAGCCGATATCTGGGGCGCCGGCACTCTGGGGACGGGCCTGTTGCTGGCGTTGTTGATCCTCCCGGTGTTCTGCTTCCGGCACTATGTGCAGGACAAGGGACGCTTCCCTGAAGCAATGCTCAACGACCTCTACGTTCAGGCCGATGCCGGGCTCAAGCGTGCGGGCTGGTTGCCCTATGCCACCCTGATCGCGGGCGTGCTGGTGGTGTATGGCTGCCATCAACTGATAGCCTGAGCCTCTTTGGCTTGAGGTTTCTATCAGACCCTCGAGGCGCTGTGGCGTCTCGAGGGTCACCTCGATGCTCTTTCAATGACGACGGTGATTCCTTTGATCAGTAGTGCCTCTCCACTCGCCCGCGATATCGACGGCAAAGCCATCGCGGCCAAGGTTCTGGAAGAAGTCCGCGAAGACGTTCTGCTACTGGCCGGGCAACAGATTTTCCCCGCCCTGGCCGTGTTGCTCGTCGGCGATGACCCGGCCAGCCATGTCTACGTGCGCAACAAACTGCTGCGGGCCAAGGAAGTCGGGATACGCTCCCTTGAGTATCGCCTGCCGGACACCGCCAGCCAGACACAAGTGCTGGAGCTGATCGCGCAATTGAACGCCGACGTCGCCGTGAACGGCATCCTGGTGCAGCTGCCATTGCCGGCCCATATCGACGAAGGAGCGGTGATTCATGCCATTGATCCGATCAAAGACGTGGACGGCTTTCATCGGGAAAACGTCGGCGGGCTGGTGCAAGGCATTGACGTACTGACGCCCTGCACACCCAGCGGCTGTATGCGCCTGCTACACGAAACCTGCGGTGACTTGAGCGGCTTGCACGCGGTGGTCATCGGTCGTTCGAACATTGTCGGCAAACCCATGGCGACCCTGTTGTTGCAGGCCGATTGTTCGGTCAGCGTGGTGCACTCGCGCAGCGTCGATGCACCGGCATTGTGCAGGTTGGCGGACATCGTGGTCGCGGCGGTGGGTCGTCCTGAGTTGATCGATGCCAGTTGGCTCAAGCCTGGGGCGGTGGTGATCGATGTCGGCATCAATCGCATTGCCAGTGAGTCCGGCAACCGGTTGGTAGGCGATGTCGATTACGCCAGTGCGCGCACCGTCGCCCGTGCGATCACGCCGGTTCCGGGAGGCGTGGGGCCGATGACCATCGCTTATTTGCTGAAGAACACGCTGATTGCCTGTCAGTTGCAGCGTACCGCTAGGGCGGCCTGATAGCCTGCCTTTGGTTTAGATCGCTCCCACGCTCCGCGCTCATCGTTCTACATAACTCTGTTTTCAAGTATTTTTGAAACTCGAAGAAATGGAGAACGAAGATTGAATTGGGCACAGGACGAAATGAAAACCGCCGACTTGGGTGATGGCCGTTTAAATGCCAGGCTCGCCAGCTTTTTAGGACGCCTAGCCGATCATCCCGGCAACAGCATCCCGACCGCTTGTCGAGGGCTGGCAGAAACCACGGCGGCCTATCGATTTCTTGATAATGAGAAAGTCACGTTCCAGAAGGTGTTGCGGCCCCATCAGGACGCGACCCTGCAACGGATGCAAAGCAGTCCCGTGGTGCTGTTGGCGCAAGACACGACCGAGATGGACAAATGGGTCAATCTCGGTCCCAAAGGGATGGGCACGATCAAGGCGCAGAAGAAGTTTTCTCGACGTCTGCACCCAACCATTGCCTTTACCCCCGAACGTATTTGTCTGGGCGTCGTCGATGCTCAGTGGTGGAGCCGCGATAAACCGAGCCCCCGCCATGAGCGCCGAGATAAAGGGATTGATGAGAAAGAGAGTCAGCGCTGGATTGACAGTTATCAAACCAGTTGCGCGATTCAGGGGCAGCTACCGCAGACCCTGGTGGTCAACCTCGCCGATGCTGAGGGTGATCTGTACGAATGGTTTGTTGATCATCAAGAGTTCAGTCCAGACACCCGGGCCCAATGGATCGTGCGGGCGGCTCAAGACAGGCGCTTGCTGGGGGCTGACAACGGGAAGTTGTGGCCGGCACTGGATCAGGCACCGTCCTTGGGAACACTCAAGGTTGAAGTCAAAGCTCGTCCCCAGCGCCCCGCCCGACTGGCTGATGTCACCTTGCGCGCGGCAACCGTGACCCTGCGTGCCCCCGACAGGTCGGGTTACAAATTGCCCAGTGTCTCGATCAATGCTGTGTTGGCCCGTGAAGAAAACGCCATAGACGGTGTTGAACCTCTGGAGTGGCTGCTGCTGACCAGTCTGCCGGTCACTAGCCTGGAGCAGGCGAGCACCGTGGTTGAGTGGTACGGGGTACGCTGGTCTATCGAAGTGTTTTTCAATGTGCTGAAGAATGGTTGTCAGGTCAGTCGATTGCAGCTGGAGACCGAGGAACGGTTGTTGCCCTGCATTGGTTTGTACCTGATCACGACCTGGCGTGTGCTGTACAGCCTGATGCTGGGACGTGCTTGTCCCGATCTAAGCTGCGAGATGGTGTTTGAGGCTTCGGAGTGGAAAGCAGCCTATATCGTGGTCAAACGGTGCCAACCGCCCACTGCGCCCCCTTCTTTAGGAGAAATGGTTTTACTGGTCACGAGCCTGGGAGGCTACTTGGGGCGTAAAAATGACGGGCCTCCCGGCCCCAAGGCCATGTGGATAGGGATGCAACGAATACGTGAGTTTGTTACCGCATTAGACGCCCAGCGTGCGCTCATCGAGAGTTGTGTAGAACGATGAGCGCTCCGCGTGGGAATGCATCCCCGTGACGCTCCGCGTCACTCATGCGCAGGACTCAAGCCCTAAGTCGATAGCGGGACGCGGAGCGTCCCCGGCGGCATTCCCACGCAGAGCGTGGGAACGATCAACTAAAAAGCACAACGCCGGCGTGAGCCGGCATTGTGCTGAAACAGACAAAGCTTAATGGTTGTAGGCACTCTCATTGTGCTCAGCCAGATCCAGCCCCAACTCCTCCACCGACTCGTCCGCACGCAAGCCGATCACCGCGTTGATCACCTTGAGAATGATCCAGCTGATGACAAAGCAGTACACCGTCGTCAACAACACGCCCTTGATTTGAGCCACGACCTGAGCACCCATGCTCACGCCTTCCACCAGCCCACCCAGGGACGGCACGCAGAACACGCCGGTCAATACCGCACCAATCATTCCGCCGATGCCGTGCAAGCCAAACACGTCGAGGCTGTCGTCATAACCGAAGCGGCGTTTCAGCACAGTGACGCTCAAGTAGCAGAACACCCCGCACAGCAGACCGATGGCCAACGCGCCGCCGACGCCCACATACGCACACGCCGGAGTAATGCCGACCAAACCGGCCAAAGCACCGCTGGCCAGGCCCAAAGCACTCGGCTTGCCGACCTTGAACCACTCGGTGAACATCCAGCCGAGAATCCCGGCGCAGGCACCCAACTGCGTATTGAGCATGACAATGCCCGAAGTGCCATTGAGACCGCCGCCCGAACCGATGTTGAAGCCGAACCAACCGACCCAGAGCATGGCCGCGCCGGCCATGGTCAAGCTCAAGTTGTGGGCGGGCATTGGCGTATTCTGGTAACCCTTGCGCTTGCCGAGAATCAGGCACGCGGCCAACGCGGCAACGCCAGCATTGATATGCACCGCAGTGCCGCCGGCAAAATCGAGGACACCCCAGTTATGCATCAAAGCACCCGAACCGCCCCATACCATATGCGCCACCGGGGCGTACACCAGGGTGAACCACAGGGCCATGAACCACAGCGCCGCCGAGAACTTCATGCGCTCGGCGAATGCACCGGCAATCAGCGCCGGGGTAATGATCGCGAAGGTCATCTGGAAGGTCACAAACACGCCTTCCGGGATGTCACCGACCAGGCTCTGCGGGGTCATGCCGGCCAGGAAGGCCCGGCTCAAACCACCGACAAAACTATTGAACGTCACCTGTCCCTCGACCATGCCGGTGCTGTCGACCACCATGCTGTAGCCATAGATCACCCACAGCACGCCGACCAGGCCGGCGATACCGAAGCACTGGGTGAACAGCGAGAGCATGTTTTTCGCCCGCACCAGACCACCGTAGAACAATGCGAGGCCCGGCAGACACATGAACAGCACCAGCACCGCTGCGGTCACCATCCAGGCAGTGCTGCCGGTGTTCAAGGTGGGTGCGTCGGCCGCCTGGGCGAGCGGCGTGAGCGCGCCGGCCGCCAATAAGACAAGAAGGGATTTGCCGAGAAGACGATTGACCATTTTCAAAGCTCCTGCAAAAGAATGGAAAGTGTCTGGCAGCGAGCAAAGTGAGTATGCACGGGCCTCTTGGTGGGCCCCTTGATCTGATCGTTCCCACACTCCTGCGTGGGAATGCAGCCCGTGACGCTCGGCGTCACAAAAGCGGGACGCAGAGCGTCCCAAGAGGCATTCCCACGCAGAGCGTCACTAGTGTCCGGTAAAACACGAGGGGGGAGCTTGCTCCCCCTTGCTGTTGGCGGCTGTGAGGCATAATCGGACTTTTCAGACTCGATTTTGACTTATGTTTTCCAGCACCCGTTTAACCCAACTACTCAGTGCGATCCCGCGCCAGTTTTTCCAGCAATCCATCGAAACACACCAAGCTGATCGCTACGTCAAACGCTGCACGACCTGGCAATTGCTGGTAACACTAATCAGCGGCCATTTGACCCAAGCCTCAAGCCTGCGGTCCTTGGCGACTATCTCCGAAAATTTCGGCCCGCATAGCTACCATCTCAAAGCCGGCCCTATTGCCCGCTCGACAATGTCCGATGCCTTGAACAAGCGTGACTACCGGCCATTACAGGACCTTTGCGGGTACCTGATGAGCGCCGTCAGCCGCCAGCAGCGCAAGGAGGTCGGGGCTATGGTTAGCCTGATTGACTCCACGTCGATCAGCTTGCGCGGACCTCACTTCGATGGCTGGACAGCCGCGACGAAAACCCGCATCACCCAAGGCCTCAAAGTGCATGTCGGGCTGGATCTGGCGCAACTGGCCCCGGTGTACGTGAACATTACGCCTGCCAACGTCAACGACCTGAGCGATGCACTGGAAATGCCGATCCAGGCCGGCATGACGTATGTTTTCGACAAGGGCTACTGCGATTACAACTGGTGGCACAAGTTGCAGACCAAAGGTGCTTTTTTCGTCACCCGCCTGAAGAAAAACGCCAATATCAAAGTGCTGCATGAGCACTCGACCGTGACTGAGCAAAGCTCGGTCATGACCGATGAAGTTGTCCAGTTTGGCAAAAAACATTTGGCCGGCAAACGCCTGAACGACTACTGGGAAAAGTCGGTAAGACGCGTCGTGGTTGAGCGCGAGGGGCATGCGACCCCATTAGTTCTGGTGACCAACGACTTCACGAGGACAGCTGAAGAAATCGCGTCCTTGTACAAAGATCGTTGGCAGATCGAGCTATTTTTCAAGTGGATCAAACAACATCTGAAGCTCAAACGCTTTTATGCCTACTCCGAAAATGCGGTGCGTTTGCAGATTTACAGTGCCTTGATCAGCTATCTGTTACTGCAAATATTCCATCGTCGCTCAGGATTTACCGGCTCGTTGTTCGAGCTGACGGTTCGCATAGTTCATGTCCTGTTTGAACGACCCGAAACCCCAGTATTGAGGGATCGACGAAGGCAGGAGCGAGAAAAGTTGAAGGCTGCCCAAGGCAGCCTTCCGCTATGAAGCATGTTTACCGGACACTAGTGACGCAGAGCGTGGGAACGAGCGTCATCAGCCCCGTTTCAGTAACCGGAACCAGAACCAGGAATCCAACTGGTTCCCGCCAGCGGCACCCGCGCCATGGCAGCCGACTCCACCGTCAGCGCTACCAAATCCTCGGGATCGAGGTTGTGCAGGTGCGACTTGCCGCAAGCCCGGGCCATGGTCTGCGCTTCCAGCACCAACACGCGCAGGTAGTTGGCCAGACGCCGACCACCTTCCACCGGGTCCAGACGCTTGGACAGCTCCGGGTCCTGCGTGGTGATCCCGGCCGGGTCGCGGCCGTTCTGCCAGTCGTCGTAGAAACCGGCGGCCGAGCCGATTTTCTTCAGTTCCTCGTCCAGGCGTGGATGGTTATCGCCCAAGGCAATCAGCGCCGCCGTCCCGATGGCCACCGCATCCGCACCCAGCGCCATCGCCTTGGCGACGTCGGCACCGTTGCGAATCCCTCCGGAAACGATCAGTTGAACCTTGCGATGCATGCCCATCTCTTGCAAAGCCTGTACCGCTTGCGGAATGGCCGACAAAATCGGGATCCCGACGTGTTCGATGAACACTTCCTGAGTCGCTGCAGTGCCGCCTTGCATGCCGTCGAGCACAATCACGTCAGCCCCGGCTTTTACCGCCAACTTGACGTCGTAGTACGGTCGGCTCGCACCGATTTTCACGTAGATGGGTTTTTCCCAGTCAGTAATTTCCCGCAGTTCGGCAATCTTGATCGCCAAGTCATCCGGGCCGGTCCAGTCCGGGTGACGGCAGGCGCTGCGCTGGTCGACACCGATCGGCAAGGTGCGCATGCCGGCCACCCGCTCGGTGACTTTCATGCCCAGCAACATTCCGCCGCCGCCGGGTTTGGCGCCCTGCCCCAGGACGATTTCAATGGCGTCGGCCTTGCGCAGATCGTCCGGGTTCATGCCATAGCGGGACGGCAAATACTGATACACCAAATGCTGCGACTGGCCGCGCTCTTCCGGGGTCATGCCGCCGTCACCGGTGGTGGTGCTGGTGCCAGCGATGGTTGCGCCACGGCCCAGAGCTTCCTTGGCATTGGCCGACAAAGCACCGAAGCTCATGCCGGCGATGGTCACCGGAATCTTCAGGTGAATCGGCTTCTTGGCGAAGCGGTTGCCGAGGATTACATCGGTGCCACACTTCTCCCGATAGCCTTCCAGCGGGTAGCGCGAAACGCTGGCGCCGAGCAGCAGCAAATCATCAAAATGTGGCAGCTTGCGCTTGGTGCCGCCACCACGAATGTCATAGATGCCTGTTTCTGCGGCACGCTGGATTTCCTGAATGGTCAGGCGGTCGAAGGTGGCTGACTCGCGCAGTACGGGAGGCGTTTTTTGGCTGATGGGGTCGCTCATATCTTTTCTCCTCGCGCGGATCAGTACGCGGACGCGTTATCGACTTTGAAGTTGTACAACTGACGAGCCGAACCGTAGCGCTTGAAGTCAGCCGCCTTGTGCTCGAAACCGGCGCGGTTGAGCAGCCCTTGCAGCTCTTCCAGGTGCTCGGCACGCATCTCTTTCTCGATGCAATCCGAGCCCAGGGACTCAACGGCCCCTTTCACGTAGATGTGGGTCTCGTACAACGAATCGCCCAGCGCATCGCCGGCGTCGCCGCAGACCACCAGGCGACCGGCCTGCCCCATGAAGCAGCTCATGTGGCCGATGCTGCCGCCAACAACGATGTCGATGCCCTTCATGGAAATCCCGCAACGCGCCCCGGCGTCGCCTTCAATCACCAGCAAACCGCCATGGGCCGTGGCACCAGCCGCCTGGGAGGCGCTGCCTTTGACCCGGACGTAGCCGGACATCATGTTCTCGGCACAACCGACACCGACGTTGCCGTGGACGGTGATCGAGGCCTTTTGATTCATCCCCGCGCAGTAGTAACCGGCGTGACCCTGGATATCGATGGACACCGCTTCATTCACCCCGACTGCGAGGTTGTGCTTGCCATCGGAGTGAGTCACCACCCACTCGTGATCGGTCACGTTATTGACCTGATCGTGCAGCGCCTGATTGAGGTCACGCACAGTGGCAGTGGAAAGATCGATGGTTTTCATGTGTGCGCTCCTTAAGCTGACTCGCGTTCCCAGATGTACAGGGTGGCCGGTGCGGGCTCCCAGATTCTGGCGTGTTCGATTCCCGGCAGGCTCGACAGCGCCTGATATTCGGAGGCCATGGCGACGTAGTCGTCCGTCTCGGCGAGGATCGCCGGCTTGCAGGCGACCGGGTCGCGGATCACCGCAAAACCGTTGCGGGTGCCGATGGCGAAGGTGAAGAAACCGTCGAGATCCTCCAGCGAATGATCCAGCGCTTCTTTCAGCGAGTCGCCTTGCTGCAGGCGCCAGGTCAGGTAGCCGGCGGCCACTTCGGTGTCGTTGTCGGTTTCGAAGTGGATGCCTTCACGCTTGAGTTCCTGACGCAGGCGGAAGTGGTTTGACAACGAGCCGTTGTGCACCAGGCACAGGTCGGCACCTGTGGAAAACGGATGGCTGCCTTCCATGGTCACCGCGCTTTCGGTGGCCATGCGGGTGTGGCCAATAATGTGGCTACCCTTCATGCCGGCCAGGCCGAAGCGTTGGGAAATTTCCTGGGGCAAGCCCATGCCTTTGAGGATTTCGATGCTCTGGCCGGCGCTCATGATGCGCAGGTTCGGTGCCAGTTCAGCGAGGGCCAGACGCACGGGCACCTCAGCGGCGTTGATCTTGAGCACGGCGGCGCTGGCGTTCTGGAACCAGTCCAGCGAACAGCCGAGACGCCCTTCCAATTCGCCCATCAGGGTTTTCCAGTCGAAGCCTTCGGTGGTCGCCTGCAAGGTCAGCTTGACCCAGCCGTCCGCCACTTCATCGCCGTAAATGGCGAAGCCGGCACTGTCCGGGCCACGATCGGTCATGGCCTGCAACATCGGTTCGAAGAGCTTGCCGAGCTGGGATTCCAGCTGCGGATTTTTCAGATAAAGACCTACGATTCCACACATATCAAGTCTCCTTCGGAGGCAGTCAAAACACAGAGTCAGAAAAATTCGGTGTAGCGCTGGATCTCCCAGTCGGAGACGTGGCGGCTGTATTCCACCCATTCCATGCGCTTGAGCTTGATGAACTCGCCAACGATCTGCGGGCCCAGCACCTCGGCGAACAACGGGTCGGCTTCAAGCGCGTCGCAGGCTTCCTTGAGCGATTGCGGCAGGGTCTTGATGCCCCGCGCGGCGATCTGCTCGAGGCTCAGGCTGTAGAGGTTTTCATTGCAGACGTGGTCGATTTCCAGCTGACGGTCGATGCCGTCCAGGCCCGCAGCGATGATCGCGGCGCTGACCAGATAGGGGTTGCAACCGGCGTCCGGCAGACGGAATTCGAGGCGGCCATAAGGCACCCGCACCATGGCTGAACGGTTGTTGGCACCGAAGGCGATAAAGGCTGGCGCCCAAGTCGCGCCGGACAACGAATTACCGACCACCAGACGCTTGTAGGAGTTGACCGTCGGCGCGGCGAAGGCACACAGCGCCGGGCCATGGGCAAGCAGGCCGGCGGCGAAGTGATAGGCCATTTTCGACAGCCCCATGCCGCTCGGATCGCTGGCGTCATGGAACAGGTTTTTGTTCTCGGCGCTGCTGATCGACAGGTGAAAGTGCATGCCATTACCAGCGCGTTTCGGGTCGGGCTTGGGCATGAACGAGCAGATCATGCCCAGGTCATTGGCGATTTCGCCGGCGGCCATGCGGAAAAACGTGAAGCGATCCGCCGAGGTCATGGCGTCGCTGTAGGTGTAGTTGATCTCGAACTGGCCGTTGGCGTCCTCGTGGTCGATTTGATAGACCTCGAAATCCACTGCCTGCAAGGCTTCGGTCAGCCGCTCAAGGAAAACGCGGGAGCGCGACAAGCCTTTATAGTCGTAGCAAGGCTTGTCGAGGTTGTCGCTGGGGTCAACCAATTGCAGCTTGCCCTGCTCGTCGCGCCGCATCAGGTTGAACTCGGGTTCCAGGCCGGTATTGAGGGTCCAGCCCTTTTCTTCCAGGCGTTGCACTTGTTGCTGCAACACATAACGGCTGTCATACGGATGCGGTTTACCGTCGACGTGACCGATGCACACCACCCGCCCATAACCCGGTTGCCAGGGCACCGGGGTCAGGGTGGACAAGTCGCCGCGGGCCATGAAGTCCGGACCATGGGGCTCCATGCCCATGCCGCTGATCGCAAACCCGGCAAAACCCGCCCCCTCTTCTGCGACGGTCTTGAGCCCACAGATCGGCACCGACTTGGTCTTGGCCGCACCGTGAATATCCACAAATTGCGCAAGCACGTACTTGATCCCGTGCTTGTCGATGATGCGCTGGGTTTCTGCTGGCAACATTGCTCGTCACTCCTCGCGAAAGGCAAAACATTCTGGATGGGCCTTGACCGTCTTTTTATTCCTAAAAAGAAAGTTATTTTCCCAATAGGAATGCAAAGCCCTTGCCAGATTCGCGAGTGAAAGGTCAAAACGCCGTGATAGGCGCTTTTGTACTGTATATATGGGAATATTCTTTTCCCTGTGGGAATACTGCCCCCAGGGCATGCGCCAAGCGTCGCCATTTGCACTTTCTCAGTGCGAAACTAATATTACTGAACGGAAAGTGTGCAGGATCTGATGACTATGTCGACCGAAACCGCCCCGCGCCTCAAGCTTGAGCAATATCTGGGATTGCAGATCAAGCGCCAGCGCCAGGCTCAGGATCTGAAATTGTCTGACGTGGCCAAGATTGCCGATATCAGTCAGGGCATGTTGAGCAAGATCGAAAACGCCCAGGTGTCCACCAGCCTCGATACCCTGAGCCGTCTGTGCGACGTACTCGGCCTGCCACTGTCCAAGTTGTTCAGCGAATACGACCAGCAAGACGGTAGTGCGCTATTGGTCAAGGCTGATCAGGGCATGGAAGTGGTGCGCCGTGGCACTGAGAAAGGTCATACCTACCATCTGCTCAACCACACCCGCGGGCCAAAGAAGAGCTTCGAGGCCTACATGGTCAGCATGGATGACGCCAGTGAGGAGTTTCCGACCTTCTCCCACCCCGGCACCGAATTCCTCCACCTGCTGGAAGGCGAACTGATCTATCGCCACGGCAATCAGCTGTACCGCATGGAAGCGGGTGACAGCCTGACGTTTGAAGGTGAAATCCCTCACGGTCCGGAGCAACTGGTGCACGTGCCGATCCGCCTGCTGTCGATCATGAATTACGGCAGCGATAAAGAGTAACGCCCCCCTCTTCCCCCGCTTTGCCCCGCCTTGAGGCCGACCCACGTCGGCCTCACGTATTTTCCTGCCAGTTAAAAAACTTTCTTAAAAGCTCTGGACGCAACGCGACCATTCCCCTATAAAGCCACCAACAGGAATAATTTATTCCCCACAAGAAAATGCGCTCATGGATGAGCCTGATGTCCGCTGATGATTTTTTTCGCTATGCGATGAGCTGCCGCCATCATCCCGAGGACGTGTCATGCAACACGAAAAAAACCATTTCATCATCAAGATCACTTGTCCCGCGGTGTCCGGCATCGTCGCTGCCGTCACCACCTACCTGGCGGACAACAGTTGCTACATCGGGGAGATGGCGCAATTCGACGACGACTTCAGCGGCCGTTTTTTCATGCGTGCGGTGTTCCGCTTCAACGACGGCCATCAGGGCGACATTCAACAGATCAAGGACGGTTTCGCCGACGTCGCCAAGGCGTTCGACATGACCTGGGAATTGCACGACACCCGCGAGCCGATGCGCGTGCTACTGATGGTCAGCAAGTTCGACCACTGCCTGACCGACCTGCTCTACCGCTACCACAAGGGCGAGATGGACATGACCATCACCGCCATCGTCTCCAACCACCTCGACTTGCGGCCCATGGCCGAACGCGAGGGTATTCGCTTCATCTACCTACCCGTGACGAAGGACACCAAGGCCCGGCAGGAAGCCGAGCTGATGAAGATTGTCGACGACACCGGCACCGAACTGGTGGTGTTGGCGCGCTACATGCAGATCCTCTCCGATGACTTGTGCAAGCAACTCTCGGGGCGGGCGATCAACATTCACCATTCGTTCTTGCCCGGCTTCAAAGGCGCCAAGCCTTATCACCAGGCCTACCAGCGTGGCGTGAAACTGATCGGCGCCACCGCCCATTACGTCACCAGCGACCTCGACGAGGGACCGATCATTGAGCAGGAAGTGCAGCGTGTCGATCACGTCTACCTGCCCGACGATCTGGTCGCCACCGGCCGCGACACCGAAACCGTGGCCCTGTCCAAGGCGGTCAAGTACCACCTGGAGCACCGGGTTTTCCTCAACCAGGACAGAACGGTGATCTTCCGGTGAGCGCGCACAAACTGATCGACGGCAAAGCCACCGCCGCCCGCGTGCTGGTGCAGGTCCGCGAGGACGTGGAGCGCCTGCGCGAGCAAGACATTCAACCGACGCTGGCAGTGATTCTGGTGGGCAGCGACCCGGCCAGCCAGGTGTACGTGCGCAACAAAATGCTGCGCGCCGAAGAAGTGGGTATCCGCTCGCTGGAGCATCGGCTGTCCACGGACACCAGCACTGAACAGTTACTCATTCTGATCGCCCGACTGAATGCCGATCGCTCGATCCACGGCATTCTTCTGCAACTGCCGCTGCCTGCGCATATCGATGAATTACGCGCACTGGAGGCTATCGCTCCGGACAAGGATGTAGACGGGTTCCACAGTCAGAACGTCGGCGGTCTCAGCCAGGGTCGCACGGTACTCGCGCCCTGCACCCCCAGTGGTTGTTTGTATTTGCTGGAGCAAACCTGCGGCGATCTGCGCGGCAAGCACGCGGTGGTGATCGGCCGCTCGAACATCGTCGGCAAACCCATGGCAGCGTTGTTGCTGCAGGCCGATTGCTCGGTGACCGTCCTGCATTCGCGCAGCCCGCATCCGCAGGCTCTGTGCCGGCAGGCAGACATCGTCATCGCCGCCGTGGGTCGCCCAAGGCTGATCGACGCCAGTTGGCTCAAGCCTGGCGCAGTGGTGATCGACGTCGGCATCAACCGTATCGAAGACGATGACCGCAGCCGTCTGGTGGGCGACGTCGACTTCGACAGCGCCCTGACCCAAGTTGCGGCGATCACGCCGGTACCCGGTGGCGTTGGCCCGATGACTATCGCCTTTCTGATGAAGAACACCGTGACCGCCGCCCTTAACCAACACCAGGCCCAACGCAGCCAATCGGAGGCCTTATGCCATTCAATCTATTGAAATACGGGCTGAGTTCGGAGTACCCGGTGGAAGTGGATTTACCGCCACCGAAGGAACTCAAATCGAGTTATGACGTGGTGATCATCGGTGCCGGCGGCCACGGTCTGGCCATCGCTTATTACCTGGCCAAGTACCACGGCATCACCCACATCGCGGTGTTGGAGAAGTCTTACCTGGGTGGCGGCAATACCGCGCGCAACACCGCGGTGATCCGCTCCAACTACCTGACCAGCGAAGGTGTGCGCTTTTATGCCGAGTCGGTGCGGATGTTCCAGTCGCTGTCCAACGAATTCGATTTCAACATCATGTACTCCGAGCGTGGCCAGCTGACCCTGGCCCACACCGATGCCACGGTGCGTTCGTTCCGTCAGCGCGCCGAGGTCAACAAACACTTCGGCGGCCGCACCGAGATGATCGACCGCCAGCAGATCCGCGAACTGGTGCCCAGCCTCAACCTCGATCCCGGCCATTTGCCGGTCATCGCCGGGCTCTGGCACCTCGACGGCGCCACCGCGCGCCATGACGCCGTGGCCTGGGGTTACGCCAAACAAGCCGCCAAGCGCGGCGTGGAAATCCATCAGCTCACCGAAGTCCAGGACCTGATCATCGAGAACGGCGCCATCACCGCCGTGAAAACCAATCGTGGCACCATCAAGTGCGGTTGTGCGGTGCAGGCGATTGCCGGGCACAGTTCGTTGCTGATGGCCAAGGCCGGGATCCGTTCGCCGATCCAGACCTTCCCGTTGCAAGCGATGGTCACCCAACCATTCAAACCATTTCTCGATCCACTGGTGAGCTCCTCCGCCCTGCACTGCTACGTGCAGCAAACCAGCCGTGGCGAGGTGGTATTCGGCGGCGGTTCCGATCCCTATCCGCTGTTCAACACCCGCTCGACGCTGGACCTCAAGGAAAGCCTGCTCGCCCATGCGATCGAGATGTTCCCGTTCCTGGCCAACGCCAAGCTGATGCGGCAATGGGCCGGCATCACCGACATGACCCCGGATTACAGCCCGATCATGGGCCTGTCGCCGGTGAAGAATTATTACCTCGACGCTGGCTGGGGCACTTGGGGTTTCAAAGCCACGCCGATCTGCGGCAAGACCATGGCCGAGTTGGTGGCCAGCGGCGGCAAGGTGCCGGAGCTGATCAAACCCTTCGGCCTTGAACGTTTTTCAACCTTCCAGCAAGTCAACGAAATGGGCGCCACGGCGGCCAGTCACTGACGGAGAGCGGACGATGAAAATCATGAATTGCCCGCTCAACGGGCCGCGCAATATCAGCGAGTTCACTTATGGCGGCGAATTCAAGCCGATGCCTGACCCGGTCAGTTGCAGCGATGCCGAATGGGCCGACTACGTGTTCAACACCGACAACCTCGCTGGCGTGGTGCGCGAGTGGTGGATGCACACGCCATCCAGCTACTGGTTTCTCGCGGAGCGTCACACCGTCAGCGATGAAATCCTGCGGACCTTCGACCCCAAAGAACTGTTCACCGCCCGTGTCGAATTCAGCGCAGTTGCCAAGGAGATCGCAGGATGAACCGCCTACCCGCCCCCATGGGCTTGCTGATCGACCGTGATCAGCCGCTGGATTTCAGCTTCGACGGCCACCGCTACCAAGGATTGCAAGGCGACAGCATCGCCAGCGCCCTGCTGGCCAACGGGCGTTTCCTGATCTCCCGTTCGTTCAAATACCATCGCCCGCGTGGCCCGCTGACCATGGCCGGCCAGGACGCCAATAGCCTGGTGCAGTTGCCCGAAGAACCCAACGTGCTGGCCGATGCCCACACATTGTCCGCCGAGTTGCAGGTGACGGCGCAGAACGTCAACGGCTCGCTGGACAATGACCGCGACGCCTACCTGGGCAAGTTCTCCAAATTCATGCCGGTGGGTTTCTACTACCGTTCTTTCTACAAGCCCAAAGGCATGTGGAAAGTCTGGGAACCGATCATTCGCAAGAAGGCCGGCCTCGGCGTGCTCGACCTGAAGTTCCAGCCGGAGTACTACGACAAGGCCTACTTGTTTACCGACGTCGCGGTAATCGGCGCCGGTCCCGCCGGGCTCCAGGCGGCGCTGACGGCAGCCAACGCGGGGGCCAAGGTGTTGCTCATCGAGCAACAGCCGGTTCTCGGCGGCTCGCTAACCTATGCCCGCTTCGATGTCGAAGGCAACAGGGCTGAAAACCTGCGCCGCGAACTGCTCGCTGCGGTAGAGCAACACGCCAATATCCAGATCCTGACCGACGCCACCTGCAACGCCTGGTTCACCGACAACTACCTGCCGGTGATTCAGGGCAAACGCATGTACAAGGTCCGCGCCCGCCAGTGCCTGGTGTGCAGCGGCGCTTTCGATCAGCCGGTGATCTTTCGCAACAACGACTTGCCCGGCGTGATGCTGACCAGCGCTGCGCAACGGCTGATGAAGCTGTATGCGGTCAAACCCGGCAAACGCGCCGTGGTGCTGACCGGCAACGATGACGGTTACCTCGCCGCGCTGGATCTGCATGACCAGGGCGTGGAGGTCGTCGCTGTGGTGGACCTGCGCCATGGTCCTTCGGACGAATCCCTGCTGCGCGCACTGGCGCAACGCAAGATCTACCGTCAGAGCAACAGCACCGTCTATGAAGCCCAGCATGAGAAAGGCATGCGCCATATCAACGGCGTCGACGTGCGCAAGATCACCGCACAAGGCCAGGTCGCCGAGAGCGGGCAACGCCTGGAGTGCGATTTACTGTGCATGTCCGCCGGATACATGCCGGTCTATCAACTGCTGTGCCAGGCCGGCGGCAAACTGGCCTACGACGATCAGCGTGCCGAGTTCACGCTCAGCGGCCTGCCAAAGAATCTGAATGTCGCCGGCTCGGTCAACGGTCGTCACCAGCTCGATAACGTGATTGCCGATGGCGTGAATGCCGGTGCCGAAGCCGCCCTCGCGCTGGGCCTGACAGTCGGCACGCAACGCGCGCCATTCAGCGGCGAGGCTCGGGTCAACTTTAATTGGCCAATCTTCCCGCACCCCAAAGGCAAGGACTTCGTCGACTTCGACGAAGATCTACAAGTGGCCGACATCGTCAACGCCACCCGCATCGGCTATCGCGACGTGCAACTGGTCAAGCGCTACTCCACCGTCGGCATGGGACCGTCTCAGGGTCGTCACTCGGCGCTGCCGACCGCGCGGTTGGTGGCCTGGGCCACCCAACGCAATATCAGTGAAACCGGCGTGACCACGGCGCGACCGCCGTTTGTTGCGGAAAAGCTGGCGCATGTCGCCGGTCGCGCATTCGACCCGTACCGGCAAACGCCGATGCACGCTCGTCACCTGCAAGCTGGCGCGAAGATGATGCCTGCGGGTATCTGGCAACGCCCGGCCTACTACGGCAACGCGAAGGATCGCGAGGCGTGCATGCAGGCCGAAGCCCTGCACGTGCGCAACAAGGTCGGCATCATCGATGTCTCGACCCTCGGTGGCCTTGATGTGCGCGGCCCGGACGCGGCCGAACTGCTCAATCGGATGTACACGTTCGCCTTTCTCAAGCAGCCGATCGGCCGCTCCCGTTATGCGCTGATGACCAGTGAGCACGGCGTGGTGATCGACGACGGTGTCTGTGCGCGGTTTGCCGAGAACCATTTCTACGTCACCGCCACCACCAGCGGTGTCGACCGGATCTATCAGCAAATGCTTAAGTGGAACGCGCAATGGCGCCTCGACGTGGACGTCGCCAACGTCACCGCGGCCATTTGCGCGGTGAACCTTGCCGGGCCGGACTCGCGCAAGGTGCTGGAACAGGTCTGCACCGACCTCGACCTGAGCGCCGAAGCCTTCCCTTATCTGGGCGTGCGTCAGGGCACGGTCGCGGGGATCAAAGCGCGCTTGCTGCGAGTCGGATTCGTAGGCGAACTGGGTTATGAAATCCACGTACCGGCGCGCCACGGGGTCAAGCTTTGGGACGCTCTGATGGACGCCGGCAAAGCCCATGACATCCGCCCCTTCGGCGTCGAAACTCAGCGCCTGTTGCGTCTGGAAAAAGGCCACGTGATCATCAGCCAGGACACCGACGGCATGACCCACCCGGCGGAAATCGACATGGGCTGGGCGGTCAGTCGCACCAAGCCGTTCTTCGTCGGCCGCCGCTCGGTGGACATCCTCGAAGCCCAGCCACTGAAACGCAAACTGGTGGGTTTCAGCCTGCCCAAAGGCAGCCTGCAACCGTTGGAAGGCCATCTGGTGCTTAACGGCCCGGACATCAGTGGCAACGTCACCTCCTGCGAGTATTCCGCCTCCCTGGGCAAGATCATCGGCCTGGCCTATGCCGGCATCGACCAGAGCACGCTTGGGCAACGGATTCCGATCCGCGTCGAAGGCGGCATCGTGGTCCAGGCCGAGGTGGTGCAGTTGCCCTTCTTCGATCCCGACAACCAACGCCAGGAGCTTTGAGTCATGACCAGTCTGAAAGAACAACACAGCATCACCCGGCAAGCCCTAACGCCGTTGCCGCGATGCTGCCTGGCGGACCTGACCGACCTGCCGCGGGTCGGTTTCCGCGGCGCCCACAGTGCCGAGTACCTGCGCAGCCGTGGCTTCGTCCTGCCGGATGCGCCCAACCGTGCGGTGATTCAAGCCGATGGCAGTCAGGTGGCGCGGCTGTCGCAGACCGAATACCTGCTGCTGGGCAGCCCAGAGGATCAGGGCCAACGAATGGCGGTTGAAGAGGCCCGTTGGGAACTCGATCATCAAGCCAACTATCTGCTGCCTCGTCAGGACAGCCATGCCTGTTTTCAGCTGACGGGGGATCATCTGAGCGAAGTGTTGGCCAAGCTCTGCGGGGTTGATCTGAGCCCGCAGGCGTTCGGCCCGGGAGCGGTGGCCCAGACGTCGGCGGCACGCATCAACGTGATCGTCATCAATTCCGGCACCGTGCAGCAGGCGAGCTTTCACATCCTCTGTGACCGGGCATCGCAGGCGTATTTTCGGGGGGCGTTAGAGGATGCAATGCAGGAGTATTCAGGTCTGGTTACGGCTGTGACAACGCGCTGACTCTGCCGCCCTGCTGGTCATGCATGCTGAGGCGAGATTCCGTTCTGAGCATGCATGGGCAGATGCCGACAGGCCTGAAGTCAACCGTGCAGCGTTTTCGCTGCTGACAGCAAACCGCGGAATTTCTGGTAACGGGCTTGTAACGCGGATTGTTGTTCGACCGCAGGAAAGTACCGCGTTTTGATCGGCATACCCGCCTGCAACAGATCGCAACCGCGCCCGTAAGCCAGGAAACCCAGCTTGGCGGCACCGATGCAGGCGCTGAGTTCGCTGCCGTGCAAGGTATATATTTCCCGCTGCAGAATATTGGCGAGCAACTGCGCCCAATAATCGCTGCGTGCGCCGCCTCCCACCAGTGCGCAATCCTCTACGGCGGCCCCGGCTGACTGCAGCGCATTCATCGCGTCCAGCAGACCGAAGCCGACCCCTTCCATCACCGCATAACCGAGCATCGCTGGCGTGCAGTCATGACCCAGGTTCATGAAGCCGCCGCGCAGCAAAGGATCATTGTGCGGGGTGCGCTCACCGGCGAGATAGGGTAGAAAAAGCGGGTTTGAAAGCGCCACCGATCGATCGATCGGTAGCGACGTCTGCACGTGCTGCAGCAGCGTTTGTTCATCCGCAAAACCCAACAGGCGAGTCACCCAACGCAAGCAACTGGCGCCCGCCAGCATGGCGCCCATGGTGTACCAACGGTGCGGGAGTGCGTGGCAAAAACTGTGCACGGCGCTGGCCGGATTGCCCGCAGGGTGATCGGTGATCGCGACAATCGCGGCGCTGGTGCCCAGGGTAATAAACGCATCGCCGGCATTGATGGCACCAATGCCGACCGCCGAGACGGGATTGTCACCGCCGCCACCGGCGATAACCAACCCTGCGGGCAAGCCCAATCGCATGGCTGCAGAGGCACTCAAGCTTGCACAGGCGGCGCCCCCCTCGACCAGCGCGGGCATCTGACCGGGCTCAAGACCGGTGGCGCGCACCATGGGTTCGAACCAGTCACGCCTGGCCACATCCAGCCATAACGTGCCAGCGGCGTCCGACACGTCGCTGATGCGCTCGCCGCTCAGTCGTAGCCGCAGGTAGTCCTTGGGCGACAAGACGCAGCCAATGGCGTTGAATACCTGCGGCTCATGCTGGTGCAGCCACATCAGCTTCGGCGCCGTCAGTCCCGCCATCGGCAAGCTGCCCGTCACCTCGGCAAAACCGGGGCATTGGCGACCCAGCGCGTCGGCCTGGGTGATGGCGCGGGAGTCATCCCACAGTATCGCCGGGTACAACACACGGTCGTCATCGCCCAACAGCACCGCACCATGCATCTGCCCCGACAACCCAATGCAGCGAATACGCGCATAGGCGTCTGGCTGACTGAGCCGTAATTGATCCAGCGCACTCAGGCAGGCCTGCCACCAGTCTTGCGGGTCTTGCTCGGACCAACCGCTGTGCAGCCGTGAAACCGTCAACCGGGCACCGGCATGGGCCAGCACTGTTCCGCTCTCATCCAGCAATATGGCCTTGAGTTCCGAGGTGCCGAGATCGATCCCGAGCGAGAGGGGACTGCTCATAAACATTCACTTCCATCAGCCGGACTGATCAGAGACAGCCACATGAGTTCCGAATCCGTAGCGTTGGTGCCATGCGTACGGTCTGTTTTTTACGCTCAGGGGATTCAATTCGCTCAAGCAGCAAGGAGACTGCGCGAGCGCCCAACGCCTTGACCGGCTGTGCGATCAACGTCAGGCGAGGGACAAAAAAATCAGCCCAGTCAAAATCATCGAAACCGACCAGCGCCATTTGCCCAGGCACCGCGATGTTCGCATCGCGCAAGGCATGCATGGCGCCAAGGGTCATGAGGTTGTTGGCCGCCATGATCGCTGTCGGTGGCGATTCCAGTGCCAGCAACTGCCGAGTGACTACCCGTGCCGGTTCACTGTTCGATTCACCATTGACCAGCAACACCGGATCAAAGGGCAGCCCCGCCGCCATCAACGCGGCTTGATAACCTTCGATCCGCTCGTCGGTGGTGCTGAATCCCGGGCGACCGGCAATCAACGCAATGCGTCGGTGCCCATGCCCGATCAGATGCGCCACCAGGGCCTGCGACGACTTTATATTTTCAACACCGACCTGATCAAAGCCTTTGGCGACGAGGCGGTCGACCAGCACTGTCGGAATATCATTGGCCTGCAGATAGTCCAGGGCCAGAGGCTGTTGCCCCATCGACGGCGCCAGCAAGATGCCGTCGACACGTCGATGGTGCAGGGCTTTGACGACGCGCAATTCCTGTTCGGGATCGTCGTGGGTATCGACGAACAGCATCATGATGCCGTGCTTGGCGCACTCGGTTTCAATCGCGTGCACCGTCTCGCTGAAGTACTGGTTGGAGAGCGCCGAGATCGCCACGCCAATGGTGTTGGTGGTCGAACGCGCCAACGAACGTGCCAGCGTATTCGGGATGTAGCCGAGTTCCTGGACCGCCATTTCGACCGCACGCGCCGTGGCCGGGCTGACTTTGCGCGTGCCGTTCAAAACGTGCGAAACCGTCGACGTCGATACCTGCGCAATCTTTGCCACATCATCCATCGTTACCACAGCACGCTCTCCACCCCTTCATCGGCTCAATGTTTGCTGGACCAGCCGCTATATGAGCCGACATTATCGCGGGTGATCAGCTTCGGCGTCAGCAAGGTGAGCACGTCGGCAGGCTTCCTGTCGTTGAGAATGTCATTGCCGATCACCACCGCATTCTGCGCCATGGCCCATGGGTCCTGGCTGGCGGACGCCTGGACCGAAGACTCGGTTTTCAGTGCGTTCTCGATGTCCGGCGCGCCGTCCACGGAAGTAATGATGATGCCACTGCGTTTCAGCTGTCTGGCGGCAAGATCGCTGCCGATGGCTTGCGGGTCATTGATGGCGAATAATCCGTCGATTTTCGGGAAGCGCGTCAGATAGCCCTGCATCGCATTCAGCCCGCCTTCACGGGAGCCTTTGGCGTCCTGATCATCGGACAGAACCTTGATGCCGGGCGCGGTGGCAAACGCTGTTTTACAGCCCGTGACCCGGTCGGTTACCGCGGTCACTTGCGGGCCGTTCTGGATGATCACGTTGCCCTTGCCGGACAGCTTGTCGACGATGAACTGACAGGCCAATTTGCCGGCCTCGACGTTGTCGGTCTGCACGGTAGCGTCCACGCCCTTGGCATTCACGTCCACGGCCACTACCACGATCCCGGCCTTGCGGGCTTTCTTGACAGCGGACTCGATGGCCGCCGGATCGACTGCGTTCAGCAGGATCAGGTCGACGCCAGCGGAAATGAAATTGTCGATCTGGGTGAATTGCTTGCTCAGGTCGTAATCGGCCGACACCGACATGACCTTGGCATTCGGGTTCAGCTCAAGCGCCCTGGCCTTGGCACCGTCGGCGAGGGTCACGAAATACGGGTTGCCCAACGAGCCGAGGCTGATGCCCATCGATTTCAGTTCACGGGCCTCGACACCCTGAGACAACAGCGTGACCAGGCACAGGGAGACGACAGCGGGAAACGTGCGTTTGAAGTTCATGATTTCTCTCTTGTGATTATGGATGGCTCTTTTTTGAATCGGTGTACGAGAACAGCGGTTGAATCAGGTTCGTGCACCGGACTGGCGATAACGATCGAGCGCCACCGCACCAATAATGACGAGGCCCTTGATGATGTATTGCCAGATGTCGGACACCCCCAGCAGCACCAGGCCATTGGTCAACACCGCGATGATCAACGCGCCGATCAGGGTTCCACCGATGGTGCCGACGCCGCCGGTAAAGCTGGTTCCGCCGAGGATCACCGCGGCGATGGCATCGAGTTCGTAAGATTGCCCGAGCTGCAGACCATTGGCCGCGAACAGTCGCGAAGCGCTCATCACGGCGCCCAGACCCGCCAGGGCACCGGACAGTGCATAGACGAACAGCAAGACTTTCCACACCTTGATCCCGGACAGGCGCGCCGCTTCCGGGTTGCCACCCACTGAATAGATCTGCACGCCAATCACCGTTCGCCGCAGGATGAACCAGGAGAGGCCGATGACGCATACCGCGATCACCACCAGCCACGGAACACCGAGGATCGAATCGTTGCCGATGAAGGCAAAGGGCAGTTCGGGATTGAATACGGTTTTGTCGTCGGCCAGCAGACGCGCCAACCCGCGCATGGCGGTCAAGGCGCCGAGGGTCACGATAAACGGCGGCAGGCGCATGAAGGCGATCAGCCCACCGTTGACCAGGCCCAGCAACAAGCCGAAGCCGACACCGGCAACGATGCCCAGCATGCCGTATTGCGGCGACATCGACGCCTGCAGCGCCACCACTGCCGAGGCCGCGAGAATCGCCCCCACGGAAAGGTCGATGCCGGCGGTCAGGATCACGAAGGTCATGCCCGCGGCCAGCACCACATTGACCGAGGCCTGCTGGGTAATGATCGACAGGTTCTGCAGGGTCAGGAAGTTTTCGCTCATCAAGGCGAAGCCCACCAGCAACAGCACCAACACCGGCAACATGCCCACCGTGCGCATCAGCTCACGTATCCGTTCGCGCTTGCCGATCGCCATCGCGGTCGCTGGATTATCCAGGGTCAGCCCCATAACGTTCGCCTCCACTTTCTTAGCTTGATGAATGTGCCCCCGGGAATCAGCCATGTGCGGCCACCTGCTCACCACCGGTGGCCAGATCGATAATGGCTTCCTGGGATATTTCGTTGCCGGACGCCCCGCCCACTTCAGCCACTAGCTGGCCTGCGCGCATGATCAGTACGCGGTCGCAGGTCCCGATGATTTCCGGCAGCTCACTGGAGATCACCACGATGCCCACTCCGGCCTTGGCCAGTTCGTTGATGATTCGATAGATTTCCGATTTGGAACCGATGTCCACGCCACGGGTGGGCTCATCGAGGATCAGCACATGGGGTTTGACTTCCAGCAGTCGCGCCAGCAGCACCTTCTGCTGATTACCACCAGACAACGTCCCGACGCTGACCTTGCCCGAGGCGACCCGGATCGACAGCGACTTGATGGCGGCGCCAGCCCGTTGCGCGCCACGATCACGGTCGAGCACGCCGCCGACATGGGCATCGGGGACGCAGGCACAGACGTTGATGTTGTCGCTCACGCTCATGTCCAGAAACAGGCCCTGAGCCTTGCGGTCTTCGGTGAGGTACACCACACCGGCACGAATCGCATCGGTCGGATTGCGCAGTTGCGTCAACGCCTTGCCTGCCACTTCCAGCGTGCCGGAGCTGCGCGGGTCGGCAGCAAAAATCAGCCGTGCCAGTTCGGTACGGCCAGCACCTACCAAACCGGCGATACCCAGCACTTCACCGGCATGCAGATCGAAACTGCAGTTGCGCACGCGCTTGCCGTCAGACATGTCGCGCACTCGCATCACCACGGCTCCCGGATCGTAGGCGGCGTGTTGTTTTTTGTAGAAGCCGCCAAGGTCACGCCCCACCATCATCTTGACCAGCACCTCGGCGGACAGGGCGTCGCGCTCCAGCATGCCGACGTACTCGCCATCACGCAGCACCGACACGCGATCCGACAGCTCGTATATCTCGGCCATTCGATGGCTGATGTAGATAATCGCCAAGCCCTGGGCGCGCAGCTGTTTGATCAATGCAAACAAGCGATCCGTCTCGCGCGATGACAATGGCGTCGTAGGCTCGTCCATCACCAGTATTTTCGCGTGGGCATGCAAGGCGCGGGCAATTTCCACCAACTGGCGTTCGGCGATTGAAAGCGTACTCACCCTGGTCGTGGGTTTGAACCCGGCACCCAGCCGCGTCAACACCTCAAGACAACCGGCCTCCATCGACTTGCGGTCGATGGTCCAGCCACGCCGCAGTTCGCGGCCGAGGTAGATGTTTTCGGCCACGCTCAAATTCGGGCACAGGCTCAATTCCTGATAGATGACAGCGATGCCATGCGCTTTGGAGGTGCCTGGGTTGTAGGTCGCGACGCGCTGCCCCTCGATGCGGATTTCACCCCCGTCATCGGCCTGATAGGCACCGGACAGAATCTTCATCAAGGTCGACTTGCCGGCGCCGTTCTCACCCATCAAGGCGTGGATTTCACCCGCATAGACTTTCAGGCCAACACTTTTCAGCACGCGTAGCCCATTGAAGGTCTTGGAGATCCCTTGCATTTCCAGAAGCGGAATTGGCGCCGAGTCGAGGCTCATGGATGAGCCCTCACATCAGCTGTCGACGTGGTTTTTTGAACGAAACGAAAGAGAAGGTGGATTATCTGGCCAGACAAGATGTCCATTTTTATCCCTGAGCTTTTTTTGTTTTTCTTCTTGGGTCACTGCCGATAATGGCGCCTCGGGTGACCTGATCGAAAAGGACTCTAGTCAGATAAATTTGTTTACGCAAGCGCTTGCGCATGCAATTTTTTGCTAGATGAAACGTTTCATTAAGCAACAATCTGCGTGAAAGGCTTTTGGCTCGAGGTTTGAAAAAGAGCTGGATTCCGCCCAGATTCAAGGTCGGTTGTGCCGCGGGCCCGGTGACCATGATCAGCGGTATGTTCTGATCCAGTTCACGAATCGTTTGCAACAGGCTTACACCGCCGGCATCAGGTGGATGGAGTCGGCCATTACCATCTGATAGTCACTCTGCTGCCAGGTATGCAAGGCGCCGGTAACATCGCCAACGCAATCGATTTTCGCAAGCGGGCGGATACGCAACACCAACTGCTTCAACAGCACCCATCCATTGTTTGAGCGCGTCTGAAGGGAAAGAAAAACTTTTCTTTGGACGAAAAAAAAGGACCTCTTTTCAGAGGTCCATTTTTTAATGCTTGGAGCGGGAAACGAGACTGAAATCCGTGCTCTTTCTCCTTGAAAATATTGAATTTTTTATGAATTCAACACTTTCGATGTACTGGAGGAAGTACATGTTTTTGAGCTTGCAAAGCATTAATTTTTTACAAATTGCTTCGGACACTGGTAACTCAGCATCGCCCTCCTCCAGTCCGTTCGATGGGCAGTTAGATCCCGCTGCTCGACTGCCTCAACGGATACGTTGAACCAGCGCGACCGTCAGGAACCCCCTGCCGCCGATGACTTAAGACCCTTACTCGGTCACACCAACGATGTGCTCAGGTGCAGGCTCGGCATTACTGATCGGCGCGTTGAGCAGCAGGAAGTACGCCAGGGCCGAACACAGCGCCACCACCGCACTGATCATGAACGCGGTATTGAACGAACCCGAGTACTGGATGCTGAAGCCGGTGACGATCGGCGCGACGGAACCGGCGATGTAGCCGCCGAAGTTCTGGATCGAACCAAACGAGGCCACCCGGCGGCTGTCGACGATGGTATTGACGATCATCCAGGCCGTGGCGCTGGCCATGTTGATGCTGAACAGCGCCAGGCACAGCAGGATAATGCAACCGGTAAGACCCGTGACATACGACAGCGGCAAGGTGAAGAGCGCAGCCAGCACCAGGCCCGTGATCACGCCGAATTTGCGGCTGGCCAGGATGCTCATGCCACGGCGCACCAACCTGTCGCAGAAGCGCCCGGCGACGATGGTGCCCACCGCGCCGAAGCCATAGGCCAACGACACCAGCCAGGCGGTCTTGTACAGGTTCATGCCATGCTCGCGCTCGAAGTAACCGGGCAGCCAGGTCAGGTGCAGCCACAGCATGTAGATCACGCCCATGAAGCCCAGGACTGCACCCCAGGTGCTGCGGTGCTTGAACAGGTCGAGCCAGCCGGCAAAGTAGGAGACCTTCGGTGCCTGCGAATTGGCCGCTTGCACTTGGGGCTTTTTCTCGGTCGGCAATGGTTTGCCTTCAGCCGCGAGCTCGGCCAGGTACTGCGCCTTGCTCTTGTAGAAGGTCAACCAGCACACGGCCAGGACGATACCAAGCGCACCGGTAATGATGAACATGCCGCGCCAGCCGAAGTTGACCATGAACAGTGTCAGCAAGGGCGGCGCCAGGCATGGGCCCAGACAGGTCGACGACCAGACGATCCCGGTCGGCGTGCCGCGCTCGTTGGCATCGAACCATTCGGACAGGGCCTTGGCCGCCGAGGGGAACATAGGTGCCTCGCCAATCCCCAGCAACACGCGCAGGCCCATGAAGCCGGCAAAGCTGTTGACCATGCCGAACGTCGACTGAGCCACCGACCAGGCCAGCAATGAGGCGCCCAGGGCGATCTTGCTGCCCAGGCGGTCGATGATCAGGCCCATCGGCAACTGCGCAAAGGCGTAGGCGATGGAGAAGGCCGACAACAGAATGCCCATCTGCGAGGGGCTGATCATCATGTCCTTCTGGATCGAGGTATTGGCGATCGACAGCGCACTACGGTCCAGGTAGTTGACCATGCCGATCAACAGCAAGAAGACAACGGTGATGCTTTGATACTTCTTCAGTGGGTTCATCTGATGGCCTTTATTATTGTTATTGCAGCGGTTTCAATGCCGGGGCGATCCTTCAACCGATGGCACACTCATCCCTGGGGTATAACGAAAAAAATCAGGGCTGGCGTGCCGTCACGGCCGCCTCGAGCAGGCCACGCCGACTCAGGCTGTCAATCAGCGAGCGCAAGCCGAAGTCCCACTGCGGCGCCTGGTCGCTGGTGGTCACACGGTTGCTCAGGGTGCCCAGTTGCGCGTTGCTGATGGCCACCATGTCGCCCAGCTTGTGGGTGAAACCGTTGCCCGGCTGGTCTCGATCCTGTTTGGGGGCGAACAGGGTACCGAGAAACAGCACCAGGCCGTCGGGATATTGATGGTTTTCATTGAGGGTCTGCTGGACCAGGTCGAGCGGGTCGCGGCTGATCTGGCGCATGGAACTGCGGCCTTCCAGGATGAAACCGTCCTGGCCTTCGACGCGCAAATCCACTTCCGCATTACGCACGTCATCCAGGTTGAAAGTCTCGTCGAACAGGCGCAGCAATGGCCCAAGCGAGGTGGAGGCGTTGTTGTCCTTGGCCTTGGACAGCAGCAAGGCGCTGCGCCCTTCGAAGTCGCGCAGGTTGACGTCGTTGCCGAGCATGGCACCCTGAATGTTACCGTTGCTCGACACCGCCAGCACCACTTCCGGTTCCGGGTTGTTCCAGCTCGACTTGGGGTGAATGCCGATGTCGGCGCCGTGGCCGACCGCCGACATCGGCTGGGCCTTGGTGAAGACTTCGGCGTCCGGGCCGATGCCCACTTCCAGATACTGGGACCACAGGCCCTGCTCCACCAGCACCTTGCGCAAGGCTTCGGCCTGGGCCGAGCCTGGGACGATTTGCGAAAGGTCGGCGCCAATGCGGCTGGCCAGGGTGTCGCGGATCGCGTCGGCCTTGGCCGGATCACCCTTGGCCTGCTCTTCGACCACACGCTCCAGCAGGCTGGCGGCGAAAGTCACGCCAGCGGCCTTGACCGCTTGCAGGTCGATTGGCGCCAGCAGCCATGGCAAGTTTTCATCGCGCAGGCTCGGGTCGCTGTTGTCCAGCAACGCGGGCAACTCAATCAGGGCCTGGGTCAAGGGTAATGCACGCAGATACGCCACAGGGTCAGCCACTTCAAGCAAGGCCGAGACCGTCGCCACATGGGCACTGATATCGTGCACGGCGCCGGCCTGGACCAGCACCACTGCCGGCCCCTGGCCGGGCAACCAGACGCGTCCGACCCAGCTGCCGGTATTGAATACGGCGGCGTTGTTGCTCAACTGCAGCGGTGCTTGTGCTCTCGATACGTTTGTCATGTCCGCACTCTTGTTGTCGTGTTCAGTCATTGAGAAAGTGCTGGCAGCTGCAACTGCCCGGCGGTCTGATTGAGTTCGTCGACCACCTTCTGCGACAGGCTCACGCCGTCGAGCAGGGCTTGCTCGCGCAGCTTCAGGCCGGCCTGGCCAGGCAAGCGCACCGGGCGCTCGGGGTCTACCGGACGGCTGGCCAGGATCAGCTTGCTCAGGAACGAACTTTCGTCGGTGAAGGCTTCCAGCCCGCCGAAGAAGCGCGGGTCAATCACCACGGCCGTGGCCGAGGCGCCCCACTGGTCCGGAGCGTCCTTGCGCCCATGGCCGGCCAACCCCGAGGTCAGGGCTTCGACCAGAATGGCCAGGGCAAAACCTTTGTGGCCGAAGGCCTGGCCGCCCAGGGGCAGAATGCTGCCCGGCGGAGTGGTAAAGAAGTCGGCCGGGTCGTTGCTCAGTTGACCCTCATTGCTCATCAGCACCGGGTGCGGCAGTGTGCTGCCAGCATCGCGGCACTGGCCGATCAGGCCCAGGGTTACGGTGGACATGCTCACATCCAGCAGAATCGGCTCGCCCCGGGTCGGGATACCGGCGGCAATCGGGTTGGGCGTGTAGATCGGGTCGATCCCGCCATGGGCGCACACCAGTCCCACCGACGGGTCCGAGGAGTACACCATCGCCACCAGGCCACGGTCAGTGAAGGGCTTCAGGTAAGCGGCCAGGCAACCGATGTGCGAGGCACGGCGCACCACGGCGATGCCGATGCCCTGCTCCGTGGCGCCCTTGGCCGCGCAGTCCAGGGCGCGGCTGACACAATAAGGGCCGAGCACATAGTGGCCGTCGAACAGGGCGGAAATGCCGCTGTCCGAGACCTGCTCGAGCAACTGGGCACTGGCCTTGACCTGCCCTGTCAGCATGCCGCCGATGTAGCGGCTCACCAGGTTGAGGCCGTGGGTGCGATGGCCCAGCAGCTCACCTTCGAGCAGCACCCGGGTCACCACCTGGGCGACCTCGACATCGGCACCGGCCTTTTCGAACAGTTGCTCGACGAACGTGGTGAGCGTTTGTGCGTCGTAGCGTTTGGCGTCAGTCATGCTTGCTGCTCCGTGATCAATCCAAGGTCGCTGTGCTGTGCTTGCCATCGACCAGGCGCTGTATGCCCAGTGGGTTGGCGTTCTTCAAGGCATCGGGCAGAAACGCATCGGGCACGTTCTGGTAGCACACCGGACGCAGGAAGCGATCGATAGCCAGCGTACCGACCGAGGTGCCGCGGGCATCGGAAGTAGCCGGGTATGGGCCACCGTGGACCATGGCATCGCACACCTCGACACCGGTCGGGTAGCCGTTGAGCAGCACTCGACCGACCTTCACTTCCAGCGCGCCGAACAGTTGACCGAATGCGGCCAGGTCATCGTTGTCGGCCAGCAGCGTGGCCGTGAGCTGACCACGCAAGGCGCCGACGGCGCGTAACAATTCAGCCTCGTCCGCCACCTGGACGACCACTGTGCAAGGGCCGAAGACCTCTTCCTGCAGCAGCTCATCCTGTTCCAGCAACAGGCTGATGTCGGCCTCGAACAGCTGTGGCTGCGCCTGGTTGCCCGTTTGCGCCAGGCCGCTCAAGCGTTTGATGCCCGGGTGAGCAAGCAACGCCTGCAAGCCTTTCCCGTAGCTGTTCAAGGTGCCGGCATTGAGCATGGTCTGCGGCGCCTGCTCGGCCATATGCCCGGTCAAGCGCTCAATAAAGGTGCTGAACGCCGGTGAGCGAATACCCAGCACCAGGCCAGGATTGGTGCAGAACTGGCCACAGCCCTGCACCACCGAGGCGGTCAGTTCCTTTGCCATCTGCGCGCCGCGGTTGGCCAGGGCCTGTGGCAAGACCACCACCGGATTGATGCTCGACATCTCGGCAAACACCGGGATCGGTTGCGGCCGAGCGGCCGCCATGTCGCACAGGGCACGGCCGCCCTTCAGCGAGCCGGTAAAGCCCACCGCCTGGATGCCCGGGTGCTTGACCAGCGCCTCGCCGACGCCGGCACCGAAGATCATGTTAAACACGCCGGCCGGCATGCCGGTGCGCTCGGCGGCGCGGATCAGCGCTTCGGCCACCCGCTCGGCCGTGGCCATGTGGCCGCTATGGGCCTTGAAGACCACCGGACAACCAGCGGCCAGGGCGGCGGCGGTATCACCTCCGGCCGTGGAGAACGCCAGGGGAAAGTTGCTGGCACCAAATACCGCCACCGGGCCGACACCGATGCGGTACTGGCGCAAGTCAGTGCGCGGCAAGGGCGTGCGTGCCGGCAGTTCCTGGTCGATGCGTGCACCATAGAAGTCGCCACGGCGCAGTACTTGGGCAAACAGGCGCATCTGGCCACTGGTACGACCGCGCTCACCCTGAATACGGGCGCTCGGCAGCGCCGTTTCCTGGCAGGTCAATGCGATAAAATCCTCGCCCAGGGCGTCGAGCTCGTCGGCGATGGCTTCAAGAAATTCCGCCCGGCGTACCGCCGACAGGTTGCGAAACAGTGGGAATGCCGCGCTGGCAGCCGCCACCGCCGTATCGACCTCCGCCAGGGTAGCCTGATGGAAAGCGCCTGGCAGTCGTTCGCCGGTAAAGGCGTCGACGCTGAAGACCAGGGTGTCGCCCAGGGCGCTGCGCTGCCCCGCGATAAAGTTGTATCCGGAAACTTGCATGTGCTTTTCGCCTCGTGAATGTTTGCAGGGCTGTCAATCAGGTCACGGCACCGATCTGCCAGGGCACGAACTCGTTCTGCCCATAACCGTGTTGTTCGCTTTTGCTGCGCTCGCCGGAAGCAATGCGCAGCATCTGTTCGAAGATGTAGGCGCCGCGCTCTTCAATGCTGGTAGAACCGTCGGCGATTCCGCCGCAGTTCACGTCCATGTCTTCTTCCTGGTGCTCGAACACCCGGTTGTTGGTCGCCAGCTTGATCGAAGGTGCCGGCGCGCAGCCGTAGGCCGAGCCCCGGCCGGTGGTGAAGGCGATCAGGTTGGCGCCGCCGGCGACCTGGCCGGTGGCCGAAACCGGGTCGTAGCCCGGGGTGTCCATGAACACCAGGCCCTTGGCCCGGACCGCTTCGGCGTACAGGTACACATCCACCAGGTTGCTGGAGCCGGCTTTGGCCACCGCGCCCAGGGATTTCTCGAGGATGGTAGTCAGGCCACCGGCCTTGTTGCCAGCCGAGGGGTTGTTGTTCAGTTCGGCGTTCATGCGCTGGCAGTAGTCTTCCCACCAGTGGATGCGCGCGATGAGTTTTTCCCCCACCTCGCGGCTCACGGCGCGGCGCGTCAGCAAATGCTCGGCGCCATAGATTTCCGGGGTTTCCGAGAGAATCGCGGTGCCACCCGCCGCCACTAGGCGGTCAACGGCATTACCGAGCGCCGGGTTTGCAGTGATGCCCGAGTAACCGTCCGAGCCGCCGCATTGCAGGCCGACGATCAAGTGGCGAGCGCTGACCGGCTCGCGCTGCACCTGGTTGGCCTTTGACAGCAATGCCTTGACCTGCTCGATGCCACTGGCGATGGTTTTCGAAGTGCCGCCTACGCCTTGTATGGTGAAGGCGCGCAACTGATCGCTGGCCTTGAGCCCCTGAGTCTCGAGCAGGCTCTCGATCTGGTTGGTTTCACAACCCAGGCCGATGATCAGCACCGCAGCAAAGTTAGGGTGTACGGCGTAGCCACCGAGCGTGCGGCGCAACAGACCCAAGGCCTCGCCGTTGGGGTCCACTGCGCAACCGGCGCCGTGGGTCAGCGCCACTACCCCGTCGATGTTCGGGAAGGCGGCCAGCGCCTCGGGGTGGATGTCCCGACGAAAATAATCGGCCACGGCCCGGGCCACGGTCGCCGAGCAATTTACCGAAGTAAGAATGCCTACGTAGTTGCGGGTCGCGACGCGGCCATCGGCACGCACGATGCCCTGGAAGACAGCTTCGGTGCTTGGCAGGGTGTGGGCGTCGACGCCGAAGGCGTAGTCACGGGCAAAGTCGCCCATCTCCACATTGTGCACATGCACGTGATCGCCGGCTTCGATGAGCTGCGAGGCAAAACCGATGATTTGCCCATAGCGGCGCAGGGGCTGGCCCTGCTCCACGCGTTGGGTAGCGACTTTGTGCCCGGAGGGAATCAGCTGGCGCACGGTGATCGCTTCGGCTTCCAGGCCCAGGCCTTCAGGCAGGGCCTGCCGTGCAATCACTACGTTGTCCAAGGGGTTGAGGCGGATCACGGCAGGGTCGCTGGTCCGAGTTCTGGCAATCAGTTGCATGGGACCTCTCAGGGCAGTACGGCTGACTTCTTGTTATGGCGTCGCCCGTTCTGTGACAGGCGAATCTGCGATAACTGTATGGACCCCGCCTGAACATTCCCAATGAGATGATCCGATCAATCGATAACCTCACGTTATCGAATTGCCTTATTGACCTCGGTGAATCAATCAGTCGCCCCTTCCTCCTCCCGTCGTTGACGCGCGAAATCGAGCAGGATGTCGGCGAACTCCCGGGCCGAACCCGTCAGCGGCTCGTACTTGCGGGTGATGATGCCGTACTCCAGTGGTGCCAGGCGCAGCGGGGTCTGCAGCTCTTTGAACTGGCCGCTGTCCAGCTGCGCTGCCACCATGGATCTGGGCAGCATGGCGATCAACGGACCCGAATGCAGCAATTGCAGGAACATCTGCATGGAGATGGTTTCGACGCTGTCCGCCGGTGAGGCGATGCCAGCGGCCTTGAACGCCAATTCCAGGCGATCGCGAATCGGCGTACCAACCGGGTACAGCACCCACGGCCACTGGCCCAGCGCTTCAAGCGGTGTGCAATCCAGCTCGTTTAGCGGATGGCTGCTGTTGACCACCAGGCTGAACGGCTCCGGCTCCAACGGCTCGAAGTCGAAGACCTGGCTGTAACGCTCTTCGGTGAAGCGGCCGATCATCAGGTCGAGCTTGTTTTGCTCAAGCATGGTGAGCAAATGATCGCTGGACTGCTCCACCACTTCGATCGACAGCAAAGGGCTGCGCGCCTTGATCGCGACGATAGCTTCGGGCAGCACCACCGAGGTTGCCGCGAAAATCCCGCCCACCTTGAGAAAGCCATGGCCGCCTTTGCGCAGCCGGTTGACCTGGTCGACGAATTTGTGTGAATCGGCCAACGCACCTTGGGCGTAGCGCACCACGTGCTCGCCTAGCTCCGTGGGCGGCATGCTGCGAGGCAGGCGCTGGAACAGGGCAAAACCGAACTGCTCCTCCAGGTCACGCAGCATCTTGCTCAAGGCTGGCTGGCTAAGGTTCATCCGTATGGCGGTGGCGTGCATGTTGCGCGTGCGCGCCAGGGTGTCGATCAGCACCAGGTGCTTGAAGCGCACCCAGTTGCAGAAGCTGGAATGGGTAATGTCCGACGGCATCGGGGTCAGTGCCTCTTGAAGGTGGTGTGCAGCGCCTGTCAGGTATTACGAGGTGCCTGTAAAGTCAAAGCGATTGCCCCCGCAAATACTGCAGCAGCGTATTCAACGCCACCGACCTTGGCCGGGAACGCAAGGTCAGCAGGCCGATATTGACCATGGAGATCGGCAGCTCGACCGGCAAGATAGCGACCATGCCATAGCGCGCATAATGCTCGGCAACGTCATTAGGCACCACCGCGATCATGTCCGAAGCCTCGAGCATCGCGGTGGTCGCCAGGATCGAAGCGGTTTCAACAATGTCCAGCGACTGCACCATACCGCCGGCCTGCAGGGCAGTTTCCACCCGGCGGCGCATGGGGCTGCCGATGGGGTGCAGGATCCAGGTCAATGCGATCAAGTCGGTCAACTGCAATGGCGAGGAACCCGCCAACGGGTGACCAATCCGGGCGATCACGCGCATCTGCTCGCCGTTGTCGAACAGCTCGATGTCCAGGTCCTGACTGTCGCTCTGGTCCGGCAAGCGCCCCAGCACCACATCGAAATCGCCGCGCAGCAAGGCCGGCAGCAAGGTGTCGCTGGTGCCCACCTCAATGGAAATCCGCACTTTGGGGTAATCGCGCTTGTACGCCAGCACCGCTTTGGTCAGCAGCCGGGGCACCGGCCCCATCACGCTGCCGACGCGCACCCGTCCCATCGCCCCGCGCTCCAGTTCCGCGATCTGCGCCTGGGCATGCTCGAACTCATGCAGCGCGCCTTGGGCGTAGCGGATCATCACCTCGCCATAAAGGGTCGGCTGCATGCCGCGCGGCAAGCGTTCGAACAGGCGCACACCGAGGCGCTCTTCCAGTTGCTGCAACAGCAGGCTGGCGGCCGGTTGCGTGGTGTGCATCGCCGTGGCCGCCCGGCGCAGGTTGCCGAACTCACCCAGGGCATTGAGCAAGGTGATCTGCCGGCTGGAAATTTTCAGGGCACCGAGGTTACGTGGCGTGAGCGTGGTGACTTCTGGATTGGGAGACATATCAAATCCGGTATCCCTACTTAGGAAACCGTGATTATGCATGTATCGCTTGGCGACCTACAGTCGAGTCTCCAACTGGTCATCGAGCACAAGAGCCCACCATGAGCATTCGAATCACCCAGCTGAGCGTTCGCGACATCCGTTTCCCCACGTCCCTGTCGCTGGACGGATCCGATGCGATGAATAGCGCGCCGGATTACTCCGCGTCCTACGTCGTGCTGCACACCGACGCCCCTGCCGGCCTTGAAGGCCACGGCCTGACGTTCACCATCGGCCGTGGCAACGAGATCTGTGTGGCGGCCGTGCAATCCCTGGCACCGATGGTGGTCGGCCTGACCCTGGAAGAGATCGTTGCCGACATGGGCGCCTTCTGGCACAACATCACCGTGGGCGACAGCCAACTGCGCTGGTTGGGCCCGGAAAAAGGTGTGATCCACCTGGCCACCGCGGCCATCGTCAACGCCGTCTGGGACCTGTGGGCCAAACATGAAGACAAGCCCGTGTGGAAGCTGTTGGCCGACATGACGCCGGAACAAGTGGTGCGCTGCCTGGACTTCAGCTACGTCACCGACGTGCTAACCCCCGAGGAAGCCATCGCCCTGCTGCGTCGCCAGATGCCGGGCAAGGCCCAGCGTGAGGCGCAAATGTTGCGCGAAGGCTACCCCGGTTACACCACCGCTCCGGGCTGGCTCGGCTACAGTGAAGAAAAAATGCGCCAACTGGCCCGCGAAGCGGTCGAGGATGGCTGGACCCACATCAAGCAGAAAATCGGCGCCAACCTGGAAGACGACATCCGCCGCGCCACGATTTTGCGCGAAGAAATCGGCTGGGAACGTACCCTGATGATGGACGCCAACCAGGTCTGGGGCGTCGATGAATCGGTGGCTAATATGCGCCGCCTGGCGGCGTTCGAACCGCTGTGGATCGAAGAGCCGACCAGCCCCGACGACATCCTCGGCCATGCCAGCATCCGCCAGCGCATCGCACCGATCGGCGTCGCCACCGGTGAGCATTGCCACAACCGGGTGATGTTCAAGCAGATGTTCCAGGCCGGCGCACTGGACTTCTGCCAGTTGGACGCGGCTCGCTTGGGTGGTCTCAACGAGGTATTGATCGTGTTGCTGATGGCCGCCAAGTTCAACGTGCCGGTCTGCCCCCATGGCGGTGGTGTCGGTTTGTGCGAGTACGTGCAGCACATCGCCCTGTTCGACTACATCGCCGTCTCGGCCTCGCTGCACAACCGTGTACTCGAATACGTCGACCACCTGCACGAGCACTTCCTCGACCCGGTGGTGATCCGCCGCGGCCGCTACATCCCACCGCAGCGTCCGGGCTACAGCATCGAAATGACCGCTGAAACCCTGGAGCGCTACCAGTATCCCAACGGACAGGTGTGGATCGATATCGCCCGCGCCTGATCGCCACGCCGCGGCAACCGTCAAAGGAACGTTGATACCCGCTTGAAGCCGACTCGTTGTGATTGTTCCAAGCACTTAGGCCCTATCACTTTGAGGCGAACGCAGGCATTGACTGATTGCATCGACGCACCGCGCCGCAACTAAAGATCTGCGAGTCGGGTGCTGATCGCGTCGAGAAACGTCCTCGTTTTTGTCGGAGTAAAGCGTCTGGAAGGAAGCAGTGCATAGATAGGTGCGGACGCACTGTGCCAGTCACGCAGGATATGTACCAGGCGGCCGATGGCAAGATCGGCCGCAACGTCGACCCTGGACTTGAGCATCACACCGAGGCCACCGATCGCCCAATCCCGCACGGCATCGCCGCTATTGGCCTGAAGCCGGGAGCGTGGCTGAAAATCGATGACTTCGTTTCGCGGACCTTCCAGGCGCCATGGCATGGAGAGATCGTCGTAGCGTAGACACCAATGACGATCAAGATCGCGGGCGCATTCAGGCTCCCCATGACGTTCGAGATACGCAGGTGCGGCAACGAGGATCCGGTGATTGTCAGCAAGCTTGCGCATGATGGCGCTGCTATCTCGAGGCTGGCCAATGCGCACCGCAACATCGATCCGCTCATACGTCAGATCGACAAGCCGGTCGTCGAGCCTAAGTTCGATATCAAGCTTCGGATGGCGTTCGACCAGTTCAGCCACCAACGGTACCAAGTGAATGCGCCCGAAGGAAACGGGCGAGCTGACCCGCAGCAGACCGAACGGCTCTTCACCGCCTACGGTCATTCGTGACTCCGCAGCGTCCAACTCCTCGAGTATGCGATCGACATGAGCGATCAGGGCCAAGCCCTCGTCGGTAGCGGACAGTGTGCGAGTGGTTCGATTGATCAGCCGCTGTCCGGCTCGCCGCTCCAGTGCCATGAGCCGCTTGCTGACCACGGCGAGCCCCACACCTAAATCGCGCGCGGCCGCTGACAGGCTGCCGCACACCAGGATCCGCTGAAAGGTACGAAGTTCGTTGAGATCATCCAGCATATTATCAACCCCTGTTCAATAATCTATCTACTGATAGCCATATTCTCATACTCAAGGCAAGAGATAACACTGGCCGCACCCGATCAGAAAACCTCTGTTCGACTACGCCCAGCTTCTGGAGTCTTGCCATGACAGCCTCTTCACCCCTGTTCACATCGACCTTTGTTGCCGAACACAACGTACCTCACCGCGTGGTGATGGCGCCGATGACGCGTGCTCGCAGTACACAACCTGGTGACGTGCCCAACGCGATGAACGCCCATTACTATGCGCAACGTGCTTCGGCCGCTCTGATCGTCTCGGAAGCGACGCAGATCTCACCGCAAGGTAAGGGATATTCTTTTACCCCAGGCATTCATAGCAAAGAGCAGATAGCAGGATGGCGACTTATCACGGATGCCGTGCATGCCGCGGGTGGACGCATCTTTCTTCAGCTGTGGCATGTCGGTCGGATGTCCCATCCCGACTTCCACAATGGGGAGTTGCCGGTCGCGCCTTCGGCAGTTTCATTCGAAGGACAAATCTGGAAGGTGGATCCTGCGACCGGTCAAGGCGAGATGGTGGATTGCCCGACGCCGCGCGCACTTGGGAGAGCGGAAATCCACGACATCGTTAAAGACTTCCGCGTCGGAGCGCGCAACGCTGTAGAGGCGGGCTTCGACGGCGTCGAAATCCACGGTGCGAACGGCTACCTTGTGGATCAATTCCTGCGCACTACAGCCAACACCCGCACTGACGAATACGGCGGCTCTCGCGAAAATCGGTTGCGATTCCTCAGAGAAGTGGTCAGTGCTGTCGCAGACGAAGTGGGTGCCGAGCGCACTGCCATTCGGCTAGCACCGTTTCTGACAGCACGCGGTATGGCCTGCCCCGACATTCTGCCGACGATTCTCGACGCCATCTCGTTCCTGCAAACGCTTGGCATTGCCTACCTGCATCTGGTCGAAGCCGATTGGGACGACGCACCGCAGTTCACGGAGGCGTTCCGAGTCGACATCCGGGCGCGCTTCCAACGGCCAATCATCGTTGCCGGCAAGTACGATCTGGATCGCGCCAACTGGGTAATTGGCAAGGGCTATGCCGACCTGGTCGCGTTCGGCCGGCCGTTCGTGGCCAACCCGGACCTGCCGCGCCGGCTCGCCGAGAGCTTGCCGCTGGCCATGCTCGATAGCAACACGCTGTTCGGAGGCAGTGAGCGCGGCTATAGCGACTATCCCAGCTGGAGCGATTCAAGTCGGGCCGGCGCAGCCAGTGAACTGGAAGTTGTTTGCTGAACAGCAACCTTTCGAAGCAGAAGCGAGGACGCCATGTCGACGAACTCAAAAATCTGGCCGAATCCTGAAACGAACTTACCGCAGCAACCGGAACGCCGGGCTTTTATCGACCTGCCGACGAGTTGCAGTTCGACCGTGCATCCGTCACTACCTTTCGAATGGAGAATCCTCATGTCGCTTTCGCCTGTTGCCCGCCTGCCCCGTGCAGGTTCTTGGCTGTTCACTTTACTGATCACCGCCGCGGTGCCCCCCGCCTTCGCCGCGACCGATTTGCTCGTCCAGCCCCAATCCGTGATCGTCGACCATAGTCTTCCTCGGGCACAGGTCGAGGCGCAGATCCTGGCCGCACGCCGCTATGACACGTTCTGGACCACCGGCGACGAAGCTCTCGCGCGCGCCGCCCTGGCACCCGACTTCAAGGATTCCACGCTGCCTCCAGGTCGCCCTCAAGGCATCGCCGGACCGCTCGCGGCATCGAAAATGATGCATGCGGCTATTCCCGATATCCAGTGCGAGGTCGAGCAGATGATGGTGGTCGGTGACCGAGTCATCGCTCATTTGCGTTTCTCCGGCCACTTTACCGGCCAGTTCAAGGGCGTCCAGGGCAAAGGGCAGCCGATCGACTTCATCGCGACCGATATCTACCGCGTCGTCGAAGGTCGCATCGCTGAGAACTGGCATCTCGAAGACAACCTGACCCTGCTGCAACAACTCGGCTTGATTGCCAAGTAAGGAGATCGCACTGATGAAGTTTGATCATGAACCCATAGCTGACGGCCCGAATGCATCGGAGCAAGTCAGTCGCCGGACGTTTCTCAATCGAGCCGGGGCGACAGCGGGCGTCCTTGCTGCGAGTGCGGTGTTCCCTACCGTCGCAGCCGCGCAAGCTGCACCCTCCACGCCAAAGCTCGCGGCTACGCCACGCCATGGTCAGTTCTGGCCTGACGACATTCGGCTGGTCGTTTCCATTTCCATGCAATTTGAGGCGGGTGGACAGCCGTCCAAAGGTACGGACAGTCCGTTCCCCAAGGTCGATTTTCCGCCAGACATTCCATCGGATCTAGCAGCCAACACCTGGTTCGCCTACGGCTATCGCGAGGGAGTTCCGCGCATGCTCGATCTGTGGGATCGCCACCAGGTCAAGGTGACCTCGCACATGATCGGCGAGGCCGCTCAGCGGCATCCTGAACTGGCAAGAGAGATCGTGGCGCGCGGCCATGAAGCGGCCGGACACGGCCCTAGATGGAGCTCCCAATATGCGATGAGCCGCGAGGAAGAGAAGCAGTTCCTCGTCCAGGCAGCCAGCATGGTCGAAGAAGTCACGGGTCAGCGTCCGATTGGCTACAACTGCAACTGGCTGCGGCGTGGTCCGAATACGCTGTCGCTGCTACAAGAGTTGGGCTACGTCTACCACATCGACGATCTGAGCCGCGATGAGCCTTTTATCGAACAGGTCAACGGCAAGGACTTCGTCGTGGTGCCGTATACGCTGCGTAACAACGACATCCTACTGATCGAAGGCCGTAACTATTCGCCGTCTCAGTTCCTTGAACAGATCAAATTGGACTTCGATCAGCTCTACGAAGAAGCCGGCACACGCCGCCGCATGATGTCGGTCAGCGCGCATGACCGCATCAGCGGCTCGCCGCAGATGGCGCGGGTCTGGGACGAGTTTCTGCGTTACGCCAAGAGCCGGCCAGGTGTCGCGTTCATGCGCAAGGACGAAATTGCGCGCTACATCCTGAACAGCCCGCTGACCCTGCGCGAAGCCGAAACAGTGTAAAAATCTACTAAAGGTAAATGCAAAATGTTTAATTATCGCGGATCGACAGCGTTGGTCACAGGGGCGTCCAAAGGAATTGGCGAAGTCTTTGCAGAGCATCTTGCTGCTCGTGGCATGAACCTTGTGCTGGTTGCACGTTCCCTAGACGCATTGGATAGTTTGGCAAAACGACTGTCTGATAGATACGGAGTTCAATGCGTTGCACTCAATGCCGACCTCGCTGACCCAGATGCCACGAACTGGATTGCGACCGAACTTGAACACCGCGCAATTCAAGTAGACCTGCTAGTCAACAACGCCGGGTTAGGATTGAGCGGTAGTTTTCTGTCGCACGAACTGGAGCAGAAACAAGCCGAAATCCAGGTTAACGTTCAGGCGCTCGTCTCCCTCGCCTACCTGTTTGGCCGTGGGATGAAAGATCGTCGAAAGGGCGGCATCATCAATATCGCCTCAAACGCTAGTTTTCAGCCGCTCCCGGCGATGGCCACCTACGCCGCGACTAAGGCCTTCGTTCTCCATTTTAGCGAAGCGCTGAGCTACGAGCTGGCCGGCGACGGTGTTCGTGTGATGGCCGCGTGTCCTGGCCCGACAGCAACCAATTTTTTTGCAGGAACCACAACCACTCTATCTGCGAAGAACATGGACAGTTCAGAGTCGGTGGTTCAAAAGACACTTGATGCCTTCGATCAAGGCAAGAACGTCGCATATCCCACACGCATCAGCGTCCGACTGGGCATGTTATTGCCAAGATTTCTTCCGCGATCGCTGGTAACGAAGATTGGTGGAATAGCAACCAAAAACATGGGCCTTCATTAAATAGACCAGAGTTCGGTGCGGTCGTCGACTTGCGATTCCACGGCCGCGGGCGATATCACTTAACCTCAGACTGACTGTCGATTCACCCAGGCCGATGATTTGGGCTGAAGACCTTATTACTTCCTGCCCTATCAGCGTCGGATACCGTAGTTCTGTGAAAAGGTAGGTGCGGTACTGACCCGGTCACCGACGGCGACATGATTCACCTTGTCATCGACCGCCTCGACAACCCCGGCGCTCTCGTAACCCAGCCTTGCAGGGAGATGAACCGGCTCAACATAGGCCCCGTTGCGCCACATGGATTCAGCTCGAATAAGAACAATGGCCTTAACCTGGATACGTACTTCATCGCTGGCCTGTGCCGGCACATCGATATCCGAATAGGTGAGGACTTGCGGGCCGCCATATTGAGTGAAACCGATGATGCGAGACATACATACTCCTTGAGCACCGGGGTGTTTTTCAGAAAAGCGAAAGAGGATTTTCAGGTCGGCCTCGTAGCGCCATGCGTTGGTAACGCCTTCGTAGCCCCTGGAACTCAGAGGCCGGTCATGCAGATGACCGGTGACAGTTCCGGCTCCAGCGTCTCAACCATCAGGTTGCGAATGGAAAAGCGAGATAGTCATTTTCGATGATCGGTCCGCGGAAGATATTACGCAGCGTGGCGGCTGCCACCGGTCGCTGGGACACCTCCGTGCCCTTGATGCGCGGCTCGATGATGTGCAGGTAAGCCAGTTCATACTCATTGAGCCGCGCGGCGAAATAGCCAAAAGTCGCTTCAGGGTTACTGTCCGAGATATTTCCCCACTGCCCGCTTGGCGAGACGCGGATACCAACCCGGCCAGGGCCCCACACCGAGATCATCGCTTCCAGTATTTCGAGAGAAAAACGGACGCGATTTTCCAGACTCCCTCCATAGGCATCGGTGCGTTTGTTGGTTCCATTCTGAAGGAAGGTGTCAACCAGATAACCATTGCCGTGGTGCAACTCCACACCATCAAACCCTGCTTCCTTTGCCCGCATGGCGGCCATACGGAAAGACTCCACCAACACCGGAATCTCCCAAAGTTCGAGCGCCCGATGAGGTGAGTTTGGCACCCAGCCGTCCTGGGTCAGTACCTGGGTTTCAAATGGAACCACAGAGGGTGCAATGGGCGCTCTGCCTTCGCTCAGGTCAACATGGGACTGACGACCGTAGTGGGCGATTTGCATGACAATCTTGCTGCCTTTGGCGTGAACCGCGTCAGTGATTTTGCGCCAGGCATCAACGTGTGTCTGGGTGTAAATGCCCGGGGAGCCAGGGTAGCCACGACTGTCATGGGAGGGGTGGGCGCTTTCAGTAATCTGCAAGCCGCCTTTTGAAGCACGCTCGCTGTAGTACTCAATCATCATTGCGCTTGGGCTTTCATCCGTCTCGGCGCGTAATCGCGTCGTAGGGGCATGGATGGCTCGATGAGTAAGGTCGATCGCACCAAAGCGAAGGGCCTCGAAGAGTTCACGTGCAGTAGTCATGACAACAATCTCCATTGCCCGGCACCAATGCGCCCAGCTGTTCAAATCGGGGTGGTTATTCACTCAGAGCTTGGAACCGCCATCCACACGCAGCATCCCGCCGGTGATCCTGCGCGCCGCGCCACTGGCCCAGAAAAGCAATCGCGTCACTGATGTCGGCCGGGCTGGCGATGCGTCGCGGGTGCTTGCCCATTGACCGCAAAGAGATATCGAAGCCTTTCCGAAGTGTCTTTAAGGGAGGCCGACAAAGCGATACCGGGCTTGAAACCAAATCTAGGGACTTCTTGCGGTGCTGAAAAAGACTTTGTTAGTGGTGTGCATACCTGAAAAGCATGGAAGGCGAAATTGGCTCGTACACCTGCGTTACTTCCGCGCGGTGACCAACACCGACAGCCTGGCCGAAGCCGCGGAACATCGATTGCACATCGCAGCCGTCGCCCAGCCTCGCTCCGTTTTCACTATCGTGTTGACCACACGACAATCACGCCTTCAAATTGAACAACACGACCTGCGGCGTTTCGCTCACCCAGTAACCGCTCACCGACCAGCCTGCACGCGCCGCCAGTTCGGTGAAGGACTCGACGGTGAATTTGTGCGAGTTCTCGGTATGCAGACGTTCGCCATCGCTGAAGTGGAAGGTGTGCCCGGCGACTTTGACCACTTGTTCGCGGCGGCTCACCAGATGCATTTCCATGCGCTCGTCGGTGTCGTTCCACAGCGCCAGATGGTCGAAGTCATCGACGTTGAAATCACCATCGAGTTCACGATTGATGCGGGTCAGCAGGTTCTTGTTGAACCGTGCGGTCACCCCTTCTCCGTCGTCGTAAGCAGCGACCAGGATGTCGGCATCCTTGACCAGATCCACGCCAACGATGAAGTTTGCCTCATCACCCAATAACGTGTGGGCCGAACACAAGAATTTCACCGCTTGATCATAAGTGAAATTGCCAATGGTCGAACCGGGGAAGAACCCTACGCAGGTGTGCCCAGCCGCTTCGGCCGGCAATTTCAGCGCACGGGTGAAATCATCGATCAGCGGCACGACCTTCAATTGTTTGTACTGCTTTGTCAGCAGCGCGGCGGCTTTTTTCAGCGCATTGGCGCTGATGTCGATGGGCACGTACAGCGCAATTTGTGGCGCGGCGTCAAGCAGCAGACGGGTTTTCTCGCTGGCGCCGCTGCCGAACTCCACCAGAGCCGCGCCCACTGGAATCTCATCGGCAATCTGTTGCGCAACCCGGGTCAGCAGACCGGTTTCGGCACGTGTCGGGTAGTACTCGGCCGTCTCGCAGATAGCCTCGAACAGCTCGGAGCCCGTGGCATCGTAGAAGTATTTGGGTGACAGGCTTTTCACCGGGGCCGACAAACCGCCGATGACATCACGACCAAATTCACTGTCGTGGTTGTTCACCGCACCGGGCTGACGCGCATCCCGGGCCAGACGCAAACCGGAGAACATCCAGCGCTTGTCCGGGCCGAAAAAGTTGCGATAGGTCGAGCGGGCATGGCCTGGTGAGGTGATGCTGGCACCGCCACGCAACACCATCACGTTGATCATGAACTTGCCGTTGTATTCGCCCACCGCGCTGTCCGCCGGGCGGAATCCCGGGTAGGCGTTGTACGCACTTTGTGTCCACTGCCAGGCCACGTTATCGACTTGTTCCAGCAGACCGGCTTCAGCAGCGGCTTCCCACTCGGTTTCGGTCGGCAGGCGTGCATCGGCCCATTGGGCAAACGCAGCGGCTTCGTAATAGCTGATGCTGATCACCGGAGCCGTCGGGTCGATGGTTTCCAGGCCGCGCAAGGTCATCTGCCGCCAGCCCTTGCCGTCGTGCTGCCAATACAGCGGCGCGTTCCAGCCGTTTTGCTGCACGACCGCCCAACCGTCTGATAGCCATAGGCTGGCTCTGCTGTAGCCGCTGTCCGCCATGAAGGCCAGCCATTCACCGTTGGTCACCAGGCGGTCGCTGATTTCGAAGGATTGCAGGTAAGTGGTATGTCTTGGGCCTTCGTTGTCGAAGGCGAACCCCCTGCCCTTATGACCCATTTCGGTCAGTCCGCCCTGGAGCGGCTTGAACTGGCCGCGACGCCCGGGGAGGTCTTTGCACCAGCGCGAGTCATAGGCTGGCTTGAGAGAGGAAGTACTGAACAAATGCAGGATGTCCATCAGCAACAGCTCTTGATGCTGCTCCTCATGGGCCAGACCCAGCTCGATCAATTCGGCGGTGCCGTCGGGCAATGCCAACTCCAGCAAAGCATGCATGTGTTCGTCGACATGCTTGCGGTAGTTCAGCACCTCATCCACGGTCGGACGTGTCATCAACCCGCGTTGTGGTCGGGGATGACGGGGGCCGATAGCCTCGTAATAGGAATTGAACAAGTAACCGAACGCCGGATCGAACGGCTGGTAGTCAACGACATTTTCAGCCAGCAGAAACGTCTCGAAAAACCAGGTGGTGTGCGCCATGTGCCACTTGGCGGGGCTGGCATCAGGCATTGACTGGACGACCATGTCCTCGGGGCTGAGCGGTGCAATCAGGCTCTCTGTACGGTTGCGAATAGTTTGGTAGCGCTTGAGAAGTGCACTACTGGCGGGGAGGTCGCGTAGCTCGCTTGAGGTGCTGGTCATCAGGTTTGTCTCCGGTGAATCGTCGTTGCGCTGGTCTGTCGATCCTCGTATTTCCGGAGGAGACAGGGCTTCGTACGTTTTTCCATAACCGAGCCAGGGCGAAGTGCTTGTACACCTCGTCCCGACCCGAAAAGCGATAGCGTGACTGCTCGTAAGCGCCTGGTTTCTAACCGTCTGGCTCAGCCCTGCGCACCTTCGATTTCGAAGGTCACCTTGTCAGCGTAAAAGGCGACGTGCTCCTTGATCTGCGCCATTGCCGGGTACGTGTCTTCGTAGGTCCAGACAGCGTTTTCGGCGGTCTTTCCGTCGGCGCTCAGGTCGAAATAATTGGCGTCCCCCTTATAGGGGCAATGTGTTTTATGTTCGGTGCGCGCGTAATGTTCAACCCGAATGTCGGATCTCGGGATGTAAAAAACCGCTGGATATTTGGCCTCTTCGAGCTTCACTGCTTTGTCGGTCTGCGCGACGACGACATCATTGAAGCGAACGGTGACTCGCCCCTGGAATGGGGTAATGGTGATGGGATGATCGGGGCCGGGGATTTTCATGATGATCAGTCCTTATAATTCACGAGGGAAAGGCGGCGCCGAACATCGGCCGCCCGCTTTTAGATTCAGCATTGCTTGCTTCGTCCTGCAAGACGTCCCAGTGTTCGGCGAGCCGACTGTCTTCGATCCTGAGCACATCGGCAGCAATCCATGCAACGGGTCGACCGTTGCCGGAGAAGCGCCCATGGACGATGACGTAGTCGCCTTCTGCGACGATAAGCTGATGCTCGTAGCGCAAGGTATCGGGCGCGCTACGGATCAAGCCAAACAAGCCTTCGCGTCCGGGTTCGATATGCGCGCTGTGTTGGATGTAGGTGTCCGACCAAAAACGCGTGGCCGCCCTGTAATCTCGCTTGTTGAACAGCGTGTCAAAAGCTTCCAGCACGAGTGCCTTGTTCTGCTCCGGGGTGGTCTTGATGGTCATATCGATCCTCCTCGCGTTGCTTGCTACTTCAGGCGGCGTACTGCACTGCCCCAAAAAGAAACATGGAAAGCAGATGCGCACATTCCTGCTTGTTGTCAGGCCGACGCGCTCGCGCGCTTTGAAACCTGGTCGTACCAACGCTTCAGGGCGACGTGTTCCTCCGGTACGGGGAAGTTGATCGCTTTAGCCGCAAAATCCACGGTGACCAAGGCCGTGATGTCGGCCACGGAGTAGCGATCACCCGCCACGAACGGAACCTCAGCCAAGCGGGCATCAAGGTCGGCGAAGAAGTTCTTCACACGCTGCTTGCTGCGCTCGGCCAGTTCCGGGATCTGCTCGTAGTCATAGGGGCCTGCAATCGCGCGCCCCTTGAGGCCTGGTGCGGCATTGCGGATGGCTTCCATGACGGTCGCGAAACCTTCCAGTTCGGCGCGCCGCTCCCACATCGTGACTAAGGCCTTTTCCTTTGCGGTCTCGCCGAGCAATGGGGTTTGCGGATAGGCCTCTTCAAGGTATCGGATGATGGCTGGCACCTCACCGATGGCGGTGCCGTCTTCCAGTACCAGGGTCGGAACGACGCGGCGCGGATTGATCACACGGTAGTCCTCGGAATGCTGTTCACCTTGGCCCAGATCGACCGGGACGAGCGGAATCGACAAGCCCTTCTCGGCGAGAAAAATGCGCACACGCCGCGAGTTGGGCGAGCCCGCGGACTGATAGAGTTTGAGTGCATTGGCGGTCATGGCTTGATTTCCTTTGTGAGAACTCAGAGGTAGAGCAATGTGTCGGGCTTTAGCTACTGCCCCGACGGCGATGTAATCAACTTAGGTTCAGAGGGAAGCGGTCTAGCTAAGAAAACTCTTCTTTCGCTGCGCCACCAAAAGCGTGATTGCAGCGAGGCTTAACAAGGCGATAACGCCCGCGCCAAGGTCAACTGCGAGACTCAGTCCCGCGTGTGTCGCCACGACGCCCAGCCCAAGGGCGACAACACCAAGCGAGAGATAAGCGAACAGGTAAAGCGCCGAGAACACACCACCGCGGTGTTGTGCAGGCGTCGCGCTATTGAGTAAGGCAAGTCCACCCAAAAAGAGCAGACCGTACCCGACGCCCATCATCGCGTTTGCCGCAAGATATAACCAAAGTCCGTGCCAGACGACGGATAGTGCAAGCAAGGCCATCCCGACAGCGGAGGCGATCGCACCCAAAGTTATGGAAAGCCTTGGGCTCAGCCGCCGCATCGTTGCTCCAGTCAGCGCAGAGCCGATCGCAAACAAGGCCAGTACCGCGCCATTGACCAAGGCATTGGGGGACTCGACGAGGTCGTGGGCAACCTGTCCACCAAGCGAAAGGACCAACACGCCATGGGTGTAGGCAGTGGTCACTGCTAACGCTGCGATGGCGAACGCAGGTCGCAAAACAGAGGGAACGGACGGCGCCCTTGGCCGCCACTTGCGGGTAGCTCGCGTACCCACATGGCGCGGCAGATGCCACACCGCAACGAACAGCACCACAAGGAGTGCGAACAGTACCCAGAACGAGAGATGCATCGGCCACGGAGCGTACTGTGTAAGCGCACCTCCAACGAGCAGCGCCGCGGCGAAACCGAAGGCCTGTGCGATCGCAGTGACGGGTGCGGCCCGTCTGACCTGAACATCGGTGCCGAATTCAACCATCGCGGCGGTCGACGCCCCCACGCTAAGCCCAACGCCAACGCCCATCAATGCTCTGCCAACGAACAACCACAAGACGCCCGGAGCGATGGCAAATAGCAGTACGCCCAGCAGCGAGGCGGTCAGCCCGAAAAGCATCGTCGTTCTGCGGCCGATGTAATCAGAGAGATCACCAAACACAATCAGGACTGCCACTACGAAGAGCGGATAGATGGCGAACATGCCCGTCGTCACCGTGTGGGACAGTTGCCAGTGCTCCGCATACAGTCGGTAGCTCATGGCCGGTGCCGCGCTGGTCCACAAAGTATGCGCAACCACCCCCGCCGCCGCCCAGAAGCTAGCGCGTGGGCTCAGCTCGGTGGGCCGAGAAGCCAGAACAGCGAGCGGTGGTGGTGGACCGTGCGGGTAGACGACGGGCATGGCAGAAACTCCTTTGTACCGGCAGCTGGACTCAAAGCTTCGAGTCACCACCAACCTGAGGACAGGCACAGGTCATGAAGCGGTCTTGCCGCCGTTGACTCGAATGATTTGGCCTGTAATGAAGGTCGCCTTACCGGATGCGACAAACACAATGGCGTCGGCAATCTCTTCCGGGGCTCCGGCGCGCTTGAGTGGAACACTCATCAGGAAAGCAGCTTTGCGCTCGGCCGTACCGGTCAGCCGGTCGAGCATCGCTGTCTGAACCGGTCCGGGGGCAATTGCATTGACCCGCACACTGGAGGCCGCACCCTCAAGGGCGGCCGACTTGGTCAGACCTTCCACGGCATGCTTGCTGGCGGTATAGAGGGACAAATTCGCCGCACCACGTGCGCCCATCGTCGAAGAAATATTGATGATGCTGCCGTTACCCTGCGCCAACATCACCCTCATCTCGTGCTTCACGCTGAGGAATGTGCCGAGCACGTTGGTGTCAAAAGTTGCCGCATAGTTCTCGGGCGTCACCTCCGTTACAGCGATGGACTGTCCCTCTGTACCCGCGGCGTTAACCGCAATGTCCAGCCGGCCGAAGCGTTCGACTGTTGCATCGATCAGACTGCGGACCTCATCTTCATGACGCACGTCGGATATCAGAAATTCCGCTTCGGCACCGAGTGCTCGGAGTTCGGCCGCCAGTTTCTGACCTTCTTCTTCACGTCGTCCTGAAACGACAACGTTGGCACCCTCATTAGCGAAGGCGATCGCGGTCGCTCGACCTATGCCGGTCAGTGCGCCTGTGATGAGAACAACAGATTGAGTAGACATTTGCTTTATCCTGGTTAAGTACGCGTATCTCGAAGAGCCATCGTTCAGAGCTTTGTGCCACCGTCGACGTGCAAGGTGTCGCCGGTGATCCAACGGGCGTCATCGGAAGCGAGGAAGACAACGGCGGCTGCGATGTCGTCGGGTTGAGCCATGTGCTTAAGCGCCTGGATGCTCAGCGTGAAGTCCCGCCCCGCATCGGTTTTGGCGAAACGAGACATCTCGGTTAGAACCACGCCCGGTGCCACGGCATTGACGCGGATGCCGCGCCCGCCGAGTTCCGAGGCGAAGTGCTTGACCAAGGTATCGATGGCGCCCTTGGTGGCTGCATAGGCGGACAGCATCCCAACGCCGGTGTGCGTCGCTGCACGCGATGACAGGAGAACGACGCTGCTGCCCTTGCACAGAGCGGGTAGCAACTGCTGCACGAGGAAATACGGGGCGCGCACGTTCACTGCGAAGAGATCGTTGAAGTCCTTGACGGTAGTTTCCTCGATCGAGTCGGCCTTCGAGATGCCGGCATTGGCGACGAGGATGTCCAATCGACCACCGATGATGGCGCGCACGCGCTCGGCCAGCAAATGCGGCCCATCCGCTGCGCCCATGTCGGCGGCGATCTTCTCAGCCTTCCCGCCCGCATTGCGGATTTCGGCGACCACTGCTGTCGCTTCCTTATCTCCTCTGCTGTAGTGGACGAGCACTTGCGCGCCGGCTTGTGCCAGCGCAAGTGCGCTGGCACGGCCAATGCCGCGGGAGGCACCGGTGACGAGTGCGGTCTTGCCATAGAGGTTGGTCATGATAAGCATCCCTTGGTCTTGATCCAGATTCCCGGTGCCAGATTCAGGCGCGCCGGGTCTCTTCAGAAAGGAACAGGGACGCGTGGCCGACAAAGCGCTCGGGGTATTGATACTGCGAGCCGTGGTTGGCGTCCGGATAGAGAATCAGCTGCGCGTTCGGCAGGTGCCGCTGCAAGATCGAAGAGTTCACCGAATAGATGATCACATCGTTGTCACCATTGACGACCAGCGTTGGCTGCTTGATCGCCTTCAGGTAATCGAAGGGGTTCTCGCGTGGTGCGCCCCACTTGATCAACGCCTCGATCTGCGCAGGTCCGACCTTGTCGCTGACGTCTGGATCGCGATCCACTGTGCGTTGTCGAAAGCGTTCGAGGTAAGCACGGCCCGCCGCTTGGCTGGCTTGGGACGGGGTGAAGAACACCTTGAGCCACAAGTGATCAGGCTCGTCGTAGCTTGCACCGAAGATCTCCTGCGCTTCAGGCGTCAGCGAGGCCATACCTTCACCGCTGCGCGGTCCGGTCCCCACCAGGATCAGCCGCCGTACGAGCGCCGGTTCTGCCAGCGCCAGTTCCTGCGCGACCAGGCCGCCGAGCGAAAAGCCCAGGACATCAACCTGTGTGAGGCCAAGCGCCTTGATGAAGGCCGCGGCGTTGGCAGCCATTTTCTCGATTGAGTTCGGGACTTCCCCCGAACTACTGGAGATACCGGCGTTGTTGAACAGAATGACTTCGCGGTCGTGCGCCAATCCGTCCGTCACCGCAGGATCCCAGTGATCCATCGTGCCGGTGAAATGCATGTTGAGGACGAGTGGAACCCCACCCGATTTGCCGAAACGTCGGTAGGCGAATCGAATACCCGCTGCGTCCACGAACTGCGTCGGCACGGTCTGATGATTGTGCTGAATCATTGCGGTTCCCTCTGGTGGGGATCCCTTAATCGGGCGCGGAGCAAATCTCCGCGCCCAGACGGGATCAGTTAGCGGTATGACCGCCGTCGACGTTGAGGACATGGCCGGTGATGAATGAAGCTTCGTCCGATGCGATGAAGACGATCGCGTTGGCAAGGTCCTCCGAGAGGCCGAGTCGGCCCAGCGGAACTTGCGCCACCAGGGCCGCCTTGTTCTCCTCCGTGCCGGTGAAGCGGGTCAGCATGCCGGTGTCCGTAGGACCCGGTGAGACCGCATTCACGCGAATACCCGATGCTGCGAGTTCGAGCGCCACCGACTTGGTGATACCTTCGACAGCGTGCTTGGCACCGACATAGATCGAGGCATAGGCCGCGCCCTTGTGCCCGTAGGTCGAGGAAATATTGATGATGCTGCCGCTCCCCTGGGCCTGCATGGCGCGCACCTCGTGCTTCATGCTCAGGACCACGCCGAGCACATTTGTGTCGAACGTCGCGGCAAAGCTTTCCGCCGTCTGGTCCGTGATCGGGCCGACCGCACCTTCGGTGGCGGCGTTGTTCACGGCGACATCGAGACGCCCAAACCGCGCGACGGTCTTGTCGACCATATTGCGGACGTCATCTTCGTTGCGGACGTCGGTGTTGATGAATTCGGCCTCCGAACCGAAAGAGCGCAACTCCTCAACGAGTGCCTTACCGGCTTCGTCGCGTCGACCGGCAACGACCACCTTCGCGCCTTTCTTGGCAAAGGCGACGGCAGTGGCGCGGCCGATTCCGGTGAGGGCTCCGGTGATCAGAATAACGGGCTTGTTCATTTTTCAGCTCCTGTCAGGCATGACCTGTGGCGTATGGATAGACGATCACTTTCGGCGTAAGGAAGATTTCCACGACGCCGTCATAGCCAACAAGCTAGGAGTTTGTGGCGAAGTTGAAAAAGACTTTGTAAGCTTGGGGCATACCTGGCAGGCATGAGGGCACTATGGAACTGCGACATTTGCGATATTTCATTGCCGTCGCCGAGACGGGTAGCCTGACGGAAGCAGCCGAGAAACGACTGCACACCTCGCAGCCTTCGCTCAGCCGGCAGATCCGGGATCTGGAAAATCACGTCGGGGTCGAGTTGCTGTCGCGCAGCGTTCATGGCGTCGAGCTGACCGCTGCGGGCAAAGCCTTTCTCGACCACGCCCGCCTGGCGCTGATGCAAGTCGATGCTGCGGTCGAAACGGCACGCAGGGCGGCGCAGCCGACAAGGAAGACATTCGCCATCGGCTTCCAAACCGGGTACGAGATGAACTGGCTACCACGAGCGATGCACGTGCTGCGCGACGAAATGAACAACATCCAGGTCATGGTCTCCAGCGACTATTCACCGGATCTCGCCGAAGCGCTCGTCCGCGGCCGGCTGGACCTGGCCTTTCTGCGCGTAGAGCCGGGTTACGACCTCGAGTACCAAGTGGTAGACAGGGAGCCACTCATCGTCCTGATGCCGAGCGACCATCGGCTCACCGCGCGCGAAGCCGTACGCCCGCAGGATTTCATGGGCGAGATTTTCATTGGCGGCTCGAACAAGGCCACTGTGCTGCGCGCCGTCACCGAAGACTATCTACGGCGCTCGGGGCTCGACATCAAATGGGATCACGGGGTGGACAATTTGGCGATGGCCATGTCTCTGGTCGCCTCCACCCGCGGGCTGGCGCTGATGCCCGCCTATGCCAAGAACCTGCTGCCGTGGTCTGTCGTCAGCCGTCCGCTGGAAGGCGAGGCACCGATGATCGATATAGCGGTGGGCTACAGCAAGTCGAACACCTCACCGATTCTCAGGTTGTTCTTGTCGCGGCTCGACGAACTGATAGCGCCGAAGTGAAATCTATAGGAAATAAGGGAGGTCACATTGGATTCGTTCTGACCATTTGCTTGCATTACTCCTCATGTCTAGTTCTGTTAGGCCTTGTGAGCGGACGGTCGGACAGGATTACGAACTAGGGGCGGTTCAGGCAACCATCCGCCCAGACCTCGATTGATGAGCCCGACACCTCAAGTGTCGGGCTTTTTTTCGCGCAACCATGACGCTTCAGCAATAGAAGGGATAATCCACATAGCCTCGTTCATCGCCACCATAGAAGGTATCGCGATCGTATGCGCTCAGTGCCAGCTTGTGTTGGATCCGCGCCGGCAAATCTGGGTTGGCGCCCCCGCATACGTGCAGAACCTGATGCCCTGGTCTGTGACCAGTCGCCCCTTGGCCGGCGACATCCCCATGATTGATCTGGTAATTGGCTATAGCAAGTCGAACAATTCGCCCATTCCAGTCAAGCTTCGATGATAGGCATGAGCGCCTGATGAGCAGTGGCAGAATGCAGCGGTTTGCTGCCGCTGAGTTTGCGCAACAGCACATAGAAAACCGGAGTCAGGAACAGGCCGAAGAAGGTCACCCCGAGCATGCCAAAGAATACCGCGATGCCCATGGCGTAGCGCATTTCGGCCCCGGGCCCAGTGGAAACCACCAGCGGAACGACCCCCATGATGAAGGCGAAGGATGTCATCAAAATCGGCCGCAGACGCAGGCGGCTTGCTTCAATCGCTGCTTGAACAATCCCAGTTCCCTGCATCTCAAGCTCACGAGCAAATTCAACGATCAGGATGGCGTTCTTCGCTGACAGGCCGACCAGCACCATCAATCCAATCTGAGTGAAAATGTTGTTATCACCACCCAGCAACCAGACACCGGTCAACGCAGAAAGGATGCTCATGGGCACGATCATGATCACCGCCATCGGCAGCGCCAGGCTTTCGTACAACGCCGCGAGGACCATGAATACCAGTAACACGCTAATCGGGAACACCCAGACACCAGAGTTACCGACCAACTTTTGCTGATACGCCAGGTCGGTCCATTCCCACTTAACGCCCCGCGGCAGTGTTTCAGCAGCGATGCGCTCAATTGCAGCCTGCGCCTGACCGGTGGAGTAACCCGGTGCAGGGCTGGCACTGACGTCGGCGGCGGTGTATCCGTTGTAACGCACCACCATCTCTGGACCGAATGTCGGGGTGACGTTGACGAGCGACGACAGTGGCACCATTTCGCCCTTGTCATTGCGTGTCTTCAGTTGGCCTATGTCGTCACTGTTGGCACGGAATGCCGCGTCGGCCTGGGCCCGAACTTGATACACCCGACCGAAGAGGTTGAAGTCATTGACGTACAGCGAGCCGAGGTACACCTGCATGGTATTGAACACGTCGGTAACCGGCACACCCAACTGCAACGCCTTGACCCGGTCCAACTCGACATCCAGTTGCGGCACGTTGATCTGGTAGCTGGAAAAGGTAGAGGCCAACTCCGGTGACGCCATGGCACGTTTGACGAACGCTTGGGTGGCTTCGTCGAGCGCCGAATAGCCCAGATCACCCTGGTCTTCGAGTTGCAGCTTGAAGCCGCCCAGCGTTCCCAATCCCAGCACAGGCGGTGGTGGAAATACGCCGATGTAGGCGCCCTTGATCGATGCAAATTTGGTTTTCAGTGCATTCGCGATAGCGGCCGCGGATTTAGCCTTATCGCCCTTGCGATCCTCGGAAGAATCCAGCACCACAAACAGCACACCGGCACTGGAGGAGTTAGTGAAGCCGTTGATCGACAGGCCCGGGAACGCCGCCGCAGACCAGACGCCAGGCTGTTTCATGGCGATGCTCGACATTTCCTGGATCAGTTCGTCGGTACGGTCAAGCGTCGCGCCACTGGGAAGTTGAGCGAACGTGATCAAGTAGTCTTTATCCTGCTGTGGGATGAAACCCGTAGGCACGACTTTGCCCACGAACACAGCGAACATCAGCAAGACCGCATACAGCGCCATCATTACGGTCTTGTGCCCTACCACACCTCTGACACCCTTGGCGTAGCGACTGGCACCACGATGGAATACGTTATTGAACAACCGAAAGAACCCGCCGAAGACCTTATCCATCGATCGAGTCAACCAATCCTTCGGATGGTCATGGCCGCGTAGCAACAAAGCAGCCATTGCAGGGGAAAGGGTCAGTGAGTTGAATGCTGAAATGACCGTCGAGATCGCGATAGTCATCGCAAACTGTTTGTAGAACTGACCGCTGATGCCCGACATGAACGCCAGCGGCACGAACACCGCAACCAGCGTCAGGGCAATCGCCACGATCGGGCCACTGACCTCTTGCATTGCCTTGTAAGTAGCCGCCTTGGGCGACAGGCCCGACTCGATATTGCGCTCGACGTTCTCCACCACCACGATCGCGTCATCCACAACGATGCCGATCGCCAGCACCAGACCGAACAATGACAGCGCATTGATCGAGAAGCCGAACAACTGCATCAAGGCGAAGGTACCCACGATCGACACCGGGACGGCCAACAGCGGAATCAGAGAGGCGCGCCAGGTTTGCAGGAACACGATGACCACCAGCACCACCAGCAAAATCGCCTCGACAAGGGTGTGAATGACCGCATTGATACTGGCTCGCACGAATTTCGGTGGGTCATAGGAAATCTTGTATTCGACACCGGCGGGCATGTCCTTCTGTAGCACTTGCATCGCTTCATGCACCGCGTCGGAGATATCCAGCGAGTTGGCACCGGGCAGTTGGTAGATCCACAGCGCCACGGCGGGCTTGTTGTCAATCCGTGCCCGCAAGCCGTAGTCGGCAGCGCCTAATTCAATCCGCGCGACATCACGTAAATGAGTGACGGCGCCATTGGAGGCCTTGAGTACGATGTTTTCGAATTCTTCCACCGTCGACAGCCTGCCCTTGGCGTTGACGCTCAATTGCAGCGGCGCATTAGGCAGCGACGGCGACGATCCAATCAGACCGGCGGCAACCTGGACGTTTTGATCCTGAATCGATTTGATCACGTCGGTGGCGGTCAAATCCCGCGAGGCGACTTTCTTCGGGTCTAGCCAGATGCGCATCGAGTAGTCGCCCGACCCTTTCAGCTGAACTTCCGAAACTCCGCTAATGCGCTCGATTCGATTCTTGACGTTGATCAGTGCGTAATTGCGCAAATACGCCATGTCATAACGATCATTGGGCGAGATGAGGTGAACCGTCATGGTCATGGCTGGTGAGCCCTTGACCGTGGTGACCCCGAGGCGCTGCACATCGGCCGGCAAGCGTGGCAGCGCCTGGGACACTCGGTTCTGTACCAATTGCTGAGCCAGATTAGGATCGGTACCCAGTTTGAAGGTAACCGTCAGCGTCATTGTGCCGTCGGTGTTGGTTTGGGACTGCATATACAGCATGTCCTCGACGCCATTGATTTTCTCTTCCAGCGGAGAGGCCACGGTGGCCGCGATGACCTTAGGGTTGGCGCCGGGAAACTGCGCCGAAACAGTGACGGTCGGCGGAATGATTTCCGGGTACTCCGAGACTGGCAAACTGAACACCGAAATAACCCCGGCGAGCAGAATGAGCATCGACAACACAGCGGCGAAGATTGGGCGATCGATGAAGAATTTGGAAATATTCATGGCGCTTCTCAAGGTAAGCCGGCTTATCTCTGTTGGGGGGTGCCAACATTGATACGGGCGAGGTTGGGCTTAAGGAGTGGACTGCCGTCGAGCGCAACGTCGTTGGATCTCACAACATCACCCGGACGAATTGATTGCAGACCCGTGACAATGATCCGCTCGTCATTGTTGAGCCCACTTTCCACGACCCGTTTGCCATCGAATACAGCGCCAAGTTTTACCTCGCGGTAATTGGCTTTGTTATCAGCGCCAACCACCAGCACAAAACGTTTGTTCTGATCGGTACCAATAGATTTGTCATCAACCAGAATCGCCTGATGCGCAGTGCCGCCAAAGCGGATGTTGGCGTAAAGCCCAGGGACTAAATCACCCTTACTGTTATCGAACACCGCACGCACGCGAATTGTGCCGGACGATGTATCCATCGCATTGTCGACAGAACTCAAGAGGCCTTCTCTCGGAAAGCCTGCTTCATTGGCAAGGCCCATGTGTACCGGCACCGGCTTCTTCGTTAATTGAGCCGGATTTACATGTTTGAGAAAACTCTGCTCATCGACATCGAATGATGCGTAAAGCTGATCAATGGAAACCAAGGTGGTCAGCGGCGTGGAATTCGGGCCAGAAGACACGACGTTGCCCACGGTAATCTCGGCGCGAGACATCCGTCCGGAAATGGGTGCTGTGACGCTGGAGTATTCCAGATCGAGCTTCGCAGTAGCCAGCTGAGCCTGGACCGACTGCACGGCAGCGGCCGCTTCGCGAGCAGCATTCTGTCTGTCGTCGTAAACACTTTTCGACACAGCATTGGAAGCAATGAGCCGCTCCGCCCTGCCCATCTCGATCGCGGTAAATCCGGCCCGGGCACGAGCAGATGCCAGCTGAGCTTCCGCCCGCTGAACTTCTGCCTGAAACGGACGAGGGTCGATGGTGAACAACACATCGCCCTTATTCACGAAACTGCCATCCTTGAAATTGACTTGTATCAACTTGCCCGAGACCTGCGGGCGGATATCAATGCGCTCAACGGCCTGCAAACGACCGGAGTAGACCTGCCAATCGACAATCTCCGTGCTATGCACGCGGGCAACATCGACTTCTGGCGCAAGCGTTGCGGTATCGGCTTGCGCCTCTGAAATCGGCACATGGTTGGTCAGAGCCATGTAACCACCACCAGAAAGGATTGCCAGGACGATCAGGCTCAAGACGAATTTCGTTCCATACTTTGAGTTTCCGGATGTGAATGCACTTTGTGGGGAGGCCTGGTATCCGTCGGCATTTCTACTGGACTGTGTTGCGGGTATAAACAGCGGCGAGAAACTACCCGGGGCTTTAATTGGCGTTTCTTTTTCATTGAAAATATTCATGAAGTTAATCCTCGAAAAAGTCCATCGGAACGAATTAACGAATAAGCGGCTCTGGCCAGACAAACTCAGTAAACTCAAGGCTGTCCGGCAAGTTCGATGTCTCCGCTCCGCCTGGTGGCGAGGAAAAGAAATCACTCTTTTCTGACGAATTTCGAAAGACTCCGGATCAATCCATATCCCTGATTTGAAAAATCTGGGCAAGCCGAAAGCGCTGCGCTAACTGCTCGCCCGATACCGTAATTAGTCGTTAATTAATAAGCGGACGCTCTTTTATGGCACCAACTTCATCTCACGAAGACGCAGAAGTTGTTGGCGGAAGCTGTCGTGGGTATCGATAACTTCGGTGAATCCAGCCTGGGTCAATTTGACGGTGCTGAGCACGATGTCTTCTTCCCAATTCAGGACTGCGTCGAGAAAACCCCAATTGGCAATCTGATCATAGGGCGTGTTGACCAAGCCATGTTTGGCGACCAGTTTGTCCCAGACCTGCTTCATGGATTCCATCTGCGTGGCGAGGTTCATCGGCTGTGGCTCACCGACTTCTATGCCATAGACTTCGGCCAATACCTTCCACATGTGGCGCCAGCGGAACGAATCACCGTTGGTGATGTTGAACACCTGATTGCGTGCGCCTTCGGCATCCAGTGTCCACAACGAGGCACGGCCGAACAACTGAGCGTCCATCGTCTGGTGCAGTGCCGACCATGTGCCCCAGCTGCCAGGGAAACGCAATGGCACACCCAATTCACGGTTGATGGCGGCGAAGGTCGCAAGGCCTGTCACCAGATTCATCGGCGAGGCGATGCTTGGGCCGAACACCATATGCGGACGCAGCACTGTCCATGTTGCACCATTGCGCTCCGCCCACTCGGCGAGCAAATCTTCTTGTTGGTGATAGAAGATTGGTGCCGCCAGACGAGGATCGCTTTCACGCGCCGGGGTTTTCATTGACCCAAGGTGGAAGCCATAGGATTTTGCGCCGCCCATCAGCACTACATTACCGACGGGTACATCGCGCGCCGAAAGCGCATCGAGCGTGTTTTGCAGAATGGCGATGTTGCTGTTGATTGACTTCTCCATACTGCCACCATCGACGTAGGCCGCGAATGCCAGATCGACCTTTCCGTCAATCTCGGCCAATGCTGCGCGGGTTGCATAGGCGTCGAGCAAATCAACAGAGAGACTGGTCGGAGCGTTACCACCGGGAAAGTGGTGGGACGGTGGAGCACGGCGGGCAGCGGTTATGACCCTGCGTCCCGAATCTGCCACTGCCGCGTCAGTGATGCCTGTACCGAGAACACCGTAAGCCCCGGTGATGAGCAGGTTGCGAGGTGTATCTTCTTTAGTGGTCATATCCCAATTCCTCGAAGGAGAAGTAAACGCCGTCTGTGCAGAAAGTGTTGCCAGCGTATGCCCAACGAGATGAACCGGTTACTAGATAGGTAGAAGAGAACTTATTCCTTAAAGTCTTAAATACGCAGTAAAAGATAGATTCGTGAATTCGTCATATGTCGGACTTAACAGCCTTGTTGAGCAGGAAGTCGATGAACAATCGTGTACGAGCGGGAAGCTGCCTACCGAAGGCATGCAACGCGTAGACAGGCAATTGAATCAACGGATGTTGCGGCAGGATTTGCACCAGAGTACCCGCCTCCAAATCCTCGGTGACGGTGACACGCAGCAGGTAGGCAATACCCGCTCCGGCCAGGGACGCTTTGCGAATTGAGCCGGCGTCGTCCGTATCGAAACGACTGTTGAGCAGCAGCGTCGTACCATTGGCAAACGCAACGGGCCAGGGTTTACCACTAACTGCATAGCGCAGGCCTTGGTGGGATGCCAGTTCGTCAATGTTTCGCGGCAAGCCGTGCTTGCGGATGTAGCTGGGTGATGCGACCAGCACCCAATTGAGATCGGTGATCTTGCGTCTGATCAGTTCACTGTCTGTAAGTGTGCCCATGCGGATAGCGACGTCGTATCCCTCTCGGATGATATCGACGAAGCGATCCGTTACGTTGAGTTCGATTTTCACGTCCGGATATTGCTCAAGAAACTCGGCCACCCAACCAGCAATCAGCATCCGGCCGAATTCCTGCGGCGCTGAAATACGCAGCAGCCCCTGTACGGTGGTCGCGCCAGCAGCAACATCATCGGCTTCGTCGATTGCCCGCAATAACGGTGCAACGCGGTCGTAATAGGCCTGGCCTTCAGCGGTCAGACTGAGGGTGCGCGTGGAGCGCTGGAACAAACGTATGCCGAGCCGACTTTCGAGCCGGGCCACGCTTTTGGACACCGCAGACTGACTCGACCCGATCACCCGGCTGGCGGCGCTGAACGAGCCTTCTTCGGCGGTTCGGATAAACGCTACCAAGCCAGTGGTCTTTTCGAGAATGGTGGTCAAACGAACTCCGATCAGCGTCAAATAACTTAGGGTTCCGGGCGGTAACGATAGATCGCGCGCTTAGCGTATTCGCCGACCAGAATCTGCTTCGGCTTTATTGAAAAGGATCAACTAGCCTTCGTGACAACGACCAGTAAGAAGTCGTTGTCGGCACCGTAGCGATCGTTTCCTAAATCCTCTTGCCTGTCACTGCGACTTTTCATGTGCAGCCATATTAACGAACTCCAGGCATAAGTGCTGTTCATCACACGGGATAACTGAAAAAGCGGCGTACCCCTACCATCCCGGTGGAAACGGCACGCAACGCTGCCGTCTGTACGCAATCGCGGAGCAGCACATGTCACATACCATCAAGATTGCTGTGGTTTACCACAGTGGATATGGCCATACCGCCAAAGTGGCGGAAGCGGTCGCTCAGGGCGCGGCCCAAGTCACAGGTATCGAGGTTCAACTGATCAAGGCAGAGGAGGCTCATTTGGATTGGGAACCCCTCGACAACGCCGACGCCATCATCATGGGGGCCCCCACCTACATGGGAAGTCTGTCCTCGCCTTTCAAGGCGTTCATGGATGCCACGTCCCATCTGCAATATGTCGAAAAACGCTGGACCAATAAAGTCGCGGCTGGCTTTACGACGGGGGCATCGCGTGGGGGTGATAAGCAGAACTCACTGGTTCAATTGATGACTTTTGCCGCTCAACATCAAATGCACTGGGTCAACCTGGGCTTGAATTACGGCAACAATCGCTCTTACACCAACGAGGATATCCTCAACCGGGACAGCTACACATTGGGCATGGCAGCTCAGGCAAACATGGACGAAGGCGGCGACGTGGCACCTCCCTCCTCTGACATTCGCACTGCGCAGTTTCTCGGAGCGCGCGTTGCCGAAGTGGCACAAGAGTTGGTCGCAGGCAGACTCGCTCTGGGCCGGATCAATATGCCGGGAATCAGCGGTGGAGCGGAGCAACAAGACTCACAGCGGCGCGGAGTGGATGCAGCAGCGGAGCCGCGAGTGCTGACGAGCCTCACAGTGGGTTGAACTCAACCCCATGCCAATATTGGCCGCATTGTCATGCGGCCTTTTAAAGTTGCCGAGTGAGCAAGACCTGCCCTTCAAATACGGTCTGATTGCTTTAGGCAGAATCGACGTTGAGTAGAATCAGCCATATTTTATGACCAGTTTTATTCTCAGGCGGAATGATGCGCTGGGTAAGTGGCCAAAGCGTCGGAAACCAACAGAAGCAGTCACTTGTCAAAATTCCAGCCCGGACATCCATAAGTCGATTCTGCTCGACGATCGATTCTCCGCTACGGCTACGCTAGCTACCTGCGCATAGAGATTGACTGCCAAGGCATTACATTTCAGGCTGGACAGGTGCTGCCTTGTCTATAGCTTCGTGATTTCCGTGGCAACCGTTTAGGTATTCGAATAACAATTTCATGTGGAGCAGCAACGTTTGGAATTAAGACAACTGCGCTATTTCGTAAAAATCATCGAGCATGGCAGTCTCGGGCGTGCAGCGCTTGAACTGGAAGTTGGTGTGTCAGCCCTAAGTCAGCAAATCTCCAAGCTGGAAAACGAGTTATGCACCCGCCTTCTGAATCGCACCACCACCGGCGTAACACCCACTAGCGCCGGATTTGCATTTTTACACCATGCCCAGCTAACACTACGCCAAGCGGAGAATGCCATCATGGCCGCCCATCGCGGGCGTATGAGTGGCTACGTCAGCGTCGGCTTACCACCTACCACCGCGACGGTTCTCGCTCTGCCGTTGATCAATGCAATGCGTGCCCGTTATCCGGATATACAACTCCATCTGGTAGAAATGCTTTCCGGGCACTTAGCGGCACAGCTCAACGCACGGCAGATTGATCTGGCCATTCTGTTCCAGCTCGAAGGTGGTAAACGTTGGAGTGTGACTCCCCTGCTGGATGAAAAGCTGTTTGTAATTGCCTCGCCCAACCTGCCTCAAGCGCCCTCTGGCGACAGCGTGCAGTTAGCAGACCTCGGTGGCTTGCCGCTGGTGATGCCCAGCTCGCAACACGGTTTGCGCTCGGCATTGATGAGCGCCTTTGAGCGGGTAGGATTGACACCCAATATCATCATGGAAGTGGACGGTCTCGCCGTTCTGATGAACGCCGTCCGTGCAGGTCATGCTGCGACGATACAACCGGGGGCCGCAGCCGCGTTAAAAGGCGAGTCTGGACTTTCACTGGTTAAAATTACCGATCCTCATGTGGGCCGGCGTAATCTTCTGGCGACGCTGGCTGACGACGAACTATCCCCTGCGGCATTGGCAACGCGTTTGGTCATTGTCGATGTGGCGCGACAATTGGTCGTCGACAAACAGTGGCCGGGAGCAACGTGGATTGAGGATGTAGACGCGTAATACCTGCTGCGATCCATCTCGATCACATAAGAGTCGCGTTAAGGCAAAGCCTTTAGAAAAACTAAACACCCCGCGTCAAAAGTCGCCTTTCGGCGCTTCGCCCAGTCCCCTACATTCCTCCCCACTCGCAAGGAGCACATCGTTCCTGCCTCCTTGCGAATCGAGGAGCGACAATGATCGATGTTTTAATCATAGGTGGTGGCAATGCAGCCTTGTGCGCAGCGTTGATGGCGCGAGAAGCCGGCGCCAGCGTAATGCTGCTGGAAGCCTCACCAAAAGCCTGGCGCGGCGGTAACTCGCAACACACCCGTAACCTGCGTTGCATGCATGACGAACCGCAGGACGTGCTGATCGATGCCTACCCGGAAGAAGAATACTGGCAAGACCTATTGAAGGTCACCGGTGGCATCACCGATGAAAAACTTGCCCGTATCGCCATCCGTGCATCGTCTTCTTGCCGCGACTGGATGCGTTCACACGGCGTGCATTTCCAACCTCCGCTGTCCGGTGCTCTGCATGTGGCGCGCACCAACGCTTTTTTCATGGGCGGCGGCAAAGCGCTGGTCAACGCCTATTTCCGCAGTGCTGAACGTTTGGGCGTGAAAGTCCGCTACAACACTCAAGTGACCGATATTGAGTTGGACGATGGCAAATTCATCGCAGCCCACATTGGCGAACGTGAAGTCGATGGACAACGCGTAGCTGCAGAACGTATTGAAGCCCGAGCCTGCGTTCTGGCGGCAGGTGGCTTCGAATCCAACCGTGAATGGCTGCGCGAAGCCTGGGGCCAGAACGAGCGCGGTGAATGGCCGTCCGACAATTTCCTTATCCGTGGTACACGCTTCAACACGGGCGTTTTGTTGCGGCGAATGCTCGATCTGGGCGCTGATGTGATCGGTGATCCGACACAAGCGCACATGGTGGCGATTGATGCGCGCGCACCTCTGTACGACGGCGGCATTTGCACCCGCATCGACTGCGTATCGCTGGGAGTGGTGGTCAATCGTGACGGCGAACGCTTCTACGACGAAGGCGAAGATTTCTGGCCAAAGCGTTATGCAATCTGGGGGCGTCTGGTAGCCGGACAACCAGGTCAGCAGGCGTATTCGATCATCGATCAACAAGCCATCGGCCGCTTCATGCCACCCGTTTTTCCTGGAACCACTGCTAATACCCTGCAAGACCTTGCCCGCCAGTTGAAGCTGCCTCAAGAACAATTCGTCAAAACCATTGAGAACTACAACAACGCCTGCCGGGTCGGCACTTTCGACCACACCGCGTTGGACGATTGCCATACCCAAGGGCTAACGCCCGCCAAAACCCATTGGGCGCGCCCACTGATTAAACCGCCGTTCTACGCCTACCCACTCAAACCGGGTGTGACGTTCACCTACCTCGGCCTCGCCACCGACGAAACCGCCGCTGTGCATTTCAGTGGCAAGGCGAGCCCCAACCTGTTCGTAGCTGGAGAAATGATGGCCGGCAATGTGCTGGGCAAGGGATACACCGCCGGTATCGGCATGGCCATCGGTACTGCGTTCGGCCGCATAGCAGGTGTACAGGCAGCCGCTTCGGTGGGCTTTGGCATTTCATCTGCGAACACGGAGTTTCGACATGCAACTGTTTGATCCCAAGGCGCCGAGCGAGTTAATCCCGGTCTTAAATCTTGACGAAAGCGAAGTACAGCGGCAGATGACTGTTTGCAATGCCTGCCGCTATTGCGAAGGCTTCTGCGCGGTATTTCCTGCAATGACACGGCGCCTGGAGTTCGCTCAGACAGATATCCATTACCTGGCGAACCTTTGCCATAACTGCGGCGCGTGCCTGCACGCCTGTCAGTACGCCGCTCCCCACGAATTCGAAATTAATGTGCCGAAGGCCATGGCCAAAGTCCGCCTCGATACCTACGCCGAATACGCATGGCCGCAGGTGATGGGCAAGTTATATCAGCGCAACGGACTGACCTTGGCGCTGGCTTCTGGTGCGGGACTGGCATTGTTCCTATGCCTCACGCTGATGGTCATGGGCAATCTGTTCACAATCATGCCGGGGGGTAACTTCTACAGGATCTTCCCTCACAACACTTTGGCGGTGATGTTCGGCGCGGTCTTCGGCTTCGCGATACTCGCGTTGACGATTGGCGTGCGACGCTTCTGGCGCAACGTCTCACCGGTTGCGGCACCCTTGCCGCTAAAAACATCCGCTGCATTGGAGGCTACGGCCAACGTCGCCCAACTCAAATACCTGGACGGCGGTCATGGCGAGGGCTGCAACAATGCCGATGATCAATTCACCTTATGGCGACGGCGCTTCCACCATCTCACCTTCTACGGTTTCATGCTGTGCTTCGCAGCCACGGGTATCGCCACGCTCTATCACTTTCTTCTGGACTGGTCGGCCCCCTACCCGATCTTCAGTTTGCCGGTAATGCTTGGCATCGCAGGTGGACTCGGCCTGCTGATCGGCCCTGCGGGCTTGTTGTGGCTAAACCTACGCCGCAATCCTGAGCACGGCGACGAGAATCAGAAACCTATGGATCGCGGTTTTATCGCCTTACTGTTTTTGGTTAGCGCGAGCGGCCTGGCACTACTGGCATTCCGTGAAACCACCGCGCTAGGCCTATTGCTGGCTATCCACCTGGGTCTGGTCATGGCGTTTTTCCTGACCATGCCTTACAGCAAGTTCGCCCACGGAATCTTCCGCAGCGCCGCGCTGCTCAAATATTCCATCGAAAAACGCCAACCCAACCCGATTAACGCCAGCAGCGACTGACCGCTAAACCACTCATTCCAAAAACAACAGTGAGCATTACGGTAGCCATGATGAAAACAACAACTGAAGCAACTCGCTCCACGGGGCCTAAATTAGGCGCCATCTTGCGGGTCACCAGCGGTAACTTTCTCGAACAGTTCGACTTCTTTCTGTTCGGGTTCTACGCGACCTACATCTCCCAGACGTTCTTTCCTGCCACCAGCGAGTTTGCCTCGCTGATGATGACCTTCGCCGTATTCGGCTCGGGATTCCTGATGCGTCCGTTGGGCGCTATTTTGCTGGGGGCTTATATCGACAAGGTAGGACGTCGTAAGGGATTGATCGTGACGCTGTCGATCATGGCCGCAGGGACGGTATTGATCGCATTAGTGCCGGGCTACGCCAGCATTGGTGTGGCAGCACCGATATTGGTGTTACTGGGGCGGCTTTTACAGGGTTTCTCCGCAGGCGCGGAATTGGGCGGCGTTTCGGTGTATCTGGCTGAAATAGCCACACCAGGCCGTACCGGTTTCTACACCAGTTGGCAGTCGGCCAGCCAACAGGTTGCGATCATTCTTGCGGCAGCGTTGGGCTACACGATTAACGCCTCTATGGAGGCCGCTGAAATCGCCGCGTGGGGCTGGCGTATTCCATTCTTTATCGGCTGCGTGATCATCCCGTTCCTTTTCATTATTCGCCGTTCGCTACAGGAAACAGAGGCGTTCAAAGCGCGCAGTCAACACCCAAGCGCAAGTGAAGTTTTTCGCTCAATGCGGGATAACTGGCGCACGGTACTGGCGGGAGGTCTGTTGGCGTCAATGACCACTACCACGTTCTACCTGATTACCGTCTACACCCCCACTTTCGGCAGGTCTGTACTAAACCTGAGCACCACTGACAGTCTGGTGGTCACGCTCTTCGTCGGTCTGAGCAACTTCATTTGGCTGCCCATCGGCGGCGCAATCTCCGACCGCGTTGGTCGTCGGCCGCTGTTGCTGGCGATTTCCTTGCTGTGCATCTTCACCGCCTATCCCGCCATGCACTGGTTGGCCGAAGCGGCAAGTTTCGAACGATTACTTGCAGTTTTGCTGTACTTCTCGTTCTTCTTTGGGATCTACAACGGCGCAATGGTCGCGGCATTGACCGAAGTGATGCCGCAAAACGTGAGAGTAGTAGGATTTTCCCTGGCCTTCAGTTTAGCGACGGCTGTGTTTGGTGGTTTTACACCCGCAGTGTCGACAATCCTGGTACAGGCAACAGGAGACAAGGCATCCCCCGCCTATTGGTTGATGTTTGCTGCCATGTGCGGGTTCACGGCGACGACGATTCTATATCGTCGGCAAAAAGCTATAGCAGTCAACGCGTGAAGATATAGGAGAAGAGTAGGAAGTCAGCTTTTTTCGGGGTGATGTTGGTGAGATAGTTCAGGGTCTGCCAGTCGGAAACGCCCCCCACGGAAGCGATTATCGACCCTGGCTGTGTGAAAACGTTTGAGAGCAAGTTTGACAGTCAGGATCGGAACGGATGTCGCGTTCCTACGCAAATTTCAGGTCTGCTGACCAATCAAACGCCGGCAGATTTTACGTAGCAACGCTGACTTAAAAACGGTGCATGCATTTCCACACAGCCAGGACCCATAGCTACCATTCCATCGATAGAATTTGCGAGGGCCTTGAAAGTAGTTGAGCGGGTGAAGGGAGTAGAAGTATTCATAAAGAATACGGGTTACAAGGCTGTTTATAGTTGTGGTGTACAGGTTGGCGTACAAAAAATTGTTCCAATGATAACTATTCTGCTCTGCATGTCAGGGTAGGTGAGTGCTGTGTGGAGCAGCTCACTGTGCGTGACATTAAAGGACTCACAACGAGGATTAGTCACCATAATCACGAGAAAATACCAATATCGTATTGGCCGGAATGGTAATAATTGCTGAGCAGGACATGTCGTTCATCGGTTCTTCTATTGCCGAAACCTTTCCTCCATTGCCCGCAATGGCAGGGTTAATCCAGGTCTCGTATGCATCGCTATTGAAGATTTCCAGCCAGTGACCTGCGCCAGGCATAGGCACGCGAAATTCGCTCATCGTCTCCTCATTCAGACTAACGACTACTACGATGTCTCTGCCAACTCGTTCTATCCACCGATGAAACACCAAGACGCGTTGGAAATTGTCCATCATCAGGACTTTAAGCTGCTCGCCGCGAAGAGCAGGCTGCCTTCGCCTCAACCATATGAGTTCCTTGGTAAATCGATGGAAATCGCTCATGGTTCGGTCTGAATCCAAGCCACCCCAGAATATAAGGGTGTCCGGATGATTGACGGGGTCATCAGCCCATTTTTTGTCCTCATAGAACTCCTGGCCCATGAAGATCATCGGGATACCCGGCATAGTCAGAAGTAATCCGGTCGCGACGCGGGAACGGCTCGTGGCGTACCAAGTACGCGTATCCCCACCGCCAGCAGCGAGCAATGGGATTCGCTCGGATCTGTCACGATAGACCTCATCGTGACTTTCCACGCACTGTACCGCTCGCCACGCGTCGCGAAAGCCAGGCGCACGAAACTGATCGACTACGCCCTGCCAATCCAGCGGAGCGTCCCTTCCAGCCGCTGCTTGTTTGATCAGGGCACGAATCGCAAGTCGCAAGCCGTTATGCCAGCTTGCGTCGAAGTCAGCACCGGCGTGCTCTATAGGCCGTACGACCGCGGGCTCCGGCCCCCAATACTCTGCGATGTTGATTACCGCGGGATCGCGGCTGCGGATTGTCTGGTTGAGATGCTGGCAAAACAACCATCCGCTGCCGATATTCTCTTGGTCGATCACCGTCACCTGATCGTAGCGAAATCCGTCGACATGGTATTCATCGGCAAAGAACGCAGCGTTATCGATGAGGAACTGTCTGACATCACTGTTCCACATCGCAAATACAGGCCCTGTGTGTTCGCGGTCAGAGAAGTAAAGGCTGTCGTTCGGGTTCATGCCGGCAGCGCGATCAAAGAAGTAGATGGACTCAGCCTGGTCCTTGCTGCGGATATCGCCGGATGCATGGTTGAATACCATGTCAAAAATCACAGCGATGTTGTAGTGATGGCAAATATCGATCAGGACTTTTAGCTGGTTGATGCCGATCTCAAGTACCTCTCGCGTCAGCGCAGATTTCCCCTTCTGAGCAAGCAGGCGATTTGCAAGCGTCAGGTACGGGTCCAGTTGTGCTGCGCTTACAAAGTAGTCCATTTCCGGCGAGAACAGATCCGATCCGTTATAGCCCATGCTGCGCGGCGTGCTGTACTCACCGATCGGTAGCGGTTCGATAGCGTTGATGCCTAACTCAGCCAGGTATTCGATTCGGGCAAGTACGTCGAGGAAAGTTGCGACGCGGTTTGGCAGCCCAGGGCCGTACCAAGTACCTACATGCAACTGATAGATGATGAGATCGCTGAACTCCGGCTTTTGCCAGTTCCAGTCCTGCCAAAGGAAGCTGACCGCAGACCGGATTATGCAGGAAGGATTCGGCCACTCCCGTGTCAGCTCGCGAGCGTAGGGATCGCGCTTGAAGCCCTCCGATCCGTCACCCACGATATAGAACTTATACTTATTCCCGTCAGTCGCGCCGGTGACAAAGCCCGTCCAACGCCCATCAGGCTGGCGCGTCAATTGCGTGGAGTCGTTCCTGACCCAACCGTTGAAGTCGCCACATACATGGACTTCCTGAGCGCGCGGAGCCCACACACGAAATGTCGCACCTCCCGCAGTCAGGTTCGCACCCATCGGGGTAGTCGGGGTTATTTGATTCTGCGGAAGTGCCATGTTTTACACCCCTCCAAAACTCCGTCGTAGACCCTGCCCTTTCAAATGGTGGAATCGGCTAGTCGTAACCGCCAATCGTGCACAGCGTGATGGTCGTGTCCCCATCGTTCACCAGTGAGTGCAATTGCCCCCCTCTTATCAGAGCGATGTCGAGGTGGAACATCGTGCGGATTTCGAATGCGCGCTCACGCTCGCCTCGCTTGCACCAATCGCCAGTGATCATATAGGCGTGTTCACCCTCGTTGCTGGCAATCAGCTGGAAGGCTTCCAGATTATCGCGGTGCCGATGAAGACCGATGGCACTGTTCGGCCTTAGGTCGTGCACATCCCAGTAATTGACTGGCATGAACAATTCGCGGCTTTCCGGGGGCGGCTTGCGACCATAGGCGTCGCTGTTCCATTCGTAAAGATCGCGGCCGAGCTCGCTCATCCAGCCGTCACCGAGTTCCTGACGGCGCCGCTCTTCGTAACCAGAGTAGTTTGAGAAAAGGTTGCGATACTCAAGTGAGCCGAGCCCCCCGTGCGGGTGCTCGCTTTCCCCAATCTCGATATAGTTGCGCCTACCGCGCAATGTCATCGCAAACTCGTAGCGATAGTTTTCGCCGCCTTGTGAATCCCAGCGATCCCCCACCTTGTTGCCCCAGGCCAGCTCGATTCTGAGCGTCCTGATGGGATGCATGCTGTGCTCGACTTTGTATTCGAACATTTCCAGGCCGCGCCCCTCGGCCTTGAGCTTGTCACGCAGGGCGTCAAAGGTGGTGCCCTCAAAGTCTTCATAGTTGCCTTTGACGAGGTCCGGACGAGCAATGAGTTCACCCCGATCCATCGCCGCCCGCCCCTTCTTGTCCAGTAAGGTGCGCAAATCCGCCTTATCGTAAGCCCAAAGCTCCACCTCATAGCGGTGAGTCACGCTGTTGTAGGGCACGGAAATTGGCGCAGTTCCCGTGTTGGCATCACCGACCTTCAAGTACAAAGTGACTGAGTCCTCCAGGTAGGGACCGCCGTCGAGCGCCAGGACCGAGGTCTTAGCCGGTACGTAGGAAATATGCAGGAAGGGTCCTGTCCAGTCTCCGGCACTGGCATACCCTCTCACCAGTTGCGTTTCAGTGAGATCGAAACCGGCAACATTCTGTTTCTGGAAGTCGGTCTTGTTGTCCTGGAGTCGCGGATCGCCAACCTGCCAATCTTCACCTGAAGGTCCATAGAGCGACAGATCCCGAAATGGAAAAAGATAGTTGCGACTGCCGACGAGATAGTGCTGCAGGCCAGCGGAGGTTTCGGAACCTTCCAAGGCTGACAACAGCTTGGTAAGCGGATTTTTTTGGTTGTAGTTTGGCGACTTGCCCGGTTCGATTGGCACTACAAGATGGACATGATCGATGTGCAGCATTGCAACCTCCGAGTCGCGGGTTCAGGCGCTGTGGTAAAGGAAGGCGACGAATTTCAGCGGTGTGTCACCCGCGTTCTCAATGCCATGAATGCCGCCACTCTTCGTGAAGATCACGCTACCGGGACCGACCTCTACCTTCCGGCAATTCTTCGGGCCGATGCCATAGATATCGCGCTGTACGACCGGCGCATTGGCTAACTGTGGATCGTCGTCCTCACCGAGGTATGCGAAGCCCTTTCCTTCCACGACGTAGTAAAGCTCTTCGCTACCGATGTGCTGATGGGTGCCCTCCACCACGTTAGGCGGGACGGTGACTTCGTGAAAAAACACTACCGACCCACCGAATTCCTGCTGCAAAATCCAGCGCATTTCTACAATATTGTCATTGCCCTCATAGGGATTTCCCTTGTTCATCATCGCGTTTCGATAACGTACGGGTTCTACATTACTGACATTTTCGAAGAACCAGCCGCGTTGGAAATTCACGCCGTAGCTACGTTCCTCCTTGTTATTTTCGAAGTTGCTGGGGTCCGTTGTTTTCGGGACTTGGACATTGCGCTTGAAAAAGTCGTCCACCACTAGCTTGTCTTTCGGTAGGGTGCGTCCGTTCGGCTTTTCCACCGGGTTCTCACTGAAGAAAAGATTGATCCGCTGGAGATCGCCGATCTTGGCTAGGACCTCTTCGAATTGCGGCACCACCGTGATTGCTCCCTTATGACCCATCATGCTGAGTACTTGGTAATCGTGCCGCTTGCCCGGGGGAGGCTCCAGGGTCTCCCAAAGTTCGACCTGATAGGCATCGATCCAGGGACAGAAGTCCAAGTTGACCTGCGCATGGGCCTGGTTGTCTCGTTCAGGTTCTACCGTCACGTCCATCACTACGGAGCTACTTAAGAAGCGAGTCTTCTCGCGCATCACCTCTACCAATCTGGCTGCGCGATATTCGAACCTGAGAAAATTGCAAAGCTTTTCTCCGTCGAAATAAACCTCGCCCTTCAAGACATTAATGTCGGCCTTCCCTCGTACTTCCTGGACGTTGTACCTGTAGCGAGAACTTCGCGTCGCATTAAGGTACTGCGCGTGGTAGATACGATCCGGAAAAAAAACCACTTGGAAGACTTGAGCCCAAGGGTCTGTAGCCAGCGCATCGAACCGGCTGTCCATTCGATATCTCTCCTGCTAGTAGGTCTTGAGAAAGTCAGCAACGCGAAAGGCGTTCGCCTGGATCGTAAGCGTGGGATTGGCCCCACCCGAAGTCGGCATGAAGGAACCGTCGGTGACGAAGAGGTTATCTAGCCCCCAAACCCTGCAGTTCTGGTCAAGTACGGAATCTTGCTCATCAAGACCAAAACGCATGCCGCCCATGATGTGGTTGGCAATGCGCACCGCATTTCCATAGACAGAGCCTTCGCCAATATCTTCCCGGCTCGATCCAGGTACGCCTTCCAACAAGATGTCTTCGCATACACGCGCGTAGGTGGACATCACCGCGCCGTCGTGAGGGTGCCAGTCCTTGATGATGTGCGCCGATTTACGCCCCCATTTATCCAGCGTTGGGTGCAGGGTGATGCGATTCTCTAAACGCGGAATCTGGTTCGCCATGAAGCTAACCGAGAGACGGGTGCCGTAATCCGCTTTCAGCCATTCGGTTATGGCATCGCCACGCTTTTCGACAGCGCCCTCGAAACCTCGCCAGAAAGTATCGAGATCGGTACTGCCGTCCGTCCGCGCGAGCGTCACCGGAAGCGCCTGATCCGAAGTATTGTTGTAGATAGCACCGCCGGCCCAAAGCCCGTTACGTCTTATGAAGTCTTCACTGGCGCAGGCGTCAGTCGCAAAGTCGCTATCCAGGGAGATTGATTTGTCGAAACGATGGCCCTTGATAGCGACTTCTGCACCGCCAAAAGCATGGGTCAAGAAGAAGCGACCCAACAGGCTGTTGCTGTGCTCGAAGCGAACGGCATTGCCAAAACCGCCTCGGTCATGCTCCGCTGAAAGCAGCATGAGCCGTACGGACTCCACCGCCGAACAGGCGATCACGACCACCTTGCCCCGAACCGAACATTCCCGCCCACTAGGGTCGCGGTACACCACTTTGCTAATCTTGCGCCCTTCACTTTCAAGGTGTGTCACCACGCAATTGGCACGAATCTCGAGATCCTTACCAGCGCGAATGGTCGGACGCAGCAGCGATACCCAAGTGTTCGATTTATAGCCCATCGGGTCGCCGTATCGGTTGATATAGCCGACCTTTGGCTGCCCGGCTGTTCGACCGCTTGGCAGATGATTTTCGGTGATGACCGCGAGTGGTGTTCGATAACTCTCAAAACCCAGCTTGCGCATTCCGTCCAGGGCAAAAATACTGATCGGGTTAGGTTCAAGGGGCTGTTGGTAGTTATTACCTGAAGTGAACGGCTTGGCTTGACCGGTAGTGGTGCCGTTGATGCCAATGAGCGACTCTGCTTTGGCGTAATAGGGCTCCAGATGTTCATAGGTAAATGGCCAGTCGCGAACATGGCGCAGCGCATCCCCGTTGACATCATCCTTCAGGGTTCCCGTGCGCTCTTTGTTGAAACTTTGGAGCTTAAAGTCCAGAGGCGTGAAACGAAGAGAAACTGCACCATAGAGCTGTGTCCCACCGCCCACCGCTTGCGCGGTATAACCCTCAATTGTAACTTTGGTGGACGGACTTGAAAGATCGGAGAAGATGTGCGGTTCATCGTTCAGGTCGGGCTCGATGTGACTGGTGAAGAAAGATTCACCGGAGTTGAGCATGCCGGGAATAGTGATAATCCGCTCATGCCCCGCATCGAACATCTCGTCGCGTTTGAAATCGCTCAGGTTACCGCCATCGAGTTCGTCCTGTGTCCGAAAAAGGGGTCCCTTCTCCAGCACCAAAACAGATTTACCCTCGCGCGCAAGTTCATAGGCAATCGGGGCGCCGCCAGCGCCGCTGCCAACCACAACAACGTCGTAGATATCTCTCATAACAAAAGCCCTCGGATTCTCATCCTCGATATTCTTTGCTCTCACCGAGCGACGGCTCCAAGGCTTGGTCCCAGGCAAACGCGGGACCACCATTGTCCGTTTCGAAATGGAGGGCCAGGTAATCCCAGGCCATGCCATTGGGATTACCCCCGTATTTCGGGTGCGCGAAAGCGCCCGTCATCGAGTGGCGCCGAAGCAGTTGCAAAAAGTGCCTGGGATTTTCGTAGCGAGTTTGATCCCAGCCGTCCTCGAAGAGCTCAAGCGCTCCATCTGCAAGTTGGTCATAGATACGGGTATAGTGGTGTTCTTCTATATTTTCCGGCTCAAGTCCAGGATTACGTTTCCGAAGAATGGTATTGATCATTTCCAGGCATGTTTTATATGCGTAGAGCCTGTGACGCTCCTCTCGCGCAACTACCTTATCAATAAAGTTGGCGACACCTGCGGACACATCGAGACGGTCCAGATGTGCGACCAGGGCATCCTTACCTTCCCGCAATTGATAGTTTTGCGCCTCCAGCGTATTAAACGGCAATATATGCCGAGCCAGTCGATCCAGTATTGTGAGTTCCCAGCGCTCAAAGCTTATTGGCTGATTGTAGCCCCAGGTAAAAAAACTGGACCAACTTTCACCATTCAACAGGGTTTCTATCTGTGGGTTGATGGGGTCTAATACCAAGACGCCGTCGACTCTAAAAAGATAGCGATACCGTTGTGCCTTTCGAACTTTCAAGGTGCAGGCCATGTAGATGGAGTCCCCAACACGTGCGAGAGGAATTGTCTCGAATAACACGTGACAGGTGGTGATCAAATCCACTTGAGTTGGTACGGCTGTATCGCCGCTTGCTACCCAGACGAACGTAACGTCATTCCAATCATGGTCATTGGATTCTTTGCTGTCATGATTATCAATGACCGGGAAACGCCACGCATCGGCGAGATGCGCACGTTCTTGCCCGTTATAGATGCCATACACGTTGTGACGCTCATCAGTGTTATCACGAGCCAAGTATTTGGTGCAGTGGTTTAGAACGTATTGTTCATCTTTTATTACACATGGCCACGCCATAAGATACCCTCGCATAGATTATGACCTTTGGATGAAAGTCACATTGCAAAAGTTCTGTGTGCGGAATCTAGGTTAAAAGTACTGCACCGCGTGCTCTGCATGCCCTGATAACTCCAGGCTGCGCTCTGACGCTAGATCCGACTTTCCGATTCGTCAAGCCGAAAAAGACGGGAATTTCAGTGATGGAATAAGTGTTGTGATAACTGCTTGATAAAGCTTGAATTAGGAAAAAGGACCAAGCTTGTTTTTTCCAATGCGAGCCACGAGCCGGCGCTCTGAGTGCACGGCGTCTAGGATTCCAGATGGTCAAACACCAAACTCCACACCACTCCAACCCAGACTCGAAGTAATCGCTCGACTCACGCCCAAAGATGAAATCACCGCGGTGAACCAACTCGCCCTTCAAAGCCCTGGGGAAATTCAGCACGACGATGAACTGCAAGTGTAATGTTTCGGTCAATGCCCATATAGTCTAGGGCGCTTGCAATATTTCAGCTAGTTGGTGTTCTTCTACATTTAATAGGTCGATAACGTGATCTGTTCCTGCAGTTTTAATATCATTCAAGCGATCCCGATATAAGCTTAACAATCCCTTAACCACTCGATTCCCTCCGAACGGCGTGCTGTCCAAAGTCGCGTCCAGTGTGTATACACCGGTGAGAGGGCCTAGAACGCAGGTCGGAATGCGATGAAGACGCATTGCGACCAGTTACTTTTAGGGACGTGCGAACTTCCGAAGCTCAGTTAGGGCCACGCTGCATCACGAGCGCTGGGAAAGTGTCTTGCGCGCCTCTTTCAGGCGCTAACCAAACCGGTCCATGTGGAATACTTCGATCGCAGTGTCTAATAACCATCCGCTAAAGACCGGACCAACGATGTATTCGTTGCATGCCTAACGAGCTCTAGTAAACGTGCACGATACTATGACGCTCTCGCCCCCGGATTCTGCCAGAACGAGGGATCGGCACTCTTGAGCCGCTCAACAGCGTTATTGATGTGGTTGAGCGCCGCATGGCGCGCGCCTTCAGGGTCACGTGCGGCGATGGCCGCGTACACAGCAAAGTGCTCGACCCGCACCGTCTTGGCCAGATCCCGGCGGCGTTCCTCGTTGGAGCGCGTGATGCGGATCGCCTCTTTGATGAATTGAGCGATAAATTCATGCAGTGACGGGTACAGCGGATTGCCCGTAGCTTTGGAAATGGAGTGATGGAACGCCAGGTCTTCCTCGACGCCATCGCGACCCGCCTGCTCGGCTGCATCGATGGCCTTCAGCGCCTGGTGGATGGCATCCAGCTGCGCAAGCGAATGCCGCTGCGCTGCCAGTGCAGCCGCTTCCCCTTCGATACCACGGCGTAACTCGGTGACCCGTAATACCGCCTCGATCGACCCGCAGACATCCAGATCGATAGTGAACGCCTTGATGTGCGCGCCTTCGCTGACGACGGTACCGCTGCCTTGGCGGACCTCGACCAGACCGGCTGACTTCAGGCGCGAGATCGCCTCGCGGATGACCGTCCTGCTGACCCCGAAACGCTCCGCAAGCACAGGCTCCGTGGGCAGGCGAGCTCCCGGCAGCGCTTCGCCATTGGCGATATAGGCCTTGAGGGCCGCAGTGACCTGATCGGACAGCGTGCCCTTGGCGGAATCCTTCAGAACAGCCAGCGCATCGGCGGAACAGGAAGATTTATCAGGAGTGGACATAGGCATCTCTGGTCTCAAATCGGTGAACGGTACTGCATTTTAGGCCCGTCGTCCTCCTTGACTTCCGACCCTTGAATTCGTATGACGTATTATGATAAAAAACGGCACTTCATGTTAATCCGATAAAAACAAAGTAACCCACTACAAAAATAAGGATGGGGGAAACACATGACTGAATCAGTGATTCAAACCGGTGCCATCGTGCCCGCTGATCGCTTCGAGGACTTGGCGTATCGCAAAGTCGCGTGGCGTATCCTGCCGCTGTTGTTGCTGTGCTACCTCGTCGCATACCTGGATCGGGTGAACGTTGGTTTCGCCAAATTGCAGATGTCCGATGATCTGCAATTTTCCGAAGCCATCTATGGTCTTGGCGCAGGGATTTTCTTCATTGCATACTTCCTGGTGGAAATTCCCAGCAACCTGATCCTGCATCGTGTCGGAGCGCGGTTGTGGATCGCGCGCATCATGATCAGTTGGGGAATCATCTCCTCCGCCATGGCACTGGTTAGTACGCCAATGTCCTTCTACATCATGCGCTTCCTACTGGGGCTCGCCGAGGCCGGGTTCTACCCGGGTGTCATCCTCTATCTGTCTTACTGGTTCCCGACCCATCGCCGCGGCAAGATGTATGCCCTGTTCGCCACGGCGGTGCCGCTGTCCGGACTGATTGGCGCGCCCTTATCCGGCTGGATCATGAGCGCCTTTAACGGTGACCATGGGTTTGCCGGCTGGCAATGGCTGTTTTTTCTCGAAGGGCTGCCCTCGATCGCCGTCGGAATTCTGGTGATTTTCTGCCTCAGCGACCGGATCTCCAAGGCCGGCTGGCTCACCAACGAAGAGAAAACCCTGCTGCAGACCCGCATCGACGCCGAAACCGCTGGCCATCAAAAGCACAGCCTGAAAGAGGTGTTCCTTCAGCCGCGCATCTGGCTGCTGACGGCCATCTATTTCTGCATGATCGCCGGTTTCTACACCGTGGGTTTCTGGTTGCCTACGCTTATCCGCCAGGCCGGAGTCAGCGATGTATTGCAGGTCGGAATGCTCACCGCCATCCCTTATGCCGCAGCGGCACTGACCATGATCCTGGTTTCGCGCAGCGCGGATCGGCTGCGCGAGCGTCGTTGGCACCTGGCGCTGACCGCAGTGCTCGGCGGTATCGGCCTGTTCATCTCCGCCACCTGGAGCGACAACTTCACTGTTTCCATGATCGGCCTGACCCTTGGCTCCATGGGGGCTATGAGCACCCTGCCACTGTTCTGGAGCCTGCCGACCGCCTTCCTCGGAGGCACGGCAGCGGCAGCCGGCATTGCCCTGATCAACTCCTGGGGCAACCTGGCGGGCTTCGTCTCTCCGTACTTGATGGGTTTCCTTAAAGACGCGACCCACAGCACCACGATCGGCATGTATGTGATGGCAAGCGCGCTGTTCCTGGGCGCCCTGCTGGTCTTCAGAATTCCCGGAAAACTCGTCAACCACTGACGTTTGGAGTAACTCATGAAAATTCTCGTGACCGGCGCAGCCGGCTTCCTCGGCCGGCGCCTGATCGAAGCCCTGCTGCTGCGTGGCTCGCTCACCGACCGCGTCGGCCAGTCCCAACCCATCAGGCAAATCGTCGCCTTCGACAGGGTCGCGCTCGAGGGGATCGATGATCCTCGGGTAAAGGTGGTGTGTGGCGATATCGCTGACCCTGAAGTGCTGGACAGCCTGATCGATGCAACCACTGACAGTATCTTCCATTTGGCTGCGGTGGTTTCCAGCCAGGCGGAAGGCGACTTCGAACTGGGCATGCGCATCAACTTCACTGCGACCCAGAATCTGCTCGAACGAATTCGCCTGCTCGGCACTTGCCCGAAATGGGTGATGACCAGCTCCGTCGCGGTATTCGGCGGGCAATTGCCGGAACGCGTCCGGGATGATCACGTCTGGGCGCCGCAGAGTTCCTATGGCACGCAAAAAGCCATGAACGACCTGCTGCTCGCCGACTACAGCCGGCGCGCATTCGTCGACGGCCGCAGCCTGCGCATGCCGACCATTGTGGTGCGCCCGGGTAAACCAAACCTGGCCGCTTCCAGTTTTGCCAGCGGCATCATCCGCGAACCGCTCAACGGCCAGCACAGCGTGTGTCCGGTGCCCCTCGATACCCGGCTCTGGCTGATGTCGCCAGCGCTCGCGATTCGAAACCTGATCCATGGTCATGAGCTATCAAGCGAGCAATTGAACCAAGGTCGTGTGATCAACATGCCGGGCCTGTCCATTACCGTCGAACGGATGATCGATGCACTGCGTCAGACTGCGGGCGCAGAAGTTGCCGGACGGATTCGAATGGAGTGCAATCCCGCGATCGAGCGCATCGTCGGTTCGTGGCCAGGAGCCTTTTGCGCCACCTACTCCCGGGATCTGGGGTTCACAGCGGATGAGGATTTCACCGATGTGATCAAGCAGTTCATGAATGAGTATCTGCCGGGATAAACCAGATTGAGGAACTCAACATGTTGAATGCCCCTGCCCGCCCTCTGCTGGGCTGCATCGCTGACGATTTCACCGGTGCCACTGACCTTGCCAACATGCTGGTGCGCGGCGGCATGCGCACCGTGCAAAGCATCGGCATACCCGGTTCAGATGTCGCCGATCAACTCGACGCCGACGCTATCGTCATCGCCCTGAAGTCTCGGACCGTGCCGGCCGCCGTTGCCGTGAAGGAGGCGCTCGAAGCGTTGCGCTGGCTGCGTGAGCGTGGCTGCGAACAGATTTTCTTCAAATACTGCTCGACTTTCGACTCTACCGCTGCCGGCAATATCGGCCAGGTAAGCGAAGCGTTGCTTGGCGCACTGGACAGTGATTTCACCCTCGCGTGTCCAGCCTTCCCGGAAAACGGTCGCACGGTCTTTCGCGGGCATTTGTTCGTACAGGACCAATTACTCAGCGAGTCGGGCATGCAGCATCACCCGCTGACACCGATGACTGATGCGAATCTGGTTCGCGTACTGCAATCGCAGACCCAGGGCAAAGTCGGCCTGCTGCGCTATGACACCGTATCCAAGGGAGTCGAGAGCATTCGAACCCGCATAGCGCAGCTTCGCGCCGACGGTATACGCATGGCGGTCGCCGATGCCTTGTCCGATGCGGATCTCTACGTGTTGGGCGAAGCCTGCGCCGATCTTGCGCTGCTGACGGGTGGTTCGGGGCTGGCGCTGGGCTTGCCGGATAACTTTCGTCGTGCCGGTAAATTGCGCGACTTGGACGCCGCTCAAGTGCCAGCGGTCGAAGGCGGCGAAGTGGTTCTCGCGGGCAGCGCTTCGCAAGCAACCAATGGGCAAGTTGCGACCTGGCTGCAGGCAGGTCGTCCGGCCTTTCGTGTCGACCCGCTGGCATTGGCTGCGGGAGAACCGGTCATCGAGGAGGCATTGGCCTTCGCCGGTGACAGTGCAGAAACGGTACTGATCTACTCCACCAGCACCCCGGATGAGGTCAAGGCCGTACAACGTGAGTTAGGTACCGAGCGCACGGGGAATATGGTTGAGCAGGCCATGGGCAGGATAGCCAGCGGGCTGCACAAGACCGGTGTTCGTCGCTTTGTGGTCGCCGGAGGGGAAACCTCGGGGGCCGTGGTTCAGGCTTTGAATATCCAGCTATTGCAGATCGGTGCGCAAATTGACCCTGGTGTGCCCGCATGCGTCAGTACGCCTGGGGAACCGCTGGCCCTGGCGCTCAAGTCCGGCAACTTCGGTGGCCCTGATTTCTTCACCAAGGCTCTTAAGCAACTGGCGGGAGTTCAAGCATGAGCAACGAAAACGCCCTGCGCGAAGAGATCTGTGTCGTCGGCGGACTGTTGTATAGCCGTGGCTACACGGTGGGTAGTGCCGGCAACATCAGCGCCCGGCTGGATGACGGTTGGCTGATCACTCCCACGGACGCTTGCCTGGGCCGTCTGGACCCGGCCTCGATTTCCAAGGTTAACCTGGCAGGGGAATGGGTCAGCGGAGACAAACCATCAAAAACCCTGGCCTTGCACCGTCAGGTCTATGATCGCAATCCAGGAGTCGGAGGCGTGGTACACACACACTCGACTCATCTGGTGGCGCTGACGTTGGCCGGGGTCTGGCACAGGGATGACATCCTGCCGCCACTGACCCCCTATCAAGTGATGAAGGTCGGGCACATCCCGTTAATCCCCTATGAACGTCCCGGCTCACCGAAGGTGGCCGAACGTGTTGCGCAACTGGCCAACAGCGTGCGCGGAGTAATGCTGGAGCGGCTGGGTCCGGTGGTGTGGGAAAGCTCGGTATCCAGGGCGAGCTATGCCCTGGAAGAGCTTGAAGAAACGGCTCGCCTTTGGCTGATGAGTAATCCCAAACCTACCCCGCTCCACCGAGCGGCACTGGATGAGTTGCACGAGGCTTTTGGTGTTGAGTGGTAACCCCCCGGCCGTACGATTGTTTTTTTGATTTCAGGAGTCGCCATACCTCGTTTCGCTGCCAACCTCAGCATGCTCTACCCGGAACACAATTTTCTTGACCGTTTCGCCGCGGCCGCCGCCGATGGTTTTCAGGCGGTGGAATACCTGTTCCCCTATGACTACAGCGCGCAACAATTGAAACAGCAGCTCGACGACAATGGCCTGATCCAGGCCCTGTTCAACGCTCCGCCCGGCAATATGGCGGCAGGCGAAAAAGGCACTGTGTCCTTACCTGGCCGTGAATCAGAGTTTCGCGCCGGTGACAAGCACGGCTCTAGAAACTGCTGATGTCCGCTTTGGGAAGCGGCCCTTGCTAACAAGCAGCTATCGACCTGGACGCAACCCTTTATGGTCACCTCTGGAGCCCCAGTAAAAGCGCGGCACCGCGTCCTTTCTTTCAGCAAACCGACTGCTTGGGGTCGAAAGTGGCCATTTACAGATGTCAGAAATCGATCAAAAAACTGCTATCGATTTAAAGGCACACCCCCAGATAGCGGCTTTTTTATGTGGTTCAGTGCCCCGCAACTGCAGGCCTGCCAGCCGCACGCGGGCCCGATTTGAAGCCGTGAACCCGAGCCCTCCAGACAATTGCAAACCCTACACCCACCAACACCACCATTGCCCATGCAAAAGAGGCGACGCCCCACCTATCCAGTAACACCCCACCCACCACCCCACTCCCCGCAATCGCGCTATTCCAGGCCACCACATTCAACGACAACGCCACATCCGCCCCATCCCCGGCCGCATCCGCCAGCGCCGTTTGCAGCAACGTCGCCGCCCCGCCGAAGCTCAACCCCCAAACCGCCATGCCGATGTAGATCACCTCAGGCACGCTACCCAAAAAACCAAACACCACGCAAACCGCCGCAAACGCTGCCAAGCTCACCAACACAGTCTTGCGCAACAACGGCTCAACCAATTTGGCAGTCACCCAAATCCCCACCAACGCCGCAATACCAAACACCAACAACACCAAATCCACTTGATCCTCCAACCCCGCCGGCGCCACGAACGGTGCGATGTAGGTGTAGAGAATGTTGTGTGCCAGCATCCAGCTGATCACCACCGCCAGCACGGGTCGCACGCCCGGCGTGGTCAGCACGGTGCGCAGCGACAAGCGCTGGTGCGCGGCTTGGGGTGGGTAGTCAGGGACTTTTACCAGTACCCAGGCGATCAACACCAGCGTCAGGGCTGACATGATTCCGAAAGTGGTGCGCCAACCCACGAGGCCGCCCAGCCAGGTGCCGAGGGGCACGCCCAGGGACAGGGCAATCGGTGTGCCGACCATGGCTAGCGCCAGCGCCTTGCCCTGTTGATGGGGCGCGACCATGCGCCGGGCATAGCCGGCCAGCAGGCTCCAGGCCAGCCCCGCCGCTACGCCGGCGAAGAAGCGCGCCACCAGGGTCACGCCGTAATGGGATGACAGCGCGGTGATGGAGTTGAACAGCAAAAAACCGACGATGGTCAGCAGCAGCACGTTACGGCGGCGCCAGCCGCGGGTGGCGATGGTCATGGGGATGACCGCCAGCACCGAGCCCAGGGCGTAGGCGGTGACCATCTGCCCGGCCATGGAGGGAGAAATCGCCAGGCCTTCGCTGATCAGCGGCAACAGGCCGGCGGGCAGGGTTTCGGTGACGATGCAGATGAAGCCGGTCATGGCCAGAGCGAGCAAGGCGCCGATGGGTAGGCGGTCGGGCGCTGCCGATAAGGTAATTGAGGGTGTCACGGGAGATTCCTTGAGTGAGGACTTCAGACTTAAATACTGATCGATATAAATGTTGAGGGCTGCCAGCGCTGGTTGTCAACGACTTATGTATCGACTAGTATTTATATCGTCATCCAGAGGAGCCTTGAAATGGCGCAAATGGGCCGCCCCCGAACCTTCGACCGCGACCGCGCCGTGGAACAGGCCTTGCACCTGTTCTGGCAACACGGCTACGACGCGACCTCCCTCGCTCAGTTGAAAGCCGGACTGGGTGGCGGAATTTCCGCGCCGAGTTTTTACGCGGCGTTCGGTTCCAAGGAAGCGTTGTTTGATGAGTGTGTGCAGCGTTACCTGGCGACCTTCGCCCAGGTCACCGAATGCCTGTGGGACGAGAGCGTGCCGCCACGCCAGGCTATCGAGACCGCGCTGCGCCAGTCGGCGCGCATGCAGTGTGAAGACGGGCATCCCAAGGGCTGCATGGTAGCCCTCGGCGTGATGAGCGCGTCCAGCCCGGAGAATGCGCGGGTGGTCGATGCCCTGACCCAATCTCGCGCCCGCACTCGCGCGGGGATTTTTGCGTGTGTTGAGCGGGGTGTCAGCGCCGGTCAGTTGCCGGGCAATATTCACGCGCCCGCGATGGCTACGGTGTTCGACAGTTTCCTGCAGGGTATTTCCATCCTCGCTCGGGATAACACGCAGCATGGGGTCATTGATGCGGCCATCACCCAGATACTGCTGACGTGGGACATTGCGGCCACTACCGTGCCGCCCACGTATCGCAATGGCTAAAAGGGACTGATTGATTTAACCGGTGAGTGATGTGTGGGAAGCCAAGGCTTGTGCCGCGAGGCTATTGCGAAACCTTCTTTCCAACCGCTTCGCTCAATAGAACTGGGTGGCCTGCTTGGCACCATTCAGAAGACCATTGAGTCGCAGTTAAAGAACGCGCAGTCGCTGACTGATGGAGCGGAACTGACGCTGTTCATCTGGCGTGAATTTGGCGAGGACCCGGAGCCACCGGCAACCCAAGAACCAATATCAATCAGGTCATTGAGGGGTTACGCAGGTCATTCAGATAGGACGGCAAGTCGGTCCGACTGCGTAGAGGTGTCAAGGAAACCTGAGAACTCAGACCGCACGGGTTTCAGTCAATGCAACTCCTTTTCGCCCCAGTTGCTTGACGCCATACATGGCCTGATCCGCCGCCTTCAGCAATGTATCGAGGCTCTGGCCATGGATAGGACACAGAGAGACTCCAATACTGCACGATATTGATAGCTCTCCTGCGCTGGTCACGACTGTCTGCGCGATGGTTTCAAATACCCTCGCAGCCTTCAGTTCAGCACTCTCTGGGTTGGTAAGATCGGTAATCAGGATCACGAATTCATCCCCGCCGTAGCGTGCGACGGTGTCACGCGAGCGAGTGGCTTGTAGCATGCGATTTGCGACCGCTCGCAGAACTTGGTCGCCCACCTCGTGCCCGTACTTGTCGTTAATTTCCTTAAAGTGATCCAAGTCGATCAACAGCACGGCAAACGGAACCCCGTTCACTTTCCAATCGGAGAAGGCCTGATCAAATCGATCGGCGAAAAGGTAGCGATTTGGCAATTGGGTGAGCACGTCATGGGTTGCCAGTTAAGCCGAGCGTTCGTGTTCGACCTCTGCCCTTTCTATAGCCTTGAAATGCCGAATCAATACCACTGGCATTAGCACGAGTGCCCCTGCCAGAACTGCAAGGATTATCAAAGTTTCCGCCGTTAGAACATCCCCTAAACGCAACTGACGCTCAAACAACAACGTCATTGGTTGTGAAGCATTTCTGATTTCGACACGATCAGTCAGACGCGGCAAGAATAGGTGATCCAGGAATCCCGCTTGCTCGGTTTCTGTAGAAAACACGTTGCTTTCAGACCCTGCAACCGTTTTCAGGACAGCACTGATATGAACCAGAGGATCTACGTTCGCATAATTTACAGCGTCCAGTAGCGATCCCGTTTTGATCAAAAGCAAAGACACCATCGTGCTACCGAAAAAATTCGGCCGGGTGTTTTCTCGCACTTGTTCAGGGCGGCTGACTGACTGCATCAGAATGTAAGCGTTGCCACCCTCATACATTGTGAAAACAGGTGATACGACGGGCTTTTGATTATTGTGGGTTCGAGCCAGCGCATAGGAGAGATAGGCGACGGTTTCCAGCCTGACGCCATAGATTGAACTGGATTCTGGGAGTAACGGGTACATGAACAACACAGGCCAAGTCTCGCTGAGAAAGACCTGATGTTGGGCAGGTTGTTGAGTGAGGCTCGGGAAATCCTTGAATTCAAAGTCTGGCCGCCAAGTACGGCGCAAAAGATCTTCAAAGGCAGCTTGCTCAGCGATGGGTACAGCCCTCGCCGCCTCGAGCATATAAATATGAGGGTAAGCTGATAAAACGGCTGCCGCATAACGGGCCGCCGCTTGCGTATCGCTCTGATCGACGGCCTGTAGAAATGCTGAAAAACCCGCCAACACAGCTTCATTGGTATCTAGCTGATTGCGCACGATGCCGGAAATATTCTGTACGTATTCCGAGAAACGCGTTTCTCGGCGTTGAGTCTCGGACTTCAGCAGCAACAAGGCCGAAAAGCCAACCAGGCCGACAGCCAAAATAATGAACCCCACCAAGGAGCCGCTCCGTTTAGTAAACATCATCCTGATTTTCCATTGCGTAAAGCGTGTATAGAGCCTTGGCCAGCCTCTTTGACGTCAGCAGGTGTTGAGTTCTGTAAGACCAGTTTTGAGAGGGTTGATGACGCTAGCCATAGCCTCACACCAATATTTCGGAATCAGAGTGGGGTCGGACACCCGATAATCAGAATTCATCTTCGGCAAGATTATAGGTGGTCATATTGCCGTTTTGGACTTTATACAGCGTCAGCGTGAGGTCACTGTGTTTCGTACCTCGAGAAGTCTTTTTTTCTTCAAGCGTGAACTGTTTAGACCGCGACAGATAGCCGGAAACCAGATCTCTATAACGCAGATCATAACTACCAGGTGTGACTGCTTTGACCGTAAATCGTCCGTGTGCAGGAATGAACACGAAGCGGGCCGGCTTGGCGTGATTTCCGTTTAGGGATACCAGCTTTACAAAGACGTCCGAATTGTTCTGTCCGTTGTCGATGGTGACGGTCGAAAGCCCCTTGGAGTTGGTTTGAGGGAACCCCTTCAAATAAGAGGCCTGCTTCGGCCAAGGTTGCCCGCTTGGTGCTTTCGGTGGCCTGATCCAGGCTTGTTTGACGACCGGAGTGCCAGCGTTCGTCGAGTACCCCTCAGCCACAGGCTGGCGCGTTGAGCTTGTCCCAGCCGCATTCGGAGAAGGTATCCCGGCAGTTGAAGTCTGCTTGCCGTGGTCGACATTCGCCGTAGCTTCAGCTACGTACGGCTTAGGGTCTCGCGGCGGAGCATAAGTGTTCGTCTGCGCATTCAGTACCACTGAGGAGATGCCAGCGGCAATTACAGCGACTACCCCTAATTGCACAAAAAACCGACGCTGTGTGAGTTTCCACGCGTTCCTAAGGCGGACACTACTGCCGCCAAGCGCGGCTAGAAACGTTTCAATGTGTACGCGTAACTTAGCCCCTTCGTCATCGACGTAACTACCGTCGGACTTTTTCTTGCGAGGGATTTTTTGCGCCAAGCTAAGCGCGTCCAAGGCAACTGCGCGCGCCATGTCGGGGCGGCCTGTGGCGGCGAAAAACCCGGCCTGATGGGCAGCCAATCGCGCGTTAGGCAACACCGGTCGCTTGCCTCCGAGCATATTGACCCATAGGGCCTGGACGGAATAGATAGGGCCCCACGGAAAACCCCACCACCCCAAGGCCCAGGTAATCGCGGTGGCCTGAAGTGCCTTTTTTTCGGCGCAAGGGCTACAAAAAACCCCTTGGGTCATTGAGCGTACCGTGAAAAGCAGGAAGCTCCTGGCTTTTAAGAAAATCACGTAACGAGGCTGGGCAGAGACTTTGCCGCAACATGAGCAGACGATTGGCTCGGGCGCCTTGAAAGCTTCGGCGCAGACCTCCTCGGCTGCCTCGACCGACATCGTGTCATATTCGGCTCGAGACTCTGGTTCGGAGAGTACGGCGTAGGCTTCATTGAGGTGCTGAAATTGGTTGGTCGCGCCTGCTGACGCGTTCCGATCAGGATGTAGTTCCATTGCCCGCCGACGATAGGCGGCTTTGATCAACGCGCCATCAGCGTCGTTCTCTACCCTGAGAATGGCATAGTAGCCTTTCGGATCCCTACTCCCCATAGCGTCTTGTCCCTGTCTTATTCTCATGCTGCTTGCGGGTCTGATCTGACCATCTATTGCGCTCGGGCTAAATTCTCGGCCTTTCGAGTGGTAACGTTTTTCAACGTTTGCAAGGTTTCGGACTTCGCTTGAAACAACAGGACAAGTTAATTCTAGGGCAATTCGCCACCATTCAGAAGAGCAAACTCTACTCCCATGCCATAAGCCACTTCTGCCTGCCAATGAGGAGTGGCACACAGGCTTAGCGGTGGACATGAATCGTTTTCGCATTGCAGAAGACATATCCCGGCTTGATTTTCCTCATGGAGGCCATTGGCCTCTAAGGATGAGCTACCCTATCTTGACCGTGTTTTTTTCAGGAGAAGATTATGCATCGATTGGTGAAGCCGTCGGATTATGTTCTTCAGACTGTGATGGACAAAATGGTTTACATCCTTCCTTGGGAGCGACGACATTGTCCGGGAAATCCTACGGATGAACCCGAGCAAGGTGCTCTGCTCTATAACAAATACATCCTGAATTTCATACATGGTGTAACACCGCGAGCACCAAATGAACGAATAATTGAAATTGCGCAATGGTGTCTGGCATTAGCCGGAGAGCCTGCCAGGGCGTTGGCAGATGATTTGTCTGCGGCCTACCTCAGTCGATACAGCTTTGTGCTCGCTGACATTTCAAAATACGATGATGAATCGAAAGAATTTCGGGGGCACTTGTCGCTCTGGCCTGACGAAATTAAAAAAATGCCAGCGAATCTTGTGATGGCTTTGCGAGCCCGAGCTGCAGGCCTTTTGTTGCGCTGACGCATGGGATAGGTCGGCGCAGTATGGGATGGGCTCTACGCAACCAGCAACAGCATCTATTTCATATTTCGCTGACTAAATAGCAACACAGGACTGAAAAATAAAAATCATAACTAATTGATTAATAAAAACAAATAACAAGGTGTCGGAAACTACCCCGATGCAATCCGAACGAGCGTACCGTGTGTCAACGGGGTTTGAACGCAGACATTTCCTGTAGCAGCATCGTCAGCAAGCGACTCGAACCGACACTCAGTTGCCTTCCTAAACGACTGATCAGGTGAACGCGCGGGCTGGCAAAAATTTCGTTGTGCAGAGGGAGGGTGCAAAGGCGTCCGGCCTCCACCTCTTCATCCACCACGAAGGTTGGAAGAAGCGTCACCCCTCCTTGCATGGAATATCGCTTGAGCATGGCAATGGTATTGCAGGTCAAGGTCGGACTCAGCATCACACCCAACTGATGCTCAGCGAGTGTCAATATCTGTCGAATACCGAATGAAACACCCGGCAAAGCCAATCGATACGAATCCAGGCCAACCAGTGGGATCGGGCTATTGGATTGTGCTAGAGGGTGCTGGGGATTAACAATTACGCAGACCGGTTGAGGTTGCGAGGCGTGAGAACGGATCTTCGGATCAGCAGCAGGATTAAACACCAAGCCTAAATGCGCCTCGTCTTCTACAACCTGCCGTATCACCTCGTTGCTTCCGCACACATTCACCTGAATCTCGACCTTGGGGTACAGCGTGGAAAAGTTACTAAGTGGGCCTGCTAGCCCATCGATGAACCCCTCCCCCACCGCCAGCACGACAGACCCGCTCTGAAGCCCTCTCAACGCCTGAAGCGAATCCAGCAGAAGTTCCTGGTGAGTCAGACGCTGACGGTAATACCCGAGCACTCGGTCACCGGCCTCGGTAGGTTTCACACCTCGCCGATGCCGCTCCAGCAGTGGAGCACCCAGTTCTTGTTCAAGCTGGCCTATCTGCCGGCTGACAGCAGAGGGCGCGACGTTGAGGTAATCAGCCGCAGCTCGCACGCTGCCGAGCCTTACCGCCTCAAAGAAATAAAGAATCCGACGATCTTGTACCAGGCTCATACGCTTCCTGTGTTGCGATAAAGGCAACAAAGTTTTGAATTTGTGATTATTGCTGGAGCGCCTGCCGCATGTCCATACTCGACTCATCAGCAACAGGAGATGGATATGAGCTCTCTTTGGCAGCGCCTTCGCGATCAAGCCCACCAGTTGACCGAACGCAATCCGGTACTACGCGACTATGCAACAAGCCACCTGCTGGCCTATTCATCCTTTGAGGATGCGCTTGCGGCGAACCTTGCCCGCCAGATGCAAACTCAGGCGAGCAATGTCGCATTGGAAAGCTGGTTCAAGTCCATTATCGACGCCACCCCCTCCATCGCCGAGGCTGCCGCCGCGGATATCAATCACCTGGAAATCGTCAATCCAGCCTGTCCTGACCACCTCACGGCTTTTCTGACTTTCCGTGGCATTCAGGCCGTTCAGGCGTACCGCATTGCCCATGCGCTGTGGACTGAGGGTGACGTGCAAAGCGCGGTGCTTGTGCAGAACTGGGCGGCCAATACCTGGAGCATCGACATTCATCCGGCGGCCCGCCTGGGCAAAGCCCTGTTCGTCGATCACGGCATTGGCCTCGTCATTGGTGAAACCGCCGTGGTCGAGGATGAGGTGAGCCTTTGGCACGGCGTCACGCTGGGCAGCACGCTCAGCGAAGCAGGCGACCGACACCCTAAAATCCGCCGAGGTGCACTGATTTGCGCTGGAGCGACCGTTCTCGGAAACATCGAAGTGGGCGCTAACGCCATCGTGGCAGCCAACTCTGTAGTGCTCAAACCCGTGGCCGCTGGAACCGTTGTAGCCGGAACACCAGCCAAGGTTGTCGGTAACGCTCCTACTTCTCTTGCCACCCTCACAACAAAATCCAAAGGCTAACCAGGAGCTACCACCATGACAGCCGCTGCTCAATTCCCGCAGGGTATCGATCACCCCCTGGTCACCGTGCGTCATCACGCCGAGGCTTTGGAGCTTTACCGCAAGATGGGGTTCGCGCCTTCTCCGGTCAGCTATCACCCATGGGGAAGCGTTACTTCCTTGATGATGTTCCCCAGTAACTTCATCGAATTGATCGGTGTCGATGACCCTTCCAAGTTCGGCACCAACTCGGTGAACGGCTTCTGTTTCGGGCGTCAGCTGGGTCAATTCCTTGACCGAGGCGAGGAAGGCGTTTCGTTGGTGGCGCTGCACAGTAAGGATGCCGACGCCGATCATGCTCGTATGGTGGAGGCTGGACTCGAAAGCCAGGGGCGCATTGATTTTCGCCGCAGGATGACGCTTCCTGATGGCCGCCATGATGAAGCCGTGGTTTCCCTGGCCCTCTTCATCGATCCGGAATTACCGGACGCCTCCAACTTTATCTGCCACCAACATCGACCCGAACTGATCTGGGTTCGAGGCTGGCAGAACCATCCAAATGGTGCAGATGGGATTCTCGCAATCACTTATCTGGCAGACCCCAAGCTCCTTGAACCTCGCTGGCGAGCCATCTACGGCGATGCCGTGAAATACAACGGTGCTGCCTTGGAAGCCGATACCCAATGCGGCGTATTCCGAGCCATCGATGCAGCAACAGCAGCCCTGGAGTTTCCAGGTGTTGAGCTGCCCAAAAGTGCTCAGGAACGCCCCCATGCAATCTCCATTCGGTTGCACACCACAAGCCTGAACGTATTGCGCTCGATCCTCGAACACAACGAGATCCCTCATCGTGAAGTCCCGGGTCGCGTCTTCGTAGAGCCACAAGCGGCAGGCAACGTCATCCTCGAATTCGTACAGAACATTTAACTGAGACTTTTGAAATGACTATGAAAGTAGGCGTCATTGGCTTGGGCAATATGGGAGGCGGCATGGCCGCTACCCTCGCCAGCAAAGGCTTCGATGTGAGCGGATTTGACCTGTCCGAGGCAGCACTCGCCCAAGCTAAAGAGAAAGGTGTCAAACCCATTAGCGACCGCAATCAGCTGATCAAAGAGTCGGATATTTTGATCCTGTCTCTGCCTAAAGCTGAACATGTGGAAGCGGTCTGCCTTGGCAGCGGCGGGATCATCGAGTCAGGTCGTGAAGGCTTGATCGTTGTGGACACCACCACCTCTACGCCTGAAGCCAGCCGCAAGGTCGCTACTGCACTGGCCAGGATCGGTATCGCCTTCATCGATGCACCGGTCTCTGGCGGGCCTAAAGGTGCCGCTACCGGAACCATGTCGATGGTCATCGGAGCAGAGGATGCGGATCTGGCCCGTGCCATGCCAGTGCTGGAAGGCATGAGCGGTACTCGCGTCCATGTCGGTCAATGTGGCGCCGGCAACGTGGCCAAGATCGCCAACAACATGCTGGCCGCCTGTCACTTGATCAGCACCGCAGAAGCCGTCTCGATGGCCGCGAAAGCGGGTGTGGAACCTGAAAAGCTTTTGCAAGGGTTGAACGCAGGTTCAGGCCGCAGCGGTGCTACCCAAATCATGTTCCCAACTTGGGTACTGAACAAAGCCTATGACTCTGGCTTCACCATGGGATTGATGCGCAAAGACGTGGGCCTCGCCAGCGATCTGGCCGACAGCCTGGATCTCGACCTGCCCCTGTCCCGGATCGTCGCCCTGCTTTGGAAAGCCAGCAGCGAATCGCTGCCGGATAACGAAGACTTCTGCGCGATTGTCCAGCGAACCGATGCCAAGCTTTATGGCCGTGGAGAATAATTGATGAGCACTCAAAAAATCCTCGAACTGATGCGCCCATTCTGGGGTGATCGCAGCGTAATCGGTAGCTTCGTCGGTGGCGAGTTCATCGATGGTCACGGTTCACCGGTGGAAGTTCGAAACGCTCATGACGACAGTGTGTTGCTTACCTTTCCCGACGCTGACGACTCGCTGATTGCACACACGGACAGAGTTGCCAAGGCAGCACAAGCTGAATGGTGGGCGCTCACGGCACAAGCGCGCGGTCGCGCGATGTATCAGATCGGCGCGCTTATTCGCGAAAACACCGACAGCCTCGCACAGATCGAATCGCTGACGGGCAACAAACCAATCCGTGATGCCAAGGTTGAGGTGGCCAAGGTCGCTGAAATGTTCGAATACTACGCGGGTTGGGCAGACAAACTGCACGGCGAAGTCATCCCTGTTCCGACCTCGCATTTGAATTATGTAACCTACGAACCACTGGGCACCGTTCTGCAAATCACGCCCTGGAACGCCCCCATTTTCACCTGCGGCTGGCAGATTGCACCGGCTATCGCTGCTGGCAACGCGGTCATCCTCAAGCCATCCGAGCTGACTGCTTTGTCTTCGCTCATGGTCGGCGTATTGATCGAGCGCGCCGGCGTACCTAAAGGACTGGTCAATATCATCGCAGGCTTCGGTCACACCATCGGCCAAGGCTTCATCGCCGAGGCTGACATCCGCAAAGTTGTATTTGTTGGCTCGCCAGCGACGGGTCGACACATCGCCGTCGCAGCCGCGCAACGTTGCATCCCGGCAGTGTTGGAGTTGGGAGGCAAATCGGCAAACATCGTATTCGAGGACGCTGATCTGGAAGTCGCATTGCGCGGCGCTCAGGCAGCGATCTTCTCCGGTGCGGGTCAGAGTTGTGTATCGGGATCGCGATTGCTGGTTCAGGAATCGATCTTTGAAAAATTCACCCATGCTCTGGCGCAAGCGGCCAAGAACTTCAAGGTAGGCGATCCGAGCGATCCTGAAACTCAGATCGGCCCGATCAACAACGCCAAACAGTACACCCATGTAAAAACCATGGTCGAAGGCGCGCTGAAAGAGGGTGCGAAACTGGTCGGCCAAGATGCAGATCCCATTCCGAATAAACCTGGGTACTACATCAACCCAACGGTGTTGGCAGGTACCAACGACCTTTACTGCGCGCAGGAGGAAATCTTCGGGCCGGTGGTGGTGGCAATTCCGTTCAAAGACGAAGCCGATGCGATCCGCATTGCCAACGACAGCCGCTTCGGGTTGGCCGGGGGTGTATGGACTCGCGACGTCGGTCGTGCACACCGAGTGGCCAGGCAAATTCGCGCAGGTACCTTCTGGATCAACGGCTACAAGACTATTCACGTCAGCTCGCCATTCGGTGGCTACGGCGAGAGTGGTTACGGTCGCTCCTCCGGGCTGGATGCGTTGCGCGAATACAGCGAAGTGAAAAGCGTCTGGGTCGAAACCGCAGCCAAACCCGCCGTCAACTTCGGCTACGGCGCGAGCCTGGAGTAAACAACATGTCGATTTCCAAAGCCTTGATCGAAGATGCCATCGGCTGGCGTCGTGATTTTCACGCATCACCCGAACTCGGCTACCACGAGTTGCAGACATCCGACCGGGTTGCGCAGCTCCTGGAAAGCTTTGGGATCGATGTGAGTCGCGGGCTGGGCGGTACAGGAGTGGTTGGCACGCTGAGCAATGGACAGGGCCCTGCTATCGGCATTCGAGCCGATATGGACGCCCTGCCCATTCAAGAGTTGGGACAATGCACGCACAAGTCTACTCATCAAGGCTGCATGCACGCCTGTGGTCATGATGGGCACACGTCGATACTGCTCGCTACCGCTCGCCATTTAAGTGAAACCCGAAATTTTAGCGGGACTGTTCACTTTGTTTTTCAACCCGCAGAGGAAGGTCTCGCGGGTGCAAAGAAGATGATTGACGATGGACTGTTCGAGCAATTTCCCATGGATGCAATCTATGGGTTGCATAACTGGCCAGGTGTCCCGGCCGGGCATGTAGTGATCAACCCTGGCCCCATGATGGCATCTCTCGACACCTTCGAAATTACCCTTACGGGCAAAGGCTGTCACGCCGCCATGCCGGACAAAGGGGCCGATCCAATCATTGCAGCGGCAGAATTGATCCTTGCCCTACAGACCATCCCGTCTCGGCGACTTTCACCGCTCGACAGTGCGGTGATCAGTGTCACTCAAATCAACGCAGGCGAAGCCATCAATGTGATTCCTGAAACTGCAGTTCTCAAGGGAACCGTACGCTGCTTGCAGTCGCCGGTTCGCGACAAGGTTCAACTACTGATCGGTCAGTTCGTGGAACAGTTGCCTGGTGCTTTCGGCATCAAAGGTGAACTGGTCTATCACGTCGGATACCCGGTGACGGAAAACCATATAGAAGCTGCTTCAAAGGTTCGAAGGGCTGCCGTAACAGCAGTAGGAGAGTCAAGCGTTCAGTGGGGTTGTAACCCCTCAATGGCCTCAGAAGATTTCTCGTTCATGCTCAAAGCCTGCCCTGGAGCCTACCTATGGATGGGGGTGGATGGAGAAAAACCCTCTGCTGCTTTGCACAATCCCTATTACGACTTCAATGATCAGGTCATTGAGCCTGGAATAGCAGTTTGGACTCAGTTGGTCGAGCAATCACTACCGGTTGTTTAAGCCGAAGCGAACATCACACTCATCGTAAATCCGGCCTTCAGGGGCCGACATAAAAATAAGAAGACGACCTATGCCAAATAATAAAAAGAAATACAGTCCTTGCTGGGTCACCTGACGACGACCCGCTCTTGTTTCTGCCCTCCAGATTTGATGTTGAACACAGCGCCGAAAAGTGGGGCTCAGGCCTTGCTGCGCGCGGATTTAGCACTTACCCGCCACACACACGGGAGCACCGCAATGAAACGAGAAAGAACGCTGTTGAAATTAGCTTCAACCGTAGCGTGCCTGACCCTCAGCACTCTGTTTGCAATCAATGCCAACGCGGGCGCTACGCTTGAGAACGTCAAAAAGAAAGGCTTCGTACAATGCGGCATCAGCGATGGCCTTCCGGGGTTTTCGTACGCGGATGCCAAAGGTGACTTTCATGGATTCGACGTCGATGTCTGTCGTGCCGTGGCAGCAGCCGTTTTCGGTGACGCGAAGAAGGTCAAGTACACCCAGTTGACCGCCAAGGAACGTTTTACCGCGCTGCAATCGGGTGAAGTCGACATGCTGTCCCGAAGCACGACATGGACTTCGTCCCGAGACGGAGCCATGGGCATCCAGTTTACGAGTGTCGCTTACTACGATGGCCAGGGATTCCTGGTAAACAAAAAGCTTGGCGTGAACAGCGCGAAGGAGCTCGATGGCGCCACCTTCTGCATCCAAGCGGGTACAGTCACCGAGCTGAATCTGTCGGACTACTTCCGTAGCAACGGCATGAAGTACACCCCCATCACATTTGATACGTCCGATGAGAGTTTCAAGGCTCTGGAGTCAGGACGTTGTGATGTTCTGACCACGGATCAATCGCAGCTTTACGGCCAGCGCCTGAAACTGGCAACGCCTGATGACTTCGTTGTTCTTCCCGACGTGATTTCCAAGGAGCCATTGACCCCGGCGGTACGTAGAGGTGATGAAGATTGGTTCACCGTTGTGCGCTGGTCACTCGCCGCGATGCTCAATGCCGAGGAGCTGGGCGTGACGTCGAAAAACGTCACCGACATGATCAAGTCTTCCAAGAATCCCGATATTGCTCGGTTACTCGGAACTGAAGGTGCACTCGGCAAAGATCTGAATCTGCCCAATGACTGGGCTGCGAAGATTATTGCCCAGGTAGGCAACTATGGTGAATCCTTTGACCGGAATCTGGGGAGTGGTAGTGACATGAATATCAAACGCGGCCTGAACGCGTTGTGGAGCCAAGGCGGCCTCCAATACGGCCCGCCCGTACGCTGACATTCACTTGCCCGGCAGCTATCTGCCGGGCACTGTCCCTTCGCCTGTTTTTTCAGGGGCGCCACAAAATTCAGCGACACCTGTGGCCTTTGAACGCAGGTGATTTTTAAAACCAAATAAGTAATTCATATCGGAAGATCAATCACTAGCAGGTTTAACCTTCCCACTGAAGACCCTAAAGCCGTAAGTGTTGTAAATGAGAGTCACCGGTATCAAAACGGCGAAACCCACCAACATGAAAATCTGACTGGTTGAACTGGAGGTAGCAGCTTGCAAGGTCAGTTGTGGCGGGACAATCAGCGGGAACAGCGCTGTGATCATCAATGCAAACGCCAAAACGAAGATTCCCAAGGCAGCGAACAGCGGTAGATATTCCCGGCGGCTTCGAAATCCCAAGATAAAGCCGATCAGCAGCACAATGCACAGCGTTGAGGCCGGCAGCCAGACAAGCGGATCGGAAAGCCGATTCGCATATCGAACGTCCAGTGTCGTTGTCCAGGCAACCAACACAACCAACAGTACAGCAGTGACGAAGCCCAGCAACCTCGCCTGCCGCAGAGATCGCCGATGCAGATCGTCTACCGTGCGCCAATACAACCAGCAGGCGCCCAGCCACGTGTAGCCCACGACGAGCACTGCGCCACAGTACAACGGGAACATCCCCAACCATTCCCAGCCGTCGCCGTTGTATTGCCCGCCATGGTTGGGTACGCCTTGTACCAGCGTCCCCAACACTACCCCCTGACATCCGCCAGCGAAGACTGAGCCGACCAGCAGCAAGCCGTCAACCGCACGCTTGATACCATCGCTGGGAGCGTGGTCACGAAACTCTAGCGCGACCGCACGAAGAATCAACGCCAGAAACATCAGTACAAACGGCAGGTACAGTGCCGGGAGCAGAATGGCGTAGGCCAGTGGAAACAAGGCAAGCAAGCCGCCGCCACCGAGCACGAGCCACGTTTCATTAGCATCCCATATCGGCAAGATGGTCACTGCCATGGCACGACGATGCTGACTAGAACGGGTAAAACCCATCAGTACGCCTACGCCAAGATCCGTGCCGTCCAGTAGCACATAGTTCAACACTGAGAACCCTAAGGCTGCAGCGCAAAGGAGTGTTAGCCAGTCAGTGTCCAACATGGATGTATGCCCTCAGGATTTACCTGTCTCGTCAGCCAAAGTGGGTTGCGGCCCAGGCTCGCCCTCGTGGGGCGGCTCACGCAGCAGCCGCAGCAGAACCCATAGTCCAACGCCGAAAGTCACCAGGTAAAACGACAGGATTGTCCACGTTGCCCCGACCACCTGCTCCCGAGACACCGAAGAAAGACTGTCAGCCGTGCGGAGCAATCCATAGACGGTGTAGGGTTGGCGCCCAACCTCGGTCACCACCCAGCCACTGAGCATCGCAACAAATCCGGTCGGGGCCATCAGCACACACACTCGAAGCATCCAGCGCGCGGCGTATAAACGTCCTCGCCAGCGCAACACCAAACTGGTAACCCCCTGCCCCAGCATTAACAGGCCCAGACCGACCATGACGCGAAATGCAAAGAACACCGCCGGCACCGGCGGTATGTCCTCAGGCGGGAATTCGTCCAGCGCGGCGATTGTGCCACTCAGGTCATGCCGCAAGTACAGCGACGCAATGCGCGGAATAGACACTTCCCAATGGTTGCGCCGCTCGGTCATGTCAGGAATGGCAAACAAGCGTAAAGGTTCGCCCGCACCTTCAGCCGGGCGAGTCCAGGAGCCTTCGATGGCGGCCACCTTCTGCGGCTGAACTTTAAGGCTGTGCTCACCATGAAGATCTCCCACGAGGATTTGTACAGGTGTCAGCACGACAATCGCCCAAAGCGCCATGGAGTAGGCAAGCCGAGCTCGCGGATTCTCAGGTGCACGTAACAGCTGCCAGGCGCTGATACCGGCTACCAGCGTGCCGCTGCCGAGCAGTGCCGCCAACGTCATGTGCACCAGTCGATAAGGGAACGATGGATTGAAGATGATTGCCCACCAGTCGTCGGCCATGAAACGCCCATCAGTGGCAATGGAGTAACCCGCGGGTGTCTGCATCCAGGAGTTGGCTGACAGGATCCAGAACGCACTGATCAGCGATCCGAGCGCCACCGCGCAAGTGGCGAAGAAATGAATCCGGGGGCCGACCTTCTTCAATCCGAAGAGCATGATGCCAAGAAAACCGGCCTCTAGAAAAAAGGCGGCAAGCACTTCGTAGAACATCAAGGGGCCGAGGATGTCTCCCGCCTGAGTCGAAAGCCGCGACCAATTGAGTCCGAACTGATACTCCAGAATCAGTCCCGAGGCAGTGCCCACCGCCACATTGAGGGCAAATACCTTTAACCAGTAACGATAAACGTCCAGGTAGACACTTCGCCCACGCCATAGCCATAGAGCTTCGAGCACCATCAAAAAGTTGGCCAGACCGATGGTGAGTGCTGCCAGCACGATATGAAAGCTGATGGTGATCGCGAACTGGGCACGCGCCGCCATTAGCGCCGAATCAACCGCGTCCATGCCGTCCACTCACCGTTAGCCAACCCATGCTGGAATAAACTGTTGGCGGGAAATGGTAGCTGAAGGTGTTGGCGGGAATAGGCATGGCACCTGTCCGATGCATTGTTGTCGGTTGACACGCGGCAGTGCCAATGATTCCGAAAGTCAAAAGTTCGAACGAAAACTTCTTTTTGTATAGCGGATCTCGAGCTAATAGCTCCGAATAAAAATAGCCCTTGCTGGCGGACAGGCACAACCAAAAGAGGTCATTCGCTTAAGTTTGCGCCTGGCGCTGATGTCCAAAGGACCAACGATGTCGTGTGCTAGCGCGGTGCCAAGGAATCAGCCAACGCATTCCTTGCCAAAGATCGCACGTGCAATGACCAAACGTTGAACTTCATTTGCCCCCTCGTAAATTTCGCCGATCTTGCTGTCCCTATAAATCGCCTCCAGTGGAAATTGCTCGCCAGTAGCGGCCACCTCCTTGACGAATCCATAGCCGCCGCACACTTGAATGGCATCTCGTGCAACATCTCCCGCCAGCGAACTGCCGATCAACTTTGCCATGGCACACATCGACTGGATATTTGGACGTTTTTTATCGACGATCAGAGCGGCCTTGACGTAAAGATTGCGGGCGTTCTCCAATTGCGTCGCGTACTCGGCAAACCTGAATTGCCAATATTGAAACTGCGCAATCGTTTTGCCGAAAATTTCACGCTTCTTCATATAGGCGCTTGCGAAATCAAACGCTGCCTGTGCCATCCCAACACCGCAGGCACCGATGCCCACGCGGCCAAGCGTAAGCGAGGTCAATGCCGCTTTCAGTCCCGCGCCCTTCTCGCCGACCAGATTCTCGTCCGGCACAAATACGTCATCGAAGTAAACATCAGCTGTCAGTTGGCAGTAATTTCCCATTTTCTTGTCGGGCTCACCCACCCGAACGCCATCGCTACTCATGTCCACCAAGAGCATGGTCATGCCATCCTCCATTTTGCATAGCACGAACATGTAGTGTGCAACCGGTGCATTGGTGATCCAGCGCTTGCGTCCGCTGATCCGGTAGCCGCCTTCGACTTTCCTGGCTTCGGTTTTCAACGCCTTGACACTCAAGTCGGTGCTGGCACCAGGCTCGCTCGTGGCGAAGGCACCCACGATTTCGCCCCTGCACAGGGCGGGGAAAAGTTTTTCCTTGGCCGAAGGCTGTGCGTGTTTGAGCGTGTGGCCGAACAGGATCAATTGGACATCAATCAGTGCGGCCGCAACACCGGAGGAAACGTAAGCAATTTCTTCCAACATAACCATGGTTGCAAGTGTCGGATACTCCAGTCCGGCACCCCCATATTGTTTCTCGAAAGGGATTCGCAAAAGACCCGCATCACCCATTTGTTTGAGCAGTTGCCAGGGGAACGCCGCGACACTTTCGGGCGTGTTATTCAGTTCGTGAGCAATGGGTCGAAGTACGGTTTCTGCAAAATCTCGAACCTGCTTGCGTACTGCAAGTGTTTCGTCAGGCAACCAAAGGTCATCGTAGATTTGATCAGAAATGCGAGGCGTGGCGGAACTCATGTTTAATCCTTACTAGTGATCGTTAGAATGGCAGTCCAAGGCATTCAGCAGTTCAGAACTGCGCAGCCTCAAGCAGGTAGAGTGACTCGCTGCCGGCCTTCACCGACGCGCTCAATGAGTGAATACGCGGCAGCAGACGGGCGAAATAGAACCGCGCCGTGCCCAATTTGCTCGCGTAGAAATCGTCCTGCGCTTCTTTGCCAAAAGCAGCCTTGGCCATCCGGGCCCACATGTAGGCGTAAGCCACATAACCGAAGACTTGCAGATACTCGACCGAGGCGGAGCCAATTTCGTTCGGGTTGTTTTTCGCCCTGTCGAGCAACCACGCGGTCAATTCGTCGAGGGTGGTCACCGCATCGTTCAGCGGCTTGGTGAACTCCACCAGGTCAGCGCAGGACCTGGCGGTGAAGCGACGAATCTCGTCCGCGAACAGGTTATAGAACGCCCCGCCGGTGCCGACGATCTTGCGTGCGACCAGGTCCAGCGCCTGAATGCCATTGGTGCCTTCGTAGATCTGGGTGATGCGCACGTCGCGAATCAGTTGTTCCTGGCCCCACTCACGGATGTAACCGTGGCCGCCGAACACCTGTTGGCCGTGAATCGTGGTTTCCAGACCCAGGTCAGTCAGGAACGCCTTGGCCACCGGGGTCAGCAAGGCCACCAAATCTTCCGCGCGTTTGCGGGTCGTGGCGTCTTCGCTGAACTTGGCGGTGTCCAGTTGCATCGCCACGTACGTCGAGAAGGCACGACCGCCTTCGTTCGAGGCTTTCATGGTCAGCAGCATGCGACGCACGTCCGGGTGGACGATGATCGGGTCGGCCACTTTGTCCTTGTTCTGCGCGCCGGTCGGCGAACGGCTTTGCAGGCGATCGCGGGCGTATTCAATGGCGTTCTGGTACGAGCGTTCGCCGGTGGCGAGGCCCTGGATACCAACCCCCAGACGTTCGTAATTCATCATGGTGAACATCGCGGCCAAACCTTTGTTTGGCTCGCCGACCAGGTAACCCACGGCCTCGTCGAAGTTCATCACGCAGGTCGCGGACGCCTGGATGCCCATCTTGTGTTCGATCGAACCGCAGTTCGCAGGATTACGCGCGCCCAGGCTGCCGTCGGCATTGACCATGAACTTGGGCACCAGGAACAGCGAAATGCCTTTTGGGCCTGCGGGTGCGTCCGGCAGCTTGGCCAGCACCAGATGGATGATGTTCTCGGTCAGGTCGTGTTCACCGCCGGTGATGAAGATCTTGGTGCCGCTGACTTTGTAGGAACCGTCGGCCTGAGGCTCGGCCTTGGTCCGGATGATCCCCAGGTCCGTCCCGGCGTGCGGCTCGGTCAGGCACATGGAGCCGGCCCAGACGCCGGCGTACATGTTCGGCAGGTACGCGGCTTTCAGCGCTTCGCTGGCGTGGGCGTTGATCGACAGGCAAGCGCCCGCGGTCAGCATCGGATACAGACCAAACGACAGGCTGGCGGAGTTGACCATTTCTTCGACCTGTGCCGAAACAGCCTTGGGCATGCCCATGCCGCCGTAGGTCGGATCGCCACCAACCCCGACCCAACCGCCTTCAGCGTAAGTCTGATAGGCCTGTGGGAAACCTGCCGGGGTGGTGACGGCACCGTCCGCCCAATGGCAACCTTCTTCATCAGCCGCACGGCTCAGGGGCGCGATGCTTTTGCTGGTGACCTTGCCGGCTTCTTCGAGAATGGCTTCGACCGTTTCCGCATCAACGGTCTCGGCCAACGCAGGCAGTTCGGCCCAGAGTTTGGCGACCTCGAACACTTCATTGAGGACGAAGCGCATATCGCGCAGCGGGGCTTTGTAATCACTCATGATGGAATGTCTCTCGAATTGTTGGGGCATTGACCACGCCCTGATTAACAGGAACGTCGACCTCAGTGGATTGCGTCACGGACTCCTTGCGGACAGATTCCATTGCTGTGGCTTGGGCCCTGGACATGACATGTCTCGGGCTGCAAAGCAGGAAGTGCGACAGCGCCGGGATCAGCACCAATGCCCCGATCATGTTCCAGATGAACATGAAGGTCAGCAGGATGCCCATGTCAGCCTGGAACTTGATTGGCGACCAGGCCCAGGTAATGACGCCCGCCGCCAGGGTGATCCCCACCAGGGCCACGACCTTGCCGGTGAAGGCCACCGAGTTCTTGTAAGCCTCGGTCAAGGACAGACCGGCACGTTGCTGGGCCAGTTGGACGCTGAGCAGGTACAGGGCGTAGTCGACGCCGATACCCACGCCCAAGGCGATCACTGGCAGCGTGGCCACTTTCACCCCCATGCCCAGCCAGACCATCAAGGCCTCGCACAAGATCGAGGTCAGCATCAACGGCACCACGGCCACGACCACGGCACGCCAACTGCGGAAGGTGATGAAACACAGCACGATCACTGCGCCATAGACGTAGAACAACATGGTGCGGTTGGCTTCACGCACGACGATATTGGTCGCCGCCTCGATCCCTGCGCTGCCGGCGGCGAGCATGAACTGGCGCTCGCCATTGCTGTGCTCGCGGGCGAAGGCATCGGCCACCTTGACCACATGGTCGAGGGTTTCGGCCTTGTGATCGGCCAGATAGGCCACCACCGGCATCATCGAGCAGTCGTTGTTGAACAGCTCAGGGTTGTTGACCGAAGCCTGTTGCGCGCCGTAGTTCAGCACATCCTGATTGCGCGCGATGGTCAGCATCTTCGGGTTGCCCTCGTAAGAGCCCGCCGTGATTTGCCGTACCGCGTTGACCAGCGACACCGTGGTCTGCACCCCGGGCTGCTGCTGCAACAACCAACCGAGACGATCGGCCTCGACCAGGGTTTCGTATTTCAGGCAGCCCTCGCTGGCGGTCTTGATCATCACCGCGAACTGGTCGCTGGAGAGCGAGTAATTGGCGGTGATGTAGGCGTTGTCCCGGTTGTAACGAGAGTCCGAACGCAGCTCGGGCGCACCGGGGTCCAGATCACCGATCTTCAACTGGGTGCTGACCATGAAGCCGCCCACTGCCAGCAGACCCGCCACCACGACTGCCCCGGTAGCCCAACGGCGTTCGGTGAAGCGATCGAGGAAACTCCAGAGATTGCCCAGGCCTTTGCCCTGTGACTCCTTGTCTTCCTGGCACAGGGTACGCGCGGCCGCCTTGCGGCTCACACCGCAATAAGACAACAGCACCGGCAACAGCACCAGGTTGGTGAAGATCAGTACGGCTACCCCGATGCTCGCGGTGACCGCCAGGTCCTGGATCACCGGAATATCGATCAGTATCAGCACGGCAAAGCCCACGGCATCGGCGAGCAAAGCGGTAAGCCCGGCCAGAAACAGGCGGCGGAAGGTATAGCGCGCCGCGACCAGCTGATGCGTGCCGCGCCCAACGTCCTGCATGATGCCGTTCATCTTCTGCGCGCCATGGGACACGCCGATGGCAAATACCAGGAACGGCACCAGGATCGAAAAGGGATCGAGTGCATAGCCGAACAGAGTGACCAGTCCGAGTTGCCAAGCTACCGCAATGACCGAACAGAGGATCACCAGCGCGGTGCTGCGCACACAGCGGGTAAAAAAGAAAATGATGGCGGTGGCGATCAGTGCGGCGGCGCCGAAGAACATCATCACTAGCATCAGGCCATCAAGCAGGTCGCCGACCAGCTTGGCAAAGCCGATCACACGGATCTTGATTGGCCCCTTGCCCTCCTCGCCTTGGCCATGAGCCTCAGCATTACCGGCGTACTCATATTTGTTGCGCAGCTGCTCTTCGAGCATGCGCGAAAAAGCGTGGTAGTCGATGGCTTCCCCGGTGACCGGGTCCTTTTCCAGCAACGGCACGAAGATCATGCTCGACTTGAAGTTGTTACCCACCAGGCTGCCAACGATGCCCGAGCGGGCGATATTTTGACGCAGCTGCTCGGCACCCTTGGCCGAACCGTCATAGGCGTCCGGCATCACCGGCCCGCCCTGGAAGCCCTGCTCGGTCACTTCGGTCCAGCGCACCGCCGGCGTCCACAATGACTTCATCCAGGCCCGGTCGACGCCCGGGGTAATGAACAAAGTGTCGTTGACCTGTTTGAGCACCTCCAGGTAGTGCGGGTCGTAAATATCGCCGTCGCTGTTCTCCACCACCACCCGCACAGCGTTACCCAACCCACGCAGGGATTGGCGGTTGTCCAGGTAGTTTTTGATGAACGGCTGGCTCTGCGGCAGCATCTTCTCGAAGCTCGCCGTGAGCGTCAGCCGGGTGGCCGCAAAATATCCCAGCAGGACGGTGACGACCAGGCAGGTCAGCACCACCAGCAGGCGGTTGTTGAAGATCAGGCGTTCGAGCAGGTTACCGGAGCGTGCATCGAAGCCCTTGAGCTCCCGGATCACCGGCATCGTATCGAGTTCGTAATTACCCATAACGTTCTTGTCTCTTTTGTTATACGACAGTGGGCTTATTCGAGAGGTAGCTGACGCAGACCACGAACACCGGCGAGTACCAGCGCACCGGAACTCGATACCTGGCCCCCGGCCACCGGCGCCAGGCCGTTTTGTGGCTGCAGTTTGAAGCTGGCACCGTCGTCGACGCTGACCAGCACGTGACCGGCCTGGCTCAGCAGGACCATACGGCCGTCGTCGGTAACGGTACTGGCGGTAATGCTCAAAGGCAGGCCGAGTTCGACCTTGTTCCAGCTGTTTCCGCCATCGACGCTGCGATACGCATTGCCGCGCAGGCCGAAGACCAGCACGGCACCGGGCTTGCCAGTGAGGCCGAAGAAGGTGCCGTTGTAGGGTGTTGGGGTAGCAATGAAACGCTCGGCCGCCGGATCAAGCTTGAGCACCAGGCCCTGTTCGCCGACGATGAACAGCTCATTGCCGACCGAACGCAGCGCGTACAGGTTCAGCGCACTCGGGTTGTCTGTGCGATCAAGCCATGGGGTCCAGCTTTGACCACCGTCATCGGTACGGAAAATCAGGTTGAAGGCCCCGACGATGTAGCCGACACGGTCGTTCTCGAACCACACATCGAGGAACGGCTTGTCGGCGCCCTCCTCGACCATGCGCTGGGATTCGATCAGCAAGTTTGCAACCGACTCGTCGTCCGGACGCATCGCGGCCTGTTGTTGGTAATAAACAAGCAATGTCGGACCGACCGCACGGCCGTCAAACTGACGATTCCAGGTTTCACCACCATCGCCGCTGTGCAACACCACCCCATCGTGACCCACCGCCCAGCCTTGAAGCGAGCTGGGAAAGTGCACGGCAACCAGATCAGAACTGACCGGTACCTGGGCCTGGTGCCACTGCTGGCCGGCATCGTCCGAATAAAAAATGTGCCCGCGCTGGCCAACCGCAACCAGACGTTTTCCAGCACTGGCCAGCCCCGTAAACGCGCCCTGGAGCGCTTTCTCAGTCTGGATGGCCGGACTGTCCAGGGTATCGGCAAACTCTGCTGCCACCACGGGTCGGGTGAACGGCAGCGCCAACGCCGCAGCCAGTGCGGCAAACGCCATCCACTTGAAGTTGTTCATAGCTGTTTCCCGGATAAAAAAGCCACCGGGAAGCTCTACCGCTTCCCGATGGAAAGTGACGCTACGGAGTTCGGTTAACGGATACCCGCGCCGGCCAGCGACTCCGGTGCCCACTGGGCTTTGGAGAGCGGCTCGATGTATTTCATGCCGCCGTACGGGCCGAACATGCCGAGGATGGTGTAGCTACCAGTGACGAGGTCGTAAATCATCTGGTTGTCCGAGTTCGGCGCCTGCACGTCATAGCTGTAGGACATGTGTGCGAAAGAACCACGGTAGAGCCGACCACTGCTGTCGTATTCATCGGAAGCCAGGGCGATCCAGCTGTCCTCGTCAAGGTAGAAGGTGCGCTTGCTATAGATATGGCGACTGCCTGGTTTCAGCGTTGCTTCGACAACCCACACGCGGTGCAGCTCCCAACGGTTCAGGTCGGGGTTGACATGGTTCGGCGTGGCAACGTCTGCCGCTGCTTTGTGGTAATTCAACTTATAAGTGTTGTAGGGAACGTACATTTCTTTCTTGCCGACCAGCTTGAAATCGAAGCGGTCCATGGCACCGTTGAACACCCACGCATCATCGTAAGTGGAATTGCCGGCAGTACCCGGATTCGGCGTGTCGTAGGCGAGATCCGGCGCCAATTTGACCCGACGTTGACCTGGCAGATATTGCCAGCCGCGACGAGGTTGTTTCAGCGGGTTGACCGCGTCCACCAGAAGGATCGCCTCGCCGGCGCGACGGGCCGGCCCCTGGTAATAGATCTTGGTCTTGAAGAAGATATCGTTCGCCTTCGCAGGCTCGGTGCGGGCCGGGTCATACAGTGGGTACTCGATAAAGCCGTTGCTGGTGGTAGCCAGGGTCGCGCGACCGGCAGAATCGACGTTCCAGTTGTCGTACTTGAAATTGAGGGCGTGCCCCTGATAGCGCAGCAGGTGGTTCCACATGGCTTCATTGCCATCGTTGGGGATCGGGAACGGCACGCCCGGCAGAGCGTTTTCCAAGGCTACACCGCCCTCGAGCAACTTGGTCCCCACGGCGTTCTTGGCAGTATTGTCCAGCAGTCGTTGCGGTAGACCCACGGTACGGTGGGTCGGGAACACATCGACGCGAAAGGACGGGTATCGCTTGAGCAGCTCTTGGGTCGTTGCCGTCAGCTTGCCGGAGAATTGAGCGGCATTCTGGCCGTTGATGACCGTCTTTGGCTTTTCGCCCTCGAACGGGTCGGGGCGGAAGGAGCTACCTTTTTCATAACTGGCTGGCGCTGTAGTCAGACCACCGCTGTAGGCCGGGATGCTACCGTCGGCGTTGCCGGCCTTTTCGGCACCGACACCTGTCAAAGTGGTACCGAGCTTGGCTGCCTGGTCAGGGGAAACGGCTGCATGTGCGCCGCCGGCGACGGCCAGCGCCAAGGTGGTGGCCAGAACTGATTTGACGAATTTCATGGAATATCTCCTGTTGCTGAGCAACGGTTCGATCAGATAGTCGTTTTGAAAGTAAAAGTGACCATGCCGCGATCCTTGAGCTGGGATGGGGTTCCGCCGAAGGCGGTGGTTTGACCAACGGCGCAGTTGTACTGGCCGTTGGCGCCTGGTGCTGCGCCGTCTCCTGGGTTGCCAGCGCTGCCTGATGAGTCGCAGGTATCGAACGGGCCGAAGTTATCCACGTACTTCAAATCGAAGCGGTACTGGCTGCGCACATCCATGCCGACACCGATCGAATAGCTGCCGGCATCCTCGTTACCGCCCAACTGCACGGCGGAGTTGCCATTGAGGCCGACGTTGTAGGTCATCGGCATGAACATATCGATGCCGGGGAAGACCTGGTACCAGGTCGGGTTGAAGTTGACGCCGAGGATGTAGTTGTCCTTGGTGACCTTGTCGGTGCCGTGATACCAACTTTCGCCCTTGAACAGTTGCTTGTTCTCGGTCACGTCCAGCCAGCGGCTGTAGCCGAGTTCGACCAGCAACGAGGAGCTGTCCCACAGCGGTGTGTCGCCAAAGGTGGTCAGACCGTTGAGCACCGCGTGCACGGTGTTGCCGCGGGCCACGCCGTTTTCGCCGTTAAAGCTACCGATAAAGCCTGGCAACCCGGCGGCGGCCGCGGCCGGGCTGACGGTGCCGGGCACGCTGGCCAGCGGCATGTTCTCGCGGTAGTTCAGGTCGAAACCGACGCTGACCCCGGCGATGCTTTTCGACAGGCTGATGCCATAGATATCGATGTCATCGACGTAGAACTGGTTGTAGCTGCCGGCATTACCCGAGATCAGCTGCGCAGGACCGACGGCAGTCGGTTGCAGGGCCAGGTTGGGCAAGATGTCGGAAGTGTTGCGGTAGTAGAAACCGAGGGTGCCATCGAGCCATTCCGGGCTCCATTTGGCCATCAGACCGAAGTCACCGCGGTCGTCCGGGGTGAACGTATGACCATTGCTCAGGCGCAGAAACTGATTGGCACCGATCGGGCCAGGCGCACCAAAAAACGGATTCTGCCCGCCGATCAGCGACAGGTTATGCCCACCGCTCTGGAGGCCGTCGTTAAAGCCCAGGTACGTGCCGGACTCCGGCAGCCGCGCGGCGTCCCAATCCAGAAAGTATTGCGCGCCGACGGTCAGTTCCGGGTTGAGCGTGAAACTGGTGGACAGCTGGTTGCGCGGAATGAACAGCTCTTTGGCTTCCGTTCCTGGAACCGCCAGCGCCTTGGAAAGATCAAGCCCGGATTGCCCATAGCTGTTGCCGTGGGCAAAGGCCAGGATACTTTCGCCCCAGTACTGGGTGTGCTTGCCGAGCTTGGCACTGAGCATCGATTCTTCGCCGACTTCCGTGCTGCCGAACACGAAGGCATCGAGGATCTCGGCCGACGGGCCGTTGTAGTAGCGATCGGCGTAACCGCTCACATGGCGCGAATCCGGCACCCCGTGGTTGAGCTGGTTGGTCGCCGCGTTGTCGCTGCCAACATCGTCGTAGGCATGGTCGTACCAGCTGTTGGCGCTGACGCGAAAGCCCGCTTTCTGTTTGTAGACCACATCCAGTTCCGAGAGCACATCCAGGCGCTGGGACACCGCACTGCCCGAAGAGAAGTTGCGGTTGCCGTCGTTATTGTTCCAGGCATTGGCCAACTTGCTGTTGGGGCTCTCGACCCGCTGGGCATAGTTGAACTTGAAGGTGTTGTCGAAACGCACTGACAGGTCTTCGTTCCCGGTGCTGATCTCCAGGGCTTGCACGGGCGCAATACCCAACCCGGTCAGGATCGCGGAAGCCAGAAGCCCTCGACGCAAGTTTGCATGGCAGATCTTATTGTTATTGTTCATCTAACGAGTTCACCTTCTCTGTGGTTCATGAAAACGCATTGAAACGGCACTGCGACGCTGTCCTTAGGTGCGCTGCAGGATGGTTACCGATACCGAGCGACCCAGCGCCGCGCTGTGCTGCAGTGCCGTCCGGGCACTTTTGTTGTGCCTGGTTAGCGCCGTGCCGCGCAGTTGCCAGACCAATTCAGTGATTTGCGCCAGGCCTGTTGCGCCAGGGGCATGACCGCGACCGAGCAGGCCGCCCGAAGCGCAGACCGAAACCTGGGCGCCGCGGATATTGCGTCTTTCGCGCACGAACGCATCCATACGCTCCTCCTGACACAAGCCCAGGGCGGCGCTGTACACCATGAAGTCGCCAACACTCTGGTCGTGCAGCTCCACCACTTCGATCTCGTCGGCACCCAGCCCGGCGTGCTCGTAAGCTTGCTGGGCGACGCGGCGAGTCGCGGCGCGCCCCAGCACATCAAGCACATTGCCGGACTCCTGTTCGGAGGCGGTGTCACTGCCACGTACGCTGGACAGCACCGCTACCCCACCCCGGGCGCCATATCGGGTGAGGAATGCCGGGCTACAAAGCAGCACCGCCGCTGCACCGCAAGCGGGCGGGCATAGATAGGGTGCGAGCCAGCCATCCATTGCAGCGCCATGGTTCAGCACGGCCAAGGGATTGGTCCTGGCGTGTGCCCTGGCTTGGCTTAGTACTTCTTCGAAGCTGGCCTGAGCCACGCCCATGCGGGTCAACAACCAGCTGGTCTGGGCAGCGAATAGCGCAGCCGGATGCTGGCGGCGAGCAAGAAAGGCCAGGGAGGCGTCAACCTGTTCGAGGCCGTCCCACGCTTGCGGGGACAAATCGTCCAGGCCGAAGAACGCCCGGTTGGACACATTCGCCGGCATGCTTTCGAAGCCCAGCACCAACGCGCATTCGGCCTCGCCGCACAACACGCTGTGGCGCGCCAACTGAAACGCGCTGGTGGCCGCGGCGCAGCCGTCACGGACCGTGAACACAGGGATGCCGGTAAGGCCGGTCTCAGCCAACGCCAGCTCGCTGCAACCGACCGCGCCGGTGACGCAAGCGGCGAACACCTGATCGACGAGGTCGTAGTCAATGCGCGCATCGTCAAGCGCCTGGCGGATCGCCCGCCCCGCCAGCGCCGCGGTACTTTCGCCAGCACCCAGCGGGACAAACGGAGTCATTCCGACCCCCGCAATCAGCACTCTTTGACTCATGGAATTTCCCTCGATAGCCGATACGCGACAGCACGTCGCTTATCGATCAGGTGTCGTGGAGCAGTGCGACGTGCGGCCGAGCAATCGATCTGCACTGCAGACGCAACGTGAAGCTCACCCTATCGGGTTTGCGCCCACCCACCCCCCTCTCGTTGGGTAGGGTGAGATGGGTCAGGGGGTTGTTTAATGGAATGGCAGGCCAGCCTTCAGTCGGCCAGAAGATACAAGGCGTGCTTATAGACGCTGTCCGCTCTTGGTCGAAGACTTCAAACCTCAGTTAGGGATGGGATACGGAGGGATTAACAAAGGGGGGCCCATGTCCCAGTGGGTACATTAAATGTCCCAACCGGTCATCCGCTGACAGGGCTCATCCAGCAGTATGTAGACGATACGCACCCAGCTTTACCCATAAAAAGAACAAGCAACTGGAGATCAAGATGCTTACGCTCCTTGGCCGTGATACCTCCGCCAGCGTCCAGAAAATCATGTGGCTGTGCGACGAGTGCAATATCGAATTCAAGCGCGAGGATGTCGACCAATACGCACCGCAATTCCTCAAGCTCAACCCCAATGGCAAAATCCCCTGCGTGATCGACGACGATTTCGCGATCTGGGAATCGAATGCCATCCTTCAATACCTCGGCACCAAGCACGCGTTGATTAGCTGGTGCCCGACCGATCTGCGGGTCAGCGCCCGCGTGCGGCAGTGGATTGACTGGTCGTCCTGCGAGGCTTATCGGGCGGCCGAACCCGTGTGGATCGGCATGGTTAAAACGCCCGTCCGCCAGCGCGACATGGCGACCATCAACGAGGGGCGCGAGACCTGGTCCAGGAAGCTCGCAATTCTCGACCAGCACCTCGCCGACAACACCTATGTCGCCGGTGACACGATCACCCTCTGCGACATACCGCTCGCGATCCTGGCCTATCGCTGGTACGGACTGCGAATGAAGCGCGAACACTATCCGAACCTGAAGCGATGGTACGACTCGATCGCAGCGCGCCCGGCGTTCCAAAAGAACGTCATCGATATCGGCATCAAATAAGCCTCTCCTTCCTCGGCACTGCGCCGAAGTCTCGGATCGGATCGAATGCGGCGCGGCTAAGTGGAAGTGGCAACACCGCCAGAGCAGCCCCCCATCCAGAGGAAATAAAAATGAGCAAGACCGTGGTTATCACCGGCGTCTCCACCGGCATAGGCTTAGCCACTGCGCAAGCGCTGATCGCGCGCGGTTATCGCGTGTTCGGCAGCGTACGCAAGGAAGCCGATGGCGTGCGCGTGCGCAATCAATTGGGCGAAGCCTTCACGCCGTTGCTGTTTGACGTGACCGACAGCGCTGCCCTGTCGGCAGCGGTGGCCCAAGTGCAGGCGGCGGTGGGTGAGGAGGGTTTGGCCGGTCTGATCAACAATGCCGGCGTAGCCCCGATGGGCCCGCTGATGCATGCCTCATTGGCGGAAGTCCGGCAGGCTTTCGAGATCAATGTCTTCGGCATGCTCGCCGTAACCCAGGCCTTTCTGCCGCTGCTCGGTGCACGTACCGGCACCCGGCATGCGCCCGGTCGCGTGGTCAATCTCAGCTCGATCAGCGGCGGCGTGGCGCTTCCGTTAGTTGCGCTCTACGCAATGACCAAGCATGCCGTCGAAGCCCTTTGCGATGGCATGCGCCGCGAGTTGTCGATCTACGGCATCTCGGTCAGTGCGCTCGAGCCCGGACCGATCAAGACGCCAATCTGGGACAAGATCCCGCAGCAACAAACCGACGGCCGCTACGCCGACACCGACTATGCCGTCGCCATGGCTGCCCTGCCGGCTTTCGCCGCCAAGGAACTCAAGAGCGCCAAGCCGATGTACGTTGTGACCGACGCTATCTGTCACGCACTGGAAGCGTCGAAGCCTAAATCGCGTTATCCGCTGGTGGGTCTGTGGTACTTGCGCAACTTTATTCCCGACCGTTTGCTCGATCGTCTGACGATCCGGCTGGCCGGACTCAAGTCGGTGCGCTAACGCGCATGGGCGTCATGTCATGGCAGGACTGCGATACGCAATGTTCTGCGAAGAGTACTTAGCATGAATCTATTTACATCCCCGTATGCGGCCGGCGAAGCATGGCTGGCCGACGTGCGACGCAACTGGCCCGGCATTCTGCTCGGTATCGTCGTCGCCATCGCCGCGACCTTCATCGCCGATGCCCGTGGCGGCCCGGCATTGCTGTACGCCCTGTTGCTGGGCATGGCATTGAACTCGGTAGCGATCCAGGGCAGCGCCAAACCTGGTATCGACTTCGCTGCGCGGCGCATTCTGCGGCTCGGCGTGGCACTGCTCGGCGCCCGCATCACGCTGGAGCAACTCGGCGGCCTGGGCTGGTTCAACGGTGGCCTGATCATCGCCGGCGTATTGCTCACCATCGGCTTTGGCATGGTGATGAGTCGTGTGTTCGGTCTGGACCGTCGCCTGGGCATCCTTACCGGTGGCGCCACGGCGATCTGCGGCGCCTCGGCGGCAATTGCCATCGCCGCAGTACTGCCCCGGGACGAAAAATCGGAACGCGAGCTAATCTTTACTATTGCCGGTGTCACGGTGCTGTCGACGCTGGCGATGATTCTTTACCCGCTCATCGTCAAGGCGCTTGGCCTGCCTGCGGACGCAGCCGGGATTTTTCTCGGCGGTACCATCCACGACGTCGCGCAGGTGGTCGGCGCCGGCTACAGCATTTCCCATGAGGTCGGCGACTATGCCGTGCTGACGAAGATGCTGCGTGTCGCGTTGCTGCTGCCGGTGGTGATGGCTATCACCATTGCCGTGCGACGCCGCAACAAGAGCGTCGAGCACCGGAGTAAGGATCCGCTGCTGCCGCCCTTCCTGATCGCTTTCGTCGTTCTGGTCGCAGTCGGTAGCCTGGGCTGGATACCACCTTCGTTGGGCACCGCGATCAATGAAGTGTCGCGCGCCTGCCTGGTGATCGCCATTGCGGCGGTGGGCCTGAAAACTTCACTGCTGGATATCCGCAAAGTCGGCCCGCGCGCTGCCCTGCTGCTTGGCACCGAAGCACTGTTCCTGGTCGGGTTCGTGTTGCTGGTGCAGAAATTCCATTAACGCTGGAGAACAATAAAAATGAAGATGGAAACGAGTACCCTCGATGGCGGTACGACAGTGGTGATACCCGGCCGCTACTACATGTTGGGTCTGTTGTGGCTGACCTATACCTTCAGCGTCCTCGACCGCTATGTGATGGGCATTCTGGTCGAGCCGATCAAACGTGACCTGGGCGTCTCGGACACCATGATGGGCTTTCTGTCCGGCACGGTGTTCGGGCTGTTCTATGCCACCCTGGCGATTCCGGTGGCGATGCTGGCCGATCGCTCCAATCGGCGCAATGTGGTCGCTGCTTCGCTGTTCATCTGGTCTGTGTGCACCGTGTTCTGTGGGATGGCCACTAACGCGGTGCAACTGGCATTGGCGCGGATCTTCGTAGGAGTCGGCGAAGCCGGCTCGACACCGCCGGCGCAATCGTTGATCGCCGATCTGTTCCCGCCGAGCGAACGCGGTAAGGCGGTCGGGCTGTTTACCAGTGGCGGCAGTCTCGGGATGGTGTTGGCTTTTACCTTGAGTGGGCTGATCGCCGGACAATGGGGCTGGCGTTGGGCCTTTATTTTGCTGGGCGCCCCGGGAGTCATTCTGGCAGCGATCATGTTTTTCACCACCCGTGAGCCTCAACGTGGCCAGACCGATCCTGCGAGCCTTTTGCAGAGCAAGGAAGCCGCACCACCCTTTTTCGCCGTGTTGCGCTTTGTATTCGGCAACCGCGGCCTGCTGCATCTCATCGCGGCCGCCACCCTGGTGGTGACCAGTACCACCCTATTGGCCTTGTGGATGCCGGCCTACCTGATCCGCAACTTTCAGGTCAGCGAAACACAACTGGGCCCGGCATTGGGGCTGGTTGTGGGCGTCGCGGGGATGCTGGGAACCATCACCGTGGGTTGGCTATCGGACCGCATATCGCGCCAAAAGCCCTCTCGTCGTGTACTGCTCGGCGCTCTGATCCAGTTGTTGGCCTGGCCATGCATGGTCGGGATATTGCTCGCTGGCGATTATGTCTCCGCGCTGTGGTCGATGCTGGTGCCAGGCTTTTTGTGCTATGCCCCGGTGGCGTTGAGCTGGGTCGTACTGCAAAACCTCTCCCCGCCACGCATGCGCGCCACTATCGTCGGCATAGGCGTGCTTATCGCCAATATCGGCGGCCTGGTGATCGGCCCGCAACTGGTAGGCCTGGCCAGCGATCTGCTGGCTGATGGCGATACCACGACCGGTTTGAGGAACGCCTTGCTGCTCGCCAGCCTGTTCTATCCGTGGGCAGCGTTCCACTACGTGCGGGCCACTGCCTTGCTCAAGCACTGAGTTGGACTGTCGATAGCAACGCACAAATCGCGACAGGCAGGCCAATCACGGCGCACCCGCCGTGACGCTCGCCTGGGTGCTTTCCCGGGAGGAATGCCTGGGTGTAATGTTGTCGGCATCGGCGTGGTGTCTCAATCCGGCCCGCCTTCTGGAGTTAGAACATGCACGGCATGGTACGTAGTGCGAGCTTCAGCAACTATGGACAAATCGCCAGCTCTGTCGGGCTCGATCCCTTGAAGATGCTTCGGGCCGCGCACGTCAATCCGGCAGCACTCGCCGACGCCGATATCATGGTCAACGCCGACGCCCTGTATTGGCTATTACAGGAGTCGGCGCGTTTGTCTGGTTGTGAAGACTTCGGCCTGCGGTTGGCCGAAAGCCGACAATTTTCGTCTTTTGGCCCATTGGCGCTGGTGCTTCGCGAAGAACCCACGCTACGGCAGGCGCTCCATTCGCTCAGCCGCTACATGTGCCTGCAAAACGAGGAAACCCAATTCCGGATGGAAGAGCATGGTGATCTCGTACTCCTGCATATCGATGCGACGTACGGACGTCATGAGCCCCGGCAGCCGATTGAAATGTTCGCCGGATTGTTGCTGCGCTTGCTTCGGGTTCTCACCGACGGGGCGCTCAATGCCGACAGTGTATGTTTCACCCATGGGCCGCCAGCGAGCCTTGTAACCTATCACCGCGTGCTCGGCCCCAACGTTCGGTTTGCACAGGAATGCAACGCTATTGTCTTGCGCACACGCGATCTCGACATGCCCATCCCGAGGGCCGATCCGGAGTTCGGCCGGCATATCAAAAGGCGACTCGATTTCGAGTTGATCGCCGATGCGGATACGCCTGATAAACGGGTACGCAAGATTGTCCGCATGCTGCTGCCGACAGGCTTGTGCACCGTCGAGCGGGTAGCCCAGCAGCTGGGCGTGGACCGACGGACCCTGCATCGGCACTTGTCGCCGGTGGGCGAAACGGCCGGGACGGTCATCAACTCAGTGCGCATCGATCTGGCCTGCGAATACCTGGCAACCAGTCAACGCTCGCTGGCCCAAATTGCTGATCTGCTCGGATTTTCGGCCGCGAGCGCCTTCTCACGTTGGTTCGCGCGCGAATTCAAGGAATCTCCATCGACGTGGCGCACGCGCACCCGCAGCCATCAGAAGGCTGCCGCGTTGCCACCCCGACTGACCGACAATGATGCAAACCCGTCTTGGTACAGGTGAGCTTCTGGCCTTGAGTCCCTAAGCTTGTCTGCGGTGGGCACGGACCGTCGCGCATCGTTGGTGCGCCGATGACTGTCCGGTGAATTGCTCTACAGGCGCGACCTTGCCAAGTATCACTGCTCGCGGACGCGAACCCTGTCACCCGCCTCTTCAACCCTCTGGAACACCGCTGCGGTGTACCGAAGGCGTGCCTGTCCCAAACTGTTAAGCCAATGTCCCCATCCGTCATTCGAGCGCTGTCCCGGGCACGGATACTGCGTCCATCCGAACGTTAGAGGAAGCCCGGGCGTGACGATTCCGTCTTGCCTGAAAAACCAAAACAACAATAGGGCCGCCATCGGGGTGGTCCGAACACGGAGACACGTCCATGACTACCCCTCGTGCACCTGCCATCGTCCGCGCCGGCTCGCTGTCTGATTCGTTCAAGGTCGAGCAACTCACCTGCTCCATCGGCGCGGAAATCAGCAACATCAATCTCGGTGTCGCCTCACGCGACACCGAGATGATGGCCGAAATCCGCAAATTGATGCTAAAACACCGGGTGCTGTTTTTCCGTGACCAGGACATCACACGCGCCGAGCATGTGGCCTTCGCTCGCCATTTCGGCGAGTTGGACGTGCACCCCTACACCCCCCTCGACTCAGAACACCCGGGCCTGCAGCAGATCTACAAATCGCCCGAGGTCCCGGACGGTGTCGGACGCTACGAAAGCGCCTTTCACTCCGATGCCACCTTTCGCGAGAAGCCACCCTTGGGCTGCGTGTTGCGCTGCATCGAATGCCCGCCCGTGGGCGGCGACACGATGTGGGCCAATATGGCGCTGGCGTATGAGGGGTTGCCGGAGCACATCAAGACCCAGATCGCCGACTTGCGGGCCAGTCACAGCCTTCAGTCCACCTTCGGCGCGAAGCTGCCAATCGAGCAACGTCGGGCTCTGCATGCCAAATACCCCGACTCCGAACACCCCGTGGTACGTACCCATCCTGAGACGGGCGAAAAAGTCCTTTTTGTCAGCGGCTACGCCACGCACTTCACCAACTTTCACACCCCCGCCAACGTGCGCTTCGGACTGGATTTCGCGCCGGGCAGCGCGCAGCTGCTGCAGTACCTGATCAGCCGGGCGTTTATCCCCGAGTACCAGGTGCGCTTCCGTTGGAAGCCGAACAGTGTTGCCCTGTGGGACAACCGCAGCACCCAGCACTTGGCCGTGATGGATTACCCACCCTGCCACCGCAAGATGGAACGCGCCGAAATCGTCGGCGACGCCCCATTCTGATCCAGTTGGTTTTTTTCATCTTCCAGGCACGAGACCTGAGTCAGGTCTCGTGTGCCAACACATTTCACCGGAGTAAAAACCATGTTTCATCAACAGATCGACACCGCAGTCATTGACGCTGAATCGCTGCCGTGGATGCCATTCGCACCGTTCAGCGACGAGATCCTGATCAAGTACATCAAGGCCGATCCGATTCGCGGCGAGGTCATCAACATGCTCAAGGCCCCTCCCGGTTCGGAACTGCCCATGCACCACCACTCCGGTACGGTGATTGTCTACACCATCCAGGGCAGCTGGAAGTACAAGGAACACGACTGGGTTGCCGGTCCCGGCAGCATCGTGTACGAGACCGCCGCGTCCCGCCACACGCCCGAAGTTGTCAACACCAGTTGCGATCTGATCGTGCTGAATATCATTCTTGGCGACCTGGTATTCCTGGGTGAGAACGACCAGATGCTGGCCATCGAGAACTGGAAGACCTCCGTCGAACGTTATGAAGCCTTTTGCAAGCGCGAGAACATCGAGATGCTCGACATCACGGCCTTCAGCTAAGCGACAGCGATCTTGCATCAGGCCCCTGCGCGGCCAACGGTGCCCTGCGCCGCGCAGCCCTGATTTATCGATGGGTCATCAAAGGTTGAATATATGAATAACGAAGCGACGCCAATGACACCACTGACCCCGCAAGAACTGGAACACAAATTCAGCCAGTTGTTGTTGCAGACCCGAGCGATGCCTGACCCGGACGACAATGTACTGCTGGAGTTCGCCGAAGGTGGCCGGGTAGCGATCATTTCCTTCAACCGCCCCGACGCCTTTCATGCAATCACCAACAAGATGGCCACCCGTCTCGGGGAAATCATCAAGCATGTGTCGCTGCAGACCCAAGTACGCTGCGTCATCGTGACGGGGACGGGCAACAACTTCGGTGGCGTCACCGACTTGAGCGAACGCGGCAGTTTTACCGCTGAAGAACGCAGGCAGCAACGGCTCGGGTTTGATCAGGTCAGCTACGCCATACGCAACATGAAAAAGCCCATCTTCGCGGCGGTGCATGGCTATTCGGGCTCGGGCGCGATGGAGCTGGCAATCGGCATGGATTTCATCATTGCGGCGGACAATGCGACGTTCAATCTGCCGGACGCGATAGTGGGGATCGCCAATGCCTCAGGAGGATCAGTCTTTCTGCCCCGCGTGCTGTCACCCGGCAAAGCCATGGAGATGATGATGACGGGTGAACTGATCACCGCGCAGGAAGCTCATCGCCTGGGCATGGTCAATCATGTAGTGCCAAAGGCGCAGCTAATGCCACTGGCGCTGGAAATCGCCAGGAAGATCGTGCACAACTCGCCGACCGCCATCGAGGCGCAGAAACAAGCCATGAAATACGGGTACGGGCAACCGACCGAAATGGCGATCCAGCTGTCGCAGATGACCAACGCTCGGGCAGCCGTACATCCTGATTATGCCGAAGGCATACAGGCATTCCTCGAACGTCGGGAGGCCCGATTCAAGGATTCCGATCAGTAAATACGGATAACTGCCTCATCGCCCTGCTCGCCTCGTCGGGTCAAAAATCCCATGAGGCAGGCGCTTTGCGTTCCCCCCGACATCAGAGATTTTCCGCATGTCCCGACGGGGTAATCAAATGTCCCAACCTGTCAATCGCAAGGTGAGATGAGTGCGGATACTGCCTTCCATCCATTCGATTGAAGGAGCCCATGCCATGAACTCATCTCAAGGCGCTGCACCGACTACACCCATCTGTGACTCGCTGCGCGCCAGCGGTTACTGGAACCCCTTGCGTGCCAGTCACAGCCTGCAGTCCTCTTTCGGTGCGGCGCATCCCATCGAAAAACGCCAGGCCCTGCGCGCCCAGTACCCCGACTCCGAGCACCCGGTGGTACGCATCCACCCGGAGACGGGCGAAAAGATCCTTTTTGTCAGCGGCTACGCCACGCACTTCACCAACTTTCACACCCCCGACAACGTGCGCTTCGGGCTGGATTACGCGCCCGGCAGCGCGCAATTGCTGCAGTACCTGATCAGCCGGGCGCACATCCCCGAGTACCAGGTGCGCTTCCGTTGGAAACCGAACAGTGTCGCCCTGTGGGACAACCGCAGCACCCAGCACTTGGCCGTAATGGATTACCCACCCTGCCACCGCAAGATGGAACGCGCCGAAATCATCGGCGACGTCCCGTTCTGACACGCGCTTACCCTAGGAAAAACCCATGATTGAACCAACCATTCTCATCGTGCCGGGCTTGCGTGATGACGTGCCACAGCACTGGCAGACCCTGTTAGCGGCACGCCTGCCGCGTGTTCGCAGCGTCGCGCCGATGGGGCGCGATGACCTGGACTGCGCCGCCCTAGTCGCGGCCATCGAGCGCGAGGCACAAGCCATCGACGGGCCACTCGTGATCGTCGCGCACAGCGCCGGCTGCATCATGGTGGCGCACTGGGCGCTGCAGACGAAGCGCTCAGTGCAAGGCGCGTTGCTGGCGACGCCACCCGATCTGGAATCCGCCCTGCCTGAAGGGAATCCGACAATCGAAGCGCTGCGCACTGGCGGCTGGCTGCCCGTGCCGCGGTCCCGACTGCCCTTTCGCAGCATTGTGGGCGCCAGTCGCAACGATCCCTTGGCGAACTTCGAGCACGTCGCCGGGCTGGCACTCGACTGGGGTGCCGAGCTCGCCGACCTGGGTGAGGTCGGCCACCTTAATCCGGCGTCGGGCCACGGCGATTGGCCACAAGCCGAAGCGTTCCTGGCATCACTCAGCATGCCGCGTTGAGTACCCCGCCAGCCACAATTTTCAAGATTGTTTCATTGAAACAGGAGCCTCCCGATGCTGGGTTTGATGCAAGACCAACCGTTATTGATTTCGTCATTGATCGAGTTCGCGGAGCTTCACCACGGTGATGCCGAAATCGTTTCGCGGCGGGTCGAAGGTGACCTCCACCGCACGACCTGGCGCGAGGTCGCCTCGCGTTCACGCCAGGTGGCCAATGCAGTGGACCAGGAGCAACTGCTGTTCAGCGACCGCGTCGCCACCCTGGCCTGGAACGGTTATCGCCATCTGGAGCTCTATTACGGCGTGAGCGGTACCGGCCGGGTGCTCCACACCATCAACCCACGGCTGCATCCTGACCAGATCGCCTGGATCGCCAACCATGCCGAAGACCAGATTCTGTGTTTTGACCTCAGCTTCCTGCCGATCGTGCAGGCTATTCACGGCCAGTGCCCCACGGTCAAAAAGTGGATTGCCCTGTGCGATGCGGACACGCTGCCCGTCGACAGTGGCGTGCCCAACCTGGTGAGTTACGAGACATGGATCGGCCACCAGTCCACCGGCTACGACTGGCCCAGCTTCGATGAGAACTCGGCGTCGAGCCTGTGTTACACCAGCGGCACCACCGGCAATCCGAAGGGCGCGCTCTACAGCCATCGCTCGACCATGCTGCATGCCTATGCCGCCGCCCTGCCGGACGTGATGGCGGTCTCGGCGCGCGATTCGGTGCTGCCGGTGGTGCCGATGTTTCACGTCAACGCCTGGGGCATCCCCTACTCGGCCGCGCTGGTCGGCGCCAAGCTGGTGTTTCCCGGCCCGGCACTCGATGGCAAATCGGTGTTCGAGCTGATCGAAGCCGAGAACGTCAGCTTTGCAGCCGGCGTGCCGACGGTGTGGCAAATGATGCTGGGCCACATGGAGGCCAACGACCTTGAGTTCTCCGCCCTCAAGCGTACCGTAATCGGCGGCTCGGCCTGTCCGCCAGCCATGATCAATGCCTTCCAGCAGCAGTACGGCGTCGAGGTGCTGCATGGCTGGGGCATGACCGAGCTGTCGCCGCTGGGTGCACTGTGCACCTTGAAAAACAAGCACCTTACGCAATCGCCGGAACAGCAGTTGGCGATCCGCCTGAAACAGGGCCGTGGCATCTTCGGCGTCGACATGAAAATCGTCGATGCCGAAGGCAGGAAACTGCCGTGGGACGGCAAGACTTCAGGCGACCTCCTGGTCAAAGGGCCGTGGGTGGTCAAGGCATATTTCAAGAGCGAGGGCGGCGACCCACTGGTGCTCGATGAGCAGGGACGCGGCTGGTTCCCTACTGGCGACGTCGCCACCGTCGATGCCGACGGCTATCTGCAGATCACCGACCGCAGCAAGGACGTGATCAAGTCCGGCGGCGAATGGATCAGTTCCATCGAGGTCGAGAACATCGCGGTTGCGCACCCGGCCATCGCGATGGCCGCCTGCATTGGCGTGGCGCATCCGAAGTGGGACGAACGCCCGATCGTCGTGGTGGTCAGGAAGCCCGGCGGTGAGGTTTCGCGCGAAGAGCTGCTGGCCTTTTACGAAGGCAAGACGGCCAAGTGGCAGATACCGGACGACGTGGTGTTCGCCGAGGCGATCCCGCTCGGCGCCACCGGCAAGATCCTCAAGGCTCGGTTGCGCGAACAGCTGAGCGACTACAAACTGCCGGGGCTTTGAGTCGCGAGGACTTCGGTCCGTGGAACTGAAGGTCGTCGGGGGATAAGCGTCGACGATTCGTTACAAACCAAGCCCCTGATTTTCCTTGTGGAAGTCGGGGCTTTTTGTTTTTGACGTCGCCCGTCGCTGCGCCGCGCTGACACCATAATGCTGCCGATACCAGCGCGAGAACGCGCTCGGCGCCGAGAAACCCAGCAGTCCGGACACCTCGGCAAGCGGCCGCTCGCCCTCGTCGATGTAACGTGCGGCCAGCTCGTGCCGCGCCGCCTCGACAATGCCGCTGAAGGTCTCGCCTTCTTTTGCGAGCTGGCGGTGGACGGAGCGCCGGTCCACGCCGAGGTGCTGTGCCACCAGCTCGATCGCGCAATGACCGGCGGGCAGGAGCACGAACACCAGCTGCCGCACATCGTTGGTGACCTTCTTGTCGTTGCCGCCGTGCAGGCTCGTTTCGAGCATCTGACGCGCATAGCGGGCGATCACGGGGTCGGCCGTGGGGTTCGGCGTGTCGAGATCCTGCGCGTTGCAGACGATGCCGTTGAAGTCGTGCCCGAACTCGACGTTGCGGCCGAACACGCGCCAATGGACTGAGCGGTCCTTCGGTGCCGCGTGGGCGAAACAGATGCGCTTTGCACGCCAGTTCGGGCCGAGAAACACTTTCAACATGAGAAACAGGACAGCGATCACCAACTCGGTGGATTGCCGCACTGGTGCGGCCTTTCCGACGATCACCTCCTCGCGGATGACGACCATGTCGCCCGTTTCTTCGACCTTCAGGAACATCGCCGCATTGTACAGGCTGCGAAAGCGTACGAGCGCATCGAGCGCGCGTCGCAGCGTCGGTTCCTCGCGCACGAGCAGGCTCACCGGCCCGAGATTGGAAAGACGGCGCGATTCGGCCATGCGCAACCCGAAGGCCAGGTCACCGCTGCGGTCCGCGCAAAGTTCGAGCAGGTGCAGAACAGCCTCCACAGGCACCTTGAGATCAGGGTCACGCAAGGCGCCCGAGGGCAGACCGGCCTCAGCGAGCATCGTGTAGGGGTTGAGGCCGGCGTTACGCGCGACTTCGGCGAAACCGGTGAGGCTGGCACTGCGCAGCAAAGTGGACATGAGCGGCTTCCTAAGCGTCCCGAAATGGTAACTGAGCGTCCCCATTCGTCAATCATAAGGTGCGTCGAGTGCGGATACTACCTCCATCCGAACGAAACTGAAGGAACCCATGCGATGAACCTGCCCCAAGTACCTGTGCCGACCACACCTATCTGTGACTCGCTGCGTGCAAGCGGCTACTGGAACCCCAATTGGGAACCGTTTGCCGCGCTCGACCCGGCATGGACCGAGAAATTCATGGCGATGGCCATGGCGCCGTTGATGTCGGGTGTGCTTGACGCGAAGACGGTCGAATTCATCGCGATCGCTGTCGACGCATCCTGCACCCACATGTATGGGCCGGGCGTGCGCAACCACATCCGCAAGGCGCTCGACCTGGGCGCCACCCAGGAAGAAATCACCGCGGTGCTGCAGTTGGTGAGCGTGCTGGGCATCCACACGATGAGCCTGGGTGCACCAATCCTGCTTGAAGAACTGGCTGCGCACGCCGAAGGCCAGGCCGCGTCCGTCGGCTGAACTCCACCCTAAAGATGGAACGCGCCCCAATCATTGGCGACGCAGACCGGCCCCGCCGCCATCGACAACCCTAATCAGTACCCACCATCAACTGAAGGACACACAACATGCAATTTTTCGACGATTCCCTGTTGCCCGAAAACCAGGAGAAGCTGGTGATCCAGGTCGCCCCCTATGGACCGGAATGGGTACCCGGCGATTCCGACGACATCCCGGTCACCATAGACCAGCAGGTACAGAAGGCGGTCGATTGCTGGAACGCCGGCGCCACTGTGCTGCACGTGCACGTTCGTGAGGATGACGGCAAGGGCAGCAAGCGCCTGTCGAAGTTTAACGAGCTGCTGGCACGCCTGCGCGAGGCCGTGCCGCAGATGATCTTGCAGGTCGGCGGCTCAATCTCCTTCGCACCCGAGAGCGAAGGAGAGGCTGCGAAGTGGCAGAGCGACGACACGCGCCACATGCTGGCCGAGCTCACTCCGCGCCCCGACCAGGTGACGGTGGTGATCAACACCACGCAATTTAACGCGCTGGATCTGTTCACCGAGGAGGACATCGCTGGCACTTCGCTGACGAACCCTGCGCTGCAGGAGGCCTATCGCAATATGGTCGTGCCCTCTAATCCATCGTGGCATGTGGAGCACCTTCGCCGCCTGGTGGCCAACGGCGTCCAGCCGCATTTCATGCTGACCGGCCCGAGCTCTCTGGACTCGGTCGAGCGCCTGGTGCGGCGCGGTGCGTATTGCGGGCCGCTGGTCCTCAACTATACGGCGGTTGGAGGTGGTGCGGCTGGCGTGCATCCGGCTGACCTGCTGGAGTTCGTACGCCGCACGCCCGATGGCTCGGTACTCACTATCGAGAGCCTCGGCCGAAGCGTGTTCCCGATGAACGCGATGGCGATCGCGCTCGGCCTGCATGTGCGCGTCGGCAACGAGGACACGCTGCGCGGTCCGACGGGCGAGCGCATGACCTCGGTGCAGCAGATCGAGTCGATGGTGCGTATTGCCCGCGAACTCAATCGCGACGTCGCCAATGGCGAGGAAGCACGGCGCATCTACAAGCTCGGCGAGAACTACCGCGACGCCAATGAAACGCTGGCCAAGCTCGGCTGGGCGCCGAACCGCCGTGCTGGCGAACGGGGCTTTCCGCTGCGCTAAGCCCCTCTTGCGGGTGGGCGCCAGTTCCTCTGCCCGAAGGCCTGGATGCCCCACCCCCATCAGAAGGTCTTGAACCTCCCCCGCAAACGCGGATACCCCGTGCTATCCGTGCAACCCGTTCAATGACCTAAAGACAGTACCAGGAGATAGTGATGACAGAATCTCATGTAACCCGTCCCGTGGCAGGTGCCCCGGCCATCGTCCGACCCTCGGCACTCAAAAACTCCCTGAAGGTCGAGCTGATATCGCCGGCCCTCGGGGCCGAGATCAGCAACGTCAGCCTGATCGACGCCAGCCAGGACGCCGAGCTATTCGCGGAGATCAGGGCACTCTGGCTCAAGCACAAAGTGCTGGTCTTCCGAGACCAGGACATCACGCCGATGGAACAGCAGACCTTTGCCGAGTGCTTCGGCGAACTCGATGAACACAGACTCTACCCCGGCATGCCGGAGGCGCCGAAGATCCTGGCTATCGATATAGCCGGAAGACCTGCAATCTCGGGTTCCGAGAACATGAGAAGCTTCGAGAACAACTGGCATTCGGACACCATGTCCCAGTTCGAGCCGCTGAAGGGTGCTGTGTTGCGCTGCGTGACCTGCCCGGAAGTCGGCGGCGACACGCTGTGGGCCAACATGGCGCTTGCCTACGAGACGCTGCCGGAGCACGTGAAGCAGCAGATCGACGGTCTGTATGCCAGGAGCAGCATCGAGGTCGCGTTCTGCGGCGGCATGGCGATCGAGAAGCGCCATGAGACGGCGGCGAAGAATCCGCCCCCCGAGCATCCCGTGGTGCGCACGCATCCCGAGACCGGCGAGAAGATCCTGTATGTGTGCATGGGCTATGTCACCAGCTTCACCAACTGGAACACCGCCCAACGGGTGCAGTACGGCCAGGACATGTTCGAGCGCGCCCATATGCTGACCTATCTGGCCTCGCGGGCGACGATTCCCGAGTACCAGATGCGCCTGCGCTGGCGTCCGAACACCGTCGTCGCCTGGGACAACCGCTCGACCCAGCATTACGCGAGCTACGACTACCACCCGCAGCCCCGGCGCCTGCTGCGCGCCGGCATCAAGGGCGACCGCCCGGTCTGACGACATCGTCGCCCGTTCCGCTGCCCGCGAACATTCAACAGTGTTCTATTGAAACAGGAGCCTCCAATGCTGGGTTTGATGCAAGACCAACCGTTGCTGATTTCGTCATTGATCGAGTTCGCGGAGCTTCACCATGGTGATGCCGAAATCGTCTCGCGGCGGGTCGAAGGTGACATCCACCACACGACCTGGCGCGAAGTCGCCTCGCGCTCGCGCCAGGCAGCCAATGCACTGGACCAGGAACAGCTGCTGTTCAGCGACCGCGTCGCCACCCTGGCCTGGAACGGCTATCGCCATCTGGAGCTCTACTACGGCGTGAGCGGTACCGGCCGGGTGCTGCACACCATCAACCCGCGGCTGCACCCCGACCAGATCACCTGGATCGCCAACCATGCCGAAGACCAGATTCTGTGCTTCGACCTCAGCTTCCTGCCGATCGTGCAGGCGGTGCACGGCAAGTGCCCCACGGTCAAAAAGTGGATCGCCCTGTGCGATGCGGACAACCTGCCCGTCGACAGTGGCATACCCAACCTGGTGAGCTACGAGGCCTGGATCGGCCAGCACAGCTCGACCTACGATTGGCCCAGCTTCGACGAAAATTCAGCATCGAGCCTGTGTTACACCAGCGGCACCACCGGCAATCCGAAGGGCGCGCTCTACAGCCATCGCTCGACCATGCTGCATGCCTATGCCGCAGCCCTGCCGGACGTGATGGCGATCTCGGCGCGCGATTCGGTGCTGCCGGTGGTGCCGATGTTCCACGTCAACGCCTGGGGCATCCCCTACTCGGCCGCGCTGGTCGGCGCCAAGCTGGTGTTTCCCGGCCCGGCGCTCGATGGCCAATCGGTGTTCGAACTGATCGAAGCCGAGAACGTCAGCTTTGCCGCCGGCGTGCCGACGGTGTGGCAGATGATGCTGGGCCACATGGAGGTTAACGGCCTCGAGTTCTCGACCCTCAAGCGTACCGTAATCGGCGGCTCGGCCTGTCCGCCAGCCATGATCAATGCCTTCCAGCAGCAGTACGGCGTAGAGGTGTTGCATGCCTGGGGCATGACCGAGCTGTCGCCGCTCGGCACGCTGTGCACCTTGAAAAACAAGCACCTTACGCAATCGCCGGAACAGCAGATGGCCATCCGCCTGAAACAGGGCCGTGGCATCTTCGGCGTCGACATGAAGATCGTCGACGCCGAAGGCAAGAAACTGCCCTGGGATGGCAAGACCTCCGGCGACCTGCTGGTCAAGGGACCGTGGGTGGTCAAGGGGTATTTCAAGAGCGAGGGTGGCGATCCGCTGGTGCCCGATGAGCAGGGACGCGGCTGGTTCCCTACTGGCGACGTCGCCACCGTCGATGCCGACGGCTATCTGCAGATCACCGACCGCAGCAAGGACGTGATCAAGTCTGGCGGCGAATGGATCAGCTCCATCGAGGTCGAGAACATCGCCGTCGCGCACCCGGCCATTGCGATGGCCGCCTGCATTGGCGTGGCGCACCCGAAGTGGGATGAACGCCCGATCGTCGTGGTGATCAGGAAGCCCGGCGGCGAGGTTTCGCACGAGGAACTGTTGGCCTTTTACGAGGGCAAGACGGCCAAGTGGCAGATTCCGGACGACGTGGTGTTCGCCGAGGCGATCCCGCTTGGCGCCACCGGCAAGATCCTCAAGGCCCGGTTGCGCGAACTGCTGAGCGACTACCGGTTGCCGGGTGTTTGAGAAGAGAGGACCGCAGTCGCGGAACTGAAGATCGAGGCCCAAGCCAATCGAGTGCTCTGCCCAAGAGCATTCGGTCGGGCAGGTCCAGCCCTGCGCAAATGCGCTGGCGCGACGGAGAATCCTCCACCCACTGTTTCATCAGCGAGGCTGCCTTAAGATGATCATTCTTTACCACTGCATGAGTGCGCGTTCATTTCGGCCTCTGTGGATGCTTGAAGAGTTAGGGATGACGTATGAATTGAGAATGTTGCCTTTCCCTCCACGGGCACACGCGCGGCAATACCTGGAGATCAATCCGCTGGGGACCGTACCGGCGATGATCGACGGTCATTTGCTGATGACCGAGTCATCCGCCATCTGCGAATTTCTTGCCAGGCGCTCTGGCACGTCGCGTCTGGATGTTGCATCGCATGAGCCCGACTTCGGCCTCTACCTCAATTGGTTGCACTTCGGCGAAGCGACGCTCACTTTTCCGCAGACCCTTATCCTGCGCTACGCCCGGTTCGAAGAGCCTTCGCGGCGCAATCCTCAAGTTGCGCAAGACTACACACGCTGGTTCCTCGGCAGATTGAAGGGGCTTGAAGCGGGCCTTGAGGGTCGTACCTATCTTTGCCAGGAGCGGTTCACTGCCGCAGACGTTTCTGTCGGATACGCGCTGATGCTGGCTGAGTTCATTGGTCTGGAGGAACAGTTCCCGCCATTGGTTCGAAATTACTGGCAGATGTTGCAGCAACGGCGCGGTTTCTGCAGTGCGCTGGTGGCACAGAACCGAACGGCCAAAGAGCAAAACATTTCCACCTCTCATTCCTCTGGCGACGTTTAGAAACAAACGCGGACGCCGCCGGTGCTGCGCAGCCCGGCGGATGGCGCCCTGATGTCCCGAAATGTCAACGTAATGTCCCAAGCCGTCATTCGAGCGGCAATCCGAGCGCAGATACTGCCTTTCATGTGAACGACTGAAAGCTCCCACCAGATCACTCTTCGCCGGGTCTTTGCGTGGGTTATCCAATCTGCGAATCGCAGTTTCCCATAACATAAATAAGAGGAACTCCAGATGCTGGGTTTGATGCAGGACCAACCGTTGCTGATCTCGTCGTTGATCGAGTTCGCGGAGTGTCACCATGGTGATGCCGAAATCGTTTCGCGGCGGGTCGAAGGTGACCTGCACCGCACAACCTGGCGTGAAGTTGCCTCGCGTTCACGCCAGGTGGCCAATGCACTGGATCAGGAGCAACTGCTGTTCAGCGACCGCGTCGCCACCCTGGCGTGGAACGGCTATCGACATCTGGAGCTCTACTACGGCGTGAGCGGTACGGGCCGAGTGCTGCACACCATCAACCCGCGGCTGCACCCCGACCAGATCGCCTGGATCGCCAACCATGCCGAAGACCAAATCCTGTGCTTCGACCTCAGCTTCCTGCCGATCGTGCAGGCCATCCACAGCAAGTGCCCCACGGTCAAAAAGTGGATCGCCCTGTGCGATGCGGACACGTTGCCCATCGACAGTGGCGTGCCCAACCTGGTGAGCTATGAGTCATGGATCGGCCACCAGTCCACCGGCTACGACTGGCCCAGCTTCGATGAGAACTCGGCATCGAGCCTGTGTTACACCAGCGGCACCACCGGTAACCCGAAGGGTGCGCTCTACAGCCACCGTTCCACCATGCTGCATGCCTATGCCGCCGCCCTGCCGGACGTGATGGCGATCTCGGCGCGTGATTCGGTGCTGCCGGTGGTGCCGATGTTCCACGTCAATGCCTGGGGTATCCCCTACTCGGCCGCGCTGGTCGGCGCCAAGCTGGTGTTCCCCGGCCCGGCGCTCGATGGCAAGTCGGTGTACGAGTTGATCGAAGCCGAGAACGTCACCTTTGCCGCCGGCGTGCCGACGGTGTGGCAGATGATGCAACGTCACATGGAGGCCAGCAACCTCAAGTTTTCGACCCTGAAACGCACTGTGATCGGTGGTTCAGCCTGCCCGCCAGCCATGATCAATGCCTTTGAGCACCAATACGGTGTTGAGGTGCTGCATATCTGGGGCATGACCGAGATGTCGCCGCTGGGCACGCTGTGCACGTTGAAAAACAAGCATCTCATGCAATCGCCGGAACAGCAGTTGGCTATCCGCGTCAAGCAGGGGCGCGCCATCTTCGGTGTCGACATGAAGATCGTCGATGCCGAAGGCAAGAAACTGCCGTGGGACGGCAAGACTTCAGGCGACCTCCTGGTCAAAGGGCCGTGGGTGGTCAAGGCATACTTCAAGAGCGAGGGCGGCGACCCGCTGGTGCTCGATGAGCAGGGACGCGGCTGGTTCCCCACCGGCGACGTCGCCACCATCGACGCCGATGGCTACCTGCAGATTACCGACCGCAGCAAAGACGTGATCAAGTCCGGCGGCGAGTGGATCAGTTCCATCGAGGTCGAGAACATCGCGGTTGCGCACCCGGCCATCGCGATGGCCGCCTGCATTGGTGTGGCGCATCCGAAGTGGGACGAACGCCCGATCGTCGTGGTGGTCAGGAAGCCCGGTGGCGAGGTTTCCCGCGAAGAGCTGCTGGCCTTTTACGAAGGCAAGACGGCCAAGTGGCAGATTCCGGACGACGTGGTGTTCGCCGAGGCGATCCCGATCGGCGCCACCGGCAAAATCCTCAAGGCCCGGTTGCGCGAACAATTGAGCGACTACAAATTGCCGGGGGCTTAGGAAGTGCGGTCGGCACCGAATGGCACCTTTTCAATTTCAAGGAACCAACATGAACGTATTGCTCGTACATGCACACCCTGAGCCGAAGTCCTTTACCGCTGCCTGGCACGGCCAGGCGGTGGACGCCCTGCAATCCCAAGGGCATCAGGTGCAGATTTCCGATCTGTATGCGATGAACTGCACCCTTGGGGCGAACCAGACTCTCGCGACCGATTTCCAACAAGCGCTAGACAAACTGCTGTGGGCCGATCTGCTGATCCTCAACTTCGCGGATTACTGGTTTTCGGCGCCGGCTATGCTCAAGGCATGGATCGACCGCGTGCGGGTCTCTGGCACTTTCTACGGCGGCAAGTGCTTCTCCGATCAAGGCGGTCTGTGCGGCAAGAAAGCGCTGGTCACGGTGACCTTGGGCGGGCGTGAACACCTGTATGGCGCGGACGCCATTCATGGTCTCCTGGAAGACAAACTGCGACCGATTTTGTGCGGCACTTTGGACTATGTCGGGCTGGAGGTCCTTCCACCGCTCGGTGCCTGGCATGTGCCGTACATCGGTAGCGAGTTTCGGACCGAATAACACGCCTTCAATTTCAAGGAAACACCATGAACGTCTTAATCGTGCATGCCCATCCCGAGCCCAAGTCATTCACCGCTGCGCTGCGCGACCAAGCGGTCGAGACACTGCAAACGCAGGGGCATCAGGTGCAGGTTTCCGACCTGTACGCAATGAACTGGAACCCGGTGGCCGGTGCCGAGGATTTCTACGCTCGTGAGAATCCAGAGTACCTGGTCTACGCACTCGAGCAGCGTCTGGGCGTCAAGAGCCAGACCCTCGCGCCTGATATTCAACAGGAACTGGATAAGCTGTTGTGGGCCGATCTGTTGATCCTCAACTTTCCGGTCTACTGGTTTTCCGCGCCAGCGATGCTCAAGGGCTGGATCGACCGCGTTCTGGTCTCCGGGACCTGTTACGGCGGCAAGCGCTTCTACGATCAAGGTGGGCTGTGCGGCAAAAAAACGCTGGTCACGGTGACCCTGGGCGGGCGTGAACACATGTTCGGCGAAGGCGCCATTCATGGTCCACTCGAGGACATGTTGCGACCGCTCCTGCGTGGCACGTTGGCTTATGTCGGGCTGGAGGTCCTGCCACCATTCGTTGCCTGGCACGTGCCGTACATCAGTGCCGAAGCCCGAGAGGACTTTCTGACGAGCTATCAACAGCGGCTGGAAAACCTCGAGCAGGATCAATCCCTCGAGTTTCCGAGGTTGAGTCAGTTCGATGACGCGCTTTACCCGTTGGAACCGAGTATTCAATAGCCAAAACAAGCACTAAACGGGGAAACTATTCGGACTGTAGAGGGACATCGTCAACATGTGTCGCATAGATCCTGAACTGGTCCTGAAGACCACCCCGCCCCGAAGCCAAAAAACGGCCCGATTGCGCGAGCGACTCAGCATTGACTCCCCGGAACTGGCGGACAAGGTAGCGATCGCTGTTCATGGCCCGGCTGGCTTTGGCAAAACGACCTTGCTGGCCCAATGGCGCCGGGAGTTCCTTTCGCGCGGAGCGGTTGTGGCCTGGCTAATGCTGGATGGTCATGACGATGGAATTCGTTTTACCCAGGGACTGGCTGCGGCCATGGCCATTGGTAGCGGCAGGCAGCCTTTCGCCGACATGCTGGAACGAATGCCGGGTTATGACCGCGACGAACTGGAAGGGCTGACCTACTGGCTGGCAGAAGTGGCCGATCTGGGCAGCGAAACCGTGTTGATTCTTGATGACGCCGATGCCTTGCCCGAGGCCACCGTGCGTCATTCACTGACTTATTTACTGCACAATGCTCCGGCCAACCTGCGGATCGTCATGGCCTCGCGCAGGCCCTTGAACCTGCAGGTCGCGGACCTGCTGGCACGCGGGCTGTATGTCAGGGTCACAACGGATGCGTTACGTTTTCGCATCGAGGAAACCGTAGCGATACTGAGCAGCCGTTTTGGAGTACGCATCGACACGGACCTCTGCGTGCGCTTGAATGAAGTCACCGAGGGCTGGCCACTGGGGCTGCAATTGGCGATTACTGCCATCGAGAAAAGCCCCAACTTGAGTGCTGCCATCGATGGATTGTCGGCCTGTTCGGGCGATATCCAGCGTTACTTTGTCGATAGCCTGGTGACCCGCCTGTCTGCCGAACACGTCGATTTCCTCACCCGCATCGCCTTGCTGGACATGATTCATCCCTCGCTCTGCGTCGCACTCACCGGCGATGAGCGGGCCGGTGAAGTGCTCCAGGGGCTATGCGCCTCGACACCGATCTTCGTCGAAGGGGTCGACAGTGATTGGGTACGCCTTCATCCCCTGGCCAGAGAGTTCCTTCAGGAGCGTTTTTCACGCCTGCCGTTGGTGCAACGACAAGCCTTCCATGAACGGGCGGCAAGCTGGCTCGAAGAACACGCGCTCTTTGAGGAAGCCGCACGGCAATATCTGCTGGCAGGGCGTGCCACGCAGGCCTACGAGATGATTGAACAATGCCTGTACGAAGTCATGCTGCGAGGTCAGTTCAGTCGGGTGCTGGAGTGGGTTGCAGAACTGCCGCCCGCAGAGGTGGAATCCCGTCCGCGCATGTGCCTGGCGGCGGCCTGGTCGCTGGCGATGAGCGAAAGGCACATGGAGGCCGACAGGCTGATCGAGCGCATCCGACAGGACCCGAGTGCGAATGAAGAGTCGCGTTGCGAAGCGGCGATGATCGCGGCTACCGCAGCCTACTTCGCCGACCGGCCGGACGAATCGCTGGCAATCCTCTCCCACTGGGTGGACGCAGCGCCTCCTCAGTCGATCAAGTTACAAGCCATCCTTGCTATCCAGATCGCTCGCTTGACGCTATTCCAGGGCCAGCCGGAGAAATCCCGACGCATTTTGCAGCGCGCACCCCATTATGCGTGGAGCTCGGGGCTCGATGCGATCCGCGGGAGCGGCGGCTGGGGGATGGGCATGAGCTATCTGTGCGAGGGACGCATGCAGCCGGCCGAGGTCGCGTTTCGCGATAGCCTGCTACGGGCCGAACAGGACATCGGCCGGCGCAGTTCAGTGGCGGTGAGGCTGGCCTGTGGACTCGCCACGGTGCTGCTCGAACGAGACGAAATCCAGGAAGCCGCAACGGTGCTCGCCAACCGCCTGGATGTGGTCGAACGTCTATCCTCGCCGGATGCGATTGTGCTGGGTTTTCTGACCGCCTCGCGCCTGGCAGTTTTGCAAGGTCAGGCCCACCGTGGCCACGACCTGCTGGAGGCGTTATTCGCCCTCGGCGAGGAGCGAGGCATTGCGCGTTTCTGTCTGGTGGCCCTGGGTGAGCAGATCCGCCTGAACGCCCTACATGGCCGGGGTGATACCTGCCAGGCGCTTTGGCGCCGACTGGATGAACTGTTGCCCGACGTCGCCCGCCAACAGCACGGTTTGCTGGGGCCAGAGTTGAGCCTGGTAGCCGGGCTGGCGAACGCCTATGTCGCCCTGGTACAGCGTGACTGGCAGACGGTGCTGGACGTACTGGTTGTTGTTAACGAGACTGCCGAGCGCCTGCGGCGCGGACGGGAGATTGTCCAGATCAAGCTGCTCAAGGCCCTGGCGCTCAAGATTTCGGGAGACGATGGGCTGCCCTGCCTGCTCGAGGCGATCAGCCTCGCAGAGGAATACGGTCTGCAGCGCATTATTCAGGACACTCATCCAGATCTCGTCAAGTGGGCACAAAAGGTCCCGCATGAACCCGCCCAGCCACTGGCGTTGGCTGCACACCAACCCGCTCCTGCCTCACGGCCAGAAATGCAGACGAGCGCTTCCGCCAGCCGGCTGCTGACGCCCAGGGAGCGCGAGGTACTGCAATTGCTGGCACGTAACCTGTCAAACAAGCAAATTGCCCTGACAATGGATGTCGGTGACCAAACCGTAAAGTGGCACCTGAAAAATCTGTTCGGTAAATTCCAGGCCGGTACCCGTAAACACGTAGTGGACCGCGCCTACATGCTGGGCATCCTGGAATCAGGGATTTAACGCTTCTGCTACTGGCTTCGAGAATTGGGCCAAATGAGGATATGGCTCAACACTAAATTGCTCATCGCTACAATCAACCGATGCTCAGAGAATCGCGGACCTCTTAAAGCAGTCCTGGCGCTAACGGCGTAAACACCGACTTATTTTTTTCTTCTCCTGGTGATCTGGAGCGTTTTAGCAGCTGCAGCTTCAGACCTGCTTTCCGCTTCTTTAACACGCGTCAGAAATCGGCCACCGAGGCTAGCGCAGCCCTAGGCCTGCGAACAATTCAAGCCAGGCTGCAGCAACTCTAACAATCGCCAATATAAATTCGCTCGATTGACCGCTTTCGGCTGTGGAGCTCAGGCCTGACTTGCAGACCCTATCGCAGAAGCAAAAAAAGCGTGGCTGGTGGTGGTTTCCAGCAGAACTCGCTGGAACGAAAAAAGAGGCCGACACCCCTATTTTCAACGCTGAACGTAAATGTCACGCACAAAAAAACGCCACTCATTGAGTGGCGTTTTTTGTGAATCTTGGAGCGGGAAACGAGACTCGTATCTAGCGTCCGACCCATTGAAATCCAAGGGGTTCATTATCTTGAAACAGTAGGAAAAGACTCAATTCCGGATTTGTTTTTGAAGTATCGGTACGTGTCAAGGTACCTGTCGCCTTGGCTTTACGGTTGTTAGCCCGTGGCTCCCTTAATTTCAGGGCACTAGGGGTGAAAAAACGGACGCAAGGCCAATACCTCGATCTTGCTTACACGCGGTTCACTCCCCATGCCGTTTGCTGCGCGCAGACCCCAGTGACCTTTGGATTAATCTGAAACAAGCAGCCTGACGCCGGTGCCGTGCCGAGCGTCTCTCTGCTCAATTCATGTCGAGCACTGGTGATGTACAGGACGTCTTTGTTCGGCCCACCAAAGGCCAGATCAGTCGGGCTGGGTACTGGCAGCCCAATCATGCGGTCGAGACTGCCGTCAGCGTTGAGCCGCACAAGGCTCCAACCGTCACGCAGTGTGGTCCAGACCCCTTCCTCGCTGTCCAGCGCCAAGCCACTGAGTCGTCCGGAACCCTTGGGCATCGAGGCCAAACGGCGAACACTGCTGCTGCCAAATTGCATCACATACACGCTGCCGGAGTCAGGGCCCACGGCATACAGGGTTTGCCCTTCAGCGTCCCAGCAAAATGCACTGATACGCTCCTGAAACGACCAGGGCGAGCGCAACTCGCCTTGTGCCGTCAACTCGCCAACCTTGCAACCGCCAGCATTACTCAGACAGGCCCAAAGGCTACCATTCGGGTGGCTTGTCAACCCCAGCAGAGGCTTGCCCGGCCAACCCGGCAACGGATGTTCCAGTCCTTGCCGGTCCAGCAATGACCAGCCGTTGGCGTGAGCAATCAGCAGCCCTTCGCGGTGCAGCTCCATCGCCTGAACCGGTGCGTCCAGACGGGCAAATATCCGCTCGCCTTGAGCATCCAGTACCCGAATTGTCGGCGCCAGGGTGTCAGCCCAATACAGACATTGCTGCCCATGGGACCAACGCGCGAATGCGCCATTGAACGCCCACGGCCCCTCCACCAGTTGCACTTCGCTGTCGGCAATACGCACCTGTGACTCGCTCAACTGGGCACCGACCCGGCGGGCGGCGTCGGTCAGTTCCGGCCCCAGTAGTTCCAGACGTTCCAGTGTCAGGCGATAGGCCGGCCCGGCGACGCTCAAGGCACCGCGGACCTTGCCCGAATTGTCGCGGATCGCGGCCGCGACACAGCGCACCCCCAAGACGATTTCTTCGTCGTCGATGGCATAGCCGCGGGCGCGGGTGATCTGCAACTCGGCGTGCAATCGCCGGCGATCGGTGATGGTCAGGGGCGTCAGCGCAGTGAGTGTCAGGCCCTTGATGATCTCCTCACGCCTGGTTTCATCCAGCGCGGCGAGAATCGCCTTGCCCTGCCCGGTGCAATACACCGGCTTACTTCGCCCCAAGGCTGCGGCCGAGCGAGTGGTGTGTGCACCGTCGCAGCGCTCCAGCGACATCACCTGATTACCGTCGAGCACAGCCAGGTAGGAGGTTTCCCCGGTCAGGTCGCGCAAGGCACGCAATTCGAAACTGGCAGCGGCCACCAGGTCGGGCATCAGGTAGGCGTTGCGCACCAGCTCCAGGTAACGAAATCCCAAGCGGTAGACCTTGCGCAGCGGATCGCGCCGGATCATGCCGCGCTCGACCAGGCTGGCGATGATCCGGTAAAGCGTGGTGCGTGGCAGCGCCACCTGCCCGGCAAGATCGCTCTGGCTCAGGCCTTGAGGTGCCGAACCGATTGCCTCGAGTACGTCCAGCGCTTTCTCCAGCGCACCGGTACCTTCTACTGCCGCCATAACAAATTCCCACCATATGGAACACCGATAGAGACCCACGATATGCGGCGTTTGAAATAAGTCAATCAAGTCTTAGGATCAAGCCATCTCAGGACGATGCGCCGAGCACCAGTCCCAAAATGCGGGAATAGACGTCCTGCACTGTTTCAAGTTGAACCGCTGATCTTCAGGAGAACAACAATGACCACGATCCACCAGTACGCCGATGCCTACGACAACTCGGCCAATCGCCAAGTGGCCGTCAGCGACGAAGTGCTCGCCAAGCTCGCGACCTGCAGCAGCGGCTCGCTGACCACGCAATTGTTCAAGCTGGGCTTTCGCCAACCGGCATTGGTCGGTCTGCGCCCGATGAGCAAAGACATCAAGCCCTTCGCCGGTCGTGCCTACACCATGCGCTTCATTCCGGCCCGCGAAGACATCGACACCTACGGCACCATGACCACCAAGCCCAACGGTGACAATCTGCAATGGCAAGGCGTCGAGCAAATCCAGCCAGGCGATGTACTGGTGATCGACAGCCAGAACGATCCTCGCGCGGCCTCGGCCGGCAACATTCTGGTCACCCGGCTGCTGGCGCGCGGCGCCAAGGCGATTGTCACCGACGGGGCCTTGCGCGATGGCAGCGAAATCGCCGCCCTGCCCCTGCCGGCCTATGCCCGGGAAATCACCGCGACCACACGGATCTCCTACCACCATGTCGCTGACTTGCAGGTGCCGATCGGCTGCGCGGGCGTGGCGGTCTATCCCGGTGACGTGATCGTCGGCGATGCCGATGGCCTGACCGTAATCCCCGCGCACCTGGCGGCAGAATTGGCCGAGTACTGCTCGTTGCAAGACGACCTCGAAGATTACCTGGCCATGCGCATCGCCTCGGGCGAAGCCTTGTGGGGCATCTACCCGCCGAGCCCGGCGGCGGTTTCCGACTATCACGCATGGGTCGCCGCCGGTCGCCAGCCGATCCCGAGCATCATCGCCATCAAGGAAACCAAGTGATGAGCCAGCCATCCCGATACGCCGCCTTGATCCGTCGCTACTTCGCCGCCTGCAATGCCGCCGACCACGATGCCCTGGTCTCGTGTTTTACCCCGGACGCCGTGCACTACTTTCCGGCCGGTTTGCCGGACATTCCGTGGCGCAGTGCCGAAACTATCGCCGCCAAGTGGGTCTGGTGCGTGGAAAACCTTGGCTCGCAATGGACCATCGAAAAAATCCTGGTCAGCCCCGACAGCCCGGAAGCGGTGATTGAATGGACCCACTGGAAAGGCAAACTCGGCACGGCCTTGCGTGGTGATGAGTGGTACGTATTTGACGAGCAAACCGGCCTGATCAAGGAAATCCGCGCCTATTACGCATCCCCCGCCGATCAGGCAGTGACGATCAATGAGTTGGTCGACTTCGATTACAGCGGCCGTGGCTACCACCTGGAACCCCAAGGGAATCGCTCATGATCAGTCCTGAAATCACTCTGATCGATCAAGCCGTAGCGGCAGCAGCTAACGCGGCAACCTTGTGGGGCGAGTCGAAAGCCGGTCTGCGCATCCAGTTGCTCAACGGCCTGGCTGACGCCCTGGAGCGGCATCAAGTCGAACTGATCGCCATCGCCGATGAAGAAACCGGCCTGGGCGTGGCACGCCTGACCGGAGAAGTAGCCCGCACCGCTTTTCAGCTGCGCGGTTTTGCCGCTGCGGTTGAAGCCGGCATGCCTTACGCGGTGATCGACGACCACGCAATTGCCGGGACACCACCGGCCGGTCGACCGCGTCTGACTCGCGTGCATCAGGCGCTGGGGCCGGTGGCAATGTTTTCAGCCAGCAACTTCCCGTTCGCTTTTTCCGCGCTCGGCGGCGATACCGCATCAGCCCTGGCCGCCGGTTGTCCGGTGGTGGTGAAAGCTCACTCCGGTCACCCGCGATTGTCTCGCGCCGTACACGAAGTGGCGCTGGGTGTACTCGCCGCACAAGGTTTGCCTGCCGGACTGCTGGGGTTGGTGGAAGGTGCATCCCGCGCCGCCGGTGTGCATCTGGTGGAACATCCGCAGATTGCCGCCGTGGCTTTTACCGGTTCATACCAAGGTGGTACCGCGCTATGGAAAGTTGCGAACCAACGCCCTCGCCCCATTCCGTTCTTTGGCGAACTGGGCTCGATCAACCCGTTGCTGGCGCTGCCGGAAATTCTTGAGCGCGATGGTGAGCATCTGGCCAAGTCGCTAGCGGCATCCATCACCCTGGGCTGCGGCCAGTTCTGCACCAGCCCGGGTGTAATCGTGCTGTTCGAGCACCCGGCCAGCGAGCGCTTTATCGAGCAGTTCGCCGCTGCCCTGCAACCCTTGAGCACTCACCGAATGCTCACGCCGAGCATGCGCCGTGGCTTCAATGACGGCATCGCTCGTCTTGAGCGCGCTTCGGCGGCAAGCCCGCTCTTGCAGCCACATGCCGATACCGATGGCCCGGCACCCAGACTGTTCGAAGTCGATGCCCAGGCCTTTATCGAGGATGCGCACTTGCGAGAAGAAATCTTTGGCCCGGCGGCGGTTGTGCTGAAGGTCACGTCCGTGGCGCAGGCCATCGACGTATTGAACGCCATCGGCGGCAGCCTGACCGCGACCCTGTGGGGTTTCGAGCAGGCCAGCGAGGACAATCTCACGCTGGTCCGCGCGGCTCGCCAGATCGCTGGACGGGTGTTGTTCAGCGGCGTACCGACCGGCGTGGCCGTCACTGCCGCACAGCAACACGGCGGACCGTGGCCAGCGTCAACCCAGCCGCAAAGCACCTCGGTGGGTTACGCCGCACTGGAACGTTTCCTGCGCCCCGTGGCGTTGCAAGACGCCCCTGCCTGGCTGCTCGACGAATAAGGAGTCCGGAAAATGATGAAGCACATTGTGATGTTCCGCCGCCTGCCCGGCATGGAGCAAAACGTCGAACTGGAAACGCATCTGATCCAGTGGATGCGCGACCTGCCCAAGGACATCGACTTTGTCCGCGACTGGAAAGTCTCGGCCAATGAACTGGATCGGCCGATCTGCTGGGACTACCTGCTGGAGTCGAGCTTCGATGACGCCGACGCCGTGCAGCGTTACCTGCCCCACCCGGCCCATGTGGCGCTGATCACCGAACTGAAGAAGTACTTCGAGTGGGTCGCCATCGATTACACAGAGGACACCGATCGACAGGCCGCCTGATCTCCCTCAAGCGACGCGGGTATTGCATGCCCGCGCCTGACGCACTCGCGACAACAATAACTATATGAGGCACAACATGAACAATACTGAGCGCTATGCGCTGGCCGGTGCCCCCGACCAGCCCGCGATTGCCGGCAGGGGTATTGACCACCCTGCTGCTGCGAGGCCTGCTGTGGCCAAAACCAGTTACCGATTCCTGATACTCGCGCTGATCACCATCGTGCTGGCCCTCAGTACCGGTGACCGCGCCGCACTGTCGGTGGCCGGCAGCGACATGGGTAAGGAGCTGGGCATCAGCTCAGTGGAAATGGGCTACCTGTTTTCCGCGTTCAGTTGGGCCTATGTGATCTTCCTGATTCCTTCCGGCTGGCTGACCGATTGGATCGGCTCCAAGCGCTCGATGATGCTCGCCGTGGTGGTGTGGTCCTGCTTCACCGTGATGATGGGCATGGTGCACTTCATCGGCATGGTCGTACCCCTGTTGCTGGCGCTGCGCTTTTTGCTGGGCGCTGCTGAATCACCGGTCGGCCCGGCCTCGGGACGGATCATCGCGGCTTGGTTCCCCTCGTCTGAACGGGGCGTTGCCGGGGCCATTTTCAACAGCGCGCAATACCTCTCGCTGGCGTTGTTCACGCCGATCATGGGCTGGCTGTGCTACCGGTTCGGCTGGGAATACGTGTTCATCATCATGGGCCTGATCGGCCTGGTGATTGGCGCGGTCTGGTGGAAGCTCTATTACCTGCCCATCGATCATCCGAAAATGAATGCCGAGGAGCTTGAGTACATCCGCGCGGGCGACGGACTGGTGGACCTCGAAGGACTCAAGAGCAAGGCCGCACAAAGCAAAGGCATGAAACTGGGTGAAATCGGCCAGCTGTTTCGCAGCCGCATGCTGGTGGGGATTTTCATCGCCCAATACTGCATCACCTCGATCACCTGGTTTTTCATGACCTGGTTCCCGATCTACCTCGTGAAAGAACGTGGCTTCGACATTCTCCAGGCCGGTTTTGTCGCGGCGATCCCTGCGCTATGCGGCCTCGTGGGCGGCGTCTCCAGCGGCTTCATTTCCGACAGGCTACTGATGAAAACCGGCTCGCTGAGCCTTGCCCGTAAAACCCCGATCACCATCGGCCTGCTGCTCAGTTCCAGCATCGTGCTGTGCAACTACGCCGACAGTGCCTGGCTGGTCGTGGCGCTGATGAGCGTGGCGTTCTTCGGCAAGGGCTTCGGCTCGCTGGGCTGGACCGTGGTGGCAGATACCGCGCCCAAAGAGCTGATCGGCACCACTGGGGGCGTGTTCAACGCCTTCGGCAACACGGCCGGGATCGTTACTCCGGTAGTGATTGGCTACATCCTGCAAAGCACCGGTTCCTTCGAAGGCGCGCTGATCTACGTCGGCGCCCACGGGCTGCTGGCGGTCCTCAGCTACTGGCTGATCGTCGGCAAGATCAAGCGCTTCGAACTGAACAGCGCATCCTGACAACAAAGCGTGAATGAGGCATTCCCGATGAAAATGATTTTCCGCTGGCACGGTCCGAAAGACCCCATCAGCCTGCAATACATCAAGCAGATTCCAGGCCTGTACGGCATTGTTTCGTCGTTGTACGACATGCCGCTTGGCGAAGTCTGGCCGGTGGATCGCATCCAGAGCCTGCGCAGTGCCGCCGCCGCGTACCACTTGAAGATGGAGGTGGTCGACAGCTTCCGTGTGCATGAAGAGATCAAACTCGGCAAACCGGGTCGCGAAGCACTGATCCCGCACTACATCGAAACGCTGAAAAACCTAGCTGCCAGCGGCATCAAGATTGTCTGCTACAACTTCATGCCGGTGTTCGACTGGACCCGCACCCACATGGAATACCAACTGCCGGACGGCTCCAACACCCTGGCGTTCGAAGCCGCGCTGGTGGACAGGCTCGACGTCTCCAGCGGCGTGATTCCGTTGCCGGGTATCGGCACCAAATATCCACCTGAAAAGCTCCAGGCGCTGCTGGAAGAATACAAAGGCGTCAGCACCGAGCAGATGTGGAGCAACCTCGAGTACTTCCTTGGAAAACTGGTGCCGGTGGCCGAACAACTGGGCCTGAAGCTGGCGCTGCATGCCGACGACCCGCCCCGCTCGGTGTTCGGCCTGCCGCGCATCATCAAGAACATCGAAGACCATCGTCGCGTGCTCGACATCATCGACTCGCCAGCCAATGGCCTGACCCTGTGCAGCGGCACCATCGGCTCTGACCTGAACAACGACGTACCCGCCTTCATCAACGAATTTGCCGCCCGCCAACGGGTGCACTACGTGCATCTGCGCAATGTGAAGGTCGCTGACAACGGCGACTTCTACGAGTGCGCACACCCGACCGAATGTGGCTCCCTGGATATGGCGGAAATCATGCGCGCCCTGCATGACGCCGACTTCAGCGGCTACGCCCGACCAGACCACGGTCGCATGATCTGGGGTGAAACCGGCGTGCCGGGCTACGGTCTGTACGACCGCGCACTGGGCATCATGTACCTGCAAGGCCTGTGGGAAGGCATCGCCAAACAGAAGAGCAAAGCCCTCCTCAAGTCCCTCGACGCCGTTGCCTGATGCACATGCCGATGGGGCACTAAACCCATCGGCAGCCCGAAAACAAGAAGTGGAGAGTTCCATGACTGCCCGTGAAGTCAGCCCCGTCATTCGCCTCGACCCTGCCGACAATGTCGTGGTCGCCCGTGTCGCCATCGCCGTCGATACGCCGATCCCCGGCGAAGGCGTGACCACCCTGCACGCAGTACCGCTGGGCCACAAGATCGCCACGCGCAGGATCGGAAAAGGCCATCCAGTGCTCAAATACAACACAGTCATCGGTTACGCCAGCGAAGACCTGGCGCCTGGTACCTGGATGCACAGCCACAACATCACCTTTGGCGAAACCGATCGCGACTATCGCTACGGCCTCGACTATGTACCTACTGACTTGCTGCCGCCGGAACAGCGCGCGACCTTCCAGGGCATCGTGCGCAAAGACGGACGTGTCGCGACGCGCAATTATCTGGGCGTGTTCGTGGTCGGCAACTGCGGCGCCACCGTCGCCCGGAAAATTGCCAACCACTTTGACGAACAACGCCTGGCCGATTACCCGAACATCGACGGCGTGGTGCCCTTCGTTCATGAAATCGGCTGCGGTATGGAAATGACCGGCGAACCCATGGACCTGCTGCGCCGCACCATCGCCGGGCATATTCGCCACGCGAATACCGCTGGTGGCTTGTTGATTGCCCTGGGCTGCGAACGCAACAACATCTACGGTTTCATCGAGCAAGAAAAACTCGAGATCAACGACCTGCTCAAAACCCTGGTGATCCAGGACGTTGGCGGCGTGAAAAGCGCAGTGGCACAAGGCATCAAACTGATCGAAGCCATGTTGCCCGAAGCCAATCGGGTCAAGCGCGAACCGGTGTCGGCCGAGCACTTGATGATTGGTATGCAATGCGGCGGCTCCGATGGTTTCTCGGGGCTGTCGGCCAACCCGGCGCTGGGGGCTGCGGTGGACATTCTGGTGCGCCATGGCGGCACGGCGATTCTCTCGGAGACCTCGGAAATTTTCGGAGTGGAGCACACGCTGACGGCGCGGGCAGTGACCCCGCAGGTCGGCCGCAAGCTGATCGAACGCATCGAATGGTGGCTCAAGTACAACGAGGGTCGCGACACCCAGATCAATGGACGGGTCAGCCCCGGTAACAACGCCGGCGGCCTGGCCAATGTTCTGGAAAAATCCCTCGGCGGCGCCAAGAAAGGCGGCAATGCACCGCTGATGGAGGTCTATGAATACGCTTATCCGGTCACCACTCACGGGCTGGTGTTCATGGACACCCCCGGCTATGACCCAGTGTCTGCCACCGGCCAGATCGCCGGCGGCGCCAACATGATCGCCTTCACCACCGGACGTGGTTCGTGCTTTGGCTCGGTTCCGGCACCGACCTTCAAGCTCGCCAGCAATTCACCCATGTTCAACCGCATGAGCGACGACATGGACATCAACTGCGGGCAAATCATCGACGGCGACAAGAGCATCAAGGAAATGGGGCAGGAGATATTCGAACGCCTGCTGGCCCATGCGTCCGGCGAGAAGACCAAGAGCGAACTCAATGGCCTGGGCGAGGATGAGTTCTGCCCGTGGCAGATCGGCGTGCTGGCCTGACAAACCGCCTCATCCACCATGACAAATTCCCACTCGTTGGAACAACCAGGTCTTCGCAAAATAAACGTCGTTTCCCGCACGTCAATTAGGCCTTAGCATCGAATTCAACATGGAAACAAACTCCGGAACAAGTCCCAAATCACGGGAATAACTATCCGGTCTGCAAAGACGATCTAGCGAACACAAAAAAAACAATAATCGGCATGCTGCAAATGCCGGTCGGAGATTCAACATGCACAAGAAAAAGAACTACCGCTGGACGATCCTGACGATGCTGGTCATCGCCATGATCATCAACTACGTGGACCGTGCTGCCCTGTCCATCGCCATGCCCTTCATCACCCAGGAATACCACCTCACGCCTTCTGAAAAGGGCATGATCTTCAGCAGCTTCTTCATAGGCTATGCGCTGTTCTGCTTCGTCGGCGGTTATCTGGCCGACCGATACGGCCCAAAGCGCGTACTCACCTACGCCATGAGCGGCTGGTCGGTCCTCTGCGGGTTGACCGCACTGGCCTTCAACTTCTGGTCACTGCTGATCGTTCGCGCGCTGTTCGGTGTGGGTGAAGGCCCGGTATCCACCACGGCCAACAAAACCGTGAATAACTGGTTCCCGATCAAGGAACGGGCGCGCGCCATCGGTATCAACCAGGCTGGCGGCCCTCTGGGCGGCGCACTGGCTGGGCCGATTGTCGGCTTCCTCGCTCTTTGGCTGGGCTGGCGCGTGGCCTTTATCGTGATGGCCGTGATGGGCTTGATCTGGGCTGTCTGCTGGTTCCGTATGGCGACCTCAACACCCCAGGAGCACCCGAAAGTCAGCGCCGAAGAAATCGCCCTGATCAACGCCGAACGCGATGTCCCGGTCATGACCGCCGCCGAAGCGCCACGTACGCCAGTGCTGGAGATCATTTTGCAGCGTTCAGTACTGGTCACCGGCGTGTCGCTGTTTTGCTACAACTACATCCTGTACTTCTTCATGACCTGGTTCCCCAGCTACCTGATCGACGCCAAAGGCATCGATCTGAAATCCATGAGCATCGTCACGTCGCTGCCCTGGCTGGTGGGGACCGTGGGCTTCCTGTGTGGTGGCGTGCTGATCGACTACATCTACAAGCGCACCGGCAAGCAGTTGTTCTCGCGCAAAGTAGTACTCGTGACCTGCCTGCTGATAGCAGCGTGCTGCATCGCACTGACCGGCCAGGTCGAAGACGTGACACAAAGCGTGGTGGTCATGACCGTCGCCATCGGCTTCCTGATGCTGACCGCTCCCGCTTACTGGTCGCTGATTCAGGACGCCGTGCCAGGTCATCAAGTCGGTACCGCCGGCGGCTTCATGCATGGCCTGGCCAACTTGTCGGGGATCGTCGCGCCGACCGCCACCGGGATCATCATCCAGACTTCCGGCACCTATGCCAGCGGCTTCGCCTTGGCCGGTGGCCTGGGCATTCTTGGCGCGCTGATCGTGGCGATCTTCGTCGGCCAGCCGAAGTCCTTGACCCCCTCCCTTTCGCCGGCCTGAACCCTCGCTAGAGCACTGCGCAAACACATTTGAGGAGCGAAACATGCAAACCATCCTGATTACCGGTGCCGCAGGCATTGTCGGCAAGGCGCTGCGCCCCTTGTTGCGTGAGCACTACGCCCTGCGCCTGTTCGATCGTCTGCCGATCACCGACCTGGCGGAAAACGAAAGTGCCTTTTGCGGTGACCTGACCCGCACCGCGGACATTCTCGAAGCCGTTAAGGGTGTCGACGGCGTCCTGCACCTGGCTTGCGCGCACGGCACAGAAATCCGATTCGATAGCACGCTCAAGATCAACTACAACGCAACCCTGCAATTGCTCGAGGCCGCGCAACAGTCCGGCGTGAAGCGGTTTATCTTCGCCAGCAGTCATCATGTGCTGGGGCAACATCGCACTGATGCTGCCGAATCGTTCGATGAGCTGCCCGTGGCACCGGACAGCTACTACGCGCTGAGCAAAGTGTTTGGCGAAGGGGCCTGCGCTACCTATGCCCAACGCTACGACATGGCGATCTGCGCGATACGCATCGGGAATGCTGATCCGCTGGTCAGTGATGCCCGCCGGTTGCGCCTCTGGGTCAGTGCCCGCGACCTGGCGCAGTTGGTGTGTATCGGCATGGAGCACCAGCAGATCCGCTATGAAGTGATGTACGGCGTCTCCGAAAGCCCACGGCCATTTTTCAAAAACACCCGAGCCAGGGAGCTGGGCTATCACCCCCTGGACAATGCCAGGGACTTCATCGCCCCTGGCTACCTCGACTACGACGCCATGTGTGCGCAAAGCTCCGGCCGTGACTTCCTCGGTGGTGCCTATGCGGTCAGCCCACTGGCCAGCTGCCTGGAGTCCGCATGATTATTCGCAAGGTCGATACCTTCATTGTCGAAATCCCTTTCCACGACGGCGGCAAAGGCCAAGGCATCACGCCAACCGCCTGGCGCACGCTGGAAAACGTGCTGGTACGCATCGAGGATGATCAGGGGCATGTGGGCTGGGGTGAAGGGTTCGGTTACTTCACCGCCGATGCGACCAAGGCCACCATCGACCGCCTGATTGCGCCGGTGCTGGTGGGCAGCACGGTCGAGGACATTGGCGCCTGGAACCTGAAAACTCAACGTCAGCTGCATCTGTTCGGTCGTTATGGCGTGACGATGTTCGCCATTTCCGGGGTGGACATTGCCCTGTGGGATCTGGCAGCCCAGCGCCGTGGCGTGCCGCTGCATCGTCTCTTTACCGAGAAGGTTCGCAGCCACGTGCCGGCCTACGCGAGCCTGGTGCGCTACGCCGATCACGAGGTCGCGCCGGCCATCTGTCACAAAGCGCTGAACATGGGTTTCAAGGACATCAAGCTGCACGAAGTAACCCTTGCCGAAATCGCCCAGTGTCGGCAGGCCGTCGGCTACGACGTACCGCTGTCCACTGATGTGAATTGCGGTTGGTCGATTGCCGATACCCGGGCCTGGTTGCCGAAGCTTGCAGAACTGCAACTGGCCTGGCTGGAAGAACCGATCTTCCCGCCGGAGGATTTCGCGACCTTAAACGGCTTGCGCGGCCAGGGGGTTTCGCTGTCTGCCGGTGAAAACTGGTGCAGCGCCTTCCAGTTCGAACAGGCACTCAAGGCCGGGGCGGTCGACTCGGTGCAGCCGAGCGTGACCAAAGTTGGCGGCATCAGTGAATGCTTGCGCATCGCCGAACTCGCGCGTCAGTACGACACCCCGGTGTTGCCACACTGCCCTTACTTTGGCCCCGGTTTCCTCGCCACCTTGCACCTGGCGGTCGCTCAAGAGCAGGTTGCGCAGATTGAGTACCTGTTCGTCGAACCGCAAGCCTGGCTGTACGACATTCAGGGCATGCGCCAGGGCCATTTGTTCGAGATTCCGCAAGGTATTGGCCTGGGTCAGCAGATGGATCAAACCGTCTTTGATCGCTTCCGTCGCGCGTGAATCCGGAGCAGATAATGTCGACCCGTTTTCAGCAACTGTCCCTGCAAAACGCCGAATTGAGCCTGCATTTGCTCCCCGAGCACGGCGGCCGAATCGGTCGCCTGCAAGTGCGCAAGCACGCTCTGGAGATTTTGCAGCCGATCGATGCCTCGCAGTCTCTGGACCCACTGAACTGGCCCAAGGGTGGTGCTTACCCGCTCATTCCGTACTCCAATCGGATCGCCAACGCGCAGTTGCACTTTGAGGGTCAGGACTACGCGCTGCCCGCCCATCCACAGGCACTGCCACACACACTGCACGGCGTCAGCCATACCCTGGCGTGGCAGGTGGACAGGCAGTCGGCGACCCAGGCCAGCCTCAGTCTGGATTACTGCGGCCCGCACTGGCCATGGCCGATTCGGGCCGAGCAGCATTTCGAGCTGAGCGGCGGCAGTTTGCGGATTCGACTTGCACTGTTCAATAAAGGGGAAACGCCGATGCCGGCCGGTTTAGGCCTGCACCCGTATTTCCTCGCTCACCCGCAACTGCAAGCCAGTTTGAGTTGCACCCGCCAATGGCAGATCACTGCGGATTACCTGAGCACCGGACAGCACCTGACAGGTGACGTGGCGATGCAATTCGACAGTCAGTCCTGGCAAACCGAGGCCTGTGCCCATTACCTGTCGCAATGGGCCGGCAAGGTCGATCTCGACTATCCGCAGGGCCGCTTGAGCCTGACGGCCAGCCCTGAACTGGAACATCTGGTGGTGTTCGCTCCGGCCGGTTCGACTTATCTGTGCATTGAGCCGGTTTCACACCTGGCGGATGGTTTCAACCTACGACCGCTGCTAGGAGAACTGAGCGGCACCCAAGTCGTGGCGCCAGGAGAAAGCTTCTCGGCCGATCTGTGTTTCGAATGGATCGAGCCCTTACAACGGCCCGGATAACCTTCCAGCCCGATCTTCAACAATGAACTGACGCTTACCTGTCCGCCCGAGAATCTCGGGTGGTGAGTTCACTCATCTCTAAAAAGAATAAAAAATGAAAATCAAACCTTCATCGCCTCACTCCGTGACCGTTTGCATGACACTCTGCGCCATGCCATTGGCAGCTCACGCCGACTTCGTCAGCGACAGCAAAGCCACAGTGCTGATGCGCAATTTTTACTACAACCATGACCTTCGGGATTCAAAAGCTCCGGCGCAATCGAAGATCGAAGAGTGGGCGCAAGGCTTCATTCTCAAAGCCGAATCGGGTTACACCGAAGGTAGGGTCGGATTGGGCCTGGACATGTATGCCGGTCTCGGGATCAAGCTCGACTCCTCGCCCGACCGCAGCGGCTCGGCCCTGCTCCCCGGCGCCTACAACCGCGCAGGCGGCCCGCGCAACGCCGATCCGCGCTCCGTTGATGAGTATTCCGAGGCGACCGGTGCGCTAAAAATGAAAGTATCGAAAAGCGAACTGAAGGTCGGTGGCCTATTCCCGAAAATCCCGCTGGTTTCTGCCGGTGACTCGCGCCTGCTGCCGCAGTTTTTTGAAGGTGCCATGCTCAGCGTTCGCGAGTTCGACAAGGTCGATATCGATCTTGGCCAGATGCGAGCGGTCAATTACCGTGAATTCAGCGGTAGCCGAAAGATGCAGACCGGTAACTACCTCTCGGTAGAAAGCGACCGCTTCAACTACCTTGGGGGAACCTGGCGGGTTGCGCCGAATGCTTCGGTTGGCGTGTGGGGAGGTGAACTGAAAGACGTTTATCGCCAGACGCTCTACACCACCACCCTCAACCAACCGATAGGCGACTGGAAGCTCGGCGCCGTGGTGAACTACCTCACCTCCAGCGAAACCGGCGAAGAACTCGCAGGCAAGCTCGACAGTCGCATGGTGTCGACCCTGCTTTCTGCCAATCTGGGCCCACAAACATTCCGCTTAGGCTTGCAGTACAACGCGGGCGATAGCGCCTTGCCCTTTCTTCACGACACCGACCTGCCCGGCGTGGCCAACGCAGTCCAGGTGCTGCGTTTCGATCGCGCGCAAGAGCGCTCATGGCAAGCACGTTACGACTTTGACTTTGCAGGCGTCGGCTTGCCAGGCCTGGTGGCGATGGCTCGTTATGTCCACGGCGATAACTTCAAAGTTGCCGGCCAGGACGGCCAAGAGTGGGAGCGCAACATCGACCTGAGTTACACCATCCAGAGCGGCACCTTCAAAGATCTGTCTTTCAGATTGCGTAACGTAGAACTGGTCGGCGATGCGACAGGTCGCCGCGATGAAAATCGCTTTATTGTTTCGTATGCATTTGCGCTGTTCTGATCCTGGATAGGCCTTCAAGTCCACCCTAAAGTCGCAGCGCCTTCCCCCTGTCAGGCTCAGCACTGAACCTGACAGGGGGCCCTTCCAAGGGTCGTTTTTTCGCGCCCGCCGGCACGTAAGCCCAAGAGATCAAGCAGGACCCTCAGGCTGTCTGAAGCGGTAAATTGACACGCAGTAGAACAGCAGCGCCAACACCGCCAGCAATCCGCCAACCACCCCTATGTAGTCGAATCCGAACTGGCCGCCCACCCAACTCCCCAAGAGCGCGCCAGCACCTATGCCAATGTTGTAGATCCCCGAAAACATCGCCATCGCCACATCGGTAGCGTCCGGAGCCAGCACCAGGATCTTCGACTGCAGAGCCAGCCCAAAGCCCATGATCGCCATCCCCCAGAACAGACTCAGCGTCCCCAGATGCCACAACCGTTTTCCCCAAATGCGGGCGTCCCGACGGCGACTCCTGAAGTGGACCAGTAAGGAAATGCGTCGACGACACGTCAGGCTGCGAGACGTCATCAACCACGCTTTGCTCAAAGCGATCAGAGCGTGAAACAAGTCCTTCACGTCATCCTTCGGCTGACCTTGGCCGCTAACGCGGCCCAATCAGTCCCACGGTGCCAAGGACGTTAAGTGGATCAATCCGCGCCTTAGCCTGCCAGTTCTTCAGGTAATACCCGCAAATCTCAGTCTTCAACGCATTCAGCGTGTTTTCACACAGCCTGGACCCAAAGCTACCTGTGGTTGCGAATCACTTCTTGCTAGCGGGTTGCATAGCTATCAAGGAGTCAGTAATGACTTCTTGTGTTCTCCCTCGGCCAATCAACCAGCGTTGAAATGCCCGACATTGCGCTTTCTGCAGAGTGTTAGGGTGCCAACTCAAGTAATACGGCGAGGGAAGAGGCATGGCTCGCTGCCAAGGAATGATCAAGCGCCCTTCATCGATGTCACGGGCAATCATCGAAAACTGCGCCAGCACTATGCCTTGGTGATCGATGGCGGCTTGAATAGCCATGCTGGACGAAGAAAAACTTCGACGTATGGCAATCGTCTGTTCGACGGCAGCGCCTTCCAACTCAAACCATTCGGCCCATGAGGGGGGTGAGTCAAATTTCGGCCGTGAATCGATACGGATAAGTGGGTATTGGAGCAAGTCACCGGCATGCTCCACATTGCCTGGATGGCCTAAAAGCGTCGGTGAGCATGCCGGCACCACACAATCGCGGAACAGTACAACGCTATGCCCGGCATCCTGGCCAGGTTCGCCATAGCCAATACGAAAATCGGCGTTTTCCTCCTCCGAAGTATCCGCCAGCGTGCCATCTAGATAGATGTCGAGATCACTATCCTCATGCTGCCATTCGTAGGTGAGAGGCGCCAGCCACTTGGTCATGAGAGAAGGCAGGCCACTGACATACAAATTGTTGGGGTTTTTCGAACGCTCTACTTCGGAAACGGCGGCTCTCAATTCTTCAAATGCTATAGAACACCGCGCATGAAAACGCTGGCCAATGGCGTTCAGGCGCAAGCGCTGCCCCTCCTTGACCGTCAAGCTCATGCCCAGCGCCTCATCAAGCAACTTCATCTGCTGACTTACCGCACCCACGGAGATGTTCAAGCGTTTTGCGGCTTGGGATACACCGCCACAGTGACCGACGGTTTCAAATATTTGGAGGGCTCGTAAGGGCGGTAAGCGACTCATGGCGATGCGAACGTCTCGAAAGCATTTTAGGTTTAGAAATTCTAATAAAACTGACAGAAATTGCCATATTTTCTTCATATCCAAATCGCTTTAGCCTTCTCCCACGCTCAATCGAGCGACGGCCTGGCCGGTCCAGCCCCTCAATAATTTCGTTTCTCGGGAGTTCGCAATGAAAGCTCAACCTCAACAGATCACTCAGGTCGTCCTTGGCGATAGAGAGCCCTCCATCGAAGAGTTTGTCGCGGTAGCCCGTTATTCGGCCAAGGTGTCGTTTTCCGAGACCTACAAGAACCGCGTGAAAAAGTCCCGTGGCCTGGTGGAGCGTTTCCTCGATGAAAATCGCCTGGTCTATGGGGTGACCACCGGGTTCGGCGATAACGTTCGACATGTGATTTCTCCGCAGAACGCCAAGGAGCTCCAGGTCAATATCGTGCGCTCCCACGCCGTCGCCGTGGGCGAGCCGCTCAAGCGTGAGCAGGTTCGTGCGATCCAGTTGATGGTTCTGATCAGCCTTGGCAAAGGTTTTTCGGGGGTGCGCCTGGAGTTGCTGGAGCTGATTGCCGGCCTGCTCAACAACGAAGTCGTGCCGTTTGCGCCTGGCGAGGGTTCGGTAGGCTATCTGGCCGTCGAGGGACACCTGGCCTTGGTCCTGCTGGGCGAAGGCAAAGCCAGGGTCAATGGCGGTGAGTGGGTAGATGGCGCCACCGCACTGGAACAGGTCGGCCTGCAACCGACGGACCTGCAGTGCAAAGAAGGCCTGGCCATGCTCAATGGCACCATGTCGGTGACCGCCATCGCTATTCTGGCCCTCTACAACGCCATGCAGACGGCCTCGCTGGCGGACGTCGCCGCGGCGCTTTCCCTGGAAGCGTTAAAAGGTACGATTCGGGCCTTCGACCCTCGTTATCACTCGATCAAGGCGCACAAAGAGCAGGCGCAAACCGCCAGGGATATAAAGGCGATGCTGCATGACAGCCAACTGATCGCCGAAAACATCGACTACCGGCTTCAGGACGCCTACAGCCTGCGCGCCATTCCCCAGGTGCATGGTGCTTCGAAAAGATTCATCGATCACGCCCGGGAGAATATCGAGAACGAAATTCACTCCTCGGGCGATAACCCGATCATCTACCCGCTTGAGGACGGCGACGGCATTGCCATCTCAGGCGCCAACTTCGACGGCAGCTACATCGGCATGTCAGCGGATTCCTTGTGCGTGGCGCTGGCCAACCTGGCGAAGATTTCCGAGCGCCGTATCGACCGCATGGTCAACTCGCACTTCAGTGAAATGCCGGCCTTTCTGGTGCGTAACCCGGGCCTGAACAGCGGGTACATGATCCTTCAATACACCGCGGCTGGCCTGTATGCGGAAATGAAGGCGCTGTCGTTCCCCTCCTCTGTCGACAGTTTCTCGACCTGCGCCAACCAGGAGGATCTGGTCAGCCTGGCTTATAACGCCGCCATCAAGGCCTACAAGGTTTCCGAAAAGCTGGAATCGGTGCTGGCCATTGAGCTGCTGGTGGGTTGCCAGGCCCTGGATTTCCATGACGTGCACAAGGCTTCCAGCGTCACCAAGGCGGTTTATGACCTGGTGCGTAGCCGCGTACCGGTCGCCGACCATGATCGTGCCTTCTATTCGGACATGGTGAGTGTCACCGAACAGGTACGTAGTGGTGAAGTACTTGCCACAGTACAGAAAAACCGGGAGTAAACAGGATGTACTCCAAGGCCCTCCTTCGACCGTGTCGTTGCATCTCGACGACGAAGGATAGCCTTGGAGCCGAGCCTGGATCTGCATTGGTGCTGTCCAGTGCCGCGCGTCCCTCCCCCTCGCCACAAATGCATTCGTTCCAGTTGTTTCCCATCGCGCACCACTATCTCCCGAACTGTCACCGAGTGCCCCAGCGTGGCGCAATTTCATGTTCAAGTAACAATCGTGACACTGCCGCAAAAACCCTCCGGAAGAAACGCCTCCCGCTAAACCCTTGTTTCAAACGCGTTTCAACCAAATCCCAAGCTTTATTGAACGATGAGCCATCAAGTTGGCCGCTTGATTGCATATGCTTGTATGTACAAGTAAACGTGTGTGTGCATGAGTAGCCAGAAAGATCGGCGCACAGAACCTGTTTCCGCTTGTGACGGGCCTTCCCGCACACGCTCCCTCGCCCACTGCCCGGGCTGGTATGGATTGATCGCAGAGGAGTCTTTTTCGTGACTGACAATACCCAGAAACCTACAACCGCCTCTTTTACAAAAAGACGTGATGTTGAAATTCGTGCGCAGCGCGGTAACAAGCTGACCGCCAAGAGCTGGCTGACCGAAGCGCCGCTGCGCATGCTGATGAACAACCTCGACCCGGAAGTCGCCGAGAACCCTAAAGAACTGGTGGTTTACGGTGGTATCGGTCGTGCGGCACGTAACTGGGAATGCTACGACAAGATCGTCGAAAGCCTGACCCACCTGAATGACGACGAGACCCTGCTGGTGCAATCCGGCAAGCCGGTCGGTGTGTTCAAGACTCACAGCAACGCCCCGCGCGTACTGATCGCCAACTCCAACCTGGTGCCACACTGGGCGAGCTGGGAACACTTCAACGAACTCGACGCCAAAGGCCTGGCCATGTACGGCCAAATGACCGCCGGCAGCTGGATCTACATCGGCAGCCAGGGCATCGTTCAAGGTACCTACGAAACGTTCGTCGAAGCCGGTCGCCAGCACTACAACGATGACCTGACAGGTCGTTGGGTCCTGACCGCAGGCCTCGGTGGCATGGGCGGCGCTCAGCCTCTGGCCGCGACCCTGGCTGGCGCTTGCTCGCTGAATATCGAATGCCAGCAGGTCAGTATCGATTTCCGTTTGAACAGCCGTTACGTCGATGAGCAAGCCACCGACCTCGACGACGCGCTGGCCCGCATCGCCAAATACACTAAAGAAGGCAAAGCGATTTCCATCGCCCTGCTCGGCAACGCAGCTGAAATCCTTCCAGAACTGGTCAAGCGCGGCGTGCGCCCGGACATGGTCACCGACCAGACCAGCGCCCACGACCCGCTCAACGGTTACCTGCCTGCCGGCTGGACCTGGGAAGAGTACCGCGCTCGCGCCAAGACCGAGCCTGCTGCCGTGGTGAAAGCCGCCAAGCAATCGATGGCCGTGCACGTTAAAGCGATGCTCGAATTCCAGAAGATGGGCATTCCAACCTTCGACTACGGCAACAACATCCGTCAGATGGCCCAAGAAGAAGGCGTCGAGAACGCGTTCGACTTCCCAGGCTTCGTACCGGCTTACATTCGTCCGCTGTTCTGCCGCGGCATCGGTCCATTCCGTTGGGCTGCACTGTCGGGCAACGCCGAAGACATCTACAAAACCGACGCCAAGGTAAAAGAGCTGATCCCGGACGACGCCCACCTGCACAACTGGCTGGACATGGCGCGCGAGCGCATCAGCTTCCAGGGTCTGCCGGCACGTATCTGCTGGGTTGGCCTGGGCCTGCGCGCCAAGCTCGGTCTGGCGTTCAACGAAATGGTTCGCAGCGGTGAATTGTCCGCGCCAATCGTGATCGGTCGCGACCACCTGGACTCCGGTTCGGTAGCCAGCCCGAACCGCGAAACCGAATCGATGCAGGACGGATCCGACGCCGTGTCCGACTGGCCACTGCTCAACGCTCTGCTCAACACCGCGAGCGGCGCGACCTGGGTTTCCCTGCACCACGGCGGCGGCGTCGGCATGGGCTTCTCCCAGCACTCGGGCATGGTGATTGTCTGCGACGGTACTGACGAAGCAGCCGAGCGTATCGCTCGCGTACTGCACAACGACCCGGCCACCGGTGTTATGCGTCACGCCGATGCGGGTTACCAGATCGCGATCGATTGTGCCAAGGAGCAGGGCCTGAACCTGCCGATGATTACCGGTTGATCGGTCGGCCAAGGGCACATGGGGATGGGACAGCTGTTCAGGCTGAAACCATTATGGGCGAATTAACCGGCTTAACTGACGGTTGGATTTTATGGTTTTGTCTTGTTCGCACAAGAACCATTGTGCGGACAAGCATTGGAGATTCGGCCTGAGCCGGATCAGTTCGCAACACTCCATTGATTAGGCAGGAAGTATCAAGATGTCGAAGAAATCAAGCTGGTTGGGTTCTGTAGTGCTCAGTGCAATGGTTTTGGCCTGTGCTCCGGCACTGCAGGCCAAAGAATGGACCTCGGTGAATATTGCGACCGAGGGCGCCTATGAACCCTGGAACCTGACGCTCCCGGGTGGAAAAATCAGCGGTTTCGAACCGGAGCTGATGGATGTCATCTGCCCGCGCATGAAGCTTAAGTGCAACGTCGTCGTACAGAACTGGGACGGGATGATCGCCAGCCTCAATGCCGGTAAATTCGACGTGCTGATGGACGCCATCGTCATCAACGAGGAACGCCAGAAGGTCATGGCCTTCTCGACACCTTATGCCCAGACACCTGCCAGTTTCGTCGCACTGAAAGCCGATCTGTTGCCGGGAAAAACCGGTGCTGACGCCGCCATCACCCTAGGCACCGACGCCAAGGAAGTACGTGCTGGCGTTGAAGAACTGCGCAAGGCACTCAAGGGCAAAACCATTGGTATCGCCTCCGGCACCATTTACACCTCATTCATTGATCAGAACTTCAAGGATGTGGCGACCATTCGTGAGTACGGCAGCTCGGCCGAAGCCATTCTCGATCTGCTCGCCGGCCGTATCGACGTCGCGTTCGATGACGTGACTTTCTTCAACTCGGTCATGGACAAGCCTGAGAACAAACCACTGGTGTTTACCGGTCCGGTCATCAAAGGCCCAATCTGGGGTGAAGGCGAAGCGCTGGGCTTCCGCCAGAGAGACACTGAGCTCAAAGCCAAGTTCGACGCAGCCCTCAAGGAAGCCATGGCTGACGGCACGATCAAGAAACTGAGTGAGAAGTGGTTCAAGGAAGACCTTACCCCTAAGCAATGATCCGAACGGCCCGGCACCGTGAAGGCTGCCGGGCTGCTTAACCCTTTTCATAAGTGGGACCCTCTATGAACCTCTTGCAGCTACTCAGTTTTGGTGACTCAGGTTGGGGAATGGCGCTGCTCCAGGCAACGGGCATGACCGTGATATTGACCCTGGCAGCGCTGCTGGTGGGCGCGGTATTTGGCAGCCTGGTCGCTGCAGCCAAGCTCTCCCGCCAGCGCAGTTTGCGCTGGCTGGGAGATCTGTATTCGATACTGTTCAGGGGGATTCCCGAGTTGCTGGTGATCTACCTGTTCTACTTTGGCGGAGCCAGTGTGGTAACAGCGGTTGGCCACTGGTTCGGCGGTGAAGGCTATATCGACGTGCCGCCTTTTCTGGTCGGGGCGTTGGCGGTCGGGCTGATTTCCGGCTCCTATCAGGCTGAAGTCTACCGGGGCGCTTTTCTCGCGGTATCGCGGGGCGAACTGGAAGCCGGGCTGGCCATCGGCATGACCCGTGCGATGCGCTTCAAACGGATTCTGGTGCCCCAGGTGCTGCGATTCGCGTTGCCCGGACTGGGCAATGTCTGGCAAATGAGCCTGAAAGACTCCGCACTGATTTCAGTCATCGGCCTGGTGGAATTGATGCGTGCCAGTCAGGTCGCAGCCGGATCCACTCGTCAATATTTCACGTTCTACATCATTGGGGGCGCTGTGTACCTCATTCTCACTGGCCTGTCCGGTCGGCTTTTCCACATGGCTGAGGCTCGCGTGCGTCGCACGCGGCAACGCAGCCCAGTCTAGTTCGAGTCGGGAGTGCCACTTATGATCGATTTTCCGTTCCTCGCAGACACCATGCTCAAGCTTTTGGCAGCGTTACCCACAACGCTGACGCTATTTTTCAGCTCATTGGTGATCGGCCTGACCCTGTCCGTAGGCATTGTCAGCCTGCGGGTCAGTCGCTGGTGGTTTTTCAGCTATCCGGCGCGGTTCTACATCATGTTGTTTCGCGGTACGCCGCTGCTGATTCAAATGTTCCTGATTTACTACGGACTCGGCCAGTTCCCGGCCATTCGCGATAGCTTCGCCTGGGTACTGCTCCGGTCGCCCTATGGCTGCGCGGTGGTTTCACTGGCCTTGTGTACCGCCGGTTACACCGCCGAAATCATTCGCGGTGGGCTGCTCAGCGTGCCACAGGGGCAGATCGAGGCGGGCAAGGCCGTGGGCATGTCGCCCTGGGAACTGCTGCGCCGGATCATTGCGCCGGTTACCCTGCGTCAGGCCCTGCCGGCCTACTCCACCGAGGCCATTTTGCTGGTCAAGTCCACGGCGCTGGCCAGCCTGGTGACTGTCTGGGACGTCACTGGCGTCGCGCAACAGATCATCCAGCGCACCTATCGTACGATGGAAGTTTTCATTTGCGCGGCCTTGATCTACCTGGTGCTGAATTTCCTGGTCGTCCGTGCTGTCGCCTGGCTTGAGTATCGCCTCTCGCCGCACTTGCGTGAACGGCCAGTCGACGCCATCAAAAAAGCCAGCCCCACGCTGCCTACCCATTCTTGATTTGATACGGAGCATGCCATGAGCACTCAGCCCGCTTCAGCCTTGTCGGTAACTAACATTCAGAAGTCCTTCGGCAGCGCACATGTCCTCAAGGGCATTTCCCTGGAAGCCCACAAGGGCGACGTGATCTCGATCCTCGGTGCCAGTGGATCCGGCAAAAGTACCTTCCTGCGTTGCATCAACCTTCTGGAAACGCCCGATCAAGGCATCATCAGCGTCAACGGTGAAGTGATCGAAATGAAGCAGCATGCCGACGGCCGCCAGACACCGAGCAACAGCCGCCAGGTCGAGCGCATGCGCAGTTGCCTGGGCATGGTGTTCCAGAGCTTCAACCTCTGGTCGCACATGACCGTGCTGCAAAACGTCATTGAAGGCCCAATGCGAGTGCTCAAACGCCCCCGTGCCGAATGTATCGAGGAAGCTGAGGCCCTATTGCACAAGGTCGGCCTGTACGATCGCCGCGACTATTACCCCGCGCACCTGTCCGGTGGCCAGCAGCAGCGCGTGGCGATCGCCCGCGCGCTGGCGATGAATCCACAAGTCATGTTGTTCGACGAACCGACCTCGGCCCTTGATCCTGAACTGGTTGGCGAGGTGTTGCGCGTGATGCGCTCCCTGGCCGAAGAAGGCCGCACCATGCTGGTGGTCACCCACGAAATGGGTTTTGCCCGCCACGTATCCAATCGGGTGGTGTTCATGCACGGCGGCCTGGTCGATGTGCAGGGTACGCCAACGGAACTATTCGAAGGCTTGCCCACTGAACGCTTTCGGCAATTCGTCTCTAGCCATAACGATAGAAGTGCCGAGTAAGTATTGCCCATGGTGCGCGTCTTGGAGCGCACTATTCCAGTCCGCTTCAGACCGGGCGAGGAGCGAAGGCGCGCGGACGATTACCGCTGGAGCAAGTCATTGGTTAGCCCCATCTCCATTTTTTTCTGCAGTGGAAACCGAAGCCGACTTTTTCCACGAGATCGAGTAGGAGGCGGATTTACATCCGCCGTCCTCTCACACCACCGTACATACGGTTCCGTATACGGCGGTTCAGGTTACGCGATTAAGTCGGTTGATCGTATCCAGTATCGAGACCAGCCCCAGTGCATCCCATCGTTTCTTTGGCAGAGCCAGATTCATATGGGATGCACCGGCGTTCCACCACGGGCCTCGACCGTTGAAGGCTGACCTGCAGGCGGTCACCTCGCTGAGCCCGAGACGCATTAGGTGGCGGGCCCTCGTCGAGGGCAGCTTCCAGTGACGCCACACGACACAACGAAGTTTTCGACGCACCCATCCATCAAGGGCTTCAAGAGGACCTTTGCTCTGGCTGAGCTTGAAATAGCCAGTCCAGCCACGCAGTACAGGGTTCAGTTGTTCGATTACATCCGACAACTTTCGGCCCCTCGCTCCACGCAGCAAGCCTCTGAGCCGATCACGCAAGCGCCCCAGACTCATCGTCGCCACTCTCAGCCTCGGCTGTTGATGCCAGCTCATCCCATAGCCCAGATAATCGCAGACCCAAGGCCGTGCCACGCGGCTCTTTTCCCGGTTCAACGTCAGTTTTAGACGTTGATTCAGGAAGCGCTCAACCCCAGCCAACACTCGCTCACCAGCACGGCGACTGCGCACATAAATGTTCGCGTCATCGGCATAACGCACGAAGCGATGGCCTCGCCGTTCCAGTTCACGGTCGAGTTCGTTGAGCAGGATGTTCGACAGCAACGGCGAGAGCGGGCCGCCTTGCGGCGTCCCTTCCTGCCGTCGGCTGGCGATACCGCCTGACATCGTTCCCGCTTCGAGGTAACGACGGATCAGCTTGAGCACCCGCTTGTCTTCAATTTGGCGCGCCACGTAGGCCATCGGAACATCGTGGTTGACCCGATCAAAGAACTTCTCGAGATCAAGTTCCACGCACCAGCGGTGACCCGCCGCCACATGGGTGCGAGCGGTTTCGATGGCTTGATGAGCGCTTCTGCCCGGACGAAAGCCGTAGCTGTAATCCGAGAACAGCGGATCGAAGATAGGCGTGAGCTGTTGCAGCAAAGCCTGTTGGATCAGGCGATCCACGACACAGGGAATGCCCAGCTGTCGTGTTCCGCCTTTGGGTTTGGGGATGTCGACGGCGCGTACACCTTGCGGGTGGTACTCGCCGGCCAGCAACCGATCCTTGAGGATCGGCCAATACTGTTTCACGTAGTCCGCCAAGTCGTCGACCGTCATGCCATCGGCACCCGGTGAGCCCTTGTTGCTGACTACGCGTTGATACGCACGCTTGAGGTTGGCCGGTGCAAGCACCCGCTCCATCAGCGTGTCCGACTCCGCGTTCGTCCACGTCACAGACGCCGCCGATACCTGTGCGCTGTCAGCCGTCATCCTCGGATTCTGTCCGGGACTCGGGGTAACAGTTTTCTCTGGGAGAAATTTCTGCATTTCGATACTCGACGAGACTCTGACGCCTACTGGCGGCATAACCTGTTCGGCCCTTGGCGACGTGGTTATTCGTCACTTACTACGGCCTCGGCTGACTTCTGCACGTTCATCCCGTCGCCTCTCGACGCTCGGTAGCACAGTGGCAAACGTGCAGATCTCCCAGGGTAATTCGCGCGACCTTCCTGCTTATGCCTGTCGGATTTACGTCACAGCGTTCCGTGCAAGTATTGGGCTTTGACGGTTTGGGCCGCCTTACCCCGCTGCGCCGCCTCTATCCGCTTCCGTTTCGTCAGGCCGGCATTTTGCCTCGGGCTTCCTTCAGATTCGCAGTCATCCGCGACACCCTTGCCTCTGGCTAACACTTCCCCTTGCCGGGTGTGTAGAGGACTTTCACCTCCAAGTCACCAGCGTGGCCACCACAGCCAAGCTGGTTGCGCTTGCGCGCAACGCGCCATGCCTGGCGCACCAAAAAAAAGCCGAAGCCCTTAAAAGGCTTCGGCTGTTTTTATCGGTCTATTGTCGACACTGTGACTTCAAGGATTAGAAGGTGCCTGGGCATTACTCGCCACCCCGTCCAGCGGACCTTGATTGACCTGCAGTTGCCCCTTCGGCACGCGCAACGTCCATAGCAGGTAAACCCCTACCAACCCCGCTGCCGACAGCGACAACATCCCTGCCCGTGGATCGGTGAACCAGACCTCCATATTGGCCTTGAGCATTGGCGCGACGAAGCCGCCGATGTTGCCCATGGAACCGATCAGGGCAATACCGCCTGCCGCAGCGACCCCACCGAGGTAGCCGGTCGGCAGCGTCCAGAACAGCGGTTGAACGGTCACGAAACCAGCCGCTGCAAAACAGAAGGCCAGCAGTACCGGGGCAAAGCTGTTGAGCAAGGCCGAGGCAGCAATACCAAGGGCAGCCATGCCGAGCATGCACATCGCCATCTTCAGGTGCGCCCCATGTCGGTCGGCATAACGCGTCACAAAGTACATGGCGACGGCGGCGCACAGCCATGGCAATGAAATGAACATGCCCACCTCTAAGCCGACCTTGGTCCCCAGCAGCTCCGCAATTCGGGTTGGCAGATAGAAGATGACCCCGTACACACTGACCTGAACGCTGAAGTAGATCAGGATGAACTTCAGCACTCGCTTGTTGCCGAGCAGGCCCAGCAGGCTGTTCGGTCCATGAGCGAGTTTGAGTTTGTCTTCGGCTTCGAGCTCCTGGCTCAGGGCGGCCTTCTCCTCGCGGGTCAACCAAGGGGCATCCTGTGGCTTACTCTTGAGGTAAAACAGCGCAATGATCCCCACGACGACAGCCGCCAGGCCTTCCACCAGGAACATCCACTGCCAGTTGGTCAGGTTGAACATGTCATGCATTTCCAACAACCAACCCGACATCGGACTGCCTACCATCAAAGCCAGTGGCAGGCCGAAATAGTAGATCCCGATTGCCTGACCGCGACGCTGTGCCGGAAACCAGTAGGTCAGGTACAGGATGACACCTGGGGAAAAGCCCGCTTCGGCCACGCCGAGTAGAAAACGCAGTACGTAAAACGTTGTTTCATCCCGAGTGAACATCATGGCGGCAGACACCAGCCCCCAGGTGATCATGATCCGGCTCAGCCAGACCCGTGCGCCGACCCGATGCAACATCAGGTTGCTGGGGACTTCGAAGATCGCATAGCCAATGAAGAAAATGCCTGCCCCGAGGGCGAAAGCGGCATTGCTCAAGCCGATATCGGTTTGCAGCGCCGCCTTGGCGAACCCCACGTTGGAGCGATCAATCATTGCCAGGGCGAACATTAAGGCGAGGAACGGCAACAGCTTCCATCGGCACTTGGCGATGGCGCTCTCGATAGCTGCCGCGTGAGCCGATCTTGTTGTGTTTTTGGTCATCATTTGTGTGCCTTGTTATTAGATGTCCAGCGACCACTGTTTTTATCTGCCAGCAACCTCTGGCAGGCAAATCAGTGGAGTGATTTACCTGCCACCAGACCGCGGGCAGCCAGGTTGCCCATCAATGCACGCAGGCCAAACGTCCATGGTGTGGCTTGATTGCTGTAGGTGACGCGATTGTGCAGCGTGCCCAGCATCGGGCTACCGATGCTGACGCTATCGCCCTGCTTGTGAGTGAATCCACTGCCCTGCTCTTCACGATCCTGCGTCGGAGCAAACAGGGTGCCCAGAAACAGCATGAAGCCATCCGGGTACTGGTGATTGCTGCCCACAGTCTGGGCTACCAACTCCAGCGGATCGCGACTGATCTGCTCCATCGAACTGCTGCCGCGCAGGATGAAGCCGTCATCACCTTCGACGACCAGGTCGACCACGCAGCGGCGCACATCATCCAGAGAAAAGCCTTCGTCGAACAGGCGAATAAACGGGCCGATAGCACAAGACGCATTGTTGTCCTTGGCCTTGCTCAACAGCAATGCGCTGCGACCTTCGAAGTCGCGCAGATTGACGTCGTTGCCCAAAGTTGCGCCCAGTATCCGGCCATGGCTGTTCACCGCCAGGACGATTTCCGGCTCAGGGTTGTTCCATTTGGACTCGGGATGAATACCTACCTCGTTGCCGCTGCCGACGGAAGCGAGAACCGGCGCCTTGGTGAATATCTCGGCATCAGGGCCGATCCCCACTTCCAGGTATTGCGACCACAACCCCTGCCCGATCAACGCCGCCTTTAGCCGCGCCGCTTCGCTCGAACCCGGTTTGATCGAGCGCAGGTTATCGCCGATAGCCATCTTGACCACGTTGCGCACACTCTCGGCCTTGACCGCATCACCACCGGCCTGCTCTTCAATCACTCGCTCAATCATACTGGAGGCGAATGTCACACCGGCGGCTTTGATCACTTGCAGGTCAGCCGGTGGCAACAAGAAAGCTTTGGAGGGGGCGGAGCCCATTCCCGTATTGGCCAACAATTCGTCAACACTGCCAATGTATCGACCCCGAGCGCTGCGAACAGCCTCGAGCGGTGACGGGCTCTCAAGCAGATCGCTTAATGTCGCAAACTCCTGCGACACATCAAACACGCCATCGGCGCGCAGTACCACCGGCGACGGGCCTGCGGCCTCCCCCGGCACCCAAGCACGACCGATCAGCGTGCCTTCCAGGCCATCGATCGGGAGGGTGTTTTTACCAGTCAAATTCAGCTTGGGCATATGCAGATCCAGGTCAATTCGGTAACGACCGCGCAAAACTAGTGGACTTGGTTGATAAATCCCAATGACATATTTTCAGCATTTGATATCGTTTCGTTATCAATCAGAGTTGAGCGACTTATGGAAAACGATGAGATTTCATACGCCGGCGTCAGTAAATGGCTCAAGATCAAGCACCTGATGCTGGTCGATACCCTGGCCCGGACCCGCAACATGCATACCACCGCCGAGCTGATGAATCTGACCCAGCCCGCCATCAGCAAGATGTTGCGCGACATCGAGCTGTTGCTCGGGTTTGCCTTGTTCGAACGGCAGACCCGCAGCATGGTCCTGACCGAGCTCGGTGAGTTCGTGGTCCGCTATGCGCGGATGACCCTGGACGACACACAATCTTTCGTCGATCAGCTCAATAAGCTGCGCAAAGGTGGACATGGCCATTTGAAAGTCGGCGCGATTTTCGCCGCTACCTCGGTCGTGCTGCCCGAGGCCATCACCCGGATCAAGCTGGACCGCCCGATGCTGTCCATCGAAGTGATCGAGCAAACCAGCAATCAACTGCTGGAAATGCTCGAGCATAAAAAGCTCGATCTGATCATTGCCCGCTTCACCGATGAACGTTATCAGCAGCCATTCGAATTTCGCGCACTGGGGCCCGAGCCGTTTTGCCTGGTGGTCAACAGTCGCCATCCCTTGGCGCAGTTCGATGAAGTGGCGACTGATCAGCTCGGCGATTGGCCCTGGGTCATGTACCCCTTCAATGCCCCCATACGGCGGCGAATGGAAAATGCCTTCACCGAGTTCAATGTGCGCACGCCCACCAACACGGTCGAAACCATCTCGATGCCGACCTTCCTGCAACTGCTGCAATCGGGACCGATGCTCGCGATGTTGCCCGAGTCCATGGTCCAGCCCCAGGTCCAGAGCGGCTTGCTCAAAGTGCTCAACACGCCGTTCAAGGTCGAGCCCCAGGACTACGGCATCATCACGCGCAAGGACGAACCGCTGAGCGAAGCGGCGCGGGAATTCGCCGATACCTTGCTGGAATTCGCCAGACTGCGACGGGAAGCTGGCGACCGTTGAGAGATTTTCACTCAAAAAACCCTGAACCAATGAGAAAAGGTTATCGATCAATCCAAAGGTCTCATTAGGCAGCCACCTGCGGCGGCTCTTATAGCGCAGCAACAAAGGTAAGGCGCGGCCCGTTCGCCAGCGACCTCCCACGCTTCATAGCCAGAGAGTTTGCGATGGAATTGATCATGAAAACCGGCGCAGCCGCCGTACTGCGCCTTGAAGTGCTGACATGCCACAAGGTCACGGGCGAAGCGGACTACGTATTGACGGTGCTGGCGCGGGATCTGGATGACTACGGCGATTTCGTCGAGCACGTATTGCGCCGTCAGCCGGGTGTAGCCGACATCCAGTCGAGCCTGTCATTGCGGGAGGTCAAGTACGAAACACGGGTGCCATTGGATTCAGGGACGTGATTAAGGTTGTTTACCCTGCCCCATCGCAACCTCAACCGCCAACTCTGCAAAATTACGCGCAGCAACGCTCGGCTCACTGGGCAGCGCCACGCAAACGGTGCACTTGGGCATGTCCGTGATAATTGGGAATGAGAGTCCGGGGCGCGCGTAAAAACGCGCGGTCGAAGACGCCGTGATGCTGATACCGCGTTCCGAGGCCACCGCCTGCAATTCGCTCTCAACAGTGGAGGCTTCGTGCACGATGGGTGCGCTATTGCCGTTGCGGTACAGATCGGCCGTCCAGTAACTGCGCCAAGCGCCGCTGCCGGGGGCGGCGACAATGGGGTCCTCGAGCAAGTCATAGATACTCACTGACTTTGCCCTGGCCAGCCGGTGAGTGCTGGGTAGGCACGCCACGCAATCCTCCTCGACCAAGGTAATCAGCTCAACATCGGAGAGGTCCAGCGGCGGCCTCAATACCGAGACATCCATCCCTTCGGCAATCCCGGCTTGCGGATCCGAGAAGTCGAACTCCTTGACCACCACATTGACCTGGGGAAAGCGCCTGGCGAATGAACTCAGTATTTGCGGCATCAGGTCAACGCCAGCACCGATAAGGAAACCTACCTTCAAGGAGCCACGCAAACCTATCGCGTGATCGCTGGCAGTCTGGGCCATCTGGGTGAGTTTCTTGAGTATGTCTTTTGCCTGAGGGAGCAGCGCCTGCCCAGCTTCGGTAAGGGCCACCTTGCGGGTATTGCGGTCGAATAGGGGGACGTCAAGCAGCCCTTCGAGATGACGAACAGTTTGCGACAGCGCTGGCTGGGAAACATGCAAGCGTGTCGCGGCCCTCACGAAGCTCAACTCTTCGCCCACCATCACAAACGCCCGCAACTGACGAATATCCAACCCCGTAATCGACATCTTGCCCCCTCCAGTCTCGCCTTGCGAATGTTCGCCAGATCATGCCACGACTTATAAGCCCAGCCAAATAATCACACTGGAATCGGTCTTTCTATTGCCCATGCCCTGCGCGCTAGTATCGATTCAACTCGATGCAGGCGAGTTCTCCACAATAACTGCACATCCACAAACACTGCCCCCCAAGAAAAGAGATAAAGCAGATGAATGACGTGATGAAATCCGCAAGCACCCTTTGCGCTCAAACCGGCAAGATCAATTTGGTCAAGGCTCGCGGTTCTCTGGTATGGGACGATCAAGGCAAGGAATACATCGACTGCACCGCGCAGGCGTGGTCCAACAACCTGGGGGCCAACGACCCTCGCGTGGTAGAGGCGGCTATCGCCCAACTGCGGGAGATGACCCATATCCGGCCCAACTTCGGTTCAGCGGCCCATACCCGTCTGGTGGCCAAATTGCGGGAAGTTTCCCCCGCGTCGCTCAATCAGATGGGCTTTGCGCTGCACGGCAGCCTGGGCGGCGAAATGGCCATGAAGCTGGCCTTTAAAAATCGCCCGGGCGCTCAAAATCTTATCGTGTTGCAGGACGGCTACCACGGCCGCTCCCTGGCGACCCTCGGCGCCAGTTGGCCGCACCCGAACAACCCATTCCTGCCCATTCAGCCGCGCTTTACCCGCGTGCCGCATCCCAACCCTTACCGCACTCGGATGGGCATGGACCCGGAAGCGGAATCGCAACTGTGCCTCGGCCTGCTGGAAGAGACCATCTTGAAAGGTGTCGACGGAGGCGTTGCCGCGGTGATGATGGAGCCCATCCAGGGCAACGGCGGGCATATCGAATTCCCGCGCTCTTACTACAAGGGTGTGCGCGAACTTTGCGACCGCCTCGGCGTGCTGCTGATTTTCGATGAAGTGCAAACCGGTTTCGGCCGAATGGGCACCATGTGGGCGGCCGATTACTACGACGTGGTGCCCGACATCATCGTGTTTGGCAAAGGCGTCGGCGGCGGCTTTCCACTGGCGGGTATTCTCGCTGACGATAAGCTGAAGTGGTTCGACGAGGGCGAAGAAGCGCTGACCTTCGGGCACTTCCCCGTGTCGCTGGCAGCCGGTTATGCGACCGTCGAAGCGATCGTGGCCGATAATCTGTGTGAGAAGGCTCGCCTGTCCGGCGAGTACGTGACCGAACGCCTGCTGGATATGCAGAAACGTCACCCGCTGATTGGTGACGTGCGCTGCCCGGGCCTCATGGCTTCGATCGAATTGGTGAAGGATCGGGTCACCAAGGAGCCGGCCTGCCGCGAATCCCAAGAGGTGTACCGTCTGGGCGTGGAACGTGGCGTGTTGTTTGGCGAAAGCCGCTATGCCGGCCTGGGCAACCTGATCAAGGTCAAGCCACCGCTGGATATCGAACGTCCGCTGCTGGAAAAAGCGCTCGATATCCTGGACGAAGTCATCGGTTCAATTGAGCAGGACCGGACATGACGGTGGGGACTCCAGGGCGCCGCACGCTGGCCAACGCCATCCGTGCGCTGAGCATGGACGCGGTACAGCAAGCCGGGTCCGGCCACCCGGGCGCGCCCATGGGTATGGCTGACATTGCCGAAGTACTTTGGAACGGCCATCTGAAACACAACCCGAGCAACCCCGGCTGGCCCGACCGCGACCGTTTCCTACTGTCTAACGGACACGGCTCGATGCTGCTCTACAGCCTGTTGCACCTGACCGGCTACGATCTGCCGATCGAGGAGCTACAGCGCTTCCGCCAGCTGCATTCCCGCACGCCAGGACATCCGGAACACGGCTATACGCCGGGTGTGGAAACCACCACCGGACCGCTCGGTCAGGGGCTGGCCAATGCCGTCGGCATGGCTCTGGCGGAGCGGACGCTGGCGGCTCAGTTCAACCGTCCCGGACATCAAATCGTCAACCATCGAACCTACGCCTTCGTCGGCGACGGCTGCCTGATGGAAGGTATTTCCCATGAGGTCTGCTCGCTGGCCGGTACCCTCGGCCTCGGTAAGTTGATTGTGGTCTACGACGACAATGGCATTTCCATCGATGGTGAGGTCAAGGACTGGTTCAGCGACGATACACCGGCTCGCTTTCGTGCTTATGGCTGGCGGGTGATCGAGGCGGTCGACGGCCACGATGGCGCGGCCATCGAGGCCGCTCTGGAACAGGCCAAGGCCGATTCAAGCCGGCCGTGCCTGATCTGCTGCAAGACCACCATCGGCTTTGGCGCGCCGAACAAAGCGGGTAGCCACGACAGCCATGGCGCGCCGCTGGGCGTCGAGGAAGTCGCCGCTGCCCGCAGGGCTCTGGATTGGCCGCATGCTCCGTTCGAGATACCGCAATCGATCGCCACTGCCTGGGATGGACGCGCGCGCGGGGCAGCGTTAGAGCAGGACTGGCAGCAGCGTTTTGACAACTATGCGCATGCCTACCCGGAGCTGGCCGTAGAGCTGAAACGGCGATTGGCAGGTGAGCTCCCGCAGGATTGGAGCAGGTTGCGCAACGCGCTCATCGCCGATAGCCAAAAGATGGTGCGGACGCAGGCAACGCGCAAAAGCTCGCAACAGATGCTCGAAAGACTAGGCCCATTACTGCCGGAACTGTTGGGTGGCTCAGCGGACCTTGCACCCTCGAACCTGACCCAATGGTCCGGGTCACGCGCGGTATCTGCCGAGAAGCCCGACGGCAACTATATCCACTACGGTGTCCGTGAGTTCGGCATGAGCGCGATACTGAACGGGCTGGTGCTGCACGGTGGGTTTATTCCCTACGGCGGCACTTTCCTGATGTTCATGGAATACGCTCGCAATGCTGTCCGCATGGCGGCGTTGATGAAAGCCCGCTCGATTTTTGTCTACACCCACGACTCCATTGGCTTGGGCGAGGATGGTCCGACCCATCAGCCTGTTGAACAGCTGGCCAGCCTGCGCCAGACGCCGAACCTGGAAACCTGGCGGCCCTGTGACGAAACGGAAACCGCCGTGGCCTGGTGCGCAGCGATCGAGCGCCGGGACGGACCGTCGGCACTGGTGCTGTCGCGGCAGAATCTGCCGGCCGTTGCGCGCAATGATGGGCAGGTGCGGGCCATCGAACGGGGTGGCTATAGCGTACTCGACTGCCAAGGCACCCCCGAGTTGATTCTGTTGGCTTGCGGCTCAGAAGTAGCGCTGGCGCTGCAAGCCGCGCAGGTCCTGAGCAAGGCAGGCAAGACTGTACGCGTAGTGTCGATGCCCTGCATCGAACGTTTCGAGCAGCAGGACATAGCCTATCGTGACGCCGTGCTGCCGCCGCAGGTACGGGCCCGCGTCGCAGTCGAGATGGCGCGTCCGGAAAGCTGGCACCGCTATGTCGGTCTCGATGGGGCGGTGCTGGCGATGGAAACCTTTGGTGAGTCGGCACCAGCAGAGGATCTGTTTCGCCATTTCGGATTCACGGTGGAGCGCCTGGTTGAAACAGCAGAAGCCGTACTGCTCCGAGCAACGGGGAGGAAATCGTCATGTATCTAGGAGTGGATTGCGGTACCCAAGGCACCAAGGTGGTGATTCTCGATCCGGAGCGAGGGCGGATTCGCGGTGAAGGCTACGCGCCACACGAGCTGATCAGCACCGCAGGCGGGCGACGCGAGCAGCCGCCAGAATGGTGGACCGGAGCTTTCCAGGTGGCCTGGCGGCAGGCATTGGCACAGTCGGGCATCAACAGTTTATCGATTCGTGCGATTGGGATTTCCGGCCAGCAGCACGGCTTGGTCGTGCTTGACAAGGCTGGCCAGGTAATCCGACCGGCCAAGCTCTGGTGTGACACCGAAACCGCGCCGCAGAATGCCGAGCTGCTCGCCCGGCTCGGTGGCGAGGACGGCTCCATCGACCAGCTCGGACTGGTAGTGGCTACCGGTTATACGCTATCCAAATTGCTCTGGCTCAAGCAACACGAGCCAGAGTCCTTTTCCCGGATCGCCCATATCCTGTTGCCGCATGATTACCTGAACTACTGGCTGACCGGCGAAATGGCCGCCGAGTACGGCGATGCCTCGGGAACAGGGTATTTCGATATCCGCACCCGCCAATGGGCTCCAGAGGTACTGGCGTTGATCGCGCCCGACGGCTGCTTGGCGCGAGCGCTACCGCCCTTGCTCAAGGCTGAACAACCGGTCGGGCTTGTCAGGCCGCAAGTCGCCCGACAGCTCGGTCTAAGCGACTCGGTGCTGGTTTCCAGCGGCGGCGGAGACAACATGATGGGCGCCATCGGCACAGGCAATATCCGCGACGGCAGGGTGACCATGGGTCTTGGGACATCCGGGACTCTGTATGCGTATTCGGCACAGCCACGCGATCCTGCCGTACGACCATTACCTGCGCAACATCACCAAGCACTTGCAACAGCTGGACATGGAATCCAACGGCAAGAGCGTGCGCCAGGACGGCACTCCGGTGTCCACCGACACGGGCCCTGTGATCTGGGGTGGCGTCGGCTGCAACGGTCAGCACGCTTATCACCAGCTGCTGCACCAGGGCACTCAACTGATCCCGGCCGACTTCATCGTGCCGATCGTCAGCTTCAACCCGGTGGCCGACCACCACCAGTGGCTGTACGCCAACTGCCTGTCCCAAAGCCAGGCGCTGATGCTGGGCAAGACCCTTGCCGAGGCCGAAGCCGAGTTGCGCGACAAAGGCATGAGCGAAGAAGACGTGCAGAAACTCGCGTCACACAAGGTGATCCCGGGCAACCGTCCGAGCAATACGTTGGTGGTCGAACGCATCAGCCCGCGTCGTCTCGGCGCCTTGGTGGCGATGTACGAACACAAAGTCTTCGTGCAAAGCGTGGTCTGGGGCATCAACGCCTTCGACCAGTGGGGCGTGGATCTGGGCAAGGAACTCGGCAAGGGCGTCTACAACCGTCTGACCGGCAGCGACGAAGAGCCGGCCGACGATGCCTCGACCCAAGGTCTGATCAACTACTTCCGCGGTCGTCACCGCGGGTGATGGTTTGCGGGATACGCCCCTTCCCTAAGCAACCGATCAAGTACTCGTCCGAACTGATGGATTCAATCATGGACTTAAAAGTACTGGATGGTGCTGGATTTCAGTGCGTTCCGCAGAAACGAAAAAAGCGACCCGAAGGTCGCTTTTTTCGAGAGCTCATGAGCTTCAGTTGAAATTCATAAGTCAAATTTTGGAGCGGGAAACGAGACTCGCATCTAGCGTTCGACCCATTGAAATCTAGAGGGTTTCTTTTCTTCCCGAACGGGTTCAAGAGAAAAAAAGAGCAATTCCAAGGCAATCTATTGGGTTCTGCTCCTAGCCATTTGAATATGCCAGAGGTGCAACAAGTGACTTTTTTTCGAGACATGTAAATCATATGAACACATTGACGCAGAGCCGTCGGGTGACTGAGCGGAACATAGACGAGGGCGTGACGAACTCCGGGGAAGTCGTGGCATGGAGATTGCTCCTGACCAGGAAAGAGGCGCCAATCAGCCTCTACTTGAGCAGAAACGACCCAAAGGCGTACATGCCATGCACAGCGTGTTTTATGCGACAGCTCATCTGACCAGAGTCCGTGTACTGCCTGTTGACTCAATGGATAAACCCATTGAAACGAAGCCTTCCACAATCGAACTTCAAGCGAAAATTTGCAGCGGGATTTTGCTGTTGGCGTTGAGTACTTCCTGCACGCTGTGGTTGATCGGCAGTTACGCCTGAACCAAAAAAGCGCGGCAGCAACAGGTTACGCACCTGTTACTGCCACGCCTTGATAAAACGATGTGGAATGTTTACCTGAGTGTCGACCTATTGGCCGCTTCTGATCATGTCGGCAGCCCTTTCGCCAATCATGATGCACACCGAATTAGGGTTCCCTGAAATCAGGGTGGGCATGATCGATGCGTCGGCAACGCGCAGCCCTTCGATGCCATGCACCTTTAGATCCGGAGCAACAACCGATTGCTCATCCACACCCATGCGGCAGGTGCCGGAAGGATGCAGGGCCGCGTGGGCCTCTTCGTGACAGAACTTCTTCATGGCCTCTCGAGACGTGACCGCTGCGTCCGGCACATGGCGCCCGGCGAGGTAGGGTTTGAAAGCGGCCTGGGACATGATCTCCTCACCCACCAGGCAACCATCCACCAGGCTTTCAATGTCATAAGGATCGGAGAAGTAGTTGGGCACGATGCGCGGAGGCGACATCGGGTCTGCTGAATAGAGCTCAACATATCCTCTGGATCGAGGCCGGATCTGGCCCAGGTTCAAGGTGCAGCCATTGCCCCCCGGAACAGAGTCGACGCCCTCTTCAATGCCCGCGCCAACGACCATGAAATACTGGATATCGGGATTGGTTGCAGCCTTGTCTCCCCACCAGAAAGCGCCGCCTTCAATCAGGTTTGACGCCGCCGGGCCTTGTCTGAACAGGGCGTACTGCAAACCCGCCATCATTTTCCAATGCAACTTCTTGTACTTGTCGTAGCTGTGTGGCCCCGTCAGTTCATAAACCAGCGACACCTCAATATGGTCCTGAAGGTTTTGACCCACGCCGGGTAAATCCTTGATCACTTTGATGCCATGCTTTTCAAGCTGCGCGGCAGGACCAATACCCGACAACATCAACAATCGGGGTGAGTTAATGGCGCCGGCCGATAAAACGATCTCTTTTTCGGCATGCATGATGTGGCGCGCACCGTTCTCGATGTATTCGACGCCAATGGCTTTGGTGCCTTGGGTCAAAATACGGATCACGCGACAACCGGTCTTCACCATCAGGTTCTTGCGCGACTTGGCGGGCGCAAGGTAGGCGACTGCCGCACTGCTGCGAAAACCATTTTTAGCGGTGATTTGATACAGCCCGCAGCCTTCAGGTTTGCCGGAGTTGAAATCCTCGTTGTACGGCAAGCCGTACTGCTGGCAAGCGCGCAGCCACACTTTGGTCAGTGGGTGGATGTTGATGGGGTCAGAAACACCCAACGGTCCGCCGACGCCATGAACGTCGTTACAGAAGCGCTCGTTATCCTCGGCTTTTTTGAAGTAAGGCAATACGTCCTTATAAGACCAGCCCGTTGCCCCTTGCTCGACCCAACCGTCGTAGTCGGCGGGTACGCCGCGTATGTAAATCATCGCATTGACCGAACTCCCGCCACCCAGCACGCTGGCCTGAACCATGGTAGGCGTTTCGGTGCGGCGTTGACCTTCGGTGGGCTCCCACGCATACCGCTTGAGCAGCGGACCTTGCGCCGTTTTGTAGTAGGCGCCGGGAATATGAATGTAGGGGTTGCGGTCACGAGGCCCCTCTTCGAAAAGAACCACGGACGTCGAAGCATCTTCGCTGAGTCTCGATGCCACCGTGCAGCCTGTCGAGCCGCCTCCGATTACGATGAAATCCACCATGACGACTTAAGACCTTTTATGAGGTGCACATTGTAAGAACGGGGTTTTAAATCCGGGTGAGCGGCGCTTTATCGTCCAACAAGTCTGGTTAAAAGCGCCTTCAGATCTTTCGCGACCTCATAACTGTTTTGTTGCTGCTGTTTTTTACAAAACAACTCACAGCTCCACCATCCGTCGTAACCGGTAGCCTTTACCGCGGCCGTCCACTCGGCAAGGTTCAATATGCCGCTGCCCGTCGGTATATCCCGGAGTATTTCTTCATTGGGAATACCGCCTTCAAAAGGCAGCGAGTCACACACATGCACGCCATAGATAACGTCTTTGTTCATGCGCGCGATGTCTTCGGGCTTAACGCCGGACGTAAAGCAATGCCAGTAATCGATCACCATTTTGACGTTGTCGCGTTCGGTGCGATCAATCAGCTGAAGTTGGTGCTCCAGCGTATTCAATGGCGTCCATGACAATGCTTCAAGGTAAAGCAGAACGTCGTATTGCTTTGCCAAGTCTGCAAGCGTCGCCAGATTCCTGGCAGTCAACGCATATTGTTCAGACTCGCCCAGCCCCAACAAACCGCTGTAATGAGCGCTCGTGCCGTGCATCTGGAAGTCGATCACAGCCTGAACGTTGATGGGCCCGGTGAGCACTTGAACACCCTTGGCGCCGGCAAGGTTGGCTAGTTGAAAAAGCCGTTCCGCTTCTTTCAGCAAATCATCGCGTTCGGCGCCCTGGCGTTCGATATCCCTCAGGTAACCGATCCCTGTGACGGGGATATCCTTCAGCAACGCTTTCAGTTCCGGTTCGGAATAACCGGCCTGCAACCAGGCTTCGAGTTTGCCGCTGTAGATCTCCAACGCATCGAAACCGACAGTCTTTGCAATGTCGATGTCCATCGCCAGCGTCGAATATTTTGCGACTGTGGAATGCAGGGCCAGGATGTTGTTTTGAGTGTTCATATAAAGCTCCTACCGTTGATTCCCAGTGTAGAGGGATAGGGGGGCCGGTAGTTATTTCGCACTCGCAGGAAATGCGGCGCAACCTGACGCAGTTGCTGCGTCAGGTTTCGACAATTTGCTACATCGCGGATAAGTCCACACCGACCTTGTAGGAGCCGGCTTGCTCCTACAGGCGATTGGCCAACGCAGAGACGGCCATCGCAGCAGCGTCCAGCCGCTCCAGCGGTAAGATTCCCTGAGCGACAGCCACCGTGATTGCGCGAACAATCTGCGGTATCGAGGGCATTGCCTTTGCGGAAATCAGCAATAGATCCGCCCCTGCATTCAGTGCCGCAACCGTCACCTCACCGAGCGATGAGTTTCCGATCGTTGAGCGGTGGTCCAGGTCAATGGTCATGACCAATCCCTTGAACCCCAGCTCCTGTCGCAGCAAACCGATCAGTTCAGGCGAAACGGAGGCCGCAACGGTCGGCTCGCAGGCAGCAAAAATTGCCGGCCCCATCATCACCGCGTCTGCCCCGGCGTCCACCCCGGCCTGAAACGCAGGCCAGTAGGCGCGCAGCTGATCCATTGATTCGGTGACCACCGCCTCCTCAATCGACGGTTGGCGCAGCAACACCGGATGTCCGGGGAAATGCTTCAGCGTGCTCGCCATCCCGGCACGTCGCACACCACGAACATAGGCGCCGACCATGGCGGCGGCTCGGTCTACATCATCGGAGAGTGTGCGACCCTGCAGCCAGACATTGGTGCCACCTACCACATCGGCTGTCGGCGACAGGAGCAGATTCACACCGGCGTTTCGCACCGCTGTTGCGACCTGAAAGCACGCCTCTTCAAGCTCGACAACACCCATGGCTCGGGCCAGTTCGGGTTCAGGAAGCGCAGGCGCTATTCCTTGCAAACGGTGAACAGCGGAGATGTCAGCATCGGCCGCAAGCAGCAGCGGCCCGCCCAGTTCTTTTGCCGTGCCGGTGAACCGTTGCCACTTTTCCAGCGTTTCCGATTGCAGGCGGCTCGCGCTCATTTTACCGCTGACATACTCCTGCGCAGTCTCGCCGAATAGCAGGCTGCGCCCTCCACTGCCGAGAAATCTGCGCACGTCATCATTCATGTCCAGATCGAGCAAAACCGGAAACAGGACGCTGAATGCCTTGCTTTCAATTGAGTTCATGATCAATCCCGGCTTGAGTTGTGCTCGTCATTATTGGCCGCTGCCAGTTCGCGAACCCTGGAAGCAGCGCCCAATAGAATCTGTCGGTCCAGAACGCCTTCGTGAACAGCCGCGACAATGGATTCGGCGATGGCATCAAGGCCCGACTCACTGGACACGAGCAACAGATGCGCGCCGGCCGCCAGCGAAGCGACTGCGGTGTCCGTGATGGAGTTGCCCCTGAGAATGGAAACCGCATCAAGGTCATCCGAAATGATCAAGCCTTCGAATCCGAGGGTGTCACGCAGAACCCCGATGACTTTGGACGAAGTTGAAGCCGAGTGATCAGGGTCGATGGCAGGAAAAACGGCAGGCCCTGGCATCACCGCTTTCACGCCGGTAGCGATGACTTCCTTGAACACTTCGAGGTTGACATGCAGCAACTCCAGCGGCCCGGGAACCGTGGCTTCAGCGATTGCCGGATCCTGCTCGGTGACGTAGTGACCGGGAAAGTGTTTAGCGGTTGCAATGACGCCAGCGCGTTGAACCCCGCGGATAAAGGCACAGGACACCCGACTGACTTCAACGGGGTCGGCGCCCAAATGCCGGTTGTGCAGCCATGGGTTCGCGCCGGTGACCACATCAACGATCGGTGCCAGAAACAGATTAACGCCCAGGCCTCGCGCCACGTTGGCCATCTCAAAGCAGCGTTGCTCAATATCTTGTGAACTGAGGTCCTTGAGCTGTTCTCTCGATGCGACTGCCGGGACCAATTGGTGAAGGCGTTCGATACCGCCAAGTTCCTGATCCACCGCGATCAGCACCGGCGCACCAGTCAATGACGCGGCTTCCCGAGCGATATTGACAAAATCGGCCTGCGATTCGGCGCCCTTGCGCGCCCGGCTCATGTCCCTGCCTACATACTCAGCCCGGGTTTCACCCAGCAAAATAGACACGCCGCCACGGCTCAAATAACGACGGACATTGTCGTCCAGGTGCAAATCCCCGAACGCGGGAAGCAGGACCGAATACGCAGCTCTGTGCAGTTCGCTTGACATCGCTTTTCCTCAACACCGTGATTTTGAGCAGAACGCTCAACTTTATTGACGCATGACGGGGTGCCACGCATGATACGATCAATTTCGAGCACAATATAAACGCCACATGCTCGCTTGTGCTCAATCTACACAAGGAATGAATTAAGTCAATGCTCACTCATGAAGCTTTCCCCGGCGAACGGCAGAACCTGATCGCGCAACGGCTGGCGACACATGGCAGGGTTCTGGCGGGGGATCTCGCTCAGGAATTCAACGTTTCCGAGCACTCGATCCGGCGCGATCTAGCGGCGCTGGCGGAAGCGGGAATCTGCAAGCGCGTGTACGGCGGCGCTATTTCAGTGGCCCCTGCGCGAGTTGATCATGACGCGCAAAATCAACAGGCAGACCGCAAGAACTCACTAGGGCTGGCGGCTGCGGCACTGATAAAATCCGGCCAACACATTTTTATCGATGGAGGCACCACCAACGCCTCTATTTCGAGCGTAATCGATCACGATCTTGCAATATCAATCACCACCAACTCGCCGGCGATTGCACTGGAACTGGAAAAGTTGCCATTGGCCGATGTGATCTTGCTGGGAGGCCGTCTGCACAAGGCGACCGGCAGCACCGTCGGCCTGACGGCCATTCAGCAGTTGTCGAATTTCAATTTCGACCTGTGCTTTTTGGGCGCCTGTGCGATTGACGCCATCAAAGGCGTGACGGCTTTCGACATGGATGATGCGGAATTCAAGCGCACCGTTGTTTCTCGTAGCGGGCAGATTGTGGTCGCCGCGACCAACGAAAAGCTGTCGAGCATCGCGCATTACCAGGTCGCGTCCTGCGAGGAGTTGGGTGTGCTGGTGGTGGAACGAGACGCCCCCGCTGAACGGCTCGGCCCGATTCAGGCAAAGGTCTCAAATATTGTGGTCGCGTCTTGAACCACTGGATTTACTGATCTGGAAAAGGCACCCAGGCACGCCGTCGGCTGGACTCGACACACGCCTGGGACAACAGCACTCCGCGCACGCCCTCGTGAATATCCGGTAACGGGACGGTGGTCGCCGTGCGCCAGCCCGTTCCGGCATCGAGTGCTTCGGCGAAATCGGCATAGAGAACAGCAAGCGCCTCCAGATACCCTTCTGTATTACCTGCCGGCAAACTGGTGAAACTCAACGTCTGAGCCGCGTTGTCACTCTGGCCGCGGCGGTAGATGCGGTCGGCGCCATCGATGGGCGTAAACAGCAGCGTTTCCGGTGATTCCTGACACCATTCGATTGAAGCCTTGCTGCCGACGATCTTGAAACGCAATCCGTTGCGATGACCGGGCGCTGCGAAACTGGCCCATAACAATCCATCTACCCCGCCCTGGAATTCAAGTTGCACCACACAGGTGTCGTCCAATCCCCAGCCGGGTACGACCGTGCTCAACTTGGCATTCAGATTCGTGCAGCGCCGCCCGGACAGGAACTCAAGCATGTTGAAGGCGTGTGTCCCGACATCGCCCAACGCGCCGGTCGGGCCGGCCTTTTCAGGGTCGCCACGCCACGCGAGGCTCTTGCTCAATCCGTCCACGCCTGCCGCCAACCATTCCAGCAGGTACTCGACATACATGAAGCGGACTTCACCCAGTTCCCCGGCCTGAATGCGGCTACGAGCATCCCTGACCATGGGATAGCCTTGATAGGTGTACGTCACTGCGAAAAAAGTATTGTGCCGGTCGGCAATACTCGCCAACTCGTGGGCTTCTTGCAGAGTATTGACCAACGGCTTGTCGCAAATAACCGGGATCCCCGCCCGCAGAAATAGCTGGCACGGTTCAAAATGCAAGTGATTGGGCGTGACGATGACGACTGCATCAATCGGGTCTGGCCGACGCGACTCGGCAACTGCCATGTCCTCGAATGACAGGTAAATCCGGTCTTGCTCGAGGTTGAATGCCGCCCCGGCCTCACGGCATTTTTCCGCGTCCGAAGAGAAGGCGCCGGCGACAATATCGAAGCGATTGCACAGGCGCATGGCGGCACGGTGATAACTGGCGAAATAAGCGCCCTGCCCTCCACCCACCATGCCGACCTTGAAACGTCTTTGCCCTGGAATGTCGCCTGTTAACCTTGCCATAGCTGAAATGCTCCCCTGAATGGCGCGTACACAAATGCGCCAAGTGGAGTATTACGGGTGAACCTTCTTTTCTCCATTTCGCACCACACCGATACATGACGCGTACTGAAGCACCGAAACGAATAAACGATGCTCTGGCAATGGGTAAAGGGAACCTCGAATATGATGTTACCCGGCAAAGCCAATATGTTACCTGCTGGGGCGGCGAGTAACCTTTGGTGGCTGGAGCTAGACTGATAGACGCCGGTTGCTGCCAGTAATCGAACATTCGCACACGGCATGGAACATGCTTGGAATTAAATACAATATGATCAAGTGTTTACGTCGGCATAAGGTACTTGAAGGTTATTCAAGAATAACTGGCATATAACCTCGCCGTTCAAACTCGCTTAGCGAAATCGAGATAAAAAATGCCCCGCCCAGGAGATCCCGTCACCATGCCATTAACTGCTGCCACCTCGCACCCCGAGCGACAACAGGTTCGCAGTGACTTGCAGGCTAATGTGCAAAAAAACCTGAGTACGCTGGTTGAGTCCTGCCGATCGGTTGCAGACATGTGCCGCAAAGTCGACGTCAATCGCCAGCAGTTCAACAAGTACCTGGTGGGCCAGCACGTTCCTTCACAGAAGATTCTTCAGAAGATCGGTCGTTACTTCATGATGGAGGCCGAAGATCTTTTTCGGCCGCCCGCCGAGTTCAAGAAATTTTATGAAGGGTATGAAAACGAATTACCGACAGACTTGCGCGCCTCGGCGCAATTCAATCACTTCCTGCCGTTGGCAAAGCAGTCGGCTGATTTGCTCGAAGACTATCTGGGCGTCTATTACCGCTACCACAATTCATCGATCTACAAGAGCAGAATCCTGCGCTCGGTCACGTGCCTGTATCGAGCCGATTCGATGGTCCAGTACGTCACGGTAGAGCGCTTCCCTTTGCTGGATGGCAGCGGCAAGATTGGCTACTCGTTCACCTATCACGGTTTTTGCCTGCTCCTTGGGGACCGCTTGTTCCTGGTGGACTTTGAAGGCAAGCAACGTAACGAGATGACGTTTTCGATACTGACCCCGCAGCATCGCCGCCCCATCCGCTTCCTCTATGGATTGGTCACTGGTGTGGCGTCGTCCTCATTCCGCCAGCCCTTCTCTACCCGCATGGCACTGGGGCTCGTGGACAAAGGCAAGATCCGCAAACACCATCTGCGCAATGCAACCGCCGTGCTGCCCAGCGATCAATCCTTGCCGCTGGAAGTGCGCGAATACATGACCGGCGACAACGCCACTATCGTGTGGGGCGGTCAGGACTGAGGCGGTTGAAAGACCGCCTCGTCAATGTTCAGACCTTGTGAGAGTGCCTGTCGATGATCGGCGGCGCCTCAACTGCCGTGCTCGTCTGCCGAGCGGGTGAGTGTTCGGCGTCTTTGTCATCGTCATTCATGGCTTTGCGAAAACCTTTGATGGATTCGCCGACATCGGTGCCCAGGTTCTTCAGTTTCTTGGTGCCAAAGACCAGCACAACCACCACCAGAATAACGTTCCAGTGTTTCCAGTCCAAAATACCCATAGCGTGATTCCTCTCAGACGATTTGATTAATTCCCTCGCGAACCGCGTGCAGTAATGACCTCTACCAACGACGGCCCTTTGCTGTTCAGCGCCTTGATAAACGTTGGATTGAGTTGCGAAGCATGTTCGACCCGCCACGCATCAAGACCAAAATTTCGGGCAATGCCGGCAAAGTCGGGTGAGTAGGGTTTGCCGTCCGGCAGGTTGAATTCACCGGCGCGGTGCTGCTCGACCAACGGGGTTTGCACATCGCTCAATGACACATACCCGCTGTTGTTAAACACCAGGAACACCACGGGAATGCTGTGCATCACGCACACCGCCATCTCCTGCATCGATTGCAAGAAATCCCCATCCCCCACGGCACACACTACCTGGCGCGCCGGCATGGCGAGCTTCGCACCAATAGCCGCTGGCACCGCCCAACCGAGCGTGCCGACACTGGCGGCGCAGGGACTTCTGGATTGATAGACGGGGAACATCGCTTTGACCAAGGCCTGGAGACTCCCCGCACCGACCACCAGAATCGCATCCCTTTCCAGGACCGAGCGTAATTCGGCCAAGGGTCTCTGAACCGTCAAAGGCGGGACGTCACTGGCGCTGTTTTCGATCAAGTGCGGCATTCGATCGTCACGCAAGGCGACTATTTTCAACCGGGGATCTGGCCGTTGCACTTCGCTGGTCGCCCGCAAAGTGGCGGGCGCCAGGCTGACTTCAATAGAGGCATTCTGAACCGCGGCCGGAATATCCAGACAGACCGGACCGACGCGACCACTAAACATCGTATCGAAGGACTGACGCAGGGCGTCCGGCAACTGTTCAATCGACGAAACCCGCACATGCTCTTTCGTGATCCCGGTGGCCGCAGATTCAGGCCAAAAACCGTCGGATTCGGTGTCGCCGCCACTGAGCACCAGCATGGCCGATGAGTCCGCCAACGCGGCCGCGATTCCGCCCAAGGCCTTTGAAATACCCAATGAAACCGGAAGCAGAACAGCCATGGGCCGACCGCAGGCACGAAAATAGCCGTCGGCAAGATGGACTGCGCTTTGCTCCTGTATGACTTGAATGAACGGGATATCGGTGCCGGCCGTCAGTAATGCTTCCGCCAGGGCCCACGTGCCGTCACCCGGCATGCCGGCCACATAACCGACACCGTTCGCTTTCAGCGCTTTCGCAACAATCTGGCCACCAGTGATTTTCACAGGACACTCCAATCAAACAGGCACAGGCGTCAGGGCGAATGCACCTCGCCCCGTCTCAGGACCGCCACTGGAGTATTCGCCCGGAGCAGGCGCGGCTCAATTTCGCACCCCTCGCAAAAGAGACGCACGTTGACGCAGGTGATCCCCGCCCATCACCCGCTCAATGGGAACTATCGTTATGGAGAGCGTGTTGCGCCGATTAGGTCACTTTGATGCGTCAGAGTGCGTCGCTTTTATAGGCGCTGCGAAATTGAGTGCTCTGCCCGCCAGGCCAATACTCGATCCATGAAAACAACAAGCCGAGCCTATCAAGCGCCGGGCGCGCCGCTTCAAGTCTTTACCTTGCAACCCGAGGAAAGCGGCGCAGCCCAGCCAAGGAGGAGTCAATCGGAACAGTGGAGGCCAAGTGCGCAATGTTCTCTCGACAGGCATTTCAGCACCGCCAACCTCCCCAGCTCATGGAAACAATGCTGGCCATAACACTGCCGATCTACATGACTGCATACAAAAGGATGTGCCCGGCAAAACCAGCCGAGCCAGAGCCATTGCAAGTCGCTAATCGTTTTCACACAACCACCCTAGGCAGGAACTCGAAATGAAAAAAGAAATAGAGACGGGTTATGGATTGACCGGCATTGACCTGGATTCGATTAGCTTGAAACGGCGTACGTTTTTGCTAGGGGCTGCCGCATCTGCCGCAGGGTTGTACATGGGATCTTTCATGCCCAGCGCATTTGCTGCCGCCGCAGGCGGTCACCTGGAGATTCTTGGCTGGGAAGGTGAAACCGGTGACGCGGAGTTGGCCGAATGGCGCAAGCAGCGCGGCATCACTGTCCGGTCCAGCTATGCCAGCAACCAGGACGACATCACCGCCCGGTTGGCCGGCTCAGATCCCGTGCAGCTTGACTTGACCATGTATGCGTTGGGCTACGAGACCATCTATCAGGAAATGGGCCTGCTCAAGGCGATCGATACCTCGAAGGTCCCCAACTACTCGGCCGAAAATACCGTTCCACTGTTCTACAAAGGCAGCCGTTGGTACTGGGATGGTAAGCAGTGGGGCGTCCCGCTGCTGTGGGGCATGAACACCATTGTCTACAACCCGAAGAACGTCAAAAAACCTGCTGAATACAAAGACCTTCTAGACCCGAAACTGAAGGGCAAACTGACCTTCGTCGATGACGGCACGTCGAACTGGTCACTCATCGCTATTATTGCCGGCTATGGCGACAAGTTCCCCAACCTGACCCGTGCCGAGTTCGACGACGCCTTCGAAAAACTAAAACCCTATCGTGATCAATGCCGAGTCTTTGCAGCCTCTTCGGGAGACGCTGTTTCCTTGCTGGTGTCGGGCGAAGTGGACGCGGTGTTTTCAGCCTCAGCCAACACGCCTAGCGAGACCAAGAAGCGCGGCGTAGAAACGGCTCTGTCGGTTCCCAAAGAAGGCGCGGCCCTCTGGTGCGATGCCTTGTTTATCCCGAAAACGGCAAAAGATGTACCGCTGGCGCTGGAGTTCATCAACAAGACGCTCGAGGCTGAAACGCAGGCCAAGATGGCAACCACCATGTTCTCTGGTGTGGTCAACACCAAAGCGGTGCCGCTGCTCCCTGCCGACCTGAGAAGCACCTTCGACTACGCGAACCTGGATAGTTTTTTCGAGAAATCAAAACTCTACGGCCAGCCGCCCCTGAGTTCCGACAAGTATGTGACCTATGCTGAATGGATCGATCAGTGGGCGAACTTCAAAGGCTCATTCTAGAGCCATCGGTATTCCGGCGTATTGAAAGGCCTGTTTGAGGGGACTGTACTGGAGGGTGCGTGTTTGCGAGCACGCGCACCTCTGCTCGATGGTGGCGATGGAACGGCCTGTCGATGCCGTTCGTACCGCTCAGAGAGAGCACACGTCACAACGTGCATGCACTCACCAAGGCGCCCTCGTTATCGAAACAAAAAGCAAAGGCACAATAATCATGAACGTAGTCAACAACAGCGAGCCCATCCTCCTTGATGACAGGGATTCGAAGGCCGGTAAACACGTGAAAATCGACAAGAAAACCCTGAGTGGGTATTTGCTCGCGTCGCCCCCGTTGTTCTTTCTGGTGGTGTTCTTTCTGATTCCATCGGCGCTGCTGCTGGTCGCCAGTTTCTGGATCGCCAAGACCTTCAGCATGGAGCCCGCCGCAACGCTTGCCAACTATGCGAAGGCCCTGAGTGCCAGCGGGTTCTATGACTCGTTGTGGATCGCCCTGCAAAACGGTTTCTGGACCGCCGTGCTGTCAACAGTCATCAGCGCCCCGGTCGCCTATTACATTGTTTATCGGACGCGCTCCAACGCCGTGCTGTACCTGGCCTTGATCTCGTGGTTCTCCAGCTATCTGGTGCGGGTCTACGCGTGGCGTTCGATCCTGGGCACCAACGGCGTGATCAACTCCACACTGCTGCACCTCGGGCTGATCGATCAACCCCTGGACTGGCTGGTCTTCAGCAAGTTTTCGGTGGTGTTGACCCTGGTCCACATCATGCTGCCCTTCACCCTTCTGCTGCTGGTGTCGGGCTTGCGCGATATCAAGAAGGATTACCTGGAAGCCGCCGCGGATCTGGGCGCCAGCGGTACCACAATCTTGTGGCGAGTGATCATGCCGATGGCGCACAAGAGCATCGTCAGCTCGTTCATGTTCACGTTCGTCCTCGCGGCCAGCGACTACGTCACCCCCCAGATGCTGGGCGGTAGAGACGCCATGACCACTGGCCTGGTGATCGCCAACCAGTTCCGCTCTGTCGGTAACTGGCCGCTGGGGGCGGCGATGGCCTACCTGCTGCTGATTGTCTTCATGCTGGTGTATGTGCTGTTGCTGGGTGTGTTGCGGGCTGCCAACCTGGCGCCCGGTAAACGTTATCACGACTGAACACCGCCAATAAAAATGCAAGGTGACCGCCATGATCAGACTATTCACTTACGTTTACATGCTCTTTCTTTACGCGCCCATCGCGATCATCGCGTTGTTCAGCTTTCATTCGTCAGCCTCGCTGTCGTTCCCGTTCGAAGGCTTCTCCACCCAATGGTATGAGGCGCTGTTCAGCAGTTCGGACTTCATGACAGCATTGACCAACAGTGCGATCGTCGCCGCGGGTTCGGCCATTCTCACCACCGTGCTGGGCACGTTCTCGGCACTGGCGCTGATGCGCATGAAAGGTCGGGTCAAATCTGTCTTTGCCTTCATGAACTTCGCGCCTATCGCCTTGCCCGGATTATTTCTGGGAATCGCGCTGGTGATTTTCTTCTCGGTGATCGGCCTGCCCCGCTCGCTGCTGACCGTGGTCATCGGCCATACGCTGTTCACCTTTCCGTTTTTCGTCGAGTCCGTGCGTTCACGCCTGGAGTACTTCGATCTGTCGTTCGAAGAGGCGGCGCGTGACCTTGGCGCGTCACCGCTGAAAGCGTTCTGGCTGGTGACGCTGCCGATCATCGGCCCGACGATTGCCGGTGCCGCGATCCTGGCGGTAGCGCTTTCCATGGACGAATTCCTGATCACCGTGTTCGTCACCGGCAGCGATACCACGTTGCCTCTCATGATTCTTTCGATGATGCGCCGCGCCGTCAGCCCAACCATCAATGCCGCCTCGGTATTCATGCTGGTCGTGACCATCGCCATCATTGTCATCGCCGGCCTGGTCATGACCCTGCGCCGTCGCCGCCTCGAACTTGAACGTGCTGAAACTGCAGAGTAATCGCCATGACCAACAGTATTGAACTGACCGGAATATCCAAGAGCTACGGCAACCTGACCGCCCTTGGCAAAGTCGACCTGACCGTCAAGCGCAACGAAATCCTGACCTTGCTGGGCCCAAGTGGCTGCGGCAAAACCACATTGATGCGCATCATCGCGGGCTTCGAGGAACCCACCACCGGCAAAGTCGTGATCGATGGCAAGGACTCCACGTCCCTGGCGCCCGAACACCGCCCGGTCAACATGGTTTTCCAGAAATACGCGCTGTTCCCTCACCTTGATGTCTTCGACAACGTGGCTTTCGGGCTGCGCCTGAAGAAGAAACCTAAAGACGAGATCAAGCGTGAAGTGACCAAGGCACTGGAGCTGGTCCAGTTGGAAGGCTTCAAGAATCGCTGGATCTCCGAACTCAGTGGCGGGCAAGCGCAACGCGTCGCGCTGGCCCGGGCGCTGGTGAATCGCCCCGCTGTGCTGTTGCTCGACGAACCGCTGGCGGCGCTGGACCTGAAGATCCGCCACCACATGCTCAACGAAATCAAACGCATCCACGAAGAGACATCGACCACCTTCGTTTATGTCACCCATGACCAGGACGAAGCGATGATTCTGTCCGACCGTGTGGTGCTGCTGAACAAGGGTGGCATCGAGCAAATCGGTGGACCGCAAGAGATGTATTGGTCGCCGCGTACGTTGTTCGCCGCGAAGTTTTTTGGCGACACCAATATCGTCAACGGCACGTACGGATTGGGCGACACCAGCAGCGGTTATGTTGATCTGCCGTTCGGCCGCTACGCGCACACCGCCAAAAACAGCCTGGGTGCAGGACCGGTGAATGTGTCGATCCGCCCCGAAACCATCGGCCTTGAGCCCGCCCAAGGCGCGACGCTGGCCAATGGTGCATTTGCCGGGAAAGTGAGAGACACGTCGTTCATCGGCAATCGGGTGATTTACCGGGTGGCGGTTGCCGGCGGCACCATCGACCTCAAATGCCAGCAACTGCCCACCCCTGGCAGCCTTACGCTGCCGCCCGGATCGGATGTGGCGCTCACCTGCAAACCCGACAGCTTTGTGGTGATACCGGCTTAAACAACAGCCCTTGCCGGGTTCGGCACGGGGTTTATCAGCAACTTCAGCGCTGGATCATCAGCTCTTCCACAAGAGCATGATCCGGCGTTTTTTTTGACCAGGGCGGTACATGACAGTGGTCGACTATATCGTGGTCGGGGGTGGGTCAGCCGGTTGCGTCATTGCGGCACGTCTCAGCGAAAATACACAGGCTTCGGTGGTTCTCCTCGAAGAGGGGCCAAGAGACACTCACCCGTTTATTCATCTCCCGGTCGGTTTCTACAAGACCAGTCAGGGCAATCTGGTCGAACGTTACCCTTGGGAGCCGCCGGCGGACTATATCGGCGCCGCCAACCCAACCATGGTGCAGGCGCGGGTACTCGGCGGCGGGAGTTCGGTCAACGCAATGGTTTACCTGCGCGGGCAACCGGCCGATTACGACAGCTGGGCGGCTGCTGGTGCTCAGGGTTGGGCCTACAAGGATGTACTGCCCTTCTTCAAGAAGTGCGAAACCAACGATCGATTCAGCAACGACGCTCACGGTACCGATGGCCCGCTTGGCGTCAGCGATCAACGTTATACCCACCCTTTGACCAAGCTCTGGTTACAAGCCTGTCAACAAGCGGGGCTGGCCTATAACGCCGACTTCAATTCCGGAATGCAGGACGGCTGCGGGCTTTATCAAATCAACACCAGAAACGGCCTGAGATCGAGCACCTCGGTTGCCTACCTGAAGCCTGCGCGCAAGCGACCCAATCTGACGGTTAAAACCAACTGCCGGGTTTTGCGAATCCTGATCGAAAATGGACGCGCAACGGGCGTGGAATACCTGGAAAAAAAACAGCGTCGAGTGCTCAGGGTCGAACGCGAAATCATCGTCAGCGCCGGTGCGATCAACACGCCTAAACTGCTGATGCTGTCGGGCATTGGTCCAGCCAGTCACCTGCGCGAGAAAGGCGTCAATGTCATGCATGACCTGCCTGGCGTCGGGCAGAATCTGCAGGATCACATCGAAGTTTCCTTGATCAATGAACTGCGTCGTCCATTAAGCTATGACAAGTACAAAAAACCGCACTGGAAACTCGCTGCCGGGTTGCAGTACGCCTTGTTTCGAGAAGGACCGGTGACCTCAAACGTGGTCGAAGGTGGCGCGTTCTGGCGTACGTCGGTGGCTGAGAACCGTGCGGACGCTCAGTACTGCTTCATGGCCGGTGCAGGTGTAGAAGCTGGCGTAGGTTCCGTCCCCGGTGGCAACGGCTGCACCTTGAACGTGTGCCAGACCCGCCCGCGCTCGACCGGTGCAGTGCAACTTCGCAGCGCAGACCCGATGGACTTTCCGTCCATTGAACCCAACTACCTGACCGATCCGTTCGATGTGGAGTGCATGGTGCAAGCGACCGAGTTCGGTCGACACATCATGTCCCAGAGTGCGATGGCCGGGCATATTCTGCGCGAGCACGTACCCGCCGAGCCGTTGCGCACCCGCAGCGATTATCTGAAGTTCGTGCGTCAACAGGCGCACGCTGCGCTGCACCCGGTAGGCACCTGCAAAATGGGCGCGGACGAGATGGCTGTGGTGGACAACGAGCTGCGGGTACACGGGATCGAAGGCCTGCGAGTCGCCGACAATTCCATCGCCCCGAGTTTGTGTTCCAGCAATACCAACGCGCTGGCGATCATGATCGGCGAGAAAGCGGCTGATCACATTCAGCGCGCTCGTTAGTCTGAGGCCTGTAAAGCCCACTGTAGGAGCAAGCTTGCTCGCTCATACAGTGAGTTCAGACCCTGAAGTTGTTCATCAACACCTGTTGCTGGTTCGCAAGGTCGTTCAAGGATTGGCTGATGCGGGCCGATTGATCCGCCTGTTCCACCAATGCGCCCGTCACGTCCCTGATGGCCGAGACATTACGGTTCACCTCTTCGGTTACTGCACTCTGCTCTTCGGCGGCACTGGCGATTTGCAGGTTCATGTCCGTCATAATCTCGATGTTCTGACTGACATTGGTCAGTGCATCGACGGCCTCAAGTGCCTGCGCTGCGCTGGCATTCGCCTGGCGGTGCTGACTCTGCATGGCATTCACTACGTCGCGGGTACCGCTCTGAAGGCTTTCGATGACACCCTGAATTTCGCACACGGAATCCTGTGTGCGCTGGGCCAGATGTCGAACCTCGTCAGCCACCACCGCAAAACCTCTGCCCGTCTCCCCTGCTCTAGCCGCCTCGATTGCAGCGTTCAGCGCCAACAAATTGGTCTGCTGAGCAATGGTGCGAATCACATCGAGCACGCTACCGATTTTCTCACTGCTGTCGGCGAGTTGACGAACGCCGGTCATGGCGCCGCTCATGTGATGGGACAGCGACTGAATGGAATGCGCAGCGATCTCGATGGTGCCCTTGCAGGATCGGGCAGCGACATCGCCATTGCGCGCGGCGGTCGCTGCCATGGACGCATTGCGCGCCACCTCTTGAGCGGTCGCGCTCATCTCATGAGCGGCGGTCGCGACTTGCTCGACTTCGCGCAGTTGCTGCTGCATACCGCTGCTGGTCTGGGTGGCAATCGAAGAGGCCTGGTCCGCGGTGGACCGAGTTTCCAATACGCTCTGACTGACCTGAGCAATGATGGGCTGCAGCTTATCGAGAAAGCGATTGAACCAACCCACCAGCGCGCCCATTTCATCACGGCGCTCGGCACTCAATCGCTGGGTCAGATCGCCCTCGCCATTGGCGATGTTTTCAAGCATTTCGGACACGCGGCGGATAGGCCGGGTGACACTCACCGCCAACAACCCCATCAGCAATGTACCGGCCACGGTGACGCCAATCCCGGTGGCCACTTGCACGATCAGCGACGTACGATTGGATTGCTCCATAACCTGTTGCAACGCCGCGACCGAGGCCATCAATGTGGCACGCGGCACTTCAATTACCGTCATCCATTGGCTGGCGTTCGGGATCGGGGAAAACGGCACGACAAGCATGACGTTAGCATTGTCAGCCTCATCGATCGCCAGGGTTTTACCCGACTTCGCGCCTTCGAACATATCAGCGGCCTGTCGAGGGAAGACGTCCTTGATGGATTTCCCCAACGACGCAGGATCGCCGCTTCTGCCCATGACGGCACCGGCAGCGCTGACAAAGGTTAGCTGCCCCTGCCCTTCGAACAGCGACATACTGGCTTTCTGCGCGATGTTTTGCAAACTGCTCAACGGCAGATCAATGCTGACCACGCCGATGAATTTGCCGCCGTCCATCAACGGTAACGCGATGCTGGAGGTCAGGGTCGGTACACCGTTGAGCAGGAAGGTATAAGGCTCGATCAAACAAGGCTTGCGGGTTTTCTTCGGGCAGTTCCACCACGCTTTGCCAGGGTCACCGTCATCCTGCATTTCCTTTTCTTCGAGGATGAAGTTTTGCATCGAAGAAACGTACACCGCAAAACGGCCATTGGCATTGCCGGTGAAGTCGGCACCGTTGATGGCACTCGCGTCGGCACCGTCCAGTGCATTGGGTTCAAATGAGATGCCCGCGCCGAGGATCTCAGGTGTGGTCGCCACTTGGGCGCGAATCAGCCGGTACAGATCGCCACGCAGTTGTTTGGGTGCCAAGCCATTTTGCCGGGCCTGGCGGCGCATCATGATGACTTGGGTGGACAGGGAACGGGTGAACATCATGCTGCTGAGGAAGCGCTGCTCGATGCCATTGGCCTGCAAGTGACCTGTCGACTCCAGGTATTGCATCGACGCCCGGGACAGCGAGTTCGTACTGGACTCGCTGACCACGGCCGACGTTTCGCGCATTTGATGAATCGAAAACCCCACCAGACAGAGCACCATCACAAACAGGCAACTGCCGGCAGCCAGCGTAATTCTTGTTTTAATCGACAAGGTTCCCATCGCATCGCCTCACTAAAATTCAGCCTGTAACAACGGGTTTTTTCCAAGCGATTCAAAAAAAAAACTCCCCGAACGGGGAGCCTGAAAACACTTGGAAAGACGGTGAGAGTGACCAGCAGCACCGAGAAACGACCCTTTCTCTCGCTACCCGCTTGCCAAGTGCAGCAACTGATCAACAACCCTCAAGCGGGCTTCTTGTAACGACGAATACGGATATCGGCCTGCTCCTTGTGCCCGGCGAAACCTTCCATGTCGCACAAACGCGAGCAGTACTCGCCGACCAGCACAGACGCCTCATCCGTCAGGACACGCTGATAGGTACAGGTCTTGATGAACTTGCCAACCCACAGGCCGCCGGTGTAACGCGCGGTCCCGGTGGTGGGCAATGTGTGGTTGGTGCCGATCACCTTGTCGCCGTAAGAGACGTTGGTTCGCTGACCGAGGAACAGCGCACCGTAGTTGGTCATGTGTTCAAGGAAATACAGTGGATCGCGGGTCATGACCTGCACGTGCTCGGAGGCAATGCGGTCGGCTTCCAGCACCAGCTCGTCCACGGTGTCGCAGAGGATGATTTCGCCATAATCACGCCAGGCGATTGAAGCGACTGGCGCGGTCGACAGAATGCCCAACTGGCGCTCGATTTCTGCCGGCAGGGTTTCTGCCAATTCCGGGCTATTGGTCAAGAATACGGCTGGGGAGTTGACGCCATGCTCCGCTTGGCCGAGCAAGTCGGCGGCAATGATTTCGACGTCGGAGCTGTCATCGGCGATCACCAGGGTTTCGGTCGGGCCGGCGATCAAGTCGATACCGATTTTGCCGAACAGTTGACGCTTGGCTTCTGCGACATAGGCATTGCCTGGCCCGACGATCATGTCGACCGGCTTGAATGCGTCGGTACCCAACGCAAAAGCGGCAATCGCTTGTACCCCGCCGACGCAATAAATTTCGTCGGCACCGGCCAGGTACATGGCGGTCACGATGGCCGGGTGAGGCTTGCCATCAAAGGGCGGCGCGGCTGCGACAACGCGTTTCACACCCGCGACTTTGGCGGTCAGCACGCTCATGTGGGCCGATGCCAGCAACGGATATTTGCCGCCAGGAATGTAGCAACCCACCGAGTTCACTGGAATGTTGCGGTGCCCCAGTATCACGCCCGGCAGCGTCTCGACTTCAACATCGTGCATGGACGCTTTTTGCACTTCGGCAAAGCGGCGTACTTGCGCCTGAGCAAATTTGATATCGCCGATTTCCTGCTCCGAAAGACTGGCGACACACGCCGCGATTTCTTCGTCGGTCAAGCGGAAGGATGCGGGCTCCCACTTATCAAACTTCTTCGAGTATTCACGAACGGCGGCGTCACCGTTTTTGGCGACGTTGGCGATGATTTGCTCAACCGTATCGCGGACTTGGGCGGCAATCTCGGCTTGAGCTTCGACAGGTTTACTTTTTTTCAGATAACGAATCATCAACATGCTCCAGGTGGTTCTTGAGGGCACGCGACATGCCCTCAGCATTGGCGACCATCTTTTCTCACCCCCCCGCCCCCGGCAATTTCGCAGCCTCCTTATTGATGACGCAACCTGACGCAACACAGACGCAATGTTGAAGCACTCGCGCCAGCAACTAACGTTATTCGTATAACCTTTTCTTATTAAAACCCATCTTTCTGGATTTTATCCGAATTAAAGTATTTCCCAGGCACGCGACTCACGCGGCATGAAGCCCTCTATATCAGGGTCTGCAGGCACCACCCCATGAAATTAATTACATAGGCATTGACTTAGCGATTTGGAGTGATAGTTTAAATAAGCGGTTATACGTATAACCTAATAATCACACCCAACTTAAAGAGGTGACCAACCGTGAGTCGAGTCTTGTATCTATTCGGTGGCTGGCCCGGCCATTACCCCTATGAAATTGCTGCATGGGCTCGGACCGTTTTCCAGGAGCTGGATTTTGAAGTCGAAGAGTCGACCGACATCTTCACCCTGGACAGGGACTTGACCGGTTACGACCTGATCGTGATCGGCTGGAACAACGCCGTCACCACGGAAACGCTGACAGCCTCTCAGGAAAACCGCCTGCTCGAAGCGATCGAAAGCGGTACCGGGCTGGTGGGTTGGCACGGTGCGGGCGCCGCTTTCCGTGCAAGCCTCAAGTATCACTGGGTGCTGGGCGGATCGTTTCTTGAGCATCCGATGGGTGAAGGCTTTCCCCACCCGTACCAGGTCAACGTCATCGACCATACGCATGAAGTCACTCAAGGCGTCGAGGATTTCGAGGTTCGGTCCGAGCAGTACTACATGCAGGTTGACCCGAACATTCATGTGCTGGCCGAAACCACCTTCGACGGCAACCCGTTCCCCTGGATCAAGGGCCATCGCAGCCCGGTCGCCTGGGTTCGCCAATGGGGTCTGGGCCGGGTGTTCTATCACTCGATCGGGCACGACACCAGCAACCTCGCTGACCCCAATATCCGCCGCCTGACCAAGCAGGGCCTGAACTGGGCGACACGCGGGCGCTCGGCAGGCACCGGAAAATCCGACGTATCCACTCCACTTTCATCAACCCAAGGAGTCCTGTCATGACTAAATTGACCGGCAGCCAGATCGTGGCTCAAACCCTGAAAAACTATGGCGTCGAATATGTCGCCGGTATTCCTGGCCACGGTATCTGGACACTCACCGACGCCTTCCTCGAAGAAGACTCGAAACTCAAGTTCATCCAGGTCTTCCACGAGCAGAGCGCGGTTCACCTGGCGGATGGGTATTACCGGGTTTCCGGCAAGCCGATGGCCGCTGTCACCTCTATCGGTGCGGGCGCCGCCAACACCGTGATTGGCATGGCAACGGCCTTCACCGACTCCACCAGCCTGATGCTGATCACCGGCGGGCCTCCCACGCACATGCGCGGCCACGGTTTGTTGCAGGAGCTGGAACGCTACACCGACAACGACTTCCCGAAAATCGCCGAAGCGGTCACCAAGCGTCATTGGGTAGCCACTCGTGTTGAAGAATTGCCATTCATGATGCACCGGGCCTGGAGCGCGATGGTCACCGGCCGTCCTGGTCCCGTTCATCTTGAAATCCCGATGGATGTTCAGGCCGAGGCTGCTGAGGTAACCCTTCACGCTTTGGAAGAACGCACCCCTATCGGCAAGTGCTTCCCGGATCCTGCGGCCACGGCTCGAGCGGTTGAAGAGTTGAAGGCCTGCAAGCGCCCGGTACTGGTTATCGGCGGCGGGGTCATCACTGGCGAAGCAAGCGCCGAAGTGCTCGCCCTGGCCGAGGCCTGGAAGATTCCTGTGGTCACCACCTGGAACGGCAAAAGTGGCTTCCCGGAAGATCACCCGCTGTTCGCCGGCAGCGTCGGTCAAACCGGCACGATGTGCGGTAATAAAGTGGCCTCCACCGCCGATGTGATTATCGCCGTGGGTTGTCGCTTCACCGATTGGTCATCGTCCAGTTATGCCAAGGGCGTGACCTTTGCGATTCCGCCTTCGAAGCTGATCCACATCGACATCGATCCGCACGAAATCGGCAAAAACTACCCGGTCACGGTAGGCATTTGTGCCGATGCGAAATACGCGCTGGCGCATATCGTGGAAGGCTTGAAAGGCCAGACTGTGGATCGCGAAGAGTACCTGAGCGACCTGCGTGGCTATCAGGACGAATGGGAAACCAAACTGGCCGGTCGTCGTGACTCCGATCGCTTCCCGTTCACCTCTCAGCGTCCGCTGGGTGCGCTGCGCAAGGTATTCCCGCGCGACACCATCGTGGTGGTCGGGTCCGGCAACACCCAGGGCGCGGTCAAGCAGACCTTCCCGGTTTATACCCCGCGCACGCACCTGACGTCTGGTGGATTCTCATCCATGGGCTGGGCTGTTCCTGCCGCTATCGGCGCCAAGTTGGCCGCACCGAATCAACCGGTGGTGTGCATCCTCGGCGATGGTGACTTCCTGATGACCTCTCAGGAAATTGCGATCTGCGTGACCAACAACATTCCTGTTGTGTTCATGATCCAGAACAACGCCGGGTACATGTCGATTCGCGGTGGCCAGCGCAAGCAAACCAGTCGCCATATCGGCACTGAGTTCAACCACCCGGATGGCACGCCTTACAGCCCGGACTTCAAAGCGGTCGGCGAAGCCTTCGGCCTGAAATCCTATCGCGTGGAACGCCCTGAAGACCTCGAGCCAATTCTGCAGGAAGCCCTGGACCTGAACGTTCCAGTGCTGATCGAAATCCCGACCGATCGCGACGCCGCAGGCCCTTGGGTACCGGGCTGGTGGGACTTCCCGATTCCTGAGTACATCACTGACGAACGTCAGGATGAATACTGGGAAATCCGGAACTCCGAACAGCACCTGTAAGAACTGGAGCGGCTCAAATGAGTGATGCATTGATTTCGCATCATGCAGAGCTGAATCCACAACCGGGGGCGCCGCGCGAACCGCGCGCCCTCGACGTGGTGACACCTGATGCAGATGGCAATATCAACTGTGATGTAGTGATTATCGGCTCGGGCATGGGCGGTTCAACCTTTGCCCATGCGTTACGCGACAGCGGGCTGGACATTGTGATTGTCGAAAGGGGTGATTTCCTGCCCCGTGAAATACAGAACTGGAGCGCCGAATCGGTGTTTGCCGAAGGCCGTTACCGCAATGCCGAGCAGTGGCTGGACGAGTCCAATCAACCGTTTTCCCCCGGCGTGTTTTATTACGTCGGCGGCAACACCAAGTTCTACGGCGCCATGCTCCCACGGTTTCGCGAAGAGGATTTTGGCGAAATTCAGCACGCCGAAGGCGTGTCTCCCGCCTGGCCGATCAGCTACGCAGAACTGGAACCCTGGTACGCCGAAGCGGAAAAGCTCTACAGGGTTCATGGCCTGGCGGGCACCGATCCCAGCGAGCCCTGGCGCTCGGGCCCTTTTCCGCAACCTGCGCTCAAACATGACCCTGCGCTGATTCCGCTGGAGCAAAGCATGCGACGGTCCGGGCTCAAACCCTTCGTGATGCCTGCTGCGGTGGATTATGGCGACGGCGGTGACTGCGTGTTGTGCTCAACCTGCGATGGTTATCCTTGTCTCGTCGATGCCAAGGCCGATGCTGAAGTGTCGGCATTGAGACCGGCGCTGCGCAGCGGATCGATCAGGCTAATGACCCGCACCACGATCAAACAATTGATAACCGGCGCTGACGACCGGACAGTGACCGAGGCTCATGGCCTCTTCAATGGCCAGGACGTGACGCTTCGAGCCAAACGATTTGTCCTGGCCTGCGGCGCGGTGAACAGCGCAGCTCTGCTGTTCAAGTCAGCGAACGATCAGCACCCTGAAGGCCTTGGCAACAGTTCAGGACAATTGGGTCGCAACTACATGGTTCACAACAGTACGTTCATGCTGGCCGTAGACCCACGGCGCAAGAACAAAGTGATCTTCCAGAAGACCCTGGCCCTCAACGACTGGTACAGCGCCAGCCCGCGCAATTCGTTTCCTCTGGGTAACGTGCAGATGCTTGGAAAAATCCGCGAGCCCATGATCACCTCGATGCGCCCGTGGCTGCCAAAGTTTGCGTCGCGATACATCACCGACCACAGCGTCGACTTGTATCTGACCTCTGAGGATTTGCCGACGCAGGAAAACCGGGTCACGTACGACAAGTCGCGTGGCGCGATCAAAGTCCACTGGACACCGAACAATCTCAAGGCCCATGAAGGTTTGGTGAGCAAGACCAGCAAAGTCATGCGCGAGGCTGGCTATCCAGTGATCCTGAAAGCACGCATGGGTATCGCCACCAACTCGCATCAGTGCGGGACTGCCGTCATGGGCAAGGACCCCGCTTCAAGCGTGCTGGATGTGAATTGCAAGCTGCATGACCTGGATAACGTCTGGGTGGTCGACAGCTCTTTCTTCCCGTCTTCTGCCGCAGTCAATCCGGCGCTCACCATCGCCGCCAATGCCTTGCGGGTCGCGGAGAATTTCAAGCGCCTGGCGAGTTGAGTGGCAAAAAACCAACCTAAAAAAAGGCCGCGGTGTAGTTTTTACACCGCAGCCTTGTGACAACTTCTCAGACGCCGGTTGGCTGCACGTTGAGTGTCGACGTTCGCACAATCAGTTTCGTGGCGAAAATTTTCTGCTCGGGTTCGAGTCGGGTGCCAGCCGGCGCATTCAGTTGCTCAGTCAGAAGCCGTGCGGCGTATACGCCCTTCTCCACCATAGGCTGGCCAATGGTGGTCAAGCCGAGTTGAACTGCTTCGGGAATATCGTCAAAGCCAATCACCGAAAGAGTTTGCGGGACGTTGCGATTGAGTGCGTGAGCGGTTTTCATGCAAGCGATCGCCATGACATCTGAACAAGCAACCACCGCCGTGACATCGTTGGACGTCAACAGCGTGAATGCCGCTGCTTGCCCCGACGTCGAATCCAGCCCGCCGGCTTCGATAATGCTCAGGTCCTCGAATGCCAGGCCGGCCGCACTCGCTGCTTCCACATAGCCGGTGAGCCGCTCCCTGACAATGCGCTCACTGGCGCTTTTGAAACGCTGCTGATCAATCGGACCGCGATAACCGTCAGGATTGAGCCGGTCAATGATGATGCCTATCTTGCGGTGCCCCAGATCCAGCATATGTTGCATCTGGGTGCGGGCGGCGCCTCGATCATCAATCCCGACAAAGAAAGAGTTCTCCACCAAGGGCGAATCGATCACCACAAACGGAATGTTCTGTTTCACCACCGCCAATACGGCCGGGTGATCATCGGGCAGGGTCGAGATAATCAGACCATCCACAAGCCCGCGCAGAGCAAGGCTGCCGTGACTCTCTGCCTGGGCACGGCCGACAAGCCGGTTGTTATTGAGCGGGAACAACGTCAGCGCGACGTTTTCCAGCTCGCCCACTTCACTGATCCCGCGCAACAGGGCAATGGTGCAGGGGTCGGCGAATGCCAGGGACAACTTGTCCATCATCATCAGCCCGATCGCCCCGATCTTGCCCGAGCGAAGGCTTCGCCCCAAAACGTTGGGGCCTGGATAGCCCAATGAGGCGGCCACCTCAAGGATATGCTCGCGCTGGGCTTGCGACAGTTTGGAGGGGCGATTGTAAGCGTAAGACACCGCAGGCTGAGACACCCCCGCCGCCAGAGCTACATCTTTCATTGAAACGGATGCCATCGCTTGCTTCCCAATCTTTTGAAAACCCCATACGAGGTCCGTGAAAAAACATGCGCTCAGTGTAACCGTTGACAGGAAACCTTCGGAACCAGTCGAGTGGTACTGACCATGATCGCAATCATTAATGAGGCAACTGCGAGCAGCGCCGCAGACAGACTCGTCGCGTGGGCGAAGAGCCCGATGACCGCCGGGCCCATCAAGATGCCGAGGTAACCGAGACTGGTTGCCGCGGCAATCGCCAACTCACCCGGCATCGTCTGCTGAGCACCTGCCAGCGATAAGTAAACCGGCGCAATGTTCGCCAAACCAATGCCTATGACGGCGAACCCCACCAGGTTCAGGAGCCAGTTCGTCGCCAGCACGACCATCATGAATCCCAGTATGACAATAAGGCCGCCACCGATGAGCACCACGCGCGAACCGAGCTTCAGCAGAATCCGGTCGCCACTCAATCGTCCCAAGGCCATCATCACGGCGAACGCTGCGTAGCCAAGGCCCGCAATCGAATGTTGAACGCCGCGTACCTCAGCGAGAAACACTGCGCTCCAGTCGAGAATGGCGCCTTCAGCGAGAAAGGCGAACAGGCAGAGCAAGCCCAGCAACAAGACTTTTCGAGTAGGCCTGACAAATATCGGGCTCCCTTCATCGCCGCTTCGCCCCAACATCTGACGCCCGTAGGTCAGTACAAAAGCGACCAGTGCCGCCATCACGGCGCTGCTTGCCAGCAAGGGCGTAGCGCCGAGCCATAGCAATGCAGTCATACCCGCGGCACTGACAATCGTTCCCAGGCTGAACAATCCATGAAAGCCGGACATGAGTGATCGGCCGGTGGTGCGTTCCACCATCACCCCTTGTACATTCATCGTCACGTCGACTGATCCGCACCCGGCGCCGAATACTGTCAGGGCGAACATCAAGCCTGCGAATGAATGCGTCGTCGCCAGCATCGGCAATGTCAGTAATACCAGTGCGATACCGATGTGCATGGTAAAGCGGCAACCTTTCCTGGCGTTCAGAATGCCGGCGACCGGCATCATCACCAGAGAGCCCAGGCCAAGGCATAGCAACAGCAGGCCTAACGCACCGTCGTCGACCCCAGCTCGACTACGTGCATAAGGAACCAGCGGTGCCCATGCGCCCATGCACAGGCCTGACATCAGAAACGTCAGCCGGTAGGCGGCCATATCAGGTGTGGCGCACGGCAGTACCAATTCTTGAGACGACACGGAAAACCTCTGTGCTCAGATCACCAAAGTTATACGTATAACCTAAAATAATCCCTTAGGCCACTGGATCTGGACAAAGCTGGATGGCCATGTCGAGCACAGCGTTAGATCCAAGCAGCACCTGCGCGTTAATAATTTTGAAAAAAGTTGACAGTAGATCTACTGCAAATGCTACTTTTGTTGGGTTATACGTATAACTTGAACAACTTCACCTTCCAATTGCATGAACACCCAACAAAAACAAAAGGGACAATGCAGCGTGATGAACAACCTTCAAAGAACACAGATCCCCACCCGCATTCGCCAGGCGCGCATCGCGACTTTCCTGGGCTTCATGATGATTGGCGCCATGATGTACATCTGGTCGACAGGTGTGAGCGTCTTCAGAGCGCAACTGGGTTTTACCGGCGAACTGGGAGATGCGAACTTCGGTTTGATCGCACTCGGGGTCGGCGTGGGTTCCGCAACAGGTGCGCTATGGGTGGGTCGCTTGCTCGACACTTTTGGTGCGAAGCCGGTTATCACGGTGTGCGCACTCGCGTATCCCCTGTCCATTATCCCGCTGGGTTTCGTCAGCGGTTTCTGGTTCGCCTTGTGCTTCGGCGTCGTGCTCGGGTTACTGCGAGGCGCGCTGGACACCGCTTTGAATGCGCATGGAGTGCAAGTCGAACGCTTCTACCAGCGCTCAATCATGTCCGGCTTCCACGCGTTTTATTCATTGGGCGGCTTTCTGTTGGGGATGGTGTGCAGTTGGCTGAGCGGCTTCTACACCGACAGCGTGCAAGTGCCCTACACCGTGCTTGGCGTGGCGCTGTTTATCGTGGGTTGTTTTTTCAGCCGATGGCTGCTGGGCAAACATGATGTTCCCGAGCCGTCATCCAGCGATTGGCAAACAGGCGCCCAGTCGCATGATGAAGTGGGCAAGGGTCCATCGGCAAGAACGCTGCTGGTCATGATTGCGCTCGGCGTCCTGCTGCTGGGCAGCATGATGGGGGAAAATGCGATTGCAGACTGGGGCCAGGAATATATTCGTCGCGAGTTCTCGACGACGACCTCGACGGCCGGCATGGCGGTTTCCATCTTCGTTGGCGCGGCCTTCGTCGGACGTCTATTCGGTGACCGGCTGGCAGCGGCGTTTGGTAATTCGCAAGTGGTGTTCGGATGCGGAACGGTGTGTGTCCTTGGCATGATCATCACCATCGTCGGCGGCACTGCGGTCACCGGCATCATCGGCTTCGCGCTGTTTGGCCTCGGGCTGTCGTGTATCGCTCCCCTGATGATCTCCGCCGCCGGGCGCAGAGACCCGAAACATGCAGGTCGTAACATCGGCATCGTTAACTGCATCGGGTTTTCCGGGATGCTCGTGGGCCCTGCCGTCATCACCGTGATCGTCAGCAATTTCGGATTGAGTACGCTGATGTTTTTCCCGTTGATCATGCTCGGCTTGCTCGCGACATTTGGCCCGCTGCTGATGCGTACGCCTAAACCTGCCTCAACCGTAAAACAGTCCGCGAAGAGAGCCTGACAGGGCCGTCAAACTCTCCGGCGCAGTGCCTAGATCATCGGCGAGCTACTGACCACACGCAGTGCCAATCCTTCATAAGCATCCAGCGTGATGGTGAACTCGCCCTCAGGCGTGAGATCGCCTTCGACCCGCTCATTGATGATGTCGACCACCGGCCCCGGTGCAATATTTGGCAGGTGCAGGGTTTCGGTTATCGGTGTCGAGCCGAAGTTCAACGCGGTGATTTGTGTGCCTTTGCCGGCCGGCAACTCGTGGACCATGATCAGCAGCCCCGGATGCTCCACGTCCGGAATCAGAATCTGGCGGCTGGCCGCAATATCGTAGGAACGCCGAGCAGCAAGGATTTTCTTCAACTGCGAGGCAAACGAATCCGGGTTTTTTAATTGACTGGTCAGGCTGCCGTACAACGTTTTCGGGCGTGGCATCTGACCCGCCGAAAAAGGCGCGTCTGGATTGAGATCAACCAGATCGTAGGCACCGCGATGAATCCAGCGCGTATCGCCGTCGAGCATCAAATGCGCGACCTGTTCTGCCGGCAACGGCAATGCGCCTACAAGGTCCCAGCCAGACAACGCGAACACGCCCGGTTGCATCGCGTTGTACATCACCAACAGCAAATGAATCTGGCGAATCTGTTGAATATCCGCGGGGGTAATCGCATCGAGGTCACGAATGCCGAGCGCTGCCGTGATGATGCTGGCGGTGGTACAGGACACACCGTTGGTGACAAATTTCAGGTTATAGGGAGCGTGCTCTCCGGCCAAGCGTTCGTACATCTGCTCGCGAATGTGCTCGCGCAGGATGTTGCCGGGAAAAGTCTGGCCCTGGTAGAGAAAGGTGTCATGGGCGTGCAGGGTCCAGAAATGCACCAGCTCAAGGGTCAGTTCGTCATGGTTCTGCAAGGCATGAATCAGCGAGCCCGGATCGATGCCGAGGGTATGCATCTGACGCAGCATCAACCGCAGAAATTCAGTATCGCCCATCAGCAACGCATGCTGGTAGGCGGGTCGGGTGATGAAGTCGTACGAGAGATCGGCGCCGCCGTGGGACATGGCGGCGATATCGTCGACGGTCAGGTTCAGCTCCTGAAAACTGAAACCGCCGGCCTTGCGAATCGCACCGGCCAGCAACTGGTTGCCGGTGATCGATAACGGATGGCTTTCAGACCAGGCGGTGCCGTCGAGTTTGCGTTCTACACCGAGAAATCCGTTGGCGTCCAGACGTAGGATTTTCGCACCCATGACGTCGATGGCGTGCAGTGCGTCTCCGATGATCATCTGCTGTGCGGCGAAGGTCGGGTCCAGCCAGTTCAGCGACGGCTGCCCTTCCTTGAAGTAATGCAGGTAAACCCAACGTCGCGGCTTGCCATCAACGCCCACCACGATCGGTGTCGCACTCCAATCGGTTTCCTTGACCCCTGGCTCGAAGAAGATCACCCGCTGCAACTGGCCGACGATGTAATGCTTGTCCCGTAGAACGTCTACCTGCTGTGGGCTGAGATTCTGTGCATCGCGCCCCTCAGTGATGTCGGGTAGCAGCGGCCAATCCTCTTCGCGGATTTCCACCATGTGGTAGAGCCCCGGATAATCTTCATACGCCATCTCGGCCAAGCGAAAATCCGCGCCTTTGCCAGTATGAGATGGGATGACATCATCGATGATGACCGCATTGTGCGCGGCGGCCATACGGGTCAGCGCCTGAAGCTGCGCCTCGGTGCCCAGGTGCGGGTCGATTTCGAAACTGATGCGGTCAAAATTTCCGTCAATCGTGGGCGTGTGCTGGGTGCCCGAAAGACCGCCAGACCTTTTCAGCGGGCCATTGTGAATAGCCTGGATACCGATTTTCGACAGCGCGTGCCATAAGGTTTCATCACCCAAGGCCTCCAGCACAGTGCCATTTTCGCTAGTAACAATGGACGCCGGATACGCGGTGAACCACACCGAAGCCAGGGCAGAAGCATCACGGGGCCGAGTATGAGCATAAGGCTGTTGCCACAATCGACCTTGCCCAGAGTAGAGTTTGGCCCGCTGCCTTGCGGCATGAAGCATCGATTGCTCAACCAGCCATTCCACATGGTTTTTCTCAGCCGCCGTCATAAAAACAATCACCTGTTGTCATGAAAAAATGCTCCCGGCCATCGCATCTGGCACCTGCACCAATGGCACTGCTCGTTTCTATATGAGGCCCTGACGTGGCATTCGTTGCATCAATCAGGAGGAAGCGTGCGATTCTGCTAGATGCGCAATAGGCTACGTAAAAACTGTAAAAGTGGCGTCTTGTAACAGTCGATGGCCGAAGGGCCGGTGTGAGGCAACAAGTTGCCCTACCTATGTAGCGTCGAAGACAGCTTGATTTTCTTAGCTTCACTCGACAGGGTGAAACTCCGATGTTTGACGGGATTGATCTTACGCGACACTTTCCCGCTGCGTTCAGACTCTGCGAAAGCTGCAATCGAAACGATGCTAGGCCAGGGCAGAATGTCTTTGGCGAAGATACGACCGATCTGCAACAGCCTTGAAGGCCCGCCAGGAAAGAAAGACGGCAGCAAAGGAATTTTCTACCGTGGCGCTGGGCTCCACTTTTCTCTGGACGAAAAAAATGGACCTCTTTTCAGAGGTCCATTTTTTAATGCTTGGAGCGGGAAACGAGACTCGCATCTGACGTCCGACCCATTGAAATCTAAGGGGTGTCTTTTCCTGCCGAAGCAGGAAAAGACTCAATTCTGGACTTGTTATTGGGGTAGTTCAAGAGCAAAAAAAGGAGAAATACCAAGGCAAACTATTGGGTTCTGCTCATAGCCAATCGGGAGTATGTCATTAACCCGAACGCTTCAGTTGCTCAGGTTCAGATCGAGATCCATCCCCACTGACAAGCCCCCCCCTAGGCGCAACGACCGAAGATTGCCTTCGGCCGCCGCACCAGCAGCGGGCAAAGCCCGCTGTGGATCAGTAGGTTTCCAGCTTAAACGGCGCGTCCGCAGAGGCGGCGCTGTCGGCGCTGAGCAGACCTGCCGCATTTGGCCGTTTCAGGACTGTGTCACGGGTCTGTACTTCCACCTCGATACTGTCGTCGTCAATCGCCGAGTTATCGGCGTTGAGTGGCAGCTTGAAGGTGGCCTTGGTTTCCAGGTGCGTCTGGCAGTTCATGCGACCTTCGACGTGCCAACGGCTGAGGATCGGCCGGGTACTCTCTCACTGCCTGCGTTTCTGTCGATTACGGAATCATCCCAGGCATGCTCCCAATTTGACACGATCGCCGTGTTGGAAGAAATTGATGATTCGCCTCTTCTCTTCGACCTGAAGTCCTGTGGCTGTATCTGCAGCCCAAATTTTTCAACACGATCGATTGGATGTTCCTCAACCGGCCACTGGCCCAGTCGATTACTGGGTGCCTGGTTTCCTAATAGGATTGACAAATTGCTGACTCGCCCCGACAAAGATGCGCTACGTGCGATGCTGGAATCGCAAGTTCAAGAAAAGCTACAGAACGACCCTGATGCGGTAACGACTTATGCAGCACAGCCTGAACCCGAACGAAAGCCATACACCAGTAAGCCCACGGTTCAGGACAAGGCGTTTCACAGGGAGCTCGAGCAGATGCGTGCGGATGCTGAAGCCGGAGTGATACATAAATCAGTGCGCGAGCCAATGGACGATGGTGAGTCTAGCCTTGCGCTCAATGATTACCCTGGCTTGAAAGAGGCAGGCTCTGCATCAAATCAGTGGTGATGTTTTGGCGTCTGTGCTGCGCTAATCGGTACCTGGCCGCCCTCCTCTTATGCAGTCTGTCGACGCATGGTCAGGATGGCGGCTCCGACGCAGATGAACGTCGACCCAACTACCCGGCTGCCCCACCGGGATAGCTCGGGACGGGCCAATACGCCCTTGGCCCAAGAGACCAGTGCGGCATACAGACCAAGAGACGTCACCGAGACCGATCACGCGAGCTTTATGGCTCCGCCCTGGATATCGTCACGCGCCATTCGCAAGTCAATAGCGTCCTGGTTGAGTCGGTGAATCATGTTGAGCAACCGTTGGCGTAGCACTTCGTCTTGGAGCTGCTCTACTGCGCGCATCATATCGAGCGCCGCTACCTCATTGTTAGTGGCGACGGAGTCGAGCAGTTTGCGCATGCTTCTTGATGGTCGATTCATCTCCAACTCCTTGGATTTCAGTGACGCGAATCATATGGCCAGAATGTTTCGACAGTATTTCAGCTGCACGAACTGGCTTGAATCACCGGCTCCGGCTCATTTGACGCTAGCTGGAGGGACAACCTGAGGGGGCGATTACGCTTGTAGCAACCCGTCATTGATGAAGCTAAGCGGCTCGCTCCAGAGCATCCAGCAAACCAAAAAACGCCCGAGAAAGCTTATGCCGAGGGGCCAAATGGATGATGGGTACTGAAACTTCGTGAGATTCGCGCATCTTGACGGAGCTGCTGAGGTACACCGGCAACACAGGTAATCCTTCGGCCAACAACTCATCAACGATATTTTGATGAATGCTGGTGTGCCCGGTGAACTGATTGACCACCACCCCCTCTACTTTCAGTGATTCATTGTGATCAAGACGTAGCTCCTCTACCTGCGCGATCACGCGATACATCGCCTGGCGAGAAAAACTGTCGCAATCGTATGGGATCAGCAAACTGTCCGCAGCCACCAGGGCACTGAATGTGTAGAAGTTGAGTGACGGAGGTGTATCGATATAGATGCGCTCATAATCCTCGGACAGTTCAACCAGTAGCTTGCGCAGCTTATTGATCTTGAATTTTCTCTCGAGTTTTGACTGGAGGTCTGACAGCTCAGGGCTGGCAGTCACCAAGTGAAGGTTGTCGTAAGAGGTCTCGGTTATGACCACGCGATTCCTTCTACCTTCGAAGCCGCCGGATAGTGTTTGTTTGAAAAAATCGACGATGCCCGAAGGGATGCTCTCGTTGATCAGGCCCGTGAGATAGTGTGTCGAATTTGCCTGAGGATCGAGATCAGCCAGCAGCGTTCGGTAGCCTTCGGCAGCACTCGCTGCGGCAAGATTGCAGGCAATGCTGGATTTTCCAACGCCCCCTTTCTGATTGAATACAACACGACGCATGGGGCTTGCTCATCCATGAAAAAGGGCCGAAGGCCGACTGAAAGAAGGTGTAAGAAGTCGTGTCAATTCTATGACTGTAATGTTTCAGTTTTACGACTGCGATTGACGAAAGGGCTGGTCTAGAGGGGTTGCCTGCCAATACAGCCTAGTAGCAATGCACATGGTGCAACCCGAATACGGATTTGTAAGCGACTTTGAAAAGGTGTGAATACCTATTCAGCTCAACGCCCCATTGCAGTTAACGCCAGCAGTTGGGGAAAAGGAGAAGCACGTTGCGCTGTCATAAATTGTCTCAGCTCAATCCTGCATACTTGTTGAAATCATGGAGTCTTACCGGTACTTGTAGGGCACCATTCTTCAGTAGGGAACGCACCATGCACCCAAGATTCAAAGTCATCGAGACCACAGGAATGGACGATGGCAGTAAGCGATACAGGGTCGTTGATCTTGTCGAAGGAGGCTCAGCTAGCAAGCATGGTGTGTTTAAGGTCAGGGTGGAGGCAGACGCTGTTTGTTCGCGCCTCAATACCGAGCATCCGCGTCAGAATGGTGTAGGTCGTACGTCCCTGGGACTTTGATCCACTCGCTTCGTAACGCCTGGCGCCGATGGTTTTGTTGGACTACTGAATGTTTATGCCCAGTTATGGAGTCCCGATCCGATAGGACGCTTTGAATCCACTCCAGATTGAGTTGCTGACATTCACCTTCAGCCTCTTCTCGGCCCTTATAGGTCGTCCACAGACGCAGCTTCTCTTCGTTGTCATAGATGTTGAAAGCTATGGGTGTCGTCTGGGAGTAGAAGCGCGCTCCGTCCCGCATTCATCCCGTTTCCGTTGGGATTCGGCATCGTCCGGAACTACAAGCTTGCGACGGCTCGAGCATGGCGAGCACCCGGAAGTAACGCGGATCCGTCAGCTACACTAAATCGGTACATTTCTGCACCGAGACTTCGACCATGGCGACCAAAACCGCAATCGTTTTCGCTGGCGGCGGCAGTTTGGGTGCGGTGCAGGTGGGTATGTTGCGGGCCCTCGTTGAGGCCAATGTTCGATGCGATATGGTGGTTGGCGCTTCGGTAGGCGCTATCAACGGGGCCTACTTTGCCGCAAGGCCCGATTCCGATGGCGTCGAGGCGCTCGCCGGATTCTGGCGGGGGCTGTGTAAAACTGACATCTTTCCCCTCTCCTGGTTCGATACCTGTAGAGGACTGATCAAACGGCGGGGCTTTCTGTTGCAGCCGGCGGCCTTGAAGCGACTGCTGGATCAGGCATTGCCCATCCACCGCATTGAGGAGGCGGCGTTGCCCCTGCACATCGTCACCACCGATCTGCTCAGTGGTGCCGAGACGGTTCTGTCCAGTGGCGAACTTGAGCAGGCGTTACTGGCCAGCGCTGCCATCCCACTGGTGTTCCCATGCGTACAAATCGCCAATCAGTTCCTGGTTGACGGCGGCGTGGCAAGCAATACACCTATTTCGACTGCCGTAGCCTTGGGAGCCACCAACGTCGTGGTAATCCCTACCGGGGTGAGTTGCGCCCTAACACAACCGCCCCGAGGCCTGGTCGCCTTAGCCCTGCACACCGTCAATCTAATGAGCATGCGACAACTGGTGAGCGACATCGAACACTTCCGCACTCTCACCAGCCTGCATATCGTCCCGCCCTTGTGCCCTGTGGATGTCTCGGTGTTCAACTTTGACCAGACCGAGTCTTTGCTGCTGCGCGCCTATGAGCAGACCCTCCGGTGGCTGGAACGTGGCGGGCTCGAACGCACCAAGGTGCCTGGTGCCCTGACCATCCATTCACATGCCCATGAGCATTGAGTGATGTGAGTTACCTATAAAAGAGGCCATCAAGACTCAGTGCAATGTTGCGAGAGTACCTGGAGAGGTTGAGCATGCCTCACTTCGATGTTGACCTATGCCGAGTGTCTCGTGAGCCCTACATCACCAGGAAAGCCGCAATCAATTTTCCAGCCACTGGAGGCACTACGGGTGGATGGCATTTCCTGTCTTACTTTGATCGAGATGAATCGCCCCTCCTACCGCCCACGAGATCTCCCAAGTGCTGCAGAGTGTTGCGCACGGCACACACATCCGTCCCCTAATCCAACACCATGGTGATAGACGATGCTAGTAGTTGCGTCCATTGTGAGAAAGAGGTGCTTACCTAACTGCAGAAGCCGGGCCCATTTGCCCGAAAAAGCGATTTCTCCATCTTGGACTACTGTCTCAACATAGTTGGGTGTTGGGTAACCTGAGAAAGGAACACAGGATGCTTTATTTTCAGGAGATGCTAGGCATTGCCGTGTTCTCAATAACCGGTGTGCTAGCTATCCAAAAAGCCGATGTCGATTTGTTCGGCGCTGTGGTGCTTGGCATCATCACCGCTATTGGTGGTGGCACCCTACGAGATCTGCTGCTGGATCTACCGATCTTCTGGATTGCTGACTTCAATTACATTTGGGCCGCCTTGATTGCCGCACTGCTAGCCTTTTTTCTGACCCAACGATTACAACGACGTTATCGGCTGCTGCTCTATCTCGACGGCTTGGCGGCTGCGCTATTCGGGTTGGCTGCTACTGAAAAAGTGCTGGCATTGCACCTCGCCGCGCCTTTGGCAGTGATGATGGGTGTGCTGACCAGTATTGGAGGCGGTATAGCCCGCGATGTCCTGGCTGGAAGAGTTTCACTGTTGATGTCACGGGAGATATACGCCACACCGATCTTGTTAGGGTGCACCCTTTACGTCGTGTTGCGCAACATATTCCCCTCGGTCAGGGTCGCCGGTTGGATCGCTTTAATTTTCACCTTTGGCCTGAGGTTTTTGGCCATTTACCTGCATCTTCAAATGCCAGCGATTTTCTCTACCAAGCAGGGATGATTCGTCCGGAAAAACGGCACTGTCGGGGATCTTGAAATCTGGCAGCGCTACGCGGATGGTAGCGGCAGTAACATGAGCAGCCCCTCATCACCTCGAACCTCCACCGCCTAGGTCGGCGAAATACGAATCCAGTGGGATTTCATCTTGTCATGTCGACGGTATCGCTTCGGTGTGCCTGGGCAAAGCAATAGAAATCAGCGCGGCCAGCATGACAAAGGCCGTAGAAACCCACAGGCATGCAGCTTCATGTCCCGGGCAACGTCCTTGAGCTCCTGAAAGACTTCGTCATCGAGGCGCACCTTCATCTGGTGCTCGTGCCGGTGCGCTTTATCGTCGTAGGCCATAGGTTCACTTCCGCTTTCGGTGTGACAGGGCTGGGTTAGGTGGCGGATTTACGAGTTGGCTGATGGCGAGAACAAAGCGCACAAGTGGTGATTTGTCCGCGGTAAGCTCCTCCGCCTTGAATGCCTTCTCTGCGCTCATCAAGTGAATGCCGGACACCCAGTACGAAACCGCAGCCTGAGATACGCCGAGAGCCAGAGCTGTTTTGGTCTGCCCGCCGAAGTAGTCGACGAGCCTTTCGATGGGGGTCATATGAGCACCCTCACGATAAGTTTGCTTATACCCAAAGTAGAAGGACACTTATTTGCAGGCCAATAAGGAAACTTATAAATTCCAGCGGATGAGCACACTCGCTGAAAGAATCAAATCCGCACGAATTCACGCCAAGCTGACGCAAAAGGCTCTCGCTCTAAAAGCAGGGGTCGAGCAGCCAGTGATTTCGCAGTTGGAGACTGGAAAGAACCTTCAAAGCGCGCATCTACCGAAAATCGCGCATGCGTGCGGCGTGAGCGCAATCTGGCTGTCTGAGAATATTGGTCCAATGACCGGCACAGCGAAATACGATTCGATCGTCGGCGATGTGCGCCAGCAAGCTGAGTCCTACCGCTACCCGGTGATCAGTTGGGTCGCCGCTGGCACATGGGCCGAAGCAGTGGAGCCCTACCCGGCCGGCTTCTCAGATCGCTATGAGTTTTCCGAGTACGACTCAAAGGGTGCGGCGTTTTGGCTGGAGGTCAAAGGCGACTCGATGACATCCCCAGCCGGACAAAGCATCACTGAAGGCACGCTGATCCTGGTGGACACAGAAGCAGAGGCAGCGCCTGGAAAACTTGTGATCGCCAAACTGCCAGAGAGCAATGAGGCAACGTTCAAAAAGCTCGTCAACGATGGCGGGAGGCTGTTCTTAAAGCCGCTGAACCCTGGCTACCCAATTGAACCGTTTGACGAGCATTGCCGGATCGTGGGCGTCGTCGTGCGGGCGCTGCAGAAGTTCTGACAATGCCAAAGAAGCGCGCGGCAGACACCACAACAGCAACCGCTGCAGACATTGAAAGATCTATCCAAGCCCTGAACAAAATGGCTGAGCGCCTTTGGGGAGATGGTCGAGAGACCGAGGCGAAAGCCCTCCTCGATGCCTTGGATGCGTTAAACCGGGCCCTGGATCGGATCAGGATTGGCGAAAGTCGCAGGGTTGTGACTTTCCATTAAGTAAGCACGAATCAACTAATGCGACGTAAACTTGCAGGGGGCTAGATGGCACTTACCAAACCCAATCAGGAACTCAGGCGTGACCTTCAAGGTATCGCCTCCGATCTTAAATGGTCGGCGGTGGAGCTAAAGCGTATCGCTGAGCGGCTGACTCTCGCCGGCAATGAGATCGATGCCCAGGCTATCCATCACCTGATCACTATTTTTAAAGCTGACGAAGCAAGACTTAACGCCCGGTCGGCCGAGATCTCTGTCCAAAATCCCGAGTCAATAGCCTGAGGTCAACATGGCCCTCACCAAACCGAATCAAGAACTGTGCCGCGACCTGAAATCCGCTTCGCGCGCCCTAGAAGAAGCCGCTCATGAGTTACTAGGGGCAGCAAAGCAGTGCAGCGAGGTCGAGTTGAAGGTAGCGATGTAAAAGATCGAAATGCTGCACCGGCTGGCAGACCGGCTGATTGCACATGCAGATAAGGTGAAGGCAGGAAGAATTACTCATGATCCAGAGATGGGTAGTTGGCCTGGCGGGGATATTTAGGGAACATGCCCCTAGCCGATCTGGAACGAGGTTTGATGGCATGGCGCACTCACTTCAATACCAGATAACTGAATCCGTTCGCGTCGTTGAGATCGAGGTGGGGAAACTGCTCGATTTGGCAACAATGCTGAAGGACGCTGGAAATGATGTCTTGGCGACGGCGGTCTCGAACCAGGCGAATAAGCTGCTTGAGGCTGCGGTAGCACTGAGAATTGCGATGGCAAGCTGACTGCTTGTTGATAAAAAAAAGCTTGCCTCTTTGAGTCTACAGACGAGTTTTTTCAATCAAAATCAAGGCCATATCCACACGAGCAATTCGGATGCAAAATAGTTCAAAACCTTAATTCAACTCATTGTTATAAAAGAGATTTTAGAAAAAAGACGCTAACCTTTTTCACGTACTAGCCGATGGCCTCTTAAAGGAACCAAGGAGCAATCGGAATGAGAAATAATCAGCCAGTTACGCAGCGTGAGATTTCACTCGCACCTCAGCAGAAACTCATCTCGACGACAAATGATCGAGGAGTTATTACGTACTGCAATGACGCCTTCGTAGAGATCAGTGGTTTTGATAGAGCCGATCTGATTGGCGCCCCGCAAAATATCGTCCGCCATCCTGACGTCCCCCCTGCCGTATTTGCCCATATGTGGGGTGCTCTCAAGCAAGGCCGCCCGTGGATGGGTATCGTCAAGAACCGTTCTAGAAATGGCGATCACTACTGGGTCAACGCGTACGTCACACCGATATTTGAAGGCAGCCAGGTGGTGGGCTTTGAATCGGTCAGAGTCAAACCGACGACTGATCAGATTCGCCGTGCTGAATCCCTGTATAAGCGCATCAGCCAGGGAAAACCGGCCATCCCCCGCCAAGACGCTTGGCAACCTGCTCTGCTAGATTGCTTGCCGTACTTAGCTATGGGACTGGCGGGTACCATGAGCGGCTTGTTCTTCAGCGCGCCCGTGGCGATTGCCGTGGCCGTAGGCATAGCCATGCCGATCGGCTTGCTCTCTTCACGCTGGCAGATGCGAGGAACTTTGCGCCTGCTGCAGATGGCTGAGCCCTCTACCTCCGACTCACTAATCGCTCAGATGTACAGCGATGCGCGCGGACCACAAGCCCGCCTGGAAACCGCCTTCGTCAGCCAGACTTCGCGCCTGAAGACTTGCCTGACGCGCCTGCAAGACACCGCCGAGCAACTCAGCGAGCTGGCGGGACAATCCGACGTACTTGCCACTGACAGCTCAAAAGGCCTTGATCGCCAGCGCGTCGAAACCGAACAGGTGTCTGCCGCGGTCAACCAGATGGCCGCGACCACCCAGGAAGTCGCCAGCCACGTCCAGCGTACGGCTGATGCTACCCAACAAGCTATCCTGCTGACCAGTCGCGGCCGCGATGTGGCCCGAGACACCCGAGAGGCTATCGAGCGTCTCTCCGCTGTCGTTGGTGAGACAGGTCTGACGGTTGCACAGCTGGCCAAGGACAGCAACGAAATAGGGACAGTCGTTGACGTGATCAAAGGCATCGCCGATCAGACCAATCTGCTGGCACTGAATGCCGCCATCGAAGCAGCGCGCGCCGGCGACATGGGCAGGGGTTTCGCTGTCGTGGCCGATGAGGTTCGCCAACTGGCCCAACGCACCTCGCAATCCACCACCCAGATCCATGACCTGATCACCAAGCTCCAGACGTCGTCCAACAATGCTGTGCAGACCATGGAGAGCGGTCATCGTCAGGCCCAAGAAGGTGTGACCTGGGTACTTGAGGCAGACGAGGCATTGGTGGGGATCAGCGAAGCGGTCTCCCACATCACCGACATGACCACCCAGATTGCCGCGGCCACTGAAGAGCAAACTGCCGTCGCCGAGGAAATCAGCCGAAACATCACCACGATCGCCCACTTGGCCGATCAAACCTCGGAACAGGCGCACCAATCGGCAGATCTGAATAAGGAACTGACCAAGACCGCGTCCACGCAGTACTCATTGGTTGAGCGGTTTAACCGATAACCGATCAATCCTCATGGAGAGGCACGCCTTACGCGGGCTTTTGCCCGCGCTTTCGTATCCGCCCTGTCATGCCTTCGTCACACCCACCAAGCACAATGTGGTCAGCCAAAAGGATTTGGCCCCATCGACAGAGAGCCCGGCTAAGTGCCGGTTTTTTTGCGTTCCAGCGACATGCTTTTCACGAAGTGCTCACAGAACGGAGCGCAGATTGAACGGACAAAAGGATTTGACCCCATACAGAGAGCCCGCCATGCGCGGGCTTTTTGTTGTCAGACATTCCCGCTGCTAAGCTCCCCACTCTCTCGAATGGAGTCGAAGCTATGCCCTCTCGCGAATACTCGCTACCCGATGTCCTCGAACGTCTGTACCAAAACCAGCTGGCCTTAGAGGCGGCCGTGATGGAGTAGACCTTGAGGGTCGAGCGCCAAGGTGCGTCGGATACTGGCGACAATGTCCGCGGCGCGCTTCACACGATCGGTGAGAACGCCGGACACATCAAACAGGGCTTGGCCAAGCTGACGGCCCAAGGCCCACACCAATCAAGCTGCCCCCGACGTCCGCCTGCAACAGCGTTTTTGGACTTTGTGCGCATGCAGTCCGGGTTAGCACACGCTGTTCGGCGCGAAGGATGACCCCGTACGACACAATGCGTCAGATACAAATCCCAAACTATGTGTTCGCGGGCAAAATGGCATAATATGCCAATGGTCGAAAGAACCTGTTTGCCCAGAGCTGGAGCTAATTATGGCGACGCGAAACGTTGTGCTCACCCCTCACCAGGAACAGGTTATCCATGACCTGGTGCAGTCCGGCCGTTATCAGAATGCCAGCGAAGTGATGCGAGAAGGTTTGCGCCTATTGGAACAGCGCGTCGCCGAAGACACTGCCAAAATTGAGGCCCTGCGTCAGGCGACCTCGATCGGCATCATGGACCTTGAGCGCGGGCGCTTTACTCAGTTGAATGAAGGGGATCTGGAGCACTACCTCGAGGGGTTGAGCCTGGAGGCAACTATCCCCGCGAGAGAGAAACACTGAGCATGCCGCAGTATCGGATTTCCAACGCGGCGCGCGCCGACATTGTCGACATCCTCAGGCTCTCCCGGACGCAGTTCGGCGATCAAGCACGCCAACGCTACCAGGCGCTGATCCTCTCCGCATTACAAGCTATCGCCGACACGCCCTATCGCATTGGCAGCCACGACCGCGATGAGCTTGCACCGGGCCTTCGCAGCTATCACCTCATCTACTCACGCCAGCAGGCTAAACACCCCCATGGAACGGTCAAAAGCCCGCGCCATGTCGTGTTCTATCGCGTGGCAAACGACGACGTGATCGAGGTCGTCCGACTCCTTCATGACGCCATGGAAGTGCAACTGCACCTGCCCAACGACTGATCACCGACCTGGCCCAAAGGCTTAACTGGCCATGAACAGCGAAGGTCAGGCGCCCGCCTCTACATCTCAATCTGAGTGCACAGCGCTGTCGCCCGATTCGGCGAAGCACGGCCACACTATCGAGGTCGACGGCCGGATTGATATCAAGCCCTCCCTCGACGATGGCGTACCGGAAGAATTGATTTAAGCAGGTTCGGTACGTCTCTGCCGTCGAGCACGCGCCACGACGTTCAATTTCGCGCACCACCTCCAGCGCATCCTCAGACTCAACACCTTGAATCACGTCAACGTTCTAAGGCCCTTTCTTAGGTGTTTTCCGTGGTCAGGTGCCTGGCGTTACACACCTGCTGCCTATGAGCGCACGGATCGATGCCTCTGGCGACCAGCGACCTCGCAACATCACGCAGAGCGCGAGCATCTCGCAGGCTAATTTCAGGATAGGTACCGAGGGAAATACGGGGTTGCTTAGGCGCAGCGACCGAAGATTGCCTTCGGCCGCCGCGCCAGCAGTGGGCAAAGCCCGTTGTGGATCAGTAAGTTTCCAGCTTAAACGGCGCGTCCGCAGTGGCGGCATTGCCGGTGCTGAGCAGACCTGCCGCATTTGGCCGCTTCAGGACCGAGTCACGGGTCTGTATTTCCACCTCGATACTGTCGTCGTCAATCGCCGAGTTATCGGCGTTGAGTGGCAGCTTGAAGGTGGCCTTGGCTTCCAGGTGCGTCTGGCAGTTCATGCAACCTTCGACGTGCCAACGGCTGAGGATCGGCCGGGTACCCAGGTACTCGCGCTTGCCATCGACCTTGGCGTAGGCCGAGATCAGGAACGAACCACGGATTTTCGCTCGGTTGATACGGCTGACCCGCAGGGTCTTGCCGGTTGGCTGCGGTGCCGCGGCCTTGAACAGCAACTGCTTGGCGGGTTGGGCATAGGCATCCAGGGAACCGGCGCCATAGACGTAGCCCAGTTGCTTCTCGATGTTGATGCAGTCACGGGTGGTGAAGGGTTTGCCGTCTGCCTTGACGAAGGGGTCCAGGGTGGTGTCCAGGCTCAGTATGGCGTTCGGGTCCAGGCCCGCACCGCCCGCCGGGGGTTGCACGCCGTCGGGTTTATAGTAAGTGGCACCGGGATCCTTGGGGTCGATGCTGAATTCATCGGTGGCCCCTTGGCGGCACTGCCAGGTCCAGAACACATAGTCGATAAAGCAGTGGTGGAAGAAGAAAACCGGGTCCAGGCCGGCGGTTTCATTCTCGCCCATATCGCCATTGGCCCCGGGAATCGCCGAATTGTCGCCCTGGCCCGGATAGTCAAAACCGCCGACCGCCAGGTGCATGAAGTTGTGAGGCTCCTCCAGCGGCACATAGTGAGGGCCCTCCGGGACGGCGTCGTTCTTCGCGCCGGCGGAGGTTGTATTGGAGAATAGCGTGTAGCTCGGAGAGTCGAGGCAGGCTTCGAAGCGACTGAACACCTCGCCGCGCCACTTGCCACCAATCTTGATCTTGCCGCTCAGCCAGGTGCTGACGTTCTCATTGAGGTAGGTGATGTTCTTCGCCGGGTCCTTGAACTGCGCGTTGTGTGCCGCCGTGGCTACGCGGTCCGGTTCAGTGCCCAGCAGCCCGGACAGCGGATAGCGCACGGTCTCGTAGCCTTCGGGCTTGCTGTAGATGATCGGGGTGCCCGTGACCTCATCGGTGATGGCTTGCGGGAACACGAAAGAGCGCAGCGGGTTTTCGATCTTCTGACCGTCGATCACGAAGGATTCCTGGGTCAGGGCCGAAGGCAGGCCATTTTCTCGTGACTCGTCGCTACATTCATCCCAGAACGGCAGGGTGACGTTTTCACATTTGGGGATACTGCGCAGCGCCTCTTCCAGGCGCCAGAGATAGGCGCGGTGCCAGCTCGGAAAGAGCACCGTGCCGTGCTGGCAGTAGCCGCCCCACCAGTTGGGGTCGGTCTTGCCTTCACCACGGAACGGCTCGCCATGCAGACCACCGATGGAGAAGAAAGAGTTGGGGTTGTTGGCGGGAAGATCCTTGATGCCTTTCCAGGCGCGGATCAGTGCTTCAAGTTCATCTTTTTTGCCGTGGTCATAGTCGTACTGAACATCACTGAGAGAACGGCGTACACGTGGGGCGGATGACATGGTGACCTCCTTGTTGCCAGAAGTCCCGAAAGGCTCGGGGGGGTACTGCTCCATCGTCAGCATATATGGGATCTAGCAACGTGCCAGTAGGAACGCCAATACAACAAAGACCTGCGGCTAATATTGGTCGAAAACAGATGAACGACAAGGTCAGGATTCAGAATGTTGACTAGGAGTTGTCGATGGATCTTCCGCCCCTACTATCGCTCATCAGAAAACCGGTTACCTGACTCTGCGAGAAAATATCGGACTGGATGTTGAAGCGCCTGTTGCTACCAACCTATCGTCTTTCTCATGAGCGCGGGGCCTGTCATCACCGGCTAGGGGGCCACTGGGAACCATTGGGCGAACATGCAGAGTTCTCTGTTTATTTGAAGCGTCCGACCGACTCAGCGCCTAAAATATCCCGCAGCGCTTTTAGAGAAAAAAACTGAAATCACCCAGTTAAATATAGTATTTGAAGCGTGGGGCGGTTCAGTTCGCTATCCAGAACACATAATCGTGTACGACATTGATGAGCGGCCGGTGATTTGGACGTTCACCAACATCCCATGCAAGGACATCGTTGTACTCGACGAAGGTTGGGTTCGATTTTCGATCGAGCAATACCAGCTTCGCCGCTGTGAATTCAGCACTGGCACTGAACATCAGCGATGTTCGTCAGCTCCATCTGGGCGCTGTATACCTGACAGTTTCAGCCTTCGAGTCGGAAACCTCCGGTTACCCGCATAGGTTTTCGGGCTAAAACGGTTCTGCCGCGACCGCGAAAAACACCGCCTGAACTCCCTCCTCGCTAATCACTACCTCCCCCCATAGATACCGCCAGCGTCGATCAGTACCACTCAGCACCTGCCTACGAAAACGCCTTGCAGGTGGGCTGGCGTCGACTACGCTCCCCAAAAGCTGCCCTTGGGTATTAGTTTGAGGCAGCAAGACCTCCGGTTTTGCTGTCCGGGCATCGCAACGCTGATTAGCAGGACGCTACACACCTGACGACGCAAGCGCGTTCGCCGCGGTGTTTCCCAGGAGGGAGCCATGCCCGCACCAGGCCAGTACTTGATTGCAATCCCGGTTTACAATGGTGTGGACTTGCTCGACGTCAGCGCCCCTTACGAGCTGTTCAACTGGATGGCTCAGATTGAATCGCAGCACAACCCCGCCGCGCCACCCCGGGTAGTTCGGTTGATTTCTCTTGATGGGCCGTCCATCACCACCCGGGACGGCCTGACGCTCGGCGGCGATTTGCCCATTTTCGATCAACACTCTGAATACATCAGTCTGCTGTGGATTCCCGGCGGCGAACCTGACGACTTACAGCGCCTAATGGGCGATCCACAGCGCATGAACTGGCTGTTGCGACAAGGCGAGGCAGCGAAATTTTCCGCCTCCGTCTGCGAGGGTGCATTGCTGGCTGCCGCCGCCGGTTTGCTGGACGGTTACAATGCGACGACTCATTGGGCCTTCATCGCCTGCCTGAAACTCTTCACCCGCGTTAATGTGGTGGAAGGCTATCCGCGCTTCATCGTCGACGAACAACGCATCACCGGTGGCGGCATTTCGTCGGGGCTGGATGAGGCATTGAAAATTATCGCCTTGATCTCCAGCGATATCGTCGCCCAACAGGTGCAGTTGACCATCCAGTACAACCCCGCCCCTCCCTTCACCAGCGGCGACCCTTCCGTGGCCCAGCCGCCGGTCTACACCCCGGGTGCCGGACGCACCTGCGATTTTGCCGGCATGGCCGCGACCATCGCCAATGTGCTCAAGCGCAAAGGTTCTTCCTCAGCAACGTGTAGCCACCGCAGGGTCGATGCCGATTTCCACGTTAATCTGCTAATCAAAGGACACACGGCCATCATGGCTGTCGCACACATCCGCGCAGTGGCGCAGGGAGAACAACATGACTTCGCTTCGCATAGTCCTGGCCGGGTTGATGGTCTGCACAACCTCCTCGGCAGCGCTCGCCGAACTCGTGGCCCAGCCTTTCCTTGCACCGCTCAGACTCCTTGAAAAAGGAGCGCCGGGCACACTGAAGGCGACCGAGCAGGCCCTTCCGGAAACAGTTTGCAACCCGGCGGGCGACATCACCCGTGACGGTCAAACCGTCGAACTCAACCTGCAAGTGCAGAAACGCGAAAATTACATCTACAACCCGGGCAATCCCGACGGTGCCAAGGACAAGGTCAAGCTGCGCTCCTATGGCGGCTGCTTGTCGGGGCCGCTCATCGATGTGCAGCCAGGCAACACCCTGCGGGTGCACCTGGACAACCAACTGGAGAAAAACGATCCCAGCTGTCCGGGGGGAAACGATCCGGCGAATGGCGAGGCAGGATGCTTCAACACGATCAATCTGCATTACCACGGGATGCACGTGTCGCCGTCGGGCAACAGTGACAACGTGCTCTTGAACATCGCTCCGCAAACCAAATTCGAATACGAGATCAACATCCCCACAGATCACCCTTCGGGCACCTTCTGGTACCACGCGCACCGGCATGGTTCCACGGCGCTGCAGGTCGCCAGCGGCGCTGCGGGAGCCTTGATTGTGCGCGGTGACCGACCCTACACCGGCGGCAAACCAGGAGACATCGACACCATTCTCAAGGATGCTGCCGGGAAACCCATTACCGAACAAGTCTTTCTGTTCCAGCAAATCCCCTATGCCTGTTTCGACGACAAGGGCGCCATCATTACGCAAAAGGATGGCACCTGGACGTGTCCCAGCGGCAAAACAGGTGTTGTAGAGAACTTCAATGCGCAGCTCTCCTCGGCCACTGTCTGGGATGAAAGCGGTCGGTTCACCAGCATCAACGGCGCGGTGCAACCAACCCTCCAGGGCGTTGCCGCGGGAGAAATCCAACGCTGGCGCTTCATTCACGGGGGGATCCACGATACGGTGAACCTGCAGATCGTGCCCATAAACACGACCAGTCCCAAAGCCAGTCTCGCACTCAAGGGTGTGCTCAGCGGTACACCGAAGGAACAGGCTGCGATGATCGCCGACCTGTGCCCGGTGACGGTGCCCGATTCCAGCAAACCGGTCGAGCTTGTCCCTCAATTCGAGATCGCCGCTGACGGACTCACGCGCACCGCAATTCGCCCCATCGGCGTGAACAAAAAAAGCGTTAGCGGTGGCATCGGCAGTAACTTTCTGCAACCCGGTTATCGCAGTGATGTGCTGCTGATGTTCCCCCACGACGGCACCTACTGTGTGCTGAATCAGGCGGCCACGCCCGCAGAACGCGCCAATGCCGGCCCGGGTGGCCAGGGCCCGAACGAAACCCAATTGCTGGCGACGGTTATCGTCTCTGGCGGCAAGGTCGTGACCGACGACCCGCAAAGCTATATCCAGCAAGCGCTCTACGACGCCAACAAAACGGACCCGTCGCTGCCCGCCGAGGCCCTCGAAGGATTGCGTACCGGCAACCTGAAACCTTGGCGCGGGATGGACGACCTCAAGGATGCGGTGGTCAACAACGACATCCAGAAGGCTGACTTCTTCATCGGCAATCCGCCATTCCCGCCCTCACCGCCTGCCACCCCTCCGAAAAAACCGGGAGAACCTTGGACAGGCGCGTTCGGCTTTTACATCAACTACAAGTCCTATGACCCGGACCGCATCGACTTCACTCGCCAGGTCAACACCACCGACGACTGGGTGCTGACCTCGCAGGTTGAACCCCACATCTTTCATATACACGTCAACCCGTTCCAGGTGATGGACGTGCTCTACGCCAAGCCCGGCGAGAAACCCAAAAGTATCTTCGGTCCCAATGGCGAGTGCCTGGTGCCAGCCGACGAACTGGGACTGCAAAACCAATACTGCGGGATGTGGCACGAGTTCAAAGACACCATCTTCGTGCAGAACGACTACCAGGTGCTGGTGCGTACGCACTACGACCGCTACATCGGCGAGTTCGTCATCCACTGCCACATCCTCGACCACGAAGACGGCGGCATGATGACCAATATCCAGATCGTTCCAGACATCAATGCCATCGGCGGCGGCTTTGGCATGGCAGGTATGACGCACGCACCGCATCAACACTCAGATTCCAAGCAACACTGATAAGGAGATGTCAGTAATGAGTAATCCCTTTGCAGGAAAATGGACTTATAGGAGCTTTCTCAACAACCCTGCGTTGACAGACGGTGACCCGGAAAAACTGGCGGCCCTATTGTTCGCGGAAGGCGTGTGGACAGTGGAGGACACCGCCAACGGGACGTTCATCGGAGAACTCGGTTTCGGGTCGAACGCCCTCATGGACTTGAAGGGGGTCATCACCCCCGCCCACAACGGTGTTCCGGACCACGTACACATTGAGGGCAGCGGGCGGCCCGGGACCTCGACACAAGACTACTTCTACGATTATGACGGGTCACTGACGGAGCACTGGCCAAACGGCGTAAATCAGGTTTCGGCCATCACTGGATCGGTCATCCGCATGAAGCCTCACAACGGCGCCCCAGCTGGACTGGTCGCCTCGTTCATCGCCGTCAAGACAACCTAGGCGCTGCTTGTCGGGATACTACCGGGTCGCCAGGGCATTTCGAGCAAGATGCATGCGTTGAGCACGAGCATGCTGGCGACCAGGATCCGGTCCACTGGAACTTTTTTTGTTATTGACGACAAGGAGTCGGGCATGACAATGACCTCCACCACAGCGCCTATCACCAACGCTACCTGGTATGGGCAGGTCCGCGATTTGTTTACCTCCGAGGACAGGGAGCACATGGCCAGGCTAGGCCTTGATCTTGCCAGCTACAGCGTCGTGATGAACCTCGCCGGCAACATCTACCAACAAGTGGCGGCGGGCAACATGCCGCGGCGACCCTGGTCCCCTGACTGGGTGGGTAAGCGTTCTCACGCGAAGTGGTGTCGTGAGTTGAGAGCGACATCATGCGGGTAGGCCCAGTTCTACGCAGTTTTACTTACGACCCCTGGCCATTGCTTTTAGCCACGGCGGGACTCGGCCTGGCCCTTTCCGTTTACAACGAGGTGAACACAGAAGGTCCCGCGTTTTGCGTGTCCGTGAATGGGCTATCGATCATCACGAGTTGGCCCGTGGCGCTGCAAGCGGAGCTCGCACTGAACCCACTCCACCGAATCCTGGCGGGTTGGGCCCTGATGCTTTTGGCCATGATGCCGCCCCTTCTGGCGATGCCACTGGTGCATGTCTGGCGCTCTAGCCCGCCAAGCAGGCGAATACGAGCGTCGGTCGGGTTCCTGCTCGGTTACTGTACGCTGTGGATGGCAGTTGGCCCCATTCTGACAGCCCTAGCGTTGTTGCTACAGATTGCTGTCATAAAAAACGCCCTGGCGGTGGCACTGCTGATCGCGATGCTATGGAGCGCAAGCCCGTGGCACCGTGTAGCACTCAATCGGGGCCATCTACTGCGCCGAATAGGTATGTTCGGCTGGGCTGCCGACAGGGATTGTCTGATATTCGGCATGACGCATGGCGTCTTTTGTATCGTTTCGTGCTGGGCCTGGATGCTCGTGCCGCTTGTTAGCGGGGCATGGCACATTCCGATGATGCTGTTCGCAGGCGCCACCATGCTGGCTGAACGGCTCACGCCTCCTGGGCCACCGCGTTGGTGCTGGCACCCGTTTTTTTTACCGGTTCACCTTTACACCCTCCTCACTAAGCGCAATGCGGAGGGTCCCCATGGTTAGGCGTGTTTGTCTGGCAATCGGAGTGAGCGCGGTGACTCCTGTCCCGCCGAGGTCGTTGACCAGTTGATCCTGGCATTTGGCGGTCATGGACTCACCGATGCGAATATCGGTTCAATCTCATGCCTGTTAAGCGCCTCACTGCACCTGTAATACCGTGTTGTGGCCGATTTGTTCTATGCGGAATTACTACTGCGCGGCGTCAAGCGCATCACGCTCATTACCAATGCCTGCCGCGAAGCGCCCCAGAGTCTCGAGCTGATGCGGCTTGATGGAGTACGCGGGATCGTTGTACAGCGCGCTCAAGTTGAATGCCCTAGATTTGATCGCCTGCCGTCGTGTCAGGACGGACAACTCGGCTATATGGTCTATGACCCGGCGTCCCACGCGCCGGGCAAGTGCGTGTTCTTTGGCGTCATGGCAGATGTGCTCCGGGTTGTGGAACCGGCCGCCATCGCCGCCGGCTTGCAACCCTGGCTACACATCCCTCCCTGGGAATGCCGGGTCGCAGCAACTCGTGCCGGGTAGAAAACGCCTTCACCTTCGTATCATCGTACACAGTCGATTCTCCTAGGGCGTTTGTCGGTAGATCAGACTTCGATCTGGGGCGTTCACAGATGGCGACGCACGGCATACCCGCCCTGTGAGTTTTTTGCTGCCTGCTACGCTTTTCCTCACGCAAAGGAGGATCAAGCCATGCCGACCAACGACCTCATCCCTTCCCTGATCTACAAGCTCAATGAAAATCAGCTCGCCATTGCAGCGGCAGTGGAAGATCTCTCTGTTTGGATTGAACAGCTACATGGCCCGGCCGAGGACGCGGTCAGAATCCGCAACTCACTAACCAAGCTCGATGAAAACTTAGAGTTCATCACGCGCGGAGTCGCCGAGTTGTTGAATGATCGATAGCTCTATGGGGACTTTTCCCTGCTCCCTGTGCTTTCCCTTCTAACTGGAGGACCGGCCATGTCAGACGACCTTACCCCCGCCCTGCTCTACCGCATAAACCAGAACGTCATGACCCTTGAGTCTGCTGTCGAGGAGATCGGCATCTGGATCGACCAGCGTGGCTTCACGGAAACGTCCAGTCGGATAAACGCGCATCTGCAGGTATTGGCAGATAACACAGACGCCATTGCTGAGTTGATGGCTGATCTGATAGGTAGGTGGAAGCCGGAGGAAGAGATTGATCCGGAAGATTGAACCCGCGCAGCCCACCGCCTTTTAGCTCTTTTTGGAATCAACAAAACGGGTTCCAGCCTTGCGCGCGAGCTTGCGCCACTGGTCATCGTTGATGACTCCCTCTTTCTCCATCACGTCGGCTGCACTCAAGAGTTCGTGGTACTGCCCCTCGGCGTCCGCCCAGGAAACATGGCGATCGAATATTTCGCGCCCTCCAGCGCTAGATCAAGAGGGCGGCGCCTGACTGGAGAAGCTCTAATGTTCCAAAAGACGCTTGAGGCGCCAGGAACATTCGATGCCTGGCATGCAGCCCGCCACTGACTGGAAGATCGGGGCTACAGCTGCAGCGACACCTCTTCAATGCACCTAGTCGCAGTGCTCCAGGGAGATTGGCCGATCGCCAAGTGGAAGAACCTGACGCGAAAAGAAATCGCAGCGCTGGATGGCAAGGTCGATGGTAACTTTCGCGATGGGCCAGTGACCGTGCCGCTGAAATTCGCGCCGACCGCCTGACCCACCACTACCTATTCCGCCGAAGATCGCCTAGTCCTTTTCTAGGCGAAAGAGGAAGTCGCCGCTCAGTGAGCTTGCAACGTCGTCTTCAAGGAATCCCGCGAGCTTCCCGGAAGAGGAATAGATTTCCTCCCCTTCGATCCGGAAAAGCCAAGTTCCATTGTCGGACCTGACGAACTCATCGTGATCAATCCAGCCAACGCGAGGGCCATCAAGCCCTATTCCGTAGGCGGTGTACCGACCTTGACTGTAATCAACTGCCATCTCAGCGCTCCTTGATCCGGCCTTATGCCGGGATATCAATCAATAGCCCACAAACGCAAAGCACGCCACCGCATCCGGTCACGGAGGACGGCGCCTACCCGAGGTAATCGCAATGCCTGTTCTCCACAGCGTAATCCACAAGATCGACAAGAAGCCGGACGGTAGCCCGGCAGTCCTGCACCTCAGCGGCAGCCAGTTGGTCGAGAGCGGCGTCCGCGACAATCTGATCAGTCAGTTCAACGAAGGCTACAACGCTAAAACGGGCAAGACTTGGGGCTCCTTCCACGCCGAATCGGGAGCTCATCCGCTCAGCGGTTGGTTGGGCAAGTACCTGGCCGGCACCGAAAACTTCATGGAAGTCAGTAATAACGCCGTCGAGCATCTGACAATGCTCATGGAAGAATTCAACCTGTCTATCGGTGGAAACGCTCTCTTCTGCCACTACCTGCAAGACATGACCGACTACCTGTTGATTGCCCTGGTGCAGGAAACCGAAGCGGTGACCATGACCGATGGGCTGACGCGGATGCCAATCCGGCACTTGGACCTGGACCACATTCAGCTGGCAACTCGAATCAACCTCAGCGAGTGGAAGAGCAACCCCAGCGTCCCGCCAGTACATATCGCTAATCAAGGGCAAAAACGGCCGGCGTGCTAGCTATTTCCGCGACTTCATCGGCTGCCAGGAAGGTGTCGACGGCCCGGGCGAAACCCGCACTCTGCTCAAGGCATTCAGCGACTTCGTTGAAAGCGAAGACCTAGGCGAGGATTCGTCCCGCGAGAAGACCAACACCTTGGTCAGCTACGTGATGGCTCAAGCCAAGTTTGGTGAGCCGATCACCCTCGACGAATTATCCGAAGTACTCGACGACGACCAGCCAAGGGCGTTTGCCGACTTCATTCGCGACCAAGACTACGGCCTTTCGGCTTCGCTCCCGCCGGACAAGAAGACCCTGAATAAATTTTGGCGCTTCACTGGGCGGTCGGACGGCCTATCGATCAGCTTCGAGTCGCACCTGCTCAGCTCGAAGGTCGAGTTCGACAAAGCTGGCGGTACACTGATGCTGCGCGGATTGCCAACCCAGCTCACCGATCAACTCAAGCGTGCAGTCGCCTGACGCCTACCGCAACGCCGCGCTCTGAACGGAGGGCGGCGCCTGACTGAGGACAAAGCGATGTCTTCCCCCCTCCGCGTCAAGCGGATTGATCTATCGCGCCCGCGCATTCGTCGGCGCGTCCTGCAGGCTCTCATATCGAGTTACAGCCTAACTGGCGATCGATCACAAGAGCCTGGCTGTGTACAGCCAGCACACTGGTTTCACGCTGGGCGAATGGCGCGGGCACTACAACGCCAAGAACGAATGGGTGCCGCTATGACACCTCACGAGCTCATCGAAAAAAATGTGCACGATGAGCTGGTTAAGCAGGGCTTCAAAGCGGGCATATGCTTTTCGGTCTCGCGTCACGCCGTCGACTATTACCGCCAGCGCAGCATGTTCAAGAAGAACGTCATTGCGGATGTGCTGGCCTGGTCGAAGAAGCAGACGAAGGAGATGTCGCGGTGACCACCCTCACCTATTGAAATTCAAGTCGCCCAGTGATCGTCGACGAACTTCTCGGCCGCCTTTATTCCCGACTGGAGCGCGTCATCGTACGTTGCCCAGCTTCCAAAAATGACGTCGTACACGACCAGCTGACTATCAGTAGGCCTGCTGGGCTGCTGGTCCGGAGAGATGAAAATTCTCTGATAATTCCCTCGTACCGAAAATTAGATCAGTAAGTTTTCTTCTCGATAGGCGTGGACATGGGGAGGCCAACGTTCACTCATACGCTGCTCCTTGATCCGATCTTATGCCGGACCATAAACCAATAGCCCACAAACTCATGTCACGCCAGCCAGAAAACCTGATGCCTGGTCGAATGCCCGATCACTCATCTTCATCTAATCGGAATCTGCTCAAGACAGAAGACCCCGGAAGCTTACTAGTCTCAACCTCAACATGCCTCCCGCCACAGTGCTCGCAATTGAAAATCTGGCTGTCGATGTCCTCGTCAAAGCAAAGCTCTACGGACGTATCTTGCTTGCATTTCTGGCAGATCAGTTTTTTCGTCATGACTGAAACCCCTGAAAATTTGACCGCCTGAGCTTAGCCAACTTTTCCTATGACCACAGAGACACATCCCCATCCCAACAGAAAACAAACTTGCCTTGAAGCAGCAGCGCGTCGAGCACGTCAATCAGGCAATCCGGATCATCGCCGACCATGGCCGGCGGTTCTTCTCCAGTCAGGCCGTAAATCGTTACGCCAGCATGGAAGTCGATTCGCGGGGCAAGATCTGGTTTATCGACGACTACAGCGGCAAGCGCGTCTTCACGCATAAAACTGTATGGGGTGGCCGGTGGCGAGGCTTCACTCAAGGCGGCACGCTGCGCCAGTTGGTGGAAGAGTTCCGCGATTACATCCGGACCGGTGAGCCGCTGCACCCTGGCTATCTCGGACCTGAACGGTTCGATGACAACAACATCTGGGGTTACGACGACGAAGGCATGCGCGCTGTACGCGAACAGGCCGGCGCCCTTCCCGTCTTCCGTCAGCCAGTCGCGGAGGCCGCATGAAGCGCGCAGCTGCACCTGCCCAACGACTGGCCACCGACCTGGCCCAAAGGGGTAGCTGGCCATGAACCGCGAAGGTGAGGCGCCCCTCCTCTACATCTCAATCTGAGTGCACAGCGCTGTCGCCCGATTCGGCGAAGCACGGCCACACTATCGAGGTCGGCGGCCGGATTGATATCAAGCCCTCCCTCGACAATGGCGTACCGGAAGAATTGATTTAAGCAGGTTCGGTACGTCTCCGCCGTCGAGCACGCGCCACGACGTACAATTTCGCGCACCACCTCTGGCGCATCCTCAGACTAGACGTCTTTAAATCACGTCAATGCTGAAAGACCCCTTCTTAGGTGTTTTCCGTGGCCAGGCGCTGGGCATTACGCTCCTGCCGCCGATGAGCACGCGGATCGATGCCCCTGGCGACCAGTGCCCTCGCAACATCACGCAGAGCGCGAGCATCTCGTAGGCTAATTTCAGGATAGGTACCGAGAGAAATACGGGGTTGCTTATCCGCCCAGGAAAAGCGGAAGTGCCAGCACTTGGCGCCTTTCGTACTCACGAAAAGGGCGAGGCCGTTGTAGTCAGGGAGGGTGTAGTCCTTGGCACGGGGTTTGGCGTGTCGGACCGCGGTATCGGTGAGGGCCATCGTACAATCTCCGTCTCGTTTGAATAGAGGAGATTTGTACGGTTTCCAGAGAGGCGAGTACCACAAAAAAGTGATCTACCAAACGCCGGATTAATGTACTAAAAAATGTACTAAAAAATCGTGGCTGATAGTGCTTTCGAGTGGAACTTACTGGAACTAAAAAAGAGGCCGAAGCCTCATTTTTTCAGTCTCTGCAGACTTCAATAGAAGCCTGTAGAAAAATAATTGGAGCGGGAAACGAGACTCGCATCTGGCGTCCGACCCATTGAAATCTAAGGGGTTTCTTTTCTCGCCGAAGCTAGGAAAGGCTCAATTCTGGACTTGTTTTTTAGGTGTATCAAGAGCAAAAAAGGAAGAATCCCAAGGCAAGCTATTGGGCTCCAGAGGGCGACTAGACGATGGCGATCGCGAGGACGCCACCGCAGGTAAGTCGTGCTCCTACAACAGGCATTCAACGGCCATTGCCGTGGCCTCGCCGCCGCCGATGCAGATCGCTGCAACGCCACGTTTCAGGCCTTTCTGGCGCAAGGCCGAAAGCAAAGTCACGAGAATCCGGGCGCCGGACGCACCGATCGGGTGACCCAGGGCGCAAGCGCCGCCGTGAACGTTGATCTTCTCGTGGGGGATTTCCAGTTGGGTCATGGTGACCAGACTGACCACGGCGAAGGCTTCGCTGATTTCGAGCAGATCGACTTGCTCCAGCGACCAGCCGGTTTTCTTCATCAGTTTCTTGATCGCGCCCACTGGTGCTACCGGAAACAGCTCCGGAGCATCGGCAAACGCCGCATGGCCGTGAATCACCGCCAGCGGTTTCAGGCCTCGCTTTTCAGCTTCGGAACGGCGCATCAACACCAGAGCCGCGGCGCCATCGGAAATGGAGCTGGAGTTCGCCGCAGTCACCGTGCCGCCCTCGCGGAACACCGGCTTCAGCGAGGTGACCTTGTCCAGTTTGGCTTTCGGTGGTTGCTCATCGTTGCTAATCAGCACTTGCTCCTTGCCAATCGTCACGGTCAGCGGAACGATTTCATCCCTGAAGCTGCCGTCTTTGATCGCCTGCTGCGCACGGGTGGTCGAGGCAATGGCAAAGGCATCTTGGGCTTCACGGGTGAAACCGTTGGTCTCGGCACAGTCTTCGGCAAAGGTGCCCATCAGACGTCCCTTGTTGTAGGCGTCTTCCAGGCCGTCGAGGGACATTGAATCGATCACCCGGCCATGGCCCATGCGGTATCCGCTGCGTGCGCGATCCAGTAAGTAAGGAGCATTGGACATGCTTTCCATGCCCCCGGCGATAACCACTTCGGCGCTGCCGGCCACCAGCATGTCGTGAGCGAGGATGGCTGCTTCCATGCCCGAACCGCACATTTTGTTCAGGGTCGTGCAGCGGGTCGATTTATCCAGCCCGGCGCCCAGTGCGGCTTGGCGCGCCGGCGCCTGGCCCAGGCCGGCCGGCAGTACACAGCCGAACAGCACTTCGTCCACGGCATCGGGGGCAACACCGGCGCGCTCGACCGCCGCCTTGATCGCGGCAGCACCGAGTTGCGGCGCGGTCAGGCTTTTCAGTTCGCCCTGAAATCCACCCATCGGGGTGCGGACGGCGCTGACAATGACAATCGGATCGTCGGAAAGGGTCATGACAAATCCTCCTTATTTAGCGGCCATGCGCAAGGCTCCGTCGAGACGGATTACCTCGCCATTGAGCATGCTGTTTTCAATAATATGTTTGACCAGCCCGGCGTACTCGGCAGGTTTTCCCAAACGCGGCGGGAACGGCACGCCGGTCGCCAGAGAGTCACGGACTTCCTGGGTCATGCCGGCCATCATCGGGGTTTCGAAAATGCCCGGCGCGATGGTCATCACCCGGATGCCGAAGCGCGCCAGTTCACGGGCGGCGGGCAACGTCAGGCTGACGATCGCACCCTTGGACGCGGCATAGGCCGCCTGGCCGATCTGGCCGTCGTACGCGGCCGCCGAGGCGGTGTTGATGATCACGCCGCGCTCGCCGTCGGCATCCTCTTCGGTTTCAGCGATTGCCGCCGCTGCCAGGCGCAGCATGTTGAAACTGCCGATCAAGTTGACGTTGATCATCTGGCTGAAATTGGCCAGCACATGAGGGCCATTCTTGCCGAGGATCTTCTCACCGCGCACGATGCCGGCGCAGTTGACCAGACCATTCAAGCCACCGAAGGCTTTCACCGTCGCCTGCACGGCGGCTTCGGCCGCGGCTTCGTTGCTGATATCAGCCACCACGCTTTGCGCGCCGAGTCGTTCAGCCTGGACCGCAACGGCCTCGGCGTTCATGTCCACCAGCATCACTTTGGCACCGGTCGCGACCAGCATTTCAGCCGTGGCCGCACCGAGCCCGGAGGCACCGCCGGTGACGAGAAAAACCTTGTTGTCGATCTGCATTATGGTTTCCTATATTCGAGCTGGAACGTTATCGCCGCAGTCTCAATCGACATGGCAATATCGTGGAATTCCTGGCTGGTCTTGTTAAGGTTTGAAGAACTAAAGTTGATGAAATACTGGGGCCACATGACTAGCCGGACAATGGTCAAAGCCACCAACTTGTGTGATCGGTTTGGCCAAGGGCCGGGTTAGAAAAGACCAAATTCGCGGCTTGTAGCGAATGCGAACTGACCACGAAAGTCATACACCGAGCACAGCACTCACCACGTGGAGAACATGATGGTTACACCTCAGGACAAGGGAACCACGTCAATCGCACTGGTGCATGAAGCCCTCTATAGCGCCAGGCAACGAGGCATCGACGTGGCACTGGCCTTAGGGAAAGCCGACATCGACCCGCAACTGCTCGAAGCCCCAAAAGCAAGGGTGTCAGCCAGCTCATTCGCTCGCCTGTGGGTCGAGTTGGCGGATCTGTTGGATGACGAATTCTTCGGTATAGACAGTCATCCGATGCGACGCGGCAGCTTCAAACTGATGTGCCATGCCCTCCTTGATTGCAACACTTTGGGCCAGGCTCTGCAGCGAATGCTTTCGTTCTTGCGGCTGGTACTTGATGACATCCATGGTGAAATACAGACCAAGGAAGATCACGCCTTCATCATCCTCCACGATCACGAAAACCAGCGGCGGCTGTTCGCTTACGGCACCTGGTTTATCCTCGTACATGGCTTAGCGTGCTGGTTAGTCAACCAACGTATTCCATTGCTGGCGCTCAGTTTTCGCGCCAAGAAGCCTGCCGATGAAAGCGACTACCGAATGCGTTTTTGTGAAGACATTCAATACGACGCGCCGATAACACAGGTCAACTTCGACAAAAAATTCCTGGATATGAAGATTGCGCAGACTCCCGCCAGTCTTTGCGCGTTTTTAAAAGAGTCCCCCGCCAGCCTCTTGGTCAAATACCGTAACGACGACAGCATCAGTGCGCAGATAAGGCGACGCTTACGAGGGTTAAGCCCTGACCAGTGGCCGGAAAGGGACGAGCTGGCACTTGTGCTCTGCATGTCCAATTCAACCCTGCAGCGCCGGCTACAAGCAGAGGGCACCCATTATCAAAACCTGAAAGATGATTTACGCCGCGACATGGCTATTGACTTGCTATCGCGCGGAGACATGACGGTTACCGAGGTCGCGACAGAAACCGGCTTTCAGGAAACCAGCGCCTTCCACCGCGCATTCAAAAAGTGGACGGGAGTCAACCCGGGCGCCTATCGACGCAACCATTCAGACGAGTAATTTCAGTTAGCGGAACGATGCCCCAGCCCCATCCACAAGCGCCATGTGGATTTATTAGCTACGCGTTTTCTCTACAACCGCGTACGTCACTTCAATGCTTTTTCGCTGGTGTTTGACTCACTGGCGCCCTTCTCAGACATGCCCAAAGAGCTCACCCAAGTTGGCACCGCCAGGCATGGGCTGCTTTAAATCGCCTACCTAGAATGGCCATGAAACAGCAACCGCTCTCTCATCAATAAAGGCCTAGCAGTCGGCAGTGCCGAGCTGGCTTTTCGGCAATCTTGATGTACGCAAGCAAGTGCACTTCACCAAAAAAAATAAAATCGAAGGAGACACGATATGCAACCAGTCAACGTATACACGCTCGCGGGCAACTCAACATTCAACAGCTTCCATAGACTGATTCTTTTCTGGTGCGTGCTGATATTGGTCATTGACGGCTACGACCTGGCCGTCGTTGGCGCTGCATTGCCTGCCATTATGTTGGACATGAGGATAGACCCGACCAGTGCAGGCATCATGGCCGGCTCGGCCCTGCTAGGAACCATGCTTGGCGCGATCTTTCTGGGGACGTTAGCCGACCGCATCGGTCGACCAAAGATGATCGCCATCTGTGTTGCGTTGTTCAGCCTGTTCACCGCGGCTGCCGGGCTCACCAGCGACCCGATCAGCTTCAGCGTCGCCCGATTTATCGCAGGGCTGGGTATCGGTGGCGTTCTGCCGATCGTGACTGCACAAATGAGCGAGTTCTCTCCAGCGAAACTTCGTACCCGGCTTGTCACGTTAGTGTTTGCGGGCTATTCCGTGGGCGGGATTCTGGTCGCACTCACCGGCAAGCAACTGATCGAAAGTCACGGATGGCAGTCGGTGTTTTACGTTGCTGGGCTCCCCGTGCTGTTGATCCCGTTGATTTTGAAGACCATGCCGGATTCCATGGCTTTCTTGCTCAAGCAGGGTCGCCAGCAGGAGCTGCGCATCATCATCAATAGGATTGATCCCGCTTATCCATTGGATAGCGAGATGGTGCTGGCGGGACATCCTGCCGAGAACAATTCCTCACTCGACACCCCGATCAAAGGGCTGTTCAGCGATGGCCGCGGCTTCAGTACGGTGATGATCTGGGCAGCCTTCATGACTGGACTGTTCATGGTCTACGCGCTCAATTCCTGGTTGACCAAACTGATGGCGATGTCCGGCCATAGCCTGGGCTCGGCTCTCAATTTCGTCATCGTTTTCAACGTAGGTGCGATTGTCGGTGCGCTCGGCGGCGGATGGCTCAGCGACAAGTTCAACATCAAATATGTACTGGTTTCATTCTATGTAGTGGGCGCGCTGGCTCTCACCGCAATGGGCTTTACACGCTCGACTGAGTTGCTGTTCGTGGTCGTCTTCATTGTTGGCGCCTCCACCCTCGGCACTCAATTGATTGCCTATGCCTATGCAGGCGATTTCTACCCGACCTCAATCCGTTCCACGGGTGTGGGCTTCGCGTCCGGGGTCGGCCGCATCGGCGCAATTATCGCCCCAGTGCTTATCGGCTGGTTCGTCTCGTTGGCCTTGCCGCTCGAACAAAACTTCATGGTGATCGCACTTGCAGGCCTGATGGGTGCGGTGGCGGTCACGTTCGTAAACCAGTCACGGGCGGATTCGACACAGCTACGCAAAGCGCCTGCGTTGTCACGCTAAGCCACAGGTTGCAGCTCAGCTCTCATGGCCCGTTAGACCCGATGTGTTGAAGGATGTGAACCTTGAATCGCTTGTCACTACCACCGTTGTCAGCGCAAGAACTTAAACGCACTGTCGACTGGGCAATTGCGTCACGTCGCAGTGTCAGAGCTTTCCTGCCGACTGCAGTGTCGCGTGAAGAAATCGAAGCGATTCTGGACATCGCTCGTTTCAGTGCCTCAGGCGTCAATATGCAGCCGTGGCGTGTTCATGTCGTCACCGGCGAGGTGAAGGAACGTTTGTCGATGGCGATCGCCGCCATCGATAACGATCCACAGCTCAGTAGCGGTGCGCAAGATCCGTATGAGTACTACCCACGTGAATGGGTGACACCTTATGTGGATCGCAGACGCAAAGTGGGTTGGGATCTCTACGGTCTGCTTGGGATCAGTAAGGATGACAAGCACCGCATGCACCAACAGCACAGTCGCAACTACCGATTTTTCGATGCCCCGGTAGGACTGTTATTTACCCTGGATAAAGTGCTCGAGCAGGGCAGCCTGCTCGATTACGGCATGTTCCTGCAAAGCGTGATGGTGGCCGCCCGTGGTCGTGGTTTGCACACGTGCCCGCAAGCTGCATTTCTTAAGTACCACAACGTCATTTCAGAAGTGTTGGGCATTCCATCTGAGCAAATGCTGGTGTGCGGTATGAGCCTTGGCCATGCCGATCCTGCGTGCATTGAAAACACGTTGGTAACGACCCGCGAGCCAGTCAGCACTTTTGCCGTTTTTCATCAAAATAATAAGGAGACCTGCCCATGATTACCGGTGCCTACGCAAACGGACTCGATCAGAGTCCAGCGAACCATGTTCCGCTGACCCCCCTCGGTTTTTTGGACCGAGCCGCTCTTGTTCACCCTGAACGCGTCGCTATCATTCATGGTGAGCTGCAGAGGACCTGGGCGCAAACGCGTGAGCGCTGCTATCGACTGGCATCGGCACTCGTTGGCAGGGGCGTACTCCCAGGTGACACGGTCTCCATCCTTTCACCCAATACGCCGGCAATGGTCGAAGCGCACTTCGGGATTCCATTATCCGGAGCGATTTTGAATACGATCAATCATCGTCTGGACGCTGAAGGCATCGCGTTTATTTTGCGCCACAGCGAATGCAAATTGCTCCTGGTCGATTGCGAATACATGGCCGTTGCCTCTGCGGCACTTGAACTACTCAAATTCCGTCCGGTCGTGATTATTATTCGCGACCATTTGGCTGCAGTGTGCGTCGACCTGGAAGTACCTGACTACGAGGCACTACTCGCCGAGGGTGACTTGGAATTCGAGGGGATTTGGCCAAACACTGAGTGGCAGCCCATTGCCCTCAATTACACCTCGGGCACCACCGGAGATCCGAAAGGTGTGGTGGTCAGCCACCGGGGTACCTACTTGATGAGCCTGTTGCAGATGACCAACTGGCCGCTCCCACGTGCGCCTCGGTACTTATGGACGCTGCCTATGTTCCATGCCAATGGCTGGTGCTTCCCATGGGCTATCACCGCCGCAGCCGGTACACACGTGTGCCTGCGCAAGGTATCGGCTGAAACTGTATTCGACGCGATCACCCTTCATCAGGTTGACCATTTCTGTGCGGCGCCCATTGTGATGGCCATGATCGCCAACGCCCCCCATAGTCCTGAGTTGCCCCATTCAGTTCGCGTGTTGACGGCAGGCTCACCGCCGCCTGCAGCAGTGCTGGATGCCGCTGTGTCCATGGGGTTCGAAGTTGATCATGTGTACGGTATTACTGAGGTGGCTGGCACACCGATCAGTTGTGTCTGGCAGGACGGATGGGATGATCTTCCCGCTCAAGAGAAAGCGAAAGTACGGGTTCGGCAAGGCGCCCGCGCAGCAGCATTCGAGGGTTTGATGGTCGCAGATGCGGAAACGTTGCAGCCCGTTCCTCATGATGGTCAGACCACCGGCGAACTGCTGCTGCGCGGCAATACAGTAATGATGGGATACCTGAAAAACGAGACAGCAACGCAAAAGGCATTCGAAGGCGGATGGTTTCATACCGGAGACGTCGCAGTGGTCCATCCAGACGGATACATGCAGATAACGGATCGTTGCAAGGATGTCATTATTTCGGGTGGCGAGAACATTTCTTCCGTCGAAATCGAAGACATCCTCCATAGCCATCCGGCGGTGCTTCATGCCGCAGTAGTCGCCCAACCGGATGATAAATGGGGCGAAGTGCCTTGTGCTTTTATCGAACTGAAAAATGAACGTCACGCCCCTACAGAGGCCGATTTAATCGCGTATTGCCAGACACGCCTGGCGCGTTACAAATGTCCAAGTCGAGTGATCTTCAGGGTGCTGCCGAAGACGGCTACGGGAAAGATCCAAAAATTCATTCTTCGTGAACAAGCCGGTAGCCGGGAAGCCATCGTTCGGCTGGCCTCATGCGGTTAACACGTTACCGGCGCTCTGTTATGGCTGTATCTATACCGCCGACTACAACCCTTGCTTGAGCAGCGTGCGGAGCAAAGTCGCATCGCTCTTTCAATGAGCGGTGCGCGCTGCTGACACCAAAAACAACAACAAATGGTGCATTAGACATGTCGAAAAAAAGTGTGACGTCGCTCTCGGCGATCCTGTTCACGTGCGCGGCGCCCAGCGCCTTCGCGGAGTTTATCAGCGGCACAAAGACCAGCCTTGAACTGCGTAACTTCTATTACAACCGTGACTATCGTAACGACGAAGCACGGCAGTCCAAACGTGATGAATGGGCGCAAGGCTTCATCTTGAATGTGCAGTCGGGTTTTACCGAGGGCACACTTGGTTTTGGCGTGGACGCGCTCGGCCTGCTCGGCGTCAAACTGGATTCCAGCTCGGACCGAACCGGTTCCGGGCTGTTGGCTTTTGATTCGCAACGCAACGTAAACGATGAGTACAGCAAGCTAGTACCTACCGCCAAGGCTCGCCTGGCCGCTAGCGAATTACGCATCGGAGGGCTAAATCCCGTAATGCCCCTGCTGTCCAGCAATAACAGTCGCTTGCTCCCGCAAGTCTTCCGCGGTGGAATGCTGGTATCCAAAGACTTTGAGCCTTTGACCTTCAGTGCGTTACGGATCAATGCTGTGAAGCAGCGTAACTCGACGGACTTTGAATCGCTGACCACCTTCGGCTACAAAGCGGTGCAGGCCGACCATTACACCTACCTGGCATTTGACTACAAAGTGATGCCGCAACTGTCGCTCAGCTACCACGTGGCCGAGTTGGAAGACCTCTACCGTTCGAATTTTTTCGGCTTGAAATTCGAACGAGCACTGGGCCTCGGATCGGTGATTTCCGACGTTCGTTATTTTGCTGCCAGCGAAACCGGGGATGAAGCGCTGGGTGAAGTGGACAACCGGACACTCAGCACGATGTTCTCCTACCGTCAGAGTGGTCATACGTTCGGCCTCGGTTTTCAGAAAGCCTGGGGGGACACGCCCTTCGCCATGGTCAATGGTACCGACACGTACCTGTTCGGCGAATCGCTGGTGAGCACCTTTACCGCTCCGAACGAGCGCGTCTGGATTGCTCGTTACGATTTTGATTTCGCTGCTGCCGGTGTGCCCGGGCTAACTCTGGGCCTGAAGTATGTAAAAGGAGACGAAGTCGATCCTGCTCTTTTGGGATCATCCCAGGCAGCCAGTCTGCGAGCCCAAGGTCAGGATGGCAAAGAATGGGAACGGGTCAGCGATATCACCTACACCATTCAAAGTGGTCCGTTGAAGAACGTTTCGGCACAGTGGCGTAACTCCACAAACCGCTCCACCTACGCCGACAGCGCCAACGAAAATCGGTTGATCTTTCGATACACGTTCAAGTTCTGATCGCTGTGCGACCGCCGCACACAAGTTCTGTGTGCGGCAAATTCCAAATTGACCGAATTGAGATGTGAGCAACCACTTGATGTGGCCTTCTATTTGTTCCCATTAAGGCTCATCACCAAGCGACAACGGCAAAGATGCGATGATTTCAGCCTGGCACACCTGGAGTATTTCATCAGCCAACGACGAATCATCTGGGCACGCTCGCGACAACATGACCGCACCTATGGCATGCGCCAACATGTCGATCATTTTTGCCCGCGCCCTTTCTGGCGCTACGCCCTGCTCCGCCCTGTACTTCTCTTCGAGAGCCACCAGCGTGCTTTCTATCCCACTAGTAAAGGTGGCCTTCAATTCGGGTGATTGACGTGCAGCGTCCCCACACAAGGCTGCCATGGTGCAACCGTTTCCTCGCCCATCTCGGTGATCTCTTGACACATAGATTTTGATGAACTCTGCAACATCGAGACCACTGGTATCGGCGAGCGATTGCGAAAGACTATCCGCTGCCGCTTCCGCCATCAGATCAGCCTTAGAACCGAAATGTTTGTAAAAACCTCCATGCGTAAAGCCGGCCGCAGCCATGAGCTCCGCCACTCCCACGCCATCGTAGCCACGTTCACGAAACAGCATGGAAGCTGTCTCGACGATAAGAGCTCGATTGGCGAGTGATTGCGTCTTGGTGATCTTCATTTCGTTGAGCCTTCCATCTCGAATCCAAGGGGGCATCTTACTATGATGTTGATTGCAATCAAAAGCGTTGACTTCTTTGAGTATGGTCGACATCATAAATCCGTCTTCGCGAATCGCCGTATCTAGGGCGCCCTCGTCACTCATCAACGATCATGGAAACAAGATGAACACTAAAACTTTGTTTGAACCTTATGCGCTTGGCGCGTTGACGCTTTCCAACAGAATTGTCATGGCACCGCTTACGCGCAACCGTGCTGGCGAGGGCTTCGTACCTGGCGCGTTTACTGCGACCTATTACAGTCAAAGAGCATCAGCAGGTTTGCTCATCTCCGAAGCTTCCCAGATATCACAGCAGGGACAGGGCTATCAGGATACGCCCGGGATTTACACGCAGGCGCAGATAGATGGCTGGCGCGAAGTCACCGGCGCTGTGCATGCAAAGGGCGGCCGGATTTTCCTGCAACTGTGGCATGTTGGGCGTGTTTCCCACGTAGACCTGCAGGAAAATGGTGCAGCTCCAGTCGCCCCCTCCGCGCTACGTCCCGCCACTAAAGTGTTCGTCAACAATAGCTTCCAAGACGTTTCGGAACCCAGAGCGCTTGATATCAGCGAGCTGCCCGGAATCGTTAACGACTTTCGTCAAGCCGCGGCAAACGCGATTGCTGCCGGGTTCGATGGCGTAGAGATTCACGGTGCAAACGGTTATCTGCTGGATCAGTTCGTCAAGGACGGCGCCAATGTCCGTACTGATGCCTACGGTGGCTCGATTGAAAATCGTGCTCGCCTACTGCTGGAGGTGACTGCGGCTGTGGTCAGTGAGATCGGTGCTGGGCGAACTGGTATTCGTATATCGCCGGTCTCACCGGCCAATGGCGTCTCCAGCAGCGATCCAAAGGCTCAGTTCGACTACATTGTCGACCAGCTCAATGCCTTGGACATCGTTTATCTCCATGTCGTCGAAGGCGCTACCGGCGGGCCACGCGACGTTGCCCCCTTCGACTTTGGCGCCTTGCGTCAGCGCTTCAAAAACACCTACATCGCCAACAACGGCTACGACGTCACTCTGGCCACCTCGCAACTCAACGAGGACAAGGCCGACTTGATCGCTTTTGGGCGCCCGTTCATTGGCAATCCGGATTTGGTGGACCGGCTTAAAACCGACGCCCCTTTGTCAGCATTTAATCCTGCAACCCTGTATGGCGGCGGTTCAGTGGGTTACATCGACTATCCAACTTTGACTGAATCCAATCTCCAAAAGCATTGAAATTTCGCGGCTAAGCGCGTGCGCCAATTACCGCGCATGAAACGCTTGGTCCTCTACTTGAAGAAGAGAATGACACTATGAGCACGCGCACAACTGTTCTGATCACTGGCGCCTCCACCGGCATTGGCGCTGTTTACGCCGAGCGCTTTGCGCAACGCGGACAAGATCTTGTACTGGTAGCCCGTGACAATGTACGGCTAGAAGCATTGGCCGCCCGGCTGCGTAGCGAACACAACGTCAACATTGACATTCTCAAGGCCGACCTCACCCAAATCAGCGATTTGACGACAGTCGAGGCACGCCTGCGTGAAGACACGAGCATTAAGACCCTGATTAACAATGCAGGCGCGGCTCAAACCGGCAACTTTCTCGAACAGACACCAGACAGCGCCGCTCAACTCGTATCGCTCAACACGACCGCATTGGTGCGCCTCGCAAGCGCCATAGCCCCACGCCTGGCACAGGCCGGTGAAGGCGCGATCGTGAATGTCGGCTCAGTCGTGGGCCTGGCACCTGAGTTTGGTATGACGGTATACGGTGCAACAAAGGCGTTCGTGCTGTTTCTATCACAAGGAATGAGCCTGGAACTCTCCCCGAAGGGAGTCTACGTGCAAGCCGTACTGCCTGCGGCTACCCGCACCGAAATCTGGGAGCGCGCGGGAATCGACATCAATACCCTCAATGAGATCATGGAGGTGGGTAATTTGGTCGATGCAGCGTTGCTCGGTTTCGATCGTCGCGAACCCGTGACGATTCCGCCATTGCAGGAGGCTGAACGCTGGGATGTTCTGCAAGCGGCCCGCCAAGGTCTGCTCTCGGAGATCAGGCAGTCCCGTGTCGCCGAACGGTATCAGAGCCAAGCGTGATCATCTCGTAGCAGTGGCGGCAGGCAATTGGGGGGGGGTGAGCTCGATGCATATCGACTGCTGTGCATCGAGTAAAGCCTTCCGATTCTCACCTCGAGCACGGAGTAAAAATGACTATTTCAAATACAAAACCCGACCTCGAATCGCAAGTGCCGTTTGTGAGGGCAGCGAATAAGCAAATTTACGTTAACGGCACGGCCTTCGTTTACCGTGAGGTAGGTCCTCGTGGAACCGTACCGCTCATTCTGTTGAATCACTGGGGCGCAGTTCTAGACAACTTCGACCCGAGGATCGTCGACGGTCTCGCGAAGACGCGGCGTGTAATCACCACTGACTACCGTGGAATCGGCGCATCGGGTGGGACGGCTCCAGCGACCGTTGGTGAAATGGCAAACGATGCAATCAGTGTGATTCGCGCATTAGACCTCAAGGAAGCCGATCTACTCGGTTTCTCACTGGGAGGATTCGTAGCGCAGGAGATCGTTCTAAAAGCCCCTGGTTTGGTACGCAAGCTTATCCTCACCGGGACCGGACCCGCCGGTGGTGAGGGTATCGATAGGGTTTGGTCAGTATCATGGCCATTGATGGTAAAAGGTTTTCTGAGGCTAAAGGACCCAAAGTCCTACCTTTTCTTCACCTCGACATCCAACGGCCAGCAAGCCGCTAAAGACTTCTTGACGCGTCTTAAGGAACGTAAGACTGACAGAGACAAAGGTCCGACACCGACAGCGTTCTTACGGCAACTCAAAGCAATCATCGCATGGGGCAAACAAGCCCCACAGAATCTCAGTCATATCCGCATCCCAACGCTGATCGCGAACGGTGACAACGACATCATGGTACCGACCAAGAACTCTATAGACCTGGCGAAACGAATTCAAAATTCGCAATTGATCATTTATCAGGACGCAGGGCATGGCGGAATCTTCCAGCATCACGCTGATTTTGTGGCCAAAGCACTGGTATTCCTTGATGCGTGAGGACGAGGTCAACCCGCCACTGAGTTCGCGCATGCTTAGGGAAGTATTTCCACTTCGATGATGTGCATGTCAGCTGCGGACATTATTATTTAACTTAAGCAGAAAATATTTAGGAATGGCTGATGAGTGAATGTGAGCCTGCGCCAAAAACACACCAGCCTCACGCGGAAAGAATTGATGAAGGTCTCGTATCGCTTGACCACGCGACTGAGAATCCAAATTACTTACTTCACATTAAAGCGCAGCAAGATCAATCATCAGATGTGGATATTTCAAACCTTGCTATTGCGAAAAAAAATATTAAGTTGCAGCCTTCTACTGTTCTCATCGACCCTTCAACAATCATCTGGCGCAACTTGATGTTGGAACAGTAAAAAACCAATTCGCTAATGAAAGTTTATTCACGAGGAGCATTCGTGCCAGGTTAGCGCAGTAGCGGCAGCTGATCCCGTATTACCTCCAGACTGATGAATACAGCGAACTATCCAACCTATGCTCGCTGTTGATCAATGATTATGGGCATCGCTGCCATCCGCAAGAAACTCTTCTGAGACGAATGGGTGCGGTGATTGAGATGCGGAGCGTTATCTCACTTTGACGACGACCTTACCCTTCGAATGCCCTTCGGCAAGATACTCAAGCGCCTCCTTAGCCTGCTCGAACGCAAACACCTTATCGATTACTGGCCGGATGCGCTCCTCTTGAGAAGTTCGCCGATTTCGTTCAATTGATCGCCATCGGGACGCACGAACAAAAATGAATAGGTGACCTCCCTCCTTCTCGCAAGTCGCAATATCTTTCGGCCCATCACAGCCCGTCGCGGCTTCCTTGCCACCGAGAACATAGCACCGACGCCCGTGCACAGCGGCGCACCGAGGCGCCGTTGAAGTCGGCGCTCGGCTGATGAGCATGACGCCATGCACGAATAGCCAGCATCGCGAGATGCTGGAATCGCCGCGACACACTGTCATGCGTTTACGTCGACGACTGTGCGCCCCCGCACCTTGCCCTCAAGGACTCGACCGGCGATTGCGGGGACTTCGGCCAAACCGATCACCTGGGTCGTCCGCGCCAGCTTGTCGAGGTCCAGATCTGCAGCCAGGCGTGACCATGCCTGCAGCCGCACCTGCTGCGGTGCATTGACGGAGTCGATGCCTGCCAGCGTCACGTTACGCAGGATAAAGGGCAGCACCGAGGCCGGCAAATCAATGCCCTGGGCGAGGCCGAAGGCCGTGACGACGCCACGATACTGAGTCTGTGCCAGTGCGTTAGCCAGGGTATGACTGCCTACTGAATCCACGACGCCTGCCCAGCGCTCCTTGGCGATGGGCGCCCCCGGTTCAGACAGCGTACGGCGGTCAATGATCTCGGCGGCGCCCAGAGCGCGCAGATAGTCGGCCTCTTCGAGGCGCCCAGTCGATGCGATCACGCGGTATCCCAGGCTCGATAGCAGCGCGATCGCCACGGAGCCAGCGCCGCCATTGGCACCGGTCACCAGGATGTCGCCGCTCTCCGGCGTCAGACCACCATGCTCGAGCGCCAGCACCGCTAGCATTGCGGTGTAACCGGCAGTACCAATGGCCATTGCCTCTTTAGTCGAAAATACTTCCGGGACCTTGACCAGCCAGTCACCGCTGACACGAGCCTTTTGCGCGAAGCCACCATGCCAGGTCTGGCTTAGTCCCCAGCCGTTGGCCAATACACGGTCGCCGGCTACGATGCCGGGATAGGTAGAGGTCTCGACGATGCCCGCGAAATCAATACCCGGAATCAAGGGAAACTGACGGATTACCGGAGACCGACCACTGATCGCCAGTGCATCTTTGTAGTTCACGTTTGAGTACTCGACTACCACGGTGACGTCACCCGGCATGAGATCCTGATCGTTTAAATTGACCAGGTTGGTCGAGATCGCGTCGCCCGTCTTGGTGGCGAGCAGTGCTTTGAAGGTCATGATGTTCTCCTGTTCAAGTATGGGGACGCTATTGGTGCTGGATCAAAATACTGACTAACGCTAATACGAGCGGCCTGCCCAATTGGCTAAGGAACTTCAATGCTCGATCAGGGACAACGTCGCGTGCAGAAGTGCTGATATCGAACTGCAACTTTACACAGCCTCCCTCTAACAACTCGCTCGCCGCTCGCATCGTCTCAAGTGATGCGCTTTTCGAGTAAATGGAATGCGTATTTTATGATTATAATAATAATCATAAAGCATTGAGAGAGCAAGAAATGCCCCATGAATTCTTCGTCGGCACCAGGCTGCTGTTTTTTTCACGCTAAGTGGTCGTATTGCCTTTTGACTCGAATACAAGCGCTTAATACCTGAAGCGTCGTTCAATAGATCTATGGCAATACGTGAAGTGGATGTCGCGCGAGGAAAGTGACCAAATGCTTTACGACTTCATTCGGTGCGGAGTCGGGAAAGAAATGACCGCCTGGAATTGCGGCAGCTTCTATGGTCGAACAACGTTCAGACCAAGTGGCGGGAATGTCGTAGTGTCGGGCCATCGTTCCTGACGCACCGTAAAGAATCAACACAGGGGCCGCAATACGTCTTCCTTGATCAATCAAATCGTCCGAGAAATCGACCGCCAGCGTAGCGCGATAGTCGTTGCAGTAGCCGGCGATGGTCATTGGATCTCGCCATGATTGCCGGTACGCCGACAGTTGCTCTACATCGAAGTCCTCAGGCCCCGCCGCCCCCCATCCGAAAAGACAGCTCTCGAAGAAGAAATCAGGATCAGCCCCGATCATTCGCTCTGGAAAGGGGCCCGGCTGGGCCAAAAAGAACCAGTGCCAGTAGCTTTGCGCGACTTCCTTGCGCAGATCGGTCAGCAGCACCGTCGTTGGCACAACGTCCATCAGCGTTACGCTGACTACCGAGTCAGGATGGTCGAGCGCTAAGCGATACGCAGTCCGAGCGCCACGGTCGTGACCTACGATATGGAACTTTTCATGTCCGAGTGCACGCATAAGTGCCAACTGATCCAAAGCCATCGCCCGGAACCCATAGTTCACCAAGTTTGCCTGGGCCGGGGGTTTACCCGACGCGCCATATCCGCGCAAATCAGCGCAAACGACCCGACGGCCCTGCGCGACCAACGCTGGCGCGATCTGCGCCCAAACTGCCATGGTCTGCGGAAAGCCGTGAAGCATCAGTAGAGGTTCGCCTTCACCTGCAACGACACAGGCGATTTCAACTTCGCCTACTGTGATCTGATGACGCGTGAAGCCTTCAAACATAAGCCCTCCTTCCACACAAAGAATGCTCAAAGCTTGTCTCTTTGAATCACCTCCCATCGAAGCAGCGACCCTTTTTCAAGCATCTCCCCTGCCCCCAGGATAAGATGCCGCCCTTCAATGAGCCGCGCGAGTTCCGCTCCTGATAGTTGACGGTCGAGTTTTAGCGATCTTCCACATTATTTAACCTTAACGATGACCTTGCCTTTCGCCCGACCTGTTTCAACATAGGCCAAAGCATCCGGCGTCGATTCAAATGGAAAGATCTGGTCCACAACCGGGCGTATGGCCCCAGAATCGATGAGTGCGGTGATCTTACGCAATTGCTCACCGCTTGCTTTCATGTAAAGGAATGAATAACTGACGCCACGGCGTTTGGCTTTTTTCCTGATCCCATAACTCAACAGACGCATGACCAGCTTCAGGAACCCGGATAATCCAGCGCTTTTCGCAAAGTCAGCATCCGGTGGTCCAGAAATTGAGATGAGCTTTCCACCAGGCTTTAGCACACGTAGCGATTTCTCCAGTGTCTCTGTGCCCAGACTGTTCAAGACCACATCGTAATCGTGCAGGACTTTTTCGAAATCGTCTTTGCGGTAATCGATTACGACATCCGCACCAAGGCGCTTCACCCATTCGACGTTCGCCGTGCTCGTGGTCGTCGCGACGATTGCTCCCAAATGCTTGGCCAACTGAATGGCCAGCGTACCCACGCCACCAGAACCCGCATGAATTAACACTTTTTGGCCTTTCTTCAGGCCCGCTTTTTCGACCAGCGCCTGCCAGGCCGTCAAGCCAACCAGAGGGATAGACGCCGCTTCCTCCATGGTCAGACCTTTCGGCTTGATCGCCAACGAGCCCTGATTGATCGCAATGAACTCTGCGAACGCACCGATTCGATCATCGTCTGGCCGTGCATAGACTTCATCGCCGGGCTTGAACTGCTGCACTCGTGAGCCAACCTTTACGACGACACCGGCTAAATCATTACCCAGGATAAGCGGCATGCGGTAAGGCAAAATCATCTTGAACTCGCCGTCCCTGATTTTTAAATCCAGAGGGTTTACACCCGCAGCATGGATCTGGACTAAAACGTCATCTTTGCCCAATTTTGGTTCGGGCATTTCAGTCGCCCGTAACGCAGCTTTTTTTCCATAGCGATCGATAATGAATGCTTTCATCGTGTGTCCTTATTCCTGGCGTAACCAGGTCTGTGAGCGTCCCAGCACCGGCATGCCAATGTAGCCGCGCACACTGAGCTTTTTACCATCGTCGGTCAGGTGGACTTTGCTCTTGTAGACCTTACCGTTGTCAGGATCGAGGATTTGGCCATCGGTGTATTCTTCGCCGTCCTTTCGCAAGCCGGTCAGAATGGTTAGGCCAACAATCGGCGCGTCCTTGTTCACGCCCTCACATTTCTCGCACTTCGGATTCTGAGATTCGCCGGAGGTAGGAAACGCTTTTTCGATAACACCTTTTAGAACGCCCTCGGATTCGGTGATTCGAATCAGCGCCCTCGGCTTCCCACTGACGTCGTCTATGTTCTGCCACAGCCCAACGGGCGAATTATCGTCTGCCCAAAGTGCAGATGACATGACTGCTGCTGCCAGGGTAAGGCCGAATACACCTGCTTTGTTCAGATTACGCATTACCTGATTCCTCATTTCGAGAGTCTTTTTAATAATGGCTTGATGCCATTTTCGGGTTGTGAAATAGGCTTGGGGCTCATGGCTACCGGTTTGCGCATTCAGATTTAAGATCGTTTTGTGAGGCACGTGAGACGTAAAGGAACGCAAAGATGAGCGCGACTTCGATAAGAACGGCGGGCAAGATCCCAAAGTCCACATTACCCATGGCAAGTTCGAATATGCCAAGGACGGCGAGAATCAAGCAGGTCACGACCAACCCTGTGACCAACGATGAGCGGGCCGAGGACGGCCCCGTATTTCTTGCTGAAAAAAACATGACTCCTATCCCCGCATACAACGCAGCCCCGCGTCGTCCGGTTACCCCGACGGACTCAGTGAAATCCACGCCCCAGCTTGCCAGCAAAAAACCGGGTGCAAACGTCCAGGTGAAGGCCAGAGCAAAAAACAGACATGCTGAAAGGATGGCGAGATTTCTGAAGTTAACTTGCATTAGTAGATCCTAAAGTATTGTTTTTCGTTGTGGATGGACCAGGCGTGCCACCCTTCGCGCTTTACCGTTTTCGAGATCCACGCCTGAATCCCATGACGTCGATCCCTCATAAGCCCAGCTAGGTCTCCAGCCACTCGAATATATAACACTGTTATTTGATAAACATAACTCCGTTATGGCACTATTGCAATATGACCTCTGAAAACTCACTCCCTAATGCCCCCTCTCGCCTTGTCGAGGCGACCATCCGCGTGCTTGCGACTAGCGGCCCGTCCGAAGTCAAAGCGCGCTCGGTATCGAGTGAAGCCGGCCTCTCGACGATGGGCGTTTATACTCACTTCGGTGGCGTGCCTGAGCTTCTACAGGCGGTCGCTGACGAGGGATTCAAGCGGCTGGCAGCGGCCTTCAAGGGCGTGCCGGTTACGGATGATCCGATAGCCGACTTGTGTGCAATGGTCCTGGCTTGCCGAGAACTGGCACGAAGCAATCCTCATCTGTACGACTTGATGTTTGGTCTTTCGATTGACGGGAGGTATAGCCCCTCACGAGGTACCATGACACCGATTGCAGATGGACAATCGGAAGCGTTCAAGGCGACATACGCGATTCTGGTCGATGCCTGCGCTCGCTTGGTTGATGCGAAATGCGTCCGCAAAATCGATCCTGCTTTCATCGCACCGCAGCTATGGAGTGCTGCGCATGGATTCATCATGCTCGAGCTCGCCGGTCACTTTTCGAGCACAGCCAATCCTGCCTCAGAGATCCTGGTAGCGACGTGCAACAACATTGTTGTCGGCTTTGGAGCGAAGCGCCAAAGAGTGGAGGCTTCCACCGCTGGCGTAATTGCAAACTGGGCAAGCACGCCAGGCGTTTGAAAACCGCGCAACCCTGCAGTAGCGCGGTGCGAACGGTACTTCAGTTCATGTACTCATGCCGGTCGGCATATTCAGATGAGGGTCAACCGGTTCGTTCATTAGAAAATTGACCGGTCGTGATGAATGCTCATTTGCAGAGCAGGAGCGGGATCTGTATCGAGGCCACACGCGGATCATCTGGATGACTCGGCGCGACATCGGACTGCCTCGTAGCCACCGCTTCACCTCCTCCATGATTACCTTTGTTATTGCCCTGACGGGCCTCCGGTATCTGCGCCATTGCGTACTCGGCAAGTGCCGTGATGGTCAGCGCTGGATTAACCCCGGGATTTGCAGGCATCGCAGCGCCGTCACAAACCAACATGTTTTGATAACCAAAAACGTGGAGGTTCTGATCAATCACGCCGCTTTTAACATCGGCACCGATGACGGCGCCGCCCAGTACATGGGCTGTGGTTGGAATATTACCCAGTGCTTCCATTACGTTGCTCTGAGCAATACCGCCGGTATGCCTGGCCAGCCATTGAGCAGCCTGATTACCCATTTCAATGTACGTGGGATTTGGCTTGTCGCGATTCTGTTCTGTGACGAGGCGGTAGCCGCGGCCCAGCCAACGCTTGCTGGGGCGGAGAGCGATCGCATTGTCCAAAGTCTGCATTACGAGCAGCATCACCATGTGCCGGCTCCAGCCCCATGGCCATAGTGACTTCAGCCATCGTACCGGGTGCAACACGATAGTCCCCAGCCACTTCAGCGGCCGCGTCACGCGACCACCCTTGCCGACCAGCAGAGTGCAGAGCAGGCTAAGGAAGTCGGCGTTGCGACCGTAGGTGAGAAACTCGATGTGAGTATTCTGATCGACGTGCACACTGCTGCTGGCAGTGACGTCGTTCCAGGTTTTACGGTCCTCGGGCAGGCGCACGTTTAGAACCGATTCGCTGTTGGTGCGCACCAATTCGCCAAGACGATCGCTGACCCGGGGCAACGAGCCGCCGTGCTTGCAGTTGGCCAATAATTCGTTGGTACCGAGAGCCCCGCCGGCGAAGATAATTCCTCGTGCGGTATACGTCTGACGGTCACGGAAGAACCAGGCGCCGGGACGCTGAGTGGTCACACTGTAGCCTTCACTGCCATCGGCTGCCCCAAGCGGGATCACATCAACGACCTCGTGCTCTGCCAGTATCTGCACACCGCGTTTCTCTGCGAACCACAGGTAGTTTTTCACCAGCGAGTTCACAGCACCGACGCGGCATCCGACCATACAGGCGCCGCAGCGTATACACCCCGTGCGGTCAGGTCCTTCCCCACCAAAATAGGGGTCCTTGACAGTCTTGCCCGGCTCGCCAAAAAAGACCCCGGTGGGTGCGCGATTGAATGTGTCTTCGGTTCCGAAGTGTCGTGCCATCTCCCGGGCGAGTTGCTGGTTCGTCGAGTCAAAAGGCACCGTCTTTACCCCAAGCATGCGCTCGGCCGTTTCATAGTGAGGCTGCAACAGCTTGTCCCAGCGACCGAGTTCACGCCACTGCACGTTTTGGAAGAACTCTGGCTTGGCGCGGTACAACACACCGCCATACACGGTGCTGCCGCCGCCGACACCCGACTGACTGGGGAAGAAGACATGGCGAAACAGCGACATGCGCATAATCCCCTTCAAACCCAGTGCGGGTGCCCACAGGTATTTGTTGAACTGCCAAGCCGACTTGGGAAGGTCTTCGTCACGATAACGTCGGCCGCGCTCGAGCACCGCCACGCGATAGCCTTTCTCCACGAGGCGCAGCGCCGAGACGCTGCCGCCAAATCCCGATCCGATCACCAGCCAGTCGAAGTCGGTGTTTTTCATAGTGTGTCCCCTTCTACGTGCCAGCTGCTTTGCCGCCTAATGTCCATCAGGGAATTACCCTTCAATCGACCCACTCGGTCCACATCTTCCGCAGCCTCAGTTTGTCGACCTTGCCCACGGCGTTCTTCGGCAAGCTGTCGATGATGTTGATCGTGGAAGGTCTTTTGTAACGCGTCAGCCGGTCGGTACAGTGCTCATTCAAGCGCTGTTGGGTACCCGCGAACCCCGAACGAAACGCGACATAGGCAACAACAATTTCACCGAGTGTCTCGTGGGGAGCACCGATCACAGCTGCTTCGAGAACGCCTGGAAATTCGAACAACACATCTTCGATCTCCTTCGGATAGATGTTCTCGCCGCCGCGAATGATCATCTCTTTAAGGCGCCCGACAATAGCCAGATAACCGTCCTCGTCGATCCGCCCAATGTCACCGGTGTGCAGCCAGCCACCAACGATGGTCTTCGCTGTTTCCTCGGGTTTTCCAAGGTAGCCGCGCATGACGTTAGGGCCTTGCACCAGCACCTCGCCAATGGCGCCCTGCGGCAGATGCACACCGCTTGGATCGGCGATTGCAATGTATTGCCCGATGAAGGGCAGCCCGACAGTACCGACCTTGCGCAGGCCGTCGAAGGGGTTGATGGTCGAAGCACAGGTACCTTCGGACAGCCCATACCCCTCAAGCAGCGGAAAACCGAAACGAGCTTCAAATTTTTTAAGTAATTCCGCCGATGCAGGTGCCGCGCCGCAAATGCCATACCGAAGACTGGAGGTATAGGGTTTGATCTCACGGGGTAATGCGTTAAGCATTGCGTAGATGGTTGGCACTGCGGAGAAGTACGTGGGCCGAAGCCACTCGACATCCTCAAAAAATGTGTCGATGTTAAAACGCTTCCTGATCGTCACCCGGCCACCGCTTAATAGCGGAATAAGGGTACTCACCAAAATGCCGTTTACGTGAAATAGAGGCAGTATCAATAAACAATGGTCCGTTGCCGTGACCTTTAGCGAATGTCGGCCCATTTCCGACATAGCTTCAACATTGGCGTGATCGAGCATCACACCCTTCGGTAAGCCGGTGGTGCCACTTGTATAGATCAGGAGTGCCAGTGCGGTAGGCTCTTCGAAAGGTACGCCGGTGTAGGCCGCCCCACTTTCCAGAGTCGATACAGGCAGGGACAACACGCTTGGGACCACAGCTTCGCCACTGGTATTGATCAACAGCTTGGCCTTTGAATCAACCAGTTGATGGGTTGCTTCCTTACTGGTAAGCGCAGGATTAATAGGCGTGATCGCCGCCCCCAGACGCCAGGCGGCGAACATCGCCACCACAAATTCGACCTGGTTGGGCAACATGACGGCGACGACATCTCCGACGCCGACACCCATATTCGCGAAGACTCCCGCCGCGGCGAGGATTCTGGAGTGAAACTGCCGGTTAGTCAGGTTGCTGTTGTCGTCAGCGACACACAGAGCATTGGGCTCCGACGCCGTGCGTAAATCTGAAAGCTTGGAAAAGCACATTATTGTTGTTCTCTCTTAAAGTGACGGAAACGCTCGAATCAGTTAGCTGAAGATCCAAGTAGATGTTTCGTCAGGAAGTGGGTCTGATCCGCCACCAGCTCTTCGAATGCATCGCCCATGTAGAACTCGAAATGCCCAGCGCTATAAAGCCTCGTTTCTCCATGTGGCGCTCTGCGCACCAAGGCGATCGTCTGCTCTGCCGGCGTCACGGTGTCGGTAGTGCTGACACAAAATAGAATGGGGAACTTCACCTTCGCGGCGGAGCGTCCAGGTCGATACGCAATGATCTCCGGGAGCACCCGCGCTGCGACGTGATTGATGAACACCATCCCCTCTGGCATCAGGGCCAGATAACCCGGCAGGGCGTCATGGGCATTCATCAAGGCAGGCTTACCGGGAGCGGCAGCGATGGGCACCATCACTGGCGGGCGACCCAGCAGCTTGGCTGCAAAGTCACGCAGGAGGACCGGGGTAACCTGCAGCGACCCCTTCACACCCAGTGCGGCTGCCGCAGCCAGACCGTCGGTAAAGGGACACTGGCTGATAGCTGCCAGTAACTCAGGATGTCGGCTGGCCACCGTGATGGCATGCCCTCCCCCAAACGAGCTTCCCCATATGGCAACCCGGCTTCCATCGACATCCGGGCAGCCTTTGACGAAGTCCAGCGCCGCATCCCAATCAGCCAGTTGCCGCTTCACAGACATCAGCTGCCGGGGCCAACCACCGCTGTCTCCAAAGTAACGGTAGGTGAAGGCCAATGTAGCAATTCCCGCAGCGGCGAACCGCTCAGAAAAGGCATCGAGACGCATCTCGCGAACCGCACCGAGTCCGTGGCCGAGTACGACAATCGGTGGTTTCTCTACCCCGACCGGCAGGTAGAGCCAAGCCGAACAGTAGGTTTCGCCCGAGTCAAAGCGGATGTCCTGGCGAATGACTTGATAGGGAAGTCGCGACGCTTGATTCATTTCTCGCCTCCTGCGTTTTGCAGGGGCAAAGAACCTTGCTCAAGGGTGTGCTCGAAAATGGCCGGGTTGTAGAACGGGACGACACCGTCGCGATCGGTGCGCTCAAGGTATTCGACCATTAGCGATTGCGCAGTCTCGGAAGGCGAGATCTTGATGAATTCGGTGCGCTCCATGTGCAACCCCTCATCGAGGGTGGCTGATCCGCCCAAGTACACAGCCCGCTTGATAGCCTCAATGGCGCCCCTGGGTCGGGAGCCCAGATACCGGGCCAGCTCAATGGCTCGATCAAGCAATGCATCCGGAGCAACCACTTCGTCGATATAACCTATTTCGAGCGCTTTCTGTGGCGACACCGGACGGCCTTCGAGCATCAGCATAAGAGCTCGATGGGCACCGACCAGCCGTGGTAATCGCTGAGTGCCCCCGCCGCCGGGAAGGATTCCAAGAAGCACTTCTGGTTGCCCGATCAAGAAATCGCCATCCGCCATCAGGCGGACGTCGCAAGCCAGGGCGAGTTCGCTGCCAAGGCCCAGCGCGGACCCATTCAGAGCCGCGACGAAAATGACGCCGCTGCGGTTCATCCGTAAAAAAGTGTCGTGCAGCTTGTCAAGCTGCATTCCGCCCTCTAGCGGTGTCAGAGACGCTGCTGCCGCCAAAGGCGGAACACCGCGAACGGTCTTTGCGGTTCGAGCAATCGCCGAGGCAGCAGTGCGGCCGACCTGCGGGATGCTCTTCCCACCTTCTTGCAACCAACGAACGTCTGCGTGACCGATGAATCGCTCAGGGTGAGTTCCGGTTAGCACCACCGCTTTTACCGCAGTATCGGACTCTAGCTTGTCCAATAGCTGCGAAAGCTCATTGGCCATGTCCAACCCCATCAGCCCGTGTGGACCTCCATCCAGCCGCGCTATCAACACAGAGCCACGGGACTCCATATCTAGGTACTCAGGCGGCGTATGCATCTTCGTCATCTCTTGGATCCTCTGGTGATAAGCCTGGAGAGCAGGTCCGCGCTCCATCTGTAATGTCCACCTCGTAACAGCTATCAGTTCTGCTCGGGGTGGCAACCGTCGACTCAAAATCAATAACACTGTTATTTGCGAAACATAACACTGTTATAGTATGGTCGCAATACGGCCATCCCGTGCACGCGTTTTTTGATGACGACGATGGCCTTCGCTGACGCCGGCACCTGAGGAAACCAAAGAAATGAAACCGCATATCACTGTGGTGCAGAGCAATCGAGCCGCCAGGAATCCGTCCGAGTTGCCTTTTTCAGAATGGAGGCCTGCAATCCTCGTCACAGGCGCAGCCTCCGGAATCGGTCGTGCCTGCGCTGAGTTGTTTGCGCAGCGCGGCTGGTTTGTGGGTCTATACGATATTGATTCAGGGGGTGTCGCAGCGGTCGCAGCGACCTTGGGAGAGGGCAACGCCGTCTCCGGCACTCTCGACGTCAGCGATCCTGCGGCATGGGCGCAGGTGCTTGCAGAGTTCTGGACGCAAAGCGGTCGGCGGCTCGATGTACTGTTCAACAACGCAGGAATTCTCGCTGCTGGGCAATTTGAAACCGTCCCGTTGACCAAACACCACGCGATGCTTGACGTGAACGTTCAAGGAATGATTACCGGCTGTCACAGCGCCTTCCAGTACCTACGAGGGACGCCCTGCTCTCATGTCATCAATATGGCCTCAGCCACCGCAATTTACGGTCAGCCTGAACTCGCAACTTACTCGGCCAGCAAGTTTGCCGTCCGCGGATTCACTGAAGGACTTGACCTCGAATGGCAAAAGTTCGGCATCCGCGTGAGCGACATCTGGCCAAGTTTCGTAAAGACCGCAATGGCTGACGACTTCGGCCGCATCCCCAGCGCCAAGTCACTGGGCATTCGACTCACACCGCAAGACGTCGCGTCGACCGTATGGGCTTGCGCGACGGCAAAGCGACGCATCCACAAGACTCACTGGACTGTCGGCATGCAAGCCGGATTCCTATCGTTCGCTACACGCCTGGCGCCTCCAGCCCTCACCCGATGGATAGTCCAACACATGGCGAGATAACGGACGAGTTTACGACTCTCGAAAACGAACCAGGGCGAGACATCAGAAAACACGACTGACCAGGCACGGCCCCATAGGTGGACTTAGTGTCCCTGGGGCCATCCGATCGGGAAATGCTGCTCCCCATCCACCAAGATCTCGATACACAATGCCAACGATGGAGCTGCCAACAAAATGAAAGGCTTCAACTGGATCGATGAACTGAGCCCTCAAGTGCGGGATTCCATTTTACGTTGCGCTCATCCAAGAACCGTTGCCGATTCGAAGATCCTGTATCAAAGCGGCGATCGAGTAACGGAAGTTTTCCAGATCGTTTCCGGAGCCATCCGCAAATGCATCCTCACCGAGGACGGCCAGGAGGTACTGCTCTACGTTTATGGACCTGGCGATATAGTTGCTGATGCCCCGGTGACTGATGATGAGCCCTCCCCCGTCACACTGACGACGCGGGGAGAAACCAGATTGAGGGTCTGGTCGGCGAGCGATCTGAAACTGCTCCGGGAGCAGCACCATGAAATCGAAACGGCGCTCGCCTGCCAGATCAACCGTCGCTTACGGGTAGCACTTCAATTGATCGAGGAGCTGCTGACCTTGCCGGTCGCGGCAAGAATCGCGTCCCGCTTCGCTCAACTTAGTGATCTGCAGAAGCCTTCTGATCGAGGAATCGATTTACTGCTCTCGCAGGTAGATATAGGTCTCATGGTCGGAAGCACACGGCAAAGCGTCAATCGAGTGGTCAACGAACTGAGAGGGCTGGGCCTGATAGAACCGCTCTACGGCAAGATAACTATCAAGGACCTGCCAGGACTTAACCGCTACGTTCGAGAACATCACCGCTCGAGCGAACGATAGCTTTCGCAATGTAATTTGGAAAACGTTGTTGTTGTTTCGATAATCACTCCGCGGCAAGAGGTCCAAATCCTCAGAGGCGAAACGAAAAATAGCTCACACAATGTAATCTGGAAGACGTTTCCCTGGGATAACGCGCCCTACCATCAACTCCGTAAGCGCCCATGTCATAACAATAAATCAGGCGCTACCGGAGATCTCATATGCATCTACAAACACTCGCCAATATTTCGCCCTTTTACTCCCCTCCTCCATGGCCTCATCTCAGGCGCAGCCAGGCCAAGATCGGGGCAACGCATCCGCTGGCCCTCTCGATGATAACCAGTTCACCCAACTGCCGCCCGAGCGTGGCAACCAACGTCTTCCTGGTAGAAGCGATGCCTGCCGACCTGCCGATGCCGTCCTCGCTGATCTAGCTCCCGTTTTGTGTGTTGGGAAGTATGAAATTGAGCCCTTGTTACGGTTATAGATCCGCTCCGCTGCACCTGCGCATGTCGGATAAAGCGATCGCCGCAAGCTGGTGAAGAACCACGCTGTCACCCTCATCGGAGTAAAAAAATGAACAAAATTATTCTCCAAGGCACTTTCACACTGGCCTCCTGCGCGCTGTGCACCACCGCTGTTGCCAACGGCCTGGCCCTCAACGAGCAAAGCGCCAGCGGCGCCGGCACTGCCTATGCCGGCCGCGCCTCAACAGCGCTGGATGCCAGCACTGTCTATGGCAACCCCGCCGGCTTGAGCAAGCTCAAGCGCACCGAGGTCAGTGGCGGTTTCGCGGTGGTTAGTGCCAAGGTAAATATCAGTGACGCCCAGAGCGGTGCCTCGGGCAGCAACAAAGGCGACTCAGTACCGTTGGTTACAGTGCCTTTCGGTTACTTCTCCACGCCGATCAATGAGGACTTCACCTTCGGAATGGGCGTTTATGTTCCCCATGGGCTGATCAACGATTATGAAAGCGGTTTTCAGGGCCGCTATCACGGCAGCTATAGTAAGGTACAAGTGATCACCTTGCAGCCAACACTTGCCTATCGCATCAACGAGCGCGTCACTATCGGCGGCGGCCCAACCATCAATCGCATAGACGGTAAGCTGCAAAACTATCTGGCCACGGGGGCCCTGAATGCCGGCAAGGACACTCAGATCACAATCAAGGGCGACGATACCGCGATCGGCTACAACCTGGGGCTGATGGTCGATCTGAGTGACGCCACTACCTGGGGCATCACTTACCACTCCAAGGTTGCCTATCGCCTCGAAGGCCACACTGAAGTGAGTGACTCTCCGAGCGCGTTCGGCCTGAACGGTAAGTACAAGACCTCCTTGGATGCGACCCTCCCGGAGTCAGTAAATACCTCTTTCACTCATCGCTTCAACGAGCGTTGGACTGGTTACCTCGGTTCCACCTGGACGCGCTGGAGTCGTCTGCCGAAGCTCGAAGCACACAATAAGGGTGTGCCACCGCTCGGTCAGCAACTAGGTTTCAACACCATTGGCGAAGAGCTGAATTGGCACGACACCGTATCGGTTGCAGTGGGTGCCTCCTATCAACTTGATAAGGAGTGGGTGCTGCGTGCAGGCTTCGCTTACGATCCGTCACCGACCACCAACTCAGACCGGGAAGTGCGCATTCCCGTAGGCAACCGCCGAGCCCTGACCCTGGGAGCCGGCTACTCACCCAACGCGGATCTCACCGTCGATCTCGCCTACGCCTACCTGTGGGAAAATAGCAGCTCGGTTAGTCAGCCCAACACTTCCGGACTCCAGCCAGCCTACAGCGCCAAGTACGAGAACAGCGCCAACGGCCTACTGGCGCAACTGACTTATCGTTTTTGAGGCCAGCGCAACACGCCATCTGACGTGGGCGGGGTCATGATAAGTAAAACCACGCCAGCATCCGACCCGCCATGTGCAAAGCAGATCCCCTCATGTAGTAGAAGAGGCCAGACATCACCGGAAGCCGCCCCATGGTAGTAGGTGATGTCGTCGGCCAAGCAATGCCTGCTAGACCCGTCCCGTATCATCGATCAGATTCTCTCAATGATTACCCGGGCTTAAGACACGCAAGCTTTCCATCAAATCAATGATAATTATTTGTAGTCGATCCTCGTTCATCTACCACCAGCGCTACTTGGCCTTGACTCGAACAAAGAATAACTTGAACACAAACTCCCCTCTCAATGCCCGCGAGGTCTACCAGGTTCTAAGGGACGTCTCCCTTGGCATACGCACCATCCAAACGACGCTGGCAACGGCGCGAGGGTAGTGGAGGCCAATCTGTGCGTGATGCGCTCCCCGCGATCGTGCCCGGCCAGATGGAAGCGTTCACGCCCCAGAGCGCGCATCAGTGCCAGTTAGTATGCAGCCACCGCCCGAAGCCGTAGTGGGAAAGATCCGCTTGCATCGAAGGCTTACCCGACCCCGCCATAGCCGACCAGGCCAGCACACACTACGCTACAGCCGCGCGCGACCATTGCTGGTGCGATTACTTCTAGATCGCTAGCGGCTGGGGGAACCCGTGGAGCATCAGGACGGCATCGCCATCCCGCCGCTGTAAAGCATACGACCTCAGTGCGGCTGCATCGTGAAAGCCTTTTAACATGGAACCTAAGCTCCACAATGCCCCAGGGGCTTTGTTGGCATTGAGTCTATCGGCGAGACAAAGGACGACCCGAGTAATAGGTCAACGCCAGTGCTGCAATAAAGCGGCCGACAGGTGCTGGGGCAGCGTCTCTGGACTCGCAGCTTATGCCGGTTTCAGGAGCGGGCCCGCAAGCGGCGAGTGCGGAATGCCCCCCACCCGCTACCGAACGCAGCTTTAAGGAACGCCCAGAATCCACTTTCGTTGGGGCGAGGCTCGCCACCTTTGGCAATGCGTTTGAGTTGTCCGGTGTACCAGAGGATTTCCATAATCCCCATGCGATCCACGGCCTTGATGCCGGTATTGATTGGTCGCACCTGTTGATAGCTGTCGCTCCCCTTCAGCAATGCCGCTGGGGCATCCGGATCAATGGCCAACAATCGTGCCAGACCGACCACATCTAGCGATCCGGAGCGCAGTGCCTCGTTCATCCCTGCCGCCGTGCGAAAACCGCCTGTGACCATCAAGGGCACTTGTACGTTAGCTCGAACCTTCGCGGCGAACTCTAAGAAGTAGGCTTCGCGTGCTACGGTAGAGCCTTTTTTAGGCTCATGCATCGCACCACTCATGGCTGGAGCCTCGTAGGTGCCGCCGGATATCTCGACTAGATCAATACCTGCGTCGATCAGCGCGCGAATAGTTTCCATCGACTCCTCTTCAGTGAAGCCTCCGCGCTGGAAGTCAGCGGAGTTGAGTTTAATCCCCACCGGGAAGTCCGCTCCGACTTGACGTCGAATTTCGGCGTAGACGGCCAGCACAAAACGGCGACGCTTCTCCGGTGTGCCACCCCATTCGTCTTCGCGCCGATTGTGATGGGGTGAGAGGAACTGATTGATCAAGTAGCCGTGTGCTCCGTGGATTTCCACGCCACTGAAACCAGCTTTTTTGCAGATGGCGGCACTGCGCCCGAAACGCTCGATGATGTCTTGGATCTCGGCAACAGTGGCTTCACGCGGGGTTTCGAAAAAGGCAACCATATCCTCTCGGAACGGAACAGCCGATGGAGCAAGGTTGCTGGCGTTCAGCCCCTTTGTCGATTGTTTGCCAGGGTGGTTGAGTTGCACCCAGATCGCCGCCCCCTGGTCGGTAGCAACCTTCGCCCACTGTCGCAGTACCGGCAGATCTTTCTCGTCCTCAATGACGACATTGCCCGGTTCGCCAAGGGCGCGACGGTCAATCATCACATTCCCCGTAATGATAAGTCCCAGACCGGAAGCTGCCCAGCGACGGTACAGTTCGACCAGCCCCAGGGTGGGACGGTTATCGTAAGTGCCCAGCGTCTCGCTCATCGATGCCTTGGCCAGTCGATTGCGCAGCACGCTTCCGTTGGGCAGTTGCAGGGATTGGTTCAGCAGGTTTGTTTCAGCTTTCATCTGGTGTTCCCACAAGGCTGGAATGAGGAAGAGCAGCAAGCAATGTGTCCGGTAAGTTTTCCGGATTGAATTCGAGCACTTGAAACAGTTGCTCGAAGGTTTCGAGCTGTGTGTGCGGTAGATGAGCCCGACCTTCGCGCAACGCGTCTGCCGGCGAAATTTGTCGTAGGGCCAGCGCCATGAAGGTATTCAGATCGCAGTGGATGACTACATCGGCCGCTGGGGCAGAACCTGAGCGCGCGAGTATCTCGCTGTCATCCACGCGTACGTGAAAGACTTCCTCGCCCACGTGAAACTCGTATGTGGCGCGTAATCCAGTGTTTGCATCGGAGCGGCCGATGCCCGTGAGGCTCAGGGCTATGAGTTCAGCGCGTGCAGTCGCGGGATCGATGCGTTCGTCCACTGGCAAGCTCAGCCCCCAGAGTCCTAACGCGAGCAGTGGTTTACGCAACTGCTCCCCCAATTCCGTCAATTCGTAGGCGGAAATTGGCGCTGTAGCAGGCTTGGCGATTCCGTTGTCTACCAGCACCTTCAGGCGTGCGGACAACCGGTTAGTCCCCATTGCCGGCAATACCGCCAACAGCTCTTTGAACCGCTTTGGGCCCAATAGCAGTTCGCGGAGCACCAATAGCGTCCAGCGCTCGCCTAGCACATCGAGGCTTCTGGCAATCGGACAAAGCTGCCCATAGGTCTTGTTTAGCATTTTGTCAGGCGCCATCGTGGTTAAAACGCAGTGCGGTCATAGGGAGCGACCACTGTGGGTGGCTGCAGGTAAGCAGTCAGTCCCTGGAAAAACATTACCTTGAGGAAATCACCGTTGATAACCAACTCCTCGTTACCCAGCCCCCTAAGGAACGCTGCCTGGCTGTCCTTGGCCGAGAGAATTGCAAAACCCTTATCGGCGTCTTTAAATTTCAAAGTGAAGCGCGGATTGTCGGCCAGGCCGGCAACGGATCGGATGGTGCCGTTTCGGATGACGAAATAGCGGCCGATACCCGCATCGGTACGGATCTGGAACACAAGATCCTCGCCTTCGATGTAGCGAGCGCAACTGGGGTTTATCCTGACCTGCCGTTTCAGCAGTTGAGTGAACATCCACAATAGAAATTTGAACTTGATCATGGTGACAACCTTGAGTCAGTGGATCGGGTTTGACGTTATTCGCTGAGAAACCTAGCGGCGTGATAGAGAAAGCGCTCCGGGTACTGGAACTGCGCGCCATGTCCGGCATCCGGATAAATAAATAACTGCGCGTTCGGCAGATTGCGCGCCATGTAGAACGAGTTGATGGTCGGAATCATTACGTCGTTCACGCCATTAAGGATAAACGTCGGTTGCTTGATTTGACGTAAGTAGGCAAACGGATCCTCTTCGGACACCCTCGGCAGATACAGCATGTTTGCCTCGATCTGCGCTGATGCAACTTCCTGCGAAGCAGGCGGATCCTGATCCTCGCGCTGATGCCGGCGCTCCCAGAATTCGCTTGCAGCTCGCTTTGCCACCTCGGAACGGCCAAAAAACAGGTACTCAAAGTCTTCGTAGGTCGGAACTGGACGCGGCGCGGTCGTCAGTACCTTAGGTTCCATGTCCGGGTTGCCTCCACGCGGGCCTGTACCCAATAGCATCAGCTTACGAATAAGTGCGGGATGTCGCCATGTCAGATCCAGCGCCTGGAAGCCGCCAAGTGAGAAGCCCAAGACATCGATTTTTTCCAGGCCCAAGAAACCTACGAAGGCGGCGGCATCATCAGCCATGTCTTCAATGCGACGACGTGGCTGGCCGGACGACGAGGCCACGCCTCGACCATTAAAGAGGATCACTTCCCGGCCCTGGGCCAAGCCGTCGGTCAACAGCGGATCCCAGTGATCCATGCCACCGCGAAAGTGCTGAAGCATCAGCAGCGGCGGCTGATCGGTGGCCGTATTTCCCCACCTGCGGTAGGCGAAGCGGTCGCCATCGATCTCGCTGAAGCGGGTTTGGGCAGTCTGATGCGTATCGGTCATGTCTTTCCTCACGAGCGGTTTCGGATTCTGAGGCTGGAGCAATTCTAGCCTGTGACCGCCGGCATTTACTATACAAAAAATATAGCATTAATGAAATACGAATCGTATAGTGAATTCGTGACTGGGCCTTGCTCTGCTTTTGCAGGCCATGGCCTCTCCAAAAAAATAAAAATGGGAGCGTAACGTGGAACTGGCTTTCGACTTTGACTTCATCGTCATAGGCTCGGGCTTCGGCGGCAGCGTTTCGGCGCACCGGCTGACGGAGAAGGGCTACCGTGTTGGCGTGATGGAAATGGGGCGCCGTTGGCGTGCCGAGGACTTTCCGAAAAGCAACTGGGATCTGCGTAGATGGATGTGGATGCCTGCGCTGAAAATGTTCGGCTTCTACAGCATGCGGATGTTTCGACACGTGGTCGTCGCAAGCGGCAATGCGGTCGGCGGAGGCTCCATCACTTACGCCAACGCACTGCTGAGGCCTTCGGATAAGGTCTGGGACGAGGGCTCATGGGCAGGTCTGGCAGATTGGAAGAGCATCATGCCAAGGCACTATGCTGAGGCCGAGAGAATGCTGGGAGTGACTGAGAGCAAAATCCTGGGAGAAGCGGATTTGCGTCTTAAAAGGATGGCGGAGCTAAATGGCGTCGCCCACACCTTTCACGCACCCAATGTTGGTACCTTCTTCGCTCCAGAGGGCGAGGTCGCGGGCAAAACCTATCCCGATCCGTACTTCGGCGGTGAAGGCCCTGAGCGAGGAAGTTGCGTGGGCTGCGGCGGCTGCATGATGGGCTGCCGGCACAATGCCAAGAACACACTCGACAAGAACTACCTGTTTTTGGCTGAGAAGAACGGAGCTCAAGTCTTTGCGGAAACTCAAGTCGTAGACGTCCGACCGTTGAATGGCAAGGTGGACGGCAGCGATGGCTACGAGATCCACACGCAATGTTCGACTTCCTGGTTCCGCAAGAATAAGCGGGTCTTCCGCGCCCGAGGCGTGGTGTTCGCGGCATCCTCGTTAGGGACGATGGAGTTGCTGTTCCAGCTCAGGGAGAAAGGCTCTCTGCCTTGTATCAGTCAGGATCTGGGTAAACGGATACGCACCAATGCCGAGTCACTTATCGGCGTCCGCTTCCCTTCCACAGATAAAAGTATGTCCCCAGGCTTGGCGGGCGGGGCCAGTATCTACTTGGACGAGCACACTCATATAGGTGTCGTACGCTATCCGGAAGGGTCAGATGCCATAGGGCTGATGATGACGCTGATGAGCGGTGGTCGCCCTGGCTGGAGACGAATTGGTACTTGGATACTGGCATTACTCAGACACCCGATGCAGGCCCTACGGGTACACAACCCCAGAGGCTTTGCACGGGAAAACATGTTGTTGCTTGTGATGCAAACGGTCGATGCTCATATCAATATGCGTCTTAAACGTCGCTGGTACTGGCCGTTAGGAAGCCGTCTAGTGACAGAAGGCGGCCCAATTCCTACGTTCATCCCGCAAGCGAATGCCTTCGTCGAGAAGGGTGCCAAGGCACTAGGTGGTATAGCGACCACCTTCCTCAGCGAAATCCTGTTCAACATTCCAACAACCGCGCATTGCATGGGCGGTTGCGCCATGGCGGAATCCGACGGCCATGGTGTCATGGACGCGCAAAATAGAGTGTTTGGATATCGCAACCTGCTGATCTGCGACGGATCAATGCTCAGTGCCAACCTTGGCGTGAACCCAAGTCTGACGATCACTGCACTAGCAGAACACGCGATGTCGCACATACCAGTGAAAGGGAAACCTCAAGTCGAAACTCGGATTGCGATGACCCAGTTGGAATAACGGGTTGCTTTACGGGCGAACGTGCTCGGCAACTAGAGCAGAACCGTTGCGCCACGTGGATGCGGCGACCAAGACTCGATAAACGTCTCGAATTGCAGAAGCCGATTAGCGACTGCGTTTGCGCTGGTTTTGCTAGGGGTATAACTATCCATGTCCAAAAGTCATACAGGACGGCGCAAATTACGCCTTCTACAGAACCATCTAAAGAAGCCGTAAGAGAACTTTAAATCGATAAAAAACCATATCAATATAGAACCAGATTGGTCATATTAAAGAACTGCCATCCTTAGCTGGAAACGGCACCATTGCCTAAGACTAAAAACAAAAATGGGTCATCCAATGAATACAAAAAAAACTGTTGAACCATCAGCTGGCGTGATACCTCACCCCTGCCCTAGCGTCCAATCTAAACTTAAAATAAACACACACCTTACCCTGCGCAGTTCAACATTATTCGGGGCGACTCTAATACTAACACTAGGAATTCCATCTGCTTCATGGGCAAATGGACTTGCGCTCAACGAACAAAGCGCTAGTGCTGCGGGGACTGCTTATGCTGGCCGCTCCTCGTCAGCAATAGACGCAAGCACCGTGTATGGTAACCCAGCGGGTTTAAGTAAAATCAAAAAAACAGAGGTAAGCGGCGGACTGGCATTAATTGACGCAAAAGTTAACATAAGCGATGCAAGAAGTACTGCCACAGGTACCACTGACGGAAATTCCGTACCTCTTACAGCTATTCCTTTTGGATACTTCTCCTCGCCAATCGACGATCGCTTTACCGCTGGCATTGGTCTGTATGCGTCATACGGCCTCGTTAATGATTATGAGAGTTCCTTCCAAGGTCGCTACCATGGCTCCTACAGCAAGGTTCAGGTTAAAACATTGCACCCTGCTGTCTCGTACTGCTTAAACGATCAAGTAGCTATTGGCATTGGCACCACATTCAATCGTATTGAGAACAACATGCAGTCCTATTTAGCCACAGGAGCTTTTAATGATGGAAAGGACACACAGCTTACTGTAAAAGGAAATGACACTGCCATTGGCTATAACTTAGGCCTGATGGTTGATATGAACGAATCAACCACATGGGGATTAACTTATCACTCAAAACTCGACTTCCATGTTGATGGCCACACTAAAATAAGCGACAGTCCCGGCGCACTTGGCCTCGATGGAAAATACAACAACAAGATGGATGTGACCCTACCAGAGTCAGTGGATACATCGTTCACCCATCGCTTTGATGAGCGCTGGACTGGTTACGCAGGTGCTATTTGGACTCGGTGGAGTCGAATCCAGAGGATTGAAGCAATTAATAGTGGATTACCCTCCCTAGGCCAACAGTTAGGATTCGGCGCCGTTGGCGACGACTTTAAACTTCATAATACTGTGTCGACGGCTATTGGCGTTTCGTACCAACTCTCTTCGCAGTGGCTACTTCGCAGTGGCTTGGCTTTTGATCCTTCGCCGGCCCGCAACTCCGACCGAAACGTGCGACTTCCAGTAGGAAACCGAAAAGCCTTGGCTTTTGGTGCCGCTTACTCACCCAACTCTGATCTGACTATCGATATAGCCTATACCTATCTTTGGGAGTCAACCACATCTGTTAATCAAGCCGATACAAATGGTTTACAACCCGGTTTTAGTGCTAAATACAACAATAGCGCACACATTATAGCAGCACAGCTAACACATCGGTTTTGATGTCCCTTTGGCGTGGCATCTTGAATGATGCCATCGTCATTCTTGCAGACTAAGGGGCGTTGCGCGTTTCTTATAAATGAACATGAATCGCCCCAGTACTTAAGCCACTCGGATATCTCCGACTGGAAAAATCCTGATAATGCAATGCCAAACTCTTCGACTTTAACCCCAAAATTTTCAGAAACAGAAGGAACCCATACCGACACGAGGGCATAAATCTACTAATAGGCATATCTGAGTCAGTAATAAAAACGATCGTCTCAATAGCCGAGACACCAAAGTCACCCCTTGTCGACGAAACAAGGAAAATTTCTGATTCGATACTCAGGTTATAACATTGTCTCGGCACACCATCTTTTCAATAGTAGGTTTTCAATCCGCCGATAATGGCAAGGTGCCCCACACATCGACTAGAGCAAAAAAATGATAGCAATAATACCACACGGCAAGTGTTTTGATTTTAGTCACTCTTGCCCCAACTCAGCTAATGAATAAGATAGTCAAATGAGGTGTGAAAATGAGTTCCAGCAAAGCACAGGCGCGGAAAAATCGGGTACGCGTTGTTGAATCAGCTTCAGTGCTGTTCCGCGAGCGCGGCTATAACGGTATCGGGGTTAAGGAATTGATGGCGGGGGTCGGACTCACTCATGGAGGGTTTTACAACCAATTCAGCTCAAAGTCGACACTGATGATCGAAGCTACGTCGTTCGCTCTTTCCCAAATGACTGCTGACTCCAATGCGAGTGACTTCATCAATTACTACGTATCCCGTGCTCACCGTGATTCAGTCGGCCAAGGGTGCGCGATCGCTGCGCTCGGTGGCGATGCTGCTCGTCAACATAGAGATATCAAGTCCGTATTTGAGACCGGCATAGAGAAGCTAATCTCAGGCTTGAGTTCCGGGCTGTCCGCTGATGAGCAAAAGGAAGCCCGTGCCAAGGCAGTTTCATTGTTGGCACAAGCGGTCGGAGCCATTGTACTGTCGCGGGCCTGTCCAGATGATTCGCTATTAACCGACGAAATCCTGGACACCTGTAAGCTATCACTCGCCATTTAGTTCGCGCCCAGAAGCATGTTTCACCAGCAAGAGCCCTAATTGTTGGCGCAGATTGAACACAACCCTACCCTGTCGATTCAAATTTGACCTAGGGCGAAGATCGGTATCATGGATCTTGAGCATGGGCGCTTCACTCAGTTGAACGAAGGGGATTTGGAGCACTACCTCGAGGGGTTGAGCCTGGAGGCAGCCCTCCCCGCGCGGGAGAAACACTGAGCATGCCGGAGTATCGGATTTCCTACGCGGCGCGCGCCGACATTGTCGACATCCTCAGGCTCTCCCAGACGCAGTTCGGCGATCAAGCATTGGCAGCCACGACCGCGATGAACTTGCACCGGGCCTTCGCAGCTATCACCTCATCTACTCACGCCAGCAGGCCAAAAACACCCCATGGAACGGTCAAAAGCCCGCGCCATATCGTGTTCTATCGTGTGGTAAACGAAGACGTGATCGAGGTCGTCAAACGCCTTCATGACGCCATGGAAGTGCAGTTGCACTTGCCCAACGACTGATAGCAGACCTGACCCAAAGGGTTAAGTGGCCATGAACAGCGAAGGTGAGGCGTCCCACTCTACATCTCAGTTTGAGCGCCCAGCGCTATCACCCAATTCGGCGGCCAATTGAAGCGGGAGGCTGTGGCAAGGCCGCACTATCGAGTGCCCGCGGCCGGATTGGACTCGAGCCCTCCTTCGATGATGGCGTACCGGAGGAATTAATTTAACCAGGTTCGGCGCGTCTCCGCCGTCGAGCGCGCCACGACGTTTAATTTTGCGCACCACCTTCAGCACATCCTCAGACTCAACGCCTGTAAATCACGTCAATGCTGAAAGACCGCTTCTTAGGTGTTTTCAATGGCCAGGCGCCTGGCATTACGCTCCAGCCGCCGATGGGCACGCGGATCGATACCCCTGGCGACCAGTGCCCTCGCAACATCTCGCAAAGCGCGTGCATCCCGCAAACCAATTTCAGGATAGGTACCGAGAGAAATACGGGGTTGCTTATCCGCCCAAGAAAAGCGGAAGTGCCAGCGCTTGGCCCCTTTCGTATTCACGAAAAGGGCGAGGCCGTCGTAGTCAGGAAGGGTGTAGTCCTTGGCACGGGGTTTGGCGTGTCGGACCGCGGTATCGGTGAGGGCCATCGTACAATCTCCGTCTAGTTTAAATAGAGGAGAGTTGTACGGTTTCCGATGAGGTAAGTACCACAAAAAAGTGATCTACCAAACGCCGGATTAATGTACTAAAAAATGTACTAAAAAATCGTGGCTGATAGTGCTATCGAGTGGAACTTACTGGAATTAAAAAAGAGGCCGAAGCCTCTTTTTTTCAGTCTCTGCAGACTTCAATAGAAGCCAGTAGAACAATAATTGGAGCGGGAAACGAGACTCGCATCTGGCGTCCGACCCATTGAAATCTAAAGGGTTTAATATATTCCTGAAGCAGGAATGGACTTGATTCTGGACTTGTTTTTTGGGTGTATCAAGAGTGAGAAAGGGAATTAATCCAAGACACGCTACTGGGTTCTGCCCATAGCCACTCAACGCAGCCGGCAACGCGTTCGTTACCGCGAACGCCGGCTCCGCCGGGTACTGTGCCCGATTACGTACCAACAAGCTGGTTGCTCCGAACAATCTGTAAGTCTCCCCGTCTGCTGCACCACCCGAAAGTTGGCGCTTTTAAGCGCTTTGTTTTCGCAAACAGAAAGACCACCGTTCGAAGTTTCAGGAAAAGCGGCGAAACAGCAAGTCGTCAGCCCGGCATCACCTCCCGCGCGATCAACGCCCCCGGATACTGAATCACTCGCCCAGCCAGCCGGTGCCCTTCTGCAGCCGCGTGTTGTGGGGAGCCGCCGTGCAGCCGGGTGGCCAGGTAGCCCGCGCTGAACGAATCGCCGGCTGCCGTGGTATCGACCACCCTGTCGACCGTTGTCGCACAGACTTCATGCAACGCGCCGTCGTGCTGGACCAGACAGCTCTGCGCGCCACGTTTGATCACCACTTCACTTACACCCATCTGCCGATAGCGATTGAAGGTCGACTCGACATCGGCCTCCTCGAACAGCTCCTGCTCATCGTCCAGGGTCAACAAAGCCAGGTCCAGATGAGGCAGCAGTCGTTGATAGGTGTCTGCCGCGTGCTGACGGTCGCGCCACAGGCGGGGTCGGTAGTTGTTATCGAACACCAGTTTGGCGCCACGAGCGCGCGCCGCAATCAGTCGTGGCAAGAGGCGATCAAGACCGGCCTCACCGAGCACCGCCAAGGTGATCCCACTCAGATAAAACACCGAGTAATCGTCCAGCGCCGTCAGCACCTGAGCCGCCAAAGCGTTGGTAAAGCATTCGCGCACGGCGGCTTCGTTACGCCAATACAAAAAGCGTCGCTCGCCTTGGGCATCAGTCTGGATGCAATACAACCCCGGCAGGCGTCCGGGCAAACGCTGAACCAGCGACAGGTCGATCCCTTCATCCGTCCAGGCGGCACACATGGCGTCGCTGAAACTGTCATCACCCAGCGCCGTGACATAGGACACCTGCCAACCCGCTGCCATCAGGCGACGCAAATAAACGGCGGTGTTCAAAGTATCGCCGCCGAAGCTCTGCCGTAGTTGGCCGTCGGGGCGCTGTTGCAGTTCGATCATGCATTCGCCGATCAGGGCGATACGCAAAGGCGCGCGGGTCGGCGCAATGAAAATCATAAAGTTAAATCATCCGATGCAGGTCATAAAAAGCTCCTCATAAAAAGGAGGGGCAGATGCAGAAAAGCGGCATGCCGTCTTCAGGCGAAGATCAGCTGCACCTTCGCCGCTTTGCTTTTGTCACCGGCCAACTCCAGCGCCTCGATCACCTGGTCCTGATTGAATTCGGCTGACAGTAGCGGCAGCGGATCGATACGACCGCTCTCCAACCAGCGCACCGAGGTGGTAAACTCGTCGATGAAACGGAATGAACCGACCAGCTTGATCTCTTTGACTAGCAGCAGGCCCAACGGCATCTCGACCGTGTTGTGCCCCATGCCCAATTGCACCACCGTGCCTTTCGGGCGAGTGAATGATGCTGTGGAAGCTATTGCTGCCGGCGAGCCGGACGCTTCGAAGCACACATCGAAGTAACCACCCTCCTCGGCCCATTGTGCCGTTTGCGCGGAATCGGTCGGATCCACGGCGAGCGTCGCGCCCATCTGCACTGCCAGTTCGCGGCAGCGTTCGCTCATATCGGTGGCGACCACTTCGGCTGCACCGGCCTTGAGGGCGGCCGCCATCACCAGACAACCGATCGGGCCGGAACCGGTGACCAAGACCTTTTTACCAACCAGATCCCCGGCCTGATGCACCGCGTGAATGGCCACCGCCAAAGGCTCGGCGAAAACCATCACGCTGTCTTTGGAGCTATCGGCATACGGTACGCACTGCTGTTCCGTGACCGCGACGTATTCGGAAAAACCGCCATTTACATGGGGATTGAACTGCGCGCTGCCCATGAACTTCATGCTGCGGCAGACATTCTGTTTGCCCTCCAGGCACAGCGCGCACTTGTTGCACGGCTGCGACGGATTGACCGCGATCCGCTGACCCACTTTGAGTGCGCTGCCGGTCGGCACGGCTGCAATCACCCCGATGAATTCATGACCCAGCACCAGCGGGTTCTTGAGGATCGACATACCGGCCTTGGCATGCTGGTAGTAATGGATGTCGGAGCCGCAGATGCCGCCACGACTGACTTTGACCAACACTTGCTCCTGGGCGGAGTACGCGAGCGGCAGCGATGTGTGGCGAACGTCCTTGATCCCGTAGGCGACACACGCGCGGTTTTCTATTGTTTGAATGGCCATTGTGATTTACCTCATGCCTCGGAGTGTTTGCCCAAAGGGCGATCGGATTTGGATTCGGCGTTTGGAAGCTCGACGACCTCGATCTTGCCCACCAGAAATGTGTAAGCGAGAAAGCCCATCAGTGCGACGGCGGCGATGTAGAACATCGCGTACTGGAAGCTGTGCGTGCGCTCCAGAATCACCCCAATGACGATCGGACTGATGATCCCCGACAGATTGCCGAAGATATTCAGGAAGCCACCGAGAGTGCCGATCAGGTGCCGTGGAATGACGTCACTGCATACCACCCAGCCCAGATTGGAGAAGGCATTGGCGAAGAACGCCACCGACAGAATCGCGATGGCAATCACCGGCTGGTCTTCGAAAAAATTCACCAGGCAAATACTGGTGGTCACTGCCAGCCCGAGCATTACCGGAATCTTGCGCGCCTTGGTCCGCGAGTGACCACGTTTGAGCAGCATGTCACTGAGCACACCGCCGCAGAGCACGCCGCACATGGCCATCAAGTACGGAAACATGGCGCCGATCCCGGCTTTGGCAATCGACAGCCCCAAGCCTTTTTCCAGATAGACGATGAACCAGGTGAGGAAGAAATACAGGGTCGAGGACGCCGCGAATTGCGCGATAAACAACCCCCAGACCGTTGGCTGGCGCAGCACATGGCGCACGTCCGGCCAGTTGACCTTCGTGCTGTTGCCCCGCTGGTTGGCCGAACCATAGCCGCCACCGTCGCGGATCATGTCCAGTTCCGCCTGGTTGGCCTTGGTGCTGTCCTGCGGATCGCGATAAGCGATCAACCAATAGATACCGAATACGATGCCCACTGCGCCAGAGAGATAGAACGATGCTTCCCAGCCCCAAGTGGCGACGATATACGACAGCACCGGGGTCAGCACCGCCAGGCCAATGTATTGCGCGCTCGAATAAGTCGCCGTGGCCCGCGCCCGTTCATGATCGGGGAACCAGTTGGCGATGATCTTGGTGTTAGAGGGAAAGGACGGTGCTTCGGCCACGCCGATCAAGGCACGACAGACCAGCAGCATCACAAACGACGCCGACGCGGTGGCGAACAAATGATGGGAGGCGAAGCCCATGAGGAAGGTGAAGACACTCCACAGGATGATCGCGCTGCCGTACAAACGCCGTGGGCCCACGCGGTCGAGTACATAGCCGACCGGGACCTGGCTCATGGCATAGAACCAGGTGAACATCGAAAACAGCAGACCCAACTGGGTCGGCGACAGGGAGAACTGGCCCTGGATGGCCGAGCCGGCCACGGACAGGTTGGCCCGATCCATATAGTTGATCGCCGTGACCACAAACAGCATGGCCAAGACCGAAAGTCTTGCGCGTGTGGGTTTCATCGCTCTACCTATTTATTTGTATTTATCAGGTAAGTTCTTGCGCCCGCGAGCATGGCCACCGGCTGCCACGCTCGCGGGGTTGGATCACAGCGTGGCCAGCCAGCCTCCATCGACGTAGATGATCTGGCCGCTGACGTAGTTGGAGGCCTGGGATGAGAGGTAAACAGCGGTGCCAATCAATTCGTCAGCACGGCCCCAACGCTGCGTCGGGTTGCTGCTTTTGACCCAGCGATCGAAGTCTGGGTTGTCCACCAGTGCCGAGTTCATTTCGGTGAGGATGTAGCCTGGCCCGATGGCGTTGCACTGAATATCAAACTGCGCCCACTCGGCAGCCATGGCTTTGGTCAACATCTTGATGCCGCCCTTGGCCGCGGTATAAGGCGCGACCGTGGCGCGCGCCGCTTCGCTGGTCAGCGAGCCAATGTTGATGATTTTGCCGCCACGACCGGCGGCCACCAGGCGCTTGGCCACCGCCCGACCAACGATGAAGGCACTGGTCAGGTTGACGTCCAGCACCCGCTGCCAATCGGCCAGCGCCAGCTCAAGCATCGGTTGCCGGTGCTGTATGCCGGCGTTGTTGATAATGATATCGACCAGCACGCCCTGGCTGTCGAGTTCGCGGAACACCGCCTCCACCGCCGCTTCATCCGCAACATTGAAGAGATGGCCCGTGGCGTGATGCCCCTTGGCGGCGAGCTGGCCGATGGCGTCTTCCATCCGCGCGGCATCGGTGCCGTTGAGAATCACCGTGGCACCCGCCTCTGCAAGACCCAGGGCATAGGAAAAACCCAAGCCGCGGGTGGAGCCGGTAATCAGTGCGGTGCGTCCGCTCAAATCAAAGAGTGATGACATGATTTCCTCGCTTTTCAGCCATTTTTTGTTCTTGAGCCGAAGTCCTGACACGCCTGGCAAAGACGCTTTTCTCATCATCTCAACCTATAACATGACTAATAAGTTGAAAGAGAATATCGGGCTGATCGGACAACCTTGCGCTATCCTGATCCCGTTTTCAGGCAATAATCAAGAAATTAATCAGTTTTATTCCTGAACGGCTATTTACTTCTTCGAATTCTTGGCGGAAGGTGCTACAAAGATTGCTACTTATGTGACGAGCTAAAAACAACAAAATGAACACTGAAATCGTCAAAACGCAAAACACCGTCAACATCGTTTACGAGCAGATGAAGCGCAACATTCTGGAGGGGCTTTGGCCGCCCGGCAGCAAGCTGCCCTCCGAGTCCGAGCTGATCGCTACCTTCGATGTCAGCCGGGTCAGTGTGCGTAGCGCGGTTCAACGCCTGCGCGGCCTGGGCATTGTGGTGACGCATCAGGGCAAAGGCACCTTCGTCATCAAGGACCTCGAGCAACACGGCCTGCTCAATGACAACCAGCCGATCATGCACCTGTCTCAGGAAGAGTTTGAAGACATGCGCGTCTTTCGCCAGGCCGTGGAATTTCGCTGCATGGAGTTGGCGGTGGTGAACGCCACCAGCGGCGACATCGCCCTGCTGGAAGCGGCTCTGAACCGGATGCTGGTGAACAAGGATGATTACAAACGCTATTCCCTGGCCGACTTCGACTTCCACTACGCAATCGTCAAGGCCTCGCACAACAAGATCTTCATCCATGCCATGGATTCGATCCGGCACATCTATTTGTACTACCTCGAAGAATTGAATCGCGTACTAGGCATCACCCTGGAAAGCGTCAATGCGCACATCAAGGTCTACATGGCCATCAAGAACCATGACGCCGTCGCCGCCGCCGAAACCCTCAATGAGGCGATGGCCAACAACGTAGACGCGATCAACGAAGCACGACACATCGAGTAATGGGCCAACGCTGGCGACTGACTTAAGACTTATGCAAACGACGGTTTAACCGGGAGACCGAGATGGAATCTATAACAATCACAAACGTAAAAACGATTCTCACCGCCCCAGGCGGTATTGATCTGGTGGTCGTGAAGGTGGAAACCAATCAGCCGGGCCTCTACGGTCTGGGCTGTGCGACCTTTACCCAGCGCATCTTCGCGGTCGAGGCGGCCATCGAGCAGTACATGAAGCCCTTCCTGATTGGCAAGGACGCGCTGCGCACCGAGGACATTTGGCAGTCGGCGGCGGTCAGCGGTTACTGGCGTTCCGGGCCGATCATAAATAACGCGTTGTCCGGCGTGGACATGGCGCTGTGGGACATCAAGGGTAAGGTCGCCGGACTGCCGGTCTACCAGATGCTCGGTGGCCGCTGCCGCGATGGCGTGCCGCTTTACCGGCATTGCGACGGTGAAGACGAAATCGCCGTGGAAGACAGCATTCGTGCGGCAATGGAAGAAGGTTATCAGCACGTACGCTGCCAGATGGGCATGTACGGCGGCTCGGGCACCGAGGACCTCAAACTGATCGCCGGCAAACTGGCCAGAGCCAAAAACATCCAGCCGAAAATTTCCCCACGCAACAAGACCCACGGTATCTACTTCGATCCGGACGCTTACCTGCGCGCTGTGCCGAAGCTCTTCGATCATCTGCGGGACAAGCTCGGCTTCGGTGTCGAATTCATCCACGATGTACATGAACGGGTATCGCCAATCGCCGCCGTGCAACTGGCGAAGAACCTCGAGCAACATCAACTGTTTTTCCTCGAAGACCCGGTCGCACCGGAAAACATCGAATGGCTGAAAACCCTGCGCACACAGAGCTCGACACCGATTTCCATGGGTGAGTTGTTCACCAACGTTAACGAATTCAAACCACTGATTCAGAACAATCTGATCGACTTCATCCGCTGCCACGTCAGCACCGTCGGTGGCATCACCCCAGCGAAAAAGATCGCCACCTTTGCCGAGTTCCATGGCGTACGCACAGCCTGGCACGGACCGGGCGACATCTCACCAATCGGCGTCGCCGCCAACCTGCACCTGGACCTGAGCACCACCAACTTCGGCATCCAGGAATGGACCCCGCTCAACGACAATTTGCTGGATGTCTTCCCCGGATGCCCGGAAATCGACCGAGGCTACGCCTACCTCAGTGACCGCCCGGGCATCGGCGTGGACATCGACGAAGAGAAAGCCAAACGCTATCCATGCCAGGGCGGCATTCCGAGCTGGACCAATGCGCGCCTGCCAGACGGCACGGCGGCTCGCCCCTGAGATTGTCTGACGCCGTCGAGGGCAAGCCGCCCTCCCCTGGCTTGTCGGCGACGACCCCAGACCTGACCCGCATCACCTGAATGCAACACCCTCGCCTACAACAAAAATGAAGGGCCATTCATGAGTACCGTCAGAGATACAGCTCTCCCTACCGGAGACACCCCCGCCACCGTCCAGTCGAAGTCCGAAGGTTTCGCGACCAAACGCTGGTTCTATCTCATCCCACTGATCTTCATCACCTACAGCCTGGCCTACCTCGACCGAGCTAACTACGGTTTCGCCAGTGCCTCCGGCATCGAGCAGGACCTGAACATCAGCAAGGGCACCTCGTCGCTGATCGGTGCGCTGTTCTTTCTCGGCTACTTCTTCTTCCAGGTCCCCGGCGCCATCTACGCCCAACGTTACAGCGTGCGCAAACTGGTGTTCTGCAGTCTGATCCTGTGGGGATTTTGCGCCATGGCCACGGGCCTGGTGACCAACATCCCGATGCTGATGATCATTCGCTTCTCGCTGGGGGTGGTCGAAGCCGCGGTGATGCCCTCGATGCTGATCTTCATCAGCAACTGGTTTACCCGCAAGGAACGCTCGCGGGCTAACACCTTCCTGATCCTTGGCAACCCGATCACCGTGCTATGGATGTCGGTGGTCTCCGGTTACCTGATCAATGCCTGGGGCTGGCGTGAAATGTTCATGATCGAAGGTGCCCCAGCCATACTGTGGGCCTTCGTCTGGTGGCGTCTGGCGCGGGATAAACCCGAGCAAGCCAGCTGGCTGAGCCGCGAAGAAAAGGACCAATTGGCCGCCACCCTGGCCGACGAACAAAAAGGCATGAAGGTGGTACGCAACTACCGTCAGGCGTTCACCTCCCCATTGGTGATCAAGCTGTGCCTGGTGCATGCGCTGTGGAGCATCGGCGTGTACGGCTTCATCATGTGGCTGCCGTCGATCATCAAACAGGCCTCGGCGTCTGACATTGTCACCACTGGCTGGTTGAGTGCCGTGCCCTATGTTGCGGCGGTGGTGACCATGCTGGCGGTGTCCTGGGCCTCGGACAAAACCGGCCAACGCAAACTGTTCGTCTGGCCGCTGCTGGCGCTGGGCGCCCTGGCGTTTCTTGGTTCTTACCTGCTGGGTTCGACGCACTTCTGGCTGTCATTTAGTCTGCTGACCATCGCGGCGGCGGCGATGTACGCACCTTACGGTCCGTTCTTCGCGCTGATCCCGGAGCTGCTGCCAGCTAATGTATTCGGCGGCGCCATCGGTCTGATCAATGCCTGTGGCGCATTGGGGGCGTTTCTCGGTTCGTGGATTGTCGGCTATCTGATTGGCCTGACTGGCAATCCGGGGGCGGCGTATATCTTCATGACAGCGGGAATGTTGGCGGCGGCGGTCATTATGGGATTGGTTGTGGTGCGGCGCGAGGCTTAGCTATCTAGCCCCCTGCGACTCACTCCCCATGCCGTTTGATGCGCATCAATCCCAATGACGTTGGGGGTGATCTGAAACAGACAACCTGAAGCCGGTGCTGTACCGAGCGTTTCTCTGCTCAGTTCATGTCGGGCACTGGTGATGTACAGGACGTCTTTGTTCGGCCCGCCAAAAGCCAGATCAGTCGGGCTGGGCACTGGCAGTCCGATCATACGATCAAGACTGCCATCAGCATTGAGACGTACCAGACTCCAACCATCACGCAGGGTGGTCCAAACCCCTCCCTCGCTGTCCAGCGCCAAGCCACTGAGTCGACCGGACCCCTTGGGCATCGAGGCCAGACGGCGGACACTGCTGCTGCCAAATTGCATCACATACACGCTGCCGGAGTCAGGCCCCACGGCATACAGGGTTTGCCCATCGGCGTCCCAGCAAAATGCACTGATACGCTCCTGAAACGACCAGGGCGTGCGCAACTCGCCTTGCGCGGTCAACTCGCCAACCTTGCAGCCGCCAGCATTGCTCAAACAGGCCCAAAGGCTTCCGTTCGGGTGGCTGGCAAGCCCCAGCAAAGGCTTGCCTGGCCAACCCGGCAACGGATGTTCCTGCCCCTGCTGGTCCAGCAATGACCAGCCGTTGGCGTGAGCAATCAGCAGCCCTTCGCGATGCAACTCCATGGCTTGCACCGGCGCGTCGAGACGGGCGAATACCCGCTCGCCTTTAGCATCCAGTACCCGAATCGTCGGCGCCAGGGTGTCAGCCCAATACAGACATTGCTGCCCATGGGACCAACGCGCGAATGCGCCATTGAACGCCCAAGGTCCCTCCACCAGTTGCACTTCGCTGTCGGCAATACGCACCTGAGACTCACTCAACTGGGCACCGACCCGGCGAGCGGCGTCGGTCAGTTCCGGCCCCAATAATTCCAGGCGTTCCAGCGTCAGGCGATAGGCCGGCCCGGCGACGCTCAAGGCACCGCGCACCTTGCCCGAATTGTCGCGAATCGCTGCCGCGACACAGCGCACACCCAAGACAATCTCTTCGTCGTCGATGGCGTAACCACGGGCGCGGGTGATCTGCAACTCGGCGTGCAATCGCCGGCGATCGGTGATGGTCAGGGGCGTCAGCGCAGTGAGTGTCAGGCCCTTGATGATCTCCTCGCGCCTGGTTTCATCCAGCGCGGCGAGTATCGCCTTGCCCTGCCCGGTGCAATACACCGGCTTACTTCGCCCCAGGGCTGCGGCCGAGCGAGTGGTGTGTGCGCCGTCGCAGCGCTCCAGCGACATCACCTGATTACCGTCGAGCACAGCCAGGTAGGAGGTTTCCCCGGTCAGGTCGCGCAGGGCACGCAACTCGAAACTGGCAGCGGCCACCAGATCCGGCATCAAGTAGGCGTTACGCACCAGTTCCAGGTAACGAAACCCCAATCGATAGACCTTGCGCAACGGATCGCGCCGGATCATGCCGCGCTCGACCAGGCTGGCGATGATCCGGTAGAGCGTGGTGCGTGGCAGCGCCACCTGCTCGGCAAGATCGCTCTGGCTCAGGCCGTGGGGCGCCGAACCGATTGCCTCGAGTACGTCGAGCGCCTTTTCCAGTGCGCCGGTGCCTTCTACTGCCGCCATGACAAATTCCCACCATATGGAACTTAGATAGAGACCCACGATATGCGGCGTTTGAAATAAGTCAATCAAGTCTTAGGATCAAGCCATCGCAGGACGATGCGCCAAGCGCAAGTCCCAAAATGCGGGAATAGACGTCCTGCACTGTTTCAAGTTGAACCGCTGATCTTCAGGAGAACAACAATGACCACGATCCACCAGTACGCCGATGCCTACGACAACTCGGCCAATCGCCAAGTGGCCGTCAGCGACGAAGTGCTCGCCAAGCTCGCGACCTGCAGCAGCGGCTCGTTAACCACGCAATTGTTCAAGCTGGGCTTTCGCCAACCGGCGCTAGTCGGTCTGCGCCCGATGAGCAAAGACATCAAACCCTTCGCCGGGCGTGCCTACACCATGCGCTTCATTCCGGCCCGCGAAGACATCGACACGTATGGCACCATGACCACCAAGCCCAACGGTGACAATCTGCAATGGCAAGGTGTCGAGCAGATCCAGCCCGGCGATGTGCTGGTGATCGACAGCCAGAACGATCCTCGCGCGGCCTCGGCCGGCAACATTCTGGTGACCCGGCTGTTGGCCCGCGGCGCCAAGGCGATTGTCACCGACGGCGCGTTGCGCGATGGCAGCGAAATCGCCGCCCTGCCGCTGCCCGCTTACGCCCGGGAAATCACCGCGACCACACGTATCTCCTACCACCATGTTGCCGACTTGCAGGTACCGATCGGCTGCGCAGGCGTAGCGGTCTATCCCGGTGACGTAATCGTCGGCGACGCCGATGGCCTGACCGTGGTCCCCGCGCATCTGGCGGCAGAACTGGCCGAGTACTGCTCGCTGCAAGACGACCTCGAAGATTACCTGGGCATGCGCATCGCCTCGGGTGAAGCCCTGTGGGGCATCTACCCGCCAAGCCCTGCGGCGATTTCCGACTATCACGCATGGATCGCCGCTGGTCGCCAGCCGATCCCGAGCATCATCGCCAGCAAGGAGTCCAAGCGATGAGCCAGCAAGCCCGATACGCCGCATTGATCCGTCGCTACTTCGCCGCCTGCAATGCCGCCGACCACGCTGCCCTGGTGTCATGTTTTACCCCGGACGCCGTGCACTACTTTCCCGCCGGCTTGCCGGAAATTCCGTGGCGCAGCGCCGAAACCATCGCCGCCAAATGGGTATGGTGTGTGGAAAATCTCGGCTCGCAATGGACCATCGAAAAAATCCTGGTCAGCCCCGACAGCCCGGAGGCGGTGATCGAATGGACCCACTGGAAAGGCAAGCTCGGCACCGCCTTGCGTGGTGACGAATGGTATGTATTCGACGAGCAAACCGGCTTGATCAAGGAAATCCGTGCCTATTACGCGTCCCCCGCCGATCAGGCAGTGACGATCAATGAGTTGGTCGACTTCGATTACAGCGGCCGTGGCTACCACCTGGAACCCCAAGGGAATCGCTCATGAAAAGCCCGGAAATAATCCTGATCGATCAAGCTGTAGAGGCAGCGGCTAACTCGGCACCCTTGTGGGCCGAGTCGAAAGCCGGCCTGCGTATCCAGTTGCTCAATGGCCTGGCCGACGCCCTGGAGCGGCATCAAGTCGAACTGATCGCCATTGCCGATGAAGAAACCGGCCTGGGCGTGGCACGCCTGACCGGCGAAGTGGCCCGTACCGCTTTCCAACTGCGCGGTTTTGCCGATGCGATCGAAGCCGGTGTGCCTTACGCCGTGGTCGACGACCAGGCCATTGCCGGTGCACCGCCCGCCGGTCGCCCACATCTGACTCGGGTGCAACAGGCACTAGGGCCGGTAGCGATGTTCTCGGCCAGCAACTTCCCGTTCGCTTTTTCCGTGCTCGGTGGTGATACCGCATCAGCCCTGGCTGCCGGTTGTCCGGTGGTGGTGAAAGCTCACTCCGGCCACCCGCGATTGTCTCGCGCCGTACACGAAGTGGCGCTGGGCGTACTCTGCGCGCAAGGTTTGCCCACCGGATTGCTGGGACTGGTGGAAGGTGCATCCCGCGCAGCCGGCGTGCATCTGGTGGAACACCCGAAAATTGCCGCCGTGGCCTTTACCGGTTCCTATCAAGGTGGCACCGCCTTGTGGAAAGTCGCCAACGCGCGGCCACGTCCAATTCCGTTCTATGGCGAGCTGGGCTCGATCAACCCGTTGCTGGCGCTGCCGGAAATTCTTGAGCGCGACGGTGAAAGTCTGGCCAAGTCGCTGGCGGCCTCCATCACCCTGGGCTGCGGCCAGTTCTGCACCAGTCCTGGCGTGATCGTGCTGTTCGACCATCCGGCCAGTGAGCGTTTTGTCGAGCAGTTCGCTGCAGCCCTGCAACCCTTGAGCACTCACCGGATGCTCACGCCGAGCATGCGCCGTGGCTTCGATGACGGCGTCGCTCGTCTTCAACAGGCCCCGGCGGCTCGCCCGCTATTGCAGCCACACGCCGATACCGAAGGTCCGGCGCCAAGGCTGTTTGCCGTCGACGCCCAGGCCTTTGTCGAGGATGCGCACTTGCGCGAAGAAATCTTCGGTCCGGCGGCGGTTGTGCTGAAGGTCACTTCCGTGGCTCAGGCCATCGACGTATTGAACGCCATCGGCGGCAGCCTGACTGCGACCCTGTGGGGTTTCGAACAGGCCAGCGATGACAACCGCGCGCTGATCCGCGCCGCCCGCCAGATCGCTGGACGGGTGTTGTTCAGCGGCGTACCGACCGGTGTAGCCGTCACTGCCGCACAGCAACACGGCGGACCGTGGCCGGCCTCGACCCAACCACAAAGCACTTCGGTGGGGTACGCCGCGCTCGAACGTTTCCTGCGCCCCGTGGCGTTGCAAGACGCCCCTGTCTGGCTGCTCGACGAATAAGGAGTCCGGAAAATGATGAAGCACATTGTGATGTTCCGCCGCCTGCCCGGCAGGGAGCAAAACGTCGAACTGGAAACCCATCTGATCCAGTGGATGCGCGACCTGCCCAAGGACATCGACTTTGTCCGCGACTGGAAAGTCTCGGCCAATGAACTGGATCGGCCGATCTGCTGGGACTACCTGCTGGAGTCGAGCTTCGATGACGCCGCCGCCGTGCAGCGTTACCTGCCCCACCCGGCCCATGTGGCACTGATCACCGAATTGAAGACGTACTTCGAGTGGGTCGCCATCGATTACACAGAGGACACCGACCGACAGGCCGCCTGATCACTCACTCACGACGCGGGTCTTGCTTGCCCGACGCCTGACGCACTCGCGACAACAATAATTATATGAGGCACCAAATGAACAATACTGAGCGCTATGCGCTGGCCGGTGCCCCCGACCAGCCAGCGATTGCCGGCATGGGTGTTGATCACCCTGCCGCTGCGAGGCCTGCTGTGGCCAAAACCAGCTATCGGTTTCTGATACTCGCGCTGATCACGATCGTGCTGGCCCTCAGCACCGGTGACCGCGCCGCACTGTCGGTGGCCGGCACCGATATGGGCAAGGAGCTGGGTATCAGCGCGGTGGAAATGGGCTACCTGTTTTCCGCGTTCAGCTGGGCCTATGTGATCTTCCTGATTCCTTCCGGCTGGCTGACCGACTGGATCGGTTCCAAACGCTCGATGATGCTCGCCGTGGTGGTGTGGTCCTGCTTTACCGTGATGATGGGCATGGTGCATTTCATCGGCATGATCGTACCCCTGTTGCTGGGACTGCGCTTTTTGCTGGGCGCTGCTGAATCACCAGTCGGCCCGGCCTCGGGACGGATCATCGCGGCCTGGTTCCCCTCGTCTGAACGGGGCGTTGCCGGGGCCATCTTCAACAGCGCGCAATACCTGTCGCTGGCGTTGTTCACACCGATCATGGGCTGGCTGTGCTACCGGTTCGGCTGGGAATACGTGTTCATTATCATGGGCCTGATCGGCCTGGTGATTGGCGCGGTCTGGTGGAAGCTCTATTACCTGCCCATCGATCATCCGAAAATGAACGCCGAGGAACTCGAATACATTCGCGCGGACGGCGGTCTGGTAGACCTCGAAGGGCTCAAGGCCAAGGGTGCACAAAGCAAAGGCATGAAGCTCGGGGAAATCGGCCAGCTGTTTCGCAGCCGTATGCTGGTAGGGATTTTCATCGCCCAGTACTGCATAACCTCGATAACCTGGTTCTTCATGACCTGGTTCCCGATCTATCTGGTCAAGGAACGTGGTTTCGACATTCTCCAGGCCGGTTTCATCGCGGCGATCCCCGCACTGTGTGGCCTGGTAGGCGGCGTCTCCAGCGGCTTCATTTCCGACCGTTTACTGAAAAAAACCGGTTCGCTGAGCCTTGCCCGTAAAACCCCGATCACCATCGGCTTGCTGCTCAGTTCCAGCATCGTGCTGTGCAACTACGCCGACAGTGCCTGGCTGGTCGTTGCGCTGATGAGCGTGGCGTTCTTCGGTAAGGGCTTCGGCTCTTTGGGCTGGACGATTGTCGCCGACACCGCCCCCAAAGAGCTGATCGGCACCACCGGCGGTGTGTTTAACGCCTTCGGCAACACGGCCGGGATCATCACCCCGGTGGTGATCGGCTACATCCTGCAAAGCACCGGTTCCTTCGACGCGGCCCTGCTCTACGTCGGCGCCCACGGCCTGCTCGCAGTGGCTAGCTACTGGCTGATCGTCGGCAAGATCAAGCGCTTCGAACTGAACAGCGCATCCTGACAACAAGGCGTGAATGAGGTATTCCCGATGAAAATGATTTTCCGCTGGCACGGTCCGAAAGACCCCATCAGCCTGCAATACATCAAGCAGATCCCAGGCCTGTACGGCATAGTTTCCTCGCTGTACGACATGCCGCTGGGCGAAGTCTGGCCTGCGGATCGCATCCAGAGCCTGCGCAGTGCCGCCGCCGCGCACCACTTGAAGATGGACGTGGTCGACAGCTTCCGCGTGCATGAAGAGATCAAGCTCGGCAAATCGGGTCGAGAAGCACTGATCCCGCAGTACATCGAAACGCTGAAAAACCTTGCTGCCAGCGGCATCAAGATTGTCTGCTACAACTTCATGCCGGTGTTTGACTGGACCCGCACCCATATGGAGTATCAACTGCCGGACGGCTCCAACACCCTGGCGTTCGAAGCCGCGTTGGTGGACAAGCTCGACGTCTCCAGCGGCGTGATTCCGCTACCGGGTATCGGCACCAAATATCCGCCACAAAAACTCCAGGCACTGCTGGAAGAATACAAAGGCGTCAGCACCGAGCAGATGTGGAGCAATCTCGAGTACTTCCTCGGGAAGCTGGTGCCCGTGGCCGAACAACTGGGCCTTAAGCTGGCGCTGCATGCCGACGACCCGCCCCGTTCAGTGTTCGGCCTGCCGCGCATCATCAAGAACATCGAAGACCATCGTCGGGTGCTCGACATCATCGACTCGCCAGCCAATGGCCTGACCCTGTGCAGCGGTACCATCGGCTCGGACCTGAACAACGATGTGCCGGCCTTCATCAACGAATTCGCCGCCCGTCAACGCGTGCACTACGTGCATCTACGCAATGTGAAGGTTGCCGATAACGGCGACTTCTACGAGTGCGCACACCCGACAGAGTGCGGTTCCCTGGACATGGCGGAAATCATGCGCGCCCTGCATGACGCCAACTTCAGCGGCTACGCCCGGCCGGACCACGGTCGCATGATCTGGGGGGAAACCGGCGTGCCGGGCTACGGTCTGTACGACCGCGCACTGGGCATCATGTACCTGCAAGGCCTGTGGGAAGGCATCGCCAAACAGAAAAGCAAAGCCCTCCTCAAGTCCCTCAGCTCCGTGGCCTGATGCACATGTCGATGGGTACAAAACCCATCGACAGCCCAATAACAAGAACTGGAGAGTTCCATGACTACCCGTGAAGTCAGCCCCGTCATTCGCCTCGACCCTGCCGACAATGTCGTGGTGGCCCGTGTCGCCATCGCTGGCGGTACACCGATTCCCGGCGAAGGTATAACGACCCTGCAAGAAATACCGCTAGGCCACAAGATCGCCACGCGCAGGATCGGGCAAGGCCATCCAGTGCTTAAATACAACACGGTCATCGGTTACGCCAGTGAAGACCTGGCGCCTGGTACCTGGATGCACAGCCACAACATTGCCTTTGGCGAAACCGACCGCGACTATCGCTACGGCCTTGACTACGTGCCCACCGACCTGCTGCCGCCGGAACAGCGTGCAACCTTCCAGGGCATCGTACGCAAGGATGGACGCGTGGCAACGCGCAATTACCTGGGTGTGTTCGTAGTCGGCAACTGCGGCGCCACCGTCGCCCGGAAAATCGCCAACCACTTTGACGACCAACGCCTGGCGGATTACCCCAACATTGATGGCGTGGTGCCGTTCGTTCACGAAATCGGCTGTGGCATGGAAATGACTGGCGAGCCCATGGACCTGTTGCGTCGAACCATCGCCGGGCATATACGCCACGCGAATACCGCTGGTGGTTTGTTGATTGCCCTCGGCTGCGAACGCAACAACATTTACGGTTTCATCGAGCAAGAAAAACTCAAAATCAATGATCTGCTCAAAACCCTGGTGATCCAGGATGTCGGCGGCGTGAAAAGCGCGGTCGCACAAGGCATCAAACTGATCGAAACCATGCTGCCCGAAGCCAATCGGGTCAAGCGTGAGCCGGTGTCGGCCGAGCACTTGATGATCGGTATGCAATGCGGCGGCTCCGATGGTTTCTCGGGGCTGTCGGCCAACCCGGCGCTGGGGGCTGCGGTGGATATTCTAGTGCGCCATGGCGGCACGGCGATTCTCTCGGAAACCTCAGAAATTTTCGGTGTGGAGCACACGCTGACAGCACGGGCGGTGACCCCGCAGGTCGGCCGCAAGCTGATCGAACGCATCGAATGGTGGCTCAAGTACAACGAAGGTCGCGACACCCAGATCAATGGACGGGTCAGCCCCGGTAACAACGCCGGCGGCCTGGCCAATGTTCTGGAAAAATCCCTCGGCGGCGCCAAGAAAGGCGGCAATGCACCGCTGATGGAGGTCTATGAGTACGCTTATCCGGTCACCACTCACGGCCTGGTGTTCATGGACACCCCCGGCTATGACCCAGTGTCTGCCACCGGCCAGATCGCCGGCGGCGCCAACATGATCGCCTTCACCACCGGACGCGGTTCGTGCTTTGGCTCGGTTCCCGCGCCAACCTTCAAGCTCGCCAGCAACTCGCCCATGTTCAACCGCATGAGCGATGACATGGATATCAACTGCGGGCAGATCATTGACGGCGACAAGAGCATCAAGGAAATGGGCCAGGAGATCTTCGAACGCCTGCTGGCCCATGCGTCCGGCGAGAAGACCAAAAGCGAACTCAATGGTCTGGGCGAGGATGAGTTTTGCCCGTGGCAGATTGGCGTACTGGCCTGACAAACCGCTTCATCCCACAACAACAAAAATAACGCTGCACTCTGCGCGGCATGGCCACGCCATGCCCGCAATTCCCTTGGAGAGACCATGCACAATAATAAGAAAGCGTTTCTGGGCACCACCCTGCTCCCTCTCGGTCTGTTCGCCCCGTCAGCGTTCGCTGCGGGTTTTGCCGACGACAGCCATGCCACGTTGCAAACCAGTAACTTCTACATGAATCGGGATTTTCGCGAAGATGCCGGGGTGTCCAAACGAGAAGAATGGGCGCAAGGCTTCGTGCTGGATTTTCGTTCGGGCTACACCCCGGGCACGCTCGGTTTTGGCGTCGATGCGCTGGGTATGCTGGGGCTCAAACTCGACTCCAGCCCTGATCGCAGCGGCACCGGTTTGTTGCCGGTTGGCCATGACGGGCGAGCGCCGGATCAGTACAGCAAATTCGGTTTAGCGGCCAAGGTCCGGGTATCCAAATCCGAAATGAAAGTCGGCACACAGATTCTCAAATACCCGACCATTGCCTCCAGCACCGGACGAATCCTGCCGCAGACTTTTCAAGCCGGCATCCTGACCGCCAAAGAGCTCGACAATTTCACGTTCACCTTTGGTGATATCAATCGCACCACGTTGCGCGACTACTCGCACAACCAATCGCTGACCCTGGTAAACAAAAACAAACGCTTCAGCAGCACACCGGATGCCGACGATTTCAAACTGGGTGGCGCGGATTACGCGATCGGCAAAAGTCTGACCCTCAGCTACCAATACGGTGAGCTGGACAACATTTACCGACAACAGTACATCGGCCTGGTACACAACCTGGCGCTGCCGCTCGGTGCGTTAAAAAGCGATGTGCGCTACTACGTCAGCAACGAGGCCGGTGACGCACGTGCCGGCAAGGTCGACAACCGCACCCTCAATGCGCTGTTCACCTACACGCTCAGCGGTCATGGGGTTGGCCTTGGTTACCAGGGACTCAGTGGTTCGACTGCCATGCCGTATGTGGTCGGTACCGACGCTTACCTGACCAACTACATGATGGCCAACGACTTCATGGAACGCGGCGAGCGCTCATGGCAGCTGCGCTACAGCTACGACTTTGCCGCCCTCGGGATTCCCGGCCTGACTTTCGCCACCCGCTATACCAAGGCCGATCACGCCAGCCCGGCGACCGTTGCCGGAGAGGGCCGTGAGTGGGAGCGTGACACCGACCTGGGCTACACCGTCCAAAGTGGCGCCCTGAAGAACGTCAGCGTGCTTTGGCGCAACGCTGCATTGCGCTCGAACTACCTGCGCGATATCGACGAAAACCGATTGATCGTGAGTTACACCCTTCCATTGTTTTGACCGCGCAGGGGTTGTAAGCCCTCCAATGTCTACATCAGTCTCTCAAGGCAAGGCACCCAGTAGCCGGCAATAGGTAATCCCCGCTGCCAAATAGAGGCGTTGTAAGCCGTGGAATGGAATTCTGCGAAGGGGCGTGATCGGAAACGGAAAGTCCTGCGTCGCCCCCGACAGCTTCGCGGCCAGATGCCTGCCTAACGCCGTGGACAGGTGCCAGCCTTGTCGTTGCCGTTGCAGCCCCGTGACGCGACTGTGACCGTGGATCATCGCGCCCTGCCCCATTGCGGCCTTCGCCGGGCCACGAGCATAACTCAATGGATGCAAGCTGCCGGCCCGCGGGTCGACCCAGCCACCCAGATAATTCTCGGTACCAATACGTTGACTGACAGCTGCTCGGTCCAGCAGCTCCACATCGAAACCCCGTCGTTGCAGAGCAGGCCTGGTCTGACGACTGTCGCTTAAACCAGTTCCGAACGCTGTACCGAGGGCAGTTCTGGCCCCCGGTGCAGTTTTTTGGGCCCGAATTATTCCCCCCTTCACTCACGTGGCATCAGCAGTCATCACATCACCTGAATTCTCCGGTTTCGCACCTCGCACCATAACCAGCACCACAACCGCCCCCGCAGCTGCGGCGATACTCGCCAGAACGAACGCCGTGTTGTAACCCCCTCCGTACTGCACAACATAGCCAGTCAAGGCTGGGGCCAACAGCCCCGCCAAATTCGCCAGCAAGTGAACAAAACCACCGGTCCCTCCAATGTGCTCGGAAGGCACAATTTCTTGCAACAAAATCCAGCACAGCTGTGGCGACATGAACAGGAACAGATTGCCAAGGGTGATAAGCACCACCGCACTGGTCAGGTCGGACGTGCGCGACACCAGCAACACTGAAACAGCCGCTACGGCGAGCCCGAGGATCAGAATCGATTTGCGGGCAAACACACCTTTGCCAGTCTTGCGCAGAATGGCGTCCGAAGCGGTGCCTCCAGCAAGAAAACCAATCGCCGCTCCCACCCAAGGGATCATGCCGATGATGCTCATGCTTTTGACGTCCAGGTGCTGATAGTCGGTCAGGTAGCTGGGCAGCCAGCTCAGGAAGAAATACATCACGTAGTTGGAGCAAAAATAGGCAAACGCCACAGCCAGCACCGGCACGGAAAAGATGTAATGCCAGACGCTGTGCTTGCCCGCCTGACTCGCCACTGGTTGACGGGCGCGACTGCTCTCAATCAGCTCACACTCTTCAGCCGTCACTCGTGAATGCTGTGCGGGCTTGTCCTTAAACATCAGACACCAAGCCGCCAACCAAACCAACCCCAACAAGGCGATGACCACGAACGACACCCGCCAGCCATAGTGCCAGGCCACCAGGCCGACTATCGGCGCGGCAATCGCGGCACCCAATGGCTGTCCGCAGCTGGACAGACCTAAAGCGAACGCGGCCTCCTCCCGGGGAAACCAGTTGGTGACAGTCTTGTTGGTGGTACTACCCATCGGTCCTTCGCCGATGCCAAACAGCACCCGGCAGATCAGCAATTGAGTGAAGTTGCCCATCAACGCGGTGAGGCCGCAGAACACTGACCAGAACGCCGCCGCGCAGCCGAACACGCGTTTAGGTCCAAAACGGTCCGAGGCATAACCGCCAATAAAACAGAACACGCAGTAGCCCAGGAAGAAACTGCTGAACAGAATCCCCATCTGTGCGTCGTCGATTTTCAGGTCTTGTTTGATCAAGGGAGCGGCCACCGACAAGGCTGCGCGGTCGAGGTAATTCAGCATGCCGGCAAAGAATAGTAAGGCAGCGACGACCCAACGATATTTTTTATTCATGTGCGTTACCTGACTCAGGGAGTGGCTTATTTTTATGGCGACCACGCACCCATACGTAAGCTCACATCGCGCGGCGGTTCGATATACGAAGTTCACACGCGCGGATGTAACTGCCAATGCTTTAGGCATGTCCTACAGACCAAGAACGCCGGGTTGTCCCACGATCTGAGACTGTCCTCCATCCACCGCGAAAGCCCGACTTTGCTCATTACCCACCTCATGAATCGGACTAAAGCCTGCTTTTGTCTCAGGTATTGGAACGTCAGCAGCTCTGCCGTGACAGGCCAATGTTCAAGTGCCTGAGCGCAACGTAGGGTAAAGGACAGAAACCTGTCTGCTCACCCAACGCCCCTAGAGGTGGTTCATGCCTAACAATAAAAAGAAATATCGCTCCACGATTCTGTTCATGTTGTTGATGGCCATGATCATCAACTATATCGACCGCGCAGCCCTGTCGATTGCCATGCCCTTCATCACTCAGGATTTTCATCTGACGCCCGTTGAAAAGGGCCTCATATTCAGCGCATTTTCCGTCGGTTATGCCTCATTCAATGTCATTGGCGGCTATTTGTCCGACCGTTTCGGAGGACGCCGCGTGTTGATCTGGTCCATGGGAGGCTGGTCGTTGGTGTGCGGCATCACCGCATTGGTTTTCAATTTCTGGTCGTTGTTGGTGGTGCGGGCATTTTTCGGTGCCGGTGAAGGCCCGAACTCAGCCACTGCCAACAAAGTGGTGAACACCTGGTTCCCTATCAAGGAACGCGCCAGTGCGGCAGGCATCAATCAGGCCGGCGGCCCGATCGGTGGGGCCTTGGCCGGCCCGATCATCGGCTTCATGGCCTTGTGGCTGGGCTGGCGAGTGGCCTTTGTGGTGATGGCAGTGATGGGCTTGTTCTGGGTCGTGGCCTGGGCGCGGCTGACCACTGAAACCCCGGCTCAGCACCCCAAAGTCAGCCCGCAAGAACTCGCACTGATCAACCAAGGTCGTGAAGACAACGCCAACGTGGCAGGAAAGAAAGCTTCGTTTCGCGATGTGCTGCGCAACCGCTCGGTATTGCTTATGGGCATCTCACTGTTTTGCTACAACTACATCCTGTTTTTCTTCATGACCTGGTTCCCAAGCTATCTGGTGGACGCCAAAGGTGTGAGCCTGCAGAACATGAGCATCGTCAACTCGTTACCATGGATTGTCGGTGCCGTGGGATACCTGTCGGGCGGGCTTCTGGTGGACTACATCTTCCGCCGCACGGGCAAGCAGATGTTCTCGCGCAAGGTCGTGCTGGTCACCTCGTTGCTGATCGCCGCGTTCTGCATCGGCCTCACCGGACTGGTGGAGAACGTTAATCTGGCGGTTGGCATCATGACCGTCGCTATCGGTTTCCTGATGCTCACTGCGCCCGCCTACTGGGCGCTGATCCAGGACGCCGTGCCAAGCAATCAGGTGGGCACTGCCAGCGGTTTCATGCACGGGCTGGCAAACCTGTCGGGCATCGTCGGGCCGACGATTACCGGTTATCTGATCCAACATTCGGGCACCTACTCCACCGGCTTTGTGCTGGCGGGCACCTTGGGCGTTATCGGAGCGTTGATCGTGGCGTTGTTCGTCGGGCGCAACAAACCTGAGCCGGTAGGCGTGGCGCGTATGGCCTGATTGATCGTTGCTTCAATCCAGACAGCTGCCTTTGGGCGGCTGTTTTCATTCCCTTGCTACGGGCGCATATCCAATGCCTGCACCCTACCCCTTGAGCCCACAGATCCAGGCGATGCTTGCGCGAAGTTTGGTTTTCGCGCCGTCCGAAAACTCCCTGACCGCAAAACGTACGGCCTTTCTTGCCTTGTGCCGTGACTTCACTGGCAACAGGCCCGCAGGCTTGACGCAGCAGGACATTGACCTGGACGGACTGGCCTTGCGTGTCTACCAGCCTGAAACCAAACAACCTGAAAATGGATGGCCCACACTGCTGTACCTGCACGGTGGCGGCTGGAACATGGGTGGATTGGACAGTCACGACTGGTTTGCCTATGCGGTTGCCAGACGTCTGCACATTGCGATCGTCGCGGTGGCGTATCGACTGTCGCCGGAACATCCGTATCCGGCGGCCCTACAAGATTCGCTGACGGCATTGCACGCCTTGCGGACAGGGCGAGTATTGAACTCGTTGTCGTCGGATCGATTGGTTGTATGCGGAGAAAGCGCGGGCGGTACGCTGGCGGCCGCGCTGTGCATGGCGTTACGCCAATCAGGCGAGATACAGCCACTGGGTCAGGCACTGCTCTATCCGGTGCTAACGGCATTCGAGGACCTGCCATCTGCACATGAATGTGCCGATGCGCCGTTTCTGACCAGTGCCGCGTTAAGGGCATCGATTGAAAGCTATCTGCCGAATCGTGCTGACTGGAATTCGCCCTTGGCGATGCCGCTGGCGGCGACTGACTATACCGGGCTTGCGCCAACCTTCATCGGCGTCGTCGAGTTCGATCCATTGCGTGACCACGGCATCGAGTATCAACGCAGGCTGCTTGAGTCAGGGATCAATAGTGGGTTGTATATCGGCAAGGGGTTGGTGCACGGGTGTTTACGGGATGATTCAATTGCAGAGGTGGCGGCCCTGTATGAGCATTTCGTTCACCATGTTGCTGGCTTTTTCAAACTCTAGGAGCGTGCGTACCTACGATGAATCACTGAGGCGAGGGATTTTTATCGCCTGTCAGATCCAATCGCGGATAAGCGCGCATCTACAACGCATTCAGCAGGACCCACACGTCAATGGTGGTTGATCGACCACATCGCAGCCTACGGCAGTTCAGGGAGCACAGGCGCGGTCTTAGCCGCGCAAAAACTTCGCCACCACCCCCTCATCCGGGGCCAGCCCGATTCCCGGTTGATCGTCCAATACAAACTCTGCACCCTGGCGAACCGATGTCAGGTCGATCAGCCAGGCTGCAGGGTCCACGTACAGGTATTCCACTTGCATCATCTGTGGGAACGCCGCCGCCAAATGCAGCGTCGCCATAAAACCCGGACCGAAATACGGACTGTGCGGTAATACGCCAGTATTGTGCTGCCCAGCATTGTGCATGATCTTGATGAACTCGCTGATGCCACCGACCTTGCTTACGCTGGGTTGGATGTAATCCACCGCGCCGCTTTCCATGGCCTGCCGGAATTGATGTGCAGTGCACCAGTTTTCCCCGGCTGCAATTGGCACATCAGGGTTGCGCAGGCTGTTCAGCGCGGCGAAATCCTCCGGGGGGAAAATTGGTTCCTCCAACCAGGAAATGTTGCTCATTTGCCTCAGGCGTTGCAGGTTGTTCCGAGCCTCGGCCATTTCCCAACTGCAATTGACGTCAACCGAAATCGGTATCTGTCCGTCAGTGACCGCGTGGCAGGCCTCGATCGGTGCCATGTTGATTTCGTGCAGTTTCAGGCTGTCGAAACCTTCGTCCAGCGCCTTCTGGCAGATTTGCGGAGCGATCTCGACGTCGTTGTAGCGAACCAGACTCGCATAGGTGCAAAGACGTGTGTTCTCTCCCTCACCCAGCACCTTGTACAAGGGCTTTTTCGCTCGTTTGGCATACAGGTCCCATAGCGCCATGTCGACGCCTGAGATGGCGAACATCGTCACACCATAGCGACCGAACAAATGTAGCTGACGCTGGATGCGCTGGCTCCACCGCTCAATAGAATCTACCGTGGTGCCTTCCAGCATGGGTTTGATCAAACGCTCGACCACGGCCTTTGGGAATCGGCGATGAAGTAACCGAATGCCTCGCCCCATCCCACCACGCCGTCGCTGTCCTCAATGCGGATGAGTACAGTCTCCAGGGTATTCCAGGTCGTTGGTGTGATGCCCTGCCCCTTGCCACCATCAATGAACGGGATTTCAATAATGCGTGTCTGAACCGAACGGATTTTCATCTACACCTACCTTATTGTTTTATTCAAATCGATTACGCCAGCTTCAACGCATGAGGGATGTAAGGGCCGCCGACAAAATCAGGCCCTTCGCTGATCGGCATGTTGGTAAGAGCGACAAAATCATCGGCAAGATGCTCGCTGGCATGATCCAGAGGACGATAGCCCAGCGCGTGAGCTCGGGTATTTTCGAACAACGCATCAGGGCATCGAGACACGCCATAGACGGTTTCGCAGCGTAGATCTGGATGATTCAGACCGATTTCAATCAGCTGCACCAGATCGCGAATACTCACCCAAAGACGCAGCCGGCGGGCATCCACGACGGTGTCGCCTGCACTGCCGATGCGTATGTTCAGCGCTCGTAATCCAGTACGGTGGGCATACAGCGCCACCGCCCCTTCGCCAAACACTTTGCTCAGGGCATAAAAGCCGTCCGGGGCTACCGGCGTCTCGTCACCTGCAAAACCGACTGTTGGATGCTGACCCAACACATGGTGGCTGCTGGCGAACACGAAGCGCTCGATGCCGAATCGCTGACATGCGTCGAGCAAGTACAACGTGCCACGATAATTGGCGTCCAGGGTAGCTTCGAAGCTGATATCCAGGCTGTGAGCGCACGCGAGATGAATCACAGCATTGACACCCTGGCACGCTTCCAGCACCGAAGCCTGTTCCGCAAGGTCGGCAACAAAACAGGTCTCACCCTCTTGTAGGTCAGACGCGGCAATGCGGTCCAGCAAACGCAGTCGATAGTGTTTGCGTAATAATGGCCGGATGCGCGTGGCAACACCGCCAGCAGCGCCGGTTATCAGCAGGGTTTTCATGTTTTGCACCTTTAAAGTCGATTCTTGTCGTTGTCATTAGTAAGCGGACTGGGTAAAGGACAGGGTGCAGACAGCCCACGGTGAAATCAAAGTACAAAGGTCACAAACATCTGAACGAAAGCGGCCCGATCCAACAAATGGGACAGGCCGCCATAGAGTGTGTTTCAACCCACCTTGTCCAGCTCCATGCGCTGGATCTTGCCGACGATCATCCAATAACTGAATACCGCAATCAGCCCGTGAGCACCGACAAAGATCAGTGCACTGGCGAACGAGCCACTGGATTGCAGCAAGTAGCCAATGACTACTGGAGTGATGATTCCGGACAGGTTGCCAATGGCGTTGAACACACCGCCGGTGGTGCCAATCAATTCTTTCGGCGCCGTATCGGCGACCACCGCCCAACCTAGCGAGCCGAAGCCCTTGCCGAAGAACGCCAGGCTCATCAGGGCGATCACCAGTATCTCGCTGCTCACTACGTTGCACAGCATGATGCTGGAGCTCAGCAGCAGACCGATGGTGATCGGGGTTTTGCGGGCGATGCTCAGGTTGCCGGTCTTTTTCAGGATTGCGTCCGAGACGAAGCCGCTGGAGACACCACCGACCAAACCGCAGAGAGCCGGAATGGCCGCCACGAAACCAGCCTGAAGAATGTCAAAACCACGCTCCTTGACCAGGTAAATCGGAAACCAGCTCATGTAGAACCAGGTGATCGCGTTGATGCAGTACTGACCCAAAAAGATCCCTACCATCATGCGGCTCTTGAACAACCGACCGATATCGGCCAGCTGACTGCGTTTCTGCTCTCCAGCCTGCTTGTTCGAGGGCCGTTGTTCGAGATTTACCAAGCCATCACCAGCACGGATGTACTCAAGCTCGGTGGCGTTCATTTTTGGGTGATGGACCGGCAGGTAGTAATAGCGCCACCAGATGCTGCCGATGATCAGCCCCAGAAAGCCCATGATGATGAACACGTATTCCCAGCCGAAGCGATGACAAAGCCAGCCCATGAACGGCGTGAATACCGCCAGCGACAGGTACTGCGCACTGTTGAAAATCGCCCCGGCCGTCCCGCGCTCGGACGAAGGGAACCAGGCGGCGATCACCCGGCCTGCTGCGGGGCCGACCGGGGATTCCGCCGCGCCCAGCAAAAAACGCAGGGCCAGCAGCAGAGGGACCACCATGCCAATGAAATGGACTAGGCCCATGCACACAGTAAAAACTGACCAGACCACCACAGCGAGCATCATCGCCTTTTTAGAGCCGATGCGATCGGCCAGCCAGCCCGAAGGAATCAGAAACATCACATATGCCCAGCTGAAGGCGGAAAACAGATAGCCCAACTCGATGGAGCTGATGCCCAGCTCTTTGCCCATGTCACCGCCGGCTACCGACAGCGCCGCGCGGTCGCCGGTGCTGAGGGCCAGAACGATGGTGATCAGCGCCAGAATCCCGAAGCGGTAGTGAGTAGCCTTGAGTGCGCCCGCGACAGCCTTGGTCCCAGCGACGACTCTGGCCGGTCGCTGTTCGTCTAATGTGTGGAGTTTGTTCATGACTCAGCCTCATATAGTTATTGTGATAGGCAGGTGTTAGGTGTTGTTGCCTTGGCAAGAGGTTCAGCGTAAATCGCAGGCAGCCGAGCCCCGTCAGCGAAACGCCAGACACAAAAAATCATCAGTTCAAAGGGCTGACTCAAACAGCATCAGCCCTTTTCAGGTGCGCGGGTCAGTCAACCACGCCGATTGGCCACGGGACGAACTCATTGAGTCCGACGCCCAATGCCTCGCTTTTAGTCGGTTCGCCCGAGGCGTGGCGCAGGATCTGTCGGAAGATCTGCTGGCCCATTTGCGCGATGGTTGCATCACCTTCAATGACAATGCCGCAGTTGATGTCCATGTCGGCGACCATCCGCGTGTACATCGGGGTATTGCTTGCCAACTTCATGGTCGGCGCGGGCACCGAGCCAAAGCACGAACCACGTCCGGTGGTGAAAGCGATCATGTTGGCGCCACCGGCAATCTGCCCGGTCGCAGCCACCGGGTCGTAACCCGGCGTGTCCATGAACACCAGACCGTGCTGCGTCACCGGTTCAGCGTATTCATAGACTTCCATCAACGGAGCATTGCCACCTTTCTTGGCGCCGCCGAGGCTTTTCTCCAGCACGTTCGCCAAACCACCGGCGTTATTACCCGGGCTTACCCGGCCGTTGATCTGGGTGTCGCGGCCTTCGTTGTACTTGAGCCACCAGTTAATCCGCGCCACCAGCTTGCGCCCAACTTCCGGGGTGCGTGCTCTCGCAGTAAGCGTGTGCTCGACACCGAATATTTCCGAAGTTTCGGAAAGGATCGCCGTGCCACCGTTGGCGATCAACAACTCCATGGCTGCACCCAGCGCCGGGTTGGCCGACAACCCGGAAAATCCGTCTGAGCCGCCACATTGCAGACCGATCATGATGTGCTTGGCAGACACCGTTTTGCGCTCTACGTCGTTGGCTTTGGCCAGCATTTTCTCGACGGCGGTGATGCCGGACTCGATGCTGCGTTTCGTCCCGCCCAGCTCTTGTATCACCAGCGTTTGCAATTCTGTACTGACTTGAAGTTGCTGCTCTTGCAGGAACGATTCCAAATCGTTGTGCTCTTCGCCTAGCGCAATCAACAACCCTGCTACTGTATTCGGGTGCCTGATATAACCGCCCAAGGTACGTCGCAGCAACGCCATGGGCTCGCCGGTTTTCTCCATGCCGGAGCCTTGTTCGTGGATGTAAGGGACCACGCCATTGATGTTTGGATACGCCGCCAGCCGCTCCGGAGTAAACCAGGCGGAAATCTTGCGGGCCACTGTCGCGCCGCTGTGACCGACCGTGAAGATGCCGATGTAATTGCGGGTGGCGACCCGGCCATCTGCGCGAACAATGCCCTGGAATGTCGCTTGATGGTCCGGTGTGACCCTTTTCGTCGGGTGGTAATCCAGGCCGTGGCGATAATCCTTCACAACTTCATCAAAGGCGATGTTGTGGCTGTGGACCCAAGTACCCGGGGTCACGTCCTCTGAGGCGAAACCGATCACCGTGTTGTACTTCAGCACCGGTTCGCCCTTGGCCAGAAAACGTGTGGCAATCTTATGCCCGGCAGGCACCTTCTGCAGAGTGGTGACGCCTTCACTCGGTACCGCAGTGCCTGGTTCGACGTCCATCCGCGCAACCACCACGTTGTCCTTGGGGTCCAAGCGGATAAAAGGGCTTTTCATCGGCACGATGGTAGCGTTTGTTGTTTTGCTCATGTCTGCTGTTGTCATTGTTCTCTGCTCCACAATCAGGCCAAAACGCCCTTGGGCCATGGCACGAACTCGTTTTCGCCGACACCAAGGTCTTCGCTGCGGGTCTTTTCACCGCTGGCGTGCCGGAGCAGGCTGTCGAAAATGCGCTGTCCCATTTGCTCGACCGAAAGCTGGCCGTCGAGCACTGGCCCGCAATCCAGATCCAGGTCGTCTTCCAGATGGCGGAAGACTAGGGTCGTGCTGGCCAATTTCAGGGTGGGTGCCAAGGCTGCGCCAAAGCCGGAACCCGTGCCCGTGGTGAGGCAGATCATGGTGGCGCCGCTTGAAACCTGCCCAGTAGCCGACACCGCTTCGTAGCTCGGTGCATCCATGAACACCAGCCCCTTACACGTCACCTTGTGCGCGTAGCCGAATACACCCTGAATCGGCGTGCTGCCGCCGCGGCTCAGCCCGGTCACGGCTTTTTCGCGAATGGTCGACAGGCCCTTGGCTTCCTTGTCAGAGAAGATCTGTCGGTTCAGACGGGTATCGCGACCGTGCTGGTAGCTGCTCCACTCTTGCAGAGTCAATCGAAGTTGCCGGGCGACTTCATCGTCAGCCGCACGGCTCAACACGTCCCCACCCAATGCGGCAAGATCGCCGGTATCGGAGAGAATCACCGTCCCGCCGTTTTTCACCACCAGGTCCATCGCAGCGCCGAGGGACGGGTTTGCCGAGACCGCGCAGAAACCGTCCAGCGCGGCGGACTGAAGGCCGACACTCAAGTGCTCAGCAGATACCGTCTGACGAATGAACGTATTGGCCGTTGGCAGCATCTTTTCAATGGCGGCGATGCCTTGTTCGATGGCATTGGCAGTGCCACCGACCTCCTGCAACACCAGGGTCTGAAAGTCTGATGAGGCGCTAAGTTTTTCCTGATCAAGGAAGCCATAGATGTTGTTGCGTTCACAACCCAGGGCCAATACCAAAGCCCCGGCAATGTTCGGGTTGCGAATACTGCCACTCATGGTGCGATGCAGCAGATCCATGGGCTCGCCGGTCATTTCCATGCCGCAACCGATTTCATGAATGAACGGAATCACACCGTCGACGTTTGGCCAAGCCACCAGTCGTTCTTCAGTGAACCAGTCGGCGATTTTGCGCGCAGCTGTCGCCGCGCAGTTACCGACGATGAATACGCCCAAATAATTACGGGTTGCAACTTGCCCGTCGGCGCGCACATAACCTTGAAAGGTAGCGCGTTGATCTGCTGAAAGTAACGCCGTGACGCTGGCGGTCGGCAACGGATCACTGGACTGGTCATCAAGTTTGAAATCAGTGTTGCGGATTCTTGAGCCCGCAGCGATATCTCCTAGGGAAACGCCGATCAACCGGCCACCTTTGATTACGGGCTCACCCGCAGAAATATCACGCGCTGCGACTTTTTGGCCGGCGGGAATAGATTCGCGAGTGGTGATCGCTTCTCCGTCCAGAGCGGTGGCGCAAACAATGTCGACACGTGCGACGACCAAATTGTCGTCGTGATCAAGGCGAATTGTCTGGCGGTTAATGGACATCCTCGTGGACGAGGCTGCCTGTTGAGAGTGACGTGTGGACACGATTATCTCCTCTGCGCACGGATACTGCGTGGTGCGCGAAAGTTGAATGTTGGTCGAGATGCCCCCGACCGTTTTGTTTTTATGGAGGATCGATGAAACGACCGGACTTTATGAGAGCCCGGCTGACACACTCAAACGGCGACTACTTCCGGCATCGGATATTCGTCAGCGTTACGCACGAATCCAGGCATCAACGAAAAATCCAGTCGCGGCGGGCCGAAAATGTCCACCAGCCAGCAGCCTTGTTCCATGGCCTGACTGGTGTGAATCAAGCCAGCTGGAATGGCCAGCGCAGCAGGGCTGCCGATGTCCAGATGCTGATCCTCCTGCCACTGGGTGGAGTCAATTCCCCAAGGCGTTCGCAGGTGATGCACGAAGCGCCCGGCGCATGTAAGGGTGATCTGCTCGAAACTTTGGTGTGAGTGCGGTTTGAGCTTCTTACTGTCGCGCAGACCTGGGTAAATGTCGGTGATATTGACCATCAGGTTGCTACTACGAAACGCGCGGCCCGGCAGGTCGGCATCGACATATCGATCCAAGGGGTAATGTCGTAAACGATAGCCTTCAGGAGGCTTCGGCCACGGCACAAGTGGTGCAACCTCCGGCGCACCATTCGTGTAATCAGTGTAATTACTCGCCAAAGGCAATAGATCAAGCGCCTGATTGCTGAAAATCCGAACCAGATGACCACGCCCCTTAACCTCAATGGTGCTGGCACCCGGCGGGACGATAAACAAAGAGTTGCCGTCGCTCATAACATGCTCGTTGTCGACGGTGACTGAAACTTTCAGCCCTGGCGGTACGACAACCATATATTCATCGGTGTTAATCCGCGGCAAAAAAACCGACTCACTTACTTTAGTCATTGCCAATAAGAAGTTAGCCGTTCTCAAGTAACGAGTTTCTTCATCCTCATTTAAGTCCTGATATTCGATTTTATATTTTTCTACGGCTATTTTCCTCACGCCACACCTCTTCTTATCCGTTCACTGGCGTTTTACAAAGTCCGTTCCTAGGCGACATTAACCTCGTTCAGCCTGCGGTAGATCTGGCCGGCCGGCGGCCACCCACTGCTGATACTCCTGGCGTGTCTTGTCGTTGGCCGGGAATACACCCCAGATAGCGTCGCCACTGCCGATACGCTGGGCAATATAGTTTTCGATATCGTCCTGTGCCTCGCAGACATCCGCCAACTCCGCTGCCAGATGGGCCGGAATCACAGTGATGTTATTGCGGTCGCCATGGATCACATCGCCCGGATAAACCGCGACATCGGCGCAACCAATCGGCACTTGCAGGTCAGCGACATGATGAAACGACAGCCTTGAAGTAGCCGTCACTCCAACGCTCCAGGTCGGGATATCCATTTCCGAGATCTCGTCGCCGTCGCGGAAAGCACCGTCTGTGATCACTGCCCTGGCGCCGCGCAACATCATGCGTTTGATCAGCACATCCCCCATGGCAGCGGCGCGGGAATCGCCGCGACTGTCAATTACCAACACGTCGCCCGACGCCACCTGCTCGACACCAAACCATTGCAGATTGTCCGGATTGGGGCCAGTCGTCACGGTGGCAGCGGTATCGAGATCTTCTCGCGCCGGAATGAAACGCATCGTGTAGGCGCGCCCGGCAAACGGCTTGACCTTTTTGTTCAGCGGCGTCACTCCAACCATAACCGGCTGGCGAAAACCGCGTTTGAATAGTTGCGTGGTCAATGTACCGCTGGAAACTTTCGCGAGTCGATCAAGTATTTCATCGGACACGTAAGTGGTATTAGTCCGCAACGCCAATTCTTCTAAAGAGGGCGGTCTCGCGTTGGAAATTCTCTGTTGGCTATCTTCACTCATGGACATACTCACTTATTGAACTTAGTCTTTAGCGACACGGCAAAAGTTATCTGGCAGTGAATATTGCAGATCGCCGGGTGAGATAAAAGTGCTCCTGCTGCGCATCAACGGCACTTCGACCCATTCGTTCCATATGGTGAGACTCGACCATGACTAAAAACACAGGCGAAGGTACTGGCTCGCTGGAAAAAGCCATCGATATTCTCGACCTCATCAGCGAAAGAACCGACGGCATGAGCCAAAACGAGCTGACCGAACGCCTGGGACTGCCGCGCACAACGATCTATCGCATTCTCGCTACCCTGGTGGCCCGCGGACTGTTGCGCCGGGACCCGGGACGACGGATGTACTGCTTGGGTTTTCGCTGCGTGGAGATGGCCAAGCAGGTCTACTCAATGCCGGATCTGGTGTCAGCCGCTTCATCGGAGCTGCGCGCGCTTCGCGACCTGACAGGCGAGACGTCTTATATCGGCACCCTGGAAGGACTCGACGTCGTATCGCTTGAGCGTTACGACAGCCCTCACTCACAACGCTCCAATGCATCTCTGGGTCATCGCAAACCGGTATACGCGACCAGCCAGGGCAAGGCGATCCTGTCGGCATTGCCTGCCGAACTACGCGACTCAATCATTCGCGATCTCAACCTCAAGCCGCTGACTGAACTGACCATCATCGACCGGCGTCGGTTACAGGCAGAGCTGCGCATTATCCAGAGCCGTGGTTATGCCATCGACAATGAGGAGAACGTCATGGGTACCCGTTGCGTCGGCGCGCCCGTGATCGATCAGCAGGGCGTGGTGCGTGGCGCCATCAGTGTTGCCGGTCCCGCATATCGTTTAACGATGGCGCGCATCGAACTGTTGGGGCCGGAACTGGTAGACGCGGCTCGTCACATCGGCGCGCAGTTGCAGCCGCTGAAGTCCACGGTAAGCGACTCTTCAGCCCACGCCATCAGCGCGGTCCCGCAGACGATTCACGGCAGTCATCCATTGTGGTGTGCATTCAGCGGTCGACTGGTGTGGCTCGACACTCTGGGACCGGCCTTGCGCTTTTATCAACCTGGCGGCGAACACCAGAAAATACCTGTCGAACAACCCATTGTCGGCGTGTTCTTCAAGGATCAAAACCCGGTACTGATCATGGAAAAAGGTGCGGTACTGATCAAGGGCAACCAAGTGGAGACACTGACCAGCTGGACCCATAGGCAAGTACGAGCGGTCTGCAATCGGACTTCAGGCACGTTATGGGCTTCGATGGTCGCAGGCAACACCAGCCACATCGGCATCGTCGAGAGCGATGGTACTTTCGACCCGCTCTGGCAGCTCAACGAGACTGTGGATTACCTGTTGTGGCATGCCCAGAGCGAAACGCTGTACGCGAATGCGCCAGACTCGGGGAACATCCTGATGCTGAAGCCTGGGTCTAGCGCGGTGCGCAAGTTTGCCACGGTCCCGAAAAGCTCGGGAATCATCAGCGGCCTGGACATTGATGCCAACGGCGGTCTATGGACGGCACTACGCGATGGTTGGAGCGTGGTGCACTTCGCCAAAGACGGCAATCTCGATCACGTCATTCCGCTACCGATCCCCTGCCCGACCGGTGTTGCCATTGGTGGTATCGAGTGCAGGACGCTGTACGTGACCTCGGCAAGACAATTTGTGCCGCTGGACATTCTGAAGAAAGCGCCGTTATCCGGTTCGCTGTTCGAAATCGCACTATAAGTACAGTTTTTCTCACCATCTGGAACGCAAGCCGGCGTCGAAAAAAACACGCATTCCCATCAGCAAATAGCGCCCGTAGGATCGGACCACCTGAAGGAGCGAGGCCGCTTTTGCCCCTCCACCTGATGTAAGGAAAACAACCATGCGCAAGGGAGACCTCTGATGGCCGATATCGACCAGGCAAACTATGCCGCGCTGATACGTCGCTACTTCGACGCCTGCAATGCTGCCGATCACGCCGCACTGCGGTCATGCTTCACCGCCGACGCGGTGCACTTCTTCCCCGCCGGCCTGCCGAACATCCCATGGCGCGGCGCACAAACCATCGCCGACAAATGGGTCTGGTGCGTCGAGAGCCTCGGTTCACAGTGGACCATTGAAAAGATCCTTGTCAGTCACGACAGCCACGAAGCCGTTATCGAGTGGACCCACTGGAAAGGCAAACTCAGCACCGCCCTGCGCGGTGATGAATGGTACGTCTTCGACGAGCAAAGCGGCCTGATCAAAGAGATCCGCGCCTACTACGCCTCACCTGCCGACAAGGAAGTCGCAATCAACGAAATGGTCGGCTTCGACTATGCCGGCCGTGGCTACCACCTTGAACCTCAAAAGGACACAAGCCGATGAGCACCCCGGAAATCAACGCAATTGACCAGGCAGTTGCTGCCGCGTACACCGTGTCCCGCCAATGGGCGGAGTCCGATGCAAAGGTACGGGCAGGCTTGCTCGATGCGCTGGCCGGCGCGCTGGAGAATAATCAGGCCGACCTGATCGCACTGGCTGATCAGGAAACGCACTTGGGCAGCACGCGCCTGACCGGCGAAATCGCCCGCACGGCGTTTCAATTGCGTGGTTTTGCCACCGAAGTGCGCAACTGTGTGCCTTATCAGACCGTCGTTGATGCCGCACTCGCTGGGGCGCCTCCCGTCGGCCACCCGCGTATGAGTCGCGTGCACCAGCCATTGGGGCCGGTGGCAATGTTCAGCGCCAGTAATTTTCCGTTCGCTTTCTCGGTCTTGGGTGGCGACACCGCATCGGCGTTGGCCGCGGGCTGCCCGGTAGTGGTCAAGTCTCATTCGGGTCATCCACTGCTGTCAAAAGCGGTGCATGCGGTCGCACAAAAGGTGCTGTCCGATCTCGGGCTGCCACCCGGTCTACTCGGCCTGGTTGATGGTGCATCTCGGGTGGCAGGCACGCATCTGGTGTCTCATCCGGACATCGCAGCAGTAGCCTTCACCGGATCGTTCCAAGGGGGCACGGCCTTGTGGAAAGCCACCAATGAGCGCCCCCGCCCGATTCCTTTTTTCGGTGAGTTGGGCTCGATCAACCCACTGCTGGCACTGCCGCACGTCCTTGAGCGTGACGGCGACGCGCTGGCAACCACCCTTGCCAACTCCATCACCATGGGCTGCGGCCAGTTCTGCACCAGTCCGGGGGTAATTGTGTTGTTCGATCACCCCGCCAGCGAACGCTTTGTCGAGCGCTTAAGCGCAGCACTGCATCCATTGTCGACCCACACCATGCTCACCCCAGGCATGCGTCAGGGCTTCGAATCCGGCGTTAATCACCTTGCTGGCTCGGCCAACGCTCGCCTGCTGTTCGAGCCGATGGCTGACGGCGCAGGCCCGGCACCGCGTCTGTTCGAGGTGGATACGGACGCCTTCATTGCCGATCCGGCGTTGCGTGAAGAGATGTTCGGTCCGGCAGCTGTCGTGCTCAAAGTCCGGTCGGTGGAACATGCTGTTGCGGTGTTTGAGGCTATCGGTGGCAGCCTGACCGCGACCTTGTGGGGGTTGGAGCAAGACAGCATAGACAACCGCACGCTGATTCGCGCTGCACGTCAGGTGGCCGGACGGGTGTTGTTCGCAGGCGTTCCCACCGGCGTTGCCGTCTGCCACGCCCAGCAGCATGGAGGGCCATGGCCGGCGTCAACACGCCCGGACACGACGTCAGTGGGCTTTTCGGCGTTGTATCGGTTTCTGCGCCCCGTAGCGTTGCAGGACGCGCCGACCTGGCTGTTGGAGCTGTAACCGCCAAACTACTACCCGGCCGTCATAGCGGCCGGGTTGCTCAATTACCCCCTCGCTCAGGAACAACGCCACTCAGCACATCTGCTGGAAAAAACGCTCCACGCACCCCAGCACTCGCCGCAGCAAAGCCACTGCTCGAGTCAGAAACCCCACAACAATAATGATCGATGACTGACGGGACATTTCCCGTCAGCGGGGACGCTTAGCCATGAAAAAACGCACGCTACAAACCTGCTCCACCTTGGGCCTTGTTGCCGCCTGCCTTAACCAAGCCGCCTATGCTGATTTCCTCAAGGACAGCAAAGCCACGCTGTCCACGCGCAACCTGTATTTCAACAGCGACAATCGCGACGGCAGTGCCACACCAAACAAGACCGAAGAATGGGCCCAGGGCTTCGTCCTGAACTATGCCTCAGGCTTCACCGACGGCACGGTAGGATTCGGTATCGACTCCCTTGCCATGCTCGGCATTACCCTGGACAGTGGTGCCGGTCGCCATGTGGGCAGCTCTATGATTCCTTCCGACGGCGACGGCGCGGCCGCCCAATGGGCACGTTTCGAACCGACGGCGAAAATGCATTTCGCCAACACCGAAGCGCGCTACGGCACTTTGCAACCCAAGCTTCCGGTACTCATGGCTTCCGATGGACGTCTGTTGCCACAGACCTTTCAGGGCGGCCAAGTGACGTCCAAAGATCTGGACAACTTCACCTTTACCGGCGGCTTGATTTCCCAGGCCACCGGCCGTGGGTCGACTGATCGCACCGGGCTGAGCGTGGTCGGCGGTCAACAAGACAGCAATAGGTTTTACTTCGCTGGCACCGACTACAAGCCCCTAAAAAACCTGAACCTGCAGTACTACTTCGCCCGTCTGGACGACTATTACGATCAGCACTTTTTCGGTCTGCAGCATTCCTGGACAATCGATGATGCTAACTCGCTGTTCACCGACTTGCGTTATTTCAAAACAGGATCAAACGGCGCAAACGCCTCCGCCAGCGGCCGTAGTCAGGGCTACATCGCCAGTGGCTACAGCAAGGATCGCAAGGGTGAAATCGACAACGACACCTGGAGTGCCTACTTCACCTATCAACACCTGGCGCACTCAGTCACACTGGGTTATCAGGGCGTGTCCGAAAACAGTAATTTCATCCAAGAAAACCAGGGCAGCCTGGTGGACAAGGGCGCTGGAGGTTCGAGCTACTACCTGTTCACCGACCGCATGCTGCAAAGCTTCGTGCGCGCGGGAGAGCAAACGGTATTCGGTCAGTACACCTACGACTTCGCACCACTCGGGGCACCGGGCCTGAGAGCTACTCTCGTGTACTTAAAAGGCACCGGCATCAAGACCTACACCGGCCCCGATCAGTCGGAGTGGGAACGCGACGTAGCCCTAGAATATGTGGTTCAGAGCGGCACATTCAAAGGTCTAGGCCTGTCCTGGAAAAATGGCATGGCAAGGACCGAAGCCGGGCGTAACAGCGATCAAAACCGGGCGATTTTGAACTACACGCTGGCGTTGTTCTAACAGGCAGGATCGGCTCATCCAGTGTGATGAACAGGACAAATCGATTCAGCGTCTGAGGGGTACCTAACCGCTTATTGATGCCCCGTTCGAGCAGACCTATCTTTTCAGATAGGATACTGCCCCCTGGGAAGCCGCAGATTGGCTCCATCAGTGAGATAAATGTTCAATCCGGCCATTGTTGAGGCGCAAGTACGATCCCCGGCACATTGACGGTGTCGTTGGCATCCCCGCATTGGCCCCCGCTCGAAAAGGTAGACAGGTTTTGTCCGGCCCACCAAAAGCCAGATCGAGTGGGCTGGGTACCGGCAGCCCTATCATGCGGTCGAGACTGCCGTCGGCATTGAGCCGCACCAGACTCCAACCGTCACGCAGGGTGGTCCAGCCCCCTCCCTCGCTGTCCAGAGGCCACTGAGTCGTCCGGAACTCTAGGACAGCGAGGCCAGACCGCGAACGCTGCTGCCAGGTTGCATCATCCGTTATCAGTTACAGCGGCAACGTGTACGACACAATCAGGCGGTTTTCGTCGATCTTGCCCGCAGCATCGGAACGCATTATTGCGTTGCGCCAGCGCATGGCGACGTTTTTCAGCGGGCCGCTTTGCACGGTGTAGGTCAAGTCGAGATCACGCTCCCATTCCTGCCCCTCGTTCCCGGCGACTTTGAACTCGTCGCCCTTGAGGTAACGGTTGAACAGTGTCAGGCCGGGCACGCCTAAAGCGGCGAAATCAAGGTCATAACGCACCTGCCAGGACCGTTCCTGAGTCCGTGTGAAGTCGAGTATTTGCACGACGTTGGCGACGTTGGCGTCAGTGTCCTGCAGGTGCGGAAAGGGTGAGTCGCCGCGATTGTCCTGATAGCCCACACGAAAGGTGTGTGCCTTGAAACCCGCCGAAAGCAGCGCGGTAGTCAGGCCGTTATCGATTTTCCCTGCCCGTTCGTTCCCGACTTCTGACGAATCGAAGTAGCCGACGTTGGCCCCAGCGTCCATTCTCCCAGCGGCTGACTGAGCTGAACGCCCACGTAGTTTTGTAGGTAGACGTCCTTGAGCTCCGCACGCCATAACGAGGATTTGATGCCCGGCGTCCAGTTGTAGTCGGCTCCTGCATAGCTGAAGCGATCACTGCTGGCCGCGAAGTTGGCGGCGATGAAGTCATCGTGATTGCCACTGGAGTTGCGGTAATTGACGTCGCTGAACTGTGCCGCACTCAGCAGAAGGTTATCGACTTCGCTGGAAGCCAGCGTCACGCCGTTGAAGATCGGCGGCAAGAGCCTGGCGTCGCTGGAAAGCATGACCGGGTTTTCCGGAATGAAGCCGCCCACTTTGAGTTCGGTTTTGGAGAAACGGGCTTTGACTGCACTCGACAGATCGCTGAATTGATCGGGGCCCGAATCACCGAAACTGTTAGGCAGCAACCCGGTTCCCGCCCGCGCATCCGAGGAGTCGAGCTTGAGCCCCAAGGCTGCATACAGATCCAGGCCAAAGCCAATGGTGCCTTCGGTATAGCCGGACTGCACATTGAGCATAAAGCCTTGAGCCCACTCCTCACGCTTGGATTGCACCGCATTGTCTTCACGAAAATCGCGGTTGAAGTAGAAGTTGCGCAAGCTCAAGGTTGCCTTGCCGTCATCAATAAAGTCGGCTGCGGCCATCAGCGGAAAGCACAACGCTGAGCCCGCGCACAGAGCATTGCGGGTGAGCTGCCGGATAGTTTTTTTCATCGTTGAAGTCCTGTTGTTTATTGTTGTTATGGGTAGATTTTGCGCAAAAAAAGGCCAAGCGAATCCCCGGCACCGGCTTTTCAGTCAGTGCCCCGAAGGCTTATGGATGGCAACACGCCGGGTACAGGGTTGTTGGCGGGGAAACAGCACCCTTGGGCGAACAAAGAAGAGGTCGAACACATTCGTGCCGGTGGCGGCATCATCGACCTGGACAACGCCGACCGGCCGCAGAAAGCCCAGGTACGCACCTTGGCCTGTCGGCGGGGCGCTCGGGCAGTTGATGGGCCGCAAGTGCCGGGCCGCTTGGGCCACCAAAACCACCGTCACCACCCAACAGGCTGAAGTCGTGCCACGAGGTGAGTCACTCTCTGTCGCCTTGCAGTTGGCTGAAAAAGTCGGTGGACAGAGCCCCTCATCTGTCAGCCGCTGTAAAAGCCTTGTGATGAGCGCTCGGATATCGCCGCAAGCCGAGGGCTGGGCCAAGGAACGACAATTGTTCCTCGAACTTTTCGATACCCAAGATCAAAAAGAAGGTGTTACAGCGTTCCTGGAAAAGCGCAGTCCCCACTGGCTCAATGCTTGAGTATTTCAAAGCGAGAGCCCGTACAGGCTCTCGCCGTTTTACGATCAATTCAAGTACCTGAGTTTACGTTGGTTACGGCATGGATCGAGGGGTACCGCGACCACGATGACCAGGCCTTTGTGGGACACGGGGGTTATCGACGAAATTCACTTTTGACCCGTTCCAGCATCATCCGGCTGGACTCATCGGGGCGGTCCTCCCAGGCAAACACCGAGATCGTGGCAATGCCGTCGAACTTGATCTCGCGCAAGGTGCCAAAAAACGCTTCCCAGTCGACCTCGCCCTGGCCGATATCCAGGTGCTGGTGCACGGTGGCGTTCACTCCGGGAGGGTTGACGATATAGCGCTGCCCCGAAGACACCCTGTGATTGTAGGTGTCGGCGATGATCAGGTGGGTGAGCTTGGACCCGGCGTATTTGAGCATCGGGGCGATATCGCCCTTGCCGTCGTCATAAAAGAACGTGTGGGGCGCAGCGTAGACGTAGTTGATCCAGTCGCGATCCAGGCCACGGATGATGTCTACAGCCTCATTGTTGCGCTCGCAGAAATCGTAAGGGTGAGCCTGGATACTGAGATTGATACCCTCGCGCTCAAACTCAGGCATCAACTCGTCCATGGAGCGCATGAATTGGTTCTCGCACACCAGCGGTTTGTCCGACTGGCCGGTGAACTCGGTGTTGACCAGCTCGCAGTCCATCTCCACGGCAATCTGCAACGCACGCTTCCAGTTACGCACCGCGGCCGTCCGCAAGCCTTCGTCGGCGGAGGCCCAATGGTACATCGGTAATAAGGAAGAGAGCTTGACCCCTGTATCGCTCAGGGCTTTGCGAAATTCCTTGATCCGCGCCTTGTCGACCCGCGGGGCTTTGTAGAACGGTAGGAAATCTTCCCGGGGTGACAGCTCGATGTGTTCGTAACCAAGCTCGGCAACCTTGTCGACCATCTTGCCCAGGGGCAGATTGCGGTACATGTAGGGATCTAGTGCAATGCGCATAACTTACTCCTCTCATTCCCGCGCAAAACGCGTGGAACCGTCAACAATGAATTTTTATTTGAGGTAGTCATGTGCGAAGTCAGGCAGCACCACTTTGATAGTCGTCCTGCATTATTCGCACAAATGAATTATTTGGCCGTCGGCATGCTGAATTCAGGGCCCTTGGCGATGCTGTCGGGCCAGCGCTGCATCACGCTTTTGTAGCGGCTGTAGAAGCGGATGCCTTCTTCGCCGTACGCGTGGTGATCACCGAACAGCGAGCGCTTCCAGCCACCGAATGAGTGCCAGGCCATGGGCACCGGAATCGGTACGTTGATGCCGACCATGCCGACCTTGATGCTGCGGGCAAACGAGCGCGCAATGCCGCCGTCGCGGGTAAAGCAGGACACGCCGTTGCCGAATTCATGGGCGTTGATCAACGCGACGGCGCTGGCGAAATCCGGTACCCGAACGATGCCCAGCACCGGGCCGAAAATTTCCTGTTGGTAGATGCTCATTTCGGTCGTCACGTTATCAAACAGCGTCGCGCCGACGAAGAAGCCGTTCTCGGCGCCCGGCACCTTATAGTTGCGGCCGTCGACGATCAGCTGTGCGCCCTGGGCCACGCCTTCGTCGATGAAACCTTCGACTTTGGCCTTGTGCTCGGCGGTCACCAACGGTCCCATGTCGCTGTCGCCTTGCAGGCCGTTGCCGACCTTGAGCTGATCGATACGCGGCAGCAGTTTGGCAATCAGTTGGTCGCCGACATCGCCCACCACCACGGCAATCGAAATCGCCATGCAGCGCTCGCCGGCCGAGCCGTAAGCGGCACCGATCAGAGCATCGGCGGCTTGATCCAGATCCGCGTCGGGCATGACGATCATGTGGTTCTTCGCCCCGCCCAGCGCCTGCACGCGCTTGCCGCGGGAGGTCGCTTGCTGGTGGATGTACTCGGCAATCGGCGTCGAACCGACAAAGGAAATCGCTTCGATGTCCGGATGTTGCAGCAAGGCGTCGACCGCGGCCTTGTCACCCTGGACCACGTTGAACACACCGTCCGGCAACCCGGCTTCGGTCAATAATTTCGCCATCAGCAAACTGGCCGATGGATCGCGCTCGGAGGGTTTGAGGATGAAGCAGTTACCGGTGACCAGCGCGATCGGGATCATCCACAGCGGCACCATCACCGGGAAGTTGAACGGGGTGACCCCGGCGCAAACACCTAACGGCTGGCGCCGGTTCCAGTTATCGATGCCGCCGCCAATGTTGTCGCTGAAATCGGTTTTCAGCAGGTTCGGCGCACCGCAGGCGTACTCGACGATTTCGATGCCTCGGGTGACTTCGCCCTTGGCATCCGAAAACACCTTGCCATGTTCGCGGCTGATGATTTCTGCCAGTTCATCGTGATGGCGGTCGAGCAGTTCCTTGAACTTGAACATCACCCGCGAACGGCGCAGAGACGATTGCTCGGACCAGACCGGAAAGGCTTTCAGAGCCGAGGCGACGGCTTCGTCTACAGTCTTCTGGCTGGCCAGCCCGACTCGCGCCTGGACGCTGCCGGTGGCCGGGTTGAAGACGTTGCTGAAGCGTTCGCTGTTGCTGTCTTGCACTTGACCGTGGATGTAATGGCCTATTACCGAGGTGTCACTCATTGTTCTTGTTCTCCATTTGGATAAATTCAGAGATCCAGCAGCCAACTGTGCTGCGGATCGTTATGGAACCTGCCAGACGCGTTACGGGTCGCGCCATCACGTCCTATCGTCAAGCAGTGCTCGTAAGGTGTCGTAGCCTTTTTTGGCATAGACGTAGCTCGGCGCCACCGCCGGGTCCTGCTCGGCTTCAACCACCAGCCAGCCGTGGTAATCGGCCGCCAGCAGCACGTCGAGCAAGGCGCCGAAGTCAATATCGCCATCGCCGGGCACGGTGAACGTGCCGTTGATGATGCAGTCCGGGAAGCTCCACAGATTGTTGCGTGCCAGTTGCACCACCGGTTTGCGAACGTCCTTGAAATGCACGTGGCAGACGCGTTCGATGTGTTTGCGCAGCACCTGCAACGGTTCGCCGCCGCCCATGTAGCAATGGCCCGAATCGAACAGCAGACCGACTTCACTGCCGGTCAACGCCATCAACTTGTCGATGTCCGCCGGGGATTCGACGTAGGCGCCCATATGGTGGTGATACGCCAGGCGCACGCCTTGGGACAGGGTGAAGCGTGCTAGCTCAGTGAGCTTGTCGGCGTATTCCTGCCAGGCGTGTTCGGTATGGAAACGCGGGCGTTCAACCAGCGGAATGCGCTGGCCTTGAATGGAGTCGGCGACTTCACCGTACACCAGCACCTTGGCGCCGTTCTTCGCCAACAGCTCGACATGGCTGCTGATGGCGTCGATTTCTTCGGCCACCGAGCGGCGGGCCAGACGGCTGGAATACCAGCCGGACACCAGCGCCAGGTCATAGGGGCGCAGTACATCGCCGACACCCTTGGCGTCCTTGGGGAATTTGCCGTTGAGTTCGAAACCTTCGTAGCCGATTTCCTTGCCTTCGCTCAGGGCGGTGCTCAGCGGCGTCTCCCCACCGAGGGACGGCAGGTCGTCGTTGCTCCAGGAGATCGGGTTGATGCCAATTCGAATAGCGGGCATGGCTGCACCTTTTATTGTTTTACCTAACCATTGAATGCGGCACTAAACCCTGTGGGAGCGAGCTTGCTCGCGATTTCGGTGTATCAGACGACATTGATGTTGACTGTCAGTCCGCTATCGCGAGCAAGCTCGCTCCCACAGGTTCAGTGTTCACACATTGAAAATGTTCAGCTCCGCGCCGTGCGCCAGGCATCGATCAGTTCAACGAACGTGCCCTGCACCTGGCTGATCAGCGCCTCGTCATCGATTTCACCGGCCAGCCACGCTCGGCTCGGCTCCTGGAAAATCGTCCGGCCCACGGCGAAACCACGGCAGGTCTGGCTCTGGCTGGCCTGTTGAAACCCTTCGGCCAGTGCCGCTGCCGGTGCATTCAGCCCCAGCAACACCACGCCACGGCAGTACGGATCACGCTCCTGAATCAGCTCGTCGAGTTGTTTCCACTCCTCGGCGCTCTGCGCTTCGATCTTCCACCACGCCGGGTAAATGCCCAGGTTGTAGAGGCGTTTCAGGGCGCGATACAGCACGTCCGGATGGGTCGATGGATGATCTTTGGGCGGGATGATTTCCAGCAGCAGCTCATGACCACTGACCTGGGAGGCCTGATACAAACCCTTGATCTGCGCTTCCTGTTCCAGTCGCAGCAGCGGCTCGTCGTCGGGGTGGAATTGCACCAGGCACTTGATGATTTGTTCCTGCGGCCAGGCGATCAGGTTGCTGCCAATGGAGCGCCCATGTTCGAAAGCCAATGGCCGCGAACCTTGCACTTCCACCGGCCGCGCCACCCACCAGCCACGACCGGTGGCCGCGTTCAGCGAGTCCTGACCGAAGCGCTGATCGGCCAGCAGCCCGACATCGGCCTCGATGCCTTGCTTGCGCAAATCGGCTTCGACTCGCTCCACAGCCTTGATAAAGAGTTGCTTGAGTTCGCAGATGGCGTTCAGGTCGCGACCGCCCTTGTGCGCCAGTTCCACCAGTTGCCCGCGATGGTCAAAGGCAAAAATGAACAGTTGCTTCCACTGTTTGCGCGGCACGCTGACCTGATGCAGACGCTGCAACACCGCGTCCTGATCCGGCCGGGTAATCGGCACCGGGCTGTTAAACAGATAGTCGAGTTCGGCACGGGTCGGCATGGCCGGGGCGCAGGCATGGCGCGACACCACCAGACCACCGCAGGCATTGGCCAACTGGCAGCAGCGCTCGTCGCTCGCATCCTCCAGCCAACCGCTGAGGAAACCCGACATGAAGGCGTCGCCGGCCCCCAGCACATTCAAGACTTCCACCCGAACGCCGGGATAAATGGCGCCGTCTTCGAGACGCTCCGGAATGACTCCGTGAATCACCGTGCAACCCTGCGGGCCGAGCTTGACCACCAGGGTCGCAGCGCTCAGGCGCCGCACATTACGCAGCGCGGTGAGCAAATCCTCGGAGCCGCCGGCAATCAGGAATTCTTCTTCAGTGCCGACGATCAGGTCGAAACGCGGGAGAATTTTCTGCACATGCTGGCTGACGTTCTGGTCGGCGACGAAACGGGTTTCGCCGTCGGCCTTACCGGCCAGGCCCCAGAGCACCGGGCGATAGTCGATATCCAGTACGCGTTTGACGTTGTGCTTTTCGGCGTAATCCAGCGCCTGAATGCTCGCCTTGTAGACGCCGTCGGTGGAGAAATGGGTGCCGGTGATCAGCAAGGCTTTGCTGGAAGCAATGAAGGCTTCGCTGATGTCTTCGGCCCGCAGCGCCATGTCGGCGCAGTTTTCGCGGTAGAAGACCAAAGGAAAGGTTTCGCGATCCTTGAGGCCCAGCAGGACCATGGCGGTCAGGCGCTCCGGGTCGACCTTGATGCCGCTGACATCGCAACCTTCGCGAACCAGGGACTCAACGAGGAAGCGGCCCATGTGGTCGTCCCCTACCCGGCTCAGCATCGCCGATTTCAGACCCAGCCGAGCCGTGCCGAAGGCGATGTTAGCGGACGATCCACCGAGGTATTTGGCGAAGCTTGAAACATCTTCCAAGCGCGCTCCGACTTGCTGCGCATAAAGGTCGACGCCAAGGCGCCCCAGGCAAATCAGATCCAATTGACGCCCACTGGCAAAACGAGTCTGGCCCATGTTGGCTCCGGTTATTTTTATCAGCCTGCGTTCGGGCGAAAAGGCGCCGAACACTCTTGGTGGGATGCAGACTAAAACGACCGGAACCGAAAAATCAATATTTATTCCATTTCATTTTTTATTAGAATTATTTTTCTGTAATTTTGCTGAAATCTTCCAACTCACCAGGCACAGACGGTCAAAGGTCTCCAGGCGGGCCGAAGCCCCGGAAATAGGGGCAGCTGATCTTGCGGTTGCTTCAGGCAATCGCAAGATGCATAGGATCCAGTCTGCTCAGACTGCTCAGACTGCTTTAATGTGACGCCAGGACGCGACAATGGCGCAGACGCCGGGAAGCGCGATGAACAGCAAAGCCGAGAAAACGATATGTCCGCCATCCCGCAATCCATCCATGACGCCAGCGAGCGTATTCAGGACCGCAAGAGCACCGCCAAGGATCAGCATCGTCCAATTGGACGCGGACGTTCCTATCAACGCGAGCAGAACAGGGATAATCCATGCGCCATAGAAGATGGATACCATCCACAACATGCTTGAGTCGAACGTGATCGTCGGCATTGCGCCGCCCGCCCTGACATAGTCGTTGATGTAAGAAAACGACTGGACCGTCACGAATAGCACAGCACCGACTGCAGTTGTCAGCCAGAAAAGAGCGAGCCTGTTTTGTTCCTTGGTAATCATTTACGAATTCTCCTACCGCTATAACAAATGTAAAAAGACGTGAGGGCATACCCATGTCAGCACGACAAGTGCGAAGCGATCATTCGAACACCGAAGAAGTTCGATACTATTCGCGATCAGGCATACATCAAAAACTTTTGGTGAGCCCAACCCCTAACGTTCGGCCACGGCCCACTGAAACAATCTCCAGACCGCCGTACACACTCCCGAATGTTTCGTAGCGTTTGTCGAACAGATTACGTCCAAAAAGATAAACCTCGAGGTCCTTGTCTTTCCAACCAAGCCTGGTATTCACAATGCTGTAGGGATCGAGGTAGAACGACTTGTCGATGTCCGCAGTACGTTTTCCCGTGTATTGATATTGCATGTTGAATGACAGCATGCCTGGCACATTAATAATCTGGGCGGACGTTTCGTACTGCGGTCCCACCGACGCGGTCCATTCAGGTGTATTTGGCACCGGATTACCCGAAACAGTATTAGTGGCAGCGCCATTACTGCCGAGTGCACTATGGGTGTATCCAAGCCCGCCATTAAAGCTCAAACCCTCTGTAATAAGCGCACGCCCCTGCAACTCAAACCCTTTGGTTTTATAATCTTGATAGGCCGTGCGGAATGCTCCGAGTGCGGGATCGAGATAAGACATAACGCCGTTCTTGACGTCATTGTAATAAACGCTTGCGTCAAGCTGGAGACGATCATCAAGCAAGGCGGCTTTTATGCCGGCTTCATAGGTCCAGTCGGTTGCCGCCGGATAAGGGTCGGCCTCGACGCCGTTCACTGGATAGCTGAAGAGCGGATAAACCCGCGACGCATGACCCCGCGCAACCGACACGTAGGTTTGAATATCATCTGTCCACTTGTAAGCGAGCGCCATTCGCCCCGTTGGATACATCTGAGCGGTCGAATTGGAACCCGTCAGCGAGGCCAACCCTAAAGAGTTGTGTCGTTTCATCTCAATGTCGTCATGGCTTACCCGTGCACCCATTGACAACTCCCAGCGCTCTGCAAAGGGGATCGACACATCACCGAACAACCCAAGACTCAGCGTATCAAGCTCGCTGCTCATCGTAATCGCACTGGAGTAAGGAGCCGGCGCACATTGCGTGCTCTGGCACACTCGGGTGACGTCGGTGTGCATGGCGCTAGTCCCCACCACCCAACGGATTGGCTCACCCTCAAGCGAACTTAGCCGCAGCTCTTGGCTTACCGTATTTTCTTTATCAGTCAAGTAACTGACAGAACTGGATGCCGGGAGGCCAACCGCGCCATAGACAAGGCTATCAGCGCCGTCGAGTTCACTTTCCAGTTCGTTATATTGGTAAGCGGAGACCGACGTTAATTTGAAATTATCAAAAAAATGCTCAACGTTTAAGTTAGTGCCCACCTGAGTGTTCGTCGAATCCGGCTCGGTGAGAATTCCGCTTTTCGGGGTATGTTTACCGTTACGTAACAGATAAAGCGGAGCGTTTGCTTCGTCATGCAAGTAATTGCCCGTCAATGTAACAATGGTGTCATCCCATTCGGTAAATCTCAGTCCCCCTCGAAAAGCACCGATATCACGCTCACCCAGTTTATCGGTATGTACGCTGCTAATGTCGCCATCCTCATGGCCGAAACGGATCGCCATGCGCCCATCGAGTATGTTGGGGATCAGGTTGTCACCCATGATCGCCTCGCCCATACGATAACCATCTTCACCCACTTCAGTCGTCACCCGAACGTCATGGGTGCCATCGGGCTGATTGGTGATGACATTGATTGCGCCACCCAGCGCGTTGGTCCCCCAAAGAGTGCCCTGAGGTCCACGCAGCACCTCGACATGATCAACATCAAGCAAGACATTCGAAGCGCCCATCATGCTGGTAGGTACGCCATCGACATTGAACCCGATAGTGCCGTCGGAATAGTTGGCCGGCGACCCCAGTGAATTGATACCGCGAATCGAAAACCACTGAGAACCGGTCGTGCGGTTAACCCATTGAACATTGGGGGCGTTGCGAGCGATAGCCGCCCCCGGATCGAAAGGCGTTTCTTTCAACGTTTCGGCAGGCAAAACCGTAATGCTCACAGGAACGTCTTGAAGACGTTCAGTAGTTTTGCGCGCCGTAACCGTGACCGCCTCCAGCACTATGGGTGTTGATGAGGATTGCGACGTTGAGCTTTCCTCCGAACTGGCGGCTGCTTGCGCCTGTGTCACCTCGGCGGCAAACATCCCAGACGCGTTGACGAGAGCGGCGACGGCAATCGTCGTCCTAAAGAATGCGTGGCGCATGGTGCGTAGCTGGCCAACCGCGCCCGAGAGCACACGGCCGCTTCCTTTTACAGAAGGCGTACTAATCATTAAATAAAACTCATTCGTATTTTTGAGTGTTCTATTTAACGCTACGCATACAGGCGCAGATAACGAAATTTGGCCAGACTATTGTTTGTTTCGGCCAATGAGCAAAACGCCATCTATTTGGCCGTATTGCGAAATAAACTGACTAGTTTTCGCAATGCAGATTCTGGCCGGTATGGATAGGCTGCGCCTCATCGTGGCCTGCTATGCGTCAACCCTCGTCGCTTGGCTCAGCCGACCGAGCACTTCTTCCCAAGGAAATCTCCCCATGCATTCACTTAGCCCTGGTGGATCGGCGACGCAAAGCCGGTCACGCCCCATCTTGATTTCCATTGTTGTAGGGAGGCGCGCATGAGCACCGCTGTCACCCGCAACGCCAAACCCATCGCTATCAGCATTATCGGCCTCGTCGTGGTCTTTGGCCTGCTATATACATGGCGCATCTCCCGCAGCAGTGCCGCCGAACACCCTGTCATGCCCGCCATACCTGTATCGACGATCCGCGCCGAGACCCGCGGCGTGGCAGAGGAACTGCAGGCCGTTGGTAGCCTACAAGCTGTTCGCGAGGTGATGGTGGCCCCTGACACATCTGGACGCGTGACAGCCATCAATTTCGAAGCAGGTCAGGTCATTAAAGAAGGGACCATTCTGGTACAGCTTTACGACGCCCCGGAACAAGCTGATCGCACCGCTGCTACGGCCAAGGCCGATTTCGCGCAGCTGCAACTTCGGCGGTCGCAGCAGCTGGCGCCAACCGGTGCCGAGCCTCGTGAACTGCTTGAACAGCGCAAGGCCGACGCCGCACAGGCTGTCGCGGCGGTCCGGCAACTGGACGCGCGCATCCAGCAGAAGACCATCCGCGCGCCGTTCTCCGGCCAGATCGGCATACGGCGCATCAATCCTGGCCAATACCTCACGGCCGGGGACGCCATCGCCACACTGACCCAGCTCGACCCGCTCTACATCAACTTCACACTGCCCCAGCAGGATCTGCCCAGACTGACCTTGGGCGCCCCGGTGCAGGTGACCGTGGATGCAGCGCCGGGCCAAGTGTTCAACGCCAGGATCAGTACGATTGAGCCGCGTATTGAGGGCGAGACCCGCAACATTGTCGTGCAGGCGCTGCTGTCCAATGCCGACCGGACTCTGAAGTCCGGCATGTACGTGACGACGCGGCTGGTGCTGCCCGCGGCGACCAACGCCATCGTGTTGCCGCTGACGGCGATCCAAACCTCAGCCTCCGGCGACAGCGTCGTACTCGTGCAGGGTGCCAACGCGGAAGGGATCGGCAAAGCAGTCGCGGTGCCGGTCACCACCGGGCGCCGGCTCGGCGACGACGTCCTGGTGACCCAAGGAATCAAGCCGGGAGATACCGTGGTGACGGCCGGCCAGAATCGGCTGCCACCTGGTGCGATGGTGAAAATCAGTACCGCCGCACTCTCAGCCGCTGCGCCTCATGCGACCCCGGCTGTTATCTCTGCCACCGCCAGCGCACAGTAGGGAGACAGCACCATGCATTTTACCGACATCTTCATTCGTCGCCCCATCCTGGCGCTGGTCGTCAGCCTGCTGATTCTGCTGATGGGCGCCACCGCAGTGTTCCTGCTGCCCGTGCGGCAGTACCCGTATCTCGAAAACGCCACCATCAGCGTGAGTACCACCTTGCCGGGCGCGACCCAGGAAGTGATGCAAGGCTTCGTGACCACGCCGATTGCGCAGTCGATCGCGACTGCCAGCGGTATCGAGTACCTGAGCTCGACCACTACGCAAGGCAAAAGTGAGATCAAGGCGCGACTGGTGCTCAATGCCAATGCCGACCGTGCGATGACCGAGATCCTGGCCAAAGTGCAGCAAGTCAAATACCAGTTACCGGCCGGCGTCACTGACCCGGTCATCAACAAGTCCACCGAAGGCGGCACGGCAGTGCAGTACGTTGCCTTCTACAGCGACACGCTGTCGATCCCGCAGGTGACGGACTTTGCCACCCGGGTGGCGCAGCCGCTGTTCACCGGCATTCCCGGCGTAGCCTCGGCCGACATCATGGGCGGACAGACACTGGCGATGCGGATCTGGATCGACCCGGTGCGGTTGGCTGGACGCAGATTATCGGCTGGCGAGATCTCCGCCGCGCTGCGTGCAAACAACGTACAGGCCGCGCCGGGCCAGCTCAACAGCGCGCTGACCGTCACTAACATCAGCGCTGCGACCGACCTGCGTGGTGTCGAGGACTTTCGCCAGATGGTGATCAAGTCCAGTCCCGAGGGCGGTGTGGTGCGGCTGTCCGATGTAGCCACTGTCGAGATCGGTGGCCAGAACTACAACAACGCCGCATTCGCTACCGGTACGCCGGCCATTTTCATCGGCATCCAGCCCTCGCCCGATGGCAACCCGATCGAGATCGTCAAGCACGCCAGCGAACTGATCTCCAAGATCCGCGACATGGCGCCGCCCGGGCTGACAGTGTCGCCCAACTACGATGTCGCGCGTTTCGTTAACGCTTCTATCGAAGAGGTGAAGCACACGCTGGTCGAAGCCATCGTGATCGTCATCGTGGTGATATTCCTGTTCCTTGGCACCTTCCGCGCGGTCATCATTCCAGTCGTCACCATCCCCCTCTCATTGGTTGGCACCGCGGCGCTGATGCTTGCCTGCGGCTTTTCGATCAACCTGCTGACGCTGCTGGCCATGGTGCTGGCGATCGGCCTGGTAGTGGACGACGCTATCGTGGTGGTGGAGAACATCCATCGCCACATCGAGGACGGCTTGACGCCCGTGCGCGCAGCGCTACTGGGGGCGCGCGAGATTGTCGGGCCGGTGATCGCCATGACCATCACCCTGGCGGCGGTGTATGCGCCCATCGGCATGATGGGTGGGCTGACCGGTACGCTGTTCAAAGAGTTCGCCTTCACGCTGGCCGGTTCGGTCATCGTCTCAGGCGTGGTCGCACTGACGCTGTCGCCCGTGATGAGTTCGATGCTGTTGCATTCAAAGCAGGGCGAGGCTCGTCTGGAGAAATTCATTGAGCGCTACATGGCACGGCTGACCGCTGTCTACGGACGGCTGCTGGCGCACACGCTGGCCGCGCGCGGTGCGGTGTTACTGGTCGGTGCTGTAGTGTTGGCGGCGATCATGGTGCTGTTCAGTGGCGCGCGCCACGAACTGGCTCCGACCGAAGACCAGGGCTTGGTGATCGTCGTCACCAAGGCACCGCAGTACGCGGGAGTGGGCTATACCGCCCGCTATGCGGAGCAGATTGAAAAGCTGTTCGAGTCGATTCCAGAGTTTGACAGTAGCTTTATGCACATCGCCGGTATCGCCGGCGGCCAGAACCAGATGCTCGGCGGCGCAATCCTCAAGGATTGGTCCGAGCGCAAACGCTCGGCTACCGAGATCCAGGGCCAGATCCAGGCCGCTGGCGGCGCCATCGAAGGAGAAACGCTCACCGCCGTGCAACTGCCTCCGCTGCCCGGCTCTGCCGGCGGTCTGCCGGTGCAAATGGTGCTGCGTTCTCCCGACGACTTTAAAACACTGTACGAGACGGCTGAGAAGATCAAAAACGCCGCCTATGCCAGCGGCCTGTTCCTCTACGTGCAGAATGACCTGGCCTATGACAGCGCCCAGGCACACATCACCATCGATAATGCCAAGGCCAGCGAGATGGGTGTGACCATGCAGGCCATCGCCGATACGTTGGCGGTGCTGGTCGGTGAGAATTACGTCAACCGTTTCAACTTTCACGACCGCTCCTACGATGTTATCCCTCAGGTGCGCGGCAGCGAGCGCATGACACCCGAAGACCTCGGACGCTTCTACGTCAAGGCGACCTCCGGCGCGCAGGTGCCGCTATCGACCGTGACCCGCGTCGAAATGCGGCCGCAGGCCAACCAGCTCACCCAATTCGGCCAGATGAACTCGGCAACGCTCGAAGCGCTGCCGGCTCCGGGCGTGAGCATGGGCGAAGCTGTGGCATTCCTGCAGTCGCAACAACTGCCGCCCGGCACCAGCGTCGACTGGCTCAGTGACAGCCGCCAGTTCGTTCAGGAAGGCAACCGCCTGCTGGTCTCCTTCTGCTTTGCGCTGGTGGTAATTTTCCTGGTGTTGGCCGCGCAGTTCGAGAGCCTTCGCGATCCGCTGGTGATCCTGGTCACCGTGCCGCTGGCAGTTTGCGGCGCACTGGTGCCGCTGTGGCTGGGCTACGCGACGCTCAACATCTACACCCAGATCGGACTGGTCACGCTGATCGGGCTGATCTCCAAACACGGCATCCTGATGGTCACTTTCGCCAACCATATCCAGCACCATGAGAACCTCAACCGCATCGAGGCCATCGAAAAGGCCGCGGCGGTGCGTATGCGTCCCGTCCTGATGACCACGGCGGCGATGGTCGCCGGTCTGGTGCCGCTGCTGTTCGCCGACGGCGCAGGTTCGGCCAGCCGTTTCTCCATCGGAATCGTGGTGGTGATGGGCATGCTGGTCGGTACCTTCTTCACGTTGTTCGTCCTGCCCACCATCTACAGCTTTATCGCCAAGGACCACCGGACGGCGGCGCAAAGCCCCCGCGCCCGTGAACTGGCGTCGACGGAGGTCCCCAATGTCTGATCAAAACCACCGATCAAACGGCACCATCATCCGCCCTCGGCACGTGCCGCGGGCTACCCTGGCATTGCTCGTCCTGGCAATGGCCGGCTGCGCCAGCGGGCCGGACTATCGTACCCCGCCTCTCCCTCATACCGCTGCCGATCCCTTCATCAGCCGACCGGCCAAGACGGATTTCGCCGCATCGTTGCCAGCGGACTGGTGGAAGCTGTACGACGATTCAGTGCTCGACAGCCTGGTCCAGAAAGCCTTCTCGGCCAATACCAATCTGCGCGAGGCGCTGGCGAATCTCGACCGCGCACGAGCCATCTACAACGAAGCCCGCGGTGGACTGTACCCCTCGACCAACGTATCGGCGGGTGCAGGCTACGGACGTGACCAAACTACCTGGACTGGCACAGGGCAGGCGCCCAAACAGTGGAGTTACAGCGGCGGGCTCGACGTCTCCTACGAACTCGACCTGTTCGGCCGGGTCAGACGCGATATCGAGGCCGCGCGTGCAGATACCGATGCAGTTGCCGCGGCCTACGATGCCGCTCGGGTGATGGTGGTCGCAGAAACAACTCGAGCCTATGTGGACGCCTGTACCTATGGCGAATCCATTGACGTTGCCCGTTCATCCATCGAATTGGCGCGGCACAGCTTTGACCTCGTAAGCAGCCAGGAACAGGCAGGCTCGGCGTCTCGTCTGGATGTGGAGCGGGCAGCAGGCACGCTGGCTCAGACCGAGGCCGCCTTGCCGCCGCTGCAGGGTCAACGCGATTCCGCTCTCTTCGAGTTGGCGGCGCTGATGGGCCGCCCTCCGTCACAGGTACCGGAGGCGGCACGCGCCTGCTCCAAGGCGCCGGAAATAGCCGGTGAGCTGCCAGTCGGCGATGGCACCGCGCTGCTGCGCCGTCGTCCCGACGTGCGGCAGGCCGAACGCCAACTGGCGGCCGACACCGCTCGGATCGGCGTGGCCGTAGCCGATCTCTATCCACGCGTTACGCTGGGTGCTTCGGGTAAGTACCTGCGCAATGACTATCTGAAAGGAAATCGCACTTTCTCCTTCTCTGTCGGCCCGCTGATCTCCTGGAGTTTCCCCAACACCCTGGTGGCTCGCAGCCGTATCGCGCAGGCAAAAGCACAGAGCGCGGCCTCACTGGCCAGCTTCGACGGCACCGTGCTGAATGCCCTGAAGGAGTCCGAGCAATCGCTGAGCGCCTACGGTGCGGCAATGGAGCAACGCGATGCCCTGATCGAAGCGCGCAACCGTGCCGATAACGCCTTCCGGCTGGCAGACCAGCGCTACCGTGGTGGATCCATCAGCTACCTGGACGTCATCGTTGCGCAGAACACTCTGATCGATGCGAAATCGCAGGTGGCCACCGCCGACCAGAAGGTGGGTTCCACCCGAGTCAGTGTCTTCAAGGTGCTGGGTGGTGGATGGGAGCACGTCAATACGCAGTAAAAGAGAATGTTGCTCCTCAATGCCGCTGAATTGTTTCGCATCCTCTGCACTGGTAGATCTGGCTGCGCGGCTCTTGTCGCCGGCCAGTTTCAGGGCATCAATCAGGTCTTCCTGGCTGAACTCGGCAGACCAAAATGATCGCAATAACTTCTCGCAGTAGAAACCGCAATAGTCTTTTGGTTTGATTTTTCGAAAAGCACCCATATTTGAACGCGCTACACACATCCCGAATCTGTAGAAGATTTATTTGTGATCACGCGAGCGATCATCCTCTAAAAAGACCAGAGAACGACAACTATAAAAATAGCCACCCTATGGGTGACTATTATTTCAATAAGTGGTAGTTATGGCGAGATTCAAGCATGACAAAAGCTTCGGTGATTCAAAGCGTATCGCGCAGTAGCAAAATAAAAACAGACCGTCACCTGAACAACAGTTGCGAATCAGCATGCGCTCTCATGTCGAAAGCGCATGCCACACACAGTTAATTACAAGTCGGATCAGGAATATGTGAAGAACAGTTAATCGATGAGGCCTGTGCAACTTCTGCCATTACGGCGACGCTACCCACTGCCAAAATAGCCTGGAGGCAAACGGCAATGACCCGCTTGCGACCGACACTGTCGCCAAGCATTTTATTTCTAAACGTGTTTCCGATGGAATTACTCATAAGACACCTCATTTCAGAAAATAATGGAGCTTTTGTTTCCCAATTAATGGGACCTTTCCCCCGACACCGATAGGCCATCGAGAAAATCTTAATATGAGATACAGTTATCATTGCGCGAAAATTAACACCCACGCAAACCACTGGAATCAATAATAAAATTTATCTTCAGCTCTCTAAAAAAACTGAAAACCGCATGAAGCAGGTTTTAAGACAAAACCGCTTAATCTTTTTTAATGATGCCTCACCAATTTCTGTCCGTCATTTCGAAAGACTGCCATATTGTTATTCAGATCAGCCAATCGCTTTAGTCATGGCAAAAAACCATGTTCGCCGACTATTAATAACAGCACCACAAGATCATTGCAGTTCATGCACGACGTCGCGAGTCGCTCTTTAGAAGCAACATTAATTTTCACCTGAGATGGAGTCTGCAGGCTAAGTGCCCGTCATCGTGTAAAGGTTATATGATCGAACGGACCACGCCACCGTCCGCCCGAAGCGCCGCTCCAGTGGTGGCCGACGCTTGAGCGCTGCACACATAAGTAATCAACGCGGCAATTTCTGCCGGTGTCGTAAATCGCTGCAAAAGCGAAGACGGCCGCGCCGTCGATAGGAATTCGCGCTCCACTGTCGCGATATCGACTTCACGCTCAGCAGCCATCCGCGCAACTATCGCCCCTACGCCTTCCGACGAGGTCGGCCCGGGTAAAACACTGTTTACCGTAACATTCGTCCCTACCAAAGTCTCGGCAAGCCCGCGGGCCACAGCGAGTTGCGCGGTCTTGGTCATGCCGTAATGGACCATCTCAGCCGGAATCTGGAGGGCTGATTCGCTTGAAACAAACACGATCCGTCCCCAATCACGTGATCGCATTCCGCGCACATAGTGACGAGAAAGACGAACTCCGCTGAGTACGTTGGTTTCGAAGAAACGCAGCCAATCTTCATCCGCGATCTGCTCGAACGATTTCGGCTCGAAGATGCCGAGGTTGTTGACCAACAGGTCGACCTCCTGAAGCTGGCAAAGCAGTGTCTCGCAGCCTTCACGGCTGCTCAGGTCGGCGGCGACCCCGGTGATAATCGCGCCAGGAAGGTCACGTCTGAGCTCGCCCACCGCGCTGTCGACTCGCGCCTGAGTCCGGCCGTTCACCGTGACGTGAGCGCCCTCTGCCGCCAGCGCGCGCGCGGTTGCCAGCCCGATGCCGGCCGTTGATCCCGTCACCAGCGCCCGCTTTCCTTTCAATCCCAGATCCATGACCCGTCTCCCGCCTATTTGTTGATTTTTAAATCTAGCGGTGTTTTACGTGACTCGGTAGCGATGTCTGGTCAGATCATTGTTCAATCCAGACAATCAACATCGCTGCACGATTGGATAGGGTCAGACCTGATTGGGCAACATGATACCGGGCACAGAAACTGACTCACCGCCGACCAGGGCGCTAGCCATGCGATCAGAAAGGTATCGCGCTGGCGGCTTGCCTACCGCTTTACGGAACATGGTGACAAAACCACTGGCACTCTCATAACCAAGCTCCAACGCAACCGTCTGCACACTCTCCCCTTTAGTCAGGCGCTGCAGCGATAGAATCACATGCAGCTGCCGGCGCCAGCGTCCGAAACTCATCCCGATTTCGTGCAGCAAAAGCCGACTCATGCTCCGTTCACTCATGCCAATGCGAATGGCCCAGTCGCCCATCGATGTCTTGTCGGTGGGATCGGCCAACAACATTTGCGCGAGTCGACGCAGTCGCGCATCGCGAGGCATCGGCAAATGGAGACTTTCCACGGGGGCCGCCGACAACTCGTCCAGCAATGTTGCGATCAACCGGCCTTCACGCCCCTCGCAGGCGTATAGCTTAGGGAACCCCGCCGCCTTCAGAAGCAACTCACGGAGTAGCGGCGATACCGAGATCGTGCAGCAGATCTTCGGAAGATCTGGCGTGGCGTCAGGCTCGACAAACAGGCAATAACACTCTGTTTCGCCCGAACCGCGTGCCGAATGCGACAAGTCTCCGGGTATCCATACGGCGCATTGCGGCGGAACAATCCAGACGCCATCTTCTATCTCGCAATTGAGGATGCCACGCACGGAGTAGAGCAGTTGTGCCTTGCGATGATGATGCTTGGCCTGCTCCCAGTCCTTACTCACCATCGAAGCGCTCAGAGCAACAACCGGCCGAGAGATGCTGTCGACATCGAGGCTCGCGACAGGGTCTCTGAATACGGTGTCTGACATGGTAGGGGTGGACCTCGAACGGAAACAGCCATATGGCTGACTTGAACAATATGATGGCCAAATTGTGCAATGACGTCCAGTCGCTTGCTGGGTATCGTGAGATTAATCGTGCTGGTTACCGTTAGGACAGACGCTCTTCTGCGACAAGCGAGACTGCCAGCGATTTTTCACCCACTACCAAAGGAATATTGACATGCTTATAGATGCCTCCCGATTCCCACTCGTTTGGATGCAAATCGCCACGCCCAGCAAGAATCCTGGCGACTCGCCGTTTGCCGAATTCGAAGCTTTGCTCGCTCGTAAAGAACCCTTTGTACTCCTGAACGATGAAGGCCTCCATCAGGGAAGCCATGAGCACTCACCGGATGAAATGAAGCAGACTTCACTTTGGATGAAGCGTCACAAGAGTGATTTGAGGACCTTCGTCAAGGCCTCGATCCACATCGAACCGAGCACCCCCAAACGCCTGGCGGCCAGAGCATTTGCAATCGTGTATGAAAAGTTCTGGGGTTACCCCATGCTCATGACGGCCACCAAGAAAGAGGCTCTGGCATTGGCACAGAAACTTTTGGCGAAAGAAATCAACTCGGAATTCCGGGCTGGCTGAAGCGCAAGATTGACACGCAATAGAACAGTAACGCCAAGGCCGCCAGCAAGCCTCCAACCAGCCCTATGTAGGCGAACCCGAACTGGCCGCCTACCCAACTCCCCAGGAGTGCGCCTCCCCCTATACCCACGTTATAGATACCCGAAAACAGCGCCATCGCCACATCGGTAGCGTCCGGAGCCAGCACTAGGACCTTTGATTGCAGAGCCAGTCCGAAGCCCATGATCGCCATCCCCCAGAACAGACTCAGCGTCCCCAGATACGAGACCTCGCCGCTCAAAGGCAACAGCAATGCCAGGCACAACGTGAGCAACACCACAGTCACTATCAGAAAGCGCTGCGGGCTATACCTGTGCAGCCAGCTGAAAAGCAGCGAGCCGAAAATACCGGCACCACCGAACAACAGCAGAATGAGGGTCACCACATCGCCACTCAAGCCCGCCACCGCCTGAACGAAGGGCTCGATGTAGCTGTAGGCGGTGAACTGGGCGGTCACCACCAGCGCCGTCAGAACATAGAGTGACACCAGTGCAGGCCGCCTGAACAACAAGGGCAGACTTCTGAGAGAGCCCGAGTTCTGACTGGGCAACAACGGCAGGGTCCTGGCCAGCCAGAGCACCAATGTACCCGCCAGCACAGCGATCACGATAAAGGTGGTGCGCCAACCCATCGCCTCGCCCAACAACCTGCCGAGGGGAATACCCAGCACCATCGCCAGGGAAGTACCGGTGGCCAGCAAGCCCAAAGCCTGAACTTGCTTGCCCGGTGGCGCCAGGCGCACTGCCAGAGATGCGGTGATAGACCAGAACAGCGCATGAGACAGCGCCACTCCGATCCGGCTCAGTAACAGTACTCCGAAGCTTGTGGCCAGACTCGACAGGACATGACTGGCGATGAACATCCCAAACAACACGATCAACAGCTTGCGCCGCTCGATGTTACGAGTCAGCAGCATAATGGGAAGCGACGTCAGGGATACCACCCACGCATAGATGGTAAGCATCAGACCGACCTGAGCCGTCGACATGTCGAAGCTGCTGCCAATCGAACTCAACAGACCGACAGGCACAAACTCGGTGGTGTTGAACACAAACGCGGCCAACGCCAGCGCTATGACCGGGTGCCAATTACCGTCAGTTGTAGCGGCAGAGATGTTCATTTAAAGGTCACACTACTCTATCGATGATCAAACGGACCCTAGACTAGATACACACCGCGCCAAACGCCGCTTTTACAATCAAGCGACGCTTCGGTGCATATCGAGCAGGGTCCAGACAGGAAAACGAGGGCCACACTCGAACCTTGCAACACGCTACATTCCCCCGGCGAGCTCAGGCATGAACTGTGCCAGAGCGTGCTGGACACCACGCTGGGATCAATTCATAGACTTCTCGAACTCCTGTTCGTGATCATCGATTCCCCGGATACTTCAACTACACTGCCGGCGAAACTCTTCCTCGATGGATTCCAGACTACGTCCACGTGTTTCCGGAACGCACATCTTCACAAATCCCAGAGACAGCAACCCCAGAGCCACGAAGATAAAGAATGTGTAGCCGATGCCTACCAGGGCGACCAGGGTCGGGAAGAATAACCCGATGGTGAAATTGGTGATCCACAGGACGCAAATCGATACTCCCATGCTGAAGCCGCGCATACGCAGTGGGAAAATTTCGGAGATCATCACCCAGGCCACAGGCGCAATCAGGCCCTGCATGAATGTCAGAAACAGTGCCATGGCCCCCAGAATCAGGAAGGCACGAAACTCCGAAGGTGCGACCATTAACGACACCAGCCCGATCAGGAACAAGGCCAGGGTTGTGCCGGACAACCCGAGCAACAGCATTGTCCGCCGGCCGATGCGATCCAGCAGGTAAATGCCGGCGAAGGTGGCAACAACCGAAATCACGCCGTTGACAATATTGGCATACAGCGCCCCACCCCGCTCAAAGCCGGCCTCGGTGAGAATCTGGGTACCGTAGTACATGATCGAATTGACACCGGTGCACTGCATGACGATACCAATCCCGATACCGATAAAGAACACCCGACGAATCCAGGGTTTGGACAGTTCATGCCACCCCCCGCGACGAGCCAGATTGTCTTCGGCAGCCAAGTGTTTGATTTCTTCAAGCTCCGCGTTAGCCTGATATTCCTCGCGCACCCGTTTGAGCACCTTCAGCGCCTCCGCAAAGCGGCCCTTGGAGGCAAGCCAGCGAGGACTTTCCGGCATAAACATCATGCCGACCCAGAGCGCCACCGCCGGTACGCTGGCGATGACCAACATCCAGCGCCATACGCCATCGACCTCGCCAAAGAGATTGCCAATGGTTGCATTCGAGGTGAAGGCAAGGAACTGCCCGGCCACGATCATCAACTCATTCTGGGTGACGACCTTGCCGCGGATATGGGAAGGCGCCATCTCCGCCAGATAGGCCGGCACCGTGACTGAAGCGCCACCCACCGCGATCCCCAGGAGAAAACGCGCGGCCACCATCACTTCCATGCTCGGTGCAAAGGAACATGCCAAGGCACCGAAAAAAAATAGCACCGCCAGCACCAGAATGTTGTTACGTCGTCCGCGGCGGTCGGACCGACGCCCACCGAGAAATGCACCCACCGCCGCCCCCAATAGCAGGGAGCTGGCCACCAGGCCTTCGGTGAAGGGCGTCAGCCCCAGGTCATGCTTCATGTACAGCAGCGCACCATTGATCACACCAGTGTCGAAGCCGAACAACAAGCCTCCAAAGGTGGAAATCATGGTGATCAAACGTAGATAGCGTTTGGCTTTACGCTTTTGCGAAAGCACCACCTGCGTCGAGCCGGATTCGGCAGATTCATAAACGGGCATTGTCATTGTTATTCTCCGTATTTTTCAGTCAGCCTGCCCGTCCCGGGGGCCGGGCAAGAACGATTAATCAGCTCGGGTCATAGAATGCGGGCCTGGCTGGCATGTTGATTGGCACAATGGCACCGCTGATTTGCGCCTCGGCACAGGCGTCGGCGGCCAGCGCTGCAGCGAAACCGTTCCAGGCGGAGGGCCCTTTGATCTGGCCCTGGCCAGCACCGTCGATGAAGGCCTGCAGCTCATGGTCATAGGCGTCGATGAAGCGCTGCTTCCAGTCCAGCAATACGCGCTGCGAATTCGAACCTGCACGGCGTACCCGCGGCGAAGGCGGCGCCGCCAGTTCAGCGGTCCCGTCTTCACACACCACTTCGCACTGGATGTCATAGCCATACTTGCAGTTGACGAAAATTTCGACGTCGATACGCACGCCTTTGGCGGTTTCCAGAAGGACGATTTGCGGATCACGCAAATTGCTGTGGGCATGCCGAGTCACCCGGGGGAAAACCACTTGCGCCGAGACGTAATCGTCGTCAAGCAGCCAACGCAAAACATCGAGCTCATGCACCAGCGTGTCGGACACCGCCATATTGGTGGTGTAGGCATCGTTGACCTCTGGATTACGGTGCTTGCAGTGCACCATCAGAGGCACACCCAAATCGCCCGTGCGAATTTCTTTGCGCAGGGCGTTGTAGCCCTTGTCCCAGGGCCGCATGTAACCCACTTGCACCAGACGTTTGCCGTGGGCGGTTTCGGCTTCGATGATGCGTCGACAGCCCTCGGCAGTGACCGCCAGCGGCTTCTCGCAGAACACTGGCTTGCCTTCGGCAATGGCCGATAGCACGAACTCTTCGTGGCTCGGCCCCCAAGAGGTCACCAGTATCGCGTCAACCTCCCTAGACCTGATCAACTCATGGCCATCTGCGTACACCTCGGCGGAAATCCCCAAGGTGTCCAGCGCGCGCTGCGCCTGCTCGAGGTTGATGTCATTCACTGCGGTCACGCGGCTGCCGTTGAGCGCAAAGTGGCAACGGCGCATATGGTCCACGCCAATGGCACCGCTACCAATCACACCAATATTAAGGGTCATTTCTGGGGCTCCGTTCGCTGATACATAGGAAAACTGCTGGTGCGGTCACTGGCTGATGGTCTGTTTGAGAGCGTCGATAGAGGTACGAATGCCCGCGTCTACGCTCATGGTCAGGTCTTCCATTTCCAGGGATACATGCCCGTCGTATCCGAGCATGCGCACTACCGAGAAGAATTCGCGCCACCACTGCAAATCATGGCCACAGCCAACCGCCACGTAGTTCCAGGCGCGGGCCACCGTATCGGTGACTTCCTTGGTTTCCATGACACCGTTGATATCCACCAGGCCGCGCTCCAGGCGCGAGTCTTTGCCGTGCACGTGATGGATCGCCGGACCTAGGGCGCGGGCAGCGGCAATGGGGTCCGCGCCCATCCAGAACAGGTGACTTGGATCAAGGTTCAAGCCCACCAGAGGACCTACCGCATCCCGCAGCCGGAATAGCGTCTCGGGGTTGTACACCAGCATGCTGCTGAAGTTTTCCAGGGCTATTTTTTCCACCCCACAACCGCTGGCCTTGGCCACCAGCTTGTGCCAGTAAGGGATGGCGACGTCATTCCACTGGTAGTTCAGATAGTCCTTGAGCACGGGTGGCCAGCTCACGGTGTAGCTGATCCAGTTCGGCACCCGGTCTTCGGCACAGGCAGGTGGAAGCCCACTCATCATGATGATCTTCTTCACCCCGAGAGCTTCAGCGAGCTCGAAGGTACGCTCGGTATCATCTCGGTGTTTGGCCCCAAGGGCGCCCGGATCCAAGGGGTTACCGGAAACGTTGAGCGCGCACAGTTCAATGCCACGACTCTCCAGGGCACCGAGGAACGCATTGCGTTTCTCCGCACTTTCCAGCAGTTCATTCATCCGCAGGTGCGGCGCGCCTGACCACCCCCCGGTAGTCATCTCCACTGCCGTGACGCCCATCTGCGCCACCCGGTCGAGCATTGCTTCGAGGGGCAGATGCCCGAGGCTGTCGGTTACATAAGAAAGCTTCATTACCAGTACTCCGCGGCTTTGCCGCCTTGCGTGAACAATAGGGAAAATGGAACGAGCGCAGCCCTGCTACCAACCCGACTGCAGGCAACCAGAAGCCACCGGCGTCACGAATGACAGCGGCCTGTTTGAACCGGTTCTGCGAGGGCTGAATCGAGAGAAATCGCGAAGCAATAGCGCTGCGAATGCGCAATGGCGGCACAGAGAGAGAATGGGGGCGAACGGTGGAGCGGGAGTGGCAAGCGCCATGCTGGACCTCATTCATATATCATCTTGCGGCTGGCATTGATGGCGCCAGTTGAAATGATATATTTATATCTTTTTGTGATTGTTTTTGAGAGACTCAACTCAGATTATCGGAGAATTTTTTGATGTCAAGGATCACACCCACAATGTCAGACGTTGCACGCGAGGCGGGTGTGGCGATCGCGACCGTTGACCGTGTATTAAATAAAAGGGCGCCGGTGCGTTCTGGCACCGAAAAGAAAGTGCTGGAAGCCGCGAAAAGACTGGGCTTCGCTTTGGGGAAACTCAAAAGCCTGGATGACATCTATCAAGAGCATGATAGATCTCACATCAAGAAAATTGCATTTGTTCTTTTGCGCAGCTCTTCACCTTTTTATCAGATGCTTGCAACCGCCCTCACATCGATGAGCATTTCAGTACCCGGAGTCCGCGGAGACTCCGAGGTATTCTTTCTCGACGATCGACCTCCAACCCAAGTCGCCGAAACCTTGCTGGAGCTAGGCGAGCGCTTCGACGCCATCGCCCTGGTGAGCGTTGATCATCCCGCCATCAACCAAGCGATCGACACCCTCTACGGACGCGGCATTCCGGTCTACGCCCTGATCACCGACCTTACCGCGACCCATCGCGCCGGCTATATAGGCCTGGACAACCGCAAGGCCGGACGCACTGCCGCCTGGGCAGTGGCAGGCCTGAGCCGGCGTCCTGGCAAGATCGGCATGCTGATAGGCGATCATCGCTTCCTTTGCCAGGAACTATGCGAAATCAGCTTCCGCTCCTACATCCGGGAGCACTGCAATGATTTTCAGGTACTGGAGCCGCGCCTGGTTTACGAGGATGCCCAGCGCGCCGCAGAAGCGACCCATGCTCTACTTGCCGAGCACCCAGATCTGGTAGGCCTGTACGTCAGCGGCGGGGGAATGGAGGGCGTGGTGGAGGCACTCAAGGAGAGTGGCCGTGCGCGCGAGATCGTTGTGGTCTGCCATGAACTGACCGAAGTCACCCGCAGCGCACTGGTCGAAGGCGTCGTGGATGTAGCCCTGTCCATCCGTTGCGAACAGCTGGCACGCACACTGATGGAAACAATGACGCGCGCTGCGGACTCCCGACAAAATGGATCAGCATCCCTCCTGCTGCCCTTCGACATCATCAGCGCAGAGAACATCTAAGAGCCCTCTAACCACTGAACTGACCTAAGAAGGCCAAACACCATTGAAGGACTGGAATCGCGCTTGATCGAAGAAATTCGAATCCCGCTGCATAGCCTGGACCAGGCTCTCACGCACCGATGCTCGCGAGTTGGATACCTACTGACGCTGAAACTCTGCGTAATTTTCCCGGGTGATCAGTTGGGTCGGCACCCACAGATCGCCTTGCAGCTCCTGATGATTGACCAGCTTTAACGCAGCGTCGAGAGAGCCCGCGCCGATTGCCACCGGATCGCGGAAGACACTGACAGTCAGCTGGCCTTTCTTCAGCGCGAGCAAGCCATCCGACGTGCCGTCAATACCGCCAACCAAGATGTCGTCAGACCCCGCCTGGCGCATTGCCATGGCAGCGCCGATACCCATTTCGTCGTTGTTGGCGGCCACCGCATCAATGCGCTGGCCCTTGGTCAGCCATTCGTTCATCAGGTCCATGCCTTTTTCCCGCTGCCAGTCGCCGGACTGCTCTTCGACGATATTGATCTGCGGGTACTTGGCCAGTACATCCTTGACCCCGCTGGTGCGCTTGCCGGTGTCGCTATGTGTGAGGCGCCCGAGAATGACCGCAAGGTTACCTTTGCCACCCATTTTTTCGGCCAGGTACTGCATTTGCATCCGGCCGATGGCGCGCTCGTCGGTGCCGACGAACACTACTCCGGCTGGCAAGATGTCTACTTCCGGACGGCTGTTCATATAGACCAGTGGAATACCTGCGGCTATGACCTTCTCGCTGATCTGGCGGGTGGCGGCGGTATCCGCCGGATTGACGATGATGGCATCGACCTTCTGGCTGATAAAGCTTTCGACCTGGCTCAGTTGCCGCACCACGTCGCTGCCGGAGTCTTCCACTTGCAGGCTGATACCCCCCGGGACTTGTTTTGCGCGGTCCTGCATGGCTTTCACCAAGTAGGAAATGTAGTTGTCGAACTGGCCCACTGTCACGCCAATGCGCAGTTCGGCGTGAGCGGAAACGGACAGCAGCAGTGCGCATAGGCAGCCGAGAAAACGCCTCATGTCATGTGATCCTTTTTATTGTGGGAGACGGGAGAAGCCGGAACGATGGGTTCTGAAACTCAGATTAATGGAATAAATATTCCATATCAATCACCAATAGAATTTTTTATCTCAAGTGCGGTCTCATCTCACCCCCCGCAAACGACTACGCGTTTTAGACCGGCATCGCATCTTGTGTAACCAACGCCCCCGGCTACTGAATCACTTGCCCTGCCAGCCTCAGGCCTTCGGCAGCCGCCTGTTACGGGGCCTCCGTGTAAACGGGTGGCTAGTCACCCGCATTGAACGAATCGCCGGCAACGGTGGTATCAATCACCTCTACGAGCGGCGACCCGCCTGTTAGCGAGATTGGCACTAACCAGTGTTAGAGCCGACCTGGCGCTTTGGCAATAAAACTTGGCGGAATCAATAGTGCCGCTGCGACACCCCATGCATACAATCACCGCCTCAGAAAAGGGCGCCCACTTAAGTCGCGGGACCACGCGCCTTGCCACTTGTGATCAGCCTTCTCTTCAAAAAAGCGCAGCTAACTGTAATGGTGAAACCAGTTGTCGGCCTGAACTTAGCACGCTCGTGGCTAGCCAATACCGCGGGTAATTGCCAACGCCTCAACAATCCGTCAGAACTGGAAGGCGAAAAAACCATGAATCTTAGAACAATAAACGTCGCTCCAAGGGTCGCGGTATTTTTCTCTCTTATCGTTTTGGTGGTTTTCGCGCTGGGGAGTGTTGCTGCACTGCAAATGGGTAAGCTCCGTGAGTCCGAGCAGGACGTCGAAACAAAGTGGATAGCGAGCATCCGCCAGACAGATCTCATGAACGCGGGCGCTTTGCGCCTGCGCCTGGAAAGCTTGCGAGCCACCTCCACGCCGGACCCGCAACTGAGACAGAACACAGTGGCCGTATTCAGCGGTTATCGCGGCACCTTCTTTGATGCTGTCAGTCGTTATGAACCCCTAATTACGGACGAAGGCGAGCGTGCGCTGTACTTGGCCCTGCGAGCCACGGCTGATGCTTATGCCAAGCAACTGGACACACTCGAACCGCTGCTTCGTTCTGGTGACAACGCCGCCGCAGTGACTCTGATCAACACCAACATTCGCCCCTTGACCAACACATTGGAGGGCCAGATAAGTAAGCTCGCGGCCTATAACGATCAAGGGGTTAAGGATGCTGGTATCTATGCTTCTGCTGTTTACTCCAACGCCAAGAAGCTAGTGATCGGACTGGTGGCCATCACCGTATTGCTCACCATGGTGCTGGCCATTCTGCTGACCCGCAGCATCACCGCCCCGATCATTGACGCATTGGCGGTGGCTGAGCGCATCGCCTCCAGTGACCTTTCCAGAGAAATACAACTCAGCGGTCGCGATGAGGCTGGGCGCCTGCTCAGCGCATTGGCGAAGATGCAGGCGAACCTGCGTGAAACGATCGCGCACATTGCCAACACCTCCACTCGGCTGGCCTCGGCGTCGGGAGAAATGACCATCGAGATTGAAGAAGCCAGCAGAGGACTGATCGAGCAGAACGACGAAGTCAATCTGGCTGCCACCGCCATGACCGAGATGAGCGCGGCGGTGGATGAGGTCGCTCGGAACGCCGAAGCCGCTTCTCAAACCTCCCGAAAATCCCAGGAATTTACCCGCACCGGCATTGAAAACCTGGCCCAGACTTTGAAGGCCATCGAAGGGCTTGCCAGTAACGTGGCCAACACCGGCGAACAGGTCAAGGCGTTGTCAACCAGGGCGCAGGGCATCAGCAAAGTGGTAGAGGTAATTCGCGCCATTGCGGAACAGACCAATCTGCTCGCGCTCAACGCGGCGATCGAGGCGGCACGAGCTGGTGAGCAAGGGCGCGGGTTCGCGGTGGTGGCCGACGAGGTGAGAGCGCTCGCGCATCGGACCCAACAGTCGACTCAGGAAATCGAACAGATGATCATCGCGATTCAAAGCGACTCAGCGCAGGCCGTGAGTGCAATGAGCATGAGTGCCGACATGGCGAGCAATTCCATCGTTGTTGCGCAGAATGCGGACGTTTCGCTCACGCAGATCGCTGAGGCCATCACCCAGATCAACGAGCGGAACTTGTTGATCGCCACCGCTTCCGAGGAGCAGGCGCAGGTGGCCCATGAAGTCGATCGGAACCTGACGAGCATTCGGGAGTTCTCTACACAGTGCGCAGCGGGGGCCAGTTAAACGGCCATCGCTTGTGGCGAAATGTCCAATTTGGCGATCAATCTGAATCGACTTGTAGGACGCTTCAAAGTTTAACTATATGAACCATGGAGGAGAGGGTTTATGTGGCTGCCAGGGCCGAATCAAGGGCTCTGGTCAGCCGCTCGCTGACGATTAGGCGATTTGCCACTCTCTTCGCTCGGGGCAGAACCGGCCGAGAAATGCTGTCGACAGGGCTCTCTGTATACGGTATCTGGCATGGTAGATATAAATCTCGAACTAAAACCAAGCCATATGGCTGACTTGAACAATATCTTGGCCAACTTGTGCAATGACATCGAGTCACTAGCTGGGTATCGTAAGCTCGATCGTGCGGTTATCCGTTCGGCTAGGCCGAGCGTCACAATAGTGAACTGGGTGCCTTCGTCAAGGCCTCGATCCACATCGAACCAAGTACTGCCAATGCCTGGCGACCAGAGCATTTGCAATCGTGTATAAAAAGCTCTGGGGTTACCCCCATTTTCATGACCGCGACGAAGGAAGAGACACTGGCATTGACACGGAAACTTTTGGCAGGCAAACCCGAGAAAATCCGGAAACTCTAGTTCCGTAGCCTGGAATTCAGGGCTGGCAATGTGACGAGGTGATAAGCAGCGTTGACGACGTTCTGCACGGATCGCGCGTACGATCATTGCTTTCGTCAGAACCTACTATCCCGACATGGAGCTGCGTCACCTTCACTGTTTCGCGTGTTCGCTGAAGAACTGCATCTCACCCGTATGGACATCACGGCGGAGAACATTGTCGAGCGCATCACATTACGCACGATGCAGAACGTCCGCGCCATTTAAGACTAACAGCGTGCGAGTCGTGCCATTGATGAATGGACGCTTCATTGAGCAGATTGTCCAGGTGGAATTCGCGACCAGTTGATATCGATGTCACGATGATCGATACCTTCGGTAAAACTCTTGGAAAAAACCTTTCGACCCTGACCAGCAATCTGGAGCGTCAATTAGCTAAACTTGGTGCCCTCTGAATAAGTAATGTCAATTCAGACACAGCATGAATGCTCCATACATGAATGCTCCATACATGAAGGCTTCATGTAATTAGTTTTTGGGAGGCCGGATGTCTAAGGAGGCTTTTCAGCATGTATGCAACCCAAAGCTGTAATCCTTACGCCAAGGTATTTTATCGTCCCGTCGATGCAGCAATACGTTGGTGCAACCTAATGGCCTACGAAACGCAAATTCTTGAGGTGACCTGGCGCTCCCTCACCACGCTCGGATCTGCCTTTCCACAATGGCCGTGTCTACATGCCAACATCGAGAAAATTTTCGACGCCATCCAACATGGAGAACTACCCTACGGCTGCCTAGGTATACCGGTCGCCATTGGGACTCACATCGATTGCCTCCAGGTAACCATCTGCCATACTGACCTCAAACTTTGGATGTCACGCTTCCACCCTGAACAAAGACCAGCTTTTCTTTTCGAACAATCATCGGACCAGCATGGAGCTATTAGCATCGGTACCTATCTGGCCTTACAAGCCGACCGCGATGCCTTGCAGCTACAGGTAAAGAGTATAGAAACAGCCTATCAACAACTGTTGAATGAACTTGAAGCTGTCGGGCTGGAAAAGGAAAGCATCCATCATCTGCTCAACACCAATAGCAAGGTCAGCGACCGGAGCGAAAACGCTTACCTCCACATCATCGGCGCAATGGTCAGTCTGTTTCTAAGTCACTCTCCCTCGGGGAAACCTCATTCTGTTTTCCAATCCCAAGCCGCCATTGTCGACGCACTGACCGCTCACCATAAAAACCTGTCTGGCATTTCCAAGCGCACCCTGGATGAGAAATTCGCCGCCGCCAAGCGCAGCCTCTCCAAGCGCTGAGTCGTATTGCGCTGCAATCGCCCCAATTGCAGTGCAATGACTCTCTCCCGTTTCTGCTATTCAATTCAGGTCATTTCCCACCACGCGCCAATCGGCGCCAGGAGTGACCAGCATGTTCAACCAACCCTCCCCCATCGCTGAAGCACCTCTACCACCGGTCGAACGTCACATCATGCGGCGTGACGAGGTGGAGCGTAAAACCGGCTTCAAGCGTGCGCACATCTACAACTTGATGAAGGAAGGCAAATTCCCTCAAGCCAAACGCATTGGACTGCGCGCGGTCGGCTGGGATTCGTTGGAGATCGAGCGGTGGGTCGTTGAACGCTTAGGTCAGCAGGCCTGATGTCATGCGTGTGGTATCGTTGGTTTCCACCAAGGGCGGCGTGGGCAAAACAACGGTGGCCGCCAACCTTGGCGGTCTTCTGGCAGATGCTGGTCTGCGAGTTCTGCTGCTGGACCTGGATAGCCAGCCCACTCTCTCAAGCTATTACGCATTGAGCCACGAGGCCATCGCTGGTGCGTACGAGTTCATTGCGCTCAACCTGACAGATCCTGCGCAGATAATTTCCACAACCACGGTTGTTGGTCTCGACCTGATCCTATCCAACGATGATCGAGGCCGACTGAGCACCTTGTTGCTGCATGCCCCTGATGGGCGACTGCGTCTGCGCAATTTGCTCGACAATTTCCGCCCCAGTTATGATCTGCTTTTGATCGACACCCAAGGCGCACGCAGCGTGCTGCTGGAGATGGCCATCCTGGCCTCTGATCTCGCCCTCTCTCCCATCACGCCGGAAATGCTCGCCGCCCGCGAACTGCACCGCGGCACCTTGAAGCTGCTCAGTGAGCTCGAACCGTTCCGCCACTTGGGCATTACACCGCCTCCCTTGCGACTGCTGCTGAACCAGGTAAATAGCATCCGGGTGGACACGCGAATGATCATCCGCGGCCTGCGCGAGACCTTCGCTGGGGCTACCAACATCTCGGTTCTAGACACCGTAGTTCCAGACCGAGTGGCGTATCTCAATGCCGCCTCCCTTGGCCTGCCGGTCCACCGAATCGAGACTCGCCAGTCATCGCCATCTGCGTTGGAAACCATGCAAGCGCTGGCCATCGAACTGTTTCCGGAATGGCGCGAAGCGATCTCTACGGTGAGCAGGTGCGCGGAGGTTCAATGAGACGAATCACCAAGCCGGCATTTTTCATCAAATCATTTTTTATCGACCTTGATGCCAACAGCGTTTGGCAAGGAGTCTTTTGATGTTGGATCAACCTCCCATCATCGTTCAACCATCCATTCGACCACACCACCCACCTTGCGAGAAGTACTGCACCGTGGTCTTTCGCCTGCAGGGTGGGGGCTCGGCCATGGGGTGGTTCCTCGCAGAACTCTCCCGACATTTCGAAGGTTCGGGGACTGCCGAGATCGTCAAGTTCGAGGTCGGTGACCATTTGCGCAACCGGCGTTAACTGAGGCTGTTCATGAAAAAGCTCAATCAGGAGGAGATTAACGACAAGCTGCACCAAGACCACTTCCCTCGAGGTCCAGAACTGGAGCGGCTGTCCGATCCACTCATCGACACGCCTATGCTGGTCACTCTGGAGCAGTTGCGGCCCTACGAACACAACCCGCGTTTCATCCGTAATCCGCTGTACAACGATATCAAAGCCTCGATCCGCGAACGCGGGCTGGATCAACCACCGCCGATTACCCGCCGCCCGGGAGAAACCTATTTCATCATCCGTAACGGCGGTAATACTCGCTTGGCGATTCTCGGCGAGCTGTGGCAAGAAACCCGCGACGAGCGTTTCTTTCGCATTCATTGCCTGTTCCGGCCTTGGACCAGTGAAATCACTGCCCTCCTCGGCCATCTGGCCGAAAGCGATCTGCACGGCCAGCTCACCTTCATTGAACGTGCGCTGGCGGTAGCCAATCTCAAAACCATGCTCGAAGCAGATGGAGCGGTGCTCTCGCAACGCGAGCTGGCACGACGTCTTGCCGCTGGGGGCTATCCCATTTCGCAATCGCACATCAGCCGGATGCTCGACACCCTAGAACACCTACTGCCCGCCATTCCACAAACCCTGTATGCCGGATTGGGTAAGACCCAGATCGAACGCCTGATTGGTCTGCGTAGCCAAGCCGAGCGAACTTGGAACCGTTATCCAACCGCCACCGTTGCGTTCACCGAATTTTGGCTCGAGGCCCTGGGCGACTTCGATGCCGAACCCGAGTCCTTCGATCTTGAGCAAATCCAGGATGAACTGCTCGAACGCATGAGCCGCTTACTCGGACAGTCCTACCGTATGTTGGCCTTGGAACTGAGCGATACCCAACATGTCATCTCGCCGCCTGGCATTGTGGTCAGCACGCCCTCGAAGAACGGCCATCTCCCGAACGTTGATGAAGCCGCGGTTAAGTCTCCCTCCTCCGGGTCTCAACCCAAATCAGCTGAGACCAGAACCCAGACCGAAACAGCTCAGGAAGAACTGCCCACACCACCCGAAACGAATGTCGTATCAGCAGTCAGCCCTCCGTCACGTGTCCAACAGATTCGCGAACAGATTGATCGCGACACAGCCACTCAAGTAACACCGACCGTCGAAACCTGCACGATCGACGACATCTGGAGCATCACACCAGCACTGGATACCCCCGAACAATTACGCTCAGCCATTGCCGGGCTGGCTCGGGAAATGGCGGCAAATGCCGGACATCCTGAGAGCATTATCGATCAGAAGCTTGGCTTGGGCTTCGCCCTGAACATCGAGCGACTTGATCTTGCAGCGCCTCGCGCGACCGGCGTTCACCTACTGCTCCTGGCCCTATTGCGCGCTCAAGACGACGTGAACTGGGAGGATCGCCAGCAACTGCCCTCAGCCCTGTTCGGCCAGCTGTTGCTGGGTATCTATCAACTCCCTCTGACAGATCGTCCCGCCGTGGACGTAGGACTGGAGCGACTGCCCGACAGTCTGTTAATCAAATTGTATCGCCTGATCCGCCTGGCCCGTCGCCTGATCGACTTAACGCTTTCCCCTGAAAACGACTCACCGAAGGGGCTGCCATGAACCTATCCTTCAATGTGCTCAACCACGCCATGCTGACTCAGGTGCTGCATGAGCTGCGCCTGGGTAATCTGCAACGCTGCAAGGCACTCGGCCTGGGGGAGGATGACATCTACCTGTTGCAATCCTTACCGCCCACCACCCTGTCGCGCTTGGCCCATGCCACCGTACCCTGGGTTGAGGTCAAGATTGACTCGCCGGTACTGCATCGGTTGATCGAGCAAGCCGAACGCGACGAGCAAAATGAGCGCTTGATCAACCGAGCGCTCAAGCTCGGCGCCAGCAGTACCATCATGTATCAGTGCTTCGGCTTGGCGCATTCGGAAACCGCCCTGCGCCGACGTCTGCTCAAGATCGAAACCCGTAAAGGCCGCCCTCAGCATTTGAGCGAAGCACAGGAACATGCGCTCTGGCAGCGATGGTGCCAGCTACGCACTCAAGACGGTACCGAGGATCAGCTCGACGCCATGATGATGCTGGCCGAAGAGCAACAGATCAGCTTGACCATCGTTTGGCAGCAGATCGACCATTACAGCAACGGAACATGAACACCACTCCTCCCAGTCGCTGGCAGCGTGTCCTGCAGCAATGCACCCAGCAGCTGAATGAGCGCTGGCCCGCACGCCCTACCACTGAACCACCCTCTAACCAGGCTCTGCAGGCTGGCTTTCTGTTCAGTGGCCAATCACACGAAGTCGTGCCGCGTCGCCTGCTGTTGGATAATCGGCTGACGCCATTGGAACGGAATGCCTGGCAGGTGTTTCGACTCATGCTGCAAGGTCAGGGTGTGGTGACGCCGCGCTATGAGGATTTGCAGCCTTACCTTTCGAGCGTGCCCTATGGTGCGCTAGCCTCCCGTGAAACCATTGCTCGCGTCTTGACGATGCTAAGGCTGACGCGCTGGCTCAGCTTGGTGAGTCGCGGACGCGATCAGCTCAGCGGGCGCCTACAAGGCTCTCTATACGTCCTGCACGATGAGCCGTTAACCCCCGCCGAAGCCATGGAACTGGATCAGGATTACCTGGAGCTGGTCGGACATTGCCTCAGCCATAACACCAAGGCTGTGCGTATTGTCGCCCAGCACGTTCTGGAGGAAGTCCGCCAAGATACGAATATCGATCGGGATCGGTTACCGACGCGACTCGACAGCTGGGGAGATCACTGGACGCAGCAAGGATTGGACCAGGCAACCGATGACGCTTTACACGATTCCGAACTAGGGGAAGATCACCTAGTTCGGAATCGTGTAGGCCCTCGTTCGGAATCCGAACCAGGCTTGAACGCCAGTGTTTCCGGCACCGTTCGGAATCCGAACGCCGCCTGTACTGTATTAAAAGAAAGTATTTGTACTGTACCGCGCGCGACCCCAGCGGTGGATAACCTGCAATGGCCCGATCCGCTGCACCTGAGTCCAAGTGAGCGTCAAGCTATCGCCGTGGCGCTGAACAAGCTCTATCCAGCGGATCGTCAGGCGGTGCTCAACGAAGCGGGGGCACGCTGTGCGGCAGGAAGTGTCCGCAAGCCAGCGGCGTATCTGATGGCCCTAATCCAGCGCGCACTGAAAGGAGACTTCCGTCCTTGGGCAGGTCAGACAGAGCCCCCACCCGTTGCAGAACCGCTCCCAACAGCACCGTCACGCCCACCCCGAAAACAGGGCGAACCCGCTTCCGCCCTCGCCCAAGCGTGCCTGAATGAGCTACGTCAACTGCGCGGAAAACGCTCTGGACGTCAGTAGATTTGATGCCAGTGGCATCAAATCCACTGAATTCTACTGTGAGACCGCGTAGAGCCGGTCTTGAGCAATCCGAGCGATACGGCCATCGCCATCCCTGGAAATGATGCCACTGACATCACTCGCGAACGTCTCCGGAATTAATCCTCTCAAACCAAACCGAACAGACCGCATTCAGCTTTTTGGCTGCCCTTGACGATTATCCGTCGCAATGATCTTGCCCAAGATTATGCGAGGACAACACCGTGGCCGATCACTATCAACTCAACCTGGGTTCATTGCGTAGCAGCATCACCCTGACCCTGCACACTCACCACGCCGCTCGGATCTGGCAAGGTCGCACCGCACGCGACGGTGTCCACGCGATCATGGGCATGGCCGGCTACATCAGTGTCACCAACCTGATCAAACAAACCGCGGCCCAGGACGATCCCTATGCCGACTGGGCCATCGTGCAACTCGAAGAAAAACTGATGCAGGCCAAAGCTGGGATGCTGGAACTGACCCAACAGCTGGATCGGATTAGACAGGACCTGCCGACACAGATCGACATGGGCGACAACCTCAACATCCACCCCGTCACCTTGCCGCTGTACATCGGCAGCCAGCTGGGTTTTCTGGCGGTCTACCTGCTGACCGACTACGACACCCTGGTGCGCCGGACCCTATTGGCCCACCACACCGCCCTGATCGGCCGAATTGACATGGAAGCCTGGATCGACGACGGTGCCCATTTGCTGCGCAGCCTGTTCGGCCAGGCACAGCGCTATCGGCATGCCGGCGTCACCCGTGATGACATCGCGGCGAACAACGCCCGTGCCCTGACGGCCATCGCTAAAATGGGTTTGCCCCCCATGGACATCCTAGAGGGTCATCGTCGCTCCCAGTTCGCACCGCCGATCATTCGTCGTGGTGCGGTAGCGGTGGATGACCCTGACGCGTTGGCAGAGGAAGCCAGATCATCTGCGGCAGTGGATGAGCCCGAGGACGAAGCATGAATCCCATGCTCCCGGCTCAACCAACGCCCTTCGAAACGTTGACACCGGATGCCTATCGACAGCTCGAACACGCTACCTCCCTAAAAGGCCTTTTAAAGCCCTTTAAGGGTAAGGGGGAGTTGGAGCACCTGGCGCAGGTGGCGAGGGAAATCGAGGCGCAGTTATGCCACCTGATGGAGGCTGTGGTGCAGCAAGCCGGACAGCCCCCTTACTCACTGCTGGACATTCGATTGGTGCTGCAGAACACCAGCGCTGGCAGCACCTTTTTGCGTTGGCGCACCCGTGACTTCACCCGCATGGGGGTTGCGGTTTGGGAACGCCAGGTGAGCAACAAAGTCCTGCCGCTGGCCGTACACGAGGGATTGCACCGTTTCGAATGCAACCGCATTGCACTGAACCTGCAGATGAGCGTGGTGCATTCGCTTTACCGCCAGGCCACCACCTGCGCGATCAAAATGGCCAGTGCCGAACGGTTACTGCGCCAACTCACAACCGCAGTGGAGGTATCACGATGAGTACTTTTTTTGTCGGCGAAGGCAATATCGGCAGTGCGCCAGAGTTCCAGGAATTCCCGTCAGGCAATGACGAGCCACGGCGTTTGCTACGGCTGAATGTGTACTTCGACAACCCCGTGCCGCGCGAGGGCAGCTATGAAGATCGAGGCGGCTATTGGGCGCCGGTTGAGCTTTGGCACCGCGAGGCTGAACACTGGAGCACGCTGTACCAGAAAGGCATGCGCGTGTTGGTCGAAGGCCGCACCGTGCGCGATGAGTGGGAGGACAGCGAAGACAATGCGCGGGTGACCTTCAAGATCGAGGCCCGTCGAGTCGGCATCCTACCTCACCGGGTATACAGTGTGGTAATGCGGGAACGCTCCAGTGAACCGGCGGCATCTGCGACACACGTCGGGCAAAATACAGAGCAGGCCAGTTCAGCTACGTCCAAACCCAGAAAGCGCAAAGGACAGCCATCTCCGGACTGACTTCAGGCATAAAAATTGCGCCTTTGCGCGGAGTTGCTGGGTTGTTATTACTCGCTGCTCGTGAAAACCCACCCTGTTGCCCTCGCTACAGCAAGGTAGCAGGCCCGCGCATTCAAGGCTGCCATATGGACTAATATGAGGAACCTGCCATTCAGGTTTCTCCTATCTCGCAACGGCTGTTTCCAACAACGCTGCTCCGAACTCAATCCGGAGTAGTTCTATGCACCTCTTCCTCTGCGAGAAACCTTCCCAAGGTCGTGACATCGCCAAGGTTCTCGGAGCCACTCGGCGCGGTAATGGTTGCCTGATCGGTACCGATTCAACCATCACCTGGTGTATCGGCCATCTGCTCGAGACAGCCCCACCTGAAGCCTATGGCGATCAGTACAAATCCTGGTCGTTAGATCAACTACCGATCATTCCCACGCAGTGGCAGGTCGAGGTCAAACCCAAGACCGCCGCACAATTCAAAATCATCAAGCGCCTGCTCAGTGAAGCCACCACCGTCGTTATCGCGACCGACGCCGACCGCGAAGGTGAAATGATTGCCCGCGAGTTACTGGAGCTCTGCAAGTATCGAGGTCACGTGCAGCGTCTCTGGTTATCCGCACTCAACGAGGCGTCGATTCGCAAAGCATTGTCCTTGCTGAAGTCTGGTCAGGAGACCTTCTCGCTCTACCACTCGGCCCTCGCCCGCAGCCGCGCCGACTGGCTGATCGGCATGAACCTCAGTCGCTTGTTTACCCTCCTCGGTCGGCAGGCGGGTTACGACGGCGTATTGTCGGTTGGACGCGTCCAGACACCCACTCTACGCCTGGTGGTGGATCGGGATCGCGCGATTGCCAGCTTCGTCTCGGTGCCCTACTGGGACGTGGATGTGCACCTGTCCTCCATGGGGCACCCATTCATCGCCTCGTGGTTACCACCCAGCTCAGGACAAGATGAGGCCGGTCGTTGCCTGCAACAGGCGCTTGCCAGTCAGACCGTCCAAGCGATCTCTAGCAGTAAGACCGCCACAGTGCTCTTGCTGCAGACTGAGCATTTCCGCGAAGCGCCGCCCCTGCCCTTCGACCTGAGCACACTGCAAGAAGTCTGCTCTCGCAAGCTGGGACTCGGCGCTCAGGAAACCCTGAACACCGCCCAAGCCCTGTATGAAACCCACAAAGCCACCACCTATCCGCGCAGCAATTGTCGTTACTTACCGGAGAGTATGATCGACGAGGTACCCGCAGTACTCGATGCCCTGCTCAAAACAGATCCCGCACTGCGGCCCGCACTGGGAGGACTCGATCGATCATTGCGCTCACGGGCATGGAACGATGCCAAGGTCTCCGCGCACCACGGCATCATCCCCACCACCGAGCCGGCAAACCTGGTGCGGATGTCCGAACAAGAACGCCAAGTCTACGAACTGATTCGTAGTCACTACCTCGCGCAGTTTCTTCCGCATCATGAGTTTGATCGAACCCAAGTCGAACTGGAGTGTGGCGAAGAACGATTGACCGCTGTTGGCAAACAGATCCTGGTCCAGGGCTGGAAAGGCTTACTCTCCGAAAACGTCGAGGAGTATCAGCCCAGTCAAAAGCCCCAAGTCTTACCAGTCTTGCAACAGGGTACTCAGTGCGCAGTGGACGACGTCGAACTCAAGTCCATGCGCACCGCCGCTCCCAAACCTCTTACCGAGGGCGATCTAATCAAAGCGATGAAAAATGTGGCCAAGCTGGTCAACGACCCACGCCTGAAACAGAAACTGCGAGACACCACCGGAATCGGTACCGAAGCCACGCGGGCCGGCATCATCAAGGGGTTGATTGATCGTGGTTATTTGCTGAAGAAAAAACGCGCCTTAATGGCCTCTGCTGCGGCCCATACCCTGATTGAAGCGGTTCCCGCTGCAATCGCAGATCCAGGTATGACCGCGATCTGGGAACAGGCCCTGGACGAAATCGAAGCGGGACGCCTGTCTCTGGATTCGTTCGTCGCCAAGCAGGCGAGTTGGATTGCACAATTGGTCGAACACTGCGGAACGCTCACCTTGGCGGTACCGGTCGAAGCCGGTCCAGCCTGCCCCATATGCAATGCCTCAACACTCAGACGAAAGGGGAAATCAGGGCCGTTTTGGTCGTGCTCCCACTACCCAGACTGCAAAGGCACTGTGCCCATCAGAAAAGATGCGCGTCGCCCATGACGCGCCATTGACGATCAACATGAATATTGGAGGCGATGTACTGGTCAGTGCATCATCAACGGCGGCTGCCCCCTCTCTAAGTCGCTTATCGGTTGTCCGATTTCACGGGCCAAGGCGATGCCTGTCGAAATCCATATCTGCCCTAGTTCGTTGAACGCTTTCAAGTGTGCAGGATTTTCGTTGAGCCAATGAACAAGGCTGTCGAAGTGTTCGGGGTTATCCGGGCAATCATGGATCTTGATGAACAGCTCCAGTGTTCGATCCCAGATCAGATCCATGACGTTCTCGCTCTCATCTTCCATGCTCAACCATTCCTCAGCTTGGCCCTATCAGACCGTTCATTCTCACTGGCCATCCTGGACTCTGATCCTGGAGGAACAGAACCCACGTCGCATTACTCAGCTATTTCAGCCAATATAACAACCTTAAAAGTCGATACTCAACCTTTAAGGATGTTCATGTCAACGGGTCTTTGCTCAACCATTCGGGTTGAACTGGAGAACTCATCACTTGGCACATAAACATCCAACCCAAGCCCAAATCGGGCGCATGATCGCGAAACATCGCACCGAGCGTAATCTGACCCAGGAAGAGGTGGCTGAACGCTTGGGGATCGGCAGCGAAGCCATTTCGCGCCTGGAGCGGGGTGTGGTGGAGCTTTCCGTGGTCAAGCTGATGCAACTGGCGGACATTTTCGACTGCCGGATGGATGAACTGCTGACGGAATCGAGCAATCGCCCCAATGACCAGAGCCAGAGGATCGCCGGCCTAATGAGCGGACTGAAAGAAAGTGACCGCGCCTTTATTCTGGCTACCGTCGAACAGTTGGCTGCTCATCTCGGCAGTAAGTAACTTCTTTCATTGCGCTCAATGCGGGGTCTTATGAGGATCACCCACTGGCTTGACGTAGTCCCACCCTCTCTGCTGTAGTGCCTCAGGATCATCGCCAACGGCGACCCAAGACCGATTCGCTCCGGGTAGCTCGGTCGGACTCCTTGAGTTCGGAGCCCTCTCTTCTGCGGAATTTCATTCCCGTTTTGTGCTCGACCTGATCGTGGTGGCGGATGACCACTGTTGCCTCTGCCAGGCAATAGCGGTCATCCGCTACGGCGATCGTATTCAGCCCCGGAGCCCACCGGGGAAACACTGGGCACCCTTTGTGCGCGGATGCGTGCCAGCATGTTTCGACCCAGGCCACGACAAGGGTCGGTTGGCGAATCATGGCGCAGTTAAACCAAGTTTTGCGAGGAGCTTGTTGACTGCGTAAGACCGCCAAAGGTGGCTTTTCTCTTCCTCGCCTGGCACCCCGCCAGGCCCCCTCTTCACTTTCTTCAGTCCAGTGACTATCACTATATTCCAGCCATAAAAAATCGGGTTGCAGCGTCTTGACGCTCCCCTGTGACAGTCTTATACAAAGGGCGTGGTTCGCTGTCGTTGACAGCCCAGCCCAGGTAGCCAGAACCTTCAAGGCTACGCCACGTTTGTGGTGGTTTACCCAAGTGCGATCAGCGTTCGGAAGCTCGCGCGGTTACCGCTTCAGCGGTAATGAATGCCCACTCCCCCATGCCTGCGAACCACCACCGCAGACCTTTCTCTGCTGCACCGCTATTCCTCCAGACGCATTGTTCTGAACGTCATCGGCTTGCCGGTGGCGAGTAGTCCATCGCTCACCTTCACCTCACCCACCCTGACGGGGGCTCACTTTCCCGTCAGGGATTGCGCGTCGCCGTTTCCCTTGAAACAGGAGAACCACCATGGCCCACGCCAACCATTCCCAAGAAGCGACCACTTACTTCAACCTGCACACCGTCGGTATCGGCTACCTCAACCGTGTTCGTGAAGTACAAGTCCGCCGCGGCCAGCCATTCATGGCCTGCGATATCGCAGCCCTGCACGGTGCCACCGATGCGGTGGAGTACACCCGCTTCGACTGCAAAGTCGCTGGGGGCGAAGCTGAACGCTTAATTCGTCTCTATATGGACGCCGTCAACGCCGAGAAAAAGGTCTTGTTGTCGTTCCGTATCGGCGATCTCTGGATCGATCCATTTCTCTACGAGAAAGGCGAGAAACAAGGCCAACCGGGCGCCAGCCTGAAAGGTCGTTTGTTGTTCATCGACTGGATCAAGGTCAACGGCACGTTCGAGTACAAAGCGCCCGCCAGGCAGGAAGCAACAGCACCTGCTGAGCAAGCGCCGATCAATGAACCCTCTCCAACGTCGGTTGATGCCGAAGCTGAGGAGACCGAAAACCCAACAGAGGCTCGGGTCGAACCTGAATCTCCACCTGCTCCCCGCACGGCCCGCCGTGATGCCACCCGTACCGTTTAGTCCGCCTGAACAGTCCACGATGTTCCACATCAAGGCGCTCCCTCGAGCGCCTTTTCTTCAATCAGCACAGGAGAACCAGCATGGAATCCTTCTGGCTTTGCGACGACTGTCTGTTCGCTGCTGCTTACGAGGACTACGGCTCGTTATCGCTCTACTACACGACCGATGAAATCGAGAAACGCATCGCCGGTATTAATCGTGGACTGGTCCGGTTAATGCCCATCAGTGCCGACTTCGATCCCGAAGCCGGCAGGGGAATAAAAGCCTTTTCCCCATTGCCCTGCGACGGTTGTGGTTCACACCTACACGGTCAACGCCATCGATTTACTCGGCTGTAAACAGCGCGCCATCTGCTAACACCCGCGACTCTCTATCCACCTCGGGGACACCACTCCCCTAGGGCGTGTACCCCTGATTGTTCCCTTCGGAGGTACCACCATGAGCACCCAACTCGTACGGATTGAAACTCCAGATTTCGAGGCTGATCGTATCGTCCTAGAAAACCAGCTGATCGACGAAGCGCTGCATATTCTGGATCGTCGGCTGTTCACCCGCGGCCCTATCCTGACCTCCCCTGACACCGTAGCTGCTTACCTAAAACTGCAGCTTGCACAACAAGAGCATGAAGTCTTCGGTGTGATTTTTCTCGATGCCAAGCACCGGGTGCTGGCGTTCGAAGTCCTCTTTCACGGCAGCATTGATGGGGCCAGCGTTTACCCCCGCCAAGTCGTTAAGCGTTCCCTCGCGCATAACGCTGCGGCCGCCATTTTTGTTCACAACCACCCCTCAGGTTGTACGGAACCCAGCCAGGCGGATCGCGTCTTGACCGCACGGTTGAAGCCTTGGCCTTGATCGAAGTACGCGTACTGGATCACTTCATCGTGGGCGAAGGTCGCCCGCTCTCCCTTGCCGAACATGGCTGGCTTTAACCCTCACAGGCGCCTTCGGGCGCCTTGTTAATTTTCATCTTGGAGAACTCTCATGAACCCCGCCCCCGAAGCCCCAGCCCTGCGTACGGCATCAAACCCGTTTGCTCGCGGTTACGACAACCTTCATATCGAACGGCTTTTACTGATCACCTACGAAAACGACTGCCCTCCCTGCTTTCGACCTGTGCACGACTCACAGGCCCATCTGTGCGACGATGAGCTGCAGCTGTTCCCCTGCCTGTTCAATGACGATTTCGCCTTGATCAGCGAAGGCCAATCCATTCCGGATGAGTTGGATGAACGCTGCCAGTCAACCGGGCTAGTGCGCCAAGTGATCTACGCCGTGATTGGCGAAATGTTCAATGAGCGGCATCACGTCGGCGACCTGTACTCCCTGGAAGAAGCCCAAGCCATGGTCCATCGCTTGGTCTTCGAAACGGGACACTACAGTCGAGCCTGGGAGATCAGTACCGCACACCTCACTGAAGAAGCGATGTTCTATCTGGAAGGGTGGATCAGTAACTCCGCTCCGAGGCAAACCGGCCTTTTGTTTGAGCTTTTCGCATTGCCGGATTGCTGCGGTATCGGTTGCAAGCTGATCGGCACACCATGGACGGACGACAACTTTATGAACATTGAGGGCAAGCCTTACTCAAGCCTGAGACAAGAGCAGTTCGACGCTGGCACGCCGGAAGCCTTGATCAACGCACTGTATCTGGCGGCATTGGCGGATGTGCGATTGTTGATCTTCGACCCCGACGCTTCCGCCGTGGATGGGCTAACCATTTTTGATGAATAGCAACGCGTTCAGCGTTAACACGACCCGCCTTGAATCAACTTTCTCACTGAATCGCTCCTTCACCTCATGTCAGGTTCTGCACTGAATCTGACATGAGGTTTTTTACATGGAGCGTTTTTTCACGCCTGTCTGCCTGCTGGGTTTGTTGAGCGCCTGCACCGCGCAAATCCCCAACCCATTGCCGACCAATCAAGAGATCGACAGTGGCTCCAATCGGGCACAGCTCTCGAGGGGCACAGCCGAAGGAAACCATCCGGCAGAACTCCGCTATGGCCGCTATACGCTGGTCAGCACCGAGCCCACCACGGAACAACGCGATCTTCTCGCCCAAATTATCGACGTGAGTATCCCGTCCAACCTGAATCCTTCGGTACAGGAGGTGATGCACTACGTGCTGCAGCGCTCAGGTTATTCGCTCTGTCCTGCCGCTGAGCCAGTGAAGGTGCTTTTTACCCGGCCTCTGCCCGCAGCCCATTACCGGCTCGGCCCGATCTCTTTGCGCCGCGCGCTGCAAGTGCTCGCTGGCCCAGCCTGGCAACTCACGACCGACGAAGTCAGCCGTTCGGTCTGCTTCGAACAGCAGAAAACGGAGGCCGGCGTCGCGCTGATCACACCAGTCTCGCCCCATCTGTTGGAGGCACGTCCATGAAAGCCTCGACGTTTCAAACCCTCATCATTGGGCTGCTTTGCTTGGCGGTCGCCGGCCTGAGCGGTGGTTTGTATAACAAGTATCAACGCGTGGCCGAACTACAGAGCACGAACACGCAATACCAACAAACCCTGGACACCCTGCAACGTGATTCAAGCGCCCTCAAGGATGCACAGGAAAAACTGCAGTACGCGCTGAAAGACCTGAAGCAAATGGTCGATTCCGGTGAGCAACAGGCCAATACCCTCGATCCGATGTTGGATCAATGGGCACAAGAGATACAGGAACTGCGCGATGGTCTGGCAGCCCGCTCCACCGCGGCAGACATGACTGCGCTACGTGCACGCCTTGAACAGGTCGAGCAGCAGCTCCTGGACCTCAGGACAAAGCCATCCTCCCCACCACCGACGCCTTCCGCGACCAAACCGAAAAAGACCGCTCGCCCCAAGCCCGCCCTGCTCTCGCCGCCGTTCTCAGTGTTGAGTGTCGAGTCCCGCGGTGGCGAGCGTTTTCTGGCAGTCGCACCTCATGACAGTCGCTCTCTCACGGATGTCCGGCTGCTACATAGCGGCGAGCAGCTCGGGGCCTGGCACCTAAAAGTACTGGAGCCGAACTCAGCCATCTTCGCGGTGGACGCTCAGCCAGACCAGACCGTGAAACTCCCTTGAGAAGCGATCATGAACAGAGCGCTACTGCCCGCCGTCGTCTGTCTCGTTTCTCTATTGACCACGGGCGCAGCGATGGGCAACCCCGTCCCTACACAGTCACGGATCCAGGACACGCAGTCCGTTCCCCTGGGGCGCTCGCACTCTGAGCAGGCTGCGAGCTGGGGTCTGACGGAGCAGGAGTGGACGCGCTTCGAACAGATCCAAGCCGGCCCGCGCGGTTTCTGGAGCCCGAGCCTCGATCCGTTGACTGCACTCGGGGTCGAGGCCCAGACCGACCAAGAGCGCCAGCGCTATGCCGAATTACAGGTAGCACTGGAAGCCAAACGCGCCGAGCGCGAGTTGGCCTACCAAAACGCTTACACCGCGGCCTGGGCCAAGCTGTTTCCCGGGCTGCTGCCGATCCAGGGCATGGCATCCCCGTCCCCTGCCAGCTCATCGGTCGTGCCACGCCCGGCCCTGTTTGTGGAGGACCACTGTCCAGCGTGCACCGCCGAAGCACAGCGCCTGCAAAGCAGTGATAAGGCGTTCGATATCTACCTGGTGGGCAGCCAAGGCGAGGACGACCGCGTCCGTAACTGGGCCCGGCAAGCAGACATCGATTCGGCCAAGGTTCAGCGCCGGCAGATTACCCTGAATCATGACCGTGGTCGCTGGTTCAGCCTAGGTGCCCCGGGGCCATTGCCTGCCACATTCCAACAGGTGAATGGACAATGGCAACGCCTCGACTGAGTGTTATTGCGCTCCTGCTGACGGTGCTCGCCGTCCAGGCTGACCAACTTCCGCCTCCTGCCTACCAACTGGCCGCGCATGAGGCCGATATCCCTTCTACGGTGCTGTTCGCGATTGCCTTGCAGGAGAGTGGTATCCGCGTCCGTGGTCGACTGCTGCCCTGGCCTTGGACCCTGAACATCGCCGGAACACCCTACCGCTTCGCCACTCACCAGGCCGCCTGCCACGCCTTGCTCCAGGTGCTCGCCCGACATGACGCCAAGCGGGTCGATGTCGGACTCGGGCAAACCAACCTGGGTTACCACGGACAACGTTTTTCCAGCCCCTGCGAAGCCCTAGACCCCTACCGAAATCTCGCGGTGACCGCCGCACTGTTGCAGGAGCATCACGCCGTCACCGGTGATTGGGTGTCAGCTGCCGGCCGCTATCACCGCCCGGCAGGAGGAACGCCGGCCGCGCGTTACCGCGCCGGCTTTTCCCGGCAACTCGAACGACTGATGGTATCCTTTAAACAGGGCACACCACCATGAAGCGAATACTTCTTGCCAGTAATTGCATCCTACTTTTGACAACTTTTACCCAGCTGCAATTGGCCGTAGCCGGGGATCAGCCTAGCGACTACGCCCGACCCCATTTTCAAGCTGCCAGGCCGTCAATAAACAACAGAACCCAGCCTGATCGGGCCATGCATGCGGACCTGTCCACGTTTGCCGATGAAGCCTGGACACTGCCCGTCCGCAGCTCACTCCTAAGCCCAGGCCAGATCATTCCTCGCGCCCTGAACATGCCGGGCTTGCGGCCATTTTTCCTGGTCGGTGAGGATCCCCAATCACTGGCTTGGTTGCGTCAACGCGCAGCTGAACTGCAGAAAATGGGTGCCGCCGGCCTCGCCATCGAAGTGGCCGATACCGAAGCTTTGGCCCGGATTCGAGCAGCCGCTCCGGGCATCACCATTCTGCCGGTCAACGGCAACGACATCGCCACCCGCCTGCAGATCGAGCACTACCCCGTCTTGATCACCGCCACCTCACTGGAACAGTGAGTCCAGGTCGTGGCCGAACATGCGATGGAGTCCAAGCTCCGGCCAGCGGTGGAGCTGTACACCGTAGCGATCTCCATCGCCGCCGCGGTGTTGTGCGTGTACTCACCCTGGGCTGTGGCCCTGTCACCCGAGATCGGTCTGGTTGCGGCGCTGGCCTATGCCCTGTTCGGCCTGATCCGCTTGCGACAAGCCTGGGAAGTGCTGCGCTATCGGCGCAATATCCGTCGGCTGCCGCGCTACGAACTGACCAGCCGACAGATTCCTGTCAGTCGTAAGCGCTTGTTCATGGGTCGCGGCTTTCGCTGGACCCGCCTGCACACCCAGCGCTTGGTCGAAGCCCAAGACCCGGCGGTCGCTCACTATGTCGACCAACCGACCCGTTACCGCCTGGCCCGTGGGCTCGAACATCGCTTGGAACATGCACCGTTTCCATTCTCGACACTGGCCCGTGTCACTGCCTGGGATAGCGTCTTCAATCCGTTGCGCCCTCTGCCCCCCGTAGGTGGCTCGCCGCTGTTGCATGGAGTCGAGCCTGACGAAACGGAAGTCAGTCTGCCGCTGGGCGAACGGGTCGGACATACCCTGGTGCTGGGCACTACCCGTGTTGGCAAGACCCGGCTCGCCGAGGTGTACATCACCCAGGACATTCATCGCATCGAACATGAGGTGGTCATCGTCTTCGATCCGAAGGGCGATGCCGACTTGCTCAAACGGATGTACGTCGAAGCCAAACGGGCCGGTCGGGAGAAGGAGTTCTATGTTTTCCATCTGGGCTGGCCGGAGATCTCCGCCCGTTACAACGCCGTGGGACGTTTCGGCCGCATTTCGGAAGTGGCGTCACGCATTGCTGGGCAGCTCAGCGGTGAAGGTAACTCTGCGGCCTTCCGTGAGTTCGCCTGGCGCTTCGTTAACATCATCGCCCGCGCACTGATCGAACTGGGCCGGCGTCCGGACTACCTGCAGATCCAACGGCATGTGGTCAACATCGACGCACTGTTCATCGAATACGCCCAGCAGTTTTTTGCCAAGACCGATCCGAAAGCGTGGGAAGTGATCGTCCAGCTTGAAGGCAAGCTCACCGAGAAGAACATTCCTCGGCATATGGTGGGACGCGAAAAGCGCGTGGTGGCCATCGAGCAGTACCTGGCGGTGAAGCGGGTATTTGATCCGGTAATGGACGGACTGCGTTCGGCGGTACGCTATGACCGTACTTACTTCGACAAAATCGTTGCCTCGCTGCTACCGCTGCTGGAGAAACTCACCACCGGCAAGACCGCCCAGTTACTGGCCCCCAACTACACCGATTTAGATGACCCGCGGCCAATCTTCGACTGGATGCAGATCATCCGAAAACGCGGCATAGTTTACGTCGGTCTGGATGCGCTGACCGACGCCGAGGTGGCCGCCGCTGTGGGTAACTCCATGTTCGCCGACTTGGTCTCGGTCGCCGGACACATCTACAAACACGGCATCGACCATGGCCTGCCCCAATCGGGTAACAACAGTGACAAGTTGCCGATCAACCTGCACGCCGATGAGTTCAACGAGCTGATGGGCGATGAATTCATCCCGCTGATCAATAAGGGCGGCGGTGCTGGTATCCAGGTAACCGCCTACACCCAGACCCTCAGCGATATCGAAGCGCGAATCGGTAACCGCGCCAAGGCCGGCCAGGTTATTGGCAACTTCAACACCCTGCAGATGCTGCGGGTGCGAGAAACCGCGACCGCTGAACTGCTCACTCAGCAGTTGCCCAAGGTTAACGTGCTGACCAAGACCCTGGTGTCGGGTGCCACCGACACCTCCGATCCGGAGGCCAATACAGACTTCACTTCGTCCTCGCAGGACCGCGTCAGCAGCACCAGTGTGCCGCTGATCGAGCCAGCGCACATCGTCAGCTTGCCCAAGGGGCAAATGTTCTCCTTCCAGGCCGGTGGGCAGCTCTGGAAAGTACGCATGCCTTTACCTAAATCCACCAACGACGATGCCATGCCCAAGGACTTGCTGGAACTCACTCAGCGAATGCGGGCGGCCTACAATGAGCAAGCGGGGCAATGGTGGAGCGCAAGCGGTGGCGGCCCAACAACACATTTCGATTTGGATCAGGTGGTGTAGCCCCACCTCTCCGTTTCGATTCAGCACAAAACCATTCAGAAAGCGTCGTGACGACATCAACTCTGCAGCGCGTAATGGAGTGAACAATGGCGACTTCAGCACAGAACACGTCGCCACAACCGATCCAGCGCCCGGGAGTGATCGTCTCGGCGATTGGCTTGGTTTTTCGCATCATCGGTTTGCTGATCGCCTCGTTGCTGTTCTCGATCCTGATCGAGTTCGGCCTACTGCTGCTCTGGGGCGATCAGGGCTGGCGACACAGCCAGGCCATGCTGACCAGTGAACTGGGCTGGCTCAGAGAGCACTTCAAATCGTCACTTATCATCCAACAACCCGGACCGACGATTGTCCATCTGCTGGACTTTCTCAATCAGTGGCTGCTGGTCAAGACGGGCTTTGCGGATTTTGCCCAGCAGGCACGGGTATCGAGCATGGACGACGGCTTCTGGGGGTGGATCACCAAGTTTTACGTGAGCATTGAGGATTTCGTGCTGGCGGCGGTGTACGTCACCTTCACCTTCGTCGTGAGGCTAACCATTCTGGTCCTGGCGATACCCTTGTTTCTGCTGGCCACGCTCACTGGTTTTGTTGATGGTTTGATGCACCGCGACCTGCGCAAATTTGGAGCAGGACGAGAAAGTAGCTTCGTCTATCACCGTGCTAAACGAGCAGTAATACCGCTGCTGATCGTGCCCTGGATCATTTATCTGTCCCTACCCTTTTCGCTCAATCCTATGGCCGTATTTTTGCCTTGTGCTGTAATGCTTGGCATCACAACGGCAATCACGGCATCTACATTTAAGAAATATCTCTGATTCGGGAAATTATATTTTCCTTCATATATCCCCTGGTGTCAGGATAGTTATCCAGCGACTGCAGAACTGATACCCCGCACGAGTTAACCCGCCAGAATTCGACCGAGATTCCCCACTTCGAGCGGAGTGTTGAATGAAAGGCAGGCTCCCAAAGTTTGTGAGTGTGCCTCGAGATTGGTGCAGGAGTGGGACCAAGATTCGCATTCAGGACTCATCATCCTCACCAACAAACAAGCGCCCATTCAGAGCCCTTGTAATCAAACCGTTCTTACTGCGTACGCCACGACTCGACAACGTCTGCGCCAAACTCGATTTTCCATTCTTTCAACTGCCGATGGTTACCTCCCTTGGTTTCGATCAGCTCACCAGAGTTCGGATTTTTGTAAATTTTCACATCGCGAGCTTTACGTGCTGCCTTCACAGGTGCTGCTATTAATGTCGAGGTACGACGGCCAGCCTTTGGATCTAGGATGCTAAGGATGTTCTTCAAGCTGAAGCCGTACTCGCCAAGCAACGCCCGCAATTTGCTCTCAAATTCCATTTCTTTTTTCAGGCCGGAATCACTTTTCATCGACTCAAGCTCTGCGAGCTGTTCGGCCAGTTGTTGCTCAAGCTTACGAAATTCAGCCAACCGAGACATGTGAAACTTCCTTCAGGTTAGGGAAATGAGGAATGAACATTTCAATGCTAAGCGATGATTAGCTCTTCGTCACCCATGCCGCCTTCAAGCACGAGCTATTCCACTCATTACCGCATGAGCAGCACATAATTATCGAGGTAGGAGTGCTGTCTGAGCTTTCTATATCGCCGAATCGATTGCTGATGTATGTGTGAGCAATCTTCTTCCGCTCTCCCCCAAAAAAGCGATACATCCCACCTCGCGTTTAATACTGAATAGTTCAACCTCTAACTTGATGCTGGCTCCATCTCCACATGGGCCAGCATCATGTCGACTACCGCCTTTTGCTATTTTTTACTCCTGTCACTGATCATCGTTCAAGGCAGCAGCTATGCCGCATCTGCTCACGAGCAGGAACAGCTCAGCCTGGTCCAGCAGCAACTCGACACCATCGAACGCCTTGCAACACGATCTGCGACAGCCACCACGTCTGAACCCGACGATCGCTATCGCTTCGACTATCCCCGCCTGTCTCGGGACATCCAGCGCATCCGTCACGGTGTGCAGGACTATCTGTCCCCCTCTCGCGCTCAACCTCGCGATCCCGCCGAACTGGTCGGCGATTACCGCCTCGACACTCCGCCCGCGGAGCTGTCGCCATGAGCATGACTGACGTTCAGAGCTCAGCGTTCCAAAACGCCTCCGGCTTCTCGGCACAGAGCAGTTCGACGCTATGGCTGTCCCTGGTTCTCGTTCTCACATTGCTCTGGTGCACATGGGTGATGTGGACGGCCTACCGGGGATGGGCGACAGGCAGTGTGCGCTTCGGCGCCTTCGGCGGCAGTGCTGTACGCGTGTTGCTCGCGTTGTTGGTCCTGATGTTCTTCACCCTTTCCTAACCCCGGAGATCGCCGTCATGCTCAAGTGCCTTATCCCCCTGAAAAACAACCTGCGTGATCGTGCCAGCCAGCGCTTGATCGGCCTGCTACTGGTGCTCGGCCCAAGCCTGGCTTTTGCCGAACTCCCCACCATGGAAGCGCCTTCACGTGGTGAAGGCTCCGGGTTGATCGAGACGATCAAAAACTACGCCTATGACGGCGGCATCCTGCTCGGTCTGCTGATCGCCCTGCTCGCTTTTCTAGGTGTGGCTTGGCATTCGCTGACGGTGTATGCCGACGTGCAGAACCAGCGTAAGACCTGGAAAGACCTCGGCGCGGTGGTCGGCATCGGCGCCCTGCTGGTGGTGATCATCATCTGGTTCTTGACCAAGGCTGCCGCGATTCTGTGAGGTCGACATGAACGACACCATCGAACGACTTACGGACGGCACCTTGGTCTTTCTGCCGGAGCGACTTAATCGCGATCCTGCTGTATTGCGCGGTTTGACCAATGATGAGATGTGGTTAGCGCTCGGCACCGGCGCAGTCATTGGCCTGCTGCTGGGCGTTCCTCTGGCGTTCGCCACCGCCTCCATTGCTGTGGCGCCGACCGGCATGATCGCGGGTATGGCGGTGGTGCTATTTGCCGGTGGCACGCTACTGCGGCGGGCCAAACGGGCCCGCCCCGAGACCTGGTTGTACCGCAAATTCGAATGGATACTCGCCAGCCGATGGCGTCTGGGTCGTGGAAGTTTGATCCTCCATACCGGCGCCTGGACGGTTCGCCGCTCACGTCGACTACCCCCTGCCCTGTCTCGGTGGCAGTCATGAGCCGATTTCGAAACAAGGTCGATGCCCAACAGGCCCACATCTTCAGTCTTCGTCTGGCGGTAATGATCCTCGCCCTGGTCTGTGCCGGACTCTGGTATGGCTGGCGCTCGGCACCGACCGATCTGACCGTACATGTCCCCCCGGATCTGCGCTCGGGCAGCACGCGCAAGTGGTGGGATATCCCCTCAGAGAATGTCTATGCCTTTGCCCTCTACATCTTTGGCCAACTAAACCGCTGGCCCTCGGATGGCGAGCAGGATTATCGCCGCGCCATCTATGGCTTGCAGTCCTACCTGACACCCGCCTGCAAGGCCTTCCTCGACGGGGATTACGAGTACCGCAAGGCCGCTGGCGAACTGCGCCAGCGGGTGCGTGGCGTCTACGAAATTCTGGGCCGAGGCTACAGCGAGGATCCGGAACTCAGGGTCAAGCAACTCGATCGCGACAGCTGGCTGGTCAAGCTCGACCTCAATGCCGATGAGTATTACGCCGCCGAACCGGTGAAACGGGTGGTGGTGCGTTATCCATTACGCGTGGTGCGTTTTGATCTGGACCCCGAACGCAATAAGTGGGGGCTGGCACTGGATTGTTATCAGGGCATTCCGCAAAAAATCTCCCTGCCTGGAGGTGAGCCATGAAGTGGATTTCTAACCTAGGACTCACCGTCGTACTGATGTTATGGGGAGTTGCTGCGCAGTCCGTCGAGCTGATGCACTGGGAACGCCTCCCCCTCGCGGTCCCACTGGTGGTCAATCAGGAGCGGGTGGTCTTTGTCGATGAGGATGTTCGAGTCGGTGTGCCCTCAACCCTGACGGGCAAGCTGCGCGTGCAATCAACCGGCGGCACGTTGTACCTTCGCGCGTCGGAAGCCATCGCCCCGACCCGCCTGCAACTGCAATCAGTCGCCACGGGCGAGATCATCCTTCTGGATGTCGCGGCCACTCCCGGCGATCAACTGCTGGAGCCCGTGCGTATTCTCAAGAATGCTCCGGTGCAAACTACCGAGACGGAATCGAGCACCGCCCCTGTTCCAGAACGTACACCGATCCCGGTCGCTTTGACGCGCTACGCCGCGCAAAGCCTGTACGCGCCGCTGCGCACCGTGGAGTCCCTGCCCGGGGTACGCCGCGTCCCGCTTAAGCTGCGCACCGAACTGCCAACCCTGCTGCCGACCGAAAACGTGTCCAGCACACCTGTCGCCGCCTGGCGACTCGGTGATTACTGGGTAACGGCGGTGAAGTTGCGCAATCGTGGTTCGGAGACGTTGCAACTCGATCCGCGCCGGCTGCAGGCCAAGCTGTTCGCTGCGGCCTTCCAACATGCTTTCCTCGGACCAACTGGCAGCGCTGAAGACACCACGCTCGCCTACCTCGTCACCCGCTGTGCCGGCCTCGAACACGCCGTGACGCTGCCGCCCGTTGCGCGAGGTGCTGACGATGAAAGCTAACGCCTTGCTCAAATGGCTGGTACCGGCTGCGCTGCTGGCCGTGGTGTTGATCATCCTGAAAACCTGGGTCGCGGGTGGCAGTACGCCCTCTCCAGAGAACCCAATTGACCAGGGCAACCTTCAGTTATCCGCCGAGCAAGCCAAGTCGCTCGGCATTGCTGGCGATACCCCACGCGATACGGTTGCCACCCTGGTCGGCCAGGTGAAGGCCATGCGCAGCGACATGCTCGGTTTGAAGAAACACAACGATTCGCTGCAGACGGAGAACAACCGCCTGCGCGAGCGGGAAAACAATGTCGATTCGCGTATCCAGACGGCGCTTGGCAGCGTGACCCAGCAGGTCGACGAAGGCCGCCGACAAGCCAACGAGGCCCGACTCAAAGCGGAACAAGACAGTCGTCAGGCGCGCGGTCTGCTGACGCAATTGCAGGAACAGTTGTCGGGGCTGACCGGCAAAGGCAAGGATATGCCGATCGGATTGGGGCTTGAGCCCGGCGACGGGGCTCAGTTCGAAGGGCGGCATTCTGCCAATGATGCGCTGCAGTGGATTGAACCCTCGGATGCTCTGTCCACCGACGCCCGAGGCAAAACCAAGACCTCCTCCGCACTGAGTCTGCCTACTGCCTTCAACTCACTGGAAGGCTTGAAAGATAACGCCATTGATCGCAGCCAGAAACAGCTACGGGCAGTCACCAAGGGTGAGCGTGACCTGACGCGATCCGTTGATCGTACCGAAGGCGCGAAGCCGGTCTACACCATTCCCGAAAACGCGACATTGATGGGCTCGGTCGCCATGACCGCGCTGATCGGCCGAGTCCCGGTGGACGGTACAGTGAATGATCCCTATCCCTTCAAGGTGCTGGTCGGTCCGGAGAACCTGACTGCCAACGGCATCGACCTGCCGGACGTTGCAGGTGCCGTGATGAGCGGCACGGTGTCCGGTGACTGGACCCTGTCTTGTGTACGCGGACAGGTCGAGTCAATCACCTTTGTGTTTACCGACGGCACCATCCGCACAGTGCCTCAGCCGAAGGCGGTAGCCAGCCGCAATGCCTCCACCACTCAGAGCTCGAACACTGACAAGATCCGTGGCGGACTCGGCTACCTGTCCGATCCGTATGGCATTCCTTGCATCGCCGGCGAGCGCCGCTCAAACGCTCAGCAATACCTCGGCAGCCAGAGCCTGATCACGGCGGCTGGCGCCGGTGTCGCCGCTCTGCTCGGGGATGAGCGGAACAACAGCAGTGTGATCAGTTCGGGCGGCAGTACGCTCGGGGTCACCAGTAGCACGGGCAACAGCGCACTGAACTCAATCCTCAGTGGTGGTGTCAGCGACATCCGCGAGTGGATCAACAAGCTGTATGGCGAGGCCTTTGCTGCCGTGTACGTGCCTCCTGCCGCCCACGTCGCACTGCACCTCGACCATGAGATCACCATCGACTACGAGCCCAAGGGCCGGAGCGTTCGCCATGAAAAAGACCATGCCTCCCTGTCTGACCTGGATTAGCCTGATCTGCTGGGTCCTGGCGGGGTGTTCCACCGACAAAGAGACGCTGCTGCCCCATGGCGAGCAAACCATGCTGGACATCTGGAACGGCGCTGGTTCGCAAGGTACTCAGCAGCAACTGCTGGATGCTCGGCAGCAGTTACGCCGCCCGCTGGCCCAGGCAGATTTCTCCGCTTCTCTCCAGGAACCGTACACTCGCACAGCAGAGAACGAGATCCACAGCCTGTTCCCTCGCCTGCCCAATCCCGATCTGGTGCTGTACGTGTATCCGCATTTGAGTGGCACCGAGCAGGCACCGGTCCCGGGTTACTCGACCGTCTTTCCGTTCTACCAACGGGTGCAGTACGCATTGCCTGGTGAACGCCAGGAAGACTTGTAGTGCGTCCCAGTAATTTGGACAACCGCACTCCCGCGTGGAAAGCCTGGCGCAACCCATTGCGCCCTCGCGCGACCTTGGCCGATGAAGCGGCACTCTATGCGCACAACCCCAGCTTCACCGATCATCTGCCTTGGGTCGAGTACCTCGACACCGAGCAGTGTTTTCTGCTGGATGACAATCGCTCGGTGGGTGCGGTGTTCGAGTTGCTGCCCATCGGTACTGAAGGGCGCGAACCCGATTGGCTGACGGCCGCCCGCGATGCTCTCGAGGATGCCTTGCAGGATAGCTTTGACGAGCTGGATCAAGCGCCTTGGGCGGCGCAGTTTTTCTGCCAGGATGACAACGACTTCACCCCCTACTTGACCCGGCTCACCGATTACATTCAGGACAGCGCTCGAGGCACGGTCTTTACCGAGGCATATTTGGAACTCAGCCGCCGTCATCTGAAGGCCATCGCCAAGCCCGGCGGTCTGTTTGAGGATAAGGTGGTGACGCGTCTGCCCTGGCGTGGCAATAACCGACGGGTGCGCCTGGTGGTCTATCGCTGGCTTGAGTCTGACGCTGAGGAGACAGGACTCAACCCGGTGCAATCCCTGCATCAGGCTTGCGAACGAATCGGTGCCTCGCTGCAAGCCTGCGGGGTGCAATCGACGCGAGTCGATGGCCGAGGTCTGTATGCCTGGTTAGTGCCCTGGTTCAATCCGGCACCCAGGCTCACTGATGAAGCGCCCGAGGAGTTCTACCGCCACGTGGCCTATCCGGAGTCGGGTGACGGTGAGTCGCTGGAACTGCCCTTCGATCATGACTTCGCCGAGCGGCTGTTCTTCAACGAACCGCGTTCGGATGTGCAGCACGGACTTTGGTTTTTTGACGATCAGCCCCACCGGGTCATGGTGGTGGACAAGCTGCGCCGGGCCCCACTGATTGGTCAGCTCACCGGAGAAACCCGCAAGGGCGATGCGGTGAACGCATTATTTGACCAGTTACCCGAAGGCACGGTGATGAGCCTGACCTTGGTGGTCAAACCGCAGGATGTACTTGAGGATCAGTTGAACCGCCTGGCGCGCAAAGCCATCGGTGAAACCCTGGCCTCGACCCGGACCCGCCAGGATGTCGAAGAGGCTCGCGCGATCATCGGCCGCCAGCACAAGCTGTACCGGGGAGCCCTGGCGTTTTACGTGCGCGGTCACGATGAGCAGCAATTGCACCAGCGTTCGGTCAGCCTGGCTAACGCACTACTGGGTGCGGGCCTGCAGCCGGTACGCGAAGGCGATGAAGTCGCCGCCTGCAACAGTTACCTGCGTTGGTTGCCGATGGCTTACAACCCAGCCCGCGACACACGCAACTGGTACACGCGTTTGATGTTCGCCCAGCACCTGGCGAATCTGGTTCCAGTCTGGGGCCGCAGCACCGGCACCGGCCACCCGGGCATTACCCTGTTCAATCGTGGCGGCTCGCCGTTGAGTTTTGATCCGTTGTCTCGCCTGGACCGGGCCATGAACGGTCATCTGCTGTTGTTCGGCCCCACCGGCGCCGGCAAGTCGGCGACCCTGGTCTCCCTGCTGATGCAGGTCATGGCCGTGTACCGCCCTCGCCTGTTTATCGTCGAGGCCGGTAACTCATTCGGCTTGCAGGGCGACTACTTCGCGACACAGGGCCTGTCGGTCAACAAGGTCCAATTGAAACCTGGCGCCTCGGTCAGTCTCGCCCCGTTCGCCGATGCTTGGCGCCTGGTCGAGCAGCCGGATCAGGTGGCGAATCTGTCGATCGATGAGTGGGACGATGAGGTGGTAACCAGTCGCGAAGACCAGCGCGATGTTCTCGGCGAACTGGAAATCACCGCCACGTTGATGATCACCGGCGGCGAGGCCAAGGAAGAGGCGCGCCTGAGTCGAGCCGATCGCAGCTTGATCCGCGAGTGCATCCTGGATGCGGCACAGACCTGTGTCGCCGCGGGCCGCCAGGTACTGACCCGCAACGTGCGCGACGCCTTGCTGCGCGTCGCCGCCGACCCGCACTTGCCGGAGAAGCGTCGCGAGCGTGCCCAGGAAATGGGCGAGTCCATCGACCTGTTTTGCCAGGGTTTCGAGGGTGAACTGTTCGATCGCGAGGGCACGCCTTGGCCCGAGAGCGATGTGACCATTGTCGATCTGGCCACTTACGCGCGCGAAGGCTACGAGGCACAGATGTCCATCAGCTACATCAGCCTGATGAACACCGTGAACAACCTTGCCGAGCGCGACCAGTACCTGGGCCGACCGATCATAATGGTCACCGACGAGGGCCATATCATCACCAAAAACCCGTTGCTGGCGCCCTTCGTGGTCAAGGGCACGAAGATGTGGCGCAAGCTCGGCGCCTGGTTCTGGCTCGCCACACAGAACCTTGCCGACTTTCCCACTGCGGCGCAGACCATGCTCAACATGATCGAATGGTGGATTTGTTTGAACATGCCGCCCGCGGAGATTGAAGAAATCGCTCGCTTCAAGAAGCTCACGCCGGCACAAAAGGCCTTGTTGCTCTCCGCCAGCAAGGAGCCGGGTAAATACACCGAGGGGGTCGTGCTGTCGAAAAAGCTCGAAACACTGTTTCGAATCGTACCGCCCAGTCTTTATCTCGCCCTGGCCATGACGGAGCCCGAGGAAAAAGCCGAGCGCTGGACACTGATGCAGGAGAACGGCTGCTCGGAGTTGGAAGCGGCTTTCCAGGTCGCTGAACGCATTGACCAGGCCCGTGGAATCGGGACGTAAGTATCGATTTGAAGCCCAAATAGCGTTACATCTGCAAAGGCTGGAGAGCGGTTTTGTGCTGGATATGCCCGAACTATCTGAGTAGATTACTCGTCAACATTCAGCCAGCAGAAGGAGTCAAACATGAATAAAAACGATCTTGTCGAGGCCATAGCGACCTCCGCCGACCTCCCGAAGTCCACTGCCGGGCGCGCACTGGAAGCCCTCACAACCCTCATATCCACTGCGTTGCAAAACGGTGAGAACGTCACCTTGGTTGGTTTTGGTACCTTCGCGATGAAAGCGCGTGCAGCGCGCGACGGTCGTAACCCTAAAACAGGCTTGAATATTCACTAGGATCTAAATTCTTATCATTAGGATTTCAATTAAAGGATTCAATATATCTGCACTCGTATTAGACAAATACTGTTAGATAAGCAACCCCCTAGTGTCTCTCACTGTCAAAACCCCATGTAAAGGACCGCGTAAAAAGCGCTGACGACTCATGAAAACTTCCTTTCCTCACCAAACTATGAAGGTCGGAGCTATCTACAGAACAAGGCGAATCAATCGATGAAAGTCAAAATCAATTATGCACCTATCTTTTTTAACTTTCTTTTTAGATACCAAGACCCTCACCTTCGACTATTTCAAAACCTCATAAAGCACCTTTAAAATTGAAATTTAAATTAACACCCAGCTTCCGACGCTCGGCTCTAATCTATATTGCAATTTAGACAAATCCGGTCTAGCTTGTACGAATAAAAATGCGACGAAAACCGTCATACGAACAAAATAAAATAACAACAAGAGCATCATCAGATGAAAGTTATCTACATCTACCTTGGCATCTCCATCCTACTCATCACAGGTTGCAACAACGCATCCCATAACAAACCCCTGCCCGAAATCACTCTCGCCACATACTGTAACCAGCAAATGAACTGCCAGTACTATGGCTACGGTTCTTCGTGGCCAAACGCCTTCTAGTAAGACAGTCGCATGACCAGAGCGCCGACGGATTCAGAACCAAGTTTCACCGTAAGAACGAGACATTTGCTAGTAACCATTCATCATTCTGATCACCGCTGATGAATTCTTAGATAAATAGCGTCTTGATCTTGCATCCGGCCCGCTCATCCAATCGGCGAACCTTTACCAGCAGGGCTGACTCGGTACCTGGTGAAACTCTCCTGATTGCGAATGCAGGCTGGCCTACGTTGCGTAGGCCCTTCATTGAAGCGCGCCTTTAACGCGCGCCGTCTATCAACAGCCCACCGTCGAGATTCATCGCATAACAGGTGAAATAGGACGAATCTTCACTGGCGAGGAATACAGCGGTTCTGCCGATATCCTCCTCGCAGCGCCCAATACGTTTAATGGCCAGCTTCGCCACCACCTGTTCTTCGAATCGTTCCTCCGACCGCTCATCGATAATCTTCTGGATGGGTGGGGAATCGGTCTACTCATATTATTTTTCCTTCATTAAGTTAAGCATTGTGCAAGGTGCACCATCTTCAGCCGATCAACTGCACACAGCTGAACCGCATAGCTTTCAAATTGTCACGTGAACTGATAATCGAAGCTGCGCATCGACATCAACTAGCGCCGCACCACCGCGGACTGTGGTGTTAGTCGCATTCTCAGCAAAGCGTTCATTCAGGCGCCTTGAACTCCGTCAAGTTTTCAAACGAGCACCAAAGCGAGGAGCCTGTATATCCCCTCCCAATCTCGCTACCTCCCGCTCGACATTAGCGAGGATACTGGGCGCCTCATCTTCGAAGCGCGCCACATTCATATGGGCGTGGACGAGCGCCAGAAGTAACTTATCGCGCTCGTCATCGTTTCTGGCAGCGGGAAGGGGTTTGATCAGTTTGGCAGGATGCGGCTGTGCGTAACCTCGAACCACAAGTGTCTCGAAGGCTGCCAGCGGCAGCGGATCGCCGATCACCTTGTTCGCGCGCTCGCGCTTCTCCACCATATTCCACAAGATTTCTGCATACCCTTGAGGAGGGAGTAGTTCGCCAATCACGAAATTGCCGGCGTATGCGCCGGTATCGGCCAGCGCGATATTCAACGACTCCACATAACGGAGCAACCCTGCCATCGCAATGCTGACATTGGTATGACTGGGCAGCGGTACGACCGCGGAAAGTCCCGAGGTAAAAAGCAAGGCGCCATCGCCTCGCTCAACCATATCATCCAGAACACGAGTCGCAGCCGTGATGGCGCCATAGACAACATGATCCATAAATGGCATCACGCTTTCTGGCGTGGTGCTGGTGGCCGAGCGCAGATCGTTGGCATCGATCATCGGGCTGTATTCCAAAACATCGATTCGACCAAAATGACTTTTTAACTCATCAATAGCCGACTCCAGCTGCGGCCGATTGCATACATCCTCCAGAAAGTATGCTGCGTCGACACCTTCATTCGCGAGCTCGGCAACATATACTGCAAGGCGCTCCTTATTGCGCGCCACCAGACCAACTCGATAGCCCGCCCGCCCGAATCGGCGCACGACCGCCATACCCAGCTGCGGCCCCATACCGACAATCGCCAATACCTTCTCTGGACTCTTCATCAATTGTTTCCTCCCCTAGCGGTTCTGGGACGCACTTGATGCGATTCGATCGAATACACTCTGCCGCGTGCGCCTCATATTCGAGGCGTACCTCCAGCGTGTTGTCAGGCTGTTCAGGCGAGTGCTGCCTCAATTGCCGAAACCAGTACTGGGTCTTCTGGGGAAGTATCGGGAGCAAACCGTCCTGTAATACGGCCAGAACGATCGATAAGAAACTTCTCATAATTCCACGCAATATCACTTGGATTTTTCGGAAGTCATCCATGTTGCTCAAGTAACAAAAACATTGCGTTGTCGCCGGATGGCACTCTTGAAGGCTGTTCTGTAATCAAGGCGGCATACAGAGGGTGTCGGGCCGTCCCATTAACGTGGACCTTCGCAAACATTAGGAACTGCACTCCATAGTTGCTAGTGCAAAAACTCGCAATCTCCTCGTGCGAACCAGGTTCCTGCTCACCAAAGTCATTGCACGGAAACCCCAGCACCTGCAGCCCATCCTCGGCGAAGCGCTCCCGGAGCACTTCCAAGCCGGCATATTGAGGCGTCAGGCCGCATTGGGATTCGACATTTACGAGTAACAATACCTTGCCGCGGTATTCATCCCGTGTGGTGGGTTTCCCGTCAAGCCGCTGTAAAGGGATCTGGTAAATTGAGTCGCTCATGTTTGTGCTTCTCTAAGGTCGAGGTTCGCCCATGAACAAAAAAGTAGGGTCGGCATTGCCCAAGCGAATAACAGGTTTGTCTGGACAAACGCACACCGGCCCTACTGGAAAAACCTGTTAATCGACTGCCTTGACCATATCTTCGATGACTTTCTTGGCGTCACCAAAAACCATCATGGTTTTGTCCAAGTAGAACAGTTCGTTGTCCAGACCGGCATAGCCGCTGGCCATCGAACGCTTGTTGACGATGATGGTCTTGGCTTTGTACGCCTCGAGGATCGGCATGCCGGCGATCGGCGATTTCGGATCGTTTTTGGCGGCCGGATTGACCACGTCGTTGGCGCCGAGCACCAGCACCACGTCGGCCTGGCCGAACTCGGAGTTGATGTCCTCCATTTCGAACACTTGGTCATAGGGCACTTCGGCCTCGGCCAACAGTACGTTCATGTGGCCAGGCATACGGCCGGCGACCGGGTGGATTGCGTACTTCACGGTCACGCCACGATGGGTCAGCTTCTCAGTCAGTTCCTTGAGCGCGTGCTGAGCACGGGCCACCGCCAGGCCGTAACCAGGAACGATGAGCACGGTGTCGGCGTTGGTCAGCAAGAAGGTTGCATCGTCAGCCGAGCCGGATTTCACCGGGCGAGCTTCTTTGGAACCTGCAGGGCCAGCAGTGTCCGTAGCCCCACCGAAGCCGCCGAGTAGTACGTTGAAAAACGAACGGTTCATCGCCTTGCACATGATGTACGAGAGGATCGCGCCGCTTGAGCCCACCAGCGAACCGGCGATGATCAGCATCGAGTTGTTCAGCGAGAAGCCGATACCGGCCGCTGCCCAACCGGAGTAGCTGTTGAGCATCGACACCACTACCGGCATGTCGGCGCCGCCAATCGGGATGATGATCAACACGCCGAGCACGAAGGCCAGGGCGAGCATCACACCGAAGGCGGTGTAGTCGCCAGTCAGCATAAAGGTAATGCCCAGTCCGAGCGTAGCCAGGCCTATCAGCAGGTTCAGCTTGTGCTGGCCGGAGAACTGCACCGGTGCGCCCTGGAACAGACGGAACTTGTACTTGCCAGCCAGTTTGCCGAATGCAATGACCGAACCGGAGAAGGTGATCGCACCGATGGCCGCGCCCAGGAACAGCTCCAGCCGGTTACCGTCCGGGATCGCGTCACCCAGTTGCCGGACGATGCCCAGCGACTGCGGCTCGACCACCGCAGCAACGGCGATGAACACCGCCGCCAGACCGATCATGCTGTGCATGAAGGCGACCAACTCGGGCATCTTGGTCATTTCGACGCGCTTGGCCATGATCGAGCCAGCAGTGCCACCGATCAGCAGGCCGACGATCACGTAGACGATACCGTCGTGGGCGAGCTCGGCACCCAGTTTGTAGATCAGGCCGGCCGTGGTCAGGATTGCCAGCCCCATGCCAAGCGTGCCGAACAGGTTGCCGCGCCGGGACGTCGTTGGGTGAGAGAGTCCCTTGAGCGCCTGGATGAAGCAGACCGAGGCGATCAAATACAGGGAAGTAACCAGGTTCATACTCATGCTTGCTGCACCTCTCCCTGGACCGCAACGGACTTGGCTGCCGTAGCTTTCGCAGGAGCCGCTTTCTTCTTGAACATTTCCAGCATGCGTCGGGTGACCAAAAAGCCACCGAACACGTTCACCGCAGCCAGGGTCACGGCCAGGGTGCCCATGGTCTTGCCCAGTGACGTCACGGTCAAAGCCGCTGCCAGCATGGCGCCGACGATCACAATCGCCGAGATTGCGTTGGTCACTGCCATCAAAGGCGTGTGCAGCGCAGGTGTTACGTTCCAGACCACGTGATAACCGACATAAATCGCCAGCACAAAGATGATCAGGTTGTAGATACCGTGAGAGATCAGCATGTCTTCCATTGTTTTTATCCTCAGCCGTTCTTGCGCACGATCTGGCCGTCGCGGCACATCAGGCACGCGGCGACGATGTCGTCTTCGAGATTGATCGCCAACTGCCCGTCTTTGTCGAACAGCAGTTTCATGAAATCCAGCAGGTTGCGTGCATACAGCGCCGAAGCATCTGCCGCGACCATGGCCGCCAGGTTGGTCGGGCCGACAATGGTCACGCCATGCTTGACCACCACCTGATCTGCCTCGGTCAGCGGGCAGTTGCCGCCTTGTGCGGCAGCCAGGTCGATGACTACCGAACCCGGTTTCATCTGGGCGACGGTTTCGGCACTGAGCAGCGTCGGTGCCTTGCGACCCGGAATCAGTGCAGTGGTGATGACGATGTCAGCCTGTTTGGCGCGTTCGTGCACGGCCACGGCCTGACGCTGCATCCAGCTGGCCGGCATTGGTCGGGCATAACCGCCGACACCGACGGCGCATTCGCACTCTTCATCGGTCTCGTAAGGCACGTCGACGAACTTGGCGCCGAGGGATTCGATCTGCTCTTTCACCGCCGGACGCACGTCAGAGGCTTCGATCACTGCACCCAGACGTTTCGCCGTAGCGATCGCCTGCAAACCGGCCACGCCAGCACCGAGAATCAGCACGCGAGCGGCTTTCACAGTGCCCGCAGCGGTCATCAGCATCGGCATGAAACGAGGGTAGTAGTGAGCGGCCAGCAACACGGATTTATAACCGGCGATGTTGGCTTGCGAGGACAACACATCCAGGCTCTGGGCTCGTGAGGTGCGAGGCGCCGCTTCCAAGGCGAAGGCGGTGATGCCGCACTCGGCCAACTTGGCGATGATCTCGTTGTTGAACGGATTGAGCATGCCCACCAGTACCGTGCCGTATTTCATCTGGGCCAGTTCGTTGTCGGTCGGTGCGACGACTTTCAGCACCAGGTCCGCACCGAAGGCGGTGGCAACGTTACCAATGGCGGCACCCACAGAGACATAAGCACTGTCCGGAATACTGGCGCTGACGCCGGTACCAGATTGGACTGTGACTTGATGGCCCAGGCCGATCAGCTTTTTGATGGTTTCGGGGGTCGCGGCAACCCGCGTCTCGCCGGTACAGGTCTCGAGAGGAACACCGATATGCACTTATTATTCTCCGGTGAAAAATCCTGAAAAGCCCTTCCCTTTGAACGCATCGAAATGCATCCAGAAGCAGGGCTAGCGGTTACACATGGTCACTGCCAAGTTAGAGTCAGAGGGCTTGCGCCATTTCTGGAACGAGGTCGAACAGGTCCCCAACCAGCCCATAGTCCGCCACCTGAAAAATAGGAGCTTCTTCGTCTTTGTTGATGGCGACGATCACCTTGGAGTCCTTCATCCCGGCCAGGTGCTGAATCGCACCGGAGATACCGACTGCGATGTACAGCTGTGGAGCAACGATCTTGCCGGTTTGGCCAACTTGCATATCGTTGGGCACGAACCCAGCGTCGACCGCCGCCCGGGATGCCCCTACCCCAGCGCCGAGCTTGTCGGCCAGGCTATACAGGTACTTGAAGTTGTCGCCGTTCTGCATGCCGCGACCGCCGGAAACGACGATTTTGGCAGCGGTCAGTTCCGGACGATCGGACTTGGCCAGCTCTTCACCGACAAAGAACGATGTACCCGCGTTGTACGCAGCAGCAACCTGCTCGACAGCAGCCGAACCACCTTCAGCGGCGACGGCGTCGAAGCCGGTGGAGCGTACGGTGATGACCTTGACCGAAGCGCTCGATTGCACGGTGGCAATGGCGTTACCGGCGTAAATCGGGCGCTTGAAGGTGTCGGCCGATTCAACAGCGATGATCTCGGAGATCTGATCGACGTCCAGTTGCGCGGCAACGCGCGGAAGGATGTTTTTACCGTTGGAGGTCGCCGGGGCCAGGACGTGGCTGTAATCAGCCGCCAGCGCGACGATCAGCGGCGCAACGTTTTCCGGCAGTTGGTGAGCGTAGGCGGCGTTATCAGCCACCAGTACCTTGGCAACGCCAGCGATTTTTGCAGCGGCTTCAGCCACGGCACCAACGCCAGCACCCGCTACCAGAACGTGGATGTCACCGCCGATTTTGGCGGCGGCAGCCACAGTATTCAGGGTTGCCGGAGCGACTGCGCCGGCTGCGTGTTCAGCAATAACCAGGATAGCCATCAGATTACTTTCGCCTCGTTCTTCAGTTTCTCGACTAGCTCGGCCACCGACTTGACCTTGATGCCGGCACTGCGGGAGGCCGGTGCTTCAACTTTCAGGGTGGTCAGGGTGGACGCCGTGTTCACACCCAATGCAGCAGGTGTCACGGTTTCCAGCGGTTTTTTCTTGGCCTTCATGATGTTGGGTAGCGACGCATAGCGCGGCTCGTTCAGGCGCAGGTCAGTGGTGACAATGGCCGGCAGTTTCAGGGAAACCGTCTGTGCGCCGCCGTCGATTTCGCGGGTCACAGCCACTTTATCGCCACTGATTTCGACTTTCGAAGCGAACGTGCCCTGACCGTAGCCGCTTAAGGCAGCGAGCATCTGGCCAGTCTGGTTGTTGTCGCTATCGATCGCTTGCTTGCCAAGGATCACCAACTGAGGCTGTTCGTTGTCGACAACCGCTTCCAACAATTTGGCAACGGCCAGGGAGGTCAGATCATCGGCAGATTCGACGAGAATGGCGCGGTCGGCACCCAGAGCCAGGGCGGTGCGCAGTTGCTCTTGAGCGGTGCTCGGGCCGACGGAGACGACAACGATTTCACTCGCGATGCCTTTTTCTTTAAGCCGCACGGCCTCTTCCACGGCGATTTCGCAGAAAGGGTTCAGTGCCATTTTCACGTTGGTGAGGTCGACGCCAGAGTTGTCCGCCTTGACGCGAACCTTGACGTTGTAGTCGACCACTCGTTTGATTGCGACGAGGACTTTCATAGGGCTTCTCTTCAATAAAAGAACAAGGCCGTAAGGCATTTGCTCAAAAGTTATTACAACGCGTAGTGGGTCAGTTCGCGAGCGATCAACAGGCGTTGGATCTCGCTGGAACCTTCGTAAATCTGGGTGATGCGGGCGTCGCGGTAGTAGCGCTCCACCGGGTAGTCCTCAAGGTAGCCATAGCCGCCATGGATCTGCATGGCCTTGGAGCACACCCGCTCGGCCATTTCCGAGGCGAACAATTTGGCCTGCGAAGCCTCCGACAGGCACGGATGCCCGGCGCTTTTCAGGCGTGCGGCATGCAGCACCAGCAAGCGAGTGGCATTGAGCTGCGTGTGCATGTCAGCCAGCAGATTGGAGATGCTCTGGTGCTCGATGATCGGCTTGGCGAACTGAATGCGTTCCCGGGCATAGCCGAGCGCGGCCTCGAAAGCGGCTCGAGCGATGCCCAGTGCCTGGGCGGCAATGCCGATACGTCCGCCTTCCAGGTTGGACAAGGCAATGGCTAGGCCCTTGCCACGCTGGCCAAGCAGATTTGCCTCCGGAATCACGCAGTTATTCAACGTCACCGCGCAGGTGTCAGAGGCTTTAATTCCCATTTTGTGTTCACTACGGTCAACCACGAAGCCTGAGTTGTCGGTGGGCACAAGGAAGGCCGACAGGCCTTTCTTGCCCAGCTGCGGATCGGTGACGGCGAAGACGATGGCCAGTCCGGCACGTTTACCATTACTGACGAACTGCTTGGCGCCATTGAGGGTCCACTGGCCATCGCGCAGCTCGGCACGGGTGCGCAGGTTATGGGCTTCGGAGCCCGCATGCGGCTCGGTCAAACAAAAGCAACCGATAGTCTTGCCGGCTGCGAGGGAATGAAGCCACGTTTCTTTTTGCTGCTGGGTGCCGTAGCGCAATATCGGGCCACAACCGACCGAATTGTGGATACTCATCAGTGCGCCTAGGGCGCCATCGCCGGCGGAGATTTCTTCGACTGCCAGAGCATAGGCGACGTAGTCAATGTAGGAACCGCCCCACTCCTCCGGGACGACCATGCCGAGCAGGCCCAGTTCGCCCATCTGGGCAACCATGCTGTCGTCGATCCAGCCGGCCTTTTCCCAGGCTTGCGCATGTGGGGCGACCTCACGACGGGCGAAGTCACGCGCCATTTCGCGAATCATGCGTTGTTCCTCGCTCAGTTCGATTTCGTGCATCAGGCTCTCTCCTTTTCCAGTAGCCAATTAGGCAGTCGCAGTGCACGCGCTCTTGCTGGAGGTGGGCTTGAAGCCGGCGAAGAAGGCTCGGGCCATCTCGACTGATGTTGCTTCCAACGTGGGTGGGTTCCAGCGCGGGCACTTGTCCTTGTCGATCAGCAACGAACGCACACCTTCCATGATGTCGCCCTTGGCGAACCACTGGCGGTCAAGATGCAGCTCCAATTCGAAGCATGCGCCCAGCGGCAGGGTGCGGCCACGACGCAGCAGTTCGAGCGTGACACTCATGGCCAGCGGTGAGCGACTGTCAATCAGTTTGACGGTCTCCTCGGCCCAATCCTGGAATGCAGGACGGGTTTCGCTAAGCAGCGCCATACGAATGCTCTGCATATCCGGCAGGGAGAAATACTCGTCGATGACTGGGCGAAAGGCTTTCAACTCGGCTCCGGCGATCTTGTTCGAGGCCAGGGTAGCGAGCAGACTGTGCAGGGCTTCATGCGGATCAGTGGTCCAACTCATATGATCGAGGCACCGATCGAACTCTGCGAGCAGATTACTCGGTAGGCACCAGTCGGCCAGCCCCGTATACAAGGCATCGGCAGCACGTATCTGACGTCCGGTAATGCCTAGGTAAAGACCAATTTCACCCGGCAGGCGCGACAGGAAGTAGCTACCACCGACATCGGGAAAATAGCCGATGCCGACTTCCGGCATGCCCATCTTCACTCGCTCGGTGATCACACGCAGGCTGGCACCTTGGACCAGCCCCATACCGCCACCGAGTACAAACCCGTCCATCAACGCCATAATGGGTTTGCTATAACCGTGGATGTATTGGTCGAGTGCGTACTCCTCCTCGAAGAAGATGCTGTGTAGTTCATCGCCCGCCTGGTGGCTATCGTACAGTGCGCGGATATCACCACCGGCGCAGAATGCCTTCTCGCCGGTGGCACGCAGTACCACGGCGAGAATCTGCGAATCCTCCTCCCAGGCCTGCAGCTGCTGCCAAAGCGCACGGATCATGGGCAGGGTAAGGGCATTCAGACCGGCAGGACGATTCAGCGTCAGGTGACCAATCTGGTTACGGACCGCCGTCAGAACGGGCGCTTGGGCATCGCTCATGGTTAGGCCTCTTGCTTGCGGTACAGGTTGATGATCGCGGAGAAGTCGAGATCGCCGTTCCCTTGCAGGCTGAAGGTCTGGTAAAGCTGTTGCGCGGCGGCGCCAAGGAGCACGGGTTGGCGCGCCTGCTTGGCAGCTTCGGTAGCCAAGCCCAGGTCCTTGAGCATTAGATCGGTGCCGAAGCCACCGCTATAGCCACGCGCCGAAGGCACGTTGTCCATGGTCCCGGGGAAAGGGTTATAGGTATCCGAACTCCAGCAGCGCCCACTGGATGTGTTGATAATGCCGGCCATCACCTTGGCATCCACCCCAAGGGAAACGCCCAGGCTCATGGCTTCGGACACCCCAATCATGGAGATGCCCAGCAGCATATTGTTGGCCACCTTGGCCGCCTGGCCATTACCGGATGCGCCACAATGCGCGATGTTCTTGCCCATGCCGACGAGAATCGGCTGAGCGTGATCGAAGTCGGCCTCGCTGCCACCGACCATGAACGTCAGGGTGCCCGCCGCTGCGCCACCAGTGCCACCGGAAACCGGCGCATCGATCATCCGGTTGCCGTGTTTGGCAGCCGCTGCAGCCACTTCCCGGGCACTCATTGGATCGATGGTCGAGGAATCGATCAGCAGCACATCTGCTTTGACGTTGGCCAGCAGGCCGTTTTCGCCAAGGTAGACACCTTTCACATGGGCCGCTGCCGGCAACATGGTGATGATCACGCTGACATTGGCCTGTGCTAGCGCAGCGGGGGAAGCGGCCGCTTGAGCGCCCGCCTCTACCAGGCCGGCGACAGCAGCGCTGGAAAGATCGAACACGGTGAGACTGTGGCCTGCCTTGAGCAGGTTACGGGCCATGGGGCCGCCCATGTTGCCGAGTCCGAGAAAGCCGATGTGCATGGAAGTGTCCTCTTGTTGTTCTTAAAGTTGTGATCAGTTATGGGTGAACCGCGCCGGTCGCTTTTCGACAAAGGCAGCCATGCCTTCCTTCTGGTCCGCGGTGGCGAAAACCGAGTGGAAGACTCTGCGCTCGAAACGTACGCCTTCGCTGAGGCTGGTCTCGAACACGCGGTTGACGCTCTCTTTGACCATCATGGTGCTCGGCAGTGATTTCTCGGCGATGCCGTGGGCTGCCTTGAGGGTTTCTTCCAGCAGACTTTCCCCCGGCAGTACACGGGCCACCAGGCCAGCACGTTCAGCTTCATGCGCGTCCATCTGGCGTCCGGTCAGGCACATTTCCATGGCCTTGGCTTTTCCCACGGCCCGGGTCAGGCGTTGGGTACCGCCGATGCCGGGCAGTACGCCGAGGTTGATTTCCGGTTGTCCGAAACGGGCGTTGTCGGCGGCGTAGATAAAGTCGCACATCAGCGCCAGCTCGCAGCCGCCACCCAAGGCGTAGCCGGCTACAGCGGCGATCAGCGGTTTGCGTCGGCTGGCGATGCGGTCGGCCGAGGCGAAGAAATCATCCAGGTAGACCTGCGGAAATGTCAGGTCGGCCATCTCCTTGATGTCGGCGCCGGCAGCGAAGGCTTTGGCCGAGCCGGTGATGACCATGCAGCCAATGCGTGGGTCTTTCTCGAACTGGTCCAGTGCCAGGTTCAGCTCGGCGATCAACTGGCCGTTGAGGGCATTGAGCGCCTTCGGCCGGTTCAGGGTGATCAGTCCAACGCGCTCGTGTACCTCGAGCAGCAGGGTTTCGAATTCCATGGGGCGCTCCTGAAGTGGGCCAAGGGGAATGCCTCAGCCCTTGCGGGTTATTTCAGGGTGATGGTGGTGTTGACGGAGCCGCTCTCTTCATCCTCGTCGAACCAACGCTCGGTCACGGTCTTGGTCTGGGTGTAGAACAGCACGACCTGCTTGCCGTACGGGCCCAGGTCGCCCAGCTTGGAAGCGCGGGAACCGGAGAAGGAGAAGATCGGAACCGGTACCGGGATCGGCACGTTGATGCCAACCTGACCGACGTCGATGTCCTCCTGGAAACGCCGGGCCGAGGCACCGGAACGCGTGAAGATGGCGGTGCCGTTGCCATTGGGGTTGGCGTTGATCATTTCGATGGCTTCATCGAGAGTGTCCGCGTTGAGCACGCAAAGCACCGGACCGAAAATCTCTTCACGGTAGACGGTCATCTCCGTGGTGACGTTGGTGAACACCGTCGGGCCGACAAAGTTGCCGTCCTCGTAGCCAGGTACATGCGGGTTGCGACCATCCAGCGCGAGCGTTGCGCCCTCTTCTACGCCCTTGGCGATCAGCCCGCTGATGCGATCCAGTGCAGAACAGGAAACCACTGGGCCAATGTCGGTACCGGGTTCGATGCCGCCATTGATCTTCAGGGTCTTGGCACGCTCGATCAGCTCGGGCAGCCAGGTTTGCGCTTTGCCCACCAGAATCACCACAGGCAAGGCCATGCAGCGCTGGCCAGCAGCACCGAAGGACGCACCCAGCAGGTTGTTCAGCGTCTGCTGCTTGTTCGCATCCGGCAGGACGATGGCGTGGTTCTTTGCGCCCATCATGCACTGTGCGCGCTTGCCATTCTGGGTCGCGCGGTTGTAGACGTGGGTGCCAACCTTGGTCGAGCCAACGAAAGAGACAGCCTTGATGTCGGGGTGATCGCAGATCAGATTGACCGCGTCCACGCCGCCGTGGATCACGTTGAGCACGCCGGCTGGCACACCGGCGTCCATGGCCAGTTCGACCAGGCGCATGGTCACCATCGGGTCCTGCTCGGACGGTTTGAGGACGAAGGTGTTACCGGTGGCAATGGCCATCGGGAACATCCACAGCGGAATCATCGCCGGGAAGTTGAACGGGGTAATGCCGGCGCATACGCCCAGCGGTTGCATCAGGGTATAGGTATCGACGCCACCGGCGACGTTATTGGCCAACTCGCCGAGCTGCAGATTACCGACACTGGCGGCGTGCTCCACCACTTCCAATCCGCGGAACACATCGCCCTCTGCGTCTGGCAAGGTCTTGCCCTGTTCGGCGGTGAGGATGGCCGCCAGCTCTTTCATGTTCTCGCGGATCAGTTGCTGGTACTTGAGAAAAACCCGGGCACGTGTGCCGATCGGCGTCTTGCGCCAGGTCTTGAAGGCCTGCTTGGCACTGGCCACGGCGGCGTTCATTTCATCCTGAGTGGCGAACGGTACGCGGGCGAGGACTTCCTGGGTGGCCGGGTTGACCACGTCGCGCCATTGGCTGGTTTTCGATTCGACGAACTCGCCGCCGATCAGCAGCTTGACGGTCGGGATTGCTGGGTTGGTTGCGTTCATTTGTTGTTATGACTCCAGCCTTCGCAGGCAAATGCAGATGAGGGGCGATGCAATGGCAGCCAGTGCCTTGGCCCGGATCAGGCGTGACGTTTGCGCTGCACAGCTAACGCACGCTTTCTTGTTCTTCAGCGACAGCCGAACATGCCGCCATCGAGGGTCATTTCACTGCCGGTTACGTACGCCCCTGCCCGCGAAGACAGAAAGATGCACAGGCCGACAATGTCCTCGGCCGTGCCGAGGCGCTGTAACGGAATACGCGCTTGAAGCTCGCTGGCGCGCTCCTGTTCTTCACGAATATGCGCGGTCATCTTGGTGGGGAAGTACCCGGGAACGATGGTATTCACCGTGATGGAATCTGGCGCAAGCTCTGCCGCCAGTACCCGTGACAAATGATGCAGAGCAGCTTTGCTTGCGACGTACGAGTACGCCGAGACGGGCTCGACCAAGGCACCTGCCAACGAGCCGATATTGATCACGCGAGCGGGGTTATTAGCGTTGGCGGCGCTGCGCAGCAATGGCAACAATTCGCGGACCAGGGTGAACGGCCCTTGCACATTGACTGCCATGACCGCTGCCCACGCCTTGTCGGGAAACGTCTCCAGCGGCGCGCCCCAGGTACGGCCAGCATTGTTCACGAGGATATCCAGACGGTTTTCGTGGGTCTTGAATTGCTCGACCAGGCCGATGACCGCTTCCGGTGAATCCAGGTCGGCGACCAGACCGACGCAATGGCCAAGCGCGGACAGGTCCTGCACCGCTGCCTGACAGATGTCCGCCTTGCGCGAGCTGATGTAGACCTTGGCACCCGCCCGAACCAACCCTTCGGCGATCATTCGGCCCATGCCCTGAGCACCACCGGTGACCAGCGCAACTTTGCCTTCGACAGAAAACAATGTATTCACGGCAGGTTCCTCAGATGGTGACCACGATTTTGCCGAACTGGTGTGATTGCTCCAGGTACTGCAACGCTTCCTTGGCCTGGTCGAGGCCAAACACGCGGTCGATCACAGGTTCGATTCGATGCAGTTCGATGAAGGCCAGCATCTCGCGGAACTCACTCAGCTCACCGACATTGGTGCCGATCACACTGACGTTCTTCAGGAACAGCTCCGGCGCATTGACCGTGAACGACGCGCCACCGGTGGAGCCATACACCACAACCCGTGCACCCATGCGCAGGCTGCGTGAATAAGGGGCGAAGGAGCCGGCTGGTGCACCGTCAAACACCACATCGATACCGCCGCTTTGCTTGCCAAGCGCCTTGCGCCATTCCGGATCGTGATAGTTGAAACCCGCCGTAGCGCCCATTTCCAGAGCCTTGCCCAAGGTCTGATCGTTGCCACTGGTGACAAAAGCCTTGGCGCCCATGGCCACGCCAAACTTCAAGGCAAAGGTGGCGACGCCACCGCCTACACCGGTGATCAGCACATGCTCACCCGCTTTGAGACGGCCTTTGGTGGTCAGCCCGCGCCATGCCGTCAAGGCTGCCAGCGGAATGGCCGCCGCCGCTTCAAAGCTCAGGAAGTCGGGCTTCTCGACAGCACTTTCGACCGGCACACAGATACGCTCGGCCAAAGTCCCTGGCCCAGGCATCCCCAGCAGACCAAAATCGGGGGCTGGGAAGCGTGGATCGTCACCCCAGCGAAGGCCGGGATACAGCACGACCGATCTACCGATCAGGCCTGGATCGACACCCTCGCCCACCGCCTCGATCACGCCCGCGCCATCGGCACCGAGGGTGCACGGCAGCGTCATGCCCGGATACTGGCCACGGCTGATCCACAGTTCACGATGGTTCAACGATGCAGCCTTGAGTGCTACCTGTACCTCGCCAGCATTGGGGGCGAGCGCTTCGACCTGTTCCAGGACAATGCCGGCCAGCCCCTCAGCGGTTTTCAGCGTTAATGCTTTCATCGAGATGCTCCTATGCCGGTCGGGGAGGCGGCCGTTTTCAGCCAGCCTTTACCCGCGACAATTAAGAAGTGGTTCAGAAAGAACGTGGCAGGCCCATACCTTCGGCAAGGGTATTGCGGCACATCTCGCTGGTAATCGGGCCGATGCGCCACAGGCGTGAGTCACGCCAGTACCGCTGCATATCGGTCTCGGCCGAATAACCCATGCCACCAAGGATCTGGATGCCCATGTCGGCGCTCTTGTTGGCGTATTCCGAGGCCAGCAACTTGACCGCGGTCGACTCCATGTGACACGGCCGGCCCTGACTCTGCAGCCAGGCGGCGTGGTACATCATCAATTCGACGGACTGGCGCCAGGCGACCATGTCGGCGACGTAATGTTGCAGCGACTGGAACTTGCCGATGACCTGGCCGAAAGCCTTGCGTTGCAGCATGTACTCGACCGCATCCTCGATGACCCCGTCCATCACACCGGTGCAGAACGAAGCAACCATGATGCGTTCGTTGTTGAGGGTCGGCAGCAGCGTGTACCAGGCCTTGTTCGGCTCGGCCAGGACTAGCGAATCCGGCACATAGACATTGTCGAAGTGCACGGTGCAGGAACCCATCGAGCGCATGCCCAACTTGGGCAGCGGCGTAATGGTCACACCCTTCTGCTGCGCCGGTACCCAGAACAGGGTCAAACCCTGATGGCGTTTCTCCACATTTTTGTCGGTGCGGGCCAGTACCAGCAGGTAGTCGGCCACATGTGCCGAAGAGCTCCAGATTTTCTCGCCGGACAGAATCCAGCCGCCGTCGCCGCGCACGGCTTCGGTGCGCAACGCGCCCAGCACATCGGTACCCCCGTCAGGCTCGGTGAAGGCAATGGCTGCCTTGAGTTCGCCCGAAGCGATCCGCGGCAAGAACTCACGCTTCTGCTCTTCGGTGCCATAGATGCCGATGGATTTGCTGCCAGCGAACGAGGTGATCCCCCAGATCCACGCCAGGCCGCCCAAAGAGCGGGCCAGCTCGCGGGCCAGGATCATTTGCATCAATACGTCACCGCCGGCACCACCGTATTCCTCAGGGATACCCACGCCATGAAAGCCGGCTTCGCTGAACTTCTCCCACAGGGCGAACGGATAGTTGTGCTCGTCCATCTCCAACTCGCGGGCCCAGCTCTTGGGTACTTCCTTGGCCACCCACTTACGTACAGAATCCTGGAAAGCGCGGTGTTCTTCTGGCAGTTCGAAATCCATGCGTGTTCTCCAATGCGTTTATCAATTGCACAATCAACTGCTATCGAGTTTCGACCAGCCCCCGACCCACAACACCTATCGGAAAAGATAGAAACCGAGCCCTTCGATAGCGCTACAACACGAGGGATTAACCGACGACTTCTTCGGGGCGCTGCCAATCTATCCCGCGTTCTGCCATGTCCTTATCGTGCAAGGCATTGGGATCGACCGAGCTGACAACGATCTCCTCGGCAACGTCGCGTTGCTGATGCAGGCGATAAAAGCGATCGGCCAGTGCCGCCGGATCGCCTATGGCATCACCTGGCCTGATCAGGACGCTGATGCAGACGGTCCCCACATAGATGCCCTCGCCGCTCAGGACCTCGTTCAGGCAGAGCGCGTAGCTACGCAAGGCGGCCATCACCATGCCGATAGGCGTATAGACCGGCATGACGTGATGCGCTGACCCTGAGGTCGTCAGGAAAATCGAGCCGCTGCCGGCGGCCTGCATATCCGGAAGCACGGCGCGCACGCAAGTGATCGCGCCAAGGATGATCAGCCGGTGCAGCCGATCCATCGTTTCGCGATCCAGCCCCGTCGGCGTGAACATCGAAGCGTCACCGTCCGGTGAAGGTACCGGGCTGAATTCGAGCACACCGATCGGCCCAAAACGCTCCTTGGCCGCTTTTAATGCGGCCTCAAGCGCGCTGCCATCAGTGATATCTGCAACGAAACCCTCGGCCGTCACCCCCTCGGCCCGAAGCTCCGCTACCATCTGATCGAGCGATTCCCGGCGCCGCGCGATCAGCGCAACAGCATAACCCTCCCGCGCGAAGCGACGCGCAACAGCGAGCCCGAGACCGGGACCGGCCCCCACAACAGCGACCGTCAATTGAGTCATTTTGCGTACCTCTCAGAAAGATAGAAATTCAGCCTTTCGAAAGCACTGCCACACGTACTGAAACCGTGCGGCCAAGGTCCGGCAGCTCGCCCAAAAACTCCAGGCTATGCGCGGTCTTGGCATGAGCCTCGCGAGCGGTCTCATTGGCCCAGGTTTCGAGCACGTGAAAGCGATCGCTGTTTTCGGTATCGACGGTGCAGCGATATTCCAGGCAACCGATTTCCCGGCTGCTGGCCTGCGCCTGTCGACGCAAAGCCTTGAGCATGGCCTCGCTCTGGCCGAAATGCGCCTGCAGGGTGACGTTGACCAGCAATGCCACATCGTCCTGTTGCTCTTGTTGCAGCTCTTGTTGAGGGTGCCAGCGGCCATCACCATGGCTCTCGTAAGGCGAAGCGACTTCGATCAGTACGCCGTGCGCACTCTTGGCCGAGACCCATCCCCAGCGTTGCCATGGCATCTCGTCATCGGCATAGGTTTGCGCCGAGGCCAGTTCAATACCGCTGGCCGACAAGCGCGCCAGCGACCCCGGCACATCGGGTGTGGTGAAACACAGGTGGTGCACATGCTCGCCGTACTTGGCCAGGCGCTTGCCCAGCGGCGTGCCGGGCGCCGGCTGGATAAACTGGATCTCGGCGCCATGCTCTGAAACGTAAGTAGCCCAGCGCAAACCCGAATCATCGGCGCTGGCAAAGTCTTCGTAGCGCACGATCGGTTCACTAAGCTGACCAGGGTCGAGTACGGTGAGAATCTTGTCCCAGTCACCAATGGCCTGGTCGAGATCATTGACCAGGAAACAGACGTGGGCGAATGGTCCGCTGGGCATGCTCAGTTGCTCCTTGATTGTGTAAGTGTGAGAGCGGCCTGTACGGCCAGCACCTTGTCGCGACCCTCAGCGCGCAACCAGGCTTCGCAAGTGACCCGCACGCCTTCGGCGGTCGCTTCTACGGCACTGATCTGGCCGCCGGCCTCAAGGTTGTCACCTGCAAAGGCATTGCCCAGGTAACGGGTATCCAGGGCATCGATCCGCCCCTCCGGAAAAGCCGTCTGGAGCATGCTGATCACATAGGCCAGGTTGGCCGGCCCCTGATTGATGACCCGATCACCGAGCCCCTGGGCCTGTACCGCTGCCGGGTCGAGATGGATGGGGTTGGGGTCGCGCAGAATCTTTGCCCAGACCCTCATCGACTCCGGGCTTAGGTTATTGATTTGGAATACGGGCAGCTGTTGCCCAACGACAGGCGTCATGCCAGGTTCCTCCGTGGCAGCATCCAGGTATTGGTGGTTTCCAGAATCGGAGTGCCGTCATCGAGGCTCAGACTCAGTTGATACTCGAGCACGTCCACCACACCGAAGGTACGACTTGGCTTACGTGTCAGGCTGAGAATTTCACCGCCGACCCGATAGGACTGACCAACACGCAAGGGTTGCGCGAAGGTCGTTCGCGAGGCGCCCATCATCGGCCCGTCGGCCACGTCGAAATCGCAGGCGGCGCACAACCCGGCCACGGTCTGCCCCATGCCAACCTGGGTTGCTATGAAGAAGTACACCGGGTGCGCAGTTCCGTCCGCTGCAGGCGTGACCCCCAGGGTCGAACACAGCTGGCGATTTTCCTCAGTGCTGATCAGAAAGGGTGAGTGGCCGGCCAATGAAAAACCGGCTGCCTCAGGCGGTAGGGGAAAACTCATGATCGCAAGGCTCCTGGAAACGGCTTGATGAGCCCACAGGTTTAGCCGCCAGCCCTAGCACGTCACCTACCGAAAAAGATAGCCCCAAGGCGGCGCGGACAAGGGCGCCAATTAAAACGATACCGTTCCGTTCTTCTCGTTGAGCTTGTCGCGAATGCGGCGCTTTAATCGGCCCAAGCCTGAAATCAGAACAACAAGGAAAAACCGAACATGCCAAGCGCCGGAAAGATTCCCGCTCACGTGCCTCACGAGCTGGTACATGACTTCGATGTCATCCAGGCTCCCGAGCTCAAGCGCTGCCCGCACCACAATGCAGCCAAGGCCTTGCACGGTGAACGCCCGCCGATTTTCTATACCACCAGCAATGGCGGGCACTGGGTAGTGACCAGCGCCGAATTGGCCACCGACATCATGGCCCACCCGGAACTGTTCTCCAGCAACTCGACCAAATACGACCCCAACCTTGAGCCTGGTGTGCCGCACCTGATCCCGTTGATGGAAGATCCGCCCGAGCACGCAAAATTTCGTCGCTTGATCAATCCGCTTTTTGCTCCAGCCCGGACCGCAGCCATTGAGGAGAAAGTGCGCGAAACCGCCCGGCGCTTGGCACTGAGCGTGAAGGACCAGGGTGGTTGCGAATTCGTCGCTGACATTGCCAAGTACTTCTCCGTTTCGATCTTCCTGGAAATGTGTGAGATCCCGGACGACCAGCGCGAGATTTTCATGGGATGGGTCGAAGATATCTCTCGTGCCGGCTCTCCAGAGGCCATGGGTGCCGGTTACGCCAAGCTGTTCGGCTTCATGCATCAAAAGCTGCAGGAACGCCGTGAGAACCCGGGCGAAGATCTGCTCAGCACCCTGATCCAGGGAAAAGTCGACGGCGAACCGGTACCGGATCAGGCCGCCTTGAGCATGTGCGCCACCGTATTCATCGGTGGCATGGACACCGTGGTTTCGGTGCTTTCGTTCATCATGCATTACCTGGCCGAACACCCGCAGCAGCGCGAAGCAATCACCGCGCAACGTGAAGAACTGGGCAACGATATCGTCGACGAGCTGCTGCGCAACTTCGGTGTGGCCAACATTCGCCGTCTGACCACCGGGGACTTCACCTATCGCGGCGTGCAGTTCAAGCAAGGCGAACGCGTAGTCATCATTACACCGATCCTCAACCTGGACCCGGCCCACACCGAAAATCCGCTAGAGATGGACTTCAGCCGCAAGCAGCCGATGAACCTGATCTTCGGCTCCGGCCCGCACCGCTGCCCCGGTGCACCGCTGGCTCGATTCGAAGTGCGGGTATTCCTTGAGGAGTGGTTCAAGGTGATCCCCACTTTCGGTCTCAAGCCTGATGCCGACGTGCAGGTCGGTACCGGCCTTGTCTGGTGCCCGAATGCCCTACCGTTGGTTTGGAATCTTTGAACCCGTTTTTGGAGACACAATCATGACCAGTATTACCTTGATCCAACCCGATGACAGCGAGCGCGTGCTCGAGAACCTGTCCAACGAGGGTAACGTGCTGCAGGCGGCCCTGGCCAACAACGTCAATGGCATCATCGGCGAGTGCGGTGGCTTCTGCCAATGCGCGTCCTGTCACATCTACGTCGATGAACAGTGGCTGGGCAAACTGACCCCACCTGACGAGATGGAAGAAGCCATGCTCGACTGCACCTACTCGCCGCGCCAGGCCAATAGCCGGTTGTGCTGCCAGATCCAGCTCAGTCCGTCCATCGACGGTCTGGTGGCGCGGATACCGGAGAGGCAAGTGTGAGCAGCCTTGGCACAGTTGTCATCCTCGGTGCCGGGCAAGCAGGCTTTCAAGCCGCCAGCTCCCTGCGCGAGCGGGGCCATATGGGCACCATTGCGCTGGTCGGGGACGAGCCACACTTGCCCTACTCGCGTCCGCCTCTGTCCAAGGCGTATCTGGCCGGCAAGGTCAGTGAAAGCAATCTGGCCTTGCGCCCGGTTGCCTGGTACCAGGATCAGAATATCGAGCTGTACCTTGGCCGGCGAGCTGTCGCGATCGATCGGGCTGCACGCCAGCTCCAACTCGATGACGGCGCCCTGCTCGGTTACGACCACCTGATCTTCGCCACCGGTGCTCGTAACCGAGCCTTGCCGCTCGAAGGTGCCGAGCGTCTGACCGGGGTCTACTCGCTTCGGACACTGGACGATGCCCAACGTTTGCGACAAGCCCTGCCTGCAGCCCGCAAAGCCGTGGTGATCGGTGCAGGCTTCGTGGGCCTTGAGTTCGCCGCCACAGCACAGCAACAAGGCGTGCAGACCACCGTGATCGAAATGCAGACGCGCCCCCTGGCGCGCGCCATTAGCGCCGACATGGCGGCTGTGTTCACCCGCGAGCACAGTCGCCATGGCATCCAGCTAAAATTCGGCGCGGGCGTGCAACGGTTGTTGGAACACCAGGGGCAGGTCTGTGGCGTGGAGCTGGTAGGCGGCGAGCAGATCGAAGCCGATCTGCTGGTGGTGGGAATTGGAGCACAAGCCAACAGCGAATTGGCCCAGGAATGTGGGCTGCAGGTAGCCAATGGTATTGTCGTCGACGAGCAGATGCTGACCAGCGATCCGCACATATCAGCGATCGGCGATTGCACCCAGCATCCAAACGTTCACGCCCAAGGCAGCATGATCCGCCTGGAATCGATTCAAAACGCTGCCGATCAAGCGCGTTGCGTAGCCGCACGCCTCACCGGGCAGGCAGTCGACTACACCAGCCTGCCATGGTTCTGGAGCGACCAGGGGGCCTTGAAATTGCAAATCGCCGGGCTGATCGATGGCAGCGAACAACGGGTGGTGCGTGGCGACGACCAAGGCACGGCCTATTCTGTTTTTTGCTTTCGAGATGAACAGTTGGTGGCAGTCGAGTCGGTCAACCGCCCGCTCGATCATATTGCCGCGCGGCGATTGCTCGGTAGTGGCATTGCGATCACTCCCGAGCAAGCTGCGGACACCAGCATCGACCTGCGCACGCTGCTCGCCGCTGAATCGGTCGTTTAATCGGAGTTGCCTTCCCGCGGAAGGCAACCTTGCAGAAAAAGCCTTGCACATTGTAACGACAGAGCCGCGCGACGCGGCTCTTGAACGATAGCACCCTGGCTGTCGAGCAGGTCGGCAATGGCGAAGAATGTCCCCTGTATGAAATACCCGGCAGCGAACTCTGGATCGTCGATGCTTAGCCGACCCTGGGCGGTAAGCGCCCGCAAATAGTTGGCCAGCGGTACGCACGAGCGATCGAAGAAAATCTTGCGACAAGCCCGCACACTGTCTGGCAAGCGCGCTGCTTCGGCGATCAGCAAGCGTGCCAGGTCACGAGCTGGCGATGCCATGTTGCCTTGGCCCTGGACGAGATTGACGTGAGTAAGAGCAAACTTGGCGAGCACCTCTTCTACCGGCCGGCTCTCATCGAGCAGGTCACCCAGCTCCGGTAACAACTCGCTACTGGCCTCGAGCACAACACTGCGAAACAGGTCAGCCTTGTCGACGAAATGACGGTAGATGGTGACCTTGCTGATACCGGCCGCCAATGCAATCTGCTCCAAGCTCGCACCTTCGTAGCCGTGCTCGATGAAGTGCCGCATGGCAAGTTCGCGCAGGTGACGCAAGCGGTCAGCCACGTCCTCCTTGCGGGGGCGACCGACACCATGGCTTGCTGCATCAGTGTCTGATTTGACACCCATAGCCAACTCCAGTGCTTTGACCGTAAAGGGCGCTCAGGTTAACCGGGTGGTTGATTGGGTATCAATGCTTGAGGAGGGGAATGTTGTCTATGCGGACTGCCTGTGAGTCCTTGGTTTACCGATCGCTGGCAAGCCAGCTCCTACAGGTGTGATGTGATCCTGGTGGGAGCGCTTGCCGGACCGCCGCGATGGGCTGCAAAAGCAGCCCCGGATCTATGCCACGCGACTGCTACTGCAGGAACTTTGCTCCGTCATTGCAGCCCGCGTTGCTGCCGTCACTGGCACCACTTCGGTCGCAGCCGCTACCGGTTTATCCGGCAGCAAAAAGTGCGACAACGCCGGAATCAACACCATAGCCCCAAGCATGTTCCAGATGAACATGAAGGTCAGCAGGATGCCCATGTCGGCCTGGAACTTGATCGGTGACCAGGCCCAGGTAATCACACCGGCTGCCAGTGTCAGGCCAACCAGCCCTACGACCTTGCCAGTGAAGCCCAGGGCATCGCGGTAGGCTTCGCTGAGGGTGGCGCCGGCTTTCTGCCGAGTGATCTGAACCGAGAGCAGATACAAGGCATAGTCCACGCCGATACCCACACCCAACGCAATCACCGGTAAGGTCGCGACCTTGACGCCAATGCCCAGCATCACCATCAAGGCCTCGCACAACACCGAGGTCATCACCAGTGGAATCATCGCCACCAGCACCGCACGCCAGCTACGGAAGGTGACGAAGCAGAGCACAGCCACGGCCAGGTAAACCAGGAGCAACATCTGCCGGTTGGCCTGGTGCACGACGATGTTAGTCGCCGCTTCTATCCCGGACGAACCGGCCGCCAGCAGGAACTGCCGGTCATCAGTGTTGTGTTCGGCGGCGAACGCTTCAACCACTTTTACTACCGAGGTCAGCGTTTGCGCTTTATGGTCGGTGAGGAACGCCAGCAATGGCGCCACCGCGCGCTCCTGATTGGAGAGTTCGGGCTGACTGATGATCACGTTTGAAAAAGCATCGCCGAGGACAAACGGATCACGGTTGATGGTCATCCATTTTGGGTTGCCTTCGAAGTTACCCGCCGTGTACATACGCACCATGCTCGCCGCCGACGAAGTGGTCTGCACACCGGGCAAGCCCCGTAGCTTCTGTTCCAAGCGGTCCATTTCCATCAACGTCGGGAACGATGCGATTCCACCTGGTGGGGTGGTCACAATCACCGCGAACTGGTCGCTGGACAGCCCGTAATTGCGAGCAATGTAAGCGTTGTCCTGATTGTAGCGCGAATCGGCGCGCAACTCCGGTGCGCCCGGATCCAGGTCACCGATCTGCAGGTGTGTGCTGACGATGAAGCCCAGCACCGTAAGCACGCCCGAGACCAGCAGCGCAGCTGTCGCCCAACGACGGGTGGTGAACTTGGCCAACAGATTGATAAGCCGCGCAGAAAGATTACCGCCCCTCTCGGTACTGTCATCCTCCACCAGGCTGCGGCTAGCCGCCTTCGCGCTGACCCCAACATAGGACAGCAGCACGGGGAGCAACAGAAGGTTGGTAAAAATCAGTACTCCCACACCGATGCTGGCAATCATCGCCAGCGAACGAATGACCGGAATATCGATCATCATCAGCACGGCAAAACCCACTACGTCGGCTAGCAAAGCCGTCAGGCCAGCCACGAAAAGGCGGCGAAAGGTATAGCGAGCAGCGACATACTTGTGCGTGCCGCGACCGATGTCTTGCATGATGCCGTTCATTTTCTGAGCACCGTGGGACACACCGATTGCAAAGACCAGAAACGGTACCAGCACCGAGTAAGGGTCGATCACGAAACCAAAGAGTTGTGCGATGCCCAACTGCCAGATGACCGCGGCCAGAGAACACAGCATCAACAGCACGGCACTGCGCAGACAGCGGGTGTAGAGATAAATAACCGCCATCGCGATAGCCGCAGCAGCAGCAAAAAATGCCAGTACTTGCAGCATGCCGGCGATCAAGTCGCCGATTAACTTGGCGAAACCAACGATATAAACGCCAGTGTTGTCACCTTCGAAGCTTCTGATCTTCTGCTCTAACGCCTTGGAAAAAGCGCCATAATCCAGTGGTTTACCCGTGGCTGGATTGGCGTCCAGCAGTGGCAGCACTATCATGCTTGAGTGCTGATCACCGGAAACCAGCGAACCGACGATGCCCGAACGCAGGATGTTGGTGCGCAATTGCTCAATGGTTGCAGCCGACCCATCATAGGTATCCGGCATCACCGGCCCGCCACTGAAACCCTGCTCAGTGATTTCTGTCCAGCGCACGGTCGGAGTCCACAGCGACTTCATGAAGCTACGATCGACACCCGGCATCAAGAACAACGTGTCGCTGATTTTTTGCAGGGTCATCAGGTAGTCAGGGTCGTAAATATCGCCCTTGCGATTTTCCACTACTACCCGCACCGAGTTGCCGATACCACGCAAGGCTTCAGCATTGGCAAAATAGTTGCGTACGAAGGGATGCGACTGCGGAATCATTTTGTCAAAGCCGGCATTGATCTCCAGCTTGAACGCCGACCAGGCGAACACCACCGTCAGCAGCCCACAAATCAGCATGATGGGCAAACGGAAGTTGAAGACCAGGCGCTCCAGCGCCCCGCCGCTGCTGGTATCGAATTCTTTCGGATCCGCTACCACGCACATCGATTGAGTAGTCTTACCCACTACAGACATTTCAGACCTCTCGTACATTCGCCCGGTGCAATCGCAGAAGGTTTGTCCTGCGCGTCACTCGCCGACCCAAAGTCGTTGAGCTGCATTCCTGCCAGGCCGCTAACTGCGACCCGGCCATCATCCAGTGATACCAGCCCAGTCAACAGGGTCGGTCTGGGCGGCATTTTTGCCTCGAAACCGGCCCAGTCCAGGGAACTGATCCACAATCGTCCGGCAACGCTGGCCAGTACGATGCGCCCGTCAGGTAATACCGTGCTGCCGGTCAAGGCCGCGCGCTCAGGGAGCTTCACCACCTGCCAGTGTTGACCGCCATCGCAACTGGCATACAACGCGCCGCGCAGCCCATAGGCCAGGAGCTTGTCGCCCTGGCCGTTGATGCCGAAAAAGCTTCCGGCATACCCCGTTTCCAATGGCTCAAACTGCTGGCTGGTACGATTCAGGCGAAAAACCACGCCTTGCTCAGCGGCGATGTAGAGGTCATTGCCAACCTTGCGAATGGCATTGAGATTAAGCAGGCGCGGATTGTCGATCTGCTCGGAGCCCGGCTGCCAGGACTTGCCGCCATCCTTGGTGATCGCGATGCTGCCGAATGAGCCGATGGCGTAGCCATGGTCGAGGTCATCAAACAACACATCCAGGTATGGCAGGCTTGGGCCTTGTCCATAGTTACGCTCGATTTCACCTAGCCAGACCGCCAGGTCCGCTTCACCTGCGTCGATGCGCTGTTGATAAAACGCCTTGAAGCTCTCGGCGGCCATACGTCCATCAAACTGGCGCTGCCAACTACTTCCGGCATCTTCGCTGTGCAGGATGACGCCGTCATGCCCCACTGCCCAACCGACCTTGTCTGTAGCAAAAAACACAGCAGTCAGGTCGCTCTGCACAGGCGTCTGGACTTGCTGCCAATGCGCCCCCTGGTCGTCAGAGATGATGATCTGGCCATGCATGCCCACCGCCACCAGCCTTTTTCCGGCACGGCTGACGGCCATGGTCGATTTCACCTGCTGTTCGGGTAACTGATCGGCAACCAGGTCCAGCGGATCGACAAAAGCGCTTTTTATTTGCTGGGCCGAAACACTGCTCAAGATCCCGCCCAAGACGACCGCCGCCAGGGCCAAGGCCCGTAGATCGAAGCTTTTCATATACAGGTCCCTTTTTATTGTTGAAGGGTGGACCTTTAAGGGCGAGCGCGGCTTGAACCGGGCCCGCCTCTATTAACGCTCAAGCCATCAACGCAAGCCTTGACCAGCCATAGTCTCGGGCGTGAAACGAGACTGTTGTGGCAGTTCGTCGTAAGGGATCTGATGGGTCCTCGGATCCGCCAGGTAAGCCGTTGCAGCCCAGGAGCCCTTCGTCAGGTCATAGACAAACTGACTTGGTTGAGCGAGACGGGGCATGTCGTATAGGAAGGCGCTTGTGTTGTTCATCACCCGGTAGACTTCATTGCTGTGGTCGTAACCGACAGCCCCCACTTGCTGCCAGGAGTCTTCATCGAAATACATCAGGCGCTTGCTGTAGATATGGCGCTTACCGGGACGCAGTGTGCCTTCAACGACCCACACACGGTGTTTCTCCCATCGCATCAAGTCAGGATTCTCATGTTTGTCACCGAGCAGTCCGGTGTCAAAGAGCGCGCTATAGCTATTGTAAGGAATAAGCATTTCCTGCTTGCCGATCAACTTCCAATCGAAGCGGTCCTTGCGACCGTTGAAACCGCCGAGTTCTTCGAAACTCAACACACCACCAATGGCAGCGGCCGGCGTGTCGTACTTCAATTCCGGGGCAACACGGACGCGACGCTGACCAGGGGTATACACCCAGGTGGTGTCATCCTTGAGCGTGTTGTTGGTCGTCCACTTTTGCAGAAACACCTGGCCAACCTGAGCGGGTGGACCAAAGTACTTGGTCACGCCGGTGAGGTAATTCCAGGTATCGACCGACGTGCTCTTGGGGTCGTAGTAGGCCCACATGAACTGGGTTTCCTGATCACCCACCATGGTCTTGGTGCCGTTGCGGTCAACGAAAAAGGTGTTGAAACGCATATCGATACGAGGCCCCTGATATCGCATGGCCTGGTTCCACAACACCTCCAAGCCGTTCTCCGGCTTGGGGAACGGGATTGCGCCATAGGCGCCTTCAAGGCCATCGCCCGGTTCATCGCCAACCAGCTTGGCTTTGCCGGCATTGTCCAAAGAATTTTTCAGAACCCACCCCGGGTACTGCATGGTTCGGTGACTCTGATACACGTCCATTCGGTAATCGGGGAAGCGTTTGAACAGCTCCTTGACCCCCTCTCCCAATAGATTCTGGTATTGCCCCATGTTCTGGGCAGTGACGCTGTACAGAGGTTTTTCGCCCTTGAACGGATTGGGATAACGCCCACTGCCTGGTACGAAATCAGCCGGGATATTTTTGATTCCGTTCCCCTGATAAGCCGGGATAGAACCGTCCGCGTTGCCCGCTACTTCCGCACCAAACGGGGTCAGATCCTTGCCCAAGGTGCCGCTCGCACCTATCGCAGGCGACACGAGACCACTCCAAAAAAGCGCCATACCCAGCGCAGCCATCGGTTTGAACATCTTCATCGCGTGTTCCTCGTTATTGTTCTTGGGCGAGATTCAGAACGTGGTGTTGAAGGTCAGCGACCACCAATTGCGGTCCTTCATCGAGTACATGTTGTTGCCAGCGGCGGTATAGGTTGAGCCATCGATAGAACTGGTCGCTGTACCGAACGAGCGGCCGTAATAGCCGTTGTACTGCAGCGTCAGGTTGTATCGTTGATACATGACGCCTTTGATCCCGGCGCTGTAGGTGACATCATTCTGGTTGACTGGAACACCAACACTGGCACCATTGCCGTCCAGCCCGTACATGGCGAACAATGGGGTGGAAATGTCGACCCCGGGGAATACTTGCAACCACTGCGGCTCGAATAGACCCGCAATAACAGTGGCATCATCGGTCGAGCAACCGGTGTGACGATCACCGGTACCGCAGGCTGCGGTGCCGACACCTTTGTAAAGTTCTTCATGATCGGTGACATCGAGTTTGTGCACGTAGCCCAATTCGATCAAGGCAGTACCTGTGTCGTAAAATGACGAACGCTCCAGGGCCTTCACCGAGTTCAACACGACGTTGAGGGTGTCGCCGCGCGGACCTTTGGTCTCATCACTCGCGATCACGATGTTTGAGCCATTGAGTGCCGTATTTTTGCGATAACTGACTTCGGCACCCAGGCTGTAGCCACCCAGTTCCTTATCCAGGCTAAGGCCGAACAACTGCGCATGTTCGTTGTAACCCAAGGTGTAGGAGGTCGGAGCGGCCACCACTACACCGGGAGCAACCTGCAGTGGATCGAGGCGAATGAACGGCGAGGAAGCCTGGGTTTCATCGTACTGACGGAAGTAGGCGCCTAGAGTGCCGTCCAGCCAGCTCGGGCTCCAGCGCAGGCTGATACCGAAGTTGTCATTTATGTTGTCCGGTTCTTTTGCGTTGCGGTTCACAGCGCCGCCCAGAGCAACGGCACTGTCCGGCCCGCTGAACAGGAAATCCGCAGGACCGAGAAAGGTACCGCCCTCCGGCATCCGGTTGGGCTCATATTCGAGGAAGTACTGTGCACTGAACGACAAATCATCAGCCAACTGCGTAGTGAAGTTGATCTGCCCGCGTGGCAGTGCCAGTTCCTTGGCCTGGGTGCCGGGTGCTGCCGAGGATTTGATCAGGTCAGTGGCTGTCTGTCCGTTACTGATGCCCAAGGCGCTGAAGAACAGTGAATTACCCCAGTACTGGGTCAACCGACCGACCCGCAGCGACGATGGCCTTTCGAAAATGTCGAAGTTGGTAAACACGAAGGCATCCAGCAGCTGAGTGCCTTCCAGGTAGTATTTCTTGGTGTAGTTGGAGTACTTGCGGTCGTCGTAGTTGCTCGGGTAGCCCGGCTTGGTCTCGGCATCATCGTCGTAGGCATAGTCCTTCCAACCCGAAGCACTGACACGCATCCCGTATTTGTTGTCGTAGACGGCATCGAACTCGGTCAGCAGTGAGAGGCGGTTAGTCACAATGTCACCACGGTCGGCGAACTTGTATTCCGACTCGGCGTGCGCCGGGTCGTTGCCGATTCGGTTGTCCACACTTTGGGCACGCGCCCCCAGGTTGTACTGCAAGGTGTTGTCCCAACGCACTGCCCAATCAGTGCCTGCATCGATTTCGAATGCCTGTGCCGAACCCACTGTGCCGAGCACGGTTGCGACGGCGATGGCAATACTACTGCGACGGTGAAGCCGGTATTTCGATGTGCTGGTGCTCATGCTCCCTCCTGGGGACTGTTTTTGTTGTTCGTCTACTTTTATGGCAAAAATGTATTTTTTGCAAATAGTAGATTGAAAAAACAATCACAGATTTTTTTTAGCTCCCATCGGTTGGCGCATTCACATCCAGTTCAAACACCTCGATAGCTCCCTGCGGGCAAGACTCGGCACCTTCGCGGGCACGCGCTTCCAGACCAGGAGGGACGATTTCTTGTTGCAGTACGACGATGCCGTTCTCATCGAGCTGGTAGAGCTCGGGACAAATCTCGGCACACAAGCCGTAGGCACAGCAGGCGCTGCGATCAACCACGAGCTTAAGTCGGGGCGCTGCGGTATCCACCGCAGGTTGCAGGGGAGTGTTCAATGCCGTCTTCCTCTTATTTTTATAAAGGCGAAAACTTGACTTCTGCGACTAGAAAATCTCAACGATGCGCTCTGTCCGGTATGTTTCTGCCAGGCGAGCATAATGTGTTCGCATTGAACATATTTTGTCAATCAGTTCAATACCCCCTTTGGTCGGTGACATGCCCCTCCCCCTCTCCAATCCATCGGACGGCAAATGCAGCCTCACCTGACAAAATACAGCTTGAACATATTTTGAATAATATGCTTAATCATCACGACCTTCTCCCGAAGCTGAAATACAACAAAAACAAGAGGAGATACCATGCTGATTCCCACTCGGCGCGTGCTGACCGACGGCACTCCCATCGATACGCTGGTCGACCTGCAACGGCGCGAAGTCTCCATGCGCACCTTGCATGACCGCGAAATCTACGAACTCGAACTGCAAAATATCTTTGCCAAGACCTGGTTGCTGTTGGGCCACGACACGGAGATCGTCAACCCCGGTGATTACGTGGTGCGGCACATGGGCGAAGACGGTGTAATCGTTGCCCGCGACCGCAACGGCGAAATCCACGTATCGCTCAACGTCTGCCCGCATCGCGGCATGCGCGTGGCACTCGGCGAATGCGGCAATGCCATGGCACACCGCTGCATCTATCACGGCTGGGCCTTCCGCCCCAACGGTGACTTCATTGGCTCGCCAGTCGAGCGCGAGCAGATGCACGGCGAGATATGCGCCAAGGCCGAACTGGGCCTGCGCCAGGCGCGAGTGGCGGTGTATGGGGGGCTGATCTTCGCCACTTGGAACATCGAAGGCCCAAGCTTCGATGAGTTCCTTGGCGACATGAAGTGGTACCTCGATACTCTGTTCTGTCGCACCGACAAGGGCCTGGAAGTGCTTGGCCCGCCACAGCGTTATGTGATCCCCGCGAATTGGAAGACTGCTAGCGAACAGGCTGCTGCTGACGGCTTTCACACCCTGACTGCACACCGCTCGCTTCTGGAAATGGGCGTGCTCGGTGGCGACGGAGACTCGATTTACGACAAAGCGCCAGCCATGTACGGCTTCGACATTGGCTCGCCCCATGGCCATGCCTTGCGTTGTTTGTCTGCCGAACAGACCTTCAGTCTGGCCATGGGCATGGACATAACCGGAATTCCAATTGAGGAGCGGCTGGACATCCTGCCACCGCCGGGGATCGATGCGACGTTATTGCCGCAGGTGAAGCGCAACATGAGCCCCGAACAACTGAACCTGATGGCCGAGTCGCCAGCCCAGGTCGGCGGACTGTTCCCGAATATTCTTATCGGTTTCATTTATGCACCCCAGCCCGACGGCACCATGAGCTCGGCGCTGTCACTACATGCCTATGTGCCGCGCGGCCCGGATCATTTCGAGTTCATCAACTGGATGTTCGCCGAGAAAGACACGCCTGAAGAACAGAAGCAGTTGATGCTGGCCAATGCAGTCTTTCTGCTTGGCACCTCCGGCACCATCGAACAGGACGATGCGGAGATGTGGCCATTGCAGACCAAATCCGCACGCGGCGCGATCGCTCGCCAGGGCACGCTGAAGTACCAGGCGATTTGCCATCAGGAAAAACCTGCCGACTGGCCCGGCGGTGCCTATGTCTATCCAGGCTTCACCAAGGACGACACCCAGTGGAACTGGTGGAAATACTGGCACCAATTGATGACCAAACAGGACTGATACACGGCACGCGATTGCCCCATGCCAGGAGACTCACTGCATGAATGAAGTAACGCTTACCGCAGATAAAAGCCTGCGGATCGCTACCGGCTGCGAACTGTACAACAGCATTCTTGAATTTCTGATCGATGAAGCCACCCTGCTCGACAACTTCCGGTTGATGGAGTGGCTCGCCTGCCTGACAGAGGACATACGCTACACCGCGCCAATCCGCACCACGCGAATGTTTACCGACAAAGTGTCGACCATCGACCGTAGCTCCCAGCATTTCGCAGAAACCCATGGCTCGATGAGCGCTCGCATATTGCGCCTGGTCAACAGCAAGAGCGCCTGGGCGGAAAACCCGATCTCGCGTACCCGGCGCTTTATCACCAACCTGCGCGCCGAACGTACTGCCAATGCCAATGAATACGCGATCGTCAGCTACATCTATCTGGCCCGCAGCCGTTACGAAGACGCCCACTATGAAGTGCTCACCGGTGAGCGCCACGACCTGCTGCGTTGGACCGATGGCGAATTCAGGCTGGCACGTCGCGAAATCATCCTCGACCAATCGGTACTGGGAATGTCCAACCTGGCGGTGTTCCTATGACCGAGCCGATCATCGTCGTCGGCGCCGGACTGGCCGGCTACGGCGTACTGCGCGAGTTGCGCAAACTCGACCCAAAGGCGTCGCTGGCTCTGGTCGCCGCCGACACCGCCGACTTCTATTCCAAGCCGATGCTGTCCACCGCTCTGGCCAAAGGCAAGAGCGCTGCCCAACTGATCGGCACGCCTGCGGCGAACATGGCCGAGCAACAGCGCAGCACCCTGCACGCCAACACCCGTGTCGAGCGCATCGATGCGCAGACACGCACGCTACATACCAGCAGCGGCGAGTTGCATTACTCCAAACTGGTGCTGGCCCTCGGAGGTCAACCGATCCGCTTGCCGCTCGGCGGCGATGCGGCGCACGAGGTACTTTCGATCAACGACCTGCATGACTACACGCGGTTCCGCGAGTGCCTGAACGGCAAGCGGCACGTCGGCGTCATCGGCGCCGGCCTGATCGGCTGCGAATTCGCCAATGACCTTTGCGCCAGCGGCTATCAGGTCAGCGTGGTCGATCCGCTGGACACACCACTGGCCAGTCTGATCCCGGCGCAGGTCGGGGAACCGCTGCAGGCAGCGCTGTCCGGCCAAGGTGTCGAATGGCACCTGGGCACGGCGGTCGAGGCTGTCTGGCACTGCGACGCCGGCTACGAATTGCATCTGGGCAATGGCCAGCGCCTGCACGTCGACATGGTGATCAGCGCTGTCGGCTTGCGCCCACGCACCGAACTGGCGGATCAAGCCGGCCTCGCGGTGAGCCGGGGCATCCGCGTCGATGCTCACGGTCAGACCTCCGATCCGCACATCCATGCGATCGGTGACTGTGCCGAATACCCGGTCGGTGTCTGCCTTTATATAACCCCGATCATGGCCACCGCCCGCGCCATTGCCGCCTCGCTGCTCGATCAGCCGACGCCGATCCGTTTCCCGCCGCTATCGGTGATCGTCAAGACCAGCGCCTACCCTCTGGCCCTGCTGCGCCCACCTGAGGGTCTGGCCGGCCAATGGCTGGAAGTCGAGCACGATGACAGCGGTATCAAGCTACTGTATTGCGATGTGCAAGGCATGCTCGCCGGTTATGTGCTGAGCGGCGCCAAAAGCAGCCAGCGTGCCAATCTCGACCGTCAGGTGGGCAGCCAACTCACCGCTTAGCGTCGCCACTCCACCAACAATAACAACAGGAGCAACCGCAGTGACTACCCAATCCATCGTTGCCGTGACCGGCGCGTCCGGCCTGGTCGGTATCCCGGCCATCGACTTTCTACTACGCAAGGGTGAACACTTGCGCGTGCTCACCTCCAGCCCCGCCTCGGCCGAGAAACTCAAGGCGCGTGGTGTGCAGGAAACCCTGCTGGGCGACTTTCGCAACGACGCTGACCTCGACCACCTGATGGATGGCGCCACCACCCTGGTGCATATTCCCCCTGCTGTGGCCGAGGACGAACACCTTATTGGCCTGCGCGCCATTGCCGCTGCGCAAAAAGCCAGGCTTGAGCACTTCGTATTCGTCTCCTGCTATCACTCGCTGATCCGCGAACTGCGCCATCACCACAATAAATTACTGGTCGAGCAGACTTTGGCCACGTCCGGACTGACCTATAGCGTGTTGCAGCCGGCGATGTTCATGCAAAACCTCAACTACATCTGGACCAAGATCGAACAGGGCATCTTTGAATGGCCGTGGGATCCGACCAGGAGATACACCATGTGTCGACACCCTCGATCTTGGCGAGGCAATTGCCCGGGTAGTCAACGATCCACGCCTGCGCGGCGGCACTTACGAACTCTGCAGTCCTTCGCCGCCAGGATCGCCGAGCAGCAACTTGGCACCGTTGCGGCTTGAGCGCCGACCTAATCAGGAGAACCATCGATGGGACTACTAGACAACAAAATCGCGATCGTCACCGGCGCCGGCCAAGGCATAGGTCGTGGCATCGCCCGCCGCTTCGCCGCGGAAGGCGCACGGATGGTAATAGCCGAAATCAGCCAGGAGCATGGCGAACGAACCGCAGGGGAAATCAACGAAATGTATCCCGGGCAGGCTCTATTCATCGCCACCGACGTGGCCGACAAGGCCCAGGTACAGCGCGCGGTCGCGCGCACGGTCGAGCACTTCGGCGCGCTGGACATCCTTGTCAACAACGCGTCCGCCGGTTCACCAAACGTGCCACTTGAAGCCAAGACCGATGCCATGCTCGCCCGTACCCTGGGCGCCGGTCTGTGGGGCACCTGGTGGTTCATGCATTTCGCCCTGCCGCACCTGCGCGCACGCGGCGGTGGCCGCATCATCAACTTCTATTCGATCGACGCTGATGCCGCCGCCTGGCTCCATGGCGATTACAACGCCAACAAGGCGGCGATCCAGGGCCTGAGCCGTTCGGCCGCCGCCGAGTGGGGACGTTTCAACATTCTCACCAACCTGATCGCCCCCGCCGCCGCCGGCACCGTTTTCGAACAACTGGAACGTGAGCACCCCGGTTTCGCCGCAGCCGCTGCGGTCAGCAATCCGCTGGGTCGGGTCGGGGACCCGGAAAGCGATATCGCCCCGGCTGTTGTATTCCTCGCCTCCGACCTGGCGCGCTACGTCAACGGTGTGACCCTGGAAGTCGACGGTGGCCAGCATCTGCCGCGTTATCAGAGCCGGCCGGCGAGCCTCGCTGAATTCGAAGTGCTACCAACATAATAAGGAAGAGACGCAATGCACAAGCTCAACCACAAAGTCGCGCTGGTAGTCGGCGGCGGCAACGGAATCGGCGAGCAGATCGCACACACCCTGGCCCAGGCGGGCGCCACGGTGGTGGTCGCCGACTATCGCCTGGAGGATGCCCAACGGGTTGCCCAGAAGGTGATCGTCGACGGCGGTCGCGCCCTGGCGGTGCGCACCGACATCACCGATGAACAAGACGTCTGCGTCCTGATTGATACAGCCGTGGCCCGCTTCAAGCACATCGACATTCTGGTCAACAGCGCCGCCGCCACCGATCCACAGCACATGGCCCGCGACCTCGATATCGTCAACATGGACATCGCCGTCTGGGATCGCACCATGGCCGTCAACCTGCGCGGTGCCATGCTCACCAGCAAGCACGCAATCCCGCACATGATCGCCGCTGGCGGCGGCTCGATCATCAACATCGCTTCGGCGGCCGGTCTGGCTGGCGATCTGGTACGCCCGGCCTATGGCGCCTCCAAGGCGGGACTAATGATGGCCACCCAGTACATCGCCACTGCCTACGGCAAGCAGGGTGTTCGCGCCAATGCCCTCGCGCCCGGAGTTATCATGACCAATGCGCTGAAAGACGCGATGCCTGGCCCACTGCTCGATTTGTTGCTCGAAAGTCATTTGACTCCACAAGCCGGCACACCGCAGGACGTAGCCCAGGCCACACTGTTCCTGGCCAGCGACGACAGTCGCTTCATCACCGGCCAAACGCTGGCAGTGGATGGAGGTTTCTCCAGCCACACGCCTTGCTATGCGGACTTCAACCGCTTGGCGGCATCGGCCAATAGTTGAACGGCATATTTTTTTGAAATAACAAAATCAATAAAACTGCACTATTTGTTTAGTTTATGGTCAACTTGTTCATATACTTGACAACTGTAATGGCTGCTACCTACTTCTCTAAGCAGACCCCTAATCATGACAAAAATGATGTCTTCAGAAACCAAGAAGTCCGTGACCCCGGTGACAACAGAGAAACCCGCTGTGATCAAGCCTGCAGCCGCCAGCGAAAAGCCGGCACCGGCATCGAGCAGCTCACGTTACATGCGTTCGTCGGGGCCGGAGCAAAGTGTCAATCGCATTCTCGATTCCACCCTGGAAGCCATCTCGCGCCAGGGCCTCAAGCACTTGTCCATGAGTGATATCTGCCGGTTTTCCGGTGTCGCCAGAGGCACGCTGTACCGTTACTTCCCAACCAAGGAAGCGGTGCTCGAAGGTATCGCTGAACGGGTCAGCAAACGTTTCGAGGATGGCCTTAACGACGTCTGCGACCCTGCGCACGCGCCCTTTGAACGTTTGAGCGCAGTGCTCAACTTTCTGGCAGACCATTCGCGCGAAGCCAAAGGCGATAACATACTCGAGGTAGAACCCTCTTTCGCCCTGGAATTTATCGGTCGCATGCTACCCCGTTACTCGGAGTGGGTGAGCAAGGCATTGGCACCGATGTTCGACGAAGTAAAAAAACAGACCGGGCAAAATATCGATCGGCTGATCTGGTCCAACTTGCTCATGCGGGTCAACGTCTCAATCTTCCTGCTGCCACCGCCAGACGATTCTGCCGAGCATTTCAAGCAGATGCTCGCCTCAACTGCATTCGCCATGCTCGGCATTGCCCAGTCCCCGCCTGCGGCCGTCGAAAAGAAAAAAGCCGCCCGTACGCGCAAAGCGTAACCCGCCCGCAAGAAAATGGGGTCGCCGCTTGTGGCGCCCCACAAACCTTATTTCCTGATTGATCACTTACGCTGCCGCGGTGCACGGCGCTTTGCTGTGCGCGTCCTTTAATCACGCCAGCGAATTTATTGAACACTTTATACACTTCTTGACCATTATCTTTACTCGATGCTAATTTGACTGAACGGTTCATTCGAGAACCCGCCCGACCGGAAGAGCGCCCGAGGATAAAAATAATGTCGACGAATGAGACTCCCGCCATGAGCTACAACACTGCGGCGGAGCCCGAATTGATCGCCCGCGCCCGTGAACTGCGAAGCCTGTTGCGCGAGCACGCACCACGCCACGAACAGGAGCGACGGGTCAGTAAAGAAGTGTTCCAGGTCCTGAGCGAAGCCGGCTTCTGGGCCATGGCCTCGCCACGCCGTTGGGGTGGGACTGGCACATCTGCCACCACCATGTCGCGGGTCGGCCTGGAGTTGGCCAAGGGTGACCCCGCAGTGGGTTGGGTCTACACCATTCTGCATGGCACTACCTGGGTTGCCAGCCTCGGCCCGGATGAACTGCAGGAAGCAGTGTTCGGCAAAGGCGACCATCACCCCACCATCTGCGGCGTAGCAAGCCCACCCGGCATCGCCGAAGAGGTCGAAGGCGGCTACCGGGTCAATGGCCGCTGGGGCTACTGCTCTGGCTCACGAAATGCCGAGTGGGGCCAGTTCGGCTGCAATATCAAGAAGAGCGACGGCAGCGTGGTGCCTGGGGGCTTTGCGTATCTGCGTATGAGTGATGTCAGCATCGAAGACACCTGGTACATGACCGGGATGCGTGGCACAGGCTCCGAAACCAGTGTGGCCAAAGATGTATTCGTGCCTCACGAACGCTTCTTCAAGGTGGCCGAACTGGGCATGGGCAAGCATCCTGAAGGCAAACGCCATGTCGGTGAGCCAAGCGATTACTGGCCGTTCATGCCATTCCTGCGCGCCACCGCTTTCGGTGTGCTGGTAGGTGTTGCCCAAAGCATTCTCGAACAGGTCACGGTCGCTGCCGGCAAGAAGCCTATCGTCTACACCAGCTACACCCGCCAGAGCGATTCTGCGGCGGTGCAGCACAACCTGGGTGTCGCCGCAGCCAAGATCGAAGCTACGCGCATTCTGGTCGAGCATGAGACCCGCCAGATCGACGAAGTCGGTCTCACACGCATTCCTCTGAGCGCCGCGCAGCGTGCCCAAAGCAAAGGCGTAGGCTCGCTCACCGTGCAGATGCTGACCGAAGCGGTGGACTCACTGATGACGCTGGCCGGCTCCGGTGCCTTCGCCGAGGCCAATGAGCTGTCGCGGTTGTGGCGAGACTTCAACGTAGCCGCACGGCACACCGCCAATCTGCCCTACGTGGGTTATGAAATCTTCGGCAAGAACCTGCTCGGTATCGAACCGAATATCGCACCGCCGGACTTCATCTGAATACCGTGTAATAAAGGGGAGACTAGTCACCCATCTGCATCTCCAACAACAATAATCGAGCAAGGGAATCAGCATGCAAAAGTCGAACGAACTCGAAGGCAAGACCGCCATCGTCACCGGCGCTGTACGTGGCATCGGCCTGGAAACGGTCAAACACCTGGCCGCGGCAGGGGCCAATGTGGTGTTGGCCGGCAACGCCGGAACCCCGCTGGAAAGTGCGCTTTCCGAAGCCCGCGAGTGGGGCAACGTTGTTGGCTTCAATGTCGACATCTCGGATGAAAAAAGTGTCGCCACCCTCTTCAAGTACACTCTCGACACCTTCGGGCGCCTGGACATCCTCGACAACAACGCCGCCCTGCAAGGCCTTCAGGATGATACCGACCTGCTGTCAATGTCCCAGGACGTCTGGGACAGCGTATTCGCCGTCAATGGCCGTGGCACCATGCTGATGTGCCGTCACGCCGTGCAAGCCATGCTCAAGACCGGTGGCGGCTCGATCATCAACATCAGTTCCGGTACCGCCACTGCCGGCCAGATGTACCAGACTGCCTACGCCTGCTCGAAGGCGGCGATCCAGACCCTGACCCGTTACATTGCGACCCAGTATGGCGAGCAAAACATTCGCTGCAACGCCATTGCCGTGGGGCTTGTGCAAACCGAAAAGTTGGCCGCGGGCCTGCCTAAGCCATTCCAGGACATGATCGTCGAGAACAAGCTGATTCGCCGCCTGGGCGAAAGTGCCGATGTGGCGCAAATGGTGTTGTTCCTGGCTTCGGAACGCTCGTCCTGGATCACCGGACAAATCTATCCCGTGGACGGTGGCTTCTTCGCCCACGCACCGCATTTGCAAGGAGAAAGGAAGTTGCTGGCAGCGCTGCATAACGCCTGATGAGGCAGCCGCCTACGATCAGTAGGCGGCTTTTTTACGCTTACAGCATCGACTCGACCTGGCCGCCATCACAGAGGATGGTTTCACCGCTGGTGAACAAACGATCGGAGCACAGCAGTGCGCACAACGCTGCCATGTCCTCCGGCTTGCCCAGGCGGCTCATGGGAATACGCTGGTAGCACCATTTCTCGACCATCTGCTCGTAGCTGATGTTGTTCTCACCGGCACGCACCTGCATCCAGCGGCGGAGCTGTTCGGTCTCGATGGAGCCGGTGGCAATGGTGTTCAGCGTGATGCCGTAGGGGCCAAGATCTGCAGCCAGGGTCTTGGTCAAACCCACTGCGGCGATACGGTGGGTATTGGCCAGGACGTAACCGAACCCTGAGCTTGAACGTACCGGTTGTTTGGCAGTACCGGAGCCCACAGTGACGATGCGGCCCCAACGATTTTCCTTCATGGACGGTGTTACAGCTCGCACCATTGCTGCAAAACAGCTAACCACGATGCGATAGGCGTAGTCGAAGTCGTCCTGAGTCAGGTCCTCGAAACCTCCCGGTTTGGGTGCTACCAGGTTGAACACAGCAATGTCCGGCGCACCCAGTGCGGCGGTGGCCTGGTCGACTACTCGCTGATAATTCTCCAACTCCGTGAGGTCGGCACTGATGCCGATGGCAGTGCCGCCCTTGGCGCGAATCTGCGCCAAGGTTTCATCGATCGCCGCCTGCTCGCGCGCGACCACGATGACCTTGCAACCGTTGTCGGCCATTTCCAGGCTGATGCTGCGACCAATTCCCTTGCTACCACCGGTGACCAAAGCCACCTTGCCAGCAATCTGCAAATCCATGGTTCACCTCGTCTTGTTGTGAATTATTCGGGAGGGTGTAACAGGATCGAGTAGGAGGCGGGGTTGCCCCCGCCGTCCTCTCACACCACCGTACTTACGGTTCCGTATACGGCGGTTCCTGCCTACTGACAAACAACGCCAGCGAGCTTGGTTCCGTTGATGTGTCGCCTGCGGTATCTAAGCGCCCAGACCGGCCCTCGGAGCTTCCGACTCTTACTCCTGATGGTCTCGCCCCCCGCTACGCGGAGTTTCTGCTTTACGCTCTAACAGAGCAGGTTCAGCCCTTCATTACTCCGGTTTCGAGCAACTACTACGGCCTCTGCTGACTTCTGTCGCCCATCCCGTCATCTCGCGACGCCGGTAGCACATGGCAGGCTAAACAGATCTCCCAGGGTAATTCGCGCGACCTTCCTGCTTATGCCTGTCGGATCTACGTCACAGCGTTCCGTGCAAGTATTGGGCTTTGACGATTTGGGCCGTCTTACCCCGCTGCGCCGCCTCTATCCGCTTCCTGTTCGTCAGGCCAGCATTTTGCCTCGGGCTTCCTTCAGATTCGCAGTCACCCACGACACCCTTGCCTCTGGCTAACACTTCCCCTTGCCGGGTGTTGTAGAGGACTTTCACCTCCAAGTCACCAGCGTGGCCACCACAGCAAAGCTGGTTGCGCGTGCGCGCAACGCGCCATGCCTGGCGCACCAAAAAAAAAGCCGGCAGATGCCGGCCAAAAACGCTCAATCAGGCAAGACTTTCCAACAGTTCAGCTGCTGCCTCTGGCTGGCCGACCATCACTGCGTGATCGCCCTCCATGACGTGCACCGGCCAACCCAGGGCCCGCGCTCTTTCGTGCTGGGAAACCATGATGGTATGGGTGCAGGCGATGTACTCCACCGGCAAGGTCACCGTTTCGGCACCTACCGTCACAGGACTTACGTTGGCGCGAGTAGGCATTTCGGAAAGATGGTCGAGCATCCAGGCCTGACGCTCGGCTGACATCAGGAAGGGTTCGGCCTTGGCCATCTCGCGTTGCATCTCAGCGACACCGGAATAGATCGAAGCCTCGCCACGCAACAACGCCGATACAATCGCCTGGCATTGTTCGCGAGTCATGAAGCCCATAGCTTCGGATACCGATTCGCCGGTATTACAAACCAATGCATCGAAGAACACGGCTTTGCGAATCCGGTCAGGGGCAGCCTGGAGTACGCCGGGGATAACAGAACCGGAATAACTGTGTCCGACCAGCACTGCATCTTTGACGTCTTCGTAGAACAACGCGTTGACCACGTCGGCCACGTGAGTGTCCTGATTCACATCCTTGGTGTTGAGGTGTCGGCGTTCGGCGAACCCAGTGAAGGTAATGCTGACGACCTCGTGCCCCCGATTACGCAACAGGTCACGTACCGGATTCCAGAACCAGGCGCCGGCGGCGCCGCCGTGAAGCAATACGAAGGTGGACATGGATTGACCTCGCAACGGTTGAGTTTCAGCGGTTAGGGTTATTGGTCGGCAGGGTGGCTTTGTCGATGGCACCTATCTGGATCATCATGCCAAGCACGTCAGCGATGCTGAAAATGCGCAGAATCTTGCCTTCCTTGAAGGTCACGATGGAGAACCACTCGACGTTGATTTCGTTGCCTGACGGCGCGATACCCATGTAGGGGCCGCCTGTGTGCTTGCCATAGTGATGGCAGTACGCCCAGACCTTGTCGCCTTCTGCGGTAATGTCCTTCACCGAATAGCGGCACGGCGGGAAGGTGCTGTAGTTGGCCATCGGCGACTGCTTCCAGGCCTGATAGCCGGACAGGTCGGGGCGCGATGGGTTGGCGTACTCGAAATCGGGATGAAAGAAACTGTCCATGGTCTCGAAGTCCCCTTTATTGAGGGTCTCTTGCAAATCAACCCAGGCCTTCTTGTTACGTTCTTGTTCGCTCATGGGATCTCCTTGCGCGAGGCGCAGTGCGCTCACGATTGCTGTTTACAACTCGAAATTGGTCACGAAGTCTTCGGGTACCGCCGGCCCCCAGAGATACATCGCGTCCTCGACCGGCTGGTCGCTGCCGACCCAATCCTTGTCGACGGGGATGTAATCCATATCGGCAGAATATTCGGCATGGCTGCCCCAAGGATCGCGCACGTAATGGAAGTAGTTGGCCCCCAGCACATGCCGCCCTACCCCCCAGGCCCGGTCATAGCCGCGCTCGGTCATCTGCTTGGAACCCAGGCCCACGTCCTGCACCGAGCCTACATCCCAACTGCTGTGGTGGAGCCCTGGGCCGCCCGATTTCACCAGCGCCAACAGGTGGTGCTCGCTGCCATGGGCGCCATGCAGGAAGGCGACGATATCGGCTGAGCGGTCGGAGAGGCGCAAGCCCAACGTCCGGTGATAGAAATCGATGGAGTGCTCGACGTCATTAGTGAAGATGGCGATATGCGCGAGGCGCCGGGGTTGCACCAGCGGTGCCTGGCTGCGGCGCACAGTACCGCGCTCACCGGCAGCGCAGGAGTGCGCGGTGAATGCTGATTTGGCGGTGGGTGCCGAGCGTCGCGCCGGGCGGATTTCCAGCAAAAGCCCGGCGGGATCGCGGAACCACAAGCCCTGCTCGTCATTGTGAGCCGGGGGCGGCAACAGCTTGATATCAAGCGACTGCAGGTGCTCGCGAAACCTTGGCAGGTCATCCTCGAACGCACCGAACGAGAGGTACTCAAGGTGCTTGCGAGGCCCCTGCAGCAGGCGGCCCCAACAATGTTGCCGATCCTGGCAATACAGCTCGAGCGTTTCAGTTGAAAACTCGACCCGAAGGCCAAAGGCCTCGTAAAAATCCCAAGCCTCGTCGAGGTCGGGGACCGTCAGGCAAAAATGATCGATCGAATGCACGCCCAGGTAATCCGGACGCCGCGGATTGTTGTGAGACTCAGGCATTTCGCTGCCCTCTTGTTCTTGTTGTCGCGTTGAAAATCAAGGGCGGCAAGCCGCCCCCGGCTTATTGCTCGTCGACGACCTTGTTTCTGAGGATGCCCAGGCCCTCGATTTCCACTTCACAGACATCGCCGGCCTTCATGTACAACGGCGGCGTGCGTGCGTGACCGATACCCGCCGGAGTGCCCATCAACACCACATCACCGGCTTCCAGAGTCAGCGCTTCGCTGAGCAGTGCAATGACTTCGGCCACATCGAAGATCAGGTCGTCAGTGAATGCCTGTTGCATCACCACACCGTTGAGACGGGTTTCCAGGCGCAGACCGGAAGCACCCGGCGGGACTTCGTCCGGAGTCACCAACCAAGGGCCGAAGGCACCCGTGCCATCAAAGTTCTTGCCGATGGTCCACTGTGGGGTCTTAAGCTGGTAATCGCGTACGGAAACATCGTTGAAAATCGAGTAGCCCGCGACGTGCTCAAGGGCTTTCTCACGGGAAATATGCCGTCCACCTTTGCCGACCACGAACACCAACTCACCTTCAAAATCAAACTTGTCGGATACCTTGGGACACACAACTGGCTGCCCGTGTCCAACCAGGCTCGAGTTGAAACGGCCGAACAACGTTGGGTACTCGGGAATAGGAAAACCACCCTCCTTGGCGTGGCCGGCATAGTTCAGGCCCAGGCAGATAATTTTCGGTGCCTTTACCAGCGGCGGCAGGACCTTGACTGATTCCAGATCTATAAGCTTGCCGCGAAGCAGCTGCCGGGCACCCTCATTCAGGGCATCGCCACCTGTAGCAATCAATTGGTCCAGATCGCCAGGCCAGGCCGGATCGTTATCCAGCAAGCCCATCAATTTACCTTGTGGGTTGGTTACTGCCAACCCTTTGCGGCCATCGGCCTCGAAAGCAAGAAATCGCATAGTCGCCCCAACTCACTGTTGTTATGTGACGTCGATCTTTCCGCTTAACAATATATTTGTCAAATAAAAATGTATTTTTAATTTAAAAAAAGACGACGAGTTGATGGCAGATCACTGATGCCAAAAGCGTCCCGCAACAGTTGAACAAATTAACCTATTATTGATCAATTAGTACAGAGCCGATTTCGAGATAAGGAAAGGTCTGCCAATGTGCGGGCAGCAGAACACACCCCGGGGTTATAGCCCCTGGGATGCGATTAGACGGGGATCAAACGTGTAGAATCAGTCGACTGCGGGGGCGGCAGCCTTGCGGCGTTTACGTACAGGCTCAACTTGACTCAAGGGGGGATTTTTCTCCATGGCATCGAGCAGGATCTGGCTGGTCGCCTGCAAGTGCGCCTTGATCAGCGAAACAGCAAGGTCTGCATTGCGTGCGATCGCCGCTTCCATCATCGCTTTGTGTTCCTTGTCAGTGTTGCGCTTGACCTTGGACAACGGCAACGAGAGCAAACGATAACGCTCCGATTGGGCGAACAGCATGCTACGAACCCGCAACAACCACGGGTTGTCGCAAGCCGCAACAAGGAGTTCATGATAATTACGGTGCGCAACGGAGAAATTCTCACTGAGTCGTTGCGGGTCGGCCGGTTCACGCTCAGGCGTGTGCGAGACCTGATGATAAGCCGCTACCAGCGCCGACTCCCAGCCAACATCGCCTAGCTCGATGGAGCGACGCAGGCACATCGACTCGATCTCGCTGCGCAGCTCGGTCAAGTGCTTGAGATCGTCGGCAGAAATCGGCGCGACACTGAAGCCACGCTGCGGTTCGACCACCACGAAGCCTTCAGAGCTAAGCCGCGACAAGGATTCGCGCACCGCACCCTGGCTGCTGCCCAGACGCTCGCAGAGCTCGTTGATCTTCAGGCGCGCGCCCGGTTGCAAACGGCAGGTGAGTAAATCCGAGCGCAGCCTCTCGTACACCTCCTGGGTCATGCTCTGCTGTTCACGCGCCATACCGACTCCCGGAAAATACATTGCCCACTTCGACTAAATATATACTATTTTTAATATAAGATATTTTTATCGAGCTATCACGTAACAAGCACTCAGCGCCCCACCGGGTGCCGACCACGAAATAACAATCAAGGGCAAAGATAATCGCATAAAAAATCTATTTCCCATAACGGGCAAGACAGCGCTGGTCAAGGACGGCTGCGATGGGCTTGAGTTGAGGAGCGCACTGCTTTGCCCGATATCGCGGGCAGCGTGATCTAGCCGACGTCGCGGGCTGGCGCGTATGTGAGGGGACGGTGATAGCGATGGATGGAGGGATCAGCAGGACGTTTCAAGCAATTGCGCAGCTGTTGCCAGTTGGCGACAGCTGCGTAGAAGTCAGGTGCACAGAGAAGCTGATCGCTCAACGCTGCTGGTTATTGATCGCGCGGTCGGAGCTGTCCCACATGCGTGGCAACTCGATGTCGGTAATCTGAACCAGTTGCTTGAGCAGCATTTTCAGCGCCACGGCATCCCAGTCGCCGAAGCGGGTGAGAATCTCTGACTCGATAGCCTTGAGCCCGGCGATGATCTGCACAGCGATCTCGCGGCCCTTGCTCGTCAGGAACAGCCCCTGAGCGTCAATGCGCAGCAGCTCGCGCGTCTGCAACCCTTCGATCACTTGCTCGGTAATGTGATGTCCGGTCAAGCAGAACATCTCCTCGATTTCCTCACGGCCGCGACCGTCACGACCGATGAGGCTTACCAAGACGAAAAACTCTGCATCTGTCAGGTTATGGCGCAAGTGTTCCTGCCGTGAGCGGGCGTAAATCTGGTAATGCGCACGTGGCAGAAGAAAGCCCAGGAAGTCGTCGCCGACTTCGATGCCCTGGCCATAGCTGGATGTCGGCATCTGCCCGAATTTGCGCGCCGCTACCGCATAACCACCGGCGTGAAAAACCAGTGGCGGCACTTCGTTACGATCGAAATCCAGTACCTCACCGACAAAGATGATGTGGTCCCCGCCCTCGTACTGGAACAACGTCTTACACTGCAACCGCGAGGTGCAACCAGAGAGCAAAGGGACGTCGCCAATCCCACGCTCCACCTCAACGCCGGCGAATTTATCTTCGCTGCTCTTGGCGAACCGGTCCGATAGGGGTTGCTGGTCGACCGCCAGAATATGCACGGCCCAGTGGTCGGCTGCCGTGAACGTCTCCAGGTTACGCGAGGTCTTGGCCAGGCTCCAGAGCACCATGGGCGGATCCAGCGATACCGAGTTGAAGCTATTGGCAGTGAGCCCCACCGGCGTACCGTCGTCGGTACTGGTGGTGATGATGGTCACGCCGGTGGTGAAGGTACCCAGCGTCTTGCGAAACTCTTTAGGGTCGAAGCGGGATTCTTGCATACATCCTCCGGTGAACAATTCTGCCGCCCAATGACGGCGTTGCAATGCCTTCAGCTCAAAAGCTCCGGGCGGTCTCGAAACAGCTCCAGCGCTTGCGGGTTTGCCAGCGCCTCGACGTTTTTCACGGGCAGACCGTGCACAACATTGCGCACCGCCAGCTCGACAATTTTGCCGCTCTTCGTGCGGGGGATATCTGCCACCTGTAGCACCTTGGCCGGTACATGTCGGGGGGTGGTGTTGTCACGCACGGTCTGACGAATGCTCTGCACCAGAGCCTCGTCCAACACGCGACCGTCCTGCAGGCGGACAAACAACACCACGCGCACATCGCTCGGTGCCTCAGGTGGCCATGCCTGACCAATGACAATCGACTCCAGCACTTCGGGGAGTTTCTCCACCTGACGGTAGATCTCCGCCGTGCCGATACGCACCCCGCCGGGGTTGAGCGTGGCATCGGAACGGCCATGGACCACCCAACCGCCGTGCTCGGTGATTTCACAAAAGTCGCCATGACACCAGACGCCAGGAAAGCGCTCGAAATAGGCGGCGCGGTATTTGCTGCCATCGGGGTCGTTCCAGAAGCCTACCGGCATGCAGGGAAAGGTTCGGGTACAGACCAGTTCGCCCTTCTGACCGACTACCGCCTGGCCCTGCTCGTCCCAGACCTCGACGGCCATGCCCAGGCCTGCGGCCTGGATCTCGCCACTCCACACTGGCAAATCGGGCGCACCACCGACAAAGGCGCTGACGATATCGGTACCACCCGAGATCGATGACAACTGCACATCAGCCTTGATCGACGAATAGACGTAGGCAAAACCTTCCGACGACAACGGACTCCCGGTCGACAGCACCACGCGCAATGGCGACAGGTCGTAGCGCTGCACTGGACGCAGGTCGGTCTTGGCCAGCGCGTCGATGTATTTGGCCGAAGTGCCGAAATGGCTGATGCGTTCGGCTTCAGCGAACTCCCAGAGAATGCGCCCGTCACTGGCGAAGGGGCTGCCGTCATACAACATCAGCGTCGCATCGGACGCGAGCGCACTGACCAGGCAATTCCACATGGTCCAGCCACAGGTCGTAAAGTAGAACAAGCGGTTACCGGCAGCGATGTCCCACTGCAGGTAGTGCTCCTTGAGGTGCTGCAACAAGGTTCCGCCGGCACCGTGCACGATGCACTTGGGTACGCCGGTGGTTCCGGACGAATACAGAATGTACAGCGGGTGATCGAACGGTAACTGGCTGTACAGGGGAGTATTGGCCGTCGCGTAGTCCGCCAGGAATTCATCGAAGCGCCTGGCTCCAGGAAGGCCGCTGGCCGCCACATCGAACTGCGCATCAAGGTAAGGCACCAGCAAGGTCAGCTCGACGCTCGGCAAGCCGGCGATGATTTCATGCAGCTTGCGGACACAATCGTTCGCCTTGCCGTTGTACCAATAGCCGTCACAGGTCAACAGCACCCGTGGCTGGCATTGGCCAAAACGGTCGAGTACGCCTTGTGGACCGAAGTCCGGCGAGGCCGAAGTAAAGATCGCGCCAAGGCTGGACGCAGCCAGCATGGCAATCAGGGTTTCCGGTACGTTGGGCAGATAGGCCGCGATCCGGTCGCCCGGCGCTATACCTAACTCGCGCAAGCCCGCCGCCAGCTGCGCCACGGCCTGGCGCAGCTCGGCGCGGCTCATCCTGCGCTTGACCTTGTCCTCCCCCCAAAACACCAAGGCATCGGCGTTGCTGCTGTCGCGTAGCAGGTTCTCGGCAAAGTTCAGACGGGCATCGGGGAACCACTGGGCGCCGGGCATTTTCTCGCCATCGTGCAACACCCGCCCGCCACGCTCACCGCGTACGCCACAAAAATCCCAAAGCGTGCTCCAGAAGGCCTCCGGCTGGTCCACTGACCAGCGCTGCAAGTCATGAAAGTCGCCCTCTTGCGGGGCCCCTGCCATAGCAGCGGCGGCGCGAAACTGTGCCAGGCGGGTCGTTGCCACGCGCTCTGCAGAAGGCACCCATAGGGGGGTGCCGGATGACTGGCTACTGGCCTCTCGCATCACTCTACTCCGTCAAATCCATGGAAAGACATGACAGCAGCTTGGCGCCCCGAGATGGCAGCGGCACCTATCGGAAAAGATAGTCAGGAGGGCACGATATTTTATTTGACGACTGTCAAGTTAAGGCATAGGTTTTCGTGAAAATAACAACAACGCTCTCAAGGCAGGGACCCTCCATGACCACCGCACACCCTGATCCAGGCTGGCCTGATAGAACCGTGACCGATAATTGGTGGGCCCTGGCCCGCAGCGAAGATGTCAGTAACAAAAAGCCATTGGCTGTCCATTGTGGGCGGCATGAAATCGTTCTGTTTCGCGACGCCGACAATCAAGTGCGTGCCCTCGAAGACCGCTGCCCACACCGGCGCGCACCGCTGTCGCTAGGGCGAATTCGCCCCGAAGGCTGGCTGCAATGTGGTTATCACGGCTGGACCTTCGACGGCGAGAGCGGCCAATGTCGGGAAATTCCCAACCTGAGTGCCGGCGAGCGCGTGCCGCCCAAGCATAAAGTCGAGGCGTATCCCGTCTGCGAGCGCGAAGGTCTGGTCTACGTCTGGATCGGTGCCGCCCTGCCGGACACCGCACCCGCGCCCCTGCCCTATGCATCCGTCAAGGGCGAGTCAAGCGCAAGCCTGACCGTGAGCCTGAGCCATGAGCAGTACATCGCAGCACTGCTCGATGGCCCGCAAGCACTGCTGAAGATGCCCGGCATGCGCATCACCGATCACCTCTTGGGCGACCCGAAATGGCGCGACGGCTTTTGGGTCAGCGAGCGAGGCATGATGTGGGTCGGCCCGGCGTTGCCGGATCGTTTCGTACGCGACTATCCACTGATCCTGCGCATCAGCGTGGCAACGCAAACAGGATTGGCCATCGTCGAAGCCTGCAGCGCTGATGAACAGGTGCTGGCATCGGCCGTCATCAGCAGCGCTCCGGGTGCACGCGGCACCACAGCCGTGAGCTGGCGCAGTCGACGTCACTCCGGTGGTAGCTGGCGCACGAGCCTGGCGCGGTTGCTTGGCAAGGCACCGGTTCAACCGCTTGAACACCTCGACGGCGCGGCGCTGGCCAAGTTGCTGGTGGGCCCGTCACGGGTTCTGCAGGCAGCTCCGCTGATTTTCAGCACAGCCCAGCAGCACGCGGTTTGACCTCTGATACAGACATGGTCGAGGAGGCCATCCCCATGAATGCAGTTCTTGAAGACAACGGCAATGCCAGCAGCGACAGCAAGATCCTCTTGCGTGACTGGGTGCCCGGTGAATATGTGCTGCGCGACGCCTGGTTTCCGGTCGCCTTGAGCCGCCACGTCACCGACAAACCGATCCGCCGCCATATCCACTCGTTGCCCTATTATCTATGGCGCAATCGCGGGCGGCTGGAAGTGCTGGAGTTTCATCCGCGCGATTTCTCGCACCTGTCCAGTTTTGCCGGCGAGTTCACGGCTGGCACCGGCCGCTTCCCGGCGCTGGAGCGTTACGGCTACGTCTGGGCCTGGTACGGCAACCCGGCCAATGCCAATGAAGCCCTGGTACCGAACGTACCCTTCCTGCCACGCGAAGGCGGCCTGCCCGGCTGGTTCAGCGGCACGGTGCGCTTCGACTGTTGTTCGGACCTGTCCCTTGAGAACCTGATCGACCTGACCCATGCAGACTTCCTTCACGGCAACGTGGTCGGCAACGAGGTATCGGAAAGCGATGAGGTCACCGTGGAATCCACCTCGGAAACCGTGACGATGATCCGCACCGTCCGCAACAAGACAGCCGCACCGATCATGCGCCTGTTCGGCGGAATCCGCGAAAAGGTCCAGGATGTGCGCGCGGTGATCCACGTGCATTTGCGCAGCCGCGTCGCCCTGGCCTACGGCCGCTATCGCCCCGGTTTCGATATCCCGCTGTTCCACCCTTGTGTGCCGGTCGCACGCAATCGATGCCGGTTGGACTTCAGCTTCAACCTGGTCGAAGCGCCGTGGGTTTTCCGCCAGATCATGCCGCAGTCGTCCTACCTCATATCCCTGCAGGACAACCTGATGACCCGGCCGCAGAACCCGCGCTATGCCGAACCGACCGAGCGCCGCGACCTGCACTCGCGCTTCGACAGCCCGGGAATGCGTTATCGCTTCTTGATGCAACAACTGGCCAGGCGTCAGGCACAAGGCGATTTCAGCTACCTGCCCGATGGCGACCCCAGCCGCGACGTCAGCGAACTATTGGGCATGCGCTGATTAAACCTCGCTCCCCGACGCCAGCGCCGGGGCTACCCCAAAATACGAGATAGCCATAATGCCGATCATCACCTACATCGAACATAACGGCACCGCACATGAAGTCAATGTCGCCAACGGCGACAGCCTGATGCAAGGTGCCGTCAACAACGCCATTCCGGGCATCGATGCCGATTGCGGTGGAGCATGCGCCTGCGCCACCTGCCACATCTACATCGAGGAACCCTGGACGGGCCAACTCAATAGTGCCGATGCCATGGAGCAGGCCATGCTCGAATGCGTGCAGGAACTTCGTCCCGGCTCCCGACTGGCGTGCCAGGTTTGCGTCAATGATGCCCACGACGGCATGCACGTTGCGATGCCACAACATCAGGGTATGTAATCAGCTGCGCCCCTGAGTCACCGCCGTCAGCATCACATCCGCAAACACCTCAGCCTGACGGCGGATTTCCTCGCCATTCAACTGTTCTGGAAAACCCAGTTTGCGAATCAATGGATAAAGCGCGAAGTAGCTGCCGATGCCATGGACCATCAACACCATGAACGTCGCCGAAGACATCGGCATGCGTCCATGGCTTTGCGCCAATCGAGCGAGCAGCAGTTCCACCTGCTGACTGAAGGGCGCGACAAACGCCTGGAACAGATGGTCCAGACGCCAGGAATCGCGGCGACCTTCACTGCTGATCAAGCCGATCACCGCGGGGTTGGCCGCAGCGGCCTCGGTGAACCCCATTACCAACGCGCGCAGGCGCTCTTCGTCACTGGCAAAACACTCCGTGAAGACATGCATGCTGCGTTCACTGTGCTGTGACAGACAGTGATCGACCGCTCGTAGCCAGAGGTTTTCCTTGGAACCGAAACGCGAGTGGATGAGGTTGTGACTGACGCCCAGCCGGCGGCACAGGTCGCGCAAGGCGGTGCCTTCATAACCCAGTTCGGCAAAAGTTTCGAAAGCCATCCGCAGAAGCGCGTCGTCAGGGGCTGCGGGTGCCGCATCGCGTGCGGGGCGACCCGCCTTGCGCGGCTGGCGCTTGAGAGTCGAATCGACGGCTTCGCCAAGAGTGCGAGTCATGCTGGGTTCCATTCGCCATAGACCTGCCATTTTAGAGGCGAATGGAGGGTTTCGTCGCGCCTCAATTCAAGACGCGCAATGATCCGCTCAAACCAGGTCCTGCAGGTCGTCCAGTTGCGCCAGCGCTGCCTGTTCTGCCTGCTCGGCATCGAAAGCCACGCCTTCAATATTCACTGTGGCGGTAACGGCCAGTCCCATGTAGCCGAGTAACACCTTGATCAGCGGCTGCTGGAAGTCATTGGCGCAATAGGGCTCCACGGAATAATCCGCACCGCGCGCCTCGACCAGAAAAACCCGCTTGCCAGGTAGAAGCCCAACCGGGCGACCGTCCTCGTAGCGGAACGTCACCCCCGACCGGAGTACATGATCGAACCAGGCCTTCAGCGTGCTGGACATGCTGAAGTTGATCATGGAAGAGGCAACCACCAACACCGAATGGCTGCGCAGTTCTTCAATCAGTCGATCAGAGACGGCCACCGCCGCATGCTGCCGCGCAGACCGCTCGGCCGCCGGTAGTATGCGGCCGCTGACGTAAGCTTCGTTGATATGCGGCAACGCTGCCTGTGCAAGGTCATGCACCGTCAGGCGGCTGCCGGGATGACGTGCAAGCCAGCGCCGGGCCAACTCGCGGGCCACTCTGGATGAGTGCGAAACCGCGCCGCGAGGGCTGGACAGTAGCAGTAATACGTCGGTCAAGGCGGTACTCCCGGCAAAGCCGTGGCTGTTATCAGTTGAGGTTCGAAAGCGGCGAAATTCCCCAGCGCGCACGAGAGAAACTTTGTGCCGGTTCATCCCAGGTCAGGTTGGCTTGCAAGCCCGCCATAGTGATATCGCGCCCCAGACGCCCCAGCTGCTGCGTATCGAACATTGCACTGGCATCACCCGAGGTAATCAGACGATTGCTGGCCTGCAGACTCATACGCGTGGCATAGGCCACGTCACGGCGCATGCGCGCACGCTCGGCATCACTCGGCACGTGGCCTTTCTGGCCCCATTCGGCAAGGGTGCGGCAGTTGTTACGGATGAACATCATCGCGGCATCGATCTCGGCCGACGATTCAGCAAAACGCAATTGCGTACCGGCGCCCTCGGAAGCGGGCTTGAAGGTATGCAGATCGAAGCGCTTGGTCACGCGCTCCTCAAACAGATCCAGCACACCGCGACCCATGCCGATGGTCGCGGCGAGCAGCAGCTGGTTCACCACTAAGTTGAACGGCACCTGGTAGTAAGGATTATCCGCGTAAATCTTCGAACCCGGCGTAGTACCAGCGCGCAAGTCAGCCAGGGTGACGCAACGATGTGGCGGGATCCAGGCATCCTTGACCACCACTGATTTGCTGCCGGTTCCGCGCAATCCCGAAACGTGCCAGTCATCCAGCACCTCGAAATCCGACTTGGGAATCAGGCCCATGCCATGTTGAGTGGTGAAGAAAATCCACTGAGCGTAATCGCAGCCGCTGGAAAAACGCATCTGGCTGTCGCGTACGCGAAAACCACCACGCTCGGGTTCAATGTTGACCCGGGCTTGGGCCGATGCGGTGGAGGACATGGTGTCCGGGTCCTGTGCCCAGTATTCCTGCTGCGCTTCCAGCGAAAAGTAACCGACCATGAACTGGTGACCCGGCCATTGCCCGGCCATCCAGGCAGACGAACCGCAACCACGACCGACTTCCATGCCCACTTCAGCGATGGTATCGATGCCATGCCCCCAGCCGCCGAACTCTCGTGGTTGGGCAATACGCAACAGGCCAGCGTCACGAAAGTTCTCGAAGGTTTCTCGGGGAATATGGCGTAGCTGCTCGCAGTGCGCACTGCGCTCACGCAGGGTCGGGACCATCGCGCGGGCGCGGGCCACCAGTTCTGCAGGCTCTAGAATTGTGTCCAGCGTCGGAGTAGGCGCGTTGGCATTCATGCTTGATGGCTCCACTTGATCAGTTTTTGTAATGGAAGTTGCAGCCCGATTTTGATTTGAAGCTTATGAGCCTCGGGCAAGACGGGCACCTGTCGAAAAAGATAGGCCTCAGTCGTTGCCGAACAGCACCTGCAGCGGCTTGAACGAACGGGTAAACAAGCCGCAGAAGCGTGGCGGCGGTGCAGCCGGATCCAACCGCAGTTCAGGCAGTCGATCGAGCACCTGATTCAGCGCCACGCGTATTTCGGCCCGCGCCAGCGACAAACCTGCACAGGTTCGTGGCCCGGCATTGAAGGCCAGATGGTCGCGGGGCTTGTCCCGATGCAAATCGATCTGCGCCGGGCAAGCGTAGTGTTCAGGGTCACGGTTGGCCGCGGCATTGAGGGTAAACACCACCTGATCCTTGCGAATCTGCACGCCGCCCAGTTCGATGTCCTGGTTAGCGACCCGGTAGCGGTATTGCACCGAACCCCAGACCCGCAGCACCTCCTCGATAAACACTGGCAAAGCCCGTTCGCGATCGGCGCGAACCGCCGCTGCCACATCTGGATTGGTCAATAGCACATGCAAGGCGTTGGAAAGCGCGTGCACCGTGGTATCGCTGCCACCCAGATACAACTCTCGACAGGTGGCGAGCATGTCTTCTTCGCTGACGTCATCGAGAATACCCGGGGCCTCGGCCCACAAACGGGTCATCAGGTCATCGGCCGGTTGCTCGCGGCGCTGACGGATAAAGGGCAGGAGGATCTCGTTCAGTGCATGGGAGGCTGCGAGCGCCTTGCGCGTGGCATCCTCGCCGAGAAAGTGACGACCACCGGCCCAGACCATAATGTCGTCGTGCAAGGCCAGCACTCGGGCCAGGAATTCGTCGTCACGCGCATCCATGCCGAATAGCGACATAAACACCCGACACGGCAGTTGGTCGGCAAATTCGGCCACCAGATCGGCATGGTGGTGTTGCACAAAACGGTCGATCAGAAATTCGGTGATCGGCTGAACATGGTGCTCAACATACATCTCGATGTTTTTCGGGGTGAACAGCTGGATCACATAGCGGCGCATACGCTCATGTTCGGCGCCCTGCAATACCACGATATTGCGCCGCCCCCCCTTGACCTCTACCATGGTCGCGTCAGCATCGGCGTAGGGGTGGCGAAACAGCTGCTCGTTGACCAGCACGAACTTGCAGGTTTCGTGGCTCAAGGCGACCCAGCCTTTCATGCCGTCGTCCCAGACTACCGGCCCTTCTGCTCGCAAGGCGTCGAAGTACGGATGCGGGTCACTGTCCTGGGTGGACAGGATGGATTGATGCGGACATCCACTGTTCATCGCTAGCGCCTCTTCGGATTAAACCAGTGCACCGGCCGCCAGGGCACGGGCAACCAGTTGCGGGTCAATGTTCCAGTCGACGACCACCTGCTTGCGGCTGGCCCCCACCGCCACCGGTGCACGCGGCGTGGCCGCCGTGGTACGGCTGAAGCGCGGCGCCGGGGCGTTCTGCAAAATCCCGCCGACCTCGACAAAGGTCTTGCGCGCGATGTTGTGCGGGTGTGAGGGCGCATCGGCCAGACTCAACACCGGCGTGACGCAAGCATCGAGCCCCTCGAACAAGGCGCACCAGTGTGCCTGGCTCTGCGTCTTGAACAGTGCTTCGAGCTCCAGCTTCAGGCTTGGCCACAGCTGCTCGATATGCGTCTGGGTATAGGCTGGATAACCCGCCGGCAGGAAGCGCTCGGCGTCAAGTTCCAGGCGCTCGACAAAGGTGCGGTAGAACGCGGGCTCAATCGGGGCCACCGAGAGAAACTTGCCATCGGCGCAGGCATAGACGTCGTAATAATGCGCGCCGCCGCCAAGGAAGTTGGCGCCTGGCCCATCGATGAACTGCCCTTGTTCGCGGTAGCCGAAAAACATCGCCATGAACGAGATCGCCCCGTCCATCATCGCCGCGTCGACGACCTGACCCTGCCCCGAACGGCCGCTTTCAAGCAGCGCGCAAACCAATCCGTAGGCCATCAGCAATCCACCGCCACCGAAATCGCCGATGACATTGAGTGGCACCACCGGTTTGCCCCCGGTTGGGCCAATCTGGTTGAGCAAGCCGGTCAGGCCGATATAGTTCAGGTCATGCCCGGCGTGCTGGGACAATGGCCCTTCCTGGCCCCAGCCAGTCATACGCCCGTACACCAGGCGCGGGTTACGCGCCAAACACGCCTCGGGGCCGATACCCAGGCGCTCGGCAACCCCGGGGCGAAAGGCCTCGATAATTGCATCGGCCTTTTCACAAAGGGCCAGCACGGTTTCCACGCCTTCGGGCTTTTTCAGGTCGACCACGATCGAACTGCGGTTGCGCAACAGAGGTGAGTTGTCCGGGGTGTCGGCATTACCACCGGCGCGGTCTACCCTGATCACCTCGGCCCCCAGGTCGGCGAGCATCATCGCGGCATAGGGTGCAGCCCCCAGGCCGGCGATTTCAATGATACGAATACCTTTCAACGGACCCATTGTTCACTTTCCTCACGGCTGGCTAATGTTTCGATATGCGGTGCTCGGGCCATCAGCAGGGCCGCGGCGGACAACATTGTGTAAATGCAAATAGCAATAAAGGCTGGGGCGTAACTGCCCTGACGGTCGTAAACCAGACCCACCAAGTAAGGCGCCAGGGCTGCCAACGGGGTCAGTAACGCCATTTGCAGCCCCATGACCGAAGCAAAACTGCCAGCTCCGAAATAATTGGCGACGAGTGTCGCCCAACAGACAAAGGATGCCGCCGCACCGCCACCAACCAGCACCGCGGCCAGGTAAACCATCCAGGCGTTGCGTGCATCCATCATCAGCAGCAGACCCGGAACACACAAAAGCAGCGCAGCCACCCAGACCCGGCGTGGCTCGTAGCGGTCACATAACAGCCCGCCCAACAATTTGCCCAACACGCCGACCAGTGACAGACAACCCAACGCCAGCGCCGCCACCTGCGGGCTGTGCCCAAGGCCACGCAGGTGTGGCACCAGGTGCGCCAGCAACGTGAAGGCGACGATGTTGAAGGCGAGTGCGGCATTGATGCTCAACCACAGGGCCGGCTGCTTGAGGGTGGCGCGCCAGGGCATGTCGGCAGCGACAGGCTCGGTCCGCGCCAAGGTGTCGATACTCGATTGTTCGCCATCGGCGACTTGGCCGTATTTGGCGGGCGAGTCCCCCACGCCGATCAGTGCCGCGATACCCGCGAGCAAGGTCAGCCCGGCCACACAGAACCAGCCGGCCCGCCATCCGTCATGGGCTGAACTCACCATTTCCCCGAGCAGGGGCGCTGCAACGAAGCCACCAAGAGAGCTTGCTGTCATCACGATCGACATTGCCAATCCACGCCTGCGCACGAACCATAATGACGTACAGGTTTGCAGCGGAATGCCGCCGGCCACCGCACTTCCTGTGCCCATCAGCAGTCCGAATAACAGCAGGTAATGCCAGGCCTCGGTCGCCAGCAATGCCAGTGCCAGCGTGGCAATGCTAATGACCAGCGAACCGCAGGCAATCACCAGGCGTGCCCCCAGTTTATTGACCAGCCAGGCAACCAGAGGCGCGGTACCGCCCTGAGTCAGTACGAACAGGCCGAAACCCATGCCCAGCGTACTGCGCTCCAGGCCCAGATCCGTCGCCATGGCGGCATTGATTACCCCGGCCCCGTAATTGGGAAAGGCCTGGGTGACCAGCGCCACACCCCAGAGGGCCGCCAATACGCGCCAGCCGGAAAACTTCATGAGATGAAGCTCAAGTAGTCCTGCGCCAATCGCTTCGGTGCTTCCATCAACGGTATATGGCCTACGCCCGGCAAGCGTTTCAGGCTGGCCGAAGGCATTGCGTTCAACAGCACCTGAGCCCCCGCAACAGGCAGCAGTTGATCCAACTCCCCCCAACACAGGCGCAATGGCACGCGGCAACCGCGCAACATGTGCTCCAAAGGGGCCGAGAACCAGAAACCGGTCTGCACCTGACGCAATGCTTCGTACGGTGCTTCACGGGCAACGATGACTTTCACCCATTGCTGCGGCACACGCGGCGGCTTGACCATGGCCAGCGACATGGTCCGATGGAAACACTGGACGCTGTCGACAAACAGCAGGTTGCGACTTTCGACTTGAGCCTTCTGCTGCAACAACGGTGGCAACCCACCGTTGACTCCGGCAGGTGCGACCAGATAAGTGCTCAACAAGTCTTCAGGGTAAAGGGCCACATAGGCTCCAGCCACATATCCCCCCATCGAATGCCCGATCAGATGAACGCGTCCAAGCTGCAACGCCTGGATGAACCCACGCAGGCGCTCGGCCTGACTCGCCACATCATATTCGCCATCCGCCGCCGCAGGGCTCTGGCCAAACCCTGGCAAATCGGGGATCAGCAAGCGAAAACCGCGGCCCTTGAAAAAACCGGCCACCGCCAGCCAACTCTCCTTGTTAGACGCATAGCCGTGTACCAGCACGATCGGAACATCATCGCCGCCGCTGTCCAGGTATGCCCACGAATCAGCACCAACATCTACGCGCAATGGTCGTAGACCCACCTTCCAGCGCGCCACAGCCATAGCACCATCGAGCAGCCATGCCGGTGCCCAGCAGTAGATGCCGAGCACAAGCAACAGAGGCAGTACCAGCACACTCGCCCATGGCATTAGGTTCAATTGAGCTTGCGCTCATCGAGCCCAAGGCTGCGGCCAATGATTTCTTTCATGATCTCACTGGCACCGGCGAAGATCCGGGTAATCCGCGCGTCGGTGTACATCCGCGAAATGCGATACTCCTCCATGTAGCCGGCACCGCCATGCAGTTGCACGCACTGATCGAGCACCCTGCCCTCCAGTTCACTGGACAGCAGTTTTGCCTCAGCGGCGAGTTCGGCATCCAGGCGACCGCCGTTGTACTCCAGCACGCACTGGTCGACGAAGGTCTGGGTCGCGTCCAGTTGTGCACGCATTTCCGCCATGACGAAACGGCTGTTCTGGAAAGCCCCGATCGGCCGGCCGAAGGCCTTGCGTTGCAGCACATACTCCAGGGTCAAATCGAACGCTGTCTGCGCCGATGCCATTGAGCCGATGGCCGCGATCAGCCGCTCACCTCCAAGAAACTTGCCCAGATAAGCAAACCCCTTGGCCGGATCTCCCAGCACGTTGGCCTTGGGCACCTTGACGTTGTCGAAGAACAGCTCGGAGGTGTCCTGCGCCTTTAAGCCCATCTTGTGCAGTGGCTTGCCGCGGGAGAAGCCTTCCATGCCCCGCTCCACCAGAAACAGGCCGATGCCATGGCGCTGTTCCGGCACACTGCGTGCCGCGACCACAAACACGTCGCCGATCTGCCCATTAGAGATATAGGTCTTGGCACCGTTGAGCAGCCAATGGTCGCCCTTATCCTCGGCACGGGTGCGCATACCCGCCAGATCGCTACCAGCATTCGGCTCGGTCATCGCCACGCCGAGAATGGTTTCGCCGCGGACGCATCCGGGCAGAAAGCGCGCTTTCTGCTCGTCATTGCCCAGCTCGCCGATGTAGGGGGCGACCAACCCGGAATGCAGATTGATATAGAAGCCTATTTCACCGTGGCGGATGTTTTCTTCGTAAACGATCTGCTCATAGCGAAAGTCCCGTACCCCGGCGCCACCGTATTGCTCGTCGGCCCACATCAGCAGGTAACCGAGTTCACCGGCCTTGCTGTAGGCCGAACGGTCGACATAACCCTGCTCGCGCCACTTGGCTGCATGCGGGGCGATTTCATTCTGGAAGAATCGCCGCACGCTGTCGCGAAACTGCTCGTGTTCGGCCTCGAAAATCAGTCGACGCATCAGGCCACCTCTTCCTTGGCGTAGAAGGGTTCGCCACGCAGAGCGCGCTCACGCAACCAGATCGAAGGCTTGAAGCGCGGGCCGTACAACTTGGCCATGCGCTCGCAGTCGGCGACAAACGCCTGCACACCGACGGTGTCGATCAACGACAGGGTACCGCCAGTCCAGCTCGGGAAGCCCCAGGCCAGCAGCGAACCGACGTCACCATCGGCCGGATGGGTGAGCACACCCTCTTCCAGGCAGCGTGCCGTTTCCAGGGCCTGGATGTAGAGGATGCGTTTGCGTAGCTCAGCGACATCCGGTTGTTCCGCCAGGCGCGGGAACGCTTGCTCAAGCCCGGACCATAGTCGCTTGCCACCTTCGGCCGGGTAGTCATAGAAGCCACCAGTGCCACGTCGACCAATGCGTTTGAACTCTTCGACCATGCGTTGCATGACGGTATAGGCGCAGGGTTTGACGTAGCCATCACCTAGCGCGGCTATCGATTGCTGCACGATTTTCCACGGCAACTCGATAGTGACCTCGTCCAGCAGCGCCAGCGGGCCAATCGGCATGCCGGCGAGTTTGGCTGCGTTTTCGATCAAAGCCGGCTCGACGCCGTCTTCAAGCATGCGCATGCCTTCGTGGATAAAGGTCTGGAACACCCTGCTGGTATAGAAGCCGCGACTGTCATTGACCACGATGGGGGTCATGCGCAATTGCGCGACGAGGTCCAGAGAACGCGCCAGGGTTTCGTCGCTGGTCTGCTTGCCAACGATGACTTCCACCAATGGCATTTTGTCGACCGGCGAGAAGAAATGCAGGCCGATGAAATTGGCCGGACGCTGAGAAGCCTCGGCCAGTCCGGAAATCGGCAGGGTGGAGGTATTGCTGGCGAAGATCGCCTGCTCACTCAGCACCGCTTCGGCCTTCGCGGTTACCTGGGCCTTGACTTGCTGATCTTCAAACACCGCTTCAACTACCAGCTCGCTACTCGTCAGGTCAGCGTAATTGGATGTTGGCAGAATCCGTGCGAGCACAGCATCGGCTTGCTCACGGGTGCGGCTGCCGCGCTCGACCGCCTTGTCGAGAATCTTGCGTGAATAATCGCGGCCCTTCTGCGCTTGCTCGATGGTAGCGTCGAGCAAGACCACATCAATACCCGCCGCTGCGGCCACGTAAGCGATGCCCGCACCCATCATGCCTGCACCGAGCACGCCGAGCTTGCTGACTACACTCTTGGCCACATGTTTCGGACGGCGCACCAGGCGATCGGCCTGACCTTTGTTGACGAAGGTGGTACGGATCAGATTGCGCGCTACAGGGTCGGTCAGTAGCCGGGCGAAGTGCTTGGACTCAACGCTCAGCGCTTTGTCGAACGGCATCAACATGCCTTCGAATACTGAGTCGAGGATCGCAATCGGTGCCGGGTAGTTGTGCCAGGTCTTCGCGGCAATAGCGCCCACCTGCATGCTGTAGGCTGCGGCCTGGTTGGCATTGAGCAGCCCCAGACCCTCTGCTGGCCGATAGCCCTTCTGGTCCCAGCTGCGCTGGGCCTGGGGGTTGGCCAGCAACCAGTTACGGGCGGTTTGCAGCAGGTTTTCGGCGGGCACCACGGCATCGACCATGCCCAGCTTGACCGCTTCGACTGGCGTCAGGGTCTTGCCCTCGAGCAACAGCGGCAAGGCTTTCTGGATACCGATCATGCGTGGCAAGCGCTGTGTACCACCGGAACCGGCCAGCAAGCCCACGGTGACTTCCGGCAGGCCCACCACAGCTTTTGGATTATCGACAATCACTCGGTAATGGCAGGCCAACGCCAGCTCGAAACCACCACCCAGAGCCAGCCCGTTCAAGGCAACGGCGAATGGTTTGCCACAGGTTTCCATGCGCCGGTGCAGCTTGGAAGCGTATTGGCTGAAGGCATAGGCCTCCTGCAAGGTCATCTCGGCCTCGAAGCGGCCCATCAGGTATTTGAGGTCGGCACCGGCCATGAAGGCGGCCTTGGTCGAAGTGATCAATACACCCTTGACCGAGGGGTCGGTGGCGACCTGCTCGACAGTGGCGATCATTTCTTCGAGCCACAGCGGCGAAACCACGTTCATCGGCCGATCAGGATCGTTCAAGGCGATCACTGCGATACCGTCCGCTTGGATATCCAGACTCAGGGTTTTCATGCGCAGCTCCTAGATTCTTTCGATGACGGTGGCAGTGGCCAGGCCGTTGCCGGCACACAGGGTAATCAAGCCAGTGCTCAGGTCACGGCGCTCCAGCTCGTCGAGCAAGGTGCCGAGAATGATCGCGCCGGTGGCACCCAAAGGGTGGCCGAGAGCAATGGCGCCGCCGTTGACGTTGACCTTTTGCGGGTCGAGGCCCAGAGCGTTCTGATAACGCAGGACCACCGAAGCGAAGGCTTCGTTGATTTCGTACAAGTCGATGTCGCCCGGGCGCATGCCCAGGCGCCCCAGCAGCTTCTCGGTGCAGGCTGCCGGGCCGGTCAACATGATGGTCGGCTCGCTGCCGATCGAAGCGAAGCCCTTGATGCGCGCACGCGGTTTACGCCCGATGCGCTTGCCGAACTCGGCAGTACCCAGCAGGACGGCCGCCGCGCCGTCGACGATGCCACTGGAGTTGCCACCGGTGTGTACGTGGTTGATGCCCAGTACTTGCGGATAGCGCTGCAAGGCGATGGCATCGAAGCCAGCCTGCTCGCCGAGTGCCGCGAACGCCGGCTTCAGAGCCGCCAGGGCCTCAAGGGTAGTACCGGCCCGCAGATGTTCATCGCGGTCAAGCAGCACTTCGCCGAGCAGATCGCGGATAGGTTCGATGGAGCGATCGAAGTAACCCTGCTGCCAGGCATGCGCTGCGCGACGCTGGCTCTCCAGCGCGTAAGCGTCGACATCGTTGCGGGAAAAGCCGTCCAACGTAGCGATCAGGTCGGCACCGATGCCTTGCGGGGCGAAGTAATTGTGATAGGCGACCCAGGGGTCGGCACTCCAGGCACCGCTGTCGGCGCCCATAACGGTGCGCGACATGGATTCGACACCACCACCGACAGCTGCCTGGGACTGGCCGGACATGATTTGCCCGGCGGCATTGTTCACCGCCTCCAGCGCCGAAGCGCAGAAACGATGGACCTGCTGCCCGGCCACCGACTGGGCATATCCCGCGGCCAGCACTGCCGCGCGGCCGATATTGCTGCCCTGCTCACCCACTGGCTGAGCGCAACCAAGGATCACATCATCGATCAGCGCGGTATCCAATTCGCTGCGGCGCGCCAGCGCCTGCAGTACCTGAGAGGCCAATTGCACCGCGGACACCTCGTGCAAGGATCCGTCAGGGCGGCCACGGCCGCGCGGCGAACGTACATGATCGTAAATGAAGGCTTCGGCCATGATGATGAAATTCCTCTGAGTCTGAGTAGGCCATCAGGCCCGCCAGGCGGGCACTACGGGGGATGTCAGAGTCACAGCAGAGAGATGGGGGGGCACCTATCGAAAAAGATAGAAGTCGGGCTTGTGGGCGTTTGCCATAGTCACTGCCATAAGAACGATGAGCGCTTGATGCGCGAGGAGAATGTCCCGATGAATCAGCCGGCAACAACCCAACAGCCTGCTATCTACCAGCCGTATGTCGGTGAGGACCCACGCCTCAGTCGTATAGAGGTCACCACCATAGGCGACTTGTTGCTCAAGGCCTATGATCGTTACCCGGACAGTCCGGCACTCATCTTCCCCGACAGCCAATGGACCTACGCCGAGTTGGTCGAGCGCGCCCTGCACACGGCACGAGGACTCAAGGCGCTGGGAATCAAGCCGCGCGATCATGTCGGCATTCTCATGCCGACCTCACCCGAGCTGGTCCAGGTGTTCTTCGCCGTGGCCTTTTGTGGTGCCGTTTCGGTATTGATCAACGCGCGCTACAAGCCCAGCGAACTGGCCTACGTGATCGAAAACGCCGATCTGGTCAGCCTGATTACCACCGACACCGTGGCCGAGCACGTCGACTTCGTCGATCGCCTGCAAAGCGCCTTGCCGGATCTGGCCAGCAGCCCGAACTGCTACAACCTGGCACTGGAAAACGCACCCCGCCTGCGCAATCTGGTGTTGCTCGGTAACAGCCAGGCGACAGGCTTCATCAGCCGCACGGCTTTCGAGCACGCTGCAGAGGGCATCAGTGAACTGGAAGTACATCGCAGCCGGGTCACCGTGCGGGTTCGCGATAATGGCTTGATCCTGTACACCTCCGGCACCACGTCCAACCCCAAGGGTTGCCTCATCACACACGAAGCCATGGTGCGCAATAGCAGTGTGTTGGGGCGTCATCGCTTCCAACTGACACACGACGACAAACTCTGGTCTCCGTTGCCGCTGTTCCATATCGCGGCAATGCTGCCGTTGCTGGCGATTTTCGAAGTCGGTGGCTGCTACCTGGGGATGGGCCATTTCGAACCAGGCCAAGCCCTGAAAATGCTTGAACAGCACAAGGTCACTATGGCGTTTACCCCTTTCGTGACCTTCCTCCAGGCGCTGATCTACCACCCGGACTTCGAGGCCACTGACCTGTCCAGTGTGAGGTTGATGAACAGTTGCTTCGCCGCGCAGCCCAAAAGTGTCGGCGAGGCCTTCCGCAAAGCCATGCCGCAAACGCTCCAGGCCGGGACCTTTGGGATGACGGAAGCCTCCGGAATCGTCGCCACCGCACATTGGGGCATGGACCCTGAATTGGGCTTCACCCGCCTGGGCCTGCCGATGGTCGGCCAGGAAATCCGCATCATCGACCCGCAAACCGGCGCTGACCTGCCCATCGGCGAGCGCGGTGAAGTGCTGGTGCGCGGCTACAACCTGTTCGATGGCTACTACCGTGACCCTGAGAAAACCGCCGAAGCCTTGGATTTAGCGGGCTGGTTCCACAGCGGCGATATCGGCTCGCTGGACGAACACGGGCATGTGATGTTCCACGGGCGCTTCAAGGACATGCTCAAGGTTGGCGGCGAGAATGTCGCCGCCGCTGAAATCGAAGCGGTGCTGGCACGCCATCCCGCGGTAAAACTCGCCCAGGTGGTTGGGATGCCGGATGAAAAATACAGCGAAGTACCGGCCGCCTTCGTCGAGATCGCGCCCGGTAGCCAAGCCAGCGCCGAAGAGCTGATTGCTTTCTGTCGCGCCGAAAGTGCCTCGTTCAAGGTACCAAGAATGATCCGCTTTGTGGATGAGTGGCCGATGTCGGCCTCGAAGATCCAGAAATTCCAACTGCGCAATGCCTTACTGCGTGAACTGGGTATCGTTGAGCAATGAACAACCGAACCTGTCTTCGCACCCGATACTTTAATAACGGCCAACAACGTCTCAGCGCCAGCGTGGCAGGTTCGCCGGACAAGCCTTGTGTGATCTTGCTACATGGCGGTGGGCAAACCCGCCATGCATGGAACACTAGCGCGCAAAACCTGCTGCGTGCCGGTTATCAAGTACTCAGTCTGGACTTGCGCGGCCATGGTGAAAGCGACTGGGCCACTAATGGCGACTACAGCCTGGACAGCCAGATAGGCGACCTCAAGGCGGTCATTGCGCAATTACCCAATCCTCCCATATTGGTGGGCGCCTCGCTGGGCGGTTTGATCGCCCTGGCATGCGCTGGCGAAAACCCTGGTATCGCTTGCGCATTGGTGCTGGTGGATGTCACTCCAAAAGTCGATCCCGAAGGGGAGGCCCGGGTCAAGCAGTTTATGCAAGCCAACCCCGACGGCTTCGCCAGCTTTGGAGAAGCCGCCGCCGTCATCGCTCGTTACTTGCCGCACAGGCCTCGTCGCCCGAGCACCAAGGGCCTGCGAAATAATTTGCGCTTTCGCAATGGGCGTTACTACTGGCACTGGGACCCGCGCCTGTTCGACACCCTCGATGTCAGCCCACAGATCGCGCAGGCACGATACGACCAGGCCGCAGCGAGCCTGAAGATCCCGACACTGTTGATACGAGGCGCGCGTAGCGAACTGGTTGGTAGCGAGCATGTCGAGCACTTCCTGACACTCATGCCGCACGCGCAATACCTCGATGTCGCAGGCGCTGGGCATATGGTCAGCGGTGACAGTAACCATGTCTTCAGCCAGGCACTGGAACAATTTCTGACAACGGTGGCCCCTCCTCCTGACGCGTAAACGTCGACAAACTCTGCGGATAACAAAAACAATGAACAGACTATCGATCAAGCTCAGGCTCATCCTGTTGGTCTCCCTCGCCATCGCAAGCCTGGTGTTGCTGGGCGCTGTCGGCACGCTTGGTGTGCGTCAAGTACACCGTTCACTCTGGCAGATCAGTGAACAAAGCCTGCCAGCCCTTAATGAGCTGGTGACCATCCGCATGTGGCAACTCAAAGCCCTGCTGATTTCCCGTGAGGCTGCCAGCTGGAGCCCCCAGCAGTACGAAACCCTCGACGATCCCACGGCCGAAGCACGGGGCTTTTTTGGCACACTGCTCAAGGAAAAGCGCAACGTCGATGAACAGCTCGACAACGCCTATAAGCGCTATGCACAACGGCAAAAAAGCCCGGATGCATTGCAGCTATGGCAACCGTTGGAGGAGGACTGGAAAACCTGGCGCGAGACGGCTGAAAACTGCTCGAACACCCTCGCAGCCCTGGGCAATGCCAGTAGCTGGCCGGATGTTCAACAAGGCAGTTCCATGCTGCAATCGCTCGTTGAATACAGTGCCATCCCCCTCAACCGCGCCGATGCCAGGGTCAGCGAACTAATCGACGTCGCCAGCGCCAGTGCGCAGCAGGCCCAACGTGAGGGCCAGCGCGTCGGTGAGCGCGCCACACAATTGATTGGCAGCATGCTCCTCGCAGCCTTGATTGGTCTGGGCCTGTTTGCCATGCTGATCGTGCGCAGCATCAGCCGCAACCTGGGCAACACACGTAATAGCATCGTACGCATCGGCCAGGAGAATGATCTGACCATACGTGTGGGCATCCACAGCCGTGATGAAATCTCCCAGACCGCTGAAGCCCTCAATCACCTTCTCGACAGCATGCAAGGCGGCCTGAAACAGGTACTCTCCAATGCCTCGCGCTTGACCGATGTCGGTGCCAACACTCTGACCTCAGCCCGACAACTGTCAGCTTCGGCGCTCAGCCAAAGCCAGGCTTCGGCCGACATGACCCAGTCCATCGAGGAGATGGCCGGCAGCATCCAGCACATTTCCGGCCAGGCCCGGGCCGCTCGCGAGCAAGCCGAAGCAGCCGGCACGGCGGCGACCGAGGGCAATCTGATCATCTCCCGCAGCGCCAGTGAAATGGACGCCATCGTCAACACCGTGGGGCGCACGGAAAAAGCCATTGTTTCGCTGGGCAATCAAACGGCGCAGATCGCCAACATCGTCCAGGTGATCCGTAGCGTCGCCGAACAGACCAACCTGCTGGCGCTCAATGCGGCCATCGAAGCGGCCCGTGCCGGCGAACAGGGCCGTGGCTTTGCCGTGGTCGCCGATGAGGTGCGAAGCCTCGCACAACGCACCGCCCAGGCCACCGAAGAAATCCAGCAGATGGCCAGTACCACTCAGAGTTTATCGAGCGAGGCAGTCAATGAGATGCTTGGCGCCGTGAAGCAAGTGGGACGGGGTCAGCAACTGGCCGGCCAAGCCGCGGAACGCATGCACGAGATCCAACACAACGCAAGCCAGGTACTCAGCGCGGTGATGGCTATTTCAGGGGCGCTTGAGCAGCAGGAACACGCCATCAAGGGCATTGGAAAACGTGTGGAGGGGGTTGCCGACCTTAGCCAAAGCAACAGCGAGGCAGCGCAAGCGACGGTGTTGCAATCCAGCGAGCTGCAGGAAATGGCCGAAGCCTTGCGTAGGGTAAGCAGTCAATTCAAGGTGTGAGAACACTCGCCACTAAGGACAAGGCAACCTGTCAGGCTGCTTTGTCCTCGGAATGAATCACTTCTTTGCTTCCTCTTTCCGACCACGGCTGCGAAACAGCCCTTTCAGAAAGATCACCGGTAGCCGCAGAATCACCTTCCACGGCATCAACGACAGGACTTGCGACATGTCTTCAGGTTTGATGTAAATCGCAGTGTTCATCGCCCCCATCATCTTGCCTTTCATTACCAGGTTGTCGCCCTCGAGCTGGAAGGATTTCAGATCCATCATTTCCACGCCTTCTTTACTGAACATTTTCATACGTGATTTTTCCTGACTGAATGCATGCAGGGGCACCGACGGCCCCTGCAGTTTGGTTAGAGCAAGGCGTCAATTAAGCACTTTGTCGAAGTCCAGGCCCAGTTCTTCGAACAGCACCTGCGCTACGTTGCGCCCGGAACCACCGGTGATACCGCCGCCAGGATGGGTACTGGCACCGGCCATGTAGAACTTCGACAGTGGCGTCTTGTACTGGCCCCAGCCCGGCACTGGGCGGTTGCCACCCAACTGCCAGTTGTAGGCACCGATGTGCAGGATGTCGGCGTTCATCATTGCCGGGTTGTGGCGTTCTATATCCAGTGGTGTCTTGTAGGCCATGCCAATGATGTTGTCGGCATCCATGTTGGTGGTCAGTTCGCGCAGGTCTGCGATGAAACCGTCAGCGACTTGCTTGCCGATTTCATCCCATTTTTTTGGCCCGCCATTTTTCAGGTTGTAGGGGGCAAAGGCATAGATATGCATCATGCTTTTGCCTGCAGGTACGCGGCTCGGGTCGGCTTTGTGCTGACCCACATAGGCGGCGAAGTCGCGCCGGGGGATGCCGTATTCCATGTCGCGGAAAGCCTGGGCAAAGTCTTCCAGGTGCGAGTGGGATTTTTCGATCCAGAAGAACTCGTCGACCTGCGGGCCAATCTTGTATTTCGGCTCCTCATGCAGCGCCAGGTGCACGGTCATCGGCTGGATGCTGCTGAATTTGTTGTTCTGGATACGCCGCTCGAACCCATCTGGCAACTGCAGGTCGGGCATCATGTGCGGGAACACTTGCTTGGCATTGAGGGTCGAGACGACCGCCTTGCTGGCGAAAATCTCCTCGCCGCTGGCCAGCTGCACGCCCTGCACTTCTGAACCGTTATGGACGAACCGCTCGACCGAACTGCTGAGTTTGATCGTACCGCCGTGATCTTCCAGGCAACGAGCCAGCGCCTGGGTCAACGCACCTGAACCACCTACCGGAATACCGGAACCGAATTTGTGCATGAACGGTAGGATGATATAGAAACCAAAACCGGTGCCGTTGTCGAACGGGTTGGTCATGGCTTCAGAGGCATAACGGGTCAGGCCGATCTTGACGCGCTCGTCCTCGAACCACTCATCGATCAGGGCCCAGGAACTGATAGCCTGAGCACGCATCATTTCCTGACCTTGCGGACTCTGGTCGAGCATGGCCGCCTGCATGCCGGCAGTCGGCGGGATGTTGTACATGCCCATGACCAGCATGTCGAGCATCTGGAAAACCTGCAGATTGAAGCGGCGGTAGGCCTCTGCATCGCGCTGGGAGAACTGTGCGATCGACTCGCAGGTGCGCTCCATGTCGGTATAGAACTCGAGTACCCGACCGTCTTCGAAAATCGCCGCTGTCATTTTCTCCGGGTTGACGTACTTGAGGCCGTATTTCGATTGCAGCTCAAGTTCATCGTTACGAAGCAGCGGGTTGGCCTGCAGCATGGTATGCGCGACCGAGCAGATATCATTGAGAAAGCCCGGGGCGATCAGTTCGCGAGTCATGGCGCCGCCGCCGATGCGATCACTCTGCTCGACCACACAGACATTGACCCCAGCCTTGGCCAAGTAACAGGCGGCGATCAAGCCGTTATGTCCGCCACCAACGACAACAACTTCATACTTTTCCGTCATTTTTGTTTTTCCTATTTTTGACTCAGCGTTTCCAGGGATCGCCCATGGCCGATGCCAGCATCAGCATGTTCTGCAGCCCGCCATCGACCACGATGTTTTCACCAGTGATATAGGCCGCATCCGGACTTGCCAGAAAAGCGATAACCGCCGCCTGGTTCTCCGGTGAGCCGACCATCTGCAAAGGGTTGCGCTTGGCCGCGGCTTCGCGCTGGACTGGGTCGCTATAGCGGGTATCGGTCATGCCTGTGTGGGTCGAACCTGGCGAGACGCTATTGCAGCGAATGCCATCGGGGCCCCACTCCACCGACATCTGCCGCACCAGCATCACCAGCGCCGCCTTGCTCGCGCTGTAGGCGCCCAATGGCGGCGTCGGCTGGGTGGCCGAAATGGATGCTGTGGCGATCAGGCTACCGCGCGACTGGGACAGCCACGGATGTGCGGCCTTGCCCAACAACCAGGTGGCCCGGGTATTGATTGCGAATGCGCGGTCAAAGTCTTCGACACTGGTTTCAAACAAGGTACCGCGCTGGATGATCCCGGCATTGCTGACCAATACATCCAGCCCGCCGAATGACTCTATAGCCGACGCTACCAGTCTCGCCGGTACTTCGGCATCGCTGAGGTCACCCACGAAGGGCACAGCCTCGACCCCCTGGCTGCGCAGTATTTCGACCAGGGTTGCCAGGCCATCGGCGCTGATGTCCGCAAGCAATAACTGCGCGGGCTTGCCACCACGGGCCTGGGCATCGGCCGCCAGGCGCAACGAGGTTGCACGTCCAATGCCACTGGCGGCACCGGTCACTATCGCTCTCATGGGCTCTCCTCTTGGGGTTTACGGGCTCCGCCGCAGCATTGCTTGCACCGCACTGACAGGCACCTACCGAAAAAGGTAGGTAGGTGCCAATTCAACGAGTGAACAAGACTGACAAATTAAACATATTTTGCTCAATACCAACCAAAATGACCCACCCAATGCAACCAAGTATCACCAGCGCCGCCTTGCTTGCACAGTCGCCCCTCAGGAGTGGCGTCGGCTGGCCGCCCGAAATTGATGCTTTGGCAATAAGGCTGCTGCGTGATTGGGCCAGCCAGGGATGAGCGGCCTTGCCCAGCCCCCAGGTGGCTAGGGTATTTATTGCGAACGCGCGGTCAAAACCTTCGGAACTGGTCTCCAGCAAGGTACCTCGCTGGAGGGTCCCGGCATTGCTGATCAGCACATCCAGCCCGCCGAACGCCTCGATCGCCGCTGCTACCAGTTGCGCTGGCACTTGAGCATCGCTGAGGTCACCCACGAAGGGCACGGCCTCGACCCCCTTGCTGCGCAGAATTTCGACCAGGGTTGCCAGGCCGTCGGCGCTGATGTCCACAAGCATCAACTGGGCGGGCTTGCCGCCACGGGCCTGGGCATCGGCTGCCAGGCGCAGCGCGGTTGCACGTCCAATGTCACTGGCGGCATCGGTCACTATCGCTCTCATGGGCTCTCCTCTTGGGATTTATGAGCTTCGCTGAAGCATTGTTTGCACCGCCCTGACCGGCACCTACCGAAAAAGGTAGGTAAACGCCCAAACAACAAATGAACATCATTGACAATTTATACACTATCTGTTCAATATCAACCCCAACAATCCACCCCAATAAAAACAAGAGAGGCTCGCCATGGAATTGTTGGTGACTAAACTGGTCCCTCCCCTGGAGGCCGGCACCCTGCTCGGCCGTCAGCGCCTCTATGGCCATACCCATAGGATGGCCAGCAGTCGCCTGACCGTCGTCCAGGCTGCCGCCGGCTTTGGCAAAACCAGCCTGCTCAACCAGTGGCAACACGCATTGTCCGCCGACGGCCACACGCCAGCCTGGCTGACGCTGGAACCTTCAGACCAGGATCCCGTGCGCCTGCTCATCTACATTGCTGCCGCGCTGGCACGCACCGATGCAGACCTAGGTGCGACCCTGACCAAATTGATTCAAACCGAGCGCTACCTGAGCGGCGAAGTGATGATCACTTCCCTGGTCAATCTGCTCGGTGAAACCGACCGCCCGCTATTCCTGCTGCTGGATGACGTTCATGTGCTGGAGTCCGGCGCCCAGGCCACCCTGGGCCGACTGATCGAGCGCGCCCCGGCGAACCTGCATTTCATTCTGGCCACGCGCACGCTGCTGCCGCTCAACCTGTCGAAATGGCGTACCCAAGGCCAGTTGTTCGAGCTGGACGCCAGCGACTTGCGCTTCACTGCTGATGAAGTGGCCGTGTTCTTTCGCTATAGCAACTGCCCCGAGCTCTCGGCGGAGCACCTGTCGGCCATAGAAGAGCGCACCGAAGGCTGGGCGGCCGGTCTGAAACTCGCCAGTATTCTGCTGAATCGAGAAAACGCGCAGCAGCCCTCGCTTGCTTCGTTTTCCGGCAGTCATTCGGCGGTAGCGGACTTTTTTGCCGAAGAGGTTCTGGCCTTCCAATCCGTGGAAATCCGCGACTTCCTCCTGCTCACAGCACCGTTGGGACGCTTCTGTGCGGAACTCTGCGCAGCGGTGGCCGAGAGCCCGGACGCATGCCAACTGATCAATTGCATCGAAGCCAGCGGGCTGTTCTTGCAGCGCCTGGACGATCAGCGCCAGTGGTATCGCTACCACCACCTATTCGCCGATTTCCTTCAGCGCCGCCTGCATGAACAGGATCCCAACGCCCAAACCAGGGTATTCAGCAAGGCCAGCGTCTGGTTTCAGGAGCGCGGCGCCTTTATCGAAGCCATCGACTACGCACTCAAGGCCGGTGAACACCACCAGGCCGCGCAAATTCTCGACGCCTGTTGCCTGGACATGAGCTACGACGGACGAATTCGCCTGGTCGCCCAGTTCGCCGAACGCATACCACCGGCTCTGCTCAATCATTACCCCACGGTGCTGCTCAGCTGGGCCTGGTTGCTGACCCGTAACCTCGACTTCGAAGCTGCGCGCAAGTTACTTGGACGGGTACGAAACTGGCTCAAGGGCAACGAGTCGACCCAGGAACACTCGGCAGAGCGGCTGAATGAATTGCGCAATCTGCTGCGCCACCGGGAAATGACCCTGGCGGCGGCCGAAGACAAGATCGCCCTGGTCGAAGAACACTGCCAGACCCTGGTCGATGATCGCCTGACTGATACCCACCCTTACCTGGCCGGGACCATTTACGCGCAGTTGCAATACGCACAACGTGAGCAGTACAAGCTCAGCGAAGTCGAACGTCTGGCGGCCATCGCCCAAGGTACGCTACGTCGCTCGGGCTTCAATTTCGCACTGATCTCCGTGCAATCGCTGGTCGGGCCTTCCCTGCATGCCTTGGGTAACAGCGACGCGGCCATCAATGCATTGGAAGAAGGTCTGGAGGAAGCCATTCGTTACGGCGGCGAGAGATCAGCGCTGAGCGCCCTGCCGGCCTTGCCCCTCGCCGGTATTCTCTACGAGCGCAATGAGCTGACGCGAGCCCGACAACTGCTTGATGACAGCTTGCCGGTGGTCAGCGAGTTCGGTTTTGTCGACCAGTTGCTCGCCGGTTACCTGACCCAGTCCCGCATGCTTCAGGCCGCAGGCGACAACGAAGGCGCGCGCCAAGCGCTGGACAGCGGTATGTCGGTGGCTTTGGACCGCGGTCTGGAACGCCTGCGCATGTTTATCGTAGCCGAACGTATCAAGCAATTACTCGATGGCCAGCACTTCGAGCAAGCAGCACAGTACGCGCGCTCGGCGGGCGTGCCTGCCGACGGCAAGGCCGTGCAGCCCAGAAGCGGTTGCACAACTAAGGACGAAGCCCAGGCGATCGCCTGGACGCGTCTGGCGATCAGTCAAAATCGCCTGGTCGATGCACTGAATGTCGCCAAACAATGGCGCTCTTTCTGCAACGGACACAATGCCAGCCGCTCGCTGATTGGCTGGAACTTGCTGCTGGCACAACTGCAACTACTCAGCGGCGAACAACGCAGTGCCCTGCGCTCCCTGCGCGAAGCTATTGCCCTGGCTGCGCCGATGCGCGCCATTCGTTGCTTCATCGATGAAGGCCCGGCCATCGCCAACCTGCTCGCGAACCTGCATGAATCGCCTTCCCAGTCGCAGCACCCGACCGATGTCTTTGCCCGTGAGCTGTTCGAACTCTGCAAGCCCCCCTGCGACCAACTCGGTACCGAGAGCGATTGTGAAGGTCTGTACGGCAAATTGAGCAAGCGTGAGCTGGAGATTCTTTCACTGGTGGGCGTCGGCATGCGCAACCGTGAAGTCGCCGCACGCCTGGGCATGACCGAAGGTTCGATCAAATGGTACATGCAGCAGGTGTACGACAAGGTGGGCACGCGCCGGCGGTTGAAAGCAGTCGAGCAGGTTAAAAAGATGGGACTGATTCGTTAGTCCAACAGCATTACTTATCCATCAAGAGGTCATCACATGGTACTGGTTGCACGCGCGTTACTTGTATTACTGACGCTACTCCCAGGGCTCGATGCAATTGCACAAACCAAGGTTGACACGACCTATGAGCAAGAGGCGCGAGATGCCAAGGCGCTGCTGCAAAAAGCTGTCAGCTACTATCAGGCACACGGCGACGAGGCCTTTGCCGCATTCAGCCGTCAGGGCGAGTTCATTAACGGCCAATTGTATGTCTACGTGGTCGATACCAATGGAGTGATGCTCGCCAGCGGCGGGCCATCCGTCTTGCTGGTTGGGCAGAATATGTCCGACGTGCTGACAGGAGAACTGAAAGAGGCATTCGATCAGGCAGTCACCAAACCCGAAGGCACAGTGCATGACGGCGAATACCGCTGGTCCAACTGGCAGGACGCAGGCAAGGTCGAACGCAAACACGCCTACTTCCAACGCGTCGGCAACCGTGTACTGGCGGTCGGATACTATCTTCCGCGCTCCAATCCGCAACAGGCCAAACAACTGCTCGACCAAGCCAGCGAGGCGATCCGACAGGATCCTGACTCCAGCCTCCAGGCCATCAACGGCATGGACAAGCGCTTCTATCAGGACGATCTGTATGTGTTCGTCGTTGACCTCAAGAGCCGCAAGTTTATTGCCCACGGCTACAATCGACGGCTAGTCGGCACCGACTTCCAGTCTCTGAAATCCCCAGACGGCACGCCGATCGGCCAGCGCATGCTCGACTCCATCAAAACCAAGGACCAGGGCGAGCTCCAATACCTGTGGCGCAATCCTGTCACGACTCGCAATGAGCACAAGCACGCCTACCTGAGGAAGGTCGGCGACTATATGGTTGCGGTGGGTTACTACTCGCGCTAGTGGGCAATTGCACCTGGTCCTGACAGGCCGCAATCGACCGATTGAATCCACGGGCGAAGCGGCCATTGGCGCTGTGGTGATGCAGTTTCAAGCGTGATGCGTTCGCCTGGTCAACTGCTTACAAGGTCATGCCACCCGACACCGGAATCACCGCGCCGGTGACGAAATTGCCGGCTGGCGACGCCAGGTAGATCACTGCGCCTACCATATCCTCTGGATTGCCTACGCGTCGGCGCGGTACGTTGCTCACGGCGGCAGCCAGCTGTTCGTCGGCTATTTGAGTCAGCTTGGAAATAAAGAAACCCGGCGCGATGGCATTGACCGTGATGTTTTCCGGGCCCATGCGCTTGGCCAGCGAACCGCTGAGGTGATGCAGGCCGGCCTTGGCCGCCTGGTAGGAATAATTTTCCCTGGGGCCGACGCGCAGACCACCCACCGAGCCTATATTGATCACACTCGCCTGACCGACTTCAGCGGCCGCGATGCGCAGCAACGGCAATAGCTGCTGAGTGAGGAAAAACACCGATTTGAGGTTGAGGTCAACGATGCTGTCCCAACCCTCCTCTGTGAACGCGTCGATCGGCGCTTCGTACATCGCGCCAGCGTTATTTACCAGAATATCCAGCCCGACTTCCTGCGCTTGCAATTGCTCGGCAATTGCCAGCACGCCGGCCTGAGTAGACAGATCCCCCGGCAGCGCTCGGCAATCACCGAAGCCAGACAGCTCGCTGGCGACCGCCGCACATGAGTCGGCATTGCGGCCGACAATATAGGTGCGCACGCCATGTTCGACCAGCCCGCGGGCGATCATCAGGCCGATACCGCTGGTGCCACCGGTAACCAGTGCGACCTTGCCGGCCACGGAAAAAAGCTTACTCATGATGTTGTCCTTGTTTGTACGAAATCGGCTAGTGCTTGTGGTCGCCCTATCTGCAATCCACCAAGCGCAGGTTGTCTGGCGTCGAGCGCCTTGCGAGAAAGGTTACTTGTAAGGGTCGACGGGCTGTTTGTAGTCGATCACGCCGATATCCTGGAGCATCGTCAACACGTCGCTAATGCTATAAATGTATCCGGGGATAGGGCTATTAAGGGTTAGCGCCGATTTATCACCGCAAAAACAGGCCTCGGGCAAGCCAGAGTCGCCATCCCTGAGCCCGCTCGCTGGACACTATTCATCCCGGTACGGCCTGACCCAGAACAGGTTTTTAAATGAAGGCGGGATGCGGGGCGATGTTGGGCTCGACGCCCATCAAGGCACGGCCATACATCTCGAATCCAACGTTTGGCACGTTAGCGGCATGACGCGCCGCAACGTTGATGTCACGCCAGTAGCGCTCCAGGGCCGACGACTCCGAGAAGGCCGACGAGCCGGAAACGTACATCAACTTTTCCACGGCCTTGACCAGCAGGTCAGTAGCGAAAACCGTCTGGCCCTTATGCTTGGTCTGCTCCAGGTAATGCAGGGGACGACGATCCAGCGCCGCCTTGTCGATCACCTGATTGGCATCGTCCATCAACAGGCGCGCAGTGCCGATCATGGTGGCCGCTTCGCCGATTTCCTTTTGCACCACGTGCGAATCGGTCTGGCGCTGGTAAGTGGTGTAGACAATGCCCCGCTTGTTGGTCGCGCCTACCACCAGTTCCAGCGCCGCTTCGGCCATGCCGATCAACACACCGATCATCACTGAGCGCAAATGAGGCAATAGCGTGAAGTAATCGCTCGGCTCACCCACGTGCGTTTTATCCGGGTCATGGCCGCCTGGGCCTGGAGGCACAATACGGTGGTGGGGAATGAACACGTCCTTCAGCACCACGGTGTTGGAGCCAGTGGCCTTGAGGCCCGAGACATGCCAGGTATCGACGATGGTGCATTGATCCATCGGAACATAGAACTGACCGCCGGGGATCATTTGCCCTTCTGGCGTGCGGGTGCCCATGGCGAACATCCCCCAGCTGGAGTGAAAGCAACCGGAACTGTATGGCAGCGCGCCGTTGACGATCACCCCACCTTCTACTGGCTGGAAGCTGGCCGGCGGGTTAACGGCGCTGCACATGCGCGGCACGCCCTGGGCGAACACCTCTTCCTGAATCCCGTCCGAAGCCAGGCTCGCCACCCAATTCGCCGAGTTGCTGATGCAGTAAATCCAGGCGGTCGAGGGACAGCCCTTGGCCAACTCCACGGCGATTTGCGCCATGCCATCGGCAGACAGGCACAAGCCGCCCCAGCGCTTGGGCACCGCCACTTTGAACAGCTCGGCTTGATCCAATGCCTCGATCACTTCCTCGCTGACACGGCGTTTTTTGTCGTGTAATGGTGCCATTTCCAGCAGTAAGGGCTTGAGCGCCCGCGCCCGTTCCAGCAGTTCCGGCAGGCGATCATCACCGAAGGTGGTGGTCTGCATGTGTAAATCCCCTCATCTATAAATTCGGTATCACCGAGCACCACCGTTTGTAGTCACGCCCAACGGCTGCGCACTGGATAAATTCGTCGCCTCAACTTGTGAGCACAACACAGCCGACCAGAGCTAAAGATTCAAGCCGCCATCGACAATCAAGATTTGCCCTGTGATGTAAGCGGCCCGTTCGGAGGCGAGAAACGCCACCGCCTACCTGCGGTTGTCTGCGCGAGCGGAGCGCCTGTGCTGAACCATGGCCGACAAAAATTCGACCCCAGGACTCCATCTTCAAAAACTTGGGTAGCGGAGTCTCCTACCAAAAAAGATAGGTAGCTGTTGCGCGCCGCCCTATACGCAATGCCGCTTTCCTGGTTAACCGACTTTTCCACTTCGATACGTTTGATCGCGCAGACAGCTAGCGTCCACGCGTTGGACTTGCCGGGATTTTTAGGACAGACGAACCTGGGGATGCCCGATTTCTTAGAAATCCCAGCCATAAAAAATATTCTATTTTGTGTTTTATATATTTTATATCCATGCAATAGTTTCGCAGTGACCACCGAGCAGCGCTCATAAACAAAAAAACGGAGCAACCATGACTGCACTTCCAGAGATCAGAAATCTTTATGGACTTGGCGATAAGGTCGCCCTGGTGACAGGCGGGGCGGAAGGAATGGGCAGGGAAACCTGCCTGTTTCTTGCAGCCGCTGGCGCACTGGTCGCAGTAGCAGACATCAATCTGCCGTGGGCCGAAGAGACCGCAGCTGCTATCGCAGAGGGCGGTGGAAAGGCTTACGCCTACCGTGTCGATCTTGCTCAAGAGCAGTCTGTGATCGACCTGATTCAGTCCGTACGTCGAGATCACGGCCAACTGGACATACTGGTTAACGTCGCCGGGTTGCAGGATCGGGAGTTCCTGGAAGAAACCTCGGTGGCACTATGGGATAAGTTGCACCATGTCAATCTGCGTGGTCCCTTCCTGACCATTCGCGAGGCCGCCAAGGTGATGCGCACTGACGGCAATGGTGGCCGCATCGTCAACGTGTCGTCGATGGGATCGATTCATCCGATTTTCGAGGGGTTGGTCGCTTACAACGCCTCCAAGTCCGGCATGAATGGCCTTACCCGCAATGCAGCTTATGAACTGGCGCAACACGGCATCACCGTCAATGCGGTTCTCCCGGGCAATACCACCACAGCCGGCCAGGCACGCGCGCCCGGCCCCGCAATCGATATCAGCAAAATCAAGAATCTGACGCCGCCACTGGGGCGAACCGGCAAGCCTTCCGACATTGCCAGCGCAATTCTATTTCTGGTTTCTCCGGCTTCCGAGTGGATCACTGGCCAGACGCTGGTTGTCGATGGCGGGCATCTCAACAGCTGAAGACGAGCAATGGCAAAAGCGGATGAGGGTCGGCGCCATTAAAAGGCAATTCGTGAATTGCGCCGCGCCCCATCCATTACACCTCGCAAATCAACGAGTATGGAATGACCATGGTAACGACTTTCAAACCTGCGGTGTTTCGCACGAAATACGGCCCGTGGGCCGTTATCACCGGAGCTTCCGACGGAACCGGTGCCGCCTTTGCTCGTCAGCTCGCCAGTTTGGGACTGAATCTGGTGTTGATCGCTCGCCGACCCGATCCACTGGCTGATCTGGCCGCAGAGCTAGAGCAGGCTCACGACATCGAGACGCGTACTGCCACCATTGATCTTTACCAGCCCGACGCCGGCCAGCGGGTACTCGAGGCCGCAGCGGGGCTGGAAGTGGGGTTATTCATTTCCAACGCTGGTGCCGATACCAACGGTTTGCCGTTTCTCGATGCGCCCCTCGATGCCTGGCGTAAGTTGATTACCCGCAACGTGTTAGTGGTAACCGAGACCGTCTATGGCTTCGCTGGCCCGATGCGCGAGCGCCGGCGCGGCGGCATCCTGCTGATGTCGTCCGGTACCGCGCTCGGCGGCGCGCCTGGTGTAGCGGTGTACAGCGGAACCAAGGCGTTCGATCTGAATCTGGCTGAATCGCTGTGGGTCGAACTGGGTGATTTCGGCATCGACGTGCTGAGCAGCGTGAGCCCGGCGATGAACACGCCATCGTTGCAACACGTTCTAGCCAAACACAACCTCTCGGTTCCCGGTTTGTTCGAGGCAGAGGATGTGGTGCAAACGCTGCTGGCAAGACTGCCGGACGGACCGACGCATGTGTTCGCGTTCGGCCCTGATGCGCCGCAGGCCGGCCAAATCGAAAAGGCCCGCCGTGTGCGCGTCGAGATGATGCGCGAAGCGTCGAAGATGTTTTTTGGTGACCACAAGTAAACCCAAAGAGTGATGCAATGACCTACTCCATCGAACCACTGTTCACGCCCTTTTCGCTCGGTTCCAAAACGCTGCGCAGCCGCATCGTTATGTCGCCGATGACACGTTGCCACTCTCCACACGGCGTACCCGGCCAGGATGTGGCGGATTACTATCGCCGCCGCGCCGAGGCAGGGGTCGGCCTGATCGTGACCGAGGGTACGGGTATCGACCACCCCTCTGCACTCGGCCACGGGCCGATGGGTGAGGAAAACGTACCAGTGATGTATGGCGAGGCTGCGCTCGCCGGCTGGAAGACGGTGGTGGATGAGGTGCATGGGGCCGGCGGTCTGATTATTCCTCAACTCTGGCACATGGGCGTGATGCGCCTGAACGACACCGGCCCGCACCCCAAGGCACCCTCCTCCCGCCCATCTGGCTTGTGGGGATCGCCAGACAAGGCAATGCTACCTCCGACATACCTGGAAAAGCAGTTGCCACGGACTGCGCCGATGAGCGAGTCCGAGATCGCCGACGTTATCGCAGCCTACGCGCGTAGCGCCGCCAACGCCAAGGCCGCGGGCTTCGACGGCATCGCCATTCATGGCGCCCACGGCTATCTGATAGACACCTTCTTTTGGTCCCAAACCAACCAACGAGACGATCGCTGGGGAGGCGATCTGGTCAGTCGAACCCGCTTCGCCACCGAAGTGATCAATGCGATCCGCCAAGCCATCGGCCCTGAACTGCCCATCGTGCTGCGCTGGTCGCAATGGAAACAGCACGACTACGACGCGCAACTGGCGCGCACACCACAAGAACTGGAAATGTTCCTGCGCCCATTGGTGGACGCCGGGGTCGATCTGTTTGACACCTCGACGCGCATCTATTCCAGGGCGGCGTTCGCCGGCTCGCAGATGACATTGGCGGGCTGGACCCGCAAGCTCAGCGGCAAGCCGTCGATGGCGGTGGGTGGGGTTGGACTGTCTAAAGACCTGCAAAGCTCCTTCGCCGAGGATACTGTGGCGATGAACAATCTCGATGAGGTTCTGGAGCATTTCCATCGTGGCGAATTCGACCTGATGGGGGTCGGACGATCGCTGCTGATCGATCCGCAATGGGCACTGAAGGCTCGCGCGAACGAGGCCTTCAAGCCCTTTGGAATGGAGCATTATGGCAACCTCTACTGATTCGGCTGGACTGGCGATTGCCACCCTGCAACAGCCCGCAACCTTGCGCGAGGGGGTGGTCAATCGGCTACGTGCCGCGATCGTTTCCGGCGAGCTCAAGCCCGGAACTCTGTTGAAGGATGTAGAGCTGGCGGCGCAGCTCGGCCTCAGCGCGACACCGGTACGTGAAGCGCTGGTGCAGTTGGCGGGGGAAGGCCTGATAGAGATCGAGCCGAACCGTCTCAAGCGGGTGACGCCGATCGATCTCAATGCAATGGTCGAGCTGTTTGAAGTGCAGAGCCGATTATGGGCACTGGGCTATGCCTGGGGCGCACCGCGCATCGGATCGGCAGAGCTGGGACAGCTGCGTTGCGCCTGCGCTGATCACGCCATCGCCCTCGAGCGCGGCGACAGTTCCGCCATCCTGCCAGCCGCACACGCCTTTCATCGCGTGCTGATGGAGGCGTCCGGCAACCGCGAGCTGGTAAGGGTCGCGGTCGATCGGCTGCCGCTGATCCAGCGCTTCGTGCAGCTATGCGCACCCGAGCTTATGTCGGCCGAAGGCCTGGCGCAGCATCGCGAAATACTGACGGTACTGGAACGAGGCGACGCGCTGGCGGCCATTGCTCTGTACGAGGAGACCAGCGGGGTGCTGGTGGCAGTCGCCAAGGCACTACGCGAAAAAACCCACAACGAGGAGACGAAATAGTGACGCAAACCATTGACGCGCTGAGCCTGGAAGACGAACGCAACATCGCAGCTATAATCGTGCGCTACGGCACCGCCATCGACACCCGCGATTGGACGTTATTCCGCAGCTGTTTTACTGCCGATTTTCGTGGCGACTACAAAGCATTCGGCAGCTGGAACAGCTGCGAGGAAATCACTGAGGCCATGCAGCAAATGCACGAGTCGGTAGGGCCGACGCTGCACCGCATGAGCAATATTGTGGTTACCGCCATTGCTGGTGCCGCTACCGCGCGCACCTACGTGGACGCCATCCTTAGTCCGAAGCAAGCGGAGGGTTCGTTTCACCAGGGCATCGGTTACTACGACGACGAGTTGGTGAAGATCCAAGGGGACTGGAAGATCCGGTGTCGACGCTTTACCTCGGTGCGGGTTTCCTGAACAGACCACAACCGTACGTCTGCGTAGGTGTGATCGTCTGATGACGACTAAGGCCAAGGGTTGCGTGTTGACTGCCATTACACAACCCAACCGTACCCGTCAACGGGTTGAGCGATGCGCGGAGTTACGGAGTTATTTTGGCACGATCAACTATTTTTGAAGGGGGACACCCTCTCGACATTATGAGTATCACGTCTCACGGGTTTTCCAACCGTGGGCCAGAGTTTCCGGCCTCTGCACCCACGCTTGGATCACTCGTCTGCAGCTTGACTACATGGCCAGTACACTGCGCGCACCGTTCACTGCGAGTCGCGCGCGCTCAAGTGCACTGACTCCCCGCTCACGGTGCGATTGCAGCGGAACTTCGACATCGACAACCATTCCGGACGGAATATAAGCTCTGAGATCGCGCAGTGGAAACTCACCTCCCCCCGGAATCTGACGTTCAAAAAGCGTTTCACCTAGATAATCGCCAGGGCTCTTCAGGTGCATTGGACCATCACTAAGTTGCACCGACTTGATGAGCCGCGGATCGAGCCCCGCTACGTCGCCAACCGTTCCGCCACTGCGGAATAGATGCAGCGTATCCAATGCAATCCCGCCATTTGACCTGCCGGCACCGGCAATAATCGCCCGTGCTGCGCCAATCGTGTCGGGACCGGCGAGCGTGGTGAATTCAATGGCCGCCGAAATATCAAACTCAGCTGCGATATCGCAAAACCGCGCAAAGTTGTCGATGGCGCGCTGCGGGTCAGTATCCTTGACATGAGTGGTCGCACACCGAGCACCCAATCGAGCGCCGATCTCAAGCCCCTTCCGATAGATGTCCAGATTGACCTCTGGATAGACATCGAAGTATTCCAGGCTATTGGCCGAGACGCCGGTATCGGCGCAACGCAGTGCTACTTCCGCCAGCGTTTTCTCATCCCATACGCAAGGGAACAGCTGCTGCGCCTCCGGAGCAACATGGGTAAAGAAACACACATGCTGGCAACCGACCTGAGCGGCGATGGACACCAGTTCAGCCGGTCCGACATCCATCACCGTTACGTGATGCAGGGACAGCAAATGACTCATGGCATCCACTCCCCACCGTTGGTATCAAGCATGGCCCCTGTCATCGACGCCGAATAGTCCGACGCAAGCATCAATGCGGCCAACGATACTTCATCGTCGGTCATCACACGCTTCAGTGCGGTCCCTTGGGCGACGTGCTTGTATACGTCTTCCAGCGACCCCATTTCCGGGTGAGATTTGATGGAATCAATCACCGGCTGATTCCACATCCAGCTCGGGAAGATCGAATTGACTCGGATATTGTCCGGCCCGACCACTCTTGCCAACGCCTGCGAAGCGTTCATCAGTGCAGCCTTGGATGCCGCATAACCGTGAACGGTGCCCGGGCCGCCCGCTCTTGCCGCATTGGTATTGACCATGACGATCGAGCCACCACCCTGCTTGCGCATTTGCGGTACTACCGAGCGTGACATTTTGAGGAAACCGATGCAGTTGACCTCAAACTGCGGAACCCAGTCGCTGAAGTCGGTAGTCAGCACGTTGTCATCCCAGGATTTCTGTTTGTCACCGGAGTAGCGGCCGCTGTTGATCAGAGCATCAATGCGCCCACCTACCGCCAGAACCGCTGCGACAAACGCCTGGCCATCGGCTTCCGAGGTCAAATCTGCCTTGACCTTGACGACCTTGCAGTTGGGCGCCACATCCAGGATTTGCCCTTCCACATCATCGAGCACAGCCGGTGTGCGGCAGGAGATACCCACTACCTTGGCACCATGGCGCGCGGCATTGATCGCAATCTTCGAGCCCAGGCCAGCGCCGATACCCGAAACCATCACCACTTTGTCATTCAAAATCATTTCAGTCTCCAAACTGTTGGTCAAATGTCAGCTCTGTCTGCGTCAATGGCTTGGTGCGACACTCACGATACGGTGGCAGCCGCAGCCAATTCGATCTTGCCAAGTGCTTGGAAGCCGATGTTGGTCGATACGTTGGCGTGCCGTGTGATCACGCCGATGTCACGCCAGGCAGTCTCCACGTCGGTGCCGGCGCTCAATGCGCTGTTGCCCATCACGGTGACGAGCTTGTCGATCGCCTCGCGCACCATCTCGTTGATCAGGCTTTGCTCGGCGCGCAGCAGCGCTTGCCGGTCGAGCGGCATAGCCTCGCGGCGCAGTGCAAACTCATCCAGCTCGCCCACCCCGCGCATCAGGATCAGGCGGGCGCTGTGCACCAGCGCAACAGAGCGGCCGTACTGGTGCTGCACGATGTCTGAGTCGCCCATGCGGATTTGTGCGTTCTCGGGCTCGAACACAGTGAAGGGCAGGCAACGCTTGCCGGTCAGGCTCTTATGGATCGATTCCAGTGCACCCTCGGCGGCACCGATGGAGGCTTGGGCGTTCTGAGTGACAAGTGCATTGCGGAAATCCCAGAAGTCAGACGGGTCAGAGCCCTGCTGATCGGCCTTGCCCATGTTCTTGCCGTTCGGTAGCAGATGATGCTCGGGGATGAGCACGTCTTTTGCCTCCAGCGAGATGGAGCCCGTGCCGCGCATTCCCGTGGGGTACCAGTCGTCGACACGCGTGAGGTTCTCCATGCGGGTGATGACCATACCGCCGGGTTCGCGGCTGCCGTCTTCATTTAGTAGCCAGACGCCGCCGCCGCCAAAATTGGAGTGCCAGGCGCCGGTGCAGTAAGGCCAGCGTCCGTTCAGCAGATAGCCGCCATCGACCTTCTTGATGGTGCCGTTGAGCGCCACGGAGCCGGCTTGGCGAGACATGTTGGGGCCCGCGAAGAACTCGTCATGGAGCTTCTTCGGGAACATGGTGGCGCTCCAACTGCCCGTGCCTTGCAGCGCGTAGAGCCAACCGGCCGAGCCGGATGCCTTGGCGATTTCAAGAACGCAGCGGGCGAATGTCGTGAACGAGGTGCCGTAGCCGCCATCACGTGTGGGGCAGATCAGATCGAGCAGGCCGGCATCGCTCAGCAGCTTGAAGTTTTCATCAGACATGCGGCGATCGGTTTCCGATTGCTTGATGTCGGCCCGGATCTTCTTGGCGATCTCGCGCGCCCGCCCGACCATCTCATCGGCGATGTTGTCGTTGAATCCGCTCAAGATGCCTTCCTTGAGTTTCAGATTGCTTGTCGTACTCATATAAGTCTCCCTCCCACGGCGCAAGGCGGCCGCAGGTCGCTGGATGAAATTAGGAAACGTGGGGCAAGGCTCAGAACATCGTCTGCTGCGGCAAACCCCAGTGCACCCGCGCGTATTGCAATGCTGGCTCGTCCCACACTTGCGAGATGCTGATACCCGCCGTGCGAATGTCTCGATAGAAGCGCTGTATCGGGCTTTTCTCGTAAACGGCGCTGGCGTCACCGCCGTCAAACAGTCGCTCAACCGCTTGTACGCAAAGCTTGGTGGTGTAGACGATGTTGCGTCTTACCCGTGCGCGCTCTTCTACAGAAACCGGCGCGCCAGCGGTATGCCACTTAGCCATGTCGCGGAAAACCCCTTCGAACACCAACTCTGCGGCGTCAACTTCTGCGGCGGCCTCTGCGAAACGGAACTGCCAACCTGGGCGTTCGATCGCCGGCTGCCCCGTATGTGAATCTTTGCGATTACGGATTTGATTGTCGAAGAGGTCCAGAACGCCGCGCGTCATGCCGAGAATGACCGACGTGTGGCTGGTTGACGTCCAGACAGCAAATGGCATGCCGTAGTGAATGGCTTCGTAGTGAGCAGTGCCGTAGTTTTCGCAGGCCCCCAGAGCTTCAGGAGAAACCATTCGATGGCTGGGAACAAAGGCGTTATCCAGGATCACCGACTTACTGCCGGTTCCCTTCATGCCCATCACGAACCAATCGTCCTTGATGTTGAAATCTTGCTTGGGAAACAGGAGCAGTCCTTTGGGGTGGATCATGATCAACCAATTGGCATGATCCACACCGCTTGAAAATTTGATCTCCCCGCTGACGCGCAAGCCTCCATCCACATCTTCAAACGTGGCGACACCGCCCGTGGACACAGTGGATATTAATGAGTCCCTGCCCTCGCCCCAGACTTCCTGTTGCGTCTTTTCAGGGAACATCCCGATGAGCATGTTGTGATTTGCCAGGAAGCAACCCACCCAGCCCGAAGCGCCGCAGCCTCTGCTCAGGGCCATGCTGACTTTGGCGATAACATCCTGGCCATATCCATAGCCGCCAAATCGAATCGGTTTACCAATAAGATGGAATCCCGCTCTGACAAAATCGGCGACGGTTTCTTCGGAGACTTTTCGCGCTGCGTCGATTTCGGCACCTCGTTCCCGCAGTACGGGAACCATCGCAACAGCACGCTCGAGCAATTCGTCGACACTGGGTCGAACGCTCAGAATGTTATTTTCAAGCGCGTTCTCAACGCGCGGATTTGTCATGGACATGAAATGGGTATCCTTTGCTCGTTGGTCAATGAACGGTAGAAGATCAGTTCAAACTGTCTCCGAACCTTTGTTTTTTCAGTGTCGTACTCTTCGTATTCCTGATGGTCGTAATGACTTCAATGGCCGGCTGCTGCGCCATCAACCCTTACCTCTTCCCATGGGTGCGGCAACCCGCCGTCGGTATCCACGATGAAGCGACGGAGCATGTGTTTGAACGCAAGCGCTTCACCCTCGCTCATGCGCTCAAGCAGGTCAGTCTCGATCGCCCTGGATGCAGCGTCGACCCGCAGGAAACACGCACGACCGGCATCCGTCACCGACAACCTCCCGTCGATATCTTTAAGCAGCCCGCGGCGGAACAATGCGGCTAATCTGGTCTGAACCTCGGTCGGTCCCGACCACCGCATCTCGGCACATAGCTGCGCTTGGCTGCAGTCGCGACTCTGCAGCCGCGCCAGCGCCATGAAGCCATCGTCATCCAGGGACTCCTCGCGCATCTGTACGGCAATCTCTTCACGGAAATGCGTATTGGCGCGCCACAACAGGTACCCGAGAAGGTCGTTGCCATCGGCGGTACTCGAATCGTGCGATACCTGCCCAGCCTTGCTGGACAATGCTGCTGGAGCAGTCATGCGAGCCGCCAGGGCATACTTACCGCCATGGAACACAAGCGGCGGTTTCTCGTTGCTCGCATAGGCCACCACTTCACCCACGAAGATGAGGTGGTCGCCGCCCTCATACTTGAATGTGGTCTTGCACTGGAAGCTGCTCGTGCAACCTCTTAGCAGCGGGACATCACCCGCACCGGTATCAGTTTCAAGACTGAGGAATTTGTCCTCACCCGTCTTGGCGAAGCGATTCGAAAGGGCATCCTGATCGGCCGCGAGCACGTGAACGGCCCAATGACTCGCGGTATCGAAAGCTTCGAAGCTGCGGGCACTCTTGGATAGACTCCACAACACCAACGGCGGGGACAGGGACACAGAATTGAAACTGCTGGCAGTCACGCCCACAGGCTCGCCATCCGCTCCGCGCGCAGTGATGATCGTTACGCCAGTGGCAAAACTACCCAACGCATTACGAAACTCTCGTGTCTCAAATGGACTTTGTTCGGTCATGCTGCTTTTCTCCTGGTGTCGCGCACGCAGTGGCCCTACTCGCGTTCGAGCCGATATCGCATTGCACGAGGTGGTACAGGTATTGGAGACACACGGCTTACCAGACCAGCGGCACGCTCTCTGGCTGGATCATCAGGCCGATATTGGTTCGTATTTTGAAGTTATCCTTGATCCGAAAGGTCGGAACCGCCGCCAGGAACTCTTCCAGGGCTATCACCAACTCGCGGCGTGCCAGCGGTGCACCGACACAGCGATGCGGGCCTGTCGCGAAGGCGAGTTGCCGAGGATTACGATCGAGCCGCACTTCATTCGGACTTTCGAAGGCCTCGGGATCTCGATTGGCAAGCGTCGTCGACATGGCCACCTTGTCACCTGGCATTAACTGCACCCCAGCGATCTCGATGGGCTTTACACAGGTGCGAAACGTCGTGACAGCCGAATACGCGCGGAGCAACTCCTCGATGGCTGCGGGAATCAGCGACGGATCCTTTCGGAGCATTTCTTGATGGTCCGGGTGTTCGGCGAGGTGCCGAAAGAACAGCGCCATGTGCGTCGACACCGTGTCGAGCCCGCCGATATAGAGGTTGAAGCAAAAGCCGAATAATTCGTCTTCTGTCAGCTTGCGGCCCTGGATTTCGGCCGTTGTGCAGTACGAGATGAAGTCCGTGCCAGGATTGAGGCGACGCTCCTCGATGACCCCCTGCAAAAACGCTTTGACCGAAAGCACGCCCTCGGCGATTTCTTCCATTCCACGCGTTGAATGCAGCAGTTTCATCTCCCACGCGAGGAGATCGTCAATGCGGTCGAGAGGAAGATCCATCAACTCAAGAAACACCGCAATGGGGAAGCGAAAGGCGAAATCAGCATTGATCTCGCATTCGCCTCGGTCTTTGAATGCGGCAATGTAGCCACGCGCAGTCTCTCGCACGTGGTCGTCGATTTCCTGCAGTTTCTTTGGAAGGAATAGCGGGTTGAGTAGCATGCGATAGGCCGTATGTTCCGGCGGATCGCTCTCCGTCGGCAACATGCTCCACGAATCCCCGACGACCATCGCGAAGGGTGAGTAGCCTTTGCTGGTGAAGTGTTCCGAGTCCTGGTAGATCGCCACCAGATCCTTGGCTCGCCGAAACACCCAGGCAGGGCTGAAACCGGGATACAGCATCGGCGCATAAAACGCAGCAGGGCCTTCATGAACGTTCGGCACCAGCGTCTCGAATGGGTTTTCGTCGCAGGTGGCGCCAAGGCGGAATGGGTAATCACACACCAGCTCGACTGGGACGTGAGAGGGGATCTGAACTTGCTGCATGTGTTGAGCCTCTTGATCGCGGTGACAGGAGTAAAACTGCCGATTGACGAACAGTCAACAGCATAGTTGACGAACAGTCAATACCAAAACCACAACCTATTGACTGTCCGTCACATTGAGGGCGATCGAACTATTGACTATTCGTCACTAGGCCACTTAGCATCGCCCAAATGCGCACCGCGCCCCTGCGGAAGCAAAGAGGAGAGATCATGCTAGAACCCATCATTCGCAGAGTTGTCACTGGACAAAATCAAGTGGGCCGGTCGGTCATCGTCTCCGACGGCCCTGCAATGGCGCTGCCATGGGACGGCTGGCCAGGACAAGGTGTTACCTATATCTGGGGTAACACCGAGACCCCCGCGGACAATACGGATATGCGCCCGCCAGAGGAGCGCGGCGAGATAGCCATCCTGCCGCCCGGCAGCGGGGCCGCCTTTATCATCATGCACATTCCCCCCATCTCCGAACTGGAAGCGATGACGCCGGAGCAACGCGAGCGTGTCACGATTCCGGTCGCCAGGACCTTCCCCAACGCGATGGAACTCGACACGAGCAAAGGTTACGGGATGCACGGAACCGACACCCAGGATTGGTTGATCCTGCTGTCCGGTGAACTGACACTGATGGTCGATGAGGGCGAGGTCACGCTCAAACCTTTTGATACGGTCATTCAAGGTGGAACGAACCACGGGTGGGTCAACCGCGGCAAGGTGCCCGCTGTACTTCTCTCGGCAGTCATCGGCGCCGAGGCGCTGAGCCGTCACGCCTACGCCACCACCCGGAGGGATCTGGCATGAGTTCCGAACTGCGTATGGGTTACTCGCGCCTTGGGGACTCAGGCCTGGTGGTGTCACGCTACTGCTGGGGTGCCGCCAACCTTGGCACACCGCTTCCCTGGGCCGCCGTGTCGCCACACTTCGACGAAAGCACTGCACGTGAAGCCGCTGCCATTGCCATCGACCATGGCGTTAATTTTTTCGATACGGCCGATATCTACAGTGAAGGTGAAGCGGAGCAGATTCTCGGTCGTGTTCTGAAGCCACATAGACAGGATATCGTGCTGTCAACCAAAGTCGGTATGCGGACCGGTCAGGCACTGACCCGCTCAGGGTTGTCGCGGCGCCATATTCTTTCCAGCATCGATGGCAGCCTCAAACGACTGGGCACCGACTGGGTCGATGTTTATATAGCGCATCGCGTCGACCCGCATACACCACTCGAAGAAACGCTGGAGGCACTGGACCAGACAGTGCGTAGCGGTAAGGTGCGCTACCTTGGTTACTCCAACTGGCCGGACTGGATGGTGGCCAAAGCGGTAGAGATACAACGCCAGAATGGCTGGGCGCGCTTCGTCACGGGCCAGACCTATTACTCTTTGGTTGGTCGCGACGTTGAATATGGCACTATTCCGTTGTACCAGGATGCAGGCATCGGCATGATGGTGTGGAGCCCGCTGGCCGGTGGCTTCCTGTCCGGCAAGTACACCCGGGAGAATCCAGGTGGGAATGAAGGCCGTCTGTCGAAGATGTCGTTCACGCCTATCGATCTCGACAAGGGTTATGCCATTGTCGAGGTCCTCAGGGACATAGCCGAACGACATCGCGTCTCGCCAGCCAACATTGCCATGGCCTGGCTTGCTGGTCGCCCCGGCGTGTCGACGGTACTGCTTGGCATCAGTCGTCTGGACATGATGGCAGAGAACCTCAAGGCCGCCACGGTCGTGCTCAGTGCACAGGAGCTCCAGACACTCGACGAGGTGTCGAAGATCCCAGCGCCCTATCCCGACTGGTTCAATGCGGCCCTTGCCGATGTGCCTATGCGCGATGCCCTCATAGCATATTGACCGTATCGATTGGGCCCGGCTCTGCCTTGACAGCGTCGCGCGGGCCCGACGAAAATTCCGCGTTTGATACATTGATTTAGGAGTCACGATTGCGCACTGCCAACAGCAAGAACAAGTTAGGCCAGGAGATCGGTGCGCGAGGCGCTCTGACGCGTCAAGGACTTCTTCAAGCGACAAGCCAATTGCTGGATCAGCAATCTCCCCTGGAGTTGTCGGTCCATGCTATCGCACGCGAAGCGGGCTCTTCACCAGCAACGTTTTATGTCTACTTCACCGATGTGAAGGACGCGATCTTCGCATTGGTTGAAACGCTCAACGAAGACTTCACCGCCAGCGTACTTCCGTTGCTCCAAGGGCCCTGGCCGCGCAAGCAAGTGAAGACGCGGGTCCAGGCATTCGTAGAGGCGAATTACGCATTCTGGGACCGGCACCGAAGGCTGCTGGTCGTCCGTAATTTGGAGGCTGACCTCGGTGACCGCCGTTTTTTCAGCCTGCGCATCGACATGAACATGCCAGCCCTTAATGCACTGGCGGAACGTATCCTGGAGCAGCGTGGTACCGCCGAAAACCTGTCCATGAAAGAAGCGTTCGCCCAGGCAGTCGTCAGTTGCGCGGCAATGGAGGAATTGTTCTCGCACGCGCCGGAAAACTACCGAGAGGACCACCCTATTGCCGTCACCGACATTATCCAAGCCGAAATCGACACCATCTGCCGTGCCCTTGGGTTGTCCACTCGTCGCAACAAGGCTTGTGCGTGAACCAACGTCAGTGTGAGCTGCAGAGGCCAGCTCCAACCGGCAGGAGCGTGCAGGCTGGTTAGCTACGGCAAACGCACTCCTTTCAATTCAACCAGCTCGCCGGTGATGCGCCACAGGCGTTCGGCATCCTGTTGATTACGGATGATAGGCACCGGCTGATAGACCTTGGGATTACGTAGCGAGGCGCCATTGGCGCTGGTGGCATTTTGTTTGGTGAGAAAGCACACCGCATTGCTCGCGGACACTTCGGGCTTTGCACCGAAGCGCCCCATCATGCGCATGAACCACGGCATCTTCGGATCGGCCATGGATTTGGTGTTGGTGCTGCCGACACAGGAAACAGCGATGCTCACCGGTATATGGGCCCACAACCGCGCCGCCTGCTGAATGTGCAATGCGCCCAGTACGTGAGTGCCAAGCAGGGACTTCATGAACCCCCATTTTCGTTGGTGAAATTGCAGGTCATCGAGGTCGACCTTGATGAAGGGCGGCACGTCACCGCCAATGTGCACGATGCGGCCGTCGCCAGAGGCCGCTAGCCGGTCGACCAGCAGCCGGTTCAAAGTCGCGCGAGCCAGGTACTGCAAGGCAAACGAAAACTCGAAGCCATCGACCGTATCGCGTCGCTCGTTCGACGCAGTCATTGCCGTGTGCATGACCCCATGCAAACTTGGCCGCCAGTCCCGCACGGCATCGGCCACAGCAGCGATGCCGGCCACGGTGGAAAGGTCACCGCTGAGAAACTGCGCTGAAGCCGCGCCGGCTTCGAGCACCTCTTTTACGGCTGCTTCGCCGGCATCATGACCGCGGCCGACGATCAACACATTAGCCCCGCGCTCGCCCAGTGCCAGCGCTGCAGCCTTGCCCATCCCTGCCGAACCGCCGAAGAAGACAAAGTTTGCCCCCTTGAGCTGACGTTCGAGCGGCTTATTTGCGTTCATTGCAGGATCCACTTTTGGATGACGTGAGTGTTGTCAAAATGCGCAAAGGAACGGCTTGGGGGCACCTATCGAATTAGATAGGGGCCCACCACGGCCTTAGCAGCTGCCGTCAGGCTGTGTCCGTGCGCAAAGCGGGCGCAGGACTATGAAATTGATGGAGGTCCTATGGACCTCGACGCAGCCTGGCGGCAGCTGCTACAGAGTTTGTGTTGGTCAGAGCGAAGGAATCATCCCCAGCCTCTCCAGGCTGATCAACATCAACTCCACCGCCTCCTCCTGACTCAATTGCGTGGTATCGATCCGCAATTCCGGTTTGACGGGCGCTTCATAGGGTGAATCGATCCCGGTGAAGTTCTTCAGCTCGCCACGCCTGGCCTTCTTGTACAGACCCTTCGGATCGCGCTCTTCAGCAACGGCCAGCGGTGTATCGACGAACACCTCGATGAATTCGCCGTCCTGCAACAAGCTGCGCGCCAGCTGGCGTTCGGCACGGAACGGCGAAATGAACGCAGTCAACACGATCAACCCGGCATCGACAAACAACCTGGACACCTCGGCGATCCGACGGATGTTCTCCACTCGATCGGCATCGGTAAATCCGAGGTCGCGGTTCAACCCGTGCCGCACATTGTCGCCGTCAAGCAGGTAGGTATGCCTGCCACGCGCGTAGAGGCGTTTTTCCAGAAGATTGGCGATTGCCGACTTGCCCGCCCCGGACAATCCGGTAAACCAAAGCACCGCTGGCTTCTGCCCGAGTTGCTCCGCACGTGCGCCCTTGCTCACATCCACATGCTGCACATGGATGTTCTGCGCCCGGCGCAGTGAGAACTCCAGCAAACCGGCGCCCACCGTGGCGTTGCTAAGGCGGTCGATCAGAATGAAGCTGCCGGTTTCGCGGTTATCCTTGTATGGGTCAAAGCAGATCGGTTCGTCAGTGGACAGGTTGCACACGCCAATTTCGTTGAGCTCAAGCTGACGACAGGCCAGGTGTTCCAGAGTGTTGACGTTGACCTTGTACTTGGGGATTGCCAGGCTGGCGTTCACCGTCTTGCAACCGATCTTCAAGAGATAGGAGCGCCCGGCTAGCATCGGCTGCTGGTCCATCCACACGATGGTGGCCTGAAACTGGTCGGCAACGCTGATCGGGTCTTCAGCCACCGAGATCACATCGCCGCGACTGACATCGATTTCATCGGTCAAGGTCAACGTGATCGACTGCCCCGCTACGGCCTGTTCCAGATCACCGTCGAGGGTAACGATTCGCGCCACTCGGCTTTCCCGGCCGGAGGGCTGCACACGTATGCGGTCTCCCGGGCTGATCACGCCACTGGCAATGGTGCCGGTAAAGCCACGGAAATCCAGGTTCGGCCGATTGACCCATTGCACCGGCATGCGAAATGACAATTTGCGCTGGCGCTCTTCGTCGATCTCAACGGTTTCCAGGTAACCCATCAGCGTACTGCCGCGGTACCAGGGCATCAGTTCACTTTGCTCCAGGATGTTTTCGCCGCGCAGAGCTGACATGGGGATCGCCTTTACATCCTCGATTCCGATTTGCGCCGCGAACCCTCGATACTCTTCGACGATGTCATTGAAGATTTTTTCCGAGTACTCCATCAGGTCCATCTTGTTCACTGCCAACACGATTTTGCGGATCCCGACCTGGGCCACCAGGTAGCTGTGCCGACGGCTCTGAGTCAGTACGCCGCGACGCGCATCGATCATCACCACGGCGACGTCAGCGGTAGAAGCACCGGTGATCATATTGCGAGTGTACTGCTCATGGCCGGGGGTATCAGCCACGATGAACTTGCGCCGCTCGGTGGAAAAAAAGCGGTAGGCGACATCGATGGTAATGCCCTGCTCGCGCTCTGCCGCCAAGCCATCGACCAACAGGGCGAAGTCCAGTTCGCCGCCCTGGGTGCCGACCTTTTTCGAATCGATCTCAAGCGCCTTCAGTTGGTCGTCGAACACCATCTTCGACTCGTACAACAGCCGTCCGATCAACGTGCTCTTGCCATCGTCGACACTGCCACAGGTGATAAACCGCAACAGGCTCTTGCGTTCATGGACGTGCAGGTACTCTTCGATATTTTCTGCGATCAAGCTGGAGATGTGCGCCATCAGAAATACCCCTCTTGTTTCTTCTTCTCCATGGAAGCGGAGGCATCATGATCGATGACCCGCCCCTGGCGTTCGGAGGTGCGGGTCAGGAGCATTTCCTGAATGATCGCCGGCAGCGTGTCAGCCTCTGACTCCACGGCACCGGTCAGCGGGTAGCAACCCAGGGTGCGGAAGCGAACCTTGCGCAGCATTGGCACTTCACCCGGGCGCAGTGGCATACGGTCGTCGTCGACCATGATCAGCGTGCCGTCACGTTCCACCACGGGCCTGGGGGCAGAAAAATACAGCGGCACAATGGGGATATTCTCCAGGTGGATGTATTGCCAGATATCCAGTTCAGTCCAGTTCGACAGTGGGAAAACCCGGATCGATTCGCCCTTGTGCTTGCGCACGTTGTACAGGTGCCAGAGCTCGGGCCGCTGGCTTTTGGGGTCCCAGCGATGCTGCACCGAACGGAATGAGAAAATCCTCTCCTTGGCCCTGGATTTCTCCTCGTCGCGCCGCGCACCACCAAACACCACGTCGAAGCCATGATGGTCCAGGGCCTGTTTCAGGCCCTGGGTCTTCATCACATCGGTATGGATTTGCGAACCGTGGGTAAAAGGGTTGATGCCCATGTCCAGACCGTCCTGGTTGACATGCACCAGCAAATCCACGCCCAGCTGGCGAATGATCTGGTCGCGAAACTGATACATCTCCCGAAACTTCCAGGTGGTATCTACGTGCAGCAGTGGAAATGGCGGCTTGGCCGGGTAAAAAGCTTTCATGGCCAGGTGCAGCATCACTGCACTGTCCTTGCCGATGGAGTAAAGCATCGCCGGGTTATCCGCTTCAGCGATCACTTCGCGCATCGCATGAATGCTCTCGGCCTCCAGTCGCTGGAGGTGAGTAAGTGCCATGGGCTTGTCCTCTCGTTGTTGTGGTTTTTTTCCACCATAGAGAGGCGCCTTCTGCGTCGTATCGGCTGCTTGAAGTTTTAACATCTGGTGCAGCATCTTCAGTATCGGATCGGCGCTTGCCGGCAGCGGCGGCGCAAGGAAATGGCCCGCCGGGCGCATGGGCAGCGGGGTAACCACCGGGCGCATTTGCATGGCCAGGGACCGCGCCGCCGAGGCCATTCCCTGTTGATCGGGTAAGTGATAAGCCTGGATCTGACTGGGCCTTTCATTCAACCAGGCACCGAAAGTGGCTGCTCGCTGCCAGTGCATGCCTTCGAACAGCACGATGACCTTCGTGCCGGCTTCAAGAAGCAGACGGCTGAAAAAATCGATCAGGTGCGGTGCGCGCAACGCGCCTTCATACGCCGACCAGCGCAGGTGGCCGCGATTGCTTACGCAACGAACCAAACCAATACGCGACTCACTGCCCGGCAAGCGCAGACTGACGTCATCGACCCAGTGAATCTCGCCGCCCTGCTCCCTGGCTCGCCCACGTACTTCAGGATAAACCGTCGCATACCATCGCTGAACCGAATGCCCTGCCTGAGCGATACGCAAGGCAGGCTTGGGTGCGTTCAAACCCCAACGCAGCAAGTAGTTATTGGCCGTTCTCGCTGGCAAACGCAGCTTGAAACGCTGCAACATCAACGCTTGCAAGGCTTCCATTTGCCACAACAGAAACGGCAGGTCGAGATCATCCGGCTTGGTTGTCGTCAGTAGTTGCAGCACGTCCTGCTCTTGCGCCGCCTCCAGCACTCGACCCTCACCTTCTTGCCGCCCTCGTGGCTTGGCGGGCACGGCTTCCCAGCCGCCAGTCAGATAAGCCTTGTAGGCAGAGATGATGGTCGGCGCGCTCAAGCCGGTACTGGAGGAGATGCTTTTCAAGGTATGCCCGGCCAGGCGCAGCTCTACTGCATGCACTCGACACTGGTTCAACTGCGGCAAGGGATGATTGCGCGCTCTTGGCATGTCTGCCTCCCCGCTTCTTGTTTTTAAAGATTTATCGGCTGAGTCAGATTGGACATCTATTATGCATATTGTCCAAACACAACAATAACAATACCTCAGGGCTGCGCCCTTGCAACAGGAGAAAAAAGCCATGCATGCGAGTGAACAGGCACGCCTGCTGGAGGCGATCGTTGAAATCGCCCTCCAGGCCGGACTGCTGATCATGGAGGTTTACCAGAGTGACTTCGATGTACGTGGTAAGGACGACGCCTCGCCGGTAACTGTCGCCGACGAACGTGCCGAAGCCCTGATCGTTGCGCAGTTGCAACAGCTCAAGCCGCAATGGCCAATCGTTGCCGAAGAGGCCGTCGCCGCTGGACAGATACCGACGGTCGCAGATGATTTCTGGTTAGTCGATCCGCTGGATGGCACCAAGGAGTTCATTCGTCGCAACGGTGAATTCACCGTCAATATTGCGCTGGTCCAGGGCCGTCAGCCGCTGCTCGGCGTAGTGCTGGCGCCGGCGTTGGGTCGCCTGTATGCCGGCGCCCGCGACCTGGGTGCCTATGTCGAAGATGCCGACGGCAAGCGTGCCATCAGCGTGCGCCAGCCACCGACGGCAGGTCTGGATGTGGTTGCCAGCCGTTCTCACGGCGATGCCGCAGCCCTTGATTCTTTTCTTGCCGGACGCCTTATCAACTCGCAAATCAGCGCGGGGTCTTCTCTCAAACTGTGTCTGGTGGCCAATGGCAGCGCCGACCTCTATCCCCGCCTTGGCCGCACCATGGAGTGGGACATTGCCGCCGGCCACGCGGTGTTGACTGCCGCTGGCGGTCGTGTGCATACCTTGGAGGGCGATGACCTGGCGTACGGCAAAGCCGATTTTGCCAACCCATTTTTCGTCGCCTGCGGCGCGGAGGCTTGAGCATGTTGCAACCGCACTCCTCGATACTCGAACTCTGCCATGTCGTCACTGACATGGATGCCGCGCTTCAGCACTGGACCCAGGTCCTGGGTGCCGGTCCCTTCTTCGTCGGAGAAATGGAATTCACCGAAGGCCAGTTCCATCGCGGCGTCGCCACCCCTGTTGCCCTGCAAGTCGCATTCGGCTGCAGCGGAGGGCTGATCATAGAGCTGGTCAAGCCTCTGGGCGATCACCCTTCGGTGTTCCGCGAAGTACTCGAAAGTCGTGGTCCTGGCTATCACCACGTGATGCCACGCATCGACTACGACACAGGTTTCGAACGCTTCAACCAGGCGGGTTATGACCTCGCCTTCCAAGGTTCCATGCCCGGCGGTGAGCGTTGCGCATTGTTCGATACCCGCGCCGACAACGGCGGCTTTATCGAGTTAATGGATATGTCGCCAGCAATCGTGGAGCAGCTGCAACGGATTTCCCAGGCTCACTTCGACTGGGACGGTCACAGCGACCCGGTACGACCACTGGCTAGCCTCTTCGTCTGATCCGCTCATTGAAGGAACCCGTCATGAATCCACTGGCTACCCTGCAACAATTGGAGACCGAGCGGCTGGCGTTGCGATTGGTCGAATACCCTGAAGTGCGTGGCGCCCGCGAAGGAGCGCGCGAACGCCTGTTGTCCAGCGACCCAGCGGCAAGCAGCATTGAAGGCCGCCTGGGATTGGAGCGGGCGCTGGACCAATGGACGCTGGCCCTGGCGATGCGCGAATCCAATAGCGATCCACAACGACCGAAAATCACCTGGAACGTCGACAACACTCCCCGCTACTGGGACGGCCATCTCTATCCCGGTGCTGTGCTAGCCGTGGACAACCCTGACAACGTCAATCGTGAAATGCCCCTGGACGGCAATAGCCGTTACCTGCTCCAAGGAAGCTTTTCCAGTAACCGCACGGCCAACTTCAGCCTCAAGCTGGAAGTTGAACCTGGCGATCATGGAGGCATCGACGAACATCTCTGGATGCTCACCAGCCAGGAAATCGAATGCGATGAGGATGGCCGCTTTCGTATCAGCATCGGCCCGCAACCAGGCGGCAGCCAGCACATCCAGACCCGCCCCGGGCGTCTGACTCTGTATGCCCGTGACAGCTTTTCCGATTGGAGACAGCAGGCCACCGAACTACAGATCCATTACCTCGACGACACGCCCCTGGCGCCGCCGTTTAGCGAAGCACAACTGGCAACACGGGTCGCCGATTTTCTACCGAGCTTCGTCGCCTTCTGGGCCGGCTTCAAGAATGGCTTTCTCGATAATCCGACCCCTAACTCATTAATCGGTCCAATCGGACGACAAGCGAGTTGGGGTTACCTCGCTGGTGGCCGCTTTGCTCTGAGCGATGACCAAGCCCTGGTCGTCACCATCAACCATGGCGGTGCGCGCTATTCGGGTTTTCAGATTACCGACCCCTGGACCGTGGCGCCCGACCCGCTCTACCACCAGAGCAGCCTCAACAGCAGCCAGCAGGCAGCCAACCCCGACGGCAGCGTCACCTTCGTGATCGCCCTAAATGACCCCGGCGTGCACAACTGGATCGATACCTGCGGCCTGCAAGCGGGCTGGTTTCTGTTGCGCTGGCAGGGTTTTGCCGGCGCCATCGAGCCTTCAAACCTTGTGCGCGATTACCGCTGCGTGCCACTGACCGAACTGGAACACGTCCTGCCGCAGGGCTGCCCGCAGGTCGACCTGCAGGGTCGCCGCCGGCAACTCGCGCCCCGCGCCGAACAGTATCGCCTGCGTACTCACTGATGCCTGTGCAAACAACAAGAACGGAGATCACGATGACCCAGTCAAATACCCTTTCAACCCCTCTGGGTGAATGGCTTGAAGTACAACAACTGCTGGACGCTGCCCAGCACAAGACCGGGTTGATCGACTGGGGCGACGACCCCAGCTTTCTCATCGGCCTGGAACGCCTGGTCGAGTCGGTCAATCGAATGCAGGCACCCGCAGCCTTCAATCATCAAGCGCGGGCACGTTTGGGGCATAGCCTGACAACGCGCCTGAGGTTGGTAGAGGATGCGCGACTCCATCCGGAAATCACAGCTGCCACCATCGAACGCCCCATCGTAGTTGTCGGCCTGCCACGCACTGGCACAACCGTCTTGTATGACCTGCTCGCATTCGACCCTGCGACTCGCACGCCACGCGACTGGGAGTTCGCCATGCCGTGGCCGGCCACCGAGGCGGCAACATTTACCACCGACCCACGTATCGATATCCTTAACCAGCAGTTCGCCCAGATCCTCGCCGGCGCGCCTGCCCTTGCCGATATCCAGCATTTCGAAGCGACCAATCCCAGCGAATGCAACCTGGCTCTAACCCATCATTTCGCGACCACCCAGTTCTTCGCCGAATGGTCGGTACCGGACTACTCGCAATGGCTGCGTGATGTGCGCCCACCAGGCCAGTACAACACCCACAAACGTCTGCTCCAGCAACTGCAATGGAAAGGCCCGCGCGGGCGCTGGACGCTGAAGTCGCCAGGTCATTTGTTTGATCTCGAAGGGCTGCTCGGCGCCTACCCCGATGCCGGCCTGATCTGGACCCATCGCGACCCACTGTTCGCCCTGTCCTCGCTGGCCAGCATGATCTGCCAGTTCCGCCAGGTGATCGGTATCGACTTCGACCCGAAAAACGTCGGCCGCCAAGTGCTGGACATGTGGAGCACCGCGCTAGAACGCGCCTGCGCCAGCCGTCGCAATGATCCGGCCATCAACAGCGCAATCCTGGACATCGCCCACCGCGACGTGATCGCTGACCGTAATGCCGTGGTCAAGCGCATTCATGAACACTTCAACCTGCCGTTCAGCGATGAGCATCAACGCAGGCTCGAAGGCGAGTCCGCCGCCAATGCCACTGAGCGCCTGGGCAAGCACAAGCACCGCCCCGAAGACTTCGGCCTGAGTGCCGAGATAGTGCGTGAGCGCCTGCCGCTTTACTACGCCGACTGTGGCCAGTTCTTCTGATCGACCCTCACAGTTTTCAAGGAGACCAAACATGACCCATGTACTCGATCGCTTCCGCCTCGACGGTCGCACAGCCATCATCACCGGCGTAGGTCCTGGTGTCGGCGAACACGTCGCCAAGGCTTACGCTGAAGTAGGCGCCAATGTCGTACTCGCTGCGCGCAACTCCGAACGCCTGGCGCGTATCGTCGATGAAATTCATGCTGCGGGCGGCAATGCCATCGCCGTACCCACTGATGTTGGCCAGGCGGACCAACTGAAACACTTGGTCGAACAAGCCCACAAGGCCTTCGGGCCGGTACACATTGTCTTCAACAATGCCGCTGCTGGTGTCGTCGAGATCGATGCCGGTATCTGGGGCAATACTGAAGAGGTCTGGCAGACCGCATTGGCCGTCAACCTGTTGGCCCCTTATCGATTGGCCGAACTGGTGCACGAAGACTTCAAAGCACACGGCAAAGGCAGCCTGATTACCGTGCAGAGTTGTGGCGGATTTACGCCGATCGCACCCTCGTTGGCCTATGGTTCGACGAAAGCCGGCCTGAGCATGCTGACCCGACAATTGGCCAAGGTTCTGGCCCCCTATGGGCGAGTCAACTCTATCTGTATCGGTTCGATGAGCCCGGACGGTGTCGAGTTGGAACACCACAAGGGGTATAACCTGGCGGCGCGCAATGCCATTCAACGCATCGGTGCCGCAGACGAGGCAGTGGGTGCCGCTCTGCTGCTGGCGGGTGATGCTTCCAGCTATACCACCGGCAGCATCATCTATACGGAGGGGGGACGAGTCGGAACACTGTCGTAACGTACAAAATGTCTGTCCCGCTAAACCTGAAATGCCGCGTCTCCTTGCTTTTTGCTAGAACGCCTGCGGTGTGTCGGTTGCAGCTGATATGGCTCCTTTCGACTTCGGCATGATCACAGCATTACTCGAGTAATGACCCGAACTACTGGGCTCGTTGGATTAACTCCGGGTTGAGATCGAGTAGGAGGCGGCTTCACAGCCGCCGTCCTCTCACATACATGGACGCCCCCCAGTTTGCCGAGCTTTCAATTCGTGACGACACAGACGGGGTTGAGATTGCAGCCATACATCCGAACTTTTTGTGAGGCTCTACCTCTGTCTCTGATGGATTTCGCTGATCGGGCTCTTATCACCACCACGCGCTCGAAGCGCCTGTGAGAGGGCAGAGTTACCCGATCCCGGTCTGACCTGTCTTGCCATCACGTCATGATTGCCTGGGCAACCTTGGAAGTACTCCTCCTAACGCATCATCGCTTAACTCCACTGGTCTGGTTACGCTCCTGCGACAGCAGGGGTGTAGCCAGACCGGAATCTGCGGTCGTGGGGCAACAGCGCCCAGGCAATCCGGGCATTCTTGTTGGCCTGTGCGATGACTGCCACATTCGTGTTGCGACGAGCCAACAAACCCTTCAGCCAATCCGCTGAGGGATCAGTTTTACCTTCGGCGTAACGAACCACCGCTCGCGCACCGTGAACCAACAATGTGCGCAAATAGCTATCGCCTTGCTTGTTGATACCCAATAGCGTGGACTTGCCTCCGCTCGAATGCTGTCGCGGTACCAACCCCAACCATGCTGCCATCTGCCGACCGTTGGCGAAGCTCTTCGCATCACCTACCGACGCGACCAGTGCGCTCGCAGTGATTGGCCCAAACCCCGGTATTTCTGCGAGCCTGCAACTGTCCTCGTTCCCGCGATGCCATTGTTGAATTTCCCGTTCAAGTTGACTCACCTGCCAATCCAGCTCCTTCAAATGATCGCCCAGGCACTGCATCAGTTGCCGAAATGATCCAGGTATGCCGTTCTCGCCGTCTTCCAGAATGCCCGGCAAGCGCTCGGCGATATGCCTGATCCCTTGCGCGATGACAATGCCAAACTCACCGAGCAGACCTCGAATTGAGCTCGCTTGTGCAGTACGCGCCTTAACAAAACCCTGACGCGCACGATGCATGGCCAAAACCCCTTGTTGAAAAAACCTTTTCTGGAAACATTGAGCCTGGCACTGGCGGTCTACCCAAAGACCCGGGTGGAGACCACCGAAAGTGGAATAAATATTCTGCCGAGTGCGGGCGCCGAGGCTCGTGGGTAAGCTCCATTGCCGCACTCACCAGCGATGTCGTGGTACTCCGCTTTGCGCTGCAAGCATCATCTTTACGGAGGGTGGGCGGATCGGAACATTATCCTGATTCATATCGAAAAGTACCTTGATTAAGGGGCTGCTGATCCCCGGACATATGTCCGAAGGTCAATGTCCAGTGATTGCGATCTGATGACGGGGCGCCAGGACTCGTTGGTGAGCCTATCTTTTCAGATAGGACAATTACCCGATGGAGTAACGCACAGTGCACTGATTGCGTTGACTCGCTGCGAGCAATTGACAGATGACTCCATTCACGCAGAACAACCTTCACAACTGTCCTTTGGACTTGCCGCTGGCACAGGCAGCCTTGCTCAAAGATCGTATTCTCAACAAGCACATTGAACCCTTGGGGATCACAGCGGCCCAGTTCAAAATATTGATAAGTACCATTCAGTTCGGGATCGACACCCCGGCAGGTCTTTGTCGACACCTATCGCTCAGCAGCGGCGCAATGACGCGAATGCTTGACCGTCTGGATCAGAAAAATCTGCTGACCCGCCAGCGTCATGAGACAGACCGACGCCAATTCCGTCTGATTTTGACGGAAAAAGGCGAAAGTCTTGCAGTTCGATTAAAACAGATCAGCGCCGACACCATGAATGAGCTCCTCGGTGTACTCGACCCCATCGAGTTGACAAACCTGGAGCGCATTTTGCGCAAAGTGATTGAGGCCAATAACTCGGCCACGGCACTTTAGATAGATGAGGCATTTCCGTTTCAAAACGTTGGCCGCTTCACATACGTGACCTGAGGCTAAATATGACAGATAGCTGCTTTGGGGCAGGCAGCTAACGGCCAATTTTGTAGAGCTACTCGCACAATTAAATAGCATGCTAATTACAAGCCAAACTATGATGAGCAAACTCCTCAGCTGTAGACTTCATCATGACTGACATATTGACACTTGGTTTTGCCCTGCACGATAGCGCCCGGTTGATGCGCAAGCGATTTGAGCAACGCGCTCGGCACGTCGGCCTCACTCGCTCGCAGTGGCAAGTGCTTGCCATGCTGTCGAAGCACGAGGGCATCCATCAAAAAGGGCTCGCGGACTTATTGGAGCTGGAATCAATCACTCTTGTGCGTCTGCTGGACAAAATGGCTGAGCGCGGACTGCTTGAACGACGCCGTCATCCTACGGATCGACGCCTATCCCTGCTCTTCTTGACGGAGCAGGCTCATCCGCTTCTGGAACTCATGCGTGACATGGGCCAATCGACACGCCAGGAGGCCACGGATGGATTCTCTGAAGAGGAGGAACAGCTGCTGCTGCAGATGATGAAGCGGATGAGATCCAATCTGATCGAAGCCTGCAGTCTTCCCATCGACCAGGAGAAACATGGTCATGACTGATCAATACCTGAAGTCACCTACTCAGGTTCCTGTGATGCCCTCGGCCTCAAAGCTGGAAGGCCCCTCTTCAACCGAGGCACGCAAACCAAACCTCGGACAAACTGAGGGAGGACAAAGCAACGCGCCCCCTGCCCGCCCAAAACGTCAGCTCATACGGACAGCACTCTTTACCTTATTACCCATCGTGCTTCTGGTCGGTGGTTACCTGTATGTCACGGGCGGACAGATCATTTCCACCGACAATGCCTACATACAAGCCGATCATGTTGGCGTCTCCACCGATGTCTCGGGCTTGGTCGCCTCGGTTGATGTCAAAGACAATCAGCGGGTCGTCAAAGGTCAAATACTGTTCACCCTGAAGCCGGAGCCCTTTCAGATTGCGTTAGCGAGTGCCAAGGCGCAACGGGACAACGTGCGCAATCAGATCCTCAATCTTAAAGCCAACTACAATCAAGCGCTGGCTGAAATCGATCAAGCACAAATCGACCTCGCGTACTACCAGGCCAGCTTCCAGCGACAGCAAACCTTGGTCAGCGTTTCTGCGGTGTCTAAAACCAACTACGACGATGCCAAGCACGCGCTGGACAGTACCCGGCAAAAAATCGCCGTTGCCAAGGCCACAGCACAAATGGTGCTGGCGCAATTGGGTGGGCATATCGAGACACTCGTCGAACAGCAGTCCACGTTTCTACAGGCCCAGGCCGCAGTCGACGAAGCGCAGCGCAACTTGAACAACTCAGTCGTCAGGGCTTCGTTTGACGGTGTCGTGACCAACGTTGATTCGCTGCAAGTCGGCTCCTATCTACAACCACCACAATCGGGCATCAGTCTTGTTTCGGCCGATCACCTGTGGGTAGCGGCCTCACCCAAGGAAACCGAATTAACCCACATGAAACCCGGTCAGCCCGTCGATATCAGCGTCGATAGTTATCCCGGCGCCCGGTGGCACGGAATAGTCGAAAGCATCAGCCCGGCGTCGAGTTCAAGTTTCTCGTTGCTACCCGCGCAGAACACCACTGGCAATTGGGTGAAGGTCGTGCAACGGATTCCCGTACGCATCAGCATCGATGATGCAGCGGAAAAACCGCCGCTGCGCACCGGCATGAGTGTGGAAGCACAGATCGATACAGGTTTGGCGCGTGGCCTTCCGCAAATGTTCTCGGGGATGTTTGCGAGCAAGGCTCCCGCCCATGAGTAATCCTGCAACGACTGAACCGGTGGCCCATCGAGGGATGATCACCGCTTGCGTCGTGCTGGCCGTGATTATGCAAGCGCTCGACACCACCATTGCGAATGTCGCCCTGCCCTACATGCAAGGCAGCATCTCGGCCAGTTCCGACCAAATCAATTGGGTGCTGACCTCCTACATCGTCGCAGCTGCAATAATGACGCCGCCCTCCGCCTTTCTGGCCAGACGCTTCGGTCGCAAACGCGTGCTGCTGTGGGCAATTGTCGGTTTCGTCGTCTCGTCGATCTTTTGCGGCTTGGCGCAGTCGCTGGAGGAAATCATTCTGGCCCGTCTGCTGCAAGGGCTTGCAGGGGCGGCGTTAGTGCCTTTATCCCAAGGCATTTTGCTGGATATTTACAGCCTCAAAGAGCGCGGTTCAGCCATGGCACTGTTCGGTGTGTCAGTCATGGTCGGCCCGGTGTTGGGCCCGATGCTCGGCGGCTGGCTGACTGAGAACTTCAGCTGGCGGTGGGTATTTTTCATCAATTTGCCCATTGGTTTACTGGCGCTGACTGGGATCGTCTACTACGTCAGAGAAACGCCGACCGACACTTCCTCACGCTTGGACTGGCTCGGCTTTGGTTCGCTGAGCGTGGCAATCATGGCCCTGCAACTGTTTCTCGACCGAGGGGAACAACTTGATTGGTTCTCTTCCGGTGAAATCCTGATCGAAGCAGTGGTGGCCGCCGTCGCCATATACGTATTCCTGGTCCACACCTTTACCGCCAACACGCCCTTCATCAGCCCTGACTTGTTCAAGGATCGTAATTTTTCGGTTAGCGTCATCTTTATCTTTATCATCGGGATTACCTACCTGGCCTCCTTGGCGCTGATGACCCCCTATCTGCAAACCCTGATGGGTTATCCGGTGCTAACCGCCGGCATGGTATTGGGGCCTCGTGGGTTGGGCACGATGCTGACCATGTTCCTTGCAGGCCGGTTGCTGGGCAAAATCGATACGCGCTTATTGCTGCTTACAGGACTGGGATTGTCAGCACTGTCCATGTGGCTGATGACCGGCTGGACGCCTGATGTGTCGATACAAACCGTCATCTATGTCGGCTTCATTCAAGGCACCAGTCTGGGAATGCTTTTTGTGCCGCTGACCACGGTCGCCTTCGCGACATTGCCAGCCACCTTACGGGCAGAAGGTACTGGGCTTTATGCCCTGTCGCGAAATGTCGGTTCCTGCGTCGGGATCTCTATAGTCACCGTGCTGCTTGCTCAGAACGTTCAGATCAACCATGCGGAAATAGGTGCCTACATCACGCCATTCAATCGGGCCTTTGACGCCTGGCCGATCAAGAGCTATCTGGACCCGATGGTCGCGTCCGGACGCGCAACATTGGACACAATGGTCACGGTGCAGGCCAGCTGGATCGCTTACGTGGATGACTTCAAGCTGCTGATGGTGTTGTCACTGGCAGCCATGCCGCTACTGCTGATTATTAAGCTCCAAAGACTCTAGCAAATGAAGAGCCAGCACCGATCATAGAGTAGTTCAAGGACTGCGGCAGATCTCGGATCACTAGAATGCATACGATCCGCGGTATCGACCGATGGTTGCAGACTTCGATAGCTCGGCGTCGTTCCAGGCGGCCTGTGCTCTCGTGTTTGAAAGCATGCACCAACCGAGTGGTTACACCGAGCCGCTTCTGCATCGGTTCCGCGCCATGTTCAAACATCAATGCCAGTAGCCCTGAGCGCATTCCCACGCCAAATGTGGGGATGCGACGTTATGATTCCTCAAACAAACCTGTAAGTTCCCGTGCACTTTGATCGGGAGCGGGCCCTATATGTGAGTCAACCACAACACCAACACCAACACATCGAGCTCCGGTATACGGCCAGTACTGGATTGCCGATCAATATCACTCGCTCATACGGGAGTCGTTAAAGAAATCATCCTTAGCGATCAGACCGAAATCATCGCCGACAATAGCCCTATCAGCACGGCCGTCATCGCTGAAGAGAGTCTGGGTACGCCGTTCCTGCTTAAGACTAGCAACTGCCTGGAAGAAGCAGCTTTCACATAGGTGCAGCTCATAGCGCTCGCCATCATGTTTCATGCCGTACCTCCAGTGCGCTTGTAGCGTGGCGAATTGAAGCCCGCCACTTTTCACCCGAGTGGAGAGCTGGCAGACGTCGCACACGACATCCGTGACGGATTCTATTTCGACCTTACCGGTAATTTTCATCACTACTCCCAACCAACCGTTACAATTGAAGATATCAGCATATAGGTGCTGTCGGCTGGGGGTACAACAACACAGCGTGTGATTGAGCCGTTGCAAACGGCTGCTTGGCTAAGTCATCTTTCGACCCACAACAGTCGGTCGTGACTCCTACGAAATCAGGTACGAATCAGTGAACATGAGCGCCGTGATCTCGCTCTCATCAATGCCAAGGATGGATCCATTGAATATTTTCCAAACCTAGTAACAACTCGGTACATTACAAACCTTAACTTCGGTTACGACATCAAACCAAATTGGCGCGTTCCAATAGCACGAGGCTCACCAACACAAGAATCAGCCAAGATATTCAGGTCAACCTGCGCAGCTTGGATTTCGCCGCAGAGGATGAACCTGAAAGCTTGGATCTGGAGCAATTTATCTCTTCCTTGATCTCGTCTATGCCCACGACCACGTCATCGTATTTTGGATACACTCTCGAAATCTGAATGCAAAATCATAACAGGGGCCACTATCAAGATCGCAGCCGCGAAGACGCCCAATTTCAAAGCCGGTAAGTCCTTGAAAGACGCGGTTAATTAAACGCGCGGAGCGACTACCCAATACCAACTGTCCAAAGAGCTGGTATGGGGGCTTCAGCAACCGTAAACGCTTACCGGTCAGCTTAGAACCGTCCAAGGCATCTGTACGAAGTCCGCTTAGGCGTCATTTTTCTCAGAACTTTCATTAGTGCTGCGTGACGCACTGCTTAACCGCTGCTGAATCCTCAACAGGAATCCGGCTTCAAAGGCATCCTGGCAATCACCGACAGGAAAGGTTTTGCGCGCTTGCGCCAACTCCCACCACAGGGGAATCTCGCCGGGCGTATCAAGCCAAGCCTGAGCGCATTGCACGCCACGTTCGATCATCGGGGCAAATCCGTTGCCCCAAGGCGTCAGAAGACTTGGGCTACCATCCGCCGCCGGAATTGAAATGTAGTTTTCGTCCATACCCACCCTAGACTTCTGATTTATTGTTAGACGCTGGGCCCAGCTTCGAAAAGCTTAACAACACCAAATGAATGCTCGATAACAGGCATGTGCATCAAATGGCCTAGATCAATACCAATGTAGACTATATCCCGTGGATTGAGAGTCCCTCAAGGCGCAATTTGCGCGCATGACTCAAGACTACGAACAGCTTCGTCTGCAACTGGCGGAAAACATCCGCCTGATGCGACGCGTGAAAAACCTTACCCAAGAGCAATTGGCGCTCATGGCTGAGGTGGATCGCACCTACGTCAGTCAAATCGAACGATGCACGGGCAATCCGTCGCTGTTGGTCCTGTGCAAGCTCGCCAATATTTTCGAAATCACCGCAGATCAGCTACTTGTAGAACCCGATATCCTGCGCAGCGCCCTTCACGTCAAATAATAGTCTCACGTCTCACAAACCCGATAGATCCGCGTTCATAATTTCCACTGACAGTCTTCAATCCCTAACCGACCCTGCCCAGGCCATACACCGAGAGCCTGGATCATGTCTGTTTCATGCCTGTCAATTGCACCCACAAAGCTACGGCCTTTGGCGCTGAGCGTCCTGCTGGCGTGCGGCCCAAGCGTGGCGCTGGACACCGGCAGCATCACCTCCTCCGTGCTGTCGCCAAATTGCCTCGAATACAAGGTCGTCGGCATTTGTTTCTGGCTCCTCTGCACGCCCTTCGGCTGCACAGTCAAAACTTCGACCAAGGTTCGTCATTTCATTCCTGAGCTGGTGGTCTCGAGCTACGCTACCACCGGCAATAACCCCTGGACCGAGATGGCCACCCTCTCCTCTCCCATCAGCGGTGCGGAAGGTGGCGGCAACCTGATCACCCCTAACACCCACCGCGACAACCTGCCCCGCTTCAAGAACGTCGATGGCATCGGTCACCCTGGCTGGGCCGCAACACAACTGGCCTCGCAATCCGGCTATGCCTGCGCCAGCGGTGCAACTGCATTCATGCCTTACTACCTGAGTACCCTGGACTCACTGGCCTGGCGCCATGGCATCCCGGAAAGTCTTTACCCCGAGTCGCTCATGCCGGGGATCCGTGAAATCGGTCGTCAGGCCTCGGGAAACATGTGGGGCAACGTCTATCCCCGTCAGGGTTTTCTGGTACAGCCCGACGATTTCAAGGCGGCCGCAGTCACGGCGCAACGGGCCGGCGATGTGATTACCCGCAACTGGCAGCCGCATGTGTACGTACCACTCACGCCCACCAAACGCGACGGCTACTGGCCGCCTGGCCCTATCGCTGAGAACGACGCTTCGACCCACAAATGGCAATTGCTCTACCCTCAGGTTCAACCCACGTGCGCCATCTTCCCCAGCGATCCGGTACAGAGCGCGGATGGCGGCTACGCCTGGTCGCTGTGGCGTCCCTATAGCTGCTGCAAACGTGAGGGGCAGACCTTTCTGTTCAGTATCGACTTCGAAGGCGGTGCTTCATGAGCCGGCTTCGCGCGCGACCCTGGTTGAGCACGATGAGTCTGGTCCTCTACGGACTGCTCGCCATGGCCACGCATGCCCACGCCGCCGAAGGCGATTACCGCCTGGGCACTCAAGGCGAAGTGCTCGACGACCGGGTGATGTACACCATTGGTGGCGGCTCGGCAGTCGGCTCACCGAGTTCGCTCTACCGACCCAGTGGTCTCGGCGCCGGCGGCTCCTGGCGAGCAAACATGATGTGCGGAAACATGAGCCTCACCAATACCCTGCAAAACCAGTTGAACGGCGTCACCGAAGGTTTCCAGCAGATCATGGGCAGCATCGTGCAGAACGCGACCCAAGCGGTGATGTCGCTGCCGGCGTTGATCATCCAGCGCGCCAACCCGGCCTCTATGAGTTGCTGAGCAACGGGGTGATGCAGGGGCGTATCGACTTCGACCGCTCCAAGCTGACCTGCCAGGCCATGGCCGAAAAGATGGCGGACAAGGTCGGTCAAGCCGGTTGGGGCGCGCTGGCCAAAAACCAGGAGATGCAGGGCAATCTGGATCAAACCGGCGGTGATGCAGTGGCCGCGGTGAAAAACACCGAGACCCATAACGGCAACAATGGAGTGTCCTGGGTCGGCGGTTCGAAGGCTGGAGGCAGCGGGCAGACGCCCATCCGGGTGACTTCCGACGTAGTGCGCGCAGGCTATAACCTGCTGCATAACCGTTCGGTGGACGACAGCGCCTCGATCAGTAGCAGCGATTGCCTGGGTGGCGCTATTTGCCAGACATGGACCTCGCCCCAGGAGGAATCCGAATGGGCCGTTCGCGTGTTGGGCGAGAGCGAAGTTGCGACCTGCGACACCTGCGAAACCCTGCGTGCTACCGCTGGCAGCGGATTGACGCCGCTGATCCAAGAGGCCTACAGCGAACGTCTCAAGGCCCTGCAAGGGCTGCTGTCCGGCTCTCTGCCGCTTACTTCTGACAACCTGGCTAAAGCCTCCAGCCCGATGTTGCCGGTGACCCGTGGTGTGATCGAAGCCCTGCGCGACGATCCCGATCAGGATTTGTTGGCACGGCGTCTGGCCAGCGAGACGGCCTTGTCCAGCGTACTCGACAAGGCGCTCCTGCTACTGCGCACGCTGCTGGCAGGCAGTCACGAACCGAACATCGCCTCAGCCGAGCCGGCCCAGACAGCCTTGACGAAAAATATTGACGCCCTAGAGCGCGAAATACGGCTGCTACAAACCGAGCTGCAGGTTCGGCAGATGCTAGCCACCAATACCGCCAGCCTGGTGCTCGACCGGCATGCCGGTGGTGCTGACGCATCGCGTACCGTCGAGCAAGGCGACCCCGAGCCCGGTCGACTCAAAGATGCTGACGCCAGGCGCAAGTGAGCCATGAAACGCTCACCGCTATTCACTTTGCTTTCGAGTCTGGGGATTGCCGCGATGATGATCCTGACCGCTGCACTGGTCGCATGGATCGGCCGCACTGCGCTGGGTAGTTTCGAGGTCTGGCAGCAGGCATTGGAATCGGTACGGCCCTATCTGCGGTGGTGGCGTGCCCTGCTCTACGGCGCCCTCTTTGCGCTTTGGTGGGATCTGCTGCGGCGCTACCGACATCGGCCACAGGATCGACTGCGCGTTCAGCGCATCGGGACATTAGGACTCGTGCTCTTGACCGTCGTCGAGTTCACCCGACTGTGAGGTCACCACCATGCTCATGAGCACCAACAGCTACCTGGAGTTTTACCTCTCCCTGCTGGCCTGGATCATCAACAACGGCCTCTGGAGCGTCCTGTCCGACACCGGACTGTTCGCCGCGCCCTTTGGCGCGATCATCTTGCAAGAGTGGCTGTCGGCCCGTCAGCAAGGTGCAGATGAAGGCAACAAGGGACTGCTCTCGGTACCGCGGATCGAGAACCGTTTATGGCTGGCCTACATCGTTTTGTTGTTCGGCTGCGCGCCGGTCTTTCCATTGAGCCTCGCCTCAATGGCGTTCGATGATGCGGCGAGCCAGCGCTGCGGTGTCAGTGTGGCTAAGCCAGCGGAAACGGCTTGGGGTGCCACTTTCAATACCATCGGCGAACGCTCCGCCAACGTGCCGATCTGGTGGTTTCTGGTGCATGCCTTGAGCAAAGGCGTGACCGCCGCGGCCACCGCTTCCATCCCCTGTGCACCGGATATCCGGCAGATGCGCATGGAGATCGACAGCTCGCGCATCGACAGCCAGGTACTGCTGCAGGAGGTCGCCGATTTCACCCGCGACTGCTACGGCTATTCCCGTTCTCGGCTGTTCACCAACCGCCCGCAGTTAGACAAAGCACAAAGTCACGACGCAGCCTGGATTGGCTCAAGCTATTTTCTCGACACGCCCGGCTACTACGATACGGATCGTTCACGCACACCGCGAGTTAGCTGGCCGTATGACGAAAGCCGCGATGTTTCCTTGCCGCGGCTGGAGAATGGTGCGGGCTACCCCACCTGCAAGCAGTGGTGGAGCGATAGCGATGTGGGGCTGCGCGAGCGCTTGATCCAGCAGGTCGATCCCTCGCTGTTGACTCAGTTGAAAGGTTGGTTGACTGGCCGTTCGAGCAACGAGATCGAGGATGCCACCCTGCGCGAACTGGTCAGTCCGCGCCAGCAATCGATGTCCATGTCGCCCGGACAGGTGTACCAGGACTATGGCTCCAGCGCCCGCGGCGGTTCGATCAATCAGGGGCTCAATAACCTCGCGACCAACACCGGGCTGGCCCTCGGTTCCTTCAGCAACTTCCCGGCAATGAACGCGCTACGCGCCGCCCTGCCGATGGTGCAGGCCTTCCTGATAATGGGCGTCATCATCAGCCTGCCGCTGATTCTGCTGGTCAGTACCTACCAGTTGAAGGCCGTCATGACGGTGACGTTCGCGCTGTTCACGCTGCACATGCTGAGCTTCTGGTGGGAGCTGGCCCGCTGGGTTGACTCCAGCATGCTCGATACCTTGTACAACCAAGTGTCGGCGTCCAATCAGGTGCTGTTGTCGCTGCCCACATCCGGGTTTATGGATGGGACGGTCACCGCGCAGGTAATTGAGTATGTGATGGGGGCGATGTTCATCGTGCTGCCGATGGTCTTTCTAGCCGCAATGAGCTGGGCTGGGTATAGCGTAGGTTCAGGTGTAGAAGGAATGCTCAACCGGGGAACCCAGGCTGCGCAGACAGCAAGCTCTAGCGGGACCTCTCAGTTGATGAGTGGAGCAAGAATTATTTCAGGTAAATCGGGCTCAAAATAACCACGAGGCTACTTCAGTGAACCCCATTTATCGTACCGCTCAGGCCAAGACGTCCTATGTATTGGATCATCGAGATCATCAATATCTGGAGTGTCTGAATCTTGAACTGGGATAGCTGCTAATGCGACGAATGCGACGAATGTGCACATCAGCACAAACAACCAGAAGCTAACAAAAAGAAATGCTCCGAGCAGGGCTAACTGGGCAACCAGAAAACTCCCGCGAACAAGTATTTTACCTGCGGGCATACCTGCCGTCACCGCACGCTCAGCTGCGCGGGACTCAAACGCTTTCAACTTGCGATACCCGCGTTTTATCGACATGCCACAGGTATATGCCCAGCGGTGGACGCGGGAAATCTCAACACGGTTCTAAGTCGGCATGGTCTCGCCCTCTTCTGAGCGTTTTCATGATTGATACAGGAGTAACAGCCTACTACTGAAAACTGTCCGTGCCTGACCGTTTATCAGTTGGCCCAGCCGAAAAATCTTCACTGGAAGACAGAAGACAAGCCCCGTGAAATAGCATCTCTGAAGTTATTGACCCATATAAATCGTCTTGCTAAATACAAGGTACGGATCGCTGTTATCGACAGCACTTTCCCAGGTAGCCAGAACCTTCAAGACTACGTCACTTCGGTGATGGTTCTCCCCAAGTGCGATTAGCGTTCGGTAGCTCGCACGGTGACCGTTTCTACGGTGATGAACGCCCACTGCTCTCCTGAGCGCCTTCCGAGTTCTGCTCGCCAGGCAAACTTTCTTGTTTTTCTTCAACCCACCGCGGGGAAATTCTTTCCCCCACGGGACAGGTTTCTTCGCGCTTTCAACGGAGGCACACCATGTCCGACTCACTTACACCGAAAGCATTGAACACCCTTCGGTTGCCCATTGTGTTCACCCCTGGCGCGTGGCAACGCGCAGTTCTGCTCGAACGCTCAGGTCCTCCTGAGAAGCTGCAGGTCGATCGGCTGAGCCACGTATTGCGCGCAGCCTTCGAGGCTCACCTGGCCTATCCACGCGAGCTCTATGTGGTGTTCGAGGTAGCCCAAATCGCCTCAACGGGTCATCCAGGCCATGACCCGTTGCTGCAACTGAGCCTTAGCTTGCTCCTCGAGTCAGACCAACCTAACGCCTTGCTGATAGCGCTTGCAGGAGAACATCAACGCTAAACGCATACGGCCGTACTCGGCACCCAGATCCACACTCAGACGGCATGCAAGTCCTGCATCAATCCAACCCATCACCCACCGGGGAACCCTCCCCGACGGGCAAGGCGTTCCTCCGTTTTCTCTCGAGGAAAATGCCATGCGCGATATCTACCAAGACGTGACTGACAAGATCGTTACTGCTTTAGACCAAGGCGTTGCCCCCTGGATCAAACCCTGGTCCTCAAGTGGCTCAGCTTACGTCGGTCATCATCAACCCTATCCCATCAACGCAATCACGCGCCGTCCCTATTCCGGTATCAATTTACCGTTGCTCTGGGCCGAGGCGAGGTTGCAGGGATTCACTCAAGATCGTTGGCTGACCTTCAACCAAGCCAAAAAGGCCGGCGGGCACATCCGTAAGGGTGAGCACAGCGCCCTGGCGGTACTCTACAAGCCGATGGAGCGCGAGGAACAGACCGAATCAGACCAACCCTTACTTGATGAAAACGGTCAGCCCAAGGTCGCGCATTTTGGCATCCTCAGGACGCATTTCCTGTTCAACATCGAGCAAACAGAAGGGCTCGACTCTTACGATGAAATACTGATCGACACAGAACCGACTGATCCCTTCCTGGCCAACAGCGCTGCGGAAAATCTGCTGTTAAGTTCGGGTGCAAACATCGTTCATCGGCCTGCCGACGAAGCCTTTTACCACCCGATCAGGGATCTCATCCAACTGCCGACAAAAGCGCAATTTCACGATGAAGGTGGGTACTACGCCACCGCACTGCACGAGCTGACGCACTGGACCGGGCATCACGCTCGGTTGCAACGGGAAGGCGTGACGTCATCCTGTCCGTTCGGCTCGCCAGGCTATGCCTTTGAGGAGTTAATCGCCGAGATGGGCGCTGCGTTTTTATGTGCCTATACGGGTATACAGGGAGAGCTGCGGCACGAGGGTTACATCGACTCTTGGCTCCGCCTGCTCAAGGCTGACAAACGTGCAATCTTCCGAGCCAGTGGCCAGGCCCGAAGCGCCTCAGAGTATGTACTCAACTTGGAGCAGCAACTGAAGCAAGCGGTATTGGATGACTCACTCTGCATGAGCGATGGAGTTTAATTGTTACCTCACCACTGCAAACGCTTCACAGGGCCCAACGCGAGTTGAGCCCTTTTTTCTGTTTCCAGAAAACAGACGGCATCACGCGACGGGGCCCTCACGCAAGGAACAAGAAAGGGGCGCACACCCGCAGCATGCCGTTATGTATCCAGGTTCTGCGCCAGAAAATCCACCAGTTCGAGCGGACTTCGGCTGTCGATCACCTTGTAGATCAGATCGCGTTTGCTGCGTGGCAACTTCTTGACCACGCTCTTCGCCGAGGCCCTGACGGCTTCGTCTGTCCCATGGATACGTGCCGCGAGCAGCAGCACGAGCGTGGCATCAGTGAGGTTCATGGCAAGACCCAAAAAATATGCACCGCAGTGTACCGACTCTTTTCTTTTCCGTACTAGCACGATCATCCAACAAAACGTCACTAGGAGAAATCGATATTCTGATTGCCGTGCAAAAGGACAAGAGCCAAAAGGACGGGTAAGGGTTGGAAGGGAATGGGGACTCAAGGGTAAGAGCTCTATTCGAAAAGGCTAAAAGGCCACTGACCCAGCCACTTCCCGGAGGTCACGATGCTCAGTCTGTTCCGCCGCAAAAGGCAGAAGCCCCCTCCGCCATCGGCCGTGAGCGTCGCCGAAGGTTACCTGCCCATCGAGTCGGCCCATAGCTTGTTAGCAGCGGAGCACCGCCGCCTGTTGCTCGATCGCATCTGGCAGTACACCGCCCTCTCCCACGCGCAGTTCATCCAACTCTATTTAAATCCGATCCATCGCTACGCCGAACAGGTCCAGCAACTCCCGGCCAGCGAGACGCACCACCATGCGTATCTCGGCGGCATGCTCGACCATGGACTGGAACTGGTCGCTTGCAGTTTGAAACTGCGTCAGTCGTATCTTCTGCCCACCGGCGCCGCGCCCGAAGACCAAGCGGCCCAGACTGATGCCTGGTCGGCCGGAATCGCTTATGGTGCCCTGCTCCATGACATCGGCAAGATCGCCGTAGACCTGCTCGTCGAACGCCAAGATAGTAGTCCTTGGCATCCTTGGCAGGGCCCGCTGGATCAGCCCTACCGTTTTCGTTACCTCAAGGGTCGTGACTATCACTTGCATGGCGCCGCCGCGGGTTTGCTCTACACCCAAATTCTCGACCGACCTATTTTGGACTGGCTCAGTGGATTTCCGTCGCTTTGGGCCAGCCTGCTGTATGTCCTGGCCGGTCAGTACGAACGCGCCGGCGTGCTGGGCGAGTTGGTCATTCAGGCCGACCGCGTCTCCACCGCGCAGAACATCGGTGGCAACCCGAGCAAGGCGCTGCAAGCGCCGATTCATTCGTTGCAACACCACTTGATTAGCGGACTGCGTCATCTGGTTCAGCACGAGCTGAAACTCAACCAGCCAGGTGCCGCGGGATGGCTGACCCAGGACGCACTCTGGCTCGTGAGCAAGACGGTCACGGACAAGCTGCGAGCCTATCTGCTGTCGCAAGCGATTGAGGGCATTCCCTCCTCCAACATCGCTGTGTTCGATGAACTCCAGTCGCATGGGCTGGTCGAGTCTACCCCGGAAGGAAAAGCCATCTGGACCGCTCTTGTCGTACAGGGAAACTGGGAGCAGGCCTTTACCTTTCTGCGCCTTCAACCGGCGTTGATCTGGGGGAACGAAGACAGGCCAGAGGCTTTCAGCGGAACAGTGAGCGTGGTAGCCGATGACCACCCGACTGACGCTTCGGCATCACCTCCAGCGCCTAAGACTGTCAGTACTGGATCGCGTCAAAGCTCTTCGCTGACAGATCCCATGGCGATCGAAGACCCTGACTATCTCGGCACGCTGATGGATATGTTCGAGCTGGAAGAGCCTGAGGTCAGCGACGAAACGTCAGCAAGCACTCTCGAAATCTCAAATCCCTCGTCGGATAACCCTGGCCAGGCATTCCTGAATTGGGTCAAGGAAGGCATCCGGAGCCACAAGCTGATCATCAATGACAGCAAGGCCAAAATCCACACGGTGAGCGGTACTGTGTTTCTGGTAACACCTGGCCTCTTCCAACGATATGTCCAGGAGTTACCTGGCATCGCCAGTGGTGCCACTCAAGAGATTGAAGAATGGCGTTGGGTGCAGAAGCAGTTTGAGAAACTGAAGGTCCACAGGAAGCGAGACAACGGTCTGAATATCTGGGCATGCCAAGTGCAAGGCCCTAGGAAGAAAACCACCCTGAAGGGGTATTTGATTGAGGAACCGAAATTACTTTTTGAATTGATACCACCAGACAATCCTTTTCTTAAAATCGCAGAGCCTTAAATTTCCGTAGTACGGCGGCGTTATCCTCTTTCGGCCAAACGCAGTCTTTCACTCTGCAGCAGAGTCAAAGTCCACCCAAAGCTACGCTGGCTTGGTCTCAGTTAGGCAACCGCTCAAATTTATCGCTTCCCCCTATTGTGTGACTGAGGCAACCAAGATCCCTTGTCGCAAGTGGCTGCCCAGTGATGTTAATGTGCCTTAATGTCACTTTCAGCATAGGCAAGGAATCTCATGCTCAGTCACACATCAAGGCACCTTTCAAAGGGTGCAGAAACTATGGGGAAGTGAAACTTTGAGCTTACTCCCAGTAGCAACAGATCGCCAAAGTGCGGTACGCCTTCTCGCCTGTATTGATGCCGCCTCCACCAATATTACCAATGACGCTTGGGGAGCTGACGTAGTAGCAATTCTACGCGCGCAGTCACGATTGCAAGCATTGGATTTCTGGATGCGCAATCCTGACTACCTTGCGAACGAATTACTCATCGAGTTCGAGAGCACAAACGAACAATCCCTGCTAGATCTTGCCCGAAACATACTCGACTCGCGGGAACCGGATCTTCGCCGCCTACCGATGATTCGCTACCACTTTGGCGCATTTGAACCCCTGGACAATGCGCTATCCATCCTCTGTTCCGCAGGACTCGTACGCATTCGCCGGCAGGGTGTCCCTGGGCAGGTTCGAGAACATGTCTATCTGTTGACCGCTCAGGGACGGCAAGCGATGACTGATTTGGCGGAAAAGGCTGTAGAAATCTCTTGGTACAAGGAGCGAGCCACGGTCGTTGCAAGGGTCGCTGGCGATACCGGGGGGAAAGCCCTGAAGGATCGTCAGTACCTTCAGGCCGAGTACGCCGACACTGAACTCAAGCACATTATCGCGCCCATAACGGATCGTGTTCGCAAACGCTTGAACGAAATTATGCAAGGACAAACCGCATGACCATGAGCTGGCTTGAAACTGTATCCAACCGTGCTGGCCTCTCCGTTGACCAGGCCGAAGCCTCGTTGCATCGACGAGGCATCTCCGCAGACAGGGCCACTCGCCCGACGCCAACCCTGACTATCACTAGTGTCAAATTCCGGGGAAAAAAGCAGGGGAAGCTCACCGATCCGATTGACTTCAGTTGGTCGGACCTTTCCTCCGGCGTCTGGGCGGTTACTAGTCACGGAAACACAGGGAAATCCAACCTAGTTGGTAAGTCCAGCGTTCTAGAAGTTATTCTTTGGTGTTTGCGCGGCGAGCCTAAGGGTCTGCAGGACGACGTGCGCAGTTGGTTAGACTGGGTTCGGGTCAGCTTCAACCTGGATGAACGGCAATACGCCGTTGAATTTGATGTCACGAATAAGAAGCCAAACGGCGCACTCATAAAGTGCCGACCGGATGGAGCATTCGACGAGGTCGACCGGTTCAGCAGCGACGAGGGATTCGCCGCAGCGATGTCCAGATTCATGATGAACACCTTCGATCTAGACCCCATTCCCTCCAGGCAGAAGAATGATGAAGGCGGCATCACCATATCCCATGGATGGACCGCTCTTTCCGGTGGTCTCTACTTCGGCGGTGACCACAAGGTTCTGCTGGGAGATGTCGTTATGGGTGGTCTTCCCGCGCGAATGCTCCAGGTTTTTGTGGGCCTACCATGGGCGAGTACCGTCATGCAGGCGGCAACTGTGAAGAAAGAACTGGAGCAACAGTTCGAACATGCCAGTCGCATCACGGCTGTCACCTCAGACCGAACAAGCCTGTCACGGGAAAGAATCGCCTCCGATCTAAAGAACGCGCGTGAGGTGCTTAAGACAAGCAGTTCAGAACTGGTCACGGCGCAATCACTGGACAGACTTTCCGTCAAAATATCTCATCTATCCACACAGACACTTGCCCTTGAGCAGAGCCTCGTAAACGCGACGATAGAAATTGCAGCCCTTCAGAACACCGCAGACGCCGATGAGCGTGCACTACGAAATCTACGAGAAAATCTGGTCACAACCGCATTCTTCAATGGCCTGTTACCTAGCTGCTGCCCCCGTTGTGAGACAGCCGTTCCCAAGGAGCGGATCCGCCGGGAAGGTGAAGATCAGAGCTGCTCTCTTTGCTCCGAGCCCATCATGCTGGATTCAGATGATACCAGCGATGCCATTGAGGAAGCTAACGACCGCTTTGCTCTATCAAACAACGCCCTGACCAATGCCAAGTCGTTGCGCAAACAGCTGGAGTTCAATCACAAGAAAGTCGAAACAGATTTGAAGAGCGCAAAAGGTGAGCTAGACACTGCGACGAAAAGCAACGCATTCCAACAACGTCGTGATGCGGAATTGGTAGTAGCACGTCTGGAAGGCGCACTTCAGGAGTACAACATTCCACCTGTCGGGCATCAACCTCCAGAAGACATAGTGCTGGTCAGCATCGCACACGATGAAGCCAAGTTAGCCTTCGATGCCAGCAAAGGAGATCTTCTTGAAAAACTCAACCAAGAAATCCTTCGACTGGGAAATGCTTTCGGAGCGCTAGGCTTGGAACACATTCAACTAAGCTCAGAATCGCGGATGAGCGTTATCAAGGGTGGCCAAAAAACGTCATTCAGCAAATTAACGCCTGGCGAACGACTCAGGCTACGTATCGCCACAGCCATCGCACTGCTGCGCATCGGTCAAGAGTGCGGAGTTGGTCGCCATCCGGGGCTACTCATCATCGATTCGCCCGGCGCAGAGGAAACCAGCGAAAGTGATCTCGCAAGCTTACTGCAAGAGCTGCGCAAGGTGGCAGATGAAACCCCTGGATTGCAGATACTGGTCGCCAGCGCCAATGCTCCTTCTGTTATCAGTGCACTGGGAAATGAGAGATGTCGTGTCGCCCCGGAAGGTGGTTATGTCTGGTAGTCACATGGGCCACGCCACCGTATCAGTCCTAAGCCTCATCGAGCATCACCTTGAATCGGGGACTTCAATATCCGTTTCCTCTCTAGGAGGTGTAAGAGCCATTGAATCCGAAGCTGACATTGTGGCAAGAGCACCTTACCTGGATGTATTTGCCTGCTTAGCAAGCGAAGCCGAACCCCAGGATATAGAGGTGCTTGATGCACTACTGCTTCGTGGATTCGCCGAAAGCGACAACGCCTGCTCATTTAGGGACGCCGCTAACACCGTTATCAGCAGCTCCTCTCTGCGAGAGAGGATATCTGCTCGACTGACGAAAGCATTGGAACTGCGGGTAGAGAACCGCCCCGAGCCAATGCAGAATCTTGTTGCTGCCTACGCGCTAGAGGCCCTATTTCGACTTGCATTGACAGGTGTCATAAGCAAATTTTCGCCCTTGAGAATTATGGCTAGTCTAGACTCTGATCCCGATGGAATTTTTGCGGTGCATGCAGCAAAGCTTACTGGGGCCGCCTTCCATGTATGGCGTGACGATGAGTTACTTGCCACGCTAGATCGGTTACGCAATACGCCAGAAGCCGAAGGGGAAGCATCTTTTGAGCTTGGACTTGCCCGCCTGTCACTAGCCTTAGATGCTGAATCTACCGACAAAGTGCTTTTGGAGCTGGAAACTGCATACACATTGTTCAAACGAGCTCAACATACTGACGATGATCGCTCTGACGCGACCGCGTACTGCTTCGTCATTGATTTGGTTCGAGGCTTTTGGCGTGAGGCTTCTGAACTAGAGCTACGCCCCTCCCTTCAGGGACTAACGAACGCGGTCTCCGACCGAGCACGGCAGTTCAATCGCTACCAGCTCCCAGATTGGTTAGAGACTCGAAGTGATCGTGATATCCAGTGGACTAGACTGGTTAGAGCCACGCAGCGCGCGGCTTCGGATTTGCAGAAACCAAGCTGGCTAAAAGCTTGTATGCGTCCGGGCATCACATCTTGCGTGATTAAACCGGCTGCCACTTATGCGGAAGCAACTGCTCGATTTCACTCGCCCGCTGCGTCGGCAGGCGCGTGAGAACATCCTTTAGATAGGCGTACGGGTCATGACCATTCAGCCGCGCAGACTGGATCAAGCTCATGATTGCCGCAGCCCGTTTTCCGCTGCGTAGCGACCCGGCGAAGAGCCAGTTCTTGCGCCCAAGAGCCCATGGTCGGATCTGGTTCTCCGCCCAATTATTATCAATGGGTACGGCCCCGTCATTGAGGTAGCGCGACAGCGCTGCCCAGCGTTTAAGGCTGTAATCGAGTGCTCTGCTGATGGCCGACCCTTCGGGCACAAGATCACGCTGGGCGATCATCCAGGCATGCAGGATATCCATCACCGGCACGGCTTTTTCTTGCCGTATTCGGCACCGTAAATCCGGCTCCAGGTCACGCACTTCGCTCTCGATCTCGTACAGCAACTGGATGTAACGCAGGGCCTGCTCGGCGAGCTGGCTCTTGTTTGTAGCGTGCAGTTCGAAGAACTTGCGCCGGGCATGGGCCATGCAGCCGATCTCGGTTACGCCGAGTTCGAAGCTGGCCTTGTAACCGCCAAAATCGTCGCAGACCAACTTACCTTTCCAGCCTTGCAGGAAGTTGCGAGCATGCTCACCGGCGCGGCTGGGGCTGAAGTCGTAGACGACAGCGGCTGTTTCGCAGAACTGGCTGGTGGCGTAAGCCCAAACATAAGAACGGTGGGTTTTTTTCGAGCCCGGAGCGAGCATCTGCACGGGCGTTTCATCCGCGTGCACAACCTGCTGCCCGATCACTACGTCACGCAGGGCATCGACCAGTGGCTGCAACTGCACGCCCGTAACGCCAACCCATTGAGCCAAGGTTGAACGTGGAATCGCCAAGCCGGCACGACCAAAAATCGATTCCTGACGGTAAAGCGGAAGATGGTCAGCGAACTTCGCGATCATGACATGGGCCAACAACCCGGCGGTTGGGATGCCTTTGTCGATAACCTGCGCCGGCACCGGTGCCTGGATCAGCGTTTCGCAGCTATCGCAAACCCACTTGCCACGAACATGGCGTTCAACGGTAAACACGCCCGGTGTGTAGTCCAGTTTTTCGCTGATATCTTCACCGATACGCTTGAGCGCGCAGCCGCATGGGCAGTGGGTGTTGTCCGGCTCGTGATGGATCAAGGTGCGTGGAAACTCTGCCGGCAAGGCCGTGCGCTTGGGCTTTTGCTTTTTCTCGGTCGCCACTGGGGCTATTTGCAAGGCCTGAAGCTCGGCCTCAATCGCCGCGATATCGGTATCGATCAGGTCATCAAGCAGGCTCGCCTGCTCAGGATTCATCTGCTCGCTGCGCTTGGCAAACTTCAAACGCTTGAGCTGCGCAATCTCGTGGGTCAGCTTCTCGATTACCGTTTGATCGCGGTTGATCTTCTTACCCATTGTTTCGACCGTCTTACCCATGGTCTCGACCTGCGACAGCAACTGCGCAGCGAATGCACGCAGTTGGTCGGGAGTCATTTGATCGAGATTGGGCGAGGAAGTCATGCCGTGGATTTTACCAAAGCAGGCCACTTGCGACAGCAAGCCGAGGCACTAATTACGGTTTTTAAAGCAGCGTGATTGCACCGCCAGCGCCAACACGTTGCCAAGGTAGGCCGAGCACCAAGGCCTGAAGTTGTTCGGTATCCAACTGCATTTCGCTGCCTTGTCGAATGCCTGGCCAGTGAAACTTGCCTTGGTTCAAGCGGCGTGCAGCCAGCCAAACGCCAATCCCATCGTGTACCAGCACTTTCATCCGAGTCGCGCGGCGATTGGCAAACAGATAAGCACAGTGCGGCTTCGCCGCACCGAAGACCGCAATCACCCTGGCCAGCGCAGTTTCAGTGCCGGCACGCATGTCCATGGGCTCGGTGGCGAGCCAGATGGCGTCGATGCGGATCATCGCAACAGGTCTCGAAGGAAAGCGGCGCAGGCAGCAGCACTATCGGTTGGCCAGTTCACTTTGACGGTGCCGCGTGGGTGCAGAATCTCAACGCTGATATTCGATGAAGATACGTGCGCCGTTGTTTGCATAGGCAATGGGATGAATGCAGGTTGAAGCGTCGTGCTTTTCTGCGCTTGCACTCGAATCCATTTGTGGACGAGGTTTGCGTTGAGGCGATGGCTGAGGGCGATGCTGGCAATCGAAGCGCCGGGCTGGGCACACTCTTGAATGACCTGGGCCTTGAAGGATTTGGAATAGGAACGGCGTGTTGGCTGCATGAAATACCCGCTTAAAAGGCTAGAACTGGTGCCCACTTAAATTTAAGTGCACACCATGTCCTGGCGTTGCGGGGTTGGGTAGATGACTTGGCCGGACGCATACAAAAGCTTGGTCAGTAATGGAACAGCTGTTGATCGTGTACGACGCAGATCGCTCATTCCAGACACAAGGCGGTCTAGGCAAACTACTCCAGCCCAGAATAGAAGCCTGTTTTGTTAGAGAACGTGGGCTCCTTGGACATCTCGACGAACTGCTCAGTGAAAACAGCTGGATGCGGGTACACGCCGACACATCAAACTTGCTGCGCGCACGCATCACCCAGCTGAAGGATGGCAGTGTGCCTCCGGGAAAGTCGTCAGGTGCCTCTCCCTATCCGCAGCTGCTAAGGGCACTCAACTATGACAGGCTCCCTCCAGAAATTTCCGTTGCAGCTGCGGAAGCTCTGGAGCAAGCGCTATGTACGCGGAATGGGCGAGAACGTCGTATCGCCAACCCCATCGTGCAGAAGCTACTTCGAGGTATGGGCACGGCATTGACTCAGTGCCTTGACTACGAAAATGAGGTTCGCGCGGATTTCGACGAGCTGATGTTGCAAATCATCTTGTTCTGCCAAAGCAGACAAGATGCAGGAGTCAAAGAACTTGGTGACCGCGGAAAGTACTTGCGTGATCCGGATGCTACCGAGTTCGACCTACAGAATGACCTGTGGCAATGGCTAGCCGGTAACTTTCCGTCCTGCGACCTGAAAACGGAGGTTGAAGGAGTCGCAACGGGCAGAGCCGATATCTATGCCGGCTTCGGTACTCATCGGCTCATCATTGAAATGAAGCGTCACCATGGCCATCTCGACAAGGATGCTGCTCGGAAATATTGCAACCAAGCTGGCGCTTATCAGAACACTAACGTGAAGCTGGGATTCCTGGGAATTTTGGAAATCGTGGAGCGTAGCGATCCTCCTGCCAGTCTCGAAGAATGCGTCTGGTATGAGTCGTTTGTTCCCCATGGCAGCCAAGTGACGCGCCACCTTGTCACTTTCCGAGTTCCAGGAAATCTGCGATCCCCGTCCTCGTTATCCCCAAAGACCAACAAACCAAAGAAGAAAGTCTAAGTGGTGCCCTGTGGACCTAAACAACTGAGCAGCATCTGAGTATTCAAATTCCGCGAGGCATCAAACTCATTGAGATTAGAACATGGCAACCAAAACGTCTAAGCACACCCTAAGTCAATGTTCAACACAGCATAGTTGAGCGATATTGATGCGCCAGCCTAACTCCAGATATTGCGACAGACTGGTTTCGCGGCCGCTCAAGATTTCGATCTTTCTGTCATTAGGATGCCGCTAGGTGACTGGCACAAATAATATTACGTACCCACCAGTTGTGCGGCAGCAACCAAACGCAATGCCATTGGCTGGTGGTCAAATGCGTGCAATTACACACGTCACCGCTATCATCCCCCTCCCACCGCTGGGTGAGTACGCCATGATCATCGACGAGACTATGACAACGCCTCGCTGATTGAACGTAACACCGCCAGGAGCGGGTCCTTACGTTCCTCAGCCCAGTTCGACAGGCTCAACCCAAACATCACTGCGAAAAACAGCAACGACACCAGCCGGCCCTGAGCCACAATCACGCCTCTCTGATGGCAACGCTACCTAGTGTGAGTTCGCAGCGGATGTGGCACCGGCCAGGACCTTGCAAGAAATCCCGAGCTGACCGCTAGAAGCCGCGGCCGGCGGATCTTTCGTGGGGTCAGCGGAACTCAATCGGTGCCAACTACCTGCAAAATGGTTTGTCACCAAAATTGCAAGAAGTCGTTTGAATTTGCGGTCTGATTGGTACTGCTGATTGGGCCCAAAAACGTCGAATTAGGAGGTATGAGTCAGGCTCTCAGACACGATGGTTTGATTCCAAATCGGCACCTGAGCCTTGGGCTCAAAGTGTCTTCAGGAGGCCCACAGGCCGTCAGCAATCAATTCGAATTGATGCGCCCTCCCCGCGCTCTGTTCCGTTTCCCTAGCGCACAATCGGAAGTGCGGCCTAAAGGTGCGTTCGCTGCTTCCGTTTGTCTTCAAAGGCATGGCCCGCGTGACGTACAGCCGGTTTCGCTGATTTGGGATGGTGACCTTTAAGAACGAAGAATCGGAACTGAGCTTCCAGGGTTTAGCGCCGCGGAGCGGGTGAGGAAAAACGCCCTAATCGCCCGGAAACAGGGCGTTTGGCAAGGCTATCTGACATGCGAAAAAGCTGAGAAAGGAAGAGAAATATCAGACAGGATTGGTGCCAAAGGCAGCGCGAAAAAGGGCCAAAAGCGGCGTGAACTCACAGGTAGCTGGATAAATTTGTCCGCCAGCCGCGCCTGCCGAGCGAATAAAAAACCCGGCACGAGGCCGGGTTACCCGCTATCTCCAAAACGCAGCCCCCAAATGAGAGGGATGGAGAGCTGACAAGAGAGTGCGGGGGCGAGATATTGCCAAATGGTGTCTTCCTGCGCAATAGAAGCCTCTTGCCGACCGTCTCCGACAGCTCAGGCGATTTGTGAAGCCCACGCATCCTGGAGCAGCCCGCGCTAGATGCTCTCGAGCAAACAGCGACATCCGTTATCACCGCACGAAGACAGCACATCAGCTTGAACGCAGGGCACGGCAAACGATTCGTGCAGTCACGTCGAAATTTTCCATAGTGAGTCCATCGATTGGTGAATGATCTTTCAGTCGCTCATGTGGCTCACAGAGCGTCCGATAAAGCCTCCACGCATCCACATCCGGAAACAGCGCTAACGCCGCAAGTACCAACTTGTGCCGCAATGGATCAAGCTGCCAATCTGGAATGCGCTGACCACGATTCCCCAAGCTCAGGGACAGAAGACGTCGAGCCTTGATATCACGATTGATCTGATCGCGGGATTTGCCTGCCAGTCTGGCGAAGACCAGCAGCGGCAAGTTACTCGAAGTCTCAAACGTTGCGAGCATCTCGGCGCGCTCGCGCTGGATGTCGGACACGTGCGTTTTGCGCGGCTTTTCAGCCCGGATTGGAACGGGCACGACAGGCAATTGGATGGACCCAATGGGGGCTTTCTTGCTACTGACCAGCATCGTCGATGGGGCGGTCGCCGATGGAAAGCTGCTGCTGTACAGAACGGCACTTGCGTTCGCGTGTTCCAGTAAGGGCAACGAAGCTGCGCCCTCCAAACGAATAGTCAGCGGAGAGCTTGCTGCTTTCGGCTGGCCCTGGCCCCAAAGATCCAGACGATTCGCCCAGTCCTGCATCATGGTTCGGCGCTGCTCGACATATTCCGCGTGGTTGTAGGCCGCGCTCACCTTGTCTGGATCGGCATGAGAAAGCTGCGCGTCGACCCATACCTTCGGGTATCCAATCTCGTTCAGCGCCGTCGAGATCGTAGCCCTCATCCCATGACCTGTGAGTTGGTCGGCATACCCCATCCGGCGTAGCGCTCCATTCAGAGTGTTCTCGCTTATGCGCTTGGTGAGGTCGCTTCGATGCGCGAAAAAATATCGTTGCGCAGGGAGAACCTGGCCCAGCAAGTGACACACTATTTCAAGCGCCTGAACCGAGAGCGGGACAATGTAGGGCGGTATGTTTGCGACCTGCTTGCCTGGCTTCCGCATAGCTAACTGGAGTTGCTTCACCACCTCCGCCGGTATGATCCATAACCGCTGCTCCAGATCGAACTGGTCGGGTGTCGCCAAACGTAGCTCACCCGTGCGGACACCGGTCAGCAACAACAATCGAAGGCCAAGGCGTGTTTGGTTCGCTCCACCATAGTTTCGGAGAGCAGTCATCAAAGCAGGCAGCTCGTCCATACGAAGAAACGGATTGTGTGACACCGGAGGTTTGGGGAGTGCGACAACATCGAGGTCTGAAGCCGGATTGTGTTCCAGCCCCTCGATCTTCACCAGCGCATAGCGGAACAATTGGTTGAACCAGGTCCGGCACTTTTCAGCTGTCGTTAATGCCTTGCGCTGTTCGATACTGCTCAGCAAATCCAGCAGATCGTGACGATTGATATCATAGATAGAGCGCTTACCTAGCGCAGGCAAGACGTCTTTATTGAAGATTCTCAAGATTTGCGAGAGCGTACTTTGGCGGCCCTCCTTCAGGCTCAGCCTGCGGAACTCCACCCACTGATTGAACATCGCCTCGAAGGTATACTCTGTCGCAAAACGAACAGCACGGCGCTGCTCTTTACGGTGCTCATAGGGATTGACGCCCTGGGCAACCAAGGCACGCGCTTCATCACGACGAGTACGGGCTTCTTTAAGCCCAATTTGCGGGTAGCTACCTAGGGACATGCGCTTCTGCTTGCCCGTCCAGTAGTAACGGAAAAGCCAGATTTTTCCGCCGCTGGCCGTCACATTGAGTGTGAGGCCGTCACTGTCACCAAGGGTGTAGTCACTGCCCGTAATCCGGGCGTGCCGAATAGACATTTCTGAGAGTGCCATAGCGAGCTCCTGAACAGAGTCAGGGCCAGATGCTCATCTCGCTACACAATCTGCTCCAGCAATAAACCGATTCAGTGCTCGTCAGAATCCTGGACTCAATCCTGGACTTAAACGCACCGGATAGTGCTGGATTTCATTGGTTCCCGCTGGAACGAAAAAAGAACCCGAAGGTCCTGATTTCAATCACTTACAGAATTCAGTGGAACTCTGCAGCGCAATATTTGGAGCGGGAAACGAGACTCGAACTCGCGACCCCGACCTTGGCAAGGTCGTGCTCTACCAACTGAGCTATTCCCGCGTCTTGGTGTGGCGCATTCTATAGAATCCAGAAGCCTCGTCAACACCTTGATTCAAAAAAGTTTATTTCTTTTCCACATCGGTCTTCAGATGCGGCCAGGCAGCCCGCAAATATTGGACCATGGACCACAACGTCAGTCCCGCGGATATCAGCAGCAAGGCATAACCCAGCAGCACCCAGAACGTGAAATCCGACGGATTCGCCAGCAGAATCACCAAGGCCAGCATTTGCGCGGCGGTTTTCCATTTACCCAGGTTCGACACGGCGACGTGAGCGCGGGCGCCGAGTTCGGCCATCCATTCGCGAAGTGCCGAGACGACTATCTCGCGACCGATGATCACGGCGGCCGGCAGCGTGAGCCACAGGTTGCCATGTTCTTGCACCAGCAACACCAGCGCAACAGCGACCATCAGTTTGTCAGCAACGGGATCGAGAAAAGCCCCGAACGGCGTGCTTTGTTCCAGTCGGCGGGCCAGATACCCATCGAGCCAGTCTGTGGCAGCAGCAAATGCGAAGACCGAGGCGGACGCCAGGTAGCTCCATTGATAAGGCAGGTAGAACAGTAAAATGAAGATCGGAATGAGCAGGACGCGTAGTACGGTAATCAGATTAGGGATATTCATCGGCACAACTGGCTACGAGGTGAGGGGGCATTCTACTCGCTGTGCAGATTTGCATAAATCAACTCTGCGAGCTTTTTACTGATCCCGGGGGCTTTGGCGATCTCTTCGATGCTGGCACGAGACAGCTCCTGCAATCCACCAAAATGTTTCAACAAATCGCGGCGACGGGTCGGTCCGACACCGGCGACGCCCTCAAGTGTAGACGTTCGGCGGGTTTTCCCACGACGTGCGCGGTGTCCGGTAATCGCGAAACGGTGAGCTTCGTCGCGTATCTGCTGGATCAAATGCAGCGCGGGAGAATCGCCGCGCAAGGTAAATTCGTGGGCAGCATCGTTCAGGTACAGGGTTTCGAAACCAGCCTTGCGCGTGGCGCCCTTGGCCACGCCCAGCAGAATCAGGTCAGGCACCGCCAGCTCATTGAGCACGTCGCGGGCCATGGACAACTGCCCCTTGCCACCGTCCACCAGCAGAATGTCCGGTAGCTTGCCCTCCCCGTCCTTCAGTTTGCTGAAGCGTCGAGTCAAGGCTTGGTGCATCGCGGCGTAGTCATCGCCGGGGGTGACGCCTTCAATGTTGTAGCGACGGTAGTCGGACTTGATCGGACCTTCGGGGCCGAACACCACGCAGGATGCCACGGTCGCTTCGCCGCTGGAGTGACTGATGTCGTAACACTCCAGACGCTGTGGTGGCTCGTCCAGGTTCAGCACTTCTGCCAGCGCATCGAAACGTGCGGCAACGTGTTGACGATTGGCCAGGCGTGCACCCAGCGCCTGTTCGGCATTGGTGACAGCCAACTGCTGCCAGCGTGCTCGCGTACCACGAACCCGATGACTGATGGTCAATTCGCGACCGCGCAACTCTTCGATGGCCGCGATCAGGGTCGGGAAGTCTTCGTGAACCACGTTGACGATCAGTTCGCTCGGCAAGTCGCGTTCGGGACTGCTGATGAAGTACTGGCCGAGAAACGCCGCCATGACTTCGGAAACGTCTTCTTCAATACCCACCTGCGGGAAGAAGTTCTTGCTCCCCAACACCCGCCCGCCGCGCACACTGATCAAATGAACGCAGGCACCACCCGGATTGACAAACGCGGCGATCACATCGACATCGCCGGTCCCGCCTTCCATGCTCTGCTGGTCCTGAACCCGGCGCAGTAATGAAATCTGATCGCGCAACTCGGCCGCACGCTCGAACTCGAGGTTGATCGCCGCCTCTTCCATTCCTGCGGACAACTCATCCGTCAGCGCATTGCTGCGCCCCTCAAGGAACATCACCGAGTGCCGCACATCTTCGGCATACACCTCGGGCTCCACCAGCCCGACACAGGGCGCCTTGCAGCGTTTGATCTGGTATTGCAGGCAAGGACGCGTGCGGTTCTTGTAATAGCTGTCTTCGCACTGGCGAACGAAAAACGTCTTCTGCAGCAGGCTCAAGCTTTCACGAATCGCACCGGCGCTGGGGTAAGGACCGAAATATTTGCCCTTGGCCTTTTTCGCGCCGCGATGGATGCTCAAGCGTGGAAACTGGCCATCCGAGAGAAAGACGTAGGGGTAGGATTTGTCGTCGCGCAGCAGGATGTTGTAGGGCGGACGCCACTCCTTGATCAGCGTCTGCTCAAGCAACAAGGCTTCGGTTTCATTGGCCGTAATCGTCGTTTCGACCTGAGCGATACGCGCCACCAGCGCAGCGGTCTTGGGCGCAAGACCGGATTTGCGGAAGTAGCTCGACAGACGATTCTTGAGGTTCTTGGCCTTACCGACGTAGAGCAGGCGTGCCTCGCTGTCGAACATGCGATACACACCGGGACGCCCACTGACTGTCGACAGAAAGGCGCTGGGATCGAAGGCTTCAGTCATTTTCAGAGGCTGGCATCAACCATGCCGTGACGAACCGCCAACAGCGTCAACTCGACATCGCTGCTGATCGAAAGCTTTTCGAAAATGCGGTAACGGTAGGTATTCACTGTTTTTGGCGACAGGCAGAGCTTGTCGGAAATGATCTGTACTTTCTGGCAGCCGACAATCATCAACGCGATCTGGATTTCCCGCTCCGACAAGGCGTCGAAAGGCGAATCATTGGTCGGCTGGAAGGATTTGATCGCCAACTGCTGTGCAATCTGCGGACTAATGTAGCGTTGCCCGGCGAATACCAGGCGGATGGCCTGGACCATTTCCGGCAGCCCGGCACCCTTGGTCAGATAACCCGCGGCACCCGCCTGCAACAATCTTGTAGGAAACGGATCTTCTTCGCACACGGTGACCGCGACGACTTTGATATCCGGATGGCTGCGCAATAGTTTGCGCGTGGCTTCAAGACCACCGATACCGGGCATCTTGACGTCCATCAGCACCACATCGGGTTTCAACTCACGCGCCTTGAGCAAGGATTCTTCCCCTGACTCAGCCTGGCCGACTACTTGCAGGCCATCGATGTCAGCCAGCATTCGTGTAATGCCTGTACGAACGAGATCATGGTCATCGACTACTAGCACCCTAATCAAGCAGACACCTCGCGATATGGTCTTATTGGGTTGCCGACACCTTAGCAAAAAGCGACTGGCAGACCTAGCGGCAAGCGTCATATAAAAAGTTTCAATACATCTTGAAAGGCTTGTCGTAAGCGTGTTTCAGCCAGGCAAGGCATCGATATCGCGCTGCATTCTCAGGAAACACTCGTCCGTACCGACTACCTTCAGGCCCTTTCTCTCATACAACCCTTGCGCGGGGTTGTTTTCAAAAACCGTCAAACGCAATGCCGGACGCCGCTCCTTGCACGCCATGGCGAATACCTGATCAATTGCCCAGGAGCCGGCGCCCTGCCCTCGAAACGCTTCGATGACATGCAACTCGCGGATGTACAAGGCTTTGGCATCACGACTCAGACTGACGTAGCCGAGCAAGGTCTCGCCGCGCACTATCAACCAGTTCTCTCGCCCTGCCCAGCCGACATCGAAACCTTCGTCCTGCCACAACAGATCGTGCTGAATGTAATAGCGCAGCATGTTTTTGCGGGTCAGTTCACGAGCGAAGTCGAGGTCCCGAAGCGTCGCCGGGCGTAATTCAAATGCCATCAAGCCTCCGCAACAGCCACTATTTGCCCCTGCCAACCGTCAGTATCGCGGCGAGCCACGACCATCAGGTTGCCTGTGCCTGGTGCGGCCGCAATCAGCGAGCCGTCCGACGCCCAGATCGCGCTGCGTCCTGCCGATTCCCAGCCACCCGTTGCACCGCCATGGTTGGCCATCAGGACCGCCATCGAATGAGCGCTGGCGTAGCCTTGCAACAGCGCGGTATCCGGGGCGTAGCCGTTTTCCGTGATTAGCACGCCCGCGGCATAGAGATCGGCGCCTTGCTGGGCCGCCGCGGCGGCATGACTGGCGTGAGAGAAATCCGCACACACCGCCAACGCGACAGTATCGGCACCCATGGTCAGGGTCGAACCGCCGGTGCCCGGTGCGAATGCCACCTCCTCGCCCTGATGCAGATGCTGCTTGCTGTAGATCCCGAGCGAACCATCGACGCCCAACACCAGCGCCCCAATCAATACTGGCGAATCTTGCGACAGCCGAATCGGCATCCCGACGACAGTCGTCACACCGACTTCCCGCGCAAAATCGCGCAGCGGCTGCAGAACCTCGGCGTGCGGCAAAATGGCCAGTTCAGCCGCAAGTCCACGCTCGTACCCGGTCAGCGATAACTCAGGGAACACCAGCAATTGCACGCCCTGCTCTGCGGCAACGTGCATGAAGCGCTGATGCCACACAATGTTGGCGGCAAGGTCACCGGCGATGGAAATCGATTGAGCAGCGGCGATGATCAGTGGCGTCATGATGCGTCCTTGAGGCGTTGTACGTAAGCGGAGCACAAAGTGTGTCACAACCGGCGACGCACTCAAGCGATAGAAAACGCCGCGGTGATCGATAGCATTTTCTGATTGAATCCGCGTACCGGCCTCGAGTAAGCTCGGCGCATTCATCGGAGAAAGTCCATGTTCAACACCCTCTCACAGCTTCACACCGCCAGCGCCCTGCGCTCGGTTGCGGCTGCTCGGGTGAACGACATCAGTGCTTCGGTCAGCTTTTATTTTGGGTATTGGTTTAGCCACTGGCGCGCCTGATACCCACACGGCGCCCACTTTAAACGGGTCGCCACCAGAGAATTCTCAACCCCCGGTCGGCTTCCCGACCGGGGGTTTTGTTTTTTCAGCCCCGCACATTTTTAGCGACACACCAGACAACCAGAGGATTCAAAAATGAACTACGCCACTTATTACCGTTACGACAGTTTTACCGCCTGGCGATTTACCAGCTTCCGCTCGGGACAGCCTGCCGCCTCCGATCGGTCACCCACAGGTGGCAAGCACACACACGCAGCCAATCCGGCCAATTGTCGAACACCCCAGTAGGGCCGAGTGCGCGGGAACGAACCCGCCGCCAGCCCAGGAAGCCCGAATATGAACTCGTCCGTCTCTGCTCTGCCGCTGTCCACCTTGAGCCCTGCCAATGAAGCGCTGACCCTGCGTCTGCCAAGCTCATTGCAACTCAAACAGCAATTGCCACTCAGCAATGCCCTGAACCAGCAAGTCGCCGCCCACCGCCAAGCGGTTCGCGCGATCCTCAACGGTGAAGACTCCCGTCTGCTGGTCATTGTTGGCCCCTGCTCGATTCACGATCCAAAGTCCGCCCTCGAATACGCCGGCAACCTCGCCCGCCTCGCTGCCGAAGTCAGCGGTGAAATGCTGCTGGTAATGCGCGCTTACGTCGAAAAACCCCGCACCACAGTCGGCTGGAAAGGCCTGGCCTACGATCCCCACCTGGATGGCAGCGATGACATGGCGGGCGGTTTGACGCTGTCCCGCGAGTTGATGCGCGAAATGCTCCGCCTGGGACTGCCGATTGCCACCGAACTGCTGCAACCGATGGCCGCCGGTTACTTCGACGACCTGCTCAGCTGGGTCGCTATTGGCGCTCGCACCACCGAGTCGCAGATCCACCGTGAAATGGCCAGCGGCCTGAGCATGCCGGTCGGCTTCAAGAACGGCACCGATGGCGGTGTCGGTGTTGCCAGCGACGCCATGCGCTCCGCTGCCCATCCGCATCGCCATTTCGGTGTCGATAGCCAGGGCCACCCTGCAATCATTCAGACCCCGGGCAATCCCGACACCCACCTGGTATTGCGCGGAGGCCATCGCGGGCCGAACTACGACCGCGCGAGTGTCGCCCAGGTGCACAGCGATTTAACCAAACTCAAGATCCCGGCACGGATCATGGTCGACTGCAGCCATGCCAACAGTGGCAAAGACCCGCTGCGCCAGCCGGCGGTGTTCAACGACGTGCTTGAACAACGCCTGCAAGGTGACCGGTCGCTGATCGGCATGATGATCGAGAGCCATCTGTTCGAAGGTTGTCAACCGCTGGGGCCGTCAATGCGTTACGGCGTGTCAGTAACGGACGGCTGCCTTGGCTGGAGCGGGACGGAACAGCTGTTGCGCCAGGCAGCCGACCGGCTCAGAGCACAGAGCCGGGATCAACAACCGGCGTGAGCCACACCCTCGTCCAGTCCTCAATAAAGGACTGGACGTCGGAATCGAGACACGATTAACAGGCAAATGGCGTTCCCGAAGTAGGCCATCGCAGTAAAGCGCTCTGTTACAGATAAATAGATGTCCAAATATTCCGAACAGGACCTCATCTACTTTCGAGCTTTCGTACATTTTCTATTCCGTTTTCATCAGGTTACAGCGGCTTTTTCATACAACGCCGAGCTGCTGGTGTGCTTTAGAGTGAGCCCATCAACACACCTCTGAACGACTGCGCAAAAGGAAAGAACATGCTACGGAATGCAACTACTCAGTATCCGATCCTGTTGATCCACGGGCTCTTCGGCTTCGATCGTATCGGCAAGATCGAACTCTTTCATGACGTCAAGCAGGCCCTCAGGAGTGCAGGCGCAAGGGTGTTTATCCCGCACTTGTCGGCTACCCATAGCAATGAAGTCCGCGGCGACCAACTCCTGGCGCAGATCGAACGAGTGCTGGAAGGAACTGGTGCGGGCAAAGTCAATCTGATCGGTCACAGCCAAGGCGCACTCGCCGCACGTTATGCGGCGGCGGTCGCACCAGAGGCAATCGCCTCGGTGACTTCCGTCAGCGGACCGAATCACGGCTCGGAGCTGGCTGACTTCTTGCGCAAGGCTCTGATGCCCGGGCGCCTGCCGGAACACGTCGCCGCGACGGTTGCAACGTTGTTCGCAGACTTTCTGTCGTTGCTCAGCGGCAACCGCCACCTACCGCAGAACGCCATCGCCGCGTTGAACGCCCTGACCACCGAAGGCGTCGGCACGTTCAACGACAAGTACCCCCAGGGGTTGCCAAAAACCTGGGGTGGCAAGGGTCGCGAACGGGTCAATGGCGTACGTTATTATTCCTGGAGCGGCACTCTGCAGGGCGACATCCTCGACAAAGGGCTCGATGCCCTGAGTCCGCTGCACGGGTTTCTCCGCGCCTTTTCCCACTATTTCACCACCGAAGCCGAGCAGAACGACGGTCTGGTTGGCCGCTACAGCTCTCACTTGGGCAAAGTCATTCGTTCCGACTATCCGCTGGATCATCTGGACAGCCTCAGCCAGACCGCCGGCCCGTTGCGCAAGGGCATCGACCCGATTGCCCTGTATGTGCAGCATGCCGAGCGACTGAGAAATGCCGGCCTATAAAGGCATGCCCTACCGGCCTGCGCGGTCTGGACGGAACTTTTGAGAAGAAATAGACCACTGAATCCAGTAGGCTCAGCACTTTACTGAACATTGAATGGAGAGTTTTCCCATGCCTAAAGCCACTGCCCGTCACATCCTGGTTGCCTCGGAAGCCAAGTGCAACGAACTCAAAGCCCAGATCGAGGGCGGCGCCGATTTCGCCGAAGTCGCCAAAGCCAACTCCACGTGCCCTTCCAGCCGCCAGGGCGGTGATCTGGGTTCGTTCGGTCCAGGCCAGATGGTCAAGGAGTTCGACACCGTGGTCTTCAGCGCACCGATCAACGTGGTGCAAGGCCCGGTCAAGACCCAGTTCGGTTACCACCTGCTGGAAGTGACCAGCCGTCAGGACTGATCAACCCTTAAGCTTTCTGCACAACGGCCCGCCTTTTGGTGGGCCGTTGTGTTTGGGATACGTAATACGGCTGGCGAGGGACGCGCCGCTAGCGTACAAATTGCGGATATTGACCACCCGGCTCTAAGGCTGACAATGCGACTGGCTTTCCCTACTGTGTTGTTCACTGCCGTGACCCTGTTGTTGGGCGTCACCGGTGTGAATGCAGCACCGCAACATGCGTTGACCGTGTACGGTGAACCGGCGAAGTATCCTGCCGGCTTTAGTCATTTTGCCTACACCAACCCGCAAGCCCCCAAGGGTGGCACGATGCGCCGCTCGGCGATCGAAATCGGTCAATTCGACCATATCTTGCCGTACATCGATAAAGGCATCGGCGTCACACAGATCGACGGCCTGCTTTACTCGCCACTGGCCCAGCGTTCGCTGGACGAGCCTTACACCGTGTACGGTCTGGTGGCATCGATGATGGAGCGCTCGGACGACGGTTTATTCCTGCGCTTCTACCTGAACCCCAAGGCCCGTTTCGCGGACGGCAAACCGATCACGGCCGAAGACGTGCGCTACACCTTTGACCTGTTGATGACCCAGGGCAGCCTGCGTTATCGCACCCAATTCGCCGACGTCAAAGGCGTCGAAGTGGAATCACCTCTAACGGTTCGGTTCGACTTCAAAAGTAATGAGAACCGTACCCTGCCCCTCGATATCGCGACCTTGCCGGTGTTTCCCGAGCATTGGTGGAAAACTCGCGACTTCGCCAATGGCGGCGGTTACGAGCCGCCTTTGGGCAGCGGCCCCTACAAGGTGAGCAAGGTCGACTCCGGTCGCAGCATTACCTTCGAGCGCAATGCCGATTGGTGGGGCAAGGATTTACCGGTCAGCCGCGGCCTCTACAACTTCGATCATTTCAACATCGAGTACTTCGGCGATACCGACGTCGCCCGCCAAGTCCTGCGTGGCGGCGCCTACGACTACAACCGCGAATTTTCCGCCACCGGTTACTCCATCGGCTACGAAAGCCCGGCCCTGAGCGACGGGCGTTTGCAAAAGGCGCATCTGGCAACACAAGCCCCCCAACCGGCTCAGGGTTTTGTGTTCAACCTGCAAAACCCGATGTTCCAGGACCGTCGAGTGCGCCAGGCGCTGGTCATGCTCTGGGATTTCGAGTGGAGCAACCGGCAGATGATGCGCGACATGTACATCCGCCAGCAGAGCTTCTTTTCCAACACCGACCTTGCCGCCCGGCAACTGCCGGACGCTGGCGAGCTGGCGATTCTCGAACCGTTGCGCGGGCAGATCCCCGGCGAGGTGTTCACCCAGGTTTTCGAAGCACCGAAAACCGACGGCAGCGGCCTGATACGCGACAAACAGTTGCAGGCACTCGACTTGCTCGAACAGGCCGGCTGGAAACCCGATGGCGATCAACTGGTCAACGCCGAAGGCAAGCCGCTGAGTTTCACGTTCCTGGTCAGCCAGAACGGCATGGACCGATTGCTGCTGCCTTATAAGCGCACCCTGAAACAGATCGGCATCGACCTGAACATCCGTCGCATCGACTCGTCCCAATACGTAAATCGCCTGATGAGCCGCGACTACGACATGATCGTCACCGGCTACCCGGTCACGACGTCGCCAGGGAGTGAACTGTTCAATTACTTCGGCTCGGTCTCGGCCAACGACCCTGGCGCCAATAACTACATGGTCCTGAAGAATCCGGCGATCGACACACTGCTCACCGGGCTGGTTCGCGCCACCACCCAACCCGAGATGCTGCGCTACGCCCACGCGCTGGACCGGGTGCTGCAATGGAACTACTACTGGATTCCCAACTATTACCCGCCAGGCACCTCCACCGTGTGGTGGAATCGTTTCGGCAGGCCCAACGAGCAAGCGAGCAATGACGAAGCCATCGAGAGCTGGTGGGAAATAAGCACCACGCCGTTGACCAACCAACAGATGACGGCTGAGCAAATCAGCCGTGGCAAACCCGGAGGGCCGCACTGATGTGGGCTTATATACTGCGGCGTCTGCTGCTGATCATTCCGACGCTGGTGATCATTCTTCTGGTCAACTTCATCATTGTCCAGGCCGCGCCGGGCGGCCCGGTGGAACAGGCCATCGCGCACTTGCAAGGCATCGGTGGTGCGAGCGTCGGTGGCGGTTCCGGCGAAAACATGTCCGGCACCTCCCGATCCAGCCGCGGCCTCGACCCGCAACTGATCAAGGACATCGAAAAGCAATACGGCTTCGATAAGCCGGCGCACGAACGCCTGTGGCTGATGCTCACCAGTTACGCGCGCCTGGACTTCGGCAAGAGCTTTTTCCGCGGCGCGACCGTCACCGACCTGATCCTGGAAAAAATGCCGGTGACCATTTCCCTGGGGCTCTGGGCGACGCTGATCACCTACCTGGTGTCGATTCCTTTGGGCATCCGCAAAGCCGTGCACCACGGCAGCCATTTCGATATCTGGAGTAGCACCGCGATCATCATCGGCTATGCCATGCCGGCGTTCCTGTTCGCAATGTTCCTGATCGTGGTCTTCGCCGGTGGCACCTCGCTGAACTGGTTCCCGGTGCGCGGGCTCGTCTCGGACAACTTCGAGTCGCTGTCGACCGTGGGCAAAATCGCCGATTACTTCTGGCACCTGGTATTGCCAGTCACCTCGCTGGTGATCGGCGGGTTCGCCACGCTGACCATTCTGACCAAGAACTCCTTCCTCAATGAAATCACGCGCCAGTACGTGGTCACTGCCCGCGCAAAGGGCCTGAGCGAACGCCGAGTGCTTTACGGCCACGTGTTTCGCAACGCCATGCTGCTGGTGGTCTCGGGGATTCCCCAGGCGTTTATCAGCGTATTTTTCGCCGGTTCCCTGCTGATCGAAGTGATTTTCTCCCTCGACGGCTTGGGTCGCATGAGTTACGAAGCCGCGGTTTCACGGGACTATCCGGTGGTATTCGGTTCGCTGTTCATCTTCACGCTGTTCGGTCTCTTGATAAAACTCGTCGGCGACCTCTGCTACACCCTAGTTGATCCGCGTATCGACTTCGCCGCGAGGAACGCCTGATGTTCAAGCTCTCGCCGTTAGGTCGTCGTCGTTTCGAGCGATTCAAGAAAAACCGTCGCGGCTGGTGGTCACTGTGGTTGTTTGTCGGCCTGTTTCTGTTGACCCTGGGTGGCGAACTGATCGCCAACGACAAGCCGCTGATCGTCAGCTATCAGGGCTCACTCTACTTCCCGGCCCTGAAGCGTCATACCGAGCAGGAATTTGGTGGGCAGCTGCCGTTCCAGGCGGACTACCGCAGCGAATATGTGCAGAAGCTGATTCACAAGGACGGTGGCTGGATGCTGTTCCCGCCGATCCCCTTCAGCGACGACACACCGAACTATGACCTCAATCAACCGACGCCAAGTCCTCCGACGAAGGTTAACTGGCTGGGCACCGACGACCAGGCGCGGGACGTGTTGGCCCGAGTGATTTTCGGTGCGCGGGTGTCAATCCTGTTTGCCTTGATGCTGACGTTTGTCAGCGCACTGATCGGCATCGCCGCCGGCGCCCTTCAAGGCTACTACGGCGGCTGGGTCGACCTGATCGGTCAACGGTTGCTGGAGGTTTGGTCGGGGCTGCCGGTGCTGTATCTACTGATCATCTTGTCAGGTTTCGTCGAGCCTAATTTCTGGTGGCTGCTGGGGATCATGGCGCTGTTTTCCTGGCTGGCCCTGGTGGACGTGGTGCGCGCCGAGTTTCTGCGCGGACGCAATCTGGAATATGTCAAAGCCGCCCGGGCGTTGGGCCTGACCGACCGCAAAGTCATCGTCCGGCACATTCTGCCCAATGCAATGAACGCGACCCTGAGCTACCTGCCGTTCATTCTGACCGGGGCGATCTCGACCCTCACGGCCTTGGACTTCCTCGGCTTCGGCATGCCCGCCGGCAGTGCATCGCTGGGCGAGTTGATCGGTCAAGGCAAGCAGAACCTGCAAGCGCCGTGGCTGGGATTGACGGCGTTTTTCACCCTGGCGCTGATTCTTTCTTTACTGGTGTTTATCGGGGAGGCGTTACGTGATGCGTTTGATCCCCGATCTTGATCCTCGATTTGAAGCGGACGGCTGATATGAGCAACAACCTGATCGAAATCCGTGACCTCAGCGTGGCCTTCAGCGGCCAGACCGTGGTGCGCAATCTGTGCCTGGACATCCGCCCCGGTGAATGCCTGGCACTGGTGGGCGAGTCGGGCTGCGGTAAGTCGGTGACCGCTCACTCGATCCTGCAACTGCTGCCCGAGATCGGCACACACACCACGGGCAGTATTCGTTACCGTGGCCGGGAGCTGGTCGGCGCTTCGGCCAAGGTGCTGCGTGAATTGCGCGGTAACCGCATCGCGATGATCTTCCAGGAGCCAATGACCTCGCTCAACCCGCTGCACAGCATCGAAAAGCAGATCGGCGAAACCCTGCTGTTGCACAAGGGCCTGGCCGGCAAAGCGGCGCAAGCGAGGATTCTCGAGTTGCTGCATTTGGTAGGCATTCAAAAGCCCAAAGAGCGGCTCAAGGCTTATCCCCATCAACTGTCCGGCGGCCAGCGGCAACGGGTGATGATCGCCATGGCCCTGGCCTGCGAACCGGAGTTGCTGATCGCTGACGAGCCGACCACAGCGCTGGACGTGACGGTGCAGCGCAAGATCCTGCTGCTGCTCAAATCCCTGCAACAGCGTCTCGGCATGTCACTGCTGCTGATCAGCCACGACCTCAATCTGGTGCGCAGCATCGCCCAGCGAGTCTGCGTGATGAAGGCCGGGGAAATCGTCGAGCAAGCACCTTGCGAAACACTGTTTACCGAACCGAAACACCCTTACAGCTGCGTATTGCTGAACGCCGAACCGGAAGGTGAAGCCCTGCCCCGGGACGAGCGCGAGAACGTGCTGGAAGTGGACAATCTGCGGGTGCAGTTCGCCCTCGGTGGCGGGCTGTTTCAGCGCAAGACTTATCTAAAGGCTGTGGACGGTATCAGCCTGAATATTCAGCGCGGCAAGACGCTGGGTATTGTGGGCGAATCCGGTTCCGGCAAGTCGACGCTGGGCCAGGCAATCCTGCGCTTGCTCGATTCCGAAGGCAGCATTCGCTTTCAGGGTGAGGCGCTGGACGGTCTGACGCAAAAGCAGCTTCGACCATGGCGCAAGAAAATGCAGGTGGTGTTCCAGGACCCCTTCGGCAGCCTCAGCCCACGGATGTCCGTGGCGCAGATCATCAGTGAAGGTCTTGAGGTGCATAGCCAGTTAACCGCTGACGAATGCAAAGCCGAAGTGATTCGGGCACTGGAAGAAGTCGGCCTCGACCCGCAAAGCCGTCATCGCTATCCGCACGAGTTCTCCGGCGGCCAACGCCAACGCATTGCCATCGCCCGGGCGCTGGTGCTGAAACCGGCGCTGATTCTGTTGGACGAACCGACCTCGGCACTGGATCGCACGGTGCAAAAACAGGTGGTCGCCCTGCTCCGCCAACTTCAGGAAAAACATGGCCTGACCTACCTGTTCATCAGCCACGACCTGGCGGTGGTGCGTGCACTGGCTCACGACATGATCGTGATCAAGGACGGCAAAGTCGTGGAAAGTGGTGCCAGCCACGACGTGTTCGATTCACCGCAGCATCCGTACACCAAAGAGCTGTTGGCGGCGGCGCATGTTGGGGCCGTTCGATGAACACCACCGAAAGCCTCAAGGACTACCAACGCGTTCGCCTGCTGGCGATCCGTTCGTTGTTCGAAATCATCGAGCAGTCGAGTGAAGGCACGGTGATTGTCGACCGCGATGCGAACATCGTCTGGATGAACGAGCGTTATGCCCGACGCTTCGGCCTGGAATCGGCGGAAGTGGCAATCGGCAAGGCCTGCGAAAGCGTGATCCCCGGCAGTCTGTTGCGCGAGGTGGTGCGCACGGGGCGGCCGATTTTGCTCGACATGCAGGACACCCCCAAAGAGCCGCTGGTGGTGATGCGCCTGCCGATTCATGACGACGCCGGTGTGGTGATCGGCGCCATCGGTTTTGCGCTGTTCGACGAATTGCGCAGCCTCTCGCCGATGCTCAAGCGCTACATGAGCATGCAGGAAGAACTGGCCTCCACCCGATCGTTGTTGAGGGCGCGGCAGACCAAGTACAACTTCGCCCATTTTATCGGCACCAGCGCCGCCAGCCTGGAAGTCAAACGCCGCGCCCGACGCAGTGCGAGCGCTGAGTCACCGGTGTTGCTGCTCGGTGAAACCGGCACCGGCAAAGAGCTGCTGGCCCAGGCGATCCACGGCGCTTCGCCGCGCGCGCACAAAGCCTTCGTCAGCATCAACAGCGCGGCGATTCCCGAATCGTTGCTGGAAGCGGAATTCTTCGGCACCGCGCCCGGCGCGTTTACCGGTGCTGATCGCAAGGGCCGCGCCGGCAAGTTGCAGATTGCCCAGGGCGGCACACTGTTCCTCGATGAAATCGGCGACATGCCGTTGCCACTGCAAAGCAAATTACTGCGGGTACTGCAGGAAAAAGAATTCGAACCGGTGGGCTCCAACGAAGTGATCCAGAGCGATGTGCGGGTGATCGCCGCGACCTCCACGGATTTGCAAGCCGCGATTAAACGCGGCGAATTTCGCGCCGACCTGTATTACCGCCTCAACGTGCTGCCGATCCAGGTCCCGCCGCTGCGTGATCGCCTCGATGACCTGCCGGCCCTCAGTGAAGCGATCCTTGAGGAACTGCGCAGTCAGCACGAATTGAACCGTGAAGCGCTGGAGCTGCTGGGTCAGCACGCCTGGCCGGGGAACATTCGCGAACTGCGCAACGTGCTGGAGCGGGCGGCATTGCTCAGTGATGACTTGATGCTGAATGCCACGGATATCCGCGCGGCGATTGGTACGTTCACACCGGTAGAGCGTGTCGCGCCGATGGTGATTGAGGCGATTGCGCACGAGACTTTCAGTGAGGCTCGGGAGCGGTTTGACCGGCAGTTGATTGAATCTGCTCTTACCCAATGCGGGGGCAAAGTGATTGAAGCGGCGGCGCGGTTGGGCTTGGGGCGGTCAACTTTGTATAAGAAGATGGTGGCGTTGGGGATTGCAGAGTCTCTATAAAGAGACACAAATCTCCATTGATAGACAGACCTTCGCGAGCAGGCTCGCTCCCACCCCTGATCGCATTTCTACAGGTTGAACATTCAACCTGTGGGAGCGAGCCTGCTCGCGATGAGGACGGCACTATCGATACCAGTCTCACAATAGAGACACCTATCCGAATCTCACTTTAATGAATTTAGAAATATCTTTATATTTCAATAACTTAAGTTAATGGCACGAAACTCGCTATAGCCCTCCTCCACCAAAGATCCACCCTACAAAAATAACAATCCAGGAGACACACCATGAGTGTGATCATTGCCTTGGCAGCCCTCGCGCTGCTAATGCTCGCGGCTTACCGTGGCTACAGCGTTATCCTTTTTGCCCCGATTGCCGCCCTCGGCGCCGTTCTGCTCACCGACCCTTCCGCCGTCGCCCCTGTCTTCACCGGGGTGTTCATGGAGAAAATGGTCGGCTTCATCAAACTGTATTTCCCGGTGTTCCTGCTCGGTGCGGTGTTCGGCAAGCTGATCGAACTGTCGGGTTTTTCGCGCTCCATCGTCGCCGCGGCGATTCGCCTGCTCGGCACCCGCCAGGCGATGCTGGTGATCGTGTTGGTCTGCGCCCTGCTGACTTACGGCGGCGTGTCGCTGTTTGTGGTGGTGTTCGCGGTCTATCCGTTTGCTGCTGAAATGTTCCGCCAGAGCAATATCCCCAAGCGACTGATTCCGGCGACCATTGCCCTCGGTGCATTCTCGTTCACCATGGACGCCCTGCCCGGCACCCCGCAAATCCAGAACATCATCCCCAGCACCTTCTTCAACACCACCGCCTGGGCCGCGCCCTGGCTGGGCCTGATCGGCGCGATCTTCGTGGTCTGCGCCGGCATGCTGTTTCTCCAGCGCCAGCGCAACAAGGCTCAGCTCGCCGGTGAAGGTTATGGCACCGAACTGCGCAACGAGCCGGAAACCGCGGCCAACATCAAACTGCCCAACCCGTGGATCGCCGTGTCGCCGCTGCTGGCCGTCGGCATCATGAACCTGCTGTTTACCCAGTGGATTCCGCAGTGGTACGGCAAGACCCACAGCCTCGCACTGCCAGGCATGGCCGCGCCGGTGACCACCGACATCGCCAAGCTCACCGCGATCTGGGCCGTTCAAGCCGCTCTGCTGATCGGCATCATCATGGTGCTGGTGTTCGGCTTCCAGGCGATTCGCGGCAAGTTGGCCGAAGGCAGTCGAAGTGCGGTCAGCGGTGCGTTGCTGGCGGCGATGAACACGGCGTCGGAATACGGTTTCGGTGCGGTCATCGCCTCGCTTCCGGGCTTCCTGGTGCTGGCCGACTGGCTCAAGAGCATTCCCAATCCGCTGGTCAACGAAGCGATTACCGTGACCTTGCTGGCCGGTATCACCGGTTCTGCGTCCGGCGGCATGAGCATTGCGCTGGCGGCGATGTCCGAGAGTTTCATCAGTGCCGCCCACGCCGCCAACATTCCGCTGGAAGTGCTGCACCGGGTGGCCGCGATGGCCAGTGGCGGCATGGACACCCTGCCGCACAACGGCGCGGTGATTACCTTGCTGGCGGTCACCGGCCTGACCCACCGCGAAGCCTACAAAGACATTTTCTGTATTACGCTGATCAAGACCCTGGCGGTTTTTGTGGTGATCGGTACTTTCTACGCCACTGGCATTGTGTGAGGTATTCATGACGACTCTTTCGGGCAAGACTGCACTGGTCACCGGTTCCACCAGCGGCATCGGCCTGGGCATTGCCCTCAGCCTGGCCAAGGCTGGCGCCAATCTGATCCTCAACGGTTTCGGTGATGCTTCCAAAGTGATTGCCGAAGTTGAACAGTTCGGGGGCAAGGTCGGCCATCACCCGGCCGACGTGAGCAACCCTGAGCAGATCGCCGACATGATCGCCTACGCCGAGCGTGAATTCGGCGGTGTGGACATCCTGGTCAACAATGCCGGCATCCAGCATGTGGCGTCGGTGGAGGATTTCCCGGTGGAGCGTTGGGATTCGATTATTGCGATCAACCTGTCTTCGGTCTTCCACAGCACCCGTTTGAGCCTGCCAGGCATGCGCGCCAAGGGCTGGGGGCGGATCATCAATATCGCTTCGGTGCACGGCCAGGTCGGGTCGGTGGGCAAGGCGGCTTACGTGGCAGCCAAGCACGGAGTAATCGGTTTGACCAAGGTGGTGGGTCTGGAAACGGCCACCACCAACGTCACCTGCAACGCCATCTGCCCGGGTTGGGTGCTGACGCCGCTGGTGCAGAAGCAGATTGATGACCGCATCGCCAAAGGGATCGACCTGCAGCAGGCGCAGCATGATTTACTGGCCGAGAAGCAGCCGTCCCTGGAGTTCGTCACGCCGCCGCAACTGGGCGAGCTGGTGCTGTTTTTGTGCAGCGAAGCCGGTAGCCAGGTGCGTGGCGCGGCGTGGAATATTGATGGCGGGTGGTTGGCGCAGTGACCCACAGATGATCGTTCCCACGCTCTGCGTGGGAATGCAGCCAGGGACGCTCCGCGTCCCAAAGCGGACGCAGAGCGTCCATTGAGGCATTCCCACGCAGAGCGTGGGAACGAGAGAGGCAAGCCATGTCCGACATCCTCTGGCAACCCAGCGCCAAGCGCATCGGCAAGACCCGCATGGAGGCCTTCCGGCGCTTCATCAATCAACGACACAACCTCCACGTCGACGACTACCCTGCCCTGCACCAATGGTCCATCGATCAGCGCGAAGCGTTCTGGCAGGCCATCGTCGATTTCTTCGACATCCGTTTCCACGATCAACCGGACGCGGTGCTGGTGGAAGGCCCACAAATGCCCAGCGCCCAATGGTTTCCCGGCGCCACCCTGAACTTCGCCGAGCACCTGCTGCGCCGTCGCGACGATGCCGTGGCAGTGGTGGCCATCGGTGAAAACGGCCAACGCGAACAGTTGACCTGGGCCGAACTGGCGGAGCATGTCGCCGGTTTTCAAAATAGCTTGATCGCCGCCGGCGTCGTCGTTGGCGACCGAGTGGCCGCGTGCATGCCAAACACCTGGCAAACCCTGGTGGCCATGCTCGCCACCACCAGCCTGGGGGCGATTTGGTCCTGCTCTTCACCGGACTTCGGCACTCAAGGGGTGATCGATCGCTTCGGCCAGATCGAGCCGACCGTGTTGATCACCTGCGCCGGTTACCGCTATGCCGGCAAAGAGATCGAGCAGACCGCCAAGGTCAATGAAATCCTCGAACGCCTGCCGTCCTTGCAGCAGCTGATCGTCGTGCCTTACGCCCGGCCACAGGCGCGCATCAAGGACTTCCACACTCGGGCCAACGTGACGCTCTGGGATGATTTCTACGACGTTGGCGGCGAACCGGATTTCGTTCCCGTGCCCTTCGCGCACCCGCTGTACATCCTCTATTCCAGCGGCACCACAGGCGTGCCGAAATGCATCATTCACAGCACCGGCGGCGTGTTGCTGCAACACGTCAAGGAACATGGCCTGCATTGCGATCTCGGCCCCGGCGACCGTTTGTTCTACTACACCACGTGCGGCTGGATGATGTGGAACTGGCTGGTCTCGGCACTGGCCGTGGACAGCGCGGTGGTGCTGTATGACGGCTCGCCGTTTCATCCCGCTACCGAGCGCCTGATCGACTTGATCGACGACGAACGCATCAGCGTCTTTGGCACCAGCCCCAAGTACCTCGCGACCCTGGAAAGCAACGGCGTCAAACCTCGCGAAAGCCACGACCTGAGCAGCCTCAAAACCCTGCTCTGCACCGGTTCCGCGCTGTCGCCCCAGAGTTACGACTATGTCTACCGCGACCTCAAGGCTGACCTGTGCCTGGCCTCGATGTCCGGCGGCACCGACATCGTTTCGTGTTTTGTGAACAGCAATCCGCTGCAACCCGTGCGCCGTGGCGAGATACAAGGCAAAAGCCTGGGCATGGCGGTGGAAGTCTGGAACGACGACGGCCAGCCTGTGATCGGCGAAAAAGGCGAGCTGGTGTGCACCCGGCACTTTCCGGCAATACCCATCGGGTTCTGGAATGATCCTCAGCAGGAAAAGCTTCGTGCCTCGTATTTCAGTCAGTTCCCCGGTGTCTGGGCCCAAGGCGATTACGCTGAACAATTGCCCCATGGCGCGATGATGATCCACGGACGCTCCGACGCCGTACTCAACCCCGGCGGCGTGCGCATCGGCACGGCGGAAATCTACCGTCAGGTGGAGAAGGTCCCGCAGGTACTGGACAGCGTGGCCATCGGTCAGCAATGGCTGGACGACGTTCGGGTCGTGCTGTTCGTCCGTTTGCGTGACGGTGTCGAACTCGACGAGGGGCTGGAACAGCAGATCCGCCAGGTCATCCGCGCCAACACCACGCCACGGCATGTGCCGGCGAAGATTGTCGCGGTGACGGACATTCCACGGACGATCAGTGGCAAGGTTGTCGAGTTGGCCGTGCGAAATGTGGTGCACGGGCAGAAGGTGAAGAATACCGATGCTCTGGCCAATCCCGAGGCGTTGGAGCAATTTCGAAACCGACCCGAACTCAACGACTGAACGCCGGTGATTTACTGTGTGTCAGTCCATGAGTCCCCATTCGCCAGGCGGTGCATGGGGCCTCGGTGACGCTTCGGCATGCAGCTTTAGCCGCAACCTCAAATTGTTCACCGAATCCGCATGTTTGAGCGCTTCTTCCTCTTCAATCGCTCCCTCGACGACCAGCGCGTACAACGCACCATCGAACGTCTGCATCCCCAGTTCCACAGACTTCTCCATGATCCCCTTCAGTTCTGAAAACTCATTGTGCCGAATCAGGTCGCCGATGGTCGGCGTCCCGAGCATCACTTCTACCGCCGCCCGTCGCTGACCGTCGCGGGTGCGCACCAAGCGCTGGGAAACGAAGGCCTTGAGGTTGTTGCCCAAATCATTAAGCAGCTGTGGCCGGCGCTCTTCGGGGAAGAAGTTGATGATCCGGTCCAGCGCCTGATTGGCGTTGTGCGCATGCAGGGTGGAAATGACCAGATGGCCGGTATCGGCAAATGCCAGCGCGTGCTCCATAGTCTCGCGGTCACGGATTTCGCCGATCAGCACTACATCCGGTGCCTGGCGCAGGGTATTTTTCAATGCAGCATGAAAACTGCGAGTATCGACGCCGACTTCGCGCTGGTTGATGATCGACTTTTTGTGCCGATGGATGTACTCGACCGGGTCTTCGATGGTGATGATGTGGCCACTGCTGTGGCGATTGCGGTAGTCGATCAATGCCGCCAGCGAGGTGGATTTGCCCGAGTCGGTGGCGCCGACGAACAGCATCAGTCCTTGTTTGAGCATCACCGTCTCGAGCAGCACCGACGGCAGCTTGAGGTCTTCGAAACGCGGAATGTCGAGTTTGATGTTGCGCGCCACGATCGACACATCGTTGCGTTGCTTGAAGATATTGACCCGAAAGCGCCCGACACCTGTCAAAGAGATCGCCAGGTTCATCTCCAGTTCTCGATCGAACTCCAGACGCTGTTCGGCGTCCATGATGGACGCGGCAATGGCCGCGACTTCTCCCGGTTTGAACGGCCGATCGGCCAAGGGTTTAAGTACACCATCGAACCGTGCGCTGGGTGGCGCACCGGTGGACAGGTATAGATCGGAGCCATCCTGATGGGCCAGGAGCTTCAACAGCGAATCGATTTCCATGGCAAAAAGCACCCGCGAAGCATTCAATGAACAGAAATGACCCAAAATGGGTCATCCAGCGTCTACCGCCTTAGGATAGTTGACGCCGCCACACCGACTTAAGTGCAGGACATCTTGATGAACGCATCACCGACCGGCAGCGATGCCCAGGCCTTGATTGCCCGACTGGACTGGAGACGCAGCCCGCTGGGAGCTGCCAGTACCTGGCCGCAGAGCCTGCGAACCGCCGTGGACATCGTGATTCATTCGCCGATGCCAATGCTGTTGTTGTGGGGCCCGCAACTTACGCAGATCTACAACGACGGCTTTGCCCTACTGGCCGGCAGCAAGCATCCACACGCTTTCGGACAGCCGACGCACCTGATCTGGCCAGAGTTAAAGGAATTCACCGACCCCATTTACAGCGCCGTCCTACAAGGACAGGTGCGGACCTACAGCGAACAGCGCTTCACCTTGCAGCGCGATGGCCATGATTCCGACTTCTGGCTGGACCTGACCTACAGCCCCATCCGCGATGAAAGCGCCCAGGTCGCCGGGATTCTGGTCACCGCCATCGAAACCAACGAACGCCGACGCATCGCCCTCGAACTCGAACAGCGCTCGGCCGCCAGCCTCAAGGCCCAGCACGAAACCGAGGAGCGTCTGCAACTGGCCCTCGCCGCCACCGACGCCGTCGGCACCTGGGACTGGGACATCGGCGAAGATCGCTTCATTGCCGACACCCACTTCGCCCAATTGCACGGCATCGACCCGCTGCTCGCCAGCCAGTTGCCCATCAGCGCTTACCTCCAGGGGGTGCACCCGGAAGACCGCGCCATGGTCACCCGCAGCATCAAGCATTCCATCACCCACGGCACCGAGTACGCCGAGGAGTATCGCCTGCTGCAACCCGACGGTCAGCTGCGCTGGGTGTTTGCCCGGGGTCGTTGCTACAAGGACCACCATGGCCGGCCGATTCGCTTCCTCGGCGCTGCCCTGGACCTGACTGAACGTAAACACACCGAGCAAGCCTTGCGGCAAAGTCAGACCGAGCTGCAACTGATCATCAACGCCATGCCGATCCTGATCAGCTACGTGGACAGCGAGGAGCGCTTTCGCCTGAACAATGCGGCCTACCTCGATTGGTACGGGCTGACGCCTCAGGAGCTCTATGGCAGAACCATCCGTGAAGTACTGGGTGAAGAAGCCTATGCCTTGCGCGCCGAACACATCGCCCAGGCACTGTCCGGCAGGTCTTGTTGCTTCAGCATCAGCACCCCGCACCGTGACGGCAGCATCCGCCGTGCCCTGATGAACTACTTGCCACGCCACGGTGCGGATGGTGCGGTCAATGGTTTCTACATCTTTGTGATTGACGAAACCGAGCGCAAACAGACCGAAGAAGCCCTGCGCAATCTCAACGAGACCCTTGAGGAACGAGTCGCCGCCCGCACCCAACAACTGGCCGAAGCCAACCAGCGGTTGCAGAACGAGATGTTCGAACGCGAGCGCGCCGAAGAGGCGTTGCGGCATGCACAGAAGATGGAAGCGCTCGGCCAGCTCACCGGCGGCATCGCCCATGACTTCAACAATATGCTCACCGGGATCATCGGCAGCCTCGATTTGATGCAGCGCTACATCGCCGACGGGCGCGCCGCCGAGGTTGGCCGTTTCACCGAGGCGGCAGTGTCCTCGGCCAACCGTGCCGCCGCCCTGACCCATCGCCTGCTGGCGTTTTCCCGGCGTCAGTCACTGGATCGCAAGCCGCTCAACGCCAACGACCTGATCCATTCCCTGGAAGATCTGCTCAGCCGGACCAAGGGCGACCACATCGAGCTCAAACTGCAACTGGCCGATGACGTCTGGCCGGTCAGCACGGACGTCAGCCAGCTGGAAAACGCCCTGCTCAATCTGGTGATCAACGCCCGGGACGCCATGCCCGATGGCGGTGAGTTGCGGATCGAAACCGCCAACGTTTACCTCGACAGCAGTGACATCAACACCCTGGAACCGGTCAAGGCCGGGGATTATCTGATGATCGCGGTCAGCGACAACGGTACCGGCATGACACCGTCGGTGCTGGCCAAGGCCTTCGACCCGTTCTTCACCACCAAACCCATCGGCCAGGGCACCGGTCTTGGGCTGTCGATGATCTATGGTTTTGCCCAGCAGTCGGGCGGGCATGTCAGCCTTTTCAGCTTGCCGGGCCAGGGCACCAGCGTCCGTCTGTACCTGCCGCGGCTACACGTTGGCGAGCCGGAAAATATCCTGATGCCGGTCACCAGCGAGGCACCGGCCGCCATTGCCGGTGAAACCGTGGTGTTGGTGGAGGACGATCCGGCGGTGCGCATGCTGGTGCTCGACCTGCTCAACGAACTGGGTTATCACGCCCATGAAGCCAAAGACGCGAAGACCGCCCTGCCCCTGCTGGAATCCGACCTGCGGGTCGACTTGCTGGTCACCGACGTCGGGCTGCCGGGAATGAACGGTCGGCAATTGGCGGAGATCGCGCGCCAACACCGCCCCGAACTCAAAGTGCTGTTCATGACCGGTTATGCGGAAAAAGCCGCCGAGCGCCAGGGCTTCCTGGAGGAAGGCATGGACATGGTGGCCAAGCCCTTTTCCATTGACCTGTTGGCCAACAAGATTCGCGCGATGATCGGTCAACCGGACTGAGTTAAGGCATAATCGCGCGCCCCCCGCTGGCACCAACATAGCCACCACCGTTGCAAGGTACCTGCCCCAATGAAAGCTCAAGCCCGCCATATTCTGGTGAAAACCTCGGAAGAAGCCGAACAGCTCAAACAACGCATCGCCAAGGGCGAAGCCTTCGATGTGCTAGCCAAGAAGTATTCCACCTGCCCGTCCGGCAAGCGCGGCGGCGACCTCGGTGAAGTACGGCCCGGGCAGATGGTTGGGGTCATCGATGCCGTGATCTTCAAAAAACCGCTGCGCGTGGTGCACGGGCCGATCAAGAGCAAGTTTGGTTATCACCTGGTGCAGGTGTTTTACCGGGATTAATGGGTTGGCATGAGGGCCTCATCGCGGGCAAGCCCGCTCCCACAGGGTTTTGTGAGTTGCCACAGATTGCAACCACACCAAAAAACCTGTGGGAGCGGGCTTGCCCGCGATCCGATTGCGCAGCAAGCGGCCATTCAGCCCTTACTTCGGGATGAGTGCTCCGGGTACTTGAATCACCCGACTCGCCAAGCGATGCCCCGCTTCAGCAGCCTCAACCGGACTGGCGCCCTTGAGCCGACTGGCCAAATACGCCGCACTGAACGAATCCCCCGCCGCCGTGGTGTCCACCACTCGCTCAACGACCTGAGCCGGCACCTCGAACGACTCCCCGTCACAGCGAATCAGACACGCCTCGGCGCCACGCTTGAGTACCACTTCAGGTGTGCCGATCTGCTCATAAGCGGCAAACACCGCCTCGCAATCGGAAAAATGAAACAGCGCCTGCTCGTCATCGACGGTCAGCAACGCCAGGTCGACATAGGGCAGAACGCTGCGATAAGCCGTCCGAGCCTCTTCAACCGATGCCCACAAACGTGGCCGGTAGTTGTTATCGAAAACGATCCGCGCATCCCGCTGCCGGGCTTCGTTCAGGGTTTCCAGCAATTTCTCCCGCCCCTGCACACCGAGTACCGCCAGGGTGATGCCGCTGAAATACAGCACGTCGTAATCCGGCAGCGCCGCAAGGATTGGCGCGGCGGCCGGGGTAGTAAAGCAATCACGGACTGCCGCTTCATTGCGCCAATAGAGAAAACGTCGTTCGCCGGCGGCGTCAGTCTGGATGCAATACAAGCCGGGCAAGCGGCCGGGCAAGCGCTGGACCATGCCCAGCCCGATGTTTTCCTCGGCCCAGCTCTGGCACATGGCATCGCTGAAACTGTCGTCGCCCAGGGCGGTGACGTAATCCACCGTGCCGCCCTCGCCCAACGCCCGGGACAGGTAGACCGCCGTGTTCAAGGTATCGCCACCGAAACTCTGTTGCAGGCTGCCGTCGGCGCGTTGCTGCAACTCGATCATGCACTCGCCGATCAGGGCGATGCGCGGGGTGTTGGGGCCGAGGGTGTTGATGGTGTTCATGGGTGTTGGGGTCTCAGGTGGTGCAATGTTGTCTGGGAGGCCGCCTTCGCGAGCAGGCTCGCTCCCACAGGGGAACGCATTCCATTGTGGGAGCGAGCCTGCTCGCGATGGCCGCGCCTCGGTCTCAAGCCTTAGAAACAGGTTTCCATGGTTTCGATGACGTTCAGTTGCTCATCCACCAGACACCCGGTACGCCACTTGTCGAACGTCAGGCACGGATGGGACGTGCCGAACGAAATGATGTCCCCCACCCGCAACTCAACGCCCGGCGCTACGGTCATGAACGCATGCTGGTCCATCACCGCCGTCACCTTGCAGGCGCTGACGTCATCGCCTGTCGCCGGAACCACACCGGCCTTGTAGCGCAACAACGGCACCGGCAAACCGGCGTCGTAGGCCACGTCGCGTTTACCCAGGGCGATCACCGCAAAACCCGGTTCCGGCAACGACTGCACATGAGCCCAGACTTCCAGCGCCGGGCGCAGGCCCTCGTGCAGATCACTGCGGCGGTCGAGCACGCAGCATTGCGCTTCTTTGTAGATGCCGTGATCGTGCGCCACATAACTGCCGGGACGCAGCACGCTGAGGAACCGCCCACCGGCGTTCTGCGCTTCGAATGATTCAGCGATCAGGTCGTACCAGGCCGAACCCGACGCGGTGATGATCGGCTTGGGAATGGCGAACGCCCCGCTGTCCTGCAGCTGCACGGCCAGGCGCACCAAAGAAGCAGCGAACGCACGGATGCCGCTCTCCGCGTGGTCACCGTGAATCACCCCTTCGTAACCTTCGATCCCGGTCAGCGCCAGGGCCGGTTGCGCCGCGATGGCCTCGGCCAGCGCAACCACTTCCTCTTCCGTGCGGCAACCGCAACGACCGCCGACCACGCCGTACTCGATCATCACGTTCAAACGCACACCGCGCGAGGCGAAATACGCTCCCAGATCAGCGACGTTGTCCGGGTGATCGACCATGCAATGGAAGTCGAAAACCGGATCGGCCAGCAGATCGGCGATCAGCGCCATGTTCGGCGTACCGACCAATTGGTTGGCCATCAGCACCCGATGCACGCCATGGGCGTAAGCTGCGCGGGTTTGCGTGGCGCTGGCCAGGGTGATGCCCCAGGCACCAGCGTCCAGTTGGCGCTGAAACAGTGCCGGGGTCATGCTGGTTTTGCCGTGGGGCGCGAGCTCGGCACCGCTGTTGCTGACAAACGCCTGCATCCAGCGAATGTTGTGTTCCAGCGCCTCGCGGTGCAGCACCAGCGCCGGCAGGCTGACGTCGCGCACCAGGTTGGCGCCAGTGTGGGCAAAGCCCTTTTCCACGGCGGCAGTATTTTTGGCAGAAGACATGGTCGAACTCCTCACATTCGCGGCCGCAGGCAGCCGCTGTTATTCGTTGATGCGACGGGCCAGGTTGTTGGCGCTGTCGATCAGCACCCGGCGATAGTCGTTGTAGTTGTTCTTGGCATCGGCCCGGGGGGCGACGATGCACAGGGTCGCAATGGCCACGCCGTTGGGGTCTTTGACCGGGGCGGCGAAGCAATGGGTAAAGGTGTCGGCGACACTATCGAAGGAGAAGAAGCCATCGATAGCGGACTGACGAATCTCCTGGAGAAACTGCGCAAGCGGCAGACGCTCGCCGTTGGGCAAGATGAAGTCGTCGTGATCGATCAGGTCGACGATTTCCTGGTCGCTCAGGTGCGTCAGCAGCAGGCGCCCGGAAGCGGTCCAGGGAATCGGCGCGTTCTCGCCGATGTCCGAGGAAATGCGGAAATGCCGCTCGCCCTCTTTCATCAATGCCACGGTGTATTTGCGTCCGTTGAGCAGGCACATCTGCGCGGTTTCATGGGTCTGGCTGACGATCTCCTGCAAGGCGTGATCGGCCTCGCGTGTCAGGTCGAAATGGCGCAAGTGCGCCTGCCCGAGGAAGTACAGCTGACGGCCGAGGTAGACGTGACCGTCCTTGCCCACGACCTCCAGAATCCGTCGGTCCAGCAGGGAGGCAACCAACTCGTAGACCGTGGATTTCGGGCTGCCGATGCCGCTGGCGATTTCGTTCGGGCGCAGGGGCTTGCCGACTTCCTTGAGGAAATCGAGGATATCGAACGCCCGGTCCAGACCGCGAGCCCGGCGTTTGATGGTGTCTTCGGTCATGTCTTCACGTTCCCATTCAAAGTGGCCGGGAGTTTAACGCTAATGATCGTTCCCACGCTCTGCGTGGGAATGCATCCCGTGACGCTCTGCGTCACATCCAACAGCGGAACGCGGAGCGTCCCCGGCGGCATTCCCACGCAGAGCGTGGGAACGATCAGTGCCCAGGTTCAGGCCTTTTTCTTGTATGCGATGCAGTCAATCTCAACCTTGCAATCGACCATCATATTCGCCTGCACACAGGCCCGCGCCGGTGCGTGTTCGCTTTTGAAGTACTCGGAAAACACCTTGTTAAAACTCCAGAAATCCCGCGGATCTTCCAGCCACACGCCGGCGCGCACCACGTCTTCGAGGCCATAACCGGCCTCTTCGAGAATGGCGATCAGGTTCTTCATGGCCTGGTGAGTCTGCTCGACGATGCCGCCCACAACGATTTCGCCATCCAGCGCCGGCACCTGGCCGGACACATGCAGCCAGCCATCGGCTTCAACGGCGCGGGCGAAAGGACGGGGTTGGCCGCCACCGGCGGTGCTGCCAGTGCCGTAACGAGTAATGCTCATGAGTGTTTCTCCTGATTGAAGGTGAAGTTTTTTTGAAAAAAATCAGAACCGCGTGTTCTTGAGAAATTCCGCCAGTCGTGGCGATTGCGGGCGTTCGAAGAGCTCCTTGGGTGGCCCCTGCTCTTCGATCCGCCCCTGATTCATGAAAACAATTTTGTCCGAGACCTCGAACGCAAAACGCATTTCGTGGGTCACCAGCAGCATGGTCATGCCGTCCTCGGCCAGGCCCTTGATCACGCTCAACACTTCGCCGACCAGTTCCGGATCGAGGGCCGAGGTCACTTCGTCGAACAGCATCAGGCTCGGGTTCATCGCGATCGCCCGGGCAATTGCCACACGCTGCTGCTGACCGCCGGACAACTGACCAGGGTAGTGGTCGCGTCGTTCCAGCAAGCCGACCCGTTCCAGCCATTTTTCCGCCAGGGCAACCGCTTCATCCTTGCGCAGCTTTTTGACCTTGAGCAGACCGAGGGTGACGTTCTGCAACGCCGTGAGGTGCGGAAACAGGTTGAACTGCTGGAACGCCATGCCGGTCATGGCCCGATGCCTGGCGATGACTTTTTCCGCGTGACGCACGCGCTTGCCGTTGATCTCGTCATAACCGATGGACTCGCCATCGAGCATGATCTGCCCGCCCTGAAACTCTTCGAGCATGTTCACGCAACGCAGCAGCGTGGTCTTGCCCGAACCGCTGGAACCGATCAGCGTCACGACGTTGCCGCGCTGCATCGTCAGGTCGACGCCCTTGAGCACTTCGAGCGGGCCGTATTGCTTGTGCAGGCCGCGGATGTCCAGCAGGGCCTGAGCGTTTTGAGCGTTGGCGTCTTTTGCATTAGAGAGTTGAGGTTGAGTCATGGCAAGGCCACCCGCTTTTCAATGTGCCGGCCGAGTAATTCGATGGCGTAGTTGATGACGAAAAACAGCAATCCGGCGAACAGGTAAAACTCGAGGGTCATGAAGGTTCGGGCGATGATCTGCTGCGTGCTGAGCAACAACTCAGCCACACCGATCACCGACAACAGCGTCGAAGCCTTGACGATCTCGGTGGACGAGTTGACCCAGGTCGGCAAGATCTGCCGCAGCGCCTGAGGCAACAGCACGTAGCCGAGCGATTGATAAAACGTCAGGCCGATGGCCTTGCTCGCTTCCATCTGACCACTGGGCAGCGCTTGCAACGCACCGCGAACAATCTCGGCGACATGGGAGCCGCAAAACAGCGTCAGCCCCAACGCGCCGGCCTGAAACGCACTGATCTGCCAGCCCAGCGCAGGCGCCATATAAAAGCAGGCGAGCACCAATACAAACACGGGCGTGCCGCGAATCAGGTCGACGTAAAACCGAAAAGGCGCGCGCATCCAGAACTTGCCGTACGTCAGCACCAGACCGGCGACAATACCGACCATCGTGCCCAACAGAATCGCCAGGGCCGAGACCTGCACACTGGTCAGAAAGCCTTGCCACAGGACTTCCCGCGCCACCCATAACTCATGCAACCAACTAGGGGATTCGTACATGTGGCCTCCTATCGGCGAATCGCCAGACGCTGCTCGAGGTAACGCAGCATCATGGCAATGAGGTAACAGGCCGCCACATAGAGCGCAGTGGTCACCAGCCAGGTTTCAATCACCCGGTAGCTCTCGACATTGATCTTGCGCGCGTAATAAGTCAGCTCCGGCACGGCAATCGCCGCGGCCAGCGAGGTGTCCTTGAACAGCGAAATGAAGTTGTTCGACAAGGCCGGCAGTACATTGCGCAGCATCACCGGCACGGTGACGTAGGCCTTGACCTGCCACTCGCCCAGACCGATGGCCAACCCGGCTTCACGTTGCCCCTTGGGAATGCTCAACAACCCGCCGCGAAACACTTCGGTCAGATAAGCCCCGGCATACAGCGACAGCGTGATGATGAACGACGGGATCTTGTCCAGACGGATCCCCAGGCTCGGCAAGGCGAAGTAGATCAACAGAATCAACACCAGAATCGGCGTGTTACGGATCACCGTCACATACACCGACGCCAGCACCCGCAACGCGCGGTGCTTCGACAGCAAAGCAAACGCCATCAGCAGGCCGATCACGCAGCCGATGGCGATCGACACCAGCGCCAGTTCAAGGCCCAGACCGAGCCCCGCCAGCAAGGTGTCGAAATCGCGCCACACGGCAGCAAAGTTCAACTGATAGTTCATGGTCAGCAGTACCTTGAGCGGAGCGATTTATGACCGCCCCGCTCTCACGGGATCATTTGAATTCGACGGGGAAACCGATTGCAGGTGTCGGCAGATCGACGCCGAACCACTGCTTGAACGACGCCGCGTAAGTCGGGAACTCAACGCCGGTCATGCCTTCATGCAAAACGGTGTTGACGAAGTTCAGCCAATCCTGATCGCCGCGTTTGACCGCGCAGGCGTAGGTTTGCGGGCTCCAGGCGTAGGCCGGGCTGCGATAGCGGCCCTGGTTTTGCACCATCAGGTATTTCACCGACGATTGATCGGTGGCAGCGGCGTCTGCGCGGCCGGAGTTCACCGCCTGATACATCAGGTCCACGCTGTCGTATTGATCGACCTTGGCTTTAGGCAAGGCCTGATGCACCAACTCTTCGGCGTACACGTTCTGCAGCACCGCCACGGTCACGCCGTCACCGGCGGCTTTGAGGTCTTCGATTTCCTTGTACTTGCTGTTGGCCGGCAACAGCAGGCCGACACCTTCGCGGTAGTACGGCAGCGTGAACGCCACCTGCTGCGCACGGCTGGCGGTGACGGTAATGAACTGACAGCTCATGTCGACTTTGTCAGTCAGCAAGTTGGGAATCCGCGCATCGGACGACTGCACCACGAACTCGACCTTGCTCGGGTCGTTGAACAACCCTTTGGCCACCATCCGCGCGATATCAATATCAAACCCCTGCAACTTGCCGTCCGCTCCCTGGAAGTGCCACGGCGCATTGGTACTGCCCGTGCCCACGATCAGTTTCCCGCGGGCCAGCACGCTATCGAGCTTGCTGTCCGCCGCCTGGGCCACGCCCATGGCAGCAGCCGAAGCCGCGAGAACAAAAACACACGCTTTAAACAAGGAAGGTCGGCGATGCATGGCAAGCACTCCAGGGTGATGTTTATTCCGTTATACCGGACGTTGGTATGTAACAACGGAATAGACAGCAGAAAGTGTGCCACAGGATGTGGGCGGAATGTTGGGAAGATTGAAAAACCAGGTGAATCAATAAGATGGGCAAAACACCGGAAACTCTGTTACCCAACGCACACGTCGAGCACCGCTACCGTTGGCCACAACGCACGGGTACTTGCACCACATTTGAGGGGGTAGCGATTCAAAATGAAGCAGCACTACCTGTAATTTCTGACAGTAGACTGATCGCGGCTGACTCCTTTACCGTCAACAGGCACTCGATGCACTGTGAAAAAGGAGATTTCAATGAGCTCGAAAATCGCTCGCAAAGCACTGGCCCCTGTCTACCGCAAAGCCCTGAAAACCTGGCGCCCGGTGATCTTGTATTTCGGCAATCAACACTGCCCCGCCTGCGAAATGGCCGGACCGATTTTTCGTCAGATTGGCGAACGATATCGCCATCACGCGAACATCTACATGCTGAATACCAGCGAATCACCCCGCCACCCGGACGTCACCGGCACTCCGACCGTGCTGTTTTACAAGGAGGGGAAGCTGCTGAAGAAGCTCAAGGGAATTGGCACTGAGAAATCCCTGCAGGAACACTTCGCCAGGCACATCGGCAAGGTGAAACCGGCAACGGTGAAGCGTAAACCGGTTCACGATCTGGCGTGGTTGCGCCAGACCCTGCGAAGGTTGCGCACTGTGCCTCGCGCAACCGGGCAGTTGAATCGTCGGGTTTGCTGTTAATCCGTGCCATTTTCAGTGTTTGAAAGATCGCTTTCGCGAGCAGGCTCGCTCCCACAGATGACCGTGTCTGTTTGGGTAACTCGGTCAATTGTGGGAGCGAGCCTGCTCGCGAAGCTTTTGCACTTAGCGATTTTTGACCTGCTCGATATACCTGGACACCGCTGCGGACTTCTCGAACCGACGATAAATCAACGACAACCACGAACTCGCCTCGCAACCTTTGATTGTCCGGTACAACACGCCGGGCAAACCAACACGCCCGACCACCGACTCTGGCACCACCGCCACGCCCTGCCCCAACGATACCAATGCTATGACCGCCACCAGCCCGCCCGGTTGCGCCCCCAGTTTCGGCGCAAATCCACCCTCGGCGGCGACTTGCAAGGTGCCGCTGATTTGTTCCGGCAGGATGAACGTCTCGTTCTGCAAATGTTCCGGGGCAATCTCTGGCAGACGGCACAGCCAGGACTCGGCAGGCACCGCCAGCACAAAACCTTCTGCGTCCAGGCGAATGGCTTCCAGGCCGTCAGGCAGGGTCATGGGTGAACGGACATAGCCAATATCGAAACGCCCCTCGACCACCATCACCGGCAATGACGCCATGGGACTTTCCCGTACGTTCAGGCTGACGTCAGGACACTCGCGACTGAAGGCTTGCACCTGCTTCTGCAGCAAGCCCGAATACACCGCCGACGCCACGTAACCCAGTTCGATATGGCCAATATCCCCGCGCCCGGCACGCTGGGCGTTGTACTGAGCGTATTCGAATTGCCGCACCGTCGCCTCGGCCTCGATCACCAGCGCGGCGCCGGCCTCGGTCAGGCTGACTTCACGTGTCTGGCGCACGAACAATCGCGTGCCGAGTTCGTTCTCCATGTCCTGGATCTGTCGAGTCAAGGTCGGCGGTGCGATACCGAGTTGTTCGGCGGCGCGGGTGAAGTTGCCTTGCCGGGCAACGGCCAGAAAATAGCGGAAATGGCGAATATCCATCGGTGCGTTAGCTCAAAGGTAATGAAGTGACAAGGCGTACCTAACAAGAAAAGTAGCAGCCGGCGATAAGCTGCACTGACTTTTACAGTAGAGAAACGCTGCCATGCCCGTCAAACCCAAGGTAAGCCCGCGACTGACGTTACTCACAGCCTCAGGCGTTTGCTCGCTGATCGTCCTCGACACCAACATCGTCGCCGTGACGCTGCCCACGATCGCTCGGGACCTGGGTGCAAACTTTGCCGACATCGAATGGGTGGTCAGCGCTTACATGCTGGCCTTCGCCGTCCTTTTGTTGCCGGCTGGAAGCATCGCTGACCGTTTCGGTCGGCAGAAAACCTTGTTGTGCGGGTTGGCCATTTTCATCCTCGCGTCCATCGGTTGCGGTGCCGCGCCCAATGCGCTGTTCCTCGACATTGCCCGGGCGATCAAGGGAGTCGGCGCGGCGTTGCTGCTGACCTCGGCCCTCGCCTCCATCGGCCACACGTTTCACGATGAAGTGGAACGGGCCAAGGCTTGGGCCTTCTGGGGCGCGTGCATGGGGGTGGCGATGACCGCCGCGCCGACGGTCGGCGGGCTCATCACCGAATACATGGGCTGGCGCTGGATTTTCTACCTTAACCTGCCCGTCGGATTGTTCCTGATGATGATGGTCTGGCGCGCCGTGCCTGAGTCCCGCGACACCCAATCCGCGCGCTTGGACCCCTGGGGCAGCCTGGCATTCAGTGCGAGTTTGCTGTGCCTGATCTGGGGCCTGATCGAGGCGAACCGGATCGGCTGGAGCAACCCGCTGACCTACGCCCGGCTTATCGGCGGCGCCCTGTTGCTGGGGCTGTTCGTGGTGATTGAACGGATGCAGCAGCGACCGATGGTCGACCTGCAACTGTTCAAGCATCCGCGCTTTATCGGCGCACTACTGGGCATGTTTGCCTATGCCGGGTGCGCCCAGGTGATGATGACCCTGCTGCCGTTCTACCTGCAAAACGGCCTGGGCTTTTCGGCCATCGCTTCAGGTCTGGGGATGTTGCCGTTTGCCCTGACGATGCTGATTTGCCCGCGCATCGGCGTTCGTCTGGCGAGTCGATTTGCCCCAGCCACGTTGATGGCCGCCGGTCTGACCCTGGTCGGCAGCGGCAATCTGCTCAGTGCCTGGGCGGTCAGCAGCGGCGGTTACCTGCCCTTCGCCCTGGCGATTGCCGTGACGGGTGCCGGTGCAGGGCTGCTCAATGGCGATACGCAAAAGAACATCATGGCCTGCGTGCCACGGGAGCGCACGGGCATGGCCTCAGGCATGAGCACCACCATGCGCTTCAGCGCAATCGTGTTGGCCATCGGCGTGTTCGGCGCGTTGCTGTCCAGTCACACCGAGCTGTTGTTGCGCACCAGTTTGCCTGCGCATGGCGCGCAATGGCTCGGCCAAACCCAGGGCATCGCCTCACGGGTGGTGGCGGGCGACATGACGGCGGCGATGAGCCTGTTGCCGGAAACCGCACGAACCGTGGTCGAACCGTTGGCCCGCCAAGCCTTCGTCGGTGGTTTCAGCCTGCTGCTTTGGGTGGCGGGGCTGCTGGCATTGTTGGGGGCGTTGGTGGTGGGCACGCTGATGCGTCATCCGATCCCCGCCCCCTCGGCTGCAGCCATCGGCGCTAAGGCTTGAACGACGCCAATACCCGCTCGGCATTCGCAACGCAACCCATGCCCTCGGGTCGCGCCTGAATATTGTCGATCACCTCCAACAGCTGCGCTTTGCTCTGCGCCAAGTGCAGCTGCATCTCTTCAATCTGTTCGACTTTGCGCTTAAGACCCGCCAGCAATTCGTCTTGCTTGAACTCACCGGTCGCGCTGTCCGGCAACAACTGCTTCAACTCTTCCAGGCTGAACCCGGCTTGTTGGGCGCACCGGATGATCTGCAGGGTTTGCAACACTTGGTCGGGATAATGCCTGTAACCGTTGGCCCGGCGCTCCACCTGACGGATCAAACCCTGAGCCTCGTAAAACCGAATGCGCGACGCGTTCAACCCGCTTATCTGCGCCAATTCACCAATCTTCATCTCAGCCTCATTTGCCTGCTTGACATTAAAGTTAACTTTAAGCTTAGCCTCTACTCATCACTGATGAGGAGTCAAGCATGTCGCCCTTCCAAGCGTTGAATTTGCCCAACGGCCAGACCATCGGCAACCGCATCGCCAAAGCCGCGATGGAAGAGAACCTCGCCGATACCGGGCAGGCGCCCGCGGATGCTCTGTTCCGGTTGTATCAGGCGTGGGCCGAAGGCGAAGCCGGCCTGTTGCTGACCGGTAATGTGATGATCGATCGCCGCGCCATGACCGGCCCCGGTGGCGTGGTACTGGAAGATGAGCGGCACCTTGAACGCTTTCGCCAGTGGGCAACTATTGGCCGGGCCGGTGGCGCGCAGTTCTGGATACAGCTCAATCATCCCGGCCGTCAGACTATGGCCAATCTGGGTCAGCAAGCCTGGGCGCCTTCCACTGTGGCGCTGGACCTGGGTGCGTTCTCGAAGATGTTTGCCGAGCCAAAACCCATGAGCGAGAGCGACATCGAAGAAGTCGTCAAACGCTTCGCGAGCAGCGCTGCACTGGCGGAAAAGGCCGGTTTCACCGGGGTGCAGATTCATGCGGCGCACGGTTATCTGATCAGCCAGTTCCTCTCGCCCTTGACCAACCGACGAACCGACCGCTGGGGTGGCTCGCTGGAAAATCGCGCTCGTTTGTTGTTGGCGGTGATCAGCGCCGTACGCAAGACCGTGTCGCCGACATTTTGCGTGTCGGTGAAGCTCAACTCGGCGGACTTCCAGCGCGGCGGTTTCGATGCCGACGACGCCCGGCAGGTCATCGAGTGGCTCAACGATCTACCCATCGATCTGTTGGAACTCTCCGGTGGCAGCTACGAAGCCCCGGCCATGCAAGGCGAGGCCCGGGATGGTCGGACCCTGGCGCGTGAGGCGTACTTTCTGGAGATGGCTGGGGAATTGGCCGGTGTGGCGAACATGCCGGTGATGGTGACGGGTGGGATTCGACGTCTGGCGATCGTCGAACAAGTACTCGACAGCGGCATCGCCATGACCGGGATCGGAACGGCACTGGCGCTGGAACCTCAACTGGTCAAACGCTGGCGCGAAGGCCAGAACAGTCATCCGCAACTGCCGCCGATTCGCTGGAAGCGCAAACCCCTGGCAGCACTGGCGAGTATGGCCGTCGTGAAGTTCCAGCTCAATCGCCTGAGCCGCGGGCGCAAGCCCCGTCCCGAGGTTTCGGCGATATGGGCGCTAATTCTTGACCGGTTGTACATCGCCCGGCGTACTCGGCAGTACCGGCAGGCGATGAACAGGTCATAGCACTTATCGCCCCGAGAAGCGCACTCTCGAGAGCATGCGCAAATCCCCCGCGCGATAGTAATCATCGGTCCAGCTGTCATCCGCCGCCAACGGATGGACCTGTTTGAGCGCGAGTTTCTTGGCGAAATAGCGAAAGCGGTAATGCTCGTAAAACCGCAGCAGCTCCAGACCATAACGGTCCGCCAGATCGGTATTGCCGCGAATGATCAAGTAGTTCTCGTCATTGCCATTGCTGGCCGCGGCACTGAGGTTATGGCTGCCGCTGATGATCGTCGGTGCATCGCTGGTGAAGTCCGTCACCACAGCTTTGGTGTGCACCAGCAGGTTGCCCTTCTGGCCTTTCATGTTCTCTCTGAGCCAGCCTTCCAGCCCGGTATTGAGCAGCGCGGTGGCGGCGAATTCGGCGGTGCGGTCGGCGTGGAAACCGGTGATGCGGCTGGCGGTGTTTTGCAGGCCGTAACGCAAAATGTCGTCGTGGGGCTGGCCGAGCAAACCGTTCAGGATATCGTCGGGCAAGGCGAACGCGGTGACGAACAATACGTCCTTTTTCGCGGCGTTGATGATCTCGACAAACTCACCCAGATCCCCTTTGCCCGAGCGCGGTGAGAACCCGGCGAACGTCGGTTGCAGCGGATCCATCGGGTTGTTTTGAGTGAGCCAGTTTCGGGTCGCGCCGACATCCGCCGGGTGGGTCCAGACCTGCTCGAAGGTGTGCAGATAGCTGGCGCTGACTTGCGTGTCGTCCAGCACATGCACCACGTTGGCCTGGCGGTAAACACCGTTGGGGGTGAAATTGGTGCTGCCGCAAAGCACCGCTTCGGGCTGCCGTTGCCCCGCTGCGTCGAGCCGGCTCAGCACCATGAACTTGTTGTGGAAGATATTGTGGGTGACTCGCCCGCGCTTGTTCTCTGCCGGGATTTTTTCCAGGCTGGCCTCGTTCATGGCGGTGTCCTCATCACCCGGCTGGGCGTGATACAGCACGCGAACGTTTACCCCACGTTCGAACGCTGCATTGACCGCATCGACGATGGCCTGCAATTCATACTCGTAGATGGCAATGTCCAGCGCCCACTGGCCATCTACCGCACGCGCGATAAACCCCAGCAAACGCCTGAGCAAACCATTTTCCAGCCATTGTCGCGGGACATCCGGCCAGGCTTCGATGGGCAAGTTCTTGTTGGCGCTGATCAACGCGTCGAGTTCGGGAAACTTGCGCTGGAACGCCTGGCTGGCGGCGACCGCACGGTTGAAGATCACGCTTTGGTTATGCGGCAGGCCATTGTCGGAGGTGACCGTCACTTCCAGAAATTCACCCAGTTGCGGCGCATCAACGGTGCCGTAGGCCAGGTGGATTCGGTAATGGATCGTCATCCCCGGATTGACCGCGTAATCGGCCCAGCGAAATTTCTGCAACGGCGCGATATCGCTGGGGGTGGCGTGAAATCGGGGAAACGTATGCACCTTGCCGGGGAAGGTCAGGCTGTTGAACAGGAACAGCCAGGGCTTGGGGCCTTGCTGTTTTTCGATGGCAAAACCCAAGAGGCCTTTGCGGCGGGGTTCGGCCAGGTCCATGGCCAACAACACGCCATTGGTGCCGGCGTAGGCCTTGACGCGGAAATCATCCTGAAGGTTGGCGGCTAGAACGCGCATGACTCACTCCTGTGATCTTTTCGGCTCACTTCATATCATCGATATGTCGATATTCGGCCTGCAACTCGGTAGCCATCACCTTAGCCCGTCCAAGCCGAATCGGCCCGCGTTCGATGTCGATCAACAGCCCCGGACAATCAAGCGTCGGCAACGTCGACCAGTCCTTCAATCGGCCATCGGTGACCAACAACACTCGCTGCTGCTCCGCCGGAAAACGCCTCTGCCGCGCAGCCAGCCATCGCCCCGCCTCAGCCATCGCCGCCAGTAACGGTGTGCCACCGCCCGCTCCCAGGCCATCAAGCCAGTTGCGCAAACCGGCGGAGGCTTTCAACCCTTGCACTTGCCATTTCGGTAGATTGCCACTGGCCGTCAGCAACGCCAGGCGCGCACGCTGGCGATAGGCGTCGTCGAACAGCTGCGCCAGCAGGCCCTTGGCATCGCTCAATGCCTGATGGCGGCGAGTCGAGGCCGAGGCGTCGACGATCACCAGCCACAGTTCGTGGGGCGAACGGGTGCGCAGGTGAAACAAGACATCGTCGCGCTGACGCGGGCGGCCGTTCAGCAACGTACCGGGCCAATTGATCGAGCCGCTACGCGCCGCGTGACGTTTACCCTGTTTGCCGTTATCCAGCCGTCCGGCGCGGGGTCTGGCATTCGCCCCCGCGTCAGATCGAGGGCGAATGCCTAGGGCTTTTTTGGCCAGCTCGGTACGTCACGTCGTGCGCCGACCGGTAACGCCTGGGCGGGCATTTCCCCCCATTGACCCTGGCCTTCGCTCGGGTTGGCATTTTGGGTCGAGGGCGGCTGACTGTGTTGCGGCGCCGGCGGCGACTGCTCGCGGCGGCGATGGCGCAAGGCAAATTCGGCGACGGCGTCGATATCTTCCTCGGCGATTGCGCTCGCCCCGCGCCACGCTGCATGGGCACGCGCCGCGCGCAACCAGACCAGGTCGGCCCGCAAGCCATCGACGCCGGCGGCAAAGCAGCGCTCGGTGATCTGCGCCAGCGCGTGATCGTCGAGAGGGACACTTGCCAGCGCGCTGCGCGCTTTCTGGCAACGTTCACGCAGAGACTGCTGTTGGCTTTCCCATTCAGCGCAGAAGCTGTAGGGATCGCTGTCGAAATTCAGCCGACGGCGGATGATCTGACCACGTTCGGCCGGTGCGGTGTGGCCGCTGAGGGCGACGTTCAGGCCAAAGCGGTCGAGCAATTGCGGACGCAGCTCACCCTCTTCCGGGTTCATGGTGCCGATCAGCACGAACTTCGCTGAATGGCGATGGGAAATGCCGTCACGTTCGATCAGATTGGTGCCGCTGGCGGCCACATCCAGCAGCAGGTCCACCAGGTGATCGGGCAATAAATTGACCTCATCAACGTAGAGCACGCCGCCGTCAGCCTTGGCCAGCACACCGGGGGAAAACTGTGCGCGCCCCTCGCTCAGGGCGGCGTCCAGGTCGAGCGTGCCCACCAACCGTTCTTCGGTGGCGCCCAACGGCAATGTCACGAATTGGCCGCTGGCCAGCAGATCCGCCAGACCTCGGGCCAGCGTTGACTTGGCCATGCCGCGGGGGCCTTCGATGAGTACGCCGCCGATTTTTGGGTCGATGGCGGTCAGGTAGAGGGCGAGTTTCAGATCGTCAGCGCCGACCACGGCGGAGAGAGGGAAATGGGGGGTGTCGGTCATCTTTAATACTCGGTCATGGTCGGTAGCAGGCACACCTTGTACCTGTGGGAGCGTGGCTTGCCCGCGAAGGCGTCCGGTCAGTCGATATCAATGTTGAATGTGAGTGACTCTTCGCGGGCAAGCCACGCTCCCACAGGGTTTAGCGGTGCCGCAGAGTCAGCTGTCTTCTTCTATGTCCAACAACAAATTCTCCAGCGCCTCCCGATACTCGCCCGGCTCCTTCCACATCCCCCGCTGCTGCGCCTCCAGCATCCGCTCAGTCATGTCACGCAACGCATGCGGATTGTGCTCACGAACAAAATCCCGGGTCGCCGGGTCCAGCAAATAGGCATCGGCCAGCAACGCATACTGGTGATCGTCGATCAGCTGCGTAGTGGCGTCGAACGCAAACAGATTATCAACCGTCGCCGCCAGTTCAAACGCGCCTTTATAGCCGTGGCGCTTCACGCCGTCGATCCACTTCGGATTGGCTGCCCGGGAGCGGATCACCCGGTTCAGCTCTTCCTTCAACGTGCGGATCTTCGGCAAGTCCGGCTGACTGTGATCGCCATGGTAACTGGCCGCTGCTTCACCACTGAGGCTTTCCACGGCCGCGAGCATGCCGCCCTGGAACTGGTAATAGTCGTTGGAGTCGAGCAAGTCGTGCTCACGGTTGTCCTGGTTTTGCAGCACGGCTTGCACTTGGCTCAGGCGCTGAGCGAACTGCTCTCGCGCCGCGGTGCCTTCGTCAGAACCGCCGTAAGCGTAGCCGCCCCAGTTCAGATAAACCTCGGCCAAGTCATCGCGGCTTTGCCACAGACGACCCTCGATGGCGCCCTGCACGCCCGCGCCGTAAGCACCCGGTTTGGCGCCAAAGATGCGCCAACCGGCCTGACGCCTGGCCGCGTCTTCATCCAACCCCGATTGCATCAACGCTTCGTGCTCGGCACGCACCTTGGCGGCCAGGGGGTTGAGGTCGTCCGACTCGTCGAGGGCGGCGACCGCTTGCACGGCGGCGTCGAACAGGCGGATCAAGTTGGCAAAGGCATCGCGAAAGAATCCGGACACGCGCAAGGTCACGTCCACACGCGGCCGGTCCAGCAGACTCAGCGGCAGAATTTCGAAGTCGTCGACCCGCTGACTGCCCGTGGCCCAGACCGGGCGCACGCCCATTAGCGCCATGGCCTGAGCGATGTCATCGCCGCCGGTGCGCATGGTCGCGGTGCCCCACACCGACAGGCCGAGTTGGCGCAGATGATCGCCGTGGTCTTGCAGGTGTCGTTCAAGAATCAGGTTGGCCGACTGGAAACCGATGCGCCACGCGGTGGTGGTCGGCAGGTTACGCACGTCCACCGAATAGAAGTTGCGCCCGGTCGGCAGCACGTCGAGTCGACCGCGACTCGGCGCACCGCTGGGGCCGGCCGGCACGAAGCGACCACTTAGCGCGTCGAGCAGACCGCGCATTTCCGCCGGACCGCAGGCGTCCAGCCGTGGAGCGACGACTTCACGCAGGCTGTCGATGATGGCTTTCACCTCTGACCAGCCTGATTCGTTCAGCAGCTCAACTTCAGTGCTCAATGCCTGCTCGATCAGCTGTGTGGCGAACAGCTCCAGACGTTCGCGGGTATCACCTGCTGTGCGCCAGACTTCGTCGGTGAGGGTTTGCAGTTCAATCGGACGCGGCCCGGTCCAAGGTTCGGCGAGCGCACAATCCAGCGGATCGAAGCCCAACGCGAACGCCTTGGCCAGCGCCCGCAGCAGACTCGACTGGGCGCCACGCCCATCTCCCCGCGGGATACGCAACAACGCCAGCAAGGTGTCGATGCGCAAACGCCCGGTCGGCGACTCGCCGAACACATGCAAACCATCGCGGATCTGCGACTCTTTCAAGTCGCACAAATACGTGTCCAGACGCGGCAACCAGATCGCCGCATCGGCATCACTGTCGAGTTTTTCGTCCAGTTGCAGTTCGCGATCGATGTGCGTCTCGCGCACCAGTTGCAGGATGTCGCGCTGCAATTCCCGGGCACGGCGCGGATCGAGCAATTGCGCTTCGTAATACTCGTCGGCGAGTAATTCGAGGTTGCGTAACGGGCCGTAAGTTTCGGCGCGGGTCAGCGGCGGCATCAGGTGATCGATGATCACCGCCTGCGTACGACGCTTGGCCTGGGCGCCCTCGCCCGGATCGTTGACGATGAACGGATAGATGTTCGGCAACGGCCCGAGCAGCGCATCCGGCCAGCAATTTTCCGACAGCCCGACGCCCTTGCCCGGCAGCCATTCGAGGTTGCCGTGCTTGCCGACGTGGATCACGCCGTGGGCGCCGTAGGTGTTACGCAACCAGAAGTAGAAGGCCAGATAACCGTGAGGCGGCACCAGGTCCGGGTCGTGATACACCGCGCTCGGATCAACCTGATAACCCCGCGCCGGTTGAATGCCGACGAAGGTCAGGCCAAAACGCAGCCCGGCGATCATCATTCGCCCGCCACGGAACATCGGATCGCTTTGCGGCGTGCCCCAGCGTTCCAGTACGGCCTGGCGGTTGGATTCGGGCAAGGCGTTGAACATCAGCAGGTAGTCGTCCATCGACAGGCTTTGCTGACATGGACGCTGGTCAAGGGTGTCGAGGTCGTTGCTGACACCACCGAGCAATTGCTGGATCAACGCGGTGCCAGTGTCCGGCAACTCCGCCGGTAGTGGATAACCTTCGGTATGCAGCGCACGGAGGATATTCAGCGCGGCGGCCGGGGTGTCGAGGCCCACGCCGTTGCCGATGCGCCCATCACGAGTCGGGTAGTTGGCGAGGATCAGGGCGATGCGTTTCTCGCCATTGGGCACGCGCGCCAGATCGATCCAGCGCCGCGCCAGTTCGGCGACAAAATCCATGCGTTCAGGTTGCGGTCGGTAGCAGACCACGTCCGACTGGCTGCGCTCACTGCGCCAAGCCAGGTCCTTGAAGCTGATCGGCCGGCTGATGATTCGGCCATCCAGTTCCGGCAGCGCGATGTGCATCGCCAAATCGCGTGGACCGAGCCCCTGTTCACTGGCGCGCCAACCGGGCTCGTTGTCCTGGGCGCAAATCGCCTGAATGACCGGGATGTTGCGACGAAACGGTCGCAGGTGCGGCGCTTCGGGGCTGGATTGAGCGAAGCCGGTGGTGTTGAGAATCACGCCGGCTTCGACTTCATCCAACCAGTCCTCGACCGCCGTCAGGCAGCCGGGCTCTTTCAAACTGGCCAGCGCAATCGGCAACGGGTTCAACCCCGCGGCCTGTAAACGCTGGCAGAAAACATCTATGAAACCGGTGTTCGCCGCCTGCAAATGCGAACGGTAAAACAGCACCGCCGCGACCGGTTGATCAGCCTGCCAGTCGGCTTGCCAATCGTGAAGGTCTGCGGGGCTTTTTTGCGGATGGTAGATCGCCGTGCGTGGCAGGGTTTGCGGCTCGGCCCAGGCGTAGTCGCGATCCAGCCAACGATTGGCGAGGCAGCGGAAAAAATCCAGGGCATTGCTCATGCCGCCCTGACGCAAAAACTGCCAAAGCCGATCGCGGTCGCAGGCAGCCACCGTGCTCAGGTCGCTGAGTTCCGGGTCCGGGCGGTCATCGCCGGGCACCAGAATCAGCTGCACGCCGCGCTGGGACAACTCCACCAAACGCTCCACGCCATAACGCCAATAGGCGATGCCGCCGTGCAGCGAGATCAGAATCACCTTGGCGTGGCGCAGCACTTGGTCGACATACAGGTCAACCGACGCGTGATTCTGCACCTGCATCGGGTTGGCCAGGCGCACGCTCGGGTAATCGTCGGGCAACTGCTGTGCGGCTTCGGCGAGCAGCGCGAGGCTGGAGTCGCCGCTGCACAGGATCACCAGCTCGGCAGGGGTTTGTCCAAGGTCGGCAATGTTGTCATCCGACACGAAACCGCCGGGCTGGGTCCTGAGCAGGTGCATGGCTTAAACGCTGAGCGCAGCGCGCAATTGCGTTTCGATTAGAATTGCGTCCAGTTCCTGGCCGATCAATACCAGGCGCGTGGTGCGCGCTTCGTCGGCGCCCCACTGACGGTCGAAATGCTTGTCGAAACGAGTGCCCACGCCCTGGATCAACAGGCGCATCGGTTTGTTCGGAATCGCCGCAAAGCCTTTGACGCGCAAGATGCCGTGTTGAACCACCAGTTGCGTCAGCGCGTCCAACAGCAGGCTTTCGTCGGCTTGCGGCAGTTCGATGGAGATCGAATCGAAAGCATCGTGATCGTGATCGTCTTCACCTTCATGGTGGTGATCGTGATGGCTGTGACGGCCGTCGATGTGTTCTTCGGAACCGGCACCGAGGCCGATCAGCACGTCCAGTGGCAGGCGACCGCTGCTGGCTTCGATGACTTTCACCGCGGGCGGCAATTCTTCGGCGACTTCCAGGCGCACACGGGCCAGGTCTTCGGGGCTGATCAGGTCGGCCTTGTTGAGGATCACCAGGTCGGCGCTGGCCAGTTGGTCGGCGAACAGCTCGTGCAGCGGCGATTCGTGGTCCAGGTTCGGGTCGAGTTTGCGCTGGGCATCGACCTGGTCCGGGAAAGCAGCGAAGGTGCCGGCGGCGACCGCTGGGCTGTCGACCACGGTGATGACCGCGTCAACAGTGCAGGCGCTGCGGATTTCCGGCCACTGGAAAGCTTGCACCAGCGGTTTTGGCAGGGCCAGACCAGAGGTTTCGATGAGGATGTGGTCGAGGTCGCCGCGACGGGCGACCAATTCGCGCATCACCGGGAAGAACTCTTCTTGAACGGTGCAGCACAGGCAGCCGTTGGCCAATTCATAAACGCGACCGTTGGCTTCTTCTTCCGTGCAGCCGATGGAGCACTGCTTGAGGATTTCGCCGTCGATGCCCAGCTCGCCGAACTCGTTGACGATCACCGCGATGCGGCGGCCCTGAGCGTTGTCGAGCATGTGCCGCAGCAACGTGGTTTTGCCCGAGCCGAGGAAGCCGGTAACGATGGTGACGGGGAGTTTGGCCAGTGTTTTCATCGGATGCCCTTTGGCAAGGTGGCGGGCATACGGGACGACGACCGGCAACGCGGACGCGCGTGCCTGAAGAGTTCGCCACCGGATCACCCCGCCCGGTTGAAAGTGAGAATCTGTGTCGAGGCAGGTCTCCTGGCTGACGGCTTGCCAGTCGTTCGACTGACGTTGGCTGCGCCTTCCCGCGGGCCCGATGGACAGGGCTTGCAGTGGCGTGGCAGCTAACAGAACCGTTCACAGTTGCGGGGGCAGCCGCGGCATCGACCGCGTTCCCTTCTTAGCTTCGGCAGACGCCGAAGAACCTCGAAAGCGCAAGGCTACGCATGGTGTGGGGGCGGGTCAATGTCTTGTGGCGCCCTCACCGGCCCCTTCGCGGGCAAGTCGGGTCGCCGCATCGCTCGCTCCTACAAAGAACGCCGCCGTCCTGTAGGAGCGAGGCTTGCCCGCGAAGAATTCACCTCGGTGTCGAGTTGAGAACCCTTGCCAATTGACGCCCAACCCCCGCCCATGCTCTCCTACACGCCTTGTTACGGGTGCCCTTCACAGGGTGAAACGGGAAACCGGTGAATCATGTGCTTTACTCTAAGGCCATGTCAGTCCGGTGCTGCCCCCGCAACGGTAAGCGAGCGAAGCGTCAGATCCACTGTGCCAGCAGTTCGGCATGGGAAGGTGATGCTTGCAGGTCAAGGCGAAAGCCAGCGCCCCTCGTGAGCCCGGAGACCGGCCCGCAACACAAAGTGACCATTACGATCACTGAATAACAAACCCGCGGTGGGCGGGCGCTGTTTGAACCTCTGCGCGCCCGACTCGCAGGGGTCTTCCATGCGCTCCATTCACCCGCTGACAGACCAGAGGGAAGCGCCATGTCGATCATCAGCAGTACCGGCAGCAACACCGATAAGAGCACCGCCAGCACCACCACGACCCTGACTCAACGCCTGACCGCCGCCGTGTGTGCGTCGATCCTTGGCGCTAGCCTTGTTTATTTCGCTGGTTTCTCGCACATCGAAGCGGTGCACAATGCCGCGCACGATACCCGCCACAGCTCTGCATTCCCGTGCCATTGAGACCTGCTGACATGATCAAGCGTATTGCGCAAACCGCAGGGTTCACCGGGCTGCTGGCCGCCCTGCTGCTGACCCTGCTGCAAAGCTTCTGGGTCGCTCCGCTGATTTTGCAGGCCGAAACCTACGAAAAATCCGAGCCGGCCGCTGTTGAAGTCCACGAACACGCCGGTGCTGTCGCCGCTCACACCCACGACGCCGAAGCCTGGGAACCGGAAGACGGCTGGCAGCGCGTGCTGTCGACCACGGGCGGCAACCTGGTGGTAGCGGTCGGTTTCGCCCTGATGCTCGCCGGTCTTTACACCTTGCGCGCACCGACTCGTACTTCCCAAGGCCTGCTCTGGGGCCTGGCCGGTTATGCGACGTTCGTGCTGGCACCCACCCTCGGTCTGCCGCCTGAGCTGCCGGGCACTGCCGCTGCTGATTTGGCGCAACGGCAGATCTGGTGGATCGGCACTGCCGCCTCCACTGCGGTCGGCATCGCATTGATCGTGTTCAGCCGCCACTGGCTGATGAAAGTGCTCGGCGTGGCCATTCTGGCCGTTCCTCACGTGATCGGCGCACCACAACCGGAAGTCCACTCGATGCTGGCTCCAGAAGCCCTGGAAGCTCAGTTCAAAATCGCTTCGCAGCTGACCAACGTCGCGTTCTGGCTGGCCCTGGGCCTGATCAGTGCCTGGTTGTTCCGCCGCAAAAGCGATGGTCAATACCACGCATGACTGACACCCGCGCAGCGCCGACCCTGGTGGTCGGCCTGGGCTGCCAGCGCGGCTGCCCCGTCAGCACGCTGCGGGCGCTGCTCGATCAGGCGTTACAGGCTCATAAAATCGAACTTCACCAGATCAAGGCGCTGGCCAGCATCGACCTGAAGCGCGAAGAACCTGGTTTGATCGAATTGGCCGAACAACTAGCGCTGCCCCTGAAGTATTTCAGCAGTGAACAATTGAAAGGTTACAAACCGCAACTCAGCCACCACTCGGACATCGCGTTCGAACGCACCGGCTGCTACGGCGTCGCGGAAAGTGCCGCCCTGGCCATGGCCGAACAGTTGGCCCAGGCACCAGCAAAATTGCTGATTTCACGACAAAAATATGCCCAGGCCACCTTGGCATTAGCCTGCGCCGCCTGAAATCCCCGATAATCTCACTCTTCGATCATGAGCAATCTTCATCTGAAGCCTTGCCCTGCCCCTTTTTCTCACAGGAACCGACGATGACCGTCTACTTCATTGGCGCAGGTCCCGGCGACCCGGAACTGATCACCGTCAAAGGCCAACGGCTGATTCGCAGCTGCCCGGTGATCATCTACGCCGGCTCCCTGGTGCCCGCCGCCGTGCTGGAAGGCCATCGCGCCGAACACGTGGTCAACAGCGCCGAACTGCACCTGGAACAGATCATCGAGCTGATCAAGACTGCCCATGCCAATGGCCAGGACGTGGCCCGGGTGCACTCCGGCGATCCGAGTCTTTACGGTGCCATTGGCGAGCAGATTCGCTACCTGCGCGAACTCGACATCCCTTTTGAAATTATTCCCGGCGTCACAGCCACGGCGGCCTGCGCGGCACTGCTGGGCGCCGAACTGACATTACCCGATGTGTCGCAAAGCGTGATCCTGACCCGCTACGCCGACAAGACCGCTATGCCCGCCGGCGAAGAGCTGGGCAGCCTGGCGCAGCATGGGGCGACCATGGCGATTCATCTAGGGGTCAATCATCTGGAGAAAATCCTGGTTGAATTGCTGCCGCACTACGGCGCGGACTGCCCGATCGCGGTGATTCACCGAGCGACCTGGCCGGATCAGGATTGGGTGGTGGGGACGCTTGAAGACATTGCCGCGAAGGTTGAAGCCAAGGGGTTTCGGCGCACGGCGTTGATTCTGGTGGGCAGAGTGTTGGGCAGTGATCACTTCAGTGAGTCGTCGCTGTATCGCGCTGGGCATGCGCATCTCTTCCGACCCTGATCGTTCCCACGCGGACGGTTCGACGCCTCGACGTGGGAACGATCAAAAAAAACGGCACTCACGGGTGCCGTTTTTTCTTTTCGCAGCGAACGCCTTAGTAGTAGGCGTTTTCTTTCTGCGTGTGGTCGGTGACGTCACGAACACCCTTGAGCTCGGGAATGCGCTCGAGCAACGTGCGCTCGATGCCTTCGCGCAGGGTGACGTCCGCCTGGCCGCAGCCCTGGCAACCGCCGCCGAACTTCAGTACGGCGATGCCGTCTTCGACCACATCGATCAGGCTGACCTGACCGCCGTGGCTGGCCAGCCCCGGGTTGATCTCGGTTTGCAGGTAGTAGTTGATGCGCTCGTTGACCGGGCTGTCGGCGTTGACCATCGGGACTTTGGCGTTTGGTGCCTTGATGGTCAGCTGGCCGCCCATGCGGTCGGTGGCGTAGTCGACTACCGCATCGTCCAGGAAGGCTTCGCTGAACGAGTCGATGTAAGCGGTGAAGCTTTTCAGCCCCAGCGCCGTGTCTTCAGGTTTTTCTTCGCCCGGCTTGCAGTAAGCAATGCAGGTTTCGGCGTACTGAGTGCCAGGCTGGGTGATAAAGACGCGGATGCCGATGCCTGGGGTGTTCTGCTTGGAGAGCAGATCAGCCAGATAATCGTGGGCGGCGTCGGTGATGGTAATAGCGGTCATGGAAACTCCTCGCAGGCTTGGGCGCAGTTTACGCCAATCATCGCGCCGTACAAAGTCCTAGTATTTTTGTCGGGAAAGATGCGCCTGTCGATGAACATCTGATCACCGCAACCCCTGTAGGAGCGAAGCTTGCTCGCGAAAGCGGTCTGATAGTCGGCATCCATGCTGAATGTCAGCCCCCTTTCGCGAGCAAGCTTCGCTCCTACAGGGGTTCGGCGGTGCGTGTTCAGGCTTTCGATCAAAGATTCTCGTACCGGTTCATGTCCAGCACGCCCTCTTCCACCGGATCGGTCTCATGCACGTACCGGCTCAGGTCATGGAAGTAGAACCAGAACTGCGGATGGCTGCGGCGAATGCCCCAGCGCTCGACGATTTTTTCGAAGCGATTGGCGTCCTTGGCGTTTTCCATGGCATCCACGAATGCCGGCACTTGCTCGGCCGGGATGTTGAACATGAAGTTCGGATAGCTGCTGAGCACGCCCGGGTAAATAGTCACGGTGTCGAGCCCTGGCTGATACCGCAGCGATTCACCCAGCAGGAACGCCACGTTACTGTGCGCGCGGTTGCGCAGCAGGCTGTAGACCTCGCGTTTGCCGCTCTGGGTTTCGATGCGCAGCAGGGTCGCTTCCGGCAACTGACCAATGACCTTCAATCCAGCCGCCGGACGCGAAGTCAGGCGACTCAAGGCCTGCTCGGCGCTCTGCAATGCCGGATCGATGTTCGGCCGCGAGCAATAAGCGCCGTCACAACGGTTGATCGGATCAGGCTTGGCGTTGAGGTCCCCGTAACGGGCCAGCAACTGCATGGCGAAATCGCGTTTCGGGTCCTTTTCGTCCAGCACCAGCGCCGTCTCTTTGTCGTTATCGATGGACTCGTAGTCCAGCCACATCTTGAATTTGCCGCCGCTCTGGTACCAATCGTCGAGGTAATCATCCCGCGAATCGGCGGGCATCAGGCGCAGGAAGTTTTGCTCGGCGCCGTTGCGGATCAGGTCGAAGTACAGGCGCGTTTGCGCCTGATGGGAGACGTTGCCGAACACGTCGAAGTTGACCGCCAACTGATAATAAGTGCGCTCCAGCAGCGGGAAGTCGAACAGCCACATCGTTTGCGGCACGTCACCGATCAGGCCTTTGTTCACCGAGGCACTGTCGAAATGCCGGAAGATCGTCAGCAGCGCGTTATCGTTGCCGGCCCACAAGGTCGACCAGCTCGGCGGCGGCGCATCGGCGTAACTGTCACGGCGCAGCGCCTCGTACTCGTTACGCTTGTTGCGGTAGTCATGCCACAGGCTCAGGACACTGCCAACATCGTCGTTCTGCCCCGGCATCGCCAGCAACGGCGTGGCCTGGCCGCGATACTTCGGATCGATGATGTAGAGGTCGTGCTCAGGCGCCTGGAACAGTGCCCAGAAGTTATCGCGGATCACATCAGTGGCGATCTGGCCGCGGCACACCGGGCCGCGAATGAAGGTGCGCACGAAGTATTCGGCGTTATCGAGCATGAACTGATAACGCGCCTGGGCCGGGATCGCCTCGAACGTGGTGAACGGATTGGCCCGACGCTCCGGCCCGTAGCCCGGCAAGGCGTTAACCTGCCATTTGCCGTTATAGAAGAGGCTTTTGATCCGCGCCATCTTCGCCGCGCTCAACGGGTAGGTGATGTGGGTCTTTTGCACAACCACGCCTTGCACCGGCCACAAGCGGTAATACACCTGAGTGCCCGGATCGTCATTCGGGCGGCGTGTGTTGATCAGATCGATAGGCTGGCCGGTCGGCGTGCGTGAACGAACCCACTGAAAGAAATGTCCCGGCGCGCCGTCCTTGAAATAGAGATGAGCGAGAAACCAGTGCTCGAACAACCAGCGCCCCACCAGGCTTTGCCGTGCGCCCGGTGCGTTGAGCAGGTTTTCCCACTGCACCACCTGCAACGCTTCTTTGGCGCTCGGCACAAGGCCTTGCTCGTCAATCGGCGCGCCGGACGCCAGCCAGCGTTGCAGCGTCTGGTATTGCTGATCGGTCAGGCCGGTGACCGCCAGCGGCATGCCCTCTTTGGGATGTGATTTGGCGTAGCCGTCGAACTCGGCCGGCATGGCGCACATGTTTTCCCGGTTCAGTCCAAGGACGATGTCTTCCGGCAACTTGGCGTTGGGTTGCAAGGGGGTTTTGTGGCCCAACTCAAGCATCCGCGCCATCAACGCGGCCTGACTGCCCTGAGCGTCGAGCACCGAATAGAAGTCCTTTTGCTGCCAGGCACGTTTACCGAAAGCGTCATAAAACAGCCGGGTCGGCGCGGCAGCCTGGCGGCGTTCGCCGTCGTAGACCGGGATCTTGGTCGCGCCACGAGCAGCCCCTTCGCCACTGCCCAGATTGAGCTGACAGGCGGCGTCATAGCAGGCATGGCAGGCCACACACTTTTCGGTGAAGATCGGTTGAATGTCGCGGCTGTAGGAAATGGCAGAGGAAATCGCCGGAACTTGCGCGGTGGCATCCCAGCTTAAAAGCAGCATAAACAGGCTGGTGATGACGCGATTCGACATGTCCCTTGTCCCCATCATGAAAAAACGACGCAATTCTACCGGTCTGCCCCCCACACCAACATGAGCGATATTCATGCAAAACCGGGACATGCTCTAAAACCACACAGGTTTGCTATTATCCCGCCCCTTCGTCATGGTCTTTCCGAGTAGTCCCAATGTCCGATCGCAGTGTTCGCCTTCAAGCTCTCAAGCACGCCCTCAAAGAGCGCATCCTGATTCTCGATGGCGGCATGGGCACGATGATCCAGAGCTACAAGCTCGAGGAGCAGGATTACCGAGGCAAACGCTTCGCCGACTGGCCAAGTGACGTCAAGGGCAACAACGACCTGTTGATCCTGACGCGCCCGGACGTGATTGGCGCCATCGAGAAAGCCTACCTGGATGCCGGCGCCGACATTCTGGAAACCAACACCTTCAACGCCACCCAGGTGTCCCAGGCCGACTATGGCATGCAAAGCCTGGCGTACGAGCTAAACGTAGAAGGCGCACGTCTGGCGCGCAAGGTGGCAGACGCCAAGACCCTGGAAACACCGGACCGGCCGCGTTTCGTCGCGGGCGTACTCGGTCCTACCAGTCGCACCTGCTCGCTGTCGCCTGACGTGAACAACCCCGGCTACCGCAACGTGACCTTCGATGAACTGGTGGAAAACTACACCGAGGCCACCAAAGGCCTGATCGAAGGCGGCGCCGACCTGATCCTGATCGAAACCATTTTCGACACCCTGAACGCCAAAGCGGCGATCTTCGCCGTGCAAGGTGTTTACGAAGAACTCGGCGTCGAATTGCCGATCATGATTTCCGGCACCATCACCGATGCCTCCGGCCGTACGCTCTCCGGCCAGACCACCGAAGCCTTCTGGAACTCTGTGGCCCACGCCAAACCGATCTCGGTCGGCCTGAACTGCGCCCTCGGCGCCAGTGAGTTGCGCCCGTACCTGGAAGAGTTGTCGAACAAGGCCAGCACCCACGTGTCGGCGCACCCGAACGCCGGCCTGCCGAACGAATTCGGCGAGTACGATGAGCTGCCATCAGAAACGGCCAAGGTCATTGAAGAATTTGCCCAAAGCGGTTTCCTGAACATCGTCGGTGGCTGCTGCGGCACCACGCCGGGCCACATCGAAGCCATCGCCAAAGCCGTGGCCGGTTACGCACCGCGCGAGATTCCGGACATTCCAAAGGCCTGCCGCCTGTCGGGCCTGGAACCGTTCACCATCGATCGCAACTCGTTGTTCATCAATGTCGGCGAGCGGACCAACATCACCGGTTCAGCCAAGTTCGCCCGCCTGATCCGTGAAGACAACTACACCGAAGCCCTGGAAGTCGCCCTGCAACAGGTCGAAGCCGGCGCCCAGGTGATCGACATCAACATGGACGAAGGGATGCTCGATTCGAAGAAGGCCATGGTGACCTTCCTCAATCTGATTGCCGGTGAACCGGACATCTCCCGCGTCCCGATCATGATCGACTCCTCCAAGTGGGAAGTGATCGAAGCCGGCCTCAAATGCATCCAGGGCAAGGGCATCGTCAACTCGATCAGCATGAAGGAAGGCGTCGAGCAGTTCATTCATCACGCCAAACTGTGCAAACGCTACGGCGCCGCAGTCGTCGTGATGGCCTTTGACGAGGCCGGTCAGGCCGACACTGAAGCTCGCAAAAAAGAAATCTGCAAACGCTCCTACGACATTCTGGTCAACGAAGTCGGCTTCCCGCCGGAAGACATCATCTTCGACCCGAACATCTTCGCCATCGCCACCGGCATCGAAGAACACAACAACTACGCTGTGGACTTCATCAATGCCTGCGCCTATATCCGCGACGAACTGCCGTATGCGCTGACCTCGGGCGGCGTGTCCAACGTGTCGTTCTCGTTCCGTGGCAACAACCCGGTGCGTGAGGCGATTCACTCGGTGTTCCTGCTGTATGCGATCCGCAACGGCCTGACCATGGGTATCGTCAACGCCGGCCAACTGGAGATCTACGACCAGATTCCCGCCGAACTGCGTGACGCCGTGGAAGACGTGGTGCTCAACCGCACGCCGGAAGGCACCGACGCCCTGCTCGCCATCGCCGATAAGTACAAGGGCGATGGCAGCGTCAAGGAAGCCGAGACCGAAGAGTGGCGCGGCTGGCCCGTCAACAAGCGTCTGGAGCATGCACTGGTCAAGGGCATCACCACGCATATTGTTGAAGACACCGAAGAATCCCGTCAGTCGTTCACCCGGCCGATCGAAGTGATCGAAGGCCCGCTGATGTCCGGTATGAACATCGTTGGCGACCTGTTCGGCGCCGGCAAAATGTTCCTGCCGCAGGTGGTGAAATCCGCCCGCGTAATGAAGCAGGCCGTGGCCCACTTGATCCCGTTCATCGAACTGGAAAAAGGCGACAAGCCGGAAGCCAAGGGCAAGATCCTCATGGCCACGGTCAAGGGTGACGTGCACGACATCGGCAAGAACATCGTCGGTGTGGTGCTGGGCTGTAACGGCTACGACATCGTCGACCTCGGCGTAATGGTGCCGGCCGAGAAAATCCTGCAAGTGGCCAAGGAACAGAAGTGCGACATCATCGGCCTGTCCGGCCTGATCACGCCTTCGCTGGATGAAATGGTCCACGTGGCCCGTGAGATGCAGCGTCAGGACTTCCATCTGCCGCTGATGATCGGTGGCGCGACCACCTCCAAGGCGCACACGGCGGTGAAGATCGAGCCCAAGTACAGCAACGACGCGGTGATCTACGTCACCGACGCCTCTCGCGCCGTGGGCGTGGCGACCCAGTTGCTGTCCAAGGAATTGAAGCCGGCGTTCATCGAGAAGACTCGCCTGGAATACATCGAAGTTCGCGAGCGCACCGCCAACCGCAGCGCCCGCACCGAACGCCTGAGCTACCCGGCGTCCATCGCCAAGAAGCCGCAATTCGACTGGAGCACGTATGAGCCGGTCAAACCGACGTTCACCGGTGCCAAGGTACTGGAGAACATCGACCTGAAGGTTTTGGCCGAATACATCGACTGGACGCCGTTCTTTATCTCCTGGGACCTGGCCGGCAAATTCCCGCGCATCCTCACGGATGAAGTGGTCGGTGAAGCCGCCACGGCGCTGTACGCCGACGCCCAGGAAATGCTCGCCAAGCTGATCGACGAAAAACTGATCAGCGCCCGTGCGGTGTTCGGCTTCTGGCCGGCCAACCAGGTGCGCGACGATGACATCGAAGTCTACGGCGATGACGGCAAGCCGATTGCCAAGCTACATCACCTGCGTCAGCAAATCATCAAGACCGACGGCAAGCCGAACTTCTCCCTGGCCGACTTCGTGGCACCGAAGGACAGCGAACTCACCGACTACGTGGGTGGTTTCATCACCACCGCCGGGATCGGCGCCGAAGAAGTGGCCAAGGCCTATCAAGATGCCGGCGACGACTACAACTCGATCATGGTCAAGGCACTGGCCGACCGCCTGGCCGAGGCTTGCGCCGAGTGGCTGCACCAGCAAGTCCGTAAAGACTACTGGGGTTACGCCAAGGACGAGACACTCGACAACGAGGCGTTGATCAAAGAGCAATACACCGGCATCCGCCCTGCCCCGGGCTACCCGGCCTGCCCTGATCACACCGAGAAATCCACGCTGTTCAAGTTGCTGGACCCTGAAGCCGCGGAAATGAAAGCCGGCCGCAGCGGCGTGTTCCTCACCGAGCACTACGCCATGTTCCCGGCGGCGGCGGTCAGCGGTTGGTACTTCGCTCACCCGCAGGCGCAGTATTTCGCCGTGGGCAAGATCGACAAGGACCAAGTGCAGAGCTACACGTCGCGCAAGGGCCAGGAGTTGAGCGTGACCGAGCGGTGGTTGGCGCCGAACCTGGGTTACGACAACTAACCCCCCCTCCTCCGATCGTTCCCACGCTCTGCGTGGGAATGCAGCCCGGGACGCTCCGCGTCCCAAAAGCGGACGCAGAGCGTCCATTGAGGCATTCCCACGCAGAGCGCTCATCGTTCTACATAACTCTGTTTTCAAGTATTTTTGAAACTCGAAGAAATGGAGAGCAATGATTGAATTGGGCACAGGACGAAATGAAAACCGCCGACTTGGGTGATGGCCGTTTAAATGCCAGGCTCGCCAGCTTTTTAGGACGCCTAGCCGATCATCCCGGCAACAGCATCCCGACCGCTTGTCGAGGGCTGGCAGAAACCACGGCGGCCTATCGATTTCTTGATAATGAGAAAGTCACGTTCCAGAAGGTGTTGCGGCCCCATCAGGACGCGACCCTGCAACGGATGCAAAGCAGTCCCGTGGTGCTGTTGGCGCAAGACACGACCGAGATGGACAAATGGGTCAATCTCGGTCCCAAAGGGATGGGCACGATCAAGGCGCAGAAGAAGTTTTCTCGACGTCTGCACCCAACCATTGCCTTTACCCCCGAACGTATTTGTCTGGGCGTCGTCGATGCTCAGTGGTGGAGCCGCGATAAACCGAGCCCCCGCCATGAGCGCCGAGATAAAGGGATTGATGAGAAAGAGAGTCAGCGCTGGATTGACAGTTATCAAACCAGTTGCGCGATTCAGGGGCAGCTACCGCAGACCCTGGTGGTCAACCTCGCCGATGCTGAGGGCGATCTGTACGAATGGTTTGTTGATCATCAAGAGTTCAGTCCAGACACCCGGGCCCAATGGATCGTGCGGGCGGCTCAAGACAGGCGCTTGCTGGGGGCTGACAACGGGAAGTTGTGGTCGGCACTGGATCAGGCACCGTCCTTGGGAACACTCAAGGTTGAAGTCAAAGCTCGTCCCCAGCGCCCCGCCCGACTGGCTGATGTCACCTTGCGCGCGGCAACCGTGACCCTGCGTGCCCCCGACAGGTCGGGTTACAAATTGCCCAGTGTCTCGATCAATGCTGTGTTGGCCCGTGAAGAAAACGCCATAGACGGTGTTGAACCTCTGGAGTGGCTGCTGCTGACCAGTCTGCCGGTCACTAGCCTGGAGCAGGCGAGCACCGTGGTTGAGTGGTACGGGGTACGCTGGTCTATCGAAGTGTTTTTCAATGTGCTGAAGAATGGTTGTCAGGTCAGTCGATTGCAGCTGGAGACCGAGGAACGGTTGTTGCCCTGCATTGGTTTGTACCTGATCACGACCTGGCGTGTGCTGTACAGCCTGATGTTGGGACGTGCTTGTCCCGATCTAAGCTGCGAGATGGTGTTTGAGGCTTCGGAGTGGAAAGCAGCCTATATCGTGGTCAAACGGTGCCAACCGCCCACTGCGCCCCCTTCTTTAGGAGAAATGGTTTTACTGGTCACGAGCCTGGGAGGCTACTTGGGGCGTAAAAATGACGGACCTCCCGGCCCCAAGGCCATGTGGATAGGGATGCAACGAATACGTGAGTTTGTTATCGCATTAGACGCCCAGCGTGCGCTCATCGAGAGTTGTGTAGAACGATGAGCGCAGAGCGTGGGAACGATCTATCGCTGCAATATTGTCTATGCTTAGCGCACACACACGTGACGAGGGGTTTATGGACGATCCAGGCGACAACAAACCGCCGACGCTCTGGCAGATGCTGCACAGCGTCATGGCGGCGGCGTTCGGGGTGCAAAGCGGGAAGAACCGGGCCCGGGACTTCACGCACGGCAAGCCGAGTCATTTCGTGATTCTGGGGATTCTGTTCACGGCGGTATTCGCGTTGGCGCTGTACGGCATCGTGCAACTGGTGGTGCACCTGGCCGGGGTTTAGCGCATCAAGGTTTGCAGGCTGAACGGATAACGATACGACGTCGGCCGCCCCTTGGCTGAAAGACGACGGAAGTTCACACCGTAATCCGGTGATGGACCCATGGCCAGCAGTCGCCTGGCCTGTGCCTTGTCGATCAGTTGCAACAACGGGATCTGCCGGTCACGGCCGCCGTACTGGCGCAGATCCACGCCCTGATCAAGGTCATGCAGCTCCACCAGTGCCCAGCCGCCCAACGTGAAGTGCCCGCCCAACAGCACGCTTAAGCGTCCGTCGACCGTCGCCTGCAACGCTGCTGGCGAGGTGTTGACCGCACTGAACAACGCATCCTTGCCGGGCACCCCACCCGCCTCCGAATACGCCTGCATGGCACCAAACGCCATTTCGTCATTGGCTGACCACACCAGCGAGACCTTCGGGTAACGCCGGAACAGCAGCGTGGCCTGTTCATACGCCCGATCCCGGGTCCAGCCGCTGTAAACCAGTTGGCGCAAGCGCACTTCAGGGTGCTCGGCCAAGGCCCGCATCATGCCTTGCTCGCGCAGTTGCGCCGAAGGTGTGATCTTCAGACCGGAAAACGCCAGTAACTCGATGACCTGACCGGGTGCCACGGGCGGGTGCTGGCGAATCAGTTCCTTGAGCATCAGGTAGCCGCCCTCCTCATCGTTGGGCACCAGGCTGCCCAACTGATCAGAGCGATCCCCCAGCAGACTCAGCTGATTGGCCGTCAGCGAAGCATTGACCATAAACAACTTCACCCCGCTGCCCTGGGCCAGACGCAGGATTTGCGGCGCGACGTACTGTTCGTTGGCGAAAACCAGATAGTCCGGACGATTGTCACCTTGCAGCGCCAGGCGGGCTTGCGCCAGCGTGAGCTCGGGCATGCGCCGGGAATAGAGAATTCGCAAATCAATGCCCAGATCCGTGGCTGCCGCCTGCATGAATTGCGAATAGCTGATCCAGAAGGCTTCGTCAGTCTTCCCCGGACTCAGGAACAGCACCGACTCCGCTCGCACACCGGGTCCGTAAACCGCGCCGCACATCAGCAGGAATGAGTAGAAAAACTTCAACATGGATCGTCCGAGCCCCCGGCAATTCGCCGGGCATTATAGCCAGCGAAGTCCCGGAAAACGGCGTTTATTCGGGTTATTGTCCGACAATCGTCGGAATCGGGCCCGGACGGGGTCGGTTATTGATGGCTGACCCAAAATACCGCTGTGCCCACGACCAGCATGATCAGGAACAGAATGGCCCAAGCATCGACCGTGCTATCGGGTTTTGACGTTTTGGTAGGGTTGCTCATTGCATCGCCTCTTGTCGGTTTTATCGGTGATTGCATAAAGACTCGAGCACAGTTAAGACGATGATTGCCCGCACCACAAATGTGGGTTTTACCTCATTGGCCTTCATTAGTCGTTTTGGTTCTTTACATATACTCAAACATCACTTTTGCGCATAACTGCAAACTGGTATCTTGCCCCGGCTCCGTTGGGAGTGCGCGGCCGTGCGCGCAGAATTGCCGAGGCAGCATCGGAGACTTTCCAGGCGAAAAACGCAACTGGATCCGACCGGCCCAAGCCTGAGAACAGGACTTATATGTACGTATACGACGAGTACGATCAGCGGATCATCGAGGACCGCGTCAAGCAGTTCCGTGATCAGACCCGACGCTATCTGGCAGGCGAGCTGAGCGAAGAAGAATTCCGCCCCCTGCGCCTGCAAAATGGCCTTTATATCCAGCGCTTCGCGCCGATGTTGCGGGTGGCGGTGCCTTACGGCCAACTCACTTCGCGCCAGACGCGAATGATGGCCAGGATTGCCCGCGACTATGACAAAGGCTATGCCCACATCAGCACCCGGCAGAACGTACAGTTCAACTGGCCGGCGCTGGAAGACATCCCGGACATCCTTGCCGAACTGGCTACCGTGCAGATGCACGCGATCCAGACCAGCGGCAACTGCTTGCGCAACGTCACCACCGACCAGTTCGCCGGTGTCGCTGCCGACGAGTTGATCGATCCGCGCCCATGGTGCGAGATCGTCCGCCAGTGGACCACGTTCCACCCGGAATTCGCTTACTTGCCGCGCAAGTTCAAGATCGCCATCAACGGTTCGACTTCCGACCGTGCGGCCATCGAAGTCCATGACATCGGCCTTGAGCCGGTGCACAACGCCGCTGGCGAGCTGGGCTTCCGTGTGCTGGTGGGTGGCGGTCTCGGCCGTACCCCGGTGGTGGGCGCGTTCATTAATGAATTCCTGCCGTGGCAAGACCTGTTGAGCTACCTCGACGCCATCCTGCGGGTCTACAACCGCTACGGCCGTCGTGACAACAAGTACAAGGCGCGGATCAAGATCCTGGTCAAGGCCCTGACACCTGAAGTCTTCGCGCAAAAAGTCGATGCGGAAATGGAACACCTTCGCGGTGGCCAGACCACGCTGACCGACGCCGAAGTGCATCGCGTCGCCAAACACTTTGTCGACCCGGACTACAAAGCCCTGGACAATCAGGCCGCTGAATTGGCCGAGCTCGACAAGCAGCACCCGGGCTTCGCGCGCTGGCGCACCCGCAATACCCTGGCCCACAAGAAGCCAGGTTATGTGGCCGTAACGCTGTCCCTGAAGCCGACCGGTGTTGCACCGGGCGACATCACCGACAAGCAGCTCGATGCCGTTGCCGACCTGGCCGATCGTTTTAGCTTCGGTCAGCTGCGCACCTCTCACGAGCAGAACATCATTCTGGCCGACGTTGAACAAAGTCAGTTGTTCGCGATGTGGGGCGAATTGCGCGAGCAAGGTTTCGCCACGCCGAACATCGGCTTGCTGACCGACATCATCTGCTGCCCGGGCGGCGACTTCTGCTCCCTGGCCAACGCCAAGTCGATCCCGATCGCCGAATCGATCCAGCGTCGCTTCGAAGATTTGGATTACCTGTTCGATATCGGCGAACTGGACCTGAACATCTCCGGCTGCATGAACGCCTGTGGTCACCACCACGTCGGCCACATCGGCATCCTCGGGGTGGACAAGAAAGGCGAAGAGTTCTACCAGGTGTCCCTGGGTGGCAGCGCCAGTCGCGACGCCAGCCTGGGCAAGATCCTCGGCCCGTCCTTCGCCCAGGAAGCCATGCCTGATGTGATCGAAAAGCTGATCGACGTGTACATCGAACAACGTACCGAAGACGAGCGCTTCATCGACACTTATCAACGTATTGGCATTGACCTCTTCAAGGAGCGCGTCTATGCAGCGAATAATTAAGAACAACGAGGTCGTCGACGAAACCTGGCACCTGTTGCCCAAGGACTTCAACATCGACGAGATCAGCAACTGCGACGACCTGATCGTCCCGCTGCAGCTGTGGCGCGAACACAGCCGTATGCTCAAGGCCCGCGATGGCGGCCTGGGTGTGTGGCTGGACGCTGACGAAGAAGCCGAAGAAATCGGTGAAGACGTGGCAGATTTCAAGGTGATCGCCTTGAATTTCCCCGCCTTCACCGACGGCCGCAACTACTCCAACGCTCGTCTGCTGCGTGACCGTTATGGTTTCAAAGGCGAACTGCGGGCGATTGGTGACGTGCTGCGCGACCAGCTGTTTTACATGCATCGCTGCGGTTTCGATGCATTTGCGATTCGCGCCGATAAGGACCCGTACGAAGCCCTTGAAGGGCTCAAGGACTTCTCGGTGACCTATCAGGCCGCCACCGACGAACCGCTGCCGCTGTTCCGTCGGCGTTGATCGCACGCCCCGGACCCGCATCGGCGGGTTCGGGGCGCCCGTTCATCCCTGTCTCGTTCCCAACCTGTTGGGCCCCGGCGTGACTGGCAATGTCAGCCCCGGATGCCTCGTTAGCGCCGCGCTGGTCAGCTGCTTGCGCAGTTCAAGGCTTTCATTCCTGAAGTTGTCGAAAATCGCCGTCATTTGCTGCGTGGCTGTTTCACGAGATAGCTCGACCTGTGCCTCCAGTCGAGCAAAAGATTGGGCACTGCGATCCAGAATGTCGGCAAACGCGTCCCGGCGAGTCGTCCACAGAAATTCGGCCCAGAATTCCTGCCTGCTGATCGACTCCGACAATTGCGAGGTCTGCTCGGCCTTGACCACCTCCAGATAGGCTTTGTTGATCTGCTCGTCGGAGACCTCCGCACCCAGCCCAACATTCAGCTCACTGGGTTGTGCCGGCAGTTCCAGTCGTCGTGCCAGCCGTACTCGGTAAATCAGACTGATATCCAGTGCCTGGCGGAAGCTGAGCGAGTCTGTCCGGGCGCGACGGGCAGTTTCCAGCAAGGCCTGTTTTTCCACCTCTTGCAATCGAAACAGCCCGCGCAACAGGCGGATCAGATCCCCCTCGAGCGTTTGCGTACCGGTGCGAGCCGCCGCTGCAGCCCGAAAGCATAGAACCCTGACCTCCAGATCGCTAAACAGCGCGGCAGCATTGACGGTACTGACCCGGCCGATCCTGGCCATGCGAAATAGCGCGCGTCGCAGGCTATCGTCTTCACAGGCCGCCTCCAGCACGTTCCATAACCGCTGTGCCAGTTGAGTGCGCGTTCGGGAATAATCAGCAGTGCTACGCAACTGCATGAGCACTTCAAAAAAGGCCCCGGAATCCGGATCGGCCGACAGCGACGACAGTACCTCTTGCGCCCGGCCAATCTGCACCGCAGGCAGACCGCTTACCCAGCTGGCACCTTTCCTGTCGGCAGCCAGCCGCGCCGTGGCGAGGTACTCGGTTGTGATTACGCCCAGGCTGATACCTTGCGATTGCTGATAGGCAGCAATCGCTTGCAGGCTCGCCTCAGACAGCGGGTTGCCATCGATACTGGTGCCACGATTGAGCACTGCGCGAGACGTGAACACGGATTCGGGTACTTCAACGATTTTGTTGTTGCGCAGATCCAGGGTCTCCAGATGGGTGAGTCCGCCAAGGTCCGCAGGCCACTCGGTGATTCCCGTTTCGCGCAAATCCAGATGGCGCAAGCTGCTCATCGCGCCGACAGCCGGGGCCCGCCCCAACGTCGTATTCAAACTCAGGTCCAGCGAATGCAGATGCGCCTTGGCGCCTAGCTCCTGCGTGGATCGCTCGGTCAGGCGAATCCGGTTGTTACTCAGATCCAGGCCCGTCAGCCCTGGCATGTCCTCGATGGCCTGGGGAATACGCGTCAGCCCGTTGCCTGACAGGTTCAACACCCGCAGGCGGGTAAAATTGCGCAGAAATGTGTTCAATCCGGCACTGGCGCCCACCCCACTCAACTGCAACGCGTCAACGTGAGCGAAACTTCCAATGAGGACCGGAATATCACCCAAGGGCAGCGTATCGAAGGCCAGGCTGTACGAAAGGTGATCTGAATGTGCCGAACTCCGGGTTTCCTTGCGCCACGCGCGCAAAATCGCTCGCGCCGCCCTGGCCTTGCTGTGGGACGGCACCTTGCGTCTTGGACCATCGCCCTCGTGGTACCAAGTATCGCGATGGACCCAGCGTTCCAGCGTTTCAACCATCGTCCGGTATTGTTGCCTCATGTGCTCAAGCGTTCTGATGGCCAACACTTCGTCAGTGCCCAGTGTCGAGACAAAGCGTTCAATTTGCGCGGTTGAATGGGCGGGATACAGTTCACGGGCACGTCGCATCAGCGCTGGCGATCTGCGCGGCGCAGGACTTGGCGCCGGTGCTGTCTGCACAGTGGACTGCGCGATCTGCCGATCGGCCAGGCCCATTGGCGATTGGTAGTCAGCGCGCGCTGCTTCGACCCCCAACACCTTGGCGAATGCCTCGCGCCGCTGCAGCGCCAATGCGGTGATTTTCTGCCGTAAGCCTGCACCGTCAGCATCCATGTCAACGCCTATGGCTTTGCGGCTATTCGCCGGTAGGCTTTGCCACAATGCCTGAAAAAAATCCACCCGGGTGCGTGTCGGCTGACTGGACACAACAGTGTTCTGTGTATCCAGGCCTTGATAACGGTCGGCATAGGCTTCGATGAGCACCTTGTGCGCGGCATCGCTCGGGCCGACGGTGGCCCGCTGATCGGCATACACTCCCCAATCCAGGATCTCGATAAACACATCCCCGGGCCAGCCCGGCAAATGCGTCAGGGTATCGAGTACCAGCATATCCGGATCGCGTCCGCTGGCCGCGTCCAGATACAGCCCCTCATAGGCCCGGTTCAGACGCTGGATCTGCTGATAGCGCCGCGACTCTTCGGCCAGGCGCAAGGGCACTTTGTCAGACTCAAGCTGCTTCCACTCGCGCGCATCGGCATGCTGCACCAGTTCGTCGGCGACACTGGCCGACAGCCCGGAAAACGCCTTGGTGATCGGCTCGCTCCTGGAGACTCCGGATACGTCGGCTCGCCGATACAGTCGGTCCATCAGGGCCATGCGCATACGCGGTGCCAACCCGGCAATGTGTTTGCCCATCAGCGTGGACTGGTTCTTTTGCTCCACCGTGGCCGAGCCCAGCAGGCGCGAGCGCTCCCCGTCGTTGAGCGCAGCCAGCAACGGCGCATAAAACCGGCCTTTGCGCAGCGCATCCTCACTGACTTCCACTCGACGGTGAGCTTTGTCCCCGCCATAACGCGCCACTTCGTTAGCGCCGATGTCAGTCACGATGACTGCCATGTCCGTAGGCCAGCGCCCAGCTCCCGTCAGCAGGTACAACTGCAAGTCGGCATCGGCCATTGGTGCAGACGATGTCGACGCCATCTGTTTCATGAACTCCGTGACGTCGGTATCGGCGCGAAAGCGCCGCACCGAATCGGTCAATACCGCCATCGGTTTGCCCCGATCGACGAACAACTGACGCATGGCCGCCTCGTCGATGCCGCTGGAGGCGATGACTTGCAAGGCGCGGACATCTGAAACCTTTTCTTCCCGGTAGCCCAGGCGGCGAAACAGGGTAAGCGTGCTCCAGTCGTGCGGCAGTTCGGAGTCATGTCGCCAGGCACCCGCACCGTTGGTCTCGAGCAACGGTGAATAGCGCTCCGGCACCTGCGGATTGCGCACCTCCCACAACCCCGTACCGGCCACCTCACCCACCGCGTACGCATCGGGGCCCAACGGCAGATAGCGCTTATCGCCACGCCAGACCAGCCCTTGTTCATTGGCGGTCAGACTGCTGGGCAATGCTTCTTGCAGGCGGTAAGGCGCCATGTCCGGATTCCATAGTCGATGCGACTGCGCGTCAACCCGGACGCGTCTGAGGCCCTGCACGAAATTCGACGAACGCACGATTTTATAAGCCTTGCCCGCGGCAGCACCGCCGGCCGCAAATCCAGCCATCAGAATCAGGTTTTCAAGGGTGTCAAACAGGCAATCGGTGGCATGTTCCTGCTCGCCATGGGCCCAACTGTCGATGCCTTCGTAAATCTTGCCAAGCAGCTGCAAACCGGCGACAGCACACATCACTTGCCCGAGAACCGGCACGAAGGACGCAAAAAACAGCAGTGTATTCAGTCCGATGGACTTATAGGTTTCCAATCTGGCGAGACGGGTTTTTTCATCCTCGTCGTCGGTCGGCACCACCAGCAGTCGACTGTCGGCACTTACCTGCGCCGCACGATGCTGGAAGATCGCCAGAAACAGGTCCAGTTTTGCGTCACCGTCAAGGTCGACGCCTGTCAACGGCACGTAGGTGGAAGTAATGGGAAATTGAATTGGCCTAGCATTCAACAGCCGCACATTCAGCCCGGTGAGGAAGGACGAGCGATCTTGAAGTGTGACGAAACGCATGAAAAAACTGCGAAAGCTGAAGTCTCGTAAGCGTCGACTCAACTCGAACTCAAATTTGGAGAACGAAGGGTATTCTTTCAATGGATGTTCGGGATCGTCCGGGATATAGACCACACAGCGGTAATCGTCGTCGGCATGCTCGCTGACCGGGCCGATGAACATGGGTCCTCTCAGCTTTACACCAAGCATTTCAAAATCTTGATAACCAAGAGTGTTATTGCCCAGCTTGATCGAAGACTCCCCGTCCTTGACCAATTTGAGCATATGGTAAACCTCGGTACTGATATGTCCGCGCATTAAGGCAATGTGGCGATCCACTTCAAATTGATCCCTGGAACAGGCTACCGACGTTTCCTGCAAACTTGCGGTTTGGCTAGCACTGCCGAAAAAAGCTTGCACATGTTTTTGGTATTGCTTACCCAAGTCGAGGTATCGGCAAAGTCTGGCGAACTCGTGGGGCTCCATCGACAGAACCCTATTGAATCGTCCCGTCACACGTTCCGGGATGTAAAGCACAGAACTTTCGTGATAATTGCCGGCCAGGGTTTCCGACAATTCGAAGTTCTCGCAGGCCGCCGTCAACAGATCGCGGTCGATCGGCAGCACCAGTTTTTTGCGTAGGCCCAACAGGCTGGAGGTAGAGCGCACGTGCTGGAAAATCGCACCCTCGACCTCGAAGGGCTCGCCCAACTTGTCAGCCATGGCCTTGGCCAGCAACGGCGTACAAAAGCTTTCCGGGGACTGTAGCTCTCGCAACTTTTCGAGCGCGACATGACGTGACTTATAACTGGACTTGAGGCTTTGATAGAGAGCCTCGCGCAGGGCGTCCGACGATTCAAGCAGCCAGGAAGGCATTTGCTTTTTGAACAAATCAAAAAAGACGCCTTGTTGGGCGGGCGTCATCTCCGACAACTTTGATTTACTTTTTTCAACGTCCATGTTTAGCAACCTTGTTCTAAATGTAATATTCAGAATAAAGTCGAAACAGCATTCAATACAGAGCGATTAGTTGATGAGTTTGCATTCAAAACAACAACAATGCAGAACGTTAATATATATATTTACCGCACACGTTCTTATCGAATATGAAATCACGCTCGCATGGCTGAAACCACACGAGCGTGCACAGCGATTACCAGAAACGTTGCTGGGTCAACCGGCTCCACCAGCTCAGCAACACGCGATCGACCGAACTGCTGGCCGCCATGCCGATGCGCTCCTGCAGGCTTTTACGCTCGGCGTAATGCAGGTGATAAAGCTCGGATTTCTTCGCCCGTTCGGCGAGGTATTCATCGCTGGTCTTGAGCTCGTCCACCAGTTGTTTGTCCAGCGCCGCGATGCCGAGCCAGATTTCACCGGTGGCCACTTCGTCGATGGCCAGTTGCGGGCGATAGCGCGAGACGAAGTTCTTGAACAGCTGGTGAGTGATGTCCAGGTCTTCCTGGAACTTCTCGCGGCCCTTCTCGGTGTTTTCGCCAAACACCGTCAGGGTGCGCTTGTATTCGCCGGCGGTCAGCACTTCGAAGTCGATGTCGTGCTTTTTCAGCAGGCGGTTGACGTTAGGCAACTGCGCCACGACGCCGATCGAGCCGAGAATGGCGAACGGCGCACTGATGATCTTCTCGCCGATGCACGCCATCATGTAGCCACCGCTGGCCGCAACCTTGTCGATGCACACGGTCAACGGCACACCGGCATCACGGATACGCGCCAGTTGCGAGGACGCCAGACCGTAGCTGTGAACCATGCCGCCGCCGCTTTCCAGACGCAGTACCACTTCATCCTTGGGCGTGGCGAGGGTCAGCAGCGCGGTGATTTCATGGCGCAGGCTTTCAGTGGCCGATGCCCTGATGTCGCCGTCGAAATCCAGCACGAACACCCGAGGTTTGGCTTCAGGTTTTTTCTTTTGCTTTTTCTCGGATTTAGCCTCGACTTTGCGCAGCGCCTTGAGTTGGTCCTTGTCGAGCAAGGTTTGCTCCAGGCGTTCGCGCAGCCCTTTGTAGAAATCATTGAGTTTGCTGACTTGCAACTGGCCGGCCGACTTGCGCCGACCTTTGCTGCGCAACGCCGCGAAACTGGCCAGGACCACCAGAATAGCGATCACCAGTGTCACGGTCTTAGCCAGAAAAACTGCGTACTCGGCAAAAAAATCCACAGGGACTCCTTTAATACAATGCGCTGCAAGAACGCGCGCGGGATTACCTCCAGCATACCCATGCACCGGCTCGGCGGCCAGCCGTGAAACCTCTGGCAACAGGCCTGTAACGGGCATTTCAAACAAGCGTATGTTTTTTCATTGACAGCTCACTGTCATCCTCATAACCTCGCCGAACCTTCAACGTACCGGGATGACGCGGACGTGGGCAGTATCTATTTGATTCGACATGGCCAGGCCTCCTTTGGTGCAGACGACTATGACGTCCTGTCGCCGACCGGTATTCGCCAGGCAGAAGTCCTCGGCCAGCACCTCGCTGAGCTGGGTATCAGCTTCGATCGCTGCCTTTCGGGCGACCTGCGCCGACAGCAGCACACGGCCAACAGCGCACTGGAACAGTTCGCTGCCGCAGGCCTGCCGGTTCCAGCCCTGGAAATCGATTCCGCTTTCAATGAGTTCGACGCCGACGCGGTGATCCGGGCGCTGCTGCCGGCCATGTTACCGGACGAACCCGAAGCGCTGCACATCCTGCGCAATGCCGCGCAAAACCGCGGTGAATTCCAGCGCATCTTCGCCCTGATCATCGAGCGATGGCTCGCCGGTACCTATGACACACCGGGGCTGGAAAGCTGGCTGGGGTTTGTCGAACGGGTGCAAGCCGGTCTGCAGCGCATTCTCGAACAGGCCGACAACACCCAGAAAATCGCCGTGTTTACCTCCGGCGGCACCATCACGGCCCTGCTCCACCTCATTACGCAAATACCTGCCAGGCAAGCGTTTGAACTGAACTGGCAAATCGTCAACACCTCGCTCAACCTCCTGAAGTTTCGAGGTCGTGAGGTGGCTCTGTCTTCTTTCAACAGTCATGCGCACCTGCAACTGTTGAAGACCCCGGAACTCATCACGTTTCGCTGAGTCCGGACTATTGTGACCCAGGCTGTAATCACCCAGCTCTAATTACCCAAGAAAGGATCGAACCATGACCTCCGTAGCTGATGCCGTACAAGCAATGAAAGCCAAGTTCAACCCAGCCGCTGCTGCCGGTCTGGACCTGGTATTCGGTTTCCGCATCGACGACACCAAGAACTTCTCGCTGATCGTCAAAGACAGCACCTGCGAGCTCAAGGAAGGCGAAAACCCGGACGCCCAGGTCACTCTGGTGATGGACGGCGAAACCCTGGAAGGCATCGTCGACGGTTCGACCGACGGCATGCAAGCGTTCATGGGTGGCAAACTGCGCGCTGAAGGCGACATGATGCTGGCCATGAAACTGTCCGAGCTGTTCCCGGCCTAAGCGCGCCGCTCCCGACCTTCGGGGGCACGCCTGGCTGCAAACGAATCCCGCCCCTCGTGGCGGGATTCGTCGTTTTTCGCCATCGGAAAACGGCTACCTGTGGATTTGCCGTCTATATTCCTTCTGGCCGCATGCGTCAGACATCGGCTGTTTGCCCTCGCTTCTTTTGTGAAGAGCCTTTGCGCGGAGCACTGCCCATGAGTCCACCTGACGACCACGACGGATTTAACCGCCGACGTGTACTGCAAGGCCTTTCGGCAGGCGCCGTCGGTGCCTGGATCAGTCCTCTAATCGCAGGGAGTAAAACCATGCCCGACGCCCCCGCCGACCTCATCCTGTACAACGGACGCCTGCATACCGTCGACCGCAAAAAACCTCAGGCCAGTGCCGTCGCGATCAAGGACGGACGCTTCGTGGTGGTCGGCAGCGATGCTCAGGCCATGGCCCTGCAAGGCCCTGGCACACAGATTATCGACCTGCACGGCCGCACGGTGATTCCCGGTCTCAACGATTCACACCTGCACCTGATCCGTGGTGGCCTCAACTACAACCTCGAACTGCGCTGGGAAGGCGTCCCTTCACTGGTCGACGCGCTGCGCATGCTCAAGGACCAAGCCGATCGCACACCCACGCCACAATGGGTGCGGGTGGTCGGTGGCTGGAACGAATTCCAGTTCGCCGAAAAACGCCTGCCGACCCTCGACGAACTGAACAAGGCTGCGCCGGATACCCCGGTGTTCGTCCTGCACCTCTACGACCGTGCCCTGCTCAACCGCGCGGCGTTGAAAGTGGTCGGTTATACCCGCGACACGCCGAACCCGCCGGGTGGCGAAATCCAGCGCGATGCCAATGGCGATCCGACGGGCATGCTGATCGCCCGCCCTAACGCGATGATTCTCTACTCGACCCTGGCCAAAGGGCCGAAACTGCCGCTGGACTATCAGGTCAACTCGACCCGCCAATTCATGCGTGAACTCAATCGCCTCGGTGTCACCAGCGCCATCGATGCCGGCGGCGGTTATCAGAATTATCCGGACGACTATCAAGTCATCCAGCAACTGGCCAAAGACCAACAGCTCACGGTGCGCATTGCCTACAACCTGTTCACGCAGAAACCCAAGGAAGAGCTGACCGACTTCAAGAACTGGACCAGCACCTCCCACTACGGTCAGGGCGATGACTTTCTACGGCACAACGGTGCCGGGGAAATGCTGGTGTTCTCGGCGGCAGACTTCGAGGACTTCCTCGAGCCACGCCCCGACCTGCCCCAAACCATGGAGCAGGAACTGGAACCGGTGGTCCGCCATCTGGTGGAACAGCGCTGGCCGTTCCGTTTGCACGCCACGTACAACGAATCCATCAGCCGCATGCTCGACGTGTTCGAGAAGGTTAACCGGGACATTCCGTTCGATGGTTTGCCGTGGTTCTTCGACCACGCCGAAACCATCACCCCGCAAAACATCGAACGGGTGAAAGCCCTCGGCGGCGGCATCGCGATACAGGATCGCATGGCATTCCAGGGCGAATACTTCGTCGACCGTTACGGCGCCAAGGCTGCCGAAGCCACGCCGCCCATCGCCCGGATGCTGGCCGAGGGCATACCGGTCGGCGCCGGCACCGATGCCACGCGCGTGTCCAGCTACAACCCCTGGACTTCGCTGTACTGGCTGGTCAGCGGTCGCACCGTCGGTGGTCTGGCGCTGTACCCGCAAGGCTTGAGCCGCGATACGGCGCTGGAACTCTTCACCCACGGCAGTGCCTGGTTTTCCTCCGAGCAAGGCAAAAAAGGCCAGATCAAGGTCGGACAACTGGCGGACCTGATTGCGCTGTCGGCGGACTATTTCCACATCGAGGATGAAGCGGTCAAATGGATCGAATCGGTGCTGACCATCGTCGACGGCAAGATCGTCTACGGCAGCGTCGAGTTCGAAAAACTAGGGCCGCCGCCAATCCCGGTGGTGCCTGAGTGGTCGCCAGTGGCCAAAGTACCAGGCCATTGGAAACCACTGGCGCCGCTGACGGCGCAGATTCATCAATGTGTCGGGGCTTGCGCGGTGCATGCCCATAGCCATGAACGGGCCCGGTTGTCCTCTGCGCCGGTCAGTGACTTCGCCGGTTTCTGGGGGGCCTTTGGCTGTTCGTGTTTTGCGTTTTGAAGGCAGAATCGAGTTGGAGTTCGGCCCTGTAGGAGCCAGGCTTGCCGGCGAAGGCACACTTAAGGACGCCTTCGCCGGCAAGCCTGGCTCCTACGAAAAGCAGTTCACTCGCCACCGGTAGCGAGTGCTCTTACAATGGCGCACCTCCCGCACCGGCCGCCCCATGGACATCGATCTCGCCCGCACTTTTCTGGAAATCGTCCGCCACGGCAGCCTTGCCGCAGCCGCCGAAAAACTCCACGTCACCCAGACCGCCATCACTGCGCGCGTGCAGAAACTCGAGAGTCAATTGGGCAGCACCCTGTTCGTGCGTAATCGCGCCGGTGCCCGTCTGACGCCAAACGGTGAAGCTTTCGTGGTCTACGCAAACCAACTGGTCGAAACCTGGGAAGCGGCGCGACGGGATTTGCCGTTGCCCGAGGGCTACCGCGACGTGTTGCACATCGGTGGCGAGGTCAGTCTGTGCAACCCGCTGATGCTCAGCTGGGCCGGCGAGTTGCGCGAAAAGATTCCCAGCCACGCACTACGGATGGAAATCCGTGACGGTGAAAACCTGCTGCGCCAACTGGAACTGGGGGTTCTGGATGCGGCACTGGTCTACCAGCCCGAGTATTGGCCGCGCCTGCAAGTCGAGCAGGTACTGGAAGAAAAACTCGTCCTCGTCCGGCTGGCCGCGAGTCCCGATCCCTACGTGTACATCGACTGGGGCCCGGATTTCCGCCGCCAGCACGATGCGGCCCTGCCGGAAAAAGCCAAAGCCGCGTTGAGCTTCAACCTCGGCCCACTGGGCTTGCAGTACATTCTGGAAAACGGCGGTAGTGGCTACTTCCGCACCCGGGTAGTCCAGAGTTATCTGGAAAGTGGTGTGCTGGAGCAAGTGCCCAAAGCCCCGGAATTCAGCTACCCGACCTATCTGGTTTACTCCCGCGACCGCGATTCGGCGACCCTGCAACGAGCCTTCGACCTGCTGCGCGAAGTGATCAAATCCGACGATGACTGGTCGCAGCGCTGGAGCCCGCTGACCTGAGTCCGGTTTGCACCGGATCATGGCGTTTGTGACCTCATGGTTCGGCCCGCCTGAAACGTCGGGATCGTCTAATCTGCTGGTTATAACAATAACTACAGGTGAACGCAGTGAGGCAGACGACCGAAGGATTCCGCGCCCGCTACCGCGCTGATATTCATCCGCTCTACAACCCATGGCTGCACGGCGCTTTTGTGCTGCTGTTCGGGTTGCTGGCCATTGGCGGATTCTGGAGCACCGTGCATCAGGTTCAGCCACTGGAATGGCTGGCAATGCCGCTGACCCTGCTGTTCTTCAACTTTGGCGTGTACATGGTGCATCGGCACCTTGGGCATCACAAAAAAAGTTTCGCGCGAATGTTCTACGCCCGCCACGCGGGCGACCACCACAGTTTTTTCGCCCCCGGCCACATGACCTACGGCAGCGCCCGCGACTGGCGGGTGATTCTGTTTCCGGCCTGGCTGATCGTGTTGCACACGGTTGTCATCACCCTGCCCATCTGGTGGCTGCTTGAGCAGTTCGATGCCAACGTCGCCGGGATGTTCGGCGGCTGCCTGGTCCTCGGTTACCTGACCTATGAAGTGTTCCACGCCTGCGAGCACCTGCCACCCGAGAACCCCGTCACACGTTTGCCGTGGATCCGCCAGATGCGCCGCCTGCATGAACTGCATCACCGTCGTGAACTGATGCAGGAACGCAATTTCAACATCGTTTTTCCGCTGATGGACTACCTGTTCGGCACCCTCTATTGGGAACCGGAGCCGATCGACCTGCACCTGACGAGAACGCCAATGACGCGCATGCAGCATCAGATCGACATTGCTGGAAACCCGATTGACGTGCTCGCCTACGCCAGCACCGTGACCCATTGGCCGGAGTGGCATCCATCGTCCCTCAAGGTTTATGGCCAGAGCGGGCCGCTGCATGTCGGGGCGCGGTTTGAGGAAGACATCAAGGCTGGCGGGCGTGAGGGACACTTGATCTGGGAGGTTAACGAATACCTGCCAGGACGTCGCTGGAGTGCCTGGGCCCGTGGTGATCACGGGTTGTCTTTAATGGTGACTTACGAGTGCGAGGCCTTGGGCGATAGCACACGTTTTGTCCGCACCCTGGAGTATCAGTTCAGCGGCCTGGCGATGCGCATTGCCAACCGACTGCTGCTCAAGAGGCGCATCGATCGTGAGTCGGCAGCGTCGATGCTGGCGTTGCGCGAGATGGCGCAAAAACAGTTGACCCCGGCAGGAGTCAGCGCGTGAGTCGAACCGTCAAGTTTCGCCATGTGGTGTTGCTGGTGATCGTTGCCATCGGCGCCTTCCTGCTGCTGATGCCGACCAAGGTTCAACCGGTGGCCTGGACCCCGCCGCCGGCGCCCTCCCTCACCAGCGGAATCTACGCCGACAATCAGCGCCTCAAAGGTGTGGAGCGCGTCGGCGCCGCGGACATCGACGGGCCGGAAGCGTTACTGCTGGAGGAAGACGTCCTCATCACGGGTTTGCATGACGGCCGACTGCTACGCACCAGCCTCGACGGCAAGGTCACCAAGGTCCTGGCCGATACGGGCGGTAGACCCTTGGGCCTGGCCCGTCACCCCAACGGTCTGTTGGTGATTGCAGATGGGGTCAAGGGTTTGCTGTCACTGGACGCCCAGGGCCGATTGATTCCATTGACCACTGCGGCCAATGGTGTGCCTTTCGGTTTCACCGACGACGTGGCCATCGACAAGTCCGGGCACTACGCCTATTTCAGTGACGCCTCCAGCCGCTTTGGCTATGGCAGGGACGGCGAAGCGATCATCGAGCACGGCGGTGACGGCCGCTTGCTGCGTTATGACTTCCAGACCGGCAAGACGGCGGTCTTGCTGGATAAGCTGGAGTTCGCCAACGGCGTGACCCTGGGACCGGACGAAGCCTTTGTGTTGGTCAACGAAACGGGGGCCTATCGTATTAGCCGTTACTGGCTGAGCGGGCCGAAAACCGGCACCCACGATCTGTTCATCGACAACCTGCCAGGGTTGCCGGACAACCTCGCGTTCAATGGGCGCGACCGTTTCTGGGTGGCGCTTTATGCACCACGCAACCCACTGCTCGATGCCACCGCACCGCATCCATTCGTGCGCAAGATGATCGTGCGAGCAATGATTGTCCTGCCTAAACCGGTGGAGAAACGCGCCTTCGCGCTGGGCCTGGATCTGGACGGAAAAGTGATCGCCAACTTGCAGGACGGGAGCCGCGACAACTATTCGCCGATCACTACCGTTCGCGAGTACGGGGATTGGTTGTATTTCGGGTCGTTGAAGGCGAAAAACATGGCGCGATTGCCGCTAAGTACCGCGCTGCAGTAAAAATCAAAAGATCGTCCGAACGCGGCCCGATCTTTTGATCCTGGTTTAGCGGGGGTCCACCTCACCATCCCTCACCGCATTGTCGGTTTCTTCAAGCACCCTTTCCGGGTCCATGGCGGTGGAGTCATCCTTGTCCAGCGGGCGCGCTCCTTCATTGTTCGGCAGTTCGTCGATGCCCGGCTCATCTTCGGGATGGACGGCAGTGCGTCCTGGACTCAGAGGCTCGGGATGTGTCGGGATGGGATCGTAGCCGCCCTGCTCTTCGCTGGGGAATTTGGGATTGCTCATGTGGCACCTCGCATGGAGCCGTAAATTCGGACTCTGATCATTCGAGGTGCCGGGATTTATCACCGTTCCAATTTTTCAGTCACCGGTCGTCGGTGGCTGATACGGAGTGTCAGGACTGTGCCTGGAGTCGGTTAACGATGTCCTTCTTGACCGCCACGCGCTTCTCCTTGAGCTTCTTCAGTGCATCGTCGCTGGGCGCATCCGATTGGGCGGTTTCAGCCTTTACAACCTCGGCGTCCGCCTGCGAATACTTGTTGATCAGTGAATCCAGTAACGGATCCTTGGTGCGTTTTTGCTGGATATCTTCCTTTGAAAGTTTGAGATCCTGATAAAGGTCGTGTGGCACCGGCATGGAACACCTCCGTTTGTTGATCGGTAGCAAACGCGATCGATTGCGTTCACCAACTATCAGAATGGCCTTGGTTAGCGGGTTCTGTCGACCGCCTATCAGACCAGCGGTGCCCGTTCGTCGCCCTGTGGCAAACGCAATAAAACCTTTGTCCGCTCGTCGGCCTCCACTGATTAACGATCACTCGATCGCCCATGAAAACCTGTGTGGAGAATAACCAATGGACGGATTTACCCTGCGCCACCTCACGTTGGCCGTTGCCTTGAGCACTAGCATGGGCACGGCTTTCGCTGCCACTTCCAATGACTTCGTCGACAACGCGGCCGAGGGCGGTATCGCGGAAATCGAAACGAGCCGATTGGCCCTGGAAAAAAGTTCATCGGCGGATATCAAGGCATTCGCCAACATGATGATCACCGACCACTCCAAGGCCAACGATGAACTGGCGGCGGTGGCGAAAAAAAATGACATCGAGGTGCCGGACAACACGACGATGGTCAAGAAGGCGAAAGAGAAAATCCTCGACATGCGCGATGAATCCTTCGATGCGGCCTACGCCAAGAATCAGGTGAAGGCTCACGAAGACACCATCGCGCTATTCAAGAAAGAAGCCAATACGGTGACGGACGACAAAGTCAAAGGCGCCACGGAGCTAAAAGGTTTCGCGCAAAAAATGCTGCCGGCGCTGGAGAAGCATCTGGCTATGGCGAAAAAGCTCCAGGCTGCTCACCCCAGCAAATAACGCACCCACAAAAAAGGCCGCATCGTTTGATGCGGCCTTTTTCAATGGCTTGTCTAGCCGCCATCGGTGTCGATATCGGCATCGGTGTCATCCCCGGATTTTGGCCGGTCGGGACTCGGCTTGAAACCCGGACTGAACTCATTATCGTTATCTGTGTGGATATTCTTCTGGTCAACCGCTTTGTCTGCGCTTTCCGGTTCGGCGGTTTTTGCGTCTTCCTCAAGACCACTGTCATCGTTCATAAGTACCTCGTTCGTCACTGCAAGTGCGCGGCTGAAACAGTCGGGCTTTGTAGATTCGAAGCCTCTCCGGGGACAGGGTTCCATCGTAAGGGTCATTCAAGGTCAAAAGCCGCAACCCTTTGACTATGCTCAAGTGACGGACACTGACTGATCCTCTCACCCTGGAGCCCGTCGATGAAGCGTGACATCCGTTTGCTGATCGTCGACGACAACGTCGCCACGCGCTACGCCTTGCGCCGGCACCTGGAGCGCCACGGCTATGAAGTGCTCGAATCTGGCACGGGTAGCGAAGGCCTGGAGCTGATCGAAAGCGTAGCGATCGATGCGCTGATCCTCGACGTCAATCTGCCGGACATGAGCGGTTTCGACATCGTGCGCAAACTGCGCGCCGAACCTGCCACCGCCCTGCTACCGGTGATTCACGTATCAGCGGCCTCGATCCAGTCCGGCGACATTATCACCGGCCTGGACGCGGGTGCCGACGCCTACCTGATCCACCCGGTAGATCCGGATGTACTGCTCGCGACTTTGCGCACCTTGCTGCGGGTGCGCGAAACCGAAAATGCCCTGCGTGAAAGCGAGGCGCGGTTTCGGGAAATCTTTGTCAATGTGTCGGCGCCCATCGCGGTGCTCGACGCCGAGTTGAAGGTGCACGAATGCAACCATGCCTTCGCGCAACTGATTCGGGACAACCGCAACCCGGACGCCCTGCGCGAGTGCTTTGCCGAAGACCAGGACACCGTCATCGAGGAACTGCGCCTGCGTCTGGCCTATGGCGAGCGCTGGAAAGGCACGCTGAGCATGCGGGTCCACGGCGAGGCTCGCGAAACCGAGTGGCAAATTTCGCCATACCGCACGCCGGAACTGAGCCTGGTGTTTGTCGAGGATGTCACTGAACACCGTCACCGCGAACGCTCGCACCTGGCCCGGCTTGACGACGCCACCACCCTATTGGCCAAAGAAGTCGCCGAACGAGCGCGAACCGAAGCTCAGCTGCTGCAAATGCAGAAAATGGATGCACTGGGCAAGCTGACCGGGGGCATCGCGCACGACTTCAATAACTTGCTGACCGGCATCATCACCAGCCTGGAATTGATTCTGAAACGGATCGCCGCCTCACGCACCGACAAGGTTCAGTTGTACGCCGAAGCCGCCTTGAACTCGGCCATGAGTGCCGCGTCGCTGACTCATCGCCTGCTCGCCTTCGCGCGCCAACAGCCACTCGATACCCGGCCCGTGGACATCAACGAGCACTTGCGTTCCCTTGAGGAACTGCTGGTGCGCACTATCGGCGAGCGCATTGCCCTGAAACTCGAATTGACTTCCAAAGCCGCCATCGCCCTGGTCGACCCCATTCAGCTCGAAAGCGCGATGCTCAATCTGGTGATCAACGCTCGCGATGCCTTGCCCCAGGGCGGCAACATTTGGGTCAGCACCTATGCCGCCTATTCCCATGGCGACCCCAATCTGGCCGATGGTGCGTATGTCGCGTTGTCTGTGCGCGATGACGGTACCGGTATCGACCACAGCGTGATCGACAAGGTGTTCGACCCGTTTTTCACCACCAAGCCGTTGGGCCAGGGCACCGGGCTGGGGTTGTCGACCCTCTACGGTTTCGCCCGACAATCGGGTGGCGATGCACACATCCGCAGCGTCGCCCGGCGCGGCACCGAAATCACCATAATGCTGCCGGCCAGTTCCGATCCCACCGCCGGCGAAGCCGAGCCAGCCACCGTCGATTATCAGGGTGCCGGCGAACATGTGTTGATCGTCGAGGACACGCCGTCGGTGTGCATGTTTGTAGCCGAAGTGTTGGTGGATGCCGGTTACCGTTGCACTCAGGTAGGCGACATCGAAGGAGCCCTCGAGCGCCTGCAAAACGACGAGTCCATCGACCTGTTGCTGACCGACGTCGGTTTGCCACGCATGAGTGGCCGCGAGCTGGCCGATGTGGCACGGGGCTGGCGCGAAAAACTGCCGATCCTGTTCATGACCGGTTATGCCGAAACCGCGATCAACCGCCAGGTGTTCCTCGGCGACGGCATGGAAATGCTGATCAAGCCGTTCCAGATCAATGAACTGCTGGACAAGGTGCGACGCACGCTCGGCCGCGCCTGAATTCGGGCAACAGATCGTTCCCACGCGCAGCAAAGGAATGCCTCTAGGGACGCTCCGCGTTCCAGCTCTGGAAAGGGACGCGGAGCGTCCCGGGCTGCATTCCCACGCGGAGCGTGGGAACGATCATCGACCAAGGGTTCTGGCCAAAAAGGGTGCCGTCCGGCTCATTTTGCTGTTGGCCACTTTCTTCGGCGTCCCACTGACGACTATCTTCCCACCCTGATCCCCCGCCCCCGGGCCAATGTCGATCACCCAGTCACTCTGCGCAACCACGCGCATTTCATGTTCGACGACGATCACCGTATGCCCCGCCGCCACCAGCGTATTCAACTGTTCGAGCAAGCGATCGACATCCCTTGGGTGCAATCCGGTGGTGGGTTCGTCGAGCACATACAGCGTTGCCCCACGCTGGTTGCGTTGCAGCTCGGTAGCCAGTTTGATCCGTTGGGCTTCGCCGCCCGACAGCTCCGTCGCCGGCTGACCGAGGCGCAGGTAACCCAGGCCGATATCGCGCAGCACCTCCAGCGAGCGGCGAATACCCGGTTGTTCGGTGAACACCGTGACTGCTTCATCCACCGTCAGCTGCAACACCTGGGCGATGTTCAATCCTTGCCAGACGATCGCCAGCGTCTCGGGGTTGTAGCGCGCGCCGTGGCAGGTCGAGCATGGCGCGTAGACGCTGGGCATGAACAGCAACTCGACGCTGACAAAGCCCTCACCTTCGCACGTCGAACAACGGCCCTTGGCAACGTTGAAGGAAAACTGACCGGCGTCGTAACCCTCGGCCTGCGCCTCGGGAGTGGCGGCGTACAGCTTGCGCACGTTGTCGAACAGCCCGGTGTAGGTCGCCAGGTTTGAGCGCGGTGTGCGGCCGATGGGTTTCTGATCGACTTGCACCAGACGCTTGATCGATTCCAGCCCCGCCGTGACCTGACCGCCGCTGACTTGCGGTGCGTCGTCCTCAAGGGTCAGCACTTCCGGCTCGCTTTCACTGGCCGCGCGCCCGAGATGCGCGCCCACCAGCTCCAGCAACGCCTGGCTGACCAGGCTCGATTTACCGGAACCGGAGACGCCCGTCACCGCGGTAAAACAGCCCAACGGAAACTCGACGCTGAGGTTGTTCAGGTTGTTGCGGGTGATGCCTTCCAGCCGCAGCCAATCGGTCGACTTGCGGCTGGTTTGGGGCTGAGTGACCTGCTCGGCGAACAGGTAGGCGCGCGTCTGCGAGTTCGTCACATCAGCCAAGTCTGGTGGCGGTCCGCTGTACAGGATCCGGCCGCCATGCTCGCCGGCCGCCGGCCCCACGTCGATCAACCAGTCGGCGCGGCGCATGGTTTCCAGGTCATGCTCGACCACGAACAAGGTGTTGCCAGCGGCTTTCAAACGTTGCAGGGCTTCGAACAGCGCTTCGCCATCCGCCGGGTGCAAACCGGCCGACGGTTCATCCAGCACATAGATCACCCCAAACAACTGCGAACCCAACTGCGTCGCCAGGCGCAGACGCTGCAACTCACCGGACGACAGTGTCGGCGTGCTGCGTTCCAGCGCCAGGTAACCGAGCCCCAGATCAGTCAACGTACTGACCCGTTCCAACAAGTCCTGAGCGATCCGCTGTGCGGCCAGGCGTTTCTCCACTGACAGATTCGGTGTGTGGCGCACATCCGGCGCGTTGGCGTGGCCACTGGCGCCGTGGGCCACACGCTGCTCACGGGCCTCGCGGGTCTGGCTGTGCGTCAACACCTCGCCCGCCTCATCGGCCTGTTCGAGGTAACTGTGGGCCGCCACCGGTTTCAGCACCTGCGCTACTTGCAGCAACGGCATCTGCGACAGCTCACCGATGTCGTAACCGGCAAACGTCACCGACAACGCCTCTCGCTTGAGCCGTTTGCCGTCGCACAGCGGGCACGGGCTGCCGAGCATAAATTGCGAGACGCGCTTCTTCATCAGCGCGCTTTGGGAATGGCTGAAGGTGTGCAGGATGTAGCGCCGGGCGCCGGTGAACGTGCCCTGGTAACTCGGTTCCAGTTTGCGTTTGAGCGCGACGTTGGTTTCTTCGGGGGTGAGCCCGGCGTACACCGGAACCGTCGGTGTTTCTTCAGTGAAGAGAATCCAGTCGCGCTGCTTTTTCGGCAGATCGCGCCAGGGTTTGTCGACGTCGTAACCCAGGGTCACCAGGATGTCGCGCAGGTTTTGTCCCTGCCAGGCCGTGGGCCAGGACGCGACCGCGCGCTGGCGAATGGTCAGGCTCGGGTCCGGGACCATCAGGGCTTCGGTGACTTCATACACCCGCCCCAACCCATGACATTCCAGACACGCGCCCTGGGGCGTGTTGGGCGAAAAATCTTCGGCATACAGCATCGGCTGCCCCGGCGGATAGCTGCCGGCCCGGGAGTAAAGCATGCGGATCAGGCTCGATAACGTCGTCACGCTGCCCACCGAAGACCGCGTGCTCGGCGTGCCCCGTTGTTGTTGCAGGGCCACCGCCGGCGGCAAGCCTTCGATGGAGTCGACGTCCGGCACCCCGACCTGATCGATCAGGCGCCGCGCATAAGGCGCCACGGATTCGAAGTAGCGGCGTTGCGCTTCGGCGTAGAGGGTCGAGAACGCCAGCGACGATTTCCCCGAACCAGACACGCCGGTGAACACCACCAGGGCATCCCGGGGAATGTCGACATCGACGTTTTTGAGATTGTGCTCCCGGGCGCCGCGCACCCTGACCATGCTTGAGGGAGGGTTGGAGGTGCGTGTGGAATTCATCGGCCAGCCTTGTTTCGAGAGTTCAAAGGAATGATCTATAGCTTGGGTCTGCACTCAATGATCGTTCCCACGCGCAGCAAAGGAATGCAGCCCGGGACGCTCCGCGTCCCTTTCGCGAGCTGGAACGCGGAGCGTCCCTGGAGGCATTCCCACGCGGAGCGTGGGAACGATCATTCAGCGTGGGAACGATCAAACATTTTGACTGCGTCAGCCATTGAGCACAGTGCGAACCATCTGTGTGAGCGCTTCGGGACCGTAGGGTTTGCTCAGCAGCCAGGTGTCGGGGTTGAGTTGGTGATTGCGCGAAATAATGTCACGGGTGTGGCCCGAGGTGAACAGCACGGCCACCGGTGGCGCCTGCACCTTGGCCCAGGCAGCCAGGTCCGAGCTTTTGATCAGGCCGGGCATGACCACGTCGGTGAAAATCAGGTCCACCGCCGCACCCTCCAGCAACATCTGCATGGCGGCGTCACCGTTGGCAGCCGTCAGGACTTGATAACCTTCTTCGCTGAGTAATTCCACCGCGGCACTGCGCACCGCCTCGTTGTCCTCGACCACCAGAATGGTTTCGTGTCCGCCTCGTTGTTGCGGATCTTGAAGTGTCGTTTCGCTGAGCATCGGACGCAGGCTGCGAGGGAAATACAGCTGCACCCGAGTGCCCTGCCCGACGACGCTGGAAATCTCGATATGCCCGCCACTCTGCTTGACGAAACCGAACACCATGCTCAGTCCCAGCCCCGTGCCCTGGCCGTCGGCCTTGGTGGTAAAAAACGGTTCGAAAGCCTGTGCGAGTACCTGCGGCGACATGCCGACACCCGTGTCAGCCACCGCTACACAGACATAGTCACCGGCGACGATGCCCTTGCCTGCACAAAACTTGCTATCAAGGGCGATGTTCTCGGCGATCAGGTCAATGGTCCCCTCGCCTTTCATGGCATCCCGGGCATTGATCGCCAGATTGAGGATGGCGTTTTCCAGTTGATTGCGGTCCACGTAGATATTCCAAAGGGCTTCAGTTGCGCAGACATTGATCTGGAGGGTTTCCCCCAGCGCCCGCTGCAGCAATTCACCGACGCCCTCGAAGACCTGCCGCAGATCGCAGACTGCTGGCGACAAGGGCTGGCGACGGGCGAACGCGAGCAGTTGCGAAGACAATTTGGCGCCGCGCTCGACCGCGGCAATCGACGCACTGACCCGGCGTTGCACGTTGGCGTTGTCCGGTTCATGCCGCGCCAGCAAGTGCAGGTTGCCGGCGATCACCTGCAACAGATTGTTGAAGTCATGGGCCACGCCGCCGGTGAGGCCGCCAATGGCTTCGAGTTTCTGGGATTGACGCAGTTGTTCTTCAGCGGCCAGCCGCGCTTCGACTTCGTCGGCAACGCGTTGCTCCAGGTTGCGGGTGAACTTGAGCAAGGATTCTTCGGCAGTCTTGCGTTCGTGGATGTCGATCAACACCCCGGGAAAACGGAACGGTTCGCCCTGTTCATTGAACTCGCAGCCACCGCTCGCTTGCACCCACAGATAACTGCCATCCGGGCGCTGGACCCGATACTCGGCATTAAAGGGTTCGCCGGTTTCCACTGATTGATTGAGCTGCTCCTGCACCCAGCTACGGTCATCGGGATGAATCCGTGCTTCGGCGATGTCCGTTGGCAGGTCAGCCAGGTTTTGCTCAGGCGGGTAGGAAAGGGTGCGGGCGAAACGCTCATCGCCGGAGAGCATATTGCCCTTGATGTCCCAGACGAATGAGCCGAGCAAAGCCCCGGCATTGAGCGCCAGGCGCACCCGTTCGTTGTCGGCGTGATAGGCGTCCTCGGCGGCCTGACGACGGCGTTCGGAGATCACATGTTCGGTGGTCTCGACCACCATCGCCATGACCCCGGCCGGTTTCCCGCCATCATCAGCCACCGGGCTGTAATAGAGGTCCAGCCAGACGTCTTCGGGAACTCCGTCGCGCAACAACTCCAGTACTTTGTTGCGATAGGACAAGGTGCCGCCGGCCAGGCAGGTGTCGACCACATGCCGATTGAATTCGGCGACTTCCGGCCAACCCAGTTCCACCGGGGAACCCAACAGGTAAGGATGTCGGCCACCGGCAAATTTCGAATACGCATCGTTATAGATCATGTAACCAGCACGGCCCCACAGCATCACCATCGGCAGTGGGGACGCGAGCATCAACTGCACCGCGCTGCACAGGCTTGCGGGCCAGGTGTCCATGTTCCCCAGCTCGGTCACGCTCCAGTCGAACGCGCGGATGCGCCCGGCCATTTCGCCGTTCCAGCCGGTACACCCGTGGCTATCGTCTAGAAACTGCATCGACTGACTCTGTATCCCTGTAGATGACTGGCTTAAGGGATCGCATCGGCATGAGGACGGTGCGTGCCCGTTTGTTTCGAGCATCGCGGTCGCCAATGGTTTCATAGAGGTTAGCTGATTCTTCACCTGCAGATTTTTGTGGACGTGCCTGAGGAAGAACCCTACGGATCCCGCTAAACCTCGATCAGGTGCTTGAGCGGGTGGTAGCCGGTTTTCAGCGTGGCGGCGACGTCGAGAATGGCCTTCTCGATGCCATTCAAATGCATGCAGGTCAGTTCGATCGCGGCGCTCTGATTGCCCGCTTCGATGTACTCGATCAGCCGCAGGTGTTCATCATCGCGGCAGACCTCATGACTGTCGTCATCCAGCGCGGCGGCGTACAGCGAGGCGCGGGAAATCAGCTTGCGGAACCAGTCCAGCAACACCGGGTTGTTCAGGCTTTGCGCGAGCTTGATGTGGAACTCGCCGAGCAAATGAATCAACCGTTCATGGTCGCCGCTGCGGTGCGCTTCATCCTCCAGCAACAGGTGATCACGCAGGTCCTGGGTCACGGCGGTATCACGTCGGCGGCAGAGTTCGCTGACGATGCCAATCTCGATCAGACGCCTGGTTTCGAACAATGAACGGATTTCTTCATCACTCGGCAACGACACCGACGCGCCTTTGTTGGGTTCGGTGGTGACCAGTCCGTCGGCCTCCAACTGTTTGAGCGCGGCACGAACCGACGTCCGGCTGACATTAAAAAGTTCGGCCAATGACGCTTCGCCGAGCTTCATGCCGGGACGCAATGAACGTTTGCTGATCGCCTCGTAAACCCCTTGGTAGACGCGGTCGACCGTGGTCTCCAGTTTTTTCTCGGTCATCTGAACACTCCTTTAGCGCGTAACAACCGACCCCTGGCGATGAGCAGCCATGGAAAAAGGGGGTTGCACGAGCAGGTTAATCCGGGTATTTCTAAATTGCATCCAGATATTGCATACAATAATTAGAGGAATGCACCATTATGGGTCATCCAGTCGCAATCGAAGTGCGTAGTGTGTCCAAGCGGTACTCCGACGATCCGGGGCTGGCTCCAGCCCTCGACAACGTTTCAGTCGACATTGCCGACAATGAATTCTTCACCCTGCTCGGCCCTTCCGGCTGCGGCAAAACTACCTTGTTACGCACCATCGCCGGTTTCGAGCATGTCAGCGAAGGCGAGATTCGTCTGGCGGGCGAACCGGTCAACAACCTGCCGCCGTTCAAGCGCCGGGTCAACACAGTGTTCCAGAGCTACGCGCTGTTTCCGCACATGAGTGTCGCGCAGAATATCGCCTTCGGCCTCGAGATGCAGGGTCTTGATCGCAAGCTCATCGCGCAACGTGTCGATGAGATGCTGGCGCTGGTGCAAATGCAACACCTGGCCAAGCGTAAACCCGCCGAATTGTCCGGCGGTCAGCAGCAGCGCGTGGCACTGGCTCGGGCCCTGGCGCCGAAACCCAAAGTGCTGTTGCTGGACGAACCGCTGTCGGCGCTGGACTTGAAGCTGCGCAAGGAAATGCAGATCGAACTCAAGCGCGTACAGAAGGAAGCCGGGATCACCTTCATTTTCGTCACCCACGATCAGGAAGAAGCCCTGACCCTGTCCGATCGTATCGCCGTGATGTCCGCCGGCAAGATCCTGCAAATCGGTACACCGAACGATATCTACGAACGGCCGCAGCATCGCTTCGTTGCTCAGTTTATCGGCGACATCAACTTCCTCCCCGGCCACCTCAAGCGCGGCCAGCAGAACGAAAAGCTCTTCGTGCCGAGCGGCATGCCGGTGGAAATCCCCTGCCCGGCTCAAGGCTTCGACGGCGCCAACGTGCAACTGGCGTTCCGCCCGGAACGTTCGCAATGGGTCGACCCGGCGCAACCGCATCACCTGCGCGGCGTGATTGAAGCGGTGTTGTATGTCGGCACCGCGACCCTTTACCAGTGCCGGTTGAACAACGACATCAAGGTCATGCTGCGCGAGAACAACGAAGGCCTGAACCGCGGCCGGGTGGTCGGTGATCGCGTCGCGGTCAACCTGCCACCCCACGCCTGCCTGTTGATGGAGGCCTGAGATGAGCGTCAGCAGCACTTCTCCCGCCCTTAACCGTGCGCTGTTGCTCAGCCCGGTGGTTCTTACTTTGCTGGCGCTGATCGCCATTCCGCTCGGCATCATGGGCTACATCAGCCTGTTGCCCCGCAACGTTTACGGTGGCGTCGACTGGCAGGCCAACTGGCAATTGCAAAGCTACGTGCAGCTGTTTTTCCAGGAAGGTTTCGACGGTGAACTGGAGCTGAACTGGGTCTACGCCCAGGCGCTGTTGCGCTCGGTGTTCCAGGCCGGTGGCACCACGTTGCTGTGTTTTCTGTTTGGTTTCCCGGTGGCGTTGTGGATGTCGAGCCTGACACCGCGTCGGCGCAACCTCATGGTGTTGCTGATCACCATTCCGTTCTGGACCAACCTGCTGATCCGCAACTACGCCTGGCTGATCATCCTGCGCGAACAGGGCTGGGTCGCCCAAAGCATTAATGCACTGTTCCCCCAGGCCGGTGGCATCACCCTGCTCTACAACGACTTCGCGGTCAGCGTCGGGCTGGTCTACAGCTTCCTGCCGTTCATGATTTTGCCGATCTACTCGACCCTGGAAAAACTCGACTGGCGCCTGGTGGAAGCGGCTTACGACCTCGGCGCCAATCGCTGGCACGCGTTGCGGCGGATCATTCTGCCGCTGTCGATGCCCGGCGTGATTGCCGGTGCATTACTGGTGTTCGTGCCGAGCCTCGGCGCCTTCATTACCCCGGCGATTCTCGGCGGTGGTAAGACGCTGATGATCGGCAACCTGATCCAGCAACAGTTCGGCACCGCGCGTAACTGGCCGCTGGGCAGTTCGCTGTCGTTCCTGCTGCTGGGGATTCTGCTGCTGTCGCTGGTGCTTTACGCCCTGTATAGCCGCAGCACCGCCAAAACCCTGCGTCGGGGAGCCACCGCATGATCGCCCTGCACCTGAAAAAACTGCCGCTCACCCGCGAAGTCAGCCTGTTGATCCTGGCTTATCTGTACGTGCCGATCTTTGTGCTGATCGCCTACAGCTTCAACGCCAACCGCTCGGCGACGGTGTGGACCGAGTTCTCCTTCGCCTGGTACGGACGGATTCTGGCGAACCCGTCGATCCAGACCGCCGCGCTGAACTCGATCATCGTCGCCGGCATCGCCACGGTCTGCGCCACGGCCATTGCGTTGCTCGCAGCGCTGGCGACCTATCGGCCGTTCTACGGACAGAAGATGGTCGAGGGCGGGATCAACCTGCCGCTGATCCTGCCGGAGATCGTCACCGCCGTGGCCACCCTGCTGCTGTTCATGGCGCTGGGGATCAAGCTCGGTTTGCTGACGGTGATCGTCGCGCACATCGGCTTCTGCATTCCCTTCGCGTACCTGCCGATCCGCGCGCGGCTCAATGACCTGGACAAGAGCTTGCTGGAGGCGGCGAACGATCTGTACGCCAACCCGTGGCAGGTGTTTCGCCGGGTGACGTTGCCGCTGCTGTGGCCGGCGGTGTTGTCCGGGTCGGTGCTGGCGTTCGTGGTCAGCCTCGACGATTTCATCATGACCTTCTTCGTCGCCGGCCCCGGTTCGACAACGTTACCGGTGTACATCTTCTCGGCGATCAAGTCCGGCGTGACGCCGGAGATCAACGCGATCTCGACCCTGATGCTGGTGATTTCCATCGTGCTGGTGGTGCTGGCCTTCTGGCTGGGACAGCGCGGCAAAAACCAATGAGCCCTTTCCTTCGCGGTACTTTCGGAGCGTAAAACCATGATGTTGAAAAACACGATCTTCAAAAGCATGCGTTACGGCGTCGCCGGTCTGGCCCTCAGTTGCTTCACCGTTTTTACCGCACAGGCCGCCGAACCCAAGGAATTGTTCTTCTATAACTGGACCGACTACTACCCGGTTGAACTGCTGGCCAAGTTCGAAAAGGAGACCGGGATCAAGGTCACCATGGACGGCTACGACAGCAACGAAACCCTGCTGGCCAAGTTGCAGGCCGGTGGCGCGGCGTATGACGTGATCGTGCCGTCGCAGTCGATCATGCGCACGTTGATCAACCAGGACCTGCTGTTGAAAATCGAGGCGTCGACTCTGCCCAACTTCCAGTACGTCAAACCGGCGTTCCGCGACCCGGGTTTCGACCCGGGCCGCAAATTCTCCGCACCGTACCTGTGGGGCACCACCGGGTTTTCCTATGACAGTGCGCGGGTACCCGGCGGCAGGCTGGACGATTCGTGGAAAGAATTCTTCGAACCGCGCAAGGAACTCGAAGGCCAACTCGCCGCCCTCGACACCTCCAGCAGTGTGATCAACGCGGCCAGTCATTACCTGAACGTCGACGAATGCAGCGAAAACCCGCAGGACGCCAAGCGCATTCTGGAGCTGCTGCAAAAGCAGAAACCGCACTTGAAGATGTACAGCTCGGACAACACCGTCGACCGCATGGCCTCCGGTGAAGTGATCATGATGCAGAACTGGAACGGCTCTACCGCCCGGGCCACGTTGCAAAAAAGCACCATCAAGTACGTGTACCCGCGCGAAGGCCTGGCCATGTTCCAGGACAACTTCGCCGTGCCGAAAAGCGCGCCGCACCCTGGCAACGCGAAGATCTTCATCGACTGGATGATGAAACCGGAAAACGCCGCCGCAGTGTCCAACGCCATCGCCTACGACAACGGTATCCAGAGCGACAAGTTGATCGATGCCAAATGGCGGGTCATGGACGCCATCAACATGCCCGACGAGTTCGCCTCGCGCCTGCGCCCGGAAAAAGAGTGCAGCAACAAGGCGCGCGAGCTGCAGGACCGTATCTGGTCGAAGCTCAAGGGCTGATTGCCTGGCTTGAAACCGAGTCGCGGCCATCGCGGGCAAGCCCGGCTCCCACAGTGATTTGTGTTGATTACAACATTTGTGACCACCTCCGAACCCTGTGGGAGCGGGCTTGCCCGCGATGAGGCCCGCCCTAACACCATAAAATTTGAGGTTTCTCATGACTCAATCCCGCTGGCTGCGCAATGTGCGGCCCTACGGTTCAACCGCCGAAGACCTGTTGATCGAGAACGGCCGGTTCACCCAACGCCGCCCCGCCTCCGACGCGGCAGTGACCACCACCGACATCGACGGCCAAAACCAGCTCCTCACCCCGGCCCTGGTTGAAAGCCACGTCCACCTCGACAAAACCCTCTGGGGCCAACCCTGGCGTCCGAACAGCGCTGGACCGACGCTCAAGGATTACATCGCCAACGAGCGCCGCGTGCTGCGTGAAGTCGACGCGCCCATCGCTCAACGCGCCGGCGCGCTGCTGGAAAACTGCATCGCCCGTGGCTCGCTGACGATGCGTTGTCACGTCGATATCGACCCGGAATTCGGCCTGCGCCATGTCGAGGCCATGCAACAACTGCGCGAAAGTTACCGCGACCTGATCGATCTGCAACTGGTGGTGTTTCCGCAAACCGGCCTGATCAGCCGACCCGGCACCGCCGAACTGATGCGTGAAGCCATGGCCCTGGGCGTTGAAAACGTCGGCGGCCTCGACCCGTGCGGCATCGACAACGACCCGATCGCCCAGCTCGACTTCGTGTTCAAACTGGCCAGCGAATTCGAGCGTGGCGTCGACATTCACCTGCACGACAAGGGAGAACTGGGCCTGTGGCAGATCGCGCGGATCGCCGACTACACCGAGCGCTTCGGGTGTCAGGGTCGGGTGATGATCAGCCACGCCTACTGCCTTGGGATATTGCCGTGGAGCCAGGTCAAACCGGTGGCCGAGCGTCTGGCGGCGCTGAACATTTCGTTGATGAGTTCGGCGCCGGCCGATTGCGCGGTGCCGCCGTTCCTCGCGCTGCGTGAGGCCGGGGTGAATGTCTGCTTGGGTTCGGACGGCATTCGCGATGCCTGGTCGCCCATGGGCAACGGCGACATGCTGGAACGGGCGATGCTGTTGGCATTCCGGTTCGACTTGAACAAGGACGATGAACTGGCGGCGGCGTTCGAAGCGGCGACGGTGAATGGCGCTCGGGCGTTGGGCTGTGAAGGTTATGGGGTGGAGATCGGCCAGCCGGCAGACTTTTTGCTGATGCCGGTGCAGACGCTGGGTGAGGCGGTGGTGTCGCGGCCGGTGCGGCAGGTTTATCGCGGCGGTGAGTTGATCGCTTCCGGTGGCCAACTGCTGGACAGTCGCTTGTGAAACGGATTGCGTTGAAAGCCAGTTGCGTGGTCGGCTTCGACGGCACGCAGCATGTGCTGTGGCGCGACGGCGAAGTGGTGTTCGAAGGTTCGCGCATCGTGTTTGTCGGGCGTGATTATCCGGGCCCGGTGGATCAGAGGATTGATTACGGCAACGCGTTGATCGGTCCGGGCTTCATCGATCTGGATGCGCTCGGGGATCTTGATTCGACGGTGCTGACGCTGGACAACGGCGATGAACGCGACATGGGCCGGATGTGGTCCGAGGACTATCTGGCGAGCGGTCCGCGGGAGAGTTACAGCGCAGATGAAGAAGTCTTCAAATACCGCTATGCCTTCACTCAGTTGATCCGCAACGGCATCACCACCGCCATGCCGATCACCTCGATGTACTACCGCGAATGGGCCGAGACTTACGACGAGTTTTCTGCGGTGGCCGGTGTCGCTGCCGAGTTGGGGCTGCGGACTTACCTCGGTCCCTGCTACATGAGCGGCATGAGTTACTGGCGCGCCGATGGAACCCTCGGGCATCACTGGGATGAAGCGCGGGGAATGGCCGGGCTCGATGCGGCTGTGCGGTTTTTCCATGATTTCGACGGTGCGCACGAGGGTTTGATTCGCGGCGCGCTGTTGCCGGACCGTATCCAGACCTGCACCCCGGCCCTGCTGCAACGCACCGCCGCGCTGAGCCGGGAACTGAACGCGCCGATGCGTTTGCATTGCTGCCAGGGGCTCGGTGAGGTGGCGATGGTCGAGCAATTGCGCGGTACTTCGCCGCTGGGTTGGTTGCAGCAATTGGATCTGCTGACCCCGCGCAGTCTGCTGCCCCACGGCATTTACACCTCTGGCGATGACGATCTGCAACGCGTGGTGGATGGCGGCGCGAGTCTGGTGCATTGCCCGGTGGTGTTTGCCCGTGACGGCGAGGCGCTGAACGCCTTCGGTCGCTATCGGGCCAAGGGCATCAACTTCGCCTTGGGCACTGACACCTGGCCGGCGGACCTGCTGGAGAACATGCGCCAGGGTCTGAACATCGCGCGATTGATGGAGGGCGATGGTTCTTTGACCGGTACGTTGGACTTTTACAACGCCGCCACGCTCGGTGGCGCCAAAGCCTTGGGTCGAGACGATCTCGGCCGTCTGGCACCGGGGGCCAAGGCCGACATCACCGTGTTCAGCCTTCGCGGCCTGCATTTGGGGCCGCTGTTCGACCCACTGAAAAACCTGGTGCTGGCCGGGCGCGGTGACGACTGCATCGCCAGCTACATCGACGGCCGCTGCGTCATGCAGGACGGTCAGGTTCAAGGCGTCGACTACCCCGCCCTGCAACGCCAGGCCCAACAACAATTCGAAAAACTGATGCGCAGCCACAGCGACCGGGCCTTCGGCCAACCGGACTGGAAAGGCCTGTTCAAACCGGCCATCCCATTCGCTGACGACTACAGCGCACACGCGCCGCTGAGTGCGATTGATCCACTTTTTTAGAGAGTTCTGCCCATGCAAAGCTTCGACTTCAGCCAATTGAGCCCGCGAGACAAGTACAAGATCCTGATCGGCAGCGTGGTGCCACGGCCGATTGCCCTGGTCACCACCATCGACGGCGAAGGTCGGATCAACGCCGCGCCCTTCAGCTTCTTCAACGCCCTCTCGGCCGACCCGCCGATCCTCGCGTTGGGCGTGGAAAACTACGGCGACCAAAGTCCCAAGGACACCACTCGCAATATCCAGCTCAACCAGGAATTCACTGTGAACATCGTCAGCGATGCCCTGGTGGAAGCCATGAACGTCTGCGCCGTGCCGTTCGCTCCCGGCTTCGACGAACTGACCGCCGCCGGCCTTACCGCGATTCCCGGCACTACCGTCAAATGCCCAAGGATCGGCGAAGCCCCGGTGGCGCTGGAGTGTCGGCGGATGATGGCGCTGTCCATCGGGCAGTCGCGGGAGATTATTTTTGGGGAAGTGCTGATGGCGCATGTACGGGATGAATTGATTGACCCAAAAACGTTGTACATCGATCAGTTGGGGCTGGATGCGATTGGACGCATGGGTGGGCATGGGTATGCGCGTACGCGGGACTATTTTGATTTGCCGACACGTTCGTTGCAGGCATGGACGGATGCGCCGGGGGGTGGGGAGCGGTTTTGGCCAGAAGCCAAATGATCGTTCCCACGCTCCGCGTGGGAATGCATCCTGTGACGCTCTGCGTCACGCTTGCGAAGGGACGCGGAGCGTCCCGGGCGGCGTTCCCACGCGGAGCGTGGGAACGATCCTGCAAAACAGGCTGATCTCAGTCAGTGCCGTATTTCGGCGAACGCGGCCCGTACAGCAACCCCGCCGGTTGTCCTGCCGACAGCAGCCGAGCGCTGGTCACACCGGCAATCGGGTGACCGGCATCGGTGGAGTTGTTTATCACTTGCTTGACCGCAGCCGTAATCAGCATGCCAATCAAACCACCACCACCGTTGTTACCGCCCTCCTCGCTCGAAGCCCGAGCCGAGCCAGTCCACAGGGTGGTGCCGCTCTTGAGGTCCACCAGTTTCGCGCTGGCCGTAACCACGGTTTCGCTGCTGATGATCATGTAGCGAGTGCCGTAGTCCGTCACAGTGATGTACAGCGCAGCATCGGCACCGAAGATTTCTTGCAGCTTGTTGGCCGGTGCCTGGTGGATGTCTGCCGGCGTGGTCAGGCCGTTCTGGCGGAACGTCTCATCGACCAGCGTGATCGGCAGCACGTAGTAACCGGCTTCAGCCAATGGATACGTGACCTGCGACAACAGGCTGTAGGACGCTTTGACGTCTGGCGAGTTGTTCAGCGGCGGCAGCACCAAAATGGTTTTTGGACGACTTTGCTTGTACGCCGAATAATCCACGGTCTTGGGGCTGACGCAGCCACCGAGCACGGCCAGAGCCAGCAGCCCGGCCAGCAGTTTCAATGAGCGCGCGATCATTGGGTGTCTCCGGTCTTGGCGTTTTTAAGCAGAAAATCCATGTACGGCGTCGACTCGGGGAACAACGTTTTCTCGGTTCTGAATTGCTGCACCATCTGATCGTCCTTGCCCATGCTCAGGTACAACAAGCCCAAGTGAGCGTGGTAGCCAGGCGGCGGTGTCTTGCCGGTGGACCTGATCTTCTGCAGGTCGCGCTCCAGGGCTTCGGCCTGAGCTTCCTTGGGCTCTTCACCCTTGAAGTACTCGTAGACTTCCGGCTGGTAGCTTTCCCACTGGTAAAGGGTTTTCGGGCCGCTGTTGCAGCCGGCCAACAGGCCACTGACCAGCACGGTCGACGCCATCAGCGCCCATTTCGCATAAACCTTGAACATGCTTGTACCGCTCCTTGTCATCGACCTTGATCAGTTGCCTGGTTTCCATGCACCGGCATTCATGCCGTCCACCAGACGATTGATCGCCTCGCGCATGGCCAGGTCGAGCACTTTGCCGTTGAGGGTCGAATCGTAGGCAGCGGTGCCGCCAAAGCCGATGACTTCACGGTTGGACAAGGCGTATTCGCCCGCGCCCTGAGTCGAATAAACCACTTCGGACGTGCTGATATTGACGATGTTCAGATTGACCTTGGCGTAGGCCACCTGGGTCTTGGCGCGACCGAGAATGCCGAACAACTGGTGATCGCCAGTCTCTTTGCGGCCGAACTCGGTGACATCACCGGTGACCACAAAGTCAGCCCCCTTGAGGCGCTGGGACTGGCCCTTGATCGCGGCCTCCTGCTGGATCTCACCCATGTTGTCGCGGTCCAGCACGCTGAAGCGGTTGGTTTGCTGCAAGTGAGTGATCAGGATGGTCTTGGCCTGACCGCCGAGGCGATCCACGCCATCGGAGAAGATCCCGCGCATGTAGCTCGAACGGTTGTCGAACTTGCCGACGGCCATGGGTACGCGAAGACCGGCATAAGCGAGGCTGGCGCTTTCAACCTTTTCTACCGGCAAGGCGCGCGAGCTTTCGGTCGCACACCCAGCCATCGCGCCCAAGACGGCAATCGCTGCCGCCGATACCAACATCCGAGAGATCATTCTCACTGTGCATTCCTTTTGAAAAACGGTTTATCCCGGCACGGCAATAGCCCGCCACTGCGGGTTGCAGCGGCGAAAAAGCGAGGGGGAATCAAATCGACAATCGACGTGCGGGACGTCGGCGGCCGGCATTATGCCAAAGTGCCATCATCGAAGACAGTATTAAATGTGTGGGGTGGTTTGATCGTTCCCACGCTCTGCGTGGGAATGCAGCCACGGACGCTCCGCGTCCGCTGTGACGCAGAGCGTCACGGGAGGCGTTACCACGCAGAGCGTGGGAACGATCATGCCCCGAGATCAACGGAAATCCCGGCTGCGCACACTGATGCCGTCGAGCAACGCACTCAAATCGCTCAACCGTCCGGCAATCAAATGCCGCACCTCGCCTTCCCTCTCCCAGCGCCCATCAACCTTGAGCAATTGCGAGCCGACCAATACCTGGCGCTGCCGGTCGGCCAGGTCGCGCCAGACCACCACGTTGACGTTGCCGAACTCATCTTCAAGGGTGACAAAGGTCACGCCACTGGCGGTGCCCGGACGTTGCCGACCGGTCACCAGCCCGGCGACGCTGACCGGTCGTCCATGCTCGACATCCAGCAGCTCCTTCGAACTGCGGCAGCGTCGGGCTTTCAATTCACCCCGCAACAACGCCAGCGGATGCGGACCGAGCGTGGTGCCGACACTGTTGTAATCGGCTAGCAGGTCCTCGCCCACGGTGGGTTTGGGCAATGACACCGCGCCCTCCTCCTGACTCGGCAGGCCGGCAAACAAGCCGAGCTGTTTCTGCACCCCCGCCACTTCCCAGCGCGCCCGATGACGGTCGCCGGCCAGTCCACGCAGCGCACCGGCATCGGCCAGTTGCTCCTGGGCGCGGGCATCGAGTCGTGCCCGCTCGCCGAGGTCGGCAATGTCGATAAACGCCCCCTTCGACCTCGCCGTTTCGATGCGCCGGGCATCGTCCTCGCGAAAGCCCTTGATCATCCGCAACCCCATGCGAATCGCCGGCTGGGCACCGGTGATCGGTTCGAGGCTGCAATCCCAGTCACTGGCGCGCACGTCCACCGGGCGGATCTGCAAATGATGCCGGCGCGCGTCCTGCAGAATCTGGTCCGGGCTGTAGAAACCCATGGGCCAGCTGTTGATCAGCGCACAGGCGAAGGCCGCCGGCTCGTGGCATTTCAACCAGCAACTGGCGTAGGTCAGCAAGGCAAAACTGGCGGCGTGGGATTCGGGGAAACCGTAACTGCCGAAGCCTTTGATCTGCTCGAAGATCTGCGCGGCAAATTCTGCCGTGTAGCCGTTTTTCTTCATCCCGGCGGCCAGGCGATCCTTGTGCGGTTCGAGCCCGCCGTGGCGTTTCCAGGCGGCCATGGAGCGGCGCAACTGATCGGCCTCGCCGGGGCTGTAGTCGGCGGCGACAATCGCAATCTGCATCACTTGTTCCTGGAACAGCGGCACGCCCAGCGTGCGCTTGAGCACGACTTCCAGTGCCGGGGACGGATAGACCTCGGGTTCTTCCTTGTTTCGGCGTCGCAGGTACGGATGCACCATCCCGCCCTGAATCGGCCCCGGACGGACGATCGCCACCTCGATCACCAGGTCATAGAAAGTCCGGGGCTTGAGCCTCGGCAGCATCGACATCTGCGCCCGGGACTCGATCTGGAACACGCCGATGGTGTCCGCACGGCCGATCATGTCGTAGGTTTGCGGGTCTTCGGACGGGATCGTCGCCAGGCTCAGGTCCCGATGGCGATGACGGCGCAACAGATCGAAACAACGGCGGATCGCACTGAGCATGCCGAGGGCCAGGATATCCACCTTGAGCAGCCCGACCGCGTCGAGGTCATCCTTGTCCCACTGAATGATCGTGCGCTCGGCCATGGCGGCGTTTTCCACCGGGACCAGGCTGTCCAGAGGCTGCTCGGAAATCACGAAGCCGCCAGGGTGCTGGGACAGGTGTCGGGGGAAACCAATCAGTTGCCCCGTCAGGCTCAGCACCCGGCGCAGTACCGGGCTTTCGGGATCGAACCCACCTTCGAGCAGGCGTTCCACGGGCGGTGTTTCATCACTCCAGTGGCCACAGCAATCGGCGAGGGCGTTGATCTGGTCTGGCGGCAACCCCAAGGCCTTGGCCACATCACGCACCGCGCCGGCCGCGTGATACGTGCTGACCACCGCCGTCAGCGCCGCGCGGGTCCGGCCATACCGCTGGAACACGTACTGCAAGACTTCTTCGCGGCGTTCGTGTTCGAAATCGACGTCGATGTCCGGCGGCTCGTTGCGCTCCTTGGAGAGAAAACGCTCGAACAACAGCGTGGTGCGGTCCGGATCGATTTCGGTGATGCCCAAGGCAAAGCACACCGCCGAGTTGGCCGCCGAACCACGTCCCTGGCACAGGATTTTTTGCTCACGGGCGAAACGCACAATGTCGTGAACCGTCAGGAAGTAGCTTTCGTAGCCCAGCTCGGCGATCAGCTCCAGTTCCTTGTCGATCTGCTCCAACACTTGGGTTTGCGGGCCTTTTGGCCAGCGCCACGCAATGCCCTCCTCGGTCAAATGACGCAGCCAGGACGTGGCTGTCTGGCCTTCCGGTACCAACTCCCGGGGATATTGATAACGCAACTGACCGAGGTCGAAGGTGCAGCGCCGGGCGATGTTCAGCGTTTCGTCGAGCAGTGTTTGCGGATAGATCGATTGCAGAGCATCGAGACTGCGAACATGCCGCTCGCCATTGGGATGAAGACGCAACCCGGCCGCGGCCACCGGCACGTGATGACGGATCGCAGTCATGGTGTCCTGCAAGGCGCGCCGCCCACGGGCGTGCATGTGCACATCGCCGCTGGCCACTGCCGGGATTCGCAGTTCGCCCGCCAGGGTCAGCAGCGCAGCCAGCCGTCGGGCATCGTCCTGGCCGCGATGTAACTGGACGGCCAGCCACAGGCGTTCGGCGAAAGTCTGCTTCAGCCAGTGGCCCTGTTCAACGTCATCGACAGCGTCCGGCACCCACAACGCCAACAGCCCTGGCAACGGTTCGCTGAAGTCTTCCCGCAGCACTTGATACTGGCCTTTCTGCGTTCGGCGTCGGGCTCGGGTAATCAGTCGACACAGGGTCTGGTAGCCCTCGAGGTTTTCCACCAGCAGCACCAGTTTCGGGCCGTTCTCGATCCGCACTTCGCTGCCGATGATCAGCGGCAGCTCCACGGATTTGGCCGCTTGCCAGGCGCGGACGATACCCGCCAGCGTGCACTCATCGGTGATTGCCAAGGCCTGATAGCCCAGTTTTTTCGCCCGCTGAAACAGTTCGAGGGCACTGGAAGCTCCGCGCTGGAAACTGAAGTTCGACAGGCAGTGCAACTCGGCATAGTCGATGCTCATGCGAACCACCCCTGCAACCACAACGGGCCGTCCTCACCGACCGCACGATAGGCCCAGCCCTGCTGGCCGGAGCGGGTTTCGATCAGGAAATAATCGCGGCGCACATCGTCACCGTCCCACCAACCGGACTCGATGCGTTCCGGCCCCATCAGGATGCGCGTCGAACCTTCGTGCACCGCCAGCGGTTCAGTCAGCAGCCAGCCCGGTCGTTGCACGGCAGGCAGCCCGCCACAGCGCTGACTGTCGACACTGGCCTGCCACGCGCATTCCGGCCGGTGATCGGCCTGGAACCGCAAACCCTGCACCGCGTCATCCCCCAACCGCGCGCGCAAGCGTTCGCGCAGTTGCTCCCAGGGCAAGGACTGCTGCGGGCGGTCGTCGAACAGCGCCTGATACTGGGGAACGAAGGCCGGCAAGTCTTCGGCGCGCAGACGAAAACCACGCACCGGGGCCTCGACCTGGACTTGCTCCAACCGGCCCCGGGCCAGTTCAAAGAGCATCGCCGGATCACGTTCGGCGCTGAGCAGGCCGACCTTGATAAGGGTGTCCGGCAACCCGGCATGCTCCAGGTGCAGGTCGAAACGCTGTACGCCGCTGTCCCGCCCGCAAAGAAACGCCGACAGGTCACCGGTCAATCGGCGTAACGGAAACAGCAGCGCCTGATGGGATTGCACATCGAAGTTGAGTTCGATGCGCACATCGAACTGGTCCGGCGGCAGGTAGAACGTCAGCGCCAGCCGCCGTAACCCGAGCAAGGTGTCCAGATGCTTGAGCACCTGGGCCTCGAAACGCCGGGCCAGACTATGGCGAGGCAACGCCTGAACCTGACTCAACGTGCGCAGCCCCATGCGCGACAACGCCGTGGCGACGCTGGTCTCCAGCCCGATCCGGTCGATGGGCAACTGTCCAAGATGATGTTGCAAGGCTTGATCGTCGGGCACCACCAGACCGTCATACGCGTTGGCCAGCACCCGTGCGGCCACCGGGTTGGGCGCGGCAACAATCCGATGGCGAAACCCCAGTTCGCCGAGCTCGGTCCGCAACCGCGCCTCGAATTGCGGCCAGGCGCCGAACAATCCCAGGCTGGACTCGATTTCAAACACCACCGCACGCGGGTAATGCACGCTGACTTGTGAACTGAAGCGGTAGGCCCATGCAGCCAGAAACTGCTGCCAGTGTTCGATCTCGGCGGCGTCGTATTCGGCCGTGGCAAACCCTTTGCTCAGCGCCTGCGCGGCGGTCATCGACTGACCCGGACGCAAGCCCAGCGCCCGCGCCGATCCGTTGACCGCTTGCAGCACCCGACGTTGCGCCGGACCGGTCAGCAGCGCCAGCGGCGCATCGGGATCGGCGCGCTGACGCAGTACCGCGTCCAGCGCCAATTGCGGGAAAAGAATGCAGACCCAGCGCATGGCAACCTCAATGCCCCACGGGAAAGGCAATCGGTGCCGAGCGCGCCAACCCACCCCGGCACTTGAGCACGCGCAATTGCGCAGGCCTGGCGTCGATGGCGATGCGCAAAGCGGCTGGCGAAGGGTTGATGGCTTCATTGATCGAGCGATAGGCGAACGCCAGGGTCGAGCCGGTTTCCGCGGCCACCTGCAAGCGGCGCAACGCCCGGTCATCAGCCTTGTGCGGCCAGCACAACACCGCACCGCAACTGCCTGAACGCAGGCATTGTTCGGCCGCCCACAGCGCATCGCGCTCGCTGGCCTGGATGATCGACAACTGGCGCAGATCGACCCCGGCGTTCTGCCAGGCCTGGGGATACGGCACGTAAGGCGGCGCCACCAACACGATGCGCTCGCCAGCGGCCGACAACCGCGCCAGCGCCGGCCACACCAGTTGCAGCTCACCGACGCCCTGCCCGGCCAAAAGGATTTCGGTCAGCGCCGCTTCCGGCCAACCGCCAGTCGGCAACGCCGCATCCAGCGCGGCATGCCCGGTGGGTTGCGGGCTGACGGCCGGTGGCGCAGGCCGGCCCTTCCAGACCTGGCCGCCATTGAACAGCGTATCCAGCGCAACGACGGCGCCCATCACCCTTGCCTCACCAGACCACAGAACACCCCTTCGATGGCCAGGTCCTGATCGGCATCGACGATGATCGGCTTATAAGCCGGGTTGCGTGGCAGCAAGCGGACAACGTCGCCGATCCGCTCGAAACGTTTGATGGTGACTTCGCCGTCGAGCCGTGCGACGACGATCTGGCCGTTGACCGCCTCGGGATTGCGGTGCACGCCCACCAGATCGCCGTCGAGAATGCCGTCCTCGATCATCGAGTCGCCCTGGACCCGCAGCATGTAATCCGGCACCCGCGAGAAGATCGACGGGTCGAGCAGCAAGCGGCTGTGAACCTCGGCGTCGGCACCGATCGGCGCACCCGCCGCCACCCGACCGAGTACCGGAATGTCCAGCAGCTCGGGCCGCGCCGGTTGCCCGAGCAAACGAATGCCCCGGGCCTGATGCGCATTGACCTCGATGAAACCGGCTTCGGTCAGCGCCAGCACATGCTTGCGCGCCACGCTGCGGGAGGCGAAACCGAACGCCTCGCTGATTTCAGCGAGGCTCGGGGACTGACCGTGCTCGGCGATTCGATCGCGGATAAAAGTCAGGATGGCGGTACGGCGGGGCGTTAAAGTCGTCATGGAGTACATTTGTACTCTTTTGGCTTTTTCCTGGCAAGGACCGCCAGTCAGCTCAACCCACGAGACGCCAGAAAACCTGCGATGTAATCGATGAAAGCCACCACTTTGGCGGTCGCCCGCCGATGGCTCGGGTACACCGCCAGAATGTGCGCGCCGAAGCTGTCCGGATCGATGTCGTAGTCGGCCATCACCCGCACCAGTCGACCGTCGGCCAGATACGGCGCGGCGCTCCACAGCGGCGTGTGCAACAACCCGCGCCCGGCCAGCGCGTTGGCCAGCAGCAGGTCGTAATTGTCACTGCGCAAACGCGGCGCCTGCGGTTGCGGCAGGCTCAAACGCTGGCCGTCGCGCTCGGCCCACCAGAATTCGCGGCTGAGCAACGGATGGCGATACAGCAACCATTCGTGGTCATCGAGGTTTTGCGCAGTGACGGGCAACGCCTTGCGCGCCAGGTAAGCCGGGCTGCCACACAGCGCCAGACGATTGCTGCCGACGACGCGGGCGATCAACCCCGGCAAGTCGTCATGACCTTCGCGCAACGCCAGGTCGTAGCCACTTTCCAGCAGATTGACGAACTCATCGCACAGGTCCACTTGCAGATTGATCTGCGGGTATTGCTCCAGAAAACCACCACACACCTGATCAAGAAAGGCCTGCCCATAGGCCAGCGGCGCGGTGATTTTCAGACTGCCGCGCAGGCCATGCTGCATTTGCTCGATTTCCTCGCCGGCCTCCTCCAGCCGTTGCAATACCTGGCGCGCGGTTTCCAGGTAGAGCCGCCCCACTTCCGTCAGCAGAATCCGTCGGGTACTGCGCTCGAACAGCCGGGCGCCGAGCTCGGCTTCCAGGTGATTAACCGCTTTGGTCAGGGCCGAAGGCGTCTTGCCCAGTTGCTCGGCGGCGCGGCTGAAACTGCCCAATTGCGCCGTGACCACGAACATTTTCAATGCACCCAGCTTGTCCATTCTTTTTCCATTCAGGCAAAAACGTTTTTCGTGAGTGAGGCGTTCTGCTTGCCGTGACAAGCCACTAATCTGGCCATCAGACGCAATAACAAGGAAACATTCAATGAAAAGATTCATCCCGAATCTATTGATGGTGGCAGTGAGTTTTGCCTCGTTGGAAGCCATGGCAGCGACCGATCTGGTGCTGCTGAACGGCAAGATTTTCACCGCCGACCGCAGCCAGCCCAAGGTCCAGGCGTTGGCGGTGCAGGACGGCAAAGTGTTGCAGGTTGGCAGCGATGCGCAGATCAAGGCCTTGATCGAGTCGGGAACCCAAGTCATTGATCTGGGCGGCAAGACCCTGATGCCCGGCCTGATCGACAGCCATTCCCACGCGATTTTCGGCGGTCTGGAAATGGCCTCGGCCAACATGGAAGACGAGGTGGTCGACCTCTTTGAGCTGGAAAAACGTCTGCGCGCCTGGCGTGACGATGGCAAAGCGAAACAGGGCGATGTGCTGAGCGTGGCCGGCATGAGTTCCGCTTACTGGGCTCAGGCCGAGGCCTTCGGCAAGACCTTCAACACCGGGGAATGGGCCGAAGTGCCGGTGGTGTTCACCGGCAGCGACCACCACACTGCGTGGGCCAACGACGTCATGCTCAAGCGCGCCGGCATTGATGCCGCACTGCTTAAATCATTGCCGGCCGCCGAAAAAGACACCATCGGCAAGCGCGCCGATGGCAGCCCCAACGGGTTCCTGGTCGACGCCGGTTGGGATCGCGTCGCGTCAAAAATGCCGGTGCCGAGCGCCGCCGACATGCTGAAGGCCGCGCAAACCGCGGTGCGCTACAACAACAGCCAGGGCATCACTGCGTGGATGGACCCCGCCGCCAACGCCGCCCCCGGCGAGCCGGTATTCGCCCTCACACCCACGGAAAAAACCGTCGGCGTGCTGCCGGTGTACAAAGCGCTGTCCGAAACCGGTGGCATGACCGCCCACGTCGCCGCGCTGCTGGTGGCCAATCCGAAAAGCGTACCGGCCGACCTCGACACCTTGGACAAAGTCCGCCAGCAATTTCAGGGCATCCCCAACCTGACCCTGCCCGGCATCAAGATCTTCGCCGACGGCGTGATCGAATACCCGGCGCAGAGCGCGGCGATGATCGATCCCTACACCAACTCGCACAAACAGGGCGAGTTGCTGATCGATCCGAAGCATTTCGGCGAACTGGTCAGCGCCATCGATCAGCGCGGCTGGCTGGTGCACATCCATGCGATAGGCGACCGCGCAGTGCGCGAATCGCTGAACGGCATCGCACAGGCGCGCAAGGATCGCCAGAGCGGCGTGACGCACTCGATCACGCACCTGCAAATGGTCAACCCGAAAGAGTTTGCGCGGTTCAAACCGCTCAACGTCATCGCCTCGATGCAACTGCTGTGGGCCACGGCCGATGACTACACGCTGGACATGATCAAGCCTTACGTCAGCGCGCTCGCCTTCCGCTATCAGTACCCGGCGCATTCGCTGCTCAAGCAGGGCGCGACAATTGCTGGCGCCAGTGACTGGCCGGTGTCCACGCCCAACCCGTGGAACGCCATGGCCCAGGCCATCACCCGCGACGGTCCGCTGGGTGTGCTGAACGCCGATGAACGCATCGACCGCGAAACGATGTTTTACGCCTACACCCTGAACGCCGCCCGCACCATCGGGTTAGAGAAGCAAATCGGTTCGCTGAGCCCCGGCAAGCAAGCCGATTTCATCGTGCTGGACCGTGACGTGTTCAGCGTCGACAACAAAGCCCTGCACGACACCCAAGTGCTGCAAACCTGGTTCGCCGGGCGCGAAGTTTACGCACCGACCCTCTAAGAAAAATCACCTGAAACCACTGCCCACCCCGCGCTCATCGCCGGGGTTCGGCGCAGCCTTGCCGCAAAAAAACTGCCCATCACAAACCTGCCCTTAACAATAAAAAACAACGGGACGCACCCCATGAAAGCTTTCACCCTGTTCGCCCTCGGATCCTTGAGTCTGCTTCCCTTGAGCAGCCAGGCGTTGCCATTGAATGACGACTTCGCCGTGCTGGTCGACCTGACCCTGGCCAGCGACTACCGCACCCGCGGCATTTCGCAAACCCAAAACGACCCTGCGGTGCAGGCGGGTTTGACGTTGGCGCACAGCAGCGGTCTATACCTCGGCGCATGGAGTTCAAACGTCGACTTCGGCGGCGGCCTGAAAACCCGACAGGAAATCGACTACTACGCCGGTTGGCTCTGGCAAGCGACCGATGCGGTCAGCCTGGACCTCGGCTATCTCAAATACGCTTACCCAAAGGAAAGCCAGTTCAACCAGGGCGAGACCTACGCAATCCTCAACGTTTACGGCGTGAAGCTGGCGGCCTATTACTCCGCGGATGCGCCGGGCATCGACAGCAAGCAGAGCTCGCTGTACAGCTACGTCGGCTATGAAACCGAGTTGCCTTACGACACAGGCCTGAAACTGCGATACGGCAACATGGATTTCAAGGATCCGCACTTGTACTCGATGTCGGGCCTTGCCGAAGACTCGTACCGCGAATGGGAAGTCAAACTGTCCCACGAACTGGTCAGTGTGATGCTGGGCTTGAGCTATATCGACACTGACCTGTCGAAAAGCCAGTGCGCCAGTAACTGGGGCTTCGACGATGTGTGCAGCGCCACGGTGGTGGCGAGTATCAGCAAATCCTTCTGACGTCTCCAGTTACCTGTAGGAGCGAGGCTTGCCCGCGAAGGCGATTTACCTGACACACCGCCTTCGCGGGCAAGCCTCGCTCCTACAGGGGTGGGGTTAACCCAAAGAGGTAGGGCCACGGGTAGATTCCGCGTTCGTGGCCGTCGCTGAAGATCAGTTGCAGGCCGTAGCCCTGCTGATTGAGTTCAATCAAGCGGATGCGCTCATCGACTTTCACCGTCAACCCCTGCAACCGAAACGCCCGGCATTGCGAGCACGGGCATTGACGACGCAATTCAACGTGGTCCAGCAACTGTTCGCGGCCGTCCGGCCAGTTCAACCGCAGCTGTTGTTTACCTTGGGAATTGCCAATCGCCACCGGGTTCATTGCAGCTGACTCAAGGCGATGCGCACGGCTTTACGCACTTCCGGATCACCGTCGTCCTGCGCGGCCTGCAAGGGTGCGATGGCGCCTCGATCATTCAACTCTCCGAGCGCCAGGGCGGCTTCCTTGCGCAGGTTGCTGATGCGGTGGCCGAGAGTTTCGATCAACGCATCGAGGGCCGGGACGTAACGCAAACGACCGAGGCTGCGGGTAGCGCGCAAGCGCACTTGCCAGTACGCGTCGCTCAAGGCTTCGACCAATGCCGGGCCGGCGTCGACGTGGCCGACCTTGCCCAGCGTGGTCGCGGCTTCTTCGCGGACTTGCCAGGCTGCGTCCTGCAAGGCGTGGCGCAGCGCCGGCAGCACTTGGGCGTCGGAAGCCAGGCCAAGGGCACCGGTGGCGGCGCGGCGGACTTCGGTGTCCGGGTCGTCACTGACCAATCGAGCCAGGGCCGGCAAGGCATCGAGTTGCTTGAGCCAGCCGAGTACGCCGACGGCTTCGCGGCGAACACTGGCGTCTTCATCGGTCAATGCCCCTAAAGCGGCAGCGGCGGCATCGGGAAAACGCAACTCGCGCAATGCCCGGAAAGCGGCGATGCGCACGTTAATGTCGGCATGCCCGGTCCACGGCAGAATCACCCGGCCCGCCGCCTCGGTCTTTAGCAGGCTGAGGCTTTGCGCGGCGGCAACTTGCACGGCTTGGGAAGGATCGGTCAGCGCCTGGCACAGCGCTTCGACCACAGGCGTGTCCTCCCAGGCTTCGAGCAATCGCGCGGCTTCGGCGCGGACTTCTTCGGTCGGGTCTTCAGCCAGCCGATTGATCAGCCAAAGCAAACCGTCCGGTTCTTCAAGATCAGCCAGCTCGATCAGGGCGATCCTGCGCACGCCGGGATCATCATCGGTCAGGCGTGGTTGCAGGGCGAGAATGTCGTCGTTATCGGTTACATCGAATAGAGAGGTCATAGGGCAAATCGCGGCAGTTTGTTTTCAAGGGGAAGTCCGAGAGGGTTCAGGCGCGGTAACTGCCGACCGTCCTCGTGACGCAGCAACTCGAGGCAATGACGCTTCAAGCGGGAGAACTCGTGGCTGGTGACCAGTTCGGTGGTGCGTGGTCGTGGGAAATCGAGGCGCAGGTCTTCGATGATGCGGCCCGGGCGCGAACTCATGACCAGCAGCCGATCGGCGAGGAAGAGTGCTTCATCGATGTCATGGGTGACAAACACCACGGTGGTGCGAATTCGCGTCCAGATGTCCAGCAGCAGCTCCTGCATGTTCAACCGGGTCAGCGCGTCGAGGGCGCCGAAGGGTTCGTCCATCAGCAACAGGCGCGGCCGATTAATCAGCACCCGGGCGATTTCGACCCGTTGCTGCATGCCGCCGGAAAGCTGGTCGGGCCAGCGCTCGGCAAACCCTTCGAGGCCCACCAGCGCAAGGATTTCGTCGGCAGCTTTGTGGCGTTCGGCTTTGCCGATGCCGCGCATTTTCAGGCCGAAAGCGACGTTGTCGCGCACGGTGCGCCAAGGGAACAGCGTGTGGTGCTGGAACACCATGCCGCGTTGCGGCGATGGGCCCAAGACCTGCGCACCGTCGACTTTCAGGGTGCCGGTTCGCGGCTGCAGGTGGCCGGCCAGTGCACCGAGCAAGGTCGATTTTCCGCAACCGGACGGTCCGAGAATGCACACGAATTGCCCCGGCTCGATCTGGCAATCCAGACCTTGCACGGCTTCGAAGGCTTGCTTGTCTTCGCCGAGGACGATGGACAATTGTCGGATGTCGATCCGCCCTTCAGGGGTTTGCATGATGCTCATCAGGCTTTTCCTCGTGGTCGGTGCCAAGGCGTGAACAGCCCGCCCAGGCGTTTGATCAGCCAACTGCTGCCCATCCCCAGTACGCCGATCAGCAACATCCCGACCACGATGTCGGCGTAGTTCTGAATGGTGTAGGACTCCCAGGTGTAATAGCCGATGCCGTACTGGCCGGAGATCATTTCGGCGGTCACCAGGCAGAACCACGAGGTGCCCATGCCGATCGCCAGGCCGGTGATGATGCTCGGCGCAGCGCCTGGCAGGATCACCTCCAGCAGAACCGCCCGGCGCCCTGCCCCGAGGCTTTTCGCCGAGGCGATCAGCCGTGGGTCGACGCCTTCGACACCGTGCACGGTGTTGAGCAAAATCGGGAACAGGGCGCCGGTGAAGGTGATGAAGACCATAGACAGCTCTGACGATGGGAACATCAGGATCGCCAGCGGAATCCAGGCCACGGCGGGGATTGGGCGCAGGACCTCCAGGGGTGGCAGCAATAAGTCTTCGGCCCATTTCGAGCGACCGATGGCCAGGCCCAAAGCGATGCCGATGATCAGCGCGGCGAGGTAACCGGCGAAGACCCGGCTGAGGCTGCTGCTCAGGTGTTGCGCGAGCTTGCCGGAGTCGCCGAGGCCCAGGGCCGCTTCGATGACCGCCAGCGGCGTCGGGACGTTGGCGAAGGTAACCAGGCCGAGGTTCCAGTGATGACTGGCGGCGAGTTGCCAGAATAGGAGGCAGAGCAGCAGTGAGGCTGCTCGGGGGATCCAGCGGGTTGGCGATTTGGGCATGTCGGGTTCCAGTTGTAGATGGTGTAGGACAGGAGAACCACCCCTCACCCTAACCCTCTCCCCAGAGGGGCGAGGGGACTGACCGAGTTGTTCTTGGAGCTACATCGACCTGAAAAATCCAGGCGAACTCCGGCTTGGAAAACGCTGGAGATCTGCTCCCTTTCCCCTCTCCCCTCTGGGGAGAGGGCTGGGGTGAGGGGTGGTTTTTGAGCCAACCCTAAACTCAGCGAACGGCGACGGCCTGGGTGGTGGCATCGGTGAAGTCGAAGACATTTCCACCCTGAGCCGCCGCAAATAGCTGAGCCTGCCCCTTCAGCAGAAACACACTCAGCCGCCCTTTCGCATCACTGGCAAACCACGCCTGATCCGCCAGCAACTTGATCCCGCTGTCACTCGCCTGGGCATACACCGCGCGGATGTTTTTGCCTTCCTGCTTCAGGCTGGCCAACGCGGTGAACGCTGACTCTGCCGAGGCATACTGCCGAACCTTCGGCTCACCCCGCACCCAGATCTCCGCCACATGACTGAAGTCGGTAATCGCTTTGCCGCTCAGCGCATCCACCGCCTTGAGCGGCGTCTGCCCGTAGTTGGCCAGTTGCGCTGTGTAATCCAGATTCGAGGCCTTGAACGCGGCGCGGATGTATTGGTCGTCGATGAAGGTATTGAGGTCCAACCCGCGATCAGCTTTCTTCAACAGCTTGAGCGTGTCGATGGCAGTACCGACGGCCTGACGGTATTCGGGCTTCCAGCTCAGGTCGCGGGTTTGTACGCCCAGCGGACCGTGGAACAGGTAATTGACCTCGGCATCGACGCCGGTGACCTTGGCAATCAACTCGCTGTATTTCTCCGGTTCTGCTGCGAGCAATTGATTGGCTTCGATGCTCGCACGCAGGTAAGCCACGACGATTTCCGGGTACTTCTTCGCATAGGCCTGATCCACCAGCGCACCGTGGAAGGTCGGCGCATTGGCCTGGGCGCCGTCATAGATCTTGCGAGCGAAACCACGGCTGGGGAACAGTTCGGCGAACGGTACGAAGTCGGCGTGGGCATCGATCTTCCCGGCCTGCAGTGCAGAGCCGGCGACTTCCGGCGGCTGGGCGATGATGTTCACGTCTTTCAGCGGATCCCAGCCTTGGGCAGCCACGGCCCGCAGCAACATGCCATGGGCCGTCGAGGCAAACGGCACGGAAATGGTTTTGCCCTTGAGCTCCGCCAGCGACTGCACGCTTGATGCGCTCGGCACCACGATGCCGTTGCCACTGCCCTTGATGCTGCCCGAGAGCACGCTGATAAACAGGCTGTGCTTGCCCGCGGTTTCGAACGCCACACCGTTGAACGAACCGGGGAAATCGGCCATGGCGCCGAAGTCGAGTTTGCCGGCGACCATCTCGTTGGTCAGGGGCGCGCCGCTGGTGAAGTTCTTCCACTCCACCTCGTACTTGGCGTCTTTGTAGGGGCCGTCGTGGGGCAGGTATTTGTCCAGCAAGCCGAGTTCACGGATCAACAAACCGCCAGCGGCGCAGTTGATCGTGGTGTCCTGAGTGCCGATGGCAATGCGGATGGTCTCGGCGGAAGCAGACAAGGTGAATGAAGCCAGTACCAGACCGGCTAATGCTGCACGCAGCAATATTGGCAAAGACATGGGTGTATCCCCTCGAATCATTTTTAGGATATTCGTCTCCGCCACGATCAGGGCGCGGTGGGAAACGAGGGGTGTTTGAATCAGGCGTCCGGTGTTGCCGGGTAGCTTTTAAAGCAGTGTTTCAACGTAGGAGATAAGGGATTTCGACTTTCACCGCCCCGGTCGGGCAGTCCTTTTCACACGGCATGCAGTACCAGCATTCGTCGAACGCCATGTAGGCCTTTTGCGTGGCCGGGTTGATCGCCAGCAGGTCCATCGGGCAGACATCGACGCACACGGTGCAGCCTTTGTGGGCGATGCAGAGGTCCTCGTCGACCGTGACGGGGGCATTGGAGCGGAAGAAGATTTCCTGGGGTTGATAGGCCATTTCGCCGTCTCTCTCTTTTGTGATGCTCAGGCCGCAAAGGGACCGACACGCAGCCGGTCGTAGGCCTGCATTTCATCGGCGTCCAGCGGGATGATGTAAGGCTCGACGGCTTTCTTGAAACTGGTCATCAAGCCGTTTTCATCCTTCTTCAGGTGGCAGTGGCAGAACCACTCGCTGTCGTTGCGTTGCGGGTGGTCGACCCGATAGTGGTAAAGCCCCCAGCGACTTTCGGCACGGAACAGCGAAGCCCGGGCCGCCATTTCGGCGCAGTCGCGGATCATGCTGACTTCCATGGCGCGCATCAGTTCGTGGGCGTTGTGGGCCTTGATCTGATCGAGATCACGCTGGATATCGCTGAAGCGTTGCAGGCCGATCTGCATCTTCTTGGTCACTTTCGGCGGTTGCAGGTAGTCGTTGACGAAGCGCCGCAGCTTGTACTCGACCTGGGCTGGCGGCAGGCCGTGTTCGCGGTCCAGCGGTGCGTAGACCCGGGCCTTTTCTGTTTCGATCTGCCGGGCATCGACCGCTGAAAACTCGCGCCCGGCGACAAAGTCAGCCGCGTTGGTGCCGGCAAACCAGCCGTAGGTGAACGCGCCCAGCATGTAATTGTGCGGCACCGCGGCCATGTCACCGGCCGAGTACAAACCCTTGACCGAGGTTTCCGCTTTCTCGTTGACCCAAACACCCGATGCCGAGTGACCGCTGCAAAAACCGATTTCCGAGATGTGCATCTCGACCATTTGCGTGCGGTAGTCGGTGCCGCGATTGGCGTGGAACTGGCCGCGACTCGGGCGTTCGTTGCTGTGCAGGATCTCTTCGATGTTCTGGATGGTTTCCTCGGCCAGGTGATCGAGCTTGAGAAACACCGGGCCGTTGCCGCTTTCGAGTTCCTGGTGGAACTCCCACATCATTTGCCCGCTCCAGTAATCACACTCGATGAAGCGCTCGCCCTTGTTGTTCGCGGTGTAGCCGCCCAACGGACCCGTGACGTAGGCGCAAGCCGGGCCGTTGTAATCCTTGATCAACGGGTTGATCTGGAAGCATTCGAGGTTCGCCAGCTCAGCGCCGGCGTGATAAGCCATGGCGTAACCGTCACCGGCATTGGTGGGGTTTTCGTAAGTGCCCATCAGGTAACCCGAGGACGGCAACCCCAGACGTCCGGCGGCGCCGCAGCAGAGGATCACGGCTTTGGCCTTGATCACGTGGAAGTCGGCGGTGCGGCAGTCGAAACCCATCACACCGTTGACCGCGCCCTCTTCATCCGTCAGCAATCGCGTGCAGACCAGCCGATTGGTGATATTCACTCGCGCCCGTTTCAACTGGCGATACAGGACTTTTTTGATGTCATGCCCTTCCGGCATCGGCAACACGTAGGCGCCCATGTGGTGGACTTTTTTCACTGCGTAGTCGCCGGTTTCATCCTTCTCGAACTTCACGCCCCAGCGGTCCAGTTGCTCGATGGTTTCGAAGCTGTGGGTCGCGTAGGCGTACACCGCCGCCTGATTGACGATGCCGTCGTTGGCAATGGTGATTTCCTTGGTGTATTGCTCCGGCGTCGAATGGCCGGGAATGATCGCGTTGTTCAGGCCGTCCATGCCCATGCTGATCGCGCCGCTGCGTTTGACATTGGCCTTGTCGATCAGCAGCACACGCAAATCGCGGTTGCGTTCCTTGGCCTTGATCGCCGCCATCGGTCCTGCGGTGCCGCCGCCAATCACGACGATGTCGTATTCCTGTTCGAGCGTCTTTCTAATCATTGAGCTGCTAGTCATGCCTGCGCCCCTTTTTGCCGGTCGATCCGCAGGCGGTACTGGAAGGCATCGCCGCGGTAGTAAAGGTGTTCGAAGTCCACGGGTTGACCGCTGGCGTCGTGGGTCAGGCGTTCGATGCGCATGATCGGTGAACCGGCTTCGACGTTCAGTGCCTGGGTCAGGTCGCTGTCGGCCAGCACTGCGTCGATGGCCAGGTCGGCATGCCCGAGGGTCAGGCCGCAGTCGTTTTCCAGGATCAGGAAAATGTCGCGAGTGACCAGATCTGCCTTCTCCAGGCGCTCGCCAATGGTCTTGGGCAGGTAGGTGATTTCCAGGGAAATCGGCTCACGGTTGATCAGCCGCACCCGTTTGATCTGCGCCACGGTCTCGCCTTCGGCGACCTGCAAACGCTCGGCGACGAGCTTGTCGGCCGGTATGAATTTGAAACTGCGCAGGCGGTTGATCACCTCGTAGCCGCGGCCGGTCATGGACTCGGCCAGGCCTTGCAAGGTGCTGACGTTCTGGAAGGTTTTAGGCTTGGCGACAAAAGTGCCCTTGCCGTGGATTTTGAAGATCAGCCCTTCTTTCTGCAGATCCCCCAAGGCCTGGCGCACGGTGATGCGGCTGACTTTGAAGAGTGCGCCGAGTTCGCTTTCGGAAGGCATCTGGCTGTCATGCGGGTATTCGCCGTCGAGGATGCGGGCGCGTAGCACGTCTCGCAGTTGGGTGTGCAGAGGAACACTGCTCAGGGATAGAACGTTATCGGTCATGGCAGATCACTTGTTATAACGAGTTATGACGTGATCTTAAAGTTCTAATAACAGGCTTGAGAAATACTGTTTGGGCATAAGGTTAGATGCGTGAATCAGCGCTTGAGGATCTGGTCCATCACCCAATCGGTTTTCAATGCCTGTTCGGCCACGGCCGGATGCTGCGCTTCACCCCGAATGTGCGCGTTCATGCCCAACACGTGATGCCACTGGATGTGCGGGTGATTGTCGATGTGCAGGCTGAGGTGTTCATCGGCTTCAAGCTGAACCGGATGTTCATCGAATACAGAAAAGGTAATCCGGCCTTTGCTGCCGATCAGCTCGACCCGATCTTCGCGGCGGTCCGCAACAAAATTCCAGCAGCCCATGCCCAAGGCCCCGCAAGCAAACCGCCAACTGGCGCTGACGGCGTCTTCAGCGGCATACAAGCCGGCTTGCCGAGCGGTAAATCCGGCGACTTCGACGATGTCACCGAGCAGGTACTGGAACAGGTCGAATCCATGGCTGGCCAGGTCGGCGAAATAACCACCGCCGGCAATTGCCGGGTCGGTACGCCAGTTGTCGGTGCCAGCCTGATCCGCCGCTGATGGCGCTTTCGTCAGCGTCCAGGTCAAATGCCGGACTTCGCCGATCCGCCCCTCTTCCAGCCATTGCCGCACCTGCTGGAAGCGCGGCAGCGAGCGTCGGTAGTAAGAAACAAACAGGTGCAGCCCAGCATCGGCAAAGACCTTTTGCATTTCACGGCTTTGCCCGGCATTCAACGACATTGGTTTTTCGACGCAGCAATGTTTGCCGGCGGCGGCCACCCTCAAGGCATAAGCGTGATGACTGTCAGGTGGCGTGGCGATGTACACCGCGTCCACCTCGGGATCATTGATCAGCGCTTCGACGTCGGTGTAGAACCGAGCGATGCCGTGGCGCGCGGCATAATCCGTCACCGCTTCCAGACGCCGGCCCATCACCGCCACCAACGCCGAGCCGGGAGCCTTGTAGAAGGCCGGCCCGCTCTTGCGTTCAGCGACGCTGCCACAACCGATCATGCCCCAGCGCACCACGTTCATACTCACTCCTTGATGTTTAACCGATGCGCAGCGCGCGCAGGTCCAGATGACCGTCCTTGAGCGGCGGGCACCAGTAATAACCGCCGGTGATTGGTCGGCTGATGCGGTACAAACCGTCGGTGATGCCGTCTTCCAGACCGCTCATGCGCCGCAATTGGGCTTCGAAGGCATCGAGGGAGAAACCGAAGGCCAGGAACATCAGGCCGGCGCGGTCGCCTTCGATCCAGGGCATGGAACGGCGCACCACGAATGCCTCGGGGGCGAAGCTTTCCTGGGCGGTGCGTTTGACGTGCGCGGAGATCGGCGCGTCGTCGATCTCTTCGTTGTCGCTCAAACGACGGCCCATGATGTTGTCCTTCTCATGGGACGGCATCGCGTGGAAGCCTTTCAGGTCGTGCTGCCACTGTTGGATCGCGGCGAAGCTGCCGCCGACCATTCCGTCAGCACCGTTACCCACCAGCGCGGCGACGACGGCGGCTTCGTCGTGAGGGTTTTCGGTGCCGTCTTCGTAACCGGTCAGGTCATGGCCGGTGAGGTGGCGGAAGGTTTCGTTCATCTGCACCAGGCGCAGGGCGGGTGCCAGCGCGGCTTCGATGGCGTTGCTGCGGTTGAGCAATTCGCCACGGTCGATACCGTGCAACCAGCACCACAGGGCGTGCTGGGTCGACGGGTTGTCGACACCGGCACCGGTCAACGCTGGAAAGGTGCGCAGGCCTTCGATTTGCACCTTGAGGGCCTTGACCAGGGATTCACCGAAACCGACCACTGCCGACTTCCCGTCTACCAACCCTTGCAGATTTTCCAGCGCGGCCGGCAATGCAGCGGCGGATTCGAGTGCGAAGAACATATGACGGGCTTGAGGCGGTACTGGGGTGGCGAGAATGCCCGGCTGGTAGTAACTCATATGAACTCCTTTAGAAAGAGCGCGAAGTTTAACCGCACCATCAGCCGTTGTGTGTTTTCAGGTCAAAAGATCACGTGTTTCTGGCGTGTATAAAAACCTCGATCCCGTTTCGATTTTCAAGGCGCTGCCCAAATTCGCCAAGTCCGCTAAACCGACCCAAGGGCAGGCGCAATACCGTCTAATCTGAGGAGAGCAAGACCACAAACACGCCTCTAGCCTCTTGATACAGGGGAAATGGGATGATCGGAAAAACAGCGCGCCAATGCTCGTCATGGGTCGTACTCTCCCTGCTCGCCATCAATCTGGCACTGACCGCGGGATGTGCAGGCAAAGCTGCCACGGCTCGCTACTCGGCCTCAAGCATAGGCTCAAGCTGCTATGCAAAAGCGCTGCCCACTGCCGGCGAGGGCGGCCTGGCTTGGGGCTCCACCTTGAGCATGGCTCGCAAAAAATCCCTGGATAATTGCATACGCTATGCCGGCCGATCCGGTGGCACGCCGAATACCTGCCAAGTGGTGTTGTCGGAGTGCAGAAATTAATAGAGCGGGAGCGGTTCGGTCGCGGTCAACCACCTGACCGAACGTCGTATTAACGGGCAGCAGGCTACGGACGATGTCACGTCGTGTGGCGGGGGACGCCCGTGCCACCATCGAAGGAATGGTAATGAGGCGGACGTCCACGTCAGGAAAAATCGAACACAACCGAGGAATAAAGTCGGTCTTCAAACCTATGCAAATCCGAGGAACGACAGGATAACCACGACGATCACAACTAACCCGACGATGTAGATGATGTTGTTCATGAAATCCACCTCTCAACCAGAATAGGTTTGCGGCACGAGGGCGTTACAAATACAAGGTACTGCACATTTGCCCGCAATTCCATTCGGCAACACGCAGAGCTCATTTCCTCATTCGCAATCTTCCCTGGGGCACAGACCGCCTCCGGTCGCGCAAAAAGAGACGAAGCCGACTGAAGCACGTCCGGTTAAGCCGTGTGTCAGGCCCGACCGTGTTAGATGTCGGGCCTGAGCTTACTCTTGCCTGACAATATCGACCGAGATCTCCACCGCCGGAATCGTTCCTCTGTTCTCAAGCCAGTGTGTGGTGTTCCTATCCTCGGGCCAGCCCACTCCCGGCCCATAGTCCGTGGCGACTCCATTTCGATGGTCAGTGATCGTTCCTTGCAGTATGTAGACGGTGCCTGGTCTGTCTTTATGGTTGTGAATCGGCCCGAAGACGCCTCCAGGCTCGATGGTCACCCTGCGCATTCTAAGTTGGCGCCCTGCCCAGTAACTGGCTAGTGATCAAGGATCTACTTGCCCCATCAGCTCGGCCACCGATTCCTGGCGATTGGCATAGCGCTGCGCGAGCACCGCACAGACCATCAACTGAATCTGATGGAACAGCATCAGCGGCAGGATCAGCACACCGAGGGTGCTGCCAGCGAACAACACCTGGGCCATCGGCACACCGGTAGCCAGGCTTTTCTTCGAACCACAGAAGAGGATGGTGATGCGATCTTCCTGATTGAAGCCAAAGGCTTTGCCCAATACGGTGGCGGCCACCAGCACCAGCACCAGCACCACACAGCAGGCCAACACCAGCCCGGCCAAGTCCCGCAGCGGGATCTGGTGCCAAATGCCTTCGTTCACCGCTTCGCTGAACGCACCGTACACCACCAACAGAATCGAGCCCTGATCAACGAACTTCAGCCAACTCTTGTTGCGCCCTACCCAGGCGCCGATCCAGCGCCGCGCGATCTGTCCGGCAATGAACGGCAGCAACAGTTGCATGCTGATCTTCACAATCGCATCGAGGGTCGAGCCGCCTTCGCCATGCACATTGAAAAGCATCGTCACCAACAACGGCGTAAGAAAAATCCCGAACAGGCTGGACGCCGCCGCACTGCAAATCGCCGCCGGAATGTTGCCGCGAGCCAGCGAGGTAAAGGCAATCGCCGACTGCACCGTCGCGGGTAACGCGCAGAGGTAAAGCATGCCCATGTACAGATCGTCGCCGATCATAGGCGACAGCAACGGTTTGAGCGCCAGACCGATGAGTGGGAACAGCACAAAGGTCAAACCGAATACCAGCAAATGCAGACGCCAGTGGCCCGCCCCGGCGATGATCGACTCGCGCGACAGTTTGGCCCCATGCAGGAAAAACAGCAGGGCAATGGCGATGTTGGTCAACCAGCCAAAGCCCACCGCGACCTGACCGCTGGCGGGCAGTAAGCTTGCGAGAGTGACCACGCCGATCAGCGTCAGGGTGAAGTTATCGGGTAAGAAACGAGGGCGTGTCATCAGGATCATCCGAGTTTGCAAGAAACGTGATCACGACTCTAACGCGCCTGCGGATTACCGACTAACGCTAACAACCCAGTAGATGTCGCCTAAAGGACACCACGATGGTTTAGAGGTCAGAATTCACCCGGATATGTCCCCTCGTACAGATTCACGCGGCCGCGCCTCGTTCGTTGTTGCTACTCACCTCAAACTGCCCCACTAACTTTTGCAGTTTGTTGGCATTGAGCCTCACGGTTTCCGCACTGCTTTGCAGCACCACCACCGTCTGGCGCATCTCAGTGGAGGATTGGTCGACCTTCTTGATCGTTTTTCCGTAGTCGAGGCTTCGTTTGTTAAGTTGCTGAATGATCGCAAACATACTTTCCACGGCTTGATGTAACTGCACGTTTTCCGAGGATGCATCTTCGGCCAGGCGCAGGCTGTTATCGACGTCCTTGACGCCCTCCTTCATGAAGCTGACGGCTTTTTGCGTTTCGTTCTGCAGGCCTTCAACCATCTGCCGAATGTCGTCGGCAGCGCGTGATGTGCGTGAGGCGAGACTACGTACCTCATCGGCGACCACCGCAAAACCTCGCCCATGTTCACCCGCGCGTGCGGCCTCGATGGCGGCATTGAGTGCCAACAGATTGGTCTGGTTGGTAATGTCGCTGATCAGGCCGGTGATTTTGCCGATCTGGGTCATGCGACTGTCGAGCAACTGCACGCTCGAAGAAGATCGCTCGACCACATCCCGAATAGACTGTGTTCCTTCTTGCACGGCAAGAAATTGCTCGCGGGCACGCGTGACCACTTCATCCATTGCCTGCTTCATTTGTTCAGCGCTGGCGGAAGCTTGCTGGATCTCGCCCAATTGATCCTCGACGATAATCATCATGCCGTGCACAGCTTCGGCGACCTCAGCGGAAGTCAGACTGGCTTCCTGGCTGCGGCCCAACATCATCTGATTGGTGGTGCCGACGTTGCGACTGGCCTTCACCACTTGCCCGACAACCGAGTCCAGATGGTCAATGAAACTATTGATCCATCGCCCCATGTCACCGGTCTCATCGTTGGCCATTCGCGTGGTATCCAGGCGCTGACGAAGGTTGCCCTCGCCCTCGGCGATGGTCCTGATCACACTCGTCATCTCGTTCAACCTTGCCGCAAGACGTTTGGGCCCCAACAGGCTGAACAAGACAGTGGCGCACACCATGCTCAAGACTTCGATGGTATCGATCAGGTTTTGCGCTAGACCGCTGTAATGCTGGGCCATGAAATTGCAGGCAAAGAGGCCCGTCATGGTCGCGAGATAAGGCTTCATCAAACCGTAGCTAAGTGAGCGCCGGCGGTATACCTCCTCCAGATCGGCCTCACACATCATGCCCCAGCGGTCAGGTGACCCCGGTAATTGGAAAGTAACGCCCTTGCCGACCACCGGAATGTGCCGGTAGTCCGAGTAACCGGGATAAGTCACGAACACGTTGGAGCCCGTGCGGATAGTTTCGCGTACGCCTGGGTGCAGTTGCTGCGTCGCCGGGTCGGTAAAGCGCAGTTCCAGCTCGGTGTGTCGTTGGATCTGCACCGTCTTCCAGGACGTGTGCACGCCGCTTTTCAGATTTTCGCCGTGGGTGAACGTACCGTCTTCGAAACGTGAGCGCGACAAGGCGGTTCCCGGTTGAATTGCCGGATCAAAGCGTGATTGCGCCATGAACAGATAGTTGTCGCCCGATTCGGCAAAAATGTGCCCGGCCTCGCGCTGGATAAGATCGCCCAACACATCGTTGGGTACGCGACCGCAGAGGCAGCCAAGGACTTTTCCATCGGCCTTCAGAGGTTGATAGAACATCAACGTGACTTCATCGTGGAAGCGTGAAGACGATGGGCCAATGTGCAAGGTCAGTGGATCGCTGTAAGGGCCATGGAGAAACGGCGCTTTCAGTCCCTCTGCCAATGCACGGGTGTTCTCGAGCTGATTTTTACCGCGTTCTTTCCAAGTCGAGACGATGACGGTGCCACTGGCATCAACGACAAACAACTCCGAAAAATCTTCAGCCTGGCTGAGTTTGTCCATCAGCAAAGTACTGTCGAAATGAGCGAAATCACAACCGAGATTTTCCGCCAACTCAGCCAGGTGCTCCCATTGCTCGCGCGTCCAGTTGTGCAACAACTGCACGCGAGTTTCAGCAATGGCCTCGAACGTTTGTTCTATCACTGGATAAGCCGACTGATTTAGCCCACAAGCCCAGCGCATCGCAATTTTCCCAGTCTTGCCGAACCACGGTAACCAGTGCTTTTCGCTAGAGGATAACTGCATCGAATTGCTTGATAGCGACATCTACTTCCCCACTTGCGACATTCATATGCAAGTTTAAAAGCAAATACCACACCAACTCGCAAGCTTGCTAACAATTTCGGGGGTCGACGCTTACTAAAGGGATACCTCGATAGGTATTCAATTGAAGATCCAGTGGGTTATGGCAGCAGGTGAATGAGGATACGAGACAATCATGTCCCAACTCAGTGCGCAAAACGCGACATGCCCTATGAGTGCGCTTCGCTGTCAGGCTATATCTCTTGATCAACGTGCCGGCCATGATCACGCCGTGTCGGAGCAATGCTTCGCACAGGAAAGTGCGATGGAGGGCCATCTTCAATTGATATCAAAACCGCATGAATTTGATGAGTAATCAGCGTTTGTCGCGCTGATTATCACGTCTTACCCTGACACACAGAACCATGAAGGCGAGTGTCTCACAAGCCGTTCATCTGGCCCTGAATCTGGAGTTGATCATGCCGCTTACTGCCGATGCCAATGGCGTCTACCCAATTGCCCCAACGCCTTTTTTCGATAACGGCGACATTGATAAATCCTCGATAGACCGGATGGTCGATTTTTATCTGGAGTGCGGCTCGACCGGCATGACGGTATTGGGCCAATTGGGCGAAGCGCCGAAACTGGAATACTCCGAATCGCTGGATATCGCCAGCCAGGTTATTCAGCGTGCCCAGAAGCTTCCCGTTATTGTCGGCGTGTCTGCTCCAGGATTTGCTTCGATGCGCGCGCTGACGCACGAAGTGATGGATCGCGGCGCTGCCGGGGTAATGATCGCACCGCCAAACACGCTGCGCACTGACGACCAAATCGTCAACTATTACCATCAGGCTGTGGATGCCATTGGTGAAGACGTCCCTTTCGTATTGCAGGACTATCCACTGACCTTCTCGGTGCAGATGTCACCGACCGTCATTCGACGCATCGTTACCGAGCTGCCGTCATGCGTAATGCTCAAACATGAAGATTGGCCGGGGCTCGAAAAAATTTCCACTCTGCGCAACTTCGAAGCGCAAGGCACCCTGCGCCACATATCCATCATGGTGGGTAATAACGGCTTGTTTTTAGAGTACGAACTTGCCCGCGGCGCCGACGGTGCAAATACCGGATATGCCTTCCCCGATATGCTTTGCGATGTGGTGCGAATGACGAAAGCGGGTCAGATTGAAGAAGCCCATGATTTGTTCGACGCCCACCTGCCGTTGCTTCGTTATGAGCAACAGCCAGGCGTTGGCTTGGCCGTTCGCAAGTACGTGATGATGAAACGTGGAATCTTGACGTCCGCTGCACAACGCAAACCTGCAGCACCGATGTCGGAGAAGGCGCGCGTTGAAGTCGACAATTTGCTCAAACGTCTTGCCCGTTACGATCGTCGAGCTGATGTCTGAAAATTGCCGGAGCTTGGTTAGCTCGGTGTCGGCCCGGTCCGTTGGGCAAACCGCTTGATCAATGAGCCATCGTCAGGCCTGAGATGAGGCAAGCACAACTTGGCGGTTTCGATCAGGGCATTTATTTGCCCTGTGCGAACGGAAGCCTTGCTCGACAGCAACCCAACGCGGCGATTGAAGCCATCGAGAGGGAGCAAGTACTTGTTGAGGGATAACCCCTCAGGCCAGGGCCCTGTCCAATCAGGCACCAGTGAAACACCCAGACCTTCGTTAACGAACAGGCTGATGGCGCTGAGTGACTCAAGTTCATAACGCTCAACCGGCTGGATGCCCGCCTGACGGAGATAGCTGTCGGCGTGCTTGCCCCCCCATAGATTTCGGTCATATCGAATAAGCGGTTCAACCGAGAGCGTTTCGTGAGGATGATTGACCTCCATCGAAGAGGGTGTCAGCAGGATCAAGGGTTCCTCTACCCACGTATGCCACTGGCACGTTTTAGGGATCTCGAATTGCGGCTCAATCATGACAGCGGCATCAAGATCACCATCACACACGCTGCGATACAGAGCCCCGGAAAACGCGGGCTGGATGAATATTTTGGCTTGAGGGTTGGAGTGGGTAAATCGAGCCAGGATAGGGGGCAATAAACCGGTGACCGCACTGAATGTAGCCCCTAAACGCAACTGGCCCGTCATGGTAGGACTGGTGGCGAGTTCCCGCAGATCGTTGATCTCTCTAAGGACCGTATTGGCACGGCTGAAAACCCTGTAGCCGGCTTCCGTCGCCACCACAGTGCGCCCCGCCCGGTGCAGTAAGGGTGTGCCGAATTCACTTTCGAGTGCGCGGATCCTGAGACCTATGGCGGCAGCGGTCAGATTCAAATGGCGGGCAGCTTCAGCGATTGAGCCGTGCTCGATCACCGCAACAAAGCTTTCGAGAAATTGAGATTCCATGATGACCTCCTATGAGCGGCACGCGTTTTGTCGATTATTGTAAGTTGGTGCGCGGAGTATCCGTCATAGCAGCCCCTATAACGTTGAATATGACTCAACGTTTCGTGCAGTAAAGCTAAACGTAAGCTCATGGAGCTCGGTGTACCATTAAAACACTCAACGATTACCTGGGCCGTATCGGCCGTTTTACTCATACCCACCGCTATGCTTGCGGCCCGGCAACCAGCCGAAGCTAGCCGCTTTGATTAGGACGCTCTAATGAAAATGCAAGACCTTGCGGGAAAAATTGCTGTGATTACAGGCGCTTCCAGCGGTATAGGAGCGGCCACGGTGAAATTGCTGGTGGATGAGGGCGTGCATGTGATCATGGTCGCTCGTCGAGCAGAACGTCTTGCGGCATTGGCTCAGCGCTTGGGCGACAAGGTTAGCGTCATGCAAGCCGACGTGACCGATCAGGCCGAGGTCAAGGCCCTGTTTGCTGCAATTGGCGAGCGATTCGGCGGCCTCGATTTGCTTTTCAACAACGCCGGCCTCGGCATCAGCGCGAAATTCGAACAGAGCACCGCCGCTGATTGGAAAAGCATGATCGACGTGAACATCCATGGCGTACTCAATTGCACTCAAGAAGCCATACCCCTTCTGCGAGGGCGGCCTGGGGCAATGATCTGTTCGGTTTCAAGCGTAGGGGGTCGATACGGTGTCGAGAACTGGTCGGTCTACAGCGCGACCAAATATGCCGTGATTGGGTTCCACGATGCCTTGCGTAAAGAACTGGGCCCGGATCGGATTCGGGTCACGGTCATCGAACCGGGTGCGGTGTGGACCGAGTTCGGTGAGAACGTGAGTGAGGCGTTACAAAATCGCCGCGAACAGTTGGATGCATTGAAGTCAGAAGACGTTGCCCAGGCGCTGGTCTATGCCTTTGCACAGCCAGCTAATGTGCTAATCGAGGAAATACTGATGCGCCCGGTTTTGCAGGTGGCTCCCTGAATTCAATAAAGGGAATGGGCTGACGAGGACTTCTGGAAAGCGTCGAGCACGCTCTTCGCGATGAGCATACGAATGTAGTGGTCAACTAATCCCGGACACGACTTCGATGCTGTTCACTTAAACGCAACACCGAACCTGTGGCGAGGGAGCTTGCTCCCGTTGGACTGCGCGGCAATCCCTTTTGGGGCCGTTTCGCAGCCCAGCGGGAGCAAGCTCCCTCGCCACAGGTTTTTTTCGTTCGTCTCGAGATTTTCTTAAGTGAACAGCATTGCGGACACGAGCGGCACTACCGCTCGCCGAACTACTTCCCCTCTCCGGATACTTCCCGGACCAGCACCGAGTCTTTTCACGATAGAAACAGGCGAAATAACAGCCCATGGTTGTGCGCAACAGGCTTTTTCGCACCACAAATGGGATTCCAGAGCAGTTGTTCATAAAAGCTCAACAAGCATTGAAAAAGCATGGTTTGCGACACGTGTAACCCGATGCTGAAATGACCCTCGATTCGAATCGCGCTCGTCTGGTTACCCACCTTGACTATAGGAAGTACTTGCTATGACCGCACCCATCGTCTCCGCGAGGTTAAGTCCCGAGCTCTCTAGAAAGATTGTTTGGCGGTTGGCTCCAATGCTGATGTTGATGTACGTCATCAATCAGCTGGACAGAGCAAACGTCGGTTATGCGTCGCTGACGATGAACCAGGAAATCGGCATTACCATGGCCCAATACGGCCTCGGCACGAGCCTGTTCTTTCTGGGTTACATCCTCTTCGAAGTGCCCAGCAACCTTTGCCTGCATCGCTTTGGCGCCCGCATGTGGATGATGCGGATCATGGTGACCTGGGGATTGATCAGCGCCGCGTCTTGCCTGATTCAGAATGCAACCTGGCTCTACATCGCTCGTTTCGCTTTAGGCGCTGCTGAAGCAGGCTTTTTCCCCGGTGTCGTTTATTTCCTGACCCTGTGGTTACCCACCCGCGACCGTGTTTGGCTGATGTCTCTGTTCGTCATGGCAATCCCGATTACCGGCATGCTGGGTGCACCGATGTCTACCTGGGTGATGCAGGAAGTGTCGCTGTTCGGCATGAGCGGCTGGCGTAGCATGATTCTGCTCGAAGCATTGCCAGCAATCATCATGGGAATTGTGGTCTTTGTACTGTTGCCAGACAGTCCCGAGAAAAGCACCTGGTTGTCTCCCGCCGAAAAGGATGAAGTCAAGCAGGCGCTGGAGTTGGAGCGCAAAGAGGTGCCTGTGGCTGGAGGCTCAACCCTCGCCGAGGTTCTGCGTAATCCAAAAATATGGGCTCTTGGCCTGGTCTACTTTGGCATCAATGCAACGATCATCAGCCTCCTGTACTTCCTCCCGCAAGTCGTCAAAGGTTTTGAGGCGAGCTTCAACGTCAAATACAGCATCTTTGAGGTGGGCCAAATCACGGCCATCCCCTTTACGGCGTCGATCATCGCAATGGCGTTCTATGGCCGCTACGTACGCAAACGCCCGTTCAGTGTCGCGTTCGTATCTGCCCCCATGATCATTAGCGCCTTGGCACTTGCCAGCGCCTTGTACATGAGCTCCCCCATCCAGACGATGATTGCCTTTTCGATCGGCGCCACCGGTTGCTTCTGCAGCATCAGTACGTTCTGGCAATTGCCGTCTCGCCTCCTGTCTGACCGAGGCGCCGCTGCTGGCATTGCGTTGGTCACGAGTGTGGGTGTTGCATCAGGGATGTTCGTGGGCTGGTTCATCGGCGCGGTGAAAGACGCTACCGGTTCCTACAACCTCGCCATGCTGGTCGTTGCAGGATTCATGACGCTCAGTGCCATCCTCGTGCTGTGCCTGGAAGCGCAGCGCCGCGCGAGCCTCGTCCCCCTGAAAAGCTGATTTTCAACTAGAAACGCGGCGCGTTGCGCCGCAACTGCCCCAAGGTGCCAAAATGACCCACCAAGCAGACATGTACATTCCCAAACCCCTCGGGGGCGCCCTGCCAATCCCCGAAGCTTTTGCAAGTCATCAGCAGGAGCGAGAACACCGTAAGCGAATGCTTGCAGCGGCCTTCAGAGTGTTCGGAAAGCTGGGACTTGCAGAGGGCATTGCCGGGCATATCACCGTCAGGGATCCAGAGTTTCACGATCATCTTTGGGTGAACCCCTACGCGGTTCACTTTTCTAAAGTCCGTCCGGAACATTTGATCCGCATTACGGAAGCTGGCGAGGTCGTGGAAGGCGACGGGCCAATCAACGCTGCGGCGGTGGCCATTCACTGTGGCATTCACAGTACATGTCCATCCGTCGTTGCTGCAGTACATACGCATACGGTCTATGGCCGGGCGTTCTCGGCACTGCGTCAACCCCTGCTACCGCTAAACCAGGAGTCATGTGCGTATTTCGAGAACCAGGTGCTTTTTCAGGGCGATGTGGTCGTGCTCTCTGGAGATGAAGGTACGCGCATCGGTCGCGCGCTGGGCACCAGCAAGAGTGCGATCTTGCTGAACCATGGCCTGTTAACCGTTGGAAGCTCTGTTGAAGCGGCAGCCTACCGATTCATTGCTATGGAGCGTTGCTGTCAGATCCAGCTTCTCGCCCAAGCCGCCGGAACGGTGCACGCGCTACCGGACGAAGAGGCTCGCCAGGTGAAGTCGCAACTTGGATCTGACTATGTGGCCTGGCTCGGCTTTCGAGGATTGATGGATGCGCACCTGGAGGATTAGCGGCGCAAGCGGTTCTGTGCTGCGTCCTGCTGATATTCAGCCACGGTGTCCAGTAACCAGGCCTCAAATAACAGGAAGGCTTTGTTAAGTGCAGTGTGATCCGGATAGGCGCAATAAATGAAATCGGGACTTGGAAGGGTAACCGGATGAGCTTGAATCAATCGTCCCTGCTGAAGTTCTCTCCAAATGAGCGAGCGTGGAAGCAAGGCGACACCGAGCGACTCGAGTGCGGCGTTAATGGCCATGACGTACATCTCGAATCGATGGTCGGGGACGGTAGTTTCCTCCGAGTGAGCAAGCCCTACGGTCAGGCACCAGTCATGCCACGCGTCGGGAATGTCTCGCAGGCTGATTCTGGGCAATTGGTCGATTTCATCGAGCGAGAGTTCACCCTTCCCTCCCATCAAACCTGGGGCACACACCAGCATCAAATCATCGTCATTGAGCAAGCAACGCCCTTGCATGCCCGGCCACAGCGAGCGCCCGAAATAAAGGGCGGCATCAAAGTTGGAGTTGTTGAAAAAGTAGGGCTGATCGCGCCCCATCAGATGCAAGCGGATGTAAGGATACAGCCGGTAGAAACCGCTGAGTTTGGGTATCAACCATTGGGCGCTGAAGCTGACCCCAATCGCAATATCAAGACTGATCTCCCGGCTTTGGCGCACCAGTTCCACCGTATCGCGCCGCAGATGTTCAAGATGAATGCGAACCCGTGCCGCATACCGTGCACCCGGGTCGGTAAGTATTACGCGCTGGCGTTCTCGCCGGAAGAGCGTTACCCCGAACAAGGTTTCCAGTTCATGAATGCTTCGGCTGATGGCGCCGCAGCTAAGCGACAGCTCATCCGCCGCTTTCGCAAAACTTTGGTGCCGTGCCGCGGCTTCAAACGCCTGAAGTGCACCCAGGCTTGGAATTCCGTTACGCACGTCTGCCCCCTATTGATTCACAGTACTTGTCATCTATACAGCCCAGCCGAGAACGACTTTGAGACACGTTTTGTCTGGGTCAATGCTAACTAATATTGACGGCCTTGAGAGGAACAACATGCCTTCATTTCGCGACCTGCCAACTTCATCGCTTATAGCGCAAGCCTCTGCCTGGAGACGCGATTTTCACGCTCATCCAGAGCTTGCATACGCGGAACACCGTACCAGCGAAAGAGTCGCCCAGCTACTGGAAAGCTTTGGCCTCAGCGTGACCCGTGGGCTTGGCGGGACGGGACTCGTAGCGACACTACAACGAGGATCAGGGCCTGCAATTGGTTTGCGTGCAGATATGGATGCCCTGCCCATGCAGGAAAAAAGTGATCATGCCTACGCGTCTACCCATGAAGGCTGCATGCATGCCTGTGGCCACGACGGCCACACCTCCATGTTGCTCGCCACCGCCAAGCATCTCTGTGAATCCGATGATTTTACTGGCTGCGTTCACTTCATCTTCCAGCCCGCCGAGGAAACAGGTGGTGGTGCGCGCAAGATGATTGAAGAGGGTCTTTTCGAGCGATTCCCGATGCAGGCGGTTTATGGGTTGCACAACTGGCCAGGTATCGCCCAAGGTTCGGTTAGCGTGAACCGGGGCGCGATGATGGCATCGCAGGACACCTTCGAAATTCTCATCCAGGGTTCCGGTGCACACGCGGCAATGCCGGAAAAAGGAATCGACCCGATCACCGTTGCCAGCCAGCTTGTGTCCTCTCTGCAAACCATTGTGTCGAGAAGGATATCGCCGCTGGATTCGGCGGTACTGAGCGTCACCGTGATTGAAGCCGGCAGCGCCTACAACATCATTCCTCACACCGCGACCCTCAAAGGTACAGTGCGTTGTCTTGATCAAGTGGTGCGTAACCGTATCCAGGAAATGATCACGGCCATGGTCGAAACGTTACCGGTAGCTTTCGGCGCTTCGGGCACTGTTGAGTATCGCGAAGGCTATCCGGTGACCCAAAATGATCCGGCTTGCGCCCGGCGCGTGCGGGAGGTCGCAGTGCAGGTTCTAGGTGATGAGAATGTGCAGTGGGACGCAAAAGCCTCAATGGCCTCGGAGGACTTTGCTTACATGCTCCAGTCGTGCCCTGGCGCCTATTTTTGGTTGGGCGCCGATGGTGCTCTACCTTCCCGCCCCTTGCATCACCCCGCCTACGACTTCAACGATGCGCTTATTCCGACGGGGGTGCGCCTCTTCACCGCAATTGTGAGGTCTTATCAGAACGCTTAAACAGGTTCGGGCCAATATCACAATTGGCCCAATAACCATTCTCTGAATGCAACCAGTGCAACATCTTGGGATTTACCAGCCGCAGCAAGCAGGTAGTAACTGGCACTGGACAGGGAAGGAACGTCCAGAGGGATTTTCAACGACCCATTTTCCAACTCGTCTTCAATCAGAAATCTGGGGACCAACCCAACGCCTAAACCTGCACTGACAGCCTGCAACAGATGAGACGTAAGCTCGTACTGCGGTCCCAGTTTGACTAGACCTATGTCGGCGCCTTTAGCGCTCAGCCAGTCCAGCCACAGCTCAGGGCGGGCTGCGCCTCGCAACAGACGAGCTTCCTTGAGGTCGTCGATCGAGAGTATCGGTTTGTCAGATACGACCGTACCACTGACAACTGGCACCAGAAATTCCTGAAAAAGAGGATAGGCATCTGCCTCATTCCAGGGGCCGTTCCCTACACAAATGGCGGCATCCATTTTCGAGTGCTCCAGATCGACTTCACCCATTCTGGCGTGGATATGGATCTGAATTGAGGGATGGCGACGGTAAAAGTCAGACAACCGTGGCAGCAGCCATTTGGTGCCGAACGTGGGTAATACGGCAAGGTGAAGTGCTGTTTCGGGTTGCCTGGATCTTACCAGGCGGGTCGTCGCGCTTTTGATAGCAGTGAGAGCAACTGACAAATCCTTCGCATAAGAGCGCCCGGCATCGGTCAACTCAACATGGCGTCCCACACGGTCAAACAGTGCAACGCTGAGCAGTTGCTCAAGCGTCTGGATTTGTCGACTCACTGCGCTTTGCGAAAGGCTAAGCTCCTCTGCTGCGCGTGTGAAGCTACCCAGCCGGGCGCACGATTCCATAGCCAGCAGCGAGGACATCGACGGAGCAAGCGTTCTAGGGTTCATTTGCATGGTGGCAACCGATCTTCAATGGCAGGTAATGCAACCCGTTGAAAGTCGCATTACCTGCCTGGGGTCTATTGCAGCGTTTTCGATTTTTCGTAACGCAGTCTGTTTTCTTCATTTGGCGGATAAAGGCCTGGCAAACTCGCCCCCTCGTTTACCTGAGACATAATCCAGGTCTCGAGACGTTCCTGCTCTGCCGCCAGTTCAATGATCTCCATGAGCATCGCCTGGGGAATGACTACCGCACCATCAGCGTCGGCGACGATGATGTCATTCGGAAATACAGCCACACCTCCACAAGCGACCGGCTCCTGCCAATTCACAAAGGTCAGTCCGGCAACTGAGGCCGGGGCTGCTGTCCCCTTCCCCCAGACAGGGAGGCCGGTGGAGAGCACGCCATCCACATCTCGTATGACGCCGTCTGTCACCAGCCCCGCGACCCCTCGGATTGCCATCCGTGCGCACAGGATGTCGCCAAAAATGCCGGCATCCGTCACACCCATTGCATCCACAACCGCGATGCAACCGCTGGGCATAGCCTCGATTGCAGCCCGAGTCGAACGTGGCGACGACCATGATTCAGGCGTCGCCAGATCTTCACGTGCGGGGACAAAACGCAAAGTGAACGCCGCACCAACCGTACGTGGCTGCCCCGGCCGAATGGGCTGCGCGCCTCGCAGCCAAACGTTGCGCAGCCCCTTTTTCAACAGGACAGTGGTCAGCGTCGCAGTCGATATGCCTCGCAGCACTTCGACGGTTTGTTGATCGAGCATCAAGCGCCCTCCTCGTGCTATTTCTTGTCAGATATTGGCGAGAAGACCGCCATCAACCCGCTGAACAGTGCCTGTGACGTACGAAGCCCTGCCGCTGGCGAGGAATGCCACAACGTCGGCGTATTCCTGCGGAAGGCCATAGCGACCGACAGGAATCGAACCCGTACTTTCAGCAGAAACCTCTTCGACGGAGCGGTTCTCGCGCTTGGCTTTCGCTTCATCAAGAAAACGGATTCGGTCAGTGGAGATACGCCCCGGAAGAATGACGTTAACAGTCACACCATCACGGGCAACTTCGCGCGACAGAGTCTTCGACCAACCCACCAGCGACAGGCGCAGAGCGTTTGAAATACCCAAGTTAGGAATCGGTGCAACAACGCCCGAAGACGTACTGGTGATAATCCGGCCCCATTTGCCTTCGCGCATCCCAGGCAGAACACGGTCGGTGATCGCGATGACGGAAAGCACCATCAATTGGAAGTTTTTCTGCCAGAGCTCAACCGGCTGACCATAGGCAGGTGTTGGGGGTGGGCCACCGGTATTGTTGACCAGGATATCGACCTGACCAAAATGAGCTTCGATGGTCGAAACGTGCTTATCGATAACACTCAGGTCGCTCAGATCCCAAAGAATCGGCAGGACATCAGCACCCAACGCCTTCAGCGATGCTTGCGCAGCATCGAGTGCTTCCTGGTTGATGTCAGCAATGACAACCTTGCTGCCTTCTTGCGCGAAGGTCCTGGCGATGGCACTGCCTAAACCGCCGCCAGCGCCCATGATCAGGGCGACCTTGTTCTGCAAATGCAAATCCATACGGATCTCTCTCTGTTGAAGTAGGCGACCGTGTGACTGTCGCCAATAGCCTCTAATAGGCGTTGCTAGGTGTCGACGCGGTCACCCGCGTCGAGCTTCAGGACACATCAGTGGTTAACAACTTTGGCGGGGACGAATTTGATCAACACAAAGGCCGTAATGATCAGCCAGCCACTGGACAAGAAGAGCCCTGCGGTCATGGAGCCTGTGGTGCTGATCAACCACCCCATGATGACAGGGCTGACAAAGTTGCCGAGGTTGCCGGTGCAGTTAATGATCGCGATACCCAATGCTGCGGCACTACCCCCCAGGAACGAAGTAGGAAGGCCCCAGAAATGGGCGATCGCGGTGATGACGCCGCCAGCCGCCATGCACAGGCCCAGCATGGCGAGAATGATGTTGGCCTTGAACAGGACGCACAGCGTGAATCCAACAGCGGCAACCAGAAGAGGCACGGCGACGTGCCAGCGACGTTCTCTTCTGCGATCAGCACTGCGTCCAACAAACTGCATGGAGATCAATGCAACCATGTAGGGCAGCGATGACAGCAAGCCGATGAACAGTGGGTTATCGATGCCGTAACCTTTGATGATGGTTGGCTGCCAGAACTGGAAAGTATTGGACCCCAGGCAGATGCCGAAGTAGATCAGGCACATCAACCAAACGCGGGGGCTACGCCACACAGACGCAAAGCTTGTGAGCGTTTTATTCTTTGCGTCTGCAGCCAGGGCATCGTTGAGCAGTGTCTTTTCTTCGGTACTCAACCACTTGGCCTTCGCGATCGAGTCGTCCAGGTAGAAGAACACCACAATGCCCAGCAGGATCGCCGGCAAGGCCTCAATAATGAACAGCCACTGCCAGGCGGATAGCCCCAACGCGCCGCCCGTGGTCGCCATGATGTAACCAGAAAGCGGCCCTCCGATAATCCCCGACGCGGGATTCCCTGCAACGAACAATGCGGTCGCGTGTCCACGACGTGACGATGGGAACCATTGGGTGAGGTACAGGATGATACCGGGATAAAACCCAGCTTCAGCAACACCAAGGAGAAAGCGCAGCACATAGAAGCCGGTTGAGGATTCCACGTAAGCCATAGCGGCCGATAGAATCCCCCACGTGATCATGATGCGTGCAATCCAGCGCCTTGCGCCCACCTTATGCAGGGCCATGTTGCTGGGTACTTCAAACAGGAAGTAACCAATGAAGAACACCCCTGCACCGAGGCCGTACACCGCTTCGCTGAGGTGGAGGTCATTGAGCATTTGCAATTTGGCAAACGAGACGTTCACCCGATCCAGGTACGCGACCAAGTAGCAAAGAAACAACAAGGGTAGAAAGCGCATCGTTACCTTGCGGAAGGTCGCGCTGAGCGTCGTTGCGGGAGTCGCAGGAGCTGCGGGGTCAAGGGTGCCGTCTAGCGAATTAGTAGTCATGAAGATCCTCCGGAGGATTATTTTTGTGATATCCCGGGACGGCTACGCACAAGCGCAGCCGCATGATTGCTGAACCGACAATTGATCAATCGCGTTGCTTGGGTACCTTGTCGGTAAAGTGCTCCGCTCGCAGAAAGTCGAAGTCGACGCCCTGGTCTGCTTGAGTGATGGTGTCGAGAAACAGCTTTTTATAACCACGTGGCGCGGTTGGGCGAGTCATCGGCTTTTGCTGTCGACGTTCAGCCAACTCTTCGTCTGAAACCAGGAGCATCAAGCTACGCTCTGCCAGACTCAGTCGAATGCGATCCCCACTCTGGACGTAGGCCAACGGCCCGCCGATCGCAGCTTCAGGGGTGATATGCAATACGATACTTCCAAACGCTGTGCCGCTCATGCGGCCATCGGACATCCGCAAAATATCTTTCACACCCAGCTTGCCGAGCTTTTTCGGAATGGGGATGTAGCCCGCTTCCGGCATCGCAGCTGCGGTGGGGCCAATGTTTTTCAATACCAGGATGTCATCGGCGGTAACGTCGAGATCCTCTGAGTCAATGCGTTCCGCCATATCCTCAAGGCCTTCGAATACAACTGCCCTGCCCTCGTGTTCCATCAACCGGGCGTCGGCCGCCGACTGTTTGATGATCGCGCCACCGGGAGCCAGATTACCGCGCAGCACCGCGATACCCCCTTGCGGATAAATGGGGTTGTTGATCGTGCGCACGACGTCTTGGGGGAAAGAAGGCGCAGCGTTTTCAATCTCTTCACCCAGTGTTCTGCCGGTGACCGTCATGGCATCGAGGTGAAGCAAAGGTTTGAGCTCGCGGAGCAAGGTCGCCATTCCGCCCGCGCGGTGAAAGTCTTCCATGTAATGCTGGCCGGAAGGCTTCAGGTCGAGTAATACCGGTGTGTCACGCCCCATGTCGTCGAGTCGCATCAGGTCGATATCGATGCCCATACGGCCAGCCATGGCTGTCAGGTGAACAATACCGTTGGTTGAGCCGCCAATCGCCAGGAGTACTCGCAAAGCATTTTCGAAGGATTTGCCTGTGAGGATCTTGTCAGGCGTAAGGTTTTCTTTGGCCATTCGCACGGCACATGTGCCGGTCAACTCTGCGATCCGCATGCGATCGGAAGTAACCGCAGGTGGTGAGGCAGACCCGGGTACGGAAATGCCCAATGCTTCCGTAATGCACGCCATGGTGCTGGCCGTGCCCATCACAGCGCATGTACCCACGCTGGCTACGAGGCGGTCGTTGACTGCATCGATCTGATCATCATTGATCTCCCCTGCGCGGTACTTGCCCCAGTAACGACGGCAGTCAGTGCAGGCACCCACTCGTTCACCCTGGTGGGATCCGGTCAGCATGGCACCGGTGACCAGTTCGATTGCAGGGACGTTTGCCGAAGCAGCTCCCATGATCTGCGCAGGGACGGTTTTATCGCACCCGCCGATAAGAATGACAGCGTCCATCGGCTGAGCGAGGATCATTTCCTCGGTGTCCATGGACATCAGATTTCGCAGGTACATGCTCGTCGGTTGGGAGAAGCTTTCCGCCACGGAAATGGTAGGAAACTCCATCGGCAATCCACCCGCCATGAAGATCCCGCGTTTGGCCGCTTCGATCAACTGAGTCATGTTGCCGTGGCAGGGGTTATAGGCGCTACCGGTGTTTACGATACCGATCACGGGACGGGAGAGAGCGTCGCTGGAGTACCCCCCGCCCTTGATGAAAGCGCTGCGCAGGAAGCGGGAAAAGCCAGCATCGCCATAGTTGGCAAGCCCTTTGGAGAAGCCTTTATTTTTCATCAGCGTGATCCATTGTTCTTATAGGTTTGGCTCGTTCCAGACGAGTCCTGACTGAACTATGGAGGTGATCACACGAGAGAAAAACGGGTTGATACTATTTTCAGAAGAAAGGATTTCTTTCGAATCAGTACTACAGCCTGGACAAAAAGCCTGACTCACGATCGTCAATGATTTAGCGAATCTCACATACAGTGATATCGACATTGCTGATAGCGGGCAAAAATATGCACAATCATCACAACTGAAACCTGAGATACCTACGTGCAGACCGATCACATTCCAAAAGTCAGTCTGATTGATGTCGCTCGCCATGCGGGCGTATCGACGGCAACCGTATCGCGAGTGCTCAATGGCACTGCCATTGTCAGCGATGCCCGGCGCGAAGCTGTTGAGCGTGCGTGCGACGAATTGGGGTTTGTCATAAACGGCGCAGCGCGCACGCTCATGACCAACCGCAGCATGACGATTGGCGCTGTTGTACCTAACCTCGCAGCCGAAACCTTTTCGCGCCCGCTCGCCGCTTTTCAGCGCCGGGTTCACGAAGCCGGTTACACACTGTTGGTAGCGGACTCCCAATTCGACATGGACATAGAGCTTCGCGAAGTGACCACGCTGCTGGAGCATGGCGTCGACGCCTTGATGGTGGTGGGTCACACCCACCATCCCAAAATGTGGGCGCGCATTGAAAGTCGCGGCATTCCCTGCGTACAAGGCTGGACCCTGGACCTGAATCGCCCAAGCGTTGGATTTGACAATGCTGCGGTCGCACGCGAAATGACCAGCCACCTCGTCGAATTCGGCCATCGCAAGATTGCGCTCATCATTGGCATGCGCCCTTCGAACGACAGGTGGACGACACGCATCGAAGCCATCCGCACCAGGCTTGCAGAAGATGGATTGGCGCTGCCTGACCACTACATGATCCAGGACGCGTTTACCCTCGAGGATGGTCGCAGGGCAATGTTCGAGTTGCTCGAGCTGCAAGAGCCGCCGACGGGCATCATCTGCGGTAACGATATCCTGGCCTTTGGCGCGCAAATAGCCGCTCACTCACGAGGGGTTCGCATTCCTGAGGACCTTTCGATCATCGGTTTGAACGACTTCCACTATGCCGCCTATCTCACCCCACCATTAACGACGATGCGCATCAACCTTGAACAAATCGGTGAGCGTGCCGGCGATTATTTGCTAAGCCAATTAACGAATGAGCCACTAGGTACTCAGCCGTTGATCGAAACAAAACTGATGGTTCGAGCAAGCACCGGTCCGGCACCAGAGAACCGATAACCTCTGGAGGCCGGTCAGTTCCTGGCAAATGACGCTTAGCGAAGTTCCAGCCCTTTTTCACGGTAGGCGATCGCTGAGGCGTCACTGCGCAAGTGATCAAACAGCTCGGCCACGGCATCAGCGTTCTCACAACCGACGAATGCCGCAGCTGAAAACGAAGTCGTGCTCTGCACGGCCTCAGGCAGCGGACCGATGACTTCGACCCCCTCGACGACCAGCAGCTCACTGATCTGTTGAATCGCAACGTCTGCGTTGCCCTCGGTGATCTGCCTGGCGGTGAAACCTTGTGGGATGGTGCTGGCCTTGGCATTGATCTGGTCAGCGATACCCAGCTGGCTGATAAGCTTCTGAAAGTAGATGCCGCTGGCACCGCCAAGCGAGTACGCGACTGAGCGGGCATTAAGCAACGTCTGCACTAACGCCTCAACAGTAGAAATATCGTGATGCTCGGCACCGGATCGCACAGCGACTCCGATACGGGAATCCACCAGCTCGACACGACTGGCAGCATCGACAATTCCGCGCAGAACCAACTCATCCATTGCCGGGACGGTCACAATGATCGCGTCGCCCCGTGCGCCTTTTTCGATGTTGTCCATCAGCACAGTGGTGGGAGCCCAATCGATGTCCACGACTCCGCCTTTCGCCTCGAAGGCCGGCAAAATAGAGGCATCAAATGGCGCGCGAACGACGAGCGCACTCATCAGTCGTACGCCTGGTACCGCGTGTTGTTCGTTCATCGTGTTTACCTGTTCAACGGTTGTTCGGGATAAATGGCGCAATCAAGAGACGCGCCGCAGTAAGCCGGGATGCAATTGGTGCACGCGACGAACACCCACCAACGCCATGTCACGATCAATTTCTTCTTTGAGGATGCGCATCGCGTGCAGCACACCCTGCTCTCCTCCAATAGCCGCGGCATAGAGGAAGGAGCGCCCGAGGAAAACGAAGTCCGCACCCAGCGCCATTGCCTTGAGAACGTCAGTGCCCCGGCGTATACCGCTGTCAATCATCACTTTCATGGCGCCCTTGTGTTCGGCGATCTCAGCCAATACATCCAACGGGGCGACTGCATAATCGAGCTGGCGACCACCGTGATTCGAGACGATGATGCCGTCGACACCAAGATCACGCGCCATACGCGCATCCTCGGCACTCAAGATGCCTTTTAAAATCAGATTGCCTTTCCAGCGCTTGCGAATGGCCTCAATGTGCGTCCAGTCGAGTTGGTCACGAGCATGTGTGTTGCGCACGACGTTGTTGGACATCATGGCTGGACCGCGCTGGGCTTCGGTGTTCTCGAAATGAGGCATGCCATGTTGGATGACAGTGCGCAGCACTGTGCCGAACAACCAGTTCGGCTTCATTGCGCTTTGCCACATGACTTTGGGCGTCACCTTGATTGGCATGCTGAAACCGCTGCGTTGCACGTGCTCACGGTTGCCGAGAACCGGAAGGTCGCCGGTGATTACCAACGTTTTGTAGCCTGCGTTTTCAACCCGATCAATCAGCGGATCAATGCGTTTTGGGTCGCCTGGGAGATAAGCCTGGAACCAGCTTTGCGGGTTATGAGCAATGACGTCCTCCAGTGAAATCAGCGACGAAGCGCTGAGAATCATAGGAACATTCATCGCTTTGGCTGCACCAGTGAGTACCAGGTCTCCTCGATAGGCTACAAACGCCGCCCCCCCTAATGGTCCAACTCCAAATGGATGCGAGAAGGTCTGGCCAAACAACGAGGTGTCCTGATTGCGTCCGGAGACATCGACGAACATCCGTGGGACGAAACGGTATTTGCGGTAGGCATCACGCGTTCCACGTAAGGCGGTTTCCGTTTCTACGCCACCGCAAACATGGTGGAACACCATGGTAGGCAAATGTCGTTTTGCATGACGCTCGAAATCATCCAGCGCTAACAGATCGCGGAATCGGTGGGGAATCGTCGTCACAGGCCGCGGCACGTTGACGGCGATTGGGGCATCGGATTGCACGCCTGCGCTTTTTGTTGTTGTGTCTGAAGTCATACGAAATCTCGTTAAACGCGCTAGCCGTGGATCGGAGCGCTAGCGTGACTCCGGCCCATGAGTCGCATCAAAAACAACTCGATATGAAAGCGCTTACATGCTAGAACCGTTCATTGATAGCCGTCAATCACAAGACCGTCATTTTTCGTTTTGCCACCGTCAACCCGTTATTTCAAAGGACTTCAGCGGCTTCCAGTTGACGCTTCTGAAAAAATGGCGTGATAATTTGTAAAGGCTTACATTGTGCGCTACCGGTTTGCTGAAAGACGTCCGACGCAGGCTTGAAAGCGCTGCATCCATGCGAATGCCGCTGCGTAATCCAATAACAAAGGACCACCCGATGCCGCCTCGAATTGTTTTACTTCATGCCACTTCAGTGGCCATGCAACCCATCCAGGAAGCTTTCGCCCGTGGTTGGCCAGAAGCGGAAATCGTCAACCTGCTGGATGATGGATTGACCATTGATCGCGCTAGAGAGACGGAGTTGTCTCCACAACTGATTCAGCGTTTCGTCGATTTCGGTCGGTACGGGTATGACATGGGTGCCGCAGGCGTTTTGGTCACCTGCTCCGCATTCGGTCCCGCTATTGATCGCATGGTCAAAGCGTTACCGGTGCCGGTTCTAAAACCAAACGAAGCGATGTTTCAAGCCGCGATCGCGCAAGGTAAAAAGATCGGCATGCTGGCAACCTTCGCTCCTGCCGTCAGCACAATGACTGCGGAATTCGAGGAGTACGTTTCCCGCATCGGATCGGACGCGACACTGCAGACCATCGTCGTTGAAAAGGCCATCGACTTGCTGCGCAAAGGCGACGTCGAAACCCATAACAGGCTTATTGCAGAGCGTGCGCCGGAATTGGCCGATTGCGACGCAATCATGCTCGCTCACTTCTCCACCTCACGCGCCGCAGCGGCGGTTCGAGCAGTGGTTAACGTCCCGGTGCTGACAGCGCCTGATGCAGCGGTTCAGCGCATGCGGACGCTGGTCGAAGTCTCACAAGCGCAGGGATGATCAGCGATGTTAATTTCGGCTCGAAAGATTCCTTCGCAAACACCTAGGGGGCAATTCCCGACGAACGTCAGTTGCTCACACGTCCTATCCGTCTCGTTACACCTGAGGTACCGACATGACGCAGAATAATAAGACGCGGTTTTGCGCAAATCTGAAGTGGCTGTTCACGGAGCAACCGTTTCTGGACCGGTTTGCAGCAGCTTCCAAGGCTGGTTTCGAGGCTGTGGAATATGCTTCGCCTTACGAATACTCGGCAACTGAGTTGCGCTCACGTCTGAATGACAATGGCCTGAAACAGGTGTTGATCAATACCCCCGTGGGTGCCCCAGGTACCGTTACTGCTTCTGGCTCTGCCTGCCTGAAAGGATACGAAGAGGAAAGTCGCACAGGTCTCAAGCGCGCCTTCGAATACGCCAGCGCGCTGGATTGCCCGCTGGTACACCTGATGGCCGGCATCCTGCCTCAGGGGGAAGACCGTGACGATGCTTTCAAGCGGTATGTAGACCATGTCGCCTGGGCCGCCGAATTAGCTCGTGACGCCAAGATCAAGCTGGTATTGGAAGCTCTGAATCAACGCGATGTTCCTGGCTTCATCGTCCAGACTCAGGAGCAATCCGCATCAGTTGTGCAGACGGTGGGCAGCGAGCATGTCGGGCTGTTGTTCGACATCTACCACTGCCAGGTCAGCCAAGGTGACATCGCCACCCGCCTCAAGGCGTTGATGCCATTGATTGCCCACGTTCAGGTCGCAGATCCGCCTCTGCGCTCCGAACCTGGCTTGGGCGAGATCAACTGGAATTACGTCTTCAAACAGTTGCTGGAACTTGGATATGACGGCTGGATCGGTTGCGAATACCGGCCGTTCAATGGCACCGAAGCTGGCCTCGGCTGGCGTGCGCATTTCGTCTGAGAAAGGGTCGCTATCAACGTGAGGTCCAAAATGTGCGTATCAAAGTCCAACTTTTCGTCAGTGCTCCTTGTCAGACTCAGACTTGTTCTCATACAGAGGAAGAGACGATGACCCAGTATGTATTTACCCCAGGCGAAACCCCTTCACTCGCCGTCCAAGGTAACGAATCCCGCTTTCCTATCCGCCGCGTTTTTTGTGTGGGTCGCAACTACAGTGAACACGCCCGGGAAATGGGACACGACCCCGATCGTGAGCCTCCATTTTTTTTCATGAAACCCGCTGATGCTGTGGTTGCTGCCCAGGGAACCATCGCCTATCCGCCTTTGACTGCAGACTTGCATCATGAGGTCGAGTTGGTGGTAGCCATCGGCAAGGATGGCGCAGATATATCTCCTGAGGCTGCACTCGATTACGTCTGGGGATATGGCGTTGGTGTTGATCTGACCCGTCGGGATATTCAAGCTCAGGCGAAAAAGATGGGAGGCCCTTGGGAATGGGCCAAGGCTTTCGACCAGTCGGCACCGTGCACCGCTTTACAACCTGTGAGTGCAGTTGGCCACCCTGCTAAAGGGCAGGTATGGCTCAAGGTAAATGGCGAGCAGCGGCAAGTTGGCGATCTCGCAGATCAAATCTGGGCAGTCAGTGATGTGATCAGTTATGCGTCAAAATCCGTAGCGCTCAAGGCTGGCGATCTCATCTTCACCGGAACGCCGGCAGGTGTAGGAGCGTTGCAGCCGGGGGATGTTGTCAACGCTGGTATCGAAGGTATCGGTCAGCTGAGTTTCACTGTCGGTAAACGATGAGCTTGGCGTGCCGGTCGTTGCTGATTAAAGTGCGGTCTATGCATTGAGAGAAGCGCATATGCCTTCAAGCACACGCATACAAACGTACGGGATGCAGCAACGCAGCGATCGGCACGACTTTTACATCCGTGATAAGCAGGGCCGAGCCGCACTGACCAGCCCGCATCGGCACGAGTACTTCCAGATTCAGATCAATCTGGGTGGTGACACCGTGCAACATATCGGCGGCGCTGTACGTCCCTTTCCCAGGAAAGCGATGGCTTTCATCCTCCCGCATCGTCTTCACCTGATACCTCACCCTGACGACGGCGATTTCATTCTCATCAACTTCAGCCAGGAGTTTTTTCTGCCTCAGTTGAAGTGTGATCCTTTAGATTTGGAAGACATACCCATTGGGCATGCTCCCGAGCTTTCGCCATTTCGGTTTCAGGAACATATAGATTTCATACTTGAGGATGGTGCATTCGATGAAGTGAGAACTTTATTGGATCGCATGCGAGCATTAGATCTAAACAGAGAGTTTGGAGTTCGAGAAAGACTCAAAGGTTATCTATTCCAAATCATTGGCCTGGTGTGCCAACACTTCGCCGAGCCGCTGAAAGCCCTGGGTGCCAGCAATGCTACCCATCGAGGTCGAAAGACGCTCTTGCCCGAGTGCGAACTTACCTGCTACTTAACAGCCAACTACCGATAGGCCAAGTAGCACATGGCTGTGGGTTCGCCGATGAAGCTTATTTTTCGCGTTGTTTCCGCAAGGCGAACGGTCTCGCACCAGGACAATTCCGCCGCGCTCATCAGACTCCCAACTGAGGAGCGTCGATCTCCTATGCTGATTCACTTCAGCGTTGAATGCTAAGTATCAATAGCAGCAAGTTTTAATAAACTATCGTTATATAACAACCCCCTGAGAGACCAAGAAGCGTGCCTATCCCTGGTGCACTCTCCAGGATTCGCTTTCCTGTGGCATTGGTGTATGTCTTGCGTGCAGTGCCCTACTCCCCTGACACTCGATCAAAAGGTACCAAAATGGTGCAAGATAGAACACTTCGCACCACAAGTTTGCTTTAAGAAAATCCGACAGAAAAGTACATTTTATCCTCCTGTCCGTTTAGCGGCATATGACGACCTCCTAGCGATAGACGCCCCGGATATTATCGTGCAACTCTAAGGTCACTAAAAAATTATTTTATTAAACCTATAGCTCGACTCTATTTTTTCGAACCATTGCGAAAAGAATAAACCGTGCCTGTTTATAACTAAACACCCCAATCATTTAACAATTTTCTTATGCACCACAACAAACTTTAACTTCTGGCACGCCGCTTGCTCTCTTTCATCGTGATATTAACGTAGTTGCGAGCACCCCCTAATGAACAGAGAACAATATTTAATAGAAAGCGCCCAGGTTAAATCATTGAGCGCACGCGGGTATCAACTTGCGATTGGCATTGTTTGTATGATGGCGATTTCCAGTCCGCAATATGTCTGGACGCTTTTCACCGCCCCACTCACCGCGAAACTGGGTGTTTCGCTGGCACAGGTTCAAATAACCTTTTCATTATTGATTATCCTGCAAACCTTCTTTTCGCCGGTGCAAGGTTACTTGGTCGATCGCTTTGGCATTCGCACGCTAGTGGGCCTTGGCTGTGCGCTGTCCGGCCTCAGCTGGGTGCTGGCCAGCCAAGCCTCGTCGCTGAGTATGCTTTACCTTAGCTACGGAGTGGTCGGCGGCCTGGGTACCGGGATCGTTTATGTCGGGATCGTCGGCCTAATGGTGCGCTGGTTCCCGGATCGCCGCGGCCTTGCCGCCGGCGCAGTGGCTGCCGGGTATGGTATGGGAGCGATGATCACCACCTTCCCTATCAGCAACAGTCTGCAAAATGTCGGTATGGAAACCACCATGCTGACCTTCGGCCTGGCGCTGGGCGTTGTGGGGCTCGTGGCATCGCGATTCCTGCGCCAACCCCCGACATCGCAGAGCGATGAATCGCTGCCGAAAACGAAACAAGTTGTGGTCGATGTGCCGCCTCGAGAAGTGCTCAAGACACCCGTGTTTTGGCTGATGTTCGCCATGTTCACAATGATGTCGACGTCAGGCCTGATGGTCACTTCGCAAATGGCCAGTTTCGCCAAGGACTTCGGAATGACCACCGTGATGGTGATGGGCATGGCTGCCTTGCCACTGGCCTTGACCATCGACCGCGTCTGCAATGGCCTGACACGCCCGTTATTCGGCTGGATCTCCGATCGCTATGGCCGCGAAAACACCATGGCTTTCGCGTTTCTTTTCGAAGGTATTGCCATGAGCCTGTGGCTGCTGACCAGCGATAACCCGGTCCTGTTCGTCCTGCTCTCTGGCGTCGTATTCCTGGGCTGGGGCGAAATATTTTCGCTGTTCCCTTCGACGCTGACCGACACCTTCGGTACTCGTCACGCCACCACCAACTATGGGTTCCTGTACATGGCACAAGGGATCGGTTCGATTTTTGGTGGCCCGGTCGCCGCGCTGCTGCACCAAAGCACCGATAGCTGGTACCCGGTGTTCGCCGTTGCCATCAGTTTCGACATCATTACTGCCCTACTCGCCTTTTTCGTACTCAAACGCATGCGCGCCAATTGGATCGCCAAGCACTCGCTGAAGTCTTAATAACGAGGAAAAATCGTATGTTGAACACGACACTTGCTGCCCGCGGTATTGCCGTAGCCCCACATAGTCTGGCGGCACAATCCGCCCTGGCAGTGCTGCGCGAAGGCGGCAACGCCATCGAAGCCATGGTCGCAGCGGCTGCCACGATCGCCGTGGTGTACCCGCACATGAACAGTCTGGGGGGCGACGGTTTCTGGCTGATCGTGCCCGCGCAAGGCGCACCACTCGCCATCGACGCCAGCGGTCCGGCGGGCAGCCTGGCGACCCTCGCCCGCTACGACGGCATGAGCAAGATCCCGACACGTGGTGCCGACGCAGCACTCACCGTCGCGGGCACCGTTGGCGGTTGGCAGGAAGCGCTGGCCATAGCGGCTGAGCTGGGTGGACAAACCCCATTGCCACGCTTGCTGAAGGATGCCATCCACTATGCCAGCGCCGGGATCCCCACCACGCCGTCGCAGCACCTGGCCACTTCCAGCAAACAAGCCGAACTGCAAAGCATCCCGGGGTTCGCCGAAACGTTTCTACACAACGGTGCTGCGCCTGAAGCCGGCAGCCTGTTCAAACAGCCGCGCCTGGCAGTCACCTTGCGCACACTCGCCGAAACAGGCCTGGACAGCTTCTACCGAGGTACGCTGGGCGACTCCATCGCCCGTGACCTGAACGCAGTGGGTTCACCGGTCACTCGCGAAGACCTGGCCAACTACCGAGCCAAACGCGTTCTCCCCCTGGAGTTGGCTCACAGCGCCGGCACCGTTTACAACCTGACACCGCCCAGCCAAGGGCTGGTATCGCAGTTGATCCTGGGCATTGCCGACCATGCCGGTCTGAATGACTTCTCTGCGGACGGGGCCGACCATATCCATACCCTGGTCGAAGCCACCAAATTGGCATTTGCTGTACGCGACGCCCATATCACCGACCCTGACCACATGACGATCAACCCGCAAAGCTGCCTCAGCCCAGCCTACCTGCAAGCATTCGCGGCACAAATCAACCCGCAGAAAGCCGCACCTTGGGGCGAAGGCAAAGGCCCCGGCGATACCATTTGGATGGGTGTGATCGATAACGACGGGCTGGCCGTGTCGTTCATTCAAAGCATCTATCACGAGTTCGGCAGCGGCATCGTGCTGCCGGAGTCGGGCCTGAACTGGCAGAACCGCGGTGCGTCGTTCAGCCTGGATCCGGACCACCTCTTGAGCCTGAAACCGGGAAAGAAACCTTTCCATACCCTCAATCCTGCAGCGGCACGCCTGAAGGATGGACGCACCCTGGTTTACGGCACCATGGGCGGTGATGGCCAACCGCAGACGCAGGCCGCCGTGTTCAGTCGCTACGCCGTATTCGGTCAGCCATTGCAGCAAGCCGTGACGGCGCCGCGCTGGCTGCTGGGGCGCACTTGGGGTGAAAGTTCCGACACGTTGAAAATGGAGTCACGCTTCGACGACAAGGTACTGAATGTACTCAGGGCCCGAGGGCACGAAATGGAAATATTGAGTCCGTTCTCCGAAACCATGGGCCACGCGGGTGCGGCGGTTCGGCTGGTTAACGGATCATTCGAAGGTGCATTTGACCCGAGGGGAAATGGAGCGGCTGCCGGGTACTGACGATTGGATGGCGGATTAGCTCAAGGCTGCGTTTCATGCACTCACCTTCAGCCAGTCCGCTATACCTTCCCTGCACGCGCCTCCCACTGAACACATCTCGTCGTGTCGTCGGAAGGGCTACTTACTTGACGTCTTCGATGTTCCCCTGCTCCAGCAACCAAGTCTCGAACTTGCGATGAATCACCGTCTTATGCACGCCTGCTGTGGTCAGGCTGTAATACCAACGGCTGGGTGTGCGGATGTCGGCAAACGGCAACACCAACCGACCGACATTGACGTCATGTTCAAGAGTGGGCATGGGGCCAATACCCAAGCCGAGACCATCAATCAGCGCGGTGTAAGTCACACAGAAGTGATCGAAACGCTGACGCTTGGAAGAACCGTATTCGGTTGAACCTGCCGAGTTCAACCACTGCTGCCAATCCCCAGGACGCGTCTCGGTCTCCAACAGAAGATGCTCACCCAAATCCGCCAGTGAATTTAGAGGTACACGTGCTAGCAAGCTTGGAGCCGCTACCACTGTCAGCCATTCATCCAGGAAAGCATGGGCGCTGAAATGGTCAGTTTGTGGCGACCCACGACGGATAGCCAGGTCAAAGCTGCCCGCCAGAGAGATCTGCTGGGTGGTGGCGGTTTGCACTTGAATCAACATGCCGGGGTGGCGATCGTGAAAATCATTCAAACGCGGGATCAGCCAGCGCATGGCAAAGGTCGCGGGGGCGCTGACGCGCAGCAACATACTGGCGCTGCCTTTACCGTAGCGTTGCGCCGCGTCGTTGATTCGCTCGAAAGCTTCACTGACCTCCAGCGCGAAGGCCAGCGCATGGGAAGTGGGTGCCATGCGCTGCCCCGCGCGCTCGAACAGTTTCTGCCCCAGCCAGTCTTCAAGGGTCTGAATTTGCCGACTGACTGCGCCATGCGTGACATTCAGTTCTTCGGCTGCGGCGCTATAGCTACCGGCGCGGCAGGCAGCGAGAAATAGTCGTCATGCAGCATGGCCGCATCGTTGAACAGGGCAACGCACACGCGCTGTTCAGTGCACCACGCTCGGCTTACACCCGGGAATTGCTGCAGGCCAGTCATTTGTCGCGTAACCAGACGCTATTCACGCTCGCGCCGACATCCGGGATGAAAACAGAACCCGGTTGCCTGGTGAGTGGCCGCGGGTAAGAACTTCCGGATAAGCCTCGTCCTCCAGGCAAGACATGCCCTATGTCACGCCGGAATGATGCTTGGAGTTTCAGACCTCGCTTGACCATCGTCGACACCCGATGAGGCTACTTGGCCGAATGCTTGTAACGGCGGCATTCGGCCAAGCCAGGCGAAAAATCCTGTGCCAACTTTCAAGGACTAGAGGCTAAAACGCCCAACCATATTGTTCAGGTCCAGCGCCAACCGCGACAGCTCGTTACTGGCCGCACTCGTCTGGTTGGCCCCGGTGGCCGACTGCACCGACAAATCACGAATGTTCACCAGATTACGGTCCACTTCGCGGGCCACTTGCGCCTGCTCTTCGGCGGCGCTGGCGATCACCAGGTTGCGTTCGTTGATTTCGACGATGGCGCTGTTGATAGTGTCCAGCGACATGCCGGCGCCGCGGGCGATGCTCAACGTCGACTCGGCGCGCTTGGTGCTGTTGCGCATCGAATCCACTGCGTACTCGGTGCCGGTCTGGATACTACCGATCATGCCTTCGATCTCGCTGGTCGATTGCTGGGTGCGATGAGCCAGGGCACGCACTTCGTCCGCAACCACCGCAAAACCACGACCGGCTTCACCGGCGCGAGCCGCTTCAATAGCCGCGTTTAACGCCAACAGGTTGGTCTGGTCAGCCAGGCCGCGAATCACATCCAGCACCTTGCCGATATCCCGGGACTCGTTGGCCAGGTCGCCGATCAGGGTGGCAGTGCTTTGCACATCGGCGCTCAAGCATTCGATGGCGCTGACAGTTTCCTGCACCAGACCACGACCATTGCCGGTGGAGGTGGTGGCGTTCTTCGAGGCTTCGGAGGTGCTGACCGCGTTGCGCGCGACTTCTTCCACGGCGCTGGTCATCTCGTTGACGGCAGTGGCGGCCTGTTCGATCTCGTTGTTCTGCTGCGTCAGGCCACGGGCACTTTCGTCAGTGACGCTGTTGAGCTCTTCAGCGGCGGACGCCAGTTGCGTGGCCGAACCGGAAATCCTTTGTAGGGTATCGCGCAGCTTGTCCTGCATCTTCGACATGGCGGCCAACAGACGGCCGGCTTCATCTTCTCCATCGACGGTGATCGGGCGCGTCAGGTTCCCTTCGGCGATTTCTTCGGCGGCGCTCAACGCGTTGGCGATTGGTTTGGTGATGCTGTGGGTCAGCAGCCAGGCGAATAGCAACGTCAGGCCGGTGGCGATAACCAATAGAGTGATCACCAGGTTAAAGGCCGAAGCGTACTGGTCGGCAGCTTGCTGATTGGTAACGAGAGTCTGCTGCGTATTCATGTCCAGCAGGCGGCTCAGAACGCTGTTGATAGCATCAGCGTTGGTCGCCATATCGGTATTGAGCAGGTTACTTATCTCGTCCACCTGATTGTTGTTCGACAGGGTCTGCATCCGTCCTACAATCTGGTAGAACTGCTCTAGCAACTGCAGGTACTCATCTTAGACCGAACGTTCCTCGGGGCTGGCAATCAGTTTTTCGTAAATCGCCTGAACGTCTTGAATCTGTTGGCTGCGCGTTTTGTACTGGTCCATGGTGTTCTGCAGGGCATCCGGATCACGGTTCACCAACAAACGGTAGGACAGCACGCGCAGGCGCACGGTGAGTTGGCCGAGCTCGCCGAGGCTTTTGATACTCGGCAAACTGTTCGAGGTGATGACCTCGGAGGCACCACGAATCCTGCTCATTTGAGTCAAGGCAAATACACCCAGGATCAGCATCAAGCCGCCAATCAGGGCAAAACCGAGGAACGCCCGCGGGGCGATATTCATATTACGAAGGGACATGCTGTTCACCTAAAAGAGCGCATCCGCGCCAGACCTGGAATGAGTGGAAAAATGACCTATCGGACATTTCGTGAGAACCGCCGCTCGACCCGGTAGCAGTCATCGTGTGATGGATCATTGGGTGTCTGAAATAGCAAGAAAGGTGGTTAATACTTCGCGCACTCTCGCTCTTCATACCATCGCGTAAAGGCTTCGGCGCTTATCGGTCGGCAGAGGTGAAAGCCCTGGGCGACATCGCAGTTGTATCGACCCAAGGCATTGAGTACGTGGGCTGTTTCTACGCCTTCGGCGATGACTTCCATACCAAGGTTGTGCCCAAGTTCGACAACACTTCGTACGATCAGCTCGTTGGCCTTATTACTTTGCATGGCCAGTACAAAGGATTTGTCGATTTTGAGTTCGCTGATGGGCAAATCCTTCAACTGAGCCAGGCTGGTATAGCCGGCACCAAAATCATCGATGGCGATACGGATGCCCATTGTATGGAGCCGCATCAGAATCGAATGAGCAGCATGGGAATCGAGCATGATGGCCGACTCGGTCACTTCGAGCACGAGCATGTTCGGAGACAGTTTGTAGCATTCGAGCAGCTCGACAATCTGAAAGACCAATTTGTCGTCCAACAGGTTGCGCGCAGAAATGTTGACGGCAACCGGAATGTTTATTCCGGCGTCTGCCCAGACCCGCACTTGGGAGAGCGCGAGGTTCAGCACGTAGTAAGTCAGAGAGCCGATAATTCCGGTGAGCTCGGCGCAGGGGATGAACTCATCCGGACGCACGAGGCCGCGTACCGGGTGCTGCCAACGCACCAGCGCCTCGACACCGGTGACATGCCCTGTGTTCAGACTCACTTTCGGTTGGTAGTCCAGGAACAACTCGCCGCGATCCAGAGCTCGGCGTAACTCTCCGAGAATGGTCAGGCGCTCTGGAGATCGACGATCAGATTCCGGGTCGTAGGTGAGTATGCCTATGCCCTGCTTCTTGGCTGCATACATAGCAATGTCGGCGCGTTGCATTAGCGTCGAAGTATCGTCACCGTGCATGCCGGAAACGACCACCCCGAAACTGGCTTCGACATCGAGCTCGACGCCGTCGATCTCAAAAGTGGCGGTGATCGCGGTGTGTAGCCGCAGTGCTGCCTGGAAGGCCCCGTCCAGGCCGTCCACGGAGGGAAGCAGGATGGCAAACTCGTCGCCTCCCAGTCGGGCGACAGTGTCGATTTCACGTGCCTCATTGAGCAGCCGCTGGCCAATCTGGTCGAGCAAGCGATCCCCGTAATAATGTCCCAGGGTGTCGTTGACCTCTTTGAATCGGTCAAGGTCGATCAGCAACAGGCCCGTGGTTGAGCCGTTGCGCCGCGCCAAACGAATCGCCTGCTCGAAACGGTCGGCCAATAGCGTCCGGTTGGCCAGCCCGGTGAGTTTGTCGTGCAGCGAAGCGTGCAGTGCGGCTTTGCGTTGGCTGTCGAGCTCGAAGCGAGTGCGCTGCAGCACCGTGGCAAACAGGCCCGCGAGGATCAGTCCGGCGATAAAAACGATTGGGGTGGTAGTGGCGTTGAACGATTCCCGTGTGCGAAGTTTCTCCAGCGCCACAATCGACTTGTAACGGTAATTGTCCGAGGCTTGCTGGACGGATTTTTCAATCTTTTCGAATCTCGGGCCAGCCTCTTCGTTGTCGATCCAGCGCACCTGCGTGTCATCGCCACGATCGACTGCGTCGAACAACTTATTGATGCTTTCCAGATAAGGGGTCAGCGCCGTGCGAACACCCTCGACGAGACTGCGGTCCTCAGGCGATCCTGAACGGTGAACATTTTCGAGCGCATTGGTCAGTTGCGTTACGACATTGTTGAACTCATGACGCACTTTCGGATTGGGATCCAGCCGATACTTATGCCCCAGAGACTTGGCGGCTGCCACTGCAACCCCTGCCGATGTGTAGTGGTCGGACAGTCGACTCCAGGCGATTGCCTCCTGCCCCAGGCGTCCGGTGGTTATTGAGGACCACACTGCAAAGCCGCTGATTGCAAGCAGTACCGCGATCAACCCAAAGCTCGCCCATCTGCTAGGCAAAATTTTGCACCAGTGCAATTGCCGGGGTGTCGCACTCACCTGTGCAAAGACTGCAGGTTGCTTCGGACTTGCTGGTGGTAATTGGCTCATGGGCTACCAGAGAGGAAAAATGGGAACCCGCCAGGTCTGACGTTTGAAAAACATCAAATCTGGCGGGCTGGGGCTGTTGGAGTCGGTTTTTTCAACGGCCTGCCAAGGCCTGTTGACAAGCTCGGGTAACATCGAGCCCGAGCTCAGGCCGCGTCAGTGGCGGGGCCATGAAGGCGGGAGAAACCGGACTCTTGATACAGCGCGCGAGAATAGCGTCGATCTCGCGCTTGCTCGCCTCGTCGATTTGCCAACCATCGATCTCGCCGATCGGGTCGAGTTGATCCGGGCGGCGCGCGCCCCACAGCGCGATTGTCGGCCCCTGGTCGAGCACCCACCTCACGGCGAGCGCGAGCACGGATTTGCCGAAACGCTGCCGCGCCAGGGCGGCGAGTTCATCTACGGCGGCGAGATAGTGCGAGAAGCGATCGCCCTGGAATTTCGGATCGACCTTTCGTAGATCGTCGCCGTCGAACGTGGTGGATGCGCTCATCCTGCCGGAGAGAAGCCCGCGACAGAGCGCGCCATAGCTCAAGACCGTAAGACCTGTCTTGTTGGCATACGGGAGCACGTCGACTTCCATCTCCCGCTCGAACAAATTGTACGGTGGCTGAACGGCGTCGACCCTGGCAACGGCGCGGAAAGCATCCATCTGCGCCGGCGAGAAATTACTGACGCCGATCGCCCGAATCTTGCCCGCGAGGCGCAGCTTCTCGAGAGCCAATGCGGTTTCCTCGAACGGCGTCTCCAAATCCGGCCAATGGATCTGGTAGAGGTCAATGGCGTCGGTGCCAAGCCGCCGCAGCGAATCCTCGACTTCCTCGATGAGACGCGCAGGCCGGGAATCGCGATAGACCTTGCCGTCTTTCCAAACGAGGCCAGCCTTGGTCGCGATCTGCACCTTGTCCCGCAGGCCCCCGCCGAGCGCCTTGCCCACGATCTCTTCAGAATTGCCGAAGCCATAGACCGGCGCGGTGTCGATCAGCGTCACCCCGCGCTCCACCGCCAAGCGGATGGTGGCGATGGCCTGCTGTTTGTCGGTGCCCCCCCACTTCCATCCGCCGATCGCCCAGGTGCCGAGGCCAATGCGCGACGTCTTCAGTCCGGACGAGCCGATTTCAATCTGTTCCACTGTATTCTCCAAGGTATGTTCAGGAATCCTGAAGGGCGCCGCTCACTTTCGGTCGAGTCCGATCATCTCGATCCCTCGCCGGCATCTTTCGCGGGCAGATGGCCGATCGCCGACCAATCCAGCGTTTCACCGCCATGCGCCATCAGCGTCAGGAATCGGTCGCGCAAGAGGCTGGCGAGCGGCATGGGCACGCACAGTTCCTCGGCGGCGGCGAGCGTCAACCGAATGTCCTTCTGTCCGAGCGGCGCGGCGAAGCCCGCCGGTTCGAACTGCTCCGCCGCGATCAACCCGCCATAGATTTTGTAAACCGGGACATTGAATAGCGAGGACGTCAGCAGCTCGAGATATTGGTGCCGGTCGATACCCGCCTTCCCGACCAGCGCCATTGCTTCGCCGAGTGACTCGATCACTGAAGCGATCAGGAAATTGCCGCTGAGTTTCACCAGATTGGCCAGGCTTGGCGTGTCGGACATGTTGACCGTCTGCTTGCCGATGGCATCGAACAGCGGCGTGGCGTCACGGATCGCATCATCGGTGCCGCCCGCAACGACGAAGAGCTGGCCAGCGGCCGCGGCCTCCGGGCGTCCGAAGACCGGCGCTGCAACATAGCGCTGCCCCTTTAATGCGTGGCTCTGCGAAAGTCGGCGCGACAGGGCGACGCTGATCGTGCTCGCCGAGATGTGGATCGAGCCTTCAGCAAGGCTCGCGAGCACGCCGTCCTCGCCGAAGACCACGCTCTCGACGGCTTCGTCATTAGCGAGCATCGTCATGACCACCTCGCCCTGGCAGGCCTCTGCCACGGTCGCGGCAGCCCTTGCTCCTAGTGCCACGACCTCGTCCGCCTTCGCGCGGCTGCGATTGAAAACGGTCACGTCATGGCCGGCCTTCACGAGGTTCGCGGCCATACCGGCGCCCATGCGCCCCAGTCCTATGAAACCTACCTTCATGACTGCAGTCCTCTTCATTGGTGTCGGACGCCCGGCGGATGCCGCCAGCGTGAATTCATCGGTTGCGCCGCTCAGCACGGCGTTATGCGAAACGGAGTGTTCGGGCTTGCGCGCTGGTTCAGCCCTGTCGTTTGATGAGCGCGTCGAATGCTGCAGCATGGTCCGGATGCCAACGCGACAGTGCCGGGCGGTTCTCGACAACGTCGCCTGCTGCCCAAAGAATGCGCTGTTCATCCAATGAACGAGGTACGTCGTTGTCCGGGCAGAGGATGTAGAAATCTCCCGCATCGAGTCGCTCCATCATGAAGTCGACGGTCTCCTCGGGCGTCCAGGCTCCGGCGGGTTTTTCGCTACGGCCATTGCGAGACAACTCTGTGAACACAAAGCCCGGGATCAACAGATGCGCGCTGATCTGTCCGTTCGCGGTGTTACGCAGCTCATGCTGCAACGCTTCGGTAAACGCTTTGAGGCCTGCTTTCGAAACGTTGTACGCAGGATCACCGGGCGGAGTGGTGATGCCTTGCTTGGAACCCGTATTGATTACGAGGCCCGGACGACCGCGCTCAATCATCTCGGGGACGAACACCTGCGTGCCATGAATCACACCCCACAAGTTGACACCCAGGACACGCTGCCAATTTTGCGCAGGACCGAACATCCCGCTGCCGGGCTGAACACCGGCGTTATTCATCAATACATCCGTACCGCCGAAGCGCTCCCGAACAGCCGCTTGCAGACGACACAGGTCTTCGACACGACTGACGTCCGCTTCAATAGCAAAAACGTCCTGAATGCCGTTCGCAGCCAATGCGCAGACTTCTTCGACAGCCTTCGCAAGACGCTGGCTCCCGAGATCGGCAATGCAGATGCGCAGCCCTTGCCGAGCGAAGCGCTTGGCCGCAGCCAGGCCGATGCCGGCGGCGCCGCCGGTAATTACCGCAACAGCACCTGGAGTCAATGCAGGATGAGTCATTTGAAATCCTGGTTTAGAGCCGATTTCCGGCGTTAGAAAAGAAAAACAATTGCTCCCTCACACGGCTACGCGGTTGTCCGTATCGCTCGCCCACATCATGGAAACCGCAAATACACCCAGTCCCCCCAATGCCAGCAGCGCGCCCACCCAGCCTGTCGAGGCCCAGCCAAAACCGGCGGAAATGGTCACCCCGCCCAGCCATGCACCCAGCGCGTTGGCCGCATTGAAAGCCGAATGATTCAAGGCAGCCGCCAGCGTCTGAGCTTCACCTGCCACATCCATCAGACGAGTTTGCAAACAAGGGCCCAAGGCAATCAAAGTGCCTACCAGGAACACATTGATCGGAGCCAGCCATGGGTTGCTGGCGGTGAATACAAAGAGTGTCAGCACCGCAGTCGCCCAGACCAGTAGTCCACCGATGGTGGGCAAGAGCGCCCGGTCGGCGAGTCTGGAGCCAACGAGGTTGCCGACAACCATTCCAGCACCGAACAAAGCCAGCACCATCGGCACAACTGCCTCGGGCAAATGTGTCAGCTCTATCATGGTCGGTTTTACATAGCTGAAGACCGAGAACATCCCCCCGAAACCGATGGCGCCGATGAGGAGCGTCAGCCAGACCTGACCGCGATTGAGCGCTGAAAGCTCACGCAGAGGGCTGGACGATCGATTTCCCGGAGCGTACGGCACAAAACGCCAGATCAGTACCGCAGCGAGCAGCGCTATGAGGCCTACGACCAAGAAGGCGGTCCGCCAGCCAAACCACTGCCCCACTGCCGCCGTTGCTGGTACGCCGAGCAACGTCGCCAACGTCAGGCCCATCAGCACCATCGCTACCGCTTGCGTTCGTCGCTCGCGCTCCACCAAACCAGCAGCGACCAACGCTGCCACGCCAAAATAGGTGCCGTGGGGAAAGCCTGTGAGCAGACGGGCAATGAGCATCGACTGATAGGACGGTGCCAGTGCACTGACAAAATTGCCTATCGCGAAGACTGCCATCAGCCCGATCAGGAAATTGCGGCGGGCCCATTGCCCTCCCACAACGGCCAGCAAGGGAGCCCCAATGACCACGCCCAGAGCGTAGAAACTTATAAGGTGGCCAGCTTCTGGAATGGAAATAGCGAGGTCCTTTGCCGCATCAGGCAACAAACCCATAATCACGAATTCGCCAGTACCAATGGCAAATCCACCCACACCCAGAGCGAGGACAGCAAGACGTTGACTCGTGCGACTTTGCTGGGGCGACACCACCCCATCGCCTGAAGATTCATCAAGCAGTTTGCTATCAACGTGGGACATAGACACTCGCGGTATTGGATAAAACAGAAGTCTGGAATCAACGATTTCGTGCAAGATGATCTTAACGCAAGTATCGTTGAATAAATTTCAATGAGCCGATGAGGCGTTATTCCACACGCCTTCATATACCCGTCACGAGAACTCGCCTAATGCCTGCTTTATCCAGAGCCGATCTAGCTGATTTGAATGTCTTCTCCGTCATCTGCCGACGCCGCAGTTTTCGTTTCGCCGCGGCGGAACTGGGCGTGTCAACGTCAGCCCTCAGCCATGCCATGCGTAATCTGGAAAATCGATTGGGCGTCAAGCTGCTCAATCGCACCAGTCGCTCCGTCGTGCCGACGGCTGCCGGCAGTGCGCTGGTAGAAGGTCTGGAACAAGGATTCGGGCAAATAGAAGCGGCCATGGGTGAACTGGAGCGGTATCGCAATGCCCCTATGGGAAGGTTGCGACTCAATGTGCCCCGTGATGCATCGCGCTTGTTGCTGGGGCCGATCGTGACCCGCTTTTGCCAGACCTATCCCGATATCAAGCTTGAAATCATTGTCGACGACAACATGGTCGACATCATCAAGGCAGGATTCGACGCCGGCATACGTTACGGTGCGACTGTTCCTCAGGACCTGGTCGCTGTGCCACTGACCAAACCTTTGAAATGGGTTGTTGTGGGCTCCCCGCTGTACTTGGAGCGACACGGACGCCCGGAAAAACCGGAGGATCTACTGCAGCACGAATGCATAAGAATCCGGATCGGCGATAACTCTATCTACAAGTGGGAACTCGGCGACGGCGATGACACTTGTGAAATCGATGTGCCCGGCCCAGTCATTGTGAATGAAACGGATATCGCCCTGGACGCCGCCATCGATGGCTTGGGCCTCGCTTACTGCCTGGAACTTCGTGTGGCCCAGCAAATAGCTGATGGACGCCTGGAGGTGGTACTGCCGTCATGGGCCTCCACCAGTGAACCTATGGTTATGTATTACCCCAGTCGCCGGCAGGTCCACCCTGGATTAAGACAACTGATCGAAGTCATCAGATCGGCCCACCTGTAACACTCCTTGAGCGAGCCCCTTACACAAGGGGCCCGTTGCTACTCCAATTGTGGCCCACCTCAACTGTGCCAGCATCCATACCAACCATACTGCTCGGAAACTTCCAGGTCGGTCTGATACAGATCCGAAAGGTTATCGCTGGTCAAGATCTCGCTCTTGGGACCATCGGCTACCACTTGCCCTTCGCTGATCAACACCACGCGATCAATCTCGGGAATTATTTCGTCAATGTGGTGAGTGGTAATAATCATCGCCCGGCCTTCGCCACAGAAGCGGCGCATCAGCTTCAGCAAACCCAGGCTCGCCCCCATGTCGAGGCCTCTGGTGGGCTCATCGAGGATCAATGCCTGCGGATCGTGAACCAGCGCGCGGGCCAGTAACAGGCGGCGTTTTTGCCCTGTGGACAGGCGTTGGAACATGCATTGTTCATCGATAGACATGCCCAGTTGCGCCATGAGATCTCGTGCCAGCGCGACCTGATCATCAGAGGGTTGCAGATGATCATGCGCACCTATAGCGCCAAAAAAACCTGAGGTGACAACATCCAGCGCCGAGGTATAGGGGGTGTAATCCTCCTGCAGGTCCTGCGAGACAAAGCCGATCTTGCTGCGCAGGTCCCAAAGGTTGACCCTTTCATTACCAAACAGCTTGAGAGAGCTGCCTGTCTGGTCGACGGGATGGATCTCGCGGTTGATCAGTTTCAACAGTGTGCTTTTGCCTGCCCCATTGGGTCCGAGGATGGCGACGCGTTCGTTGTAGTCGATTTTCAGTGAGATCCGATCAAACACCTGGGTCTGTTGTTGATAGGCGGTGACTTGGTTCAACTCGATCATCGTTTTGCCTTTATGAGCGGTTGGTCTCTTGCTGCGGGCAACGACCTGTTTGCATGGGTTGGAGGCAGGCAGAAAAAGAGGGAGCGAAGTGACCAAGCTCCCCCTCTTATTGTTACGGGACACTAATGACGCAAAGCATGGGAATGATCAGTACAGGATTTCACGGGACGGTAGGCCATCCACCAGGCGCTGAATGCGCAGCGGATTGCCATTCTTCAACGCATCCGGCAGCAGGCTGTCGGGGTAGTTCTGGAAGCACACCGGGCGCAGGAAACGGTCGATGGCCAAGGTGCCCACCGACGTGCCCCGAGCGTCGGAAGTCGCCGGATACGGCCCGCCGTGGACCATCGAATCACAGACTTCCACACCGGTCGGATACCCGTTGAGCAGGATCCGTCCGACCTTCTGTTCCAGCAATGGCGTCAGCTCACCGAACTGCTCGAAGTCCGCCGGCTCGCCAATGATCGTCGCCGTCAGCTGCCCGTGCAGGCCGTTCAACGCGGCACTGAGTTGTGCCTGATCCGCCACTTCAACGAACACCGTGGTCGGGCCGAACACTTCCTCTTGCAGCACTTCATCGCCATTGGTCAGCAGGCTGACATCAGCATTGAACAGTTGTGGCTGGGCTTGATTCCCTGCTTGCGGGCTGCCGGCCAAATGCTCGATGCCGGGATGGGCAAGCAACTTTTGCAGACCTTGGCCATAGCTGTTCAAGGTCCCGGCGTTGAGCATGGTTTGCGCCGGTTGATCACCCATCAGCCCGGCCACCTGCTGCACGAACGCGCTGAACTGCGGCGAACGAAGGCCGATCACCAGACCCGGGTTGGTGCAGAACTGACCGCAGCCCTGAACCACCGAAGCGGTCAGGTCGCGGGCGATGCTTTCTGCCCGAGCGTCCAGCGCCTGCGGCAAAAGGATCACCGGGTTAATGCTCGACATCTCGGCGAACACCGGGATTGGCTGCGGACGTGTTGCCGCCATGTCGCACAACGCTCGGCCACCCTTGAGCGAACCGGTAAAACCGACCGCCTTAATCGCCGGGTGCTTGACCAGCGCTCCGCCAACCCCGCCGCCGTAGATCATGTTGAACACGCCGGCCGGCATGCCGGTTTTTTCCGCCGCGCGAATGATCGCGTCCGCTACCAGCTCGGCAGTTGCCATGTGGCCGCTGTGGGCTTTGAACACCACCGGGCAGCCAGCCGCCAATGCCGAAGCGGTGTCGCCGCCGGCGGTGGAAAACGCCAAGGGAAAGTTACTGGCGCCAAACACGGCGACCGGTCCGAGGCCGATGCGGTACTGGCGAAGATCCGGACGCGGCAGCGGTTTACGCTCAGGCAGTGCCTGATCGATCCGCGCACCGTAGAAATCACCGCGACGCAGCACGTTGGCGAACAGGCGCATCTGGCCGCTGGTGCGACCGCGTTCGCCTTGAATACGAGCGGCGGGCAACGCGGTTTCACGGCAGACCAGCGAGACAAAGTCATCACCGAGGGCGTCCAGTTCATCGGCGATAGCGTCGAGGAACTCGGCACGGTTGGCTGCGCTCAGGCTGCGGTAGACCGGGTAGGCGCCAGCGGCCGCCAATGCTGCACGGTCGACCTCTTCAAAAGTGGCCTGGTGGAAACTGTAAGGCAGGTTATCGCCCGTGCTGGCATCAACGCTTTTGAAGACGATAGTGCCGGCCGCGCTGCGCTGACCGCCGATGTAGTTGTGACCAAGAATCTGGCTCATGCGTGTCTCCTTAAAGGGTGCCGACGGTGCCCGGTTCGAATGCCGCTTCAACCGGTGCGATGCCATTGATCAACGGTGCGCCGAACTCGGCCTGGCTGATCTCGAACACGTCACCCGGCTGGGTGCGGATACCGTCGGCAAAAGACAGGGTCGCGGTGCCGAAAAAGTGAATGTGCACATCACCCGGACGCAGGAACTGGCTGTACTTGAAATGGTGGTACTCAAGGTTCGCAAGGCTATGGCACATGTTCCCTTCGCCACTGAGAAACTCGTTCTGCCACAGCACTTCGCCGTCGCGCAGAATGCGACTGGTGCCGGCCAGATGCTGTGGCAGTTCACCGACCCGCAGCTCCGGACCATAACTGCAACTGCGCAATTTCGAATGGGCCAGGTAGAGGTAGTTCGTGCGCTCCATCACGTGATCGGAGAACTCGTTGCCGACCGCGAAACCGAGGCGATACGGTTTACCGTCCTGACCGATGACATAGAGACCGCTTATCTCGGGCTCTTCACCGGCATCTTCGGCGAATGGCGGCAGCGGGAACGGTTGGCCCGGACGCACGACGATGCTGCCGTCGCCCTTGTAGAACCATTCAGGTTGCGCGCCAGCCTGCCCCGCTGCCGGTTGCCCGCCCTCCACGCCCCACTTGAAGATACGCATGGAGTCGGTCATTGCGGCTTCGTCACCGACCTGCTGATGCATCTTGTCCCGGGCCGAAGCGCTGCCCAGATGGGTCAGGCCGGTACCGCTGACCAGCATGTGCGCCGGATCCGGGTGATCCAGCGGCGGCAGGATGCGCAGCTTGGCCAGCAACTCGGCGTAGTCGTAGCTGATACCCAGCCCCAGGGTTTGTACCTGTTGCTCAAGATTGACGCCCGCCTCGATCGCCGCCAACGCCAGGTCGCGAACCGTGCGCGCGTCCTGAACTTCGCGCACCAGACCGTCCTCGACCACGCCGACCCGGCGCTCGCCATTACTCAATTCGAACTGAACTAAACGCATGATTTTCTCCTGTAAGCAGAACATGAACGCGCACCATTCCCTGTGGGAGTGGGCTTGCCCGCGATAGCGATCTGTCTGGCACATCAATAGTGAATGTGCCGCCGTCATCGCGGGCAAGCCCGCTCCCACAGAGTCGGTGGTGATTGACTGTTTTGTGTCAGGTGCGGGTGGCGCCACGCGCACTGGCCGCAAACTGGTCAGCCGGCAACACATGCTTGCGCTCCAACAAGCGATACACCACGCCGGTCAACACCAGGCCGAACACCATCACACCCGAAAGGAAATACAGCCCCGACGCCAGATTGCCGGTGTACTCCTTGAGCGCACCGATCACGAACGGACCGATGTAGCCGCCGAGGTTGCCCACCGAGTTGATCAAGGCGATCCCCGCTGCGGCACTGGCACCGGCAAAGAAGCGACCCGGCAACGTCCAGAACACCGCGGTGCAGGAAAACAACGCGAATGCCACCAGGCACAGCGCCGCCAGTTGCAACACCGGTACCGTCAGCCAGGCGCTGAGAAACAGACCGATGGCACCCAACACGTAAAGCACCGCCAAGTGGCCGTAGCGATCATTCAAACGGTCGGAACTGCGCGGAATGATCAGCAAACCGATGATCCCGAAGATGTACGGCACAGACGACACGAAGCCAGTTACCAGATCCGTGCCACCGAATTGTTTGATTAGAGTCGGCAGCCACAAGCCCAGGCCGTAAATGCTCAGGGTCACCGGCAGATAGAACAGCGCCAGCAACAAGACTCGTTTGTCCTTCAGGGCGTGCAACGGATTGCCGTGGCGAGTCTGGCCGTATGCCTCGAGATCCTTTTTCAGCTCGCCGGCCAGCCAGTCCTTCTCGGCTTGATCCATCCATTTCACTTGTCGCGGACCATCAGGCAGCCAACGCAGCACCGGCCAGGTCAGCAGGATCGCCGGGGTGCCGATCACAATGAACAGCCACTGCCAACCGTGCAGACCGAGGGTGCCGTCCATGCCGAGCAAACCGCCGGACACCGGGCCGGTGATCATCATCGCGATGGGTTGGGAGAGGATGAACAACCCAAGGATCTTGCCGCGATGGCGAATCGGGAACCATTGGGTGATGTAGTACAGAACGCCCGGGAAGAACCCGGCTTCCGCTGCACCGAGCAGAAAGCGCATCACGTAGAAGCTGTGCGGCCCCTGAACGAAGGCCATGCCGATGGTGATGGCGCCCCAGGTGACCATGATCCGCGCAAACCAGCGTCGCGCGCCGAAGCGATCGAGCATCAGGTTACTGGGGATTTCCAACAGGAAGTAGCCAATGAAAAACAGCCCGGCACCCAGACCGTAGGCCGCGTCACCGATGCCGATATCGGCGCCCATGTGCAGCTTGGCGAACCCTACGGCGGAGCGATCCACATAGGCGATCAGGTACAGCAAGATGAGGAAGGGAATCAGTTTCAGCGTGATGCGACGAATAAGCCGCAATTCCTGGCTCATGAGATCGGTCTCCGATTGTTGTTGTTATAGAACCTCGGGGGACGCCTCTCGCGGAAAACCGCCAGGGCCATCCCTCCGATGAAATTGACTATATAGTAATACTATTTACGCAACAACACTTCCAAACTGTCGAATTACAGCCTATGTTACGCCTCAGCTCGAATAATATAGTCATACAATAAGAGAACCGATCATGTCTGATAAGAATCCCACCCTGCGCTCCGCCCAATGGTTTGGCACCGCCGACAAGAACGGCTTCATGTACCGCAGCTGGATGAAGAATCAGGGCATCGCCGACCACCAATTCCACGGCAAGCCGATCATCGGCATCTGCAACACCTGGTCGGAACTGACCCCGTGCAACGCGCATTTCCGCCAGATTGCCGAGCACGTCAAACGTGGGGTGATCGAGGCCGGGGGCTTCCCGGTGGAATTTCCGGTGTTCTCCAACGGTGAATCGAACCTGCGCCCGACCGCCATGCTCACCCGTAACCTGGCAAGCATGGACGTAGAAGAAGCCATTCGCGGCAACCCGATCGATGGCGTGGTGCTGCTGACCGGTTGCGACAAAACCACCCCGGCGTTGTTGATGGGCGCGGCCAGTTGCGACGTACCGGCGATCGTCGTCACCGGCGGGCCAATGCTCAACGGCAAGCACAAAGGCCAGGACATCGGCTCGGGCACCGTGGTCTGGCAGCTCAGCGAACAGGTGAAAGCCGGCACCATCACCCTCGACGATTTCCTCGCGGCCGAGGGCGGCATGTCCCGCTCGGCCGGTACCTGCAACACCATGGGCACCGCGTCGACCATGGCCTGCATGGCTGAAGCCCTCGGCACTTCCCTGCCCCACAACGCGGCGATTCCAGCCGTCGATGCGCGCCGTTATGTGTTGGCGCACATGTCCGGCATGCGCGCGGTGGAGATGGTTCGCGAAGACCTGAAGCTGTCGAAAATCCTCACCAAGGAAGCCTTCGAAAACGCCATCCGCGTGAACGCCGCCATCGGTGGTTCGACCAACGCCGTGATCCACTTGAAAGCCATCGCTGGCCGCATCGGCGTGGAACTGGACCTCGATGACTGGACCCGCATTGGTCGCGGCATGCCGACCATCGTCGACCTGCAACCGTCCGGGCGCTTCCTGATGGAAGAGTTCTACTACGCCGGCGGCCTGCCAGCGGTGCTGCGACGTCTGGGTGAAGCCAACCTGATTCCGAATCCGAACGCCTTGACCGTCAATGGCAAGACCCTCGGTGAGAACACCAAGGACGCACCGATCTACGGCCAGGACGAAGTGATCCGCACCCTCGACAACCCGATCCGCGCCGACGGCGGGATCTGTGTATTGCGCGGCAACCTGGCGCCACTGGGTGCGGTGCTCAAGCCCTCCGCCGCCAGTGCCGAGCTGATGCAACACCGCGGCCGTGCGGTGGTGTTCGAGAACTTCGACATGTACAAGGCGCGGATCAATGATCCGGAACTGGACGTGGATGCCAACTCGATTCTGGTGATGAAAAACTGCGGGCCGAAGGGTTATCCGGGCATGGCCGAAGTCGGCAACATGGGCTTGCCGGCCAAGCTTTTGGCCCAGGGCGTGACGGACATGGTGCGTATTTCCGATGCGCGCATGAGCGGCACGGCGTACGGCACCGTCGTTCTGCACGTGGCCCCGGAAGCGGCTGCTGGCGGACCTTTGGCGACGGTGAAGGAAGGTGACTGGATCGAACTCGACTGCGCCAACGGGCGTCTACACCTGGACATCCCGGACGCTGAACTGGCGGCGCGCATGGCCGATCTGCAACCACCGCAGCAACTGATCGTGGGTGGTTATCGTCAGCTGTACATCGACCATGTGTTGCAGGCGGATCAGGGGTGCGATTTCGACTTCCTGGTCGGTTGCCGCGGTTCTGAAGTCCCCCGCCACTCCCACTAATCACCGTAATCGTCGAGGCTTTCGGGAAGTTCGCGAAGGGGGACGATCATGAAACGCTTCATTGAAGGTGAGGCTCGAACTCAAGTCACGGACGCTGTTTCGGGTGCAGATAGCAAAAAATACGGATCAGAGTGGTGAGCCAACCTGTATAGCCTTCAAACCCCTCCCACAAAAAAGCCCACTGACCGTCACCGGTTCAGTGGGCTTTTCGATGACGCCTCTAGTTACAGAGCCATGTCACTAGCAGCTTTAGCCTTCGGCGCCTTAGGCGCTTCAGCCGGAGCAGCAGCCGGAGCCACCGCTTGGCCAATCACCGGCGGCGGAGTCAGCTGCAACACCTTGGCGGTGTAAGCCCACTCCTCTGCAACCTTCTCAGGACTGCCATTCAGTTGAGTGCCATAACTCGGCACGATCTGATGCAGCTTTTCCTGCCAGGCAGGCGTTGCAACCTTGTCCTTGAACACTTTCTGCAGCACGGTCAGCATGATCGGTGCAGCCGTCGAAGCGCCCGGCGATGCGCCCAGCAAACCAGCGATGGTGCCGTCTGCGGAAGCAACGATTTCAGTACCCAACTTCAGCACGCCACCGGCAGCTTCATCACGCTTGATGATCTGCACGCGTTGGCCGGCTTGCCACAGACGCCAGTCTTCAGCCTTGGCGTTCGGGAAGTATTCTTTCAAGGCGTTGAGGCGGTCTTCGTCAGACAGCATCAGTTGACCAGCAAGGTACTCGACCAGCGGGTATTCCTTGATGCCGACTTTGGTCATTGGCCACACGTTGTGCGTGGTGGTGGTGGTCAGCAGGTCCAGGTACGAGCCTTCTTTCAGGAACTTGGTGCTGAAGGTCGCGAATGGGCTAAAAAGGATAGCCATGGTTGTCAGCAGATTCTTTGTGTAACAATCCTCCACTCCACATTTTACAAGGATGTTCAAAATGGCTGGCAAACCTGCTGCCCGAGTCACGGACCCTACTAGCTGTCCGCTTCCCGGCCATGGGGTTAACCCCATCGTCGCAGGCTCCCCCGATGTTTTCTTTGAAGGTTTGGCTGCTGCTCGACAAGACGACAAAAGTGCGTGCGGCAGCCCCATTGTCGGGGAGGTCGCCTCTACCGTTCTTATTAACGGCAAACCCGCCGCAACTGTGGGCAGCGTCGGTGCCCATGGCAATAACGTTGTGAGTGGCTCCGGAACGGTGATCATAGGCAATTCCCACACGCCAGCGGGTTTCGTCCCGCCTTTACCGATGCCGCTGTGGCTGCAGCCATTTAATGAGCAGTTTCGTATTCTCGGAAGCGACGGCCAGCCTCTCGCCCATGTGCCTTATCACATCAAAGATGAGGCGGGTCGGGTTTACACCGGTTTTTCTGACGAATCAGGGCATACACCACGAATTACTACAAAGAAACAGGAAATACTTGAAATCACCACGGGCGTTGCCGCGCTTGAAAAGTGGGGCGATGCATGACCGAGTTCTCTTGTAAGGTCCCTACAAATCAACAGGCCGGGTCGGTTAGCAATGTGCCTGGTTATTCAATGCCTGCCAACATTCACTTATTCGTTGTCGTTGATGAAATAGGTAAAGATGGCTTTCTGGTTCGCAAAATCTACTCTTCGCCAGATAATCCTCATCTTGTCGCAAAGAACCTTCCGGCATTTCAAATCAAACACGAGGTATGGCCGGAAAAATTTGGCATGTTACCTATTGATCCGAAATCTAACGCCACAGTAGCTGAGCACGTTTTTAGCAGCAGAAAATATCCATCCAGCTATCTCTCTACCAGTTCTGAATTCCCAAAGGGTTCGCCGCGATTCGAGGGCAAGACTGTTTACATTGATATAGAAAAAGCAAAAGCTGCCGGCGCAAAGCTTGTTACCACCGAAGAAATATTGAAATCCCTCGAGGAATATAAAAAAGTCGCCCCTAAGAAAATAGCTCAAATTGAACAAATTGCAGAATGGGTAAAAAACATAGATAAGGAGGTATTGGTTCACGCTGAAAAAGTACCGGCTAAAGCAGTCTTTACCCCAGGATCCTATAAAGCCACAACCCTGTTGATTAACGGCGCTAGAGTGGCAAGGGTTTTTGCCATTGGGTTTACCGCCTATGACTTGAAATTGGCTACAGATGAGTCAATCAAGCAAAATAGCGTCAAACCGATCTCTGTCGAAGTAGTCAAGCAGGCTGGAGGTTGGGGCGCCGCAATCGCGGGAGGACGGATTGGTCTGGCGGTAGGTGCCGCTGTCGGTATTGAAACGGGCCCCGGAGCAATTGTTAGCGCTGCTGTCGGCGGAATTATCTTCGGTACGGCGGGTTACTTGGGTGCTACCTGGCTTACTGATTACGTACAAGACTGAGGCCTGGTTATGAGTTTTTTTAGTCGTTTAAAATCCTTCATGAAGCAAGAGCCAGAAGAGCAAATTGCCGGATATACCGTTTCAGAACTAAAATCTATTTTTACTGTCTCTTCAACAAGCATATTTAATCGGCTACCCGAGTATCCAAAAGTAGCGTCTTTAGAAAGACTGGGCATCCCAGCCTTTTATTCTTCCTTTTTAATTGACAACGAAGACACTCATATTTTTTTGACTCTCGTCGAGTTAAATTTTAAATACAAATCTGAAAAGATGTTCAATGATTTACCTGCAAAGCAATATGTAAACGATGAAAGAAATGAGCAGTTAGTATTTTTTTCCTCCACGAGAGAATTCAACTCAACAACTGTTCGAATGGTTACGAACAGTATTGATTTTATGAGTGTTATTTTGGGCGAGAAATTCGCCACGCCTCCACCATGGACCGCATTCGAGGGGTACAACCCTTCCTGGTGGGGAGGTGATATGCAAGGCGCTCAGGGTTACTACAATGACAATTACTTCCTTCCCTTCTTCACTCGATTGAGTGATTTAGAAAAACAGGAGTATTACGCAAGATTCGAAGCTACAGATGAATGGATAGAAAGCCTGAATTTGATGTACGACGATGAGTGAATCTGACGTGTTCAGGTCTGCTCCGCAGCCCAGTGGGAGCAAGCTCCCTCGCCACAGGAACGGTGTCAGTCTTGAGATTTGCGCGGCCAGCAAGTGCTGAATACCAGACACAAAAAAGCCCACTGACCGTCACCGGTTCAGTGGGCTTTTCGATGACGCCTCTAGTTACAGAGCCATGTCACTAGCAGCTTTAGCCTTCGGCGCCTTAGGCGCTTCAGCCGGAGCAGCAGCCGGAGCCACCGCTTGGCCAATCACCGGCGGCGGAGTCAGCTGCAACACCTTGGCGGTGTAAGCCCACTCCTCTGCAACCTTCTCAGGACTGCCATTCAGTTGAGTGCCATAACTCGGCACGATCTGATGCAGCTTTTCCTGCCAGGCAGGCGTTGCAACCTTGTCCTTGAACACTTTCTGCAGCACGGTCAGCATGATCGGTGCAGCCGTCGAAGCGCCCGGCGATGCGCCCAGCAAACCAGCGATGGTGCCGTCTGCGGAAGCAACGATTTCAGTACCCAACTTCAGCACGCCACCGGCAGCTTCATCACGCTTGATGATCTGCACGCGTTGGCCGGCTTGCCACAGACGCCAGTCTTCAGCCTTGGCGTTCGGGAAGTATTCTTTCAAGGCGTTGAGGCGGTCTTCGTCAGACAGCATCAGTTGACCAGCAAGGTACTCGACCAGCGGGTATTCCTTGATGCCGACTTTGGTCATTGGCCACACGTTGTGCGTGGTGGTGGTGGTCAGCAGGTCCAGGTACGAGCCTTCTTTCAGGAACTTGGTGCTGAAGGTCGCGAATGGGCCAAACAGGATGACGCGCTTGCCGTCCAGAACACGGGTGTCCAGGTGCGGAACCGACATTGGCGGTGCGCCAACGGAGGCTTTGCCGTAGGCCTTGGCCAGGTGTTGCTCGGCGATGGTCGGGTTTTCGGTGACCAGGAACGAGCCGCCTACCGGGAAGCCTGCGTATTCCTTGGCTTCAGGAATGCCGGACTTCTGCAGCAGGTGCAGTGCACCGCCGCCCGCGCCGATGAACACGAACTTGGCGTCGGTTTCGGTTTTGGTGCCATCTTTCAGGTTTTTGTAGCTGACGCGCCAGCTGCCGTCTTCGTTCTTGGTGATGTCTTGCACTTCGCTAGACAGTTTCAAGTCGAACTTTGGCGTGGTTTGCAGGTGCGCAACGAACTGGCGGGTGATCTCGCCAAAGTTGACGTCGGTGCCGATCGGGGTCCAGGTGGCCGCGACTTTCTGGTTCGGGTCACGCCCTTCCATCATCAGCGGAACCCACTTCTTGATCACAGCCGGGTCTTCGGAGTACTGCATGCCGGCGAACAGCGGGCTCGCTTGCAGGGCTTCGTAGCGCTTTTTCAGGAACTTGATGTTGTCATCGCCCCACACAAAGCTCATGTGCGGCGTGGAGTTGATGAACGAACGCGGGTTTTTCAGCACGCCTTGCTGAACCTGCCAGGCCCAGAACTGACGGGAGATCTGGAAGGCCTCGTTGATTTCAACGGCTTTCGGGATCTGAACTTTACCGTTCTCGTCTTCCGGGGTGTAGTTCAACTCGGCCAGGGCGGAGTGACCGGTACCGGCGTTGTTCCAGCCATTGGAGCTTTCCAGGGCGACGCCGTCGAGGCGCTCGACCATTTCCATCGACAGATCGGGTTCCAGTTCATTGAGCCAAACACCCAGGGTCGCGCTCATGATGCCGCCGCCAATGAGCAGCACATCGACTTTCTTTGCCTCTTCCGCGTGAGCGGACGCGATCCCCATCGACAAAGCCAGCCCCAGCAGGGCCGTGTTCATTTTTTTAAACATGTGTAGCACCTATGATAAAACGCCATCCGCCCTTCCATCTTCACTTACGAGCCCCTTGTTTACGGCATTCAGGCAGGATGTCGTGGGTGCTCGCACATGACGATTGGAGGGTGGGCACACAAGGCCGACGTGTCTCCATCGACCTCAGTTTATATGTCCCTACTGAACTGACTTTTTATCTTTATTGGCTTCAGCTACTTGAGCGACAGTGATTCTGTTGGCGCGTCTCAAGGACGCGCAAACTGAATAGGTCAAAGCAAGTTAGGGCGAAGAATATCACGACCGGACAAACCCGCGCGTCTGTTCCCGACTTGATAGTCCGGGCACGGGCGCTGAGCCCACTATACTCATCCTGATTTTCTCGACGAGCCTGTGAGGAGCAGTCATGAGCGACAAAGACGATTTGCGCAAATATTCCTCCCAAGTGGTCGACGGCGTGGAGCGCGCGCCCGGCCGCTCGATGCTGCGGGCCGTGGGTTTCACGGACGAAGACTTCAAAAAACCGCAGATCGGCATCGCCTCCACATGGGCGATGGTCACGCCCTGCAACATGCACATCGACAAGCTGGCCATTGAAGCCGAAAAAGGCGCGAATGCCGCTGGCGCCAAGGGCGTCATTTTCAACACGATCACCATTTCCGACGGCATCGCCAACGGCACTGAAGGCATGAAGTATTCGCTGGTGTCGCGTGAAGTGATCGCCGATTCCATTGAAGTCGTGGCCGGCTGCGAAGGCTTTGACGGTCTGGTGACCGTGGGCGGTTGTGACAAGAACATGCCGGGCTGCCTGATCGGTATGGCGCGGCTGAATCGCCCTTCCATCTTCGTGTATGGCGGCACCATCCGGCCGGGCGCCGGCCACACCGATATTATCTCCGTGTTCGAGGCCGTGGGTCAGCACGCGCGGGGGGATATCAGCGAGATTCAGGTCAAGCAGATCGAGGAAGTGGCGATTCCCGGCCCCGGCTCGTGCGGCGGCATGTACACGGCCAACACCATGGCTTCCGCCATTGAAGCGCTGGGCATGAGCCTGCCCGGTTCCAGCTCTCAGGACGCCGTCGGCAGCGACAAGGCCTCGGACAGTTTCCGCGCTGGCCAGCAGGTCATGAAGCTGCTCAAGCTGGACCTCAAACCGCGCGACATCATGACCCGCAAGGCCTTTGAAAATGCGATTCGGGTTGTGATCGCCCTCGCCGGCTCGACCAATGCCGTGCTGCATCTTCTGGCCATGGCGCATGCCGTGGATGTCGAGCTGACGCTGGATGATTTCGTCGAGCTGGGCAAGGTTTCCCCGGTGGTGGCCGACCTGCGTCCCAGCGGCAAATACATGATGAGCGAACTGGTTGCCATCGGCGGCATCCAGCCGCTGATGAAGCGCATGCTCGCCGCCGGCATGCTGCATGGCGATGCGCTGACGGTCACCGGCAAAACGCTGGCCGAAAACCTGGAGAGCGTACCCGACTACCCCGAGGGTCAGGACGTGATCCTGCCCTTCGACCAGCCGATCAAAAAGGACTCGCACTTGGTGGTGCTGCGCGGCAACCTCTCGCCCACCGGCGCGGTGGCCAAGATCACCGGCAAGGAAGGCCTGCGCTTTGAAGGCACGGCTCGTGTGTATCACGGCGAGGAAGGTGCGTTGGCCGGCATTCTCAACGGCGAAGTCAAGGCCGGCGATGTGATCGTGATCCGCTACGAAGGCCCCAAGGGAGGGCCCGGCATGCGCGAAATGCTTTCGCCGACGTCGGCGGTCATGGGCAAGGGGTTGGGCAAGGACGTTGCGCTCATCACCGACGGCCGCTTCTCCGGCGGTTCACATGGGTTTGTGGTAGGGCATATCACGCCCGAAGCCTTTGATGGCGGGCCGATCGCGCTGATTGAAGACGGCGACAAGATCACCATCGACGCCGAAACCCGGCAGATTACGGTCGATGTCTCCGACGCCGAACTGGCCGAGCGCAAAACCCGCTGGGTGCGCCCGGAATCCAAGTACAAACGCGGGGTGCTGGCCAAGTACGCGAAGACCGTGTCCAGCGCCTCGGAAGGCGCCGTGACGGATAAATACCTCTAACGCCTCAAAGCCGAAACCGATCCACCGACTGCGAGAGTTTGCCCGCCAGGGTGGACAGTTCGTCGGTGGTGGTGGCGGTCCGGCCAATGACCTTGCTGTTGCCTTCGGACATGCCGGCAATCATTTCGACCTGATGGGCGATTTCATTGCTGGCCAGGCTCTGCTCACCGATGGTGCGGGTAATGTCATTGACCAGCTGAGTGGTGTTCAGCGTGGCGTCGAGGATTTCGCGGATGGCGCGCTCGACGTCGGCGGTCACGGCCATGCCTTTATCGACCTGCGCCACGCCCGCCTCCATGCTGGTCACCGCCTCGCGGGTGCTTTGCTGGATGCGTGAAACCATCGTGGCAATTTCCTGGGTGGAGGCGCTGGTGCGTCCCGCCAGGCTTCGTACTTCGTCGGCCACCACGGCAAAACCACGCCCTTGCTCACCGGCGCGAGCGGCTTCGATCGCGGCGTTGAGCGCCAGCAGGTTGGTTTGATCGGCGATGCCCTTAATCACCTGGATGATGCTGAAAATCCCCTCGGACTCCTTGTCCAGCGTGCGGATCACCTGGGCCGACTGCTGCGCCGAACGCGCAATACCGTCCATGTCGTTGACCACCTGATGGATCACCCGACCGCCATCCTTGGCCAGTGCCTCGGCCTGGTTGGCCATGTTCAGCGCACGCTCGGCATGCCGGGTGACTTCCTCGATGCTCGCGGTCATTTCACTGGCTGCAGCCGCCATGGTGCTGGCTGCCACGCTTTGCTGCTGACTGCTACCGGCCACTTCGTGACAGCCACTGCTCAATTGCTCGCTCATGCCACTCACGCCGTGGGCGTTGCTGCGCACGACTTCGATCATGCCGCGCAGGTCGCGCTGCATGGTCGCCAGGCTGCGAATCAGCGCGCTGGCTTCGTCCTTCTGAGTGGGCTCGACAATCGGTTCGCTCAGGTTGCCTTGGGCGATGCTGTTGGCGATGCGGCTGGCGGTCTGCAACGGCCCCAAGATGCTCAGAATCACCCAGCGTCCCTGGGCGAGCAGCAATAACAGGCTGGCAATCAGTACGCCGCCAAGGGCGAAGTTGGCATTGCTGATGGCTTGCTGAGTGCTCTGGCTGGTCTGTCGGGTGTTGGTTTCGATCAGTTCACTGAGGGCGGCCATCTGGTCTTCCAGCTGGCTGAATACGGTACTGAAACTGCCCAGTTGTTGCTGCGCGGCCTCCGGATTTTCCAGCGCCAGCCCGACAATCCGTTCAGCCGCGCTGATGTAGGTATCGAGGCTGGGCTTGATCTTGTTCAGGCCCGCTTTAAGGGTGTCGTTGACCGGCAGCTTGAGGTTTTCAGCGAGCATTTCACGAAAATGCGCCGCATGTTCCTCGATGGAGCTGCGCACCTCGGCTTTGCTGCTGGTGCTTTTACCCAGCCCGACCAGCATCGAGGACAGCACGTCGGCGCGTAGCGCGTCGTGCATCATGTCGGCTTCGAGGTGATTGCGCAGCGCAGTCATACTGACCTCGTTGTCATTCACCGCTTCAGCCACCTGGGTGTTTCCCAGATAACTGACCAGGCTCATGATCAGCGCAGTGAGCAAGCCAGTGCCAATCAGCAGAATCAAACGTAATTTTATGGACACTCTGTGGATCCTCTCTCGGCACGTTTGTCAGTTGCGTAAAGCCAACTGCGGATTGGTTTGCTGAAGAGGTTATCGACTGGCACGAGCGGTTATTGAAGCGAATATCCCTACGCGCATGTCTTTACGACATGCGGTATGTCTTGCCGGTTTTGATTGCGCCCGAATCAAGCAGCAGAGAAGAAGTATCGCGTGAGGTGAAAGAAGATCGGCGCCGCGAAGCAAATCGAGTCCATCCGGTCGAGCATACCGCCGTGACCTTTGATCATGGTCCCCCAGTCCTTGGCGCTCAAACTGCGTTTGATCGCCGACATGACCAGACCACCCAGGAAACCCATCACCACGATGACGAACGACATCATCAGTGATTGCCAGAAACTGAAGGGGGTCATCCAGAACATGCACCCACCCATCAGCGTTGCAGACAGGCCTCCTCCCACCAGTCCCTCCACCGTTTTTGACGGACTCACCAGCGGCGCGACCTTGTGCTTGCCGAAGATCTTCCCAAACACGTACTGCAACACGTCACTCAGCTGAACGACGAACACCAGGTAGAACAGCAAAAGTGCGTTTTGGCCCGTGAATCCTTGCAGATCCAACAGCAAAAGCGCTGGCGCATGGCTGATGCAATAAATGCAGATCATCACGCCCCACTGGATCTTTGCCGTCCTTTCCAGGAAGGCGTCAGTGTCCTGGCTCAGCACCGCAATCGCCGGTAAAAGCAGGAATGAATACACCGGAATCAGGAGCGTGAACATCGAATACCAGTGAGTACCGATCAGAATGTATTGCAGCGGAATCAGGATGAAAAACGCCGAAAACAGCGCGTTATGGTCACCGAGCCTGGTCGGCGTCAGGGTGATGAACTCCCTGAGCGCAAACAGTGAGATGAAACCGAACAGGACGACCGTTGCATTGCCGCCAAGCAGGTAGGAAACAAAGAAGATGATGACCATCCCCCACCAGGCATTCACTCGCTGATTCAGGTTTTCGATGGTCGAGACAGCGCCTTCTGTTTTGGCCCGCATGGCCAGCAGTCGACCGGCGAGCGAAGCAATCGCCAGCAAGCAGGCCAATCCAAAAAAGAACCACAAAAACTTAGCTTCAAGACTCATTTCGACAGCCCCACAATGGCGTCACGCGCGCGCTCCAGGAACGCCTGTTTGTCCTCGCCAGCCATCCTTTCCATCGGGTTGCCGATACGGATCGTGCAGATGATAGGCAGAGGGACGTGTTTGCCTTTGGGCATGGAGCGATGAAGGTTTTCCAGGTAGATAGGCACCAGGTCGACATCGGGAAAAGTCTCGCTCAACCGGTAAAGACCTGATTTGAATTCCCCGGGCAGTGCCTCGGATGATCGAGTGCCTTCTGGAAAGAAGATGATCGAATGGCCAGCCTGAACCACCTCAAAAATGGGCTCCAGCGCGTTTTTACCGGGCGCCGGTTTACGGTCAATCAGCACGGCATTCAGCCCTTTCTGGGAGATGTACGACAGAAACCGGTTCTTTCCCCAGTAATCGGCAGCGGCAATCGGCTTCAGTAACTGCAGGTTGCAGTGCAGTGGCGAGTCGCGCCTTCCCCACCCAGCAATATAGAGACTTTGCTTCGGTTGGGTTTTTGGGTTGTTCATGAGCTGTCAGGAACCGTCAGCAATACCGAACGTGTCGATGCAGGCCTGCAGGGTCAGGGCATTGCCCAGTGCAAAACCGCTGGCGGTGTTATCGAAGATGCACCAGGTGGTAATCCCCGCCTGCGCCGCGTTTTGCACGTGCTGCGCCAACGCCTGCAATCGATCCGGCTCGTAGTTACTGTGATAGATGCGTGGAGAGCCATGCAGCCGCCAGTATTGGATTCCAGGCCAGCCTCCTGGTGTCCCCCCGCCTGTCATCGGCGACGGATCAGCCGCGACCCGCCCGACGCGCTGCTCGATTAACAAAGCGTCTGCGTTCAGCCAGGTTTCATGCCGAGGTTCAAGGACCAAAGCCCCTGCATAACGTTGCCGCAGCGCCAGGAAAAAGTCTGTGGCGATGCCTTCGTCGTAAGCCAGTGACGGCGGCAACTGAACCAGAAGACAACCCAACGAATCGCCAAGCGCCGTGCACTGGGAGAGAAACTCGTCCAGCAGCCGCTCACAACCCTGTAATCGCTGAACATGAGTGATGAGCTTGGGCACCTTGACCGAAAAGCGGAACGACTCCGGTACCGCCTGTGCCCAGCGTGAATACGTTTGCGGCCGATGCGGGCGATAAAACGAGCTGTTGATTTCTACCGCCGTCAGTTGCGACGCGTACCGCTGCAAATGCGTGCCGTGGGCAGGAAACATCGGCCAGTGCTCACGAGGCAGATTCCAGCCCGCACAACCGATGTAAAACAACGAACCCGGATTCGCCCCAGCCAAGTGTTTTCACCTTCATTTTTCGGAGCACCGTTTTTCGGAGCACTGTTCCGACCTCTAACTTCGAGACAAGCCCTCAACACAAGTTCGTTTTTTCCTCGGCTGCATGCTAGGTTGTACGATGACCGATGAGTGATGGGCTTCGCTCTCGTTCTGACTACCCACAACAACAAGGAAACACCCATGAAAAAAGTGAAATTGCTGATCGGATTTTTGTGCCTCTTCAGTGGCTACGTAGCCGCCGCGCCTGCTTCCGGGGACAAGGACGTTGCGCAAGCCGTAGACCATCTGACGCAAGCCATGTTGAACAAGAACATTGCCGAACTGAAAGCACTGACCGCCGAGAACCTGACCTACGGGCATTCCAGCGGGAAGATCCAGGACAAGAAAGAATTCATCGCCGATATCGAAACCGGCAAAAGCGCCTTCAAAACGCTAGAGATGCAGAACCAGACCATCACCGTGTCGGGTGACGTGGCGTTGGTCCGCCATCACTTCTCGGCACAAGCGCTCAAGGGCACCGAAGTGGTGCCAACCGAAATCGAGAACTTCCAGATTTGGCAAAAACAGAAAGGCCACTGGTTGCTGGTAGGTCGACAAGCGTTCAAGTTCTGATTTCTGCGTAACCAGGAGGACATCCACTAGCCAGGCTATGGGTGTCCCCTACTTTCTCCTTTTGCTCTTCGCTGTTCTGGCCTGATTCCAAGGGCGCATTTTCGGAGTGGGCGAAACCATTTGAGGTACATTGATACCTGATCCTTCAAACAAGACACCAGCCCTCAAACTCTCCTGGGATGACACCGTGAACGTCAATCAGAAGCTGCGGACTTTCGACTTGATTCTTGAAGCCGTGTTGCCGGAGTTCCGCGACCGGGTGGCCGAGTACCTGCAGCTCTACGAGCAAGCGCTACACGACGATAATGCCCACTCTGACGAGCGGCGTGCATCGGCAAATCAGCTCAGGGGTTATCTGCGGGGCCTCAACACGACCAGGGTGTTGGGCATGGCTGATTGGGAAGCGCTGGACCGCCGTGTTGCTGAATCGTGGTTATGATCGATGCGGCGAAGCTAAATTCACTGATGGGAGGGACCGTACTATGACGACGCGAACTGAAACTGCCATCCTGGCCGGTGGCTGCTTCTGGGGAATGCAGGATTTGCTAAGACGTTACCCCGGCGTGCTGTCCACACGGGTAGGCTATTCGGGCGGTGATGTGCCCAACGCAACTTATCGGAACCATGGCACGCACGCGGAAGCGATCGAGATCGTGTTCGATCCGGACCAGATCACCTATCGTCAGATCCTCGAGTTTTTCTTCCAGATCCACGACCCGACAACGAAGAATCGTCAGGGTAACGATGTGGGTATGAGCTACCGCTCGGCGCTCTTCTATCTCGACGACAAACAGAAACAGGTGGCCGAGGACACGGTGGCCGACGCTGATGCATCCGGCTTGTGGCCCGACAAGGTCGTCACTGAAATCCTGCCCGCAGGCCCATTCTGGGAAGCAGAGCCGGAACATCAGGACTACCTCGAACATTATCCCAACGGTTACACCTGCCATTTCATACGACCAGACTGGAAACTGCCCAAACGAGGGTGATGGTGCGGCAAATGGCAGGAAGAGTTGTATCGCTCTGTATTTTCGTCGGCGATCTTACACAGCGATACACAACCCCCGGATCAAGACACAAACGCAGTACATGAAGGTGAAAAAGTGGGTGGCGTCGCAAACCTGGCGTTCTCAGATGAACCCGGCGACATAAGGTTTAAGAGCCCAACACCCAAGCAGGAGCCACCCCATGATCAATGAAATCGACACCGTGCTTTATACCGGCAAGACCCACACGACCGGAGGCCGTAACGGCGAGTCGCGAAGCGACGATGCACGTTTGGACGTCAAGCTTTCCGCCCCGGGTTCGTCAGGGAGTGGCACTAATCCCGAACAGCTGCTGGCGGCAGGTTGGTCGGCTTGTTTTATCGGTGCAATGGGTAAGACGGCTGCCGCATTGAAGGTGACTCTGCCGACCGACGTCGCCGTCGATGCCGAAGTGGACCTGGGCAAGACCGAAGACGCCTTTTTCCTGCAGGCGCGCCTCAATGTAAGCCTTCCGGGCCTGGACCCTGCCGTCGCACGGGCGGTGGTGGATGGCGCACACCAGAGGTGCCCGTACTCCAAAGCGACCCGTGGCAACATCGACGTCACGATCAATCTGGTTTAACCAAAGTACCCCGTGCGGCCTGCCTTCCCGGCAGGCTGTGCTGGCAATGGCTGCAAGCCGCTCAATCGTCCTCATGCAACTTGATACCGCGGGCGTGAAGCAGATGCGGCACCACCAGCACCAGCAGCGTTAGCGCGAGGAAAGTGGCCGATATCGGTTGCGTGACAAACACCAGCCAGTCTCCCTCGCTGATGGACAAGGCGTTGCGCAGCTGCTTTTCAGCCATGGGCCCGAGCAGCATGCCGACGATCACGGGCGCGACGGGGAAATCGAAACGGCGCATCAATACCCCGCCCCAACCAATGGCCAACATCAGCAACAGGTCGAAGGAAGAGTGGCGCATGCCGTACACACCGATGGTGGCAAACACCAGAATGCCAGCGTTCAGGTACGGCCGGGGAATCTGCAGGAGCTTGACCCAAAGGCCCACCAACGGGAGGTTCAACACCAACAGGATCACGTTGCCGACATACAGCGAGGCCACCAGGGTCCAAACCAACTCCCCCGACGTCTGGAAGAGCATCGGGCCCGGTTGCAGGTTGTAGTTCTGGAACGCGGCCAACAGAATCGCCGCGGTGGCGGACGTCGGTATACCGAGCGTCAGCAGCGGTACCAAAGAACCCGTCGCGCTCGCGTTGTTGGCCGCCTCGGGACCGGCAACCCCCTCAATCGCGCCCTCGCCCTTGCTGCCTGCAAACTCTTTCGGGTATTTGCTCAGTTTGCGTTCCGCCGAATAGGACAGGAACGTCGGAATTTCAGCGCCACCGGCCGGAATCGAGCCGAATGGAAAACCGATCAACGTGCCCCGTAGCCAGGCGGGGACCGAGCGTTTCCAGTCAGAGCGCGACATCCACAACGACGTCAAGCGGTGCCGACCGGACGCTTCTTCCTTTTGATAAAGCAGGCTGTACAAGGCCTCGCCTACGGCAAACAACCCGACCGCCACGAGCACGACTTCGATGCCATCCACCAACTCCGGCACCCCCAAGGTGTAGCGGGCAATGCCCGAGGTCGAGTCCAGGCCGATCAAGCCGATGGTCAGCCCAATCCCGAGCGAGGCGAAACCGCGCAGCATTGAAGCACCGAGTACCGCAGACACCGTCGTGAAGGACAGCACCAGAATCGCGAAATATTCTGCCGGACCAAACTTGAGCGCCAGCGTGGCGACAAGGGGAGCAAACAGGGTCAGCAACACCGTCGCGATGGTGCCGGCCACAAATGAGCCTATCGCGGCCGTTGCCAATGCCGGCCCTGCCCGACCGTTTCGAGCCATGAGATTGCCTTCCAGGGCCGTGACCATGGAGGATGATTCCCCAGGTGTATTGAGCAGGATGGAAGTGGTCGAGCCGCCAAACTGCGCGCCGTAATAGATACCGGCGAACATGATCAAGGCGCCCGTAGGATCGACCTTGGCGGTAATCGGCAGCAGCAGCGCAACGGTCAGCGCCGGTCCAATACCCGGCAAGACACCAATGGCGGTGCCGAGCAAACAGCCGATAAAGCCCCACATCAAATTGATCGGTGTCAGCGCAGCGGAAAAACCAATGGCCAGGTTCGCGAGAGTTTCCACCTTGTTTACCTCCTTCGACCCGGGTCAGATCCAGGCGTTGACAAGGGGCGGCAGGGAAACCCCTAGCCCGGCGTTGAACAGCCAGTAAATCGGCAGGGTCAAGGCAATGCCGATGGCGAGGTCGCGCACCGGACGGCGACTGCCAAACCCCCGTGCCGAACAGGCAAACAGCAGCGCGGCCGCCAAGACGAACCCGATGAGGTTAATCAGCACGGCCACCCCCACAAGTCCTGCGGTCACCCAGGCTGCGCCGAGTTTGCCGCCGGGAAGCGCTTTGGCAGATTCGTCATCGTGGTCTGTCAACTCGCGAAAACCTCCGGTGACTGCCTGGTAACACAGCAACAGACCGACAGCGCCCAGGAACACTGCGACGGCGTACGGATAGACGTGGGCCCCCAGGATGACGAACCCCATCTCGGGAGGAAACCGAAACGCGCCGAACGCCAACACTGCGCTGATGGCTATCACTGCGGCGCCGATCGCCAGTTGTGTCGGCACTATTGCGCGAGGCTGGGTCATTTCGAAATCAGCCCGACTTCGACCAGCATCGCACGCAGCCGCACATGCTCTTCGTCGACGAATTTGCCGAACTCATCGCCGGTCAGGACGTTGGGTGACCATTTGTTGGTCTCGATATTTTCTTTCCAGACTTTGCTGTTGGCGGCGGCCACGACAGCGTCGGTCACTTCTTTGCGCTGCTCAGGTGTGAGATTTGCGGCACCGTAAACACCGCGCCAATTGCCGATGGTCACGTCGTAGCCTTTCTCCTTGAGGGTCGGCGCATCGATGCCTTCAATGCGCTCCGGCGCGCCGATGGCGAGTACACGGAACTGGCCGTTTCGGATGTATTGGCCCAACTCGGCATAACCACCGGTGATCACCTTGATCTGCCCGCCCAATGCCTGAGCAACGACTTCCCCCCCACCCGCGAAGGCGACGTAATTCACCTTGTTGACCGGAACACCCATTTTAGCGGCCAATTCAGCAATGCCGATGTGATCGATCGACCCCTTGGAGCCACCGCCCCAGGAAATACTGGTCGGCTTGTCTTTGAAGACTTTCAGCAAGTCCTCCAGGGTTTTGAATTCGGACTCCTTGCGGACGGCAATCACGTTGTATTCGGTAAACAGCCGGGCAATCGGCGTCACGTCCTTCAAGGTAATTTGCGGCTTGTTCTGTTCAATGGCAGCGACCATGATCGCGCCGACAACGAGCAGCGCATCCGGATCGCCCTTGGTGCTGTTGGCGAACTGCGCCAGCCCCAACGTCCCCCCTGCTCCGCCCTTGTTCTCGAAGGTAGTGGATTTGGCCACCTTGGCCTCGATCAAGGCTTTGCCCAGGACCCTGGCGGTCTGGTCATAACCGCCACCCACAGAACCTGGGGCCATGAACTTGACGGTGTCCAGCGCAAAGGCCGGTGTCGCGAGCGCGGCAGCGGTAATGGCCGTAGCGATGCAGCGGCTGAATCGACGGAACAAAACGGACATAAGTTGTCTCCCGATTGCATTGTTTTTATAGGTGCCGGGTGAACGTCGATCAGGAAGAAAACCCTGCTCAATGAACATTGGCCTGCGGATAAGCGTAGGCCATGGTCAGGGAGACGGCATTCAACGAATTCGCTATCGTCATTCGACTATAGAACCGGACCCGCTCGAACCAGGAAGGTGAATACATGGCCAACACTCATGCCGATGACCGCAGCAGCGCGTGGTCGGTGTTTCTCATCTTCCTGCGCCTTGGGCTGACCTCATTCGGCGGGCCCATTGCGCACCTGGGCTACTTCCGCGATGAGTTCGTCACACGACGGCGCTGGCTGACTGAGCGCAGTTATGCGGATTTGGTCGCGCTGTGCCAATTTCTGCCGGGTCCGGCAAGCAGTCAGGTCGGCATCGCGCTGGGCCTGTCTCGGGCGGGATACCGCGGGGCGCTGGCCGCCTGGGCTGGCTTCACGCGGCACTGGTTGCCCTGGTTGCACTGATGTTCTGGAAACTCCCACCGTGGCTGGTGGTTGTCGGTTGCGGGGTCGCGGGGGGGGGGCTGTTGAGTGTCATGTTGTGAGTAACGAGAGATAGCCGACAAGCAAGCTATTGATATTCAAACATCTACTTCTTCAGAAACATTTGCTCGGCGCTGTGCTGAAAAATGTCGGGCTATTCTAAAAACCCTCAGTGGTTAAAAGTACGTCAGGACTCACGTTGATCAATGATCTGCACCAGGAGACTTGTCATGAAAGGCATGCTCGGCAGCATTGGATTGTCACTCTTGCTGGCTGCAACGGCGGCGTTCGCGCATCACGGCTGGAGTGAATACGATTCCAGCAACACCTTGCAGCTGAACGGCACGATAGAAGAATCCGGTTACTCCCATCCGCACGGGTTCGTGCGCCTCAAAACGCAAGACAAAACCTGGAATGTCGTCCTGGCACCACCTTCGCGCATGGAGAACCGCGGCCTTTCCCGGGACATGCTGAGTGTGGGGAACACGGCCACCGTGATCGGCTATCAGAATCGCAACAAACCCGATGAAATGCGCGCCGAACGCATCACGGTCGGCGGCAAAACCACAGAGCTACGCTGATGCAGGCCATCAATACCAGCGCTGGTTCGGGTCCGGATAGCTGGCTGGACTGGGTGGGCGACTCGCAGCTCGGGGCGGCAATGCGCGGCGACTTGTGGCTGTATCCGATGGTTGAGGTGGTTCACATCATTGGATTTGCAGTGCTTGTCGGCTCTGTCGTGATGTTCGATCTGCGGGTGCTCGGGCTGTCGAAAGAGATTGCGGTGACGGCCCTGGCGCGCCACCTCCTGACCTGGTCCATCGCGGCCTTACTGTTGATCGTGCCCGCCGGGCTGATGATGTTTTCAGCCCATCCCCATGACTTCGCTTCCAACGGCGTTTTTATCTTGAAGCTTTGCCTGATCGCTACTGCGGGGGTCAACGCCGCTCTTTTCCACGTCGGGATATACCGCTCGGTCACCCAGTGGAACACGGGCGCTGCGGCGCCTGGAATCGCAAAAGCCCAGGCGCTGTTTTCGATTGCGTTATGGATCAGCGTCATTCTCTGCGGTCGACTGTTAGCGTACACCTGATCATCAGGTATTGGTTTTCAACTTGGTCCACAGGCGGGTAGTCAGCCGTGCAATGGCAGCGGGGAGTTCCTCGACGGTGAACAACTTGTCCAACACAGTTGTCGGCGGGTAAATCGCCAGGTCCTGCTTCACGGCCGGAACAACATACTGATCCGCCGCAAGGTTAGGGTTGGCGTAATGGATGCTGTTGCTGATGTTGGCAATGACTTGCGGCGTCAGCAGGTAGTTCATGTAGGCGTAGCCATTCTTCTCGTGTGGCGCGCTCTTTGGCATGACCACCATGTCGAACCACAGGGTGGAGCCTTCGTCAGGGATCGAATAGGCGATGTCGATACCGTTGTTGGCTTCCTTGGCGCTGGCCGCCGCTTGCACGACGTCGCCATTGAAACCAATCACCGCGCAGACATTGCCGTTCGCCAAATCGCTGATGTACTTGGAGGCGTGGAAATACTGAACGTAAGGTCTGATCTTGAGTAACGCCTGCTCAGCTTTCTTATAGTCAGCAGGCTCATGGCTGTGGGGAGGCAGTCCCAGGTAATTGAGGGTGATCGGCAGGATCTGCGTGGGGTTATCGATAATCGCTACCCCGCACTGGCTCAGCTTTTTCATGTTGTTTTCATCAAAAAACAGATCCCAGGAATGGGTGACATCGGTGTTGCCGAAGATCGCCTTGATCTTCTCGACGTTGTAGCCAATACCCGCGGTGCCCCACATGTACGGATAACCGTATTGGTTGCCCGGATCATTGACCTCGAGTTTTTTCATCAACGCCGGGTCAAGGTTTTTCCAGTTGGGCAGCTGGCTTTTGTCGAGCTTTTGAACCGCCCCGGCTTTTATCAATCGGGACAGAAAATGGTTCGAAGGGCTCACCACGTCATAGCCGGTATTGCCGGTCATCAGCTTGGATTCGAGCACTTCGTTGCTGTCATGAATGTCGTACGTTGCCTTGATCCCCGTTTCCTGGGTGAACGTGGTCAAGGTGTCGTCGGCGATATAGCCGTTCCAGTTCGAAATATTGACGACTTCGTCGGCGTAAGTGGCTGCCGAGAACATCGCCAGCACGACCATCAGGGAAATGTTATTGACGCGCATGTTCAATCACCGTGTGTTTGATGAGTTTTTATTTTTTTGATCGCCGGGTTTTCTAGATTTCTGTTTTGGCCCTGACCGCCTCCACGCGCATTCGAAGCATGGCACCGATATCGAGCAAGAGACGCGGCGGCAGCCAGCCCGGCTGAGCCCTGCGCATCACTGATTCGAGGATGGGCGAGCTGGCACCCGACGCCAGTTCGGCGAGCAAACGGCCCCAAAGGGTGCCGCGTGCAACGCCCGAACCATTGCAGCCGGCTACCGCAAACACACCTTCGTCGACCTTGGCAAAATACGGTTGCCCGGTTCGCGAAGCGCTCAAGTGTCCGGTCCAGGTGTATTGAATGTCCTGCTCGGTCAACCACGGGAAACGGCGTTGCAAGCCGAGCACATGGTGTTTGCGACGGTGCAGAAGCTCACTGTCGGATAAATCCCGAGAACGGTATTCCGCCGTGTTGCGGATCATCACGCGGCGATCCGGGGTCAATCGCACCGTGGCGCCCAGTGGCCGGGTGGACAGCACGCCCCAAGGCTCAACGGCGCCGATGGACTTGAACTCCGCGTTGCTGAGTGGTCGTGTGAGGCTGGCGCTGAGTTCCATCGGGAACGTCCCGCTGTCCTCTATCCCTGAGCGCGGGATGAACGCGTTCAGGCAAACCAGGACTTGCCTGGCCTCAATGCTTCCATCGATGCCATTGGCGCGAATACGCCCTTTACCCAAACGCTCCAGGCCGGTGATATCAGTGTTCTCAAACAGGGTCACCGTGTCCGGCAGCGTATCCAGCAGGCCCTTCACGTATTTCGCGGGTTGCAGCAGTGCGTTGCCATTGCCGCACCAGATCGCCGCCCGGTAATGCGCGGTGCCGAGTTTTTTGCTCAGCGGCTCACCTTCCAGAAAGTGCGCAGAGGCGCCGACAGCGCGTAGCGTTGCCAGTTTGGCCGCGACATCGGTCAACTTGCCAGGATCGTTGACGGCGAAGAAGTAGCCGGATTCCCTGAATTCGCACTCGATGCCGAGACGAGCGATGCGTCGGCGCACTTCGTCACTGGCGGCACGGGAAATCGAGGTATCGACTTCAAAACCGGCAAACCCCGGGTTGCCGATCAGTTCATCCTTGACCGGATGTTCGTGACCCACCACGAAGCCTGAATTGCGCGCCGAAGCCCCCTGTGCAGCCCGTTGTCTGTCGACAATCACGATCCGCGCCTGAGGGTGCATTTCAGCGAGCGTGTGAGCGGCGCACAGCCCGGTGATACCGGCACCGACAATCAGCCAATCGGCTTTTTGCGTGCCTTTGAGAGCATCGCGAGCGGGTGAACTCCCCGCCTGCGCAATCCAGCCACATACATTGGTCATGCATCACCTCATTCGACTGTCGTTCTACAAGCACCGCACATGACGTCATCGCATGAGTATTTCCGGCTGGCGCTGGCTAGAGCTAGAATCTATAAGGCCTGTAGTGATACAACCAACGTTATAAAATCATCGAGCTATTCAAAAAACGCATGGATAAAATTCACCACGTTCCCTCTCTCCAAGCCTTGCAGGCGCTGGTCGAGGTCGCAGGCTCGGGCAGCTTCACGCAAGCGGCGCAAAAGCTGTGCCTGACCCAAAGCGCAGTGAGCCGAAAAATCCAGCAACTGGAGAGCCACTTCGACCTGCCGATGTTCGTGAGGAATAGCCGCAGTGTTCGACTGACACCGGAAGGCGAACAGGTGCTTGGGGCCGCCCGAAGTATCCTGGCGCAACTGAAAGCACTTGAAGATCGGCTGGCACCGCAGAAACGCCCCTTTCGGATACGCATGCATGTGTCGCTGGCGGTTCGATGGTTGCTGCCAAAGTTGAGCGAGTTCTATCGAAGTCATCCGGAGGTTTCGCTGTCGATCGAAACCGTGGCCACGGAAGTGGTGGAGCCGGCCATCGACAGCGACGCCTACATCCTCTATCTGCCGGAGCCGTCCCGCGATCCTGACTGCCTGACCTTGTTCGAGGAAGCGCTGGTGCCGGTGTGCGCCCCTGGCCTCGGCAACACGACCCAGCCATTGGAGTCGGTGGCAGACCTCGTGCGTTTCCCGCTGCTGCACCGCTCGGCGGACAAGCATGACTGGGTCCAGTGGCTGTCAGCCAATGGCGGCAAGTCACTCGAGGACTACCGCCACATCCCCTTCAACCTCGACGAGTTGGCGCTCGATGCCGCGGCGCGAGGGCTGGGCGTCGCCATGACTGACCTGACCCTGGCAGGGGAATCAATCGAACGAGGCGTGCTCGTCGTTCCGTTCGGCGACCCCTTGAAGACCCGGGGCATTTACGCCTTGAACCTGCAACCTTCCGCCGCCTCTCATCCAGCCTGCTCGCTGATCACGCAATGGTTCGCACAACAGGCCGAACAGCAAGCAGGCGAAGTTTGACCCCTAGGGTTTGACCACTAGGTTCCGCGCCCCAACCCTTCTGTCGCATTGGCAAAAGCAGCGCTCGCCGCTTGAACCAGCTTGCGCCATTCAACGCTGTTGATGAGTCCGGTGCGCTCCATCTCATCGGCAGCCTTGAGCAGTTCGTCGTACTGCTCTTCAGCATCCATGCGGATTTCGGGCTCTTTCAGGAGCTGATACCAGGCCGCCAGGGCGTCCCTCTTTTGATCATCACTCATGCTCAAACTCCCAAAGACAGTCTTCGTTTAGAAGTTTTTCATGGGTAGCCGTTCCTCGCTCCCGACATACGGCAGTCATGCAAACAGGCAGGCGAGCCGTGCATTACAAACTTGTCATTGAGTTGTCAGCGTAGCCAGCACCCTCACTTCATACAGTGGCGTCGTCAGTCACCCACAGCGGGTGACACACCTCCCACTGATGATGACAAGGGTCGACACCATGAAAGCAATGAGCAAACTCTGCCTGATCGCCGCCAGCCTGTTAATGCTGAGCACCGGTTCCGCCATGGCCAGCAACATCGCGCCGGTCAAGGCCAACAACGTCGTGCTGGTGCACGGTTCCTGGGCCGATGGCTCCAGCTGGTCGGACGTGATCACCCGGTTGCAGGCCGCCGGTTTGCACGTCACGGCCGTGCAAAACCCGTTGACCTCGGTCGCCGACGACGTCGCCGCCACCCAACGCGTACTCGATCAACAAGACGGCCCGACCGTGCTGGTCGGCCACTCCTACGCCGGCACTGTGGTCAGTGAAGCCGGGGTCAATCCGAAAGTCAGCTCACTGGTTTACGTCGCGGCCCGGGCACCGGACGCAGGCGAGGACTTCGTTGCGCTGTCGGCCAAATACCCGACCATGCCCGTGCGCGCCGGCACCGAGGAACACGATGGTTTCATCAGCCTGAAGCAAGACGCCTTCCTCAAGTACTTCGCCAGTGACGTGCCCCACGACAAGGCGATGGAACTGTTCGCCGTCCAACAACCCATCGCCAAAACCCTGTTCACCGACCGCACCACCACCGCGGCCTGGCACACCAAGCCGTCCTGGTACGCGGTCTCCAGCCTCGACCAGACCATCAACCCGGACCTGGAACGCTTCCTCGCCAAGCGCATGGGCGCGACCACCGTCGAGCTGCCGTCGAGCCACCTGTCCCTGGTCTCCCACTCCAAGGAAATCGCTGACCTGATCCTCGAAGCCGCCGGTCGCCAACCGTAACGCCGACGCCGTTTCATTACAAAATTGTCATTCAACTGTGGGTCGGCTGTCCGGATCGCCTGGTTAACCTGAATTCACTGCCAGGCAACCCATCGGCAGCCCACCCGCCCCTGAATAGAGGGAATCATCATGAAAATGTTAATCCTCGGTTTTGCTGCTCTCCTCGCCACGGGTTTTGCGTTTGCCGATACCCAGACCACCGAACCTGTCATCCACGACAAGACCGGTTTCTTCGTCAACCTGGATATCGCCAAAGACCTGTCCAGCAATATCATCACGCAAGAATGCGGCATCGTCCCCGCGCAGCTCATTTATCTCGACCATCAGGGTCGCAAGCACGTGCTGGATTACCAGGTCCAGGGCATGGGTTGCATTGGTGATAATTGATCAGACGCCTGTACTCACAGAGGATCGGGCTACACTGGCGCCAAAGTCTCGCCCCTGTAGCCCGCCTCCGTACCCCGAATCCCGAATCCCGAATCCCGAATGTTGCTGACACCTGAACCTGGCAGATCCCCATGAACATCCTCGTAGTCGAAGACGAACCCAAAGCAGGCAATTACCTGCTCAACGGCCTGCAGGAACTCGGGTACTCCGTCAGCCTGGCGCGCGATGGCGTCGATGGCTTGCACCTGGCCCTGGAGAACGATTTCGACGTCATTGTGCTGGACGTCATGATGCCGAAAATGGATGGCTGGGAAGTCCTGCGCCGCTTGCGCAAGGAAGCCGACACCCCGGTGCTGTTTCTCACGGCCCGCGATGACATCGCCGACCGCATCAAGGGCCTGGAACTGGGCGCCGACGATTACCTGATCAAACCGTTTTCCTTCGCCGAACTGGTGGCACGCCTGCGCACCCTGACCCGTCGCGGTCCCACCCGCGAAGAAGAACAACTGCAAGTCGACGACCTGCAAATCGACGTACTCAAACGCCGTATCACCCGCGCCGGCGTGCGGATCACCCTGACCAACAAAGAGTTCGCCCTCCTCCACCTGTTCGCTACTCACCAAGGCCAGGTCTTGTCGCGCTCGATGATCGCGTCGCGAGTCTGGGACATGAATTTCGACAGTGACACCAACGTCGTGGATGTCGCGGTGCGGCGGTTACGCCTGAAAATCGACGACCCTTTCCAACTCAAATTGATTCACAGCGTGCGCGGTATCGGCTACCGCTTCGATACGCAACCATGACCTCCCGCCTTCGCCACTCATTAACCCTGCGCCTGGCACTGGTATTTGCCTTGCTGGCCTTTGTTTCGCTGACCCTCCTGGGCGTGGCGCTGTCCCGGGACCTGGAACGCGAGCTGATCCGTCGCGACGACGCCGCGCTGGTCAACCGCATTGATCAACTGCGCACCTTCCTCAACGACAGCAACACCCTGGACCTGATCAAGACCAAACCGGCGCTGTTCCAGAACATGCTCGGCAACCGCGAGGCCTTGCTGACCATCGGCGCCCCCGGACAAAAACCCTTGTTGGTGGTCAACCCGGGGAACCTCGCCGTGCCGTCGCTATCGCCGGTGGCCATGGACCATCCGTTGACGCTGGCCGACGTGCAGCATTACCCGAGTGTGGATGGCGTGCCGTTCGCGGCGTTGGCGGCGACTATCGACTCCGGCGATCTGGGTAGCCTGCAAGTGGTCACCGGGCGCCTGATGACCGAGCGCACCGCCGTCCTCGCCAGCTACCGCCTCAACGTGTACCTCTTCGCCAGCGTGGCGGCGATTTTGCTGGCGCTGTCCGGCTATCTGCTGGTTCATCGCGGGCTCCTGCCCGTGCGACGCCTTGCCCGACACGCCCAAGGCATCGGCGTCGGCAATCTCACCGAGCGTCTCGACAGCCAGGGCGCACCACGGGAACTGCTGCCGATGATCGAGGCGTTCAATGCGATGCTCGATCGCCTGGGCAAGGGCTTCGTGCAACTGGGTCAGGTGTCGACCGACATGGCCCATGAACTGCGCACGCCGATCAACAACCTGCTCGGCGAAACCCAGGTCGCCCTGCAACAGAACCGCAGCATCGAAGCCTATCAGCAATTGCTCGCCTCCAATGTCGAGGAGTTGGAGCGCCTGGCCCGGATGCTCGACAACATGTTGTTTCTGGCCCGCACCGACCCGTCCAGTGCCTTGCGCCAACGCCAAGAACTGGATGCGGCCGACGAAATGGAACGTATGGCCGACTATTTCGAAGGTCCGGCGGCGGATGTCGGGATCAGCATTGATGCTCAGGGCAGTGGAGTCATTTGGGCCGAACCGATGTTGCTGCGCCGGGCCTTGGCCAACCTTTGCGCCAACGCCATCAAATACGGGGCGCCCCACTCCGAGCTATTCATCCGCGCCACACCCTCGGCCGATGGCATCCGCCTGCAGGTGCGCAATCACGGCCAGACCATCCCGGCGGAACATCTTCCCAGGCTGTTCGAGCGCTTCTACCGCGTTGACGAATCCCGCGAACGCTCGGCCCACTCCAATGGCCTGGGCCTGTCGATCGTGGCGACAATCATGCAACTGCACAACGGGGCTTACAGCGTCAGCAGTGCTGACGGCATCACGTGCTTCGAGCTGTTTTTTCCGGCGCGGCAACAGGACGAATAATGTCCCGGCACCTACTGATCGTTCCCACGCTCCGCGTGGGAATGCCGCCGGGGACGCTCCGCGTCCCGCTATCGCCGCAAGGCTTGAGTCCTGCGCATGGGTGACGCAGAGCGTCACGGGATGCATTCCCACGCAGAGCGTGGGAACGATCAGAGCGCTCCGGTTTTTTTACCTTTTCTGCGCTTTCGATCTGTTCAAGTGGATCTAATATCTACTTCAATTGAAATGGCAAAAAACACCAGCGCCCTTGAGCAGTTTCGGCATAGGCCAATAACGTTGCCGACTCTAGACTCGCCCCCAATAAAAATACTGAAACGCAATCGAATCCAGGGGAACACGCATGAACCCATCCGACATTTTTGTTATCAGCGCCGTCCGCTCGGCCATCGGCAGCTTTGGCGGTTCGCTCAAAGATGTGCCGCCCATTCAATTGGCGACTGACGTTTGCCGTGCCGCCATTGAACGTTCAGGGCTGGCACCTGAACACATCGGTCACGCGGTGATGGGTCATGTGATCCCGACGGAAGCACGTGACGCCTACATCTCTCGTGCCGTGGCGATGAATGCCGGCCTGCCGAAAGAGACGCCCGCCTTCAACGTCAACCGCCTCTGCGGTTCGGGTCTGCAGGCGATTGTCAGCGCCGCGCAAAGTTTGATGTTGGGGGATGCCGGCGCTGCGCTGGCGGGCGGCGTCGAATCCATGAGCCGCGGGGCCTATATCTTGCCGCAGGCGCGCTGGGGCGCACGCATGGGTGATATGCAAGCCATCGACTACGTGCTCGGCGCTCTGCAAGACCCGTTTGGCGGTTTCCACATGGGCATTACTGCGGAAAACATCGCCGAGCGCTATGGCATCACTCGTCAGGCTCAGGATGAGTTGGCGCTGCTCAGCCAGCAACGGGCGGCCCGGGCGATTGCCGAAGGCCGATTCACTGACCAGATCGTGCCGATCGAAGTGGCGTCCCGCAAAGGTACGGTGACGTTTGCCACGGACGAGCATGTCCGCGCCGACGTCAATGCCGAGCAATTGGGCAAGATGAAACCGGCTTTCAAAAAAGACGGCAGCGTCACCGCCGGCAACGCGTCCGGTCTCAATGATGGTGCCGGAGCACTGATCATGGCCACAGGTCAAATGGTTCGCGACCAAGGCCTCAAGCCCATCGCCCGACTGGTCGGTTACGCCCACGCCGGTGTTGAGCCGGAACTGATGGGACTGGGCCCGATTCCGGCCACCCGGCTGGTACTTAAACGCGCGGGTCTGACGGTTGCCGACCTGGATGTCATCGAGTCCAACGAAGCATTCGCTGCCCAGGCGTGTGCCGTGGCGCAGGAACTGGGCTTCGACCCGGAGAAGGTCAATCCCAATGGTTCGGGGATTTCGCTGGGGCATCCGGTGGGTGCTACCGGCGCGATTATCGCCACCAAGGCCATTCATGAGCTGCACCGTGTTCAGGGCCGTTATGCCCTGGCGACCATGTGCATCGGCGGCGGCCAGGGCATCGCCGTGTTGTTCGAACGCGTCTGATCGGCCAAAACGCTGACGGCGCCCATTGCGGGCGCCGTTTCGTTTCACCGCGATGGAATCAGTGTGCATGCACACCGATTTCAGCTCGGTATAAGCCTCAATGACCGCACTCCCACGGGCCGTGGCTACTCGGTTAGTTCGATGTTATCCAGCGTCCGGTTCACCGCCAGCTCCGCCAGCATGATGATTTGCGCAATACCCAACAGGGTATTGCGACTCGGCCCCTCCGTATGATCCATCAGCCTCTCTCCGAACAATCCCGACGACTGACAGAGCACTGACGGTAGACGCCGCGGTGGGCCTTGCCATTGTCTTTTCAAGCGTTAGCGACGGTCTTGAACCCAGGCGTCAAGCCCCATCAGCTTGATGTTGCGCAGAAGGTTGAATGAAACCGTTTCGATTCAGTGAATGATTGTGCAGTGGTGCTAAAGTGATAGCACGCGTCACATGTTCTCCCAAGTCTGCTAATTTCGATGGTGAGGGGCTTATCACAAGTATGAGTAGCTTGCCGGTGACGCTAACGGTATCAAGCGTGGGCAATTTGAACTGATTCTCGTCATCATTGAGTGCGAGGGAAAGCAAATGAGGTCTGAAAATGATTTTTGAGCCCAACAGTACCCGTTCCGTACTCCAGCGAAGAAGCAGTACCAGTATCGTCATTCAGGCAGGTCTCGATTGCGTTGCGGTGACCGGTGTCGCGTGGTTTTTGATCAATTATCATATCGGCTTTATCACGCAGGACTACGTCATCCTGCTCCTGTTGCTGCTTGGGGCGTTGGCCGTCGTGTACGACCACTACGCTATTTACCGCAGTAATGTCGGATTTACCGTCAAGGCTTTCAAGCTTTTAAAGGCGTGGACTGCGACCTTTGGTTTTCTCGTTGCCATGGCCTTTCTTACTAAACAAAGCGAACACTACTCGCGTTTGTTGGTTGGGGAGTTATTTGTTATTGGATATTTTGCTCAGCTGCTTTTGCACTTGGCAACACGCGAAATGCAGAAGAAGTTTTTGGCCCACCCGACGCAATTGGAAAATTCGCTCATCATTGGCTCGGGCGAGCTGGCCAACTATCTTCACAAGAAAATAAGCAATAATCCCTGGCTAGGCGAACGTATCGTCGGGTGTGTATTGATTGGCGCGGACGATGATCGAGGAAAGGAAGTTGTGGAAGGCGCGCAACGTCTGGCGATACTGGGTGATATCTCCGACCTTGATGAGTTAGTCATCAAACACGCCATTCGTACCGTCTATTTTGTGACCCCTCTGGGTGGTTCAGAGGTTATCCAGGATGTTTATTTAAGGCTGTTCGATAAACACATCTCTGTTAACTGGGTGCCTGACATTTTCTCGTTGCGCCTGATCAACCACAGTGTTCGCGAAATTGCCGGCATTCCCGTGCTGACCTTGTCTGAAACTCCGCTGATGGGGATGCGTCTGTTTCTGAAGAATCTTGAGGACAAAGTCCTGGCCTTTCTCATTTTGGTTCTGGCGACGCCATTCCTGCTAGCAGTCACCATTGCCATCAAACTCGATAGCCCCGGGCCCGTGTTCTTTCGTCAGCAGCGCATGGGGTGGAGTGGGGAAGCTTTTCGGATCTGGAAGTTTAGAAGCATGGTCGTCCAACAGCCGGAAGACGGCACCGTCAAGCAGGCGCAAAAGAATGATCCGCGCGTGACCAGGGTGGGAGCCTTTATTCGGCGAACCAGCCTGGATGAACTACCGCAGTTATTCAACGTTTTGATGGGGGAAATGTCTCTGGTGGGGCCTCGCCCGCACGCTATTCAACACGATGTGCAGTACTCGCCCGACGTCTCGGGCTACTTTGCGCGTCACAACATTAAACCCGGCATCACCGGCCTGGCTCAGGTACGTGGCTATCGTGGTGAAACGAGGGATATAGAGCAGATGATCCGGCGTGTTGACTCGGACATTGAATACATCAACAACTGGTCGCTGTGGCTCGATTTCGTCATTCTTGTACGGACTGTGTTTGCCTTCTCCGGCAAGCATGCTTACTAGCCCGACATTCCCCAGAACACCGGGGTGACATGCTGTCCCGGAATGAATTCAATAGCTGTCATGACGGAAATAGATCTAGCGTACGCTCAACCTCATCGGGATCGACACTAAAGCCATTGCCCTCTTGCGTACCGACCACAAAACCAAAATTTTGGTGATCGCGATCCGTTAGATACTTGAAAAAACAGAGGAAACGATTAGGGGGCTGCAACACCAGCAGTGAACCACCTGGCTGGAGCACATTAACGCCGTGTATAAGATGACTCCCCTCAATCCCTACCACGGTTCTTGCCCCGGCACAGGCCGCCACGATAGTCGGAACATCGGATTTCGCAGGATCGATAATGCGAAAACCTCTGCGGTCACGAAGACGTTCTGCAAGTTCCATTTCATTGCGTAATAATCGTAACTCACCTGTACCACCTCGCAGAATGAACACGCCTGGGTGATCGCAAACTTTTACATGTGAGAGCAACTTTTCACCCATCGCACGAAAACGCAGGTGCTTATGTCGATTTTGACTTAGATCGTCAAAGATCACGAGTTCACGAAAAAATGCATCACGTAAACGAACCGGCGTCATACCAAGCCAGTCCTCATAGGCGGGGGCGTGAAGTATGCCGGTCGTGACGGTGGACACAAGGTTGGCAGCCAGTGCCGTCGTCACCGGAACGCCTTCGTTGCAGGCTATTGGATAGGTTATACAATCATCCATTAACCACGAGCCAAACCATTTATTCCCTCCCGCCGTACAATACATCGCACCGCGATCAATTTCGTTTTCTACGCGAATCTTTGGTAACCATCCAGATCTAGGCGACAACGAAGCTTTGGCATTACCTTTGTAAAGAGCGCTATCAATTAACCAGACATCTTTAAGCAGGTAGCCCCGTGTTGGTCCATGTTCAACACTGCCGACTCCTTCCATTGTGCGACGGGGGTGCTCGTAAGGATAAAAAAGCTCCCCTGCCCATCCCGTTACACGTTCGAGCTGATTGGGAAGGAAAAAAGCGGGCGGAGCGATGGAGATTTCGCTTGGAGCAATTTCCCAGGTTTTCACGGCTAGGCTTTGCAGCGTTAACGACGGTTTCCGTATCAGTCGTGTTTTAAGAATGTGTTTATACGCAGCAAGGCTCCACTTTGATTGGCCGCCACTCGTCAATGCATTAAATTCCGACACATGCACCTCCATCGTAATGTGGTTACACAGAAACAGCGTTCTCGGCCAAACACGTAAACCGTACTTCTTTAAATCAGCAACCTATTCAGGTGGATACAATAGTTTCCAGGACAGGGGGTAATGTCAGATGAGCGTAGCGGCTGCGCAAGGTGTCGAGAAGCACCTCTTCCGGTTTTCTGGAACAATGAAGATATATTTTGAATAGTCCACCAAAACCCATTTCACGATATCGACCCGCGACCTCCTCATCACTCGGCCCGTCCGGCAACCCAAGATGAAGTGTCAGCTTTTTGCCTTCGACAGCAAATAGAGGTGTCTCCCAAAGAAATTGCGCTGCGCCCACCTTAGGCAATCGAACAAATAAATAGCCGTAGTTTCCAAGTGTATCGACATCTCCGCCACGCCGTCTTTTCCACTCGAGAAGTCCATCGTCCGGGCGTGCCAGGCAAGTTCCGATATCATAATAGTCAAAACCATTTTCTATCGCCCACTCAAGTGCCATGAACGTGGTAATTGAGTTAACTTCACGTAACTTCTTAGCATCTGAAAATACAACATCGGGATAGCCGAAACGGACCGTGCTCCAGTAGCGTTTTCCTGCCCGGGTAATGACGCACCCAAGATGACATGCAACAATTTCATCCTCCAGCAGTACTAGATCGAGCCGCCCGACGTTTTTTGCCACCCTTTGAACTTCATGCGATTCAATTTGAGAGGCCGCTGCTCCATGCCTTGCGCTGGCATAGGGCTTAAGCATTTCCCGATCTGCGATTTCAATCTCGTCATCGTTCAAGGCCTGTTTCATACGATAGCGCAGCCTATTCTTGCGCAGATTTCGACGTAACTCGGTATTGTATCTGGCCGTAATATCCTCAATTGACCTGCTCAGAGGAACAACAGCACTCAAATATTGAGGCACATACAATGCACCCAAGGTCGGCATTTCACTGACCCACACTGTCCGGTCTGACTTATCCAACTTCAACTGGCTATCAACCGCTTTAGATTCAGCGCCCAGTAGCACCTTCACAAATTCCCGCTGTGTTTTCCTGCCCACATAGAGAATGTCATAGGTACTGTCTTCCTGCAGTCTGAATCTGGCAATCTCCCAGCGCCAAAAACATGCCCTTCCCAATATATCTCGCAGCCAGGCGATCGCTTTCCTTAGCTCAAATCGCATTGAAGGAGATATTAACTTACGTATTAATGCTGCTATGTATTTTTTCATTTGGTTATTAGCACAATTCAAGGAAGGGCCATTTGAGTTTACAAATCAATAACCTAACTACTCGAAATGAGCGCTCGACAGCTGAGTACATTTTCAGATTGTTCGACACCATTTTGTTGACGCCAATCTTGATGAAGAAAACAACCCCGAACACACCCGTCAAGTCGATAATTCCAACCTGAGTAAAGGTGCTACACCGAAGTTTTGCAAGATATTTCAGCCGTGTTTTTTATGGCGCCGGCCAGGCGTCAAATACCTGTTACGTCAGGAATCCCTGTAGATCACCGTGCGCAACAAGAACATCGGATTACCCACCACATAGCGACTGAATAATCGCTTCGGCTCACCTATTAGCCTGAACACCCACTCACAACCGAGACGACGCGCCCATTGCGGAGCACGAGTCACTTTGCCGCCGAGAAAATCGAGAATTGCCCCTCCGCACACAACCAGACATGGCACGCCGCTGACGGCTAACCTGGCAGCAACGGCTTCTTGCTTGGGCATGCCCATCCCCAGCACCACCAACTCTGGCTGCAACTGCCGGGCAAGGTTGAGGTAGACATCCACCTCAGCAAAACCATGGTGAGCAGAGACGATATTTACCGCAAATAGCGCTTCGCTACGCTGCACCGCATTGGCTAGAAAGGGCTCTTCAGTACCCCAAAAAGCCACGCGCCGGCCCTTGAACGCTGTCAGTAATTTGGGGATAAAATCTGTGCCATTCATATTTAGCCCCGGCTCTAAGCCGAGTCGACGAAACAGGATGGCCATGCCGGAGCCATCCCGTAATAACACGTCAGCCGCCGACAGCGCGTTATGGTAATCAGTGTTGCCCGCCACCAGGTTCATGGCATGGGCATTGACGAATCCAAGCACCGTCGTCGACTCGGTCCTGGATAAAGCATCAATCAATCCTTGTTCATCACCCACATCACTGACCACCCTCAGTTTCTGGATAATCGTTTGCCAGTTGTGCAACCAAGGTAAAGCGCGCATCAGGTGTCATCTCGCTTCGAACGCACCCATTCAACCTGGCGCTTAAGCAAAAACCTGAGATACAGGGGGATCTTCTTCAGCGCGTAGAACGGCGCATACAACAAGGCTGAAAAAGAAATAATCCCGCGACCAAATTGGCTCCATGCCAGCAAGATAGTCACACCCAATATTGCCACGCCGGAAGAAGCTATCAATGCTGGCGCCAAAGCTCCGGACAGCATAAATACCAACCATGACAGACCCAATGCCGCCCCCAAGGCCAACGTCAATAAGGCCAACGGAGGGACCAGCAAATCCAGCGTCATAGCCAGCAGTCGCCAGTTACCCTGGCCAATCGACTCCACCAACAACTTTGGCGTATCCCCAAGGATTACCCCTAGATGACCATGTTCCCAGCGCGTACGCTGGGTAGTTAAGCCTTCATCGCTGCGCGGAAAATAACTGGTCACCAGAGCATCGGGGCAAAACAAAGGCGGCTTGCCGCTTCGGCATAAATCCAGGCCCATCTTCAAATCTTCAACGATGTGGCCACTGGCCAAATTGATCAACGTCATATCCCGCCAGACGAAAGCCATTCCCGTGCCCATTAACTGACAGGGCAAACCAAGCCGGGTCCAACCCTGCGGCCGTACCCGATTCTTCACACACCAGGCAAACTCGGCAAGCCGCACTTTTAGCCCGGAACCTGCTGGAGCACGCATTAAATTAAGGGCTTGCGCTGGCCGCCCTGAGTCGATGCAACAGATTGCCAAACGCTCAATAGAACCCTCAGCCACCTGGCAATCCGCATCGACAACAATCATGACGTCCGGCGCATCGCTCGCCAAATGACGCACCCCACAGTCCAGCGCATAACCCTTGCCACGCTGCTGATCATTGCTGCGCTCCACCACCTCGGAGCCCGCCGTGCGGGCCAGCGCGGCCGTGTCGTCAGAACAGTTATCCGCCACCACCAATAGGCGATCACCCAAAAGCAACTGCGGCCGAATGCTATTTAACGTCGCGACGATGATCGAGGATTCATTGTGTGCCGGTATCAACACCGCCACCCGCGGTCGCGATCCTTGCGCCGACGAGCGCGACCGTGCAGGCAGGCAGGCCATCAGCACCTGCACAAACAGCACCAACACCGGCAGGAGGATGAGTATCAGCAGTGAGCTGAACAGCCAACTAAGTAATGTGATCATGCTTGCGCCCTAAACAAATTAGCCAACTTGGCCGCTTCGATATCGATGTCGTGTCGCTCCAGCACTCTCTGATAAGCCGCATCGCCCATCCGCTGCAACACCTCGACAGGTTGCGCGAGGCAGTCCGCCAGCGCAGCCGCCAACTCATCCACAGCTCCAGCGGGAAATAACCAACCGTTCTCACCCTGTCGCACCAACTCGGGAATGCCCGCCACATAGCTCGTCAGTACGGGTCGGCGCAACGCCATGGCTTCCATGATGACCACCGGCAACCCCTCGGCGAAGCTCGGCAACACCAAGGCCCGCGCCGCAAGAATCTCCGCCCGCACCTGATCGCTGCTGATCCAGCCGGTAATTCGCACCCGCGCCTGCAAGCCATGCCGTGCAATCAGGGTTTCGATTTCCGCGCGCATTTCTCCATCGCCGGCCAGTACTATTTCGAACTCCACGTCTTGAGCTGCCAGGATGCGGGCGGCTTCAAGCAGCAAAAGCTGACCCTTCTGCTCACACAAACGACCTACACAAACCAACCGCGGCGTGGATGGCACGGCAACGGCCGGCACATCGTGAAACGCGCGCTCCAGGCCACAATGCACCACCTTTACCCTTGCCCAGTGGGCATGAGCCACCCAGCGAAACAGCTGGCTGCGCCCATAAGAACTGATAGCAGCGACAAAGGCCGCGCGCCGAACTTTCTCGCCCAAATGAATAAACTGAGGTTTGTCGAACTCTTCCGGCCCGTGCACGGTAAAACTGTACGCCGGCCCACCGAGTACATTGGCCAGCATCACCACCTCGGTTGAGTTGGTGCCGAAATGCGCATGCACATGCTCGGCACCGAACGCCTGCAACCACATCAGCACGCAACACGCCTCGGACAAATACACCAAATGATAGGGCCAGGGGCGATCGGCACGCCGGCCCATGCGTAGCGCCAGCCACAGCGCCGAAAAAAAGCGTCGCGGCTGGGCGCGCAGTACCTGAAGCACAGGCACTAACAGCTCTTTGACTCCGCCCTGCAGCACATACTGGGTTTTATCGCGTTCGGACACGTCCTCGGCATCCACCAATTCGGCATCCCAGCCACGCAAAGCAATGCGCTGCACGACAAACCCCTGACGTTCCAACGCCAAAATCTCGCGACGAATGAAGCTATGGCTGACTTTGGGGTATTGATTGATGAAATAAGCGATACGCATAGGAACCAGACTTAGTTGTCGTTGCGGTGGATTATTACTGCAAGTAATCCCACAGTAGTACAGGTATCAGGAACGTCAACTAGCCACACGGCTGCAGCTATAACTACCTATCAACACGCTGTCTATCTTTTTAAAGGTGTCATCCAGCAGCTCATAGCGCCTGCGGTACATGGCACGTTTTTTTGAAGCAATACTGTCGAGCGGCTTCCTGGACAGAATCATGGGAATCTCAAAAAAATCTTCGCGCTCTGATGGAGTCGCTCCATGTTCTAACCAGATCACATCATAATTTGCCGCCAGTTCTAGAGCTTTGTGAGCGCCAAAATACGGATGACGGTGGTGGCGATACCCATCCCCTACCGCATAAATTTTTTCAACACCGATATTGATGGCAATGTATTTAATAACTTCGATCAGAAAGCTTCTTGGCCGAAGGCCTTCAAAGTCTTTTGTCAGGTCCCTGTAGATACTCAACGACAGTTCACTCTCGACGCCTTTATGTATCCCTTGAACGGCGCCGATAAAAATACATAACTCAGTGTCCGTGCGACACAAGGTGAATGCTATTGATGCAATGCGCAGGTCACCCTGAAACAAGTTCAGCACCAGCTCCCCTTCACGCATAAACCATATCGGACGGTCCAGCACCAGGGAACAGCCAGCCGCAAACTCCGACAAATCACTCAGCGTCAAACTGTCACTTCGCCCCAACAGCAATAGCTGCGGACAGCTTTTGGTAACCACTTCGTAATGCGAGGCCAACACACTAAGTTTATTCTTGGGGCTCCAGCTTCTACTGATGTATGGCCAATGAACAACGCCCACACAATCCCCGCCTAACCTCTCAACACCGGACTTACCCAGGGCGTTCGACATCCGCCCGCAAAACAACTTTAGTTCGGACCAGTTTTTTGCAACTAAAACCAGCATTTTAAATTTATTATTCAATGCGCTTAAAGAATACCCGGCATGTAAAAAAAACACGCTCTTTAATATCACCCAATTATTCATATCAGTCTCACTTGTATTCGATCAACGCTGTCTTGCCGGCGCCGAATCTGTTCAGTAGAAACTTGACTTGCCCGAGCATCTCGGGAAATTTCCCCAGCACGAGAAAGAAAGCCCGCAGCCAGTTTTCGCGCGTGGATCTATCGCCCCCGCGGGCGAGGCGCACGACTTGCAATGGATAGATCAGCAGCAGAAGCAGCCCAAACCATCCCAACACCAAACTCGCGAAAACAGTCGCCAGCGGGACACCCAATCCCCAGAACCAGGCACGGCGCGACTCACGCAACCAATGTTGCTCCGGTGCGGCCCCATGTAAAAATGCGCCCTCGGCAAAGGCATATCCACCGCGCAGGGTACGCTGCCACCATTGGCCGAACCGGGTCATGGTTGCATCGTGCAAGGTCATTTCCTCGCCCAGACGCCAGACCTTCCAACCCTTCCCACGCAGACGTACACACAATTCAGGCTCTTCCCCGGCAATAAGACCCGGTCGAAACCCGGACGCTTCGGCAAAGGCGTCAGCCCGCATCAGCGCATCGCCACCACATGCCTTGGCCTCACCTACCGGCGTATCCCATTCGAAATCACACAGTAAGTTGTAAACCGAGTGCTGCGGAAAACGTTCACGGCGCCGTCCACAGACCACCGCGACGTCAGGATGTGTATCAAGAAAAGCCTGCGCCCGGGACAGCCAACCGCCGACAACCTCACAATCACCGTCGACGAACTGCACATAACGCATCGCTAGCAATAAGCGTTGTATGCAGGCAAATCCTTCATTGCGCGCACGCGCAGCCGTAAAGGGAATCGCCATGTCCAACTCGACCACCTCGACCCCAAGCCTCAGTGCCATCTCCACTGAACCGTCCGTTGATCCAGAGTCGACATAAACAACCTTCTCCGCCGAACCCACGAGAGAAATCAGACAACGCTCAAGCCGTAGGCCTTCGTTGCGACCGATAACAACGACACCCATACCCATAGCCATGGCGTTCACTCAGCGACGCAATTGAAGTAATCCATCGGGTGGTTCATGAGAATTCCCTCGATTCTGCGTACTTCCTTTTCTTGATAGTCGCAGGCACGCCCACTGCCACCGAGTCGTCCGGTACATCGGTCAGCACCACGGCATTGGCTCCAATCACGACATTGTTACCAATGCGGATATTGCCCAGTACCTTGGCCCCTGCACCGATATCAACATTGTTACCCATCACCGGAGCAATCGGCTCACTCACATTCTTGAGGCCCACGACGACGCCATTGCGAATACGGCAATCATCGCCGAACTGCGCATAGCCACTGATCACGATTCCGCCGAAATGATCGATGACGAAGTTGCGCCCGACCACAACCTCACACGGCAGCTCGATACCCGTGACGATCTGCACCAGCTTGAAGAGCACCTTGTATACAAAGGAGAACAACTTGCGTAACAGTGCCGGTCGCACACCGTAACGCCAGCGCCCAAAGCGATAAACCACCATCACCCAAAACCCCTGAGCCCCCCAATCTCCGGCGTATGCACGCAAGTCCGCACGTATGTTTTCGAACATAAATGGCTCTACCGTGTTGGTTGGCTAGCGAATTTGGTATCACGCAGCAGCGCCCAGGTCACACGAGTATGCTGCCAACACGCCCCTAAAGCGGCCCGGCCGCGGCCTTTCAATAGCGCCTTGAGCGCCAGAATCAAATCACCCAGACTCACCAGTAGCATATGTGAGGCTAAACCAGGCAGACCGTGGTGCTTGCGGAAGTACAAAAGCTCACTTTCGATTTGTAACGTGGGTAGTTGGCGACTAATCGCATTGAGTTTGTCAACAGACTTGGCACTTTCACCGCCGATATGCACCACCGTGGTGTGCGGGTAGTAAACGACCTTCCAGCCTGCCTGTTTAACGCGTTTGCAGTGATCTATCTCCTCGAAATAAAGGAAGTAGCGCGGATCGAACAAGCCAATCTGGTCGATGACTTCACGGCGGATCAGGTAATAGCACCCGGGCACCCAGTCGCACTCACGCACCGAAGCATGATCCCAGGCCATGTCGTCGACTCTTTTCACCACAGGGAAAAAGCGTTCAAGCCCTGTATGCGAAAGGAAGACATTCAACGGCGTTGGAAAATAGCGACAGGAGGGCTGTAAATCTCCCTCTCGTCCAACCAACCGAACGCCGAGGACACCGCAATCAGGATGAGTCTCCATGTAGTCGAGAGTCTTGCTCAGCGTATCCGCAGCAACAAAGGCATCGGTATTGAGGAGCAACGCATACTTGCCCTGTAGGTGTTCAACCAATTGATTATTGGCACGCCCAAAGCCAACATTATTTTCATTGGCGAGTTGCAATGCCTCTGGACAAATAGTTGCCAGACACTCCAGCGAATTATCGACAGAGGCATTATCCACCACCAAATAGCGCGTGCGATCCACACTATTTGACTGGCGTAACGCATTAAACATCGGTTGCAACAACTCCGCTGTATTGTAATTAACTACCAACACGTCAAGGGGAGCGCTAACCATTGGGTTGCTCGCCAAAAAAGTGTTGCGTTCTCATTGCTATAAGCTTCGGTTCAAGTTCCGGGTCGTATACACCACTGCGCTGCCTGATAAGTTCAATCCACGGATAAGTGGCGCTACGCTCTTCGACTTTCGCCAACACTTCATCCAAGGTACAGATTACCTTGGCTGGATTACCCCCAACCACTACCCCAGGCGGAACATCCTTTATGACTACAGCACCGGCTGCGACAATCGAATTCGGGCCAATAGTCACACGCGGCATGATGATAGAGCCATAGCCGATAAAACAATTATCAAGTATGTCGATAGCGCCGACAGAGTCAAGTTTTTTACCATAGCGCACCTCGAGCATGCCAACTACTCCATCGTGGCCGAATAGCGTGCAACAAGATAAACCTACATTATTTCCAAGTCGTACTAGCGAAGGGTCAGTTATATTGGCAGCAGGATTGATCCATACGCCTTTACCGATGGAGTGCAGCCCTCCCCACCGAACCATATGTTTAGCCCAATCATACCCGTTCGGTTTACAGAATTTTTTATAGAGCGAGGTCCCATGCCCCGTTGTTTTTGCAATATAAGCAATAGTACGTTTCAGTAGACCAATCATCCTGTCAGCCTCAATAATTCAGCGATAGACATCTGTGCCAGAGTTAGATACACCCTGATTCTTCATTACCACCACCCTAAGCGTAGACACCTCCCTAAAATTCAACATTAAAAAACCCACAAATTCTCCCGCTCAGGAATACCTCCCCACCCCGGGCCCCATCTGATGGTTAAGATGATCCGCCAGCCTTAGAACAATTTGCAAAAGAGGCATCGTGGGGTTACAGGCACCGCCTGTAGCGAAAACACTGCTGCCCGCAACGTAAAGATTCTCGACACCGAACACTTTGCAGTTCTCGTCGACAACGCCAAACTCAGGCGAAGTCGCCATGCGTGTGGTCCCCATATGATGAGCATGGGGATTGACCGTCAGTGGTAAATCGACGTCATAAACGAATTCTTCCAACTTGACAAAGCCCAACCCTGTGTCGGCAAAACACTTTGCCACTTCGAGCCCTATGGACTTGACGGTATTTCTGTCTGCCGGGGTCAGTTCCCAATGAACATTTGCCTTCCTCATCCCTAACGCATCTCGCTCGTCGAGCAATGAGATTCGGCTATCAGGGTTGGGAAACTGCTCGATCAGCGTGCCGAGCACCCCATCTCCAGGGCAATCGAACTTGGCAATAAATTCAACCTTGCTCTCCGCACCCACTTCGCAAACGAGGTTCTCGAAAAAGCTCTTGATGGCAGCCATTCGCCCATAGGATTTCACTTCAGCTACAAGCGTGGCCGTCACATTCCCTTTACCTGACTTGTGCTCCATCACGAATGCATCGGTCGTGAAGTACTCCTTCCGAGCATCTGTACCCTGCCCGTCGTTCAGGATGAAGGTTCCCATTTCGACGTTCAGGTGCTCCATGAAGCATCTACCGACGAAACCGTCCTTGCTTACGATACCGCCAGCTGCCAGGGACTCACTGTTGAGCAGGTGCCTGGCATTCTCGATCGCGCCTGTCGCCAGAATGAATTGATTTGCCGTGACTCGCTCTCGATGCAACTGGTAGTCCGAGACGACTATCGTCGCTATGCGGCCGGTTTTGCTGTCAAATTCAAGATCGACGCAGTTGCAATGGATGAAGACATCAAGCCCTTCGGTCTCATTAAGTTCCTTGGCATATTTTTGTGCAAATCGCGTCGGCGGGCTGAGCAAGAAACGATCAGCTTCAAAGTCGGCGTCGTCCAAAGAAGCGTTGATAGCCTTGAATCCAGAGTGCGGCGGCAGATCTACAATAGCCATAGCCGCTGGCAAATTACGCTCCATCTCGGAAAACGCGATGGGCCAACCGGGTAAGCCCACCGGAGGGCCCACGGTAAAGTCGGACTGCTCAAAGGGACGGCATCGCCCGGCCCAGTGATTGGAGGTCCCGCCAAGAAAGCGCAGGCGTGTTTCATGAGCGTAGACGTCGAGGCCTGACGATGAGACCGTGTAGAGGCTCTGCGAAGCCGGCGAATACTCGTGCCCGCCGCCCTCGACAAGCACCACACGCCGACCATTACCGGCTAAACGCAAGGCCAGCGTAATGCCGGCTGGCCCCCCACCTATGATGCAGACGTCATAGTGGTCGCGGAGTTCTTTCTGCGATTGGTAGTCTTTGATCATGCTTGTGTTTGCCGAAAATGCCGGGCAGGCAGCACCCATCCGTTGATGACAACAAACTCGGATTTAGCAGCAGAAGGCCGGGCAACGGCTTCGGAAAATCCGAACATGAGCCCTCCAAGACTCAATAGAGCAGAAGCCTGGAGGAAGCTTCTGCGCCCCATCACAGAGGTATTCAAATCAGTTTCTCTCATGATTCAAAGCTCCACGACACCGAGATTACGTCGAAAATTTCAACTACACATCAAGGCCACATTTTGGCGACGGCCATCAATACCTCAATGGCGACGCTGTGCCACAGCTTTGGAAACATCAAGAGAAATAGATCAGATCAAAGCCATTTAACAAGATCCGTCAATAATTCCCCACACAAAGCCCCCACCGCCAGCATTGGCAGCACCACCAGTTCACGCTTGAGACTGAACAGCCCCAGACGACAATTGACATAAAAAACCAGGATAAGCGTAGGAAACGTATACAGGGCAGCGCCCCAAATCGCATATTTGACCCCGCCAATCGCCAGCAGCAGAGGCAGCAGCACCCACAACGAGACCACGCGAATGATGTTATCCATGGCCTGGTATTTTGTGTGCCCCAAGGCAATCCAGACCTGATTCGCCAGCATGTAGCGCATTGTGAAAAAAGAGAGTGAAAGAATGGCCATCATGTTGCCGGCCTGGGCGTAACGCTCATCGTACAAGATGCTGATGAGCAGTGGACTGCCAGTCCAAAACAGTCCACACAAAAACAGACAGGCAAGATCGAGCATCAATTTCAAGCGGTAGTACAAAGCGTGGAGACGTACAGTGTCCTTAGTTCTTGTGGCCTCACTGAAGGCCGGCAAGGCCACGGCCCCGACTATCTTTTGCAACGCAAGCTGAACAGCTCCCAAAATCAGCACGGCAATGGAGTAAACGCCCAGTTCGCCGGCCGTCATGCTGCCGCCGAACCAGACACGATCACCGTACATGGCCAATACGCCCACTGCCGACGACAAGAGTATCCAACGGCCGAAGCCGACTAATTCATCGAGCGCAGAACGCTCCCACTGTAGACGGTTAGAAGGGCCCTCAAACCAGAAATGCCCCAGCAGCGTGTTGACCATCGATTGAACCAGACCTGCAATCACCAGCGACCAGATGGACCTGGTGAAGTAACCGATGCCCAGCATGACCAACAGCCCGACGACCTGAGACGCAAACTCGGTGAGTACTACTTTCTTTTGCTGGAAAGCGCGCACTGCCAGGTCGATTTTCGTCGACTGAAAACCAACGATGATTGCCGAGAAACCGGTCACGGCCAACACCAGCGGCAACTCGGGTGCGGCGTAGGTGGAATTGGTCGACCACAGATTGCGGGTCTGTGCATACCAGGCGAGGGCCGCGAGGAGAAGTGTCGAAGCAAAAAGGATAAAGCCGCGCACGATCTGCACGGTCCAGATGGTATTGAGAAACACGGGATCGTCGCCACGCGGGCTCTGGATGATGTTCTGGCGCAAGCCGACATCGGAAAGCATGTGCAGAACCAGCGAAACGGTGATGGCGATCATCATGATGCCGAACATCTCCGGCATCAGCAGACGGGCCATTATCAGGTTGCCCCCCAAACGAAAGGCTTGGGACGTCACCAGTGCCCCCAGATTCCATGCCCCAGCAGAGATCGCTCGCTTACGAAGGCCCAACGATGGCGACAAATCAACTAACGACATAACATCATCCCCGGACTCAATGGCTCAAAAGGAACTATAGTCGCGTTTAGCCATTCCACTAGCCGTCGCTCATCAATAAGTCCAATCATCCATGCCTGAGCACTTTCGCGCGTTAATCGTCATTCTGGTCCTTGCTGGTATCGTTTTTGCCATGGCACGTCGACCAGCAGCAGACCTGATTCCCGACCGTAATTTCACTCGTCGGCGCAATCTGTGGTTCGTATTGACGCTACTGGCATTTGTTTCGCACAGTTTCTGGGTGTACGCAGGCATTACCGCGATCGTTTTGACCTTCGCACGAAATCGCGAACGCAATCCCGTGGCTTTGTTTTTCCTGCTGCTGTTTCTCATCCCGCCGTCCCCGGCGGAGATTCCCGGCTTCGGCCTGATCAACTATTTTTTTGTCCTGAACCATATTCGTCTGCTGGCACTGTGTGTGTTGCTTCCGACTTTTTTGGCTCTGCGCAAGCGCGCAGACACGGTCCCTTTCGGGCGCACCTGGCCTGACAAACTGTTAGCCGCCTACCTCCTGCTGACGAGTCTGCTTTTCCTGCGCGAAACCACCGTCACCGACACCTTGCGCCAAATGCTCTACCTGTTCCTCGAAGTTTTTTTACCTTACTACGTTGCCAGCCGGGCGCTGAAGAACCTCAGCGACTTCAAGGACGCTCTGTTCGGCTTTGTACTCGCTGCCATGGTGCTGTCGCTTATAGGTCTCTTCGAATTTTCCAAGCACTGGCAGCTGTACAGCGCGGTTGTCAACGCCATGGGCATGCAATGGGATCCCGGCTACTTGAGCCGTGGTGGCTCATTACGCGCCAGCGCCACTACCGGCCAGGCCATCGCGCTGGGCTTCGTCATCAGCGTGGCCATCGGCTTTTACCTGTACTTGCAGGAGGATGTACGTAGCAAATTGCAGCGCAGCCTCGGCGCACTGTTGCTCGCCGGTGGTCTGTTCGCACCGCTGTCGCGTGGCCCCTGGATCGGTGCAGCCGTCATCATCGTCGTGTTCATCGGCACCGGTCGTAAAGCGATCAAACGCCTGATGCTGCTGGCCGCCGCCGGGGTGCTCGCCCTCCCCTTGCTGGCCATCGTACCGGGCGGGCAAAAAGTGCTTGATCTGCTACCGTTTATCGGCACGGTGGAAGTGGAAAATATCACCTACCGGCAGCGCTTGATTGATAACGCCATGATCGTTATCCAGCGCAACCCTTGGCTGGGTTCTTTCAATTTCCGCAGCACACCGGAAATGCAGTCCATGATTCAGGGCCAGGGGATCATCGATATCGTGAACACCTATATCGGCATAGCGCTGTCGTTCGGTTTGATTGGTTTGACGCTTTTCGTGGTTTTTTTCGCCAGTGTTCTGCAGGGCATCCGCAAGGGGATGCGTTCGTTCCCCAACGAAGACGATGAGGCACGCCGACTCGGACGTGCACTTCTGGCGACACTGGCCGGGATCCTGATCACCATCGTTACCGTTAGCAGTATCACGGTGATCCCCGTGGTGTATTGGTCGGTGGCTGGACTGGGCGTCGCCTACGCTCAGATGGCACGCAGGCTCAAGCAGACCTCGACGGTCGTCACGGCGAGCGCCCACCTCCAACTCAGGTAGAACCCATGGTCCAGTTGTTTCGTCGCCCCCAGATACTGTTCCTGCTGTTTTTTGCTATTTGGCCGTTTCGTACCTGGGCGTCGGACTGGGTCGTCAGTGTGGATGAGCGCAATGGCCTGCCAATGCTGGAGCGTGGTGGCAGTCCGGTAGTTGCTACGACATTCTCGTTCTTTGGGCGCAACTGGGACTGGACGTATTTGCAGACCGAATTCAAGGTAAATACCCCTTATCGATACTCCCTTGCAGGTAAAAACAAAGCGCTGGATTTCGACTTGACTGCGCAGATTCAGAAGCAAGACGAGCAAAAGCTGACCTGGAACTTTGCCCTGGATGCACACAGCGGGAAGTCTGGCGTTTCAGGTGGTGGCATCGTCTTCGAATTCGACCCCGCTCTTTTTGCTGGAGAAATGGGCGAGCCCACTTTGCTACCCGACAACCGCGGCTGGACCTGGGGCAATGCACAAGGTCGACGCATCGAAATGCGCTTCGAGCCCGCACTGGCGAGTGTGTACTTAGAACCGGGCAGTAAATCCGAGGTGCGTGCTTTTTTCTACAAGAACACGATCAAACCTGGCCGCCAGGATTTCACAGCCACCTTGAGCGTTTCTGGCGATGTGGCGCTCGGCCCAACCACTACCGAGCGCTTCGGGTTGACGGACCCAAAGAGTTGGCCGACTGACAAGCTCGACTGGAAAACCTCGCCGGTCGACCTGTCCTTTCTCAACGCTCAGGAAAAACCTGCGGGCAAGCGCGGCTTCGTCAAAGCCTCCGGTGAGCAATTACTATTTGCGGACAACACTGCGGCGCGATTCTGGGGCACCAACCTTTCGGCCTACACGCTATTCAACACGTCAGACGATGCAATCAAGCTGCAGGCCAAACGCCTGTCGGCACTGGGCTTCAATCTTGTACGACTGCACCACCATGACTCGCCATGGGTCTTCCCGAACATCTTTGGCGACGGTAGGGTCACGCGCAGCACCACCCAGCAACTGAGCCCGGAATCGCTGAAAAAAATCGACTGGTGGATCAAGTGCCTGAAAGACGAAGGCATTTATGTGTGGCTCGATATGCACGTCCAGCGAGTCTTTACTGAAAACGACAACATTTATGGCTTCGATGAATTGCCAAAAGAAGAACAGAATTTTACCTATCTCAAGGGCTATTCCTATGTGAATCTCACCATTCAGAAAGCCATGAAGCGCTTTACCGAAGCCTACATGACCCATGTAAACAGCTATACCGGTCTCGCCTACAAAGACGACCCGGCGATCGCCGCCGTACTGATTACCAACGAAAACGACGTCACCAACCACTTTGGCAACGCCCTGTTGCCAGACAAGAACGTACCAAAGCACAACAAAATCTACATGGCCGAGGCCGAGGCCTTTGCCAAACAGCACAATCTATCTGCAAACCAGACCTGGCGCTCCTGGGAGCCAGGCCCCTCCAAGCTGTTCCTTAACGATCTGGAGCGACGTTTCAACGTCGACATGATTCAACACCTGCGTGGAATAGGCGTGAAGGTCCCCATCGCCACGACCAGTAGCTGGGGCCGCAATGGTCTGAACTCCCTGCCGGCTCTTACTGCCGGCGACGTAATAGATGTCCATAGCTACGGGGGCTCGGGACAGATTGAGAAAAACCCGCTCTACAGCGACGGCATAGTGAATTGGATTGCCGCCGGTCAGGTCATCGGCAAACCCTTGACCGTCACCGAGTGGAACAATGAGCCCTTCCCGACACCAGACCGTCACTCGCTGCCACTCTATATCGCCGGCACCGCCAGACACCAAGGCTGGGATGCACTGATGCAATATGCCTACAGCCAGGAGCCACTGGGGGGCGAAGGGATGAGTGCCAATAACTGGCACGCCTATAACGACCCTGCAATGCTGGCCACCCTGCCCGCCGCCGCCTTGCTTTATCGCCGTGCAGACGTTCGCGAAGCAACAACGACCTACGTCTTCGCGCCGACGCCAGGCACCCTGTTCAACCAAATGATCACACCGGCCAACTCTGCTCTCCTGCGCACAGCTATGGAGAAAGGCAAGCTGGAAATCGCGATGCCACAGACGCCGGAATTACCTTGGTTGCAACAGAGCGTTATCCCAAGCAATGCACAGGAATTTCATGACCCTGACCAGTCGCTGCTGGACGCCAATGCCAGCGAGTCCACGACAGACACGGGTGAGCTAAAGCGCAACTGGAAACAAGGCATCTACACCATCAATACGCCGCGTACCCAGGCCGCTACCGGCTGGATCGGCGGCGAGTCGATCAGCCTTGCCAACATTAAGGTTCAAGTGAAGACCGCCAACGCCAGTGTGGTGGTGCAAAGTCTGGACGACGCGCCTTTGGGCCGATCGCAGGACTTACTGATTTCGTTAGGCACCCGTGCCATCCCCCAGGACGGCGACAAAATACCCTTTTACGTTGAGCCCCTCGAGGGCACGCTAACCATCCAGGCGCCGCAAGGCTTGACACTGTTCACCCACGGCATTCTGAGGCAAATGAAGAAGCTGCCCGCGACCTACCTTGATGGCCGCTATACAATCAAGTTCGACGGCTTGCAGGCGTCGAACTGGTTGTTTTTGAAAAAAGACGTCACGCAAGCACAACCTTAGGCGATGCGCAGCCGACCTCAACCTGATGGAACAACACCTTGCGGTGTTGTTCCGCGCGGGCTATTTAAAGGGCGTCAAAATCAAACGATGGAACATAGCCTGCGCCGAGCAGATGTGGACATTTCGACGATACAAAATCATCACTTAATAAATCATCCGAACTTTTGTACTTGCTCGTGAAAACCCCTGTGATATTTAAAAGAGTATGTGGCAAGGAGGATATGCTGATTTTCTGACTTTCTCTTTCCTTCAACTTTAAAAGCTTGAGCGATTGCTGGCTTGAAACATTATCGGATGCCCAGATAAATGCGGAAACCGGGAGATCATATTTATTGCCAATTCCATGACCCAAGAGCCCTCGACTGTCATCCATCATGTTTTCACCATGATCCGATGAATAAAACAAGACAGATGGTTTTTTACTTGACTTCAATTGATCAATAATTGTGCTTAATAGCCAGTCCGTATACAAAATACTATTGTCATATTCTGCGGTGATTTTGTCTTTGAAGCTGTTTGTTTCCGGCTTGAACTTATCGAACTGTTCTGGGTATCGACGTGAATACTCAAAATGACTACCCTTGACATGAATGAATATGGCTTTCTTTTCTGTATCGCTTTTATTTAGTATTTTTTCATATTCTGAAATCAATGCTCCATCATAGCTTCTTTCAAAATATTGACGGTACTGTGCCTCTGCAGCTATTTGTGGAATTATTCCGCCAAAACTATCAACCTCCTGTACAGACAACCAATAGGTCATGTACCCGGCTGCGCGATATATACTCACCAATGATTTTGTTGACGCAATGGCGTCCCAATCCGATATAGGCTCAAGGCTCAGCATTGAAGGTACCGCGAACGAGGTATAGGGGGCTGTCGTACAGATCTGATTGAACTTGAAAATCCCCGCCTGCTTACCGAGATTCGGGGTTGTCTCCTTGTTATAGCCGTAGAGGGACCAGTTTTGCGGCCGTGATGACTCACCGATTACAAAAACAATGGTGTCTATATTTGATTGATTCGACAGACTGGTTATTTTTACATCAAATTCCCGACGGCGCTTGATTAGTTCCTCAGTCCCCAAATACAAGTTTGCAGTAAGGGCAACTTGCGACAAATAACCTGCTGGCGTACTTTGATCTTTTGCAAGGAGATCCATGACTGCAGATTTCCCGAAAGAATTAAGCTTGACGGTTTTATAAAAATACGCCCCATACCCCACTAGCAAGGCGCTAACAACCAAAACGAAAATACCTTTGTTTTTATATAATTCGCGCTTATGCAGGCCAATTAATCCAGCCCCATAGCAAAATATGAAAATCACCAAAACGATACTGATGGGTTGCCAATAGGTCGGCAAAAATTCGCTTGCCTCCTGATGGTTTGTCAAGCCAATAAATATATAGGCAGCTGTTAATCTCGCGTTGAAATTCAAAACCAAAAAGAGATCAACAGCTGCTGCCAAATAGAATGGCAGCAGAATGAGGTGAACCTTGAATTGACTGGATGAAATAAATCGAATTGCCAAAAGCCACAACACCGACATGCCAAGGGTGTAAAAGACCAATAAATCAATTTTAGAGTATTGATAGTTTGTTAGCGTTCTAATAATCAACGGTGATAGCAGATATGACCACAATACTAAATTTGGCCATTCTGCTTTAAATATTTTTAATGAGTAATCGATAATTTTGGCAGAGTTTTTCATTTGATAATTATTCTCACAGGTTACCCATATGCCTCCTCAGAGGGTAGCTCCAATTGGAGTGCTCGCTGTATCTTGTTCGAAATATTCTCTCCTTTGGCGCTCCAAACGTAGCGAGTCTCGGCTATTGCCAGCAAGCTTGTAGCGAAAAATCCAACTTGTCCTTTAATCTAATGGTCAGGCGGATCGCTCTGACATTTCAATCGGTGCTTGCACAGCAATAGTGCCCAGGAAATCGGAGATCAGGATGAAATTTTTGGTGGTGGGTGGCGCGGGTTATATCGGCTCGCACATGGTGAAGCAGCTACTGAGTGCAGGTTTCGATCTTGTGGTGGCAGACAATTTCTCGACGGGTTATCGCAGCGCGTTGAGGGGCGGGACATTGGTCGAACTGGACATAGCCGACGAACAGGCGCTGGATGCCCTGTTTGCGGGACACCACTTTGATGCCGTGTTCCACTTCGCCTCCTTTATACAGGTGGGCGAATCCGTCACTGAACCTGCCAAGTATTACCAAAACAACTTGGCCGCCACCTTGACCCTGCTACAGGCCATGGTTCGTGCGGGCGTTAAAAACTTCATTTTTTCCTCGACCGCCGCCGTCTACGGTGACCCGCTGTATGTACCGATCGACGAGGAGCATCCCAAGGCCGCGATCAACCCTTATGGACGCAGCAAGTGGATGGTGGAGCAGATGCTTGAAGATTTCGACCGCGCCTACGGGCTGAAATCGGTCTGCCTACGCTACTTCAACGCCGCCGGAGCAGACCCTGAAGGACAGTTAGGTGAACGCCATGAACCGGAAACCCACCTGCTGCCCTTGATTCTGCAAGCAGCCTCCGGACGGCGCGCATCCATCACCGTCTATGGCCGTGATTACGACACGCCTGACGGCACTTGCATTCGCGACTACGTCCACGTTGTCGATCTCGTTGCAGCTCACGCACTTGCGGTGGATTATCTGCTGGCAGGGGGTGCAACTACGGCGTTTAACCTCGGTAACGGTCAAGGGTTCTCAGTACAGGAAGTGATAGAGACCGCGCGCTATGTGACCGGCCAGGATATCTCTGTCAGCGAAGCGCCACGTCGCGCGGGTGATCCACCACGCCTTGTGGCCGATCCCCGTAGGGCCAACACATTACTTGGCTGGCAACCGCAATTTGGCTCACTTGAACAGATAGTGGCGCACGCCTGGAGCTGGGAGCAGAAGTACCCTTGGCACTGAAAGTCGGCGCTGACGCATAACGCCGAGCGCCTAAGGGTGCCGCTTTAGTAGTAAGAGCGGTTTTCGGGCTCGGCTTTGTTTAACACCGTGCCAATCAGATTGGCGGTCCCAAGATGATGCAGGCATTCCTCGATCTCTTTCTTGCTGTTCAATCCATTGGCGACCACGAGCAGGACGCAGTCGAACTTGGGCAAGATGGTAATAACATCATCCGAACTCAACACCGGCGGCATGTCGGCAATCACGATGCGTGAGTTGTAGCGCTCGCGCAGATCAGCAATCAAATGGCTCACTGCGGGCGATGACAGCACCTCGGTGGAGAGAGGAATCGGCTCACGCGTCGGCAGGACCACAAAGCGCGGCAAGGTCGGATTGACCAGTACTTCTTGCAGTTCAGCTTCACCTGCCAACAATTCATTAAGCGATTTATCCATCGGCAGCCCCAGATACTCACCCACCTTCGGACGACGCAAGTCGAAGTCCACCAGTAACGCCGTCTTGGTGGTGTGATGCGCGATACTCATTGCCAGGTTGATCGCCAACACCGTCTTGCCTGCCTCCGGCGTCGGCGAGGTGATGGCGAGCGTGCGCCAGCCATTTTCTTCCATGATTTTTAGAACTTGTGTACGCAGCAGATCGAAAGCCCCGCCCATATTCGAATTTTTGTTGTAAGCCACAATGCGGTTGCGCTCAAGGTGATCTGGCCGCAAAGGTACAACCTTGGTTTGCACATAACTGAGCGCATTCAGACCTGTGGGCTGCGCGGCCGGTGTCATGGCTTTTGACGAGGCCTGTTGCTCGGCTTTTTCGGTATCAGGCTTGATTATTTCCATGGCTATATTCCTTATGCAAACCGGCCCAGAGCTTTAAACATCAGAAGATCCAGAGGCATGTAGAGGAAGTGCAGGAGCACCAGAAAGATCGCGATCATAACGACGCCACAGACGATCAATCGCATTCGCCACTTCCTGCGGCGTGCCAGTTCAGCCTTGGTGTGAATGTAGGGAATGGAAACCAATACGCGTCTACCCAGCACGCTGGCCAAGGCCGCGGCACCGCGCACACGCTGACTCATCATCTCGAGGAGCATCACCAGTGCGCCAGCACCCACCGGGGCAAGCAGGAAGCCCATGGCAACCACTTTTTTACGGTTCGGCCGTACCGGCTTTTCGGGCATCAGCGGTGACTCCAGAAGAACAAAACGCTCGGCTTTGTTTTCCTGTTCCAGGCTTTCGGAAATTTTCGCACCCATTTCCTTCGTGCGAATCTCCTCATATTTTTTACGAGCGTTATCATGGTCACGCATCACCGTGACCAAGCCGCGCTCGACTTGCGGCGTCTCAAGAATTTGCGCCTCGTATTCGGCTATTTTTCCGAGTATTTGCTGCTTTTGATCGGCCAGCGACTTGATACGTGCTTCTGCTGCGGAGATCCGCGCCTGAGCCTTGGCAATGTCCAGATTGACCGAAGCCGCTGCACCATCAGCACCTTTGCCAGCCTGAAGTGCAGCAATTTTGCGTTTGACGGCACGCACGTCGGGGTGGGCTTGCGTATACAGCGATTGCAACCGGGTGTACTCCGCTTTGAGGCTAGCCAGATCCTGTGGTTTATCAACTGCCGCACCGGGTGCTCCAGGCTTGGTCGCTAGCCCGGCATTCGCGGCGGAAAGCTCCAGCTCATTGAAGCGCAACTCCTCACGGGCAGTTTTGTAGTCACGGTCGACCTCTTTAAGCTCGGTTTCGGCGCGCGACAACATATTCATGCGCAACTCCTGATGCTCTGGCAGCGCGTTGCTGTGTGCCTGCTTGAAGTCCGCCAACCGATTCTCCAAGGCTTCCAGTTCCACCCTGAGCTTGTCCGCCTCCTGCGTCAGGAACTCTGTGGTTTCACTGGCGCGTGCGGTGCGCTGCTTGATGTTTTCATCCAGAAACAGCGTCACCAGCTCGTTGGCAACTTTGTTCGCAATCTCTGGCTGCCTGTGCTCAAAGCCAATACGGAAAGCGATTGTCACCTCTCCACGCCCCTTAACGGCAGCACTGACCAGGGAGACTGTAATCGCATTGCGCATTTCATCGATCTTCTCGGTAACGTTCAGTTGCCGGCTTTGCGAATCAAAAAGATTGTATTTGTTGATGATCCCTTCCAGATGCTCACGGGTCATCACGCGCTGGCGAATGACTTCGATGCGTTCATCGGCAAAGGTATTGTTGTTCGCCGCCACCAAGTCTGGCGAAATCTGCTGGGACTCCACCAGAATCGTGCCGGATGACTCATAGGTAGGCGGGAGAGAGAGCGCGACCGCTACGCACACGCCGAGTATGACCACGAAACTCAGGATCAACAGCAGCGCATGGTGCTTGATGATAGCAATGTAGTCGTTGAACGACATTTCGTATTCAGAGGCCATATTTCTCACACACCTGAATTTCAGAGACCGGGATAACTATAAGTCACCGTCAACCCGACGACGTTTGCAGTGGCATCCGGCAAGCCATCTTGCTGGCGTTGTTTGTATGTGTAGGATAGGCGTGCAATCCAAAAAGGCGAGAGTTCTTGGCTAAACCAGGCACTGTAATTTTGCAGGGTATTAGGCGTCCGGCCTTTGGAGTCTTGCCAGGAGACATCGAAACCGGTGCGTCGGGTCTCGTCGACGGCATAGCTCCATGTCCCCCTCAGGGCATCAACCTCGACGAAACCACCGTCCCCGCTGGCGAGAGTGCTACGACTGGCGTCGATGCTGGTATCAATACGCTCACCGGCATATTGCAACATTAAACCGCCCTGGCCTTTGGGGCCGCTACCTGTGCCGGAGACTTGGTTGAGACCCGCGTAGGCCGTCCCCTTAAGCCGCTCGGAGAGTTGGACATTCAAGCCGACCGTGGGGGTGTAGCTGTTTGAGGAAGCCACCGCAGATCCCTCCTCCGGCTCATAGCGCCTCACGCTCAAACGGGTGAACAGCTCGACCTCCTCACTCCATGCATAGTTCCAGCTGAAGCGGGTCGCCAGCTCGTCATAGTCGGTCAGTGAATCAATATCGTAAGTGACATGAGTGTAGTCAGTCTCGTTAACCAGGGTACTTCGCTCGCTGAGAGCAGTGCTCCAGTTGCCGCCCACCAAATACATCTTTTGCGTGCCATCGGAGGCAACTACGCCGGTTTCCTGAACCACCGTGGAAAGCGTAGAGTTTTCTTCATATCTCGCCGTGAGTCCAAAAGCACCCGTTTCGGTCTCGCGCTGCCACCCTAACCTTAACCTGGGGTCTTCACGGTCCGAAACGATGGACGTATCCGACGAACGCACGATATTTAACCCGAGACCGAACTGGTATTCATCCCGTCCGGAAGTACCCACGAGGCTGTAATCGGGGGCGATGATGGTACGGGTCACCCCCTTCTCACCACTCGTGAGCAGCAGTGGGTTGCTGTCGTACTCGACCGTCGAAGGCACTGCTATTGCTGATTGCCAAGTCGCAGCATAGGCCATGTCCGAACACGACAAAGCCAGGATTGCCGTCGCAACCCCGGTAGTTCGAAATCCAAGCAAAGTAATCCTTAGTGCCTCGCGCAAGGCTAAGGCACGACCAGCGTATCGCCGGCTTTAAGTATAAAATTGGTGGTCATGTCTTTCCCTGACATCAACTCGCTGTAGTCGACGCGCAGGATCTCTTGTTTAGCCCCATTGAGCCGCACAACCTTAATGTCGTCTTTATCGGCGAATTTGTCGAGCCCGCCCGCCATGCTTATTACCTGCAGCACTGACGTTTGACCTGGCATATGCACGGTGCCGGGTTTCAGCACTTTGCCCTGAACGTAGACGAGATTACCTTCGGTGCCTGTGACGACAACGCTCACTTGCGGATCAGGTATGAATTTCTCAAGCTTGGCAGCGATTTTCTCCGCGACAGCGGTGGTATCAAGCCCCTTAACATCGACTTGTCCTGCCAGCGGGAAGGTAATGCTGCCATCGGGAAGTACTTTCACCTCCTGTTTCAGCTTGTCTTCACCCCAAACGGAAACAGAAAGGGAATCTCCCGGACTCAACCGGTAAGCTGCGTCGTTTTCGACGGCACTGGAAATGCTGGGCCAAACGGCCAGCGCGCACAGCACAGGTATCAATGAACGGAACATCGGGATCCCTCCGTCTAAGTAGCCATGCAAGGAGTTTAGAACAAAAAAACCTAGTCAAATCACTCTAGCCTATTTCAAGCCAAAGAAACTACTAAACAGCAATCACTTCGAGCTTCTGGGCGGTCAATTCCGCCAATGCAATACACCCAAAACCGGAACGTTAGTGCAAAAAAAAGAAAAATGCTGTTATTTAACAACAGGTTGGAGCGAGCAAACCACCTCTGATGCATTCCGCGCCAATATTAACTACACCATGCCCGCTTGAGCCGGCTCAACTGCGACACCGTCAGCCCGGCTATGACTACTTTGGTCAGCGCAACTAACTGATATCAACAATTACAAACAAAGCATCATTACAAGACAGACATCATTCGCAAAAACAATACATAAAGCTGTGTGTCTACCCAGCCACCAGAGTGACTGCCTAAACAACCCTTATTGCCAAAAACGTTAACAACCACCTATATCTTCCGTCGGTTGGCGACCACAATAAAACCAAACAACGCGGAAGAAAATAACCATGCTGCCGCAGAAAGCGGTACTGCATTGGGTTGGTTGATATCAGATACCCCCACCAGACTTTTATCCTGGAGAGATGAATCAATCTTGAATTGCTTATTGTCAACCGCCGCCATTAATCCGTCACGCGAAGAAGAATTGACGGATACATCCATGACCGAGTCAGCGTGATGTATGACACTGTTAACTTTCGCAGAATGGGCATCATCGACGTAAATATCGGTGATCAATGAAGGCAAGCCAAGGCCCTTTCCAACAGTAAGCAGTGCGCCACCCGTGTGCTCTTTGAGAGCCGTACAAAGTTGAGGCCCTAACTCCTCGCAAGCGCTGCCTATGCGACTAATTTCATAGGCCAAACTGGTCGCCTGAGCGCTAGCAACGGCTGCACCATTCAGGATCACAGACAACAACACAAATTTAATGACAAGTGTTGAGCGCATAACACCGCCTCCTTGCGTAGGGGGTTATTCTTTTGTCGGTTGAAGAAATCTTTATCGGCTAAAATGAGCGTATGTGCACATCGCCATTGCGTCAATAGCTCGTCACCATAATAAATCTAAATTTCATTTTACGGAGGGTGGCGTCAAAATAACGACATGGTAAGCACGCCAGTTGAGTAAATCTATCCGTATGAAATAGCTTCGCGCTTGGGCATTAGCCCGCAACAGGACGCTCGCCTCCGACCCGGCGCAGCGCCATGCACCGGGCGACGAAACACTGTCGGCAACGTCCTGAAAATATCCGGCGGGCGAGATGTTTTTGGTGCGGGTTCCCGGCATGTCGTAGTCCGCGCCAAACAATGCGCAGCTGACCTTCCAGCGCCGAAGAAGTCTCGGCGCTGCGCCAGGAAACCTGCTCAATCTCCCTGGCACACGCGCCGCGCCGATCAAGGCGATGCGCGCAAAAGGCATCGCGATTGAAGACGGGATGAATGACTGACCGTTACTTCGGTTGCGCCACCGTGCGCAAATAAGGTTTCACCGTTTTGAAGCCATCCGGGTACTTCTTCCTTGCGTCCTCGTCGGATACCGACGTGGGAATGATAACGTCCTGACCCGGACGCCAGTTCACCGGGGTAGCGACAGTGTGCTTGGCATTTAACTGAATAGCGTCGAGCAGCCGTAACACTTCATCGAAGTTGCGCCCGGCACTCATCGGGTAGACCAGCATTGCCTTGATCTTTTTGTCCGGGCCGACAATGAACACCGACCGCACCGTGGCGTTGTCCACGGCATTACGAGCACCGCCACTGGCATTCGGGTGAATCATGTCGTAGAGCTTGGCCACCACCAGGTTCTCGTCACCAATCATGGGGTAGTTGACCGCATGACCCTGGGTCTCCTCGATGTCTTTGGCCCAGGTCTGATGGTTACCAACAGGGTCGACGCTGAGACCGACAATCTTGGTGTTGCGTTTGTCGAACTCCGGCTTGAGCCCGGCCATGTAACCGAGTTCAGTGGTGCAGACAGGGGTGAAGTCCTTCGGATGCGAGAACAGAATGGCCCACTTGTCGCCAATCCATTCGTGGAAATGGAGCGTGCCTTCGGTAGTTTCGGCGGTGAAATCCGGTGCTTCGTCGCCAATACGAATTGTCATGTGCGTTCTCCTCGCTGTGAAGGGTAGGGAAACTCTCGGAACGATCCAGTATAGGAGACCTTGAAGACTTCGCTCTGCACCCCACCGAAGGGTCGCACGCCGATTTACGATACCAAAACTTCATCCGGAAATGCTGCCTATACTGCAATTCGGGGTCGATAGAGAAAACGGACAAAATCGCTAAAGCATTCGGCCTGTCAAGTTGAGGTCATGGAAATTGACGCCGAGCCGTCAGGAAATGCAGAAAGTGGCCCTACTCTGACGCTGCGCGAGTGAACCGCCTGACGCCTGGTTAATGGGGTGTACTTCAATCGGACACAACCCAGAAGACGTAAGGGATTCCCTCCTGTCGGCAGTGCTTGCCGTACGATTTTTTCCGAATTCTGCGGGATCCCCAATCCAACCGCCCTGATTGTCTGCGCTGAGGACCTGACAGATGAATGTGATCGACTATTTTGATCGAGCAAGAATCATCAATATCTCGTCAAGAAAGGATCGCCGTTTAGAAACAGTAGAAGAATTCGCGCGCAACGGCTTTCACATTGATGATGACAAAATAGGCTTTTTTGAGGCGGTTACGCCCAGTGAGGGAAATGGCTTCCCGAGCGTCGGGGTCAGAGGCTGCTTTTTGAGTCATCTGGGGGTGCTGGAAGAGGCAATGCGCCTGAATCTGAAAAATATCTTGATCATGGAGGACGACATACAGTTTTCCAGACACATTTCTCAATATGGAAAACAGGCCATCGAGTCTCTGGAAGGTATGGAATGGGACATCGTCTATTTTGGGCATCCGTTTGAAGAAAATTCAAGCTTGCCCGCTTGGAAAGAAGTCGACCGGCCAATACATTTGGCCCATTTCTATGCTGTAAACGGGAAATGCTTTGGGAAATTGAGGGATTTTTTATTCCAGGTTCTGGAGCGGCCGCCGGGACATCCTGACGGAGGTCCGATGCATTATGACGCTGCTCTCAATACGCTTATTCACAAGAATAAAGAGATTCTGGCTTACTATTTCACCTGGAATTGTGGCTATCAAAGGCCCTCGCGGACGGACCTGCATGAACTTTCCATCTTTGACAGGGTGCCTCTCCTGCGGCCGGTAATGGTTATGCTTAGGAGGTTAAAGGCACAAAACCTGAGAAGAACTCGATAGTTTTCTCTCTTTAGGGAAGGTCTGAAGTACCCACCAATTTTTGATGACCTCTCAACGTGAGGTTCAAAAAATGCTGACGTGGTCGAAGGTCAGACCTTTCCTGTTCTTAATTCATCGTTTCACCCTTGGACGATGCCTTTTCAAGGCGTTTTTCCTGCATCGCAGGCGCACCTCTCCCGCACCCAACAGCCGATTTCGCATCATCCACACGTCATCCCGTTTTCTCAAATCAACGAGCGTTTGAACAATCGCCGATTTACGGTAGCGGACAACACCTGAGCTACCCAGCCCGGCACGGCGCAGGAGCCGTGTCCGGGTAGTTGTGGCGGACCGCACCTCGTCATTTGCGCGCCAACTTATACCGGACGCATTCCTCATAAAAACTCTCGCGCAGGGCGGCGGGCTTCATCCGCGAATTACTGTCATAGGTCTGCTCGGTAATGCCCATCGCCATCATGTGCATCCACGGCTTGCTGAACTTGTAGGTATGTAACTTCTGCCGTGCTGCATACAGTGAAACCCCGGACAGTTTGAGTTCCTGGGCTCTCGCCGCGGTACCTGCCCCCCAGCTGCAAAGGTAACGATCATTCGATGCCAGTTCTTTGGCCTGGACAGAGGCAGCAACGCTCGCCAGGCCTAACGAAATCAGCGCAACCATCACATTCCGCATTTGCATTCGATCCTAACTATCTGAAAATAAATTGATTTTGGTCAAAAGTTTCAGACTTCGGGGCCAGCAAAATGCCTTAAGTGAGCTATAGCCTGTTTTCTCGGTGTCTTACGGACATTTCTTGCGGCATTTCAATCCTTAGCTATAGCTAACACTTCTCAATGCAATCCAGTGAGGCAACGGAATGTCATTCGCAAAAAAAATGACGGTGGGGCAACTGACGATGTTGACGGCCGTCAACATGTTGGGCTCAGGCATTGTGCTGCTCCCCACGAAACTCGCCGAAGTCGGCGGTATTTCCATTCTTTCCTGGCTGATCACAGCCACCGGCTCCCTGGCGCTGGCCTATGCCTTTGCGCGCTGCGGGATGCTCAGTCGAAAGACCGGGGGCATGGGCGGCTATGCCGAGTACACCTTCGGCAAGGCCGGCAACTACATCACGAACTACACCTATGGGCTCTCGCTGTTGATTGCCAATGTGGCGATCAGTATTACGGCGGTCGGCTATATCCAGGAACTGTTCCACATTCAGCTTGATTCACTGCAAGTGGGCCTGGCGACCATCGCTCTGTTGTGGATCACCACGTTCGCCAACTTCGGCGGCGCGCGGATTACCGGCCGGATCGGAGCGATCACGGTTTGGGGTGTGATTGCGCCGGTGGTGCTGGTGTCCACCATTGGCTGGTTCTGGTTCGACAGCAGTGTCTACGCCGCCGGCTGGAACCCGCACAACATGGGCTGGTTCGAAGCCGCAGGGGCATCGGTGGCGATCACCTTGTGGGCATTCCTGGGTCTGGAGTCGGCGTGCGCCAACACCGATGCCGTGGAAAATCCGGAGAAGAACGTGCCGATTGCGGTACTCGGCGGCACCCTCGGCGCGGCGGTGATCTACATCGTCTCCACCAACGTCATCGCCGGCATTGTCGATAACCCGGAACTGGCCGCCTCCACCGCCCCCTTCGGCCTGGTCTTTGCCAAGATGTTCACCCCGTTGGTCGGCGACATTGTGATGGCCGCGATGGTACTCGCCTGCATCGGTTCGTTGCTGGGTTGGCAGTTCACCATTGCTCAGGTGTACAAAAGCTCGGCGGACACCGGTTACTTCCTGTCGATCTTCGCCAAGTCAAACAAGGCCGGAACGCCGATTGTCGGCATGTTGGTGCTGCTGGCCGCGCAGACGGCGCTGGGCTTTCTCACCATCAGCCCGGACCTGAGCAAACAGTTCGACACCCTCGTCAACCTCGCGGTGGTGACCAACCTGGTGCCGTACATCCTGTCCATGGCCGCCTTGATGACCATGCAGAAGGTGTCCAATGTACCGGCAGGCAAGGCGCTGGCCACCAACATCATTGCGTGGGTGGCGGCGGCTTACAGCTACCTGGCGCTCTACAGTTCGGGCGAGCAAGCGTTGATGCTTGGCGGTGTGGCGACCATCTTCGGTTACACGCTGTTCGGCTTCGTCAACAACCGCCTGATCCGCCTCGAAGCGCTCAATAACAGCGTACCGACGCAGACCGTCAGCGCTCAGCACATCACGGGCGAACCGGTACCGGTGAACAATCTGCAAACTGCCGCACTGGAGGCTCAATCATGACGGAATATAGACATACGCTCGGGATGCTCACGCTGTTGGTCAGCAGCCCGCCGGACAAACGCACCGTCTTTGGTCGCGCCCTGAACCAGTTAGTCAACGATGTGGAAGAACGGGCCGTCCGGGTACTGGCGTCGGAAACCTTGAGTGACGCCACGTCGATCCTGCGTTCCGACCCGGCCATTCAATGCGTGCTGCTCAGCTGGGAAATGGACAAAAGCGAAGGCCACGAAGAATGCATCAAATTGCTGATCAACCTGCGCGAGCGCAACACTCGGGTGCCGGTCTTTTTGATTAGCGACCGCAGCACCGCATCGAGCATTCCGCTGGTGGTCATGCAACACGCCGATGACTTTATCTGGCTGCCCGAGGACACCAGTCGCTTCCTCAGCGGGCGCATCCTGGCGGCCATCGAACGCTATCGCCAAGCCGCGCTACCTCCCATGTTCGGGGCGCTGGTGAAGTTTTCCCGGACCTATGAATACTCGTGGCACACCCCCGGTCATGCTGGTGGCACGGCGTTTCTCAAGAGCACGGCGGGCCGGGCGTTCTACGAGTTCTTCGGAGAAAACCTGCTGCGTTCCGACCTGTCGATTTCGGTCGGAGAACTCGGTTCGCTGCTCGATCACAGCGGCCCTATCGGCCAGGGCGAGCGCTACGCCGCCAAGGTCTTCGGCGCGCACCGCACCTATTACGTCACCAACGGCTCGTCGACCTCCAACCGCGTCATTCTCATGGCCAGCGTCACGCGCAATCAGATCGCCCTGTGCGACCGCAATTGCCACAAATCCGCCGAGCACGCGATGACCCTGTCCGGGGCCATTCCGACGTACCTGGTGCCGACCCGCAATCGCTACGGCATCATCGGCCCGATCCTGCCGCAAACCCTGAGCAGCGAAGGCGTCAAAGCCGCCATCGCCAACAACCCCTTGGTCAAGGAAGGGATCGACCCGACACCGATCCACGCCATCATCACCAACTCCACCTACGACGGCCTGACCTACAACGTCACCCGCGTCGAAGAGCTGCTGGGCCAGAGCGTCGACCGTCTGCATTTCGATGAAGCCTGGTACGGTTATGCGCGTTTCAACCCGTTGTATCGCGATCGCTTCGCCATGCACGGCAGTCCGGACGATCACGATGACTCGAAGCCGACCGTGTTCGCCACTCAATCGACGCACAAGTTGCTGGCAGCCCTGTCCCAGGCATCGATGATTCACGTGCGTAACGGCCGTAACCCGATCCATCACGGGCGTTTCAACGAGTCGTTCATGATGCACGCCTCGACCTCGCCCAACTACGCGATCATGGCCTCCTGCGATGTCAGCTCGGCGATGATGGAAGCGCCCAGCGGCCAGATTCTGACCACCGAATCCATCGAAGAAGCCATCAGCTTCCGCCAGGTCATCTCGCGCATGCACAACGAAATGCTGAGCAAGGATGAGTGGTTCTTCACGTGCTGGCAGCCACCGTCGGTACAGGTTGGCGCGGCGTCAGTGCCGTTCCATGAAGTGGATCCGGTGCTGTTGAAAACCGAGCCGAACTGCTGGGTGCTTCACCCCAACGAGGTGTGGCACGGTTTCGGTGACATCGAAGAAGGCTACTGCATGCTCGACCCGATCAAGGTCTCGGTGCTGAGCCCCGGCATGGGCGACGACGGCAACCTGCTCGACTCGGGCATCCCCGCCTGCGTGCTCACGGCGTACCTGGGACGTCAGGGCATCGTCGTCGAGAAAACCACCGACTTCACCATTCTGTTCCTGTTCTCAATCGGCATCACCAAAGGCAAATGGGGCACCTTGGTCAACGCGCTGCTCGACTTCAAACGTGACTATGACGACAACGTCGACCTGGAGCTGTGCCTGCCCGACCTCCTGAGCGCCAACCAGCAGCGCTACGCCGGCATGGGCCTCAAGGACCTGGCCGACGATATTTTCGCCGCCATGAAGAAACACAAAACCACCGCAACCATGGCCCAGGCGTTTGGCATGCTTCCGCAAGCCGAATTCAGCCCGGTGGAAGCCTACGAAAAGCTGGTCAAGAACGAAATCGAACGGGTCACACTGGAAGAAGCCGCCGGGCGGATCGTTGCGACCGGGATCGTGCCCTACCCACCCGGCATTCCATTGCTGATGCCGGGTGAAAACGCCGGACCTGCGGACGGGTCGTTGCTGGCGTATCTCAAGGCCCTGGAAAGCTTCGACAAATCCTTCCCGGGATTCACCCATGACACTCACGGGATCGAAAGCGAGGGCGGGGTTTATCGCTTGCTGGTGTTGAAATGAGCTAGCGCCTGTACGTGCTGCGAAATAAAAAAACGGGCGCCCTGAGGCGCCCGTTTTATGTGTCTTCTCCCAAGCGATTAACCCGTCGGGTTTAAACCCTGACATTGCGCCCCGGCAATGATGATCGCTGACTGGTTTCCCAATCCTGGACCAGACCGACAGGCGCATCGGACGCCGGCAGCAGGGTGCGCCCACGAACCAGATCGGAGGCCCGTTCGGCCAGCATGATGGTCGGTGCGTTGAGGTTGCCGTTTGGTTCGGTCGGGAACACCGACGAGTCGATCACCCGCAACCCCGCGATGCCCCGCACACGCAACTCGGAGTCAACCACTGCCATCTCGTCCTCACCCATGCGGCACGAGCCGCAAGGATGGTAGGTACTTTCCAGGTTTTCACGTACGAAGGCGTCGATCTCTTCATCGGTGTTCACCTGCGGCCCGGGCGCGATCTCGCCGTCGCGGAAGCGGTCCATCGCCGGTTGCCCGATGATCTCGCGGGTCAGGCGTATGCAGCGGCGGAAACCTTCCCGGTCTTCTTCGCGTTGCAGGTAGTTGAATTGGATCTGCGGATGCTCGTAGGGGTCAGCGGAGCGAACCCGCACATAACCGCGGCTCTTGGGTTTGTTTGGTCCGGTGAGCACCATGAAGCCGTGGCCCTTGATCGGTTTGTTGCCGTCATAACGCATGGCCGCGGGCAGAAAGTGGAACTGAATGTCCGGCCAGCGCAGGCCCTTGTCCGAGCGGATGAAACCACCGGCCTCGAAATGGTTGGTGGCGCCGAGTCCGTCCTTGAAGAGCAGCCAGCGCAGACCGATCAACAGCTTGCTCAGTGGGTCCATTTTGCTGTTGAGCGTCACCGGCTCCTTGCAGCCGAACTGGATGTAAACCTCGGCGTGATCCTGCAGGTTCTCCCCTACTCCCGGCAGGTCATGGCGGACGCCGATCCCGGCTTTGCGCAGCACCGCGGCCGGGCCGATACCGGAACGTTGCAACAAGTGTGGAGAGCCGATGGGCCCGGACGATACGAGCACTTCCCGGTTGCAATAGACCTGGTGGGTCTGGCCCTCATGATCATAAATGATGCCGACGGCTCGCTTACCTTCAAGGATGATCTGACGGGTCATTGCATGGGTGATCACGGTCAGGTTCGGACGTCCCATGGCCGGGCGCAAGTAAGCGTTGGCCGTGGAGCAACGCACACCATTCTTCACCGTCATGTGCATGGCACCGAACCCTTCCTGCATGTAGCCGTTGCAGTCATCGGTCTTGATGTAGCCTGCTTCTGCGCCGGCCTCGACCCAAGCCCCGTACAACGGGTTTTTCATGTGATTGCCGTTGGTGGTGTGCAACGGGCCGGTGCTGCCGCGATAGCCGTCGCCGCCGTCTTCGTAGTGCTCGGCCCGTTTGAAGTAAGGCAGGCAATTGCGGTAGCCCCACCCCTGTGCACCGAGCGACTCCCACTCATCAAAGTCATAGGCGTGACCACGGATGTACACCAGGCCATTGATCGATGACGAGCCACCGAGCACCTTGCCTCTCGGGCAGTGGATACGACGGCCATTGAGGTAAGGCTCGGGCTCGGTCTCGTAGCGCCAGTTGTACTTCTTGGTGTTCATCGGGATCGAAAACGCACTCGGCATCTGGATCACCACACTGCGATCGCTACCGCCGAATTCCAGCACCAGGACTGAGGTGGCCGGGTCTTCACTCAGGCGGTTGGCCAACACACAACCCGCCGAGCCGGCACCGATAATGATGTAGTCGTATTTTTGCGTAACCATGATTATCTCCGGACCGCCGATTCGTTGAAAACGGACAACGACGGCTTGGTCAACGTGTCGCCGGTGGTGTATTGCGGGGATGTTTTTTCGATGTGCTGGATGACGGCTTCTTCGCGCTTGAGGTCGATCGAGCGACTGAACCAGTAGTAGACCAACCCCGATACGATCAGCCCGACGAGCCAGGCGATGTCGATGCTGCCGAGCGCTTTGGCGAGCGGGCCGACATAGACCTCACGCTGTTCAACACCGTCGTAGATGTAGAAGAACGGGATCATCGAAATGAAGCCGATTGCATACGCCGCGATGCCGCGCAGGCCCCAACTGCCGTAGATGTTGCCGTGCGGCATGAAGAAGTGCGGGATGGCGTAGCGGCCCTTGCGGACGAAGAAGTAGTCGGTCAGGTTGACCGAGGTCCAGGGCACCAGGAAGTACAACATCACCACCAGGTAGATCCCCAGCACCGACAGGCCTTTGCCCGAACTCTGGATGCTCAGGGCCACGCCCAGTTGCAGCAGGATCACGAAACCGATGGCCAGAATGCGTGCCTTGCGGGTCGGCTCGATGTGCTTGATGGAGTCGACGCAGGTCAGCGTGGTCAGCTTCGCGCTGTAGATGTTCATGGCGATGACCGGCAGGAACGCCAGGATCGTGATGACCACCACCGCGGTACCCACCAGCGGCGACACCGTGTTGCCCACTTGCCCAAGGGCCACCAGCACGTCCGTGGAATGCAGGTGATCGGCCAACCAGCCACCCACCGAAATCATCCACGCGCCGGACAACGAGGCACCCAGGAACACCACCGCGATCAGTTTGCCGCTGGAGGTGTTCTTCGGCAGGTAACGTGAATAGTCGGAAACATACGGGGCGTACGCGATGTTGTAACTCGCCGCTGCCGCAAACTGGGCGATGAAACCGGTCCAGTTGAAGCCCAACGGCGCCGGGGCCACTTCACCGGCTGCGAGTGCCGGCACCGCTGCATCGGGAACCCAGCCCATCAACACCGCTAACGTCACCAGACCGTAAAGCGGAAGCGACAGGTACAACGCCCATTTGAAACTGCAGTGCATCCAGTCATGACCGAGGATCGCCAAGATGGCCGCCGGTATCGTCACGGCCACCGCGATCACTGCGGGGTTGAAGCCGAATAGCGTGTGCAGGCCCTGCATCATCAACACCAGGTTAACGATGTTGAAACCGGCGAACACAAACAGCGTCGCCAGCAGTACCAGGATCACACCGCGATAGCCGAACTGCGCACGGGACTGGATCATTTGTGGCAGACCAAGGTGTGGACCTTGCGAGCCGTGAAACGCCATGAACAGTGTGCCGAACATAATGCCCAGCGTCCCGGCGAGTGTGGTCCAGAGCGCGGTCAGACCAACGCTCGGACCGACGAAGCCGATGGTCATGGTAAAGAAGGTGAAATTGCCGAGGAACCAGAACGGGCCCTGGCTCGACAATTTGTCGGTGCGCTCGCTCTCCGGGATGAAGTCAATCGAATGCCCCTCGACGACGGGTTTGTCATCGCGGGTCAACACGCTTGGGGCGGCTTTGGCGTCAATGTTCATGATGGTCTCTTATTGTTGGAAGATCATGACGAGGTAACTGCATTCTTTTGGGTGAACGACGCCCCTGTGGGAGCGAGCTTGCTCCCACAGGGATTGAGTCAGCCATGACTCAGGGCAACGTGATCCAGACCGCCTTGGTCTCCATCAGATAATCGAGCTGTTCCGGCCCCAGATCCTTGCCGAATCCGGACTGCTTGTAGCCACCGAACGGCATCGACGGGTCGATGGTGCTGTGGGCGTTGACGTAGACCGAACCCGCCCGCAACCGTGGAATCAGGCTGTGCACGCGCCCAAGGTCATTGGAGTAGAGCGCGGCCGCCAATCCGTACGGCGAATCATTGGCCAGGGCCAAGGCCTCTTCCTCATCGTCGAAAGGTGCAGTGACCAGCACCGGACCAAAGATCTCTTCCTGGACGATGCGCATATCGTTGCGGCAATGAGCAAAAATGGTCGGCTCGACGAAGAAGCCGGGCCCCTCGACAGGCTGGCCGCCGTAGACCAGTTCGGCGCCTTCTTGTTTGCCGGTTTCGATGTAGTCGCTCACTCGTTCCTTTTGCAACGCCGATACCAACGGGCTGATGAAGCAGTCGGGGTCCATACCCGGTGCGATCTTCAGCGTGCGGGTGTAAGCGATCAGTTCGCGCAGGAATTCGTCGTAGACGCTGCGATGAATATAGGCGCGAGTACCGGCATCGCACACCTGACCCGAGTTGAAAAATACCCCGTTGGCGATGGCTTGTGCGGCGGCTTTCAAGTCCGCATCGGCCAGCACGATTACCGGTGATTTTCCTCCGAGTTCGAGGGTTAGTCGCTTCATTTCGTCCAGCGCAGCGCGGCCGACGGTGCGGCCTACCGGTGTCGAGCCAGTGAAGGTCAACTTGTCGATGCCAGGGTGGGTAGCCATGGCTGCACCGACCACGCTGCCGCGTCCGGTCACGATGTTGATCACCCCGTCCGGGATGCCGGCTTCCTGCACCAGCTCGGCAAATCGCAGGGCTGAAAGAGAGGTCAGTTCGGCGGGTTTGACCACCACGGTGCAACCGGTTGCCAGGGCGGCGCCGAGCTTCCAGGCCATGGTTTGCAGCGGAAAGTTCCAGGGCACGATGGCACCCACGACACCCACCGGTTCCTTGCGCGTATACGCCAGGTAGTTGCCCGGCAGCGAGGGCTCGACGGTGCGCCCGTGAAGCTTTGTGGCCCAGCCGGCGAAGTAACGGAGGGTATCGACCGTGCCCTGAATATCAACATCCCGTGCCTGGGCCGCGGACTTGCCCATGTCGATCGATTCGATTTCGGCCAGTTCGGCGGCGTTGTGTTCTATCAGGTCCGCCAAGCGATGCATCATCCGCTCGCGTTCTGCCGGTTTGGCCTGACGCCAGGCGCCACCGTCAAACTGTGCCCGGGCGGCTTGCACGGCGCGATCCAGATCCTGAATGGTGCCCATCGGAATGCGGGTGATCAGCCCCTCGGTCGACGGCTCGATGACGTCGGACGTCTGCCCGTCGCTGGCCTCGACCCAAGCGCCACCGATGAACATCTTCTGAACCTTGCTGAGGAAGGTCTGGGTGGCTTCGGATACACCGAATTTCTGCAGGTACTGCTTAACGATCGTGTCCATTTTTATTCCCTCTATGCGGCGGTCAAATCACGCCGTGACCGTGGTGGTTTCGCTCATGGCGTGCCGTGCTTGAGCCCGCTCGTGGAAGATGAAGCCGATGCTGTTGAGCAGCAGTTGCGCCGCCAGAATCGAGGTGATGCCGGAAGGGTCATAGACCGGTGCAACCTCGACCAGGTCCATGCCAACGATGTTGCCTTGGCTGCGTTTGGCCAGGGCCTGGATGATTTCAAGCACTTCGTAATAGAGGAAGCCACCATGGCTGGGCGTGCCCGTGCCGGGTGCGATGGACGGGTCGAAACCGTCGATGTCGATGGTGATGTAGTAGTTGATGTTTTGCGGGATCAACGCCAGCACGCCTTCGACACCCAGGCGACGCACGTCGCGTACCGAGAGGATCTTCGAGCCGGCCGCATGGGCCGCTTCATAGTCGTCGCGGTTGGACGAAGACACGTTGCGAATACCCATCTGGGTCATGCCGACAATGTGGTTCATTTCCGAAGCGCGGCGCAGCGGGTTGCCATGACCGTAGCGAACACCGTGGCGTTCATCGACGAAGTCCAGGTGCGCATCGAAGTGGATGATGTGGATCGGGCCGCGGCCCTCGAACGCCTTGATTACCGGGGCGTGAACCGAGTGATCACCGCCGAGTACAACAGGCATGACGCCGGCATCGAGAATTTTGCGCACGGCATATTCAGTGTTCTCGTTACTGGTGACCATGTCGGTGTGCACGATGTCGGCATCACCCACATCGACCATGCGCACGTCTGACGCGGTCAGGTACATGACGTCATCTTCGTGGTCATAGGCGCCAGCATGGCCGAAGGAAAACAGCGTCGATGCCTCGCGAATGCCGCGTGGTCCAAAGCGTGCGCCGGAACGCCACTGGGTGCCCATGTCATTCGGTGCGCCAAGGATGGCGACATCGGCATCGAGCGCCTCCCAATCGGTACACACCGGGGATTTGGCGAAGGTGCAGTGGCCCACGAACGGCAGGTTCAGGCGACCGGATTCATATCCGTTGTTCGACATTTCAGGCATCTCCAATTCTTGTTATCAGCTAGCGGACTTGGAAGGCGACCGCCGTTGGAATGACTATGGGCGCAGGTTTTCGTGGAAAAAATGCTAAACATCAGATACTCATATCGGCATTACCGATGCATCCACACGCGGGAGGTCCAAGGTGATCCAGCTGCACGATGTCGATCTGAAATTGCTCAGGGTGTTTGCCACGATTGTCAGGTGCGGGGGCTTTTCTGCCGCTCAGGCGGCGTTGAATGCCGGCCAGTCGACCATCAGCGAACAGATGACTCATCTGGAAACCCGGCTTGGGGTCAAACTCTGTCAACGCGGGCGCAGCGGCTTTCGCCTGACCGAGCAAGGCGTGGCGATCCACGAAGCCACTCAGCGTCTGCTCTCGGCGGTAGAAAATTTCTGCATGGATGCCGACGTGCTCAAGCAGCACATCAGCGGAAAGCTCAACCTGGGAATCATCGACACCACCATTACCGACCCTGATTCACCGCTGCCGCGCACCACCCAACGCTTCGTGTCGAGGGGGCACGACGTGCATCTCAATGTGTACGTCGGCACCCCCGCAGAACTGGAAGAACGCGTGCTCGACGGTCGGTTGCACCTTGCCATCGGGCACTTCCCGATCTACGTTCCGGGCCTGCTGCACTCACCGCTGTATCAGGAGGCACTGGGGTTGTATTGCGGACGCCGGCATCCGCTCTATGGCAGCAAGGCCGAGGGGGACGAACTGCTCGAAGAGATTGCCGCGAGCCGAATTGTCGTCAGGGGTTATATGCAGCAATACGACCTGGAACACTTGGGCGTCAGCAAGGCAGCGGCCACCGTGGACAACATCGAAGCGCTGGCGATTCTACTGATCTCCGGTGCCTACCTGGGCTTTCTGCCCGTGCACTTCGCCACACAGTGGGTCAAGACCGGCGAGATGCACCAACTGGCGCCCACCAGCTTGCAACTGATGTCGCCGTTCGACGTGATCACCCGACGCGGCACTGCCCCGCCGCCGATTCTTCAGGCCTTCCTCGAGGATCTGGCCGCCTGTTCGCGTAAACCCGGCAACACCTGACAGGCACGGCTCGCCACAATCGAACAGTGCCGGTCATACTCATTCAGTTCGCAACCCTTGCAGGCCACTTATGCGCATCCACGTCACCTTCATCGACCGCGTCGGCATCACCCAGGAAGTGCTGGCCCTGCTCGGTGGGCGCCGTTTCAATCTGGATGCCGTCGAGATGGTGCCGCCGAACGTTTACATCGATGCGCCGACCCTCGGCGCCGATGTGCTGGAAGAGTTGCGCGAAGCCTTTCTCGGGGTGCGGGGCGTGCAAGCGGTGACGATGGTCGACATCCTCCCGGGGCAGCGCCGACGCTTGCAACTCGATGCCTTGCTGGCTGCCAGCACCGACCCGGTGTTGGCGGTGGATGAGCGCGGTCATGTGCTGCTGGCCAATCCGGCGCTGATCTCACTCTGTGGCCGTGAGCCGGCCGGTGAGCCGCTGACGGCGCTGTTCGATGATCCTTCCCTGCAACGCACGTTGATCGAACACGGTTACCGCCTGCCCATGCACGAGGTCAGTCTCGGTGGCCAGACGCTGCTGCTGGATGCCATGCCGATCACCGATGCCGGCGCCCTGTTGACCCTCTATCAACCGAACCGCATCGGTGAACGCCTCTCGGCGCTGCACCATGACCATGCCGAAGGTTTCGATGCGCTGCTCGGCGAGTCCCCGGCGATTCGTACCCTCAAGGCTCGCGCCCAGCGCGTTGCAACGCTCGACGCACCACTGCTGATCCAGGGCGAAACCGGCACCGGCAAAGAACTGGTTGCGCGTGCCTGCCACGCGATCAGCACACGGCATGACTCGCCCTTTCTGGCCCTGAACTGCGCGGCACTGCCGGAGAGCCTCGCCGAAAGCGAGCTGTTCGGCTATGCCGCTGGTGCCTTCACCGGCGCCCAACGGGGCGGCAAACTCGGCCTGCTGGAACTGGCCGATCAGGGCACAGTGTTCCTCGACGAAGTCGGTGAAATGTCGCCGTACTTGCAAGCCAAATTGCTGCGCTTTTTAAGCGATGGCTGCTTCCGCCGAGTCGGTGGTGATCGTGAGGTCAAGGTCAACGTGCGAGTCCTGAGTGCGACCCACCGTGACCTGGAAAAAATGGTCAGCGAGGGCAGCTTTCGCGAGGACCTGTTCTACCGCCTGAATGTGCTCAATCTGCAAGTGCCGCCGTTACGCGAACGCGGCCACGACATCCTGTTGATGGCCAACCACTTCATGCAGCAGGCTTGCGCGCAGATCCAGCGCCCGGTCTGTCGACTGGCGCCAGGCACCTATCCGGCGCTGCTCGGTAACCGTTGGCCGGGCAATGTGCGGCAACTGCAGAACGTGATCTTTCGCGCCGCGGCTATTTGCGAAAACCCGTTGGTGGACATCGACGACCTCGACATCGCCAGAACCGCCGTGGAGCGGCAAAACGACGGTGAGGTTGGCAGCCTGGAAAATGCCGTCGAAGGGTTTGAAAAGAACTTGCTGCAACAGCTCTACAGCAGCTATCCCTCCAGCCGTTTACTCGCCGCACGCTTGCAAACGTCGCACAGTGCGATCGCTATCCGACTGCGTAAATACGGCATTCCCAACAAGCAATGAAGCCTTTGCCGGAACACAATCCCACCTTCAACACTTAACCCCCGTGGGAGCGAGCCTGCTCCGGGCGGCGTTCCGACGATAGGGCCGTGTCAGTCGACATCATTCTGTCTGTCACACCGCAATCGTCGGAACGCCGCCCGGAGCAGGCTCGCTCCCACAGGGACTGTGTACTACCCCAGCCTGTCTGCAAATCGATACATCGTATCGAATTCAAGACAAAACCATCACGACCTGTCTGTCCCGGGCTTCGCGCCCTTCCTCATGAGTGTCTGTATTGATTTCAATACGGCCGCACCTTGCCAACCAATCTAAAAACAACTCAAGTAATTGATTTAATTAGACAAAATAACATTGGCACCACCCTTGCTATCAACCCTCAAGCCACGCTCGTTGCCCGACACGAGCCTGCCAATCGCCATCCGCCACCAGCAGCGGATGAGTCAGAACAATGAGGAGTTGATATGAGCGAATTGCGTTTTACCGTCGATCACGAGTGGCTGCGTCTTGAGAGCGATGGCCTGATCACCGTGGGTATTACCTCTTACGCCCAGCAAGCGCTGGGTGACGTGGTTTTCGTCCAGGTGCCTGAGCTGCGTGCCTTCAGTGCCGGCGATGAAGTGGCGGTGTTGGAGTCGGTGAAAGCTGCCAGCAGCGTGTACATGCCCTTGGACGGCGAAGTGGTCGAGGTGAATTCGACGCTGGAAAGCTCCCCCGAATTGATCAACGAGGACGCGCTGGGTGAAGGCTGGTTCTTTCGCATGCGCCCCAGTGATACCAGCGCAATGGGCACCCTCCTCGACCAGGCCGCGTACGAGCGCCTGACCAACGACGACGCTTGAGGATTTCTGCATGACCACCCTCCTCGACACCCGCAACGAATTCATCGCGCGCCACATCGGCCCGCGTGCCGGCGACGAGCAAGCCATGCTCAACAGCCTCGGCTTCGACTCGCTGGAAGCCCTGAGCGCCAGCGTCATTCCCGACAGCATCAAAGGCACCAGCGGCCTCGGCCTCGAAGACGGCCTGAGCGAAGCCGAGGCCCTGGCCTCGATCAAAGCCATCGCCGGCAAAAACCAGCTGTTCAAGACCTACATCGGCCAGGGCTACTACGGCACGCACACGCCGTCGCCGATCCTGCGCAACCTGCTGGAAAACCCGGCCTGGTACACCGCGTACACGCCGTACCAGCCGGAAATTTCCCAGGGCCGTCTCGAAGCGCTGCTGAACTTCCAGACCCTGATCAGCGACCTGACCGGCCTGCCGATCGCCAACGCTTCCTTGCTCGACGAAGCCACCGCCGCCGCCGAAGCGATGACCTTCTGCAAACGCCTGAGCAAGAACAAGGGCAGCCACGCGTTTTTCGCCTCGGTGCACTGCCACCCGCAAACCCTCGACGTGCTGCGCACCCGTGCCGAGCCGTTGGGCATCGACGTAATCGTTGGCGACGAGCGTGAATTGAGCGACGTGACGCCGTTCTTCGGCGCCCTGCTGCAATACCCGGCGAGCAACGGTGACGTCTTCGATTACCGCGCGTTGACCGAACGCTTCCACGCCGCCAACGCGCTGGTCGCGGTCGCGGCGGACCTGCTGGCCCTGACCGTGCTGACCCCGCCGGGCGAATTCGGTGCCGACGTCGCCATCGGCAGCGCGCAACGCTTCGGCGTGCCGCTGGGCTTCGGTGGCCCGCACGCGGCGTATTTCTCCACCAAGGATGCGTTCAAACGCGACATGCCGGGCCGTCTGGTCGGCGTGTCCGTCGACCGTTTCGGCAAGCCGGCGCTGCGCCTGGCGATGCAGACCCGCGAGCAACATATCCGCCGCGAGAAGGCCACCAGCAACATCTGCACCGCCCAGGTCTTGTTGGCCAACATCGCCAGCATGTACGCCGTGTACCACGGCCCGAAAGGCCTGACGCAGATCGCCCAGCGCGTGCATCACCTGACCGCGATTCTGGCCCAAGGCTTGAGCGCCCTCGGTCTGAGCGTTGAGCAAGCCAGCTTCTTCGACACCCTGACGATTAAAACCGGTGCGCACACCGCCACGCTGCACGACCTGGCACGCGCCCAACGCATCAACCTGCGCGTGGTCGATGCTGAACGTCTGGGCCTGTCCCTCGACGAAACCACCAGCCAGGCCGACGTCGAAACCCTGTGGGCCCTGCTGGCCGACGGCCAAGCGCTGCCAGATTTCGCCGCCCTCGCCGCTTCCGTTCAAGCGACCATTCCAGCGGCACTGGTTCGTCAATCGCCGATCCTCAGCCACCCGGTGTTCAACCGTTACCACTCGGAAACCGAGCTGATGCGCTACCTGCGCAAGCTCGCCGACAAGGACCTGGCGCTGGATCGCACCATGATCCCGCTGGGTTCCTGCACCATGAAACTCAACGCCGCCAGCGAAATGATCCCGGTGACCTGGGCCGAATTCGGCGCCCTGCACCCGTTCGCCCCGGCCGAGCAAAGCGCCGGCTACCAGCAACTGACCGATGAACTGGAAGCGATGCTTTGCGCCGCCACCGGTTACGATTCGATTTCGCTGCAACCGAATGCCGGTTCGCAAGGCGAGTACGCCGGCCTGCTGGCGATTCGCGCCTATCACCAGAGCCGTGGCGAAGACCGTCGCGACATCTGCCTGATCCCCTCGTCCGCCCACGGCACCAACCCGGCCACCGCCAACATGGCCGGCATGCGCGTGGTCGTCACCGCCTGCGATGCCCGTGGCAACGTCGACATCGAAGACCTGCGCGCCAAGGCCATCGAGCACCGCGAGCATCTCGCGGCATTGATGATCACCTACCCGTCGACGCACGGCGTGTTCGAAGAAGGCATCCGCGACATCTGCGGCATCATTCATGACCACGGCGGCCAGGTGTACATCGACGGCGCCAACATGAACGCGATGGTCGGCCTCTGCGCACCGGGCAAGTTCGGCGGCGACGTGTCGCACCTGAACCTGCACAAAACCTTCTGCATCCCGCACGGCGGTGGCGGCCCGGGCGTCGGCCCGATTGGCGTGAAGTCGCACCTGACCCCGTTCCTGCCGGGTCACGCGCAGATGGCACGCAAAGAAGGCGCGGTCTGCGCCGCACCGTTCGGCAGCGCGAGCATTTTGCCGATCACCTGGATGTACATTCGGATGATGGGTGGCGCGGGTCTGAAGCGCGCATCGCAACTGGCGATCCTGAATGCCAACTACATTTCCCGGCGCCTCGAAGAGCACTATCCCGTGCTGTACACCGGCAGCAACGGCCTGGTGGCGCACGAATGCATCCTCGACCTGCGCCCGTTGAAAGACAGCAGCGGCATCAGCGTCGATGACGTCGCCAAACGCCTGATCGACTTCGGCTTCCACGCCCCGACCATGTCGTTCCCGGTCGCCGGCACGCTGATGATCGAGCCGACCGAAAGCGAATCCAAGGAAGAACTGGACCGCTTCTGCGACGCCATGATCCGCATCCGCGAAGAAATCCGCGCAGTGGAAAACGGCACCCTGGACAAGGACGACAACCCACTGAAAAACGCCCCGCACACCGCGGCGGAGCTGGTCGGCGAGTGGACGCATCCGTACAGCCGTGAGCAAGCCGTTTACCCACTCGAATCCTTGATCGAAGCCAAATACTGGCCGCCCGTAGGTCGTGTCGACAACGTCTTCGGCGATCGCAACCTGATCTGCGCCTGCCCCTCGATCGCCGATTATCAGGACGCATAAAAACACCGCATACCCCTGTAGGAGCGAGCGATGCGGCGACCCGACTTGCCCGCGAAGTTTCTAGCGGTCTCGAGGGCCTCTTCGCGGGCAAGCCTCGCTCCTACAGATGCACGTCAGACCATTCAAAGAACAAACAGAGGATTCCACCATGTTCACCAAACACGACCAGATCAAAGGCTACGACGACGAACTGCTGGCGGCGATCAACGCCGAAGACGCACGACAAGAGCACCACATCGAGCTGATCGCTTCGGAAAACTACACCAGCCAACGGGTGATGGAAGCGCAAGGCAGCGGCCTGACCAACAAGTACGCCGAAGGCTATCCGGGCAAGCGCTATTACGGCGGCTGCGAACACGTCGACGTGGTCGAGCAACTGGCTATCGACCGCGCCAAACAGCTGTTCGGCGCCGATTACGCCAACGTTCAGCCGCACTCCGGCAGTCAGGCCAACGCCGCGGTCTATCTGGCGTTGCTGCAAGCCGGTGACACCGTGTTGGGCATGAGCCTGGCCCACGGCGGTCACCTGACTCACGGCGCCAAAGTCAGCTTTTCCGGCAAGCTCTACAACGCCGTGCAGTACGGCATCGACACCGTGACCGGGCTGATCGATTACGACGAAGTCGAACGCCTGGCCGTCGAGCACCAACCGAAGATGATCATCGCCGGCTTCTCCGCCTATTCGAAGACCCTCGACTTCCCACGCTTTCGTGCGATTGCCGACAAGGTCGGTGCTTATCTGTTTGTCGACATGGCCCACGTTGCCGGGCTGGTAGCGACCGGTCTGTACCCGAACCCGATTCCCTTTGCCGATGTCGTCACCACCACCACTCACAAGACCCTGCGCGGTCCTCGTGGTGGCCTGATCCTGGCCAAGGCCAATCCGGAACTGGAGAAAAAACTCAACGCCGCGGTGTTCCCCGGCGGCCAGGGCGGCCCGCTGATGCACGTGATCGCCGCCAAGGCTGTGTGCTTCAAAGAAGCCCTGGAGCCAGCGTTCAAGGCCTATCAGGCGCAAGTCATCCGCAACGCCCAGGCGATGGCCAAAGTCTTTATCGACCGAGGATACGACGTCGTGTCGGGCGGTACCGACAACCACTTGTTCCTGGTCAGCCTGATTCGTCAGGGCCTGACCGGCAAAGAGGCCGACGCCGCCCTCGGCCGTGCCGGTATTACCGTCAACAAGAACGCCGTACCGAACGATCCGCAATCGCCGTTCGTGACCTCCGGCCTGCGCATCGGCACGCCGGCGATCACCAGCCGTGGTTTCAAGGAAGCCCAGAGCATCGAGCTGGCGGGCTGGATCTGCGACATTCTCGATCACCTCGGCGATGCCGATGTCGAGGCTCAAGTCGCCAGGCTGGCTGCTGCGATGTGCACTGATTTCCCTGTCTACCGCGACTGATCCGCAGGCTGCGGGAGGGCCACGCCCTCCCGCTCGCGCACAAGGAAAAATGGCATGAGCGAAGTGGTGGAATCGACCGACAAAGTCCCGGTGAAAATCGAAGTCGAACCGCGCGTTCTCACTGCTGGATTCGATTCCCCTTGAACGCTTCAAACCGTGCTTTTCGCTCTTCGGTGTAAGCGGTGCTCGGCTCGCTGATCAGCTCTTCACGGCGCAAGAGTTCGCCGCAATGTTCGCAAAGTGGACCTAGCCCGGCGGGCTGGCCACAGGCTTTGTGGGTATAAACGACCGCTAACGGCTCCTCTTGCGACTTGCACCAGGTTTCTCCCCAGGCGCGCAGCGCAAGGACCACCGAATAGAAGGCCTCCCCTTTCGGCGTGAGGTGATATTCGTAGCGTGGCGGCCGCTCGTTATAAGGACGGCGCGCGACGAGCCCATCAGCCTCCATTTTTTTCAGGCGTGCGGCGACCATTTGCGGGGTTCCCCCGGTCTGCGCCTGGATCTCGTCGAATCGATGGCTCCCCATGAACAACTCACGCAGGACCAACACGGTCCAGCGGTCGCCCACGATTGCCTCAGCCCGTGCAATCGGGCACAGGGTTTGAGCAGCACTTGTGTTTCCCGACATAAGGACTTGCCTCTTTTACAGTTGCTATGATTATCATATCTACAGCGTGCCAAGGCAAGCCCACGGCACGGGTCATCCAAAATCCCTGGAGAAAATCGCCATGTCCAAAGCCATTTATCCCCTCAACAGAACCGCCTACCTGCTGGTCGATCCTTACAATGATTTTCTGTCGGAGGGCGGAAAGGTCTACCCCTTGATCGAACCGATTGCCGAGCAAGTCGGCCTGCTCGACAATCTGCGCGCCCTCGATCGCGCCGTCCGCGCACTCGACATTCCGGTGGTCATCGTACCGCACCGCCGTTGGGAGCAAGGCGACTACGAAGGCTGGGATCATCCAAGCCCAACCCAATGCAAGGTCATGCACATGCATCACTTCGCACGCGGTGAATGGGGCGGCGAATGGCACCCCGATTTTGCGCCAAAGGACGGCGACATCGTCGTTAAAGAGCACTGGGGCTCGAGCGGTTTTGCCAATACCGACCTGGATTTTCGCCTCAAGCAGAAGAGCATCACGCATGTGATCATCGTTGGCCTGCTGGCGAATACTTGCATCGAGGCAACCGCCCGCTACGCAGTGGAACTCGGCTACCACGTCACACTGGTGCGTGATGCGACCGCTGCCTTCAAGCCGGAAATGATGCAGGCCGCGCATGAACTCAACGGCCCCACGTTCGCCCACGCCATTGTGGCGACGGACGAGCTGATCGCGTCCCTGGCACAGCAGGGTGACACGCAATGAAATTGACTGGAAACCTCATCATTGGCGCAAACGAAGTCCCGGCCACTGACGGGACGATGAAGGCGCTCAACCCCGCAACCAACCTGTTGATCGAGCCGGATTTCGCATTCGGTGGTGTGGCGGACGTCGACCAGGCTGCAACGCTCGCCGACGAAGCATTTGACCGTTACAGCCATACCTCGCTCACCCGGCGCGCGGCGCTCCTGGAAGGCATTGCCGATAATCTCGACGCTGTCCGCCACGAGCTTGCCGCACGGGCCGCGCTCGAAACGGGCCTGCCTGAGGCTCAGCTTGAGGGCGAAGCGGCAAAAGCCGCCACCCAGTTTCGCCAGTTCGCGGATGTCGTGCGCAAAGGACGCTTCCTCCAGTTGGCCGTCGATCCGGCACAGCCTCATCGTCAGCCTCGCCCACGCATGGATCATCGCCTGCAGAAAATTGCGATCGGCCCGGTGGCTATTTTCGGTGCGAGCAACTTTCCCATTTCATATTCGGTCGCAGGTGGTGATACCGCTTCAGCGTTGGCGGCAGGCGCGACCGTCGTAGTGAAGGCGCATAACGCTCATCCAGGCGCATCAGAAATTCAGGCGCGAGCCATCCGCAAGGCGGTGCAAGAGAACGGACTGCCTGAGGGTGTTTTCTCGATGGTACGTGGCAGCGGCAACACGATCGGCGAAGCCTTGGTCGATCATCCGTTGATCAAGGCCGTGACGTTCACCGGCTCGGAGCATGGCGGCATGGCGCTGTACCGGCGTGCGCAGCAACGCCCCGATCCCATTCCCGTGTTCACCGAGATGACCAGCGTCAACCCCACGTTCATCCTGCCCCATGCGCTGGCCGCACGTGGAGCGCAAATCGGCGATGGCTTTGCCGAGCGCATGCTGGTCAATGTGGGGCAAGCCTGTCTCAAACCCGCCATCCTCATCGCCATCAAAGAGGCTGGCTTTGAAGCGCTGCGCGCCGCCATGGTCAAGCGCGTCACCGAGGCCTCGGCGCGCACTATGCTGACGCCGGGTATTCATGCGTCCTACTTGAGCGGTGTCGCCGCAATGGAGAGCGTTGGTGCAAGTCGCGTCGCCGAAGGTGTGGCTTCCAGTGCGGAGGTTGATGGCCAATCGGTGTTGCATGAGGTCGACGGCCAACGTTTCCTGGCCGAGACGGTACTTGCGCAAGAAGTATTCGGTCCGTCAGCGCTGCTGGTGAACGTCAAGGATGAGGATGAACTGCTCGCCGTCGCTCGCTCGCTCAAGGGCCAGCTCAGCGCTGCCATGCACCTTGATGAGCGCGATATGCCACTGGCTCATCGCTTGCTGCCGGTCCTGGAGCGGCGCACCGGGCGTATCGTCGTCAACGCCTTCGCGCATCCACAGGAGGTGACCTTCGCCACCATCCACGGCGGACCGTTTCCGGCCACGTCGGAAAGCCGCTTCACCTCGGTTGGCATGACCTCGATTGAACGCTTTTTGCGCCCGGTGTCCTACCAGGGTTTTCCTGATGCGCTACTGCCTGAATCATTGCGTGAGGTTAATCCCTTGGGGCTACCTCGCCTGGTAGACGGTCAATAAACGCTAGCCAGTTTGGCAAGATTAATGCCTGCCAAACTGGATCTGGCCATCGTTTCTGACCGCGGACAGCCTGAAATCGACGGAATAATCGAACCGCTGGACGGCTACGCCGTATAAGCCCGCAGGCTCAGTCCTTGGCCGCCATCGCGGTGACTTCCACGCGCATGCCTTCAACCGCCAGGGCGGCTACGCCAACGGCGGCGCGAACCGGCCAGGGCTTGGCGAAGAAGCGCTGGTAGACCTCGTTGAAAGCGGCGCGGTCGGCCATGTCGGTGAGGTAGATGGTCAGATGCAGAACCCGGTCCATGGAACTGCCGGCGTGCTCCAGCGCAACCTTGAGCGCCTGCAGCGTGCACTCGCTCTGCTCGATGATGCCGCCCAGTTCGAGGCTGCCGTCGGCGCGGGTGGGGATCTGAGTGGAGACCAGCAGACCGCCGAAACCGGCAACGTCGGAGGAGATGGATTCCGGATCGGGGTCGGGGAGAAAGGTGATGTCGTGGTTTGCCATGGGGATCTCTTGTTTGAGGGGTAAAGGGACGTCGAGTATACGCTCCGCTATTTGGTGTTTAGGGCTGAGATAAACCCCAACGCGAACGAAAACGCGATACCCCAAGCCGCCCCCTTCAAAGGCAAGCCCAAAGATGCGGTGAGCAGATACAACAAGCGCCGAGTAACCTGTGGCGAGGGAGCTTGTCGGACCGCCGCACCGTCCCGCTGGGCCGCGCAGCGGCTCCCAAAAGGGAACAACTGCCCAACCCAACATCAGTTACCCACTCATGACAGCAGACCGCACCTATTCAGGTGGGTCGATCAGATCCAGCAATCGGTTTGCCGTGATTTCAGCCACCATGACGCTATTGGAAATGCCCAACAGGGAATAGCGCGAGCAACCATCCAAGAGGTCCACCAACTCGTGAACATCACATCAACTGAGGCCAGGGTTTCGACCAGAAAAACCCCTAGGGTTTCGGTCGTGGCCTCTGGGTCCACGGAAAACAGGGTGCTGCGTGTTCGCGGGGAGGCTTTGATGTCGGCAATCGACGGGAAGTGGAAGTCGAGAGCCCGCTCGGCGGCTTCGTTGAGTTTGTTTGAATCGGGTTCGTACGGGGAGACCGGATCGGTGTCCGGCGGGTTCGGTGTGACCTTGAACATGGTAAATCCTCGTTTACTGGTGGAGCTGCCACGTTCGTTTCCAAGCGAAGGGGTGGCAGCTGTACGCAGGTTGGAAAACCAGGGTAAACGAGCCCGGCAGACCTAGAAGGTCTCCCACGCACAGCCGCCATAACGGAATGCACATAGTGCGAAAAAGTACGTTATGAAGAGTGCCTTAGTGTCGTTTACCCGTCGAGTTTCCAAGCCCGACCGCTGAATCATCAGCGACACGGAAACGATAGAACCAAGGCCCACGACACACAAGCCGGCGGATTCTGGCGCAGCCGTAGGCAATGGCGCAAGGTCTTGTAGCTTTCAGGAAGTAACCTTGCGGGCGTTTAAACAAGCACCCTTCGACGGTGTTGAATGTGCAGGCGCGCACGACCTACACGCTGTGAAACTTGCTCGTTCAAGCCTGTGACTCCATGGCATCGGCCAGTGTCATGGCCTGCAACAATGCGGGCTATGTGGAAGGCACCCACTGCAATACCCTGCTAGCGCTTCAGCAGCTCATCATGCTGAGGGAGCTGGCGGTGAATCGAATACTGGGTAACGCACCGTATATCCGAAAGCTATACGCCGTGTAGACATTAGCTACACAGCAGACATAGAATCGACGCCGAGGCCGTCTCTCTCAAGACTCTCCGGGCCACGTCAAAGGAGTCGAAATATGAAAAACAAGTACACGCTTGATCTACTAACGCCTTAAGGAGGCAACGGTTTCAAAATCCAACTACCCACAGATGGGAAAAAAGACCATGTCCGCAAGAACAGAAAGCATTGAAAAAACCAAACCCGTTCCAATCAACATGAGAACGGACGAAAAGAAACGTAACCTGATCGATCTGGCAGCTGCCATGTCAGGTCGCGATCGAACGAGCTTTATTCTGGAAGCGGCTTGTCAGAAAGCTGAAGAAGTGATTCTAGACAAGCGATTGTTCCTTCTCGACGACGTTGCATTTGACGCATTTGAACAGGCCATTGAAGCCAACCCGATCCGAGGTAACAAATGTCTTCACCAACTTCTCGAACGTCCAAAGCGGTGGAGCTAACGGCTCCAGAAAAACTGAACGACCAACACATACTTGATCAGTTCGATTCGGGTGAACCGTCAATCAATGATTACCTTCAAAGGCAGGCACGAAAAGCACAGGCCGCCAAACAGGCGGTTGTCTACGTTTGTCGCCGCAAAGGAACGCAGATCATTATGGCGTTCTTCACCCTGTCCAGCGGTTCAATAGCGCGCGCCAACGTCGTTCCGAAAAGTCATCAACGCAACTCGCCAAGCGTACATCCAGTAACGCTGCTGGGCCGCATGGGCATAACGCTTGAAGCTCAAGGCCAAGGTTTTGCAATCGACTTGCTGCAAGACGCGATAGAACGAGCCATTACCGCATCGGAATCTATTGGGTCCAGCGCAATCATTGTTCATCCGCTTAACGAGTGCCTGGCGAACTTCTACATCAAGTACGCAGGGTTTATACCGTGCCCGGAAATTTCACCCATCACGTTAATGTTGCCGCTCCGGTAGTACCTGATGTAACGCCATACCCGCTATAGCTCTCGCGATAGCGGGTTAGTTTTTATTCAAGATATTTAACTTTTTATTTCTCAACAATCCTAACTCGAGTCGTGGTAGCGGTCTAAAGGCTGTTTACATCAATGCCCCGATGCAGGATGCGATTCGCGTGCAACACCCTCATATACCTGACTGGACGCTTTGGTAATGAAACGACTCATCCCATTACTGGGCCTTCTGCTCATAGCCGGTTGCCAGGCAGCGGAACCGCTACCAGCAAAAAATGACCCTAAGTCTCAATGGTGGGAACTGGCGTTTACCGAACCCCACTACATGAAGGTGTGGGTGGAGGACAGTGCCGTAGAAGACATAAGCGGCAAGGTGTTTCACCACACCGGTGGCGGCTTGGCCTCGGGCGGCCAACCAGATGACGGCACAGAGTCTGCCAAAGGTTGGCGAGGCGTTGGCGGTTCCGGCAAAGCAGTAATCGGCGCTGATCTACCCAAACGCATTTTCGTGCGCTGGCAGTCCATCGTAGAGCCGCAGACCTATAAAGTCTGGGTGGACATCCCCGAGCAAGCCAGACAACTAATGCGTTCATCGATCATGCAACGTTGCCCGCAAACCCCGGAACAAGAGGCGCGATACATGGCCGCTATTTACATGGGCCTAGCCCCCGGTGGCGTCATACAGGTATGGGTCAGAGACTCATGCCACCGTCCCGTCGAGGTGGCGCATGCCCAAGCAGAGGTTGAGCCTTTGGGCCCCAGCCAAGGGAAGAATGAAGGCCGTTATGCTTACCCTGTGAGTGAAAAGTCCAAGCGCTACATCGAACAATTCGGAATACCTTACGGCAGCTGGTGAGTGCCCAAACTGTCTTGCTCTGGAGAATCGCAGCCAAGTCGCTGTACTTGGGCGCCCCTGCTCACAGAAAAAACTGGAGGCGCAATCAAGAAGCCTTCAGCGGTAAGGGTGGGTGTGGATCTGAGCGCGGGCTTGACCTCTGCCCCCCGCCCCGACTCAAGGCGCATTGACCACGATATAAGTCACATCGCTGCCCTGATACTGCGGTTGATACCAGGTTGAACCGCATTGCATGTAAGCCGTGTTGTACTGGATGACTTGTACGCAACTGGTGGGCAATTGCGCAGGCGTGAAGATGGACCCGACCACCGCCGCTGTCACCGCGACCGTAGCGGTGACCGCTGCCGCCGTGGCGATCGGATGGTAGTGATTGTCGTAGCCATAGCGGCCACGACCGTCTACGTCGATGTCCACGTCGCGACTGTTGTCGATGTTGACGTTACGGGTGCTGTTGTTGATGTTGGTTCGGTTGCCGACGGTGTTCCCGGCGTTGACCCGATTTCCAGAATTGGCTTTGTTGCCCGCGTTGACCCGATTCCCCGCATTGACCTGAGTCGCTCGTTGCGCGGTATTGCCGGTGTTGATGCGCTGAGCCCTTTGGGCAGTGGGCGCCGGCGCACGATTGACCGATGCCCTGGCGTGACCTTGTGCGCGCTGGGGTCGGGCATCCACATCAGTGACCAGGCTTAGCGTCAGTACCGAGGTGGTTGCGAGCGATAACAACAGGCTCCACGACATCGTCCTGTTCATGTCATTCCCCTTCCTGATCACTGGCTTTCTTCAAAGGAATCGCCACATCGCCTTTACCCGGTGCGAAGGTGAAGATCGAGTCCTTGATGCCCGGCTTCAGGTTCCAGTGATACACCGCGCTGTATTCCGGAAAACCCGGCGAATCAGTGGTAGTGATCACCAGTTTGCACGGCAGCGGTTGCTCGGACCGGGTGATCCACAACTGCCAATCAACGCCCTCCTGCCGAAAGGCCAGGTGATCACACAGTTGCCCCTTGATCGTCGACGGGCCGACGTACAGCGCCTCTTTCAGCGCATCGATTTGTGCCTGATCGCTGCCAAACAGAAACAGGTCTTCCATGGGTATCTGAATCCCGTAATGATTTTCTATCAAGTGCAGCGTATCGGAGACTTTAGGCGGTGCATCCACGGTGGTGTAGTACTTGAGAAACGGTGAATACTGGGTCAGTTTCTTGCCGTTGTAGAAGAACTCTCGCGTTCGAACATCGCCTTCCGTCTTGGCATACATCCGATCGCGACCCACCACTTTCAAGACAGTAGAGGCCTCGGTCTTGATCTTCTGGCCAGACTCCAGAACCGTATCCCGGGATACTTCGGCGTCTACCTGAAACGTTGGCAGGCCGCGCAGGTAGTTGCCCATATCGATGAGTTTATCGACCACTTGCGGGTTGACCGTCGGGGTGGCATCCGGTGTTGGCGGATCGTCGGCACGCGCCCCGGGGGTCAGCGCCAGGGTGAACAACAGGCAGAAAACACTCGCGTTGGCTTTCATTGATCCCGCTCCTGGCCTGTGCACGTGCTTAACGCCCCGGTATCAAGGCTGATTATTAAGCCTAGACGCGGCGTGACCCGTTCGCCAGAAGGGCCAGAAACACTATGGGCAAACCCGAGCGGAGCACTCTATGATTGAAGCCCATGACGACCACGCCTCCGATTCGCCAACCCTGCCCGCCCGGCGCCTGCGACTGCGGGCGTGACCCGCTGCTGGAAACACCGGGGGCGGACGTGCGCATCCTGTTTCTGACCCGTTCAGAGGAAAAGCGCCTGATCGAACGCCTGGAAAACCTCCAGAGCCTGAGTGACCTCGAGCGTCTGCAACAGCGGATGTTTGAGCAGTTGGGCATCCGAGTGAGCATCGTCCCCGGTTTCAACGAAGTACGCACCATGCGCGGTATCGGTATCAACCTCGGCGACCAGCCGGGGTTATGCCGCAAAACCCGTCAAGCGATCCCGGCCGCGATTCGCCGCGGTCTTGAGCGGCGCCCGGAGATTGCCTACGAGCTGCTCAACGCCAACGACCTGTTGCGCGACGCGTGAAATCAGTCCGATGAAGCCTGTCTCATTGGTGAAACAGGGTTCATCTACGGACTTATACAAAGGTAACGAAAACAGGATCAGCGGTCATACGCAGAGTCTGAGCCGCTGCTATGCCTTCTCATGGGAGAAATGGTTTCAAGCCAGTCAAGGATGAAGCTGGAAACACACGCGTGACCGTGGTCCCGGCGCCAGCCAGGTGCGCGAAGAGCAACAGGTGCCCATCCTTCGCAGGAGGTGGCAGATGTTATTCATAGTCAGTTGGTCTATCAGTTCGGCAAATCGTAACAGCGCGATCGAGCGTTTCCTCAAGACCGGGGGTGCTCCACCCGCTGGCGTCAAAATGCTGGGGCGCTGGCACGCCGTCGGTGGCGCAACCGGTTTTGGCGTGGCAGAAGCCAATGATCCGGTAGCGATTCAGAAGTGGGTGCTGGAATGGAGCGACCTCATGACCATGGAGGTCCAGGCGGCACTGACCGATGAACAGATGGCGCCGCTGCTGGCAGCCGCTGTCGGCAAGCAATAGTCGTTGGGGCGGCGAGCCGCGCTCGCCGCCTCATGCCTGCGTATCGGCAACCGAACTTTTACGTGCCCATGGGCGAATTCTGGCGTTGCGGCCGGAGCCACCTATGCTCTGAACGAAGGCACCGACATCAATCCATGGAGCACACACCACAATGAACCTGTCCCGAAAACTGTTTATTGGCGCTGCGCTGGCCAGCCTGCTGCTCGGCGGTTGCACCTCGAAAGTCACCGAGCGTGAGCAGTATTCCGGCTTCCTGTCCAACTACAACAACTTGCAGCAGGTCACCACTACCAGCGGCGAAACAGCCATGCGCTGGGTGAGCCCGTCCTGGAATCCAGATGCCTATAACACCGTGGCCTTCAACAAACTGGAGCTCTACCCGGCGCCACAGCCCAACGAGCGGGTCAACCGGCAAACCCTGGACGAGCTGCAGAACTACATGACCAGCAAGACCAAAGGCGTGCTGGGCCAGAAATACCGGGTGGTGTCGAGCGCAAAATCAGCGCCAGCCGGTTCAAAAACCTTGATCATGCGCGCGGCGATCACCGGGGTGAATGCCGAAAACGAAGGCATGAAGTGGTATGAAGTGGTTCCGGTAGCCGCCGTCGTGGGGGGTGTTTCCGCTGTCAGTGGCCATCGCGATCAGGACACCACACTGTTCATCGAGGCCGAGTTCATCGACGCCAGCAACAACCAGACCGTGGCCAAAGTGGTGCGCAAAGTCTTTGGCAGTACGCTGTCAAACGCCAGCCAGAAAATCACCACCAAGGATTTCAAAGTGGCGATCGACAAGCTGACCAGTGATCTACAGGCATTTATCAAATAGTCCGATTGCTTTTTGTAGGAGCACGGCTTGCCGGCGATAGCGTTCTCAAGGGCGCTATCGCCGGCAAGCCGTGCTCCTACAAGGGTGTGTATGGCTATTTTTTCATCCCGACCCGCCGCCGCATCTCGGCGGTGATCGACTGCCGGGTTTTCTTCAGGTCCGCCCAAGGTTCATCACCGACCTCGGCCAAGCGTTCATGCACAGTGTGCACGTTCCACTGATTCCCACCCCTGAGCTCGCCCACCTCCTCCCGAAAGATCGGCACTGACACCGGCAGCCCTTCGCGGGTGCGCACGGCGTAGGCGCAAATGGTGGTGGCGCCCAGACCGTTGCGCAGGTAATCGATGAAGATCCGCCCTACCCGGTTCTTCGGTCCCGACACGGCGGAAAAACGCTCCGGCAGCAACTTGGCCATGTGGCTGACAATTGCGTGGCTGAAGTCTTTCACCTCGTCCCAACCGAGCTTGCGGGTCAGTGGCACCATCAGGTGAATCCCTTTGCCGCCGCTGGTCTTGAGGAACGCCTTGAGCCCCAACTCATCGAGTACCGACAGGGTCAGTTGAGTCGCCTCCACCATGCTTTTCCAGGGCAGCGCCGGGTCCGGGTCGAGGTCGAGGACAAAGCGGTCGGGTTTGTCGAGGTTGTCCGAGGTCGCATTCCAGGTGTGCAGCTCAACGGTGCTCATTTGCACGGCGCCGATCAGGGCTTCTGCATTGTTGATGATCATCACCGGTTGGCCGGTGAGTTCTTTGTCCAGAGTGGTGATTCCCGGAATGGCCAGGCGCTCAGCGTTCTTCTGGAAAAACAGTTCGCCAGCGATGCCATCCGGGGCGCGAACCAGCGCCACTGGCCGGTCCTTCAATTCGGGCAAAATCCATTCGGCGACGCTGGCGTAATACTCGGCCAGTTGCACTTTGGTGGTGCCGCTGCTGGCATCGATCACCCGGTCCGGGTGAGTAATGCGCACCTTGCCCGCGCCCAGACCGATTTGTGATGGCGCGGGTGCGGCTTGGGCGGTTTTCTTTTTGGACGCGGCAGAGGGTTTTTCTGCAGGGGCTTTTTTAGCGGCTTTGGGCTTCACGGCTTTTGGACGCTCCTCGGTAATGTCTTCGGCAGGTTTATCGTCACGCAGACCATGGAACACCGCATGACGGACTGAACCTTCTTTGGTCATTTCGGCAAAAGCGACCTCAGCCAGCAGCGTGGGCTTGAGCCAATGCACACCCTTGGCGTCAAAACCGGTCGGTGGATTCACCACTGAACTCTTTTTGCTTTGCAACGGTTTCAGTTGCTCGTAGATGCGCTTGAGCGTCGTCTCGTTGAACCCGGTGCCGACCTTGCCCGCGTAACGCAAATCACCGCTGTCGCGGTCATGCAATCCCAGCAGCAGCGCACCAAAGGCATTGCGCGAACCTTTGGGATCGGTGAAGCCAACGACGACGAACTCCTGCCGATGCTTGCACTTGAGTTTGATCCAGTCGCTGCTGCGCCGTGAAACGTAAGACGAGCCCAGGCGCTTGCCGATCAACCCTTCCATCTGCATTTGGCAGGCGCTGTTGAGCAATGCTTCCGGTTCTTCACTAAAGGCATCGGAGAAGCGCAGCAGCGGGTCTTTATTGGGGTTGAGCACCGTCGACAGCGCAACCCTTCGCTCCTCGACAGGCACCTCGCGCAGGTCCACGCCGTTGAGGTAAGGCATGTCGAACAGGTAGTAGACGATGTTGCCGCTGCGGCCCGAGTCGAAGGCGTTTTGCAAGGCCTGGAAGTCCGGCACACCCTGCTCGTCGGCGACCACCATTTCACCGTCCAGCCAGGCGGATTCGAGACCCAGCGAAGCCAACGCCTCGGCTTGTCTGGGCAGTTTATGGGTCCAGTCGTGACCGTTACGGGTGAAGAGTTTGACCTCGTCGTGGTCGACGCGGGCCATGATCCGATAGCCATCGAATTTGATCTCATAGCTCCACTCGCCGTCCGGGGCTTTTTCGACCAGTGTCGCCAGTTCCGGCTTGAGCAGGTCCGGCATTTTGGCTTTGCGGGCGCCCGTCAATGGCGCCGACTTTTCCTTGCGCGCCGCGGCGGCGGGTTTTTTGATGGGTTTGGGTTTGGCCGCGGTTTTCGGCTTTTTGGCAACGATGGTCCGATCACTGAGCACGCTGTCGGGCTCGGCGGCGACCACGTCGTAATCGCTTTCGGGTTTGGCTGCGCCGTCCTGATGCTTGATCAGAAACCATTGTTCTTGCTTGCCCGGCATGTGCGTGCGCACCAGATTCCACAGGCCGCCGAGTTTCTCGCCTTGCAGCTCGAACTTCAGCTTGCCATTGGCGTACGCCTTGGCCGGGTCGTCCTGAGGAATCCACACCCCTCGGTCCCAGACAATCACATCGCCGGCGCCGTAATGCCCTTCGGGAATGCTGCCCTCGAAGGTCGCGTAATCCATCGGATGGTCTTCGACGTGGACCGCCAGGCGCTTGACCTTGGGGTCCAGTGACGGGCCTTTGGGCACCGCCCAGCTTTTCAGTGCGCCATCGAGCTCCAGGCGAAAGTCGTAATGAAGGCGCGAGGCGTCGTGCTTTTGGATACAGAACTGCAAGGCATGGTCTTTCGCGTTTTTTTTGCCCCCGCGTTTGGCGGCGGCCGGTTCAGAGGTCGCCGAGAAGTCGCGCATGCGGTTGTAATCGTCCAGGCTCCTGGTCATGGCGCACCGGCTGACGACGTAACGGTTCCCCCGATGCCTGGGCCGATGCGCGTGACGATCAGGGCGACGACGGCAATGCGTTCCACCCGCTGATAGCCAGGGGTCAACAGTTCTTCACCGAACACGTCAGGATCGAGTTCGTGGTAAGTCCAGCCGAACATCGGCGATTCCAGACGCGGCGTCACCGCGTCCAGAAAAGGATCGAGACCATCGATCATCGCCACGCCGGTGTACAACACCAGGGAGCCACCGGGGGCCAACCGATACAGGGCCTGCTCGACAATGCGCAACGACAGTTGCGCGCCGAGTGCCCCGCCGCCATGCCGGTAAGCACGCTCGACGGGGTCGGCCATGTAGGGCGGATTGGCGACGATCAGGTCGAAGTTGCCGTCGACATCCTGCAGCACATCGCTGGCTTCGATGCTGACGTTAGCCACCTCGGCGAGCGCGGCGTTGATCGCCGTCATGCGTAACGCCATAGGGTTGATGTCCACGGCCAGCACTTCGGCTTCACGGCGAGCGCGGGCGATCACAATCGCCCCAACGCCCGCACCGCAGCCGATGTCTACGGCGCGCCTGATCGGGGCGAAGCTCTGTTGCAGATGGGCGTGAATCAGCCGGGCAAAACGGTAGGTGTCGGGTCCGAAGAACACCGCATCAACGGCGTCGGTGGGGTAGCCCGAATGCACGAACAGCAGATCATCGAGGCTTGACCAGCGCACATGACTTTTCAATCGACCATTGCTTTCCCCGAGGACGCCAGCCTGTTGCAACTGCCGCTGTTCATCCACCGACAACAGATCGGGTTCAAACGGCCGCGACCAACCAAATACTTCGCGCAGGGTCCGGGCGCTTTGCCCGAAGGCGCGATCATTGACCCGCTGATGGGTCAGCGGCGTTGGTGTGATGAATCGGTAACCGTCGGCCTGCAAGCGGCGCCCCAGTTGCAGCAAGGCCAGGTCAGCGGCGCTAAGCTGTTCTTCCTGATTCATGAAGGGCTCCCTATCGAAATCCGGATTTGAGTTCGATGAACCGTCGCGTGGCCATCAGGCCAGCCGGATGAGAGTGCCGATGGGCAGACAGCCATGGGATTAACACCTGCATTTGCTCGTCGGCGGCAAGCCCATTAAGTGTAGCTTGCAGGCGTTGGACATCCGGGTCATTGGCGGGTACTGGCGGTTCGGTCGCGGCACGGGTGCCACGTCGAACCGCTGCCGGCGATCGCTCAGGCCGCCAGTCTCCGGCGATCCAGTCGTGCAGCAGCTGTTTTTCGTAGGGGCTGAACACCCCGAACATGGCCGCGCCGTCGCCATCGATCAATTGCCAGAAACGGCTGGCTTGCGGGTCTTGGTGACGTTTGATCCAGCCTTTGTTTTCCAAGGCGATTAGGAAGCCTGGCAACTGCTCCGGCGACGAGAGCCATTGATTAACGGTCTTGCCTTCAAACCGGCAGTAATCGGAATGCATGTGCTGACCAAACGGCCGCTTGCGTTCAAGCACGTTCAGCAACTCGCCGTACACGTCGAACGACTCGATGATCGCGCGACTGCCCTGCCCCAGATCGTTGAGCCGATAACCCAGCGCGACCCTGCGTAGAAAGTCTTCGCGATCGCCTTCTACCGGCAGCAACTTCAGCACCGACTGCACGGCCTTTTGCGCGTGGCCAGTGCTGGCATTGTCGATGGTCACGTGCAGCGTGAAGTAATACGGATCGATACCCAACTCACTGAGTTCATAGGCGCTGATCAGCAAATGCAGCGGCAATTGTTCATAGCCGAGGTTGTAGCCGATCACCTCCGGCAAAAACGCGTCGCCGCAATAACCGAGCGCCAATTGCACCGCACCTTGCAGGTAACGCTCGTCTGCGATGAAGCAGCTGTCTTGCAAGCCATGCTCAGCGAGCAGCTTGCGGTAGATCACCACATGATTTTGCGCCGGGTTGCCGTCGCCCAACTCTTCCAGATAGGTGCAAATCAGCCCTTCGAAACGAGGGTCATGCCAGTGCGGCAGCAGGCCATACAGCCACGCACCGTCCACCAGTTTGGTCGGGGCAACGGCTTGCAGGAAAAACAACGCGTGCGCCTTGTTAGTGAAGAACTGCCGAGGCCCGCCTTCCTTGCGCTTTTGCAGGTAGTCGGCGTATTGGCGAGCGACTTCGACGGAGTGCTGTTCGACAAAGGTTTGCAGTGCCGACAGGTCTCGCGGCATGTCCTCAGGCAAGTCCGCTGCGTGCGCAAGTTGAGCCTCTAGGAAGGTTTTACCGAGTGCGCGCCGGTGTTCGGCATCGTCGCTCAGCAATAACTGTTCATAGATAAGTTTCATGCTGCCGTCGGTCGGAATCGAGTGTTCGTGGGCCGGCAGGGATTCAATTCGTGTCAGGGCAGTCATGGGTACGTCTCTCGGTCTGAGGCCAGTGGCAGGACGCTGGATCAGCACGTCTCTACATCAGCAGAGCGACACGCCTGGAAAAAAATTCCATCGGCGTTGAAATCGCCCGGACAGACGGACTTGTGGCGAGGCTCTTGGCGAACGTTCGAGTGAATATACTCAGCGAGTGTTGACTCATCCTTCGGAGAGCAATCATGCGCACGGTTCATGTCATCGAGCCCGAAAAAACCCCCGACCCGGTCAATGTCGTGGGTGAGGCCATCACGATTCTCGCGGGCGGGGATCGGACCAAGCCTTTTGAAATGCATATCCAGGAAGGCGTGCAAGGCGGCGGACCGCCCCCGCACTTTCACCCTTGGGACGAAGCGTTCTACGTCATTGACGGGCAAGTGGAAGTGACGGTTGCGGGCAAGTCCACCACCGTTTCACCTGGGGGTTATGTGCATATCCCTGGTGGGTCCATTCATGCTTACAAGAACATCAGCGCCACCGCGAAAATGATCGGTGTGGTGTCTGATCCGCGCGGTGGTCAGTTCTTTGCGGCGGTGGATCAGCTCAAAGTGCCGGAGGATCTGCCGCAGATACTGGAGATCGCCGAAAGTTTCGGAATTACGTTTCTGGTGCCGAAAGCAACCACGTCTTCGTAGGAATAATCTACGATCGTTCCCACGCTCTGCGTGGGAATGCCTCTCGGGACGCTCCGCGTTCCTTCTACGAAGTCAGAGCCATGCCCGGCATCTTAGTGACGCAGAGCGTCACCGGCTGCATTCCCACGCAGAGCGTGGGAACGATCATCAGGCCACGCCACCTTTGGCCTGTTGCTCCAGATGCACTTGCAGCTCCGGTTCGATCTTCAGCGCCGCAGCCAATTCATCCAGATAGCTACGTTCGGCGTCCTGCTGATCGTCCACCAGCATCACACTGGCCAGGTACATCTCCGCCGCCATGCCAGGATCCGTGGCCGACTGCGCCACATCGGCGGCGTCCAGTGGCCGTGCGACTTCATCGTCCAGCCATTGCTGCAATTGCGGGTCATCAGTATGGCGGCCGATTTCGGTGCTGATCATCTGCTTCTCGGCGTCGTCGATCCGGCCATCGGCCTTGGCCGCTGCAATCAACGCGCGGAGGATCGCATGGCTGTGGTCCTCGACTTCCGGGCCGGACAACAGGTCAACAGTGCGCGGTGCCTGCTGCGGCGCCGAGGCCTGGCTGCGTTGCCAGGCCTGATACGCCTGGAATGCCATCATCCCCAGTGACGCCAGCGCCGCGTAGTTTGTGCCACCACCTGACCGGGTCTGGGTCGAACCGCCTATGGCCGAGCCACCGCCCAGCAGACCACCGAGCAAACCACCCAGGCCACCGCCCCCGGCGTTTGAACCGGCGCCACCGCCCAACAGGCCGCCGAGCAATCCACCGAGACCGCCGAGGCCGCCTTGGGCCGACGCGCCACCGCCACCCTGTTGCGACATTGAGCCTTGGCCGGCCCGCAGAAGTTGCTCGAGCAGATCGCTGGTGTTCATGACGACGTCCTCATCGATGGGAGTGATCCAGTCAGGCAACGATAGTCCTCGCCGGCAAATGCGCCACCACCGTTTGGCTGACCCTGATGACCCTCGGCTGCGAGTGTTCTACCCTCGCTAACCCGATGCCCACAGGATCAACGAACACATGGACCGCACTCTGATTGTCGTCAGCGACATTATCGAACCTGAAGTCGAGCAAGTACTCAGCGCCGGGCTGAGTGCCTTCAATGATCAGATGACCGGAATCAACGACCGCCAGTCGCTGGCGGTAACGGTCCGCGATCCCCAAACCCATCAGGTGCTGGGCGGTATTACCGGGCGTACGTCGCTCGGCCTGCTGTTTCTCGATCTTTTCTACTTGCCCGAGTCACTGCGTGGCTCTGGGCTCGGTTCTCGACTGCTCAAGGCGTACGAAGACGAAGGTCGCCGTCGCGGTTGCCGCTCGGCGGTGCTCTATACCCTCAGTTTCCAGGCCCCGGAGTTCTATGAAAAACACGGCTGGCAGCGCTTCGGCGAAGTGCCTTGCGACCCGCCAGGCACGAGTCGGGTGTTTATGAGCAAGGCGCTGTGAATGAGCCTGTCTGCAGCCGATCACTGCGATTGAGTAAAAGGTATCGCCCTGCGCCGATGTTTCATTTAATACCCCGGATTTATCCGGAGTATTTTTTTGCCGCCCAGCTAAGATTTACAGATGGTGAACCTTATCCCCGGATACCCGGTCGATACATGCAACCTGACTTGGTTTGCCGACACCCCCAATTGAGGGGTGATAACAGGCTTGCTTCACTTTCTGGAGAACGCCCCCGTGATATCGACCCTACACATCGCCAGGCTCAAAGCATGGGGCGCCCATGGTTTTACCGCCACTGGCGTGGTCACTGCCTTCCTCGCAACCCTCGCCTTGCTGGAAAACCAGGCCACAAACTGCTTGCTGTGGCTGGGCGTCGCGCTGATCGTCGATGGACTGGACGGTGCGTTGGCGCGCAAGGTCAATGTCCAGTCGGTACTGCCAAGTTTCGATGGCTCGATTCTTGATCTGGTCATCGACTACCTGACGTACGTGTTTATCCCCGCGCTGTTCATTTATCGTTACATCCCCTTGCCGGATTACACGCTGCTGCTGACCGTGTCACTGATTCTGGTCTCGTCGCTGTTTTGTTTCTGCAACGTCAACATGAAGAGCAAGGACAACTACTTCCAGGGCTTCCCCGCAGCCTGGAACGTGGTAGCCCTGTGCCTGTACATCATCGCCCCGTCGCCGTGGATCACCTTTCTCACCGTCATCGGCCTGGCGCTGTTGACCGTAACCCGGATGAAGTTCCTCCACCCGTTCCGCGTGCGCAAGTTCATGCCGATCAACATCGCCGTGACGGCGATCTGGCTGCTGTGCAGTTTGTCGCTGGTGGTCAACCATCCGGTGATCAACCCGATGGTGATGGGGCTTTGGCTGCTGATGTCGGCTTACTTCCTGGGGATCTGCATCTGGCGCACGGCGCTGGAGTGGTTCGAAAACTCGCGGAATTAAAGGTCTCCAGAGCGTGGCCGACTGCTCCCGCACACCGCAGAAGTCGGCCATGTAGTCGGCCATACAGGCTTGAGGGGAACACATCGACCATGCCCATCCATATCGTGCAACTCGGTTCACCGCGCGCCGCCAATGAAGGCCTGCGTCTGGGTACGGTACGTCGCCCGCCGCGTGGCGTGCCGAAAGCCGAGTTCGCCAGTCGTGATTTTTATGACGTGTGGCAGCCTCTGCTGTCTCCCAGTGCAGAGCTGGTCGCAGAAGCCAAAGCGGCGGAAGACACCAAGGCGTGGGAAGCTTTCAAGCGAAAATTCAAGACTGAAATGAACCATCCCGCGCCCAGCCAATTGCTCGATTTGTTGGCGGCGTTGTCCCATCAGACGTCATTGGCCATTGGCTGTTATTGCGAAGATGAAGAGCATTGCCATCGGTCGGTATTGCGGGAGTTGTTAACGGCGCGCGGGGCGCAACTGAAATAGAAGCTGGCGCAGGTTACTCTGACATTGACCGCTCAAGATCGAGCTAAAGGATTTCGGAAAGGGACAAGGATTGGGGTCTTCAAATGGATAACCAGATTCGACTCGCCACCCCTGACGATGCGGCAGCCATAAGCCAGGTCATCATTCAATCGCTGCGCCAGTCCAATGCCCTGGACTACCCTCCCGAAGTCATCATGCAGGTGGAGAAAAGCTTCTCTGCCGAGGCCATCGGCACTTTGTTGAACCAACGCCAGGTCTTTGTCGCAACTATCGATAAACGTGTAGTCGCCACGGCCAGCCTTGATCAAGACGTTGTGCGCAGCGTATTCGTCGAGCCCGGCCATCAGGGGGTTGGACTCGGCAGGCAGTTGATGGCAACCCTTCAATCTGTCGCCCAAGACGCAAAAATCGAAGTACTGCGCGTCCCCTCCTCCATTACCGCAGAAGCCTTTTACTTCAAGTTGGGTTATCGAAAAGTCCGCGACGAATTTCACGGGGCCGAGCGTACGATCATCATGGAGCGGCGTTTGACGCCCGTTGTCGGCGCCTCGTCAGCTACACGGGCTGACATTCAAAACAGGTAGGAGCATAAGCCCGCTATTCGGGAGTTCGCCAATCAACGCGAGTTTTGTTTCAGACCTGGAAGACCGGATCAAAAACTGGCAGCCGGCACTGTGGCTACATGGCCATACCCATGGGAGCTTTGACTACCAGGTGGGCAAAACCCGCGTCATTTGCAACGCCCGGGGCTATGCAAAAGAGGGCATTAATGAAAATCCTGAATTTAATGGCTCATACGTGATTGACCTGGATATCTGAGGCAACACGGCCCTGCGTCCTGGAATCCGGCTGCAGAAAACCGAGCAAGGCCTGCCGAGTGTCATGCCAGGCCGCCGGGTGTTCCATATCGAGGAAGTGCCCGGCGTTCTTGATGGTATGGAACCGGGACTGAGGGGCATGATCGGCAAAAAGCCAGGCGTCTTCTACCGAGGTGTACTCATCCCATTCGCCGTTGACAAACAGCAGCGGGATTTCGATGGCATCGGCACAGGCGACGTAGCAATGGGTGTCTTGGGTCAGCACCTCATTGACGTGGAAATGCATCTGCCTGTACTCGTGTTCGGCCAGACTGCGGATATGGCGGTCATTAAAGCGTTTGAACAGCGATGGCAGGTGCTTGCCGATCGTGCTGTTGATCAAGCGACCGACATTGAGGCGGTCACAGGCCTGGAGATGGTTCAGGCCGCTTTCCAGGTAATCGCGCATCGGCGTATTGATTCGCGCTGCGAATGAATTGATCACCGCCTTCTCGATGCGTCGCGGCCGCTGGGCCAGCGCCACCAAGGTAGCGGCGCCGCCCCAGGAAAAGGACAGCACGTGGTGCACACAAAAGTGTTCGATTAATTCCAGCAGTATCGCTGCCTCGTCTTCCTTTCGGATCGGTTGGCCGTGGAGATTGTGTTGCCTCGACTGACCGGCGTAGGGCTGGTCGTAGAGAACCACATTGAATCGCGGCTGCAGATAACGCACCGTTTGGGCAAAGGAGGCGGTTGTTGCCAGCGAGCCGTTGACCAGAATGATGGTTTTGTCAGCGGCGGTGTTGAGATAGTGCTCGGTATAAACCTTGTACTTCCCGCAGATCTCGACGATGGCAGTTTTCGGCATCATGTCATTTACATCCTTGAACCCATTGGACTAAGCGCACAGCGTGAGGGATGCCCACAGGGCCCTATCGCAGAAAGCACAACACGTGGACCTGACAGTGAAGTGCCAGGCCAATACATTAATAACTCAGGGTGGTTTTCAAGCGTCAACGCATAGGCCTCCTCGGGCTTAACCTGACAACACGAGCAAGCAACAACAGCGCGAGGGTGCTCCGACGGCCAGCGTGACCATCTAGTCACTGACTGACCATTGATTCAGAGTTAAGCAGAGATTTCTCTGTCTGCAAGAACGCAGACGAGTTATTGCGTCGCCCCTAAGCGCTGAACGGGCTCAGATCCCGGATCTACAGTTGCAAAAAAACCGCCCGTAGGCGGCTTCGGCCGTGTGCAGCGAACGGTCAGCATCGTCAGTGCGATGGCCGGCTTTGCTTGCTTAATACTGCAACGCCAAGTGAACACATCTGATCGCTAAAAGGGTGCTCGGGCTCGGGTCTACTAGCGCAACAGTGTGTTCCCGGAGTTTGAAGTCGTCGCAATGGCTCAAGACCAGCGGCAGTTCCGTGCACCCCAGAATGAGCACATCCGCCCCCAATTCACACAGATGCTCTGCGGCGAGCAGCAACTGATCCTTGCAGATCCCATCGGTAAAACCTGCCTTGATTCCTCGTTCTCCGTAAATCGCGTTCATGACCATTTCCTGGTAGTCGAACCCCGGAGTAATCAACTGCAAACCGGCGAGCCGTGCGGCGTCATGGTAGACCTGGCTCTGGACAGTACCCGAGGTGGCCAGCAGTCCAATTGTTTTGCCTGAACCGTACTGCTCGGCGATAGCCTCAATGGTTTCGTTAAGCATGTTGACAATAGGAACCTTCAGGTAAGCCTGAATGCGTTCGACAAATGCATGGGCGGTATTGCACGGTATTGCGATGGCATTTGCGCCGGAACTCTCAAGCCGTTTGCAGGTGGCATACATGGCCAGGGTCGGGTCGGCTTCGTGAAACAGCAGGTTAGCGGTTCGGTCCGGAATCTGAGGGTTCTGCTCCACCACCATCTTGATGTGGTCTTGATCCCGACCTGCTGGCGTATGCCTGACCACCTTGGCCATGAAGTCCACGGTCGCCGCCGGCCCCACACCCCCAACGATGCCAAGTTTGAACGGCGGGCGGGAGGGTTGATTGCCTGAAAGGGTTGCCGCCGCCGCGTATATCTCATTCACATCAAGTAGCTTTACCCCGCGACGCTGAATGTCAGCCGACACCAGCGAGAGTTCTGTCATCCCCGGGACAATCAGGTTCGCCCCCTGGCTTTGCAGCGATAGACACGCCTGATACACACCTTCCAACGGGACTCCATCCATGTGTCCGTCCTTGATTCCATCGACACCGTACATGGCCTCCATCATGGCCGACTGATCCTGCTCGGCGGGATAGACCAGTTGGAAGTCAGCCCCGAGGTATCGTTCGAATAACCCGGCGTACCGAACGTAATCCGAAGCGAGAACTCCCAGGGTGCTGCCCGGTTCGGCAACATGACGAATATGCTCGCTCAGGGCAGCCATCATATCCAGGATGGGGATACCCAGCTCTTCCTGAATCTCCTCCCGGAACGTGTGACTGGCGAAACACGGCAACATGATCGCGTCCACGCCACTGACTTCGAACGATTGGCAAACCTGAAAGACATAGAACTTTCTGGAGGTCATGTTCGCGACCCTGTCCAGTGGCAACAGAATGTCCTTGAACGGGTGTTGCTCGAAGAGAAAGTGGTATCGACCTTGATCAGCCAGTACGGCCCTCGACTTCACCAGTTTGAAGAACAGATCACCTCCCGCCAGGGAGCCTAGCCCTCCGACGATTCCTAGTTTGCGGGTCAGCGATGGCGTGAGTTGGGGTTTGGCTGGCGTTCTCATCATCTGACTCTCAAACGGCAACGGGGGAAGGTTGTGTCGACGCTGATGCTGGGGCAATCGGTTCTTCGACCTCCTCCTCATCCGGTTCCGACTTGGCGACAACGGCAGTGGCAATGCTGTTCCCCACGACATTGGTCGCGGTTCTCGCCATATCAAGAAACTGGTCGATGCCCAGGATCAGCAAAATGCCGGCTTCGGGAAGGTTGAACATCGGCAACGTGGCCGCGACCACCACAATCGATGCTCTTGCGACACCGGCCATGCCCTTGCTGGTCACCATCAAGGTCAACAGGATCAGAAGCTGCTGCGTAAAACTCAGATCAACGTTGTAGGCCTGGGCGATAAACATAATTGCAAACGCCTGGTACATCATCGAACCGTCGAGATTGAACGAGTAACCCAGGGGAAGAACGAAACTGGAGACCCGCTTGGACGCGCCGAACTGTTCCAATGCTTCCATGGTTTTCGGGTAAGCCGACTCGCTACTGGCCGTAGAGAACGCCAGCAGGATGGGCTCTTTTATCAGCTTTGCGAGGGTAAACACCGAACGACCGAGAAACAGATAACCCGCGCCAAACAACACGGCCCAGAGGATCGCGATCCCCAGGTAGAACTCGGCGATCAGCTTGCTGTAGTCCAGCAGCAAGCCAAGCCCTTCAGTCGTTATCGCGGCGGCAATAGCGGCGAACACCCCGATGGGTGCAAACGCCATGACATAGTCGGTAATTTTGAACATGACCTTGGCCAACTCATCCACCAGCGTTGTGACCTGCGTGAACCCTGCTTTCTTCACACCGGCCAGCGCGAAGCCGAAAAACAGTGAAAACACGACAATCTGCAAGATTTCGTTGTTGGCCATCGCCTCGGCAATGCTGCGCGGAAAGACGTGACCGATAAACACCTTGAGACTGAAGTCGCCAGTGTTCACCGGCAGCGGCGTGGTACTCGCCTGGCTGATGTGCAGATCAAGCCCGGCACCCGGCTGGAACAGGTTCACCAGCAGCATGCCAATCAACAGTGAAACGACCGACGCGGTGATAACCAGGCCATCGCTCGGGTACCGATACGCCCAACGGATCTGGAACTCCCCATGCTGGCGATACCGCCAACCAGCGTCGCAAAAACCAGTGGGTGGACGATCTCTTGGCAATCGCCGAGTGCAAGAATTTCTCCCGAGCGGCCGAGATCCGATGCGTGACCCAATCGGCATTGTCGAGACGAATTCGTTCGTTGGAAGATTGGGTGGGTGTCGAACTGGTGGATCGAGGCACCCACCCTATTCAATTGACGCTGGCAGGCCGAACCTTTTGTGAACAGGGACGGGAGGCTCTGGCCGCGCTGCTTGAATTACGCTCAGCGCTCAGACAAGAGGAACGAATGCCTGGGCGGTCTATTCAGGTCACCGCCGGGCACAGCCTTTCGATGACGTTCCTGCCCAAATGGCTGACTCGGTTTCAACAGCACAATGAGCCTTTCAATGCGCGAGTGGTGGCGGCCAATATCCATGACGCGGTCATCGCATTAGCTGAAGGCAATTGCGACCTGATGATCGTTTACCATCACCCTAAAGCGCCTATCCTGCTTGACGTCGAAAAGTTCGTCAGCCTGACCCTGGGACACGATTCATTCATCCCGTTATGCGCCCCGAATCGTCATGGAGAACCGTTGCACCGGCTGCCAGGAAAAGCCGGAAAACCCATTCCTCATCTTGCTTACACCGCCACCACTTTTTTGGGGCGAGTTGCAGACATCGTTATCAAGAACGCGCCTGTCCCTTGCGTGCTCACTCGATGCTACGAAGCAGACATGGCGATGCTGCTGATGCGCATGGCCATAGAAGGCTACGGCGTAGCCTGGCTACCGCAAAGCGCTGTTGCAGAAGCCTTGGAGCGCGGACAACTGGTCAGGGCCGGTGGCAGCGAGTGGAGCACGCAGCTTGAAATACGCTCGTACTGTTCCAAAACCAATCAAAATCCGACCATGCTGGAGCTATGGAAAACCCTGGAGCTAGCTTCGCAAAAAATCGCTGTCCAGCCTTAGAGGCTGACTTTCGGTCTCGTCGAAATACTTGGCTATTCAACAAGGGAAATCCAACCTTGAAAATTTCAACACTCTGCGTCGCGGGCAATCTTTTGGTTTCGGTCGCGGCTTCTGCTACAGGGATCATTCCCGTCATCGACCTGGACTTCACGCTGCGTTTTCGGATCCCCGCTTGCAGCGATTGACCAAATCCCTGCCTCCGTATAATTCAACGGCAAAGGCGTTGGGAGCGTTTGGTATCGCCGCTACCGTGGCACTCGTTTACTTCGGCTATATAGGGTTTTGAACCCGACTGTAAATTGCGCCGCCCTTATTTGACGAGTCGCGTTTCCTTGGAAGGTCTGTATCCGAAGTACGAGCTATAGCACTTGCTGAAGTGGCTGGGCGATACAAAGCCACAAGCAACCAACACGTCCACCTGGGACAGCTCTGTGTGCTGCAGCAGCCGACGCGCTTCGGTAATCCGCAATTCCATGTAATACCGTTGCGGCGTTGTGCCCAGTTGCTCCTTGAACAAGCGCTCGAGTTGGCGACGCGAACGGCCTGCGTAAACGGCCAACTGCTCCAATTCCAGAGGCTCTTCGAGGTTGGCATCCATCAGTTTCACCACCTCGCGTAATGGCGCGCTCACACAGATATTTTCAGTCGGTTTTATGCGCCGATAACGAGACTCCTCGAAAGCCAGGATGTCCTCGATACCCTCGACGAGTGCTTTGTCGTGCAGCCCCTTGATCCAGTCCAACGCCATGTGGAACGCCCCCGAGGGACTGGAAGCCGTAAGCCGGTCTCGATCAATGACGTAGGGCTCACTGGTGACATGCGTCGCCTTGGAGATTTCCGCGAGTGCGGGGCGATGTTCGGGGTGAATCGCGCAACGATACCCGTCAAGCAAGCCTGCCCTTCCCAGGAACCATGCGCCATTCCACAACCCGGCCAGACTGACACCCTGGTCTGCCGCCGCTCTCAACAGGCTGATGAGATCGTCACTCGCCTTCAGTTCTGTTCGGTAGCCGCCACAAACGACCAGCAAATCCAGGTCCTGGATCGCTGAACAATCGATACGGGCATCTGGCCGAATGACCAGGCCCAGGTCACTGACGACTTCCCCATCGGTCAAGCCGAACGTTCGGGAAGAGAACAACAGGGGTCGTAGCAGATTCGCGGTGACAATCGTATCCAGTGCTTGCGTGAATGCGGGCAGCGAGAAATGCTCGAGCAACAGAAATCCTGCCCGAACCTTTTGAGTCGTCTCGTTGGGGTTATCGTTCAAATAGCGAAGATTCTTCCCCTTCATGCCTCCGCTAAATTGGCGTCGCTCGATCAATGTTTGATCCACTCGGTTACGTTAACGACCCTGTCGTTTGGTTCGTTGATAACGCGCAATGCTAACCGCAAAAGTTTCAAAACCACTAGCGCCATTATGCGACTGATCAGGCATCGCGGTAATGTTCGCCGGCCTATTCGAGCGGTTGCCACACAAGGCAATCAGGTCCCTGTTTCACGCCGGACTCAGGGATTTTCGAACTTTTGCGGACAAGCAACTGACCTCGAAGAACTTCTTGAATCGCAGGCGTATCAGGGTTCTCCAATTGCGCGCAAATGATGCCGACCGCGCGACTCACCATATCGCCAACAGGTTGAACGTAAGTGGTCAGCGAAAAGACCGGCCAGGCTGCCAGTGCAATGTCATCGAAACCGACGATTGAAATGTCGTTGCCCGGTGTGAGCCCGAACTCCTCGCGAGCGACGTTGATGGCGCCCAACGCCATGATGTCATTCGCGCAAAAAATGCCGTCGGGTGGATGGGCGCTCGACAGCAGACGGCGAGTGGCGTCCATTGCACCGTCAAACGTGTAATGCCCCACTTCGCGCTGCGGTACTGGATGCCCGAGACGTTGCAGCGCGTCGACAAAACCTTTTTCCCGATCGCGACTGGTCGAGGAACTTTCCTTGCCGGCGATAAAAGCCAACTGACGATGGCTGCCGGCAACCAGAAACTGGGCAATTTCCATGCTGCCTTGGGCATTATCACTGGTCACGCTGGAAATGCTGCTGCTGTCATTTCTACGGTTTAGCAGCACGACGGGCAAACCGATCTGTTTGCACTCTTCTGCAAAACGCGAAGACAGGCTGGCCGATACCAGAACCAGGGCTTCAACGCGGTAGCCGAGCACTTCTTCGAGCACCGGATCGGAGTCTTCGTGATTCGCGGTGGAGAACAACAGCACGCGATAACCCAGCTCTTCGAACGCCGCCGACAAGGCCTCCAGCACCGCCGAATAAAAGGGGTTCTCCATGCTGGGCGCGACAACGCCGATCAGGTTGGATCGGCGCTTGATCAGTGAGCGTGCCCACTGATTGGGGCGGTAACCCAAGGTCGCCGCCGCTTCCTCGACTTTCTTGCGCGTCTTCGGCGAAACACTGGCGCCCTTGGTGAAGGTTCGTGAGACCGCAGACTGGGAGACGCCAGCCAATCTGGCCACATCATGGGCCGTGATCGGATGCCGGGGTTGCTCGTTGGAATCTGCCATTGCGTCTGCGCCCAATTTTGAAATGCCGATCATACCTACCATTGACCGCGACGTGTGCTGCCTGGCCGTTCCGCGAGCAAACGCTTCAATCCCATCCTGTGTAATTTTCAGTTTTTCCCCCCTCCCCCTTTTCATCGCCGTTCGGAATGGCTTAGGATGGCCCCTCACTGCATACGTATGCAAAACCAAAAACAACAACGCTCAGGAATTCATCCCATGGCTACTTGGCTCAAAAAAGGCGCGGAAGCATCCGTCATCAAATCGGCAGCCCGCGAAGTGCGTGACACGGTCGAAAAGACCCTGGCCGATATCGAAGAGCGCGGCGATGCTGCGATTCGAGACCTCTCTATCCGTTTCGATAACCTTGATCGGGAGGATTACCGACTCACCAGCGCCGAGATCGATGCATGCATGGCGCAGCTGACCAAACGCGACATCTCCGACATCGAGTTCGCCCAGACCCAGGTGCGTAACTTCGCTCAGCATCAACGTAACAGCCTGCGTGACCTGGAAGTCGAAACGCTGCCAGGCGTCGTCCTCGGTCACAAAAATATTCCAGTCAATGCGGCGGGATGCTACGTGCCGGGCGGCAAGTACCCGCTGCTGGCTTCAGCGCACATGTCGGTGATCACCGCCAAAGTGGCCGGCGTGCCGCGCATCATCACCTGCGCCCCACCGTTCCATGGCAAGCCGGCCCCAGCCATCGTTGCTGCGCAGCACATGGCGGGCGCCGATGAGATTTACTGCCTGGGCGGGATTCAGGCGATCGGGGCCATGGCCCTGGGCACCAAGTCCATTGCTCCAGTCGACATGCTGGTCGGCCCGGGCAACGCTTTTGTCGCCGAGGCAAAACGCCAATTGTTCGGCCGGGTCGGGATCGACTTGTTCGCAGGTCCCACCGAAACGCTGGTGATCGCGGACGAAACGGTCGATGGTGAAATCTGCGCCACTGACCTGCTCGGTCAAGCCGAACACGGCCCGGACTCGCCTGCGATTTTGCTGACGACGTCGGAAAAACTGGCGCGCGAAACCATGGCTGAAATCGAGCGCCTGCTGCAGATCCTGCCGACCGCTGGAATTGCCCGCCAGGCCTGGGAGAGTTTTGGCGAAGTGATCGTGGCTGAAGACGAACAGGAAATGCTCGCCATCGCCAATGAGTTGGCCTTCGAGCATGTACAAGTCATGACCCATGACCCGGACTTCTTCCTGAAAAACATGCGCAACTACGGCGCGCTGTTTCTCGGCCCGCGTACCAACGTCTCTTACGGCGACAAGACCATCGGCACCAACCACACCCTGCCCACCAAGAAAGCCGCGCGTTACACCGGCGGCCTGTGGGTCGGCAAGTTCATCAAGACCTGCACCTATCAGAAGGTCACAACCGACGAAGCGTCGGCCCTCATTGGTGAGTACTGCTCACGCCTGTGTGCACTGGAAGGATTCTCCGGACACGGCGAACAGGCCAACATTCGTGTCCGTCGTTACGGTCACAAGGATGTGCCGTACGCCGGCATCGCAGAGTAAGAACACCTGGCTAAAAAGGGCCGCGACCGTTGCGCGGCCCAACAACAAAAAATCACAGCCAGTGCGCAGCCCATCCCTCGCCCCCTCTGCGCGACAGGCTCAGCCTCGAAGGACATCCCATGAGTGTCATCATCGCCTTGTTGGCGCTGTTCGCTTTAATGCTCGCAGCGTATCGGGGATATAGCGTCATTATCTTCGCGCCGCTCGCTGCACTCGCCGCCGTTTTGCTCACTGACCCCACCGCGGTAGCCCCGGCGTTCAGTGATATTTTCATGGACAAGATGGTTGGCTTTATAAAGCTCTACTTTCCCGTATTTTTGCTGGGCGCCGTGTTCGGCAAACTGATTGAGCTGTCCGGTTTTTCCCGTTCGATCGTCAAGTCAGTCATTCACCTGCTGGGCGGCAGCCAGGCCATGTTGGTCATTGTTCTGGTCTGCGCGCTGCTCACCTACGGCGGTGTGTCGCTGTTTGTGGTGGTGTTTGCTGTCTATCCATTTGCGGCGGAGATGTTCCGTCAAAGCAATATCCCCAAGCGACTCATGCCCGCAACGATTGCCCTGGGTGCGTTCACCTTCACCATGGATGCGTTGCCGGGTTCGCCGCAGATCCAGAACATCATCCCGACCACGTTTTTCGGCACCACGTCCTGGGCTGCACCCTGGTTGGGTGTGCTGGGGTCATTATTCGTGCTGATCGGCGGCATGTTGTATCTCGAGCGTCAGCGCCGTAAAGCCCATCGCGCGGGAGAAGGCTACGGCAGCGATCTGCGCAATGAACCGGAAACACCACAGGACATCGCCCTGCCCCATCCGCTGGTGGCGCTGTTGCCCTTGCTGTTGGTCGGCGTGATGAACCTGGCCTTCACGCATTGGATTCCACACTGGTATGGCAGCGTTTATGACATCGACTTGCCAGGGCTGAAGGGACCGATCCAGACCCAAGTGTCGAAGATGATCGCCATCTGGTCGGTCCAGGCGGCCTTGCTGGTCGGTATCGTCACGGTCTTCGTGTTCAGTTACAGCACCATCGCCCGCAAGCTGGCCGAAGGCAGCCGTACAGCCGTCAGTGGTGCGATGCTTGCCACCCTCAATACCGCGTCCGAATATGGCTTCGGTGCAGTCATCGCGGCGTTGCCTGGCTTCGTCGCTGTCGTTGAGGCGCTGAAGGTCATTCCCAATCCCTTGGTCAATCAGGCCATCACCATCAACCTGCTGGCGGGTATCACCGGGTCTTCATCAGGCGGAATGAGCATTGCGCTCGCCGCCATGTCAGATACCTTTATCGCCTCAGCCAACGCCGCGCAAATTCCCCTGGAAGTCATGCATCGCGTGGCGGCAATGGCCGCTGGCGGCATGGATACCCTGCCCCACAACGGCGCGGTCATCACGTTGCTGGCGGTCACCGGTTTGACCCACCGTCAGGCCTATAAAGATATTTTCGGCATGACTCTCTTCAAGATACTGGCGGCGTTTTTCGTGATCGGTGTGTATTACATGACCGGAATTGTCTGATCTGACTTGAGTGTACAAAAGACAACGGCAACCCCAGGGTTGCCGTTTTTTTCTTCAAAATCCACCAGGCGCGACCTGACCGACTGGGTAAAAAACGGATAGACAGAAGCGCCTAAACGATGGCGGGATACCCATCGACACTATCGGGCCAACGGGTCAGAACCTCGAAGCCGTCGTCAGTGACCGCGATCATATGCTCCCATTGAGCCGAGAGTGAGTGATCCTTGGTGACCACGGTCCAGCCGTCAGCCAGCGTTTTCACATGGCGCTTGCCAGCGTTCAGCATGGGCTCAATGGTGAAGATCATGCCGGTTTTCAGTTTCAGGCCCTGGCCTGGGTAGCCGTAATGAAGGACCTGCGGCTCATCGTGATAAACCTTGCCGATACCGTGACCGCAGTATTCGCGCACGACGCTGAATCCGTCTCTTTCGGCCACGGTCTGAATGGCATGGCCAATGTCGCCCAGCGTAGCGCCGGGGCGGACGACGCGAATACCGGCACACATCGCTTCATAGGTCGTCTTTGCCAAGCGTCGAGCTTCCGGGCCGGGCTCACCCACGAAGTACATGCGGCTGGTGTCGCCGTACCAACCCTCCTTGATAACGGCAATGTCGATATTCACGATATCGCCATCCTTGAGTGCATTGGCCGAAGGGATGCCATGGCAGACCACCTGGTTGACCGATGTACACACGGTTTTCGGGAAGCCGTGATAGCCGACATTGCCTGGTATGGCTTTTTGCACGTTGACGATGTAGTCGTGACAGAGCTGATCAAGTTCGTCGGTGGTGACCCCTGCTTTGACGTGGGGAGCAATCATGGCCAGGACCTCGGCGGCCAGCGTGCCCGCAGCGCGAGACATGGCTATTTCCGCCGGGCTGTTGATAGCGACATTCGCCTTCATTGCTTGGCTCCTGGTGTTGCATGAACCTGGGAGCTTTGCGAAAAATCGGCGAGTGCGCATAGCTGTTTTAAATCGAGGCCACCCGCCAGTTCGGCACGAATCAGCAAACGGCAGAGGTCGCTGTGATCCAGGTTGGGATGTAACTCCGCAAGCATCCCTATGCGCATCCAGTGCTCGGCCTGGGCATTGATCGAGCGGCTCAGCGCATCGCTGGCGACGCGCAGATTCTCGTGCATGCCCTCTGAAATTTTTACGATACCCACTGATTCATCCAATATGAAATGTATATGAAACATATATTAATTGATGAGGGTGCAGGATTGCAATTTCACGGACAGAACGCGCTGAGGCAGTTTGGATTGCAGACGCCAGAGTGACCGCTATCGGCCCAAGCTGTGTCAAAACGTTTTAGAGCAGGTTTTACGGCCAAAACCAGAACGAAAATCGCGTTTCTACGTAAATTTCAGGTCTGCTGATTAACCAAGCACTGGCAGATTTTACGTAGCAACGCAGACTTCAAAACGGTGCCTGCGTTTTTACACAGCCTGGGCCAATAGCAGACCCTCTTGTGTCTATAACCGAGGTTCCATTCACTGATGTGGTCGTACCCTAAAATTGAATCGCGTGCACCCACACCGTCCCAAGGAGCTCGCCTAACCAGCCTTCAGATGTAACAAAATATTTCACGGATGTTTACCTATAGAGTGGATCCTTATACGATGAAGTCCGCATCTAATGCTCTCCATCAGGTCTGAGTAGCTATGGTAATTCAGCGTATGACAAAAAAGCGATTTACAAATTGGGCTTTATAGTCACGCAAAATTTGCGCGAAAAAATAAGCGAACGCTGGATACAGGTTCAATTATCTCTACATTTAAATACAATACCATTGAGCGACTGAACGATGAACAGCACTAGTTTTCCGGCTGAAAACTCCAAAGCCTTCAGCATTGTTATAGTCAATTACAAGACGCCAGAAATCACCAAAATATGTTTAGACTTATTGCACCAGCATGTGAGCAGCAACAGCGTCCCAGTATGGGTAGTTGACAACTATTCCGCCGATGAAAGCACTAAGTATTTGCGAACACTTGATTGGATTAATTTGATCGAGCGATCTGTTTCTGAACCAGAGCCAGGCCATATCGCGCATGGCAAAGCACTTGACCTGGTTTTGGAGCGAATTGAAACTGATTATTTATTTCTAATGCACACTGACACATTTGTTTTCGATAAAAATGTTTTCCCAATGATGCTAAATAAATGCCTCAAAAACCAAAAAATCGTAGCCGTCGGCTGTGTAGAGCAAATAAATCGTGGTGTCACGAGAACGCTTTGGCGCTTTAGCTCACGATTATTAAAACACCATTTTAGACACCTGAAAATCTCCATGGGATTACGTTCCAGAGAACCAAAACCATACAGAGAAATCTACTTGAAGAGTTTCTGTACATTGTGGAACTGCAAACTTATCAAACAGCACGGCATGCATTTTTCGATGGATGATCGTGTTCCTGGCTATACCCTCCAAGACCGCATGACCGAGCTTGGTTATGTCGTTGAAATGTTATCACCACGTAAAATTTTCAGCTATCTGGATCATATCCAGGCTGGCACCGTTGCAGCGGCTGGCGGCTATGAAAAGACTCATAGACGAACCAAAATGTACAATAACATCCTTAAGCGCCTGAACAAGGACGACAGTAGAACTTAAGCTACTCAGGCAGTGCGTTCGACTCTGTTTTAAGTCAACCTCAGGTCTTTATATTAAGTTACTGGAGCGGTAATGGCACCCATCACTCAAGCACTACCTATCACCCTCTCCCCGGAGCTTGATTTCGACCAGAACGCCGCGAGCGCCTTTGGTCACTCATTGGCTAGTCACTATATTCAGGCGACGCCATTTCCGCACATAGTCATCGATAACTTCTTACGCGAAGAACTGATTGCAAGTATCTGCTCGCACTTCCCAGTCGAGCCAACCCACAACGAAATGCTCTACGAGCGCGGCTATAAAGGTCAACGAAAACGTCAAATTAGTCCCAACGAATGCCCCGCCTATTTGAAGACTGTTTTTAACGCCTTTAACTCGGCGCCCATGTTGCAGTTTCTTGAAAAGCTCACAGGCATCGAAGGTTTGATACCCGACCCCTACTTTACCGGTGGCGGGCTGCATGAAACGAAAAGTGGTGGTTTCCTGGGGGTGCACTCGGACTTCAGGCTCAACAAAAAGCTTAATGTTGAACGCAGACTGAATGTCATAATTTATCTGAATGAAGACTGGCAAGAGGAATACGGCGGCAACCTGGAACTTTGGGATGTTGATATGAAGACCTGCCTTAAAAAAGTCTTGCCTATTTACAATCGCTGCGTCATTTTCAACACAGACAAAGACAGCAATCATGGGCACCCAGAGCCTTTAACGACTCCAGAGCACATCACGCGCAAGTCTATAGCGCTTTATTACTACACCGCAGGAACCATGGCGATCGATCCCGCACAAAGAAACAAAACCCACTACAAGCCAAGACCCAAAGATCGTTTAAGCCTCAAGTACTACATGAGCAAACTAATCAAGAAGAAAAACTAAACTATATAGCCAGACGATCAAGTTCGTGCTTTGTTAGACGTTAGCTTGCAATCTGGATGCGCCCCCACGCTCGGTCGCAGCTATGAAATAGTTTTTTGATCTCTTCACCCTTCTCAGATTGGCGTCAGGACTGGCATCGTTGATTGGCCTGCTGCTCGCGACTGGCTTGGCACAAGACGATTACGTTCCATCTACACCAGAGAAGAATTATTTGTGAGCGAGTCGCACGGGACTTCAATAGCTGAGGGAATGAAGTGCTGAGCAATCATCGTTTGTACCCCTACTTGATGATGCTCAAGATTGATGGCACAGAACACACGTAGATTCTTCTAATTGATCTTGTCAGTACCCGCCAGAAAGTGAGCCGTACACCTCTTCACACCGCACCATTCGACTCAGGAGATAACAATGAATAAAGCCATTTCTCGTCGTAGCGGAGGTCAGATATTGGTGGATGCCTTGCGCATCCATGGCGTCAAAAGAGCTTTTTGTGTTCCGGGGGAAAGCTACCTCGCGGTCCTCGACGCATTGCATGACGTGCAAGAAGAAATCGATCTGGTGGTGTGTCGCCAGGAAGGTGGGGCGGCCTATATGGCAGAAGCCTACGGCAAGCTCACTGGAGAGCCAGGCATCTGTTTCGTGACCCGAGGCCCAGGGGCAACAAACGCCTCTATTGGCGTTCACACAGCATTCCAGGACTCTACGCCGATGATCCTCTTCATCGGCCAAGTCGCTCGCGACCAGCAGTATCGCGAAGCCTTTCAGGAAATTGATTTTCGCCAGATGTTTGGCCCCTTGGCGAAATGGGTCGTACAAATCGACGACACAAACAGAATTCCCGAGTTGATAAGCCAAGCGTTCCACCGAGCGGTCAATGGCAGGCCAGGGCCAGTAGTGGTCGCACTGCCGGAAGACATGCTGACCGAAATGGCGGAAGTCAGTGATGCCGGGCCTTTCAAACGAGTCTTGATGACGCCGGCAGCCGAGCAAATGGCCGCCATGCAGCAACTGCTTGAGCGATCAGAGCGTCCATTGATGGTGCTGGGTGGCAGCGGCTGGGATAACGAGTCAGTGCACAACATTCGGCTTTTTGCTGAACAGCAAAATATCCCGGTGGCAGCCTCCTTTCGCTGCCAGGACCTGTTCGACAATCGACACCCTAACTATGCCGGTGATCTTGGATTCGCGGCGTCAGTACAGCTGTCGTCAGCCGTGAAAGACGCCGACCTGCTCCTGGTCGTAGGCTCCCGAATGGGAGAGGTTTCGACAGGTGGATACGCTGCTTTGGATATTCCCGTGCCCAAGCAAACCTTGATTCACATTCACCAAGGTATTGAGGAGCTGGGGCGTGTCTACCAACCGGCATTGGCTATAAACAGCAGCATGTCGAGCTTTGCGAAATCAGCAGCAAGACTCCCGGCAACAACCCCCCAAAGAAACAGTGAGTGGACCCGCACGCTGAACCAAAACTATCAGCAAAACCTGGAACGTACATCCTCGCCTGGCCCCGTCCAAATGGCCGAAATCATTGAGTGGTTGAATCGCAGACTTCCGGATGACGCGATCCTGACCAATGGTGCTGGAAACTATGCTGTCTGGCTTCAACGCTTCTACCAGTTCCGCCATTACCGTACTCAGTTAGGACCTACCAACGGCTCGATGGGCTACGGCGTTCCTGCTGCTGTTGCCGCCAAACTGACTTGCCCGGATCGAGTGGTGGTTTCGTTTTCCGGGGATGGCTGCTTCTTGATGAACGGTCAGGAGATAGCGACGGCAGCGCAATATGGGGCCAATGTGATTTTCGTTGTGATCAACAACGCAATGTACGGAACCATCAGAATGCATCAGGAACGCAATTACCCTGGACGCGTGTCAGGAACAGATTTGCACAACCCGGATTTCGCAGCACTTGCCCAAGCCTATGGGCTCCATGGCGAGGTGGTCACAACGACGTCGGAATTTGCGCCAGCGTTTGAACGCTGCCTTGAAATATCCCGGCCATCTTTGATTGAGGTCAGAGTCGACCCTGAAGCGTTGACACCTCGACTTAGCCTGACCCAGATCAGAGAGCAATCAAGCAAAAAGTGAGCGGCAATCTCTTCGGTTTTGGGCGCCTGATTCACGCTGAAAAAGGCGCCTTTTTTTAGTTCTTTCCTCGCACGCAGGGTTCGCTTGCCGGCTACTGAATTGACAGTGTTGCGTTACCACCCCAGCGAAAAACCCTGGATTGCTGCTTGTGACTCGTGAGTTCATCGACCTGTCCCATCAACAACAGCAGTCGATCGGCCTGAACAACATGCATCCGCAAAGACAAACCCTGCACAACGAACTGCACGCGCGCCCGTCACTGTATTTCGACGAACCGGCCCATGTGTTTCACCTGGCCTTCCTCGGCGGGGAACTGGAGTGCAATGCGCTGCTGGAGCACTGCTGCCCTGCTCCGATCGATCCTCATGCCGCCCAAGGCATCACTCAGCTCGACGGCCATCCACTCAAGTGGGAACGCCACGCCGAGTTCTTCACCCTGACCCTGGTGGTCACATCATCGAGTGATGAACTGTCCTGGGCATCGCTGCCCGAGGTGCTGGCGCAAAAGGTCGAAGTGCATTTGCCGCAGCTGATCAACTCGGTGCAGATCGTAGTGCGTGGCGAACCCGGCCTGGACCTCGCCCGCTACGGCTTCAAGGACCCCTGCGGTTCCTGCGTGGGCGGTGGCGATGCGGTGGTCTGGAGCGATTTTCGTCTGCGCGAAGACGGCAGCAACCACTTACTGTTCGTCAACCGGCGCCTCAACGCCTACCGCCAAGGGCGGATGATCCGCCGCCTGTTGGAAATCGAGACCTACCGCATGATGGCCTCGCTGTCGTTGACCACGGCCAAGACCTTGAGCGCGCAACTTGATGCCTTTGACAAGACCTTGGTCACCCTCTCCGAGCGTAACGCCGACGCTGACAGCGGCAACGCGAAAGCCCTGCTGGCGGATATCTCCAACCTTTCAGCCCAAGTGGTCAGCAGTACCGCGAAAACCCGCCACCGCTTCAGTGCCACCCAGGCCTATGCCCAACTCGTGTACGAGCGCCTGGGCGAATTGCGAGAAAGTCACGTAGGCGATTGCCAGCGCCTCGGGGTGTTCATCGAGCGCCGCTTCAAACCCACCGTCAGGTACTGCACCGCCACCGAACAGCGCCTGGAGCACCTGGCCAAAAGCGTGGCCAACCTGGGCGACCTGTTGCAAGCCCGGGTTCAGGTGGAAATGGAAGAACAGAACTCGGAAATTCTCAAAAGCCTGAACGCCCGCGCCGATGCCCAGATCAAGATCCAGCGCGCCGTGGAAGGTCTGTCGATTATCGCCATTACGTATTACCTGCTGAACTTGCTCAAGCTTGGCTACTCAGGGTTACACCTGCTCGGCGCCGAAGTGGCCCCGCGGGAGGCTATGCTGGCCATGACGCCCCTTGCGATCGCAATCCTTGCGCTGATTATTTTCCGCATCAAGAAGGTCAAAGAGCACTGAAACGGTGAATCGCAGGGATGCTGAAGTTTCGCCATCTTTAAGGAAGATCATGGACATTCGATTGACGGAAGCTAAAGACTGGATGTTGTTGAAGAAAGTCCGTCTTGCTGCGCTTTTGGACACGCCGACAGCGTTTGGCGTGAGTTACCAAACGGCCGCTAATTACAGTGACGAACAGTGGAAAGAACGAGCCTCGTCAGCGGCCGGACCGGAATTCTGGTTAGCCATCAAGGAAGATAAACCGGTGGGAATGATCGGTGGCGGAGTCAGTCAAGCGAATCGCTATAACTTGATCGGAATGTGGGTTGAACCCGCTGCACGTGGTTCAGGCGTGGCAACTCAGCTTGTTGAGGCGGTGAAATCTCGTGCGATCGGAAAAGGGCATGATCGCGTTTTTCTGGACGTCTCTGCGGACAATGCAAGGGCCTCGAACTTCTATCTAAAGCAGGGTTTCTCTTTCATCGATGAATGGGAACCTTTAGCAAGTCATCCGCATATCATGGTTCAGACAATGCTCTGGACTCTACGGAACTGACTCACCGACGTGTCTATTTGCTGTACGTCCGCATGGGTCGGAACAATAGTCTTAGTCAGCGCCTGAAGCAGTGACATTGAGAAAGGAATTCCAAACCTCATAAGCATCGTGATGCCGTTTGGTTGCCTCTTCCCATTCTGGTCCTGAAACACATCTGGAAGAAACCAGCATCATCATGCCCGTCGTAGCGGCGTCCAGCTCGATCAGGAAAGCGTGAGATTTGATCCTGAAATCTTCGACCGTTGCCGTTGTCATTAGGTGTTCCCCCGGCGGATTACACCGCTATCAAGGAGCGACTGCTCCTCGGACGGTCGAGTATCGCCATCAGGGGAAAATTCAGGCGGTCTGACCGCCGGTACGTTTCGTGGGAACGCCGACAAAAAATCTCGAACTCCAGCCGTAGCGTTGAATCCAATGTTTAGGCCAATGGAGGTAAGCGATATGAACAACGATGACAGTGTTAATGACGTCGAAAGAGATCGTGAGGACAGGGACCCTGACGCCAAAGGCGTGGATGAAACCATTACGCCCTCTTCAACCCGAACCAAGGAGCAGGACGCTGAGGAGCTCAGTCGAAAAATAGCTGAGATAGAACGCAAGGTGGCGGACGGCAACTAGCAAGATGCTTGACGCTGGCGGACTTCAAAAGCGGCCTTAGACCTGGGTCGAGTTGGCCGCTTTTTAGCATTGATGAGTACGTGTAGCCATTGCAATTGCCTGTGATGCTTTGAGGTCAACTCATCCAGTTTCCACCGTCGACATTGTAGGTCTGAGCCACCACATATTCGCTCTCGGACGAAGCGAGGAATATCGCCATTCCCGTCAGATCATCAGCGGTCCCCATCCGCCCAAAAGGCACCTCTTGACCCACGAGCCTTTTCTTTTCGCCCAATGGCCGATTCTCATATTGAGCGAACATTGCATCGACGCCATCCCAGTGCTCGCCGTCTACCACGCCTGGCGCGATGGCATTCACATTGATCCCATGCCTGATCAGGTCCAGACCTGCTGATTGTGTAAGGCTGATAACAGCCGCTTTAGTCGCGCAATACACACCAACAAGCGCCTCCCCTCTCCTGCCTGCCTGACTGGCCATGTTGATGATTTTGCCGCCATGCCCCTGCCGGATCATCTGACGAGCAGCGGCCTGAAGGGTGAACAGTGTTCCGGCGACATTGATCGACAACAAACGCTCGAAGCTGTCGCGGGTGATGTCGACAATGGGCGCGAGATCAAACAACGCAGCGTTGTTGATCAGGATATCCAGCTTGCCTGTCTGTGCGATGACGGCAGCCATCGCATTATCGATAGACGCTTGGTCGGTCACGTCCATCTCGACAGCGTAGGCGTTTGGCCCGAGCTCGGCAGCCGTGGCCCGGGCGCGCTCAAGGTTGATGTCAGCGATGGCTACCGTTGCCCCTTCATTCACATAGGCCTGAGCAAACGAACGGCCAATGCCTCGGGCGGATCCGGTGACAAGTGCGCTTTTACCTTCTAGTCGTTTCATTGAGTGTTCATCCGTTTTCTTGAATGTCGGGTACGCCCAACCGAGGGCAGTGGAGAGGCTTGAAGATCAGGCGGCGAGTCGCACCAACGGGGCGATAGCCTTCCCGTGCTCGTCGAACAAATGGCAATGCGCAACGTTCAGCGCGACCCACCTCTGCTCTCCATAAGCGACATCGCAATCGCCATTGACGCGTACGGTGAGGGCTTCACCCGACTTGGCCACGACGTGGCAGAAGGTGTCGCTGCCCAGGCGTTCGGTGACGTCTGTGGTGATGGGCAGTTGCCCTTGATCATCCAGGCTGAGGTGTTCAGGGCGTATGCCGACTGTGACCGGGTTGCCCACGCTCAACGTGCTTGCGTCACGAGGGATAAGCAAACGTCGACCGGATGCCAGCTCGACCTCTACGCCCTGATTACTGTTGGCAACCACGGTGGCCTTGAGAAAGCCCATTTTGGGGGTGCCCAGAAATCCTGCGACGAACAGATTGGCCGGTTGGTGATAAAGCTCGAGCGGCGAGCCAATCTGCTCGATACGACCGCCGTTGAGCACCACCACTTTGGTGGCAAGCGTCATGGCTTCGACCTGGTCATGGGTCACGTAGATCATCGTGGCTTGCAGTTCCTTGTGCAGCCGCGACAGCTCCAACCGCATCTGCACCCGCAGGGCGGCGTCGAGGTTGGACAACGGCTCGTCGAACAAAAAGATCTTGGGGTTACGCACGATGGCGCGACCGATGGCCACGCGCTGGCGCTGGCCGCCCGAGAGTTGCTTCGGCTTGCGCTCCAACAAGCGTTCCAGCTCCAGGATCCGGGCGGCCTCAGTCACCTTGCGCTCGACGTCCTGCTTGTTATCACCCGCCAGATCCAGCGCGAAGGACATGTTCTTGCGCACCGTCATGTGCGGGTACAAGGCATAGGTCTGGAACACCATCGCCAGGTCGCGCTTGGCCGGGCTGACTTCGGTGATGTCACGGCCATCCAGTTCGATGGTGCCGCTGGTGACCTCCTCCAGGCCGGCGATCAGGCGCAGCAGGGTGGATTTTCCGCAGCCCGATGGGCCGACGAACACCACGAATTCTTTATCACGGACTTCGAGATCAATGCCCTTGATGATGGACAGACCTTCGAAGCCTTTTTGCAGATTCTTGATTTTCAGGTTGGCCATGGTGGCGCTCCTTTTGTGCTTATTCTTTGAGGGCTATTTCACGGCGCCGAACGACAGGCCGCGGACCAATTGTTTCTGGCTGATCCAACCGAAGATCAGGATCGGTGCGCAGGCCAGTGTCGACACCGCCGACAACTTGGCCCAGAACAGACCTTCGGGGCTGGAGTAGGAGGCGATCAACGCGGTCAGCGGCGCGGCTTTCGACGAGGTCAGGTTCAGCGACCAGAACGCCTCGTTCCAGCACAGGATCAGCGACAGCAGCACCGTGGACGCCAGGCCGCCCTTGGCGATCGGCAGCAACACCCGGACCATTTCCTGCCACAGCGTGGCGCCGTCCAGCCGCGCGGCTTCGAGGATGTCTTTGGGGATGTCTTTGAAGTAGGTGTAAATCATCCAGACCACGATCGGCAGGTTGATCAGCGTGTAGATCACGATCAGCGCGATGCGCGTATCGAGCAGGCCAAAACTCTTGGCCAGCAGGTAGATCGGCATCAGCACGCCCACCGGGGGCAGCATCTTGGTGGAGAGCATCCACAGCAGCGTGCCTTTGGTGCGTTGGGTTTCGTAGAACGCCATCGAGTACGCCGCCGGCACCGCGATCAGCAGGCACAGGGCCGTGGCGCTGAACGAAATCACCACCGAGTTCCAGGCGAAGCTGAAGTAATCGCTGCGCTCGTTGATGTGCAGGTAGTTCTCCAGCGTCGGCGTGAAGAGGAACTGCGGCGGCGTGGCGAACGCATCGATTTCGGTTTTGAAACTGGTCATCACCATCCAGAAGATCGGAAAGAAGATCAGGATCGCGATGGCCCAGGCCAGGGTGCCGAGCAGCAGGCTTTGCAGACGGCGGGATTGTTGAAGGGTCATGGCGCAGGCCTCAGGCTTTGTCAGTCAGGTTTTTGCCGATCATGCGCACCAGCACGATGGCCGCGATGTTGGCGATCACCACCGCGATCAAGCCACCGGCGGACGCCATGCCGACGTCGAACTGCACCAGCGCCTGGTTGTAGATCAGGTACGCCAGGTTGGTCGAGGCGTAGCCGGGACCACCGTTGGTGGTGGTGAAGATTTCGGCGAACACCGAGAGCAGGAAGATGGTTTCGATCATCACCACCACCGCAATCGGCCGCGCCAGGTGCGGCAGGGTCAGGTGCCAGAAAATCGCGATCGGTCCGGCACCGTCCAGGCGCGCGGCTTCCTTCTGTTCCTGGTCGAGGGACTGCATGGCGGTCATCAGGATCAGGATCGCAAAGGGCAGCCATTGCCAGGAGACAATGATGATGATCGACAGCAGCGGGTAGTGCGCCAGCCAGTCCACCGGTTGCGCGCCGAACAGCTTCCAGACGTAGGCGAGGATCCCCGACACCGGGTGGAAAATCAGGTTCTTCCAGATCAGCGCCCCGACGGTGGGCATGATGAAGAACGGCGAGATCAGCATCACCCGCACGATGCCGCGGCCGAGAAACTCACTGGCCTCCAGCAGCGCACTGATCAGCACCCCGAACACCACGCTGATCAACAGCACGCTGCCGACCAGCAACAAGGTGTTGGTGGCGCCGGGCAGGAACCCCGAGTCGCTGAGGAAGTAGCTGAAGTTCTCAAGCCCCACGAACTGGTTTTCACCGGGGTAGAGCAGGTTGTAGCGGATCAGCGAGAAGTAAACGGTCATGCCCAGCGGCACGATCATCCACAACAGCAACAACGCCACCGAGGGGCTGACCAGGAACCAGCCGGGGTTGGCCAACCGGCTTTTACGCACCGGTTGCGGAATGTCCATGTGAGTTTTGGCAGTTGAAATATTCATGGCGATAGAACCGATTGGGAACAGACAAATGAAGATCAACTGTGGGAGTGAGCCTGCTCGCGAAGAGGTCGGTACATCCGATGCATCTCTGGCGACTGGAACACCGCTTTCGCGAGCAGGCTCGCTCCCACATTGAAATGGCGGGTTATTTGGGGTAACCGGCGCGCTTCATTTCACGTTCGGTGGTTGACTGGGCGGCGGCGAGTGCTTGATCAACCGACATCTGTCCGGTGAGAGCCGCCGAAAACAGCTTCCCTACAGACGTGCCAATCGCCTGGAATTCGGGAATGGTGACGTACTGGATGCCAACATAAGGAACAGACTTGATCGATGGGTGCGCAGGATCTGCGTGCTGCATCATCTGCAAGGTCACTTGGGCGAAAGGTGCGGCCTTCAAATAGGCCTCGTTGTAGGTGGACTGCCGAGTGCCTGGCGGCACATTGGTGATGCCGTCTGTTTTAGCGACAAGTTGAATGTATTCTTTCGACGTTGCCCACGTGATAAAGGCCTTGGCGGTGTCTTTGTGCTTGGAGGTTGCGGGTATCGCCAGCGACCACGCATACAGCCATGACGAACCTTTGTCGGTCACCTCAGTCGGTGCAGGCGCAAAGCCCACACTGTCGACGACCTTGCTCTGCTCTTTATCGGTGGTGAACGAGCCCGCGACGCTGGCATCCACCCAGATCGCGCATTTGCCACTGTTGAACAGCGCGAGGGTTTCGTTGAACCCATTGCTCGACACCCCTGGCGGCCCGAACTTCTTGAGGGTATCAACGTAAAAGTGCGCCGCTGCGGCCCACTCTGGGCTGGACAGCTCAGGCTGCCACTGTTCATCGAACCAACGGGCACCAAAGGCGTTGGCCATGGTGCTCATCAGCGCGATGTTCTCACCCCAACCGGCCTTGCCACGCAGGCACATGCCGTACTGTCCTTTGTCAGGCTGGTGGAGCCTGGACGCAAATTCGCCAAGCTGCGTCCAGGTCGGATGCTCGGGCATGCTCAGGCCTGCTTGTTTGAACAAATCGGTGCGGTAATAGGTGATCGTGCTTTCGCCATAGAAAGGCAACGCGTAGAGCGTGTTGTTGACCGACAGGCCTTGGCGTACCGAAGGGAAGATGTCTTCCAGGTCGTACTCGGGTGGCAGCCCGGTGATGGGCTCGAGCCAACGCTTGGCGCCCCAAAGCGGCGTTTCATAAGTACCAATCGTCAGCACGTCGAATTGGCCGCCTTGTGTGGCGATATCGGTCGTCAGGCGCTGACGCAGGACGTTTTCTTCCAGCACCACCCAATTGAGCTTCACATCAGGATGCTGTTGTTCAAAAATTTTGGAGAGTCGCTGCATCCGGATCATGTCGCCATTGTTGACGGTGGCAATGGTCACTGTTTCAGCGGCTTGACTGACAAGGGCGAAGGATAGGCCAGCGGAAAGGAAAAGCGCTTTCGGGATTTTCATCGTAGTGCTCTCCGCTCCGCGCCTTGGACGACGGGAGCTATTATTTTTGTTTGTTAACCACCGCTGATCAAATACGTCTGACCGGCAATGGTGGACGACTCGATTACAGCAGCTTAAAAAGGCCCGGACAAACGCATAGCGGATGCGCATCTGATACTTTTTTAACCGCACGCGTCATAGCGGCCGGAGATCAAAAAAGTATTAGTTGCAGGCAATACGTGAGCTAGCAGGTGCCGGCGGAGAAGGCGTATGTTGGTCGCATTCGAAGAACAAATAATTAAATAGGGGCATGACATGCCTGATACCCGAGCAGCCCTGTTCGAGCAGCGACCCGCCGAGCTGGAGGTTATTCTTCCTGAGCCCGATCATTGCTTTCGCTGGTACGAACACGATTACCCCTACTCCCTGGCTCGCTGGAATCATCACCCTGAATTCGAAATTCATCTGATCCGCCAAGGCAGCGGCAAGCTCGTCGCGGGCGATTACATTGGTGCGTTCGGTGCCGGTCACGTAGCGCTCATCGGCCCCGCCCTTCCCCATGACTGGATTGGGGATCTCGCTGCCGGTGAATACCTCGCGGGGCGCGATGTGGTGCTGCAGTTTGATGGCGCAGCCATTTTGGCCTTACGCGCAACGATGCCTGAGCTGGGAGAGCTTCAGCACCTTTTTGAACAAGCGCGTCGCGGCCTGGAGTTCACTGGGGCAACGGCTCTACAGGCAGCGCGACTGCTTGAGGACATAGGCCCCGCCCAAGGTCTCGAGCGTTTGATTCTGTTCCTGCAATTGATCAACGCGCTGATGAAAGCCCCCTCGCATGACGTTCACTTGCTCGCCAGCGCATGCTATGCGCCCACCCTGGATGCCCGCAGTTCCGAGCGAATCAACAAGGCCTTTGACTACCTACTGACTGAACTCACCGGCGACATTCGCCTGTCGGTTATCGCTCAGCGCCTGGAGATGAGCGAGCCCGGTTTTTCGCGCTTCTTCAAACGGATTACCGGCCACGGTTTCATCGATCTCATGCGCAAGCTCAGGGTTCAGCGCGCCTGCAGGCTGTTGTTGCAAACAGAGATGTCGGTGGCTGACATCTGCTTTGAGGTTGGCTATGAAAACCTTTCTAACTTCAACAGGCACTTTCGCATCGAAATGGAACAGACACCGAGCGAATACCGTCGCGAAACGGCGATGACGTTGTTCAATCGCAACGGTGCTCACCCGTCCCTGCCTTTCACCAAAGCCCATTGAGTGAGTAATGCCTGGCGGTCGACTCTGATCTGTCAGCAGCAACTCCCTAAGAAAAAATTGAGGAAATGACAATGGAATTGCCTCGCGCAGTCGTATTTGGCGAAGCCCTGACCGACCTTGTCCAAGGCGCTCCCGGACAGTGGAAAGGCTATCCAGGCGGCGCGCCCTGGAATGTTGCACGAGCGCTAAGTCGCTTGGGCGTTAGCAGCGCCTTCGCAGGCTCGATCAGCACCGACTCCCTGGGCGACGAGATAGCCAGGCAATCAGAGCTGGCAGGTCTGGACCGGCGATTTATCCAACGAGTAGACCGAGACCCCTTGGTGGCCATCGTTCCATCGAGCCGTCCTCCACGATATTTTTTTGCTGGAGAGGCCGATCAGTTTTTCGATCCCGGCCTGATGCCGCAAGGATGGATTGACCATGCTCAAGTGTGCCATTTCAGCTGTATCAGCCTGGCTCGTCAGCCGCTTGGTGACAGACTGGTAAAACTCGCTCAACAGGCCAAAGGCGCGGGTAAACGGATTAGCTATGATCCGAACTGGCGCAATTTGATGGACAGCCGTTATCGGGAGCAGACGTTCCCGACGATGACCGCCCTGGCCGACATGATTAAGCTTTCCGACGAAGACCTTCGGCACATTTATCCAGGGCTGACCGAACACCAGGCATTGGATGAGCTTCGCGCACTTAATCCAGTGGCTGAGATCCTGTTTACTCGAGGTGAACACGGCATGGTTCTGTACACCCCCGACGGCCGGTATGAGCAGCCGGCTATCGCCGTAGACGTGGCCGATACGGTAGGTGCAGGAGACGCTTGCATGGCCGGTTGGCTGGCATCGGACTTGCTCGGAATGACCGATTTCAGGGAACGCTTGCGATTTTCATCAGCCTGCGCATCCCTGTCCTGCCGCCATGCCGGGGCCCATGCTCCAACGTTGGCCGAGGTGAAAGGTTTACTTAATACGCCAAAATCTTGAAGACACACCGCTCCTTCCCCCCTGTATTTGCATTGACGTTGGACGGAGCCAGGCCGGTTCCGGTGCTACGCTTTCATTTCCTTGAATAGAGAACGAAGCGATGCGCACCGAACCTTCAATCCCCTGTCGTTCACGACTGTACCCATGAAGCGGATCCTGATCGGTGGTATCGCCGTAGCGATTATCGGCACGATGACGTCTGGATTTTTCCAATGGAAAGTTGCCGAAAACCACAAACATGACGTTCTGTGTGGAGAGGCCAAGCAGGCTCTGAAAGGCGTGGAAATCCGAGCGCGGGCGTTGGCTGCCGGGCTGTCCGTAGATGCCTATGGCAAGGCTGAAGAAGACGAAGTGGCGACACTCATTAGTGCTCTCGACGCCGCCACCAGTGACGCTGAGGTTGACGCAGTCATCGAGGCGCACGCTGCCGCCATAGAAGCGGTGGATGCTGCAATTGACGCTGAGGTCGATACTCGAGGCGATCAGACATTCCTCGAACAGCGACTCGTGAAACAGCGGATACCTGTCGACGTTAAAAAAGAACTGCAACGCGCCGCGAAGGCCGTTAACGTCACGTGTAGTTAGCGTTCAACGCTAGGCAAGGCGCACACAACCAACTGCTGCACGCGGCCAATTCTGCCGCCGTACCTTCATCACCACCCGGCCGTTCTCCAGCACAAAGACGTACTGCGCATAATCGCTTGAGTTAATGCTCTGCCCTAACAAGAACAAAAAAGCATTAACAAATACAAAATCAGTATTTATCGTTATAAAAATATCCGGGTACTCTCAGTTCATCCCGTCATTCATCACCACAGTGAAGTGCCCCATGAATCCGACTGACAACCTCATCGACTTCGCCAGCTACCGCAAACGCAAACAGGCTCAGCAACGGGCGCGGGCCATGTGGGAAATGTACGCACGCAATGCAGGTTTGCAGGCCGCTCAGTGAGTGCAAGCCGCTAAAGCCACCGAGACGCGTCAGGCGTGAACGCACAGGAACCCTCGCGCTTTCTGGCGAGCGCCGACGAACCCGCGCTGGATTTGAATAACCTGGAATCATCAGAAGAAGACCCGATCTGCGAACGGGTCGCACAGAACCTGCAGCGTCTGCGGGGCAAGCGTCATCTGTCCCTCGACGCCCTCGCCCGGCAGTGCGGTGTGAGCCGGGCAATGCTGGCGCAAATCGAATCCGGGCGCAGCGTGCCGTCCATCAAGGTGCTGTGCAAAATCGCCAAGGGACTGAAGGTGTCGGTGGCCGCATTTCTTGAGCATCGGGCCTTCGAAGGGGTGGCGGTGCTGTCGGCCAGCCAGAGCAAACGCCTGGTCAGTGCCAGCGGTGCCTTTGTCAGCCGCGCGCTGTTTCCGTTCGACGTAGCGCGCCAATCGGAGTTTTACGAACTGCGCCTGAGCCCGCTCGGTGAGGACGTCTGCGAGGGACATGGCCCGGGCGTGCAGGAAAACCTGGTGGTGTCGCAGGGCGTGCTGGAAATCAGCGTCAACGACGAGCGCTACCTGCTCTCCACCGGCGACTCGATCCTGTTCTATGCCGACCAGCCCCACCGCTACCGCAACCCGGCCGACAGTGAGGCGGTGGCCTATCTGGTGGTGACTTACCCGGAACGCCTGGACTGACAAACACCAAAACTGTAGGAGCACGGCTTGCCGGCGAAGGCGTACTTGAGGGCGCCTTCGCCGGCAAGCCGTGCTCCTACGAAGTGCGAATGCAAAACGCCCGGCTAATCTGCATTAGCCGGGCGTTTTGATGCCTGCTTAGACGATCAGCAGGTGCAGCACATCAGCGGCATGCCATTGCAGCTCATCATCATCGGCATGCTGCAGTCGTTCATCATTTTCATCATCAGGGTGCAGCAGTTTTTCATCATGTCCATGTTCATGCCGGCCATCGGCATGATTTTGCACATCATGCAGTCAGCCATCAGCGTGCATTCCATTACGCACTTCATCGATGGCATCGGCATGCCCATCATCGGCATGGGCATCATGGTGCTCATCATCGGCATGGCCATGCTCGCCTGGGACATGCACATCATGCTCATGTTGCCGCAATGCATCATCATCGGCATGCCGCAGTTCATCATCATCTGCATCATTTCAGCGCTGTTCTTGAACATGGCCATGTCCATGCCAGCCGCCGGCATCATTTTGCACATCATGCCGTCGTCCATCATTTCGCACGACATGGTTGCCATCATCATCGGCATGCCCATCATCGGCATCATTGGCATGGTGGTGTTCATCGGCATTTGCATCGGCATGGCGTTCATCATGGTGTTGCTCCCTGAATCATTGAATAGTTGGACGAAGCTGATGGAGCGAATTCTAAGGAGTGACGCAGAGGCGACAAGATGATGATCGAACAGCAAAAATGGATGTTGGAACCGCCTTAGTGCGGCCTTCAGGGCAACAATGGCTGCTACGACGACCAGGCCGTTGTTATCACGACCACATGCACAGCCATGACGCGGCTTTATGGGTTATGGATATACGAACTACAGCTATATAAATAACCGAAAGAAATAATCGATCTAAACAGGATCCATTTTTTTTAATTCAGCGGCTCAATGTCAGCGACTCGGCAGAAAACACTTGGGCGTCGGTCAGCTTTTGCACGTCGACGCGATGGGGAAAGATCTTCTTTTCCACGAACAAGTCGTCGACTTGCTGCAACGCCTTCACATCCCGCGGCTCCACCGGCAACAGCGACTCGTCGCCCCAACCGCGCAGCCGCTGCGAAACTTCAAGGGGGATATCGTTGACCTTGGCGAAGACCCGGGCGTACTCGTCGGGGTTCTGCCGGGCCCACTCGAACGCCTTGGCGAAACGCTGCAACACGTCGCTGAGCGCCTTGCGCTTGAGTGGGTCGGTCAGGACTTCATCGGAAGCCGTGATAAACGTCAGACCGGTGTTGATGCCCTCACCGCTGATCAACACCCGGGCGCCCTGCTGCTCGGCAAACGCTTGATAGATACCGAAGGTGGCCCACGCTTCGATCTTCCCGGCATTGAACGCCGACAAGGCGTCGGTCGGCAGGACAAAACCGACGTTGACGTCTTTCTCATCGACCCCGGCGTTGGCCAGTGCGCGAATCAACAGGTACTGAGAGATGCTGCCTCGGGCCGAAGACACCACGACATTGCGGCCTTTCAAATCCGCGACGCTATGAATAGGCGAATCGGCTGGAACCAGGATCGCAATGCCCCTTGATTGGCTACGCCGCACCGCGACGATGCGCAAGGGTGTGCCACCAGTCGCGGCGGCGAGCACCGGCGTATCACCGGCCGGCCCAAGATCTACCGCGCCGGCGCGCAAGGCTTCAAACAATGGCGCGGCGCCCTGAAAATTGGCCCACTCAACCTTGTAGTCAATGCCCTCAAAGGCGTTCGCCGCCTCGACCACCGTGCGCAGACCCTTGGCCTGATCGCCCAGCACCAGCGTGACGCCGGACAATGCTGGCTGGGCTGAGGATGGGGCTTTTGTCTGGACGGCATCGCCGCAGCCGCTGAGCAGCAACGCCGCGCCAGACAGCATCAACATCGCAGATCTCCAGACACGTATTGGCATAACGCAACCTCCCTGTTTCAAATCATCAACCATGGGCAAACCGCCGGACAGTACTGTTCGTGGCCTGACGCTCAGCCACCGCGATGGTTTCCACTTCAACCCCCAACAAACTCAACAGCCGTGCACGGATGGCCTGAAAGCCTTCCTGCCCCGTGTCTCGGGCTCGCGGCAGGTCGATCGTCAGCTGCTCGGCAATCTTGCCGTTGGCCAGCACGATAACCCGATCGGCCAGCAGGATCGCTTCGTCCACGTCATGGGTCACCAGCAGCACGGCTGGCGTGTGTTTACGCCACAATTCAATGATCAGCCGATGCATGCGAATCCGGGTCAGCGCATCGAGTGCGGCGAACGGCTCGTCGAGCAGCAACAGCTTGGGCTCGCGCACCAGACCGCGGGCCAGCGCCACGCGTTGCGCTTCGCCGCCGGAGAGCGTGGCCGGGTAGGCTTCCAATCGATGAGCCAGGCCCACTTCCGTCAGGGCCTGCACCGCACGCGCCTTGGCGTCGGGGATGTGCAGCCCGAGAATCACGTTCTTCCAGGCGCGTTTCCAGGGCATCAACCGAGGCTCCTGAAACACCGCTGCCCGCGCCTTGGGCACCAACAACTGGCCGCTGTCGATACTGTCCAGCCCGGCCAGGCTGCGCAGCAAAGTCGTCTTGCCCGAACCGCTGGCCCCGAGCAGCGCGACGAATTCGCCCGGTGCGATGTCCAGGTCCAGGCCGTCGATCACCCGTTGTTGGCCAAATTGGCGCACGACATTGCGCAGTTGTACGGGCGCCGCTGAATGTGCAGGGTTCGACGCGTTCAAAAGATCGATGCTCGACATATCAGGTCCTCACAAAAGTTGGGCGCCAGGCCAGGGCAAAACGCTCCAGCGTGCGGATCAGTCCGTCGATCAATAAGCCGAGGACGCTGTAAATAAGCAGGCAGATAACAATCACGTCAGTGCGCATGAAGTCCCGCGCATCGCTGGCCAGAAAGCCAATGCCGGCGGTGGTATTGATTTGCTCGACGAACACCAGCGCCAGCCAGGAAATCCCCAGGGAGTAACGCAGGCCGACAAAGAATGAGGGCAAGGAGCCCGGCAGGATCACGTGCCAGATCAACTCGCGACGATTCAGGCCGAGGGTGTTGGCAGCCTCGATCAGTTTGGGGTCGATATTGCGTATGCCGGCGAACAGGTTCAGGTACACCGGGAAGGTCGTACCGGTCACGATCAACGCGATCTTGGTGAACTCGCCGATGCCGAACCAGAGAATGAACAACGGCACCAGCGCCAGCGAAGGAATGGTGCGCAGCATTTGCATTGGCGAATCGAGGATCACCTCACCGCGCTTGGACAAGCCGGTGATCAGTGCCGCGACGACACCGACGCTGACGCCAATACTCAAGCCCAGCAGCGCTCGCTGCAGCGATACCAGCAAATGCTTGCCCAGCTCACCGGAAACGATCATCGCCCAGAGCGTGCCACCGATCTGCGATGGCGCCGCGATGATCCGTTGCGGAATGAGCCCCCACTGCGACGCCAGCTCCCACAACAGCAGCAGCGCGATCGGGCTCACCAGGCGCAGCAACACTTCGGGTGTTCGCCAGTTTCTCAGCCAATTGGGGATCAGCTTTGATGCTCCCTGCAGATCACTGCTGAGGCGAATGGCCTTATTGACGGAAAACGAGCTACTGGCACTCGGTGTATGAAAAGACTTTTCAGTCATCAGGCTTCCTTCCTCATAAAGAACATGGCCGGAGGCGCCATGCGTCAGCTTCAGAATTCATGCTATTCGCATAAAAAACCTCAGTGAAATTCTTTTTAGGAATAACCTAATATGATTAAAAATCAGATAGAAAATAAACCAGATAAATTATTTGCATAATAAAAAGGCTCAACCCCCACGCCTTGCATTGTGCATGGCGGACACCGATTAAAATACCATTACCTGATATCAGCGCTTTCTTATGATTCATTTATTTAATAATTAACTTAGAACAAATCGGCATTTCACAGCCCTGCCCGCTGCGCCTACCTTCGACACCACAGACCGACCCCAATGCCAGGTGGAGGCTTGAATCACGCTATCCAACGACAAGGAACTCCCATGAGTATTGAATTCATCGGCTACATCGGCGGCCACCATGCTTCGGAAATCCACCCCCGCAGCGGCCCTGTCTTACAGCCTGAGTACGTGGAAACCGTCGCCCGTGCTCATGACGACGCAGGTTTCGACCGCGCACTGGTGGCCTTCCACTCCAACAGCCCGGACAGCACGCTGATTGCCTCGCATGCGGCCAGCGTGACGAAAAACCTGAAGTTCCTCATCGCCCATCGACCGGGTTTTGCTGCGCCAACCCTGGCCGCGCGCCAGTTCGCTACCCTCGATGTCTTCAATGGCGGACGCACCGCCGTGCACATCATCACCGGCGGCGATGATCGCGAGCTGCGGGCCGACGGCAGCTACATCGGCAAGGACGAGCGCTACGCGCGCACCGATGAATACCTCGATGTGCTGCGCCAGGAATGGACCCGCGAAAAACCTTTCAACTATGACGGCAAGTATTACCAGTTCGAGGGCGCGCACTCAGCCGTGAAGTCGCCGCAACAGCCGCACATTCCGCTGTATTTCGGCGGCTCATCAGCGGCCGCGATTGCGGTCGCGGGCAAGCATGCGGACGTCTATGCGCTGTGGGGTGAAACCTACGAGCAAGTGCGCGAAGTGGTGAAACAGGTGCGCGCCGAGGCCGCCAAACATGGCCGAGAGATTCGCTTCAGCCTGTCGTTGCGACCGATTCTGGCAGACACCGAAGCGCAAGCCTGGGAACGTGCCGAACGCATCCTGCAACAGGCCACCGCCCTGGCTGAACAGAATGGCTTTGTGCGCCGCGAACCACCGAACGAAGGCTCCCGGCGCCTGCTGGCGGCAGCCGCTCAAGGCTCGCGTCTGGACAAGCGACTGTGGACCGGGATCGCTGGCCTGCTGGGGGCACAAGGCAACTCGACGTCACTGGTCGGCACCCCGGAACAAGTGGCCGAAGCCCTGCTCGACTACTACGACCTGGGCATCACCACCTTCCTGATCCGCGGTTTCGACCCACTCAACGATGCCATCGACTACGGCAAGCGTTTGATCCCGCTGACCCGAAAACTGGTGGCGGAGCGTGAGCGGCAAGCGGCTGAAAAGGTAGCCTGAAGACACGGAGTATCCATTGTGGGAGCGAGCCTGCTCGCGAAGACGGCAGCACACTCAACAGGGATGTTGACTGGCAGACCGCTTTCGCGAGCAGGCTCGCTCCCACATTTTTGTTCCGGGGGTGTTCACAAGGGCTGTGTTCACCAGTGATACCTGTGGGAAAGGCTCAATTCTTATAATCGATATCGGTCCGCTCCAACTGGCGGATCAACGCATTCCAATGCCGCGCAACACCTGGCCCGTCGCCGCTCTTGAACACCTCGGCCTGCTTCTCGACCTTGGCCACCACCTCGGCCGGCGGAAAGATCAGTTCGGCATTGCCGCCGGACTGGGCGGCGATCTGAATAGTGCAGGCGCGCTCCAACACGTGCAGCTGCTGGAACGCATGTTCGACGCTGATACCTGCGGTCAACAAACCGTGGTTACGCAGGATTAACACACTTTTATCGCCCAAATCGGCCACCAGACGCTCACGCTCGTCCAGATCCAGCGCCACGCCTTCGTATCCGTGATAGGCCACCCGCCCGGAAAAACCGATGGAGTGCTGGGAAATCGGCAACAACCCGTCGCGCTGAGCGGACACCGCGATGCCGTCGCGCGTATGGGTATGCAGAACCGCTTGCAGGTCGGGACGCGCTCCGTGAATGGCGCTGTGAATCACGTAACCGGCGTAGTTGATACCCAGCCCTGTCGGGTCATCGACGAGGGTGCCGTCGATGTCGACTTTGACCAGGTTGGAGGCGGTGATCTCATCAAACAACAGCCCGAAGGCATTGATCAGGAAATGCTCGTCAGGCCCCGGCACCCGTGCAGAAAAATGCGTGTAGATGTGATCGGTCCATTTGAACAGGGCCGCCAGCCGATAGGCCGCGGCCAGTTTGACACGCACCTCCCATTCTTCCGGGCTGACACGCTGGCGAACATTTTTCGAGACACTGGATAACGGGCTGATGCTGCTCATGGCAAAACTTCCTGGATGGCCTTAAGGATTCCAGCCAGCCTATGGGAAGCCAAAAAATAATAAAAAGCACATTTTAATCTAAGCTAATTATCATTTTTTTTTATTATCTTCAGCCACTCCATTCATGCCGCGCTCTTGATCTTTTGCAACGATCCGGCAACCAGTTTGCCAAACGCGTCGACTGGTCCTTGCAGGTTGCCAAGAAAATGCGGGTAGATCAGCCACAGGTCCATCACCGGTTTGAAATCCTTGAGCGGCATGACCGCCAGCTGATCGAAATGGGCGCTGCGCTCCAGCAACGGACGCGGCACAAGCCCGAGGCCCAGACCGTCTGCAACCAGGCCCAGCTGCAATTCTGTACCGAAGGTTTCCAGATTGATCCGCAGGGCCAGGCCCTGGTCCGACAGGGTGCGTTGCAACCCCGCCCGGAAGCCACAGCCATCGGGATTGAGAATCCAGCCACTCTGGTAAACGTCGGCGAGTTTGCACGGACGCTTGGGCATCTGAGCCTTGGCGCACACCACCACCAACTCCATCTTGCCGATGGACTCACCAATAATGTTGTCCGGGAAAATCTTGCCGGCCGGGAACAGTGCCGCCGCCGCATCCAGTTCGCCGCGCTCGATCTTGCCGACCAGTTGACTGCCCCACCCCGTGGCCACCTGAGCCCGCAATTCGGGGTACTCCATGCGCAGATGCTTGAGCGCATCGAGCAGCACCACGTCGCCGATGGTTTGCGGAACGCCCAGACGCAGCAGCCCTGTGGGCGGTGCATCGGTGGCCACCAGTTCGCGCAACGCATCCATTTCCCGCAGGATCAAACGGCATTGTTCGTACACCCGCGTGCCGATCAGTGTGGGCTTGAGCGGTTTGGTATTGCGGTCGAACAACTCCACGCCCAGCGCCTGCTCAAAGTTCTGCACGCGCCGCGTGATGGCCGGCTGGGTCAGCTGCAGCGACTCGGCAGCATGGCTGATGGACTGGCAACGAATCACTTCGACAAAGGCATCGATATCGTCAATTTTCATTTGGCCCGCACATAGAGAACAGTCAATAAGATGTCTGAAAAGCATAGTTCTATTGTTTGAATCTGGATAGTCCGCCGTATTGCGGAGCACCGTTCAATAGCGTCTTACGCGGTGTTACCGGCCTATTAATTCCTTTCAGCTATAACCTAATCATTAAACAATCGCATATTGATCTAAAACATTATGCTTAAATCAAAAGGTCAACTTTTCGAACGAACAATGGAAATCGCCATGACCCAGGCCCGACACCCGGAGAGACTCAGAGCATTTATAGGCGCCCTGGCGGAATTGATCGACGGCAACCCCCGCGAAGGTGATCTGCTGCATCGCGGCGGCAAGTTGCTCGCTCAACTGGTCAGCCATGACGACTGGCTGCCTGAGGACTTTGCTCGACCAGACCCAGAGCGCTATCAACAGTTTTTGCTGCATGCCGATTCAAGGCAGCGGTTCAGTATCGTCAGTTTTGTCTGGGGCCCGGGGCAACGCACGCCGATCCACGATCATCGTGTTTGGGGTCTGATCGGTATGTTGCGTGGCGCAGAGTATTCGCAAGGTTTCGCACGTAACCCTGACGGCACCTTGGTGCCCGAGGGCCAGCGGATACAGCTGGCGCCGGGTCAGGTCGAGGCGGTGTCGCCCAAGATTGGCGACATCCATCAAGTCAGCAACGCCTTTGATGATCAGGTCTCCATCAGCATCCATGTCTATGGCGCCAACATCGGTGCCGTGCGCCGCGCGGTGTACCAGCCCGATGGCAGCGAGAAACTGTTTATCTCCGGTTATTCCAACGCCTTTCTCCCCAATATCTGGGATTTGTCCAAAGAGAGCCAAGCCCTATGAGCACCGTACTGACCCGCTCCTTCGCCGAGATTCGAAAGGCACTGCTGAACAAAGAAGAACTGGCACTCGTGGATGTGCGCGAAGAAGCGCCTTTCGCTGAGGCGCACCCGCTGTTCGCGGCAAATATTCCACTGTCCAAACTTGAGCTTGAGGTGTATTCGCGGATTCCAAGGCTCGATACCCACGTCACCGTCTACGACAACGGCGAAGGCCTCGCGCAGATCGCCGCTCAGCGCTTGCAAGGCCTGGGTTACGTCAATGTCAGCGTGCTGGAAGGTGGCCTGGACGGTTGGCGAAACGCCGGTGGTGAGCTGTTCATCGACGTCAACGTGCCGAGCAAAGCCTTTGGCGAACTGGTGGAAAGCCAGCGCCACACGCCGTCCCTGGCGGCGGAAGAGGTTCAGGCCTTGCTCGACAGCGAAGCCGATGTGGTTGTGCTCGATGCCCGGCGTTTCGACGAATACCAGACCATGAGCATTCCCACGGGCATCAGCGTACCGGGGGCGGAACTGGTGCTGCGCGCCCGGGAGCTGGCGCCAGACCCTGCGACGCGCATCATCGTCAACTGTGCCGGGCGTACACGCAGCATCATCGGCACTCAATCGTTGATCAATGCCGGCATCGCCAACCCGGTTTCCGCCTTGCGCAACGGCACCATCGGCTGGACCCTGGCCGGTCAGACACTTCAACACGGCCAGTCGCGCCGGTTCGCGCCGACCAGCGAAGAGCATCGACACGTCGCCGCCCGCGATGCCCGTCGCGTCGCCGACAAAGCCCTGGTGGGCCGCGCCACCCTGTCCGACCTGCAACGCTGGCAACAAGAACCCACTCGCAGCACCTACTTGTTCGACGTACGCACACCGGAAGAATTCGACGCCGGCCACCTGCCCTCCGCCCGCTCGACACCGGGCGGCCAACTGGTGCAGGAAACCGATCACTTCGCCAGCGTGCGCGGTGCGCGCCTGGTGCTGGTCGACGACGATGGCGTGCGCGCCAACATGTCGGCGTCCTGGCTCTCGCAACTGGGCTGGGAAGTGCATGTGCTGGATGACCTGCAGCCTGTGCATTTCAGCGAAAAAGGTGGCTGGCAAGCGCCAGTTCCCGCGCCACGACAGGCTGAAGAAATCAGCCCCGAAACCCTCGCCCAATGGCTTGCCGATGGCGACAGCGTGGTGTTGGATTTCACCAGCAGCGCCAATTACGTCAAGCGCCATATCCCCGGCGCGTGGTGGGCATTGCGCGGGCAACTGCGCGAAGCCCTGGCCAAGGTGCCACCCGCGCAGCGTTATGTACTGACCTGCGGCAGCAGCCAGTTGGCACGCCTCGCGGTCGCCGAGGTCGAGGCGCTGACCGGTAAACCGGTGTTCCTGCTTAAAGACGGCACCGCCAGCTGGATCGCTGCGCAACTGCCCCTTGAGGAAGGCGAAAGTCAGTTGGCGTCGCCACGCATCGACCGCTATCGCCGTCCTTACGAGGGCACCGATAACCCTCGCGAAGCCATGCAAGCCTATCTGGACTGGGAATACGGGCTGGTGGATCAGCTTGCCCGCGATGGCACCCATGGTTTTTTCGTGATCTGAGCACACCAGGCTTCTGCGCCGCATACCGGGCAGCGCCGTTTTATGCACATACCGTTAAATCAGGACCGACCCCTTTCTCCAGGCGGAGGTGACCCAAAGAAGTAAAATCCGCCTGGAGCACGCCGTCATGAGCTTTACCCTGCCCTTCAAACACCTGTTGATCGCCGTCGCCCTCACCGTCGGTGCGACCACCCACGCAGCGGACCTTCAACCGCTGCGGGTGGCCAATCAAAAGTCCTCGATCAAGGTGCTGCTGGAGGTGTCCGGTGAATTGAAGGACGTGCCTTACGAGATCCAGTTCTCCGAGTTTCCAGCCGCCGCGCCGTTGGGCGAAGCGCTGAATGCCGGCGCAGTGGATATCGGTGCTCTGGGCGATGCGCCCTACGTGTTCGCCCTCGGGGCCGGCGCGCCGATCAAAGTCGTCAGCATCTTGCATGCCGAGGGCCGCTACACCACCGCCATCCTCGCGCCCAAGGATTCGGCGCTGAACAACGCCAGTGATCTCAAGGGCAAGCGAATCGTCACCACCCGCGGCTCCATCGGTCACTTCCTCGCGATTAAAGCCTTGCGCAGCGTCGGCCTGAGCACCCACGACGTGCAGTTCATTTACCTGCTGCCAAGCGAGTCGCGAATCCTGCTGGATAACGGCAGTGCCGACGCCTGGTCGACCTGGGACCCCTACACCACCATTTCCACCACGCAGAATCAGGCCAAGGTATTGGCCAGTGGCGAAACCCTGCTGACCAACCATCTGTACCTGGCCGCCACCAGCCAGGCCATCACCGGCAAACGCCAGCAACTCGACGATTTCGTCGCCCGGGTCGATCGCGCCTATCGCTGGACCAACGCCCACCCCGAGGAATATGCCGCCGCTCAGGCGCGGGTTACCGGTTTGCCGCTGGCGGTGCATGTCGCCGTGGCCAAAGGCACGCACATGGAGCCCGTGGAGATTGACGACAAGGTGATCAGCGGCCTGCAAACCACCGCGGATATCTATCAGGAAGAAGGAATTCTCAGCAAACACATCGACGTCTCCCAAGGCTTCGACAAGAGCTTCAACGCCAAGCGTGCCCAACTTAACCAGGCATCTCGATAACGATGCGACGGATTCAGGAGTAGAACCATGAGCAAACAACGCCAACTGAAACTCGGTGCGATGGTCCATGGTGTCGGCCATGGCTGGGGCGAATGGCGCCATCCACAGGCCCTGGCGAACGCCAGCGTGAACTTCGATTTCTATAAGCAGCAGACGCAACTGGCGGAAGCGGCGAAGTTCGACTTCGTGTTTATCGCCGACAGCCTGCACATCCATGAGAAATCCAGCCCGCACTACCTCAACCGCTTCGAGCCGCTGACTATCCTCTCGGCCCTGGCCGCCACCACGCATCACATCGGCCTGGTGGCGACTGTCACCGTCAGCTACACCGAACCGTTCCAGGTCGCCCGCCAGTTCGCTTCCCTGGACCATATCAGCGGCGGGCGCGCCGGGTGGAACGTGGTGACGTCCTGGCTCAGTGGCACCGCCGATAATTTCGGCAAGGCCGAGCACCCGCCCCATGCCGTGCGTTACCGCATCGCCAAGGAACATGTGAATGTGGTCAAGGGGTTGTGGGATTCCTGGGAAGACGATGCCTTCGCCTACGACAAGCAAAGTGGCGAGTTTTTCACGCCCGGTAAATTGCATGCCCTGGAGCACAAAGGTGAATTTTTCTCGGTGAAAGGCCCGCTCAATATTGCGCGCTCCCGGCAAGGTCAGCCGGTGATTTTCCAGGCCGGCACCTCGGAGGCCGGGCGCAATTTCGCCGCCGAGAATTCCGATGCGATTTTCGTCAGCCCCGAAACCTTTGACGAAGCCCGCGCCTACTATCAGGACCTGAAACAACGCGCCAGCGGCTTCGGCCGGGATGCGCAGAAGCTGTCGATCCTGCCGGGGATCCGGCCGATTGTCGGGCGCGATGAGGCGGAGGTTGAAAGCCGCTATCAGCAAGCGGTGGAGCTGGTGACGATCGAGGATGCGATTGTCGCCCTGGGCCGGCCGTTCAACGACCATGACTTCAGCCAATACCCGCTGGATGCGCCATTCCCCGAGCTGGGTGATCTGGGTTCCAACAGCCAGAAAGGCGGGTCGGACCGAATCAAGCAACTGGCCAGGGACGAAGGCCTGACCTTGCGCGAAGTCGCGCTGCGTTTCTCCCGGCCACGGCGTGACTTCGTCGGCACACCCGAGCAGGTTGCCGATGCCCTTCAGACGTGGTTTGAACAAGGCGCTGCGGACGGTTTCATCATCAACTCGTTGTTGCCCGACGGTCTGCAATATTTCACTGAACTGGTGGTGCCGATCCTGCAACAACGCGGTCTGTTTCGCGACGAATACAGCGGCACGACCCTGCGTGACAACCTCAGCCTCGACGTACCCGCCAACCGACATACGACCAGGCAAACAGCCGTGCAACTCGCCATCTGACAAGAGCCTGACCATGACGAAAAACATCACACAGGGACCGTTCAATCGTCGCGGCTTCCTGACAGCCAGCTCGATCGCCCTCGGGGCGCTGGGCCTGTCCTCACTGGGGTTAGCTTCTCGCGCGTTCGCCCAAACGACCAAACTCTCGGACTTGACCCTCGGGGTTGCCACGTACCGGGGCCAGGACTCGTATTTCACCGAGGACGCCGGCACCGCCAATACACCGTACAAAGTCGACTACTCGGAATTTGCCGGCGGCAACCTGATCGTCGAAGCCTTGGCCTCGGGCAGTCTGGACGTTGGCGGGATGAGTGAGATTCCACCAATCTTCTCGATTCAGAGCCATCGCCAACCGCGTCTGATCGCGGTGCTGCAAGGCGATGTGAACAACCAGGTGTTCCTCATCCCCAAAGACTCGACGCTGGAATCGGTCGCGCAGTTGCGTGGCAAACGGGTCGGCTACGTGCGCTCCACCACGTCGCACTACTTTCTGATCAAGGCGCTGAAGGAACAAGGCCTGACCATGAAGGACATCACGCCCGTCGCGCTCACGCCGCAGGATGGTTTCAGTGCTTTTCAGAGTGGCCAGCTCGATGCCTGGGTTATCTACGGCGTGTTTATCCAGTTGGCGAAGTTCCGCAGTGGCGCCCGGGTGTTGAAAACCGCGTTGGGTTATCTGTCGGGCAACTACTTGATCGCCGCCCGTCCCGCCGCACTGGAAGACCCGCTGCGCAAGCAAGCGATTCAGGACTACCTGCAACGCCAGGCGCGCACGCTTGAATGGATCAACAACAACCCCGAGCCCTGGGCCACCAAATCGGCGCAACTGCTAGGCGTCGACAAAGCGGTGTTTCTCGACATGTACAACAACCGCAGCCAGCCATCGAGAATCATCGAAGTCAACGATCAGGCCATCACCTCGCAGCAGGAAGTCGCTGACTTATTCTTCGACGCCGGCGTGTTGAGCGAACGGCTCGATGTCAGTCCGTTGTGGGACAAAAACTTCCCGTTGCTGCCCCTATGAGCCGACGCCTACCTTTTTTGATCGAGTGAATTCACCATGAGTCTTTCTTCTCAACATGCTCCACCACTGCGATCCGTCGAAGTGGCCCAATTCGAAGCACTGCTCGAAAGCATCGGCGCGCAGCTGGCCGCCACTGCACACCTGTATGACGAAAGCGGCGCCTTCCCGCATGACAATTTCAAACTGCTGCATGAGCACGGCCTGGTCGCGTTGACGGTGCCAAAACCCCTCGGCGGTGGCGGCGCGAACCTCGCTCAAGCGCGCAAGGCCATCAGCGCTATCGCCAAGGGCGAACCCTCGACAGCCTTGATCCTGGTGATGCAATACCTCCAGCACTCACGCCTGCAAGACAGCCGGAACTGGCCTGAAACACTGCGACTGCAGGTGGCTCGGGACGCCGTCGAGAATGGCGCGTTGATCAACGCGTTGCGCGTCGAGCCCGATCTTGGCACCCCCGCACGCGGCGGTCTGCCGGCAACCATCGCCAGGCGCACCGCTGCGGGTTGGCGAATCAGTGGCAGAAAAATTTACTCTACCGGCAGCCATGGTCTGTCCTGGTTCAGCGTCTGGGCACGCAGCAATGATGAAGACCCTCTGGTCGGCGCCTGGCTGGTGCACAAGGACACGCCAGGCATCAGCATCATCGAAGATTGGGACCATCTGGGCATGCGCGCCACCTGCAGCCATGAGGTGGGGTTCGATAATGTGCTGGTGCCGCTGGAGCACGCCGTCAGCGTCAGCCGCTGGAGCGCCCCGCAACCCGAACTCGATGGCGACGGGTTTCTGTGGATGTCGGTGTTGCTGTCATCGGTCTACGACGGCGTCGCCCAAGCCGCACGCGACTGGCTGGTGGGCTGGCTGGAAACACGCAAGCCGTCCAACCTCGGTGCGGCGTTATCGACCCTGCCACGCTTTCAGGAAACCGTCGGCCACATCGACACCCTGCTCTTCGCCAATCGCAGCCTGCTTGACGCCGCAGCTGAAGGTCACACACCCACGGCTAACGCGGCACAACTCAAATACCTGGTGACCGGCAACGCCATTCGCGCCGTCGAGTTGGCTATCGAGGCGTCCGGCAATCCCGGTCTGTCACGCAATAACCCGCTGCAACGGCATTACCGCGACGTGCTGTGCAGTCGCGTTCACACCCCACAGAACGACGCTGTTTTGCAAGGCGTCGGCAAAGCAGTCTTCGCCCAGCGCCAGTCTGCATTCCAATTTGGGGAACGCCCATGAGCCAGCTTGTTATCGCCAGCCAACTGGATGAAGACTTCAACGAAGTGATCCGCCAACGCCTCGCCCAAACCCATCCTGGAGCACGCGTGATCGGCGTGCCGTCGGGGGTGCCGAGCGACCTGCCGACGGAAGTCGCAATACTGCTGGCGCGGCCGATCAATGTGCGGGGTTATCAGGCGCCGGACACGCCGCCACCGGGTTGGCCCTATGGTTTGCAGTGGATTCAAGTGGTGTCTTCGGGTATCGACTTCTACCCAAAATGGTTGTTCAACGGCCCGCCGGTGAGCACTTCACGCGGCAGCGCCGCCGAGAACATCGCCGAATTCGCACTGGCCGCGATTTTCGCCGCCGCCAAGCGTCTGCCAGACATCTGGGTGCATGACTCGCAATGGAATTTCACCGCGCTGACGCCGCTCAAGGGCACGACTCTGGGGATTCTCGGTTTCGGTGCCATCGGTCGTAGCCTGGCGAGTAAGGCTCACGCCTTGGGCATCAACGTACTGGCGTTGCGTCAGAGTCAGACGCCGTTCGACGTTGAGGGAGTGGAAGCGGCGCGGGATATCCATGACCTGTTCGCCCGCGCCGATCACCTGGTGCTGGCCGCGCCCTTGACCGACTCGACCCGGCACATCGTCGACAGTGCCGTGCTCGCCAGCGCCAAACCCGGCCTGCACCTGATCAACATCGCCCGTGGTGGTTTGCTCGACCATGGCGCCCTGCTTGAAGCGCTGGAAACCGGACACATCGGCCTCGCCTCGCTGGACGTCACCGAGCCCGAACCGCTACCGGACGGGCATCCGCTCTATGCTCACCCGCGGGTGCGTCTTTCGCCCCATACCTCGGCGATCTCCAGCAACAGCCGCCACGAAATTGCCGACGGTTTCCTGGCCAATCTGGAACGCTTTCTCAATGGCCTGGCGTTGGAGAATCAGGCGAACGTGCAACGCGGGTATTGATTCCAGCCGATCCACCGTCTTCGCGGGCAAGCCTCGCTCCTACAGGGGAATGCATTTCACCTGTAGGAGCGAGGCTTGCCCGCGAATGCGTTTTGACAGCCCCACAACAACATCAGAATTACGCATTTCTACCGCACACTTAATGTCTATTTTTTATAATTACCTTATAACTATTCGGACTTTTACAGCGCCGTATTATACAAATATTGTTACAACCATCACCGACCCCTGACCAGGTGGAGGCCCACGGAACTGCACGTTTTCCGGCCGACACCACCCCACGGTCAATCGCCACATCCAAATCTGAAACCCGGCTCAAGCCGCCCCCGCCATGGCTTTCGAACCATGGCCCTGGCAACGCTTTGCCTAAAAAAACATAACGACGCCAACGCTGCACTTACACACCTGGGGTTCACCATGCACAACACTTTGCGTTCAAGTCATCTGACGCTGGCCGTGTCGCTGGCGCTGTTCGGCTTGTCGGCCCATGCCGAAGAAAACACCATGGATGGTGCCCTGCCTGTTGTGACCGTCACCGCCGAACACCACAGCGAAGACTTGCAAAAGACCCCGCTAGCGATTTCCGCGTTCGACGAAAAAGCCCTTGAAGACAAGCAGATCAAAAGCATTCGCGACCTCTCCGGGCAAGTGCCGAACCTGACGCTCAGCCGCCAGTCGATCTCCTACAGCGCCCAGACCTACGGGATTCGTGGCATCGGTGAGACCGACCCGATCCAGGAGTCGGCCGTCGCGGTGTACGCCGATGACCTGTACATCCCGCGAGCCATTTCCTCGATGCTCGACTTCAACGACGTCGAGCGTGTCGAAGTCCTACGCGGTCCCCAAGGCACGCTGTACGGACGTAACAGCAGCGCCGGCGCGATCCGCGTGATCACCCGCGATCCAACCCAGGAAACCCGTGGTTTCTTCGAACTCGGTGCCGGCGACTACAACGCCCAGAACGGGCGCCTGCTGATCAGCGGCCCGCTGGTGGACAACGCGTTGTTCGGCAGTTTTTCGGCGATTCGCCTGACCCGTGACGGCACTGTCTCGGACCCGACACGCGGCACGGATGTGAACAACGTCGACATCCAGTCCTACCGCGGCAAGCTGCGCTTCAATCCCATCGATTCGCCGTGGGATGTGCAACTGACGCTGGCCGGCACCTTCGACCGTGGCGATACCACCAGCTACACACCGTTCGACGCCAACGGCCGCTTCGACAAATTCAAGAGTTACAGCAGCCTCAACCCGAAGAACCGCCTCGATCAGGGCAGCTCGGTGCTGCGCGCCATCTACGCCATCGATGACCACCTGAACTTCAAATCGGTGACCGCCTATTCGGCGTTCAACCAGCCGGTGGACTATGACAACTCGGGCCAGGCGGCGCTGATTCAGAACAACCTGATCACCTACAAGCAGGACTACGCCACCCAGGAATTCCAGCTCAACGGCGACTACGACAAGTTCAGCTTCAGTACCGGCCTGTACCTGTACCGCGAAAAGTTCGAAGCCGACCGCGACAACCTCACCTTCTCCGTTGCGCGCAACCGGGTGATCGGACAAGGCCAATACAGCACAACCAACACCGAAAGTTACGCGCTGTATGGCCAGGGCAGTTACAAGATCACGCCGCAGTTGTCGCTGATCGCCGGGCTGCGTTTTACCCGCGAGCACAAGAACTTCGACTACACCAACTACGCCATCAACACCAACCGGCAGATCACCGGGACCAACTTCACCGCTGAGTCGAGTAAGTCCTGGCAGTCCACCAGCCCGAAACTCGGCTTCGAATACGCTTGGACGCCGCACCTGAATCAGTACGCCTACGTGGCCAAAGGGTTCAAGGCTGGCGGCTTCGACAACCGCGCGCCGACCCAGGCTGCCGCCGAACAGGCGTTCTCGCCAGAAGACGTGACCACCTGGGAAACCGGCTTCAAGGGCGACTTCTTCGACCAACGCCTGCGCGCCAACCTCGCGCTGTTCTACAACGACTACAAGGACTTGCAGACCAACGCCTACGACCCGGCGCTGGGCGTCAGCCTGCGGACCAACGTCGGCCAGGCGCACACCTACGGTGTCGAACTGGAAACCCTGACCGCGCTGACTCGCGACCTGCAATTGACCGCCAACGTCGGTTACCTGCAAAGCCAGTACGACGACTTCGAGAATGCCGGCGGTGCCGGCGTCGATGCCAACGGCAAACAGTTGGTGTTCTCACCACGCTGGAACGCCAGCGTCGGCCTCAACTACACGATCCCGGCCGGATTGCCCGGCACCTGGCTTGCCGGCACTGATGCCCAGTTCCAGACCAAGTCCTTCGCCAACGCGCTGAACGACGACATACAGGAAATCCCCAAGCAGACCTTCTGGAACGCCAACACCCGCTACATCTCCAGCGACGGCCACTGGACCACCACCCTCGCGGTGAAAAACCTGCTCGACCGCGCGTACCCGCAATCGGTCGGCTTCGTACCTTCCAGCGGCGCCCGTTACTACTCGATCAACGACCCACGAACCGTCTTGTTGTCCGTGCGCTACGACCTTTAACCCCATACAGGCAAGCATGCCAAGGAGCATCACTATGGCTTTTACCCGCAGGGAACTGATTTCCCGTATTGCCGCCGTCGGTGGCTATTCCGCCGCTGTCGGCGCCCTCGGCGCGCTGGGGCTCACGCCTCAGGCGGTGGCGGCAACTTTCAACCCTTTGCAACTGGGCAGCAGTGGCAAAGGCAAGCACGTGGTGGTGGTCGGCGCCGGTATTTCCGGGCTGGTCAGTGCTTATGAACTGCGCAAGGCTGGCTTTACCGTGACCATCCTCGAAGCCCGCGAGCGAGTCGGCGGGCGCAACTGGACGTTACGTCGCGGGACCAAAATCGATTTCGACGATGGCGTCAGCCAGACCGTCGACTTCGACGATGGGCATTTTTTCAACGCCGGTCCCGCACGCATTCCAAGCCACCACCAGACGATCCTCGGTTACTGCCGCGAGTTGGGCGTAGAGCTGCAAGTGCTGGTCAACAGCAGTCGTAACGCACTGGCCTTGCCGGACCCGAAAAAACCGGCCTTCCAGTTGCGCCAGGCCGTCAACGACACCCGCGGGCAGTTGTCCGAACTGCTGGCGCGTACCGTCAGCCGCAAAGCCCTGGACCAGGATTTGAGCGTCGAAGACCGCCAGGCGCTGTTGAATTTCCTCAAGGTCTATGGCGACCTCAACGTCGACTTCAAATACAAGGGCTCGGTGCGCTCGGGTTACGACCGTGTGCCCGGTGCCGGTGATCAAACCGGCATCACCCGCGCGCCGCTGGAGCTGCAAACCCTGCTCAATCCCAAGCTCTGGGGTGCGCTGGTGTTCGATGAAATCCCCGAGTTCTCATCGACCATGTTCCAACCGGTCGGCGGCATGGACCGGATTCCCTATGCGTTCTACGAAAAGCTCAAGGACGCGGTGCGCTTCAACGCTGAAGTCAGCGACATCCAGACCTCGGAACAAGGCAGTCGCATCACCTACCGGGATCGCAAGACCGGCACCACCCAGGTCCTGAATGCCGATTACGCCATCGTCACGGTGCCCCTGCCGTTGCTGGCCAAGCTGCCGAGCAACTTCAGTGCGCCTTTCAAGCAAGCGATTCTCAGCGCGCAAAGTGATCAGGCGAACAAGGTTGCCTGGCAGTCGCCGCGATTCTGGGAGACCGACTTCAACATCTACGGCGGGCTCTCTTACCTGGACCATGAAGTCAAAGGCTTGTGGTACCCCAGCGATCGACTGAACAGTGCCCAGGGCATTTTGGTTGCCGCGTACAACACCAGCGAATCAGCCCAGGCCTTCAGCAAAAAACCCCTCGCCGAACAGTTCGCCTCCTCCCGGCAAGCCGTGGAACTGCTGCACCCCGGCCACAGCGCCAAGTTGCAAAAACCGGTGGCGATCAACTGGGCCAAGGTGCCCTTCAGCAAAGGCCCATGGATCGTCAACGACGAGGTGGGCGAAAGCGCCTATCAGCTCCTCAACGAACCTCAAGGCCGCACGTATCTGGCCAGCGACGCCCTCGCCCACGGCGGCGTCGGCATCTGGCAGAACAGCGCCGCCGATTCGGCACGGCGCATCGTGTCGCTGATCGGCCGACATGCTGAACGCAAGCAACAGGGCGTTGCTGCCTGACTATTTTCAACAAAGGACTGAACGATGAAAGCCATTACTTTGCTCACAGGACTCCTCATGACCGCGACCGCCCTCAGCAGCCAGGCCGACGAGATCAAACGCATCGCCCTGCCCAATTCCAACTTCCCGATTTCGCTGGCGGTGTCAGTGCCAGCGCAAACCGACCTGCTGTTCGTCAGCGGCCTGCTCGCCGACCTGCACGACCCGAAAGCCCCAAAGGATTCCTTTGCGGCCTATGGCGATACCGCGACCCAGACCACCTCGATCCTCAACAAACTCAAAGGGGTCTTGCAGGGTCAAGGTCTGGACCTCGGCGATGTGGTGCAACTGCGGGTGTTCCTGGTGGGTGATCCGGCCAAAGGCGGCAAGCTCGATTTCGCCGGACTGCAAGAAGGCTATACGCCGTTCTTCGGCAGCGCCGCGCAACCGAACAAACCAGCACGCACCGCCATTCAGGTGGTGGCCCTGCCGCTGCCCGGCGGTCTGGTCGAAATCGAAGCCGTCGCCGCTCGCAAGAAGTGACACGGACATCACCCGCCATTCAGGAGCTTCACGTTTATGTTCAACTGCCAGGAGCGCCGAACAGCGCCGACGTACCGCCCATTATTACTGCCACTGTCGATTGCCTGCGGCCTCGCCTCGTTCAACACCGACGCCGCCGAAACCAGCTCACCTACCCTTAATACCGTGGTCGTCACGGGCAACCGTGGTACTGAGCAACGCACCGTCACCACTAGCCCGACACCCATCGACGTGGTGACCGGCGAACAACTGCGCTCGGTCGGCAAACCGAGCCTGTTGGAGGCGCTGAGCAAATTCATCCCCTCCTTCAACTTGCCCGACCGCGCGGGTTGGGATGCCAGCGGTGTGGTGCGATCGGCCACTCTGCGCGGGCTGACTGCCTCCCATGTGCTGGTACTGGTCAACGGCAAGCGTCGGCATACCAGCGCCACGTTGAATATCAACGGGATCAACAGCGGCGCGGCGCCCAGCGACCTTGACCTGATTCCGGTGGCGTCCATCGATCACATCGAGGTGCTGCGCGATGGTGCGGCCGCTCAATATGGCTCGGATGCCATCTCCGGGGTGATCAACATCATCCTCAAGCAGACCACCGGCGGCAGTTCCGATACGACCCTCGGCCAGGGCTACGACGGCAAACGCGGCACCGGGCAAGAAGCGCTCAACTATGGTTTTGAAGTCGGCGAAGCCGGTGTGCTCAATGTCTCGCTCGACACTCGCTATCAGGAGCGCGACAACAAGGCCGGCAGCAACGGCTACCGCTCGCACTACTATCCACTGGCCGATGGCTCACCCGACCCGCGTGAGGCCGACGCCAGCCATCACACCTACAAAGGCTATGGCCTGCCCCGCAGCCAACTGGCAGATGCCGCCTACAACCTCGACCTGCCACTGAACGATGCCGTAACGCTCTACTCGTTTTCGACCGTGGCCACGCGCGAGAACAACGACGGCCAGAACTTCCGTCTACCGAGCGGGCGCAACACCATCACCACCGGCCCCAATGGTTTTCCCGACGGTTACAGCCCTTACTGGCTGGTCAATGAAACCGACTTCCAGTCCGCGTTCGGGGCCAAGGGCGACAACATCGGCATCGGCGGTTGGGCCTGGGACCTGAGCAGCACGTACGGGCGCAACTACGCCAAGCAACGAACCTACGACAATCAGAACCCGTCACTGGGCGAAAACACGCCCAACAAATTCACCTCCGGCATTTACATCGCTGACCAGCTCACCAGCAACCTGGACCTGAAAAACAGCTACGAGATCGGGCTGGCCAAGCCATTGGATGTCGCTTTCGGCTTCGAGCATCGGCGTGAAAGCTACGAGACACGCGCGGGTTCCGAAGCTTCTTATATCGACGGTGGCTACGTGTTCCCGGCTGGCCATCCGCGTGCCGGGCAACGCCCCGATCCGGGCGCTCAGGTCACCAACGGTATTACCCCGGACGATGCGCAGAAGATCAGTCGTAACAGCGTCGCCAGCTACATCGACCTCGGCTTCTACCCCGTCGAGCAGTGGTACCTCGGCGTCGCGGCGCGCTACGAGCATTACAACGAAGGCGTCGGCGGTACTCGCAGCGGCAAGCTCAGCACCCGCTACAAATTCAACCCGGTGTTCTCGATTCGCGGCACCATCAGCAATGGCTTTCGCGCGCCGTCGTTGGCCAACGAGATCTTCACCGCACGCTCGACGGGGTTCGACACCATCAATGGCGTCTACCAGTCCTATAACTACGTGATCCTGCCGGTGGACTCGGCGGGCGCCCAGGCACTCGGGGCCAGCGCGTTGAAACCGGAACGCTCGACCAACTTCAGCCTCGGTTTCGCGTTAACACCCAGCGAAGACCTGAGCCTGACCGTCGATGGCTACGTGATCAACCTGCGCGACCGCCTGGTACTCAGCGAACGCTTCCAGGGTCCGGGCGTCGCCGCCCTGCTCGACAGCATCGGCGTGCCCGCCACCGCCGGGGCGCAGTACTTCACCAATGGCGCCAACACCCGTACCTCTGGGGTCGATGTGGTCGGTAACTACCGGCAGAACCTGAACCAGTTCGGCTCGGTGCGATGGACCGCGGCGCTGAACTACAACCACACGCAAATCCTCAGCGTCAACGAAACCCCGTCGCAACTCACGGCCCTGGGCAGCAACTTTCAATTGCTCGGCCGCCAGTCCCGAGCGCTGATCACCAAAACCTCACCCAGCAGCAAAATGATCTTCTCCGCCGACTGGGCGATCCACGACTTCGACGTCAACCTGCGATTGATCCGTTATGGCACCTATACCGAGGTCAACAGCTCAAGCGATCCGAGTCTGGACCGTTCCTATTCGGCCAAGTGGATCACCGATCTCGACGTGGCGTATGCGCTTACCAAACAGTTGACCGTCGCCGTCGGGGCACAGAACCTGTTCGACAAATACCCTGACCACATCGGCGTGCCCAACTCCTCGTTCGGCGATAACTGGGGCAGTTTTTCGCCGTTCGGCTTCACCGGCGGTTACTACTACACCCGCTTGCAGTACGCGTTCTGATGGCAGCGAGGGGGCAACGTACAGCTTGCAGCCCCCTGGCTTACCCCGATGTCGATCATCAAACCATCAACGGCGGCTCAAACGCCGTGACGGGCGGCAATGCTTGATCCCACTTCACGATCTGGACCGAGGCGGTTTGCGCCGAGCAGCCCTGGGACAGACTCGAAGCGCCGATATCGGCCGTGATCATGTTGGGATTGCCATGCTTTTCCAGGCTGTTTCGCTCGCCATGCTGCAACGGATCGAACCAGGCCCCGGTGGCGATTTGCACCACACCGGGGCGAATCGCCTCCGAGACGATCACCCCGGCCAGAAAGGCGCCACGCTCGTTGAACACCTTGACCACGTCGCCATCGACAAGGCCCCGAGCGCGCGCATCCTCGGTGTTGAGGGTCAGCGGTTCACGCTGCTGGATCTTCGAGGAGCGGCTGTACGCGCCGTGATCGTATTGACTGTGCAGGCGGGTTTTCGGTTGATTCGATAGCAGCTGCAACGGGAACTGCGCCACCGGTTTGTCCAGCCACACAGGATGACCGGGGCAATCGGCGTAACCAAAACCGGCGATGCGTTCGGAAAAGATTTCGATTCGTCCCGAAGGTGTTGGCAGGGGATTCGCGTCCGGGTCGTCACGGAAGGATTTGAGCAATACGGTATCGATTTCCGGATAATCGATCTCGAACAGCCCCTCTCGCCAGAACGTGTCGTAGTCCGGCAGCTCGATCCCATGATCCTGCGCCCTGCCCCGGGACTCGTCATAGGTAAAGCGCAGCCATGCCTCAGCGTCGCGACCTTCGGTGAAGGCCTGGCCGAAACCCAGGCGCTCGGAGACATCCGCGAAGATCGAATAATCGTCCCGGGATTCACCCACCGGCTCGATCGCCTGTTGCATGGCGATCATGAAGCGGTCCGAGGCGGAGCTGCCGATATCGTTGCGTTCCAGGGCCGTCGTCGCCGGTAGCACGATGTCCGAGTACTTGGCCTGGGCCGTCCAGAACTGCTCATGAACAACGATGGTTTCCGGGCGCTTCCAGGCGTCCAGTAAACGGTTGAGGTCCTGATGATGATGGAAGATGTTGCCCCCCGCCCAATAGACCAGGCGTATGTCTGGGTAATGCAGTTGCTTGCCGTTGTAGTCGAACGGCGCGCCGGGGTTGAGCAACATGTCGGTCACCCGCGCCACCGGAATGAAATCCTTGACCGGATTGATCCCTTGAGAAAAGCGCGGCCCGGAAAACGCTTTGCGACCGCTGCCGGTGTTGTTCATGCAGCCATAACCGAGGCCGAAGCCACCCCCCGGCAGGCCGATCTGCCCGAGCAGCGCGGCCAGGGTCACGGTCATCCAGAATGGCTGTTCGCCGTGCACCGAACGCTGCAGGGAATAGGCAATGTTGATCATCGTGCGTTGGCTGGCCATGCGCCGCGCCAGTTCGATGATTTGCTGCGCCGGAATGTCCGTCAGTGCCTGCGCCCACAACGGGTCTTTGGGCTGGCCGTCGGCATGCCCGAGCAAATACTCGCGAAACCGCTCATAGCCGACCGTGTAGCGCTGCACGAAGGCCTCGTTGTGCAAACCTTCGCTGACCAGCACGTAGGACAACGCCATCATCAGCGCGGTGTCACTGCCGGGGCGAACCGGCAACCATTGATTGTTTTTCGGCCCGGACAGATCGTCGCGCAAGGGACTGACGTTGACGAACTGCACGCCGGCCTCGGACATGTCTTCCAGCGCGCGGGACAACAGATGCTCGCTGGCGCCGCCGGGGCTGGTCTGGGCGTTTTTTGCCGGCAGGCCGCCGAAGGCAACGAACAACTCGCAATGCTGCGCCAGGTTTTTCCATGAGGTGTGCGCGGCCAGCAGCCAATCCATATTGCCGACGATGTGCGGCATCAACACCCGTCCGGCGCCAAGGCTGTAGCTGTCCATGCTGAACACATAGCCGCCGAACAGATTGAGGAAGCGGTGCAACTGACTTTGCGCATGATGGAAGCGCCCGGCACTGCCCCAGCCGTAGCTACCGCCGAAAATGGCCTGATTGCCATGTTCAGACTTGACCCGCTTCAGTTCTCTGGCGACCAGGTCCAGCGCAACGTCCCACGACACTTCGACGAAAGGTTCCTGTCCGCGCAGCTCGGGGTGGGCGCCGGGTTCGGCGAGATAACTGCGGCGCACAGCCGGCCGCATGATCCGCGTCGGTGATGTAATGGCTTCGGGAATAGAAGCACCGATGGGCGACGGATCCGGGTCCCACTCCACCGGGACCATGGCGTGCAGTTTTCCGTCGACGACCTGCGGGCGATACGCCCCCCAATGCAACGAAGTGAAACTCATGGTGCGATGTATTCCTATGGAATGTGGGCCCCCTTGTGGGAGCGAGCCTGCTCGCGAAGGCGGTGTGTCAGTCGATACCTATAGTGCCTGACACCCAGTCTTCGCGAGCAGGCTCGCTCCCACACGGGTACTTCGTTGTTTGGCAAACAGTGTTCGTTCAACCAATGATTACCAGCTCTCCCCCAACCCGAGCAAGCCCATGATCTGTCGTCGCAAGTCCACCAGATAAGGATCGTCGCGATGACGCGGATAAGGTCGCTCGATGGTCAGTTGTGCCTTGATCGCCGCCGGCCGGTCGCTGAACACGATCACCCGATTGGCCAGCAGCAAGGCTTCTTCAACATCATGGGTCACCAGCAGCGCGGTGTAGCCCTGGCGCTGCCACAGATCGATCAGTTCCTTTTGCATGGTGATGCGGGTCAGCGAATCCAGCTTGCCCAACGGCTCGTCGAGAATCAGCAGCCGGGGTTCGTTGACCAGCGCTCGGGCCAACGCGACGCGTTGCGCCATGCCACCTGATAACTGCCGCGGATACGCGCGAGCGAATTGTCGCAGACCCACCTTATCCAGTGCTGCATCGACCTTGGCGGAATGGGTTTTGAGCAGGCCTTGGGCCTCAAGTCCAAGGGCGACGTTGTCCCACACGCGCCGCCACGGGTAGAGCGTCGGGTCCTGAAACACCACAACCCGACTCGGGTCGGGCCCGGTAATCGGTGCACCATCGGCCAGCACCGTACCGGAGTCGGCCGGTTCCAGCCCTGCCACCAGTCGCAACAGCGTGGACTTGCCGCAGCCCGAAGGCCCGAGCAACGCGACGAATTCACCGGGTGCCACGTCGAGGGAAACCCGCTCCAGAACCGGCAAGCGCTGACCGTCCAGGGCAAAACCGTGACTCAATTTGTTAATGCGCAACGCCAGCCCCGCTGAAACCGGGGCGGTCGATGTGTGTGCCTGCGCTACCATTTCATCGCTCCTTTCTGCCAGGCCAACAGCCGGTCACGAATCAGGAACAGCGCGGAGATCAACCCCGAGCAGGCCAGAGCCATGATCAACAACGCCGCGTACATATTGGCGTAGGCCGCCCAACCCTGGGCCCATTGCAGGTACCAGCCGATGCCGGATTTGACGCCCATCATTTCCGCGACCACCAAGGTCGAGAACGAGGCGCCCAGCCCCATGAACAAACCGACGAATACGTGAGGCAACGCCGCCGGGATTGCCACTTTGAAAATCAGAAAGCCCTGCTTCGCGCCCAAAGTCCGCGCCACGTCGTAATAGGCTTTATCGACGCTGGCAACGCCCGACCACGTCAGCACCGTGACTGGAAACCAGGTCGCCAGGGCGATCAAGAACACGCTGGCACTCCAACTGGTGGGAAACAGAAAGAAGCACAGCGGCAACAATGCGGTCGAGGGCACAGGCCCGAGAATGCGCAAGACCGGGTGCAGCCAGTAGCCGATACTGCTCGACCAACCGATGGCCACCCCGGCCACAAAACCAGTCGCTGCACCCAGCGCCACACCCGTCCCCAGCAACAGTGCCGAATGCAGCAAGCTGTCAGCCAGGCGCGGCCAGTCTTCAACGTATACCGCGAGCAACGCTTGCGGCGGTGCGAAGAACGGCACCGGCAGCAGGCCCAGCTTGGCGGTGAGCAGTTCCCAGATCGCCAACAGAATCGGCAACGCGATCAACCAGGCGCCCGCGGCACGAATACGCGTGGCGACCTTCGCCGACCAGTGCCCGACGATGCCCAGCAGTCCAATCAATGTCGCCACGGCCAGGCACAGATTCGCCAGGCCCTGGGTCATCGGCCAAAGGCGCATGGCATTGGGCCAATAGCTGATCAACAGCGCGACCGCCACCCATGCCGTCACCGCCACCGCGCCTTGTCGCCAACGCTTGAGCGCCCGCTGCGTCGCCGGCGCGGCCAGTGTCGAAACCTCAGCTGAAGACATCGGCAGTGATCTCCTTGGCGAACTCGCCGGCGTTGGTGCTCTGGCGAATGACTTCCACGGTTTGCAGGTCGGTGACGTAGGTGGTGATTTCCTTGGTCAGCAGTGCCCCGACGGCGTGATGGCCGTGGGTATGGTCGTGCAGGATCGCCTCGACTTCTTCGGTCGAGGTATTCAGCGCATAGGCCTGGAAGCCCTTGGCCACGGCCTGGGGATTTTTCACCGAGTAATCGTGGGCCTCGAGAATCGCCTGGGTCAGGACCGCCGCCACGCGTTTTTCCTCACGCACCAGTTTGCCGGTGACGCCGACGACGCAGCAGCTGAGGTTGGCGTACTCTTCGACCAAATTGGTGGACAACTCCTGGGCTTTGCCGGACTTGATCAGGCGGTACATGAAGGGGTCACTGCCGCTGACCGCCTGGACTTCGCCGCGCTCCAGCGCGGTGCCCAACAGGTCGGCCGGGTACAGCCGCCAGTCCACATCACGCACCGGATCGATACCGTGCTTTTTCAGCAGGATCGAAAAGAAATTACGGTCCGGGCTGGCCATGTCGGTGACGCCGATGGTTTTGCCTTTGAGGTCTTCGAGTTTGAGCACGTTGCCATTGACCGCACTGAGCAAGCGCAGGCAACCGCCGTGAGTACCGGCGGTGAGCTTGACGTCGAAGCCCTGCTCCAGAGCCTTGAGCCAACGCAATGCCATGCCGACGCCGGCATCGGCCTTACCCGTGGCGATGGCTTCGAGCAACACTTCGGTGGAGTTACCAAAGTTGACCAGCTCGACATCGAGGTTGTGTTTCTTGAAGAAGCCTTGTCCATGGGCGATGACCACCGGCGCCAGGCAAACCGCATTAAGGTTGACCGCCAGTTTCAGCGCGCGCGGTGTGTCCAGGCGGATGAAGTCGCCCGCGCCTGTGGGCTCGCTGGCGCCATCGACAGCATGTCCGGCGTGTTCATCGGTCGCCCAACTGGAGCGCGGCAACGACATCAGCAGCGGGCTCGCCAGGGCGACGCTGGCCAGACCCAGCAGGTGACGACGGGTCAATCGATCGAAAACAGCCATTCAAGTATCCCTTTGGTGGGTAGAGGTGTTCAGTCCTTTAGCTCGCCGAGCCCCAAGTGCTCACGCAAGGTCGAGCCTTCGTAAGCGCGGCGAAACAAGCCTTTGCGTTGCAAATGGGGGATCACGCTTTCGACGAATTCGCTGAACGACCCCGGCAGGTAACCCGGCGAAATCACGAAACCGTCGCAGCCTTCGCCCAGGAACAGCTCGGCCAGTTGATCGGCGATTTGCGCGCCGGTGCCCACCAGCTGCGGCACGCGAACGCTGCTGGCGAAAATCCGCCCCAGTTGCTCCAGCGTGGTATCGGCGCCTTGCATCAGCAGCTTTTCGGCGGCCGCAGGATGGATCAGCGGCGATTGGGCGATCTCGGCCAGCGTCGCCGATAACGGAAACGGTGACAGGTCGACATTCAGTTGTGAGGCCAGCGTGACCAGCCCCAATTCGGGACGCGCCAGGGCGTTATGCCGGTCACGCTTGGCCCGCGCTTCGGCTTCCGTGCCGCCAATAAACGGCATGACCGCCGTCAGCACTTTGCAGCTGTCGGCCTCGCGTCCTTGTTGCACGACCTGCGCCCGCACGTCGTCACGGAAGGCGCGCATGGCGCTCAAATGCGGGTGAATGGTGAAGATCGCCTCGGCCCAACGCGCCCCGAAACGCCGGCCACGACCGGACGAGCCGGCCTGGATCAGCACCGGTCGCCCCTGAGGCGTGCGCGGGATGTTCAGCGGCCCTTCGACCTTGAACCACTCGCCTTGGTGCTGCACCGAATGGATCTTCGACGGATCGGCCAGCACCCCGCTTTCGCGGTCGAGCTTGAGCGCGTCCTCCCCCCAACTGCGCCACAGTTTCAACGCCACTTCGACGAATTCGTCGGCGCGGTCGTAACGCAGGGCATGCTCCAGGTGCTTGTCCTTGCCGAACAGACGCCCTTCGCTGTCGTTCATCGACGTGACGATATTCCACGCGGCACGCCCCTTGGACAGGTGATCCAGGGTGGCGAACTCCCGGGCGATATGCGCCGGTTCGTAATAGGTGGTGGAACGGGTCGCCCCCAGCCCCAGCTTGCGGGTTTGCCCGATCAAGTAAGACAGGATCGGCAAGGGGTCCAGGCGTGTCGCGTCCTGGGCGCCATAACGCAAGGCCAGATCCCGGGAGCCGCCCATCTGGTCACCGACCGCGAGGCGATCGGCGAAGAACAGAAAGTCGAACAACCCCTCCTCTACCACTTTGGCGACACGCGCGTAGTACTCGGGCTCGAGGTAATTGCCAACGGTTTGCGGATGACGCCACACCGCGTGACTGTGGATGACCGGCCCGGTCAGCAAGAAGGCGGACAGGTGAATTTGACGACTCATGGCAACGCTCCCTTACTTCGCCTTCGGCGTCCAGACAGCGATGTCGGAAACCTTCAGCGGCTTGGGCGTGAGCTTCGCTGCGTAATAGGTGTCGGCGATGCGTTGCTGCTCGGCCAGGTCATCGACCTTGACCGGGACGATGTCGTAGCTGCGGCGAGTGTTTGCCAGCTCAACCGTGGCGGGCGGAATGTTGCCCCACACCGGTCCGAGAATCTTCGCGGCCTCTTGCGGGTGCGCTTTGACCCACTGCCCGGTCTCGCGCAGGGTATCGAAGGTGACTTGCAACACGTCTGGGTGCGCGTTGGCGAACTTCGTGGTCGCCAGGTAAAAGCGGTTGTAGTTGGCCACTCCGTCCTTGCCATCGGCCAGCACGCGCACGTGATGATCCAGTTGTTGGGTCGCCAGGAACGGGTCCCAGATCGCCCATGCATCGACACTGCCGTTGGCGAATGCAGCCCCGCCATCCGGTGCTTCCAGGTAACGCGGGGTGATGTCTGCGAGGGTCAGCCCGGCTTTTTTCAACGCGGAAATCAGCAGGAAGTTACTGCCCGAGCCTTTGGAGACCGCGACAGTCTTGCCCTTTAGATCGGCGATGCCATGAATCGGGGAGTTGTCCTGAACGATGATCGCCTGGGCGCTGGACGACGGATTTTCCCGGGCGTAGTAGGTCAGCGGCGCATCGGCAGCCTGGGTGAACAGCGCGAAGGCATCCGCCACGTCGGCATGCAAATCGACACTGCCGGCGTTCAGCGAGCTGAGCAGGCCGGTGCTGAATTCATGCCAGTTGACGGTGAAGCCCAAGGGTTTCAGACGCTCTTCGAGCTGGCCGTTCTGCTTGAGCAGAATCCATAAAGTCGAGGAACGCTGGTAGCTGATATCGATGGCTTGTTGTGCATGAGCCCCCGCTGCGGCGAACAACAGACTGGCGGCGACAATGAGCTTTTTCAACTTCATGAAAGGCCTTGGTATGGGTGGGAGAATCCGCACTGAGCGCAGAGCGGCCTTCAAAGTGCCTTTCCTGAGACAACAATAAAAGGAATAAATAACTATTTATTTATTCCTGAATCGAATATTAAGGAACCACTAAGCTAATACCTAAAAATTATTTAAAGAATGATTTTTAGAACCCTATGATTCATGGCAGATAGCCCTTCTCTCCTGCTGAATGCCGAGCGTGCCATGTCAAAGTCCACCAAAAATGCTGAAGCGAAACTCCGTCGTCCGGTACTGGCCGGCCTGGTCGTTGCGCTGGCCTTGTCATTCACCCTCCCGGCCCAGGCCCGGGAAACGGTACGAATCGGCTACCAGAAGTCATCGACCCTCATCACCTTGTTGAAAACACAAGGCACGCTGGAAAAAACCCTCGCGCAGAAGAACATCGATGTGAGCTGGCATGAGTTTTCAAGTGGTTTGCCACTGCTGGAAGCGCTGAATGTGGGCAATGTCGATATCAGCGCTGACGTCGCAGACACCGTGCCGATTTTTGCTCAGGCCGCGCAGGCCAAACTGACCTATTTTGCGCAAGAGGCGCCCTCGCCTTCAGCCCAGGCGATCGTCGTACGCGAGGATTCGCCCCTCAAGCTACTGTCGGATTTGAAAGGCAAGAAAGTGGCGGTCACCAAGGCGGCCGGATCCCACTATTTGCTGATCGCCGCCCTGAAGAAAGCAGGCCTGGAGTTTTCGGACATCCAACCGGCCTACCTGTCGCCCGCCGATGGCCGTGCGGCCTTCGAGAACAACAAAGTTGATGCCTGGGTCACGTGGGAACCCTTCCTCACCAGCGCGCAACGTCAACTGCCGACGCGCACCCTGGCTGACGGCGCAGGCCTGGCCAGTTACAAACGCTACTACCTGACCAGCACCAGCTACGCCAAGGCGCATCCCGACGTCCTCAAGCTTGTTTACGATCAACTGCACAAGACGGGTGACTGGGTAAAAACCAACCCACGTGACGCGGCGCAAATACTCAGCCCGTTGTGGGGCAACCTTGATGTGGCAACAGTCGAGACGGCCAACACCCATCGCAGCTACCAGGTACAGCCGGTGAAAGGCGATCAATTGGGTGAGCAGCAGAAAATCGCCGATGCTTTTTTTGCCGCGGGTTTATTACCCAAGGCAGTGGATGCGAAAGACGTCGATATCTGGAAGCCGTGAGGACACCCTCAAGGAACGAACCTCAGCCTGCACCCGGTTTACGGACGAGTGATTGATCATGGTCAATACTTAGAGACTGGATGTACGTCGCACGAGCCGCACGTCGGGCGGCTAATCCACGGGAGGTTCGTCATGTCTGGTCAATCCCGCTTCATGCTGGTTGCATCACCGCTGATGGAACACAGCCCTGCTTTCGACAGGGCCGCTGCGCTGGCCAAGGCCGAAGACGCCGCGCTGCACATCGTCGCCTTCGATTACCTTGAAGGCCTGGCGACCGCCAGTCTGGTCAACGAAAAGGCCCTGGAACAGATGCGCCTGGGCTACGTCGATCGCCATCGCCAATGGCTTGAGGAACAGGCTCGCCCCTTGCGCAAAATCGGTGTGCACGTCACCACCGAAGTGGCTTGGGTCGAACGCCCATTGGAAGAAATCCTGATTCACCTCAAAGAGCAGCCGATGGACGTGCTGATCAAGGCGCTGGAGCACGAATCACTGCTGTCGCGGCTGATGTTTACCCCGCTCGATGTGCATTTGCTGCGCGAATGTCCGGTGCCGCTGCATTTCGTGAGCCACGCCGTGCACGCCTTGCCGCGAAAGATCGTCGCGGCGGTCGACCCCTTTCATCGCGATGACCATTACAAAACCTTCAACGACCGAATTCTTCACGAAGCGGCGAAACTGGCGAGCGCCTGTAATGCCGAGCTTGATGTGGTCTACGCCTATGACCTTTCATCCATCAGCGCCGACGAGTTCGGCTTCGACAACGGTTCGGCGTTCTTCTCGTCGGGTAAGGCCAAGACCGTGTTCGATTACCAGGAGGATGCCTTCAACGAACTGGCCGAGCGCAACGGCATCGCACCGGAGCAGCGACACATGATCATGGGTAACCCGGCCAAGGTCCTCACCCGCTATGCCGATGCCTTTGACGTCGACGTGATTGTCATGGGCCGGATCGGCCATCGCGGCATGGGCCGACTGATCGGCAGTACGGTGGAGCATCTGCTGTACAAAATGCCATGCAGCGTTTGGGTGGTGTACACCGAGCGGCTGGATGAGTGATTGCTCTCCCAGACACCATTATCCAATGTGGGAGCGAGCCTGCTCGCGAAGAGGCCATTACATTCAACATTGATGTTGAGTGAACGACCGCCTTCGCGAGCAGGTCGGATGCCGCACCGTCGCTCCCACAGGGGTTTTGTGTTGGCAGTTCAGCGCCGGGTGATGACTACTTCCAGGTATTCACTCGGCACCACCAGCGACTTGTCTCCCGCCCGGTTCAAGCGGTTCAACAGTTCGGTCAGGTCCTTTTCCAGGGCCTCGGCACCCTCGGGAGGCAGCGCCAGGAACACCTTGTGGACTGGGCCGTACCAGTTGCGGAACGTGTCGATGAAGTGCGCGGCCGAGCGGTAGCGGAAGTTGAAGTGCTTGCGAGTGATCTGGACCAGGAAGTTGCGCTCGTCGAAGTGCGAGTGCAGCCAGGCTTCGGTGCCCCACTGCGAAGGCGGTTGTGCGCCTGGCGGTGGCGGCATGTGGCGGCCCAGGGTCTTGAACATCTGGCCGACGAAACCTTCGGGTGTCCAGTTGGCCAGGCCGATCCGGCCTCCGGGTCGACAGACTCGCGCCAGTTCCGCGGCGGCCTTGGGTTGGTCCGGCGTAAACATCACACCGAAGGTCGACAGCACGACATCGAAGCTGGCGTCCTCAAAGGGCAGCGCCTCGGCGTCGGCCACCTGGAAGGTGACTTCCAGGTGTTCTGCCCTGGCCCGGTCCTCGCCGCGCTCCAGCAGCGCGGCCACATAGTCGGTGGAGGTGACGTGGCATCCACGCCGCGCGGCAGCGAGTGTCGCATTGCCGTTACCGGCGGCCACATCGAGCACGCGTTCATCGCAGAGCAGGTCGCAGGCTTCGGCGAGCTGTTCGCCGACGATCTGCAACTTGGTGCCGATCACGGCATAGTCGCCACTGGCCCAAGCGGCCATCTGACGGTTTTTCAGGGCAGTAAGATCAATGGGTGTACTCATGGAGACGGTCTCCCTCGCGGGTTGGAACACGGACCAGAATCTGACGGATGATCAATCCGCCGTAGTGGGGTCGATGACGCTCATGACTCGGGAAACGCTGTTGGCTGGAAAACCTCCCTGCCGGGCGTGCTCCCTGATGAGTTCCTCATGCGGCGCGATGTACACGCAGTAAATCTTGTCGCCGGTGACGTAACTCTGAACCCATTGTACCTCTGGCAGATCGCGCAAGACCCTGCAGGACTTTTGCGAGATCGCTTTCAAATCCCTTTCTGACAGTGTTCCAGCGCCCGGGATCTCGCGTTCTATGACGAACTTCGGCATGGCAACCTCTCATTCTTGTTATTGATGACAGGGTCGGCAGACCCTGTGTGCCAACTATCGCGCCGGGCAACGCTGGCGTCCTGCCCGATCGTCGGCCAACCCTGTCCGATCGTCCGGAGATTTCACGCTCTGGCGCGACAGGCTCACAATCAAGCTCACCACCAAAAGCAGCCCGCCAACACGGGAAAACCATCATGGACGCCTTGTCCCAGACGTTGCGCGTTGTCCGCCTGGTCGGCGCGATTTTCATCAATGCCAGGTTCACTGCACCCTGGTGCTACCAGTCGCCGAGCGCCGACACGGCGGCGCCGTTTCTGGAGCCCGGCGCCGAACGCGTGGTGATCTTCCACTTGATCACCGAAGGCGAGTGCTATGTCGAACTGGGCAATGATCCCCCGCTCCTGCTAACGGCCGGCGATGTGGTGGTTTTCCCTCAGGGAGACGCCCATCGCATGAGCTCTAAACCGGGGCTCGCGCCCGCCACGGGTGCGCGGCTGGACGTGGTGCTTGCGCGCCGCCCACGGCAGTTGAGTTATGGCGGTGGCGGCGCGGTAACGCGTCTGGTGTGCGGCTATCTGGCGTGCGATACACGGTTGGCTGGGATGTTGCTGACCGGATTGCCGGCGGTGGTCCGGGTCAATGTACGCGGCTCGAATGCCGGTATCTGGCTGGAGTCGTCGGTCCGTTATGCGCTGGCCGAAGCGCGCTCGCCCCGCCCCGGCGGCGAAGGTGTGCTGGCGAAACTGGCTGAGGTGTTGTTTATCGAAGTGCTGCGCCTGTACATGCACGAACAGGGCGAAGGGCGTACCGGTTGGCTGGCGGGTGTAGGCGACCGGATTGTCGGCGCCGCCCTTAACGCGTTGCACAAAAAACCTTGTCACGCCTGGACGCTGGATGAACTGGCGCGCACGGCCGGTACTTCAAGATCGGTGTTGGCGGAACGCTTTCAGCAACTGGTGGGGAGTTCGCCGATGCAGTACCTGACGCAATGGCGCATGTTGCTGGCGGCCAACCTGTTACGCAGCAGTAACAGTTCATTGATGCGGATCGCCGAAGAGGTGGGCTACCAGACCGACACGGCGTTCAGCCGGGCCTTTCGTCGTGAGTTCGGAGCACCACCAGCGGCGTGGCGGCGCAGTCAGGAGAAAAAACCAATGGCCCACGGCGCGTAGCCTGTGAGCCATTGACTTGAAGCATCACGCAGCGGGCGCTTTGGCCTCTTCCAGCAACTGCTGAATCACTTTCTCCTGAGTCTCGTAACTGCCTTCACCAAAGTGGGTGTAACGCACCTGGCCCTTGGCATCGATCAGGTAGTGAGCGGGCCAGTACTGGTTGTCGAAGTTGCGCCAGATTGCGTAGTTGTTGTCGATGGCCACCGGGTAGGTGATGCCGAGCTTTTTCACCTGATCCTTGACGTTGCCGATGATGCGTTCGTAACCGTATTCAGGGGTGTGCACGCCGATCACGACCAGGCCGTCCTTCTCGTATTTTTTCGCCCAGTCCTTCACGTAGGGCAAGGTGTGCTGGCAGTTGATGCAGTCGTAGGTCCAGAAGTCCACCAGCACCACTTTGCCTTTCAGCGAATCATTGCTGAGTGCCGGCGAGTTGAGCCATTCGACCGCACCGGACAGCGACGGCATGGCGCCTTTGGCGTTGTCCATGGACGAGTCTGCCTTGACCTTGCTGACGAAGTAATCGACGACTTTCGGTACGGTTTCCAACACACGTTGTTCAACCGTGGTGACGCCTTCGGACGAGGTGCCGGCCAGCAGTGTTTTGTCGGCGCCGGTGGAAATCACCGCCGCAGCCGCCAGCACCGCAACACCCGCGCCACGACGCAGCCAACCGGTGACCGGGATCGACGCTTTCAAGCGATTGACCAGACCGCGACCGGCGAAGATCAAGGTGCCCAGGGACAATGCGCTACCCAGGCCGTACGCCACCAGTAACAGGCTGGTTTGAGCGTTTGCACCTTGCAGCATGGCGCCCGTGAGGATGACCCCGAGGATCGGCCCGGCACACGGTGCCCAGAGCAGGCCGGTGGCGACACCGATCATGACCGAACTCAACGGGCCGGACATTTTGCGGGTGTCGGGGTCGATGCGATTGCCCAGCGCCACGAAGGGACGGGCCAGCCAGTCACCGACACGGGCGGAAATCAGCGACAGGGCGAACAGCACCATCACGATCAGCGCTACGTGGCGACCGGTGTTGTTGGCTTGTACCACCCACTCGCTGCTGACCACGGCCAGGCTGGAGATCAGGGCAAAGGTCAGGACCATGCCGCCGAGGGTGAGCAGGATCGAGGAACGTGTACGTTTAACACCGGCGAACAGGAACGGCACGACCGGGAGGATGCAAGGGCTGAGGACGGTCAATATGCCGCCCAGGAAAGCGATGAGAAACATGGTTGTCACCTTGAAAATGGCGGTTAGGATTCGAAATCCACCCCTCACCCTAACCCTCTCCCCAGAGGGGCGAGGGGACTGACCGAGTGATTTGGTAGAAATTTCGCGACCTGAAAGTCCGAGTCGAACTCAGATTTTGAAAAGCATGGAGATCGGCTCCCTTTCCCCCTCTCCCCCGTGGGGAGAGGGCTGGGGTGAGGGGTGGCTCTCACTGACACCCTCAAGCAGTCTGGTTATCCATCAACTGCCCCTGCGGCGTCCGGCTGGAACCATCCTGCGCCAGAAAGTCGTTCCCGCCCTTCTCCGCCACCGGCGTCAGCTGAAAGCACGTCGCGCTGCCACAGCTTTTTTGTTCAACAGCAGCGTTAGCATGGGCGGCGGCGCCGGCTACGGAGAAGGCAATGGCAGTCAAATAGCGGCTTACGTTGTTCATGATGTTCTTCCTGTTTCAAATGGGGTTGGCGTTGGATGGCCGAAGCACTCAGTTGTCTGAGTTGCAACTGTCAGCCACTTTGCGGTAGTCCAGAACCTGGGTTTTGTTATGGGAATCCAGGTAGGTCAGCTGGGCATCCACAACCCCACAGGAAGGCGAGGCGTCCTGTTTCAACGACACCACTTTCTTGATGTCCAGGTGCGTGCCGTAGGTGTAGGTTTTAGGCGTGACATCGGCTTCGGCGCGGGCCGACAAGGTGCAGATGTTCAGGGCGGCAAACAGGCAAGCGGCGTAGACGGCTTTGGTGTTCATGGTGGTTCCTCAAGGCTTCAATAGATCAATCGTTTATTGGGCCGAGGCGGCTTGGCTTGCCTCGATGGAACCTATTAAATGCCCGCGAGGTATCCCGACTGTGTCAAGAACAGGCGCGTGTAAATCGGTACGTATCAAAGCCGGGCCGGGATACAGAGCGATACAAAAGCCCTGAAAATTAGTGTTTTTGCGTCCGCGTGTATCCGTCGTCACGCCAGATACACTGCAATACAAAGGGCTGCGGGCGAACGGGCCAAGGCTCGATAGACTGCTCGACATCCCCCATCTACAGAGGTCTGGCCAAATGGAACACGTCGATCACATTCTCATCGTGGACGATGACCGCGAGATCCGAGAGCTGGTAGGCAACTACCTCAAGAAAAACGGCCTGCGCACCACCGTCGTGGCGGATGGACGGCAAATGCGCGCCTTCCTGGAGTCCACGCCGGTGGACCTGATCGTGCTCGACATCATGATGCCGGGCGACGATGGCCTGATGCTGTGCCGTGAGTTACGCGCCGGCAAACACAAGGCCACGCCGGTGCTGATGCTCACCGCGCGCAACGATGAAACCGACCGCATCATCGGCCTGGAAATGGGCGCCGACGATTACCTGGTCAAGCCGTTCGCAGCTCGTGAATTGCTCGCCCGAATCAACGCCGTGCTGCGCCGCACGCGGATGCTGCCGCCCAACCTGGTGGTCACCGAAAGCGGTCGCCTGCTGGCCTTTGGGCGCTGGCGACTGGACACCTCGGCCCGGCACTTGCTCGATGACGACGGCACGATGGTCGCGCTCAGTGGCGCGGAATATCGGCTGCTGCGGGTGTTCCTCGATCACCCTCAGCGGGTGCTCAATCGCGATCAATTGCTGAACCTGACCCAAGGCCGCGACGCCGATCTGTTCGACCGTTCCATCGACTTGCTGGTGAGCCGTTTGCGTCAGCGCTTGCTGGACGATGCCCGCGAACCGGCCTACATCAAAACCGTGCGCAGTGAAGGCTATGTGTTTTCCCTGCCGGTGGAAGTCCTCGGGGCGCCCTCATGAAACGCTCGATTCGTTGGCCCCGCACCCTGGCCTCGCGACTGTCGCTGATCTTCCTGATCGGCTTGATTCTCGCGCAGGCACTGTCCTTCGGCGCGCAGTACTACGAGCGATACGAAAGCACGAAGAACACCATGCTGGGCAATCTGGAAACCGACGTCTCGACCTCCATCGCCATCCTCGACCGCTTGCCGGCCGAAGAACGCATGAGTTGGCTGCAACAACTGGATCGACGCAACTACCGCTATTTGTTGAACGAAGGCTCGCCGGGCATGCCCATGAGCGATTCGCCCATAGCGATGACGTCGATCAAAGAGGCCATCGGCAAGGATTACCCGATGACGGTGACCGACATCCCCGGGCCGAATAAACATTTTCAGGTCCACCTGAAACTGGCGGACGGCAGCCCGCTGACCATCGACGTGCGACCCTCGATGCTGCCGTTGTCGCCGTGGTTACCCATCGTGTTGCTGGGGCAACTGGCACTGATGCTCATCTGCACCTGGCTGGCCGTAAGAATCGTCATTCGCCCCCTCACCCGCCTGGCTCAGGCCGTGGAGACCCTGGACCCCAACACCCATGCGGTGCACCTGGATGAAAAAGGCCCGACCGAAGTCGCGCATGCCGCCATGGCCTTCAATTCGATGCAGGCGCGCATCGCCGCTTACCTGAAGGAGCGCATGCAACTGCTGGCGGCGATTTCCCACGACCTGCAAACCCCGATCACCCGCATGAAACTGCGCGCCGAATTCATGGATGACTCTGCCGAGAAAGACAAACTCTGGAATGATCTTGGCGAGATAGAACACCTGGTGCGCGAAGGCGTGGCCTATGCCCGCAGCGTTCATGGAGCCACCGAGGAAAGTCGCCGCACCCATCTGGATTCGTTCCTCGACAGCCTGGTGTTCGACTATCAGGACATGGGCAAAGACGTGCAGCTCGGTGGCAAAAGCGACACGGTGATCGACACCCGTCCGCACGCCTTGCGGCGGGTACTGGTGAACCTGACGGACAACGCACTGAAGTTCGCGGGTGCCGCCGAGTTGTGGGTGGAAGCGAAGGCTGACGGCAGTTTGTCGGTGAAGGTGATGGATCGCGGGCCAGGGATTGCCGAGGAGGAATTGGCTCAGGTGATGGAACCGTTTTATCGCGTGGAGAACTCGCGTAACCGCAGCACCGGTGGGACCGGGTTGGGCTTGGCGATTGCGCAGCAGTTGGCTATCGCGATTGGTGGGTCATTGACGTTGAGTAATCGTGAGGGGGGTGGGTTGTGTGCGGAGCTAAAATTACCGGCTCGGTAGCTGATCGTTCCCACGCTCCGCGCTCATCGTTCTACACAACTCTCGATGAGCGCACGCTGGGCGTCTAATGCGATAACAAACTCACGTATTCGTTGCATCCCTATCCACATGGCCTTGGGGCCGGGAGGTCCGTCATTTTTACGCCCCAAGTAGCCTCCCAGGCTCGTGACCAGTAAAACCATTTCTCCTAAAGAAGGGGGCGCAGTGGGCGGTTGGCACCGTTTGACCACGATATAGGCTGCTTTCCACTCCGAAGCCTCAAACACCATCTCGCAGCTTAGATCGGGACAAGCACGTCCCAGCATCAGGCTGTACAGCACACGCCAGGTCGTGATCAGGTACAAACCAATGCAGGGCAACAACCGTTCCTCGGTCTCCAGCTGCAATCGACTGACCTGACAACCATTCTTCAGCACATTGAAAAACACTTCGATAGACCAGCGTACCCCGTACCACTCAACCACGGTGCTCGCCTGCTCCAGGCTAGTGACCGGCAGACTGGTCAGCAGCAGCCACTCCAGAGGTTCAACACCGTCTATGGCGTTTTCTTCACGGGCCAACACAGCATTGATCGAGACGCTGGGCAATTTATAACCCGGCCTGTCGGGGGCACGCAGGGTCACGGTTGCCGCGCGCAAGGTGACATCAGCCAGTCGGGCGGGGCGCTGGGGACGAGCTTTGACTTCAACCTTGAGTGTTCCCAAGGACGGTGCCTGATCCAGTGCCGACCACAACTTCCCGTTGTCAGCCCCCAGCAAGCGCCTGTCTTGAGCCGCCCGCACGATCCATTGGGCCCGGGTGTCTGGACTGAACTCTTGATGATCAACAAACCATTCGTACAGATCGCCCTCAGCATCGGCGAGGTTGACCACCAGGGTCTGCGGTAGCTGCCCCTGAATCGCGCAACTGGTTTGATAACTGTCAATCCAGCGCTGACTCTCTTTCTCATCAATCCCTTTATCTCGGCGCTCATGGCGGGGGCTCGGTTTATCGCGGCTCCACCACTGAGCATCGACGACGCCCAGACAAATACGTTCGGGGGTAAAGGCAATGGTTGGGTGCAGACGTCGAGAAAACTTCTTCTGCGCCTTGATCGTGCCCATCCCTTTGGGACCGAGATTGACCCATTTGTCCATCTCGGTCGTGTCTTGCGCCAACAGCACCACGGGACTGCTTTGCATCCGTTGCAGGGTCGCGTCCTGATGGGGCCGCAACACCTTCTGGAACGTGACTTTCTCATTATCAAGAAATCGATAAGCCGCCGTGGTTTCTGCCAGCCCTCGACAAGCGGTCGGGATGCTGTTGCCGGGATGATCGGCTAGGCGTCCTAAAAAGCTGGCGAGCCTGGCATTTAAACGGCCATCACCCAAGTCGGCGGTTTTCATTTCGTCCTGTGCCCAATTCAATCTTCGTTCTCCATTTCTTCGAGTTTCAAAAATACTTGAAAACAGAGTTATGTAGAACGATGAGCGCTCCGCGTGGGAATGCAGCCCGGGACGCTCCGCGTCCCTAAAGCGGACGCGGAGCGTCCGGTGAGGCATTCCCACGCAGAGCGTGGGAACGATCAACACTAGTGACGCGGAGCGTGGGAACGATCATGCTACCGCGCCCAAAACCCCTTCTTCATGCATCTGCTGCAGTAATGCCAAGCCGCTCTCCATAAACTCCAGCGACCCAGCCATCCCCGCCTCCACCGCCAACCCTTCCAGCTGCGCACGTCCATCCAGTTGAGGAAACGCCTCAATCCGCTGCAACAACCGCCACGCCAACGGACTCAACTCGGAGAACTTCACACTCCAATCCTCAGCTCGACGAACCAACAGCAACGTCGGCTGAGCCGGCGCCAACTCTGGTCGGTAATCCGGCCCCACCAACTGCACCGGCCAGGCATACGCCAACGGCCAGGCCAGCGGCGACACCAGCAACGGTCGGTCCAGCAACAAACCGGCATCGCTCAACGGCAACGGCTCGGCCTCGGATTGTTGCAGCGCCATCTCAACCCACTCGTAATGCGCCAGCTCCACCATGAATGGCGGCCACGACCCTTCGCTCAACGCATGCGGTTCCGAGGCCAGGAACTCGACAAACTCCTTGGCGATCTCACCGAATTTCGGCGTGTGCGCACGGTAGTCCCGCAGGAGTATCCGCACCAGCGAACGCCAGCCATCATCGCCCAGAATCTTCACCAACACCGGAAAGGTACCGCTGAGCAGCGATGACTGGTTGGAGAACACCAGGTCGCGGTAAACCTGCGCCCGTGCCACGTCCATTTCAGCCGGTGGCGCGCAATGATCGGGATCGCGCAGGTAAAGGCCCAAGGTGTTTTGCTGCTGAAACAGACTCGGCTTATCCACGGTTCACCCTCTCGGTTTGCAGGCGGCGAATGGTCTGCAACTCAGTGACCAGTTCGGAAAATGCCGGAAAGTTGAAATCCCGTTCCAGCAGTGTCGGTTGCGCGCCGAATCGAGCGTAAGCCTCAGCCAGCAACGACCAGACCACCGGTTTCACCGAAGCGCCGTGGGTGTCGATTTTCAACGTGTCGGACTCATCGAAATGCCCGGCCACGTGCATGGCAACCATCCGGCCCGAATCGATGCCGGCCAAAAAGCTCCGCGGATCGAAACCATGATTGATCGAGTTGACGTAGACATTATTGACGTCCAGCAGCAGGTCGCAATCGGCTTCGCGCAGCACCGCGTTGGTGAAGGTCTGCTCGTCCATGTCCTGCTGTGGCGCGGCGTAGTAGGAGACGTTTTCCACCGCCAGACGCCGACCCAGAATGTCCTGGGCCTGGCGAATTCGCGCGGCGACGTGGTGCACCGCTTCTTCGGTAAAGGGCAACGGCAGCAGGTCGTAAAGGTGACCGTCATCGCTGCAATAGCTCAAATGTTCGCTGTACAGCGGCACGTTGTAGTGATCGAGAAAAACCCGAACCTCCTGCAGAAACCCGACGTCCAGCGGTGCCGGGCCGCCCAATGACAGAGACAAGCCATGACAGGACAACGGATAACGCTCGGCCAGGGTTCGTAATGCATGGCCATGAGCGCCGCCGATGCCGATCCAGTTCTCCGGCGCGACTTCCAGAAAATCAAAATCGCCCTCGCGGGCTGCCTGGAGGTCCTTCATTAAACCGCGACGCAAGCCGAGCCCGACGGTCGCCTTCGCTGAGGTGGTGGGAGTTTGCATGATGTCGATCTCAATGATTGCCAGAACGGAATCACAGTTAATCGAAGCGGTGTATCGAGTCTGTGTTCCGCTCTGGCAGAAAACGGCGGCGGTTGTATCGCCAGCGGGTCCGTACACACTTTGGTACAGACCCATGGGTTGGCGTTACGGCAAGTCGTACTTCTCGCGCACCAGATGGCCAATGCCGATGCGGTCCAGCACGTTCATCGGGCACAGGAACGTCACGCGGACGGTGCCCGGCATTCATCGGCCGGGCAGATCAACACGCAGCTCTCGCGGATCGAGTTGGTGTCCATGTGGCCGTCGGTCTTGGCCGCGTGCAGTTCTTCGCGGGTCATGCCAAAGCGGTGCGGCGCATTAATCAGGTATTGGCCAAAATCGGCGCAGTTGTGGGAGTCGGGCAAATCACGGGACGGCGTGGTGCCGATGTTGCCGAGGAACGGACGCATGTGCGCCGCCACACCGGGTATGTCGGCGCGTGCCAGGGACAGGATCGAATGTTGCGCGGCGAATTCCGGCAGCGCCGACATCTCGCAGGCGTTACCGGCCAGTTGATTGGCGACGTCCTGATTGACGGTCAGGCTGACCTGATTCTGCGCGTCGAATACGATCACGTAACCGTGGCTGAAGCGAAATGCGCTGACCTCGGCGCCACAGTTGTTACAGCGAATCGCGTCCTCGCCGATGCCTTCGACATGGCTGGCCGGATGCTCGGGTGCCGCACGTGGCGCAGAATTTGGAAACGAACGGATCGCCGTGCTAGCGACCTTCAACGTAGCTCATCACCCCGGACGAGGTGGCGAGGTTTGTATCTCGTCTGTGTACGGCAGTGCCACGGTGTTCGGGGGAACTGTATCGAGAAGCCCGTTAGATACAGTGCAATACACGCAGTACACGAATCCCTTGTGGGAGCGAGCCTGCTCGCGATAGCGGTGTTTCAGTCGACAAAGATGTTGCCTGACCCACCGCTATCGCGAGCAGGCTCGCTCCCACAGGGGTGTTAGTGTCAGTCAGGGAGATGTGGCTTTCGTCGCTCCAGGCAGCGGTACTCGGACCCCGGACTAGACTTACTGCACGCAGGGCGTGCTTATCGTCCTGTTCATTCCCACGACCACCGCCCAGAGGTGAACGCCTCGAAAAACAAGGCTTCTGGACCGTGATCCTGCTGAAGGAGCACACGTGATGGACGAGGCCAGACTCAATGATTTCATGGGCAAACTGGTGAACGACATGGGCGGCGCGGCGATGCTCGCCAATGTCATCCTCGGCGAAGAACTCGGACTGTACCGGGCCATGGCCGACAGTCAGCCAGTCACCCCTGAAGCCCTCGCCGAAAAAACCGGCTGCAACCCCCGCTTGCTGCGCGAATGGCTCAGCGCCCACGCCGCTTCCGGTTACATGGAACACACTGACGGACAGTTCCGCCTGCCCGAAGAGCAAGCCCTGGCGCTGGCGATCGAAGATTCGCCGGTCTATATAGCGGGCGGCGTCGGGGTGGTCGCGTCGTTTTTCCATGACAAGGACAAACTGGTCAACGCCATGCGCGGCAACGGTGCCCTCGCCTGGGGCGATCACCATCCATGCATGTTCAGCGGTACGGAGCGTTTCTTCCGGCCCGGTTACAAAGCGCATTTGATCGCCGAATGGTTACCAGCCCTCGACGGGGTGGTCGCCAAACTGGAGGCCGGTGCCAAAGTGGCGGACATCGGCTGCGGGCATGGTGCGTCCACCGTGATCATGGCCCAGGCGTTCCCGGACTCGCGGTTCGTCGGGTTCGACTACCACGCGCCCTCCGTCACGGTCGCCACCCAGCGCGCCGAAGAAGGCGGTGTGACAGGGCGTGCGCGATTCTTCCAGGGCACAGCAAAAAGCTTCCCCGGCGACGACTATGACCTGGTCTGCTATTTCGACTGCCTGCACGACATGGGCGATCCGGTGGGTGCGGCACGACACGCTTATGACGCGCTGAAACCGGACGGCTCGGTGTTGCTGGTGGAACCGTTCGCCAACGACTCGCTCGACGACAACACCACCCCCGTTGGTCGGTTGTTCTACGCCGCCTCGACCTTCATCTGCACCCCGAACTCGCTGTCCCAGGAAGTCGGCCTCGGGCTCGGCGCCCAAGCGGGCGAGGCGCGTCTGCGCAAAGTCTTCACCGAGGCGGGGTTCAAGACGTTCCGTCGGGCCACGGAAACACCGTTCAACCTGATTCTGGAGGCGCGGAAATAACCATCGCAAATGTAGGAGCACGGCTTGCCGGCGATGGTGCCCTGAAGATCGCCATCGCCGGCAAGCCGTGCTCCTACAGGGTGATTGGCAAATGCTACCCTGCATACACTCATGGCCCTCCGGAGTGTTGAACATGCTCGACAGTCTCATCCACGAACAACTCGACCGCCTCCAGCAGCTAATGGCTGACCAGCCGTTTGTTGTCCTGACCGGCGCCGGCATCAGCACCCCGTCGGGCATTCCGGACTACCGCGACAACCAAGGCGTGCGGCGTGGACGGCAACCGATGATGTATCAGGAGTTTCTCTGCGCCCCCGAATCCCGGCGGCGCTATTGGGCGCGAGCGATGCTCGGTTGGCCACGGGTGCGCCAGGCTCAGCCGAACGTGGCCCACGAGGCCTTGGCCAGTTTGCAAAGTGCGCAGCAGATCAGCGGGTTGATCACTCAAAACGTCGACACCCTGCACGACCAGGCTGGCAGCCATGACGTCATCGAACTCCACGGCAGCCTGCACCGGGTACTGTGCCTGGACTGCGGGAAGCGCAGCGAACGGGATTCGATCCAGCAACTGATGGAAGTGCAAAACCCCTATCTGGCCGGAGTGGACGCGGTGCAGGCACCGGATGGCGATACCCTGCTCGACGCGGCTTTTGAAGCGCGCTTTCAGGTGCCGCATTGTCCGCACTGCGCAGGGGAACGGATGAAGCCGGACGTGGTGTTTTTTGGCGAGAACGTGGCGCAGGCGACGGCGGCCAAGGCAATGGCTGCCGTCGAAAAGGCGGCGGGATTGTTGGTGGTCGGGTCTTCGTTGATGGCGTATTCGGCGTTTCGGTTGTGCCGGGCGGTGGCGGATCAGGGGAAGCCGTTGATTGCGATTAATTTGGGCAAGACTCGGGCGGATGACATCCTTGATTTGAAGATAGAGGCCTCGTGTGAGCAGCTTTTACCCCTACTGACGCAGCGTCTCTCACTCTGATCGTTCCCACGCTCCGCGTGGGAATGCCTCAACGGACGCTCCGCGTTCGGCTCTGGAAGGGACGCAGAACGTCCCGGGCTGCATTCCCACTCGGACGGTTCGACGCCTCGACGTGGGAACGATCAGTGGAGGCGCTGGCCGAGGTTTTCTTCCTTGAGAATGTCGAACAACGCCTGAGCCGCTGCCGACAATTCAACTCCAGGCTTGGTCAACACCCCGATCGCCCGCTCCACCACCGGGTCGCGCAAGGTAATACACCGCGCCCCCAGCTCGCGCATCTGCCCCGCGCACAACGCCGGCACCGCACTCACCCCCAACCCACTCGCCACCATCCGCCCAACCGTCGCCAACTGATGACTTTCAAACTCCACCGGCAATTTCATCCCCCGCGCCTGCAAGTGTTCTTCCAGCATCACCCGAACCGTCGACGGACGCTGCAAGGTGATGAACGGTTTCTTGAGCAAGGTCAGCCAATCGATGTCTTCCAGTTCGGCAAAAGGAGAATCCTTCGGCACCACTGCAACAAACCGATCCCTATACAACGGTGTGAATTCCAGCGATGAACTCTGAGTCGGCTCAAACGCTACCCCCAGTTCAACCTGCCGATCACGCACCATCTCCAGCACCTGCTCGTTGATCACGTCATTCACCGTGACGTTGACCTTGGGATACCGCGCGCGGAAGGTTTTCAGGATCGGCGGCAGCAGGTTGCCGGCAAACGACGGCATTGCCGCTAACGTCACGCGACCGCGCTGAAGCGTGAAACGCTGGCGCAGTTCATCCTCGGCATTGTCCCAATCAGCAATCAGCCGCCGAGCCAGTGGCACCAGCGACTCGCCTTCAGCCGTCAACGCCACATTGCGTGTATTGCGGGTGAACAGACGCCCGCCCAGCCCCTCCTCCAGCGCCTTGATGGTCAGGCTCAACGCCGATTGCGACAGGTGCAACCGCTCGCACGCCACGGCAAAACTCAAACTCTGAGCCACGGCCAAAAATGCCCTGATCTGCTTGACTGTCATGACCACTGGCTCCAACGTAGTACGGATGATTGATTGGTGAGTTTTATCTATCAATCAACCTTAAAAATCAACTTAACAAATTAATACTGCGGCGAGACACTCCATCCCATTCGGCTAGCCAGCCGCCCACAAAGAATAAAAGAGGTGCATATGGCAGGTTTCGACAAGCGCGTGAGTTCCTATGAGCAAGCGTTGGCAGGTCTTGAAGACGGCATGACCGTGATCGCCGGCGGCTTCGGCCTGTGCGGGATCCCGGAAAACCTGATCGCCGAGATCAAGCGCAAAGGCACCCGTGACCTCACCGTCGTTTCCAACAATTGCGGCGTCGACGGTTTCGGCCTTGGCGTGCTGCTGGAAGACCGGCAGATCAGCAAGGTGGTGGCCTCCTACGTCGGTGAAAACAAAATGTTCGAGGAGCAGCTGCTCAGCGGCGCCATCGAAGTGATCCTGACCCCTCAAGGCACCCTGGCCGAAAAAATGCGCGCTGGCGGTGCCGGCATCCCCGCTTTCTTCACCGCCACCGGCGTCGGCACTCCGGTGGCCGACGGCAAGGAAGTGCGCGAATTCCATGGCCGCAAGTACCTGATGGAAGAATCCATCACCGGTGACTTCGCCATCGTCAAAGGCTGGAAAGCCGACCATTTCGGCAACGTGATCTATCGCCACACCGCCCAGAACTTCAATCCGCTGGCCGCCACTGCCGGCAAGATCACGGTGGTCGAAGTCGAAGAAATCGTCGAACCCGGCGAGCTGGACCCGGCACAGATCCACACCCCAGGCATCTACGTCGACCGGGTCATTTGCGGCACGTTCGAGAAGCGCATCGAACAGCGCACCGTGCGTAAGTGATCCCCTGCCCCCGGACCTGAAGGAATAACAACAATGGCACTTTCCCGCGAACAAATGGCTCAACGCGTCGCCCGCGAAATGCAGGACGGCTTTTACGTGAACCTGGGCATCGGCATTCCGACCCTGGTCGCCAACTACATCCCTGAAGGCATGGAAGTCATGCTGCAGTCGGAAAACGGCTTGCTGGGCATGGGCCCCTTTCCTACTGAAGAAACCATCGATGCCGACATGATCAACGCCGGAAAACAAACGGTGACCGCGCGTATCGGCGCTTCGATCTTTTCCTCGGCCGAGTCCTTCGCGATGATTCGCGGTGGTCATGTCGACCTGACCGTACTCGGTGCGTTTGAAGTGGACGTGGAAGGCAACATCGCCTCCTGGATGATCCCCGGCAAGCTGGTCAAGGGCATGGGCGGTGCGATGGACCTGGTAGCCGGTGCAGACAACATCATCGTTATCATGACCCACGCCTCCAAGGACGGTGAGTCGAAGCTGCTGCCACGCTGCAGCCTGCCGCTGACCGGTGCCGGTTGCATCAAGCGCGTGCTGACCGACCTCGCCTACCTGGAAATCCTGGACGGTGCGTTCATTCTCAAGGAACGTGCACCGGGCGTCAGCGTCGAGGAGATTGTTGCCAAGACCGCCGGTAAACTGATCGTGCCGGATCACGTTCCGGAAATGCAGTTCGCTGCTCAGTGAGGAATCATTCCATGCAAGAAGTCGTCATTGTCGCCGCCACCCGTACCGCCATCGGCAGTTTCCAGGGTGCCCTGGCGAATGTTTCCGCCGTTGACCTCGGCGCTGCGGTGATCCGCCAGCTGCTGGCACAAACCGGCCTGGATGTTGCTGAAGTCGATGAAGTGATCATGGGCCAGGTATTGACCGCCGGCGCCGGGCAGAACCCTGCGCGCCAGGCAGCGATCAAGGCTGGCCTGCCGTTTACCGTGCCCGCCATGACCCTGAACAAGGTCTGCGGTTCGGGCCTCAAAGCGCTGCATCTGGCCACTCAGGCGATTCGTTGCGGCGATGCCGACGTGATCATTGCCGGCGGCCAGGAAAACATGAGCCTGGCCAATTACGTCATGCCCGGTGCGCGCACCGGTCTGCGCATGGGTCACGCGCAAATCGTCGACACCATGATCAGCGACGGCCTGTGGGATGCGTTCAACGATTACCACATGGGCATCACCGCCGAAAACCTGGCGGACAAGTACAACCTGACCCGCGAACAGCAAGATGCCTTCGCCGCAGCCTCGCAGCAGAAAGCCACGGCCGCCATCGAAGCCGGGCGTTTTGCCGACGAGATCACGCCGATCCTGATTCCTCAGCGCAAAGGCGATCCGGTTGCTTTCCAGGTTGACGAACAACCCCGGGCAGGTACCACCGCTGAAGCGCTGGGCAAACTCAAACCCGCCTTCAAAAAAGACGGTTCGGTGACCGCCGGTAACGCCTCGTCCCTGAACGACGGTGCCGCTGCGGTGATCCTGATGAGCGCCGAAAAAGCCAAGGCCCTCGGCCTGCCAGTGCTGGCGAAAATCGCTGCGTACGCCAACGCGGGCGTCGACCCGGCGATCATGGGCATCGGCCCGGTCAGCGCTACTCGTCGTTGCCTGGATAAGGCCGGTTGGTCCATCGGCCAACTGGACCTGATCGAAGCCAACGAAGCCTTCGCCGCACAATCCCTGGCGGTGGCCAAGGACCTGGAATGGGACCTGAACAAAGTCAACGTCAACGGCGGCGCCATCGCGCTGGGTCACCCGATCGGTGCATCGGGTTGCCGGGTGCTGGTGACCTTGCTGCATGAAATGATCAAGCGTGACGCCAAGAAAGGCCTCGCCACCCTGTGCATCGGTGGTGGTCAGGGCGTGGCACTGGCGATCGAACGGGAATAAGCCTAGTCATGATCGTTCCCACGCTCCGCGTGGGAACGATCCACAGCGTTCAACAGACGGCGCGGGGACCCACGAATATCCGTTCGCCGTCTGGCAAAACACCCGGTGCGATTCACATCGCACCGGGTTCTTTTTTTGTCTGGCCGTCAGGCAAATTTCACCAGGTTCAGCACCGGCAGCGGACCGCCTGGAAACTGCACCAGCCGCGCCCCGACGCTCAACTCCCCCAGATCAATCCCGAAGAAGCCCAGCTGTTCGATCAGCGCTGCCACTTGAGCTTTCGCGTCGGCATCATCACCCGAGAGAAACAGCACTCGCCGCCCACCCTCCGCCGCCGGATCGCTTTCCAGAAAACGCGCCTGAAGGTGATTGAACGCCTTCACCACCCGCGCACCGGGCACCCATTCGGCAAACACTTCGCTGGAAGTGCGGCCCTGCAAATCCACCGCCTTGAACGACGGCGCCTCGATTGAGTTGTTGGCGTCGATGACAATCCTTCCGCCAAAATCCCCCAGACCGGCGAGCGCGGTCGGCAACTTCGACCAGTTGACCGCAACCAACACGATGGCTTGTGCGGCGGCTTCCTCGCGAGTGCCGGCACGCGCCGTTGGTCCGAGTGCTTCCACCAGCGAGGCCAGGCTTTGCGGGCCACGGCTGTTGGCAATAACCACTTCAATGCCTTGACGCGAGAGTGCTCTGGCAAAGGCTGCGCCGATTGCGCCGGCGCCGATGATTCCGATGGTGCTCATGGTTGTTCACTCCGGGGGTTGTCGATGGAGCGATACTGCGCTTGCCATTAGCGCTTGATTAGCGGGTAATGCCTTGAATGATCTTCAAGCATGACTAGCAGGTGCCCACCATGGAAACCCTCGCCAACCTCGAATCCTTCGTACGCAGCGCCGAAACCGGCAGTTTTTCCGCCGCCGCACGGGCGCTCGCGCTGACCCCTGCCGCTGTCAGCCGCAACGTGGCGATGCTCGAACGCAACATCGGCGTGCGGCTGTTCCAGCGCTCGACCCGCAAGCTGTCCCTGACCGAAGCCGGGGAAAACTTTCTGACGAGCATCGGCGGCAATCTGCAAGCGTTACAGACAGCAATCAGCTCGGTGAGCAGCGACCGAGGCGAGCCGGCGGGAGTGCTCAAAGTCAGTCTCGCGCCGACCTTTGGCATCGGGCATATCTTGCCGCTGCTGCCGGCATTCCTGACACGCTACCCGCTGATTCGCCCGGAATGGCACTTCGAAAACCGTCCTGTGGATTTGATTGCCGAAGGGTATGACGCAGCCATTGGCGGCGGTTTCGAGTTGACGCCCGGGGTGGTGTCGCGGACGTTGGCGGCGGCGCATGTCGTGGCGGTCGCCTCACCGGCCTATCTCGCGCAACGCAGCCTGCCTGACAGTCCGGCGGACCTGTCCGGACACACCGGCATTGTGATGCGCGGCACCCGCACCGGGCGGGTTCGCCAATGGCTGATGCACGATGGCGCGGGCAATGAAGCACCTGCCAATTTGAATGAAAACATTGTGCTCAATGATCCGGCCGCCATGCGCGAAGCGGCGATACTCGGCTTGGGCGTGACACTGCTGGTTTTGCCGGATGTGCTGGCGAATATCCAGCGCGGCGAACTGGTACGCCTGCTGCCCGATTGGCACGCCGACGCGGGGCCGATCTCGCTGTATTACCCGAGCCGGACGTTGATGCCGGCCAAGACCCGAGTGTTCATCGACTTTATCGTTGAGGCGTTTTCACCCCGCTGACTGATCGTTCCCACGCTCCGCGTGGGAATGCCTCAATGGACGCTCCGCGTCCGCTTCGGCAGGGACGCGGAGCGTCCCGGGCTGCATTCCCACGCGGAGCGTGGGAACGATCACTGACAGTCACACCAGAAACTGCAAGATCAACCAGCTATTCGCCCCGCTGATCACCACAAACAACCCCCACGCCAGCACCCGCGTCGGCAACCGATTCACAAACGGTCCCATGAGCTTGTGATCGTTGGTCATGCGAATCAGCGGATACAACGCAAACGGCAATTGCAGACTCAACACCACCTGACTCAACACCAGCAGCTTGCCGATCGCATTGTCGCCCATCAGCCAGACGCCAATGAACGCCGGAATCAGCGCCAGCCCGCGCGTGATCAGTCGCCGTTGCCAGCAGGGAATCCGCAGGTTCAGGAAGCCCTCCATGATCACCTGCCCGGCGATGGTCCCGGTGAAGGTCGAACTCTGACCCGAAGCCAGCAACGCGACGCCAAACAACACGCTGGCCAGCGCCCCGCCCACCAACGGGTCCAGCAGGTGATAAGCGTCCTGGATGTCGATCACGTCGGTATGCCCGGTCTTGTGGAACGCCGCAGCGGCGAGGATCAGAATGGCCGCGTTGACCAGCAACGCCAAGGCCAGGGAGCCAATGGTGTCGATGCGCGCCAGTGTCACCGCGTCCTGCTTGCTGGCCAGGTCCTTGCCGATCATCCGGGTCTGCACGATGGAGGTGTGCAGGTACAAGTTATGCGGCATCACCGTGGCCCCGAGAATACCGATGGCCAGGTACAGCGGCGCGGCATCACCGATAGCTGACAGTGACGGCGTGAACCCCCGGGCGACGTCCGTCCAGTAGGGTTTGATCAGCAGCAATTCAACGAAGAAACACACGCCAATGGTGCCCACCAGCACCAGCATGATCGCTTCGAGTCGGCGAAAACCACGGTTTTGCAGGGCCAGCACCAGCAACGTGTCGAACGCCGTGAGCGCGATGCCGAAGGTCAGCGAACAGCCCAGCAGCAAATGGAACGCCAGGGCGCAGCCGAGCACTTCGGCCAGATCAGTGGCGATGATCGAAATTTCCGCCAACACCCATTGGGTGCGTGCAGTCCGGGTGCTGTAGCGCTCCCGGGACAACTGCGCCAGATCTCGCCCGGTGGCAATGCCCAGGCGCGAACACAAACACTGCACCACCATCCCCGCCAGACTCGCCAGCAGCACCACGAACAACAGGCTGTAACCAAACCGCGAGCCGGCCTCGATGGCGGTCGCCCAATTGCCCGGGTCCATGTAGCCGATGGAAACCAGCAAACCAGGACCGGCAAAGCGCAGCATCCGGTTGAAGAACGAGGCACGGGGATCGACGGCAACGCTGCCGGCCACTTCCGGCGGACAGAACGGCGCCGTGGCGGTTTTGGGCAAACTGAAGTTCACGCACTCATCCAGAAACAGGTGGGAGGGGGCAGCTTAGACGTTTCGCCCTGCGCACCCAAGGGGCAGCAGCTTTGTATACAAAAACCGGCAATCCATAGAGCAATCCACCGTCCGCAATGCTAACGTTGCCGCCTCACTCAGGTCGGAGGTGCGTGCGTGCTGATTCTCAAACTGCTGGTCATCCCAGGATTTCTCCTATTGATTTCCCTGGCCGGTAAACGCTGGGGACCGAGTGTCGCCGGTTGGTTGTCGGGGCTGCCGGTGGTGGTCGGGCCGATCCTGTTCTTTCTCGCCATCGAACAGGGCCAGGTGTTCGCCGCTCAATCAGCAACCGCAGCGCTGTCTGCAATGTTCGCGATGATTGCCTTTTGCGTGACCTACGCTCAGGTTGCACAACGCGCAGGGTGGCCGTGGGCGCTGCTCATATCGCTGTTGGTCTGGGCTACGGCGGCCGTTGTGCTGTCGTTGATTCCACCGTCCCTGGTGTTCTCGGTGATCGCCGCCGCGACTGCCCTGCTGGCGGCGCCGTATCTGTTTCCCTCGGTACAGCCAATCATCTCAGGCTCGGCGCCGAAGTCCGACAAACTGCTGTTGCGCATGATTGCCGGCGCCCTGCTCACCCTCGCGGTCACATTGTTGGCCAGCACCGTCGGCGAACGCTGGAGCGGCCTGCTCGCCGTGTTCCCGGTGCTGGGCAGTGTGATGGCGGTGTTCTCCCAGCAAACCCGCGGCCCGGCGTTTACCGCTGCTTTGCTGCGGGCGACGGCGACCGGGATGTATTCGTTCGCGGCGTTTTGCCTGGTGTTGGCGTTGGCGTTGCCAGGCATGGGACTGACCGCGTTCGCCGTTGGCGTTGCGGTGTCAGTGGGTATGCTCGGAGTGACCAAGCGCTTGCTGGCAAAACCGGTGAGCCCGGCGGCGGACGCTGGACGTACGGCGATCAAACGCTAAGCTGCTTGATGTCATCGGGCCAGGATGGTCGCCCGCTCATCGCGCTGAAGGAACAGACATGACTCAGCTCCGAAACAGCCACAGCGCTACGGCCGTCGGCGTGATTGCGATAGTGCTCTGGTCCTCCCTGGCGTTGCTGACCACCCTCACCGAAGGCATTCCACCGTTTGAGCTGCTGACACTGGGTTTCGGCGCAGCGTTCATGGCGAGCCTGGTGATTCTGGGCAGACGCGGGATCGCCGGGTTCACCAGTTGGCGCCAGCCCTGGGCTGTTTGGGCGACCGGGTTCGTCGGAATTTTCGTTTATCACGCGCTGTACTTTTTCGCGCTCAAAGCCGCCCCGGCGGCCGAAGCCAGTCTGATCAATTACCTTTGGCCGCTGTTGCTGGTGTTGCTGTCGGCGTTCTCGGCCGGCGAAAAGCTGCACAAACGGCAATTGCTCGGCGCACTGCTGGGCTTGGCTGGCACGGCTTTCATCATGCAACAGCGCGCCCCGAATGCGGGTGCCGCGATGCATCGCGGGTTACCTGGCGGCGTTTGGCTGTGCGCTGATCTGGTCGGTTTACTCGGTGATCAACCGCCGGTTCAGCGAAGTACCGAGCAGCATCATTGGTGGAATCTGTGGCCTGGTCGCCGTGGCCGGCCTGGTCTGTCACCTGGCCTTCGAATCCACGGTACAGCCCGACTTCAGCCAATGGACCGCGATTGTCGTCCTCGGTCTGGGACCGGTTGGACTGGCATTTTTTGCCTGGGACCACGCCACCAAACACGGCAGTCTGGCGACGCTGGGGGCGCTTTCCTACCTGGCGCCGCTGATTTCCACGTTGTTGCTGATCACCATCGGGCGCAGCCATGCCAGCCCGATTCTAATCGTCCCCGCACTGCTGATTATCGCCGGTGCGGCCATCGCTACATCGCGATCAACCTCTCAAGTGCCGGTAACGGCGTAACACCGTTGTTTTTGTAGCAGCAGCCTCGCAGGCTCGGCAGCTGCAGTGCGGGGTGTGAGGGCTGCTAGAAAGTGAATTCCATGGGATGATCGCCCTCAAAGCGCGACCATCCCCTGGAGTTTCTGAATGCCATTGTTGAGTAAAAAAGCCGCTGTCCTGTTGTTGACGGCGGTTGCCAGTCTGGGAGCGCTGAATGCGCAGGCCGCCAAGGCCACTGCCAGCGATACCGCACCCGCACAGAAAGTCTCGATGCTCGGCGGCAAGTTCAAGTTCACCCTGCCCAAGGGCTTCGTCGCCAACCCGTTGCCCGCCGGCGACGCGGCCACCGGCACCGCCGGGGCAACGGGCACCATGTACACCAATCAGGCCACCAAAACCGTCGTGATCGCTGCTGAAAACACCATCCCCGGCGGCCTCAACGTCAAAGACAACGACGGTCAGTTCCTCGACTCCGCGGCCTCCGACTTCGCCACCGAACAAGCCACGGCGTTGCCGGACTTCACCAAGCTCAGCGAAAAAAGCCTGACCCAGAAAGGTACCGGCCTAGGCCTGCGGCAGATCGACAGCACCGCGACCCAGGGTGGCGGCAAAACCCTCGACACCACACTGATGGCCGCGTCCAACACGCGCATGGCGATCGTTCAGGTGATTTCCCGCCTCAGCGACAATGCTGGTCACGAGACACTGGTCAAACAGATCGTCACCGGCAAATAAGCATCAGGGATTGAGACGCTGCAACCAGGCGCTCAAATCCTGCATCTCGTTGGCACTGATGGTGTGGCCGACGCCAGGGTAGGCATGAAATTCAGGCTTGAGTGACAGGCTCTGCAACAGGCTGTCGGCGTCCGTGCCGTCATTGTAGGGAAGGCGTTTGTCTGCAGTGCCATGACCGATGAAAATCGCCAGCTTCTGGCGTTTTTCATCCGGTTTCAGTTCGGACCTGAGCACCGGCAAAATCCGCCCGCTCAACGCCGCAATCCCGCCCACCGCCTCGGGATGACGCAACGCCACCTCGTAGGACATGATCGCGCCCTGGCTGAAACCCACCAGGAATACCTTGTTGGGTTCGGTGTGATACTTCTTCGCCGCCTGTGCGACAAAATCCAGCAACACCTCGCCGCTGGTCTTCAAATCATCCGTCTCGCCGTTGTAGGCAGCGTTGCCCTTCTCGCGAAACCACTTGTAACTACCCTCCTCCATCACCCTCGGTGCCCGCACCGACAGGAAGTTGTAGGGCGCGGGCAACTCATCCTTGATGTCGAACAAATCCTCCTCGTTACTGCCGTAACCGTGGAGGAAAATCACCAAGGGCTGATTGCGCGATTCGGGGTCGGCCTGCTCCAAGTACTTGAGCGGCAGATCGGTTTGCAGCGGGGTTTGAGCGTGGACGGCGACGGACGCCAGGAGTGTCAGCAGAGCGAGAAACTTCAACATAAACCTTCCTTCACAGAGCGCAGGATTCGGGGCAGAGCCTAACACTGTGAGGCTTGCCGGGGGATTGATCGTTCCCACGCTCTGCGTGGGAATGCCTCAACGGACGCTCCGCGTTCGGCTTCTGGGACGCGGAGCGTCCCGGGCTGCATTCCCACGCAGAGCGTGGGAACGATCGGGGAAACCTCAGTCGTTGATGAGTTTTCCAACCCGAATCGGCTCACGCCCGGCGACTTTCGCCTGCCATGTACCCGGCTGGGTGTAGCGCCCGCGATCAATGGCAAACAACACACCGCTGGTCCCGGCGCAAACGGTGGTGACCCGATCATTCAACGGATCAACCACTTCAAACAGGGCATCGCCCTTCTCCACCCACTCACCCGAATCGCGCAGGAAACTGACGACCCCGTGATGCGGCGCGAACAGGTATTGGGTGCCTTCGAACGGCATGCCTTCACAGCATTCGCTCGGTGCCGCAGGCCAGGTGCCTTTGATGAAACCTTGGTCGGCGAGGAACCCGAGAATCGCCTCGCAATTGGCTTGAGCCTGATCGACCCGCGTATCACCCATGCTGCCCAGCTCCAGCGTCGTCGCCAGGTTGGCCGGCGGGATCGCGGCCTCAGGGAAAGCCCTTGCCAGGCGTAACCACGGCGATGAACACGACTCATCGAATGAGCTGCCGCCGGAGTCTTCGCAGAGCAATGCAACCCCAGCCTTCAAACGCGCTGCCAGGGATTGCCACTGCGACCAGTGTTGCGGCAAGGCATACAGATGAATCGCCGCGTCGAAATCACAATGCAGATCGAGGGTGATGTCGGCATCGCAGGCGTGGCGCAGCAGCAAGCGGTGCATGGCTTCAAGCTGCGAGGCCGGTGCCGGCAAGCCGTCTAGTACCTGACCCATGGTCTGGCGAATCAGCGCGATGTTGGCAGCCGCATCACTGCCCAACCGATCGCCGATCAACTCGGCCACCGGTGCGCTGAGTTCGACGAAGGCGCGGTTGAAGTTCTTGCCGCTGCCCAGCTCGAAGCGCCCCATGTGGCTGCCTTGCAGGTGCTGATCGAGGCCGATGGGATTGGCCACCGGGACCAGTTCGATCACGCCCTGCAACTGGCCTTGGGTGTCGAGTTCGGTCAAACGCTTCTTCAGCTCCCACGCCGTGCGCATGCCTGGCAGCTCATCAGCGTGCAGGCTGGCCTGGATGTAAACCTTGCGAGTGCCCGCGCCATACCGAAACACGCTGAGGGTGCGTTCGGTGCCCAGGTGACTCCAGGGCAGTGGATGGTCGATGCGTTGCATGGCGTGCTCCTGTATTCGTGTGCTGCGCAGAATAAATCATGAAGGCATAAAAAAAGTGGCAACCGCGTCAACGGTTGCCACTTTTTTGAACGGACGTGATTACTCGCCGTAAACGTCAAAGTCGAAGTACTTGTCTTGTACTTGCTTGTACTTGCCGTTGGCGCGGATTTCGGTGATGGCGGTGTTGAATTTGTCCGCCAGCTCTTTATCACCCTTGCGCACAGCGATACCGGCGCCGCCGCCGAAGTACTTGGCGTCTTCGTAAGTCGGGCCCACGAAAGCGAAGCCTTTACCGGCGTCGGTTTTCAGGAAACCGTCATCCAGGTTGACCGAGTCGGCCAGCATCGCGTCGAGACGACCGGCGACCATGTCCAGGTTGGCTTCCTGCTGGGAGCCGTAGCGAACCAGATTGATACCGGCCGGCACCAGCACTTCAGTGGCGAAGCGGTCGTGGGTACTGGCGCGCAGCACACCGACTTTCTTGCCTTTGAGTTCGGTCAGCGGGTCCTTGATGTCGGTGCCTGCCTTCATCACGAAACGCGCCGGGGTGTGGTAGTACTTGATGGTGAAATCGACGTTCTTTTTGCGATCGTCGGTGATGGTCATGGACGACAGGATCGCGTCGATTTTCTTGACCTTCAGGGCCGGGATCAGGCCGTCGAACTCTTGCTCGACCCAGGTGCACTTCACTTTCATCTGCTCGCACAGCGCGTCGCCGATGTCCACGTCGAAACCGGTGAGTTTGCCGTCAGGGGTTTTCATCGAGAATGGCGGGTAACCGGCTTCGATACCGATGCGGATCGGCTTGGCATCTTCGGCCACAGCCGTCAGGGACAACATCGACAGTGCCAGGGCACCGAACATCACTAGCTTCTTCATTTATAACTCCTGTGTGCGGAGGCTTTTATTGGCAGCTTTCGGTAGGCTGCGTCCGGTTGGAGAGCACCGAAGTGGCCGGCAGTCTAGAGCGGCTCAAGGAGGGCAAATTGTGTTTAAGCGACAAATTCTTATAGAAAAGTGGCCGGCGAATTCAAGGTCCTTGAAGCGTGCGCCAAGCCGGTGCAAAGACTGTAGGACAAGCCTTTTTTCAGACAAAACCTACAAGCAAAAACTACAAGTGAGCCCTGATGCCTACGTTGAATCTGATCCAGCACCACCCCGCCGAAGGTCCTGGCGCCATTGCCGACTGGGCCAAGTCCCGAGGACTGACGCTGAACGTCTTTCGCGCCGACCTCGGCCAATTGCCGTCAGTCAGTGCAGCACCCGTAATCCTGTTGGGCGGGCCTTATGAATCCAACGGCGGGCCGGCCTGGCTGGAAGCCGAACGTCAGTGGTTGGCGGGCAGTCTGGAACAAGGCGCGGCGGTGTTCGCGATTTGTCTGGGGGCGCAGCTGCTGGCGCTGAGCCTGGGCGGGAATGTGCGGCGGATGGACCGCACCGAAACCGGCTGGACGCCCGTGACCTTTGTCGATGGCCAGACGTTGCAGGTGCTGGAATGGCACGAAGACGCGATCGACTTGCCGCCCAACGCGCAGTTGCTGGCCAGCAGTGATCAGTGCGAGCAGCAGATGTATTGCGTCGGGCCGACGCGGGTGGGTTTGCAGTTTCATCCCGAGTGGAATGCTGAATCAGTGGCAACGCTCAATGCGCATTTTGCCGATGAGTCACCGCTGCCCCGGGGTCAACAGGACAACGCCGCCTATGCAGCCGTGTTCGAGTGGTTGCAGGCGACGCTGGATGGGTGGTGGGCATCCGTTTAGAAGCAAGATCAACATTCGCAACCGATCACGGTGCTGGCAGGCCGTTCCATCGCAACACTCAACTCAAACCCTTCATCCAACCACCCGGTCACCCCGCCGATCATTTCCTTGACCGGGTAACCCAGCGCCGCCAGTTTCACCGCGGCCTTGTTAGCGCCGTTGCAGTGGGGCCCGGCGCAATAAACCACGAACACGCTGGTTTTCGGGTAAGCCGCCAGACCTTCAGCGCTCAGCAGTCGCCCGGGAATATTGATCGCTCCCGGCACATGGCCACGCTCGAACGCTAGCGGGCCGCGCACGTCCACCAGGACAAAATCCACTTCGCCGGCCTGTTGGCTGCCGTGGACGTCGGAACAGTCGGTTTCGAAAGTCAGACGGTTGCTGAAATGCATCAGGGCGATGGCCGATGGGGCGGCGGGAATCTCGCGGACCAGGCTGGTCATGGGCTGTACTCCAAAGTCTCGGTGGGTGTGAGAAGACTTTATCCGCCCGACGCTTGCGGCTACAGTGGCGCACAAGACACTCACCGGGAACTTTCCGCCAAATGCAGCCCACCCCTGGATTGGTCGCAATTCTGGCCTACGACGGCCTCTGTACGTTCGAATTCGGCATCGCCGTGGAGATCTTCGGCCTGGCACGTCCGGAGTTCGACTTCCCTTGGTATGAGCATCGGATCGCCGCTGTCGATCAAGGCCCGATGCGCGCCATGGGCGGCATTCAGGTGCTGGCCGATGGCGGCATGGAACTGCTCGACGACGCCCGGACCATCATCATTCCCGGCTGGCGTGATCGCAGCGCCCCGGTACCTGAGGCATTGATCGCGGCCCTGCGCCAGGCCCATGCACGGGGTGCGCGGCTACTGTCGATCTGTTCGGGCGTGTTCGTGCTGGCGGCCACCGGTTTGCTCGACGGTCGCGGCGCCACGACGCACTGGCGCTACACCGCTGAGTTGGCCGAGCGTTTTCCGAACATTCTGGTGGACCCGGACGTGCTCTATGTCGATTCAGGTCAACTGATCACCTCGGCCGGCAGCGCTGCCGGTATCGATGCCTGCCTGCACTTGGTGGCGCGGGACTTCGGTACGCAGGTGGCCAACTCGGTGGCGCGGCGGCTGGTGATGTCGCCGCAACGCACCGGCGGCCAGGCGCAGTTTATTCCGACACCGGTCAGTCCTACGCCTCGTAGCGATTTGTCGCGCGTCATGCAGTGGGCGCGCGAGCGTTTGCATGAACCGCTGGAGGTGCGCGAGCTGGCGAGTGAGGCGGCCATGAGTGAACGGACCTTTCTGCGCCGGTTCACTGAAGCCACTGGCATGCCGCCTAAAGCCTGGTTGCAGCATGAACGCCTGGGCCGGGCCCGCGAGCTGCTTGAGAGCACGAATCAGAACACCGACCAGATTGCCCAACGCTGTGGGTATCGTTCGGTGGAGAGTTTTCGGGTGGCGTTTCGTAGCGTGGTCGGGGTGCCGCCGTCGGTGTATCGGGAGCGGTTTGGGCGTGAGGTTAAAGCAATAATTTGAGGTGTATTTGAAGGCCCCTTCGCGGGCAAGTCGGATCGCCGCACCGCTCGCTCCTACGGGTATGGCGGTGTTCTTGTGGGAGCGAGGCTTGCCCGCGAAGGCGTCAGCCCAGACACTGCTTATCTCAAGGCTTACGCAACAAATAGGTATCCATAATCCACCCATTGGCCAACCGCGCCGCCTTGCGCACCCGTTCGATCTCATCCGCCACCTCCTTGAGCTGGCCGCTGATCAGGATTTCATCCGGCGTCCCCAGGTAGGCCCCCCAGTAAATTTCCGTCTCCTGATCCACCACTTGATGGTAGGAATCCTCCGCGTCCAGCATCACCACCAGGCTGTCGGCATCGCTCACCTGCCCCGCCGCCAGCCGCCGGCCGGTGGTGATTTCAATCGAGCGGCCAATGCGGTTCAGTGGCACCTTATGCTGGGCCGCCAGCGCCTGGACACTGGTGATGCCGGGGATTACTTCGAACTCAAAGACGCATCGGCCTGAGGCCAGAATCGCCTGCAAAATCCGAAGGGTGCTGTCGTACAACGCTGGATCGCCCCACACCAGAAAACCGGCGCACTGGTCGTCAGTCATTTCCTCACTGATCAACCGTTCGAAGGTCCGCTGCTTGGCCAGGTTCAGGTCTTCCACGCTGGCCTTGTAGTCCACATCGCCGCGTTCGCGCTCCGGGCTGTGGGCTTCGACGAAGCGGTAGTCGCGATCGGTGATGTAGCGCTCGCAGATCTCGCGGCGCAGGTCGATCAGTTTGTCTTTGCTCTGGCCCTTGTCCATGAGGAAAAACACGTCGACGAGGTTCAGCGCTTTCACGGCTTGCATCGTGATGTAGTCGGGGTTGCCGGCACCGATGCCGATGACCAGAAGTTTTTTCATCAACGTGTTCCCTCGGGGTCAGTGCCCAGCAAGCGCAGGCGCCAGCGGCCGTTGAACCGCAATTCGATGGTCGACAGCGGTTCGACGTCGATCAGGTTGAACGCTGCACCTTGCAGCAGGTGCGTCAGGGCGGCGCGAATGACAAAGGGATGGGTGACCGCAACGATGTGTCCCGGTGTTGCCTCCAGCGTTTTCAGCCACGCGGCCACTCGCTCACCGAGTTGCGCCACCGACTCGCCACCGTGGGGTGCCGAATTCGGGTCATCGAGCCAGATCTGCAGCGTATCCGCTGCGGATTTTTGCAGATCGTCGATCCGCGCGCCTTTCCAGTTCCCGAAATCGCAATCCCTCAGTGCCGCGACAATCTCCACGTCGCTGCCGAACAGCTCGGCGGTTTGCCGGGTTCTCAGTTCAGGTCCACACACCAGTCGTGGCGTCCCTTTGAACTGAGCACAGCGTGATCCCCTTTCTGATTGCCAATCCATCTCCAACGGCTCATTCGTAGGAAAACGCGCCAATTTCTGTGCGACGGTTCGAGCGTGGCACATCAGGGTCAAACGGGTTGCCTGCACGAAGGATCACTCGGTCGATGGGAATGGAAAACGGCGTCACGCCGCGACAATTGCCCAATTGTGCCGTAAGAAGCACGATCCAGGGCGTTTCGTTTGATCCAGTCATACACGTTCTAAAAACTCATCTCACCTGAAAAATCGGCGATATCCGACACCGCTATGGGCAATGACCTACAAGCTCTGTCGACTTCCGTGTAGCCCCCGGCGCACGTGGCTTTCGCCCCATTTCGGAGCTTTAAAAAACCATAAAAAAATTCACTAGACATGTTGAGTCCGCTACATAAATACTGTTTTAGCAATTTATGAAACGAAACCGACACATCCATCCAGCAGGAGCCCGGATGCCTTCTCTCAGAGACCTGATCACCGATCCCGGTCTGGAACTTACGCCGTCGGAACGCAAAGTCATCCGTGCCTTGCTGGACCAGTACCCGCGTAACGGACTGGGCCCGATGTCACGGTTGGCCGAACATGCCGGTGTCAGCGATCCCACCATCGTGCGACTGGTAAAAAAACTGGGTTTCAGCGGTTATGCCGATTTCCAGGATGCCCTGCTCAGCGACATGGACCACCGCCTCCGTTCCCCCAGTGCCCTGTTGCAACCTCGTTCTCATCTTCAGAAAGGCGACGCCTGGAGCCATTATCTGGCGCACAGCTATCGAGCGCTGGTGGACACCCATGCCCTGACCCAGCCCGAAGATGTGCGGATTCTGGTGGAATGGCTGCTCGACACCCGCCATCAGGTGCATTGCTTCGGTGGGCGCTTCAGCAGTTTCCTCGCCAATTATTTGCTCAACCACCTGCGTCTGCTGCGGCCTGGCTGTTTCGCGCTGGAAGACAACGCGCAACTGCCAGACCGATTATTCGACGTGCAACGTCAGGACGTGGTGCTGGTGTTCGACTATCGCCGCTACCAATCACAGGCCCTGCGCGTGGCCAATGCGGCGAAAAGTCGATATGCACGCGTGGTGTTGTTCACTGACATCTATGCTTCACCGTTGCGGGAAATGGCCGACCTGATTATCAGTGCGCCGGTGGAATCGGTGTCGGCCTTCGACTCCCTGGTTCCGGCGCTGGCCCAGGTCGAGGCGCTGATTGCTTGCCTGACCCTGCGCAGTCCGGATCTGGCCGATCGCCTGGAAGGCATCGATGCCCTGCGGACCGACTTCGACACCCACCTGCTGGAGGATAAATAAGGATGTTCACGCTCCCCCACCACTCGCCTAGGGATTTGCCGTTCGTCACCGATCACACCGCGCTGTTGCTGGTGGACATGCAACGCGCCTGGCTTGAGCCGCAGTTCGACCCGCACCTTGACGGACCGGACGCCGAGTACTTCCTGTCCCGCACCCACATGCAGGTGGTGCCCAATCAACGCCGGCTGCTCAGCGCCTTTCGCAGCGCCAGGCAAAACGTGCTGCACACGATCATCGAAAGCCTCACCGCCGATGGCCGTGACCGCTCGCTGGACCACAAACTCTCGGACATGCACTTGCCCAAGGGCAGCCCGCAAGCGCGGATCATCGACGACCTGACCCCGGCAGAAAACGAAATCGTGCTGCCCAAGACCTCGTCCGGGGTCTTCAACTCGACCCACATCGACTACGTGCTGCGCAACCTCGGGACGCGGCACCTGATCATCGCGGGCATCGTCACCGACCAGTGCGTGGACATGGCCGTGCGTGATGCCGCCGACCGCGGTTACCTTGTGACGCTGGTGGACGATGCCTGCGCGACTTACACCGCAGAGCGGCATCAGGCCTGCCTGAATGCAATCAAGGGTTACTGCTGGATCACCGACACCCAGACCGTGCTCGGCCGGTTGCAGGAGATGCAGCCATGAGCGAGCGCCTGTTGCCACTGCCCATGACCACCCTCGTCACCACCGACCTGATTGGCGTGACTCGCGGGCGCTCCTTTCCCACGGACGAACTCGAGCACTATCAAAGGACGGGGTGTGGCTGGGTACCGGCCAACAGCGCGCTGACCCCGCAAGACATCATCGCCTACGCCAACCCGTGGGGCGCTTACGGAGATTTGCGGCTGATGCCCGATCTGCTCAGCCGAGTGACGGTCAGTAACGGCCCGGATCCCGACGCCCCGGCGCTGGATTTTATTCACAGCGACATTCGCGAAACCGATGGCCGCCCGTGGGGTGCCTGCCCGCGTACTGTGTTGCGCAACGAGGTAGAGCGTTATCGCGCCGAGTTGGGCTTGCAGGTCAATGCGGCGTTCGAGCATGAATTCAACGTGAACGGCGGCGAAGTTGAACACCTGGCGTTTTCTCTGCAAGCCCAGCGTCAGGGTGCCGAGTTTGGCGGTTGGCTGCTCAGCGCCCTGCGCGCCGGTGGCGTCGAACCGGAAATGTTCCTGCCCGAGTACGGCAAGCATCAATACGAAATCACCTGTCGCCCGACCCTTGGGGTGGCCGCTGCCGACCGCGCAGTGAACGTTCGTGAAATCACCCGCGAGATCGCCCGGCAAATGGGCCTGGAGTTGAGCTTCGCGCCCAAGACCTCGGAGCAGGCGGTGTGCAACGGCGTGCACCTGCACGTCAGCCTGCTGGACCTGGCCGGCCAACCGGTGATGTACGACGCCGGCACCACCAATGGCTTGTCGACCCTCGGCCAGCACTGGGCCGCCGGCATCCTGCATTACTTGCCTGCGCTCTGTGCGTTTACTGCACCGACGCCGGTGTCCTACGAGCGTTTGCAACCCCATCACTGGAGCGCGTCCTACGCGTGCCTCGGGCAACGCAACCGCGAAGCGGCGCTGCGAATCTGCCCGACGACGAGCCTGGGCGGCAAATCGGTGGCGACGCAATACAACCTGGAATTTCGCGCCATGGACGCTACGTCCTCGCCACACCTGGCCATGGCCGCGCTGCTGATTGCCGGTCGGCTGGGCATCGAGCAACGCCTGGCCTTGAACGCAATCACCGATGAAGTCCCTGACTCCCTCAACGAAGAACAACGCCAGGCGCGCGGCATTGTCGCCCTGCCCGCTTCGCTTGCCCAGGCCCTGGACTGCTTGCGCAACAGCGAGGCACTGATCGAAGCCCTGCCGAGCGCGTTGCTGGACACCTACTTCGCCCTTAAAACCGAGGAATTGACGCTGACGGAACAGCTGTCGCCCGCCGAACGCTGTGAGCACTATGCGCGCCTGTACTGAATCTGCTGAACTCGGTCTTTACACCGAGCCCGCGTACACCCTGAGCCGGGAAGAGTCCGGGCACCCGTTGATTCTGGTGTGCGAGCACGCCAGTCGTTTTATTCCTGCCGGGTTAAATGACCTGGGCCTGAGTCACGAGGCGGCCCGCGAGCACATCGCCTGGGACATCGGTGCCCTGGCGCTGGCCGAGGGTTTGTCGCGGGCATTGGGCGCAACACTGTTGGCGGCCAATTACTCGCGACTGTTGGTCGACCTCAACCGACCGCTCCAGGCCCCGGACAGCATTCCGGCGCAGAGCGAAATTTATCAAGTACCGGGCAACCGGGACCTCGACGAAGCCACCCGCGAGTACCGTCGGCAATCCCTGTTCGAACCCTTTCATGCTCGACTGCGCACCTTGATTGACCAACGTGTCGCTCAAGGGCGGCCGGTACGGGTGGTGGGCATTCACAGTTTCACGCCGGTCTATCACGGCCAGCCTCGCGCACTGGAAGTTGGCGTGTTGTATAGAGAGGCCAAGGCGTATGCCCAGCGATTGATCGATGGCTTGAGCCAGCATCCCTTGAAGGTTGCCGGTAATGAGCCGTACAAAATCAACCCGTTGGGCGACATGACCGTGCCGGTCCACGGCGATGCACGAGGCCTGGAGTCGGTATTGATCGAGGTACGCAACGACCTGCTGCGCACGCCTGAAAACGTCACTCGCTGGACCGAATACCTGGCGCCGCTGTTGTAACGGAATCGCTTCAAACTCGCAGCTTGCAGCTGCTTTCACCCCAAGGAGAATGGCTTCATGGAATTAGAAGAATTCGGCTACAAGCAAGAGCTGAAACGCAGCCTGTCGCTGACCGACCTGGTGGTGTACGGGATGATCTTCATGATTCCCATCGCACCGTTTGGTGTTTATGGCTACGTCAACGCCGAGGCGCCGGGGCTGGTACCGCTGGCCTACATCATCGGCATGGTGGCGATGCTCTTCACTGCCCTGAGTTACGGCAGCATGGCTCGGGCCTTTCCGATTGCCGGTTCGGTTTACTCCTACGCGCAACGGGGCCTGAATCAGCACGTAGGGTTTATCGCGGGTTGGCTGATGCTCCTCGATTACCTGCTGATTCCGCCGCTGCTGTATGTGTACGCGGCCATGGCGCTGAATCATTTGTACCCGGACATTCCGAAAGTCGGTTTCATCCTGGCCTTCCTGGTCAGCGCGACCTTCGTCAATCTGCGGGGCATCACGTTCACCGCGCGAATGAACATCGTCTTTCTGCTGGCGCAACTGGTGGTGCTGGGGATCTTCCTGTTCTACGCCTGGAACGCGCTGCACAGCGGCGGCGGTAACGGTCAGCTGACACTCGCGCCGTTGTACAACCCCGAGACGTTCAACTTCGCCCTGCTGATGCAAGCGGTGTCGATTGCGGTGCTGTCGTTCCTCGGTTTCGATGCGATTTCCACACTCGCCGAAGAGGTCAAGGGTGACCCGGGCCGCAGCGTCGGCAAGGCAGCGCTGATTACGTTGGTGGTCATGGGCGTGATCTTCGTCGTGCAGACCTGGATTGCAACTGATCTGGCGGCCGGCATGGGTTTCAAATCGGCTGACACGGCGTTTTATGAAATCGCTGAAATCGCGGCCGGCAGCTGGCTTGCCACCCTGACCGCCGTGGCGACGGCGCTGGCCTGGGGCGTTGCAGTGGCAATCACCTCTCAAGCCGCGGTGTCTCGTCTGCTGTTCGGCATGGCCCGGGACGGCAAGCTGCCGAAGGTACTGGCCAACGTTCACCCCAAACACAACACGCCGTACGTGAGCATCTATCTGGTGGCCGTGCTATCGCTGGTGATTTGCTACCTGTTTATCAACTCGGTGGACACCCTCACCTCACTGGTGAATTTCGGCGCACTGAGTGGCTTCATGTTGCTGCACCTGACGGTCATCAACCATTACTGGCGTCGGCAGAAATCCGGCCAGGTGATCCGTCACCTGATCTGCCCGGTGATCGGCTTCATCATCGTTGCGGCCATCATGTACAACATGGGCGTCGATGCACAGAAACTCGGCCTGATCTGGATTGCCCTGGGCCTGGTCTACCTGTTTGTACTCAACAAACTGGGCACCAGCACGGTACTGCCCGACCCAAGCAACGGCTGACAAGAAAAAGAGCGGCGTCTGACAAAAATTCAGGCGACCGCCGATATATCGCGTGGAAACCGACAGTGATAGTCAGGTTCGGTGCTAACCGCCGAACCCTTTGATACAGGAGTGCATCCATGCTGGTCTTACGCCCAGTCGAGTTAACCGACCTGCCCCAGTTGCAGCAACTGGCGCGCGACAGTCTGGTAGGCGTCACGTCCTTGCCGGACGACACCGAATGCCTGCGCGAGAAGATTCTCGACTCCTGCGCCTCATTCGAAAAAGACGTTGAGGGCCAGGGTCCGGAGAATTATTTCTTCGTGCTGGAAGATCTCACCCGAGAGCGTTTGGTGGGCTGCTCGGAGATCCTCGCCACCGCCGGTTTCAGCGAGCCGTTCTACAGCCTGCGCAACCGGCATTTCACCAGCGCCTCGCGGGAGCTGAACATCGAGCACGGCGTGCCGGCGCTGTCGTTGTGTCACGACCTCAGTGGCCATACCTTGCTGCGAGGTTTTCATATTGACGCAGCGCTGGTGCGAACACGGTTCTCTGAACTGCTGTCCCGGGCGCGGCTATTGTTCATCGCCGCGCACTCGCAACGCTTTGCCGAAGCGGTCATCACCGAGATCGTCGGCTTCAGCAGCGATGAAGGGCAATCGCCGTTCTGGGATGCGGTGGGCAAGCATTTCTTCGACCTGCCCTACGCCGAGGCCGAGCGGCTTTGCGGCCTGGAAAGCCGAACCTTCCTCGCCGAACTGATGCCGCAATACCCGATCTACGTGCCGATGCTGCCGCAGGCTGCGCAGGACTGCATCGGTCGTATCCACCCCGATGGCCAGGAGGCCTTCGATATCCTCGAGCGCGAAGGGTTCGAGACCAACAGCTACATTGACCTGTTCGACGGTGGTCCGACGCTGTATGCGCGTACCCCCGGTATCCGCTCTATCGCCCAGAGCCAGACCGGCACGGCTCGGTTGGATTGGTCCATCGATGCACGCGGCGGCTTTCTGGTCAGCAACGATTCGCTGATGGACTATCGCGCCATCGTCGCCGATCTGGATTACCAGACCGGGCAACCTGTGAGATTGAGCGCCGAGATGTGCGCCGCCCTGAACGTAACCGATGGCAGCCCCATCCGGCTGATCGCCCTGTGAGCAGCACCCGGCCCCGTGCCCAACGACAGCGCCCGAGCAGGCGTGCAGAAGGAGTTGCATCATGATTGTCCGCCCGGTTCACGTCACCGACCTGCCCGCCTTGCTGAAACTGGTGCAGCAGGCAGGCCCCGGCTTCACGACCCTGCCGGCCAACGAAGAACGCCTGACCCACCGGATACGCTGGGCGCAACGAACCTTCGCCGAACAGGTCGAACGCGCCGATGCCGATTACCTCTTCGTGCTCGAAGACGACGATCAGCAACTGGTGGGCGTCAGTGCCCTGGCGGGCGCCGTGGGCCTGCGCGAACCCTGGTACAACTACCGGGTCGGGCTCACGGTCAGTTCGTCACCGGACCTGGGTATTCAACGGCAAATTCCGACGCTGTTCCTGAACAATGAAATGACCGGCCAATCGGAGATTTGCTCGCTGTTTCTGCGACCCGATCAACGCCAGGGCAGTAACGGTCGATTGCTGTCGTTGGGGCGTTTATTGTTTGTTGCAGAGTTTGCGCACCTGTTCGGCGACAAACTCATCGCCGAACTGCGTGGCAGCGCCGACGAACAAGGCTGTTCACCGTTCTGGGACAGCCTGGGCCGGCACTTCTTCAAGATGGATTTCAGCCACGCCGATCACTTGTCGGGGCTGGGCAGCAAGTCGTTCATCGCTGAACTGATGCCACGCCAACCGCTTTACACCTGCCTGCTCACCGAACAGGCTCAGGCCGTGATCGGCAAGGCGCACCCGAACACCGAACCGGCCCTGAAAATCCTCACCGCCGAAGGCTTTGCGCATAAGGGTTACATCGACATCTTTGACGCCGGCCCGGTGATCGAAGCCCCGATCTCGAATATCCGCACTGTGCGCGACAGCCAACCGCTGTTGCTGGCCATCGGTACGCCCGACGAGCAAGCCCCGGTGTGGCTGATCCACAACCGTCGCCTGGAAAACTGCCGCATCACCGCCGCCCAGGCCAGACAAGTGGGCAACAGCCTGATCGTCGACCGCCTCACCGCCAAACGCCTGCAACTGCAACCCGGCAACTCGGTACGCGCGGTGCCGTTGCTCAATCAACAGCAGCAAGCGGTGGCGGCGTGACCGACGGTGGTCCATCTGCCTCTGCAAAATCGTCATCATCCTTCCCCCGCTCGCGTGATAGCCTTTTGTTCCTTCGGCGTTGACACTTTTGCTCAAGCCCTTCCATTCCAATTGCAGTGGTGGAACTCTTATGTCCAGGCTTTCTCATCAAGATTTACGCCGTAACTTTCGCGAGCTGTTCGCTTCCAACGCCTGCTATCACACGGCGTCGGTCTTCGACCCGATGTCGGCCCGTATTGCCGCTGACCTGGGTTTCGAAGTGGGGATCCTGGGCGGTTCGGTCGCGTCGTTGCAGGTACTGGGCGCCCCCGACTTTGCCTTGATCAGCCTCAGCGAGTTCGCTGAGCAGGCCACCCGCATCGGCCGTGTTGCCCAATTGCCAGTCATCGCCGACGCCGACCACGGCTACGGCAACGCACTCAATGTCATGCGCACCATCGTCGAACTCGAACGCGCCGGCGTGGCGGCCCTGACCATCGAAGACACACTGCTGCCCGCCCAGTTCGGCCGCAAGTCCACCGACCTGATCGGGGTCGCGGAAGGCGTCGGCAAGATTCGTGCGGCACTGGAAGCTCGGGTCGACTCGGAGATGGCGATCATTGCCCGCACCAACGCGGGGATTTTGCCGATCCAGGAAATCATCAGCCGTACAAAGCACTACCAGCAGGCCGGTGCGGACGGGATTTGCATGGTGGGTGTGCAGGACTTTGACCAACTGGAACAGATCGCCGAGCACCTGAGCGTTCCGCTGATGCTGGTCACCTACGGCAATCCACTGTTGCGCGACGATAAACGCTTGGCCGAACTGGGCGTGCGGGTCACTATCGATGGTCACGGCGCCTACTTCGCCGCGATCAAGGCCACTTACGACAGCCTGCGGGAACAACGGCAGATCTTTACTCAGGCGTCGGACCTGAGCGCTACCGAGTTGACCCACACCTATACGCAGCCTGAGGAATACATCCGTTGGGCGGAAGAGTTTATGAGTGTTAAAGAGTAATGATGGCGAGAGTGTTTTGCCTGTGCCGAGGGAGCTTGCGCCCTCGACACAGAACTCACTCGCCTGTCAGGCCGGAGTCTTGAACTCCACCTCCCGCTGCAACGCCCGCGCCTGAACCACATCCAGCATCGCGCAGCCTTCGCGCATCAGCAGATGAACCGCCCGGGTAACGCGCGTCAGATCGCAATCGGAAATGTCTTTGAGGTTCAGGCTGGTTAAGGTGTCCGCCAGATCGCGAACCACAGTAAAGCGATGCGCAGCGCAGGCAGCGAGGTCGCTGAGTTCTTTGTGGGTGTTGATGAAGAGCACCGGGGTTTCGGCGTCGTAGGTGTCGATGGGGAGGTAACGGGGCATGACTTGGTCAAACATGGGTGTAACTCCAAATAGAGCAACCACCGTTCGCGGCCAAGCTAATTAGGTGGCAGCTGTGTGCGGGTTGGCCGACCGGCACACCCATACATCCGGCACACCCGAGGGTGTCCCGCGCACAGCTGCCATAACACGATGTTCAGACATAAAAAGGTCTAAACAATGACGCTGATGCGTTTGGGGTGACCGACCGGCCAAGGTCGTTCGCGGTGTTTTCCGTGAGCCCGAACTATAGGGGTCGATGCCGAAACGCGGCAACAGGGTACGTCGTAGGAAACGTCTTGGAAAGTTGTGCGCTACGCAATGATCGTTCCCATGCGAGAGCGTGGGAACGATCGGCGGTGAGATTAGTGCTTGGCGAGTTCCATAATCATCCGCGACAACAAATAAATCCGCGGCGCCACCCTCTCAACCTCCGCAATATTCCTCCGGCATATTGATCGTTCCCACGCTCTGCGTGGGAATGCAGCCCGGGACGCTCCGCGTCCCTGCCGAAGCGGACGCGGAGCGTCCGGGGAGGCATTCCCACGCGGGAGCGTGGGAACGATCAGCGGTGAGATTAGGGTTTAGCCAACTCCATAATCATCCGCGACAGCAAATAAATCCGCGGCGCCACACTCTCAACCTCCGCATATTCCTCCGGCGTATTGATCGTTCCCACGCTCTGCGCTCATCGTTCTACACAACTCTCGATGAGCGCACGCTGGGCGTCTAATGCGATAACAAACTCACGTATTCGTTGCATCCCTATCCACATGGCCTTGGGGCCGGGAGGTCCGTCATTTTTACGCCCCAAGTAGCCTCCCAGGCTCGTGACCAGTAAAACCATTTCTCCTAAAGAAGGGGGCGCAGTGGGCGGTTGGCACCGTTTGACCACGATATAGGCTGCTTTCCACTCCGAAGCCTCAAACACCATCTCGCAGCTTAGATCGGGACAAGCACGTCCCAGCATCAGGCTGTACAGCACACGCCAGGTCGTGATCAGGTACAAACCAATGCAGGGCAACAACCGTTCCTCGGTCTCCAGCTGCAATCGACTGACCTGACAACCATTCTTCAGCACATTGAAAAACACTTCGATAGACCAGCGTACCCCGTACCACTCAACCACGGTGCTCGCCTGCTCCAGGCTAGTGACCGGCAGACTGGTCAGCAGCAGCCACTCCAGAGGTTCAACACCGTCTATGGCGTTTTCTTCACGGGCCAACACAGCATTGATCGAGACGCTGGGCAATTTATAACCCGGCCTGTCGGGGGCACGCAGGGTCACGGTTGCCGCGCGCAAGGTGACATCAGCCAGTCGGGCGGGGCGCTGGGGACGAGCTTTGACTTCAACCTTGAGTGTTCCCAAGGACGGTGCCTGATCCAGTGCCGACCACAACTTCCCGTTGTCAGCCCCCAGCAAGCGCCTGTCTTGAGCCGCCCGCACGATCCATTGGGCCCGGGTGTCTGGACTGAACTCTTGATGATCAACAAACCATTCGTACAGATCGCCCTCAGCATCGGCGAGGTTGACCACCAGGGTCTGCGGTAGCTGCCCCTGAATCGCGCAACTGGTTTGATAACTGTCAATCCAGCGCTGACTCTCTTTCTCATCAATCCCTTTATCTCGGCGCTCATGGCGGGGGCTCGGTTTATCGCGGCTCCACCACTGAGCATCGACGACGCCCAGACAAATACGTTCGGGGGTAAAGGCAATGGTTGGGTGCAGACGTCGAGAAAACTTCTTCTGCGCCTTGATCGTGCCCATCCCTTTGGGACCGAGATTGACCCATTTGTCCATCTCGGTCGTGTCTTGCGCCAACAGCACCACGGGACTGCTTTGCATCCGTTGCAGGGTCGCGTCCTGATGGGGCCGCAACACCTTCTGGAACGTGACTTTCTCATTATCAAGAAATCGATAGGCCGCCGTGGTTTCTGCCAGCCCTCGACAAGCGGTCGGGATGCTGTTGCCGGGATGATCGGCTAGGCGTCCTAAAAAGCTGGCGAGCCTGGCATTTAAACGGCCATCACCCAAGTCGGCGGTTTTCATTTCGTCCTGTGCCCAATTCAATCTTCGTTCTCCATTTCTTCGAGTTTCAAAAATACTTGAAAACAGAGTTATGTAGAACGATGAGCGCTCTGCGTGGGAATGCAGCCTGGGACGCTCCGCGTCCCTGCCGAAGCGGACGCGGAGCGTCCGGGGAGGCATTCCCACGCGGGAGCGTGGGAACGATCAGCGGTGAGATTAGGGTTTAGCCAACTCCATAATCATCCGCGACAGCAAATAAATCCGCGGCGCCACACTCTCAACCTCCGCATATTCCTCCGGCATATTGATCGTTCCCACGCTCTGCGTGGGAATGCAGCCTGGGACGCTCCGCGTCCCTGCCGAAGCGGACGCGGAGCGTCCGGGGAGGCATTCCCACGCGGGAGCGTGGGAACGATCAGCGGTGAGATTAGGGTTTAGCCAACTCCATAATCATCCGCGACAGCAAATAAATCCGCGGCGCCACACTCTCAACCTCCGCATATTCCTCCGGCGTATTGATCGTTCCCACGCTCTGCGTGGGAATGCAGCCTGGGACGCTCCGCGTCCCTGCCGAAGCGGACGCGGAGCGTCCGGGGAGGCATTCCCACGCGGGAGCGTGGGAACGATCAGCGGTGAGATTAGGGTTTAGCCAACTCCATAATCATCCGCGACAGCAAATAAATCCGCGGCGCCACACTCTCAACCTCCGCATATTCCTCCGGCGTATTGATCGTTCCCACGCTCTGCGTGGGAATGCAGCCCGGGACGCTCTGCGTCCCTGCCGAAGTGGACGCGGAGCGTCCGGGGAGGCATTCCCACGCGGGAGCGTGGGAACGATCGGCGGTGAGATTAGTGCTTAGCCAACTCCATAATCATCCGCGACAACAAATAAATCCGCGGAGCCACACTCTCAACCTCCGCATATTCCTCCGGCGTATTGATCGTTCCCACGCTCTGCGTGGGAATGCAGCCTGGGACGCTCTGCGTCCCTGCCGAAGTGGACGCGGAGCGTCCGGGGAGGCATTCCCACGCGGGAGCGTGGGAACGATCGGCGGTGAGATTAGTGCTTAGCCAACTCCATAATCATCCGCGACAACAAATAAATCCGCGGAGCCACACTCTCAACCTCCGCATATTCCTCCGGCGTATGAATATTGCCGCCGACAATCCCGAACCCATCCAGCGTCGGCGTACCCACACCCGCGGACAAACTCGCATCCGCCGCCCCACCACTTCCCTCTTCCGTCAACTTGCGCCCAATCTCCCCGTAAATCCCCTGAGCCATGGCCATCAACCGATCCGATTCCGGCGTTTGCGGCATCGGCGGTAATCCGCGTTGAAGTGTGGTGGTGACTTGGGTCTCGGGAATCAGCTTGTCTTTCGAAACCCGCGCCAGATCCTTCTCGATCCGGTCAAACTCTTCCGGCACCGCCGCCCGCACATCGGCCTTGGCGGTGGCTTGATCCGGAATGACGTTGGTGCGGTCGCCGGCCTTGAGTACGGTGAAGTTGATCGTGGTTTTCTTCTCCGCGTCGCCCAGTTTGCCGAGCTGCAAAATCTGGTGCGCCGCTTCCATGGCGGCGTTGCGTCCCAGCTCTGGCGCGACACCGGCGTGAGCCGCCTTGCCCTTGACCTCGACCACTGCAGTGGCACTGCCTTTGCGCCACACCACCAGGCCATCTGCCGGGCGGCCGGGTTCGAGGTTGAGGGTGACGTCGTGGGCCTTGGCGGTTTTCTTGATCAGGTCGGTGGCGATGTCCGAGCCGGTTTCTTCGCTGGCGTCGAGCAGGAAGGTGATTTGCGCGTAGTCCTTGAAGTCGAGGTTTTTCAGGACTTTCAGCGCATAGATCCCGGCAACGATGCCGCCTTTGTCGTCCATCACGCCCGGACCGTAGGCGCGGCCGTCCTTGATGTGGAATGGCCGTTCGGCGGCCGAATCTTCCTTGAATACGGTGTCCATGTGCGCCATCAGCAGGATTTTCGCCTTGCCCGTGCCTTTCAGGGTCGCGATCACGTGGCTGCTTTTGTCCGGGGTATTGGGCACCAGTTCGATGGTCGCGCCGAGCTTTTTCAGTTCGTCGATGGCGATGTCGCGCACTTGGGTCAGGCCGGGCTCATAGCCAGAACCGGAGTCGATGTTCACCAACCGCTCGAGTAACTTCAGGGCTTCACCCTTGTACTGTTCGGAATCGGCGAGGATTTGCTTGTGCGGTTCGGCGAAAGCTGCGGGAGCGAAAGCGCCGAGGGCGAGGGTCAAGCCTAGGCTGGTGGCCAGCAGGGAGCGAGGGAGTTTGAACGTCATGAATCAATCCTTGTTTCGTGTCGGAGGTGAAAAACACCCTACCCGACTACGGCGCAAGGCTCTAGACCGAATACGACACTTGCAACGCGGAGCGTCCATGGCTGCATTCCCACGCAGGAGCGTGGGCGGTTCACACCGAATCAAGTAATTCGTGATGAAAACTGCCATCGCCGCAGCAGATGACGCGGTTGCGACCGGTGGCTTTGGCTTCGTAGAGCGCCTGGTCGGCGTCGTTGAGCCACAGGGTCGCGTCGGTGTGGGCCGGGTTGAAGGCGGCCAGGCCAATGCTCAGGCTGACTTTCAGCGTCGGGCTCTGCTCGTAGCCCAAGGTGGCGAAGCGATCACGCAGGGCATCCATGGCGGCCGCAGCGCTCGTGAGCGCAAGGTCCGGGAGGATCACGCAGAACTCGTCGCCACCGTAGCGCCCGGCAAGATCAGCCGCGCGCAGGTTCTGCTTGAGCATTTTGCTCAACTGACGCAGGACGATGTCCCCGGCAACGTGGCCGTACGTGTCGTTGATGGATTTGAAATGATCGATGTCGATCAGCGCAATCGCCCCGCCCTGCTGCTGGCGTGTGCAACGTTGGAATTCAACTTCCAATTGATCCTTCCAGGCGCCGTGGTTCAGCAGGCCGGTGAGGCTGTCGGTGCGGCTCAGGGCCAGCAACTCACGCTTTTGTCGGCCGAGGGTGTAGGCCTGGCGGAAGCAGATCCAGCCCAATGCCAGCGGATACAAACACATCAAAGGTAGACAGGCATACAGTTGCATTTGGCTGGTTTGCGGGATGAATGCGGGGGTGAAAATCAGCAGTCCGACACCTATCCCGAGCATCTGCGCCACGGTTCCCGCCAACAGGAAACGCAAACCGCCAATGGCCACGTTGTTCATCGCCATCATGGCCAGGGTCGTCGCGCTGGGCAGCGGATTGAACTGCATGGCAGCGACCCAAAAGCCGCCGAGAAAGGCGTCCACCAGCAGGTTGCCCTGTTCGGCGTGATAAGGAATTTTCGCGCGGCGCGCCCATTGGTAAGCCAGGTGCGGCCAGAGTACGGCGTTGAGCAGCATCACCACCCAGACCCACGGTGCCGGGTTGAGTGGATACATCGCCGCGCTCACGAGCAACAATCCCAGGGCCAAACCCAAGGTTCGCGATGTATAGAGCCTCCTGGCCAGTGAAAGTCCTTTTCCTCCCGTTTTTCCCATAGGAGCCTCTGCGCCACAGAACGGAACCTGAACACACAAGGGTTTCAAGTGTGGTGAGAGTCTATCAGGGTAACGTCAATTAGCCATCACCGGCTGGCGGTCTGAATACCAAGGCATAGCCATGAGGCGAGCGCTCAATGTTTGGCTATACATGAAAGGAGGGTTCGATCAATAACGATAAAAAAGGAGGCCCATGCAAACCTTTCAAGTGTTGATCATCGGCAGCGGTTTCGGCGGTCAGTGCGCGGCGATCAATTTGCTCAAGGCAGGCATCAGCGATTTCCGCCTGCTGGAGCGGCGGGACTTTTTCGGCGGCACCTGGTGCCAAAACACCTACCCCGGTGCGGCGGTCGATGTGCCCTCGCCGCTCTATTCCCTGTCCTTCGCGCCCTACCGCTGGACGCAAATGTTCGCCGAACAGGCCGAACTGCACCACTACACCCAGTACGTGGTGGAGCACTTCGGCCTGCGAGACAAGGTGGAACTGCAGGCCAATGTCGAGCGCATCGAATGGGACGACGACGGCAAACGCTGGGCGGTGCACACCGGCAGTAAAGGCACGTTCCATGCGCAGTTCCTGATCAACGCCACCGGGCCGCTGAGCCAACCGGTGGTCCCATACTTCGAGGGCCAGGAGCGGTTTCAGGGCAAGACTTTTCATACCAATAGCTGGGATCACGCCTACGATTACCGGCAAAAACGCGTGGCCATCGTTGGCAGCGGCGCCAGCGCCGCCCAAGTGATTCCGACGATTGCCCCGGACGTCGAGCATCTGCATGTGTTCCAGCGCACACCCCACTGGGTATTGCCTCGGGCCGACCGCGCCTTTGGGCCCTTCCAGCGTTGGCTGCTGGGGCTCAAACCGGCCTACAAACTGTTGCGCTGGATGATCTACTGGCTGTTCGAAACCCGAGTGATTGCCTTCAAATACTCACGGCCGGCAATCCGCTTGGTCCAGCAACACGCCCTGCGCGTTCTCAAACGGCAAGTGCCCGATCCGGAACTGAGGCGCAAACTGACGCCGGATTACGCAATCGGCTGCAAACGGATAATCGTCTCAAGCACCCTGTACCCGGCACTCGGTCGCAGTAATGTGACGCTACACAGCCGCGAGCAAGGCATCGCCTCCATCGATGAAACCGGCATCGTCACCCAGGACGGCCAACACATCGACCTGGACCTGATCGTCTGGTCAACCGGTTACGACGCCACCGACGGGGTGATTTCCTACCCGGTCACCGGAAAAAACGGCACACAGCTCAGCGATTTCTGGGCCCAGTATCCGCGGGCCTATCTCGGCACCAGCCTGCCGGACTTCCCCAACCTGTTTATCGTCACCGGCCCCAACACGGGCATCGGCCACACCTCGGCGCTGTTCATCATCGAGTCTCAGATGAACTACATTCTCGATTGCATCCGCACGTTAAAAGAACACGGTTTGCGCAGCATCGAAGTACGCCCCGAAGCAGAACGTACCTACACTGAAATGATCCACCGGGAGATGGAACGCACCGTATGGAAGTCCGGGGGCTGCCACAGTTGGTATCAAAGCAAGAGCGGCCATGTGATTGCGATGTTTCCGGGGTTCAGTTTCAGCTATCACCGGTTGACCCGGGTGCTGAAACCCGCCGATCACATTCTGTCCTGATCACGTAAAAGGAAGATGCCTGATGCTTGTGTTGGTTGTCGCTATCGCAGTTTTCGTGGCCTGGAGCTGGTTGAGTTACCCGGCCATCGGTCATTGGCTCTATGACTTGAACATGTCGATAGAGGCCAAGCTGTATCGACTGCACAAAATCGTCGTGCCGATCGCCGAAATGACCGTTTCTACCTGGCAAGGTGGGCCGTACGAAGCGTCCAGTAGTGTGCTGATGCTCCACGGTTACAGCGCCGACAAGAACATCTGGCTGCGCTTTGCCCGGCACTTTGTCGGCAACTATCGGGTGATCATCCCCGACATCGCCGGCCATGGCGAAACCGGCTTCAAGGCGGGCGGCGGCTACGACATTCCTTTGCAGGCCAAGCGGATGATCCAGTTGCTCGATGTCTGCGGCGTCGAGAAAGTCCATGTGATCGGCAACTCGATGGGCGGTTACATGGCGGCGTGGCTCGCGGCCACGTATCCCGATCGCATTACTTCGGTGGCCCTGATTGACCCGGCGGGTGTCACCGCACCCGAAGCCAGCGACTTGGAGCGGCATTTGGCCAAGGGCCACAACCCGTTCCTTATCCATTCACGGGAAGAATTCCAGCGTTTCTACGCCATGACCATGGCTGAACCACCGTGGGTGCCCAAGGTGGTACTGGACGCCATCGCTCAGCGCTATGAACAGCAATGCGAGGAGCTGGAAGAAATCTTCAGGGACTTGCGCGCCAGCCCGCCGATGGAGCCAAAACTGCCCGACATCAAGTGCCAGGCGCTGTTGCTGTGGGGGCACAAGGACCGCTTGATCGATGTCAGCAGCGTGGCGATCTGGAGCAAAGGCATTGCCGATCTGCGAGTGGAAGTCTGGGACCACACCGGGCATATGCCGATGGTGGAACAACCCACGAACACGGCACGGCTGTATCGGGAGTTTTTGGCATCGCTGCGCTCCGAACTTCCTGTGTAGCAGCTGCCGAACACCGCGTTCCTGTAGCAGCTGCCGAGCCTGCGAGGCTGCGTTCGGCTGCGTAGCAGTCGCAAATCCTGCACCCATGTTCCTCCTCACACATCGCGGTGTCCTATTTCACGACCGCTACGCAGCCGAACGCAGCCTCGCAGGCTCGACAGCTGCTACACACAGCAGTCCTTTGCAGAATGAAGTTCGTAAGATTCTTCGTTTGCCGGCGCCGCGCAAGGCTGCGATCTTTTCCCGCATCCTTTACGTCACCGCACCAGGAATTTTTCATGAGCCACCCGAACTTCGTCAGCCCCGACCTGATCCGCCAACGCTTCTCCAAAGCGATGTCCGACATGTATCGCGAAGAAGTGCCGCTGTACGGCACGCTGATGGAACTGGTGGAACAGACCAACCGCCACGTGCTGGACAGCAATCCGCAGATCGCCCGACAGTTGAACAGCACCGGCGAAATCCAGCGCCTGGACCTGGAGCGGCATGGCGCGATTCGTGTCGGCACCGCCGATGAGCTGGCGACCCTCGCCCGGCTGTTTGCGGTGATGGGCATGCAGCCGGTGGGTTATTACGACTTGACCCCGGCCGGCGTGCCGGTGCACTCCACGGCTTTTCGCGCGGTGCATGAGGCGGCGTTGCAGGTCAGCCCGTTCCGGGTCTTCACCTCCCTGCTGCGCCTGGAGCTGATCGAAGATCTGGAACTGCGAGCGTTCGCCCAGTCTGTGCTGGATAAGCGTTCGATCTTCACCCCCACCGCACTGACCCTCATCGATCGCGCCGAAACTCAAGGCGGCCTCACCGAACAAGAGGCCGAGAACTTCGTCGAGCAGGCGCTGGAAACGTTCCGCTGGCACCACAGCGCCACCGTCACCGCCGAGCAGTACCGCAAACTTATTGCCGAGCATCGCCTGATCGCCGACGTCGTGGCATTCACAGGCCCGCATATCAACCACCTGACGCCGCGCACCCTGGACATCGACATCGTCCAGGCGCAAATGCCTGCCCACGGCATCACCCCCAAAGCAGTGATCGAAGGCCCGCCCCGCCGTCAGTGCCCGATCCTGCTGCGCCAGACCAGTTTCAAAGCCCTGGACGAACCTGTCTCCTTCACCGATCAAACCGAGACTCGCGGCAGCCACAGCGCCCGTTTCGGCGAAATCGAGCAACGCGGCGCCGCACTCACCCCCAAGGGCCGGACGCTTTACGACCGCTTGCTCAATGCGGCCCGAGACGAACTCAAGGACTTCCCCAATGAGGGCAATGCTGCGCGCTACAACGCGCTGATGGCGCAGCACTTCAGCGAATTTCCTGACACCTACGAAGGCATGCGCCAACAGGAACTGGCGTACTTTCGCTACTTCGTCACGGAAAAAGGTGTGGGGGCCAATGAGCTGAAATCGCTGTCGCTGGAGGATCTGCTCAGCGGCGGGTATTTGCAGGTTGAACCGTTGGTGTACGAAGATTTCCTGCCGGTTAGCGCAGCGGGAATTTTTCAGTCGAACCTGGGGGATGCGGCGCAAACCTACTATGGCGTGCATTCGAACCGGCAGGTGTTCGAGAAGGCGCTGGGGCGATCGACGATTGATGAGCTGGCGTTGTATGCCGAGACGCAGCGGCGCTCGATCGAGGAATGTTTCGCCGCATTGAACGATTAAACGTTAATGCCTCAAAAAAGATCGTCCGAAGGCTCGGGCCGCGTTCGGACGATCTTTTGATCTTATTTCAGCTTCGCCAACAACGCCTCAGCGGCTGCCTCAGACGACGCCGGATTCTGACCGGTGATCAGCAAACCATCCGTGAGCACATAGCTCGCCCAGTCAGCCCCCTTGGAATAGACACCCCCCTTCTCCTTCAGCATGTCCTCCACCAAAAACGGCACGACGTTCGTCAGTTGCACAGCCTCTTCCTCAGAGTTGGTGAAGCCCGTCACGCGCTTGCCTTTGACCAGCGGCTGGCCGTCCGCACCCTTGACGTCGCGCAACACACCCGGTGCGTGGCAGACGGCCGCGACCGGTTTGCCCGCCTTGTTAAACGCCTCGATCAGGGCGATCGAAATTTTGTCTTCGGCCAAATCCCACAGCGGGCCATGGCCGCCCGGGTAGAAAATCGCATCGTAATCTTCAGCTCTCGCGCTGCTCAGCAAAGCGGTAGACGCCAATGCGGACTGGGCGGCGGAATCTTTGCGAAAGCGCTCGGTGGCCGCCGTTTGCGCGTCCGGCTCGTCGCTTTTTGGGTCCAGCGGCGGCTGGCCGCCCTTGGGCGAGGCCAGGGTCAGCTGAGCGCCGGCGTCCTTGAAGGCGAAATACGGCGCGGCGAATTCTTCCAGCCAGAAGCCGGTTTTCTTACCCGTGTTACCCAATTGATCGTGGGACGTTAAAACCATCAGGATTTTCATCTCGTTCTCCTTGAGTTCGCAGATATTCATTCATCTCGGCGCTGAGTTTGACCTCCAGGCGGCACTGTTCGTTGCACCTGTCACCCTAGCGGTTCTGTTAAAGGTTTTCGGCCAATAAGACGATGGGTCACCCGCATGATGGCTAACCGCCTTGATGCGCAAGAAGTTGCGCACTCAACGCTGCGAAAGGCCTTCCCGGGGCGCTGATCGCCCGGCCTGTCAGGCGCTCCAGCCAAGTGCGCAAGAAGTTGCGCAGTACTGCGCAACTTCTTGCGCACATTCACACGCGATCTCTGCCAAAAATTCTCCGCGAACGCTGAAAAACCTCTCAACCACCTGATTTATATAGCGTTCACCGTTTCTGGCACGGACATTGATAACAGTCAGGCACCCACCGGGCGATACCGCCTCCCGGGCACCCTCACTTATTTAGCAAGGAGAGCATCCATGGCTACACCAGCGTATATGTCCGTCACTGGCGAGAAACAAGGTCTGATCACTGCCGGCGCGTTCACTGCCGACTCGGTTGGCAACACCTACCAGGAAGGTCACGAAGACCAGGTCATGGTTCAGGCTTTCAGCCACGACGTGATCATCCCGCGTGACCCGCAGTCCGGCCAACCGACCGGTCAGCGCGTACACAAGCCAGTCGTGATCACCAAGGTATACGACAAGGCTTCGCCACTGCTGCAAGCAGCCCTGACCTCCGGCGAGCGCATGAGCGAAATCGTTATCCAGTGGTACCGCACCTCGGCTCAAGGTACCCAAGAGCACTACTACACCACCAAACTGGAAGACGCGATCATCGTCGCCATCAACAACAAAATGCACAACTGCCAGGATCCGTCGAACTCGCACTTCACTCACCTGGAAGAAGTGCAATTCACCTACCGCAAAATCACCTGGACCCACGAAGTATCCGGTACTTCGGGTTCCGATGACTGGCGTCAGCCGGTCGCCTGATTCAGGCCGACCGTCTCAAGCATCGGCCAGCTCTGCTGGTCGATGTTGTTTTCGCCCTTCCAGAATTTTGCGTCTGCTGATTCCTTTTTCCGGTATTGGCGAACGCAGCAAGCATGCACGAGGAACAAGGGATGTTCGCGCCGGCCAATCAAACTCACTTTGCCCTGACTATCGAAGGTCTGGACAACGATCTCCAGGTTCTTTCCCTGCAAGGTCGGGAAGCCATCAGCCAGCCTTTTGTGTTTGAGGTGGAACTGGTCAGTGAACAGCCGTCCCTGGACCTCGAGACCCTGCTGCACAAACCGGCCTTCTTGCAGCTCTCGCCTGACGGCAGCGGCATCCATGGCCAGATCTATCGCGCCGCCCAGGGTGATTCCGGCAAACGCCTGACCCGCTACGCGGTGACCCTGCGCCCGCAACTGTCCTACCTGGCGCACCGCATCAACCAACGCATCTTCCAGAACCTTAACGTGCCGAAAATCATCGGCAGTGTCCTCGAAGAGCACGGCATCCAAAGCAATGCCTACGAATTCAAAGTCGGGGCGATTTATCCGGAGCGCATCTACTGCGTTCAGTACGATGAATCGGACCTGCAGTTCGTCCAGCGGCTGTGCGAGGAAGAAGGTATCCATTACCACTTCCAGCACAGCGCCACGGCCCACAAGCTGGTATTCGGCGATGACCAGACGGTGTTCCCGAAACTCGCGCCCGTGGCCTATCAGCAAGACTCCGGTATGGTCGCCAACGACCCAGTGATCAAGCGCTTCGACCTGCGCCTGGAAACCCGCACCAGCCGCACCACCCGCCGCGACTACGACTTCGAAAAACCGCGCCTGACCCTGGAAAGCGAAAACCGCGGCGACGCCCTGCCCGACCTCGAAGACTACGACTACCCCGGCCGCTTCATCGACCGCGAACGCGGCAAGCACCTGGCCAAACGCGCCCTGGAACGTCACCGCAGCGACTTCCAGCTGGTCGAAGGCAAAAGCGATCAGCCGTTGCTGGTCAGCGGCCACTTCCTGGCCCTGATCCAACACCCGAAAGCCAAATGGAACGACCTGTGGCTGCTGACTGAAATCCTCCACGAAGGCAAACAGCCGCAAGTGCTGGAAGAGTCGGTCACCAGCGACACGACCAAACTCAAGGACGATTTCCACCAAGGCTACCGCAACCGCTTCCAGGCCACCCCGTGGGACGTGCCGAATCGCCCGCCGCTGAACCACCCCAAACCGCGGATCCTCGGCAGCCAGAGCGCCGTAGTCACCGGGCCCAAGGGTGAAGAGATCCACTGCGACCAGTACGGCCGCGTCAAAGTGCAATTCCACTGGGACCGCGAAGGCCAGGCCGATGACAAAACCAGCTGCTGGTTGCGCGTCTCCTCCGCTTGGGCCGGCGCCCACTACGGCGGTATCGCCATCCCGCGCATCGGCATGGAAGTGCTGGTTTCGTTTTTGGAAGGCGACCCGGATCAACCGCTGATCAGCGGCTGCCTGTACCACAAGGAAAACGTCGTTCCGTACGACCTGCCGGCAAACAAAACCCGCAGCACCTTCAAGACCCTGAGCTCCCCCGGTGGCGGCGGTTACAACGAACTGCGCATCGAAGACAAGAAAGGTCAGGAACAGATCTTCCTGCACGCCCAGCGCGACTGGGACGAGAACGTCGAGCACGACCAGAAAATCCGCGTCGGCAACGAACGCCATGACACCGTCGAACAAAACAGCTACAGCGAATTCAAGGCCGAAGAACACCACACCGTCTACGCCGACCGCAAGGTCGAAACCCGCGCCAACGACCACCTCACCGTGGGCGTGAACCAGCACATCAAAGTCGGCACCGGCCAGTTCATCGAGGCCGGCCAGGAAATCCACCTGAGCAGCGGCATGAAAGTCGTGCTCGAAGCCGGCAGCGAACTGACCCTCAAGGGTGGCGGCAGCTTCATCAAAATCGACGGCAGCGGCGTCACCCTGAGCGGCCCGGTGATCAACATGAACTCCGGCGGCAGCCCCGGCAACGGCACCGGCGCCGCGCCACTGATGCCCGGCGCACTGAAACTAGCCGACGCCGACAAGGCCGGCGCGGTCCTGACCCCGGCGCAGATCAATACACTTAAACGCAACGCGCCATTCTGTGAAGAGTGCGAGAAATGCAAGGCAGGTGCTTGTGCGATCTGATCTTTTGACCCCGCAGGCGTGGCTGGCTGAACGGCCGTTGCAGGCCAACGAACGTCTCTATTTGATCGTCAGCGCGGCCAGCGATGCCGAAGCGCTCAAGACGCTTTATCAGCTGGAACCCACCACCCAGGTCACCCCGATCTGGGGCGGTACACCCTACGCAGCCTGGCAACCGGTGATGCCCTACCTCACCGAGGTGAAACCCCACTCAAACTTCCTGCCGTGGATCGCCGAAACCGATGCGCAGGACTGGGGTTGGCTGGCGGTGTCCACCAGTGCGCCGGACGTTGTGTTTGAGCATCTGCGCAGCCTGACTCAAGTGCGGATGCCGGACGGGACTGAGGTGTTCTTCCGGTTTTGGGATGGCCGGCATATTTATCCGATTCTTGAGGGTTTGGGTGATGCTGCGGGGGAAGTGCTGCCGGTGTTTGATCGGTATTTGATTAATGGGCAGAGCCTGGAGGTTGGATCGAGGGTGGTGCCGCCGGCGAAGGATTGGCCTTGGTGGGAGGTGCCGAAGGTGTTGCTGGATGGTCTGACAAAGCAAAATCCATCCACTGTGGTCGGCAACATGATGCAGTGGCTGAAGGAGGATCATGCCGATTTGTACTTCTCGTTCCCTGAATACAACCTGCGAGAAAAAGTAACGCGCTTCGTGAAACGCACCCCACTCACGGAAGAAAACTACACAGGGCTGCTGAAAGCCCACTTGGAAAATGAGGTGGCCGCATGAGCATTTTGATGGGTTCGATCGTTGGGAACCTCACAGCAAAACAACCAGACGCTCAGGTCATCATCAGTGATTTCAAGAAGTGTATTGCCGATTATCGCTCCCACGCTCAAGCCTGGTACGGCGGCGCGCTGGATGCGGAACAGCAATTTCAGGTCGGTGACGAAGTCGGCACTCAGGACAAAGACAGCAAAGACAAAGTCGACCTTTACGCAAACTGCCCGGCCAATGGCAAGCTCAAACTGGTTCACAGTTTCGAGTCTGCGCGTTTTGTCCCTATCGGTAATACACCGGTTCGGTTGGCGCCTGTGGCTGACGGCAAGCTGTTTGGCAAAAATGAAATAGGTCAGGCGATCACCAAGACGATCCCCGCCAGCGGGATTCTGGAAGTCGAAGGTCTTACGCCAAACCAGCAATACAAAATCACTTTTTTTCCAAACCCGACTCCCGCGCAAATCGACACCCTGTTCAACTCTTATCAGGGCGTGATCGGTGATCTGAGCGGCTGGCTACAAACCCAGTGGACCACCGATTTTCTGCCGCTCTGGCAGGCGCATAACAGCGCGTCCATGGCTGGCCGTCTCATGCAAGATCTGGAAGCGGCCTGGAAAGGTTTCCTGAAAGCGATCATGAGTTTGTGGGGTGATATCAAAAACCTCTACAACCTGGTCGCGCATCCTCGCGAGAATTACGAAAAACTGAAGAAGTTCTTCACCGAGGAAGAAATCAAGCGCATCTATAACGCCTCGGCCGAAGCGATTCACACCGCCCTGTTGATCGCCAGTGACGAGCCATTGATGTGGGTCTACGTGGCCGCGATCATGGCGTGGGTCAAGATGTTGCCGCCACAAACCTGCACCGAAGTGCTGTCCGAACTGACCACGGAAGTCCTGCTGAACATTCTGGTCGGCGTAGTTCTGACCGGTGGTCTGGGGCTCGCGGTACGAGTAGGGACAAAGGCACTCAATGCCACGCAAACCGGTGGCAAGGTGCTGAAGCTGATCGAAGACTTCACCGGAATGCTGATGAAGATCAGCAGGAAAAACGCCACGGTCCACACCGAAGCCGCCAGACCCTTGCTGCTCAACGGCAATTCAGCGGTCAATCAGGCACGCAAGGCCAGCATCGAAATCGCCGCCCCCAAGCCGGCTGTGACCGCAACAGCACCAAAGAAAAAGCCAAAGGTTACCGGTGGAAAGGTGGAAACCGATGCGCAGATCCATGCGCGCGGCAAAAAAGATAACACCACACGCATCGAACAAAAAGAACCGGTCGACAACGCCCCCGATCAATCGAAAACCCCCGCCGACAAACCAGCACAATGCGCTGATAAAACCTGTACCGACGGCGAACCCGTGTCGATGGTGACTGGTGAGGAATTGCTGACGCTCACCGATGGCCAACTTGGCGGCCTCTTGCCGCTGGAATGGACGCGCCTGTACCGCAGCAGTGCAGTCGAAATCGACAGTCGCCTCGGTTTTGGCTGGAGCCATTCGCTGTCCCATCGTCTGCAATTGGACGACGAAGGTGTGCTGTGGACTGACAATGAAAACCGTCAGACCCGTTTCCCGATGCCGACTGAGCAACGTCCGGCTATCACTAACAGCCTGGCCGAAGCGGCTATTTATCTCGGCGACGCACCGGGCGAATTGATCCTGACCCAGGCCGGTCCAAAAGCACGTTTCTACCACTTCCGCGCCCGTCGCCTGATCACCATCAGCGATGCCTACGACAACCAGTTGCATATCAGCTACGACATGGTCGATCGCATTCAACGTATCGACAATGGTGCTGGACGCGCCTTGCTGCTGCGTTACGACGACCGCCATATCGCAGCGCTGGACTATCAGCAGCAGCGTCCCGAGTACAACGAACGCGGCGAGCGACAGGATCCATGGCAGACGGTGCAGACCCTGGTCTCGTACCACTACAACGAGCGCAATCAGCTCGTGTGTTCCACCAATGCCGCCGGTGAGAGCGAGCATTATCGATACAACGACCAGCACGTCATTCTCGAGCGTCAACTGGCGGGTGGCGCCAGTTTCTTCTGGGAATGGGAACGTGAAGGCAAGTTCGCGCGTTGCATCCGTCACTGGGCAAGCTACTCGCAACTGGAAGCACGTTATGTGTGGGACGACAAAGGCACAGTTACCGTCCTCAATGCCGACGGTAGCGAGCAGGTGTACGTGCATGACGAAAATGCACGGCTGATCAGCGAAACTGCTCCCGATGGTGCGCAAACGCAAAAAGCTTATGACGACGAAGGTCGCCTGATCGCTGAAAAAGACGCACTTGGCGCCGTCACCGAGTATCAGTACAACGACGCCGGGCGTTTGATTGCAGTTGTTCCTCCAGAAGATGAACCAACCCGTTACAACTACTACGATGGTCAACTCATCGATGTGCAACGCGGCAGAGCTCGCTGGCAGTACGAGCGCAACCGCCAGGGCGATATCACCCAACAAACGGATCCCCATGGCAACGAAACCCACTACAGCTACGACCGTCAGGGTCGCCTGTTGGAGATTCGTCACCCCGATGGCAGCCTCCACCAACTGGGCTGGAACAATCTCGGCCAACTACTGGAAGAACGCCTGCCCGATGGCGGCCAGCGCAAATACCGCTACGACGCGTTGGGCCGACAAATCACACGACAAGAAGAAACCGGCGCCATCACCCACTACCAATGGGATGCTGTTGATCGTTTGACGCAAGTTACCCTGCCCGGCGGCGCAACCCGTGCGTTCACCTACAACCCGTACGGTCGCGTGACCGCCGAACGTGATGAACTCGGCCGCGTGACCCGCTACGAATACGCCGATGGTCTGCACCTGGTCAGCCGCCGCATCAATCCGGATGGCAGTCAGTTGCGTTATCGCTACGACAACTCGCGCCTGCTGCTGACCGAGATCGAAAACGAACGTGGCGAACACTACCACCTCGATTACCACGCCAACGGCCTGATCCAGCAGGAAACCGGTTTTGATGGCCGCCGCACCGCCTATGAATACGACCTCAACGGCCAACTGCTGAAGAAAACCGAATTCGGCGACGACGGCAGTGAACTGGCCACTGAATACCAGCGCGACGCTGCGGGCCGCTTACTCGTGAAAACCTTGGCTGACGGTGAGGAAACACACTACAGCTACGACGCCCTCGGTCGACTCGTTAACGTCGATGACGGCAACTGGCCGCTGGCGTATGAATACGATCTGCAAGACCGCCTCATCACCGAACATCAGGGTTGGGGCACCCTGCGCTATGAATATGACAAGCTCGGCCAACTGAGCCACTGCCGCCTCCCCGATGGCAGCAAGCTTGATTACCGCCACCAACGCGGCGGTCAGCTCAGCAGCATTGACCTCAACGGTTCGCGTCTGACCACTCACCAGTTCAACAGCGGTCGCGAACAGCAGCGCCAACAGGGGCTGTTGCTCAGCCAATACCAGTATGACGAACAAGGTCGCCTGCAAGCCCATAGCGTCAGCCAACAGGATGGCAACCTCTTTCACCGTCGCTACGCCTATGACGCCAATGGCAACCTCGCCGGCATCGACGACAGCCGCAAAGGCAATCGCAGCTATCACTATGACCCGCTCGACCGCCTGATCAACGTCCGTGGCAGCACCCCGGAAAGTTTCGCCCACGACCCGGCGGGCAACTTGCTCGGCCAAGGCGATCAACCCAGCGCGAACCTGGCGAACGTCAAAGGCAACCGCCTGCTGATGCAGGGCGACCGCCATTATGACTACGACGCCTACGGCAACCTGATCCGCGAACGTCGCGGCACCGGGCAAAAACTCGTCACCGAATACCGCTACGACTGCCAGCACCGCTTGATCGGCGCCAGCCTGCCGGGCGGCAGCATCGCGTCCTATCAATACGATGCCTTCGGCCGCCGTATCGAAAAATCCGTCGACGGCCATACCACCGAGTTCCTGTGGCAAGGCGAACGCCTGATCGCCGAAAGCGCTGACAACCGCTATCGCACCTACATCTACGAACCGGGCAGCTTCCGCCCGTTGGTGATGCTCGATGGCGAAGGCCCGCTGAAAGCGACACCCTTCTACTACCAACTCGATCACCTCGGCACCCCGCAAGAACTCACCGACTACAGCGGTGAGATCATGTGGTCCGCGAAATATCGCGCCTATGGCAACCTCGCTGCTCTGGACGTCGCCGAAATCGACAATCCGCTGCGGTTTCAGGGTCAATACTTCGATGCCGAGACGGGCTTACACTACAACCGGCATCGCTACTACAATCCAGGGACTGGACGGTTTCTGACGCCGGATCCGATCAAGCTTGCGGGTGGGTTGAATAACTACCAGTACGTGCCTAACCCTACGGGGTGGGTGGATCCGTTGGGGTTGAATGCCGAAAATTGCCTTAAGAGCAAAAACAATCCGCAAACTGGCAAACAAACCGAACCACCACCACCCGAGGTTTCTCGGAGCGGAGCGTTCAAACAGGCTAAATCCGAAGCTGGAATTCCAAGAACACAGCAGCCTGACCCTGTTTACGATCCTACGACAGGAAAAACACGTCAATATAAGTATGTGAGAATGACAGACAAGGCTGGTGAAAGTATTTTGAATAGCGAAGGAAAGCCGATACTCACACGGGAATACCAGTACACCCGGGGTGATGGTTCAAAGGTAATAATTCAAGACCATTCTGCGGGTCACCAGTACCATGAGCCTGGAAACAAGGGCGATCAGGCTGCGCACTTCAATTTACGGCCAATTGAAAACACTAGAACGGGAAAAATCCCAGGTGCAAAAGATCACTTTTACATCAAGGAGTAATGATGAAATTCTGGAACGATATTGATGGCAGCACCTTTTTTAACCAAGTCTTCAACACTCCTGTAGCAATTGGAACTATTGAACTTTTCACTATAAGCATTGATAACAGCAGACCAACGATAATATTAGAGTTTGACATCGAAGAACTACCCGACTCGCCTCCAATAAAATGGAAGAAATCTGAGTACAATACCTGCCGCATCGGTTTAAACTGTGGTGGAGTCAACAATCTGATGATCAAAAATATACCTACAAAAGAAAAACTCAACATCACAATCACAAAGCAAGAAAACACTTACAGAATTCACGCTTCAAACTCTAGCGCATCTATAGAATTTACAACAAAATTTCCTTTACTTTGCGGCCCATCGGTATACATGAACAACAACGACTCCGAAGTCACTTAATACATGAACGAAAATTGATAGCTGGGCCGAGACAAAAAATGGAAAAATTTTATTTTCTATGCACATAAAAATAAATCTGCGGCCTTTTTTTTCTACCTGGTAGAAAAATGAAACCACTACTACTTGACGGCCACTACATATATTCAAAAACACCTTGGCTTAGCTGGAGGGAACTCTTTTTTGGACTTGAGAACGGCTACATGGATGAAAAAGGAGTATCGGAATATGTTTGTGATGCGCTAACAAGCACATCTGCAACAGAAGCAATTGAACTTGCCTCACTAGAACCACATGAAAAGCACTTAGTACGCGACATACTAAAATTACTGACTGACAAATACTTATCAACAGAATCAAACACCACTAAACCCTGGATCTTTTTATTGCTGTCATTTTTACTGGAGAACAAAGAAAACTATAATGACCCACTTGAAGTAGTAGAACAGTTGTATGCAGACTTTGACTATCCAGAAGAAATTGCACCACTTGTCAGATACGTGCCTTCACCCGAAGGAGTAGAAGGCTCTGAAGAGCTACTATTTGAAAACTGGAGAGCTGCTTTATCAGACTACAAATCCATGTTTGCCCAACAAGACAGGATCTACAACGGGGACTGAAAAAATGGGATTGTATGGATACAAAAAAAATAATTGAGCGCGGCGGAACAATCACATTTGATGATATATCCCACCTGGACCAGCTTGCTGACACTTCGATGATCATTGATGATTTAAAGGAGGACCTATTCCAAGCCGTCTTCCCTCATGATCAGATCATTGATATAGGCTGGCACCCTGAATTCTATGAAAATGGCAAATTTAGAGTTTCTTTAATAAAAGCCTACGACTGGGAGCATCCGACTTTCAGCGACAAAGCAAGAAACTGGACAGAGCTAAACAAAGCAATTCTCAACGCTTTAAACAAATTAGAAATATAACACCCAACAAAAAACACATCCTTCACAACATAAAAAATAACAAAAACCAGCATCCCCCCTAAAAGTTTACAAAGCACCACCAAACAAAAACAACCAAGCCGAATACAAAACAGCATAACGAAGTAAGGCAATTCAACAAGGAGTCAGAAAAATGAAAAAAATCTCGACACCATTGAACCCCGAAGCGATGAAACGTTTAGATCTAGATGAGTGTCTGCCAGGAGATCTTGAGGAGTTTCAACTATCAGAGAAGCAATACGTTCAACTATCGCAATCAGGAGTGATTGAAAAGATAAATTCATCTTTAGGGAAATTAATAGACGAGTACGAAGACGAAAGCATTCAAGGACAAGCAGAACTAAGCACCACGCTTAATATATTGAGCGATGCAGCCGAACACACAAAGCTCGACAGCATAGAAAAAATAATCTACCTAAACGGGTTGGCTCTACACAACAAGACTGGTTTGTTTTTTTATTTTTAGATCCAGCGATATCTCCCTCCCCAAAAAACAAGAAAGCAAATATAAAGGGGGGATATATATACTCTACGCACTCACAAAATAAATTTGACCTTTTTGGATCCTAACGTGCAAAAAATCTCACGAGTCGACGCAATTTACAAACTGAGCCAAAAAACCTTAGATTCACTCGATAACGAAGCGCGCGAATCGCAGCTATTGAACTGGAGGGGAATTGACGAGAGCGACGAAGAGTTTTCTTTACTATCAAAAGAAATGCAACATCTACTACTATCTAATGATGAACCTCCGAGCGATGTGCAGAACATTCTGTATGACGAGTTGTTATTGATTGCATTTGCCTCGGCGTACAAAGGAGTGACAAATTCACACATATCAAAGTCCATGATAAAAATGGGGCTTGGAGAGTATGAAGTATTCGGAATCATCGAACCATTGGAGGCCTGTCCTTGCTGTGGTTATCGCACACTCTTTTCAAGAGCAAACTACGAAATTTGCGACTTATGCAAATGGGAAGATAATGGTGTGGTCGATCCTGAACAATACAGCGGCCCAAATCATATGACACTCGGAGAGGCGAAAGAAATATTCGTGAAAAATATGAATATATTGCCTTTAGAGAAGTGGACTATATAAAAAACCACAACAGCAAGAACAAAAAATGTCGATAGCCTCCCCCAGCCGCTACAACCTCAGCGACCGATTTTGACAGACCGAACACGATCAAGGCATGCAAATGCCGCTTTGCGGCTCCGTTGATACAGAAGCTTCACTATGAAAAATTCTCCATTCGATTCCCTCGACCCCATCAGCCACGTCGTCACCCTCCTCCCTGCATCGATTCAGAAACACTCCTAAGCCACGCCTGCGAAACCCTCGCCTCGATCAACGTACTCACCACCGACCTGGCCTGTGAACTCGAAGGTTCGCACCGCAGCTTGGCGCTATCAATTCAGGCTCAGATTTAAAGGGCAAAAAAAAACGGGCGATCTTAAGATCGTCCGTTTTTTTTAATTCCAACCAGCATTTCAATTAGAGCCTCATCAACCGCGTACTTAACCAGTTGATAAACGTGATACCGAAACTCTCTTGCTTGGTCGCACAACAACTCCCCTTCCAACTGTTGCTCGGCGACATTGACCTTCAACTGAAAATGGCGATCGGTCGGATGCGTGGACCTGGGTCGCCCACCAGGCGGCAGAAGGAAAAGTACACTCCGGGTGCGTTGACGACACCGTCGATGCTGGCCACCGCCAGATTCAGGCTGATGACTTCGTTGTGCTGCATGTGTGTATCGCACGTGGAGAAGGTGTTCGCCCAGTGTAATGGCCTGGCAATCCATGCACCGGTAAAGAGCCCTGACACTGGGCGAACGGGAAGTATTTTAATTGAAGTTTTCGAATATGTCCGCGTATATCAACATGAAATTTATCGAAACAACATTGATTAAATGTCGGCCCAAATACTATTTTAACAAGCGGCTTAAACTAACCGATCCGACCATTAAAATTGATTGTTCTTGTACCAAAACTTGTACAAGAACAATCAATGTATAGTATAGAGCTAATACTCAATTTTCGTGCTGACGGGTCACTTTCAATATATCGGTGTAGGTCACCACAACGCTCTGCCCTACTTTCAGATCCTTCAGTTTCTTCTGAACTCCAAGTTTTCCGACGCTGATGGTTGTTGACCGACCAGCCGACAAGAGCGCTGAACCCCAGTCCAGCGCCCTCTGGGCAGATGACCAAAGGCGCTGATCAGGGCGTTTTTGCGGTTTCCTGTGCGGTGGATTCGCCGCTGTCTGTGCCCTTGCCGCTTTCCTTGCGTCGGGTCGGATCGGTCGGGCGCAGGGCGTCGTTGTCACGCTCGACTTCACCCGGTGGCCGGGGTTCGTCAGGGTCTTCAGTGGGGGGTTTCGGTTTCACGTGGGTTCTCCTTCAAGCTTCGGGATCGTCAACCTCATGGGCGACGTTCACGGCAGGCGAGTCCTTATGGGATTGATCGGCCTTGGCCTTCAAGGCTTGCCACTGTTCCAGGTCAATGGCGCCCTGCCCCAGCAAGTCATCGGCCACCCGCAGCAGTTCGGTGTAATGGGCGTCGGGGGACTGCTGCCAGTAGGCCTTGTCTTCGAACAGGCGCTGCCATGAATCAAGGTCAGGCGGTTTTAGGTCTTCGCTCATGGCGGGCTCCTGTGAACGGGCTTATTAACTTAGGAGACTGTCGCCCAACCGAGAGTTCCGACTCAATACCCTGTCATTTCCAGATAACCCTGCCCACCGTGGCTGCCGCTCAATTGCACCGGCCCTTCCCAATAGGGAATGCGCAAAGCCATCCACGCATTGGGGTTGAGGGCGCTGATTGTGATGTCGAGGTGTTTGTCGGGAATTTTGATCGACCAGCGCACAGGCATCGAACGTCCGGCGACTTTAGCGGTGTCTTGCGGTGTGAGGCTGATGTCGGCGGCGTTCAGCAACTGCGTCTGGCCCTGAGCGTCGACCCAGGTGCCGGTGAGATAAGGCGCGCCGTCCTTCTGCCGCATGCGGTAGAGCATCACCTGTTCGCCGCTGTCCAGGTGCAGGGAAAACCAGTCCCAGCCCGTCTGGTTGGCGGTCAGGGGTTGGCTGCTCCACTCACGGTCGAGCCAGGCCGGGCCGCTGACTTGATACGTTTTGCCGTCGATTTCCAGCGTGCCGCGGGCCTGGAAAAACGGCTGACTGTAGTAGTACGACGCCTGCCCTTGTTCGGATTTCTGACTGAAGCCTTTGTCTCCCTGAAGCACCAAAGGACGTGTGGAAGTCAGTCGTAACTGGTAGCTGAACCCCTTGTCCCGGGCGCTGAGTTGAAGATCCGCCAAAGGATCGGAACCCTGACTGCTGAAGCGCCAATCATCGATCCACGCGTTGAACGGCGCGAGACTTACGCCAGCCTGACCCACGCCACCACGGGCATAGCGCTCGGCGGCGTGATGCACCGTCGCCGACGTCACGGCCGCGTGGCCAAGCCAGATAATTTGATTGCTCCAGCCAGCCACTTCGGGCGTCGCTTTCAAGGCGCTGCGAAACAGCGTCCACTGCGCGCCGAACTCGCGCCCCTGATCGTCCTTGAGGTTGGCGGTGACGTACCACCATTCAATTCGAAAACCGTCATGAGGACCGTGATCCGCCGGAAAACTGAACACCCGACCGGGCACCACCGGCGTAAACGCAGTGGCCTGATGACCCAGACCCGCGAAGCCTTTCTCAACAGGCGCCGAGTTATCGCACCCGCCCAACAAAGCCAATAGCAACACGCCGACCTTAATCTTCATGAGCAAACGTCCTCAGCAGATCCGCCGGTTGCGTGCGATACAGCGAGTACAGCGGCCACGCCGACGCCAGTAAAGTCGCCAGCAGCGCCAACCCCATCAACTGCAACAACTGCATCGGAAACACCCGCAGCGGCAAGCGCCAGCCAAAAGCCTGGACGTTGATCACCGTGTCCAGGCACCACGCCAGCGCAATCCCCAACGGCAACGCCAGCACCAGGGTCAGCACCGCCAGCAACCAGGTCTGCCCGAGATTGAGCAGCATCAATTGCCGGCGAGTCACACCCAGCGCCCACAGGGGGGCGAGTTGCCCGAGGCGGCTCTGACTTTGGGTCAACAGGCTGATGAACAGCGCCACGCCTGCCACGCAGAGGGTCAGGCTGTTGAGCGCGGCGGTCGCGGCAAAGGTGCGTTCGAACACTTGCGTGGACCAACCCTTGAGCCGGGCCTGGTCGACGATGCGGCTGTCCTCCAGAGAGAAGCGTGTTTGCAGCGCGGTCAGGAACGCGGGGATCAACGGTGGGTCGATGCGCAGGTTGAAACGGCTCGGTGTCAGCTGCGGCCAGCCGCGCAGCAGATGGTTGACGTTGACCAGAATGTGGCCCTTGGGATTGCCGTAGTCGGCATAGATGCCGACGATCCGTGGCGACCAGACGCCGTTCGGTGTGGAAATCGTCAGGTGATCGCCAAGGCGCACCTTCAGCCGACGGGCCAGTTGTTCGCTGAGCATCACTGCGTCGTCCTTGGCCAGTCGGTCCCAGGGGTTGTCGCCCAAGGCTTCCAACAGCGGCCAATGCTGGCGATACGTCGGGTGATCGATCACGCCGAAGACGTCCGCCGGCCAGCCTTGCAACTGGATCGACACTTGCCAGTTGGGCAGCACTGCCGTGAGTCCGGGTTGCTGCTTGAGCCAGGTTTGCAGCTCTCTGGCCTGGGCCGGATTTCGCGGATTGACGTACAGTTCGGCGGTCAGGCGTTGTTCGAGCCAATCGCTGAAGGTCTGACGAAAACCAGCCGTCATGCTGCCCGCACCAATGTTCGCCGCCAGTGCCAACAACAACGCCATCAGCGCCAGGCTCAGGGCCGGCAGTTGCTGACGGCAGTCGGCGAGAAACCATTGGCCGAGCACCGAGCGACTGCGATGCAGCACCAGGTTCAACACCATGTTGAGCACCACCGGCAACGCCAGTGCGGCGCCGATCAACAGTGCCGCCATCAACACGAATCCACTGCTCAGGCTGTCGCCAAAGATCAACGCCAGCAGCGCGACCACCGCGGCAATCACGGCGACCCAACCCTGGCGCCGCAACCAGCGCGCGTGAGCCTGATGCCAGGCTTGTGGGTCAGCCAGGGCCAGCAACGGCAGACGCGCTGCCCGCAACAAACTGTTGGCACCGGCCAACAACGCACCGAACAGGCTCAGGCCGACGCCGCTGAGCCACCACCACGGACTGAGGCTCAACTGCCCCGCCACTTCGGCGCCGTACAACCCGCGCAGGCTGGCGACGACGTCCGGCAACAGCACGCTGGCCAGCAGGTGGCCGCTGGCGACCCCGGCCAGTCCGCCGACCAACGCCAGACCACCCAGTTCGACCGTCAGACAAGTAATCAACATTCGCGCACTGACGCCACAGGCACGCAGGGTTCTGAGCAAGCCACGGCGTTGTTCCAGCGCCAGGCCGATCGCGGCGTGGACGATGAACAGGCCGACCACGAATGACAGAAAACCCAGGGCATCGAGGTTCAGGTGAAAGCTTTCGGTCAGGCGCGATAAATTGTTCTCTTCGCCGCGGGTTTTGAGCTGCAGTTGCCCCTTGAATTGATCAGGCAGGGTCGCGGTGAAACCCTTCGGCAGCAACAGGCGCGACAGCTGATCCGGCAGGCCGAGAATCTGCTGGGCGAAGCCGATGTCCACCAGCAACACACCGGGCGCCATATCGGACTGGGCATGCAGCGGCGGCAAGGCCTGGCCACTCAAACTCACCGGGCGTTCGCCCTCGTGCAGACCCAGCGCCTGTAACGTCTGCGGCGAAACCCAGGTACTGCCCGGTGGGCTGAAAAACTCGACAATCTGCTCAATCGCCAACGCCTGCCCGGCCACTGCAGAACCCACGGGCAGCGACACCGGTTCGATCCCCATCAGCTGCAAGCGCTGGTCGTCATGCCCCTTGAGCGTCACCCGACCTTGCAGAACCGGCGACACCGGCCAACCCGCACGGCGCAGGTCGACAAACACTTGCTGGGAGAAGGTCGCGCCACTGGGCGCACTGAGGCTGGCCTGGGGTTCGCCGCCGATCAATTGACTGGCCCGGGCATAACTTTCACGCGCCTGGCTGTTCAGCGCCTGCACGCCGGTCAGCAGGCTGGTGGCGAGCCAGAGCCCGGTCAGCACACTGAAAAACTGCACCGGATGCTGCCGCCAATGACTGAGCAGCGCCCGCAGCGTCTCGCGAAAGACCCGCACCTCAGCGCTCGTCCGCGCCAGCCAGACGGCCACCGTGGAGCACCACTTTTTCTGCCAGCCGCGCGGCAACCCGTGGGCTGTGGGTGACCATCAACAAGGTGGTGGGACTGTCATCGAGCAACTCCAGCAATAACTTCAAGACCTCATCGCTGGTGGCTTCATCGAGGCTGCCGGTGGGTTCGTCGGCCAGCAGCAGTTTTGGCTGTGACGCCAGCGCCCGGCCCAAAGCGACCCGTTGCTGCTGGCCGCCGGACAGCTGTTCCGGGTATCGCCGCAGCAAATCAGCCAACCCCAGACGTTGCACCAGATGCGCCTGCCAGCGCGGATCATGCCGCCCCGCCAGTCGCGCCTGGAATGCCAGGTTGTCCTCCACGCGCAAACTGCCGATCAGGTTGAACTGCTGAAACACCAGGCCGATTTCGGTCCGCCGCCAGTTGGCCAGTTGCCCTTCGCTCATCTGCTCCAGCCGATGTTCGCCGCTGCGGATGCTACCGCGATCGACCTTGTCCAACCCGGCAATCAGGTGCAGCAAAGTGCTTTTGCCACTGCCCGACTCACCCATCAACGCCAGGCTGCTGCCGGGTTTCAAGGTGAGGTCGACACCTTGCAGAACCGGTAATGGGCCCTGGGGAGTGGCGTAGCTTTTGAAGACGCCTTGGACCGATAGCATGGGGAAAAACCGTTCGATGTGCGTGGAGCAAGGATAGCGGACGGCAGCAGCACCGCGAATAGGCCCGCTCAGACACCCCATAGCCCACACACTTTAGGGAAAAAACATACATAACCAAGGAAATGCCTGACTGCTCATTCGTATCCATATGGATACATTTGAGCAATGAATTATTTTATTCAACAAACCGCAAACCGCCGACATCAGGCGGGCGAAAAAATTGGCAAAGGAGGTTTAAACATGAGCCAGACTTTGACTACTTTCGATATGGCGGCTCTGCTGGACAGTGACGAAGCCATCAGCGAGTACCTTTCGCAAGTGCTCGCAGACGGCGACAACGAAGAATTTCTTCGCGCTATCGGCTACGTGGTGAAAGCGCGTGGAATGACACAGGTAGCCAAGGATTCGGGTATGGGCCGCGAAAGCCTGTACAAGGCCTTCGCACCCGGTGCAAAACCACGTTTCGATACGGTTTTAAAGGTCGTACACGCCCTTGGCATTGATCTCTGCGCGCAGCCGGGTCATTCGGTCAATCACTCGACTCACTGAGAGTCTCTTCTGACTTGACTGCTCGCTTGACCGCCACCCACGTAAAACACAACGGCAACTGCGCCGTTTGCTGCTCATACCGATCATAGAGTTCCTCGCGGTTGGAATGCGGGTACTCCTTGAAGTGGCTGATCTGCAATCCGGCGTCGATCGCCCCTGTGAAGATGGCGCCCAGGGTGTGGACGAACCAGTAGGACGAAGGCGCCTGCTGGTCGACTTTGCCTTCGTAGACGATCGGCTGATCCTGCACGAAGGGTTCACGGCGAAAGTACGAGCTGTCCAGCCGATACGGATCGGCTGATTCGGGGTCGAACATTTCCAGGAAAGGGTGGGTTTCGTACACCACCAGGCTGCCACCGGGCTTGAGGGTTTTTACGACATGGCGCAAGAATTCGGCGATGTCCGGCATCCAGTTCAACACGCCAATGGTGATCAGCGCCACGTCAAAACGGCTGTGAAGCTCAAGCGGCAGATGATGAATATCAGCCTCGATGAACTCAGGCGCATGGGGCGAGTGTGACGCCAGCTCCCGCGCCTGATCGAGGAAGGCCTCGGACTGGTCGACGCCCACGACGCTGTGGGCACCCAACGCAAACAGCGAGATACTTTCGCGCCCGTTGTTGCAGCCCAATTGGACGACGTCCTTGCCGTTGACACCCACGTGTTCCAGCAAACCTCGGAGGGTGTCGTCCAGGCAGCAAAAATCCCCACAACCAACAGCCGTCAAACGGGCCTGCCATTCGGGGGTGTCTTTGTGGTGTCGGGCGGAATCATTCCAGGCATCGCGGTTGCTGGCGATGGCCTTTTCTTTTGACGGCATTTCCATTGCGCGCTCCAGACTGGGGTCTTGATTGACCGGCACGAGTCTAGATCAGCGTTTTGAAAAACCCATTGAGTCTTTGTTGAAATCTTGTAATCCGCGCATCGCGAACGCGCCCCTCGTACGGCAGCTATAGTTAATGACCTTGGGGAAATGCGGGGAAAACCGATTTCGCAGGTGTCGCCATGAAAAAAACCGATTTGACACTACTGTTCGCCCTCTGCCTGACCGCCACAACCGGTGCTCACTCGGACGACAGCCTGACTCCCACTAGCGATTACAGCAGTGAGTTCAACTATTACGGGGCCGACCAACCCTTTGCTCACCCCGTGCCTCCGACCCTGAGCACGGTGCCGCCCGGATCGTACATCCCGACCGCCCCCCAGGATTTCATCCTCATTTCGAGCCAGCATGAGTTCTACGACTCAAGATTGCCGACGGTCGCGGATGCCACTGTTCGCGTGTTCATCCGCGCTTACGATCAGGAACGCGGTGTCTACGTGAACGAAGAAGTCCTCGACCCCACATGCCTGCTCGCGTGCCTCAGCCGTCAGGCGCCATTGATGCAATAGGCCTACCACTGGCGTTTGTCCGGGCGCGCGAGGCCGAGTTTTTCGATCCGGTAACGCAGCATGTCGCGGCTCAGGCCCAGCAGTCGTGCGGATTTGGTGACGTTCCAGTCGGTCTTGTCGAGCATCTTGCGCACCATGTCGCGCTCCACTTCCGGCAGGTTCATGGACTCGTTGCCGTTGTAGACCGGACGCGGTTCGCTGTATTGCGGCTCTTGCTGAAACATCAGCGGCTCATCCACCAGGCTCAGGCACACATTCAACTGATGGGCGGCGATGGTGTCGCTCTGGGCCAGCAGCACGGTTTGCTCAAGCATATTGCGCAACTCGCGCACATTGCCCGGCCAGCTGTAACTGAGCATCAACGCTTCGGCCTGGTCGCTGAAATGCAGGTTCGGCTTGCCATAGCGTTTGCCGTGGATCGCCAGGAAGTGCCGGGCCAGCAACAGGATGTCTTCGCCGCGGGCATACAGGCGCGGCACCTTGATCGAGATAATCCGCAAACGGAAGAACAGGTCGCGGCGGAACTTGCCCTGCTGGACCATTTGTTCGAGGTTGCAATTGGTAGCGCTGATCACCCGCAAATCGACCTTGCGCTCCTTCACCGAGCCAACCCGGCGGATGGTCCGGTCCTCCAGCAGCTTCAGCAGTTTGGCTTGCAGCAACAGGTCCATCTCGCCGACTTCATCGAGAAACAGCGTTCCGCCATCGGCCGCTTCCACCAGCCCTACGCGGCGGTCCTTGGCGTCGGTGAAGGCGCCCTTCTCGTGGCCGAACAGTTCCGACTCCACCAGGTTGGACGGGATCGAGGCGCAGTTGAATTCAATGAACGGGCCTTTGGCACGCGGGCCATCGAAGTGCAGCGCCCGGGCCACCAGTTCCTTGCCGGTGCCGGTCTCGCCTTCCACCAACACCGGCGGCAAATCGGTATTGGCCATGCGCCGTTCGGCGTCGAGTAACTGGCCAATGGTGTTTTTCAGGTACCGCATCGGTGCCGATTCGCCAATCAATGCCTGCACCCCTGACTTCTGCGCTTCGCGTTCCTGATAGAACGACAGCGTGCGTTCCATTCGGTCGGTGGCCAGGGCCTTGTCCAGAAGCAGCTTGAGCTCCGGCAAGGCCACCGGTTTGGTGACGTAATGGAAAGCGCCCTCTTTCATCGCCACCACGGCGTCTTCGACGTTGCCGTAGCCGGTCATCATGATCACCTTCAGATCCGGCGCGCTGATGCGCAGCTTCTGGATCAGGTCGTGACCGCTCATGCCCGGCAGCGAGTTATCGGTCAGCACCACGTCGGGGACGAACGTGCTCAATTGCTCCAGTGCATCCTCAGCCGAGTGGCAGACCGTCACCTCGAAGTCCTTGCGCTCCAGGTAGGTCTGAATATTCTCGGCGAGGAGTTCGTCATCCTCGACCAACAGAATGCTGTGCTCCATATTCCCCTCCCGTTGCCACTTTAAAATTGAGACAGACGCGGGTTCCTTCCTGCTCGCGGCTGGTCAATTCGACCGAGCCTTCGAAACGCTCCATTATTCTTTTGACCAGGGCCAGCCCCACGCCCAACCCTCCTTGTTTGGTGGTGAAAAACGGCTTGAAGGCCATTTGTTGTTGCTGGGGGTTCATGCCCTTGCCGGTATCGCTCAGGGTCATGCGCACAATCCCGGAGTGCGGCGTTTCGATATCGATACTCAGCACGCCGCCTTTGGGCATGGCTTCCAGGGCATTGGAGAACAGGCTATTAAGAATTTGCGTGAGCAGCACCTGTTGGCTGACGACCTGCGGACAACTGCGAGGCGTGAAATGCACTTCGACGTTGGAGCGTTTAGTCAGCGCGTCGAACGCACTCAGCGTGTCGTCGATGACCAGCACCAGGTCTACCGTTTCGTAGTCGTCGTTCATGGGTCGCAATGACACCAGCAACTCCCGAACCCAGCGCGACATGCGATCGACCTGACTGATGATGTCGCCGATGTTCTTCTGCGCGTTCTGGCTGGCGATTTCCTGAGCCAGTTCGGCGCTGGAACGAATGTTGGCCAATGGATTACGCAAGCTGTGAGCCACCGCCGAGGACATTTCCCCCAGCGCCACAAAGGTCTCATTGTTGATCAGTTGTTTTTGCTGGCTCTGCAGCAGTATCGCCGCACGCCGCACAATCCAGAATAGCCCGAGGTAGATGGCCAGACCGCCGAGGACGGTTGCCAGCCAGATCGACCTGAAACCGCGCTGGATACGTTCCACCAGGTCCACGGGCTCCTTGTAGATCTCCACCATGGCGATCACTTTGCTCTTGTCGGCATTGAACATCGGGATGTAATTCTCGATGAACAGGTATTCAGGCTCACGCAGCAGCCTCTGCTCGGGACGCTCCTCATCGATTTCGTGGTAGCTGGTGGACACCGGTTCCTTCATTTCGAAAGATTCGTCCAGTTCGTCGTCATCTTCGATGCGCACGCCAATCAGCTCCGGATTGGTCGACCAGACCACGGTGCGATCCAGGGCGTACACCGTGGCTAACAGAATGTCCGGCAGATGCTCCACATGATCGAGAAACTCGATGCGCGAAGCCGCGCGGGCGTCTGGGTTCACGTCGGGATAGGTGCTGTCCTGGCGCGGGTCGAGCATTTCGCCCATGGTTCTGTTGGGGGCAATCGAAGCATGGCGAATTTCCGCATCACCAATGGACTGGATGAACTGCGCGGTCAGCATCGAATCGCGCTCGATGCTCTCCTCGACCACGAAGCGCGTGGAAACGTAGCCCAACCCCAGCGCCACGGCGGCGATGATGAAAAAGCTGCCCAGGGAAAACCAGCGCAACAAATTGAACTGTCCTCGCCAGCCCTTGCCTACTGCTGCCGACGTACCCGGCGCAGGTATTTTTTGTTGTCCTGATATCTGCATAGGACCTTCCCGGATGCCTTGCATCAAGCCTTTTCAGCCGTGTTTCGGATCAGTGTAGGTGGCATTGATCGAGACTGACGGCGCCAGTGATAGGATTTCGCCGCTATTGCGTTTGCGCCGCCTGCAGCGGTTGCTGACGATCGGTTTCTTCTTGCAAAAATCCCATAATTGACTGCGCAGAGTTCTCATCCAGACGCAGGTTGGGCATGGGGATCTTGTCGAAACGTTCAAACAGTTCCATCGCGATCGGGTCCTTTTCCGCCAGCATGCGGTCCGGCTCGCGAATCCAGCGACTCAGCCATGCCGGATTACGCTGGCGAGTGACGCCGATCAGGTCCGGGCCGATGCTGCGCATGCCGATGCCCTGCCCGTCCATCGGACCCAGGCTGTGGCACGACGCGCAACGGGTACGAAACAGTTCTTCGCCATTGCTTGGTGGGCGAATCTCGGGCGCATCCGCGTAGTTTTCTTCAACGCTGGGCTGCTTCCAGTTCTGCAGCGTGTTGGCCAATTGATCGGCCAGGATCCACGGATTTTCGAAAGGTGAAGCTTTCATCCAGCGGCCAGTGGTCTGGTTGCCGACGATCAGGCTCAGGTTGTGGTCCTTGCTTCGGCCGTTGTCGACGCCTTCGATAAACAAGCCAAGTTTTTTCCGCAGATCGGTGACGTCGGCAAATTCCCCGGTGAGAAACTTCCAGCCCGGCCCGACCTTGAAGCGTTGTGCATAGGCCTTGAGCACTTCGGGTGTATCGCTCAAGGGATCAATGCTGATGGAGTAGAAAAAAATGTCCTGGCCGACCCGGTCCCCCAGCAACTTCTGCACCTGACGCAGGCGTGCGGTTTCCAGCGGGCAAGAGTCGCTGCATGAAGTGAAGATGAAATTGATCACCACCACTTTGTCCTTGATCAAGTCATCAAAGAAACGCACCTGCCGACCGTCGTGATCGGTCAGCAAGGTGTTGGGGAAGTAATCGCCGCCCCAGGGTGTCGCCGACTCTGTCGGCGACAGTACTCCTTCATGGGCCATCAGTACCTGACTGGCCAGCAGGCAGGTGACCAGCATCAAAATCAGGTGCATGCCCAGGGCGCGGGAGCGCGACGTATGCATGTTCATGTCGGCTCCCTCGCGGTTCATGGTTTCATCACCGCTTTGGGGCCGGATCCGTCGCCAGTGCGGAAGGTTGGCAGCGCGGCGGAGTTCACGTAGCGCACACCATCCCAACTCGGCAGCGGTGTCGGCATCAGCTGGAATTGCCCGGGTTTTTCAATGTCCCAGCGCAGCAGCATCGAGTTGTCTTCATGCTGAGTGTTGTGACAGTGCTCCATGTAGGTCCCGGCAAATTCGCGAAAGCTGATCGCCATCTCGACGCTGTCCAGGCCATCCTTTTCCGGGCCGATGCGGTACACGTCCTTGCGTGCCCATTTTTCCCATTCCGGTGGCACCTTGCCGCCGCGACTGAGGATGATCCCCTCCTCGAAATGCACATGCACCGGGTGGCTCCAGCCCTCGCCGCCGAGCTTGATGTTCCAGACTTCCAGGGTGCCGAAACCGGCGACACCGGCATCGGTGGGGCCACTGGCCAGTTGGGTCGCGGCGTTCAAACGCCGTGGGTCCATGTGGAAACCGAAACCGCCATCAGTCTTGACCGTCCACGGTGCTTCATCGGTGCCGTCGGAACGGCCGAAGATGAAGGTGCGGTGACGGGCTTTGGCCAGCAGCACCTTGTCGGCGGCGTTGTCGCGATGGATCTTCAACGGGATCATCACCAGGCCTTCAGCCTTGCCCGGTTTGGCCGGTTCATAAGCCGCCGGGTCCATGGCCAGGTCCTGACCGGTGTAAGCCTTGACGTTGAGTTGCAACACCTTGCCTACCGCCGGATCACCGTCCTCCCACTTCGGCCCCTTGCTGGTTTGCTTGAGGATCGCCCGGTATTTCTCGGACAGCACGTCAGCCAGGGAGACGGGTTCTTCCGGGCCCTTGCCGTCTTCGTGCACCAACAGGTTGACGAAGAACAGCTTGTCGCCCGGTTTGATCCCGTTTTTCGAGAAGTTGACGATGATGTCGAAACGTTCGGCGATGCCCAGGGTTGGCAGGATCGCGTTGTGGTTCTGTTTATCGCCGTCGGCATCCAGGTCCATGCTGCCGTCGAACGGCACGCTGTGTTCCATGATGTTGCCGTCGTTGGCAATCATGTGGAACGGCACGCGGGCATACGACACTCCCGACCCGGCAGGCCCTTTGAACTCCCCGCTGGTGCCCTTGATCTCGCGCACCAACGCCAGTTTGAAGAAGCGCGACACTGAGCCATTGAGCATGCGGAACCGATAGCTGCGGGCACGGACGTCCAGACTCGGCTTCCACTGCCAGTTGACCAGCACCTGATCACCGAGGAAGCCGTCGGTATTGAACGGGTTGAACCACAGTTGACCGTTCTTGTCCCACGCCTTGTCGGCAAACTGCAGGTTGACGTCGTAGTCGCGGTTACCCCAGGGCAAGGCGCTGCCACTGGGAAAACGCAGGTTGACGCCGTCATTCACCGATTCATTGCCGCGGTCCAGAGCGCTGTAGTAGTTCATCATTGCCGCGTTGCCCTTGTAGACGTTCTGCGCGGTGAAATCGAGCATGTGGTCGTGAAACCAGTGGGTGCTCATGGTTTCGCGCCAGTCGCCGCGGACCTTGATCGTGCCGTTGTCGCAGGTCTTGCGGCTGGGGATGAGATCGTTGGTCCACAGGGTTTCGCCCGGCGAGCATGGAAAGGCTGCACGCGGGTCTTCAGCCTTGGTGTTGATGCTGTCGTAGCCGGCCAACTGGATCGGCCAGCGATAGTCGTAAAATTGCCCGGGGAAGAAAAACGCATTGGCATAACCGTCGCTTTCCGCCGGTGTGTGGCCGTTGTGTTCGTGGGTGGTGATGGTGTGCAGACCAAAACCCATGTTCGCCGACGGGTCGATCGGCAAGCCGTTGTAATGGCGCATCAACACGGGTTGCCCGTAACGCACCATGAGCAATTTGGGCGGAAAGGTGCCGTCGAAGGTCCAGACCGCGTTATGGTTCTGCACCGGCATTTTCGGGTGGAAACGCGCATCGACGCCCTTGGCGGTGCCATCGGTCGCCGGTACGCCAGCCACGTTGTGATAGAGGCCACCTGGGCCAAACTCACCCACGGCATAGCGGTGCATCTGACGACTATCACGCCCACCGGTATTCAACCGTGCGCCGGTTTGCACGGTCTTGTAGGCCATTTGCGGGTAAAACTCGTTCCAGCGCTGGTGCGACCAGCCTTTTCCTGGCGGACGGCCTTCAGCCGACGAGCCGATACGGCGGTTGAGGAAAAATTCGATCTGCTTCTGCCACGGGTTACGGTCGATCACGTTGGAGTACAGACTCGGGAACGGTGTCAGCCCCGGTTGACGCAGAAAGGCGTCGAGTGCCGCACTCGGTGGCGCACTGCGGGCCGCACTGGTGGGGTCCTGCTGTGGCAACGGTCCGATGGCTGCCGGTGGGAAGCCCAATGGCGCCGCCGGAGTGGTGGGGTCGAGTTTTTCCGGGCCGAATTCTTCGAACAGCACCAACTGCTGAGTGAACGGCTGAGCGCCATACAGCGGGCTCGGCTTGCCGTTGGTGGGGTAGTCGAAACTGGTCTGCACGGCCGGCGGCAGGATGTTTTCCACCCGCGTGGTGTCCCGGCTGCCTTTGACGCCACCGGGTAAATCGAAGGAATCTTTGTTGGCCTCGGGCATGGTCAAAATGGCGTTCAACGCCGCCGCTTTGTCAGCCGGTTCATCGTAGTAAGCCGAGGGGTCGGAAGGTTCTGGCTGTCGCTCGTCATCGATGGGGCTGGCGCGCAGAGTCGCTGTGCCCAGCGTCATTGTCAGAAGAACGCTCAGAGGCGTGAGGAGGCCGAACCATTTGAAGGGGTACCGCGCTTTTGTGTCCATTACCAGCCGCCTCGAAGTCGTGAAGGGGGTAATGGGGGCTTCTGCAAGGACCTCGCCAGATTTGTATCAGGTTTTTACGAAAACATTAAAACTCAACAAAACAATGGCTTATAAACATCAATGTGCCATTACCGGGGGAAAAGACTGGGGAATGACACCCGCTAACGGGGAAAGTTCACCCCCGTTTTCAGGTGACCAAATTAAACGACAGACGGACACTCGTGCCCTCGCCTTCACGGCTTTCGAGGGTCACCGTACCGCCGAACCGCTCCATGATTCGCTTGACCAGTACCAGCCCGACACCGAGCCCGCCTTGCTTGGTGGTGAAAAATGGCCGGAAGGCCATGCTGCACTGTTCTTCGTTCATGCCTTTGCCGGTGTCGCTCACCACCACGCTGATGCCATGGGAATCAGTCGGCTCCAGCGTGATGGTCAACGTGCCGCCCTTGTCCATGGCTTCCAGTGCATTGGCCAGCAAACTGTTGAGGATCTGCGTCAACTGCACCTGCTGGCTCAGGACCATGGGCGTCAGCGTCGGGTCGAACACCACGTGGACCGAGGCTTTGGCGATTTGAAGCTCGAAGGCCATCAGACTGTCATGCAGCGCCGCCACCAGATTCACGGGCTCGGCTTCGTCGTTGAGCGGGCGCAAAGATTGCAGCAGCTCCCTCACCCACTTCGACATGCGATCCACCTGGCCAATGATGTCGGTGATGTTCTTGTGGGCCGGGCCGCTGTCGAATTCCAGCGCCAGTTCGGCACTGGAGCGGATGGTCGCCAGCGGATTACGCAAACTGTGGGCGACCGCCGACGACATCTCGCCCAGGACGACAAAGGTTTCGTTGGTGATCAGTTGCTTTTGTTGCGCTGCCAGCAGAATGGCCGCCCGGCGTACGATCCAGTAAAGCCCCAGATAGATCAGCCCGCCGCCCAGTGCAGTGGCAAGCCAGATCAGGACCAGACCGCGCTCCATGCGGCTGATCAGGTCCTTGGGTTCCTTGTAGATCTCGACCATCGCCGTGACTTTGTCGCCGTCGGCATCGAACAGCGGAATGTAGTTCTCGATGAAGATGTATTCCGGAGGCGTCACGAACTTCTGTTCCATGCGGCTCTTGTCCACATTGTGATAACTGGCCGACACAGGAATTTTGGAAGCAAAGGCTTGTTCCAGGTCTTCGTCGGCATGGATCGTGGTGCCCATTAACGCCGGGTTGGTCGACCAGATCACCATGCGGTCGGGGGCGTAGATGTTGGCCAGGATCACGTCCGGCAAGTGCTCGACATGGTCGAGGAATTCGCCCCGGACATTGGCACGGGCCAGCGGGTCGACGTCGGGAAAGTCCTTGTCTTTGCGCGGATCGAGCAGTTCACCCATGGTCCGCACGTTAGGAATCGACACATGACGCACCTCGGCCAAGGCAATCGCCTGAATGAACTGGGACGTCAGCAACGCGTCGCGCTGCACGCTCTCGGTAATCACAAACTGGGTGGACACCGCCCCCAACGCCACCGCCACCGTGCCAATCACCGCCAGGCTGATGAGCGAAAACCAGCGCAGTAAATTGAACGGTTGCTTGCGCGAGCTCAGGCGAACATCACCCTCCTCGTAGTGGAGTGTTTGAGTTGGCATGTCCATGGACGTGTTCCCGACGATTCCCCCTATAGGGTTATAGCCCACTCATGGCCGTTTGCCCGACGTTGGGTCTTGTCTCCCCCACTTCCCCCTTATCCCCATCTACCCCCAATGCTGGGGACAGTGGCCCGTTCCCAAAACCCGCGGTCTGAAGCCGTTTGTGCGCGACACGCCCATGGTTCGGGCCTCTGCGGGCCGTTTTCGCCGACTGGTATGGAAGTTGCCGAAGACCCCTCCACTGACCCGTCTCCATGGGCAGGCATCCTGATAGAGGGCTTAACGCATGCACCCTTTACTGTCCAAAACCGCGGCCGCTCTGGTCGTTAGCGCCCTGGCCCAAGGCGCCGCTCAGGCGGCGCTTTTTGCCGTCGATCCCGGCCCCTATGTACCCGCCAACGGCTCGTTCGCTGCCTGGTATCAGGACACTCACGGCCGAACCCTCGACCTTTGCCTGTCCAAGGCCGTTAGCTCGCGAGTCGCCGGCGCTCCAGGCGCACCGTCGTACATGTGCAATTTGCTACCGACTCCCGGGGTCTTCGACGACACGCAACCGCTCGTCTTCCCGAGCAACTTCCCCGATGAGGCATTCTGGTTCACCGGCGACGGCACCATCGTCGACGCCGCCCGAGGTATCGACCTGACCTATGTCAGCGCCGTTGAAGCCGCCTTCAGCGGTGGCGACCCAGTCGAAGGCGACCAGATCAGCTTCGCCCGCATACGCATACGTATCGATGTACCGACCGCGGGCACCTACGTCATTACCCACCCCTACGGCGTCGATGTCTTCAACGTCGACACCCCCGGGCGTCGGGCGATCAACATGACCCGGGACATTGGCATCGGTGTGCCGAAAACCTACGACGGTGCGCTCAAAGGTGACATTGGGCCGTTCCTGCGCAGCGTCAATGGCCCCTACACCGAGACCAATCCGATCACCGGCTCAGCCGAGCAATTCGTCGGCGACCCGAACCTGGTGGAAGCCTTCACCGGCAGCCCTTTCAATACCAACTACATCCGTATTGAAGGACCCAACGGGCTGGATTTGCGCACTGCGGTGATGGCCATCTCCGGCAAGTTGTCGACCGTGGCCCGGCCGACACCCATGATCACCCAGCGCAGCACCTACTCGCGTAAACCCGGCGCCAGCGCTCCGGTGGCCCAACAAGACGTGTTCGTCCTGGCCCCGCCGCCACCGGCCAAAGTGACCCTGGACAGCAACAACCCCGTGTTGAACCTTTCCGAGGCCGACACCACCGGCAGCTGGTACGCGCAGTCTTCGACGAACCCGAGCTTGCCGAGCACGTTGCAAGTGACTGCCGACAACCACCTGGCCATTGCTAGCAGCACGCCGACCACCTTACCCATGCCCCTGACTGACCTGGTGATGATTTCACGTGCCGAGTACAGCCTTAGCACCGGGCAAATAACGGTCGTGGCCTCGACCAGCGACGAAACTTCACCACCGGTGCTCACTGCCACCTCTGGCACAGGTGTCGCCATCGGCGCCCTCAGTGGCGATGGCGCAGTCAAATCCCTGGCCACCGGCATCTCGCCGATTCCACCGGCCAAGGTTCGAGTGACGTCATCCAATGGCGGCAGCGACACCGAAGAAGTGGTCATCGTGCAATGAACGCTCACATGCCCAGATCCTCATCAGGAGGCATCATGAACAATTGGCCACGCCTGGCGCTAAACGCTCTGGGACTGACTCTATCGCTGTCCGGCAGTGCTTTCGCGCAGCTCGCTGCCGTCGACCCCGGTCCTTATACCTTTGCCTCGGGGAAATTCCCGATCTGGTATCAGGACAAAAATCTGCTGTCGATGGAACTGTGCCAGTCCCGAGCCGCCAGTTCGCGGGTACCGGCTTCCACGCCACCGGCCTACATGTGCACCCTGCTGCCGACACCGGGCATTTTCGACGACACCCTGCCGATGGTGTTCCCGGATAACTGGCCAGACGAAGCCTTCTGGTTCCTCGCCGAGACGAACATTCCCAACAATGCCGCTGGCTATGGAATGGACGCCTACGTGGCCGGGATAGAAGCAGCTTTTGCCGGCGGGAATCCGCAAGACGGCGATCAAATCAGCTTTGCGCGGATTCGTATGCGGATCAATGTGCCCATCGCCGGGACCTACACCATTACTCACCCTTATGGCGTGGAAACGGTCAACGTCACCACCCCCGGTCGTCGCGCAATCAACATCACCAGAGATATCGGCGTCGGTGTGCCGGGAGTTTTCAACGGGGCATTGAACGGTGCTATCGGACCCTTCCTGCGCAGCGTCAACGGCCCCTACACCGAAGTGAACCCGGACACCGGCGCGATCGAAACTTTCGTCGGCGACCCGAACCTCACCGAACAAGTCACCGGCAGCCCCAACAACACCAACTTTGTGCGCATCCAGGGCCCGGCCGGGACGATCGTGAGCAACCTGTTCACACTGGCCGGCAAAGTCCTCGACAATCGTGCGCAAACCCACGTAGACCTTAGTCGTGCAACCTACCGCCGCACCGCCTCGGGCACCGGTACCAGCACCCGGGTCGAAGTCTTTGGCAAAGCGGACAACAGCTCTACCTTGTGCTTCCGCGAAACCGTCGCCCTTGTGCCAGGCCCACCGCCTACACCCTGCCTGACCAACATGGTGGGTGACGGCACCGGGTTGTACTTCGGCCAGCGTCTGCTCAGCGGCCCCGTGCCTCCGGTCGTGGTGCTCACCGCCACCAACCCGGCCGGCACCACCCGCCCTACGGCGGTCTCGAGCAAGCTCACTGACCTGGTGAAAATCCAGACCGCTCGCTACAACTGGAGCAATCACAGCCTGCTGATCGAGGCCACGTCCACTGACGAAGTGGCAGTGCCCGACATGGTCGCGCAGGGTTACGGACGTCTGTCGAAAACCGGCACCCTGCAAAAAATCACCGTCGCCGATCTGCTCCAGCCGCCAGCAACCGTTACGGTCAAATCCGCCGCCGGCGGCAGTGACACCGAGGCTGTCGTCGTGGTTGGCTCTGCACCGAATACCGGTGAGAACCAGGCGCCGCATGCCGTTGCCGATACCGGCAGCACCAGCTTCGGGGTGCCCATCACCCTCAACCTGCTGGCCAACGACAGCGACCCGGACGGCAACACGCCACTGAGCATTACCGCGCTGACCCAACCGGCCGCAGGCCAAGGCACCGTGGCGTTGAGCGGCACGACGGCGGTGGTCTACTCCCCGCCAGCCGTGGTCAATGCACCGCTGACCACGACCTTCACCTACAAGCCTCAAGACGTCAAAGGCCTGGCCTCGACCACTGCGGCGACCGTGACCATTACCGTTGCGCCTAACCGGCCTCCGGTGGCGGTTGCCGACAGCATCGCAACCCTGGGCGTGGCGGTTCCGATCAACGTGCTCGCGAACGACACCGATCCGGAAGGCAACGTGCCGCTGGCGGTCGCCAGTTTCACCCAACCACCGGCAGGTCGCGGCACCGTCAGCAGCAACGGCACGGTGATCACCTACACCCCACCGGCCACGGTCACCACGGCCTTCACCACGACCTTCACCTACATCGCCCGGGACAGCTTCGGCGCCCCGTCGACGTCACCGGCTACGGTCACGGTGCAAGTCTCGCCAAGGCCTGCTGCGGAAACCTTCACGGTGACCACGGCAACGGTGTCAGCCCGCTCCAACAACCGCTTCACCTGGGACTTTGCAGGCACCTCATCGGTGATCACCGGCAACACCATCACCATCAAGGTCTCCACCCCGACCGGGCTGGCAACCCTGGGCACCACCACGGTGCCAGCGACCGGTCGCTGGAGGCTGACGGTGAACAACACCACCACAGTGATTCCGTCGGCGAACCCGACAGCCACCATCACCTCGTCCCAAGGCACCGTGCGCACGGTCTCGGTGATCTCGAACTGAGCCCTCGCCCCATCAGCCACAGAGCCTGTAACAAAAGGTTTGGTGGGGCAGGTCTCTCCGCAAAGGACAGCGCCATGAAAACGCCAATCGCCGCCCTGCTGTGCCTGCTTCTGCTCTGCAGCAGTGCGGGCGCGCGCGCCGATGATTTGATGGAGAACGACGACCTGGCCCCCGGCGCAGACCTCGGGGAGTTGCCACCGCCGATTGGCCAGCAAGCACTGATCGATCAGAACGGCCAGGCCAACGTTGCGCTGCTGCAACAGAACGGCCAGTCGCTGCTCGGTCGCATCGTCCAGTCGGGCAGTAATCAGGAAGCCTACATCCTGCAACAAGGCAGCGACCTGATGGCAATGATCACTCAGCAAGGTTCCGGCAACGCCGCTTCGATCACTCAGACCGGCAGCCATAACCGCGCGCAGATTTCCCAGAACGGCAATAACAACGACGCCAGCATCGACCAGGCCGGTACGGGGCTTTCAAGCGCCGTGACCCAGTCCGGAAATGGCATGAGCGTTTCGGTCAAACAATACCGTTAAAGCACTGCACCATTTGGAGGTTTCATCATGTTCAAACTGACGCCCCTCACCGCCGCCATCCTGGTCATTGTCAGTGCCCAGGCGATGGCCGCTGACAGCGTTTCCACCCAGGACCAACTCGGTACCGCCAACGTCGCTGATGTGAAACAGACCGCGGCCCCGTTCAGTACCGCCACCCAGCAGCAAGTCGGCCAGGGCAACGACGCTGCCGCTGTGCAAGACACAGCCACCAGCACCATTGACCAGAACCAGCTCGGTGACTACAACGCCGGCTACGCCGAGCAGCTGTTCGAGGACGGCAGCACCATCAACCAGCAACAAGTCGGCAGCTCCAACACCAGCCATGCCAGCCAGTCGATAGGCTTCGGCGCCAGCCAGGTGCTGCAACAACAGCAAGGCTCCGGCAACTTCTCGTTCATCTATCAGGACAGCCAGAATGGCGCCACCGGTCAAACCTTGCAGTTCGGTGACAACAACGAAGCCAATATCGAACAGATTCAGTTCGGCATCGCCAACAACGCGATGATCATCCAGTACGGCACCGCCAACTACGCGACCGCCGAACAGATCAACCACATGAGCGGCCAGATCGACATCAACCAGGCCGGTGAAGGCAACTATGCCTACGGCGACCAGCGCGATGGCAATGGCGGCACCGTGAACATCAACCAGCACGGTGACTTCAACAGCACCGAACTTTGGCAAGGCGGGCAAACCGACAGCCACGCCACCGTCAACCAGTATGGGCAAACCAACGAGACTGTGGTCGATCAGAGCTTCGGCGAAAACAACGTCGCCCAGGTGCTGCAAGTCGGCGACCTCAACGCGATCTACGCCGACCAGTTCGAATCCGTCGGCTCGACCCTGGCGCTGTACCAGCAAGGCACCAACAACGTGCACTTCACCTACCAAAAAGGTGAAAGCCAAGTGCTGAACGCAACCTCCGTGGGTAACGGCAACAAGGTCTACGCCAGCGACTGGAAAGGCCCGCAAAAGGGTGGCCAATTCGGTGTCAACCAACGCGCGACCATCACTCAGAACGGCAACGACAACGTCGCCAACGTCACCCAGAAGGACGTCGGCCACATCATGACCACCAGCCAGAACGGCTACGGCAACAAAACCACCGTCACCCAGGCTGAAAACTACAACGAGCTGTACTTTGACCAAAACGGCAGCGACAACATCCTCATTGCCGACCAGCGCGGCACCACCAACCTGGCCCAGGGCAACAGCACCGGCATCGGCAACACCACCAACTTCGACCAGTCCGGCACCATGAACGTGGCCTACGTCACTCAGGGCGGCACCGGCAACATTGCCAGTGTCACTCAGAGTGGCATGACCCAGACTGCGACCGTGCAGCAGTTGGGCAGCGACAACCGGGCAACCGTGCTACAGCAATAATCGCAAGGCGTAAAAAAACCGCGACCCTGGGTGGGGGGTCGCGGTTTTTTTGTCTGTCCCGGTCGATCATTCCCACGCTCTGCGTGGGAATGCATCCCGTGACGCTCTGCGTCACATCGAGAGGCGGAACGCGGAGCGTCCCCGGCGGCATTCCCACGCAGAGCGCTCATCGTTCTACACAACTCTCGATGAGCGCACGCTGGGCGTCTAATGCGATAACAAACTCACGTATTCGTTGCATCCCTATCCACATGGCCTTGGGGCCGGGAGGTCCGTCATTTTTACGCCCCAAGTAGCCTCCCAGGCTCGTGACCAGTAAAACCATTTCTCCTAAAGAAGGGGGCGCAGTGGGCGGTTGGCACCGTTTGACCACGATATAGGCTGCTTTCCACTCCGAAGCCTCAAACACCATCTCGCAGCTTAGATCGGGACAAGCACGTCCCAGCATCAGGCTGTACAGCACACGCCAGGTCGTGATCAGGTACAAACCAATGCAGGGCAACAACCGTTCCTCGGTCTCCAGCTGCAATCGACTGACCTGACAACCATTCTTCAGCACATTGAAAAACACTTCGATAGACCAGCGTACCCCGTACCACTCAACCACGGTGCTCGCCTGCTCCAGGCTAGTGACCGGCAGACTGGTCAGCAGCAGCCACTCCAGAGGTTCAACACCGTCTATGGCGTTTTCTTCACGGGCCAACACAGCATTGATCGAGACGCTGGGCAATTTATAACCCGGCCTGTCGGGGGCACGCAGGGTCACGGTTGCCGCGCGCAAGGTGACATCAGCCAGTCGGGCGGGGCGCTGGGGACGAGCTTTGACTTCAACCTTGAGTGTTCCCAAGGACGGTGCCTGATCCAGTGCCGACCACAACTTCCCGTTGTCAGCCCCCAGCAAGCGCCTGTCTTGAGCCGCCCGCACGATCCATTGGGCCCGGGTGTCTGGACTGAACTCTTGATGATCAACAAACCATTCGTACAGATCGCCCTCAGCATCGGCGAGGTTGACCACCAGGGTCTGCGGTAGCTGCCCCTGAATCGCGCAACTGGTTTGATAACTGTCAATCCAGCGCTGACTCTCTTTCTCATCAATCCCTTTATCTCGGCGCTCATGGCGGGGGCTCGGTTTATCGCGGCTCCACCACTGAGCATCGACGACGCCCAGACAAATACGTTCGGGGGTAAAGGCAATGGTTGGGTGCAGACGTCGAGAAAACTTCTTCTGCGCCTTGATCGTGCCCATCCCTTTGGGACCGAGATTGACCCATTTGTCCATCTCGGTCGTGTCTTGCGCCAACAGCACCACGGGACTGCTTTGCATCCGTTGCAGGGTCGCGTCCTGATGGGGCCGCAACACCTTCTGGAACGTGACTTTCTCATTATCAAGAAATCGATAGGCCGCCGTGGTTTCTGCCAGCCCTCGACAAGCGGTCGGGATGCTGTTGCCGGGATGATCGGCTAGGCGTCCTAAAAAGCTGGCGAGCCTGGCATTTAAACGGCCATCACCCAAGTCGGCGGTTTTCATTTCGTCCTGTGCCCAATTCAATCTTCGTTCTCCATTTCTTCGAGTTTCAAAAATACTTGAAAACAGAGTTATGTAGAACGATGAGCGCAGAGCGTGGGAACGATCAGTTACGCGGGTGAGTCCTGCGGATCGATGTTATCCAGCGCCCGATTGACCGCCAGGTCGGCCAGCATGATGACCTGCTGGATGCCCAATAACATGCTGCGCTGTGGCCCCTCCAGAAACACCGCAAAATCAGTGGCCATGACACTGGCGGAAGCCAACGACTCACAGGCGTGGGCCAACAGGCTTTCGGTGTCGATGTCCGGGGCGATGACGAACATCGTCCTGGGCTTGCGTTCAGGCGTGTCTTTTTGGGGATTGAGGTAATGGTCGAGGGCGCGGTCGGCCGCTTCGTGGAGTTTTTTTGAATCGGGTGATGCGTAGGGGGAAACGGTGTCGGTTTCTGGGGGATTGGGTGTGGGTTTGAACATGGGGAAGCTCCTTGATCAATGGAGCCGCCACACATCGCTGCTAAACGAAAAAGGGTGGCGACTGTACGCGGGTTAGCAGACCAGGGATCAAGGAACCCGGCGCACCGAAGTGCCCCACGCACAGCCACCATAACGCAGATCAGCGAGGACAAAAAAAGCCGACTGATCGAGAGGTGACACTGGCGTGCCTTGATATTCACCGAGCTGCTAAACCCGATCGCTGAATTGGCAGCGATGGGGAAACGATAGAGACCAGGGCCAAGGCGCACAAGCCGGCGGATTCTGGCGTAGTTGTAGGCAACGACGCAAGGCGGTGTAGCTTTCAGGAAGTAACGCTAAACGCTCTTAAACATCCCCCTCAAATCAGCACACATTCCCTGTGGGAGCGAGCCTGCTCGCGATTGCGGTGTGTCATTCAACATTGATGTCAGCTGACCCATTGTCATCGCGAGCAAGCTCGCTCCCACAGGGGATTGAGTACGGCCGGGAACAACTGCTCGGCTGTCAGGCCGTCTCGCGTGTTTTGTGCACGACGCGGATCAACTGTGGGAGCGTGGCTTGCCCGCGATTGGCCCTGTCATTCAGCCAGTAACCCGCTGACAAACCACCCTCCCCCAAACACCGCAAAAAACTCGGACTTCCCCTACAAGCCAAACAGAATCCCCCGGCATCCACTCCAGAGCCCGATCGCCAAAGTGCCCCGTTTCCAAGGACTGGGCGACAAGCGTGACCAAACTCATCCCCCAACACCAACTCGCCGGCCAGAGAGGACAAGTACTCGACAGCCATCAAGCTGCCGATGCTCTTCGTCAGGCCCTGAACTACCCATACGACTTACAAGGCTTCGACGACCTGCTAAATGCCGTGGGCGCCAACCGCTCCAACTACACGCAAGCCGCCCACCAGCAAAAACTGATTCAGGCCGTGAGCAACGGCGATTGGGTGATGGTCACGCCTCGCGTCCATCTGGATAAAAGTGGCGGTTCATGGAATGGTTTCAAGTCCAAACCCGAACCACCACCGGCGCAACATCTGGTCGAAGATCACGCCTTCACGCAGCCCAAACCGGCGGAGTCCGGATTTCACATAATTGAAAAGCCCATGAGCCTTGAGGCACTGGAACGCTCGCTATACGAGAGTTCGCCAAGCGATGCATTACGTCGCGAATTTCGTTCGCTCATTCGCCATCTGGGTGAACACGTGAAACCGGGGCAAATGGTGATCTTCAGCGATTCACGGCACTACATGTGCCGGCGTGAAGAGGCGCAGATGATGATCGCTGCCGAGAAGGTCAACGAGGCGCTCAAGGATCTGAGTGATGAAGAGGCTTCGTTTATGGTTGAACACCATGAAGTGATTGAGCCGTTTCTGGAGGGTCGGCGGGATCATTGGGTGTGGCGTCGTTCATGATTGGGCAGCATCTGGAGGGCTTGAAAAATGCCCTCAAAGAACTGGAGGAGCTGCATCAGCAACAATATCGCCAGTACCGCAATCTGCATTCGCCAGAGTTTTTTTCCAAGCGTAAACGACTTATGGCGAAGCTTGATGCCAGCCTTGGGTCACTCGTACGCAAAGGCACCGGCATTGCGGATCACCCGAAACTCAAGCGAGCCTTGGGGTTATCAACTCGCAGAACGATTCATCGTTGGGACAAGGCTGGGGCACCAACACAGTTGCCTGGGTACGCAACGAACATTGAGGGTGTCTCACGAGCGGCAAAATATATGAAAGCCGGTGGTTATGTCGGGATTGGTCTGCAGTTAGGCGCATCCAGTTTAAAAATTCATGAGGTATGCACTACTGGTCGCGAGGATGAATGCAAGCAAATGAAATTTGTTGAGGGCGCAAAAATGGTGGGCGGTACAGCCGGAGCTGTCGCCGGGGGTGCAGCAGGCTCGAAAATAGGCACCGCTGTGTGTGCAAAAGTAAAAGGACTCGGAAAACTCGTTTGTGTACTCGTTGCCGACGCGGTAGGCGCCACCGGAACCGGAACCGGAACGCTGATGACCGACGGCAGCGAACTGATTGGGCAAGAACTCTATGAGCATTCTGAATAATGGAACTCACTAGAACAACACTCGCCTGGGTCTGGGGAGCGCTTATCCTGCTGAGCCTTTTCGACGTAGCTATCATTTTTTATGCTGCTCACACAAAACTCGAAGCGCTGGAAAAGCATTTCAAACAATTGGATTCCATATGCGTCAACCGCCTCACGTGGGGCACGGGGCATCATGGAAGAATTTTTCGTCTGGCCGCAATCAGCGCTTTAATCTCGTCTAAAAAAATTCAGCGCCAGGAACCCTTATCAGTTGAAGAAGTGAAACGGTTGCCTAAAAGGCTTAAGCGCTGGGCAGCGTATCCATTTCATATTGCCTATTTCGTTACAGGGGCGGTGGTGGTTCTTTGGTTATATGGGAAATACACCGGCCTACTCAAATGAAGAACCAGCAGCTAATTCTACGAGCCAATACGAGTCCCTACATTCATGAATGAAGCCAAAGACATTTCTCTTATCTTAGGTATGGGCGAAAACCTAAGTGGCCGTTGCCGCAGGAATGGATATGTACACCTCAAAGAAATAGGTCGGCTGTCAGGCCGCCTTCGCGAGCAGGCTCGCTCCCACAGTTGGACTGGGTACATCTGGAGGAGACTGGTCGGCTGTCAGGCCGCCATCGCAGCGATGCGGCGACCCGACAAGCCAGCTCCCACAATTAATCGGCGCACACTCTGCCCTTCACCACTCAACAGGCCGAGCGTTAGCTCGCCTGCAGCTTGTGATCTTGATCCACCCGCCCCTTCGGGAGGCTGAGTGGAGGTGTTCATCTGGGGGGTAGGCGCGCAGCGCCGTTCGACGAAGTCGAACACATCGAGAGGAGGTCGAAGCGAAGCCGACCGGAGGCGATGCCCCCAGATGAATGCCGGAGCGAAGGAACGCCGAGCCTAAGGAGGGGCCGGACGCTCGGGGCGAAGACTTTTGGTTACTTTTTGTCGTTTGAAAATCGGCATAGGAGGCGGCCATCTGGCCGCGCCCCTGCCACACCACCCGGCATGCGGGTCCGCACCGGGCGGTTCGAGAAGTTGAGGTCAGCAGAGTCGAGGTAGACCCAACCGGTCGAACCACGCCACCGTAAGCACTCCATGGATCAGACCGACACTGTTGTGCCAGAACCTGTGGCTGTTACCGGCTACCGCCGCTGCCAGGTCAGGGCCTGCTCCAAGTTTGCGTACACCTGAAAGAAATAGGTCGGCTACTAGGCCGCCTTCGCGAGCAGGCTCGCTCCCACAGTTGGACTGGGTACATCTGGGGGAAACTGGTCGGCTATCAGGCCGCCATCGCAGCGATGCGGCGACCCGGCAAGCCAGCTCCCACAATGGTTCCAGGTATATCCGCAAGAACAGGTCGGCTTTCAGGCCGCCTAGGTCAAGATCAAAAGATCGCAGCCTTCGTCAGCTCCTACAAAAGGATCGGGTCCATCAACAGCAACCAGGTCGGCCCGAAGGCCGCCTCGGTTCACTCTCCCTCACCCTCAGGCAAAACCTTGTTCTGAGTCAGGTAGCGCTCGAGCGTCGCATTATTGTCAGGCGAAGAATTATCCCCCGCTACCTGCCACAAATGCCGCTCAATCCCCTGCGCCAGCAAATGCCCAACGGCCGCCTCGATCGCCGACAACACACACAACTGCGCCGGCTCGTTCGTGGTGTACCCCACCTCAGCCTCCAGCAACTTCTTGAACTCGATAAACTTGAACACCCCCGCACTGCGTCCAACTGAGTAAATCGTCTTGCTGGTCATCACATTGGCCAACACCTGCCCACTGCGCACATCGACGGCACGAAGATTCACCGATACCTGATCCACCCGATACTCCCGGGAAATATCGATCCCCAGATACCGCGCCCCTTCCCCGCCACTGCGCACGTTGGTGTCATAGGCAATAATCCCGCCCTCAAGCATCAAATTAGCGGCCTGCAACGACGGCAACTCGCCCAGGATATTCACCGGCGTATTCGGCTTCTTCTGCGAGGCGCGAATGATCTTGCGCTCGGTCAGCAGGTTCTGCAGCCCTTCACGCTCCAGCACCACAAACCAGCCACTGGCCTGCAACGCATCCATCAACATGCTGGCCGCGCCCTGGGTCACGCTGGTGGAAAACGAACTGGCCGGGGTCGGTTTGTACTGCCCGGTCTGATCCCGGAAGCCATACACCACCGCCATCAACCGGCCCTTGGGTCGTGGCATGTTCAGCAAGTCGAAATAGGTCGACGCCCGAGGTGTCAGGGTCGGTGATTCGGTGTCTTGCTCGGCCGACATCGGCTCACGCAAACTGCACCCTTGTAATGCCGCCAACATCAGCCCTAGCGCTATTATTTTTTTCATGTCCTTAACTCCCCATCGATCCAAATCCCCGTCATGGGGCCAGGCCATTCACCTGGATTTCCGAAACTTCACCGGTCGCTCGGTCCGTCACTTCAATACTCAGTGCGCCGGAGTCGTCGATGACGTTGACGATAAAAGCGTCGGTGGTCAGGCTCCCGGCATTGCCCGCGGAAATGTTGTCCATCAACTGCCCTAACAGCCGTGATTGCAGCTGACTGGTGAAGCGCTCCAGCGCCGATGTGCCGGGCGTGGACGCACGGTTCTTCAAGTCAGGGTCATCGAAATCGTTCTGCGCCTGGGCGTTGTTGAGCAACCAGGTCCCGTTCAACGGGTTGCCGCCAAACGACGGATTGACGGGTGTGTAAACCAGCTCCGTGGCCTGGACCAGCCCACAGCTGCCTGCGCCTGTAAACCAAAGACCCAATAACCACATGCCTCTACGTTTCGAGAAAGTTCCAGTGTTCATAGTTCGTCCCTCTCAAGGTCGGTGGTGTCCTGCAACAAGGCTTCCAGCTTGCGCTGGACGATCTGCACGCGGACCAGATCGGCAGCCTCATAGGCCTCGTCCTTCAACTCCACGGTGTTCGGCGGCAGGAAGCGCCGATAAACCAATCGTTGCTGATATTCCACAGTCACCAGGCTGCCCCAGCGTGCCGAAGGACGTTCGCGCACCACCAGGTTGAAATCCATCGGGCTGGTGGCGCGCAGGCGTTCACTGAACGAGTAATAAAAGTCGTGGCCGATGTGTGAGATCGTGTCGTCGACGATAAAACCCAACATTTCGTCTTCTTCGGCGGCCGGCACGAAGGACGTCATCAGCATCAGGACCAGGGCCGGTAGCCAGTGTCTGTTCATGGCATCACCGCCCCAGCGCCTGCGGCGTTTTTGGAGGGGCCTTTCGGCGCGGACGCACCCTCGAGGAAGGCCTTCTCGGCGACGAACTGCCAGTCCTTGTAACTCGCCATGCCGGTGAAGTCCGACCATTGAGAGGGAAAATCCGCCTGCTTGAGCGGCGTGTCCGTGGAGGGGCTGCTGAGGCCGGTGATGCGCCCGTCGAAACCGCGCATCAGCGTCCATTCGCCACCCCCAATCGGGTCCGGGTACAGATTGCGCAAGTGGTGTTTGGGCGACGGAAAACGCTCGTCCTGCAACAGGTCCGCCAGTTCTTTTGGGTACTGGGCCAGGCCAGGTGAACTGCGGTAGTAGCTGCGCAGTGCCTGGGCGTATTGAGTGCCGACCCAGAGCAACTGGCGTTCACGATCACGGCGCGAGGCGGTGGACCACAACTCGCCGGCGCAGGCCAGGCCCATGCCCATCAACATGATCAGAAACAGTACGCCCAGGTAAGTGAAACCCGCCTCGCTGCCGGGCTTACCACTCGGAATAAAGGCTGCCATTACGCGCCCTCCCTGTGGCTCCGCTTTTGATATCGGCGACCCCGCCCGGGACGCCGTCAGGCGGCGCCACCAGCACCCAGAGGTCTTTGCGTTCAGCGATCGGGTCCATCGGCGGGTTGCGCAGGTAACGCTGCTCGACCAGCTGTTCGATGGAATCGGGATAACGCCCGGTGTCGCCGTAGTAGTGATCCAGTGCTTCGCGCATGGCCGACAGGCTCTGGCGCAGCGTGGTCTCTTTCGCGGCCTCGAGGCTGTTGAAATAGCGTGGCAAGGCGATGGTCATCAGGGTGGCGATGATTGCCATGACCACCATCAGTTCCAGCAGGGTAAACCCCTTTTCCCGACGCATAATCTCACCATTCCCGGTAGGCGATGCCGTTGAGACCCTTGCCGCGAGCCTTGGAGTAAACGTCAAAGACGTCTTCGCCTTCGCGCGGGTTTTGAGCCGTACTGTCGTAGGAGCGCACGCCCCAGCCGCCTTCGTCGTTACGCTTGACCGGCGCCAGCGGGTCATGGGGCACGCGCCGTAAAAAGAAGAACTTGGCGCCCTTGGCGCTGCGCACATCGCGCACACCGTCCACCAGCACTTGCAGGTTCGGCGGGTAGCCGCTGCTGTCCAGGGATTTCTCGATGTAGCCGGCGTCGAAAGCACGTTTGTAGGCGTCGATGGCATCGCGAATCTGGTACAGCGCAGCGCGCAGTTCCTGCTCCTTGCCCCGGCGCACCACGGTCTCGGTCAGCGGCGCGGCCATGCCGGCCAGCAAGCCGATCAGGGCCAGTGTCACCACGACTTCGATCAGGGTAAAACCGCGTTGCGAGGCGTTCATGATCAAGGCTTCTCGACGACAACGTGGGTGGAGGCAACAGGAGCACTGAGGGTCTCTGCGGGAGTCGCCGGGTCTATCCCACGGTCCGGTGCCTGAATGTGCATGCTGGTTTCGGTACCGGTGGTGAACTCCATGTCCGACGGGCTCTGGTACGGCAGGTTGCGCACGATCCGCGGCGTGATCGACAGCACCAGCTCCGACTTGCCGACCGTGTCCTTGTTGCTGCCAAACAAGCGGCCCAGGCCGGGAATATCGCCAAGGCCGGGGATCTTGTTGCCGGTGGCGCCATGGTCGTCGCGCATCAGGCCGGCGAGGATCTGTGTTTCGCCATCATGCAGACGCAAGGTGGTCTGGGCGTTGCGGGTATCGACCTGGACCGGAATGGTGCCCTGACGGGTCGGTTCCAGTGGCGTGGCATTACTCACTTCCAGGGCGATTTTGATCGCCACTTCGTTGTTCAAATGCACGGTCGGCTGCACTTCGAGCTTCAGACCGACGTCCAGGTAGGTGACGCTTTCAGTGATCACCGGGCCTTGAGTCGAAGGCACCGAGGTGGCGCTGATGATCGGCACGCGCTGACCAATGTGGATGCGCGCCTGTTCGCGGTTGCTGACCCGAATCACCGGGCTGGCCAGGGTGTTGATGTCGTTGTCCTGGGCGTTGATCTTGGCCTGCGGCGACGGCGAGATGGAGATCCGGCTGGAGTCGATGCCTTTGAGTTGATCGAGCAAGGTCACGGCCGAGCCGTCGCTGTTGACCACGCCGAAGGTGTTCGGCCATTGCAGGCCAAGGTCGAGAATCCGCTGGGTGGCGACTTCCATCACCTCCACTTCCAGCACCACTTCAGGGTTGGACTGGTCCTGCGACTGCAGGAGTTTTTCGGCCATGCGAATAGCGTCTTCGGAGTCGCGCATGGTCAGGGTATTGAGGCGTTCATCGACGAACACGTCGCGGGTCTTGAGCATGGTTTTGATCATGTTCAGCGCGGTGTTGGCATCGATGCTGGTCAGGTAAAAGGTGCGCATCACCAGTTCTTGGTAATCCTTGAGCTTCTGCGGTGAGTCCGGGTAGATCAGCAAGGTGTTTTCGTTCACCACCTTCTGGTGCAGCTGGTTCTGTTGCAGCAGCAACTCCACAGCGTCTTCGATGCGCACGTCACGCACGAAGATCGTGGCTTTCATGTCCGGGCGCAGGTCCTTGTCAAAGATGAAGTTCAAACCGGCGACCTGCGACAGCACTTCGAAGATGGTTTTCAGGTTGGCGTCGCGAAATTCCAGGGTCACCGGCCGGTCCAGACGGGTCCGAAGTTGCGGATACGGAATCACGTTGCGGCTTTGCACCAGGCGGACGTTGCTTTGCAGCTCCAGCGCCCCTTCATTTTTCGGGTCCAGTTCGAGGATCTGTTTCACCTGGCGGTCGGCGCCGTAGATGTCGCCGCGACGCAAGTCGCCACGGGCCAGTTCGAGTTTTTCATCCAGGCTGCGCATGTGATCGAGCTGACGCAGCGAGTCCTGGGCACGGCGGTTGTTCGGTTCGATGGTCAACACCCGGCCGTAAGCCTGGCGGGCAGAAGCGAAATCACGCTGGGCGCGATCCATGTCGCCCTGGGTCAACAGCGCCGTCACCGCACGGGCACGGCCGCTGTTCAGGGCCAGGTGCAGCTCGGTGTTGCGAGGGTTTTCCCTCAGCCCTTCCTCGATGCGGGCCAGGCCGGCTTCGTACTGTCCCGACTCCATCAAGTCGCTCGCCTCATCCTTGGCGACCTGCGCGGAACTGCACGCGGCCAACCCTGCACAAAGGCAAAGGCTCATCAGCAAACGGGATCGGTTCATTGCGTGCTCCCCACAGACAAAGTCTGAGACAAATGCAGAGGCAGGTAGACAAAGTTGAGTTCCACATCGGAAATCCCCTCGATCCGCCAGGTTTCGTCGATCACATCCCCCTTGCGTACGACGTATATTTTTTCGCCGTTCTGCAAAAACACTTGCAGGTCCGAACGGTCATTCATCTTGCCAATGAACTGGAAAGGCATCGGTGGTGCGCTGGGGGCTTGCACGACCGGGGTCAGGTTGACGGGTTGTTCGGTGACAGTGGCAAGCTGCTGCGCAGCTTTCCAGTTGCGGGCGGCGAACAAGTCGCCAGCCGGGCTCAGGTCCTTGACTGCCGACGTAGTTTTACCGGCGGACGCAGCGGGCAGCGCACCGCGGATTTTGCTTTTAGCCGGCGTAGCCAGGGCGGCAACCGAAGCATCGCCCTCTTCCGACGGCGTGAAGTATTCAGGCAACCAGGTCAGCGCCGCCGCCACGCCGAAGAACGCCACCCAACCCACTAAGCGTTTGGTATTCATCATGACCTCGACAGGTAAAGGGTCATGCGGATCCGCCCGGTCAGGTCGGTGTCGGCGATTTTTTTACGCTGGAACTCCACGTCCTCCACCACCACCGCCGGCAACTGGCCGAGCAAGGCATGCAGGAAGCGCCGCAGTTGCGGGTAGCTGCCGCGCACCGGCAGCAGAATCTGATAACGGGCCAGGTGCGTCTTGGGGTCGATGCCCAGGGAATATTCACCGCGCGCCAGGGTGATGTGTTCCTGGGCCGCCAGCGCGTAGATCTTGTCGATAGCCACGGTGGCCTGAGGCTGGGACGGCAACTTGCTGCGGAAATCGTCGAGCTGACGTTGCGGCACCACCGGAGCGGCGACACTCCCATCTTCGACCTTGGCCAGGTATTCGCCGGCTTCGCGCGTCTGCTGGCTGAGCGTTTGCAGTGACTGCCAGTCAGGCATCAGGCCGACCAGGCCATACGCCAGCGCCAGCAACAACATCGCCAGCCCTGCCAGGCCGGGAATGCCCAAGCCTTGCAGGTATTCGTGGACGATCAATCTAGGGATTTGCATCGCCAATCTCCCAGGTAGCCGACAGGTTGAATTGCACCGGGTGTTCCGGCACGTTCGCGACGATTTCGTGGCTGAGCAGCGACACATCGGACAGCTCGTCGCTGGCTTCGAGGCTGCGGTGGAAGTTGAGCATGGCTTCCAGATCCCGCGCTTCGGCGCTGATTCGCACCTGGCCTTTGCGGGCATCCGGGGTCAGGGTCAATAAAGCAATGTCGTCCCGGGGCATGGCTTCGAGCATGGCGAACAGACGTTCCCAAGGCCGGCGCAATTGCTGGGACACCTTGCGCATCTCGGCCAGGTTGTGCGCCTGTTCGCGGGTTTCGGCCGGGGTCAGGCTAACCTGGCCGCCGGTGTCGCCGGTGAGTCCGCGCTGGGCGGTTTGCAAATGGCCTTGCTGTTGCGCGGCCTGTTCACTGAGGTGCTGCTGAACCAGCCAGCAGGTCAGCGTCAGCACCACGCCACCGGCCAGCAGGCTCCAGCCCAAAGGGCCCGAGCGGCGAGGCGGCTGGAAGTCGAGCATCAAGGCGCGCATATCAGGCCACCGCCCGGGACATGACGTACAAGCCATCGCGTACGGATGTCCGGTCTTCTTCGAGGGCGCGCAAGTGCACACCGGGTACGTCAGGGTGCGAGTCAATGCGTGCCGGCGCATGCAGATAAACGTTCAGCGGCCGGTCGCTGGTGGACGCCTGTAATTGGTTTTCACGACCGATCAATGCCGTCAGTGCGGCGTCGCTGTCGCTGCTGCCCACCGAACGCACCTCCGCCCACCGCCCTTCCCGGGCCAACAGCAACACACTGCGCACCGGCTCGGCGACCACGAACAGAAAGTCCCCGGCGTCGAAGCTTTTATCGAAATGATTGAACGCCGCCATCAGGTACGGCTGCACCGAACGCAGGCGCAGACCACGACCCGTGACCTGCGTGCGCAGCTGCGTCAGCAAGTCTTGCGGCAGCGCGGTGGCGACCCGGTCGTAGCCCGCCGGTTCAGCCGACAGCACCATGCTCCAGGGTTGAGTCGGCACACCGTAAAGGTCTTCGAAACACAGTTGGGCAAACCCGAGCAATTCGGCAGGGCTGCTGATCTGTTCGCTCCAGGGCACCAGACAGAAGCGGCTGAAGTGCCCGGAGATCACCACACTCAATTCGGCACCGGAACGGGTGTGTTCGGCCAGCAGACGGTCGAGCGTTTCCAGGGCCACCGCCCAGGCATGGAAACCTTCGTCGATAAAACCGACGCTGCCCAGCCACAGGGTTTCACTGCCACGGCGCTGGCCCAGACCGACACCACTGGCGCCGAGCACGGCGACAAAACGATCACGAGATAAAAGTGACACGATTGATCTCCTCGAGCGTGGTCCGCCCAGCTGCAACCAGCTCCAGTGCCGACTCGCGCAACAGGCGCAAGCCACGGCTGCAGGCCAGGGCCTTGATTTTCGAAATGGGTTGGCGCTCGACGATCATTTGTCGCAACTCGTCGTCCAGGTGCAGCAGTTCGGCAATCGCCGTACGCCCGCGGTAACCGGTGCCCCGGCAATGGCCGCAGCCCTTGCCGTGGACGAAGTGGTAGTGATCGACCTGTTGCGGATCGAGGCCGGAGAGGCGAAATTCTTCATCGGACGGGTTGGCCGGCGCGCTGCAACTGGCGCAGACCAGTCGGATCAAGCGCTGGGCCAGCACGGCATTGAGTGCCGAAACGAGGCTGTAAGGATCGATTTCCATTTGGGTGAAACGGCCGATCACGTCGAACACGTTGTTGGCGTGAATGGTGGTAAACACCAGGTGCCCGGTGAGTGCCGATTGCACGGCGATCTGTGCGGTGTCGGGGTCGCGGATTTCACCGACCATGATTTTGTCCGGGTCATGGCGCAGGATCGAGCGCAAACCACGGGCGAAGGTCAGGCCTTTCTTTTCGTTGACCGGGATTTGCAGCACGCCCGGCAATTGGTATTCCACCGGGTCTTCAATGGTGATGATCTTTTCCACACCGTGGTTGATCTCGGTGATCATCGCGTACAGCGTGGTGGTTTTGCCGCTACCGGTGGGGCCGGTCACCAGCACCATGCCGTAAGGTTCGGCCGCCAGCCGACGCAGATGGCGCAGGGTTTCGTCTTCGAAGCCCAGGGCTTGCAACTGCACGCCGTAGACCTTGTCGGCCAGGTCCTGTTTGTCGAGGACCCGCAGTACCGCGTCTTCGCCGAAAATGCTCGGCATGATCGAGACCCGAAAGTCGATCTGCCGGCCGCTGATGCCGATCTTGAAGCGACCGTCCTGGGGCACGCGTTTTTCGCCGATGTCCAGCTCGGCCATGACCTTGACCCGGGAAATCACTTGCTCGGCGAATTCGCTGCCCTGGATTTTGCTGATGTTGTTCAGCACGCCATCGATCCGGTACTTGATCACCAGGCCGCTGCCGGTGGTGCCCAAATGGATATCGCTGGCGTGCATTTTCAGCGCGTCGTAAAGGGTCGAGTTGACCAGTTTGACCACCACGCTGGCATCTTCGCTGATGCTGGTCAGGGACAGACTTTGCAGGGTATCGATTTCGATGTTGGCGTCGGCCTGGGCGTTGAGCGATTCCACGGCGTGGAAGCTTTCTTCGTGGCGTGCCAGGTAGGCTTTCAGGTCGTCGGCATGCACCAGGTACAGCGCCGCGCCGTGCAGGCAGTCGTCGATCCAGGCCAGGCGAGTCGTGTCGAAGGGGTCGGCAAATACGCCGATGACCGCATCGTCGTGACGCAGCAGGATGAATTCGCGTTTGAGGCATTGGGCCAGGGTGACCCGGTCGAACACCGGGGTGGCTTGAAACAGGGCGTCGGTGTCGAGCACCGGATAATGCAGGGTAGCGCCGAGGCGCTGGATGAAGGGCATGGGGGCCAGTTCGCACAACACCCCAAGGGCTTCCAGGATACGTTCGCCGGAACGGGTGGCCCTGGCCCGGGCCTGGGTCAGTTGCTCACTGGAAAATCGAGACGGTACACAGTCCAACAGCACCGGTTCGACGACAAGGGATAGACGGTCCATGGCATGCTCTCCAACGCCGGGGGCTTTGAGCCCTGTCGACGCGGCAGGCCATTGCGGCGGATGCCGGAACGTCTTGTCGCGCCACTACTCCCCGGTGAGCAATTGTTGGTCGTCTGGTGCCATGGAGGTCGATAGACTTCGTCGACGATCTGCCAGCACCCAACTGCCGTCGTACAACTGCAGCGGGAAACTCTCGGTCCTGCTCTGGCGTCGTTCGACAAAACCTTCCGAAGTGCTCATGCCTGCTTTGAGTTCGCGCTCCATCCCCAGAAGGTCGCAGACTGCTCGGGCCAATTCCGCCAATGGAAACGGTTTGAACAGAATATGGCTGACTCCCAGTTCCCGGGCCCGCTCACAGACTTCAGCGGTTGGGTGCCCGGTAATCAGCACAAAATGACACTTCCTGTTCTGGCGGACAGCATCGAGCACCTCAAAGCCTTCCATGTCGGGCAAGCGGTAATCGAACACCATCACATCGGGTGCAAACTGTTCGGCTTCACCGATACCCGTCACACCGTCATGTGCAATCCGGACGTCGAGCTCTTGCGCCTGAAGGTAATCCTTGAGGTTTTCGGCAAGCAGCTGTTCGTCTTCGACAACCAGTATTTTGTTTAACAAGGTCGACTCCTTGAACTGCAGGTCCGATGTTCCAGCCCTGGGAGTACGCGCCTTCACTGAGGCTAACGCACACTTCATGCCAGGCTGAGCGCCGGTTTTTTTACCGTTGCACATCTTTGATTTTCATGAAAAAACCATTTCGTCCAGAAACTCCATCCCCCAAAGGCGGGGAAGTGCTCGGATGTACCTTGAAGCTATTCCCCACTATTGGGGGGGGAACCTTCAATCATCGTCAATCCGTTCGATTCGATTGCTTGATCGCAGCTGCGCGAGAACTTGTAGACGAGCCTGAGCCTGTTGCTGTCGGGCAAGGTAAGCCCTGACCATTTCAAGCCCTTGCACCTCTGAGACATCGGTCGCCTCCGAGTGGTTCTGCAGGTAGATTAAATGCCAGCCCAGCGGTGTACGCACCGGTGTACTGACAGCCCCCGGTGCCAGGGCAAAAGCCGCTGCTTCGAATTCCGGCATCATCCGCCCACGAGGAAAATAGCCCAGATCTCCACCCTCGCCGGCGGAAGCGTCTTCGGAACCGGCCCGGGCCACGCTGGCAAAGTCCTCACCCTGACTGATTTTCACACGCATCTCCTCTAAGCGTAGCCGGGCTGCTTCAACTGTGGCGGCATCGGCGCCTTGAGGCACTTTGATCAGGATGTGCCGTGCCTGGATTTCTTCCGGCCGGCTCATCTCGGCGCGATGCTCCTCATAGAACGCGCGGACCTGTTTTTCGTCTGGCCCGGCGACCTGGGTGAGGTCGGCAAACACCTGTTGGGCGGCGAGCTCACGGCGGGTGTACTCGGTATAGGCGACCTCGTCGAAACCGGCGTCTTCCAGGCGCCGGGCGAACACATCGGCACCGCCTATGGCCTGCCGGGTCTGATCGACCTGGCTTTGCACCACCTCGTCACTGATCACCACCCCGCGCTTGACGGCTTCCTGCCACAGCAGTTCTTTGTCAATCAAGGCCGTCAGAGACGCCTGACGCAATTGCTTGTAGGCCTTGGGATTGCGGAGGCTGCCCAGCGCCCGGCCCTGATCCTCCAGGTACTCGGCGAAATAGCGCTCCAGGCGGAACTCGGAAATTTCCTCGTCATTGACCCGCGCGGCGGCCGGGCCATCGCTGCAGAACGCCAAGGGAACCCACATTGTGAGCAGGAGCAGCAGAGTCTTGAGCATCATGATCGAGACCTCCGGTCAGGGTCTAGCGGCAATCGGTTTGTAGGGAGCGACCAGATAAAAGCGCTGGTCGGGCAAGTCCACGGTGACGATATGCGCGCCGCTCAAGCCCAGGCGGCGGCCCGGACCGAAGCTGATCAGCGGGGTCAGCCCGGTATCGAAGTCATGCAGGCCTTCCAGCGCACTGATGAGTTTCTCGCGGCTGGCATCGCGCCCCGCCTGTTTCATGCCTTCGCTGAACAGCAACATCGAACTGAACGCGCCGACTTGCAGCACCGCATGTTGACCGCCGAGCCCCTGGTGTTTGCGCAACTGGGTCAGGGCCAGGCGTCCGGCCTGCGTCCAGTCACTGGGTACGAACGGATAAGCCAGAAACACCCGCCGGGAAAACCCGCTGGGCACCTGCAACAGATTACCCGCCACCTGGTTCGACGCAGCGAACAGGTAAGGCACTTGGCCCGCCGCCTGCAAGCGCTCGGCGAGGCGACTGAAACCGCCGCCGCTGCCCAGGTAAAACACCGAACGCGAGCCCAGTGGCAGTTCGTCCTGCGCCGAGTCATAGGCTTGCAGACTGACCTTTTGCCAGGCGTGATCTTGCAGGTACTGCCCGAGGTTCTGCGCCGCCAACCGTTGACTGGGCTCGTCCGGATAGGTGATTAGCGTCGGTCCCTGGAGCACCCGCAAATTGTCGGTGGCGTAATCGGCCAGGGCGATCAGTTGTTCGCGCAAACCTGGCAGCGGTTCGAAAATCTGCCGACTGGCCTGCACCGTGCCCAGCAACGACAGCGGTCCGATCAGCGGAATGCCGGCCCGCTCCAGGCGCGCAGCCAAGTCCAAATCCAGTGCCGGTGCCAGCGGCGCGATCAGGGCGAACACCTGTTCTTGCTCGATCAAATAGTCCAGCGCCTGCTCGGCACTGGCGCGGTCCGGGCCCGGATCGACGATGGTCAGGCGCAACTGCCGGCCATGAATCCCGCCCGCTTCGTTGATTCGCGCCACGCTGCCCTGGAGCACCGCCGCCACCGTGGCACCCTGCTCGCTCAACGGTCCCTGGCGTGGCAACAACGTGCCCAGGTGCAGACTGTCGGGGGCCAGGCCGGGGTCGCGGTCATCGGCCACGCGTTTAAGGTAGGCCGTGAGGTTGCGCTGGTCATTCGTCGACAGGACGAATCGCGGCATCGCCGGATCGAGTCGATTGTTGCCCGGATCACGCCCTTCCTGGATGGCACGCGCCAACGTGCCTTCGGTGTACGCGGGGTAATTACGGCCATTGATTTGCTGCTGGCCGTGAGTGCTGGTGAGCCGCGACCAGCTGAGATCCGGCGGTCGCACCCCGCCTTCGGGCCGCCCCAAGCCATCGGCGCCGTGGCAGTTGGCGCACGGCAGGCTGGTGGCCGGCAACAGCATATCCGCCGCCCCGACCCGGGCCATGATCGGCTCGCCACCGCCGGACACACCCTCGCGATACAGCCGTTTACCGGCGCTTTCGTTGAGGCTCAGCGGCAACGCTTCGGCGGCGAAATGGAGCCCGCCGAGCAGTAACAGGCCGAGGATGAGTGAGGTTTTCATGGCGCAGGCTCAACGGCCGGCCACGGGCATTGTCAGCCATTGCAAGCGCTGGGCAATGGCGGCGGCCGGGGCATCGGGACGGACTTTGCTCCAGCGTTTGTTGGCCACGTCACCCACGATCAGTTGTGTTGAATGCTGCTCGGGGGTCGGCACGATCTGGCCGATGCGGCCCAATACCAGGTCCATTTGCGCCTTGTCGCCGGTAAGAAAAAGCCAGTGGGGGCCATCGACGCCCTGCTTCAAGGTGTAAGCCTTGAGTACCGCCGGGGTGTCCCGCAGCGGATCACTGGTAAGGGAGATAAAGGTGATGCCGTCGGCCTTGTCGCCCAGCAACTCACGCACTTCCTTGAGCTTGCGGGTGATCAACGGGCAGGCATCGTTGCAACGGGTGAACATCACGTTCAAAAGCACCACGCGGTTCTGCAGCGTGTCGCTGTAGAAACGCAGGGTCTCGCCGTTCTGGTTCTGCAACGGCGTGTCGGTGAACCAGGTTTTCGCATCGCGGGTGCCAGTGCCCGTAACCATGCCCGGTGGTGTGTCAACGGCGGCCCTCGCGGGTGCCGGATCTTCGTGCCCTTCATGGGCCAACGCCAGCGAACTGAACATGTAAAAGCACACCGTCAGGGTGATCCAGTGGAGGGCTCTCATGGCTGCTGCTCCATCGCGATGGCCGTGTGCTTGGCGTGAACGTTGCGCTGACCGCTGAGTTTCTCCACTTCACGGGTCAGCACTGTCGGGTCGGTGAAGCCGTAGTAGCGGGTCCAGTGGCGGCTGTTGCCGTCCCCCACCAGAATCAATGGCTGATGGTTTTTGAAGTCCCCGCTGAAGGTGCCCAGGCCCTTGAGGGTTTCGTTGATCGACTGCGAACTGCCGGTCAGCCAGCTCCAGCCCGGGCCGTTCTGGAAGTTGCGGGCGTAGTCGTTCAGGCGTTTGGCGTCGTCGCGCTGCGGGTCGATGCTGATCGACACCAGCTGCACCTCGCCGCCGACCCGGGCACCCAGCTGTTTTTGCACCTTGCCCATGATCGACGACACCACCGGGCAAACGGTGGTGCAGCTGGTGTAGATGAAGCTCATGACCACAATCTTGTTGGTCACCAGGTCTTTTTCCAGGCGCACCGGTTTGCCGTTCTGGTCCACCAGCGCCACGTCGGTGAACTTGACCTGGGCGCTCTCCGAACGGGCGCTTTTGGCTGGCATGTCATGCCCGGCGTGCTCATCCGCCGAGTGGGCCAGGGCCTGACCGATGCCGGCGGCCAACAGGCAGAACGTCAGCCATCCACGGTTTGCAAATCGGTTCATGTCGAACTCCTTTTAATGGGCATCGCCGGGCAGAACCCGAACGCTGGTAAAAGTCTTGTCGTCGAAACTCGCGCCCAGCGACGCCGCGCGCACGTGCAGGTACCAGGCGCCGTTCTGGTCGAGGGTCACCGGAGCTTCATAAACCCCATCGCCCACTTCCAGCGCGGCGACGTCTTGGGCCCGGGACGTCGGGGCCCGGAAGTAGCGCACCTGAACGTCCTTGACCCCGCTGCGCTGGACCTTCTGTTTGCCTTGAACGATGCGAAAGCGCACCACGTAAGGACTGCCGAGCGCTGCCGTGGATTTGTCGAGCATGAATTCCACCTTCGGCACCCCCGCGTGCGGATTGAGGTTTTTATCCGGCTCAACCAATGCCGTGAAGCAATGGATGATGTTCGGCTGGTTCAGCAGGAAGGCCACGTCGAAACGCCCGGCGGTGGGCAGTTTGATTCGGGCGCTGTACAGCCCCGGCTCGACTTCGCGCAGGCTGCGGTCGATGACCATCGCCGCCCGCGCCACTTGCCCGCGATTGGGGTAGCCGGACATCGGCGCGTTCATGCCTTCGGCGTAGAAGTAGGTGGTGTTGTCCACCGGGTTGACCACAAACACCGCGTTGTCGTCCCGCGACACGGCCAGGCTCGATGCCAACGGCAAATCACCCGCCAACCGTGGCGCTTGCGGCCCGGCTTCGAAACCCTGGCTGATGGGCGTGCGGCCCTCGCCGAGGGATGACAGGTTGATCATCGTGACCTTGGCCGAGGCCAGTCCGCGAATGTAGGCATAGGCCTTGGTGAACACCACTTGATAGGGTTCGGCGGACACGTCCAGTTCATGGATGAACGAATCGGTGGCCGCGTCGATTACCGAGGCCTGGTTCTCCAGGGTATTGAGCACGAGGCCGAAACGGCCGTCAGCGCTGAAACCCATCGGGCCCAGGCCCTGTTTCATCTTGATCACCCGCCGTACCGCGAGGCTTGCAGTGTCGACCACGGTCACCGTGCCGTCCTTGCCATCGGCGACATACACCGCCTGGGACAGCGGCGAGTACGCCACGGACAACGGGTGCGTGCCGGTTTGCAGTTGCTCGCTGATGGTCAGGCTGGCGATGTCGATAATGCTCAGCGTCCCGTCATCGCGGTTGGTGACGAAGGCAAAACGACTGTCCTTGCTGAAGGCGATTTCGTGATGCCCGGCACCAGTGGCCAGGTGCTTGAGGGTCTTGAGGCTGCGCGTGTCGATCACCGTCACCCCGGACTCTTTGGCCGCCTTCGCATTGTTGCCGACCCACAGCAGACGCTCATCCGGTTGCAATGCCAGCCGTACCGGGTTGCTGCCGGCGGCGACCGAGTCGATCAACTTGAATTGCTCGCTGTCGATCACCGCAATCTCATCGGCCGTCGGCATCGAGACGAACACCCGTTTGTTGTCACGGGGCGTCACCCAGTCCATCGGCGGCTGCTTGATATCAATCCGCGCCATCGTGCTGGTGATCCCGCCCACCGACACCGACGGGTCGACCACCGAGACGCTGGCATCGCGGTTCATCACCAGCAGGAAGTAGCTGTTCAGATCGAGCAACGGCCGCGCGCCAATGCTCGATTTCAGAAACACCCCGACCCGCGACTTGCAGCTTTGCTCCCGGCCCTGGGCCTGGTCGGCAGCAACGGTTTCGGGATCGAGCCAGGCACCGGGCGCGACACCCGACAAGGGTTGGCCCGAAGCGCTGTCAGTAACCCGGAAGCGTACGTCGGCGAACTCACCCTCGCGCAGCACGCCGTTTCCGGCCAGCGGCTTCACCTCAAACGCCACCGACACCCCGTCGCGCACCAGTGTGTTTTTGCTCCAGGTCTTCGGCAGTGCCACGTCGCTGAGCATAATCGGCAGCGACGCGCGCCATACCCCCAGCCAGATCAGCGCCAACCCTACAACCAGCGCCCAAACGGCCACTATGATGGTCCTGTTCATAATGTTCCTCCCCTTATAGGTCTGAGCCTGCCGCAACGCGCCCCTGCTGCTACGGGACCGGAGCCGGTTCAGGTTCGTTGGTCACCCGCAGCAATCCCCAAAGCCCGGCGGTGTTGCCGTAAGCGCCGTAGTCACGGAACAGGTAGTCGCCTGGTATTGCATTGCTGCCCCCGGCGCTCGGGTGCATGAAGCTGAAGTGCGCCGCCGGCAGGATGCTTTCGTGGGCGCCGATGTACATCGACATCGGGTTGTAGCCGAACCGCACCGAACCCACCCCTGGCGTACCCATCGGATAACCACCGGTATCGCTCTTCTCCGACTGGAACGGGTTGATCGACCAGACATGACCGTCCAGCTGGAAGGTCGAGCCACGGCTGCCACCCGTAGGCATCAGGATGTGGGTGCGGAACGGTTGCCCCGGTTTCACATACAACACCGGCGTCTGCGGATCGCCCCCCACCAGTGCGTTGCTGAAGGCCATGTGCGCGTTAGGCACGTCACCGTAACCATGGCCGTCAGCGTGGCCGAACGGCGCATCCGGTGGCAGGCCGAAGCGGAACCACATTGGCTCGGTCTTGTAGTTGATGGCCATGCTGGAGTTGTCCTGCGGATCGGTCGGTACGCCGGCCTCCGAAGCAATACCTTCCACCGGACGACCATTGGCCCAGCGCATGTTCAACGCCTTCTGCCAGACCATCGCAAAATCGCGGTAGGTGGTTTGCCCCGGTGCGGTAACCGTCGCCGATACTTTGCGTGCATCGTCAACCCAGGTGGCGCCGATCGGCAGGATGCTCATCGCGCCGCCAAGGCCTTTTTGCGGCTGCTTGATGACGTCCGCCGGGGTGAAATTCAACCCGCCGAACTCCACCGCCGTGGCGTTGATGTTGTCGACACTGCGGCCCAGTTGCGTGATCGGCTTGCCTTCACGCTCCAGGTGCCCGGCGTAGTACTGATAGGTACGCGTCGGGTACGCGCCGACATTGCCAACACGCGGCGGCACGGTCTGGATCGGGTTGGTGCCGACGTTGGTGCCGTCGGATTTGGTGATGTCGTAAGCCAACAGTTGCGCGTGAAGGCCCACAGTGCTGGAGGGCCGCATCAGGTTATTGCTGAAGGTGGTCGAGCCCTCGCCATCGTTACGGTCACGCTTGACCATGCCCATCACCGAGGCCGTCTGGGTCAGGTCCGGCATCACGCTGGGCAGACGGTTTTCCAGGGTTATGTTGATGCAGTCACCCGCCGCTGCGCGCAGCACCAGCGGTTCGACAGGCACACCGGGTTTGAGCTTGCCAGTGACCGGATCGAGGTCAGCCTTGCGGACATAGAGGATCGCCGTAGGGTCATGCAACGGCCCGCTTTGCCCGCCGATGGTGAAGGTCGTCCCGTCCTCGGGGTCGTTCACCGTCACCTGAGGAATGCTCACTGCCCGCGAGTTGTACACCAGGGTGCCGCCCGCCGGTTTCAATGGCCCGCCGACATGCTGACCCATCCCCGCCGGATCACCGATGGCCAGGTTCAACGGATTGCGAAGGATGTCGTTGGCCAGCGCCGCGACCACTTCATAGTTGCGTTGTTGCGTCGGCCGGGTGCCGATGCCATTAGGGTTGGCGCCGTACCGTGGGCAGATGCCATCGAACGCCACGGTGTTGCGCATACCGGCCGGTTTCGCGTTGTTCGGCAACGCAAACAGGTCGCTGCGCTGGGCCGTGTAGTTGCGCATCACGCCCCAGATCCCGCTCCAGTAACCTTCCAGGGAGGCGTCCATCGAGTACAGGTAATCCCCGGTGGTCGCGGCCGAGCTGGAGATCATCGAGACCGGCGCATTGAAGCCCATCTGCTCGGAGATCCCGATCATCTGCGACGAGCGCCAGCCGGAGTTGGAGCTGTTGCCAAAACCGGAACCGCTTTGCAGCCACTTCACGCCGTGCAGGGTCACGTTGTGCTCTTCTTCGTGACCACCGGCATGCACCCGCAGCCGCACGTTATCCCCCGTATAGGTGCGCAGCATCGGGGTGAACGGATCACCCGGTTCTGCACCGCCACGGTTGATGTGTGGCGGGAACAGCGTGGTGCCGCCGGTTGGGCCGGTGGCCGCCGTGACCAGGTTCGGCGCCAGGTTCATCGCCGGGATGGCGCGGTCAGTACGGCTTTGCATGGCGTACGCCAGGTCGCCGCCGAGGCCATCGGCCTGCATGCCGCGCTTGCCATCCGGGCCCACCTTGTTCGGGTCGTACACCCGCAGGGCCAGCGGTTCGTTGCGGTAATTGACCACGAACATGCCAGGGTCATCAACCGAGATGGCTTGTGGGCAAGGCCGGCTTGGACAGCCGGGCATCAGTCCACCGCGGGCCTCGACCACCTGTTCAAGCAGGGTTTCGGCTTCCTTGCGTACCGGCGGGTTGATCGCGTAGCGGAAGCTATCAGCGGTGGCCGGGAAGGCTTGCGGATCAGGCACCCCGTTAGGACCGGCGCCGACGTACACACCGGCTTCATAGGCGTGCTGGAAGTCGCTGTATTCGAGGAAGAACTCACGGAAGCTGTCGTTCTTTCCGTCACCGTCCAGGTCACCGGTGGACACCACCGCTTGCCATGAAGTCGGCCCGCCGTCCTGCCGCGCGCCGCTGTACAACGGCTCGCCGGTTTCGGCGTGGAACCAGGTGGAACCGGCAGGTTCTGCCAGCACGGTGGCGTACAGACCAATCTGTTGGTGAGTCGATGGGCCGAGGTGGTCGTGGGTGAAAATGGTCCCCAGGCCACGGTCGACGCCTTTGCTGTTGATCACTGGATCGACAAACCAGCGCTGCATCGCCGTACGTGCCCCGACCCAGTCGGCACGGCCATATTGGCCGAAGAACGGGTGAGCCTTGGCTTTCGGACAGGCCGGCGTGCCGTCACGCGGATCGGTGCCTGCACACTGGTTGAACTCGCGAATCGCGTGGATGCGTTCTTGCACCGCACCGGGGGAAAGCACGCCGTCTTCGTAGTTCCAGCCGTTGGCCGACCCGTCGGCCGCCGTCAGGTCCCATTTCGGCAGGTGAATGTGCTGGCCGATCACGTCGGTCGGCGTGCGCACTTGATAGTCGTCCATCTCATAGGTGGCCGGCACCAGGTTGGTTTGCTGGTACTGCACGCAGTCGAAGGTGTTCATGCGCATCACCAAAGGCTCTGGCGGACGCTGCTTGGTAATCACCGGCCAGGCGTCTTCCCACAGCGCGAGAATGCGCGCTTGCGGGAAGTGGTAACCGACCTTGTTGTAGACCGCGTCGAACTGAATGTTCGCCGCTTTATAGACCCGTGGCCGGTCGGCGGTGAACGTCGAGGAACCGCTGAACGACATTCCGTCGACCCGTTCACCGCTAGTGAACTCGCCGGTGCCGGCGCTGCTGGTCAGGCGTTTTTGCCGATCATCCATGCACGGTTCGTAATACGGTGCGCCCGCTATCGGCAAGGCACCGTTGGTGCGGAAGTTGCGCGCCACGACTTGATTGCCGGGTAGCACGGCGAAGCTCGGATGGTCTTTTTTGGCATGGAATGCCATGGCCGCCTGTTCGACTTCGGTGCCTTCTTCGGGCATATAAATCGGCTTGGCGCGGGTCACTTCCTTGGAGAAATCCAGGGACGTGGTAATGGTGTGCGCCTGGCCACCGGAGGAGAAGCCATCCAGAGAATGACGCCCCAGGCCGCCGTCCCAGCCACCGGACTGAGCCGGGTCAAGATTGGCCCACAAGGCTTTGCCGCTGGTTTTCAAGGACTGAGCCTTGGCAGCGTCGAGCATGTCCAGCGGTGGGGTCGGTGGGCGCTGGCCGACCGAGCTTTCCATGCCGCCGATCCAGAACGGATAACCAGGGTTTTTCAGGCTGCCGTCGGCATTGCGGTTGGCCTCACTGCGATCCACCAAGGCCAGGGAACCGATGGCTTGAGCGCCGCCGTTACCGCCGTGGTGTTCGCCGTCGTTATCCTCCTCGTCATCGTCATCATCGCCACCGGCCACCAGGGTTTCGCCGATTTTCGGCACGGCCGCGACTTTGCCCGGCATCGGTGCCATGGCTTTGCCGGGCAGCGGCACGACGGCTGGAATCGGTGTACCGGCAACGATCTCGCCATCGGGCAACGCCCGGGCGCCTGCAGCCGGTTTACCGCTGCGCAGTGCATAAGGTTCGCTGTGATAACCGTCGGTGCCCTGCTGGGAAACCTCGAGTTTGGTGCCCTCTTCAAAGACGTCATGCACCCGCCACATGCTCCACATGCCTTGGGCAAAGTGCGGGTAGAAGTGGCAGTGATAGATCGCATCGCCCGCGACCCGGTTGCGGTTGCCCGAACCACCGTTGGCGATTTCGTAGGTGTAACCGGCGCCCGGACCGATGCCTTGGGCGTCCACATAGTCGGAGTTGTCGTCGTTGGGGTTGAATAACCACTGATGCCCGTGCAGGTGGAAAATGTGCTGCTCGTGGCCGTTGTGGGTGTTGCGGAATTTGATGAAGTCACCGATGTAGCTGTGGTTGACGTTGGACGGCTCGGCCGGATACAGCGCCATGGTCGCCTTGACCCCGACCTGATCGGCGCTCGGTATTTGACCGGGGAGAATGCCTTCCAGGCCGGCGTTGGCCGGCACGTCCACCAACATCGCCACATCGCCGACGGTGTGGGAACTGAGGAAGAACTCTTCATAGGCGCAGGACAGGCAATCGTGCATCGGCCCGACGCCCAAACGGTTGGCGACCACTTCGGCGCCCATGCCGCCGGAGCCATAGTTGATCATGAACGAGTCGCGGGTCGGCTCCAGCACGTGAGCCATCACTGGGTCTGCCCAGTAAGCGGGGAACGCCTGCGTCGCGGCAGTTTCATCCTGGAACTGCGAGGCGAAATCGCGGAACGGCTCCAGACGATTCGGGATCGCCGGGTTGCGTTTGCCGATGGCTTCCAGCGGATAGGTCGACGGCGGGAAGCTGCCATCGGCGTTGCTGCCCATCACAATCGCGTCGCTCTCGCTGGAAATGATTTCATTGCCGTCGACCATGTTGATGAGCGGCCGGCCGGCCTTGCCTTCACGGATCCAGGGTTCGCGCTGCGGATAGCGTGCCTGGTAATCAACGATCGGTTGACCGGCCGGGGTGCGGCCGACGCTGGCCAGGCGCATTTCTTCTTCGGTCACGGTGTTGCGATAGGTGCGGCCGCCCTTGGGTACCACGACAACCTGGCCGAACAGTCCGTTGGCCACGTTGCCCGCATCCCCTTCACCACCGAAGGTCGCGCCACGGCTGCTGGCGGCAAACGCCCCTTCGCGCTCGGCGTACAAGGTGTAGGAACGGGTGGCGCCGGGGGCAATCAAGGAATTGGCGTTGCGCCCGGTATAGGACGCAATGTCGTCGATGCTGTTGACCGCTTGCATGCCATTGACCTGGAAGCCGACGTGGCGGTCGGCGACCTGCTCATCGACCTTGAATTCGTCTTCATTGCCGATGGCGACTTCGCCCTCAATCTCACCCTCTTCCTCCTCCCCATCTTCGTGGCTACCGGGGTTGGCCTGATAGGCGAGCAGGTTCTGCAGGTTGATGGTCAGACAATCACCGGCGGCGACGCGAAGCACCAGTGGACGCGGACGCTTGTCGGGCCGCAGCGACACGTTGCCCGGCACCGCCGCTCCGCCCTGGGCCAGGGACATCTCGTGGTCATCGACCACATCGCGGCGCAGGGCGAACATCATGCCGTTGACGTTCTGTGCACCGAGACGGTTGAACATCAGCGGCTGATCCAGCGCCACGACGTTCGCCACCAGATTGCGCTCGCAGCGCACGGCCGCCTCGACCATCTCGATGCCCAGCATCGACGCCACCAACAGCAGCAAATAAAACAAGGACGGAGCGTAGGGTATGCCGGTCATGATCACGGGCCTCGCAATGAGTGCTCACATGGAATAACTCTCGACAAATCCCTTGAGCAATCCGCATGCCATAAATAATTTAGTTATTTTTCAAATGGTTAGATAAACGACTTAACAACTCGGGGGATATTCCCCCACTTATTCCCCACTTTTCGGCCGGGGCCACCATTCCCCACAATTGGGGGAACGCGCCCCCACGGTCCCCAATCACAGCGGTGCATCCGCGGCCAGGCCCTGCAAGCGTCGGTATTGGCGCAAGACACTGGGCACGTAACGCTGGGTTTCGGCGAACGGCGGGATCACCCCGCCACGGCTGAGCACCGCTTGCGGCCCGGCGTTGTAGGCCGCCACGGCGAGGCTGATGTCGTTATCGAACAGGGTCATCAGGTGCTTCAGGTATTTGGCGCCACCCTGAATGTTGGCTTTCGGGTCGTAGACATTCTTCACCCCCAACTCCCGGGCGGTGTCAGGCATCAATTGCATCAACCCGCCCGCGCCTTTGGGTGACCGCGCACGGGAGTCATACGCGGACTCGGCCTGGATCACCGCATGCAACAGCGCTGCCGGTAATTCATTGGCCATGGCAGCCGCCGAAACCAGCTCGGCATAGGGCTGCCGGGTAATCATCTGCGGTTGTTGATCCATGCTGACTCTGGCGAATTCGGGCTCGTGAATCACCCGTTCATAGGTGCGGCCGGGACGGTGGACATTGGACAGAACGTAACTGCCCTTGGTGTCCACGGAAACGAACACATCGGCCTGTACGACGCCGGTCAGCACTAGCAGACCGAACAGTCCTGTGGTGAGTGTTTTCATTTTTTTGCCTCCCCTGCCCGGCCCCGAAAAATGGGGCTAATGCCCCAATGGCCGGTAGTAAACCAGCCATACGCAAGCACTGTGCCGGAAGCGAGAAGGCCCGTAATTCAGGGGTTGCAGAAGAATGTCCGGGCCTGTGCATGGCAATTGCATAAGCCTTCACGGCGACCCTTCTGCCGACTGTGTGAGGTCATCATGAATCAGCGTTTGCGTTCCGCCCCGCGTACTCAAAGCGGGTTCACCCTGCTCGAACTGTTGGTGGTGTTGGTGGTGCTGGGGCTGTTGGCCGGCATCGTCGCGCCGAAGTATTTCGCCCAACTGGGCCGCTCCGAAGTGAAGGTGGCCAAGGCGCAAATAGAAGGCCTGGGCAAAGCATTGGATCTGTACCGTCTGGAGGTCGGTCACTACCCGTCGACCGAACAGGGTTTGCAGGCGCTGATCACCGCGCCCAGCGATGAAACCCGCTGGACCGGCCCTTACCTTCAGAAAAAACTGCCGCAGGATCCGTGGGGCCGTAACTACACCTATCGCTACCCCGGTGAAAACGGCGAATACGACTTGCTGTCCATGGGCAAGGACGGCCAACCCGGCGGCGAAGGTGAAAACGCCGAAGTCACCAGCTGGCAATGACGGGAGTGGCGACCATGCGATTTCATCTCAAAGCCGTTGGCAAGGCCGGCGTAGTCTCGTTGACCGTCGAGGCGCTCGGCCATAGCGAAGCCCGGCGCATCGTCGAAGACCAGGGTTATCGGGTAGTCAGCCTGTACGCCGAACGTCACTGGCGTGCGTTGCGCGTCAGGCAGCGCGAGACCTTCAACCTGGTGCTGTTCAGCCAGGAACTGACCACGTTGCTCAATGCGGGCCTGCCGCTGATCGATGCGCTGGAAAGCCTGGCGGAAAAAGAGAATGCGCCCCAGGCCCGCAAGACTTTGAGCGAACTGGTGCGCCTGCTTTATGAAGGCAAATCGTTCTCCCAGGCATTGGGCCAGCTGTCTGCGGTTTTCCCGCCGCTCTATGTTGCGCTGGTTCAGTCCAGCGAGAAGACCGGTGCCGTGGGCGATGCCTTGGGCCGCTATGTCAGCTATCGCCAGCGCATGGACGAGGTCCGGCAAAAAATCGTCAGCGCTTCGATCTACCCCATGCTGTTGCTGGTGGTGGGCGGTGGCGTGGTGTTGTTTCTGATGGGCTACGTGGTCCCACGCTTCAGCCTGGTGTTCGAAGGGTTGGGCTCGAACCTGCCGTGGCTGTCGCAGATCCTGATGAGCAGCGGGATGTTCCTCCACGCCCATCAGGGCGAATTCTTCGGCGCATTGCTGGCGATCATCGTCGCCCTCGGCTTCCTCCAGCGCCAACCGGCCTTTCGCCGGGGCGTCGACCGCGTGATTGAAAAACTCCCGGCGGTCCATCAACGCATCTTCATGTACGAACTGGCGCGCTTCTACCGCTCGCTGGGGATTCTGCTGCAAGGCGGCATCCCCCTCGTCACCGCCATGGGTATGGTTCGCGGCTTGCTCACCGTCAGCTCCCGCGTGCGCCTGGACCAGGCCTGCGAACGGGTGCGCGAGGGTCAGTCGCTGTCGGCCGCGCTGGAACTCAATCATTTGGTGACCCCGGTGTCCCTGCGCTTGCTGCGTGCCGGCGAGCAGTCCGGCAACCTCGGGCAAATGATGGAGCGCAGCGCCGACTTCTACGACGAAGAAATCAGCCGCTGGATCGAATGGTTTGTGCGGTTGTTCGAACCCTTGCTCATGACCTTCATCGGCCTGCTGATCGGGGTAATCGTGATCCTGATGTACATCCCGATTTTCGAGCTGGCCTCGAGTATTCACTGATCCCTCGAACAGGGTCGAGATGGACGTTTTAGAGCTCACCGACGATACAACTGAATAAATCCGGACGTTGAGGTGTTTACCCACTGAATCAAGCAGCAAGTTGCATTCATCAACGTTCAACTTGAATAAGAAGACGGAGAACGATATGCACATGAAAAAACTTTTGCTGGCATTGGCTATTGGCGCAGTTCTGTCGGCATCCACCGTTCTGATCCCGGACAGCCTGTCCGGTATGTCGAGTGCCCAGGCCAAGGATGGTGGTAGTGGGGGCGGCGGTGGATCTGGAGGCGGTGGGGGCGGATCTGGCGGCGGTGGCGGCAGTGGTGGAAGCGGTGGAAGCGGTGGCGGCGGCAATGGCGGTGGTCACGGCGGAAGCGGCAGTGGTGGCAACAGTGGCAGCGGTCACAGCGGCAGCGACCATGGCTCGGGGCACTCAGGCAACTCAGCCTCATCCTCCTCCGGGCGCAGCGGCACTCACGACGAACCGGGGGATGATCACGGCGTTCATCGCGCCGGTGAAATAGGCGATGACCATGGAGTCCATCGCGCCGGTGAAATAGGCGATGACCATGGCGTGCATGTCGGCGGTGAGCCGGGGGATGACCACGGCGTGCATGTCGGTGGCGAACCAGGCGATGACAAAAGGAACTGACAAACATTGATCAAAGGGACACCACACATCCCCTGTAGGAGCTGAGCTTGCTCGCGAAGGGGGCATCACATTCAACATCTATGTTGACTGATCTGACGCCTTCGCGAGCAAGCTCAGCTCCTACAGGTCTTCACCGGTTTTTGAGTCGCATGCATCCTGCGGATCGATAATGTCCAGCGCCCGATTCACCGCCAGTTCGCCCAGCATGATGATTTGCGCAATACCCAACAGCGAATTGCGACTCGGCCCCTCCATACGATCCGCCAGATCCATGGTCATGACATTGACCGAGGCCAGCGACTCGCAAGCGTGGGCCAGCAGGGTTTCGGTATCGAGTTCCGGGTTGACGATAAACATCGTGCCGGGTGTGCGCGGGGTGGCTTTGATGTGGGCTTCATGGAGTTTTTTTGGGTCGAGGGAATCGCAGGGAAGCCTGAGTGAGTATCTGGAAATGTCGATTAAACATCTTTTTTGCTCACTCCGGATTGGGCTTCGACAGAGTGGAAACGGTAAATAAAAATGCGTCCCTTTTTTCGGCGCCCCCCCGTGGGAGCGAGCCTGCTCGCGAAAGCGGTGTATCAGGCAACATTGATGTCGGCTGACACTCCCTATTCGCGAGCAGGCTCGCTCCCACAAGGGAAACTATGAGCCTTACAACCTACCCTCAGCCTGATCCAGCCGCTCTCGCAAAAACTCGACCAGCGCCTGCACCGGGCGCGAACTCTGGCGATGCTGCGGATACACCGCCGATAACGTCAGCGGCTGTGGACGAAACTCATCCAGCACCGGCACCAGCCGGCCATCCTTCAGCGCCGAGCCGACAATGAACGTCGGCAAGTACGTAACCCCCATCCCGGCCACCGCCGCATCCTTGAGTAACTCACCGTTGTTGACCCGCATCCTGCCCGTAACGTTGACGGTCATCGGCTTGCCCTGCCCTTCAAAACGCCATTGCACCTGACGCCCGTGGCCGTAAGGCAGGCAGTCATGGCTGTGCAAGTCTTCGGGTTTGAGCGGCGTGCCGCGCTCGGCCAGGTAAGCCGGGCTGGCGCAGTACACCCGCTGGATGGAAGCGATGCGTCGGGCGATCAGTGTCGAATCTTCCAAGATGCCGATGCGCAGCGCCAGGTCGTACCCCTCACTGAGCAAATCCACCGGCCGATCGCTCAAGTCCACTTCCACCGTGACATCGCGATACCGCTGCAAAAACAACGGCAGCAGACAACCCAAATGCGCCAGCGCAAACGACAACGGCGCGCTCACACGAATGGTGCCGCGTGGCTCGGTGGTCTGGCCGGCGATGCCCTGCTCCACTTGCTCGACTTCGCCCAGCAGGCGTAACGCTGATTCGTAATAACTCTGGCCCAGCGGCGTCACGTCCAGCCGCCGCGTGGAGCGATTAAGCAAGCGCACGCCCAGACGCTCCTCGAGCTGCATCAGGCGTCGGCTGACGAATTGCTTGGACAGGCCCAATTGATCGGCCGCCGAGGTGAAGCTGCCGGAGTCCATGACCTGGCAAAAAATACGCATATCTTCGAACGGGTTCATTGTCACGCCCTGGTTGACAGTCAAACACTTTATAGCCGATTTTTCCCTTGATGGCACCCTATTAATCTGTGTCCACGGTGTTGCTGAGGCCTGAACCACAGCGCCAGCAGCAACCTGACCTTAGGTAATCAACGTCTAATTAATTAAAAGGATTTACCCCATGAACATCGTCAAAAAATCCCTGGCCGCGTCCCTCCTCGCCCTCTCCATCGGCAACGCACTCGCCGCCGGCAGCCCGGGTGTCGAACACAACACCCAAGCCTTCCTTGAAGCCCTCGCCGCCGGGGGTGGCAAGCCGCTTGAGCAACTGAGCCCTGCGGACGCCCGTGCGGTACTGACCGGTGCACAAAATTCGGTGAAGGTTGATCTGTCGGGCGTGGACGTCAGCGACCGTACGATCAAAGTCGATGGGCAAACCATCAACCTGAAAATCGTACGTCCGGCCAAGGTCAAAGGTGAATTGCCGGTGTTCATGTTCTTCCACGGTGGCGGTTGGGTGTTGGGCGATTACCCGACTCACCAGCGTCTGATCCACGACTTGGTGGTCGGCTCCGGTGCTGTCGCGGTGTATGTCGATTACACGCCGTCGCCGGAAGCGCACTACCCGACCGCCATCAACCAGGCCTACGCCGCGACCCGTTGGGTGGCCGAGCATGGCAAGGACATCGGCGTCGATGGCAAGCGCCTGGCGGTAGCCGGCAACAGTGTCGGCGGCAACATGGCGGCGGTCGTAGCCTTGATGGCCAAGGAACAGAAAACCCCGGCGCTGCGCTTCCAGTTGTTGATGTGGCCGGTGACCAATGCGCAGTTCGACACTGGCTCGTACCAGCAATTTGCCGAAGGCCACTTCCTGACCAAGGGCATGATGAATTGGTTCTGGGACAGCTACACCACCGACAAATCCGAGTGTGCGCAGATCCACGCTTCACCGTTGCAAGCCAGCGCCGAACAGCTCAAAGGCTTGCCCGCCACCCTGGTGCAAACCGCCGAGTTCGACGTGTTGCGTGACGAAGGTGAAGCCTATGCCCGCCACCTCGACGCGGCCGGTGTGCCGGTCACGGCCGTGCGCTACAACGGCATGATTCACGACTTCGGCCTGCTCAACCCGCTGAGCCAGATTCCGCAAGTGAAAGCGGCGGTTCGCCAGGCGGCATTGGAACTCAAGACGCACTTGAACTGAGTGTCCTCCCCCTCGCCACACAGCAATGTGTGGCGAAGTTGCTTTTCTGTAGGAGCACGGCTTGCCGGCGAAGGCGCCCTCAAGTACGCCTTCGCCGGCAAGCCGTGCTCCTACGAAAACAAAGCGATTTCCCCCGACAATCAGTCTCCCGGAGTCCTTCCATGTCCTTTATCCTCGCTCATCTGCTGTCCTGGAGTGCCCTGCTGCTGGTGATCGACGCCGTGCTCTGGCACCTCGCGCCGTTCAAGCATCGCGTCACGCGGGTTGGCGTGCGCCTGGCGCTGTTCCTGATGTTCAGCGCTCTCGTGATCAACGCCGGCGTAAGCCCGTTGCAGGCGCCGCTGTTTGCCGAAGATCGCGTAGCGCAATTGGGCGCCACGGCGCTGGGGATTCTCTGGTGGCTGTACGCCGCGCGGGTGCTCACCGAAGTCATCGGCCTGGTGCTGATGCGTCGTATCGGTCACAGCGGTCGCTTGTTGCAGGACGTCATCGGCGCGCTGGTGTTTCTGATCGCCATCGTCGCGGCGGCCGGTTATGTGCTGGAGCTGCCGGTGAAAGGTTTGCTGGCGACCTCCGGCGTCGTGGCAATCGTCGTCGGTCTGGCGTTGCAAAGCACCTTGAGCGACGTGTTTTCCGGGATCGTGCTGAACACCACCAAGCCGTATCAGGTGGATGACTGGATCATGATCGATGGCGTCGAGGGCAAAGTGCTCGACATCGACTGGCGCGCCACGCACCTGTTGACCAGCGCCGGCAGTACCGCAGTGGTGCCGAACTCGGTGGCGGCCAAGGCGAAGATCGTCAACCTCAGTCGGCCGAACAACATGCACGGCGTGTCGATCAGCATTCAGGTGCCTAACCACATTCGTCCGCGTCGGGTGCTGGATGCACTGGAGCGCACGCTTCAGGGCAGCAGCAGTTTGCTGCTCAACCCGGCACCGAAAGCGGTGCTCAAAGAGGCTGGCGAAACCATGTCCGAATACGTGGCCAGCGGTTTTATCGCCGAGCTCGGCAAGAAGAGCGAAGTGCGCAATCACCTGTTCGACCTGGCGCATCGACACCTCGAAGCAGCGGGAATTTCCCGGCAGCCCGATGGCGTCATCGAACCGACAACCCGCGCGCGGGCGTTGCTGGATGAAGTGAAGGTCTTCCGTTCCCTGAGTGAAGATGAGCGCGATCAAATGGCCCAGTCGATGGTTGCGCAGCAGTACGCGGCAGGCCAGGTGGTATTGGAATTGGGCGAAGTGCCGGACAGCCTGATGGTGATCGCCACGGGTGTGGTCAGCGCCACCGTGCCCGACGGCACCGGTCAAACCGAAGCCGGGCGCATGGGACCCAGCGAGGTGATGGGTGAACAAAGCATCCTCACCGACACGCCGTCCCAGGCCACATTCACCACATTGACCTCCTGCATTATTTACCGGATCGACAAATCCCTGACCCGTCATTGCATGGAACAACGTGTTGAAGTGGGTCGGGCGTTGAACAAGCTGCAGGCGGTGCGGCAGCAGAACAGCCGGTTGGCATTGATGGCCAAACCGTTGCCGATCAAGAAAGGTGGGGTTTTGGGATGGTTGCAAAAGCGTCAGGCATAAAACAAAACCCTGTAGGAGCGAGGCTTGCCCGCGAAGGCGGTGTACTAGGCAATACAAATGTTGCCTGACACACCGCCTTCGCGGGCAAGTCGGATCGCCGCACCGCTCGCTCCTACAGGCGAAGCATTACTTCGCCGTCAGCACTGAGTAGCTGTTCATCAAATTGCGGTAGTTCGGAATGCGTGGCGACAGCAGGTTCGCCAGGCCTTCCATGTCGTTGCGCCAGTCGCCCTGCAGTTCGCAAGCCACCGAAAACCAGTTCACCAGTTGAGCACCGGCCGCCGCCATGCGCGCCCAGGCTGCTTGTTGCACGGTTTCGTTGAAAGTACCCGAGGCGTCGGTCACGACGAACACTTCAAACCCTTCAGCCAGCGCCGACAGCGTCGGGAACGTCACGCAAACGTCGGTGACTACACCGGCGATGATCAGTTGCTTGCGGCCAGTGGCTTTAACGGCCTTGACGAAATCTTCGTTGTCCCAGGCGTTGATCTGGCCTGGACGCGGGATGTACGGCGCGTCCGGAAACTGCTCTTTCAACTCGGGAACCATCGGGCCGTTCGGGCCGTTTTCGAAGCTGGTGGTCAGGATGGTCGGCAGGTTGAAGAACTTGGCCACATCACCCAGGGCCAGTACGTTGTTCTTGAATTCGTTCGGCGAGAAATCCTGAACCAGCGAGATCAGACCGGTCTGGTGGTCGACCAACAGGACAACGGCATCGTCTTTGTTCAGGCGTTTGTACGGAACGTTGCTCATGTGAAACTCCTAGGTGGATGGGTATTACGTAAGGCGCCGACGCAGTGCATCGGCGCTTGTTGTGATCGTCAGAACGCGAAGCACGAGCAGCCAAACGCGCCCCAGAAACCTGCAAAATCGCTGACCGGCGCGTTCGACAAACGCGCCTTCATGGCGATGGGAATGCACGCCGCACGGCCCGCTGCAATGGTGAACCTGCGCCTGCATCGGCGACGTCGGGCGCCAGTGTCCTGGCACCTTGACCACCGGCGACCAGTCCGGCAGCACCGGTACGCTGGCAGGTCCCAGTTTTTCGTAGTCACCGGCGGCGTACACCACCTTGCCGCCGACCACGGTCAACACCGACTCGATCCACTTGATTGCTTCTTCGTCGACGCTGAAAAAATCCGCGCTCAGGGCCGCGACGTCAGCCAGTTGGCCGACCTTGATCATGCCTTTCTTGCCCTGTTCGGAAGAGAACCAGGCGCTACCGTGGGTGAACAGCTCCAGTGCGGTTTGACGAGACAAGCCCTCGGCATGCAGTTCCAGGCCACCGACCGTGCGGCCGCTGACCATCCAGTACAGCGAAGTCCAGGGGTTGTAGCTGGACACTCGCGTGGCATCGGTGCCAGCGCCGACCGGTACACCTTCGGCCAGCATGCGCTTGATCGGCGGGGTCGCTTCGGCGGCTTTGGCGCCGTAACGCTCGACGAAATATTCGCCTTGAAACGCCATGCGATCCTGAATCGCGATACCGCCACCCAGCGCCCTCACCCGCTCGATGTTCTGCGGCGTGATGGTTTCAGCGTGATCGAAAAACCACGGCAAACCGTTGAACGGAATGTCGCGGTTGACCTTCTCGAACACATCCAGCATGCGGCTGATCGATTCGTTGTAGGTGGCGTGCAAACGGAACGGCCAGCGCTGCTCGACGAGGTGGCGAACCACCGGCTCTAGCTCGTCTTCCATGGTGTGCGGCAAGTCCGGACGCGGCTCAAGGAAGTCCTCGAAATCCGCCGCCGAAAACACCAGCATTTCCCCGGCGCCGTTGTGCCGCAGGTAATCGTCGCCCTGATGCAGGGTCACGCTGCTGGTCCAGTTCTTGAAGTCGGTAAGCTCTTCTTTCGGCTTCTGGGTGAACAGGTTGTAGGCGATACGAATGGTCAGTTGCTGGTCCTTGGCCAACTGCTCGATCACTTGGTAATCGTCGGGATAATTCTGGAAACCACCGCCGGCATCGATGGCGCTGGTCAGGCCAAGGCGGTTGAGTTCCCGCATGAATTGGCGCGTCGAGTTGACCTGATACTCCAGCGGCAACTTCGGCCCCTTGGCCAGCGTCGAGTACAAAATCATCGCGTTGGGACGCGCGACCAGCATGCCGGTCGGCTCACCGTTGGCATCACGCACAATCTCGCCACCCGGAGGATTCGGCGTGTTGCGGGTGTAACCGGCCACGCGTAACGCGGCACGGTTGAGCAAGGCACGGTCGTACAAATGCAGGACAAACACTGGCGTGTCCGGCGCCGCCTGGTTGAGTTCTTCGAGGGTCGGCATGCGCTTTTCGGCGAACTGGAATTCGTTCCAGCCACCGACCACCCGCACCCATTGCGGCGTGGGCGTGCGATCGGCCTGCTCCTTGAGCATGCGCAAGGCATCGACCACTGACGGCACGCCTTCCCAACGCAGTTCGAGGTTGTAGTTCAGACCGCCCCGGATCAGGTGCAAGTGCGAGTCGTTGAGGCCGGGAATGACGCAACGGCCCTTGAGATCGATGACCTGCGTACCCGAACCGCGCAGGGCCATGGCTTCAGCGTCGGTGCCGACCGCAACGAAGCGGCCGTCGCTGATGGCGACGGCACTGGCGCGCGGGTTTTCACGGTCAACGGTATGAAATTGGCCATTGAATAAAATCAGATCGGCGTTCATCGCGTTTCCTTGGACTGAGGGGATTGGGAAAGCCAGGGCGCGAACAGACGCGTCGCCATCGGCATGAACAGGTACACCACCGAGACGACGATAGTCAGCGTGATCAGGAACGTGGCAACCACGTAATTGGACAGGAAGGCGTTGAGCTGCAGCAGCGGACCCCAGATCAGCGGTACCAGCAAGGTGTGCGGCAGAATCACCAACAACGTCACCACAGCCTGCTTCCAGCGCGGCGGTGGCGGCGAAGCGGCTTCGGCTTGCGGCGCGAACCAGAATTCGTTGACCGGGTTGACCTCGGTCTGGTCGCCGTCGGCGAGCATCGGTGTGGCTTCGTTGACCAGTGCCAGGCGCTGCGGCGAATCGAGCCAGCGTTGCATCGCCTCGGTCGAGCAAAAGCGCAGCACGCAGGTGTACAGGTCAAGGCCGGCGCTCTTGCCGCGAATCACATCGACGCCCAAGTGCCCTTCCTGCCGCCCGGCAATGCTGACAATGTTGCGCAACCAGGCTTCGTAGGGCACTTCAAAACCGGCCTTGACCTGGTGCTTGATGACCAGTGTCACGACTTCCTCGAAACGATTGGATTCAGGCATAACGCAAAGCTCCGGCGAATCGGACATTGAGCGCCAGCCGACCTGGCCCGGCGATAAGAATGCTGGTGAACAGAATCAACAGCAGCCAACCGAACTGCCCCTCATCGAGGCTCCATTGCGCATGCACCACCAGCAGAGCGATCAGCAACACCGACAAAATCGGCAAACACGCCAACCGCACCAACACCCCGGCCATGATCAGCAACGGACACAGCACCTCGGCAAAAATCGCCAGTATCAGCGTGACGTTCGCGCCCAAGTGAAAAGGGTCTTCAATGACTTGCAGTTGAGCGCTGTAGTTAAGCAGCTTCGGCAAACCGTGCACCCACAGCAGAAACAAACCACCGCTGACTCGCAAAAAAAACAGCCCGAAATCCTGGGCTCGTTCATCCCATCGCGAAGCGTTCATGGGCTACCTGCACAAATGAAAAACCACCGGCGTCAAAGCGCCGGGACGTCATTCGATAGTGCCGGCGTGGGGGCGGGAAAAATTGGATGTACGTGCTCTTTTTGTGGATGAGCCTGGATCTACATACCTACGAAGATCCCTGTGGGAGCAGGGCTTGCCCGCGATGGAGGTCGTGCAGTCAACAGTGATGTTGGCTGACCCTCCGCAATCGCGAGCAGGCTCGCTCCCACAGTTGGACTGGGTACATCTGGGGGAAACTGGTCGGCTGTCAGGCCGCTATCGCAGGCAAGCCAGCTCCCACATTTTGAACGGTGTACATCAATAAAAAGCAGGTCGGCTGGCAGGCCGCCTTCGCAGCGATGCGGCGACCCGACAAGCCAGCTCCCACCATTGAACGGTGTACATAAAAGGGAACCTGGTCGGCCCGAAGGCCGCCACGTTCAAGCCGAAATCGGCAAAGGCCTGGACATGAACTCACTGATCCGCGACCGCAACCATCGCTCCGCCGTATCATTGTCATGCACCCCGCTCCAAGCCATCGAAAGCTGCGCCGCTTCAATCGGAAACGGCGGGTCTTCGGCCCGCAACGCACAACCCTCGACCAACGCACACGCTGCATAATCCGGCACGGTGGCGATCATCTCGGTCCCGGCCAGCAACGCCCGCAACCCACTAAACTGCGGCACCCCCAGCACTACCCGCCGACTCCGCCCAATCTTCGCCAGGTCGAGATCAATATTGCCGCTCAGGTCGCCAGAAAACGACACCATCGCATGCGGTCGTTCACAGTATTCATCCAGCGTCAGCGTCCCCGGCCGTTTGTCACCACGCAGCACCTTGCACGGAATATCACGCAACGTTTTGCGTTTGGCATTCGCCGGCAAATCCGTGGTGTAACTCACCCCCACCGAAATTTCCCCGGACGCCAGCAACGCCGGCATCAACAAATAATTCGCCCGCCGCACAACCACAATGATCCCTGGCGCCTCCTCCCGCAGCTGCGTCAACAGCGGCGGAAACAAGCCAAACTCGGCGTCGTCCGACAGGCCAATGCGGAACACATCGCAGCTTGTAGCGGGATCAAATTCTTTAGCTCGGCTCACCGCCCCGGAAATCACATCCATCGCCGGTTGCAGCTCCTTGAGAATCGCCAGTGCCCGCCCCGTCGGCTCCATCCCGCGGCCGTTGCGCAACAGCAGCGGATCGTCGAACAGATCCCGTAACCGCCCCAGCGCCGCACTCACCGCCGGTTGCCCCATGAACAGCTTTTCGGCCACACGGGTGAGGTTCTTTTCGAACATCAACGCTTCGAAAATCACCAACAGATTCATGTCGACGCGGCGCAGATCGTTACGGTTCATAGGCAGATTCCCTTATGTTCAGCCAGGTACCAAGCGGTGGACTTTACTCGATCAGCGGTACGTTGGCCGCACGTTTGTAAGGACCGTACTCCACCGGTACCCATTGGAAATGCTTGCCCTCTGCCGCGATATGGCCGATGCCCGGAAACGGCAAATGCGCCGCCGTTACCCAGACTTTACTCGCCGCTGCATCGCTGAAAACCTTGGCGCGACTCTTGATCGCTTGCTGACTGTTGACGTCAAAGCCGATCGACACTTCAGGGTGCTCGAACTGCACCGCGAGGTTATGCACCAGATCGCCCATGAACAAAATGCTCTGCCCCTGCGAGGTGAAGCGGTACGTGGTGCTGCCCGGCGTGTGACCGGCCTCCAGTTCCGCATTGACCACACCCGGCACGGGCGACTGACCGGCATCGAACGTCTTGAAGCGACCCGCCGCGACGTAGGGAGCGGTCGAGTCCTGGGCGATTTTGAAGTACGGCTTGGCGCCCTCGGGCGCCTTGGCGATGGCCTGAGGATCAAGCCAGTAGTCGGCTTCTGCCTTCGCAGCAAAGACCGTGGCATTGGCGAACACAGGTTTCTGTTGGCCGTCGACCAGTCCGCAGACATGGTCCAAATGCAGGTGGGTCAACAAAATCGTATCGACCTGCGCAGGCTCATAACCGGCGGCTTTCATATTGTCTGACAGCATCCCGGCTGTAGCACCAATGCACTGGCCGGCGCCGGTATCGACGAGGATCAATTGCTTGCCAGTGTTGATCAGAAAGGCGTTGAACGCGGTTTGTACGCCCGGCGTTTCAATCGAACGGCGAGCCAGCAGCGCGCGGATCTGACTTTGGGTCAGGCCCTTGAGCAGTTTGGGCGACAGATCGTTGTAGCCATCGAACAACGCCGTCACCTCGTAATCGCCCACCGCCAACCGGTAGTAACCGGGCACTTGTGTGCCGACTTGCGCCGGAGCCTGAGCCGAGGAAATGCCCGACGCCAGCGCTACCGCGAGCCCCAGCGCGCAAACGAGAGAATGTTTCATGCCTTCACCCTTGATCGAATCAGAAAAGCTGCCTGTAAGACGCCGCCATATGAGGCTGATTTTGCACGGGTAGTGCCCGTAGAAATTGCAGCAATGTGCTGAGTTAGCGCCGTTGTCGCCCCTGCGCACAGACGGAATTAACAACGTTTAACTCGCCTGCCAGAGCCCTGCGGCCAAAAATGAAGCTCACCGACACGGACATTTGTCATGGCCCATTCTCAGCAAAACGTCGCCCGCGCGACGGCCACTGAAACGCGAAAGAAAACCACCGGCGGCCTGACCCCGTGGCGCGAAAGCCTGGCCAAGCAACTGATCCTCGAACGCCTTGGTGAAACCGTTGAAGTGACCGAACTGGCCCGCGCCTGCGCCCTTTCGCGCAGTCATTTCTCCCGCGCGTTCAAGTGCAGCACCGGGCTCTCGCCCCAGGACTGGATTCGCCACCAACGCATCGCCCGGGCCAAGCAGTTGATCCAGAGCACCGACCTGACACTGACGCAAATCAGCCTCGAATGCGGCTTCTGCGATCAGGCGCATTTTTGCCACATCTTCACCCGCAGCGAAGGCATCAATCCATTTGCGTGGCGTTGTCGCGCTGTGCGTTCCCTGCCCCACCGCCCCGCCTACACCGCTCAACTTCACGCGCAATAAAGCTCGACACCGCACGCTTCGTAGCAGCTGTCGAGCCTGCATCCGGCTCTGTAGCAGCTGTCGAGCCTGCGAGGCTGCGTTCGGCTGCGCAGCAGTCGTAAAATCAGCCAACGCGGTGTTTTCAGGCAGACCGCGTCATCAGGTTTCACGACTGCTGCGCAGCCGAACGCTGCCTCGCAAGCTCGACAGCTGCTACATGGATTGCGTTAACCCAACGGCGTCGCCTTGTGGGGTCGCGTTTATCTCATCAGGAGCAAAAACCGGCGCGGATCTACGCCCGCGCCGGGGTACATCAACCCTTGAGGAACGCCAGCAGATCAGCGTTGAGCTGATCCTTGTGGGTGTCAGTCAAGCCATGGGGGGCGCCGGGGTAGATCTTCAACGTAGATCCTTTCACCAGTTTTGCAGACGCAATGCCCGCCGCTTCGATCGGCACCACCTGGTCAGCATCGCCATGCACCACCAGCGTCGGTATGTCGAACTTCTTCAGGTCTTCGGTGAAGTCGGTTTCGGAGAACGCCTTGATGCAGTCGTAAGCGTTCTTGTGACCGGAGGTCATGCCTTGCATCCAGAACCAGTCGATCATGCCCTGAGATGACTTGGCGTCCGGTTTGTTGAAACCGAAGAACGGACCGCTTGCGAGGTCGATGTAGAGCTGCGAACGGTCAGCCAGGGACGCCTCACGAATGCCGTCAAACACCTCGATCGGCAGGCCGCCGGGGTTGGCTTCAGTCTTTAGCATCAACGGCGGCACCGAAGAAATCAGCCCGGCCTTGGCCACGCGCCCGGTACCGTGACGACCAATGTAACGCGCCACTTCACCGCCGCCGGTGGAGAAGCCGAACAGCACGGTGTTCTGCAGATCCAATAACTCGATCAACTGCGCCAGGTCATCGGCGTAGGTGTCCATGTTGTTGCCGGTCCATGGCTGGCTGGAGCGGCCATGACCGCGGCGATCGTGGGCGATCACCCGGTAACCTTTGGAGGCCAGGAAGATCATCTGCGATTCCCAGCTGTCGGCGTTCAACGGCCAGCCATGGCTGAAGACGATGGGTTGGCCGGTGCCCCAGTCCTTGTAGTAGATCTCGGTGCCGTCTCGAGTCGTGAACGTACTCATGCGATGTCTCCTTAGCGTTGGGGTGAGTCAAACCTGTGAATGGGCCATGCGTTCGGCCAGACGCGCCACCCGCTCGCCCAGATGAGCGGCGGTGCAGCGATCTTCGGGAGGGGGTGCGAGGTCCGGGGACTGTTCGACATTCGACTGGGCCATGGCGCCGAGCGAACTGCCCAGGCGATTCATTTGCCCATCGAACGCGCCCGTGCTGGAGCGCGCCGGCAACAGGTCGAGGCCGACCCAGATCATCGAATGCTGCGCGGCGAACACCGCCATCTGCAGCAAGGTGTTGAGTTTGTCGCCGCACAGACAGCCGGAATTGGTGAAGCCGGCGGCCAGTTTGTCGCGCCACGGCTGGGCGAGGTAGAACGCCGCCGTAGCCTCCATAAAGCCTTTGAACGGTGCCGACGCGCTGCCCATGTAAGTCGGAGCGCCGAAGATGATGGCGTCGGCGCTGTGTAATCGCTCCCAGTGTTGGTCCACTTCGTCGACCGGAATCAGCAGGCAGGTGCTGCCCAAGTGCCGTTCCACACCCTGGGCCACGGCTTCGGCCATGACCCGGGTATGCCCGTAGCCACTGTGATAGACCACCACCACGTTGCTCATTGCGGCGTCCTCATGACAAGTTAATCCCTTTGTTACACGCCAACCCCCCTGTGGGAGCGAGCCTGCTCGCGAAAGCGGCGGCACATTCAACATAGATGCAAGCTGACCCACCGCCTTCGCGAGCAGGCTCGCTCCCACAGGTTGCGCATGACTACAGACCGGTGGACGTTGAAGAAGCAGAGTTTTGGGCGTAGACCAGACGCAGGACGAGTTAAACGTTGTTAATTTTCATTGGCGCGCCAAAAGCCTCAACACCTGCTTTGCTAAGGTTTCACCCAATAAACACGGCACCTGCTATTGGCACCGGGTACAGGCAGTCGCAGCGAACACCCCGACAGTCACCCGAACCCTCGTTGCGTTGACGGAAAAACCTGAGGAATATGCTCGAAAACCGCGTACTAGACGGATGCAAGCAGGAGTGACACGTTGACCCTTTCCCCCGAACAGGCCCTGCATTTCGGCCCTTACCGGATCTATCCCGGACGACGCCTGGTGATGGAGGCCGACCAGCCCCTGCGCCTGGGGCGGCGTGCCATGGACATTCTGTTGATCCTGCTGGAGCACGCGGGGAACGTGGTCAGCAAACAGCAACTGATCGCTGGGGTCTGGCCCAAAAGCGTCGTCGAAGACATCAACCTGCGGGTGCACATGGCAGCATTGCGCAAGGCCCTCGGCGACGGCCAGGCGGGCCAGCGTTACATCGTCACCGTGGCGCAGCGCGGGTACAGCTTTGTGGCGCCGTATTCGCTGGAGCACATCGAGTACCCTCCAGGGAGCGAAGCGCCCGCGCCGAGCGGCCACAACCTGCCCGTTCGTCGAACCCGCATGATCGGTCGCCAGTCCCTCGTCGATAGCCTGGTGGTCCAGCTGTCACGCCAGCGTTTCATTACCCTGGTCGGCCCCGGCGGGATCGGTAAAACCACCGTGGCCCTGCGTGTCGCCGAACAACTGATCGGGCGCTACCGGGATGGTATTCGTCTGCTGGACCTGGCGCCGATCAACGATCCGTCGATGATCACCGTTCACCTGGCGTCATTGCTCGAACTGTCCTTGCACGACGCCGAGCCGATGAGCGGCCTCGCCGCGTTTTTGCACGACCGGCAGATGCTGCTGGTGATCGACAACTGCGAACACCTGGTCGACGCCATCGCATTACTGAGCGAGAGCATCCTGCGCGCCGCGCCAGAGGTGCACATTCTGGCCACCAGCCGTGAGAGCCTGCGGGCCGAAGGTGAATGTGTTCAGCGCCTGGAGTCGCTGGACTGTCCTCCCCCCATCGCCGTACCAGACCGCGCTCAGGCCCTGACCTTTTCCGCCCTGCAGTTGTTCGTCGAGCGCGCGATGGTCAGCCACGACACCTTCGAACTGATCGATGACGAGCTGCCGCTGGCGATTGAAATCTGCCGGCGCCTGGACGGTATTCCATTGGCGATCGAATTGGCGGCCGCGCAGGTCAGCGGCCTCGGATTAAGCGGATTGCTGACCCAACTCCAAGGCAGTTTTCGCCTGCTCACCCAGGGTTGTCAGACCACGCTGGGCCGACACCAAACCCTGCGTGCCACGCTGGACTGGAGCTTCGAGCTGCTGAATGCCTGCGAACAAACCTGCCTGCGCCGACTGGGTGTGTTCAGAGGCGGATTCACCCTCGAATCGGCGGCAGCGGTGATCGTCGGCGAACACATCGAACCGCAAGCAGTGTTTGGCTCGATCACGCAACTGGTGGCCAAATCGCTTCTGAATGTGGAGGTGGGTGACGAAGAGGTGTTCTACCGATTGCTCGATACCACCCGCAGCTATGCCCTGGAGAAACTCGACCAGGCCGCCGACCTGCCCGAGACCCGCAAACGTCACGCCGAACGCTGCCTGGCGTTGATGAATCAGGCCCAGCACGAGTGGGAGCTGATCCCGACGGGCACGTGGATCGAGCGTTATGCCCGCAGTCTGGAAGACATTCGTTCGGCCCTCGACTGGTGCTTGAACGCGCAAGGACCGCAGGCATTGGCGATCCGCCTGACGGCAACTTCCACGCCGCTGTGGCAAGAACTGTCGCTGCTCAAGGAGCACGGACTGTACGTGCGCAGGGCGCTGGTACTGCTCGATGCAACGTCCGATCCCTGCCCGCAGCTGAAAATAGCCCTCAATCTCGCCCTCGGCAGCGCCTGCTACCACACTCAGGTCGGCACGACGGAAACCGTCGAGGCGTTCGTCAGCGCCAGAATCCTGGCCAAGCATTGCAACGATTTGGCCGGTCAGTTGCGTGCGGTGTCCGGGCACATGGCGGTCAACCTCTGTTGCGCCAATTATCAAATGGCCTTGGAACAGAGCCGGCAATTCGATCGGTTGGGGCTGCACGGCGATGCGGTGTTGTCCCTCAGCACGCATCGCTTGCGGGTACTGGCGTTGCACTTTGCCGGGGACCAGCAGCAGGCGCGGATGATTGCCGAACAGGTCCTTCAGCGCATGGCCCAGAGCGGCCACCTCAACCGCTTCACCTACGGTTTTGGCGTGCACTACGATCAGAGCGTCGCCGCCCTGACGATTCTGGCGCGCATCCTCTGGTTGCAGGGGCAACCGGAACAAGCCTGGCGCACCGCCCGGCAAGCGCTGGACATTGCGACCCAGATCAACCACGGCACGTCCATCTGTTACACCCTGGCGCTGGCCGGTTGCCTGATCGCTCACTACAACGGCGATACCCGTACGGCTCGTGAACTCTTGCGCCAGCTGCTGGAACAAGCACAGAAACACTCGGTGCTGCTGTTCTACACTTGGGCCCGACACTATGCGCAGGTGATCGACCGCGCCGAGGCACACTTGCCACTTCAGCCAGGCGTGGGGCTGATCAAGGACATCATGGTCACACTGGACAGCGGTTTCGTCGATGACGCCCTGTTGCAACGGGCCGACACCGGTACGGCAGGCTGGAGCACGGCGGAAGTTCTGCGGGCCCGGGCTGATGCGCTGCTGGCCGAGGATTGCCCACTGAAAACCGAAGCGGCCGAGGCCGTGCTGATCAGGGCATTAAACGTGGCGAAACATCAGGGCGCCCTGGCTTGGGAACTGCGCAGCGCCACCTCACTGGCTCAACTTTGGCAGCGTCAGGGCCTGTATCAGCAAGCTCATGAGCTGCTGGCACCGATCTACAATCGGTTCACCGAGGGATTTTCTACACCGGACCTGATCAAAGTCCGTCGATTACTCGACGAACTCCATGGGCAACTGCACGCCTGAGACCCAGCGCGCCCGACTGATGTAGTGCGAATAGCGCCTCTCAAACGCCCGCAGGTGGCCGCTGTGTTCGAGCTTCTCAAGGGCATACGTGCGCGTGGTGTTGAGAAAGCGATAACGGGTTGTGCCGTTGACCTGATCCATCGAGAGCAACGATTTGGCGACCAATCGCTTCACCAGTGCCGCCAGTTGATCGGGCTTCAGCTCCACGCAACTGCACACGCCAATCGCGGCATCGAGGGTGAAGGACATTTTGAACACCGACAGGCGCTGCAACACGGTTTGTTCCGGCAGGTTCAGCCGTTCATAGCTCCAGTCCAGTGCGGCTTTGAGTGTCTGATGTCGGGGCACGGCCGTGCGCCGGCCTTGGGTCAGCAGCTGAAAACAGTTATCCAACTGAGCTTGCAAACCGACCAGCGCCAGCGCGTGGATCTGGGCCGCTGCCAGTTCAATCGCCAGTGGCAAGCCATCGAGCCGCCGACAGATTTCACGGACCGCTTTGAGGTCTTGTTCGCGCAAGGCAAACCCTTGTTGACGGGATCGGGCACGACTGACGAACAGCTGCACCGCCGAATACCCCATGGCTTCGGCGACACTGTGCAACGCCGAGGCGGGCGGCACCGCCAGAGACGGCAGACGCTGGACCGTTTCCCCTGCCGCCTGCAAAGGCTCGCGGCTGGTCACCAGAATTGACAGCCGAGGCGCCGACATCAGCAAATCGTCGACCAGGGTTCGGCAGCGTTCCAGCAGGTGTTCGCAGTTGTCGAGCACCAGCAACGTGTGCCGGTTTGCCAGCACGTCCAGCGTCGTGCCGATCTTCCGTTCAAGGGTTTGGGTCAGATGATCGACCACTCGCGTGGGGTCATCGATCGCCGCAAAATCAACCAACCACACGCCATCTTCATAGTGCTGCAACAGCAGTTCGGCGACACGCAACGCCACCGTGGTCTTGCCGACGCCGCCGGGACCAACCAGCGTCATGAGACGCCGAACCGGCAACTGCCGGACGAGACTGCCGACCATCGAATCTCGGCCGGTCACCGGCGTGAGTCGTGCAGGCAGGTTGTGCTGATGTTTTTGAACGGTCTCGATCAAGACCTGCGTGCCCGCGGACGCATGCTGCACCGGGGCGATAAAGCTGTAACCGCGTTGGGAGATGTTGACGATGTAGCGCTGGCCATTCTGCCCGTCGCCAAGCGCCCGACGCAGGGCGGCAATGTGCACGCGCAGGTTGATTTCCTCGACCACAGACGTCGGCCAGACGTGAGCAATCAGTTCGTCCTTGCTGACCACGTTGCCGGCGCGCTCGACCAGCACCTGGAGGATATCCAGTGCCCGACCGCCCATGCGCAGCGGTCGATCACCTTCAAGGATCAGCCGTTGCCGCAGGTGGAATGCATAGGGGCCGAATCGCAGCACCGCATCGCTGGTTAAATCTCTAAGGCTGTTCATGCACATTCACGTGCTGAAACCTGGCCCGGCTCACAGTGCAGCAACATCCCTTGCACCCGCCTTCCAGGCTCCCGCACCTCCATTGCAAAGAGTTCAGGGTATCTTGGCAGTCATCAGTGACGGTACAACTACCGCGGTGGGAGCGTCGCAGCCATCACGGTGCGCACAACGGACACGAACGCTCTAGCTGAACTGTTCGCGGTATTGGGTCGGCGTCAAACCAAGCTTTTCACTGAACAGAAAACGCATGTGCCGCACGCTGCCAAAGCCACTTTTGAAGGCCACGGTCTTGAGCGGCAAGTCGCTGGTTTCCAGCAGATTCCTGGCGCTGTCGATGCGCGCACTTTGCAGAAATTCCATAGGCGTCATGTTCACTTCCCGAGCAAACATCCGGGCGAAGTGCCGCGCACTCATGTTCGCGAGACTGGCCATACGTTCGATGCTGAATGCTTCATCGAGATGTTCGAGCACATAGTTCTGCACGCGAGTGATCGGCGTTTCCTGCGGTGCGACAGCGGCCATCAACGGGCTGAACTGCGCCTGCCCACCCTGTCGCTTCATCACCACCAGCAACACCTTGGCCACGTCTTGAGCGACTTTCTTGCCGTGGTCTTCGGCGACGACTGACAACGCGAGGTCGATGCCGGCAGTGACGCCGCCGGAGGTGATGAGGTTGCGGTCCTGCACGTAAATCTGATCGGTCTCGACGGTAGCCTTCGGGAAGCCTTTGATCAGTCGTTCGGTGTAATGCCAGTGGGTGGTCACGCGATATCCGTCCAGCAAACCGGCATGCCCCAGCACAAACGCGCCGGTGCAGATCGAGCCGTAGCGCTCGGCGCGACCGACAGCGGCTTTGAGCCAACACAACAACGGTGGATGTTTTTCGTTGTAGGCACCCGGACCGCCCGGCACCAGCAACAGGTCATACGCTTGATCCGCCTGATCGATATGCAAATCGGTCTGAACGCTGACGCCGTTGGAGGCACGCAATACGCCATGCTCGGTGCCGATGGTCGACAGCTCGTAACGCTCCTGCGCTGCCAGATAACGATTGGCGATGGAAAACACTTCCATTGGGCCTGCCATGTCCAGCAGGAGAAAGTCCGGGAACAACACCATAGCCACGGTTTTCATGGGTTCAAATCACTGAAGTCATAAGAATGTCTGTCTGCCAAGGCGCCATGCATAAAGGATGCTGTGCATTATGGCCAAATGTGGCATCAGCGTCGGAGAAGAATATGTGATCGCCTGCCGATTACTGTCAACCTCAACGGGACAGTATTTCAATTTCCATCTACTTATTGAACCCGCCAGTAACCATTAACCTTCTCCTCACTCGGACGAATCAACGTCCCCACAGGAGATTTCATCATGCTGACTCTTCGCAAAGCTTCGGATCGCGGCGCGGCCAATCACGGTTGGTTGAAGTCGTTCCATACCTTTTCCTTCGCCAACTATCGCAACCCGAAAGAGCAGGGTTTTTCCGACCTGCTGGTGATCAACGATGACCGGGTTGCCGCCGGTAAAGGCTTCGGCCAGCACCCGCACCGCGACATGGAGATTTTCTCTTATGTGCTCGAAGGTGCTTTGGAACACAAAGACACCCTGGGCACCGGCTCGGTGATCCGCCCCGGTGACGTGCAGTTGATGAGCGCCGGCAGCGGCGTGGCACACAGCGAATACAACCACTCGACCACACGGCCGGTGCACTTCCTGCAAATCTGGATCGTGCCGCAAGTCAGCGGTGCCAAACCGCGTTATCAGCAAGAGCACTTCAGCACGCAGAAGAAACGCGGCCGCCTGCAACTGATCATCTCCCCCGACGGGGAGAAGGGTTCGCTGAAGGTGCGTCAGGATGCACGGGTGTATGCCGCGCTGATCGACGGCAAGGAAAGCGCCACTCTGGAATTGGCCGCGAACCGCTATGCCTATGTGCATGTGGCCCGTGGCAATGTCGAGCTCAACGGCGTGCAGTTGCAGGAAGGCGATGGTGTCCGGGTTCGCGATGAACAGGTGCTGACCTTGAGCAACGGCGTCGATGCCGAAGTGCTGGTATTCGATCTGCGGCCGCAAGAGTTGCCGGAAATGCCATAAAGATCAAGAGATCGCAGCCTCGTTTCACTCGACAGCTCCTACAGGTGTATGCAAATCCCTGTAGGAGCTGTCGAGTGAAACGAGGCTGCGATCTTTAGCTTTAGTCCCCAGTACCAGAAAACACCGCGACAACTTCATCAATCACTACACGGACTCTGGCGGTATGCCGCAGGTCTGCGTGGGTCACCAGCCACACGTCATACGGCACTGGCCGAGTGCGCTCCGGCCACACCCTCACCAGCCCGTCCGTCTCCCCCATGTACACCGGAATTTCCCCGAGCCCGATCCCCGCAGCAATGGATCGGCGCACCAGCAGACTGGAACTCAGGCTCGAGACAATGCGCCCGCGACCCAGCGGTTCCGAGACCAGCGTCATGTCTTTGTTGCCTTGCAGGTACGGCTGATACACCACCAGATCATGCCCCTCAAACGCCGAGCCTGGCTCCGGCACACCGTGGGCATCGACATACTCTTGAGACGCGAAAAGCCCCACCGGCCAGCGGGCGATACGCCGGGCGATCAGGTCCGGGTTGTCCGGCCGGGTGTTGCGCACGGCGATGTCGGCTTCGCGTTTGGACAGGCTGAGAATCTGCGTCGAGGCGTCCAGTTGCACGCGCACATCGGGGTGCTGTTGATGCAGGCGAGCAATCGCCGGGATCAGGAAGTCGATGGCCAGGGAGTCCGTGGTGCTGACCCTTACGAGCCCGGTCAGGCGATCGTCGAGGCCTTGAATCCGGCGCTCCAGCTCCAGCGCTGAATGCTCCATTTTTTCCACAACCCGCAACGCGACTTCGCCGACAGCCGTCAACGCATAACCCTCGGAAGTGCGCAGGAATAGCGTGGCACTCAAGGATTTTTCCAGCGCCGTGATCCGCCGGCCGACCGTGGCCTGATCGACACCCAGCACCCGCGCCGCGCCCCTTAGCGTCGACTCTCGGCACACCGCCAGAAACACCCGCGCGTCATCCCAATTCATACGGCTCTCCAACTGATGCATAGATGCAACACTCTAGCGCGAAATCGCTGCATTATTGCATCCATAAATCACGATAGGCTGGAGGCCAGCGAAACCCACAGGACCGTTATCATGCACAGCACCTCGCCCACCCCGAGCAACGCGATCTGGCTGCCGATCTTCGCCGGCCTCTGCGCCAGCCTGGTCAGCATTGGCCTGGCGCGGTTTGCTTATACGCCGTTGATTCCATCATTGATCCAGGCTCACTGGTTTTCGGCCAGCGACGTGGTCTACCTCGGCGCCGCCAACCTGGTCGGCTATTTGATCGGCGCACTGATCGGCCGCCCCTTGGCCCAACGCACGTCCAACACAAAGGCCCTGCGTCTGATGATGTTTGCCGTGACCTTGTCGTTTTTCGCCTGTGGTTTTCCGTTGTCGGTGAGCTGGTTCTTTGGCTGGCGTCTGCTGTCGGGTATCGCCGGAGGCGCAATCATGGTGCTGGTGGCTGCAACGGTGCTGCCCCATGTGCCGGCGTCCCGCAGAGGCCTGGCCAGCGGTGCGATTTTTCTGGGCATCGGCCTGGGCATTGCCGGGTCGGGGACGATTGTTCCGCCGTTGCTGAGCCTTGGCTTGCAGCAAACGTGGTTTGGCCTCGGTCTTCTTTCGCTGATGCTGACCGCTGCGAGCTGGTTCGGCTGGCCGTCAGACACGCACCCTGCGACCGCCACAATGCCGGAAAATACTTCGTCGACACCGACCGACTCGCGTGTGTACCTGTTGTTCGCCCAATACGCGTTCATGGCCGCCGGACTCGTGCCAGCGATGGTGTTCCTGGTGGATTACGTGGCCCGCGGGCTCGGTGCCGGCTCGCACATCGGTGCACTGATCTGGGTGATGTATGGCGTTGGCGCGATCATTGGGCCGGTAAGTTATGGCTTTCTGGCCGATCAACTGGGCGCAAAGCAAAGCATTCGGCTGGTGCTGGTGGTGCAAGCGATTGCCGTTGGCCTGCTTTCGATATCGAGTTCTTTCGCAGCGCTGGCCTTGCTGGCGGTGATCCTCGGCTCATTCCCGCCGGGCATCGTCCCGCTGGCGCTGGCACGGGTTCACGAACTGATCCCACAGCATCATCAGCAGCAAATTGCCTGGAGTCGCGCGACGGTTTCGTTCGCCACCTTTCAGGCCATCGCCGGGTTTGCGTATTCGGCGTTGTTCAACGCCAGCGGCGGCGATCATGCGTTGTTGTTTGTCATTGCGGCCGGCGCCCTTGTGGTCGCACTGTTACTGGAACTGGGGATGCGTTTGTTGAATCGTCGCGATCAGCTGATTCCGCTGAGTTGCCCATGAAGCCTGCGATCGTTTGATTTTCCCCGCCAGGACGCGGTCCCACTTTCTGAACACCTTCACAACAGGACGCCGACATGAATCTGCCCCAAACCATGACCCTGATTGAAATCACCGAACCCGGTGGCCCGGAGGTTTTAAAGCCGCGCCAGGAACCGGTCCCGACCGCAGGCGCAGGCGAAGTGCTGATTCGCGTACACGCTGCCGGGGTCAACCGCCCCGATGTGATTCAACGCGCCGGCAAGTACCCGATGAAATCCGGAATGAGCTCGATTCCCGGGCTGGAAGTGGCCGGTGAAGTGGTGGCGATCGGCGCAGGCGTCAGCGAGTTCATCGTCGGCGATAACGTCTGTGCGCTCACCAACGGCGGCGGTTACGCACAATATTGCGTTGCACCGGCCAGCCAGACGTTGCCGATGCCTGAAGGGATGGATTGGGTGCAAGCCGCGGCGGTCCCGGAAACGTTCTTCACGGTGTGGGCCAATCTGTTCGACATGGGCGGTGCCAGCAAAGGCCAGCGCGCATTGATTCACGGCGGCACCAGCGGCATCGGCACCACCGCGTTGATGTTGTGTCGCGAATTTGGCATCAAGGCATTCGCCACGGCGGGCAGTGAGGAGAAGTGTGCGGCGATCCGCACGTTGGGGGCCGAGGCGATCAACTATCGCGATCAGGACTTCGTCAAGGTCATCCAGGAAAAAACCGCCGGCAAGGGCGTCAATGTCATCCTCGACATCATGGGCGGCTCGTACCTGAATCCGAATATCGCGGCGTTGGGCATGGACGGTCGGCTGGTGATGCTGGGTTTCCTCGGTGGCGCCCATGCCAAAGACGTCGACCTGCTGGCGATCATGGGCAAACGCGCGACGATCACTGGCTCACTGATGCGCTCGCGCACCCGCGAAGAAAAAGCCTCGATCGCCGAACAATTGCGCGAGTATGTCTGGCCCGTACTCGCCGCCGGGCGTTGCTTGCCGATAATCGACAAGGTCTATCCGTTTACTGACGCGTCGCAGGCTCATACCCGGATGGAAGCGGGTGATCACATCGGCAAGATCGTCTTGCGTGTGGACTGATCAGTAGCCCTCCCCTGCCGCCTGGGCGCCGCTGATGATAGCGATGCCCGAGCTGGTGCCCAGTCGCGTGGCGCCAGCCTCGATCATCGCCAGCGCGGTCGGGTAATCGCGCACGCCACCGGAAGCCTTGACCCCGATGACCGCGCCTACGGTGCGGCGCATCAGGGCGACATCTTCCACGGTGGCGCCGCTGCGGCTGAAGCCGGTCGAAGTTTTGACGAAAGCCACATTCAGCTCACGGCAAATCTCGCAGGCCTTCACTTTCTCGGCGTCGGTGAGCAGGCAGTTTTCCAGAATGACTTTCAGCGGCACACGGCCGCAGGCCTGTTTGACCTGGGCGATGTCGTCCCGCACCTGATCGAACAAGCCGTCTTTCAACCAGCCGATGTTCAACACCATGTCGACCTCCCCGGCACCGGCGGCAATTGCCCGCTCGGCTTCGAAGGCTTTGGTGTCGGTCAGACCTGCACCCAGCGGGAAGCCGACCACCGCGCAGATATTGACGCGTTGCCCTGCAAGGCACTGAGCCGCATGAGGGACCTGCCCCGAGTTCACGCACACCGAATAGAAGCAGTGTTCAGCGGCTTCACGGCACAGCGTCGCGATTTGCTCGCGGGAAGCATCGGGCGCCAGCAAGGTATGATCGATGTACTGCGCCAACGCTTGGGGTTCTAGGTGTGCCATCGCAAAAACTCCTGTTTGTATATTCAAATGCCCCTGCGCCACAATCGAGGGTGATTTGCGCAAAAACGTTACAAAACTCACAAATAATGTTACTTAAATAACACAAACAATCAACCCCCCGGAATGCCTGTGGACAGTAAAAAAGCCGAGCGTCTCAAGCTGATTCAACAAGCCCTGCAAGACCAGAGCGCCATTCATCTGCGCGAGATGGCGGCGTTGCTGGACGTGTCCGAGATGACCCTGCGCCGCGACCTGAGCAAGTACACCGACCACCTGCGGCTGCTCGGTGGCTACATCACGAAAATTCACGACGGCAACGAACCCGGCGATTACCGCGTGGCCGAACAGGACACCCGGCACGTCGAAGAAAAGCGTCGCATCGGCAAACTCGCCGCCGGGTTTATTCAACCGGGCGACACGGTGTTCTTCGACTGCGGCACCACCACGCCTTTCGTGGTCGATTTCATCCCCGACGAACTCGAATTCACCGCGGTGTGCAACTCCCTGAACGTGCTGCTCAAACTCTCGCAAAAGCCCAACTGCCACATCGTGGTGTGCGGCGGCACGTTCCACCGCAAAAACCAGGTGTTCGAGAATCAGACCGAAACCGGCATCCTCGACAGCGTGCGCCTGACCTGGGCCTTCGTTTCCGCTGCCGGCATCAGCCAGGACTTCGGCGTGACCTGCTTCAACTTCAATGAAGTGGAGGTCAAGCAAAAAGTCCTGCGTCAGGCGCAACAACGGCTGCTGCTGGCCGACCACAGCAAGTTCGACACGGTGCGTACCGCGCACTTCGCCAACCTTGAGGATTTTCAGTTCGTGGTCAGCGACAAGAAAATCCCCAAGGCCTACCGCGACGCCATTACCGCCAGCGGCGCGCAGTTGATCATCTGATCAGGGCCTGTTGTTCCGCTGCACTGAGGTAACCGGTGGTGACGCTGAAATCAGACGTCGCCCCTGCCGCCAGCGAACGCACATGGCCCTTGGCAAACTCGGCGCGATAGCCTTCCGGCTCGCACGTGGCCGGCAGCACGAACGCCGCCACGTGTTGATCGGTGTTGTGCAAAATCCAACGCACGGCATGCTCGAACTGGTCGGGACGGTAGCGGGTGTAGAACGCCGCACCGTCAGGATGGCTCAGCAGAAAATGCGCGTGGCCGCTGTCATCCGCCCGCACACCGTCGAAGAAAAACACAATCTCGGGATCGTAGAGCGCGGGTCGATCAAGACACTGAAACTGTTCTGGCGCAGATACCAACTCATCCATGTAACGACTCCAGGCCGGCGTCGGTTTCACGTGGGCCGGCACGCTTGTGCGCAGGCGCACACGTTCGAAACCCAAGGGCTCGATGAAACGAGCGCCTTCGACATAGGCGTAATTCATGTGCGCCATGTACATCAGGTCCATCGGTTTGCCCGCGAGATTGGTCACCTGCATCGCGATGTGGAACAGCCCTGAATCAGCACGCAAAGTCACGCTCGGACTGGCCCGATACCGGTCACCAAAACCCTGCACGTATTCGTACTCGCCACCCAATCGCAGGTATTGACCGACACTGTCCTCACCGACCTCCAGCCAGGCCCGATCCATCGCCGCGCAGGGCATCTCGCCGTGCAACGGATGATCGTCCTCGGGACTCGGGCAACCGTTGCGCAGCAGGCCGCTGTGAAACATGAAACAGCCGTAGGTGCCGATCACCGTCGGGCTGGGTTTGGGCTGGCTGAACAAGTTGCGCATGGTCAGGTCGCAACCGTCGAACACGGCGGACCAAATCATCTGCCCCTGATACGGAAGCACCACGAGACTGCCGCGATGGTTGGCCAATTCCACGGCCAGCACACCACTGGGATAGACCCAGGCGCTGACCGTGAACGCCTCGGACTTGAGCACGTTTTTGCGCGCTTCGCCAAACAGCGACGGATAGAGATTGATCCGCGTGTTCATGAAGCCACCACCGCACCCACCGGTGCCCGTTCACTGTCGGAATGACGCAGGCAACGCACCGCGTAAGCCACGATCACAATGAAACACAGCAGCGGCACGCTATAGGCCAGTTGCATGTTGCCGCCGCTGTAGTCAGACAGCAGCCCCTGGAAGATCGGAATCACCCCGCCACCGACAATGCTCATCACCAGCAGCGAACCGCCGACGCCGGTGTCTTCACCCAAGCCGTCAATCGTCAGGCCGTAGATGGTCGGCCAGCACGGACCGAGGAACACACTCACGCCGACGGCTGCGTATACCGCGGTGATGTTCGGCACCAGAATGGTGTAGGCCAGCAACGCGATGCACAGCACGCCATACACCGCCAGCACCTTGGCCGGGTGCAGCTTGCGCATCAGCACGTTGGCGATCAGCTTGCCGACAAAGTACGCGGCAAACGTTGTCAGCAGAAACCACGAGGCACTGCGCTCGTTCATGCCGCCCAACTGCATCGCCAAGCGGATGGTGAAACTCCACACACCGACCTGAGCCCCCACGTACAGAAACTGCGCCAACACACCAAAGGTGAAGCGCTTGTTGCGCCACAGACGCGACAGGCTCTGCCCGAGGCTGGCGGTTTTCTTGCTGCTCGGCTGGTTGCCTTTGCACGCGGGAAACCGGGTGATGGCGATCAGGATGAACATCAGCACCAGCACCGCGATCATCCATTTGTACGGCAGCAACGTGGACTGGATCATTTGCAGTTGCTGGATCGCCGCGTCCGAGGCACTCATTTGCGTGAGTTGCTCGCGCGTGGCGTCGGTGTCTTTGAACATCACAAAACTGCCGACATACACCCCGGCCATCGCACCGAACGGGTGGAACGTCTGGGAAATATTCAGGCGACGGGTGCCGGTTTCACGCGGCCCCATTAACGTCGAATAGGTGTTGCAGGCGGTCTCGAGAAACGACAACCCAGCCGCGATCACGAACAGCGCCAGCAGGAACATGCCGTACTTGGCGGTCGATGCCGCCGGGAAGAACAGCAGGCAACCGAACATGTACAGCATCAGGCCGATGAGGATGGTGGTCTTGTAGCTGAAACGGCGGACCACCAGCGCGGCCGGAATCGCCACGAAGAAATAGCCCAGATAAAACGCCGACTGCACGAACGCGGTCTGGAAATCGCTGAGCAGAAAGGCCTTCTTGAAATGCGCGATGAGCACGTCGTTCATGCTCGCGGCCGCCGCCCACAGCGCAAAGATGCTGCACAGCAAAATGAAGGCGAACCAGGGCGTGCGGTTCAGGTAGAAACCATCGGGCGTCTGTTGGAGCGGAGGCTTTGTCATTGTTGTTCTCCGTGGTGAGCTTCGGGATGGTGGTGCGGTTGAATCACCTCAACGTCAGGCGTCGAGGCTGCGCTGAAATTCAGCGAATGCGTGGGCGTCCGGATAGGACGTCTGAGTGCCCAGGCCCGTGACCGAGCAGGCGGAATACGCCACGGCCTGGGTCATGGCGGCGCGGATATCGCGGTCGCGACTCCAGTGATGAACGAAGCAACCGATGAAGGCGTCTCCTGCCCCGGTGGTGTCGCGCGCGGCAACAGACAGGCCGGGAATCTGAAACTCGCCCTCCTCGCCGACGTACAGCGCGCCTTGCTGGCCGAGGGTCACGATCACGTGGCGAATGCCGCTCGCAACCAATGTCTGGGCGGCTTTTTGGGCCGACTCCGGCGAGTCCACGGTCTGGCCGGTGATCAGCGCCAGCTCGGACTCGTTGGGCACCAGGAAATCCAGTTGCGCCAGGTGTTCACGGCTCAGGCCCGACAAGGCCGGCGCCGGGTTGAGCAGCACCGGAATGTTGTGTGCGCGGCCGAACTCGATGGCGTAGTAAACGGTGTCGACGTTGATTTCGAGCTGCAGAACAATCAGCGAGCACTCGCGCAATGCCTGCGCGGCCGCGTCGATATCCGCCGGCAGGAGATGAGCGTTGGCGCCTTTGACGATGAGGATGCTGTTGTGGGAGTCGACCTGGACGAAGATTGGCGCCACACCGCTGGACACGCCGGGGACACGCTGCACGTAACGGGTGTCGATGCCAAAGCGCTGGAAGTTGGCCAGGGTGTTATCGGCAAACAGGTCATCGCCAACCTTGGTGAGCATCAACACCTCCGCCCCAAGCTTCGCGGCGGCCACCGCCTGATTGGCGCCCTTGCCGCCACAACCGAGGGCAAACCCCGGCGCTTCGAGCGTCTCGCCCTGGGCCGGCATGCGATCGATGTAGGTGATCAGATCCACCATGTTGCTGCCGATGACTGCGATCTTGCTCATTGCTATCCCACCTTGATACGGCTTGCCAGGCTGACGCTGGCGTTCTTGTTTTGTTAATTAAATAACATTTTGTGTGATTATTCAATCTTTTTGTTGAATGGGCTCTGAAGCAAAGACGAGTGGCTTTGCGAGCGCGGCTATTCATACGACTGTCGAATTTATCCCCGTCCCCGGTACGCTTCTGTTAAAACCCGAACTTTCCTTTTCATCCTCCGGACCACTGCATGTTTTCTAACCTCATGAGCCGCTTGGGCCGACGCTGGCTGCCGTTGCTGTGCATGGCCGCGCTGATCGTCGGTCTGCCCGTGAGTTGCGGGGCACTCAAATACAAAGAGCGCGAGCTGTTGTTCCGCATCGAGCCGGGAACGGCCGGTTGGTATCGCGGCTTGCCGCAGGACGTTCAGGAATTCGACATCAAGCCTGCCAGCTTCAAGGCCGGGCAAAACCTGCATGCCTGGTGGTGGCCGGCCGCACGTCGCGATGCGCCGTCGATCCTCTACCTGCATGGCGTGCGCTGGAACCTGACGGGCCAGGCGTTCCGCATCGAGCAATTGCGTGCCATGGGCTATTCGGTGCTGGCCATCGACTACCGCGGCTTTGGCCAGAGCAAGGGTGACCTGCCGTCGGAAGCCAGTGTTTACGAAGACGCCCGAGCCGCCTGGGAGCGCTTCACCCAGATGCAACCGGACGCCAACAAGCGCCTGATCTACGGCCACTCACTGGGCGGCGCGGTGGCCATCGACCTGGCGGCAGACCTGGCCGCACAGGCGAAAAAGGACCATGGCGTGGTGCCGGTGCGCGGTCTGGTGATTGAGTCCACCTTCACCTCGCTGGGCGATGCCGTGGCGCAAGTGGCCGACAGCAATCTGCCCGTGAAATGGTTGCCGGTGCGCTGGCTGCTGTCGCAGAAATTCGATTCCATCGACAAAATCGTCGACATCGATATGCCGCTGTTGGTGGTCCATGGTCTGGCCGACCCCTTCATGCCCTCGCGGTTCAGCCAGCAGTTGTTCAATGCCGCCAACGAACCCAAACGCCTGTTGTTGGTACCCGGCGGTACGCACAACAACAGCATGAGCCTGGGCGGTACCCAGTATCGCCAGGCGCTCGAAGGTTTGATGAAGGCAAAACCACCCCAAGTGGCCGGGCCAGCGGTGACTCGGGTTTCTCGGGAGTCTTGAGATCTATCGGTAACCGCGGGCCTGCAAATCAAACAGCTGTGCATAGCGCCCGCCCGCCGCGACCAGACTGTCGTGATCGCCCCGTTCAAGGATCGCGCCCTGATCCAGCACGATGATGTGATCCGCATTGCGCACGCTGGAAAACCGGTGAGAGATCAGTAACGTCATGCGGCCTTCGGTGTGCTCGCTGAAATGCTCGAACACCGCAGCCTCCGCCGCCGGGTCGAGTGCCGAGGTCGGCTCATCCAGAATCAGGATATCGGCGTTGCGCCGCATGTAGGCGCGCGACAACGCGATCTTCTGCCATTGCCCGCCGGACAACTCCTGCCCCCCGGCGAACCACCGCCCTAATTGCGTGGCATACCCTCGATCCAGTCCCTCGATGAAGGGGGCGGCCATGCCCTCGGCGGCGGCTTCCTGCCAGCGCTGCTCATCATTGAACGCCAGCGTGTCACCCACACCAATGTTCTCGCCGACGGAGAATTGGTAGCGAATATAGTCCTGAAAAATCACCCCGATGCGCCGACGCAGCGCGTCTTCTTCCCACGTCTGCAGATCGCTGCCGTCCAGCAGGATGCGGCCCTGATCAGGACGGTACAGCCGAGTCAGTAATTTGATCAGCGTGGTCTTGCCCGAGCCGTTCTCCCCCACCAGCGCCACACTGTGCCCGGGTACAAGGTGAAAATCGATGCCTTCCAGCGCGGCGCGACTGGCGCCCGGATAACGGAAACCAACGTTTTCGAAACGCAGCCCATCGCCAGGTACCGCGCCCACGGTGAGGTTGCCGGTATCCGCCACAACAGGTTCGGCCAGGTATTCATAGAGACTGGAGAGGTAAAGGCCATCCTCGTAGAGACCGCTGATGGCACTCAAACTACTGCTGACCGCCGTCTGCCCCTGCTTGAACAACACCAGGTACATGGTCATCTGCCCGAGACTGATGTTGCCGTGGACGGTATCGACCACTACCCAGGCATACGCCAGATAAAACGCGCCGGTGCCCAGTAGACCGAGGACAAATCCCCAGCCATCTCGACGTAGTGTCAGGCGCCGGTCTTCGGCATAGAGACGCGCGAACGTCTCGCGGTAACGCGTCAACAGCAACGGCGCGAAGCCGAACAGTTTGACTTCCTTGATGTAGCCCTCGTGGGAGAGCAGCGTCTCGATGTAATTCTGTTGTCGACTCTCCGGCGCGCGACGCGTGAAAAGCCTGAAGGCATCACCAGAAAAATGCGCTTCGGCGAAGAAAACCGGTAACGCGCCGACCACCAGCAACACCAACGCCCAGGGCGAGAAATGCACCAACAAAACGCCGAAGCTGATCAACACGATCAGGTTCTGGATCAGCCCCAACGACTTCATCACCAGCGCCAGCGGCCGGGTCGAGGCTTCGCGCCGCACCCGAACCAGCTTGTCGTAGAACTCGGAATTCTCGAACTGCACCAGCGATAACGTCTGGGCCTTTTCCAGAATCATCGTATTGACCTTCTGCCCCAATTGCACCCGCAACAGCGATTGCTGGACCGACAGCGCACGCTGGGTCCCGGACAGTAATGCGAGCACGCCCGCTTCGAATAACACGTAACGCACGACCGGCCACAACGGCGCACTGCCCTGCTGCGCGTGCAACTGCATGGCGGTGACCACTGCATCGACAATCCGTTGCCCCAACCAGGCCGCCAGTGCCGGAAGCACCCCGGCGATCAGCGTCGCCAGCACCAATCCCAGAAACAGTCCGCGAGACGTTGCCCAGACCAGCAGCAAGGCGCGTCTCGCCTGGTCGAGTAATGAGGTGAAGCGATTAAGAACAGGGTTCACTCCGTGAGCTCCCCCTGATGCCTGGCCCGATACCGTCCCGGACTTTCCCCCGTCCACTTTTTGAACGCCCGATGGAACGCACTCGGCTCCTGAAAGCCTAGCTGCTCGGCAATATCGCTGATACTCGCCTTGCTCTGACGCAGCTGCTCGAACGCAACACCGCGCCGCACCTCGTCCTTGATCTCTTGATACGAACACCCTTCACGCTCCAGTTTTCGGCGAAAGGTGCTGGGGCTCAGGTGCTGTTCCAGGGCGAAGGCCTGCAAGGTAGGCCACTGGCTGTAATGGCTGTTACGCAGGCGCTGGTGGACCTGCGACGCCAGGCCGTGCTGATTACGAAAACGGATCACCAGCCATTGCGGCGCGGTGCGCAAAAACACTTTCAGTGACGTCAGATCCTGGACCACCGGCAGTCGCAGGTAGTGGCTGGCGAACTCGATTTCAGTGCGCTCTGCACCAAAGGTCAGGTTCGGTCCCCAGAGCAAACGGTCATCGCTGAGCGACACACGCTCATGGCGAAAGTCTGCGCGATCGATGGGGATGCGTCGACCGCCGAGCCAGCAGAGCAGACTGATCATCAACACCAGAAACGTCTCCTCGCCCAAACGACTGACGTCGCAGTTTGGCGAGTGGTTCTGCAAGCTGATCACCGCACGTTTGCCGCGCACCGTCAGCGTGCCGCGAAAGTCGTGGAGAAACAGCGCGAAATTGGCCAGGCACTGGCGCATGGCTTTGTGCAGGTCAGGTTCCTGAATCAATGCCCGGCAGATCAGGGCGAAACTGCCCGGCGGCATGCCATGGGAGTCGAGCCTGAAAAATTCATCGTTCAGTTCGCGGATCTGAATCAACCACAGCGCGGCAAACGCACTCGCCGGCACACGCGCAGTGGGCTGCTCCATCAACGCCGGGTCGATGCCCGCCTGTTCAAGCGCACCCCTCAGGCGCTGCGGATCTTCCCCCAGCCCATGGATCATTGCCTGCACGAAGTAGGCGGCAACCGAGTCCTTTTCCCGCATGTGAACGCTTCTCTCCCCATCACCTGAAATGGCAAAAAACACCAGTGCCGTTGAACAGTTTCGGCATAGGACAACCGCCCTGCCGGCTCTAGACTCGCGGCCAATAGTACGCCTTCGGCCACTACGGCGGCCAAGGTATCGCGGGGTTTGATCGGAAGGACGGAACATGAATCTGCAAAACATTGGCGTAATCGGCGCAGGCACAATGGGCAACGGCATTGCGCAAGTCTGCGCCTTGGCCGGTTTCAACGTCACCTTGCTCGACATCTCCGAGAGCGCCCTGCAAAAAGCCATCGCGACCGTGGGTAAAAACCTCGATCGGCAGATCGCCAAGGACACGCTGACGCAAGAGCAAAAGCTCGCCGCTCTCGACAAAATCCACACCAGCACCGACTACAGCAACCTGCAGAACGTGCAAATGGTGATCGAAGCCGCCACCGAAAACCTCGACCTGAAACTGCGCGTGCTGCAGCAAATCGCCGCGCAGGTCAGCACCGAGTGCGTGATCGCCTCCAACACTTCGTCGCTGTCCATCACCCAGCTCGCTGCCAGCGTCAGCCAGCCTGAGCGCTTCATCGGCCTGCACTTCTTCAACCCGGTGCCGGTGATGGGCCTGATCGAGGTGATTCGCGGCTTGCAAACCAGCGACGCCACCCACGCCCTGGCGCTGGACATGGCGACAACACTCGGCAAAACCGCGATCACCGCTGGCAACCGTCCGGGTTTCGTGGTCAACCGGATTCTGGTGCCCATGATCAACGAAGCGATTCTGGTGTTTCAGGAAGGCCTGGCCAGTGCCGAAGACATCGATGCCGGCATGCGCCTGGGTTGCAATCATCCGATCGGGCCGCTGGCCCTGGCGGACCTGATCGGCCTGGACACCTTGCTGGCGATCCTCGAAGCCTTCTACGATGGCTTCAACGACAGCAAGTACCGCCCTGCTCCACTGCTCAAGGAAATGGTCGCCGCCGGCTACCTGGGGCGCAAAACGGGGCGTGGCTTCCATGCCTATGCCTGAGCGTTGCTCGCGCTTTGCCGAGTACCGGGACAAGGTGCTGGAGTTGTTCGCCAGCAAGGGTTTCGGCCAGGTCGGCATGCGTGAGCTCGCGACCTGCCTGGGGCTCGCCCCCGGCTCGCTGTATCACCATTACCCCAGTAAACAGCACTTGCTGCTCGACCTGATCGAAGAGTTCTACGAGGAGCTGCTGGCAACCTTGGGGCGCATCGAGCAAAAGGCCCCGGCAAAACGTGACAAACTCCATGCCCTTATCCGAGCGCATTTGAATCTGCATCAGGAGATGCCCTGGCATTTTCGTCTGGCAGAGCGTGACAGCGGCTGCCTGAATGAAGAGCAGCAGGAACGGGTTCGAGAGCTGCGCGAGCAATACGAGTGCAAGTTGCTCATGGTGCTTGGGGCCCGATCGCGGTTCAGTGAGCAAGGCCTGTTGGCCACCGGACATGCAATCGCCAACTTACTCAACAGCGCACCCAGTTGGCTGGCGCAGCATACGCTGAGTGAAGCGGAGCGAGATGAGCTGTTGGAAAATCTGGTCAGCGGAGCCATCGAGCGCTTGCTTCGTCCCTCGGCGCCACGCGCAGTGGCCTGAGGGACCCCAGGACGATATCCCCGTGATCGTGGATTGCCGCGTGGGCGCCGAAAGCCATAAGCCACGTCGCTTCAATAGAAAAAACATCTAAACGATTCCTGCCAATCGCGCCATCTAACGCTTTGCTAATAGGAGCCCAATCACTGCGGAGCCGGAGGTGAATCCAGCCTCCCTCCGCCTCCTTCGTTACCGGGAGCAAAAAAATGAAAATCAATCCCTACCTGATCTTCAACGGCGACTGCAAAGCCGCCTTCACCTTCTATGCCCAAAGCCTGCCAGGCCAGATCGAAGTCATGATGACCTTCGGCGAAAGCCCTGCGCGCGAGCACTTTCCGGCGGACTACCACAACCTGATCATCCACACCCGCCTGCTGGTGGGCGATCAGGCAATCATGGGCTCGGACACAACACCTGACCGCCCCACTGACGAAATGAGCGGTTGTTCAGTTTCGCTGAACGTCGACAGCATTGCGGAGGCAGAGCGGGTGTTTTCTGCGTTGTCGGACGGCGGCAAGGTTGAAATGCCCCTGGAAGCCACGTTCTGGGCGGCTCGCTTCGGCATGCTGGTTGATCGGTTTGGTGTGTCGTGGATGGTGAATTGCGAAAAGGATCAGTGAAACTCACTTTCTCAAGGCATGAAAAAAGCCCAACCTCAAAAAGGTTGGGCTTCTGGCAACTGCTGGACCGTCTGCTACCGTCACCCGATGCGCCGTGTGCGTTTCGGTGGCAGCTGCGGGCGGCTGGCATTGATCGATGAGCTTCAGGCGTTGCGCGAGGCCGGTGTGCAGCACGTTGGCTTGCATCTGCGTCGCAGCGAACGTATGCGTCCGGCCAAGTCATCTACCCAACCCCGCAACGCCAGGACATGGTGTGCACTTAAATTTAAGTGGGCACCAGTTCTAGCCTTTTAAGCGGGTATTTCATGCAGCCAACACGCCGTTCCTATTCCAAATCCTTCAAGGCCCAGGTCATTCAAGAGTGTGCCCAGCCCGGCGCTTCGATTGCCAGCATCGCCCTCAGCCATCGCCTCAACGCAAACCTCGTCCACAAATGGATTCGAGTGCAAGCGCAGAAAAGCACGACGCTTCAACCTGCATTCATCCCATTGCCTATGCAAACAACGGCGCACGTATCTTCATCGAATATCAGCGTTGAGATTCTGCACCCACGCGGCACCGTCAAAGTGAACTGGCCAACCGATAGTGCTGCTGCCTGCGCCGCTTTCCTTCGAGACCTGTTGCGATGATCCGCATCGACGCCATCTGGCTCGCCACCGAGCCCATGGACATGCGTGCCGGCACTGAAACTGCGCTGGCCAGGGTGATTGCGGTCTTCGGTGCGGCGAAGCCGCACTGTGCTTATCTGTTTGCCAATCGCCGCGCGACTCGGATGAAAGTGCTGGTACACGATGGGATTGGCGTTTGGCTGGCTGCACGCCGCTTGAACCAAGGCAAGTTTCACTGGCCAGGCATTCGACAAGGCAGCGAAATGCAGTTGGATACCGAACAACTTCAGGCCTTGGTGCTCGGCCTACCTTGGCAACGTGTTGGCGCTGGCGGTGCAATCACGCTGCTTTAAAAACCGTAATTAGTGCCTCGGCTTGCTGTCGCAAGTGGCCTGCTTTGGTAAAATCCACGGCATGACTTCCTCGCCCAATCTCGATCAAATGACTCCCGACCAACTGCGTGCATTCGCTGCGCAGTTGCTGTCGCAGGTCGAGACCATGGGTAAGACGGTCGAAACAATGGGTAAGAAGATCAACCGCGATCAAACGGTAATCGAGAAGCTGACCCACGAGATTGCGCAGCTCAAGCGTTTGAAGTTTGCCAAGCGCAGCGAGCAGATGAATCCTGAGCAGGCGAGCCTGCTTGATGACCTGATCGATACCGATATCGCGGCGATTGAGGCCGAGCTTCAGGCCTTGCAAATAGCCCCAGTGGCGACCGAGAAAAAGCAAAAGCCCAAGCGCACGGCCTTGCCGGCAGAGTTTCCACGCACCTTGATCCATCACGAGCCGGACAACACCCACTGCCCATGCGGCTGCGCGCTCAAGCGTATCGGTGAAGATATCAGCGAAAAACTGGACTACACACCGGGCGTGTTTACCGTTGAACGCCATGTTCGTGGCAAGTGGGTTTGCGATAGCTGCGAAACGCTGATCCAGGCACCGGTGCCGGCGCAGGTTATCGACAAAGGCATCCCAACCGCCGGGTTGTTGGCCCATGTCATGATCGCGAAGTTCGCTGACCATCTTCCGCTTTACCGTCAGGAATCGATTTTTGGTCGTGCCGGCTTGGCGATTCCACGTTCAACCTTGGCTCAATGGGTTGGCGTTACGGGCGTGCAGTTGCAGCCACTGGTCGATGCCCTGCGTGACGTAGTGATCGGGCAGCAGGTTGTGCACGCGGATGAAACGCCCGTGCAGATGCTCGCTCCGGGCTCGAAAAAAACCCACCGTTCTTATGTTTGGGCTTACGCCACCAGCCAGTTCTGCGAAACAGCCGCTGTCGTCTACGACTTCAGCCCCAGCCGCGCCGGTGAGCATGCTCGCAACTTCCTGCAAGGCTGGAAAGGTAAGTTGGTCTGCGACGATTTTGGCGGTTACAAGGCCAGCTTCGAACTCGGCGTAACCGAGATCGGCTGCATGGCCCATGCCCGGCGCAAGTTCTTCGAACTGCACGCTACAAACAAGAGCCAGCTCGCCGAGCAGGCCCTGCGTTACATCCAGTTGCTGTACGAGATCGAGAGCGAAGTGCGTGACCTGGAGCCGGATTTACGGTGCCGAATACGGCAAGAAAAAGCCGTGCCGGTGATGGATATCCTGCATGCCTGGATGATCGCCCAGCGTGATCTTGTGCCCGAAGGGTCGGCCATCAGCAGAGCACTCGATTACAGCCTTAAACGCTGGGCAGCGCTGTCGCGCTACCTCAATGACGGGGCCGTACCCATTGATAATAATTGGGCGGAGAACCAGATCCGACCATGGGCTCTTGGGCGCAAGAACTGGCTCTTCGCCGGGTCGCTACGCAGCGGAAAACGGGCTGCGGCAATCATGAGCTTGATCCAGTCTGCGCGGCTGAATGGTCATGACCCGTACGCCTATCTAAAGGATGTTCTCACGCGCCTGCCGACGCAGCGGGCGAGTGAAATCGAGCAGTTGCTTCCGCATAAGTGGCAGCCGGTTTAATCACGCAAGATGTGATGCCCGGACGCATACCAGCGAACGAGCGGTTGCCGAGGCTATTGAAGAGATCGCTGAATACGTGCTGCCAAAGTTTCACTAACGATGCTGCTGGACCCAGGGATAGCCAGTTGACTATCCCTTTTTCGTCACGCCACTTTCCTGCGGACAAAACAAAACCCCTACCTGCATACGCAGATAGGGGTTTCGGAATTTAATCTTGACGATGACCTACTCTCACATGGGGAAACCCCACACTACCATCGGCGATGCATCGTTTCACTGCTGAGTTCGGGATGGGATCAGGTGGTTCCAATGCTCTATGGTCGTCAAGAAATTCGGTAGCCAGGTCGTGGGCCTTTGCAGGTTCACGTTCCAGCGAATGGGCAAGTGATAGATTTGTGGGTTGCGTTGCGAATTTTCGACTTGTGTCGTCTTCACACACCGCAATCTGGCCTTTCGACGCAAATTGCTTGGGTGTTATATGGTCAAGCCTCACGGGCAATTAGTATTGGTTAGCTCAACGCCTCACAGCGCTTACACACCCAACCTATCAACGTCGTAGTCTTCGACGGCCCTTCAGGGGACTCAAGGTCCCAGTGAGATCTCATCTTGAGGCTAGTTTCCCGCTTAGATGCTTTCAGCGGTTATCTATTCCGAACATAGCTACCCGGCAATGCCACTGGCGTGACAACCGGAACACCAGAGGTTCGTCCACTCCGGTCCTCTCGTACTAGGAGCAGCCCCTCTCAAATCTCAAACGTCCACGGCAGATAGGGACCGAACTGTCTCACGACGTTCTAAACCCAGCTCGCGTACCACTTTAAATGGCGAACAGCCATACCCTTGGGACCGGCTTCAGCCCCAGGATGTGATGAGCCGACATCGAGGTGCCAAACACCGCCGTCGATATGAACTCTTGGGCGGTATCAGCCTGTTATCCCCGGAGTACCTTTTATCCGTTGAGCGATGGCCCTTCCATACAGAACCACCGGATCACTAAGACCTACTTTCGTACCTGCTCGACGTGTCTGTCTCGCAGTCAAGCGCGCTTTTGCCTTTATACTCTACGACCGATTTCCGACCGGTCTGAGCGCACCTTCGTACTCCTCCGTTACTCTTTAGGAGGAGACCGCCCCAGTCAAACTACCCACCATACACTGTCCTCGATCCGGATAACGGACCTGAGTTAGAACCTCAAAGTTGCCAGGGTGGTATTTCAAGGTTGGCTCCACGCGAACTGGCGTCCACGCTTCAAAGCCTCCCACCTATCCTACACAAGCAAATTCAAAGTCCAGTGCAAAGCTATAGTAAAGGTTCACGGGGTCTTTCCGTCTAGCCGCGGATACACTGCATCTTCACAGCGATTTCAATTTCACTGAGTCTCGGGTGGAGACAGCGCCGCCATCGTTACGCCATTCGTGCAGGTCGGAACTTACCCGACAAGGAATTTCGCTACCTTAGGACCGTTATAGTTACGGCCGCCGTTTACCGGGGCTTCGATCAAGAGCTTCGCGTTAGCTAACCCCATCAATTAACCTTCCGGCACCGGGCAGGCGTCACACCCTATACGTCCACTTTCGTGTTTGCAGAGTGCTGTGTTTTTAATAAACAGTCGCAGCGGCCTGGTATCTTCGACCGGCATGGGCTTACGCAGTAAATGCTTCACCCTCACCGGCGCACCTTCTCCCGAAGTTACGGTGCCATTTTGCCTAGTTCCTTCACCCGAGTTCTCTCAAGCGCCTTGGTATTCTCTACCCAACCACCTGTGTCGGTTTGGGGTACGGTTCCTGGTTACCTGAAGCTTAGAAGCTTTTCTTGGAAGCATGGCATCAACCACTTCGTCACCCAAAGGGTAACTCGTCATCAGCTCTCGGCCTTAGAATCCCGGATTTACCTAAGATTCCAGCCTACCACCTTAAACTTGGACAACCAACGCCAAGCTGGCCTAGCCTTCTCCGTCCCTCCATCGCAATAACCAGAAGTACAGGAATATTAACCTGTTTTCCATCGACTACGCTTTTCAGCCTCGCCTTAGGGACCGACTAACCCTGCGTCGATTAACGTTGCGCAGGAAACCTTGGTCTTTCGGCGTGGGTGTTTTTCACACCCATTGTCGTTACTCATGTCAGCATTCGCACTTCTGATACCTCCAGCAAGCTTCTCAACTCACCTTCACAGGCTTACAGAACGCTCCTCTACCGCATCACCTAAGTGATACCCGTAGCTTCGGTGTATGGTTTGAGCCCCGTTACAT
>NZ_CM142714.1:0-197500 GCF_054898045.1 Pseudomonas sp. LB3P14 | reverse complement strand
GAGGAAACTCCTGCTCCCAATAGCGCAGCACGTGCGGTTTTACCGCACATAGCTCGCTGACTTCACCAATGGTGAAGTAGCGTTTGCCTGGGATGACGGGTAGCTCGTCGTTATGACTTGGTTCCAGCATAAGCCTCAACTCGGGCCTTCAACTTCTGCCCTGGACGAAAGGTGACCACACGGCGAGCCGTGATCGGGATTTCTTCACCCGTTTTCGGATTGCGGCCAGGCCGCTGGCGTTTGTCCCGAAGATCAAAATTGCCGAAACCGGACAATTTGACTTGTTCGTTGTCTTCAAGAGCGTGCCTGATTTCTTCAAAAAACAGTTCGACCAATTCCTTGGCTTCCCGTTTATTCAGGCCCAGCTCTTCATACAGACGTTCCGCCATCTCAGCTTTCGTCAAAGCCCCCATACGTCACTTCCTTAACGTGGCGTTCAACCTTTGTTCGAGCGAGGTGAGGATGTTTTGCGTCGTGGTATTCACCTCATCGTCATTAAGAGTGCGCGATGGATGCTGCCAGGTCAAGCCGACTGCAAGGCTTTTTCTATCAGGATCAATGCCTTTACCCTGATATACGTCAAATAGCCTGAGGTCTGTCAGCCATTCGCCTGCATTTTCACGGATTACGTCCAGTACAGCACTGGCCGCGACGTCCTTGGCCGCAATCAGTGCCAGGTCACGACGCACTTCAGGAAAACGCGATAACTCCTGGAATTTAGGCATTTTGCCCAATGCCACTTCAGCCAGAACCAACTCGAAAACGAAGACGGGACGGTCGAGACCGAGGGTTTTCGACAACTCAGGGTGAATAGCCCCGACGAAACCGACCAATCGACCTTCACGTTCGATGCGTGCGGTTTGACCCGGGTGCAGCGCAGGATGTTTGCCCGGTACGAACGTGAACGAATCCAGTGCACCAGCAAAGCCCAGCACCGCTTCCACGTCGGCTTTGACGTCGAAGAAGTCCACGACATCGCGACCTTGTGCCCAGCCTTCCGGCAGACGGCTACCGCAAACAACACCCGCCAGCATCGGCTCTTGCTTCAGGCCTTCCAACTGACCGACGAAACGCAGGCCGCTTTCGAACAAACGAACGCGATCCTGCTGACGGTTCAGGTTGTGCTGAAGTGCCTTGACCAGACCAGGCCACAGGGACGAGCGCATGGCGGCCATGTCGTTCGAAATCGGGTTGGCCAGCAACAGCGGTTCGACACCTGGATTAAACAGCTCGAATTGTTTCGGATCGATGAAACTGTAGGTGATCGCTTCCTGATAACCACGGGCTACCAGCAGACGGCGCAGCTCAGGCAGATCGCTACGCGCTTCAGCCTTGGCTTGCGGCGCCAGACGAGCTTGCGGGTAGCGAACCGGTAGACGGTTGTAACCGTACAGACGAGCCAGCTCTTCGATCAGATCAACTTCCAGACTGATGTCGAAGCGATGGCTTGGCACTTCAACGCGCCACTGCCCTGCCCCATCGGCAGAAATCTTCAGACCCAGGCCGCTGAGCAGTCGCTCGACTTCGGCCGAATCCATTTCCATGCCCAGCATCTGAGTGATGCGTTGCGCACGCAGAGTAACCGGCGCAATCGACGGCAGATGCTGCTCGCTGACGGTTTCGATAATCGGGCCAGCTTCACCGCCAGTGATTTCCAGCAGCAGGCCAGTGGCACGCTCCATGGCTTCACGGGCCAGTTGCCAGTCCACGCCACGCTCGTAGCGGTGCGAAGCGTCGGTGTGCAGACCGTAAGAACGAGCCTTGCCAGCGACAGCAATCTGATCGAAGAACGCGCTTTCCAGGAATACGTCGCGAGTGGTCGCGGTGTTGACGCCGCTGTGCTCGCCACCCATGACGCCGGCGATGGCCAGGGCGCGGGTGTGGTCGGCAATCACCAGCGTATCGCTACGCAGGCTGACTTCCTGACCGTCGAGCAGAACCAGTTTCTCGCCTTCTTCGGCCATGCGCACACGGATGCCGCCATTGATTTCGGCGAGATCGAACGCGTGCAGCGGTTGACCCAGTTCCAGCATCACGTAGTTGGTGATGTCGACGGCAGCGTCGATGCTGCGCACGTCGCCACGACGCAAGCGCTCGACCATCCACAAAGGCGCTGGCTTGGACAGGTCGACGTTACGGATCACACGACCCAGGTAACGCGGGCAAGCGGCCGGCGCCAGCACTTCAACCGAACGCACTTCATCGTGCACGGCTGGCACAACAGCAACCACCGGACGGGTGACTTCGGCGGCGTACAGCGCACCGACTTCACGGGCCAGACCGGCCAGGGACAGGCAGTCGCCGCGGTTCGGGGTCAGGTCGACCTCGATGCTGGCGTCGTCCAGGCTCAGGTACTCACGAATGTCCTGACCCACCGGCGCATCGACCGGCAATTCCATCAGGCCGTCGTTGCCTTCGCCGACTTGCAGCTCGACTTGCGAGCACAGCATGCCGTTGGACTCAACACCACGCAGCTTGGCTTTCTTGATTTTGAAGTCGCCTGGCAGTTCGGCGCCGATCATGGCGAACGGGATCTTCAGGCCCGGGCGCACGTTTGGCGCACCGCATACTACCTGGAAGGTCTCCGAGCCATTGCTAACCTGGCAAACGCGCAGCTTGTCGGCGTCCGGGTGCTGCTCGGTGCTCAGCACCTCGCCCACAACCACGCCATTGAATTCACCGGCGGCCAGCGTAACGCTATCGACCTCAAGACCGGCCATCGACAGACGAGCAACCAGCTCGTCGCGACTTACCTGCGGGCTTACCCAGCCACGCAGCCATTGTTCACTGAATTTCATCCTGCTCTCCTAAGAATTCGTTACGACTAGCGAAATTGCGCGAGGAACCGCAAGTCGTTGTCGAAGAACAGACGCAAGTCGTTCACGCCGTAACGCAGCATGGCCAGACGCTCGACGCCCATGCCGAAGGCAAAGCCCGAAAACTCTTCCGGGTCAATCCCGGACATGCGCAGCACGTTCGGGTGAACCATGCCGCAGCCCATGACTTCCAGCCAGCCCGTCTGCTTGCAGACACGGCAGCCTTTACCGCTGCACATCACGCATTCCATGTCGACTTCAGCGGATGGCTCGGTGAACGGGAAGTAGGAAGGACGGAATCGCACGGCCAGTTCTTTTTCGAAGAACACGCGCAGAAACTCTTCGATGGTCCCTTTCAGGTCGGCGAAGTTGATATCGCGGTCGACCAGCAGGCCTTCGACCTGGTGGAACATCGGCGAGTGGGTGATATCGGAGTCGCTACGGTACACACGGCCCGGGCAGACGATGCGGATCGGCGGCTGTTTCGATTCCATGGTGCGGACCTGTACCGGCGAGGTATGGGTGCGCAACAGCATGTTGGCATTGAAATAGAAGGTGTCATGCATCGACCGGGCCGGGTGATGGCCTGGGATGTTGAGCGCTTCGAAGTTGTGGTAGTCGTCTTCGACCTCAGGACCTTCGGCGATGCCGTAGCCGATGTGGGTGAAGAACTGTTCGATACGTTCCAGAGTGCGAGTGACCGGATGCAGACCACCGGAGGTCTGACCGCGGCCAGGCAGGGTCACGTCAATGGACTCGGCAGACAGTTTGGCGGCTAGATCAGCCTCTTCAAACAACGCCTTGCGCGCATTGAGAACCTCTGTGACACGCTCCTTGGCAACGTTGATCAAAGCACCGACTTGCGGACGCTCTTCTGCCGGCAAATTCCCCAGGGTCTTCATCACCTGAGTCAATTCGCCCTTTTTGCCAAGGTAGTGAACCCGGATTTGCTCCAGGGCATTGATATCTTCAGCGCTTTGCACAGCCTCTAGTGCTTGAGAGACGAGCGCATCCAGGTTTTCCATGTACAGACTCCAGATACAAAATAGGGGAAGAGCTTGAAGGCTCTTCCCCTATTTATGACGTTTAACACCTGGCCCCACAGAGGTGAGGCCGGGTGACTGTCGGGGGTACTTAAGCCAAGGTGGCTTTAGCTTTCTCGACAATCGCAGCAAACGCCGCTTTTTCGTTCACTGCCAGATCAGCCAGAACCTTACGGTCGATCTCGATGGACGCTTTTTTCAGGCCGGCGATGAAACGGCTGTAGGACAGACCGTTGATACGTGCACCAGCGTTGATACGAGCGATCCACAGAGCGCGGAACTGACGTTTTTTCTGACGACGGTCACGGTAGGCGTATTGGCCTGCCTTGATTACCGCTTGCTTGGCAACACGGAATACGCGCGAACGAGCGCCGTAGTAGCCTTTAGCAAGTTTCAGAATTTTTTTGTGACGTTTACGGGCAATGACGCCACGCTTTACACGAGCCATGAGTTACTTCCTCTATTCTTGACTAAATTAACGAAGGCGCAGCATGCGCTCGACTTTTGCCACGTCACACGGTGCCAGCAAGCTGCTACCGCGCAGTTGACGCTTACGCTTGGTCGACATTTTAGTCAGGATGTGGCTCTTGAAAGCGTGCTTGTGCTTGATACCGTTAGCAGTTTTCAGAAACCGCTTAGCAGCACCACTTTTAGTTTTCATTTTTGGCATGTTCGGATACTCCGCATTCAGTTGATAAACATAATCAGAAGGCCTGCCGTGCCCTATTGATTACTTCTTCTTTTTCGGGGCGATGACCATGATCAGCTGGCGTCCTTCCATCTTAGGATGCTGTTCGACCGAACCGTACTCGAGCAAGTCACCTTCAACTCGCTTGAGGAGTTCCATCCCCAGCTCCTGGTGGGCCATCTCACGGCCGCGGAATCGCAAGGATACCTTGGCCCTGTCCCCATCACTCAGGAAACGTACCAGGTTGCGCAGTTTTACCTGGTAATCCCCTTCCTCCGTCCCTGGACGAAACTTGATTTCTTTAACCTGAATCTGCTTCTGGTTTTTCTTGGCCGCGGCAATCTGCTTCTTCTTCTCGAAGATCGATTTGCCGTAGTCCATCAGTTTGCAAACAGGGGGTACTGCATCGGCGGAAATTTCCACCAGATCCAGCTTGGCCTCTTCAGCCTTAAGAAGCGCGTCTTCAATTGACACAATCCCAAGCTGTTCACCTTCAGCCCCAATTAACCGAACCTCGCGTGCCGAGATATTCTCGTTGATCGGGGCTTTCGGTGCAGCTCGTTTATCTTGTCTCATTTCACGCTTAATAGTAATTACTCCGAATCTGGGCGACCACGCCGGGAAACCGCTTGCGCGAGAAACTCAGCGAACTGGGCGACGGGCATCGAGCCCAGGTCAGCACCTTCACGAGTACGCACAGCGACAGTCTGCATCTCGACTTCCCGATCTCCGATAACCAAGAGATAAGGAACCTTGAGCAAAGTATGCTCGCGGATTTTAAAGCCGATCTTTTCATTTCTCAAGTCAGACTTGGCACGAAATCCGCTTTCGTTGAGAGTTTTTTCAACCTCGGCGGCAAAATCGGCCTGTTTGTCAGTGATGTTCATGATCACTGCCTGGGTCGGAGCCAGCCACGCAGGGAATGCACCCTCGTAGTGCTCGATCAGGATTCCGACGAAACGCTCGAAGGATCCGAGGATCGCCCGGTGCAACATTACCGGGTGCTTGCGACTGTTGTCTTCGGAGACGTATTCGGCTCCCAAACGGACAGGCAGGTTAAAATCGAGCTGCAGGGTACCACACTGCCAGACGCGGCCGAGGCAATCTTTCAGCGAGAACTCGATCTTCGGACCGTAGAAAGCACCCTCGCCCGGCTGCAGATCGTACGGCAGGCCAGCGCTATCAAGGGCTGCAGCCAATGCAGCTTCGGCGCGATCCCACAGCTCGTCGGAGCCGACGCGTTTTTCCGGACGAGTGGACAGCTTCATCTCGACGTCTTTGAAGCCGAAGTCGGCATAAACGTCCATGGTCAGCTTGATGAACGCAGCAGATTCGGCCTGCATCTGCTCTTCGGTGCAGAAGATGTGGGCGTCGTCCTGAGTAAACGCACGCACACGCATGATGCCGTGCAGCGCACCCGATGGCTCGTTACGGTGGCAGGCACCGAATTCGGCCAGACGCATCGGCAACTCACGGTAGCTTTTCAGGCCCTGATTGAACACTTGCACGTGGCAAGGGCAGTTCATCGGCTTGATCGCGTAGTCGCGGTTTTCCGACTGAGTGGTGAACATGTTGTCGGCGTAGTTGGCCCAGTGCCCGGATTTCTCCCAGAGGCTGCGGTCAACGACCTGCGGAGTCTTGATCTCCAGATAGCCGTTGTCGCGCTGAACCTTGCGCATGTACTGCTCAAGCACTTGATACAGAGTCCAGCCGTTCGGGTGCCAGAACACCATGCCCGGCGACTCTTCCTGGGTGTGGAACAGGCCCAGACGCTTGCCGATCTTGCGGTGATCGCGCTTTTCAGCTTCTTCGATGCGCTGGATGTAAGCCGCCAACTGCTTTTTGTCGGCCCATGCGGTGCCATAAACGCGCTGCAATTGCTCGTTCTTGGCATCGCCACGCCAGTAGGCGCCGGACAACTTGGTCAGCTTGAAGGATTTCAGGAAGCGAGTGTTCGGCACGTGCGGACCGCGGCACATGTCGACGTATTCTTCGTGATAGTACAGGCCCATGGCCTGTTCGTTCGGCATGTCCTCGACCAGACGCAGCTTGTAGTCTTCGCCACGGGCCTTGAACACTTCGATCACTTCGGCGCGCGGAGTGACTTTCTTGATCACGTCGTAATCTTTTTCGATCAGCTGCTGCATGCGCTGTTCGATGGCGGCCAGGTCGTCCGGAGTGAAAGGACGCTCGAAGGCGATGTCGTAATAGAAGCCTTCGTCGATGACCGGACCGATGACCATCTTCGCCGTCGGGTACAGCTGCTTGACCGCGTGACCCACCAGGTGGGCGCAAGAGTGGCGAATGATTTCCAGCCCCTCTTCATCCTTTGGCGTAATGATTTGCAGCGTAGCGTCGCTGCCGATGATGTCGCTGGCGTCGACCAGCTTGCCATCGACCTTGCCGGCCACGGTGGCTTTGGCCAGGCCGGCTCCAATGGATGCGGCGACCTCGGCTACGGAAACCGGGTGATCGAATGAACGTTGACTGCCGTCGGGAAGAGTAATAGTTGGCATGGCGCCTCCTCTCCTAGTGGTGACCCCTACCAAAGGTCACGTGGGTTGGGATGAGCCAGTACAAGATCCGATCCAGGCCATTCAATGACGAACGCCTGCCTTACAGCGGCAGGAGCCTTGCGGCCAACCGGAAAACCGAACCAGAGTGACTGGGATTCAAATCAGGGTTATTCGAACATTTGCCGCTACCGGGACTGAAGGTCATCCGGAGCCTGCAAACGCCCGAGCGAGGCATGCTAGCACAGATGAACGGTCGTCGATGCAACGAGGATTTGTACCGGGGCAAATCGTGCAATTTTATGCCAGAGTGCTGAACTTGAACCCCGCTTTACCCCTCAGATAACAAGACATTGACCCACAAGGAGCATCCCAGCATGCGTCTGAATCGTTTGTTCGCAGTAGTCGCCCCAATTGTTCTGCTGCTGCCACTGGCCGCCCATGCCGATTGGCCAAAGGGCGAGCGCGAGAAATACATGGCTCAGTGCACAGAAGCGGCCACTCCGCAGATCGGTGCTGCAGCAGCGAAGGCACACTGCGCTTGCGGCGCGGATGCCATCAAATCGTACCCTGCCAAAGACATCCAGTCCCTGATGGACAACACGGCCAATGACGCGCTGAAACAAAAAGCGCTGACCCAAATCTCGTCGTGCAAAGCCGATAACAAGGCGAAAAAATAAGCCCGACAGAGGGATTTTTTCGCCTGCAACGACAGTAAAAAGCCTCTGAAAACCGCCCTTTCGTACAATTTATGCAGGTTTTACAGGTTTTTTTATTGTCTTTACTTTTGGCTGAAAGCCTTTTAAAACGGGGCTTGCAGCCAAACAAAGCAGCAAACAGAACGCGACTGCAGGGCAAACAGCACGTCCGGGGGGCTCCCAAAGCGAACATTTCGACTATGATACCCCGGTGTGCCCAGTTGGCCTGAGCAGCACAGCACTACTGAAAATATATGTTTCTTGGAGATACACCATGTCTAATCGCCAAACCGGCACCGTTAAATGGTTCAACGATGAAAAAGGCTTCGGCTTCATCACTCCTCAAGGTGGCGGTGACGACCTGTTCGTACACTTCAAAGCTATCGAAAGCGACGGTTTCAAAAGCCTGAAAGAAGGCCAAACCGTTTCCTTCGTGGCTGAGAAAGGCCAAAAGGGTATGCAAGCTGCACAAGTTCGCCCAGAGTAAGTTTCTGGCGCACTAAAAAAACCCCGTCCATGTGGCGGGGTTTTTTATGGGCGAAACAAAAACCTGAAGCGATCAGCCGCAGTTGACGCGAGTGACCACTCGGTTGGCATCGGTATTCAGGTTGAGGCGATCCGAGCGGTACTCCAGGGTCACCATATCGGTGGGCAAGAGGAACCGTGCATTTTGTGCGCCTGCGCGAGTACGCGCCTGCTCCAGCAGTTCAGGCGAAGCCTTTTTGCCAATGGTGAATTCGGCAGCCTTTGCCTCACAACGGCTGTGACCCGTATCAGTCGTCGTGACAGGGTCTGTTGTCGACTCGGTGGAGGTAGTGCTGCAACCTGCGAGCATGGCAACGGCCAACAAAGTACCCAATGACGCGAGCTTCCAAGGCATGAAGCCTCCTTTTTTCAATAGTTAAGCTGAGATCGTGCGACCGCCAATCTGGCGTTTGGTTTCACAGGGTTACTAGCACCCTGCCCTCAATCCGGAAAAACGGCGAGTTTGCCTGAGCATTCCCTGCCGTTCATCTCGCAATCGTGACTGAATATGAACAGCGCTCAATAGACGTCAATGTAGTCGAACGGAGGATTCGGCCAATTTTCCTTGAGCGCATTGAAAATCTGCATAACCCAGACCTCGTCACTGGCCGCGACCAATCCTACATAACCGGAACCCTTGGCCCACGTCTCCAGACGAAACAGCAGCCCGCTGATATCAGTGCCGCCCACAACACCTGATGAAATGTAGGCGATGCCACCCTTGGTCACCCGCAATTGAGTGTGCTCATCGTCGCTGGCGGAGGCCAGCAGCTGACGCACCGCCTCAAGGGTCAAGCCGTCAGGAGCGTTCAAATCGATCTGCACAGCACAGTCCTTGAAAATTCGTCAAAGGCCAAGTGTCGCATAGCCCTCCCCTCATGCCTAAGTCGGAGTGTCAAATGCTGCGCAAAATGGTTAACTCGACACTCAGACTTTCCCGACTTCACGAGCGCCATCATGACCACCGTAAGCATCGACGCCGACATCAAAGCCAAGTGGCCACAGGGCCACAGCTCTTACAGCCCGGGCAGCCCGGAAGAGTTGGCAATCATTGGCATCGATCTATTGGTCAAGGAGCTCGGGACGCAAGCCGCCCAGACATTCATCGCACAAATATTCGAGAAGTACCCCATCAACTATAGGGGCCTGACAGATAGCGAGTGAACGTAAAACCCGCAGGCTGGCACCTGCGGGTGTAGGGCTTACTTCAGACGAGCCAGACGCTCGGTCAGCAGGTCAAAGAAGCCTTGGGCGTCGCCACTTTCAACCCAGAAGGCATTCTTCGGCGCTTTCAGGCCGTCATACCAGTCGACGATGGTTTGGCCGAACGTCGGGCCTTCGCGGCTATCAACGACCACATTGACCGAACGACCGGTGAACAACTCAGGCTTGAGCAGGTAGGCAATGACGGTTGCGTCATGCACCGGGCCACCCGGAATGCCATAGTGTTCCATGTCACCTTTGACGTATTCATTGAGAATATCGCCTACCACCTTGCTGGCATTGTTGTTGATTGCCGCGATCTGCTTCAGGCGCGCTTCGCTGGTGAGGATCTTGTGGGTCACGTCCAGCGGCAGATAAGTCAGCTTCACGCCACTTTCCAGCACCACTTCCGCAGCCTGCGGGTCGGCGAACAGGTTGAATTCGGCCACCGGGGTGATGTTGCCGCCGTTGAAGTGCGCCCCGCCCATGATCACCACTTCCTTGATGCCCTGAACGATTTCAGGTTCCTGGATCAGCGCCAGGGCCAGATTGGTCTGCGGACCCAGCATGGCGATGGTGATGCTATGGGGCTTGGCGGCTTTCAAGGTATCGATCAGGTAGTTGACCGCATTGCCCTTGGCCAGACCTTTCTTCGGCTCATGTACGGTGACGCCCGACAGGCCTTCCTTGCCATGGATGTTCTCGGCGTAAATCGGCGTACGCATCAGGGGCTTCGGTGCGCCCGCGTAGACCGGCACCTCCTCGCGCCCTGCCCACTCGCGGGCCAGCCGCGCATTACGCGACGTCTTGTCCAGGCGAACGTTGCCGGCGACGGTGGTCAGCGCACGAATGTTCAGCTCATCCGGCGACGCCAGGGCAAACAGCAAGGCGACCACGTCGTCGGCACCCGGGTCGGTGTCGATGATCAAGTCGATTTTTTCCGCCGCCTGGGCGCTTGTTGCGGTAATCAGGGACAAAAGCAGCAGACTCCGGAGCAGGTGGTGCAGTTTCTGAGCATAGCGGTGCATAGCGCACTCCTTGTGCGTGGAACAGCAGAAAGACAACAGCGAGTTAGAACGTTACCCCCGCCACCAGGACGATGTTGCAATACGGCTGACATTCGCCTGTACGAACAATCGCCCGTGCCTGTCGGCTGAGGACTTTGAATTGGTCATGACTGAGCAGCTCACGCTGACCTAGCGCACCTTCAGCATTCAGCTCATCGAGCGTCGCCAACGCCGAAGGTTTCTTGTCCAGGATCTCCTGGGCCAGCACATGGCTCTCAACCTGCATTTCGCTGAGTACAACCTTCAACGTGCTGACGAAATCCGGGATGCCATGGGTCAGGGCCAGGTCGATCAGTTCAACGCCTGGCGGCACCGGCAGGCCTGCGTCGCCGATCACCACCCTGTCGCCATGGCCCAGGGATGCGATCAGCCGCGACAGTGCAACATTAAGCAAAGGTGTCTTTTTCATGGTGTTTTAAAGGCCTGTACGTCAGACAAGGTGGGGATCGAGGGTTGCGCGCCGGCACGGGTCACCGACAGCGCTGCGGCGACCTGACCGAAACGGATCGCTTCGGCTTCGCTTTTGCCCACCGCCAGTGCTGCGGCGAAACCACCGACGAAGGTGTCGCCAGCCGCCGTGGTATCGACAGCCCTCACCTTCGGCGCAGGGAAATGCTCGAAGCTTTTGCCGTTGGCAAACAGCGAACCCTGAGCCCCCAGGGTAATGATGACCTTGCCGGCGCCCATGGCGATCAACCGGGTCGCAGCGGTTTCAGCAGATGCCAGAGAATCCACTGGCAAACCACTCAGGGCCGAGGCCTCGCTTTCGTTGGGAATCAGGTAATCGATGGACGCGTACCAGTCCGCCGGCAGCGGGCGACTGGCTGGCGCCGGATTGAGGATCACGGTCTTACCCAATTCACGGCCGCGCTTGAGCGCATGACCGACAGTGGCATCCGGCACTTCCAGCTGACAAATGATCACGTCCGCGGCCTGCAATACTGCATCGAAACGGTCAATCACCGCTGGCGTCAGCGCGCCATTGGCCCCGGCAACGATCACGATTGCGTTCTGGCTGTTGTCATCGACCACGATCAACGCTACGCCGCTGGAATCGTCGACGGTGCTGACCGCCTGGCAATCGATCTGCTCGGCCAACAGCGCCCCGCGCAGTTCTTCGCCGTAGGCATCGCTGCCCACGCAACCGACCATCGACACCTGCGCCCCCAGCCTCGCCGCAGCGACCGCCTGGTTTGCGCCCTTGCCACCGGAAACCGTGGCAAACGACTTGCCGATCAACGTCTCACCGCCACGGGGCAGCCGTGGCGCCCGGGTGACCAGGTCCATGTTCAGGCTGCCTATAACCACTACTTTTGCTGGCATACATCACTACTCATCAATTCTGTTTCAGCGGAGCTTTTGATTTAGCGGCTTTCTATTTCAACGGAACTGGGCGAACACGCCGGCCAGCGGCGCAGTCGACTCCCGCAGGACAATACTGGGCGTCACGATCCGTTGATCGGTGGCCATATCCGGTGTGGCGATTCTTCTTAAAAGCACTTCGGCAGCCATCTCACCGAGTTGCAGAATCGACTGCCCCACGGTGGTCAGCGCCGGGTACACATAGCGACTCATTTGAATATCGTCGAAGCCGATCACCGACAGCTCCGTCGGCACACGAATATTGCGCTCGGCCGCCGCTCGCAGCACACCGATGCCAATCATGTCGTTACCGGCGAAGATCGCGCTCGGCGGGTTCTTTTCCAACAGGATCGCGGCGGCGTTGTAACCGCCGGTGCTGGTGAAGTCGCTTTCAAGCATGCGCTCGCGGGGTACTTCGACACCCGCCTCTTTCAGGGCACGGCTATAACCGGCCAGACGCATCTGCGCCACGCTGGTACTCGCCGGGCCGCCAATGGTGGCAATGTCTCGATGCCCCAATTCCAGAAGGTGGCGGGTCGCCAGATAGGCGCCGTATTCGTGATCGATGCGCACCAGATCGGCATTTACACCTTCCAGTCCACGGTCAACGATCACCATCGGTGTACGCACGCCTGCCAGGCCTTCTGCCAGCCCTGCATCACCGCCGGCCGAAGCGACGATCAGCCCGTCAATGCGTTTTTCCAGCAGTACGCGCAGGTAGCTGCGTTGTTTGTCCGGGTTGTCGTCGGAATTACAGAGGATCACGCAGTAGCCATTACGCTCGCAGTAATCCTCAATGCCTCGCGCCAATTCGGCGAAGTACGGGTTGAGGCTGTTGGGCACCAGCAGACCGATGGTCGCCGTGGTTTTGGCCTTGAGGGACCGGGCCACGGCACTGGGCACGTAGTCGAGGGTTTTGATCGCCGCCTCGACCTTGACCCGTACCTCTTCACTGACCGGCCGGGTCTTGTTCACCACGTGGGAAACCGTGGTGTAGGAAATTCCCGCGAGCGCTGCCACATCCTTGATCGTTGCCATGACTCAGGTCCGCCGGCTTGCGCGCTGACTGCGATAAGTATCAAGCACCACCGCCACCACGATCACCGCGCCGGTGATGATGCGTTTGGTGGGTTCAGTCGCGCCGATCTGCGCCAGACCGGCCGCTAACACGGAAATGATCAGAACCCCGAAGAACGTGCTGATGACCGAACCGCGCCCCCCCATCAAACTGGTACCGCCGATCACTACCGCGGCGATCACTTGCAATTCCAGCCCGGAGCCGGCATTCGGATCCGCCGCTTCCAGACGGGAAATCTGGAACAGCGCGGCAATACCCGCCAGCAGCCCCATCAGGCTGAACACCAGGATCTTGTAGGGTTTTGGATTGATCCCCGCCAGACGCACCGCCTCTTCGTTGGTGCCGATGCCGATCAGGTAACGGCCGAACACGGTACGCGTCAGCACTGCCTGGGCAATGAAGATGATCAGCAAGGCAATGATGAACGACGGCGAGATGCCGAAGGCGATCGGGTTGGACAACCAGGCAAAGGCGTCACCGATATAGGCCGTGCGCGATCCGGTCATCTGATACGCCACGCCGCGGGCCATTTCCAGTACGCCGAGGGACACGATGAACGACGGAATCCGCCAGGCCACGGTGATCGAACCGGTGATGGTCCCGGCCAGTGCTGCCGCCGCCATTCCGAGCAGCGCCGCAGGCAGCACGCTCCAGCCCCAACCGAGAATGGCCACGCTGACCGTTGACGCCGCGAGCGCGAGCACCGAGCCCACCGACAAGTCGATACCGCCAATGATCAACACGAACGTCATGCCGACCGCCAGCACCATCAAGTCCGGAATCTGGTTGGCCAGGGTGCTGAAAGTGTCGTAGGACAGGAAATGGCTGCTCAGAACCGAGAACAGCGCGACCATTGCCAGCAAGGCACCGGCCAGGCCCAGATAGGTACCGAGGCCGTAAAAATTGCCACTACGTTTGCCGGCAGACACTGCAGTATTCATGTGAGATCCCTAGGCGTTGCTTCGTTGAGCAACGCATCACGTTTTTGGTAGCCGGCGAACGCGGCGGCAAGCAAATCATCCTGGGTCCAACTGTCGCGCTCAAAGGTGTCGATCAGACGTCCCGCGGAGAGCACGCCGATCCGGTCGCAGATCAACATCAGTTCACGCAGGTCGCTGGACACCACCACCAGCGCTTTGCCTTGACGGGTCAGCTCGCCGAGCAAGGCATAGATGTCAAACTTGGCGCCGACGTCGATGCCACGCGTTGGCTCGTCGAACAACAACACTGAACAATCGCGCTCCAGCCAACGGCCGATCACGACTTTCTGCTGGTTGCCGCCGGAGAGTTCCGAAACCAGTTGTGTCGGGCTGGAGCTGCGGATGCGCATGGCGTCGATCTGACGCTGGGCCAGGGCCCTCTCGTCACCGTTGTTGACGAAGCCACCGCTGGATATCACCGGCATATTGCCCAAGGCGATATTGGCGCTGATCGATTGAGTCAGCAGCAGGCCTTCGCCCTTGCGGTCTTCAGTGATCAGGGCGATGCCATGACCGACCGCGTCAGCCGGTGACCGGATACTCACAACCTGCGCTGGCGAACCGAGCGCAACGGTGCCGCTGTCTGCGATGTCAGCACCAAAAATCAGCCGCAGCAACTCGGTGCGCCCTGCCCCGATCAAACCGGAAATCCCGTAGATCTCGCCGGCGCGTACTTCGAAGGATACGTCGCGAACCTTGTCGGAACGGGTCAGCCCTTTGACCGTCAAGGCTGGAGCACCGATCTTGCGCGGGCCCATGTCGATGTGTTCGCCGAGTTCACGACCGACCATCAGCGTAACCAGTTGCTCGCTGTTGTAATTGGCCATCGGCTCGACGCACACCAGGTTGCCATCGCGCAGTACCGCAATACGCTGGGCGACCCGCGCCAGCTCTTCGAGACGGTGCGAGATATAGATGATCGAAACGCCGCGAGCTTGCAGACGAGTGATTTGCTCGAACAGCATCTCGACTTCACGGTTCGTCAACATTGCAGTCGGTTCGTCGAGGATCAGCACGTGGCAATCGCCGATCAGGTTGCGGGCGATCTCCACCATTTGCTGGTGACCGATGCCCAATTCGCCCACCAGCGTGTCCGGGTCAATCGCGTCGAGGCCGACCTGGGCCATGGCTTCGATCGCAGCCTTGCGCAATTGCTTGCGACTGATCCAGCCGCCGTTGCTGGGCAGGTTGTCGAGAAACAGGTTTTCCGCCACTGACAGGGTCGGCAACAGATTGAGTTCTTGCATCACCATGCGGATGCCGAGGGCTTCGGCCTGAGTGCGGCTTGCGGGGCGGTAATCCTGCCCCTGGAATTGCATCTGGCCGGTGGTCGGTGTGACCAGCCCGCCGATGATCTTCGACAGCGTGCTTTTTCCGGCACCGTTTTCGCCGGTCAGCGCCAGCACTTCACCGCGCATCAGCGTCAGGTCGATGCCGGCCAGGACCGGTTGGGCGTAGGTCTTACCGATACCGCTGACCGAGAGGACAGCGTTCGGGGCGGGAACTGACATAAAAACTCTCCATGCGCTCGCCCGGACGGGCGAGCACCGTTGTGTCGCCAGAAGGACTACTGGGTGACCAGCTCTACCGGAGTTTCGATGACGCTATTGGCGCCACTGTCGACTTTCTCACCTTTGATGATCTTCAGCGCAGTCTCGATGCCAAACACGGCTTGCTTGGCTGCAAACTGGTCAGCAGTGGCCAGAACCCGGCCATCTTTAAGCATCGGCTTGATGGCGTTGATGTTGTCGTAACCGACCACTTGCACCTTGCCAGCCTTGCCCGCTGCACGCACGGCGGATACTGCGCCGACGGCCATGCTGTCGTTGCCGGCCAGCAGCGCTTTGACTTGCGGGTACTCGCTGAGGATCGAAGCGGCAACCTTGTTGCCCTTGTCGATCTCCCAATCACCGGATTGCAGCGAGACAACCTTGATCTGTGCCGCTTCCATCGCGTCCTTGAAGCCTGCGGTGCGAGCCTGGGCGTTGGTGGTGGTGGACACGCCTTCGATGATGCCGACTTCGTCGCCGGCCTTCAGTTGCTTGGCCAGGTACTCGCCTACCAGACGCGCGCCTTTGCGGTTATCCGGGCCTACGAACGGTACGGTGATGTTCTTGCTTTTGACGACAGCCGGGTCCAGTTGGTTGTCGATGTTGATCACGGTGATACCGGCATCGATGGCTTTCTTGATCACTGGAACCATAGCCTTGGAATCAGCTGGCGCGATGACCAGCGCATTGACCTTGGCCAGAATCATTTGCTCGACGATGCGCGTCTGGCCAGCCGTGTCGGTTTCGTCTTTGATGCCGTTGGAGATCAGCTCGAAATCGCCGGAGTGGTCTTTCTGATAGGCCTTGGCGCCGTCTTCCATGGTCAGGAAGAATTCGTTGGCCAGGGATTTCATGACCAGCGCGACTTTGGGTTTTTCAGGGGTCTCGGCGAAGGCCGAAGAGACAGGCAACGCAGCGGATGCGGCAGCCAGCATAGCGACAGCGAGAAGACGTCCAGCGAATGGCAGCTTCATGGGTTCACTCCGATCTTATGATTATTGTGAGCAACGCTTGCGCTGGCGTAGGCTTCATGGCGCTCACCAATGAATAACCACCGGGAGCACCACGCAAACGTTTGCGTAGACCGAACTATGCGAACCCTGCTGTGATTTGTCAACGGCCGGAAAAGACGTTTTGCGGGCCAACCGGCAAAAGCCAGGTATTTACGTCATGCCGTCGTGTTGACCACCGATCCAGCACCGGAGCCCTTGGCCATTTCCTTGTACAGGCTGTTCGCCGTTTCCAGAATTGCAGCGGTGGTATCGGCTATTTGCCCTTGAATCGCCATCACAACGGTGGTCTTGGCTTCAGGCGTCGGGTAAGAAGCCGATTGGGCCGCTGCCAATTGTTGCTGCTGTTGACGCAGTTGCTCTTGCAGCTCTTTCAGACGCTTGAGCAATACCTTTTCCGCGACAGAGGCGTTGTCGGCGCCATCCGTTTCAGTCGATTCCGCACTTTTACCCAGGCCCACAACACCGGTTCTGACTTGCTTGCTCTCGCTTTCCTTCGTACCCAGCGCTTGATTCGCGGCATCGGCCGTCTGATCGCTCAGCGCTTGAATCGTAGCGGCGGACTTGCCGCCGATGGTGACGCCTGCGGCGTTTGGGATCCCAATGGATAACGACATTTAAACTCCTGAGTGGAAAGATCCTTTAAAGGAGCATCGACCGAAGCGCGGGTTTCTTTAGCACTGATTCGCAATCTGGCAAGGCGATTTGCTCTACAGAGGTTGTAGTACTTTTCGGAGAGCCGAACACAAACGCTCAACGTGTTCGGAAACCCGGACAACAGGCTGTGTAACCGTCCCGACCACTCAAATAAATATTTATAAAAATCATCAAGTTAAAAGTTTTTCTCCTTCAAAGTACGACTGGTACAGATCCTGCTCATCTCATTCACCCCAAGCGTTCAGATCCGCCTGGGGCGCATCTAGATGAACCTGCATCAGCACCGTCTCACTACTAGAGAGAAAAATAATGACATCTGCTTTCAAGACCTTCGTTCCGGGCGCTTTGGCCCTCTTGCTGCTCCTGCCCACCGCCCTTCAGGCAAAAGAAGTCGAAACCCAACAGAAACTGGCGAACGTGGTGATCCTGGCCACCGGCGGCACCATTGCCGGCGCGGGCGCCAGCGCGGCTAACAGCGCTACCTATCAAGCGGCGAAAGTCGGCATCGAACAATTGATCGCCGGGGTCCCGGAACTCAGCCAGCTGGCTAACGTTCGTGGCGAACAGGTCATGCAGATCGCGTCCGAAAGCATCACCAACGACAACCTGCTGCAACTGGGTCGTCGCGTGGCTGAACTGGCCGACAGCAAAGACGTCGACGGCATCGTCATCACCCACGGCACCGACACCCTGGAAGAAACCGCCTACTTCCTGAACCTGGTGGAAAAAACCGACAAGCCAATCATCGTCGTCGGCTCCATGCGCCCAGGCACCGCGATGTCGGCCGATGGCATGCTGAACCTGTACAACGCAGTGGCCGTGGCCAGCAGCAAAGATGCACGCGGCAAAGGCGTACTGGTGACCATGAACGATGAAATCCAGTCGGGTCGCGACGTCAGCAAAATGATCAACATCAAGACCGAGGCGTTCAAAAGTGCCTGGGGTCCACTTGGCATGGTGGTCGAGGGCAAATCCTACTGGTTCCGCCTGCCTGCCAAGCGCCATACCATGGACTCGGAATTCGACATCAAAACCATCAAGAGTCTGCCTGACGTCGAAATCGCCTATTCCTACGGCAATGTCAGCGATACCGCCTACAAAGCACTGGCTCAGTCCGGCGCCAAAGCCATCATTCACGCCGGTACCGGCAATGGGTCAGTCTCGTCCCGTGTAGTCCCTGCGCTGCAAGCCCTGCGCAAGGACGGCGTGCAAATCATTCGTTCATCCCACGTCAACGCCGGCGGTTTCGTACTGCGCAATGCCGAACAGCCTGACGACAAGTACGACTGGGTTGTGGCGCATGACCTGAACCCGCAAAAAGCCCGCATCCTGGCCATGGTCGCACTGACCAAGACCAACGACAGCAAAGAGCTGCAACGGATGTTCTGGGAATACTGATTCGCCCTCGCCTGACCGGTTCCGGTCAGGCACCGCTTTCACCACTCGCCAACCCAGGCGAGTGGTTCACGTCTCCTTCCGATATTCCGATAAAAATTTTCTCATCGTCCTACACCAAACGGAAAAAACGCTGTCAGAGGATTTTCTTGAATTTTAAGCAGTTGCGAAAATGCTTACAGTTAAATACTGTATGCACGTACAGCTTAATAAGGATAATTCCGTGGCCAACACCTCTGCCTCTCCTGACTCCTATGAACGCATGGGTATGCGCGTTCAGAAAATCATCAATTCCCCCACCGCCCAAAAAGCCAAAGCCGCATTGATCTTCCGTCTACCGGACGAACTCGTGGACGAGTGGGAGCAATTGCTCGAAGAAATCGACGAGAACGACAACGTCACCCTCGCCTATCGCGACGATGGCGGTGTGCAGATTTTCTGGGTTGTGCCGAAGGAAGATTGAGTCAATGAGTGTTCGCTGGTTTGCTTTGCTGTTTCTGCTCATCACTCTCGGCGCCCAGGCTGGCGCCCCCCGTACCTTCAACGAAGCCAAGAAAGTTGCCTGGAAGCTCTACGCACCGCAATCCACGGAGTTCTATTGCGGGTGCAAATACACCGGCAACAAGGTCAACCTCGCAGCCTGCGGTTATGTACCACGCAAAAACGCCAAGCGCGCTTCCCGCATCGAGTGGGAGCACATTGTTCCGGCCTGGCAAATCGGCCATCAGCGTCAGTGCTGGCAAGAAGGTGGGCGCAAGAACTGCACGCGCTACGATCCGACCTATCAGAAGGCCGAAGCCGACTTGCACAACCTGGTGCCGAGCATTGGTGAGGTGAATGGTGATCGCAGCAACTTCAGTTTCGGCTGGTTGCCGGTGCAGTCGGGCCAATACGGTTCGTGCCTGACCCAGGTCGACTTCAAGGCGAAGAAGGTCATGCCCCGCCCGTCCATACGCGGCATGATCGCCCGGACATATTTCTACATGAGCAAGCAGTACGGTTTGCGCCTGTCGAAACAGGATCGACAACTGTACGAAGCCTGGAACAAAACCTATCCGGTAGAGGCCTGGGAACGTCAGCGTAACCAGAGCGTGGCGTGCGTCATGGGACGCGGCAACGCGTTTGTCGGCCCGGTCGATATGAAAGCCTGCGGTTAAGCGTTCGCTGAAAACACAAAGGCCTCGGGTTTAATACCCGAGGCCTTTGTTCGTTTCTCCGACAGTGACTACGTCTGGAACGAGTCAATGTGGATCCCTTTAAGATGTTCCGCCGAAAGCTCCCTGGTAAAGACCACTACTGGGCCACTGGATGTTCGACAACCAGTAATTCGATGTTCTGTTTCTTCGCCCGGACGAGCGCCGCGCCCACTTCTGCCTGTTTGGCCTCGGCCTCGGCTTTCGAACTGAATGGCCCGACCAGAATCCGGGTCTTTCCATTTTCCTTGACGACATTGGAAACGAAACTGTGCTCAATCAGCCAGCCGCTAAGGTCGCTGACCGCCTGAGTTGTTGCGCCTCGAACTTCGAGATCCCATTGTGGTGCGGATGCTACCGAAGGTGCAGCCGCAGCTGCCGGCTGCGGCTTTTGCGCGTCAACGCTCTTGCCCTCACCGCATCCCGCCAGCGCCAGTACCGCGATTACCAAGACCATTTTGCGCACAACGCTTCCCTCAGAATGCTTAAAGCGGCGATTTTAACATTCATGAATACTTCCCGAGTGCCGCAAAATGGGCTCAAAACAACGAGAATGATGGATGCGGCCTCTGTATAGTTACGCCTTGGGAATTAATGCAGCATCTGCGCGTCAGAAAGAGGCACCCAAACCGTGAGACTTCGCACTAATCTATACATACCACCGACCTCTGCACTGTCCGAATCAGGTGCCCTACAAAGCAATCAAGGAGAAGACCATGCTGATACTCACCCGCAAAGTCGGTGAAAGCATAAACATTGGTGATGACATTACGATCACCATTCTGGGCGTTAGCGGCCAGCAAGTCAGGATTGGCATTAACGCCCCGAAAGACGTTGCGGTGCATCGCGAAGAAATTTATCAGCGCATTCAGGCCGGCCTCACCGCTCCAGACAAACCGCAGACCCCCTGAATCCTGTTGCAGTCAGTAGCCAGCCCGTTCGCCCCAGAACCATGGCTGGCTAAAGATTCAAGCGCCGCATCGCCATCCGTTTACTCGCTCGCCCGGTCCCGAGACGGGTCATGGCACTTCGCTGTCATCCTCTCGAGAACGTGAAACCGATACTACCGGCAAGTCCCATATCATGACTGTCAGACGCTTCCGTTTAACCCCTAGGAAGAGCCCGATCCATCTCGGCTAACCGAACGTCACACCGCGCGCCATGCCCGTGGCAGCCACAACTATCAGCAACACCAGCAACGCTTCGATATGACTGATTCGGGCAAACAGCTTTGTCCGACCGGTATCGATAGCCACGCCACGGCCCAGGGCAATCCGCCATTTGATCAGCGTCACCATCGGAGCAACTTCAAGTAACAGGATGAGGACAAACAACGTCATCTTGAGATGGAACAGTGGCTGGTGAAGATAGTAGTCAGTGCCTTTTTCGTACCCGCCAAAGGCTCGCATCCCACCCGTCACCAAGAGAATGACTGCAGAGATTCCCCATAGATTGTCGGCGATCAATACGCTGCGAACCTCCCCCGCGCCGGCAGCCAGACGACGTAATGCAGTCCCGCGAGTCAGCACGGCCCAAAAGCCCAGCGCAAAAGCCAAGAGATGAACCGCCGCAAGAAACCAGTGAGCCAGCATCGAGATACTCCTGTCAGGTCGAAATTTGAATTGGCCTGTCAGTAGTAGCCTATAAAGCCGGAGATTGCCCGGTGCCGAGATCCAGATGTGAAGAGCCCAGCGCGATGGCTGGGCTCTGGTTATTTTCTGTTTTCCATCATCTTGTCGGCGAGAGCTTTGGCCCTTTCAATCAACAGGTTCTGCCTGTCTTCATGAGTAGCCCCTCCTACAACCGGCGCCGTCAGATTGCTTTCCGCAATCAACGCTGCGCAGAAGTATTGATCCCAAACAGCTCTGTCCTCAGATACCTGCTTGTTCATTTGGTCGGCGATCATATGCGGCTCCTTTTGATGAGGTAGCACCGCTATCTTACGCCTGAATCACAGGCAACCCATGCCACTGAAGACGATGGACAGCGCATGATGATTCCCAGTGCAAACGAAAAGCCCGGCCCCATAGAAGCTTTATATCGTTGGAGCGCTGGAGAGACTGTGCGACACAGGCGTTGATGGGGCACGCGGACGAGAAGAAGCTCGAGTATCCGGGGAGGCGTCAGTCGTCTCTATCGTCACGATCACGGTCACGACCGTGATTGCGATCATACCGCTGATCATCATCACGTCGATCATATCCGCGGTCATGCCCTCGATCATCGTCATACCCGCGGTCGTATCCACGACGGTAATCATGACCTCGATCACGATCTCGACCGTACCTTTCTCCGTCGTCCCAGTGAGGCCCACAGCCTCCCAGCAGGAGAGAGCCTGAAATGGCCATGAACATTATTACTGCACGCTTCATTTGAACGTCCTAAATGCAAAGGTCAGCGATATGACCGTGAGGCCGCTCAATGATTCACAGGTCAGATACAGCAAGCCAAATCCAAAGCCTGAATTAACAACGCGCCCATTTCCCTACGACACCACCCGCGTGCCCCCGCCCAACGGCAGCCAGCAGGAGGCCCTCTGTGCGTGCAGCTCGACGCGTTGCCGATACCCATCACCGAAGCTGATCGTCAACAGCAATGCAAAAACCTAAGCGACAAGCTTTTTTTTTGAGGTGCGGGAGATTGACGGTACACGCGGTGTTTCTTCATTGTTTAAGCCTCACGCCCCTTCGAAGGCAATAGCACTAGACCAGCGCATGGATTCGATACGCTGCACCCGGGAAGAACGGCGGCCGTGGTTCGCGCTGTAGGCTTAGCGGAACCGATCAAATACATGCTCTGGTGAATGATGTACTCGCGCGAGTTCCTGAGAGCCAAACAATGCCCTGCAGAAGAGTTACCGAATGCCGAAGAAACAGCAGGAAAATAATACAGCGCCGACCGCAGCTGAAATTGAGCGCTCTATCCAGGCGCTGAACAAAATGGCTGAACGCCTCTGGGGCGATGGTCGGGAGACTGAGGCGAAAGCCCTCCTCGATGCCTTAGATGCGTTAAACAGGGCGCTCGATCGGATCAGGATTGGAGAGAGCCGCAGGGTTCTTCATTGAACGTAAACGCCCCAGCTGAAGGCTGGGTGTATAAACAGCAAGGCCGATGGCTGATGGGCTTTGGTACGCTGAAAAAGAAGATCCTGATCTCTATCGATATCGTGTTTATGTTTACTTTAAGGATGATAGCGAGGGAAAACTGAGTAGGCGTGCGGTTGATCCAAAGCCGCGACAGCTCGACTTCCATTCTGATATCTAAAAAGTCAGTCCAGCCCGACCCAGCGCCGGGCTTTTTGTATCTGCCTGTCATTCCTTCGTCATACCTACCAAGCACAATGCGGTCAGCCAAAGGGATTTGGCCCCGTCTACAGAGAGCCCGGCAATATGCCGGGCTTTTTCGTTCCCGCTGGCTACAACGCTCAAGTAAATGGGGCCGCCTGCATGGGCGGCCTCCTTCCAATCGTCAGCTTGACGAAACGAGGTAGATGGTGTGTTAGCGCTCCCCGCCGCCTTGCCCGCCTCCGCCATCAGGACCTCCATGTCCATACCCAGCTCGACGCCAAATTGCATTGGAACGCTGTGACGGCGGACTACCTGACCATGTCATTCGCCCAGGCGCGGGACGATTCGAAGGCCTACGAAGAGTTACCCGCAGGTGAGCGTCCCACCTTTCACGAGATCCGTGCACTCGGCGCCTGGCTGTACGAGCAGCAGGGTTTTGCACAGGAATACATACAGGGTGGATGGGTCATGCCGACGTGAAGATGACTGAGCATTACCAGGCGGGCCACGGCGATGACGCAGTGGTTTACATGAAGGTGAAAGCCGATTTGACGCGTTGAAGGTGGTTCGTTTTTCCAAACCGTTTCCAATGTTTTTCCAAATGACGCCCAACAAAAAAGGGCCCACCTTTCGGTGAGCCCTTCTAGACCGCCCAGCAGAGCGGATTTTGTTTGGTAGGCGCGATTGGACTCGAACCAACGACCCCCACCATGTCAAGGTGGTGCTCTAACCAACTGAGCTACGTGCCTGCTGTGAGGCGGCATTCTACGGAATTCCGAAGGGGTGTCAACACCTTTTTTCGAGCTAACCCTATGAATATGCAAAATATTTAATTTTGGCGCTGCAAAGAAGATTTTGCGGTGGCTGGCGGTCGATTTTTATCTCGGGTAGGATCGATGCACTCGTAAAATATATTAAACAGAGGCTGCAGGATGGCGAACACACCCTACCCGGAATCCTATTACGCCGCATCGGCCAATGCGGTTCCGCCGCGCCCGGCCCTGCAGGATGACGTAGAGACTGATGTCTGTGTGATCGGCGCCGGTTACACCGGTCTGTCCTCTGCCCTGTTCCTGCTGGAAAACGGTTTCCGGGTCACGGTGCTTGAAGCCGCGAAGGTAGGTTTTGGTGCGTCGGGGCGCAACGGTGGCCAGATCGTTAACAGTTATAGCCGCGACATCGATGTGATCGAGCGCAGCGTCGGGCCCAAGCAAGCGCAGCTGCTGGGGCAGATGGCGTTCGAGGGCGGGCGGATCATTCGTGAGCGGGTCGCCAAATATAATATCCAGTGCGACTTGAAGGACGGTGGTGTATTCGCCGCCATTACTGCCAAGCAGATGGGCCATCTGGAATCCCAGAAGCGTCTGTGGGAGCGTTTCGGTCACACGCAGCTTGAACTGATGGATCAGCGTCGCATCCGTGAAGTGGTCGCGTGCGATCAATACATCGGCGGCATGCTCGACATGAGCGGCGGGCACATACATCCATTGAACCTGGTGCTGGGCGAAGCGGCGGCCGTCGAGTCGTTGGGCGGCGCCATTTATGAGCAGTCGCCGGCGGTGCGCATAGAGCGCGGCGCGAATCCGGTGGTGCATACGCCTCAGGGCAAGGTCAGGGCCAAGTTCATCATCGTTGCGGGCAATGCGTACCTCGGTAATCTGGTGCCGGAACTGGCCGCCAAATCGATGCCCTGCGGGACTCAGGTGATCACCACTGAACCTTTGGGTGAAGCATTGGCCAAGAGCCTGTTGCCGCAGGATTACTGCGTCGAGGACTGCAACTACCTGCTCGACTACTACCGTTTGACCGGCGACAAGCGCCTGGTTTTCGGCGGTGGCGTGGTGTACGGCGCGCGGGATCCGGCGAACATCGAGGCGATAATTCGGCCGAAGATGCTCAAGGCCTTCCCGCAGCTCAAGGACGTGAAGATTGATTACGCCTGGACCGGCAATTTCCTGCTGACCTTGTCGCGACTTCCTCAAGTCGGACGCCTGGGCGACAACATCTACTATTCCCAGGGTTGCAGCGGCCATGGCGTGACGTATACGCACCTGGCGGGCAAGGTGCTGGCCGAAGCGTTGCGTGGCCAGGCCGAGCGTTTCGACGCGTTTGCCGACTTGCCCCACTACCCGTTCCCCGGCGGACAACTGCTGCGCACACCGTTTGCTGCGTTGGGCGCCTGGTATTACGGACTGCGGGACAAATTCGGTTTCTGACCGATAGACGCAAAAAAGGGGCAACTGCACAGTTGCCCCTTTTCATTTCAGCTCGGGAAGTCAACTCTTTCGCTGATCGAGCCTCTGCAAGAATTCGGCCCTGCGCTGCTGGTCCATTTCCTCTTTGGCCAAAAGCTCGGGAAGCAGCTCGGCCGCATGTCGGGCATCGAGGATGAAGACACCGTCATCATCACCAATGGCCAAGTCCCCCGGCCGCACCTGAACCCCGCCCACACTGATCGACTGATTGACTTCCCCATGGGCGCCAATACCGCGAGTCGTGTACGCACTGACGTCCCGACAAAAGATCGGCAAACCATGGAGACGCAATGCGTTGACATCCGTGACCGCACCCGACACCACCACTCCGGCCAACCCTTTGATCAGCCCGGCCAGGGTGCGCAGTTCGCCCCAGCAACCACACTCCTCGTCGCCCACACACTCGATCACCAGCACGTCGCCCGGCTCACTCAGCAACAAGGCCTCACGCAGAATGCTGCCATCCGGCGGGAAAACTTTGACGGTGACGACATTGCCGACCATGCGAATGTTGTTGAACAGCGGTTTGACCCCGCGCAGGAAGCCACGATCGGAAAAGTGGCCGATGGTTGACGAAGGGATCGACCGGTAGGCGTGGAGCAGCTCCGGGCTGACGAGCTGTTGGCGCGCGGCAATCTGATAACTCATCGGCATTTTCCCGGGCGCAGCAGTGGGCAGGTCGAACAATATTCAGCAGGCTCAGTAGCCAGGTAGTAGAAGCAGCAAGTTCGCCGAAAGCGAATACTGCGCTGCCCCTCGTCAAGCAGTGTCGGCGGACGACGGAAGTGGCTCAGCGGGTTGTAATCGAGGCCGAATAGCGCAGGTTCTGCCTGGGTCATCAACCACCTGAAGTCGGCTTCATAGCGTTCGCGCACCGACGGTTCGTCGATTTTTGCCATGCGTTTTTCATACAACGAATACACGCGCACCGCGGTGTTTTCCCACAAGATGCGCCGTGAAACGCCACTCACACGGTTGAAGGTTTGCCACAACGGTTTCAGCAGTCCGGCAAACAGTGCCTGCACCAGGGTTTCCCGCCAGACCTCGCGCTCACCGGCCCCATACGCCAGCGGCGGGGAGTGAACCAGCGGCATCGAAGACGTCCACAGCCCCTCATCGTGGCCGTACTCGATCACTGCGTTGTCCGGCGACAATAGCAGTCCTTTGTCGTACACCGACATGGCGTACAAACAGGCGCCGGTTGCCAGGAATGACAGGCGCTTGCCCAGCAGCGAGGCGGTGATCGCCCGCGACGGTGAGCCAATGACCGGGCTCAATGCGTCCAGCAAACGCTCGCACACATCTTCCTGCAACAGGTCACGCGCCATCAGCGAGCGTAACGGGTCACGCTCGGCGCTGTCCTTCAACCGCAACCCGCCGCCCAGCACGCTCCACTCTTGCGCGGTGAAGTGGTGAGCCAGACTCATTGCGGCAATTCCCGACCAAACGGGATGCACATCGGCGTACCAAAAAACGGGTCAGGAATAATTCGACAGTTAAGGTCGAACACGGTTTTGACCAGCGCCTGGGTCAAGACGTCCTCAGGCCGGCCCTGGGCAAACGCCGTGCGGTCATGCACCGCGACCATATGATCCGCATAGCGACAGGCCAGGTTGAGATCGTGAAGCACCATGATGATGGTTTTGTTCTCGAGCCGGTTGAGGTCGCGCAGCAGGTCCAGCACTTCAATCTGGTGAGCCAGGTCGAGGAAGGTCGTCGGCTCATCCAGCAGCACAATGCCGGTGTCCTGGGCCAGGGTCATGGCGATCCACGCACGCTGGCGCTGCCCGCCGGACAAGGCATCCACCGGCCGATCCGCCAGCGCCTGCAGACTGGTCTGCGTCAGCGCGCGATTGACCATGGTTTCATCCTCTGCCGACCACTGCTGCATCCAGCTCTGATACGGGTATCGGCCCAGGGCCACGAGCTGGCGAACGGTAATACCCTCCGGCGCCGTCGGCGTCTGGGGCAGGATGGCCAACTCGCGCGCCACCGCCGCCGTGGATTTTTGCTGGATATCCACACCGTTGAGAATCACCGAGCCTTGCTGCGGTTTCAGCAGTCGGGCGAAGGATTTGAGCAAGGTACTTTTGCCGCAGCCATTACTGCCAATCAGCACCGAGATCTTGCCCTTGGGCAGTTGCATGTCCAGCGCGTCAATAATCACCTGGCGCTGATAACTCAGGGTCAGGCCGCGACTTGCAATCGACGTCATACGTTGAATTCCTTAATGACGCTGTTTAATCAATAAATAGAGAAAAAAGGGTGTGCCCAGCACCGCTACAAAGATCCCGGCCGGTAGATCCAGGGGCAAAAACAGCGTGCGCCCGACCAAATCCGCAAGCATGACCAGGCTTGCCCCGACCAGGGCTGCCATCACGGCCTGTCCACCGAAACCGGGTGCCACCAGGCGTTTGGCAATATGCGGCGCGATCAGCCCGACAAACGCTATCGCCCCTCCCCAGGCAATGGCTGCACCGGCCAATGCCACACTGACCAGCAACAAACCGGCCCGCAGCCATTGCACGCGCACGCCGATGCCTTGGGCCAGGCTGTCATCCAACTGTTGCACCATCACCTGACGGGCCAGCAGCACCAGCAGCGGACAAATGCCCAACAACCAGCCAGCCAGCGCCAGCGGTTCGGGCCAACTGGCGCCGTACACGCTACCGGTCAGCCAAACGTAGGCAGATAGGGTGGTGGTCAGCGGGCTGAAGACCAGGATGAACGTGGTCGCGGCCGTCAACATCGCCGAGACGCCCACGCCAATCAGCACCAGCCGCAACGGCGAGGCCCCCTGCTTCCACGCCAGCAGATAAATGGCCAGTGTCGCCAGAGCCGCACCGAACATTGCGGCCAGGGGCAGAAACTGTTGCCCCAGCGTCGCGGACAAAAACGACAGATAAAGCACCGCCGCGGCGCTGGCACCGCTGGTGATGCCGAGCAGGTCCGGCGATGCCAGCGGGTTGCGGATGATGCTTTGCAGGATCAGCCCGGACACCGACAACGCCGCCCCCACCAGCGCCGCCAGCACAATGCGTGGAAAACGCAGTTGCTCGACAATCAACGTCAGGCTCGCGTCCTGACTGGAAAACAGGATTCGCATCACCTCGAGGGGCGAGAGATTGACTTTCCCCAGCGACAACGAGCCGAGCATCACCAGCACCGTCAGCATCAGGGCCGCCGCCAGCCGCCACCATGTGGAGAGGTTGACCCGCCGGGAATACCCGCCTTGGCGCCAGGTCACCACCTTATCCATAACGACCTCCACGCCGGGCCAACATAATGAAGAACGGTGCGCCGAACAGCGCCGTCATCACCCCCACCGGCACCTCCTGAGGCAGGATCAATACCCGCGACAGCGTATCTGCCAACAGCAGCAGAATGGCGCCGAGCAGCGCACACCCAGGCAGCAACCAGCGATGGTCGATGGACAAGCCCTTGCGCACCATGTGCGGTACCAGCAGACCGATGAAACCGATGCTGCCGGCCAACGCCACCGCACTGCCCGCGAGACAGATCACCAGCACGCTCATCAGCAGCCGGATCAAACCGGTTCGCTGGCCCAGCCCCGTGGCAATCTCTTCCCCGGCATTCAGCACGTTGAGCTGCCCGGCCAGCAACAGCGCCCCCGCCACCCCGAGCACCGCACACAGCAGCAAGGGTGTAGCGGTCGACAGGCTGCGTTCGGTCAACGAGCCGGCCAGCCAGAACAGCACCGTGTCCAGTCCATCCTGATTCACCACCAGCAGCGCCTGGCTGAAGGCGGAGAACAGCGCGGCGATCGCCGCGCCCGCCAGCACGATGCGCAGCGGACTGAGACTGCCTTGCCCCATGTTGCCGATCAGCCACACCAGACAACCCGCCACGGCAGCGCCAATGAACGCACACCATAGCCAGGCATCCGGGGATGACAGCGAGAAGATCGAGGAACACAGGATGATAAAAAAAGTCGCGCCGGCATTGATCCCGAACAACCCGGGTGACGCCAACGGATTGCGCGTCAGTGCCTGCATCAGGGCACCCGCGACCGCCAGGCTGGCGCCGACGGAAATCGCCATCAGGGTGCGCGACAGACGCGTGGTGGTCACCAGTACATGACTGATACTCAGCGGGTCGGGATGGACAAACGCCGCGGCAATCTGTGGCAGTGGAATCCAGGTGGCGCCGACCGCCAGGCTCAACACGCAGCACAGCAGCAACACGACACCCGCGCTGCACAGTTTTACTCCGGGGCTCATGAGGTCACCTGCGCCGCAGCCACGCGGGCAACGTCGTCGAGCATCAGGTTCGCCCCCAGCATCCCGCCCGACAGACTCCACGCGACGCCATCGACCTGCCACACCTGCCCTTGCTGCGGGGCACGCATCTGCTTCCACAGCGGGTGTTGCACCAGGCTGTCGAAGTTTCGCTGCACCGCCGCGTTCTGCGCGCGCAGGAAGACAAAAAAGATGTCGGCATTCACCACAGCAAGGCTCTCCTTGCTGGTGAGTTTGATCGACACCCCGTTTGCCTCTCGGCTGGTGTCGCTCCAGTTGAATCCCAGTTCGGTGAGCACCGAGCCCGGGAAACTCGCCGGCAGGTAACTGCGGATGTGGTCTTCGCGGATATCCAGAATCGACACCGTGGGTGGCCAGCGTCCGGCAAATGTCTGCTGCAGTTGCTCACACAGTTGTGCCACGCGCTGCTGCCATCGGTTCAGAATCTCGTCGGCCCTCTGTTGCTGGTGTAATGCAGCGCCCATCAGCGCCAGGGTCTTTTTGAATTCAAACACTTCCTCCAGTATCAGCACCGGGGCGATCTGCCTGAGTAACGGTGCAATGCGCTCATGGCGAAAGCGCGAGGCAACAATTAAGTCCGGCTTGAGCAGCGCGATGTCTTCAAGACTCGGCTGGGTCTCCAGCCCGACATGGGGCACCTGGTCCAGTGCCGTGCGCAAATAGCGATAGGTCGGTTTTTCGCTCCAGGAATCGACGACGCCACACGGCGTCACGCCCAACACCACGGCGCAGTCGGTGGCACCCTGAAACAGGGTGATCACCCGCAACGGCGCGGCGCCGGCCTCGGCCCACGCCGGCGCTGATAACCTGAGGGCGAGCGCCCCCAGGGACAGGCGCAACAGCGCGCGCCTGGAGGGATGACGTCGCGGTTCAGGCATTACGATCGAGCCTGTGAAACGGGTTGACCACCTGCCCTTTGCCAAACGGCATGCTGCCAGGGCCGCCCGCGCGCTCGATCATCGGGGTGAGCAGCAATTTCTGCGGCCAGTGCGGCGCTTCGAACAACTGGTGCTTGATCATGATCCGCGCCTCGGCGTCAAACTCGATGGTGTCGATCAACTCGTTGAGCACCTCGCCCATCGCCGTCCACAACTGGGTCGCCGGCAATGCGTAGACCTCAGCCAGCGTATCGATGATGGCGCGGAGGTTGACCTGAATACCCAGGGTCTGCAACCAGAACAGCAGGTCTTCAGGGCGATCGTGGTACAGCGTGTTGGCGTGCCCTTTCTTCAGCCGGTAAGCCGGATCGGCCAGGCCGTTGCGTTCCAGCCACGGCACGAAGATGCGCAACGAATCGTGATCGCGCAACAGCAGGCCCTGGGCGTAACCGGCCTTCCACACCAGCACCGCGTTCTGCCCGTGAATTTCCCCCAGCATGCCGATGCGGAACATTCGCAGATTGATATCGAAGAAGCTGTGGCACAGCTCGCGGAACAGCGTCATCACCGACCCGGCGTTGGCCGGCAATTGACGGTAGGCCATCCAGTCATCGAAAAAGTGCTGGTCGCTGCCGGGCAGCGGCGTGCCGAGGGCGGCCATGGGCACCAGTCGGGTGTCCGGATCTTCGAGCAGCGCGGGTGGATAGCCGCGCACCATGGCCGACAGGTGACGCGGCGCTTCGTCGAACAGCGTCGCGTCCGGCGGCATGAATGCCCACCATTTGGTTTCGTCGCACAGATGCAGGGACTGCTGCAGCGTTTGATCTTTGCTCAGTGCCTGACGCAGCAGCGCCTCGCTCAAGCCGCCGTTGATCATTTTTACGGCGGGCAGATAACGCGAAGCGCCCAGCGAATAGATCGCCATGGGCAACTTGAGGTAATCGGCACTGTTGAAGCACGGCGTCATCGAGCGCAACGACGAGGTGGCGAAGAAATCACCCTCGGTGAAGTCCAGTCGATGGCAGTCACCCTTGGCTAAGGCATCGCCGAGTTGCGCCTCCAGCACGTGTTCAAACTGCCACGGATGCACCGGCAGCGCGATGTGGCTCTGGGCAATGCCCCGCTGCTGCAGCTCTTGTTGCAAGCTGGCCTGCAACAGCGGCGGCAACAGGTAGTGGGCGGGATAACTCTGCGCCAGGTCCGTCACGCCGTCGCCGCACTGCAGCAACGTGCGGTCGACCGCGACCCAATTGAGCGCCACCGGACGGGCAAATTCCGCCTGATACTGCTGATATTCGGTTTCGCTCAAACCCTGCTTGGCTTTGGCCAGCGGGTGGTAGGGACGATCACGCAGCGAAGCCCACTGCTCCATGGTCAGGAAGAAGTCCGCGTTGTCTTTTTCCAGCAAGCGTTCTCTGTCAACCCGATGGGCCAGGGACAACTCGGTTTGCCTGACGCTGGTGCGCAGCACATCCAGAAACAGGGCGAAGCCTTTTTCATTGTCCGGGTAGCGATCGGTCATCCCGGCCAATACCTGGGTCGTGAAGGCCTCGGGTGTCAGCGTCGTCAGCTGGTCATTCTGTCGCGCCCATACCGGCGTGCCCGGTACTTTTTCCCATTGCTGGGTAGTGCCGGGACGCAGTGCAATGACGATGCAACCCTGCGGTTCACTGGGCCATTCCCAGATCCGCTGCCCGGCGCTCAGGCCCGTAAATGGCTGATCAGCCGATGACGAGGGCGCCACCAGGTTCAGCGGCTCGGTACCGAAAAAATGTTCGGCCAGCAAACAATCGACCAGATCCTGCATCACCCTGTCGGCGGCCATTGCGGTGAAGTTCATCCGACTATTTTCCTTCTGCTGAAGTGGCGGCCAATCTGGCCTGGAGGGCACGAAAAGCGATGCCACGCTCGTCACCCAAAACAAAGCTTTTTACGCCGCGAGCCAACCACCGTTCGTGGTCGCCCGGCTGGCGTGGAATGGCGCAGTACGGCACGCCCGCGGCGCTGGCTGCCTGCCAACTGGAGAGCAGCGCTTGCTGCACCTCGGGCCGGTCGATCTGCCAGGGCATGCCCATCGATTGCGATAAGTCGGCGGCCCCTTCCAGAATCATGTCCAGGCCAGGCACCGCGGCAATCTCTGCCGCCCACCGCACACCTTCGGCACTTTCGATCATCGCCACGACCATGACCTGCTCGTTGGCCAGCGCGACGTACTCCGCCAGGCTGTGTTTGCCAAAGGCGCCGGGGCGCCCGGCGTTCAGGCTGCGGGTGCCCTGCGGGTGGTATTTGCAGGCTCGAATGCTCTCAGCCAGCGGTTCAGGGCCTTCGATCATCGGCAACACAATGCCCTGGGCGCCGCCATCGAGCAGGCGCAGCAAGGTTTTCGGGTTGAGGTCCGCCACCCGCACCAGCGGGGTCAGCGCGTAACTCTCGGCGGTGCGAATCATGTTCTCCACGGTCTCGGGATTGATCAGCACGTGTTCCATATCGATGATCACAAAATCGAAACCGGCCTCGGCAATCAGTTCGATGGCCGCTGGCGACGGAATCGAGCTGATCAGGCCGTAGACCGGCTCACCTGTTCTGAGCTTCTGCTTGAGCAGATTGGTCCTCAGCATGATTGCGGCCGGAACGCGTGCAGCGGATTGGGGACCGATTTGAAACGACGTTCGCCGTCGCCCAGCAGGCGGCGCTTGGTCAGCTCTTCCACTTCATAGAAAGGCGCGAAGACATCAAACGCTGCATAACGCGGGCGGTGTTGCGGATGTTCGACCTGGTAAGCGCTGATCACCTCGGCGGTCATCTGCCAGAACAGGGCTTCTTCGAGCTGATAGTGCTGATGCAGGAAGATCGCCATTTCGGCCAGGGCGATGAAAAAGAACGAATCACAGGAAAAATCCCGTACCGCATCCAGGTCGTCGGTGAGGATGAACGAGTTGCGATTGAGCTTGGCGTGGCTGGCGGGCAGCGGCACCAGGGTCGGGCACAGATCGGGGCGCCCCAAGTGCTGCGGTGAATAGCGCACGCCGTCATGGAAGTCTTTCAGGGCAATGCGTTGCGGCCAGCCCTGTTTCACGATCAGGACGATGTTCTGCCCATGGGATTCCATGCCGATGCCTTCGGCGTAGAGCATGTGAATGATCGGCGACACCGCCACCTGCAACAGTTGACGGGTCCAGGCGTGCAGGCCGTATTGAGTAATCCACGCATCGATGAACGGGCTCTGTTCACCCGAGCCGTAGCGATTGTTCACGGAGCTCAAACCATTGAACGGCACCGCCTGCTCGTCGTCATGCAGGTACTGGTGAATGCTCTCGCGCCATAGGGTGCCCATCGTGCCGTAGGCCTGGGACATCCGCGTGGCGGGCAGGTGATCGTAGTCAAAACTGACGCCGACCACCTCTCCGAGTATCACAAAACCGAGGTCACGGGCGGTGCTGTCGCTGCCGATCAACTGCTGCAACCAGTCGGTGATGATCGGGCCGTTCATCACCGTATGCCGGGCCAGAATTCGGGTGCTGGAGGTATTGGTCATGCTCAGCGCGAGCTTGACGTAAGGCCGCTGTTTTTCACTGACGTTGGCCAGGGTGCGGATCGACTGCTGCGCCTGATAGCGATCATCCGTGGTGCCCAGATAGATCACCTCGCCGCTGACCAGTTCTGGGTAGAACACGGGAACAATGACGTTTTCCCACTGCCACGGGTGCACCGGCATCAGCCAGTAATCGCCCATCGACTTGCCTTGGTCGGTGAGGCGCTCAGCGAGTTGCTGCCAGCGCTGAAGCCCGAATTCCTGCTGGATAAACCCGTCGTAATCCAGGTGCTGCGAAATGTTCATCGCCCCGCAGGATTTGGCCACTGCCAGCCAGACAATGGCGATGGATGCGGCAAATTCCGGCCCGTAACTGGCGTTGTCCTTCAGCGAAAATCCGATGCGCGATTTGTAGCAGGGGTGATAGCTGTGGGCATCCATAAAGTGCTGTTCCAGCGCATCGACGTCCAGTTGATGGCTTGGTCGGGCCGCTTGATAACCCTGACTGCGCGATTGCAGGTCCTTGAGCAAGGTCTGTTCAAGCTCATGGGTGAAGCGTGGCAGGTGCGGGCTGCCCTGAAGTTCGCTCAGCAGCTCCGCCAATGCCTGATGAAGGTGCGGCCGGCTGCGCGCGCCCAATGCATCTACGCGCTCGAGACTGGCGTAGTCGAGGCGGATCAGCTCGAAGCTGGTGCTGAGCAATCCGCTGCAGTGGTACTCCACCGGTTGTTGTTGCGCATCGATGGCACTGACGACAAAACGGTGCTGGCCGCTATCGAGGGGCGAAGGGCGATACGGCAGGACGTTTTCATACAGCAGCGTTTGCAGCAGTTGGCCCACCACGCGCTGCTCCACTTGCTGATAGTGGCGCGGATCGGCCGTCGCCAGCCAGACGCCTGGCGCTGAATCCGCAGCCTGATGTGTTGCCTGTGAAGAAGTCGCCATAGTCATAACCTTGTCCGTGAAAAGAATTAACGGTGTTCGAGAGCTGAGGGCAGTGCCTCGGCCGGCTCGTCGGATGCGGGAACTGGAAAACGCCAGGCACAGGGCAATGCCAGCAGAATGAGGATGCCGGTGGCCATGAAGACCTCGCTGATCGCCCCTGGGGTCGCTACCGAAACAACGCCGCCTCCCGTCTCGGCGGCCAGGCGAAACTCCAGCCAGAGCGAGGCAATCACGATGGCCAGTGACGAGAAGAGACGACGGGAAATGTTATTCATCGCCGCGCCCTGAGTGACCATCGGCTCAGGCAGCGCATCGAGCCCGGCGGTGGTGATGGGGATATAGGACAGGCCCAGCCCGGCGCCGCGGACCATCATCAGAAAAAACACCACACCGATTGAAGCGCCAGCCCCCAGCATGCCTAATCCGAGCGTGGCGCCCCCGGTCAGCAGCAGCCCCCAGAGCACCACTCCGCGCGGGCCATGGCGGTCCAGCCACTTGCCGCCAAGATGCCCGAACAGGCTGGCGAACATCGCCGTGCACAGCAGAGACAAGCCGGTCCAGATAGCGCTGTAGCCCATCACCACTTGCACCAGCAGCGGCAGCAGCACCAGGCATTCGAACATGCCAACCGACTGCACCACCGCGATGATCACGCTCAAGCGATAACCGCGCAGGGCAAAGATGCGCAGGTTGAGCAATGGCGAAGTCCGGTTCAGTTCCAGTCGCACAAACGCCACCAGACACAGGATCGCCACCAGCAACATGCCGAGGTTGAAAGGATCGGTCAGGGCTTGCGCGTGGCGCAGACGGCCAACGGCAATCATCAGCAGACCGATGCCCGTCGCAATCAGCAGGTAACCCGCCAGGTCGAAGGGTTTGCGCTCTGACGCGTCAGAGGTCGGAAGCACACCGACACCCAGGATCAGCGCCAGCAGGCCGATCGGTACATTCATCAGGAACAGCGAGCGCCAACTGAACCACTCCAGCATCAGGCTGCCGCACAAGGGCCCCAATGCCGGCGCCAGCATGACCGCCGCGCCCCACAGGCCAGTGACCTTGCCCCGCTCGCCTTTGGCGTACACCGAAAAAATGATCGCCAAAGACAGCGGAATCATCAGCCCGCTGGCGATGCCTTGCACCACGCGCGCGGCAATCACAAGCGCGATGGAGTTGGCCAGCGCCCCGAGCAACGAGCCGCAGACAAACAACGCCACGCCCCACAAATAGAGGGATTTGCGCCCCACCCGCTGGCTGAGAAAACTGGTGAGGGGCATGGTCATGCCCATGCTCACCATGAACGCAGCCACAATCCAGGTGGCCAACAGCGGACCTATCTGAAAAGCCTCCATGAACGCTGGTAACGCTGGATTGAGGGAGCTGTTGTTCAGGCTGACCGTCAGCGTGCCCAACAGCACATTGACCACCACCAACCAGCGCGGTGCGGTAACCGTCAATCCCACGGTGCGACTCCGGCAGCGTGCAGGAACACCTGCGGTGGTCGCGGATGACAGAGGAAGTCGGCGTGGGAGATGTTGTAGCCATAGGCACCGGCCAGCGGCAGCACCAGCATGTCGCCTACTTCGACGCCAGTCAGCGGGTAATCGCGGCTCAGCACATCCTTGGGCGTGCAGAGCTGCCCCACGACGGTCCAGTCCTGTTGTGTGGCTGTTGGCGTTACGCGATGCCGGGGGAGATGAATGATCGGGTGATCATGTCCTTGGGCAACCGGCAAACGGAACTGATGGGTGCCGCCCCGACAGACCAGGAAGTGTTTGCCGTGACTGGTTTTCTTATCCAGCACTTCAATGGCGTAGTAGCCGCAGAAGGCGCTGATGAAACGACCGGGCTCAAAGCGCACGATGGGCGCATCGGCACACGCTGCAAGGCTCTGCCCCAGATGCACGCACAAGCGCTGCCAGTCGAATTGCTGCGGCCCGAGGTAATTGACACCGATGCCACCGCCCACATTGAGGTGGGTGATCGCCGTGGGATTGGCCGACAACGCCTTCCATTGCGGCCAGCGTTGCAGGTACAGATCAAGCAATTGTTCATGGCGCTCCACCAGCGACTGATGGGACATCGCGTGCACATGGAAGCCCTTGAGCCGCAGGTGGCTGGCGTTATCGACCCAGCTTACCGCCTGGGCCAGTTCTGACTCATCGATCCCGAACGGTGTGGCCGTGCCGGCCATCGCCAGTTTGCTGGACAGCGGCGACGGCAGTTCGGGGTTGATCCGCAGCAATACGTCCTGCACCCGCCCCGCTTCCAGTGCCAGCCGCTGCAGACGGACAATTTCATTCAGGCTTTCGATGTGAATGGCTTCGACCTGGTGTTGCAGCGCCAAATGCAGATCGGAATCCAGTTTGCCGGGGCCGGAGAAGATGAACGGCTTGCGCGTCGGGCAGGCCTGGAGACGATCAATCTCGCCGCCGGAGGAAATCTCGAAGCCGTGCACCAACGGCGCCACGGCGGAGACTATCTGCGGTTCGCTGTTGGCCTTGATGGCGTAGTAAAGCTCCACGCCTTCGGGGAGCGCCGCCATCACCTGCGTCACGTGCTGTTTAAGCGCGTCCAGGTCGTAGATGAACAGCGCCAACGGATCTTCATGCTGCGTGCGGGCTTCGTTGATGGCGGCCAATACCGCTTCGGGCAACTTATCCATGCTTGGCCTCCTTGCCCCACGGGGACACCAGACTGACGTAGCTGGCCTGGCGATCGGCCTTGGCCGCCAGGCGGACCTTAAGGTTGGTTTTGCAGGCAATCGGCTGACCGGCGATCAGTGCGTCCAACTCCGGTGCAGCAAGGGTCAATTCGGCGCGGATCCTGATCAATTGCTGCTCCACCCGTTGCCACATCAACGGCGCCAGGTGCGGACGTTCCCAACTCAGGGCCAGCACAGCCTCGGACAAGTTGTTGACGAACAGGCAATAGACGATGCGATTCCAGCCTTGCTGGCGGGAATAGAGCAGCGACTCACGCACCCGTGGATGAACGTCTGCGTCGATCCGCGAAGCACCCAGTTCGTCGGTCAGTTTGACCCCTTCGAAATCCCGCAGGAGCAAGCGTTGTGGACGACCGTTGTCATGCACCAGCACGCTGTTCTGCAAGTGCGGCTCCATCACGATGCCGTGATTGAAGAACAGCGCCAGCACTGGCCGTAGCAGTAGCGCCTGATAGTCGTCGAACCAGCTCAACAGCTGTTGGTCGTGGATGTCGTTGCCGTTGAACCGGCTCAGGAACTCATGCACCAACGGCGGTAAATGCAGGCCACGAGCGAACAACGTACCGGCCATGATGCTGCAGTCGGTGCCGGTGTCGAGGCAGAAGTTCTCCCGCAGGATCGCCCCGGTCTGTTCGCGGAACCAGTGGTTATCGGCTTCGCTGGCCTGTTGCGGCGCCCAGCTCAGAATGCCCGGTTCGGCCACCACCGAGAGCCCGCCAAGGGTCTCGGGCCGGGTCAGTTGGAGGTTACGAAAGACTCGGTCGATCATCAGTGCGCTTTCCAGTTCGTACCAGGCGTTTTTCCTGACGCAATTGGTGATGCGCACGTTCAGCGAGCCCTTGATGAAGAACTCATGGCCCTCGATGTACCAGGTCCGGATGGACGCAGTGGGGTTGGCCATCAGCCCTGTGGCGCCAAGGTCGACGATGGCCGCGGATTTCAATAGATGCTGAACCCGGCCATCCTGCATGAACAGCTGGGCCTGTACCGGATGCATGCAGATAATCGCGTGCCCTGGCCGCGCCTGTGCTTGATCGGCAAAACCGGCCAGCACTTGGGCTTTGCTCAGGCCGTTGGCCCCGACGCTCAATCCTTCCAGCGGCACCTCGAACAAGTGCAACGGCGTGCGGGCCTGGAATTCCGGGGCATAGGTTTCCTGGGCCAGATGAGCTGGCCACAGGCGCGCCTTGGGTGCCGGGTGGTTCGGATGACCGAACCACAAGCCCTGCTCGCTGGCCAGGTAACCGCTGAGCGGTGCCGGGTGCTGGCCGTCCATGTTGTGGGCGACGATGGCCGCCGTCAGCAACTGGCTTTGCAACACCTGATCCAGCAACTCGTCGTTGCTGGCGCGGGTCATGTGTTCGCACGCCGCGAGCAACTGCTCGACGAACTCGGCAAACCTCAGGCACGACCAGTCGCCCTCACCGCGCCGGGCATAGACGTCCGACAGGTAACGATGACTGCCAAGGCCATCACGACGGTCCACCATCACAAAGAACTGCTGCTGGTTGGGCAGGTTGATGGTCAGGGGAATGCCCCTCCATTCCAGGCCCTCAAGGTAACTGCCCGGGGCGATACCTTGCATCTGCGTCGGCCAACTGTAACGGAGGCAGTTTTCCGGCAAGGCGAATTCTTTGATCAAACAATTAAGCAACGCGCGCGTCGTCGCCAATTCACTGACCATATTCGATAAAACACTGCGATCTGGATGATTCATGGGTGCTCCACAGTAGCCCGCGAGGCCACTGGACACGTTATATGGTGAATAAATTAGTTGCTGATCGACCTGTTTAACGGCCGACGAAACCCCACGTAACGACATCACTTCGCTAAACCTTTTACATAATCGGACGACTATCAAAGTGACTTGAGCCAATGCCATCAAACTGCTATTCAGCGAGTTATTTACACAACTTCAATTGATTCATTCAAGGGCGCAACTGCAATAAAGCTGCCGCCACGGCGTTATCAATACGCTGGATCACTTGCTGGCATTGTTCATCGTCGATAATCAATGGCGGCAACAAGCGGATGATATTGCCCTTGCGCCCGCCGCGTTCCAGCAATAGGCCTTGTTTGAAGCACTGTTGCTGAATGGCCACAGCCAGCGCCGGGTCCATCGGGAAATGCCCGTGACGATCAGCCGGCTGGCGCTCGTCGACGATCTCGATGCCCAGCATCAGGCCGCGACCGCGCACCTGGCCGAGGGCCGGATAATGCGCCTGCAACTCGATCAGTCGGTCCTTGAGCCACTGGCCACGGCGCTCGGCCTGGGCGGCGAGGTTTTGCTGTTGCAGCACCTGCAACGTGGCCAGCCCGGCGGCCATGGCCATCTGGTTGCCGCGGAAGGTGCCGGCGTGGTTGCCAGGCTCCCAGGCGTCGAATTCACGACGGATGCCCAGCACCGCCATGGGCAAACCGCCACCGACCGCTTTGGACATGACGATCAGGTCCGGCTCGATGTCGGCGTGTTCGAAGGCAAACATCTTGCCGGTGCGGCCGAAACCGGTCTGCACTTCGTCGAGGATCAGCAAGATGCCGTGCTTGCGCGTCACCTCGCGGATCGCCCGCAGCCAGCTCGCCGGGGCACAGTTGACCCCGCCCTCACCCTGCACCGCTTCAAGGATGACCGCCGCCGGCAGTGACACGCCGCTTTCGACGTCTTCGATGAACTGGGTGAAATAGTGGGTCAAGGCCTCGACCCCGGCCTCACCGCCAATGCCCAGCGGGCAACGGTATTCGTGGGGGTACGGCATGAACTGCACCCCGGGCATCAGGCTGGCGATGGCATTTTTCGGCGCGGTGTTGCCGGTCAGGGCCAGGGCGCCGTGGGTCATGCCATGGTAGGCCCCGGAGAAACTGATGATGTTGTTGCGCCCGGTGTAGGTCTTGGCCAGCTTCAGCGCGGCCTCCACCGCATCCGCCCCGGACGGCCCGCAAAATTGCAGGCAGTAATCACGGCCCTGGTTCGGCAACAGGCCGAGCAGTGTTTCGCTGAAGGCGTCCTTGACCACGGTGGTCAGGTCCAGGGTGTGCATCGGCAGGCCTGAGGCGAGGAAGCTGTCGAGGCTGGCCATGACGGCCGGGTGATTGTGCCCCAGGGCCAACGTGCCGGCGCCGGCCAGGCAGTCGAGGTAAGTATTGCCCTCGACATCAGTAACCCAGAGCCCGTGCGCCTTGGCGATGGCCAGCGGCAACTTGCGTGGATAACTGCGGACATTAGATTCGAACTTGCTTTGTCGAGCCAAATAGTCGGCATTGGTTTTTTGCAAAGGATTAGAGTGCAATACGCCATCATTCAACATCGCTTCACCCTCGTTAAATTCGATATGCAACTTATTCTCATTAACAAGTTGTTGCAACTAATTCTTACAACCGATTTGGAAATTTACATATAGCGATTTGAACTATTTTAAAAATAATCAGACACGCAAAAAACCAAGTTAATAAACCTGGTATGAACTCCGGAAGTGCCATGATCTAGCCATGATCATTTAATGCAACTGACAACTTCGGTATAGGCTACCGACAGATAGCGACTTATACGCAAGTGTCTTGAATGTTCATTAACTGATGGGGTGCATATGTCCTTCCACTATATGAAACAGGTCATGGTCCAACGATGGCGCCCCGATCCCTGGGGCGCATGACACGGGTGGATCAGAAGTCAACGGTCGCCGAAAGGAGGTAGGTGCGCGGGGTCGACAGCGTCAAGCCAGGCTCGCTGTCATCCGAGGCCCCGGCCGAACTCCAGTAGCGCTTGTCCGCCACGTTCTCGACATTGGCACGCAGGGTGATGTTCTTTTCCTCGACCTTGAAGGCGTAACGTGCGCCCACGTCGAAACGCTCCCAGGAGTCGATTTCCTTGTTGTTGGACTGGTCCAGGTACTGCGAACTGGAATAGATGCCGCGGCTGGTCAGGGTCAGGCCCTGCACGGTCGGCACGTCCCACTCGGCGCCCAGGTTGACGTTGTATTTCGGCGTGGCCGGTGCCCGGTTGCCGTCGAAGGTGCCATTGGTGGTGTTGCTCAACTCGCTGTCGATGTACATGACACCGCCGAGCAGACGGAAACCATCGAGCGGTTCACCGAACACACTCAATTCCACACCGGTGTTCTCACGCTTGCCGTTCGGGCCGAAGACGCGGGTCGTGGCGTTGGTCTCGTAGGCCGGCTGCTTGATCCGGAACACAGCGGCGGTGACGGCGAACGCACCGGCGTCATACTTGGCGCCGACCTCGACCTGGCGGCTGATGAACGGCGGGAAGATTTCGTCCTCGTTCACCGAGGTCGACGGTGCGATCTTGCCCTGGCTCAGGCCTTCCATGTAGTTGGCATACAGCGACAGCTTGTCGGTTGCCTTGAACAGGATGCCGCCCGACGGCGAAACCTTTTCCTCATCGTAGGCGGTGTCGCCTCTGACGTTATCGGTCCAGTCGTCAACCTTCACGCGCTGCCAGCGAGCGCCGAGGGTCAACAGCAACCGGTCATCGAAGAAACCCAGGGTGTCGGACAACGCCACACCGGTGGAGCGGTTCTCGGTGTAGACCTTCGAATCCTGTCGCGTGGGTCTGACAGGCGTTGGTGTTACCACGGGGTCATAGAGGTTGCTGGGGGCCGCGGCATAGCGAGCACCGCCATTTTCGAAGTCCATGTAGAAATAGCTGGCGGCCAGGTTGACTTCATGGCTCACCGGGCCGGTATGAAACCAGTTGCGCACACCTGCCGTGGCCGTCCGGACATTTTCGTCACGGGTGAAGTCACGTGGCTGAACGCTGAAATCGCCAGCGTCGTTGGTGACCGCAACGGCATGCCGGAGGAAGTCATGGTTACTTTTGCGCGCCCCCACGCCGCCGTACAGCATGACGGAATCGCTGACATCGAATTCGCCGTTCACCGTGCCGAACGTGTCGTTGGTACTCGCCTTGCTCCAGGGCTGCGCATAGTTGTGGCGGACATCGCTGGCATGCGGAACCTGCGCGTTGGCGCCAACTTGCACGCGCTCCTGCGGGGCGTCGGTATCACGCTCAGTGCGCCCGATATCCGTCGAGAGCCGCAGGCGTTCACCGCGAAAATCCAGGCCCAGCACGGCCATCTCGCGGTCGACATTCTGGTGATCCCATTCGGTGTCGCCGGACTGCTTGACGCCGTTGAAACGAAGACCGAACTTGTTGTCCTCACCGAAGCGCCGGCCGACATCCACGGCCCCACCGACCTGGCTGTCGGACGCGTAACTGCCGGTGAACGAAGTGATGGGCTTGTCGGTCGCGCGCTTGGGCACCACGTTGATCCCGCCACCCACACTGCCCCGCGGCGAGATGCCGTTGATGAGCTGGCTCGGGCCTTTGATGACGTCGACGCGGTCGGCCATCTCCATGTCGATCGTATAGGTCGGCAGGACGCCGTAGAGACCGTTGTAGGCGACATCACTGTTGAACAGGCTCAACCCGCGAATGGTGAATTGCTCATAGCGCCCACCCGCCGGGTTGGTGGCGCGAACCGAGGGATCGCTGGCGATCAGGTCGCCCAGGGTACGAGCCTGCTGGTTTTTGACCACCTCGCTGGTGTAGGTGGTCATGCTGAACGGCGTTTCCATGAAGTCTTTAGAGCCCAGCAAGCCTTGCGAACCGCGGCGCGCAACCTGGCCGCCGGCATACGGATCGCCGTCCGCCGAGTCAGTGGCACCGAGAATCGAGGTGGCGCCCAGTTGCAGGCTGCTGCCTTCTGGCTCCGGGGTCAGGATGTACGCCTGCTCGCCCACCGGCTGCAGTTGCAGACCGGAACCCTGCAACAGCCGGGCAAAGCCCTCCTCGACCGCGAATTCGCCGGAAAGACCAGGGCTGTTGCGACCACTGACCAGTGCGGGGTCCACCGAAAGGTTGACCCCGGCTAATCCGGCGAAGCGGGTCAACGCGGCGCTGAGGCTTCCTGCCGGCACCTGATAACTGCGTCGAGGCCCGTCTTCGGCCCAACCGGCAGTGATGAACAACGGACAGGCACTCAGACTCAGCAACAGGCTCAAGTGCAACAACGGGCGCAGCCTGGAAGAACCCAGACGCTTACTGCAGGGCATCACTACGGGCATTGAGAATCTCTCTGATTTAGTTTCACTTGCCTTGAATGACAAGCGACGCGAAAAAAGGGGACAGACCTCAAACAATATTTTTGCGCGGCAGCAACGTAACCCAGTAGCGGGTTCGCCTATGCACCTCCAGCGGCAAGCTGGCCGCCAGCAACGTCAGGATGCGATCGGTGTCTTCCAGGCGGAAACTACCGGTGACTCGCAGTGATTCGAGTTCCGGCTCCCAGCGCAGCACGCCGGGACGATAGGTACTGAGTTCGCGCAGAAAATCGCCCAAGGGCTGGTTCTGCGCCATCAGCACACCGTCCCGCCAACCTGGAGCAAGCACATCAAAAGGCTCTACGGCTCCCGCGCCCATTGCCTGAAGGCTGACTTGCTGGCCGGCACGCAATGAAAAGACCGGTCCGCGCAAAGGCTGCAACTGCACCATGCCCTTTAGCACTGACACCTTGCAGCCCGTCTGCCCCTGACGAACACACACTTCGCTCTGACTGACGACCACTTGCCCGAAGTGGGTCTGGATCGTCAGCGGCGAGGTCCCAGGCACATTCAGCGCTATTTCGCCTTCCACGAGTGTCAGTCGCCGGTTCTTCAGGTCGATATCGACGGCACTCGCGGTGTTCAATTGCAGCGAACTGCCATCGGCCAACTGGACTTTTTTGCCCTCCCCGGTCGCGGTCCGCAGGTCGGCGCTCCAGACATCCAGAGGTAACTGCCGACTGATCAACCAGGTGGCAGGCACCAGCGCCACCGCCCCGACGGCGCGCTTGAGCACCGTGCGCCGACTCGTCTGCGGCCGATCCAGACTGGCCATGGCCAGTGCCGACGGCAGGTCGGCAAAGCGTTGGCGCAAGCGTTGAGCTTTCTGCCAGGCCTGTTCGTGACTGGAATGGCTGTCACGCCAGCTCTGCAACTCGGCACGATCGCGCTCATTGGCGGTGCCGGACTCCAAGAGTGCCAGCCATTGCGCGGCGGCCCGCGCAACCTGCCGGGCATCAGCCGAAGGTGCCGAGCCGATCACAACGCCACCAGCAGGCAATGTTCATAAGCTTGTGCCATGTAGCGCTTGATCGTGCGCTCAGAGACTTGCAGGCGCTCGGCGATGTCTTGATAGCCCAGGCCTTCCAGCTGACTCCAGAGAAACGCCCGTCGCACCGGGGTCGGTAATCCATCGAGCAGTTCATCGAGGGCTTGCAGGGTTTCCAGCAGAATCCAGCGCTGCTCGGGGGACGGTACGCAATCCTCGGGCAGCAGCGCCAGCGCATTGAGGTAGGCCTGCTCCAGGTTGCGACGCTTGTATAAATTGGTCATCAACCGCTTGCCCACGGTCGCCAGGTAGGCACGGGGTTCTTGCAGATCAGCAATGCGCTGGGAGCTGGCGAGTAAACGCACGAACGTATCCTGGCTCAGGTCCGCCGCATCATGGCCATTGCTCATGCGTCGCCTCAACCAGCTTTCGAGCCAGCCACGATGGTCGCGGTACAGGTCGTGGAAGGTTTGCCCCGTCGGCATCGCTGCATCACTCATCTATAGGAACCCTGCGCGAAGAAATATTTTAAATGCGACTCATTCTAATTAGTGTTGAGACTTCAAACCAAGCCCTTTGTGCGGTTTGCACCCAGGAAAAATTTGAACACGCGAATGAGAGGCAGGTATTTCTGCCACGCAGCCACCGGTTAATCAGGGCTGAGCGTTATTGAGGGAAACCGTCGAGAAGGTTGCGGGGCAAAGGAGAAAAGCCAAATCGCAGACACAAAAAACCCCGGTCTTTCGACCAGGGTCTTTGCTATCGACTCGAAGTAGTTACTGGCTTTGCCAGCAGCTCTCTTCGTAGCTCCAAGGCGTTCAGTGGGCCTTGAGGCAGATATGGCGCAGCGGACGGGACTCGAACCCGCGACCCCCGGCGTGACAGGCCGGTATTCTAACCGACTGAACTACCGCTGCGTATCGCTTTGGACTTGCGCCCAATTAACTCGTCTGACTGGAAAGCTTCGAGGCTTTTCAATCTCGAGGCAGGTGAACCTGACTCGGTAAATATGGCGCAGCGGACGGGACTCGAACCCGCGACCCCCGGCGTGACAGGCCGGTATTCTAACCGACTGAACTACCGCTGCGCGTCGGTGGAGGCTTTTAAAGCTTCCATCTTGCTTTCGCAAGACTCTCGGAAGTGGTGGGTGATGACGGGATCGAACCGCCGACATTCTGCTTGTAAGGCAGACGCTCTCCCAGCTGAGCTAATCACCCGTTTGCATCTCCGAGGCCGCGAAATTTACGCAGGTACCGAAGCTAAGTCAATACCCCGCTTGAAGTTTTTCTGAAAAAGACAAAATCAAGTCATTTCCCGCAGCGTTGCCAATGGCCACCTGCAACCTCAAGCCGCAGCTGTCGCGGCCCCTGCCCGGATTACTCGCTGTAAATCATCTTCTTGGTCATGCCGCCATCGACCACAAACTCCTGGCCCGTGACGAAACCGGCGTTCTTCGACAACAGCCAAGCGACCATCGCCGCCACGTCCTCGACCGTCCCTACCCTACCCGCCGGATGCTGGGCATGGTCGGTATCGGTCAGCGGTTCGGCTCGACGCGCGGAGGGGTCTCGTGCATCGATCCAGCCCGGGCTGACCGCATTGACACGGATTTCCGGTCCGAGGCTGATGGCCAAGGCGTGAGTCAGGGCCAACAGGCCGCCCTTGCTCGCCGCATAAGCTTCGGTGTCGGGTTCCGACTGCCCGGCGCGGGTCGAGGCCAGGTTGACGATCGCGCCGCTGTGAGCGCGCAGGTACGGCGCACAGTGCTTGGCCAAGAGCATCGGCCCACTGAGATTGACTGCCAGCACCCGATTCCAGTACGCCAGATCAAGGCTTTCAAGGGTGATGTTGTGCGGATCGGCAACCGCCGCGTTACACACCAGCGCATCCAGGCGCCCGAATTGCCCCAGCACCTCGGCGACACCCAACGCCACCTGCCCTTCGTTCGCGACGTCCATGGCGATGAACCAGGCGTTGTCGCCGAGCACTTTCGCCACTTTCGAACCGCGCACTCGATCAAGATCGGTCAGCACCACCTGCCAGCCTTCGCTGATCAGCCACGCCGCGATACCCAGACCAATGCCCCGCGCAGCACCCGTGACCAGTGCGACGCGGCCATTGGTGCCGCTGGTCGGTGTGGACAACTCGATCACAAGGCAGCCAACCCGCGCGCCAGATCGGCTTGCAGGTCTGCCACGTCTTCCAGACCGACCGCGATGCGGATCAGGCTGTCACGGATGCCCGCGGCTTCACGTTCTTGCGGCGCCAGACGGCCGTGAGAGGTGGTGCTCGGGTGAGTAATGGTGGTCTTGCTGTCACCGAGGTTGGCGGTGATGGAAATCAGACGGGTCGCATCGATAAAGCGCCAGGCGCCCTCTTTGCCGCCCTTGACTTCAAAACTCACGACCGCACCGAAGCCCTTCTGCTGACGCAGGGCCAACTCGTGCTGTGGATGGCTCTTAAGGCCGGCGTAATGGACTTTCTCGATGCCGTCCTGCTGCTCCAGCCACTCGGCCAGTTGCTGAGCGTTGGCGCAATGCGCCTTCATCCGCAGGCTCAGGGTTTCCAGGCCCTTGAGGAAGATCCAGGCGTTGAACGGGCTCAGAGTCGGCCCGGCAGTCCGCAGGAAACCGACGACTTCTTTCATCTGCTCGCTACGACCGGCCACAACACCGCCCATGCAACGGCCCTGGCCGTCGATAAACTTGGTCGCCGAGTGCACGACGATGTCCGCGCCCATCTTCAGCGGCTGCTGCAACGCAGGGGTGCAGAAGCAGTTGTCGACCACCAGCATCGCGCCTTTGGCGTGAGCGATTTGCGACAGTGCGGTGATGTCCACCAGCTCGGCCAGCGGATTGGACGGCGATTCGACGAACAGCAATTTAGTGTTGGCCTTGATGGCCGCATCCCAGCCGGACAAGTCCGCCAGGGGCACGTAATCAACTTCGATGCCGAAGCGCTTGAAGTACTTCTCGAACAGGCTGATGGTCGAACCGAACACGCTACGCGACACCAGCACGTGATCACCAGCGCTGCAAAGACTCATCACCACCGCCATGATCGCGGCCATGCCAGTCGCCGTGGCCACGGCTTGCTCGGCGCTTTCCAGTGCCGCAATGCGCTCTTCGAACGCGCGCACGGTCGGGTTGGTGTAGCGCGAGTAAACGTTGCCCGGCACTTCACCGGCAAAGCGTGCCGCCGCGTCGGCAGCGGTACGGAATACGTAGCTGGAGGTGAAGAACATCGGTTCACCGTGTTCGCCTTCCGGCGTGCGGTGCTGACCGGCGCGTACGGCCAGGGTATCGAACGCTACGCCTTCGAGGTCGCTGTCCAACCGACCGGCATCCCAATCCTGACTCATGCTGTCACTCCTTGCCCTGCTCTTGATATAGAGCGTTTTTAGTCGATACAAAACCGGCCCCTCAGGGCCGGTAGAAACTCAGTTGTTGTACAGATCGATGATCGCACTGACTGCCTGCGTCTTGACCTTGGAGGCATCGTTACGTGCCTGCTCGATCTTGTTCAGGTAAGCCTCGTCAACGTCACCGGTGACGTACTGGCCGTCGAACACCGCGCAATCGAACTTGTCGATCTTGATCTTGCCGCCACCGACCGCTTCGATCAAGTCAGGCAGGTCCTGATAGATCAACCAGTCAGCGCCGATCAGGTCAGCCACGTCCTGGGTCGAACGGTTGTGGGCGATCAGCTCATGTGCGCTCGGCATGTCGATGCCGTAGACGTTCGGGTAGCGAACGGCCGGTGCCGCGGAGCAGAAGTAGACGTTTTTGGCGCCGGCTTCGCGAGCCATCTGGATGATCTGCTTGCAGGTGGTGCCGCGAACGATCGAGTCATCCACCAGCATTACGTTCTTGCCGCGGAATTCAAGCTCGATGGCGTTGAGCTTCTGGCGTACGGATTTTTTCCGTGCCGCCTGGCCCGGCATGATGAAGGTCCGGCCGATGTAGCGGTTCTTCACGAAGCCCTCGCGGAACTTGACGCCCAGATGATTCGCAAGCTCCAGGGCCGCGGTACGGCTGGTGTCCGGAATCGGGATAACCACGTCGATGTCGTGATCTGGACGCTCGCGCAGGATCTTCTCGGCGAGTTTCTCACCCATGCGCAGGCGGGCCTTGTAGACCGACACGCCGTCGATGATCGAATCCGGACGCGCCAGGTAGACGTGTTCGAAGATGCACGGGGTCAGGGACGGGTTGGTCGCGCACTGACGGGTGTGCAGCTTGCCGTCTTCAGTGATGTAGACCGCTTCGCCCGGCGCCAGGTCGCGAATCAGGGTAAACCCGAGCACGTCCAGGGAGACGCTTTCGGAGGCGATCATGTACTCGACGCCTTCATCCGTGTGACGCTGGCCAAAGACAATCGGGCGGATGCCGTGCGGGTCGCGGAAACCGACGATGCCGTAACCGGTCACCATCGCCACGACCGCGTAACCACCGACGCAACGGTTGTGTACGTCAGTGACGGCCGCGAACACGTCTTCTTCGGTTGGCTGCAACTTGCCGCGCTGGGCCAGTTCGTGTGCGAACACGTTGAGCAGCACTTCCGAATCGGAGTTGGTGTTGACGTGGCGCAGGTCAGATTCGTAAATCTCCTTGGCCAACTGTTCAACGTTGGTCAGGTTACCGTTGTGCGCCAGGGTGATGCCGTAAGGCGAGTTGACGTAAAACGGTTGGGCTTCGGCCGAAGTCGAGCTGCCCGCGGTCGGGTAACGCACATGGCCAATACCCATGTGGCCGACCAGGCGCTGCATGTGACGCTGATGGAACACGTCACGCACCAGGCCATTGTCCTTGCGCAGGAATAACCGGCCATCATGGCTGGTTACGATACCGGCAGCGTCCTGGCCGCGGTGCTGGAGGACGGTTAGCGCGTCATACAGCGCCTGATTGACGTTCGACTTACCGACGATACCGACGATGCCACACATGCGACGCAACCCCTACTTAATGGATCTGAACTGAACACAACTCACTGAGGCGTTTTGGCCATCGGCAAGAGGTGCTCCTTGAACGGTATCTCAGCGGGTACGCTGATACCGCTGGCAAGCCACTGACTGCTCCACCCGAGGATCAGGTTTTTGGACCAGTCTGCAACCAATAGAAATTTTGGCACGAGCTGTGACTCTTGCCACCACCCGTCCTGCTGTACCGGCCCCAGGCTCAACAGCCCGACCGCCACGACCACCAGCAACACGCCACGCGCGGCACCGAAGGCCATGCCGAGGAATCGATCGGTCCCGGATAGCCCGGTGACGCGAACCAATTCGCCGATAAGATAATTGATCATTGCGCCTACGATTAACGTGGCGACAAACATGATGGCACAGCCCGTGATCACACGAGCCGACGGCGTTTGGATGTATCCGGTGAGGTACTCGGACAATGAACCACCGAACATCCAGGCAACGACTCCTGCGATGATCCAGGTCACCAGCGATAGTGCTTCTTTGACGAAGCCGCGGCTCAGACTGATCAATGCGGAGATGGCGACGATTGCAACGATCGCCCAGTCAACCCAGGTAAATGGCACAGTGCAGCCTACAGACGGATAAGGCGGCGCATTTTAGCAGAGCCCATGCTTATCGGTAAGCTGCGATTGTCAGTGCATTTCAAATCGAGGCGATAGTTTTAACCGCGCTCAGGCTGAAAACGCACCACAAAACCCTTGAGGTTCTGCTGGCGGCTCAACAAGTCACGCAAGCGATCGGCTTCTGCGCGCTCGATCAGCGGTCCGACAAACACTCGATTCTTGCCGTCGGCAGTGCGGATGTAGGCGTTGTAGCCCTGGCTGCGCAGGGATTTCTGCAGACTTTCTGCACTTGCGCGGCTCGTCAGACTGGCCAGTTGCACCGACCAGCTGACCGACAGGCCATTGGCATCGACGCGGCTTTGAGTCGTGTCCGGCTTGCCCGGCGCAGCCGTGATCGGCTGGCTAGGCGCTGCCGTAGGCTTGGTGACCGGAGCAGGAGCCGGAGCGACCGGTTTGGCGGCAGGCGCAGGCGCCACCGGGACACTTGGGGCAATCGGTGTCGACGACGCTTCTTGCTGAGCGATTTCATCATCACTCGGCACGGGTTCCTGAGGCAGCGCTTGCGGTTCAGGCACCACCACCGGCTCGACCTGCACTTGCGGCATCGAAGGCGCTTGCGGCGCAGCCGGGGCTTCAACCGTCACTTGACGCTGTTCATCCTGACGGGAAAACAGCATCGGCAGGAATATCACCGCCAGCGCCACCAGAACCAGGGCGCCGACCATGCGCTGTTTGTATGCCTTATCCAGCAATGCCATTTGCCGCTTCCTCCGTGGAGCGCCGGGCCAGCCATTCAAGGGCCTCGGCGACACAATAAAATGATCCGAACAACAGAATCTCGTCGTCGCTCGTCGCCAGCGCGCACTGCCCTTCCAGGGCGGCGGCCACGCTGTCATACGATGTTACCGAGGCGCCAAGGTTCTGCAACGCCGCGTGCAAATCGGCAACAGGGCGCGCTCGCGGTGAATCCAGCGGTGCGACAGCCCATTGCTGGACACTAGCATTCAATTCACTGACAACACCATCCAGATCCTTGTCCGCCAACAATCCAAACACCGCCAGACGCTTGCCGACCGGCGGACGGCTGGCCAGACGGCGCGCCAGATACTCGGCCGCATGCGGGTTATGACCCACATCCAGCAACAGGTTCAGGCGCTTGCCCTGCCAGTCGAACTGACGGCGATCGAGACGACCGACCACGCGCGTCGCTTTCAGGGCTTCAATAATCTGTGCATCCACCCAAGGCAAGCCGAGCAACAGGTAAGCCTGTAATGCCAGCGCGGCGTTTTCCATCGGCAGATCAAGTAACGGCAGATCATGCAGCTCAACCACACGCCCTTGAGCGTCAAGACCGCGCCATTGCCAGTTGTGATCGGTGATGCCGAGGTCGAAATCGCGCCCACGCAGAAAAAACGGGCAATTGAGCTTGCGCGCTTTATCCAGCAGAGGTTGTGGAGGATTCAGATCGCCACACAGCGCAGGCGCGCCCTGACGAAAGATGCCGGCCTTTTCATAAGCCACGGACTCGCGGGTATCGCCCAGATAGTCCGCATGATCGACGCCGATGCTGGTGACCAGCGCCATGTCGGCATCCACCACGTTGACCGTGTCCAGACGCCCGCCCAGACCGACTTCCAGCACCACCGCATCGAGACTGGCGTGATGAAACAGCCAGAATGCCGCCAGGGTGCCCATTTCGAAGTACGTCAGGGAAGTGTCGCCACGCCCCGCCTCGACTGCAGCAAAGGCTTCGCACAGCTCAGCGTCGGTGGCTTCGACGCCATTGACCTGCACCCGCTCGTTGTAACGCAGCAGGTGCGGAGAATTGTAGACACCCACTTTCAGGCCCTGCGCCCGCAGCAACGAAGCCACGAATGCGCAGGTAGAACCTTTGCCGTTGGTGCCGGTGACCGTAATCACCCGAGGCGCCGGCTTGCCCAGTCCCATGCGGGACGCTACCTGTTGCGAGCGCTCAAGGCCCATGTCGATGGCCGAAGGGTGCAACTGCTCAAGGTAGGCGAGCCACTCGCCAAGGGTACGTTGGGTCATATGTTGGCAGGTACCGGTGGAACAACAATGGGCTCGATTGGCGCGGCGACGAATTTCGGTGTCGGCAGGCCCATCATTTGTGCAAGCAGATTGCCCAGACGCGGACGCAGTTCCTGACGGTGAATGATCATGTCGATCGCACCGTGTTCCAGCAGGAACTCACTGCGCTGGAAGCCTTCCGGCAGTTTTTCACGCACGGTCTGCTCGATCACGCGCGGACCGGCGAAGCCGATCAGGGCCTTTGGCTCACCGACAATCACGTCGCCGAGCATCGCCAGACTGGCGGAAACGCCGCCGTAGACCGGGTCGGTCAGCACGGAGATGAACGGAATGCCTTCTTCACGCAGACGCGCCAGCACCGCAGAGGTCTTGGCCATTTGCATCAGGGAGATCAGGGCTTCCTGCATCCGCGCACCACCGGAGGCGGCGAAGCAGATCATCGGGCAACGGTTTTCCAGCGCGTAGTTGGCGGCGCGAACAAAACGCTCACCAACGATCGCACCCATCGAACCACCCATAAAGGAGAATTCGAAGGCCGACACCACCACCGGCATGCCCAACAGGGAGCCGCTCATGGAGATCAGCGCGTCTTTTTCGCCGGTCTGCTTTTGCGCAGCGGTCAGGCGATCCTTGTACTTCTTGCCGTCGCGGAACTTCAGACGGTCAACCGGCTCCAGGTCCGCGCCCAGTTCAGCACGGCCTTCAGCGTCGAGGAAGATATCGATGCGGGCGCGGGCGCCGATACGCATGTGGTGATTGCACTTGGGGCAAACGTCCAGGGTCTTTTCCAGCTCCGGACGATACAGCACAGCCTCGCAAGACGGGCATTTGTGCCACAGACCTTCAGGCACCGAGCTCTTCTTGACCTCGGAACGCATGATCGAAGGGATCAGTTTGTCTACTAACCAGTTGCTCATGCTTTCTTTCTCCAGTACCGGCGGCCCGAACGCTTTGGTTCGCAGCCCCGCGTATGCCCTTGAGCTAAATTCATGTGTGTGGCGATGATCGATGGATTGCCGGGTCAGTGAAGCGTGACCTGCGTACAACGCATAAATCCTCAGCCATTCCTGCTTTGTGCAAGTGCAGTTATGGACGGCGGCAGTCTGCCAGCCGTCACATCAACGCCCGATCAAAAGATCGCAGCCTCATTTCACTCGACAGCTCCTACAACCGCTTTAATAAATGCCTGAATCTTTGCGTGGTCCTTGATGCCCTTGCTCGCCTCTACCCCACCGCTGACGTCCACGGCATAAGGCCGAACCCGGGCAATCGCCTCGGTGACGTTATCCGCGGTCAGGCCGCCAGCGAGGATGATCGGTTTGCTCAAGCCTTGCGGTATCAATGACCAGTCGAACGCTTCGCCGGTTCCGCCGGGCACGCCTTCAACATAGGTGTCGAGCAAAATACCGCTGGCGGTTGGATAAGCATCGCAACCGGCCGCGATGTCATCACCGGCCTTGACCCGCAGCGCCTTGATATACGGGCGGTGCCAGCCTTCACAGTCGGCTGCGGTTTCGTCGCCATGGAACTGCAACAGATCCAGCGGCACGGCGTCGAGGATTTCCCCCAACTCGCAGCGGCTGGCGTTGACGAACAACCCCACGGTGGTCACGAACGGCGGCAGCGCCTGGATGATCGAGCGCGCCTGCTGGAACGTCACGGCCCGCGGGCTTTTGGCATAGAACACAAACCCGATGGCATCGGCCCCGGCCTCGACCGCTGCCAACGCATCTTCTATGCGGGTAATCCCGCAAATCTTGCTGCGAACGGACGACATGTCGATAGAACCTCAAGGCAAATCCGAGAAAGTCCCGGATGGTAACAAAAGCGTTCGAGGGCGTCAGCCGTCAAGTTCAGAGAAGCCGGTGAGGAAGTGCGGCCCGATGTAACGCTCGGGCAATTCGAACTCGTCGCGGTACTCGACCTGCACCAGGTACAGACCGAATGGATGCGCCGTCACCCCACCGGAACGGCGAATGCGGCTCTCCAGCACCTCTTTCATCCACTCCACCGGGCGCTCGCCAGCACCGATGGTCATCAGCACGCCAGCAATGTTGCGCACCATGTGGTGCAGGAAGGCACTGGCACGGATATCCAGCACGATCATCTTGCCGTGGCGCGTGACGCGCAGGTGATGCAGTTCCTTGATCGGCGACTTGGCCTGGCACTGGCCAGCGCGGAAGGCGCTGAAGTCGTGGGTACCAACCAGATACTGGGCCGCCTCGGCCATGCGCTCGACGTCCAGCGGGCGGTGGTTCCAGGTGATTTCATCGTTCAGGTGCGCCGGACGAATCTGATCGTTGTAGATCACGTAGCGATAGCGCCGGGCGATGGCCTTGAACCGCGCATGAAAATGCGCCGGCATGACCTTGGCCCAGCTGACACTGACGTCATGGGGCAAGTTGATGTTGGCGCCCATGACCCAGGCTTTCATCGAACGCTCGACTTGAGTGTCAAAGTGCACGACCTGGCCACACGCATGCACGCCGGCATCGGTACGCCCGGCGCAGAGCAGCGACACGGGTGAGTCGGCGACTTTGGACAAGGCCTTTTCGAGCGTCTCCTGCACGGTGAGTACGCCGGAGGCCTGGCGTTGCCAGCCGCGATAGCGCGAACCTTTGTATTCAACGCCCAACGCGATCCGGAAAACGCCGTCGGCCGCCATTTCGGCGGCCGGATTATCTATATTTGCCAAGGAGTGACAGCCTGCTGATGTACGCAAAGGCGGGCATTATAAGGCCGCCGGACCGGGACGCCAGTACAACAGAGGGTACGATGTTGAATGTTAGGGCCTCTTCGCGGGCAAGCCCGCTCCCACAGTGATTTGCGCCGTTCACAAAACCTGTGGGAGCGGGCTTGCCCGCGATGGCGTCCCCACAAACACCATCGCACCACTGACAGAAACAAAAACGGCAGCCTCAATGGGCTGCCGTTTTGTTTACACCTTACCGATCAGTCAAGCCAGACGCGAAAGCATTTCCTTGGCTTCGCTCTTCTGACCGTCATCACCCTCGGTCACCACCTCGTTGAGGATGTCCCGGGCGCCATCGGCGTCGCCCATGTCGATGTAGGCCTGGGCCAGATCGAGTTTGGTCGCGACTTCGTCGGTGCCGGAAAGGAAGTCGAATTCCGGCTCGTCGGCTGCGGAGGCCATAGCGTCTTCCGCCGTGAAGGTCGGCTCGCCAAGGCTCTGCGACAGACGATCCAGCTCGGCGTTGACGTCATCCAGCTCGGCTGCGAAAGCATCCGGAACGTCAGGGGCGTCCATTTCGTCAGCCAGCGACAGGTCGAAATCGGCTGGCAGCTCCAGATCGTCCAGCGCAACCTCGGGAACAGCCGGCGCTTCAGCGGCAGGTAGATCCAAGTCCTTGACGCCGTCATCCAGGCTCAGCAGGAAATCGTCTTCGGCCAGGGTCGCCGGCGAGGCATTGCCACCGAGATCCATATCCAGGTCAAAGTCCGACAGGTCATCGAGGCTTTCCTTGATGTCGGTCTGCTGCTGCAACACCGACTCGAAGCTCAGGTCGTCATCCAACGGGAACTCGTCCAGCTCAGCCGCAGACACTGGCTCTGGCTCTGCTTCTGCTACTGCTTCTGCTTCTGGTGCAACCACTGCCGGCGAGGCAGTTTCCAGATCATCCAGACTCAAATCGAAGGCACTGTCGAAGTCATCGGGCTCTGCCTGTGCCTCTGGTGCAACCACTGCCGGAGCGGCCGTTTCCAGATCATCCAGACTCAAATCGAAGGCGCTGTCGAAGTCATCGGGCACTGCCGGTGCCGGCGCTTCAGGCTCGTCCAGCAGCAGATCCTTGACGTACTGCGCGTCCAGTTCGGCAGCGATCGCAGCAGCTGCGATACCACCGGCTGCCGCAATGACCATGGCCGGGAAGCGGCTCTTGAGTTTTTCGACCTGAGCAAAGTTGTCACCGTTGGCCACCAGTTGGCGTTCCTGGGCAACGAATGCATCGCGGTCGCCTTGCTGACCGTAGACTTCCATCAGCTTGAGGCGCAGGTCACTGCGTTGTGGCTCTTGCTTGATCCCGTCTTCCAGCAAGGCAGCCGCCTGATTCAGACGACCGGCAGTGATGTGCGACTTCGCCTTGCTCAATACGTCGTCATCGCGCTCGGCAGCAGGCGATACCAGTGGCGCGGCGATCGGCGGGGTTACCACAACCGGAGCGATCACCGGAGCCGGTGCGGGTGCCGGGACTGGTGCAGGCGGTGGTGTTGGCGCGGTAGCAAGCTTCACGCTTGGCGGCGGCACGTCCAGGTCTTCGAAGATGCTTTTCGGCAGGTCGCGGTCAGCGGAGAACGCCTGCTCCTCGGCCAAGTCACGGGCCATGCGCAAATGCTTCTCGGCTTCTTGCTGGGCTTTGCGGCGACGCGCCAGCAACAGCAGCAACAGCAGCAGAACCAACGCACCGCCGCCCACCAGGCCAAGCAGTACCGGATTGGTCAGCAGCTCGTTGAATTTTTGATCCTGGGACGCTACAGGCGTCGGCTCGATTGGCTTCTCGACCGGAGCCGGCGTGGCCTCAGGCGCAGCAGCAGCTTCAGGTGCCGCCGGAGCCGCATCCGCAGGCGTTGCCGCAGGGTTGGCCGCCAATTCGGCTGACATCGCCGGAGCGGTCGCAGCAGCCGGTGCGCCCGCGGCACCTTCAGCCTGCAATTTGGCCAGTTGATTGTTCTTCAGTTCGATCAGTCGTTGCAGCTTGTCCAGCTGACTTTGCAGATCGGTCATGCGGCCTTTCAGTTCGGCGTTGTCACGACGGGTCGTGTCCAGGCTTTCCCGGGTCACGGCCAGCTTGTTGCTCAAGTTCTTCGCATCACCCCCGGCGCCTTTGCCACCGGCCTTGCCGGACTCGGCAGAGACCAGGCTCAGGTTGTCTTTCGCCGTTTGCGACGAAGTGCCTTCACCGCGAGCGCGCTTGGTGGCATCGAGCTGCTGCTGTCCGGTCCCGGGCTTCGCCACGTAGCGACGACCCTGACGCCACGCGGTGTTCTGCGCGGAGACTTCAGCAATGGCCTTCGGTTGCGGCAGGCTGGTGCTCTGTGCCTGATCCGGCAAACGCAGCACCTGACCGGTTTTCAACCGGTTGATGTTGCCGTCGATAAAGGCATCCGGGTTCAACGCCTGGATGGCCAGCATGGTTTGCTGGACCGAACCGCCACTGCGCGCCTTCGCGGCGATTTCCCACAGGGTATCGCGCGGCGTGGTGGTGTATTGGGACGGCGTGGTCGCGACGGTCACTGGCGCGGTGACGGTTTGCGTCGGTGCAGGTTGCGCAGCCGCATCAGCGGTTTGCGGCGAGAATTTGGACGGATCGAGCAGCACGCTGTAATCGCGCAGCAGACGACCGTTGGGCCACATCACTTGAACCAGGAATTTCACCATGGGTTCCGAGAGTGGTTTGCTGGACGTCACACGCAGGATGCTTTTACCGCTGGCGTTGAGCACCGGGGTAAAGGTCAGGTCATTGAGAAACGCCTGGCGGTCGACACCGGCCTTGGCGAAATCTTCGGGCGAAGCCAGGCTCGGCACCACTTCAGCAGCGGTGAGGTCCTTGACGTCGAGCAACTCGATTTCCGCCACCAGGGGCTGGTTCAGCGTCGACTTCAGGGTCAATTCCCCGAGCCCGAGGGCATGCGCCATACCGGAGGACAGCGCCGAGGCGGCCGCTATTGCTAACACCAGTTTGCGAACTTGAACCATAGCCTCATCCTTTGTTTGAACATTCCTCGGCCAGCGAGAAGGTGTTGATAGCCGCTGCCTTAAGGCATTGCGCGCGGCGGCGAAAAGTCGTCGCGCGCGATCGTTTCATTCATGCCCCGGAAAGCCCCGGAGGGTGGCTCGCCTTCAGCAGTCCAGCCAAGCATAGCGCCCGGCTGGATTCATTCGAAAAATTGTTGCCAAGTATCTTTTACACAAGGTCTTTTATCAACAATTCAGCCACCTGCACAGCATTGAGCGCGGCGCCTTTGCGTACGTTATCTGACGTCAGCCACAAATTAAGTTCCGACGGGTCGTCGATCCCGCTGCGAACCCGACCAACGTAGACTACGTCCTGCCCTACCGCATCGCCTACCGGTGTCGGGTAATCACCGGCTTCCACCAGCTCGATACCGGGCGCGTCTTCCAGGGCGGCGTTGATTTTCGCCAGGTCGATGTCGCTCGCTGACTGCAAAGTCACGTTAAAGCTATCGCCAAAAAACACCGGGGCTTGAATGCAAGTGACGGAAATCTTTAATAAAGGCAGTGCCATGACCTGACGCAGTTCGCGCACCAGACGTTTTTCCAGCAGCGTATGTCCCTGGTCATCGGGCTTGCCAACTTGCGCCAGCAGGTTGAAGGCCATCTGTCGATCGAAGAAGGTCGGCTCCAGCGGACGCACGTTGAGCAGCTCGGCGGTTTGCCGGGCCAGCTCGGTGACGGCTTCGCGACCTTGGGCAGACACGGCCAGGCTGGCGGTCAAGTTGATGCGTTGCAGGTCGAGCAAACCGAGCAGCGGCGCAAGCACTACCGCCAGCGTGGTGGCCGAAGGGCTTGGACTGCTGACCTGGAACGGTTTTTTCAAACCGGCCAGGATTTCGGCGTTTGCTTCAGGCACTACTTGCGGCGCCTGATGAGCCGGCAAGGCGCCGGACAGGTCGATCAGCGAGCAACCGGCCGCCGTGGCACGCGAAGCGAAACTCAGGGTCACCGCCGGTCCAGCAGCGAAGAACACCAGCTGGACTTTACTGAAATCGAACTCATCGACTTCCCGCACCCGCACGTTCTTGCCGCGAAAAGGCACCGAATGCCCGGCCGATTCGCTGCTGGCGAGCAGGTGCAGATTGCCGACCGGGAAGTCGCGCTCTTCGAGAATCTGCACGAGCGTTTCGCCGACAGTACCGGTGGCGCCGATCACGGCAATATCAAAGGACTGGCTCATGGTTCTACCTCTGGCGAAACGGGGGGAGCGGCACTTTACCGGGTGGTTGGCATGCAGGCAATTCGCGCCCACCCCGATCGTTCCCACGCTCTGCGTGGGAATGCCGCCCTGGACGCTCTTGAAACTGTGACGCGGAGCGTCACGGGATGCATTCCCACGCAGAGCGTGGGAACGATCTGTGGGTATAAAAAAACCCGCACCTCTTTCAAGGCACGGGCTCTTTGTTTACTTCAATCGATCAACGCTCAAGCAGGATCCGCAGCATGCGACGCAGCGGTTCGGCCGCGCCCCACAGCAGTTGGTCGCCGACGGTGAACGCGCCGACGTACTGCGTGCCCATGTTCAGTTTGCGCAGACGGCCAACCGGTACGTTCAGGGTGCCGGTGACTTTCGTCGGGCTCAGTTCCTGAATGCTGACGTCACGCTGGTTCGGCACCAGTTTGACCCAAGGGTTGTGCTGGCTGATCAGCCCTTCGATATCGGCGATCGGCACGTCTTTGTTCAGTTTGATGGTCAGCGCCTGGCTGTGGCAGCGCATGGCGCCGATGCGCACGCAGATGCCGTCGACCGGGATCGGGCTCTTGAAGCGACCGAGGATCTTGTTGGTCTCGGCCTGGGCCTTCCACTCTTCGCGGCTCTGACCGTTCGGCAGTTCCTTGTCGATCCACGGGATCAGGCTGCCGGCCAGCGGTACGCCGAAGTTTTCAGTCGGGTACGCGTCACTGCGCATGGCTTCGGCGACACGGCGGTCGATGTCGAGGATCGCGCTGGCCGGGTCGGCCAGTTGATCGGCGACAGCAGCGTGGGTCGCGCCCATTTGCTTGATCAGTTCACGCATGTTCTGCGCGCCGGCACCGGAGGCCGCCTGATAGGTCATGGCGCTCATCCACTCCACCAGACCGGCTTCGAACAGACCGCCCAGGCCCATCAGCATCAGGCTGACGGTGCAGTTGCCGCCGATGTAGTTCTTGGTGCCCGCGTCGAGCTGCTGGTCGATGACCTTGCGGTTCACCGGGTCCAGCACGATCACCGCGTCATCCTGCATGCGCAGGCTGGAAGCGGCGTCGATCCAGTAACCCTGCCAGCCGGCTTCGCGCAGCTTCGGGAAGACTTCGCTGGTGTAGTCGCCACCCTGGCAGGTCAGAATCACGTCGAGGGTTTTCAGCTCTTCAATGCTGTAAGCGTCCTTGAGCGGAGCAATGTCCTTGCCCACGGACGGGCCTTGGCCACCGACATTGGAAGTGGTGAAAAACACCGGCTCAATAAGATCGAAATCCTGCTCTTCCAGCATCCGCTGCATGAGCACGGAACCGACCATACCGCGCCAACCGATCAGACCTACACGTTTCATCGCAACTACACCTTCTTTAAAAAGTGGGCCGCTGCTTTCAAGAGTGAAAGTTGCAGCGGGCCCAAGAGATTACAGATTCCGCAGCGCGGCGACTACTGCGTCGCCCATTTCCTGCGTACCGACTTTAGTGCAACCGGCCGACCAGATGTCGCCGGTGCGCAAGCCTTGGTCCAATACCAGACTGACGGCCTTCTCGATCGCATCGGCCGCATCCTGCAGATTGAAGCTGTAACGCAGCATCATCGACACCGACAGAATGGTCGCCAACGGGTTGGCAATGCCTTTACCAGCGATGTCCGGCGCCGAACCGTGGCACGGCTCGTACATGCCTTTGTTGTTGGTATCCAGCGACGCCGACGGCAGCATGCCGATGGAACCGGTGAGCATCGATGCCTGGTCGGACAAAATGTCGCCAAACAGGTTGTCGGTGACGATCACGTCGAATTGCTTGGGTGCACGCACCAGTTGCATGGCGGCATTGTCGACGTACATGTGGCTCAGTTCGACTTCAGGGTAATCCTTGGCCACTTGCTCGACGATTTCACGCCACAGTTGGCTGGAAGCCAGTACGTTGGCCTTGTCCACCGAGCACAGCTTCTTGCCGCGCACCATGGCCATGTCAAAACCGACACGGGCGATACGGCGGATTTCGCTTTCGCTGTACGGCAGGGTGTCGTAAGCCTGACGCTCGCCGTTTTCCAGGGTGCGGGTACCGCGTGGCGCGCCGAAGTAGATACCGCCGGTCAGTTCACGGACGATCAGGATGTCCAGGCCAGCAACGATTTCAGCTTTCAGGCTGGAAGCCTCGGCCAGTTGCGGGTACAGGATCGCCGGACGCAGGTTGCCGAACAGGCCCAGTTGCGCACGAATCTTCAGCAGGCCGCGCTCAGGGCGGATGTCACGCTCGATGGTGTCCCATTTCGGGCCACCCACAGCGCCGAGCAGTACAGCGTCGGCGGCGCGGGCACGGTCCAGGGTTTCGTCAGCCAGCGGCACGCCATGCTTGTCGATGGCAGCGCCGCCGATTACGTCGTGGCTCAGCTCGAAGCCCAGGCTGTACTTGTCGTTCGCCAGCTCCAGCACCTTGACCGCTTCGGCCATGATTTCCGGGCCAATACCGTCACCTGGGAGAATCAGAATCTGCTTGCTCATGCTTTCCTCATGTCATCAGTCGGCGTGCCCTGGGGTCGCGGGTTAGCCGGGAAAAAGTCTATCGCTCGACGTTTATCGTTCAGCCATCAGCACCAGTACATCTGTACTGAACGAACCATCGGCCTCAATCTCAAAATATTCGCGTACTTCGTTGCCCATCGACTGTTGCAACTCGCGGATCGCCGCGCGCATCACCTCTGGCGTGCGCATGCGCTCGATCCAGGACGTGTACTCCAGACGCAGCCGTTGACGCGTGGTGCTGCGGGTATGCAACCCCGCTTCGCTGACCTGACGCAACCACTCGCCGGCGGAATAATCGCGCACATGGCTGGTGTCGCGCAGCACTTCGACACTTTGCAGGTAAGTGTCGAACAATGGACTGCCCGGTGACAACACATCGATGAACGCCGCCACGCCGCCCGGCTTCAGCACCCGACGAACCTCCCGCAGCGCCAGGCCGAGATCGCTCCAATGGTGCGCCGAATAACGGCTGAAGACGAAATCGAACTCGCCATCGGCGAATGGCAACCGCTCAGCGGCGCCCAATACCGTGGACACATTGCTCAGGCCGCGATCGACGGCAGCACCGGCCACCACGTCGAGCATCTGCTGCGACAGGTCGTAGGCCACCACTTCTTTCACCCGTTCCGCGACGTGGAAACTGACGTGACCGGCGCCGCAGCCCAGGTCCAGCACACGGGCATCGCCCTGCCCTGCCAGTTCAGCCTGTAGCAGCGCGAATTCGGTGCCCTGAGCGTGTACGGCGCTGCTCAGATAGGCCGCGGCTTGCTCACCGAATTGCTTTTGTACGACTTGGCTGTGCTGGGCGGTGCTGGTCATATGGACTTCCTTTTTGGGGTGAGTCTTGTGGTGTCTGGGCGGGCCTCTTCGCGGGCAAGCCTCGCTCCTACGGTTGAAATGCATTCCCCTGTAGGAGCGAGCGGGCGGCGATCCGACTTGCCCGCGAAGGCGTCATCCGGCCTTACGCAAAATCATCAAACGTCGCGAAACAACCAAGGCTGGCTCGCCCGGTGTTTGCTTTCAAACGTTGCAATGGCTTCATGGTCCTGCAAGGTCAGGCCGATGTCGTCCAGGCCGTTGACCAGGCAATGCTTGCGGAACTCGTCAAGTTCAAAGCTGTAAACCTTGCCATCAGGCCGGGTTACGGTCTGGGCTTGAAGATCGACCGTCAACTCGTAACCCGGATTGGCTTCAACCTGCTGGAACAGCTCATCCACCTCAGCGTCGCTCAAGATGATCGGCAGCAAACCATTCTTGAAGCTGTTGTTGTAGAAGATGTCCGCATAGCTCGGCGCGATGATGCTGCGAAAACCGTACTCTTCCAGCGCCCACGGCGCGTGTTCGCGGCTGGAGCCGCAACCGAAGTTCTCGCGGGCCAGCAGCACGCTGGCGCCTTGATAACGCTCGGCGTTGAGGACGAAGTCCTTGTTCAGCGGACGCTTGGAGTTGTCCTGGTAGGCATAGCCCACGTCCAGGTAGCGCCATTCGTCAAACAGGTTCGGACCAAAACCGGTGCGCTTGATCGACTTCAAGAACTGCTTCGGAATGATCTGGTCGGTGTCGACGTTGGCACGGTCCAAGGGTGCGACCAAACCGGTGTGTTGGGTAAAAGCTCTCATGTGCGGTTCCTCAGATCAGTTCGCGAACGTCGATGAAACGACCGTTGACGGCAGCCGCCGCGGCCATGGCCGGGCTGACCAGGTGAGTACGACCACCGGCGCCCTGACGCCCTTCGAAGTTGCGGTTGGAGGTCGAGGCGCAATGCTCGCCCGACTCCAAACGGTCCGGGTTCATCGCCAGGCACATCGAGCAACCCGGTTCACGCCACTCGAAACCGGCTTCGAGGAAAATCTTGTCCAGGCCTTCGGCCTCGGCTTGTGCCTTCACCAGGCCCGAGCCCGGCACCACGATGGCTTGCTTGATGGTCGAAGCGACTTTACGGCCCTTGGCGATCACCGCCGCAGCGCGCAAGTCTTCGATCCGCGAGTTGGTGCAGGAACCAATGAATACGCGGTCCAGCTGAATATCGGTGATCGCCTGATTGGCGCTCAAACCCATGTATTTCAAGGCACGCTCGATGGAGCCGCGTTTGACCAGGTCCATTTCCTTCGCAGGATCGGGAACGTTCTGATCAACCGCCAAGACCATCTCGGGCGATGTGCCCCAGCTGACTTGAGGCTTGATTTGAGTGGCATCGAGCTCAACCACGGTGTCGAACACGGCGTCAGCGTCGGACACCAGGTCTTTCCAGGCTTCGACCGCCATGTCCCATTCCGCGCCTTTCGGGGCGAATGGACGACCCTTGACATAAGCCACGGTTTTTTCGTCGGCAGCCACCAGGCCTACGCGAGCGCCGGCCTCGATGGACATGTTGCAGATGGTCATGCGGCCTTCGACGGACAGGTCGCGAATGGCGCTGCCGGCGAACTCGATGGCGTGGCCGTTACCGCCGGCGGTGCCGATTTTGCCGATCACCGCGAGCACGATGTCCTTGGCCGTCACGCCGAACGGCAATTTGCCTTCGACCGACACCCGCATGTTTTTCATTTTCTTGGCGACCAGGCACTGCGTGGCGAACACGTGCTCGACCTCGGAAGTCCCGATGCCGTGGGCCAATGCGCCAAACGCGCCGTGAGTCGAGGTGTGCGAATCGCCGCAGACTACGGTCATGCCCGGCAAGGTGGCCCCCTGCTCCGGACCGATCACGTGAACGATGCCCTGACGCACGTCATTCATTTTGAATTCAGTGATGCCATATTCATCGCAGTAGTCATCGAGGGTCTGAACCTGCAAACGCGAGACCTGGTCGGTAATCGCTTCGATGCCGCCCTTGCGATCCGGTGTGGTCGGTACGTTGTGGTCCGGGGTCGCGATGATCGAGTCGACGCGCCAAGGCTTGCGCCCGGCCAGACGCAGGCCTTCGAAAGCTTGGGGCGAAGTCACTTCATGGATGATGTGGCGGTCGATATAGATCAGCGACGACCCATCGTCGCGCCGTTTCACTTCATGGGAATCCCAGAGCTTGTCGTAAAGCGTTTTGCCGGCCATCAGACGGTCCTCATCAGCTTGCTTCTATTTTCTATGCCTTGGGTCGTGCACGGTTCAATAACCCCTTGGCTTGTGAGGTCGATCCTAGGGGGTTACATTAAATAACTCAAATTCATATTTTTTATGCTTTGGATAACCAACTGGAATACTGCAATGGACCTCGCCAACCTCAATGCTTTTATCGCGATTGCCGAGACCGGGAGCTTCTCCGGCGCTGGCGAACGGCTGCACCTGACGCAACCGGCCATCAGCAAGCGCATTGCCGGGCTGGAGCAGCAATTGAAGGTGCGCCTGTTCGATCGCCTGGGCCGTGAAGTCGGCCTGACCGAGGCCGGTCGCGCCTTGCTGCCGAGGGCCTATCAGATTTTGAACGTGCTGGACGACACCCGCCGCGCCCTGACCAACCTGACCGGCGAAGTGTCCGGCCGCCTGACCCTGGCCACCAGCCACCACATCGGTCTGCACCGTTTACCCCCCTTATTAAGGGAGTTCACTCGACGTTATCCACAGGTGGCACTGGATATTCAGTTCCTCGATTCGGAAGTGGCCTACGAAGAAATCCTCCATGGCCGCGCCGAACTGGCCGTCATCACCCTGGCACCGGAGCCCCACGCACTGGTCAAGGCCACGCCGGTGTGGGACGACCCGTTGGACTTCGTGGTCGCCCCGGAGCACTCGCTGATCAGCAACGGCCCGGTCAGTCTGGCGGACATTGCTCTGCATCCGGCGGTATTTCCTGGCGGCAACACCTTTACCCACCACATCGTCCGGCGCCTGTTCGAAGCTCAAGGCCTGACGCCGAACATCGCCATGAGCACGAATTATCTGGAAACCATAAAGATGATGGTCTCGATCGGCCTGGCCTGGAGTGTGTTGCCGCGCACCATGCTGGATGATCAGGTTGCGCGAATACCTTTACCGGGCATACAACTGACTCGCGAGCTAGGCTATATCCTGCACACAGAACGGACGCTGTCGAATGCGGCACGGGCCTTCATGGCTTTGCTGGATGCACAAATCGATCTGCCAGGGACTCTCGGCTAAGCTGTGCTACTTCTTATAGGGCCTCGAGTTTCTGAACCTGCACCCCACTCAGCCAAGGCTTGCCCATGCCGAAATCTGTTGACCGTGTTCCGCCAATGCCGCGTATACAGGCGCTTGACCCAAAACGGTCCGAGCAGAGCTGGGAAAGCGCCCCACAATTGCTGGCCGCCCTCAACGGTGCACGTCTGGGCGCCTGGTATTGGGACATCGAGCGCGGGCAGATCAGTTGGTCGCGCGGTACCCAGGCGCTGTTCGGCTTCGATCCCCGGCAACCGCTGCCGGCGGACCTGGAATACCTCGACTTGCTGCCGCCAGAGGATCGGGCGAAAACCATTCGCGCCTTCGACGCGGTGATCGCCGGCGCTCCGCTGGAACAGGCGATGCACCACCGCATTCGCTGGCCCGACGGCAGCCTGCACTGGCTGGAGATCAATGGCAGCCTGCTGCCGGACAAACACGGCCGGCCACGGATGATTGGCGTCATCCGCGAAATCACCCACCAGCGCCAGCGCGAACAGGCGTTGAGCAGCTCGGAAAAGCGCTTCGCCACACTGTTTCACCTGTGCCCGAACATGGTCCTGCTGACCCGCCAGGAAGACGGCCTGATTACCGAAGCCAACCAGTATTTTGAAAGCCTGTTCGGCTGGCCCGTGCAAAACGCCATTGGTCGTACCACCGTGGAACTGGGCCTTTGGGTGCACCCGGAGCAACGGGCGCAACTGGTCAAGGCCACCATGGCCAAGGGCGAACTGGTCAGCATGGAGGTGCAGTTTCGTGCCAGCAATGGCCAAGTCCATGACGGCATTCTCAGCGCACAAAAGGTCGAGCTCGAAGGCCAGCCCTATCTGCTGAGTACGTTTCTGGACACCACCGAACGCAAGGCCGCCGAGCTTGCCCTGAAAGACAGCCAGGAGCGGCTCGACCTTGCTCTGGATTCGGCGCAACTCGGTACCTGGGACTGGCATATCCCCAGCGGCATGCTGTACGGCTCGGCACGCGCCGCCCAGTTACACGGGCTGGAAGCCATACCGTTCCATGAATCCTTCGACGAGTTTTTCGAAGGCGTGCCCGACGAAGAGCGTGGCACCATGCGTGACGCCTATCGCAGCCTGCGAGAAGGCCCGGCCGGCAATTATCAACTGACCTACCGCGTGCAACTGCCGGACGGCAGCTCGCGCTACCTGGAAAGCCGCGCCCGACTCTATCGCGATGACAACGGTGTCCCGCTGCGCATGGCCGGCACGCTGCTCGACATCACCGATCAGGTGGAGCGCGAGCAGCTGCTGGTGGCGTCCGAAGAGAAGTTTGCCACCCTGTTCCAGGTCAGCCCGGACCCGATTTGCGTGACCCGTCAGGACACCGGCCAATTCATCGAGATCAACTCCAGCTTCACCCAGACCTTTGGCTGGAGCGCCGCCGACGTGATTGGCCGCGGCGCCGACGAAATCGGTCTGTGGGACGCGTCGGCGAAAAGCCTGCGACGGATCGAGCAAGTCATCCGTGAACAAGGCCTGAACAACGTGGCAATCCTGGTTCAGCACAAAGACGGACAATCCCTGACCTGCGTGATTTCCAGCCGCCAGATCAGCGTCGGCGACCAGCCGTGCATCGTCACCACCCTGCGCGACATCACCCAGCAACAACGCTCGGAAGCGGCACTCAAGGCCAGCGAAGAGAAGTTCGCCAAGGCGTTCCACTCCAGCCCCGACGCCATCACCATCACCGAGCGCGACACCGGGCGTTATCTGGAGGTCAACGATGGTTTCTGCCGCCTGACCGGCTACCGCGCCGACGAAGTGGTCGGCCGCACGGTGTATCAGGTCGGCATCTGGGCCGAAGAAAAACAACGCTCGGCGCTGCTCGCCGAACTACAGATCAAGGGCCGGGTGCATCACCAGGAAATGCTCGGGCGCAATAAACGCGGCGAGCTGCTGACCGTCGAGGTCTCGGTAGAACCGATCACCCTGAACGAAACCGCTTGCCTGCTGCTGACCGCACGGGACGTCAGCCTGCTGAAAAACGCTGAAGCGCAAATCCGTCACCTGGCCTACCACGACCCGCTGACCAACCTGCCCAACCGCGCGCTGCTGATGGATCGCCTGAGTCAGCAGATCGCTCTGCTCAAGCGCCACAACCTGCGCGGCGCGTTGATGTTTCTCGACCTCGATCACTTCAAGCACATCAATGATTCGCTCGGTCACCCGGTGGGCGATACCGTGCTGAAAATCATCACCGCGCGCCTTGAAGCCAGCGTGCGCATGGAAGACACCGTCGCCCGCTTGGGCGGTGATGAATTCGTGGTATTGCTCAGTGGGCTCGAAGGTTCGCGCAACGAGGTCAGCGAGCAGGTTCGGCAGTTGGCGGACACCTTGCGTGAACTGCTGTCGGAGCCGATGTTCCTCGACGGACAACGCCTGCAAGTGACGCCCAGCATCGGCATCGCGCTGATTCCCGATCACGGCTCGACCCCGGCCGACCTGCTCAAACGTGCCGACATCGCCCTCTACCGGGCCAAGGATTCAGGCCGCAATACCACGCAGATGTACCACAACACCATGCAGAAGGCTGCGAGCGAACGCCTGCGCATGGAAACCGACCTGCGCCTGGCCCTTTCCCGGGGTGAGTTCCGCGTGCACTACCAACCTCAGGTGGACGCCCGGAACGACCGCATCGTCGGTGCCGAGGCGCTGGTACGCTGGAACCATCCGAAACTCGGCGCGCAATCGCCCACCGAGTTCATCAAGGTGCTGGAGGACAGCGGACTTATTCTGGAAGTTGGCACCTGGATCATCGACGAAGCCTGCAGCGCCTTCAAACAGCTGATCGTCAAAGGCCTGGTCGACCCGCTGGACTTCAGCCTGTGCGTGAACATCAGCCCGCGGCAATTCCGGCAGAACGACTTCGTCGAACGCATCGAACACAGCCTCGACAGCCACGGCCTGCCCTGCTCGCTGCTGAAACTGGAGATCACCGAAGGCATCGTGATCCAGAACCTGGAAGACACCATCAGCAAAATGCGTCGCCTGAAAAAACTCGGCGTGAGTTTTGCGATGGACGATTTCGGCACCGGTTATTCCTCGCTGACCTACCTCAAGCGTCTGCCGGTCGACACCCTGAAAATCGACCAGTCGTTCATCCGCGACGCCACGACCGACCCCAACGACGCCGAGATCATCCGCGCCATCGTCGCCATGGCCCGCAGCCTCGAATTGAAGGTGATTGCCGAAGGGGTGGAGACGCCGGAGCAGCTGGAATTTTTGCAGGGGCTGGGCTGCCATTTTTATCAGGGATATTTGCACAGCCCGCCGCTGCCGGTGGAGGATTTTCAACAGTTGCTCAAATGACGCGAACCTTGCAGCTGCCGAGCATGCGTAATGCTTGAAATCATCTGAATGACGGGCACAAAAAAGGGCGCCATTGGCGCCCAGGACAGTTTGATCAATTGGATTCAGGCGGCTTCAGACACCTGTAGACCCAGTAAACGCGAAACCTGATCCAGTTCGGTCTCACGACGCAGGACGGTGAACAGCTCGACCGCTTCGGGATAATTGCGGGTCAGCATCGCCAGCCACTGCTTCAAGCGACCCGGCGACTGGCGTGGCGTCATCTGCGCCTTGGCCTGCAGCCAGAAGTCCTGAATCAGCGGCAGCAGCTCGGCCCAGGTCATCTCGACGACGTCCTCACCGGCCCGCGCCGCCGCGATTTGCCGCGCCAGGTCCGGGCGCGAGACCAGACCGCGACCGAGCATGATGTCTTCCACACCGCTGATTTCGCGGCAACGACGCCAGTCTTCGACGCTCCAGATATCACCATTGGCGAACACCGGCACCTTGACCACGTCCTGCACCCGCGGAATCCATTCCCAGTGGGCCGGCGGTTTGTAGCCATCGGTCTTGGTCCGAGCATGAACGACGATGTGCGCCGCGCCACCTTCGGCCAGGGCCGTGGCACACACCAGCGCACCGTCCGGACTGTCGAAACCTAGGCGCATCTTGGCGGTCACTGGAATGTGCGCCGGAACGGCACGACGGACATGTTCGACGATCTGGTTCAGCAGCTCAGGCTCTTTGAGCAGCACCGCGCCGCCACGGGATTTATTGACGGTCTTGGCCGGGCAGCCGAAGTTCAGGTCGATGACTTCGGACCCCAGCTCGCAGGCCAGGGCGGCGTTTTCTGCCAGGCATACCGGATCGGAACCGAGCAGCTGTACCCGCAGCGGCACGCCGGACGCGGTCCGCGCGCCGGTCAGCAGTTCAGGGCCGAACTTGTGGTAATAGGCAGGCGTGAGCAGTTGATCGTTGATCCGAATGAACTCGGTCACGCACCAATCGATACCGCCCACACGGGTCAGTACGTCCCGCAGGATGTTGTCGACCAACCCCTCCATGGGCGCCAAAGCAATTTGCATGAAAAAACACACTCAACGAAAAACGTGCGGCAGTTTACTGGATTGCGCGGAAAATCTGCAGAACATCGCAAATTCCCTGTGGGAGCGAGCCTGCTCGCGAAGGCGGCTGAACATTCAACATTGATATCGACTGACACGCCGCTTTCGCGAGCAGGCTCGCTCCCACATTATTAGATTTTGGTTGTATCCAACACCTGCAACGCCGGGCCGTAACCTTCGATGAACTCCGCTGGCATGCGCTTGGGCTTGCCGGTCGACAGCTCGATGCAGACGAAGGTGGTTTGCGCCCGCAGCAACGTGGTGTTGTCGCTGGGTCGCTTCAACTGGAAGTGGCGGGTCATTTTCAGGCGCTGGTCCCAATCGACGATCCAGGTCGCCAATTGCAACTCATCGCCTTCATAGGCGGCCGCCAGGTAATCGATTTCGTGCCGCACCACCGCCATCGCCCGGTCCAGCCGACGATACTCGACCAGGTCCAGGCCAAGCCGCTGGGAGTGGCGCCAGGCACAGCGTTCGAGCCAGGTCACGTACACCGCGTTGTTCGCGTGCCCCAGCCCATCGATGTCCTCTGCGCCTACTTCCAGATCAATGATAAATGGCGTTGCCCGATCCCAGCCCATGCCCCACTCCTGGTCAGAAAATTTTGACCGGGGCAGTGTAACGGATGCTCAGGCCGATTGGCGCGATTGCAGACTGCGACCGGCCAGCAGCGAAAGAACGCCTTCGATCACTCGAGGGTCAGCCAGCACCCGTTGATGACCACCCGCTTCCAGGCGCAACAGACGGCTGTCAAACCAGGCTTCGTTGATCAGCTGCGATTCCTTGACCGGAACGTAGCAGTCGTCTTCGGCATGGACAATCAGGCCGGGCATGTCGAGTTGATAGTGCGCGACATCCAGCGCCGCAGCGCGCATGCCGACGTCTCTTTCGATCTGACGAATGAACGCTGAACGGGCTTTCGGTGGCAACCGCACGTAACGGGCGAAACCGCGCAACACGCCGAGAATCCGAGCCGGGGCGGCGATAGTGACCAGGGTTTCGGTACGCAAGCCCAGTTGAACGGCGAGCATGGCACTGGCGCCACCCATGGAGTGACCGATGACCGCTTGCAGCGGCGGCAACTCGGCAGCGGCTTCAAGCATGGCTCGAGCAAACAGCACCACATTGGCTTCGCGGCCAGGTGAGCGACCATGAGCCGGGCCGTCCAGAGCAATCACGGTGTAACCGGCATCGACCAGTGCGGTGATGAGGCTGGCAAACTGTGTTGGCCGACCTTCCCAACCGTGCATCAGCAACACGGCCGGGCCCTGCCCCCAACGCAGTGCCGAGAGACCGAAGCGCAAGGTGATGCGCTCGGATTTCGCCAGTAGCGGCAATTCCCAATCACGCGGCGGCAACTCGCGCGGTGTCATGAATGCCAGTCGCATTTTGTTCGCAACCAGTTTTGGTGCGACCCAGCCCAAGGTGCCATTAACGCCACGAATCCACTTCAACGTGCTCATCGCTCTCTCTCCCAAGGCTCGGCCTTCAGGTCATAGCACCGCCGATTTGGCGGCGCGCAGCAATCGATCGGACAACTCTCCTGGCCCCAGCGCGCGCGCCAGAGCCAAACCACCGACCATCAAGGCCATGTCGGCCAAGGCTTTGTCGGTGTCTTCCGGACTGGCCGCCAACTGCGCGACCATCATTTCCACATGCTCATTCAACGCCACACGAAACGCGTCCGGCAGGCGCCCCAGCTCACCGACAGAAGCCGGAATCGGGCACGCTGACTCAGAGGAATCACGGTGTTTGCGTGACAGATAAAACGCTGCAACCAACGCGCGACGCTCTTCGCCGGTCAACTCGGCGTCCATGTCGGCGATCAAGCCACGGCGGTGACCGAGCAGTTGCTTGAACGCTTCCAGCATCATCGCGTCCTTGCTTTCGAAGTGCGCATAGAAGCCGCCGACGGTCAGGCCGGCCGCGCCCATCACTTCGCCCACGCTCGGTTCGGCCGGGCCGCGCTGAATCAGCGCTGCGCTGGCAGCCTTGAGGATGCGTTCGCGGGTTTGAGCTTTTTTATCGTTCATCGTTGCCTCCGAATATTACGACTAGAATATTATTCTCATAATAATTTTCCGCAAGTCGTGGATGTGACCGCTGGTCTGAAGAACAGTTTGAAAGAAATAGGGGATTTGGCCAAACGCCAGACAAACAAAAGGGCCATTCAATAATTGAATGACCCTTATAAAATCCCGCAGAGCGGGTAATCGTGGCGTCCCCTAGGGGACTCGAACCCCTGTTACCGCCGTGAAAGGGCGGTGTCCTAGGCCACTAGACGAAGGGGACGCAAAACCTTCTATACAACTGATCAGTGCTGAGAGCTGATCGATTCAAGGCCGGTGTGGCCAGACCTTGAACTGTAAAATTGGTGGAGCTAAGCGGGATCGAACCGCTGACCTCCTGCATGCCATGCAGGCGCTCTCCCAGCTGAGCTATAGCCCCGGATTTTTCGCCTCGCGGCGGAGCGACATCTTGCAACATCGCTTCTGTAAAACTGGCGTCCCCTAGGGGACTCGAACCCCTGTTACCGCCGTGAAAGGGCGGTGTCCTAGGCCACTAGACGAAGGGGACGCAAACCCTTCTATACAACAGATCAACGCTGAGAGTTGATCGTTTCAAGGCCGGTGTGGCCAGACCTTGAAGTGTAAATTGGTGGAGCTAGACGGGATCGAACCGTCGACCTCTTGCATGCCATGCAAGCGCTCTCCCAGCTGAGCTATAGCCCCTCATCGCTGAGGACGGGGCGAATCTTAATGGCGCTTCGGAAGGCTGTCAAACTTATTTTTAAAATATTTCAAAGTTTTTTGCCGACATAACAATCACTTACCGCCCTCCCCCTGAAAAACCGGGGTGGCGCCGAAGAGCAGGATCAAAAGATCGCAGCCTTCGGCAACTCCTACGCAGGATCAAACTACCTTAGGCGATATTGCCCAAGAGTTTTTCCCACTCCTTGTTTTCCTTCTTCGACACGCCGCCTAGCAAGTCGATTGCCTGGCGCAGACGGAAACGGGTCAGGTCCGGACCGAGGATTTCCATCGCATCAAGCACCGACACCGAACTGGCCTGGCCGGTGATCGCGGCGAACATCAGCGGCATGGCGTCACGCAACTTCAGTTCCAGGGATTCGACCACCGCTTGAATCGTTGCGGTGATGCTGTCCTTCTCCCACTGACGCAGGCTTTCCAGCTTCCACAAAATCAACTGCATCAACTGACGCACCTGATCGCCCGACAGCTTCTTGGATTCAAACAGCTTGGCGTCCGGGTTCACGCCACCGGCGAAGAAGAAACCGGCCAGCGGTGCGACCTGACTGAAGGTTTCAACCCGACCTTGCACGTGCGGCGCGATCTTCATCATGTACTCAGGGTTCAGCGCCCAGGTCTGCAAGCGGCTGGCGAACTCTTCCACCGGCAGGTCCCGCAGCCACTGGCCGTTAAGCCACGACAGCTTCTCGATGTCGAAAATCGGCCCGCCGAGGGAGACGCGGCTCAGGTCGAAGTGGTCGACCATTTCCTGCAGCGAGAACTTCTCGCGCTCGTCCGGCATCGACCAGCCCATGCGCCCCAGATAGTTGAGCATCGCTTCCGGCATGAATCCCATGCGCTCGTAGAACGTCACCGAGGTCGGGTTCTTGCGCTTGGACAGCTTGCTCTTGTCCGGGTTACGCAGCAGCGGCATGTAGCACAGCTCCGGTTGTTCCCAGCCGAAGTATTCGTACAGCAGGATCAGTTTCGGTGCCGAGGGCAGCCACTCTTCGCCGCGCAGAACGTGGGTGATGCCCATCAGGTGGTCATCGACCACGTTGGCCAGGAAGTACGTCGGCAGACCGTCGGTCTTCATCAGCACTTGCATGTCCATACGATCCCACGGGATCTCGACGTCGCCACGCAGCATGTCCGGCACCACGCAAACGCCTTCGCTCGGCACTTTCATGCGGATCACGTGCGGCTCGCCAGCGGCCAGGCGACGATCGACTTCTTCCTTGGACAGCAACAGCGCACGGCCGTCGTATCGCGGGGTTTCGCCGCGGGCCATTTGCTCGGCGCGCATCTGGTCCAGCTCTTCGGCGGTGCAGAAGCACGGGAAGGCGTGGCCCATTTCGACCAGCTGCTGGCAGTACTTCTGATAGATGTCGCCACGCTCGCTCTGCCGGTAAGGTCCGTGCGGGCCGCCGACGTCCGGGCCTTCGCTCCAGTCGATACCCAACCAGCGCAGGGCGTCGAAAATCTGTTGTTCGGACTCGCGGGTCGAACGCAATTGGTCGGTGTCTTCAATGCGCAGGATGAACTCACCGCCATGCTGCTTGGCAAAGCAGTAGTTGAACAAAGCGATGTAAGCGGTACCTACATGGGGATCCCCGGTAGGCGATGGCGCGATGCGAGTGCGGACGGTGGTCATGGCAAGTCTCGAAATGAAGATAAAACAAAGGGCGAATGGTAACAGGCGTTGCCCGCCCGGCTCCAGTGAACAGGGCATTTAAGCCAAGGTTGCGTCTACAACGCGCTCCAGCCTCGGTGAATGGCCGATTATCAGCCAATGGCATTTACCCATCATTCGCTGTATGCCAGATTTGACCGCTGATAACTTCCTTACAATTTCTCGACTACAGTCTGCCCATGCCCGCCCAACTCAAGCGTCGCCTGTTTATTTTCCTGCTGCTCGTCCTGCTGATTGCCGGAGGCTTTTTCGCCCAGTGGTTCTTCAAGGGGCGCTTTTACGAAAGCACCGACAACGCTTATGTCCAGGGCGAGATCACCCGCGTGTCGAGTCAATTGGGCGCGCGCATCGATCAGGTACTGGTGCAGGACAACCAACACGTCGAGAAAGGCCAACTGCTGATCAAGCTCGAAGGCGATGACTTCCACCTCGCCGTCGACCGTGCCAACGCCACCCTCGCCACCCGCGAAGCCGAACGCCTGCAAGCCCGGAGTAAACTGACCCAGCAAGCCAGCCTGATTGCCGCCAGCGAGGCGCAAGTCGCATCCAGCCAGGCCAGCCTCGGTCGTTCGCAGATCGATTTGTCGCGCGCGCAAACCCTACGCAAACCCGGCTATGTCTCGGAAGAACGGGTGACCACCCTCTCCGCCGACAACCACATCGCCCGCTCGCAAGTGACCAAGGCCCAGGCGGACGCACAAAGTCAGCGCCAACAAATCAACTCCCTGGCCGCCGAGATCAAACGCCTCGACGCCATGATCGCCAACGCCAAAACCGATCTGGCCCAGGCCGAACTGAACCTGACCCGCAGCGAAATCCACGCGCCGATCAGCGGCCTGATCGGCCAGCGCGCCGCCCGCGAAGGCCAGTATGTGCAGGCGGGTGCTTACCTGATGTCGATCGTTCCGGATCAGGACATCTGGATTCAGGCCAACTTCAAGGAAACCCAGATTGGCCACATGCAGCCCGGCCAAAAAGCCGAGCTGACATTCGATGCCTACAGCGATATGCCAATCGATGCGCGAGTCGACAGCCTGTTTGCCGCTTCGGGCGCGCAGTTCAGCCTGTTGCCGCCGGACAATGCCACCGGCAACTTCACCAAAGTCGTACAACGGATTCCGGTAAAACTGACCTTCGCCGCGAACAATCCGCTGCAAGGCAAGATTCGTCCGGGCATGTCGGTCACCGCTAAAGTGAACATCAAAGACGCCCCTGACGATGGCCGGTGATCAACTGATCCGTCCGGCCGGCGAACCGACCCGGCGGGACTGGATCGCGGTCATGAGCGTGATGCTCGGCGCCTTCATGGCGGTGCTCGACATCCAGATCACCAACTCGTCGCTAAAGGATATTCAGGGCGCGCTGTCGGCGACCCTGGAAGAAGGTTCGTGGATTTCCACCTCGTACCTGGTGGCGGAAATCATCATGATTCCCCTGACAGCGTGGCTGGTGCAGTTGCTCTCGGCGCGGCGGCTCGCGGTGTGGGTGTCGCTCGGATTTCTCGCCGCTTCCCTGCTCTGCTCCATGGCCTGGAGCCTGGAAAGCATGATCGTCTTCCGTGCGCTACAGGGCTTCACCGGCGGCGCGCTGATCCCTCTGGCGTTCACCCTCACGCTAGTCAAACTCCCCGAACACCACCGCGCCAAAGGCATGGCCATGTTCGCCATGACCGCAACCTTCGCGCCCTCCATCGGCCCGACCCTGGGCGGCTGGCTGACCGAGAATTGGGGCTGGGAATACATCTTCTACATCAACATTCCGCCGGGCCTGATCATGATCGCCGGCCTGATGTACGGCCTGGAGAAAAAACAAGCCCATTGGGAACTGCTGAAAAGTACCGATTACATGGGCATTCTCACGCTGGGCGTCGGCCTCGGTTGTTTGCAGGTGTTTCTGGAGGAAGGCCATCGCAAGGACTGGCTGGAATCGAGCCTGATCGTGACCTTGGGCAGCATCGCGCTGATCAGCCTGATCACCTTTGTGATCGTGCAGACGTCCAAGCCCAACCCGCTGATCAACCTCGGCATCCTGCGCAATCGCAACTTCGGTTTATCGAGTATCTCCAGTGTCGGGATGGGGGTCGGTTTGTACGGCTCGATCTACCTGTTGCCGCTGTACCTGGCACAGATCCAGAACTACAACGCCTTGCAGATCGGCGAAGTGATCATGTGGATGGGCGTGCCGCAGCTGTTTCTGATTCCGCTGGTGCCGAAACTGATGAAATACGTCTCGCCGAAATGGCTCTGTACATTGGGTTTCGGGCTATTTGGATTGGCGAGTTTTTCATCGGGCGTGTTGAACCCGGACTTCGCCGGGCCGCAATTCAATCAGATCCAGATCATCCGGGCGCTGGGCCAGCCGCTGATCATGGTAACCATCTCGTTGATCGCCACGGCGTACATCCTGCCGCAGGACGCGGGGTCGGCATCGAGCCTGTTCAACATCCTGCGCAACCTCGGCGGCGCGATTGGCATCGCCCTCCTCGCTACGTTGCTGGATGCGCGGACCAAGACTTACTTTGATTATTTGCGTGAAGCGATTGTGCCGACCAACCCACAGGTGGCCGAGCGCATGACGTCGCTGACGGATCGGTTTGGCAGTGAGACGGCGGCGCTGGGCAAACTCAGTGAGATTGCGCATCAGCAGGCGTCGATCATGGCTTACAACGATGCGTTTCACTTTGTCGGGATTGCGCTGGGGATCAGCATGCTGGCGGTGTTGTTGACCAAGGCGTTGCCGGCGGGGTTGAAGGCTGGGGAAGCGCACTAGCTACCACTGATCGTTCCCATGCTCCGCGTGGGAATGAATCCAGTGACGCTCTGCGTCACAGCGGACGCGGAGCGTCCGGGGCTGCATTCCCACGCAGAGCATGGGAACGATCCTGAACTCAGACAGTAATCAACCGCTCCCGCAACTTGCCAATCTCATCACGCATCTGCGCCGCGGCTTCGAATTCCAGATCACGCGCCAGCTGGTACATCTTCTCTTCCAGCGCCTTAATCCGCTTGGCGACTTCCCCCGGCGAACGCAATTCGGCTTCGTACTTGGCGTTTTCCTCGGCGGCCTTGGCCATGCCTTTGCGCTTCTTGCTGCGCGAGCCCGGCACGGTGGCGCCTTCCATGATGTCGGCAACGTCCTTGAACACGCCCTTGGGCGTGATGCCATTGGCCAGGTTGAAGGCGATCTGCTTGTCGCGACGACGCTCGGTTTCGCCGATCGCCCGTTCCATCGAGCCGGTGATACGATCTGCGTAGAGAATCGCCCGACCATTGAGGTTGCGCGCCGCCCTGCCGATGGTCTGGATCAGCGAGCGCTCGGAACGCAGGAAGCCTTCCTTGTCCGCATCGAGAATCGCCACCAGGGACACTTCCGGCATGTCCAGGCCTTCACGCAGCAGGTTGATCCCCACCAATACATCGAAGGTGCCCAGACGCAGATCGCGGATGATTTCGACCCGTTCAACCGTGTCGATGTCCGAGTGCAGATAACGCACCCGTACGCCGTGGTCAGCCAGGTAATCAGTCAAGTCTTCGGACATACGCTTGGTCAACGTCGTGACCAGCACCCGCTCCTCCAGCGCCACGCGCTTGCCGATTTCCGAGAGCAGGTCGTCGACCTGGGTCAACGCCGGGCGGATTTCGATTTGCGGATCCACCAGGCCAGTCGGACGGACCAGTTGCTCGACCACGCGACCGGCGTGTTCCGCCTCATAATTACCTGGGGTCGCCGAGACGAAAATCGTCTGCGGGCTGATGTTTTCGAACTCGTCGAAACGCATCGGCCGGTTATCCAGCGCTGACGGCAGGCGGAAACCGTATTCAACCAGCGTCTCCTTACGGGAACGGTCGCCTTTATACATGGCACCGACCTGCGGCACGCTGACGTGGGATTCGTCGATCACCAGCAAGGCGTCGGCCGGCAGGTAGTCAAACAAGGTGGGTGGCGCCTGGCCAGATTCACGGCCCGACAGGTAGCGCGAGTAGTTTTCGATACCGTTGCAGTAACCCAGCTCGAGAATCATCTCCAGGTCAAACCGGGTGCGCTGCTCCAGACGCTGCGCTTCCACCAGTTTGTTGTTGGTACGCAGGTAGTCCAGGCGCTCCTGAAGCTCGACCTTGATTCCTTCGATGGCGCCGAGCAGGGTTTCCCGTGGCGTCACGTAGTGGCTTTTCGGATAGAAAGTGAAGCGCGGCAACTGGCGAGTCACTTCGCCGGTCAACGGATCGAAGGCGGAAATCTTCTCGACTTCATCGTCGAACAGCTCGATGCGGATCGCTTCAAAATCGGATTCCGCCGGGTGGATATCGATCACATCGCCGCGGACCCGGAAGGTCGCACGGGCGAAATCCATGTCGTTGCGGGTGTATTGCAGGTCCGCCAGGCGACGCAGCAACGCACGCTGATCGAGCTTGTCGCCGCGGTCCACGTGCAGCACCATCTTCAAATAGGTTTCCGGGCTGCCCAGACCGTAGATGCACGACACCGTGGTGACGATGATCGCGTCTTTGCGCTCCAGCAACGCTTTGGTCGCGGACAGTCGCATCTGTTCGATGTGATCGTTGATCGAGGCGTCTTTCTCGATGAACGTATCCGACGACGGCACGTAAGCTTCGGGCTGGTAGTAGTCGTAGTAGGAAACGAAGTACTCGACGGCGTTGTTCGGGAAGAACGCTTTGAACTCGCCATATAACTGTGCAGCCAGCGTTTTGTTCGGCGCCAGCACCAGGGTTGGACGCTGCACCTGGGCGATCACGTTGGCGATGCTGAAGGTCTTGCCCGAGCCGGTCACACCGAGCAACGTCTGGTGCGCCAGCCCGGCTTCGATGCCCTCGACCATCAGACGGATGGCTTCCGGCTGATCGCCGGCGGGCTCGAAGCGGGTGACTAGCTGGAATTCAGACATACAATACCTCTCGGTTTTCGGAGCAAGAGCCGCGCCTTGTACGGTCAAACCGGACAGCAACGAGAAAGACCGCAAACGACCGATGTCGCCCGAGGAAAAAACTGGATTGTGCTCAATGTGGAGCCGATTGCCCGCGCTTTCAAGGCAAACGTCCTACATCGGGTAAAACGTTTGACGCTGCCAATCGACTAACGGTCGAAAAATAATCGGAAAAACTTAACCTAAAAGCCGAATCGTCTGTCGCCATCAATCGCTGATGGCCTCTATACTAGCTCCCCGTTTGTGCACCGCTCTAGTGCATTCGGCTGGAGCGCGACACGTCCCTCCACTCTCCATTCAGAGCCGCCGCAAAATGAGCCTGTTCTCCGCTGTCGAAATGGCACCACGCGATCCAATCCTGGGCCTCAACGAAGCATTCAACGCCGATACCCGTACCAACAAGGTCAACCTGGGGGTCGGTGTTTACTGCAACGAGGAGGGGCGAATTCCACTCCTGCGCGCCGTTGTCGAAGCCGAGACGATTCGCGTCGCTCAACACGCTTCCCGTGGCTACCTGCCAATCGACGGCATCGCCGCCTACGACCAGGCTGTGCAGAAATTGCTGTTTGGCAACGACTCGCCGCTGATCGCTGCAGGCCGGGTCATCACCACCCAGGCCGTTGGCGGTACTGGCGCGCTGAAAATCGGTGCCGACTTCCTCAAGCAACTGCTGCCGAACGCCGTCGTGGCGATCAGCGACCCGAGCTGGGAAAACCACCGCGCGCTGTTCGAAACCGCCGGTTTCCCGGTTCAGAACTATCGCTACTACGACGCTGCGACCCACGACGTTAACCGTACCGGTCTGCTGGAAGACTTGAACACCCTGCCGTCCGGTTCGATCGTTGTGCTGCACGCGTGCTGCCACAACCCGACCGGCGTGGACCTGAGCCCGGCGGACTGGAAAAACGTTCTGGACGTGGTGAAAGCCAAAGGTCACGTGCCGTTCCTCGACATGGCCTACCAGGGCTTTGGCGATGGCATCGACGAAGACGCCGCTGCCGTGCGCCTGTTCGCTGAATCGGGCCTGACGTTCTTCGTTTCCAGCTCGTTCTCCAAATCCTTTTCGTTGTACGGCGAGCGCGTGGGCGCCCTGTCGATCGTCAGCGAATCGAAGGAAGAAAGCGCGCGCGTGCTGTCGCAAGTCAAACGCGTGATCCGCACCAACTACTCCAACCCGCCGACCCACGGTGCAAGCATCGTCGCCGCCGTGCTGAACAGCCCGGAACTGCGTACTCAGTGGGAAGAAGAACTGGCCGAAATGCGCCTGCGGATTCGCGGCATGCGCATTCAGATGGTCGACCTGCTGGCGAAAAACGCACCGCAGCGTGACTTCAGCTTCGTCGGCCGCCAGCGTGGCATGTTCTCCTACTCTGGCCTGACGGTTGAGCAAGTGACCCGCCTGCGCAGCGAGTTCGGCATCTACGCCCTGGACACCGGCCGCATCTGCGTTGCCGCGCTGAACCAGAGCAACATCGACGTCGTGACCAAGGCCATCGTTGCGGTGATCTAAGTCGTCGAGTGGTAAAAAAACGGGAAGCCCTTGGGCTTCCCGTTTTTATTTGTCTCAGATAATTCTCAATGCATCGACCGAGGGCTCTAGACTGCACCCACAGGTTTTATGTACACCCCGAAATTCTTACGAGAGCCCACATGAAAAACGATGACCTACGCGCCGACCGCGATGAGCTGGACCACTTCGCGCCTCGCACCCCGGCCAAACGTAGTAATAACCTGGTGATGCAAGTCGCTGCCGGCGTGTTTCTCGGCGGCCTGGCCTTGTGGCTGGTGCAACTGGCCGCAACGATGCTGTACGCCAAATTGATGCTCGCCACCGTCACCTTCGGCGGTTAGGCCAGTTCGGTTGCGCGTTGGCTGGCAGCGTCGTCATAGGCGACGTAGAGCGATTCGGCGACCTGGCTTTTGATGGCCTTGGTGCTTTCCAGGCCCAGGACAAAACCTTCGGCCTTGCCACCGGCACGGTTCAATTCGTCAGCGGTGCTGGCCTGCGTGATTGCGTCGAACAGTTTTTCGGCGTGAGGACCGACGCCTTTAGGCAGGCTGATCTGAGCGATGCTCATGCGAACACCCCGTTGTGGCGAGGCGTGATGGTGGGTTGATTCATGGCGCGTACCTTTTCGGCGAATGGCCGGCAGCGCGTGTAACCACTTCCGGGCGGCCATGGTAGACCTCTGAGGCGATTCTGGTAACCGCCCACGGTCGATAAACCACCGTCCGTCCCCATGAATCCATCAAGTGGCTAAGAGGTACTTGACTTCTCTTTTTGAATCAGTAACATACACGCCATTCCGCGATAGCTCAGTTGGTAGAGCAAGTGACTGTTAATCACTGGGTCCCTGGTTCGAGTCCAGGTCGTGGAGCCATACAAGGTTCCAGAGAAGGCTTCCAAAATCTCTGAAACCCCCGAAAAACCCGCCTTCTGGCGGGTTTTTTCGTTTTGGCGTTCCGTCGGATTCCGGTGGGTACCAACCGTTTAAGGGTAGCGTTTGGGATAGAGGTCAGTTCGATTAAAGGGAGTACCCTTATGTCGCGCACCACTGCTCCACTCTCCGATTCCGCTTGCCGTTCGGCCAAGCCGCAGACCGCGCCTACAAGCTTTTCGACGGCGACGGCCTTTACCTTCTAGTCCAACTCAATGGCCGCAAAGGCTGGCGTCTTAGATACGTCAAACCTGATGGCCGGGAAGGACTGACCTCATTCGGCAACTACCCCATCGCTGGCCTCGCCGATGCGCGCCGCAAGCGCTTGGAGGTCAAGCGAATGCTGGCGGATGGCATTGATCCCATAGAGACCAAGCACCAAGCCAAGGCGGAAGCCGTGATCAAAGGCAGAACCTTTGAAAGCGTTGCGCTGGACTGGCACACGGAAATGTCAGCCAAGTGGGCACCGGACTATTCCAAGACAGTGATGAGTCGCCTCAAAACCCACCTCTTCCTGCTGATCGGCGCCCGCGCCATTGTCGACCTCGACACCCACGACCTTATGCGGCCCCTGGAAGCGATCAAGAAGCGCGGAACGATAGACATTGCTTTAAGGGTACAAAACTACCTGCAGAGCATCATGCGCGAGGCAAAGCGCCTCCGGCTTATCACCGTAAACCCTGCTTACGACCTCGTAGGCTCGATCAAAGCATCGCGGGTCGTCCACCGCCCCGCTTTATCCTTATCGCGCTTGCCGGAACTACAAGGAGCGGATCAACACCTATAAAGGCCGCGCACTTACCCGGCTGACGGTCTTGCTGTCGCTGCACGTGTTTGTACGCTCCAGCGAACTGCGCTTCGCCCGCTGGAGCGAGTTCGACCTCAAGCGCGGCACCTGGGAAATACCCGACACGCGACCAGCGTTGGAAGGCGTACCCTTTTCCACAAGGGGTACGAAGATGGCTGGCGATATCCATCTTGTACCCTTATCGCCGCATGCGGTCGCCCTGCTCGAGCAGATCCACGCAATCACAGGCAAATTTGACTTGGTGTTCGCAGGCGATACCAAGTCTTGGAAACCCATGTCCGAAAACACGGTGAACAGCGCGCTTCGGAAGATGGGCTACGACACCAAAACCGAGATCTGCGGCCATGGCTTTCGTTCGATGGCCTGCAGCGCACTGATCGAGTCGGGTTTGTGGACGGACGCAGCTATCGAGAGGCAGATGAGCCACAAGGAACGCAACAACGTCCGCGCCGCCTACATCCACAAGGCCGAATTCATCGAGGAGCGCAGGCTGATCATGAACTGGTGGAGTCGCTATCTTGAGACTAATCAGCAGGAGCGTGTCAGCCCACGCGAATTCGCCAATCAGACGGGTGCGAATGTCACTCGCCTAAAAGCAAAACGTGGCGCAACTGAGTAAGCGCTCGGTCCTCATATCTCAGTGATCCGTTTGTCCACGCGGGTCCATCCAACCAGGGCTGCAAAGCCGCCCTGTTTGGATGGACCTCACTTAAAAAATCCAAAGCCCACGCAATTGTCTGTGGTCGGGCAAACCGCTGTCGTTGACAGCAACCCAGGTAGCCAGAATCTTTAAGGCTACGCCACACCGTGGTGGTTCTCCCAAAGTGCGATTAGCGTCCGGGGGCTCGCACGGTCACTCACCGAGTGATGGATGCCCACTTCAGATCATTGCCATTGCGGCAAATACATCCCCCTACCCAACTGCCCTGCAGCAACCTATCCGCGTGGCCATTTAATTGCGCCAACCTGCGCCCGTCTCTTTCTCCCGGAAAGAGACGGGCGCTCCTACCACTGCTGCAGCCCACCTCGTACAAGGCTTTGCGGCATTCCCCCTCGTGACAATCGGCGTGACAAACACCGAAGTCACCAGTAACAGCGATGCAGATGATGGTGCCGCAGCCCACGGAATGGCGTGCACCTGAACAATCAGGCATGCCCCGGTCATCGCATCACTGCCTTCACCCGACTCAGGATCTCGCGGCGCCGGTCTCGTCAGCCAGCGCAGCCTCCACCCGCCCACCGGTAACGGTGTTCAGGAGGCCAGATCATGAGATGCCCAAGCTCCCGGTCGTAAAGAGCCGCCAGTCCCGCGCTAGTGGACAACCCTCACAGGTCGCAGGGGCCTTGATCCCTGATAACACTCAACATCCATGGCGGGATGACGTGGGGAAGGTTTCAAAGGTTTGGCTTCGAGGAGTTTGATCATGGCATTGGTGGGTAGACGGGATGGACGCAATTTTGGCTATGGACGGCAACTGAGTTATGCCGGGCCGCAGGCATTGCGCGATCTATTTGGCGGCGGGCATTACGGCACGGTGCAGGCGCACAGTGATCGCTGGCAGGCGTTTGTTCGGTGGTGTCGCTCGGAGGATGGACCAGGGTTTAACGATGCGCGACAAATTGATCGGCAGACCTTGCTGGACTTCGCCGGACATCTGCGCCAGCAAGTTGAATAAGTGCGCTATCGGCATCGCCACCGCGCAAAACCGGTTGCCCAGTGTGAATCGACCCATGACAGCGCTTCGCGGCGATCAGTATGTGAGCGTCTCGACGATGCCTGGCAAGTGGTGCTGACAATCGACAGTCCAGTAATCGTCATCCCCATGAAGCGTTTTTCCTATTGTTCGGGAGCAAACTATCAATACCTTCGATTGCGTCGATAGTGAAAATCAGTACGAGCATATTGTTTGCCTACCAACTGGATGGTATCTTATTAGCAAGTTTATAGATAACTGTAATCAACACCATCCCTGTGAGAATCCCATGCAAGATTGGAAGCAAACCCGCAAAGACATCAATACTCGCTTGGTAGAACTAAACGGCCTGTCTCCGGAAACAATGAAAGGCGTGGCGTCGCTCGGCGCTGCCGGCGGCAAGACCAATCACCTGAACGCGAAGACCCGGGAACTGATCTCCCTCGCCGTAGCCGTGACCACCCGCTGCGACGGTTGCATCGCCTTCCACGCCGCCGAAGCCAAGAAACTTGGCGTCACCAGTGAAGAAGTCGCCGAAGCACTGGGCGTGGCAATCAACATGAACGCCGGTGCCGCGTTGGTGTACAGCACACATGTGCTGGACGCATTCGATAAGTCGTAAATCAAACGCTGACTTTCAACCTGTTAACGACTTCGAGACTAATCATGAATAAGCTGCTCACCCCTTACGATCTGTCCGGTACTGCGCTAAAAAACCGGGTCGTCATGGCCCCCATGACCCGCACCCGGACCCTAGACAACATCCCTAACGAGTTCACCACGCTGTATTACGCACAGCGTGCTTCTGCTGGTCTGCTGATCACCGAAGGCCTGCCGATTTCCGACGAAGCCCGTGGCTACCTGTACACCCCAGGTATTTATGCCGACGAACACTTGCCAGGCTGGCGTCAGGTCACCGACGCGGTGCATGCCAAGGGCGGGAAGATCTTCGCGCAGTTATGGCACGTTGGCCGTATGTCCCATATTTCGGTGCATGGCATGGTTCCGGTTTCTTCGGGTACTCAGCCGGCGGTCGATACCACGGTATATGCCTGGATCGAGCCTGGCGAATCCGGTCCTGTGCAACCCAGCGTGCCTCGTGCGCTGGAAACAGATGAAGTGAAACGTGTCATCGCTGACTTTGTGAAGTCTGCGCGTATGGCGATGGAGGCCGGTTTTGACGGTATCGAAATCATGGCTGCCAACGGGTTCCTGTTCGATCAGTTCCTCAGCAGCGCCTTGAACACCCGTACCGACCAGTACGGTGGCTCTATCGCCAATCGCCAGCGCTTTCTGCTGGAAACCATTGACGCGATTTCTGCCGAAATCGGCGGCTCGAAGATTGGCGTACGGTTCTCGCCGTTTGGCCGCCTGTATGACTTTGGTGTGTACGAAGGTGAAGCAGAAACCTGGATGAGCATGGCGGCAGCGCTTAATGAACGCGAACTGGCCTACGTCCACCTGAACTACCAACCGACCATCGTCGCCGCTGAAACGCCGCCGGGGTTCGGCGCCGCGTTCCGTGAAGCCTACAAGGGCACCTTGATGGCCGCCGGTGGGTTTAACCAAGCCCTCGCTGAGTCGGAACTGGTTAAAGGTGAACTCGACTTGATCGCCTTCGGTACGGCCTACATCGCCAACCCCGATTTGGTGGAGCGCATGCAGAACGGATGGCCACTGGCAGAGGGTGATCGCGCGACTTACTACGGTGTCAGCGATCGCATTGCCAAGGGTTACACCGACTACCCGGAATACGTTGCAGCCAAAGCCTGATTATTCGCTGTTTCATCACCGTCCACTTCAGACATTAAGGAGCACACCATGCCTCTCGTTACCATCAAAGGCATTGAAGGCGTTTTTACCGACAAGCAGAAAGCCGAAGTCATCCAGAAAGTGACGGACGCCATGGTGTCTGTGGAAGGTGAAAACATGCGCGCCCTCACCTGGGTCATCTTCGAAGAGGTCAAAAGCGGAGATTGGGGAATCGCTGGCGAACCCGTGACTGCGCAGGATGTATTGAAACTGCAAGTAGGTAAATAAAGGGTTCCATCCCCAAAAAGCGACTCTCTGGTCGGTGGGCATCTTCATGCCCAACGACCAGAGAGTCTTTTCGTTCTGAATGAACTCGCGATTTGTCGTGGAATGCTCCCAATGATTCTGATCATTTACGCTCACCCTTACCCCGACAAATCCAAGGTTAACGAGGTGATGCTCAGGCAAGCCTCCAATAACCCGGATGTGGTCATACGCTCCTTTTATGACCTGTACCCGGACTTCAACATCGATGTCCCAGCCGAGCAGCAAGCCCTAGAACAGGCAGAGCTTCTGGTCCTGCAACATCCGCTGTACTGGTACAGCTGCCCGCCGCTGCTGAAATTGTGGATCGATAAAGCCTTCACCCAAGGGTGGCCTATGGCAGAGGCGCCACCGCACTCAAAGGTAAGAGCTTGTTGTGGGCCGTGACCACCGGCGGCGAGCACGACCAGTTCGACATGGGTGCCCCCCGGGTTTTCGGTGCTTGCCCACCCCCTGCATGCGACCGCGACCTACTGCCAGATGCGCTGGCTGACGCCTGTGGCTGTCCACGGTGCTTTCAACGCTGCCCCTCGACCCTGCTTTCGCATTGTCTTTGGGCCGCAGGGCATTGGAGCAACTGGGCATTGGTCGTTACGAAGCCCGCGAACGAGCGGATCGATTCCGTCGCCTGAACCTGGAGATGCTGGAAGAAATGGCCGCACAGCCGGTGGATGATACCGAGTTCAAGTATGACGCCTACAAACGGGCCAACGCGCTGTTAACGGAAATCTTCAACGAAGACCGCGCTCATCCCATCGATAACTGGTCCGGGGCAAATCCACACCCGAGGGATGAAAAAGAACGCCAGACTGATCAGCCTGACCGCTGATGGAGGAGGTTCGGTTAAATCGCCTCTTCCAACTCCGCAAGAATGGCTTTTTTCATGGCTCCAACTGAACGGGATCCGGGCATGACCCGCAGCAGCCGCCCCTCATGGAACACCGCCAAGGATGGCACCGCCCGGATACCGTACATTTGCGCGATCGTCGGAGACACCGCCACATCAATCTTTGCAAAAGCCGCCAGGGAGTGAAGCTTTTCTTCCAAGGCATGAAACACCGGTTTCATCTCCTGACAAGGCTTGCACCAAGACGCTGAAAACAGCACAACGCTGCTGCCTTTGGCCACAAAGCGGGCGAACTGCGGAGCACTCAACTCAACGATACGGCTCATTTGGATCTCGCTCTCAATACGGATGAAGGGCGGCACAACCCGGTACCGCACCGCTTCTGCTGATCAAATTTTGCAGCCATCTATGCCGCAGACTTGACTGCTGAATGCGTCATCTTCGACTTTCGACTTCTCCTGCATCTTGTTCAGCGCTTCAAGAAAAGCAGCCTCGGGCTGAGCACCGGACAATGAAAAGGCATTATCGAATACAAACAAAGGCACGCCCGAACCTAGTTGCGCGGCGATATATTCGTCCTCCTCCATCTCTACGCGCAATTCAACGGATGACCACGCCCGTTGGATTAACGCGTCCGAAACGCCTGCGGCCTTGGCTATGGCCTCCAGGCTGCCGCGATCAAACAGCGACTGACCATGGGAGGTGCTTTGCTCATACAACGCCTCGACCAAGCGTTTTTTAACGGCTTCGTCCGCAACCGCCTTGACCAGTACATGGGCATCGGCAGTATCGCCAAACAGCATGCTGTCAAAGCGGTAATCAAGCCCATCGGCCTGGCCATATTTACTGACGGTGTTCATCATCGCGACAGCGGAATCCGGATTGCCGAGCTTGCGTTTAAGGGCAGCGATCATAGGCTCTGGCGCGTGATTCGCCGCCAGGCGATAGGCCCTGACGTTGACTTGTACATTATCTTTTTCAGCAAATTTATCGAGCGCCTGCTCGAATCGACGCTTGGCTACCCAGCACCAAGGGCAAACAAAATCAGACCAGATATCCACTGCATATTTTTTCGAAGAACTTTGCATGACTCGTCCTGCACTCAAAGAAATTAAGACCGCGTTACCAGCGTTTCAAGCAAATGATCGAAGCCTGCCAGCGGGTCGGTTGATCGGCCCAATGTCCAATCGATAAGGCTCGCGCCCTCCAAGCTGCTTAGCAGCATGAACGCGTAGGTCTCAACGGGTTTGTCCAGCGACCAGTTGCGCTGCCGGACCCCGTCATTGAGGGTGGCCTGAAGCCAATCGAGCTGGCTCTCAAAGAACACCCGAGTGAGCCCTTGCAGCGACAGCGGCAGTGCCGCCATTTCTGCCGCCAGGGCGCCACACAAGGGCAGCAGCCCCTCGTTGGCGCTGATGATGAAAAGCCGGGCAAAACCACGAAGCCGCAGCAACGGATCGACATGCGTTTCTTCGATCGAACTGAGGGTCGCATCGAAGCGTTTGATGTAGTCCTTGATCAGCTCCGCGCCCAGGCTTTCCTTGGTCGGGAAGTGATGGTGAATACTGGCTTTTCTAATACCGATCTGCGCCGCAAGATCGGCATAACTGAACGCGGAATAGCCCTTGGAGCGCATTTGGGTTTCCGCGACTTTCAACAGCGCTGCTTTTGTCGTGATCGACATTGAAGACTCCTGCAGCCAGCATTCAGCTTTCTTTCACTTGTACTGAGTGAAGGCGTGAAAGCTCCCGCAGAGGGAGCTTTCATCAGGCCGCGCTCGCCACTGTGGTCAGGCCCGAACAGCCATAATTCCAGCATCCACGTCCCAGATTGCGCCGGTCACCCAGGACGTCTTGTCCGACAGCAGGAACAGGATGGTGTTGGCGACGTCTTCGGGAACGCCGACTCGTCCCAACGGGTGGAAATCGTTCAGCGACTTCATCGCTTCCGGGATCGCCTCTTTGTCCATGAACCCTTCATAGATCGAGGTGTGAACGATCCCTGGCGAGACAGCGTTGACCCGAATACCCGAGTGAGCCAACTCAATTGCCAGGTTGCGTGTCAGCGCATGCAAACCTGCCTTTGCCATGGAGTAGGCAGAGGCCGGCGAACCTGCCAATGCGGCCTGTGCACCGATGGAGCCGACGTTGACAATTGCCCCTTCAAGCTTGACGGCCAGCATGTTCTTGACCACGGCCTGAGTGATAAAGAAGGTCGCGCGGTTGAGCGACAGGTACATGTCGTACTCGGCCTCATCGTGCTCGGTGAACGGCTTGGGAATAAAGATCCCGGCGGAGTTCACCATCAGACTGACATCGCGGTGGTTGGCATTGATTTCCATACGAACGAAATTCATGCCCTCTTCAGTCATCAGGTTGGCGACGATCACCGACACAGGGCCCAGCGGGCTCAGCTCGTTACGCACCGCATCAGCCTTGTCTTGCTTGCTGCCGGTGAGAACTACGCTGCCGCCTGCCTTGAGCACCATGCGTGCCGTTTCCAGGCCCATGCCACTGGTACCGCCGACGACCAACAGTTTTTTGCCTTTAAAAAAATCGTTCATTGCAGACTCCGGTTATCCAGATTCCGTAAGGGTCGGCATCAGGGCAGCTAGCCGTCTACCGGTGCACGCTAGGTTTGAATCTGTTTGAAACAGGCGAATTAGCCCTCACGCACTTCGAGGGTCGGCACCATACGGATAGCTTTCGAAAAGTTGGCGTAGTTGACAGAGGTTTTGAGCACCACGTTGTGCAGCTCTTCAACACGCTCACGGGAGGCGTCGGTATGCAGGCGAATCACTACACTCACTTCGTCGTAGCCCGGGTTGACGCTTTCGTCGATGCCCAGGAAGCCACGCAGGTCGAGGGTGCCGTCAGTCTCGATTTCCAGGCTGTGAATCTTGATCCCCATCATCGCGGCATTGGCGGCATAACCGACCGACATGCAGGCGTTGAGAGCGGCCATCAGCAGCTCTTGAGGGTTAGGCGCAGTGTTCTGGCCCAGCAATTCATTAGGCTCATCGGCGACGATTTCGAAATCCCGCGAGTAGGTTTCACCGCCCAGACTGTAGCGATTGACTTTGGCCACAGAGCGAGTCTGGCCTTTCCACTGAGTCTTGACGTTGAAGCTCGCGTGGCGCTTGGTCGCATCCTCAGCAACGCCTTGGGCAAACTGCTGGAGTGCGGCGACATCGATACCATTCAGGTTGTTGCTCATGTGTTCGTTCCTCTTCGGATGGACCGGGCGTTTGGCCCGGAAGAGAAACAAGACTACCAACTAGTAGGTTGTCGATCAATAGATTATTCTTCTTATAACCAATCGCCAAAAAAAACCAGCTCCGACAGAGTTTTCCTGAATAGGGATAACTGCGATAACAATGCAGTAATTTCTACTTAATCTTGTACTTCTGGTCACACACCGAAAGTGTAGACAAGGGTAGGTATCCGCAACCCAAATGCGAGACTAGACGTACGCTCGTCAGATTGAGTGCGCGCAAAAAGAATTCAGAGAGTGTGAGCTAAGCGGCTGAAACCACTTACGAGGCGGGAAAACGGACCGAGCCAGCGGGGGCAGAATCGGTCGATTTATGACGCAGAATAAAGCTGATCGAACCTCAGTGATGTGTTTCGGTAACCCGAAGTCCATCTAAAATGAAATCAAATCCAGAAGACTGTTCGTAATTGTCGTTCAGCGCCCAAGATACAAAGCTGCCACCTTCCAACGTATTCAAGATGAACCTGGCAGCCTTCACGCCGTCCAGCTCAGCTTTGAGTTCCCCTGCCGCTTGGCCCAGTGCGATATTGGCCTGAAGCCAATTGAGATGGATTTCGAAAAAATCCCGCGTCAATTCCTTTAGGCTTTCAGGCAAAGCCAGCAATTCCGCCGCCAGAGCGCCGCAGAGCGGAAGCATCGCGTTTTTACTGCTTTGTGCGAACATCAAGGCGAAGGCATTGAGCCGATCGATAATGCCGGTATTTTCATCATTGATGCATTCCAGCTGATTCTTGAACCGGAACAGATAACTCTCAACGATGGCAATCGCCAGACTTTCTTTGGTGGGAAAGTGGTGGTGAATACTCGCCTTCTTGATACCGATGTCTTCCGCCAGATCGGCATAGCTGAAGGCTGCGTAGCCCTTGGTACGCAACAGAATCTCAGCGCTGGTCAGGAGGTCGGAACGTGTACTCATGATGCCGTTTCCAAATTTATCAATGCGGCATCATAAATTAGTACTTCTTCATAAGACAGCGCTCAGGTTGCGCACCTGAACCACCCACTGGAATCGGCCTATAAATGAGACCTGCGCGGACTTGAATGGCGGTAAATCCGGCCATGTCTCAAGCAACACCGTCTGCAATGACAGGGCTGCAGATAGCCCGCCAAACACCGTTCTTCCCTGGAGCCAGTTGGCCGGAGCCACGAAGGGCGCAGCGGGATCAAACTGCTGAGTAATCCGGGCCAACGAGCTCATATCGATATTCCTTTTTGAGACGATCCAGGCACGCAGGTATCAAGCAACATGAGTGTTCGCTGCAAGCTCATGCGCGGGCTCTGGCTTGATCTTGAACCAGAGGGCGTACATCGCTGGCAGGAACACCAGGGTCAGCACGGTGCCGGCAAACGTACCGCCAATCAGGGTGTAGGCCAGCGTTCCCCAGAACACCGAATGGGTCAGCGGAATGAACGCCAACATCGCCGCCAACGCCGTGAGAATCACGGGCCTCGCTCGCTGCACAGTGGCTTCGACCACGGCGTTGTAAGGCGACAGGCCGGCTTGCTCATTGGAGTGAATCTGGCCGATGAGGATCAGCGTGTTGCGCATCAGAATCCCTGACAAGGCAATCAGTCCCACCAAGGCGTTGATCCCGAACGGTTGCTGGAACAGCAGCAGAATTGGCACCACACCAATCAGACCCAAAGGCGCTGTGGCGAACACCATCATCATTGCCGACATCGAGCGCACCTGAATAATGATGGTCAGCAACATCAGCGCGATCATGATCGGGAACAACGGTAGCAATGCCTTGTTCGCTTTGCCCGACTCCTCGATCGAGCCGGCAAACTCAATCCGGTAGCCCGCCGGCAGTTTTTCGATGATGGGCTGCAACTGCGTTATCAAGGCGTTGGAGACATCGGGAGGCTGAAGACCTTCAGCCACGTCACCGCGCACAGTTATCGTCGGCGTACGATCACGACGTCGCAGGATGGGCTCTTCCATGCGCACATCCACCGCCCCTACCTGGGACAGCGAAACGCGCTGGCCTTGGGCGCCGGTCAGCGTGAAGGCGGCAATTTTCGACGGATCCAGACGCGTCTCTCCCGCCGAGCGAGCGATCACCTGAACCGAACGAATGTCCTCACGCACCTCGGTGACAGGCACCCCCGTGAGCAGGAATTGGAGCTGTTGCGCGACATCGGTCGAGGTCAAGCCGAATGCTTGCAGGCGATCCTGATCCAGCGTGAGATGAAGTGCCGGCGCACGCTCGCCCAAGTCGGTGTTGACGGTCCTCATCATGGGGCTGGCGGTCATGACCTCACGCACCTGCGCGGCGATATCTCGCAACACCGCGGGGTCGGCGCCCATCACCCGAAAGGCCACCGGATACGGTGAATAAGGACCAAATACCAACTGCGTCACCCGCACCCGGGCTTCAGGCGCCAAGCCATCGGCCGCGGCTTGCCTGAGGCGGAGCTTGAGCGCCTCGCGCTCTTGCTGACTCGCCGTCAGGACGACGATTTTTGCGAAGGATGGATCGGGTAGCTCAGGGGCCATCGCCAAATAGAAGCGCGGCGCGCCCTGGCCAATGTAAGCGGTGACGATCTTGGCCTCCGGCTGCTGAGCCAACCACGCCTCGACTTTGGCCGCTGCCACATCAGTCTGCTCGATAGACGTGCCGTAAGGCATCTGCACCTCAACCAGCACCTCAGGCCGGTCGGACGTTGGAAAGAACTGCTTCTTGACCACGCCCATGCCCAGAATCGCAACAACAAACAAGCCCACGACAGATGCAGCCACCAGGCCTTTGCGGCGGATCACACCGCCCAGCAGGCGCCTGAAACGCTGGTAGTTCGGTGTACCGTAAATCGCCGTATGCCCGCCTTCAGGCACCTTGATCTGCGGCAGCAGTTTGACGCCCAGGTAAGGTGTAAACACCACGGCCACCAACCAGGAAGTGATCAGCGCAATGCCAACGATCCAGAACATATTTGCGGTGTACTCACCAGCGGTCGACTTGGCAAAACCGTTGGGCATAAAGCCGATCGCCGTCACCAACGTCCCCGACAACATCGGCGCGGCCGTGTGGCTCCAGGCATAAGCGGAGGCCTTGATTCGGTCGTAGCCCTCCTCCATCTTCACCACCATCATTTCTATGGCAATGATTGCATCGTCCACCAGCAGTCCCAGCGCCAGAATCAACGAGCCCAGGGTAATTCGATCGAAGTCTTTGCCCGTGGCCGCCATGACAATGAACACGGCCGCCAGGGTCAGCGGCACCGCCGCGGCAACCACAATGCCGACACGCCAGCCCATGCTGAGAAAACACACCAGCAGCACCACGCCCAGGGCAGCAAAAAACTTCACCATGAACTCGTTGACGGATGCGCCAATATTCACAGCCTGATCCGTGACCTTGGTCAGGCTCATGCCCAAAGGCATCTGCTCGTTGATCGCTGTCGCCTCGGCCTCCAGCGACTTCCCCAGATCCAGACCGTTCCAGCCATCGCGCATGACCACGCCGAGCAACAATGCGGGCTCGCCATTGTTGCGTACCAGGAACGTCGCAGGGTCCTCATAACCGCGCTTGACCTCAGCCACATCGGACAACTTGAGGGTTCTGCCCTGCACCGTCAGTGGGGTATTACGAATCTTCTGCAGGTCATCAAACGCGCCATCCAGGCGGATGAAAACCTGTGGGCCCTTCGCTTCAACTGAGCCGGCCGGCGTTATCATGTTCTGCGTGTTCAACGCACTGAAGATGTCTCGTGCGGAAATGCCCAGTGTCGCCAGACGCTCGTAGGACAGCTCGACAAAAATGCGCTCGGCCTGTTCACCGATGATGTTGACCTTCTTCACACCCGCCACATGCAGCAGACGCTGGCGCAAGCTCTCGGCTTCGCGCACCAACAGACGTTGCGGCTCGCCCTTGGCCTTGAGCGCATAGAGCGCGAAGGTGACATCGGAATACTCATCATTGACCATCGGGCCGATCACCCCAGACGGCAACCCCTTCTGCTCATCCAGGATTTTCTTGCGCGCCTGGTAAAACTCCTCCTGGACGGCTGAGGGCGGCGTGCTATCGAGCAGATAAACCGTGGTGAATGCCAAGCCGGGCCGGGTAAAGGTCTCGGTCCGGTCGTACCAACGCAGTTCCTGCATGCGTTTTTCCAGCTTTTCTACCACCTGGTCTTGGATCTCCTGGGCCGTCGCTCCAGGCCAGGCGGTGACCACCGTCATTTGTTTAATGGTGAATGCGGGGTCTTCCGCACGCCCCAGTTTGAAGAACGCGTACAACCCACCCACAGAAATCAGCAGGATCAAAAACAGGGTGATTGAGCGCTCGCGTACTGCCAGCGCCGAAAGATTGAAGCCGCTCATCGACTCACCTCCACCACCGTTTTTTGCGTGGCACCGGCAAGTTCAGTCCTGACCTTCTCTCCCTCATTCAATAGGTGCGCACCCAATGCGACGACACGATCACCCACCTGGAGATCACCCGTCACGCGCACGCTGGCCTCGTTATTCAGGCTGCGAACCTTGATCGGGCGCCATACCACATGCTCCGGTTCTCCCCCAACCACCCAGACACCCGGGCCTTTACCCGCGTCGTAGAGGGCCCCCATGGGCACCTGAAATTCCTTGGCATCAGCAACATCCGTGTCAGCGATAACCACTGAGATCGTCGAACCCAGGGTGGCGTTGGAGAGCGCCCCCTCCAGCACATAACGCGCTTCAAACGTTCGGGTCTGTCGGTCCGCAGAGTCGGACAGCTGACGTAAACGGGCGCTGCCTGCACGCTGGTTCTGCCCGTAGAGCTCAACCGTCGCCGCCGAGCCCAGCGCAGGACGTAGCGTCTCGGGTAACTGGATCACGGCCTCGCGCTGCCCTGAATGAGCAACGCGTACCACCATCTGTCCTGCGCCAACCACCTGCCCCGGCTCCGCCAAGGTATCCACTACAACCCCATCAGCATCCGCCAGCAACGTCGAATAACCGGTCGCGTTTTTCGCCACATCAGCCTGAGCCTGGGCAGCGTTTAGCTGAGCTTTCGCCGAGTCGGCAGCCGCTTTGATCCCTGCGTAAGCTGAGGCAGATACCGCACCGACGGACACCAAATCACGGTAGCGACGCTCATCATCGGAGGCCTGCCGGGCTCGGGCCGTAGCGGCCAGCACCGCTTCCTGCTGCGCCCTCGCGGTCAGCGTCAGGTCGTTGGCATCGATGCGCATGAGTGGCTGCCCACGTTTGACACTCTGCCCAGAGTCCACCAAGCGCTCCAAGACTTTCCCAGGCACCCGAAAACCGAGATCGCTCTGAACTCGAGCCGCGACGATACCGGTGAATACCCGTGCCGCAGGCGCGGAGGGTTGAACCACGCCGATGCGCACCAAGGGCACTTGAAGGCGAGGATCGGCAGGCGTGGCCTCGTTGCAGGCCGCTAGGGCAAACGGCAACAAAACAATGAAAATGAGTGACAGGCGGTGGCGCTGGATCATAAAGACCTCTCGGTAGCGGATGCACCATGCTTATTCAAGTGACCAATTCTGTCAATAGTCACTACCGAGACGAATGGACATCGCCCACTTGATCAGAGCAAAGCAAAGAGGGTTGATATCTAGTTTTTCAGTCGCACACGCTGATACGGATGCGCAGCGCATCCGTCAGCAGAGGTTTAAGGCATCAGGCTGCGCAGAACAAGATTGGAGATGAGAGAAGGGGCTTCTTCAATAAAATCGAGGTTGTACTGCAATAGCAGAGGATTGATGAAGGGCCGCAGAGCGAGATGAATCGCCTCTACCGTCTCGTCCAGCGGTGTCTTGCGTTCAAACTCGCCGAGCTCTCGCCCCTCACGCACGATTTGCAACACGAAACTCTTGATCTGAGCGTCATAGACTTGTGAGCTGGGCCAGCGCTCCGACGCGGCGAACGCTGCGATGTCGTAGAGTTTACGGTCGTTAAAGAACAGGCTCACACCTGTAGCGATTAAGGTTTTGACCAGGCGCCGAAAACGCTCAGTCGGCGAGATGCCGTCTACATTGATGGCCTGCTCCACTGCCGCAACGATTTCAGTCAGGCAATTTGTACAGATTGCTTCACCAATCGCCTGCTTGGATTCAAAGAATTTGTAGATGTAAGCCTTGGAAAAGCCGATGGCCTTGGCTAGGTCAGAAACCGTTGTTTTGCCATAACCATACTGACTGAAATGCTCGTTGGCCGCCGCAACAATCTGGTCTCGAATGTCGTGATCGGCTGGGCCACGGGCGCTGGGTGAAGAAACTGATGGCTGATTCATGCTAGCAGCTTACTCATCCCAAAGGTGGTTGACAACTTGTGACCAAATTGTAATATCGTCACAAACCGACCCTTTCGCAGGTATCGCATGCACCCTCCTCCTCGTTTCGCCGTCTTACTGTGTTTGGGTATGGTTGCAGGTTGCGCAGTGGGCCCCGACTACTCAGAACCCAGTGTGGAATTGCCCGAGCATTTCTCGGCGCAAACGTCCAAGGCACGACAAGTGGCCGTCGCAAATGCCGATCTCGCCGCTTGGTGGAACGCATTTGATGACCCGGTACTCAGTCAGCTGATAAATCGAGCACTTGAACAGAACCTCGATTTAGCCCAGGCAAGCGCAAGGATCGATCAGGCTCGCGCCGGTTTGGGGGCCGCTAACGCAGCCCTCCTGCCGTCGGCCACCGTCAACGGTCAAGCGGCCCGAGCCCGACAGTCATTGGAAACTCCGTTGGGCCAAGTGCTCAATTCAGCCCCTTCCTATAATCGCTACGGCAGTGCCTATGAGGCGAATTTGAATGCCGGCTGGGAGTTGGATGTGTTTGGCGGGCTGCGCCGCAGCAAAGAGGCGGCCTTCGCCGATTATCAGGCCTCACAAGCCGGGGCGATTGCCACACGCCTGGCAGTGGTCGCGCAAACAGCCGACCTTTACATCAGCATCCGTGGCCTGCAAGCACGCCTGGAAATTGCCCGGCAGCAAGTAGACACACGACAACAACTGCTCACCACCATCGAACATCTCTACGCAAAAGGCCTGGCGGCTGAACTGCAGTTGAACCAGACCCAAGGCGCGCTGAATCAAGCGCAGGCCACCGTTCCGGTACTGCAAGCAGGCATTGACGCGGCAATGAATGCGCTGGATGTCATGTTGGGCAAGGCGCCCGGCACTTATAGCGCGCAGTTGACTAAGCCGGCGCCCATCCCTGATGTGCCAGGCCTCTCGGACATGGGCGCTCCGGCCGACCTGCTGCGTCGGCGTCCAGACTTGATCGTCGCTGAGCGCCGGCTTGCGGCATCCAACGCACGCATCGGCGAAGCCATGTCCGAGTACTACCCTAAACTGTCTGTGGGGGCGCTGCTCGGCAGTGCTACCTCGGCATCCAGCGCAAACCTGTTCAGCAACGGCGCCAGTCAGGCTTCGGCGGCACTGGGATTACGTTGGAGGCTGTTCGATTTTGGCCGCATCAACGCTCAAATTGATTTGGCGAAAGGCCAAGAAGCCGAAGCCTTAGCCGCTTACCGCCAGTCCGTTCTGCGGGCCTGCGAAGATGTTGAAAGCGCTTTTTCGGCGCTGATCAACCGCGAGCAACAATCGACACAACTCGCCCAGGGCGAGTCGGCGTATGCGAAAGCCCGAGCGACGTCGTTTGTCGCCTATGAAAAAGGCGTGGTCAGCCTGATCGAAGTACTGGATGCCGATGAACACCTTTTAGCGGCATCTGATGGCAGAGCTCAGGCACAAACTGAATCGGCTCGCGCTGCAGTGGCCACGTTCAAAGCATTGGGCGGCGGTTGGCAGCGGGACGACTCAGATGCTCGCGTTGCCTCAAAGACACGGTAGAACTGTGACCTGTGTCATCCCTCTTAACGGCCTTAACCGACCGTTTTTTTGGAGGGGTATCAGCCAGCGCCCTCCCTCAGCCCCAGCTAAGCTTCGTCCGCCAAGCGAATTAGCGAGCCCGAGGATTTGTCGTCGTTAATTACCTGAGCTCTTCGCCAAGAATCCTTCCCACGCCGACGTGGTGGCATTTAACCAGTCCAGGTCGTGGAGCCAGACAGCAATATCGAAAAGCCCCTGAATCGAAAGGTTCAGGGGCTTTTTTGTGGCCAAAAGATCGCAGCCTCGTTTCACTCGACAGCTCCTACAGAGAATTGCGTTCCACTGTAGGAGCTGTCGAGTGAAACGAGGCTGCGATCTTTTGATCTACCAGCCTTTTAAGCGAATACAACTGTCAGACATGCTCACTGCTTTTGGCATGAGCCGCACGATGCTCGCTCGAATCATGGGTCGCTTCCACCACCGGAATCTCATTCCCGTCGCAGTCACGCAGTTTACCTTCGCTGAAGTAATCCCCTTCGCGCAACGCTGCCAGATCCTGATAACGCAGGACGCGCTCAGTACCGGCCGCGAACACCGATTGCTGATCCGAGTTACCGGCAGTGAGGTGGTTGAAGGTCAGGTTAAGCACGATGGCCATGATCGCCGAGGAGCTGATGCCTGAGTGGAAGATCGTTGCGAACCAGCTTGGGAAGTGGTCGTAGAAGTTCGGCGCAGCGATGGGGATCATGCCGAAGCCGATGGAGGTGGCGACGATGATCAGGTTGACGTTGTTGCGGTAGTCGACCTTGGACAGCGTACGAATACCGCTGGCCGCCACGGTGCCGAACAGCACGATACCGGCGCCGCCGAGAACAGAAGTCGGTACAGCGGCGATGACCCGCCCCATAAAAGGCAGCAAGCCGAGGATCACCAGAAACAAACCACCGGTAGCCACCACGAAGCGGCTCTTGATGCCGGTCACCGCCACCAGTCCGACGTTCTGGGCGAAGGCGCTTTGGGTGAAGGAGCCGAAGATCGGCGCGATCATGCTCGACAGCATGTCGGCGCGCAGGCCGTTGCCCAGGCGTTTGGAGTCGACCTTGGTGCCGATGATCTCACCCACCGCGAGGATGTCGGCCGAGGTTTCCACCAGGGTCACGATCACCACGATGCACATCGACAGGATGGCGGCGAAGTGGAAGGTCGGCATGCCGAAATGGAAGGGTGTCGGGAAGCCGAACATCGGGCCCTGGGTGACGGACGAGAAGTCTGCCATGCCGAGGAACACGGCGATCACCGTACCGATGACCATGGCCAACAGGATCGACAAACGAGAGATGGTCGCGCTGCCGATCTTGCTCAGCAGCAGCACCAACACCAGCGTCACGGCCGCCAGACCGATGTTCGCCATGCTGCCGAAGTCCGGGGCATGGCTGTTGCCGCCCATGGCCCAGCGTGCGGCTACCGGCATCAGCGTCAGGCCGATGGTGGTGATCACGATGCCCGTCACCAACGGCGGGAAAAACCTGGTAATGCGTGAGAACACCGGCGTGATCAGCAAACCAATCAGGGAGGCGGCAATCACCGCCCCGAGAATCGATTGAAACCCGCCCTCCCCGCCACTGCTGACAATCGCCACCATCGTCGCGACACCAGAGAAAGACACGCCCTGTACCAGCGGCAATTGGCAGCCGAAAAACGGTAAACCCAGCGTTTGCAGTAATGTCGCCAAGCCACCCGCAAACAATGAAGCAGCAATCAACAAACCGATGTCCGCCGGCGAGAGCCCGGCCGCCTGGCCGATGATCAAAGGCACCGCGACGATGCCGCCGTACATGGTCAGAACGTGTTGCAGGCCGTAAGCCATATTCGCGCCGACACCGAGATTTTCGTCCTCAGGCCGTTGGTGTGAAACAGGAGGCGTTTTCATGGTTTGGGGGGTTCCCTGGTTTTTGTTGTGCGCACACTGTATGCAAGAGTCAGGACAAATGTCTATAGAGTTGTATACAACTAATCAGTCAGATTATGGACACCTGTCCACACGCTCCTTTACCTGCGCAGTCTCCCCCCTCCAAAAACTTATGAAATACATCCTTTCTTTGCCTCCTTCCTCGCCCGCTAGTCTTTGGAGTTCCAAGCGACCGCCGGCACGGACGCCTCTCGCTTATACATATAAAGTATGCATAATGAAGCCATTCGAGATTCAGTATCACAAGGCAAAGAACGCAGCTAACAAATTAAAGCATCAAGGGATCAGCCTCGCGGAAACGGAGGCCGTGTTTTATGACGGGAGAGCCCTCTCGTTGCAAGACAACCATCACGATGAGCAGCGGTGGATCATCATGGGGCTGGATGCCAAAGGTCGTTTGTTGGTCGTTGCGTACACCTATCGCGATCCGAATTTCGTTCGAATCATTTCTGCGCGCATCGCCACCAAAAACGAGCGCCGGCGCTATACGGAGGTTTGATCAATGAAAGACGAATACGACTTCAGCAATGCCAAGCGCGGAGCAGTTGCTTCCAGCAAAGGCAAAACCCGAATTACCATCATGCTGGATGATGTCGTCATAGAGGCTGCTCGCTCTACGGCCGAGAGCGAGGGATTTGGCTATCAGACGGTGATCAACAACACCTTGCGCCAGGCCTTGCTCACCGATAAAGGCAAAACAGCCGAGCCGGATCAGTGCACCGCTGTTGCGAACGCGGGACATTTCAAAGAAGGGATTACGGCCAGCGAACTGCGCAGTCTGGAGAAAAAACTCTCAGAGGTCCTCAGCGAAATCCATCGAGTGATGGAGTCTTGATCCTGCCTCATGAGCACTGTCGAGCGATTCACGCCCGAGTGCCGCGGTTTGGTACTAAAGCTGAGCTAGCTTGATTCAATCAGCCCCTCAAACACCCGCTTCAACCCGGCATGCACCGGCACCCGAATTCCGAACTCACGCTCCAGCAACCCGATCAACTCATCCACATCCGCCACTTGCCGCCGTTCAGTCTCACTGCCGATACGATGAATCGCAAAATTGCCGTTATTGAGCGTGCGTCGCCATCCCTCCCCTGTGCGCGCCACCATCAACTGTCTGGCAAAAGACGATTCGGGATGGGTCGAGACATACCAATTGCCGACGGCGTAATCGATGTCCTCCTGGCGCTGTAAATCGAAAATGTACATCGCCCGCCATTCGCCGGCGACGTTGGCACGGAGGGTGTAGCCATCCTGGTGCTGTTCGATGCGATAGGGTTCGTGAGGTGTGAGCTGTTCAGCCGAGGTATCGAGCAACAGCGGTGCAGTGGGCACCATGCCGCCGAAGCCGACGTCGGTGATGTAGCGCACGCTGTCCAGGGTTACCAGGCTCAAGCGGTGCGTACGGGCGGTCCACGCGCCTTCGGGCTGGCCCATGACCACTCGGCCGGAGATGGCGCGAGCATCGAAACCCAGTTCCTGGAGCAAGACCAGAAACAGGTTGTTGAGTTCGTAGCAGTAACCGCCGCGACCGTCGTGCAGGACCTTTTGCTCAATGGACGGCAGGTCGATGAGCACCGGCTGACCCGACAACGTGGTGAGGTTTTCGAACGGGAAGGCGCCGGTGTGGCGCAGTTGAAGTTGGCGCAGGGTTTCCAGAGTCGGCGCCGGGGGCGCGTCGAAGCCCAGACGCTGCAAGTACAACGCACGGTTCGTCAGGTGTGGCTCGCTCATTGCTCTGTCCTTATGCATGGGGCCTCGGATCTCTGGGCCGATGGGCGCCATGTATAAGGGATAAAGCGGCTCGACTGACAATTGATTTAGCCAATCGCCGCACACGTAAAGATCAACGCCGCTTGCGCGAACTCAACCGAATCCACGTCGGCGCGTGATCGCTGGCATGCGGCTCGTTGCGAACCCAGGCATCGACTCCCGCCTCATGCAGATAAGGGCTCAGCGCCGGGTTAAGCAACAGATGATCGATACGCAGGCCTGAGTTTTTCTGCCAGTGCTGGCGAAAATAATCCCAGAACGTATAGAGCCGATCCTCCGGATACAGATGGCGCAAGGAGTCGGTCCAGCCCTGGGCCAACAGGCGCTGATAACACTCGCGGCTTTCGGGTTGCAGCAACGCATCCTTCAGCCAGGATCGCGGGTTGTAAATATCCAGGTCGGTGGGCACCACGTTGTAGTCACCGGCCAGCACCACGGGATGCTCACTGGCCTGCAGCGTCTGCGCGTATTGGATCAGCCGTTCGAACCACGCCAGCTTGTAATCAAACTTCGGCCCCGGCTGCGGGTTGCCATTGGGCAGGTACAGGCAGCCCACCAGAATCCCGTGCACGGCGGCCTCCAGATACCGGCTATGGGTGTCGCTGTCATCGCCCGGCAGACCTCGACGACTCTCCAGCGGCTGTGCATCCCGCGCCAGAATCGCCACCCCGTTCCACGAAGACTGACCTTGCCAGATCGCGCCGTAGCCAGCAGCCTCAAGCTCGGCGGCGGGGAATGCACTGTCGACCGACTTGAGCTCCTGCAAACAGGCAATGTCCGGCTGCTCCCGCTCAAGCCAGGCCAGCAAGTTCGGCAGTCGGGCGCGCATGCCGTTGACGTTGAACGTCGCGATTCTCAGGTTCTTCATGTTCCACGCTCGCAATGGCGGGTCGATATCCAGTTGTGACCGGGGTGCATCCCGGCAGTTGCCACCGCGAGTGAGAAAGGCGACTAAAGGCACGCCCCTACACTGGAAACTCGTCCCGCGATGCCTTGAGCAATGGCAGCAACGCCTGCTTCTCCATGGGTCGACTCAAATAGAATCCCTGCACCTCATGGCACTGATCCGAGATCAGGAAGTCCAGTTGTTCCAGGGTTTCGACCCCTTCTGCCGTCACGGTCAGGCCCATGGCCTTGCCCAAGTTGATGATTGCCTGCACCACGGCGCGGTCATTGCCGCCGCTGCTCATGGACGAGATGAAACGCTTGTCGATCTTGATCCCGTCGAACGGGTATGTGCGCAGGTAACCCAGGGACGAATAGCCGGTGCCGAAGTCGTCCATGTTCAACCGTACGCCCAGCTCCTTGAGCGCATTCATGGTCGCCAACGCGCCCTCGACATCGATGAGCATCACGTTTTCGGTGATTTCCAGCTCCAGGCGACTGGCCGGTAAACGGGTCTGGATCAACGCCTCCCTGACGTCCTCCACCACATCGCTGCGGGCAAATTGAACCGGCGACAAATTGACCGACACCATCAACGCACCGGGCCAGGTCAGGGCCGTTTCACAGGCTTCGCGCAATACCCACCGCCCCAAAGGCACGATCAAGTCAGTCTGCTCGGCCAATGGGATAAACGCGTCGGGGCTCAGCAGCCCCTGTTCCGGATGCTGCCAGCGCAGCAACGCTTCCACCGAGACGACCTGCTTGCCGCCCATGTTGTAGCGCGGCTGGTAATGCATCACGAACTCGTTGTTCTTGATTGCCCGGCGCAGGTCATTTTCCAGTTGCCGGCGGTGCTGGATCTGATCGTTCATGTGCGGCGCAAAGTAGCTCCAGGTCCTCTTGCCATCGGATTTAGCCTGATACAGCGCAATGTCGGCACACCGGATCAACTCATTAGGGATGTAGCCCTGACGCCGACTCAAGGCGACACCGATGCTCGCCCCAATGTGCAGCGTGTGATGCTCGTAATGAATCGGCTGGTGCAGGCTCTCGAGCAAGCGTTCGCAGAACCGGTCGATTTCGGCGTGGCTGTCCATGCCGTTGAGCACCAGCACAAACTCATCACCACCGAGCCGAGCGACCAGATCAATGTCCCGCGTGCACTCGCGCAACCGGGTGGCAACTTCCAGCAGCACGGCGTCGCCGGCCGGGTGGCCGAGGGAATCGTTGATTGGCTTGAAATTATCCAGATCGATCATCAACAGCGCCAGCGCCGCCGAATGCTCTTTCTGCGCCAGGGTCTCGTCGAGGAAACGCGCCAGTTTGTTGCGATTCGGCAGCCCCGTCAGGGCATCGTGCAACGACAGATGCTGGATCTGGGCATGGGCGGCGACTTCATCGGTGATGTTGCTGGCCGTTCCGCGATAGCCCAGTACCGCACCCTTGCGATGGATAGGTCGCGCCGAAACCCGGCAAATACGCTGTTGCCCCGACTGATCGCGATAGGCGCAGCGCAAATGGCTGACGGGTTGTTCTTCATTGAGCTTATGCAGCCACAGCGACAAGGGAATTGTTTCGCAATTGAGCAGTTGCCCGATGTCTTGCCCTATCCATTGCTGATCGGAATAACCGGTGACGGTGGCAAAACGTCCTGACAGATAAGAGATGCAATGCTTGTCGTCGATTTCCCAGATCCAGTCGGAAGCGGCCTCAGCCACTGCTCGAAATCGTTCTTCACTGGCCTCCAGCGCCTGATTCGATAAATCGAGGCTGGCGTAGCTGGCATCCACGTGCCCGGACGTGCGTAAGACATACCGGAAGACATAAGCCGTTAACAACGCCAACACCAACAGCGCGCCGCCCAATGGCGGCAGCAGCGACCAGAGCAATTGATGACCCGGTTGCTCAAGTCGGGAAACCAGGCTGTAGCCGGTGCCCGCCAATGCCACGGCTGGCTTGCCGGGCGCGATGGCGTCATCAGGCGCCAGGTTTAAATCATGCAAACCGTAATCGGTGCTCAGGGCGCTGAGCTTGTCAGGGCTTAACTGGTCGACGAACACCAGCACCGAGGTGCTTTGAGGATCGGCCGCCGGCCTTTCGTCATTGGGGACGATCGCGGCAGCCGTCAGCAATGCCGGTTTGCCCTCGAACAGCGTGAACTGGCTGACGGGATCAATGAGGCTTTCCTGACGCTGGACGGCCTGTATCAGCGTCGCCATCGATGCCGAAAGATAGGTGGTCGCCGCCTCTTGCACCTGAAGCCCGCGCACCACGGCGTATTTGGTCTGCTGATGATCGACGACGAAGACGCCATCGTAGTGATCGATGCTGAACAAGGTTTTGCCCAGGTTCTGCTCGACGTAGGCCCATTGCACATCGACCTTACCGTTCAAATGGTCGTAGGCGGTCGTCCAGTTTGCATAACTGGCGACGTAGCTTTTCGAGGCGGTGATGCGGTTTTCCAGCGCACGCTGGGTGTAGAAAGTGGTCTTGGTCAGGTCTTGGGCGTCCAGCCGTCCGGCAATGTTGAACAAGGCCAACAAGGCGATCAGCACACCCAGAACAAACAGCAGGCCGACGACAATCACCAGGTTGCGGGTTATCGGCGTATGACGGGGAGCGGCGACGGTGGTATTGGCAGTCATTTCCATGCACTTGATCCTGTCAATCGATTGCCTGATCGGGATGCGACGCTCGCAATGCTTTTTTACCAAGGCACTTGCTGAACGTTCATTGACCATAGCACCATGCCGGGCCCTGACGCCGGGATAACGCAAGTCATTGCCGCAATTGAAGAACCGTTAACACAACCCTTGCCAATCGACGGCCGCTGCCACTCGTCAACCAACCGGCACCAACCGCCCAGCGCTTCACACCAACATCAGGTAACGACTCATCTTTGGAGACGCACCATGATGATCATCAAACTCACCTTGCTGTTGCTGGCTGGAGTGCTGTCCGTCGCATCCATGGCCACGTTTGCAGCCTCCGGCGATGGCGCTGACGCAACCGGAACCCAGTCTGGCTCAACCGGCGGTTCGACAATGGCGCCCAACAACAACAACAACAACAACAACAACAACAACAACAACAACAACCCGGGCGAACCTTCAGGCGGCCACAGCGCTGACGGCGGCAGTGGATCGGACCCTTCCAGCGGTGGTAATGGCGGCAATGGTGGAAACAGCGGTTCTGGCGCGGGTGGTGGCACGGGTGCTGCGGGGGGAGGAACGGGCGGTGCCGGAGGCGGGACAGGCAGCTGAACGCGTAGAGGCAGCCGATGACGACTGCTGTCAGTTGGGTGCTACACACCGGCTTGTGACCGCCGGCAGGTTCCACTTGCCGTTCAACACCTCGGGCTTGAGCCCATACAAACGCATGATCAGGTTGAACCGACCCTTCTGCCGTTGACCACGCGCGTGAGCGTTGGAGCCTTCCACGTCATCAGCGTCTGCGCGTCTTCGGGCACGGTCTGAAGCGCCGCTTTGATTTCAGGCTCCAGCGCATCCAGGTCGAACGATTTACCGGATTCGATACCGATACGCTTCATCTGCACCAGGATCGGTTGATCGGTGATGTGCGCAGGGTGCATTTGGAGCAATTGGGCGGCGTAGGCGAAGTAGTCGGCCACCGACATTGTGTCGACCTGGATCTTTGGCGGGGTCTTCAGGTCCACGGTCGGCTCGACTTTCACGCTGGCCGGCTCGGGACTTTTACCCAGCCGGGACAGCGGCGTCACGGTGTAGCCCGCCTGAATTTTGTGCACTGCCGCGTAGTCCGCAGCACCGTCGGTGGCGGTGCGGCCAATGACCCAGACAAAGAGTGTGGGTGCCGGCAGATGGTTCAGTCCAGCAGGCACCGTCCCGGTCCAGTCCGGCGGTGTCACCAGAAACTGCCCCGCTTGTGTACCCGTGGTGAGCCAGCCCGGTGGAGCGAACACATCGGTCAACATGTCGAGCATCGGCAGCACGTAAAAACGCCCGGACGTATCGGGCGCGGCGATCACCAGCGGTTCTTTGGTCAAATCCAGCCAGGCAATGGAATACACGGTGTCGAAGTCCGAGCGCACCACACCTTTGAAATCGGCGGGTGGATACTGCGGCAGGCTGAAAAACCTATTCATCGGACCTTTACCGAATTCCTTGCCCGATTCGATGTGGGTGAATTGCTTGCGGGTGATGTCCATGGTCAACAGCGGGTAAAAATAAAGGTAGGCATCCACGCCAATGGCGTGAGCTTCTTCGGCTGTGACTTTCGATTGAGCGTGGCTCGCAAGCGGAAAGATGGCGGAGACTGCAACGGCTAGAGCAACGGCTGTCAATGCTTGAGTTATCAACATTTTGGCGATCGTCCCGTGCGGAGGGGAGACTTGCCGGAATTGGCAGACCTACCGCAACTCTAGACGATCAATTCAAGAGGATCTGAGAGGCGGACAGCCGGCTGGCCGGGGTGTTGCGCGGGTGAAACACCATCGAGCTTCACCTCAACGATCCGAACGCAGCAGTGCCTCGACACCGCCCTCCATCGACAACACCGCCGAGCGGTTTCGCCCCGAATGCTTGGCTTGATACAGCGCCGCGTCCGCTCGCTCGATAAACACTTCCATGCTGTCCATCCCCGTCGGCACAAACGAATAACAGCCAAGACTGACCGTCACGAAGCCCGAGGGTGAACCGCTGTGGATGATGTTCTTGTCCATGACGCTGCGGCGGATCTGCTCGGCAATCACCATCGCGCCGTGAATGTCAGTGTCGGGCAGCAAAACCGCAAACTCCTCACCGCCGTAACGCACCGCCAAATCGGCTTTTCGATGGCAGCACCCCTTCACCGCCCGCGCCACTTCAGCCAGGCAATGGTCCCCCGCCACATGGCCGTAAGCGTCGTTGTAGGGTTTGAAGTAATCGATATCGAGCATGATCAGGCTCAGCGAACTCGACTGCCGGGCACCACGGCCGAACTCGATGTCCAGCGCCCCTTCGAACAACCGGCGATTGGCCAGGCCGGTCAGGCTGTCATGGGTCGCGATCAGCTTCAGCGCTTCCTTCGCCTTGCGCAAATCCGCCTCGACCCGTTCGCCGAGGCGCACCTGATAAAGGAACACCCAACCGAACAGCCCCACGCCCAGCACCACCAGGGCAACGATGACCGAAGAACGAAACGCCGTGTCGTACCAATCCTTGAGAATCGATTCCCTGGACGAGGCGGCGGACACTACCAGCGGATAAGTGTCGAGCTGACGGTAGCCATACAACCGCACAACACCATCGACCAGCGAGCTGAACATCGCGCTACCGGAGGACGCGTTGGGCAGCCATTTTTCAAAGATCTCGCTCTTGGCCAGTGATGTGCCAATCAGCGAATCCACAAACGGCCGTCGCGCCAGCAACGTTCCGTCGGTCAACCCCAAAAACATCGAACCGTTGTCATCAATGCTGAAGCTTTTGAAGAACTGATCGAAGTACGCCATCTTGATTCCGGCCAACAAGACGCCCTGGAAATTGCCATTCTTGTCGTTCACACGCTTGGATATCGGAATGATCCACTCGCCATTTTCCCGACTGCGAATCGCCGGCCCGATGTGCGCCAGGGACGAAACGTTCTGCTGGTGGAACTTGAAATACTCGCGATCCGCCACACCCGGTCCGCGTGGCAGATTTTCGAAAGAGGTAACGAGCCACTGCCCCTTCTGGTCGAACAGAAATATCCCGTGCAATTGATTCAGCGCCTGCACCCGTCGGGCGAACGTCTTCTGCAAGCGTGCCTTTTGAGGCGCGCCGAAACCGTCAGCCTGAATCCAGTCCGCCAGGCTGGTCAGCACCAGATCGGCTTGCATGAAGGTGTCTTCAGCCTGCTGTGCCATGGCCCGCGTCAGGTTTGATGACGCCACTTGCGCCAATGCCAGATCGTGCCGGCGCGATTGCTCCAGTTGCAGGTAAAGCAAACCGCACAGGCTCAGGCACACGACCGCAATAAACAGCACCGCTGCTTTGCGCAACGGTAACCGTTTCAACGTGACGCCCGTGGCGTTGTGCGGATCGTAAAGAGGGATAGGCAAAAGCTCGTCCTGTAAGGGTAAGGCATGGGCAAAGACCCAAAACCCTTATTTTTTGTGAGCTTAGTCTACGGGGGGGTAAGGGGGCAAATGTCCTTGGGCTAGCCGCCGCATCGCACTGCGCAAATGCGCCCGGGCACTTTCTGCATCCCCCAGGCGCATTTGCTTATACGCCCGCAGGGCAATCTCATGAGGCACCGGCTTGAGTTCGCGCTGGGTCGCCATCGCCATCAACTGCACCTGGGCGGCACGCTCAAGGTAATACAAATCATCCCAGGCTTCAGCGATGGTGGGTCCGGCGACGATCACCCCGTGGTTCTTCAAAAACAGGATGTCGGCATCGCCCATGACGCTGGCAATCCGGTCGCCTTCAGAAGCGTCGAGCGCCAGACCGTTGTAATCCTCGTCCACCGCCGTACGGCCGTAGAACTTCAAGGCCGTCTGCCCCAGCCACAACAGCGGCGGGCCTTGCAGCAGGCACAATGCCGTGGCGTGTGGCATATGCGTGTGAAACGCCACTTTCACCCTCGGCAGCTGTTGATGCAGTCGCGCGTGGATATAGAACGCGGTCGCTTCCGGTTGCCCTTCGCCGGCCACGACGTTGCCGTGAAAGTCGCAGACCAGCAGATTCTGCGCCGTCACCTCCGCGAACGCATAACCGTAGGGGTTCACAAAAAACAGATCATCACGGCCCGGCACCATGGCGGAAAAATGGTTGCAGATGCCCTCCTCCAAACCGTGCAGAGCCGCCAGTTGAAAGCACGCTGCCAATTCCGTGCGAGCGGTGATGGCGGCCTCCGAATCCAGATTGAGATTGGCGTAACGCGCCGGACGAGAATGGCCTGCAAGGGTGTGTGCCATGACGACTCCGTGTTTTACCAGCCAAGGGATGTGAACAAGGGCACGACCTGATCCAGCGTGCTTACTATCGCATCGGGTTGATAGTCCGGCAGCAATTGCCGACCCGTGCCGCGGTCAATCCAGACGCAGCGAAAGTGCATGTCGCGGGCGGCGGTGTGGTCCAGCATTGGGCTCGCGCAGATGTGCACCACCTGATCACGACTGACGCCGAGCTGTTCATGAGCGTAGTCAAACAACCGCGGATTCGGCTTGTAAGCACCGGCCTGCTGGGCGGTGATGACCCGGTCGATATGCCCACCGAGTTGCGCAACATTGCCGGCGATGATGTCGTCGTCGGTGTTGGACACGATGCACAGCTTGAACCCCATCGCCTTGAGCCGCGCGAGCGTCTCGACCACTTCGGGGAACGGTGGCATCCGCGGGATCGCCCCGGCCAGCCGCTGACTGTCTTCGGGCGCACTCGCCAGCCCCAACTCTTCCAGGGCGAAGTGCAAGCCCTGCGTGCTCAATTGGCGAAACGAGCGATGCGGCGGGACCTGCTCCAGGCGGTGTTCATGCCGGTCGTACACCTCGATCAGTCGATCGACATCAACGGCGTGGTCAACTTTGTCGCGCAATATCTCGGCAACCACGGCCTTCAAGCCTTCATCCCACTGAATCAGCGTGCCGTAGCAATCGAAGGTCAGCCACTCGGGGCGCGGGGTGTTTTTGAGTGTCATGTTCGTCTCCTCTGAAAGATGATTTTCAGATTACGAGTCATTTGAGATAGTGTGAAATTAAATTAATATCGACTTGTCAGTGGCATATCGAATATCAAGGAAACCGCCATGCTCGACCTCGAGTTGCTCAAGACCTTCGTCTGCGTGGTCGACGAAGGCAGTTTCACCCGCGCCGCCGAGCGTGTGCATCGGACCCAATCCACCGTGAGCCAACAGGTTCGCAAACTCGAAGAACTGGTCGGGCATTCGCTGCTGCTTCGTGATCGAACCGGGCAGAACATCAGCGTCACCGAGCATGGCGAACTGCTGATTCACTATGCCCGGCGCTTGCTGGCGCTGTCCTCTGAAGCGGTTGAAGCGCTGGCCAGTGACCTCGATCTGGAGATCCTGCGCATCGGTGTACCGGAGGATTTCGATGCCAGGCGCATGGCGGTCATTCTCGCCGGCTTCAACCGCGCCAGACCGCAAGCGCGTCTGGAAACCATCAGCGGCATGAGCACCGATCTCAAGCAGAAACTGAGCACTGGCGCCCTCGACATTGCATTGGTCAAGCGTGAACCGGACAGCGGGCCGTGCTGGGCAGCCTGGCCGGAAGTGTTGGTGTGGGTCAAAGGAGCAGGCGTGGATTCAGCCAGCGGGGTTTTGCCATTGGCGCTGTTCCCGCAGGGCTGCATTTACCGTCAACGGGCCATCCGCCTGCTGGATGTGGCTCAGCGGCCCTGGCGGGTTGCGTTCGGCAGTCATAGCCTGACGGGCATTCAGGCGGCGGTGACTTCAGGTTTGGGCGTGTCGGTGCTGCCCGCTTCGGCGGTATTGCCTGAGCACAGTGTATGCACCGACTTGCCCGAATTGCCGCCGACAGAGTTGGCGTTGATCAGCCGCGAGGGTGCGCTGACCGGGTTGCAACGAGCGTTGGTGGAGTTTTTGTGCGAGGAGCTGGGCCAGGCATGATCACAAAGAATGGGCGCCTCCAAGGCGCCCATTTCAATAAAGCACGAACAACTTTTAGATCAGCTTGTCGATCTCATCCAACGTCACCCGGGGAATGAGCTCACCAGGAATCCTTGAAGAACTGGACAGGTTGTAGACCTGAAAATCTTTATCCACGACGTACTTCGACAAGATCTCGAACGACGGCAGGATTCTCGTATAAAAATGCTGATCGAGCAGGCATGGCGAGGCGAACGTGTCGCCCCCTTCGTAAAAACGGCTCACAGACTGATTCAAGTCGACGCCTACCAAAAACACCTTGGTAAACCCCACGTGATACGCAATCTGCAAAGCCAGATAGGCCACGGTGCGGGCATCAAAAAAACCGCGCTTAAGGTTCTTGCTGAAACCGAGGGTTCTATTGCGGCCAGTTCCGAGTTTGCGACTTCTGACGAGTTCTTTATCAGCCCTGAAAACCAGGTCCGCCCAGGAGAGCTTGGGTGCTCGGCCGAGTAAATACAGCTCGCCCTCAGGCTCTACCGTCGTATGCCAGATATGCTCTTCCCACAGTGCAACCCGCTGACTAATACGCATGGCCTGTGAAAACAGTTCCGGCTGCTGCCGGGAAAAGCCTTGATCCGTACAGGCATAAAAGAACGGCTTGATACCCGACTCGGTGAACATAGAGATGGCGCCGTTCATCGTGATCATCGGAATGTCGGCAAACTTTTCCAGCGGAAAATCTTTAGCGGACGCCCCCGAGGCAATGATAAATACAGCTCCTTTTTGAATGTTGCGGCACTCATCGAGGTCATGCGCCTGAAGCATACCTGTGGTGAGTGACGAGTTTTTTTGCGCAACATCCATCTTCAATTTCCCTATCCCTTCACATCGATGATCGGTGACTATTTTGCATTGTGATAGTTTTCAACGGGTGAGCCAACCTTTTGGCTTCACCAACGCCGGAATCTGCGACGGAGCGCAAAGGCTGACGCAGAGCGCTTGCATCGTTGGTGCATCGATGACAGGCCCTTACCCACAGATATCAATTCCCCCCGGACAGACTTATTTAATCAAGCCTGATCCCCTACTGCTGACTCAGCCCCGCCGCCACCACCGAACCCGCCGATGTGTGTAAATCCAGCACAGGCATTTGCGAAGGCCGATTCAATGCGCGCAACACCGGCGCATCGTATCCATACACATCAGGCTTGAACGCCACCCGACCATCACTGCCCAAATCCACCGTCCAGTACGCCAGCAACACCGGCACTTTCACCGGAAGCCGGATGTTCTCGGTCTTGCCGTTAGCCAGTTGCTTTTGAATGCCTTCGCTATTCCAGCGGACCGGGTCATTGAACAACAGCTCCACGAGTTGCAGCGGGTTCTCTACCCGAATGCAGCCCGAACTGGTGGCGCGGACAGTTTTGGCAAACAACTCGCGATGCGGTGTGTCGTGGAGGTAAATCGCATACTCGTTGGGAAACCGGATCACCACCTGACCGAGCGAGCTGTCAGGTCCGGCGTCCTGACGCAGGGTGAGGCCGCGCGGATTGCTCCAGTCAACGGTCGACGGATCGAGCATATTGCCTTCTCTATCAAGCACGCGAATCTGGTTAGCGGCCAGGTAACCTGGATCGTTCTGAATTTTTGGCAACACATCCTGTTTGAGGATCGTCGGCGGCACGGTCCAGGTTGGATTGAACGTGATGTAAGAAATCTCGGCCTGGAATATCGGTGTATTGCGCACTGGTTTACCGACCTGCACCCGAGAACGCCAGATCGGGTGACCGTCGCGATACATCGCAACCTTGTACCCGGCGATATCCACGATGACGAACGTGCCCTGAAGTTTGTAAAGCAGCCAACGCGCCCGCTCCATGTTCACCCGCACCTGATCGATGCGCGCATCAACGGACACATTCAGCGCCGCCAGCGTCGCTGCGCCCGCCATACCATCCGTCCCAAGATATTGCTCGATTTGATACTTTTTCACCGCGGCGGTGACGGCGGCGTCGTAGTTCGTCCCGCGCGTCATTCGCGGGTCCAGAAAACGGCCTGCGGCCAACCTCGCCCGCAACTGCGCGACAGCGGGTTCGTCCATGCCAGGCTTGAGGGAATGGCCTTCAGCAACCTTCGGCCAGCCGCCCATGTCCCGAACCTTGCGCAGTTGCGCCAAGGCTTGACGCAAGCCGACGTAAACCGATTCCTGCGGCGGCGCTTGAGCAAAGGCACGGGCGACATCATGGTTGTCGAGTGCAGCGAAGAAGTTATTGACGTCGTCGCGGGGATCGACGCCGGACGGGTCGAAATTCCAGTGGATGTCGAGCCGCGAAGGATCGACCTTGCCCCGCCGCAATTGCAGCAATGCAGTGATGAAGGTATGAGTCGTCGCCATATCAAAGGCTGCCCGTTGCTCGGGCGTGGGCGACGAGGTCTGCATCGATGACTGAGACCTGACCAGTTCATCAATATGGAAATCCGCCGGGTTCAAACCGTCGGCCTGGGTGTCATTCAGGCTTTTTATTAACTGGCCGACGTCGCTGTCATTCGACCAGGCCGCGCGATAGGCGCGATGCGTATAAAAATCCATGACCAGGCGGCTGACATCCACCCGCCGATGGCGCGGTGAAGTGAGCAACGGTGGAAACGCGGTTTTCAGTGGAGCAAGCGTGGCCTGAATCGCCTGAGCGACGTTATCGTCCGCTGCGGCTTCCATAACGGTGCTCGGCGCAATTGTCGACTCAATCGGCGAAGTTTCGGCGATCGCAACACCGCTGATCAGAAAGCCCATAAAAAAAACGCGGCTTATGACGAATAACCTTGTTAACTGCCCCATGGATAATCCTTAATCTCCCGGATTCAACGGCTAGCGTTCCACACACTGCTAGACTCGAAACTATTGATGAGACATCTATATGGCGCCAGAACGCTTCGGCCTCCTACTCACGGCACTGCTGCTGACGATAACGTCAGTACCGTCAGCCTACGCCGATTCGCTCGCGGCCGCCCTCATCAAAGCGGCCCCCAATGCTAACGCCAAGGTGATTGGACTGGCCGTACGCGCATCCCAGTGCAGCATTGCTCAAGGCAAAGCACCTGTCCAACGACTCGCCGTCATCGACTATTCCCTGCCTTCGACCGAACAACGATTGTGGGTGTTCGATTTAAAGAAGCGCAAGTTGCTGTTTCATGAACTGGTCGCCCACGGACGCAACAGTGGCGAGAACATGGCGGTCAACTTCTCCAACCAGAATGAAAGCTTTGCCACCAGTATCGGCTTGTACCGCACTCAACAGAGCTATGTCGGACAGAATGGCTATTCGTTGCGCATGGAAGGCCTGGAACCGGGTTTCAATGACAACGCGTTTGACCGGGCAATCGTTATTCATGGTGCACCTTATGTCAGCCCGGTGCTCGCCCGTGCGAATGGACGGATTGGCAGAAGCTTGGGCTGCCCAGCCGTGCGGCCGGCGATTGCTCATCGGCTGATTGATTCGATGAAGGATGGGCAATTGCTGTTTTCGTATTACCCGGATCAGCGTTGGTTGAAGTCTTCTTCGTATATCAATTGCGGGGGCGGCACTGTGGCCGCGGCTTCAACGCGCAATTCACGCCAATAGACACGGTTTGAACCTGTCAAAATTGTAATCTGCGCCTCAGCCTGCTGAAAGGCATCGCCCGTTAGCCTCGTCGTCAAGCTCTCCTCTCCACGCTGACGGACCGGGAAAACGGCATGCATTCCAACACATCAAGACGCACCTTCGTGAAGGGGCTGGCCGCGGGCGGGCTCCTCGGTGGCCTCGGGTTATGGCGCACGCCTGTCTGGGCGGTCACCAGTCCCGGCGAACCTCAGGTGCTGGCGGGCACCGATTTCGACCTGCTCATCGGCGAAACCCCGGTCAACATCACCGGCAACCCGCGCACCGCAATGACCATCAACGGCGGTATTCCCGGGCCCCTGCTGCGCTGGCGCGAAGGTGACACGGTGACGCTGCGGGTGAAGAACAGACTCAACGCTGACACCTCCATTCACTGGCACGGCATCTTGCTGCCGGCCAACATGGACGGCGTGCCGGGGCTGAGCTTTCACGGCATCGAGCCGGATGGCCTGTACGTCTACCAGTTCAAGGTCCGGCAGAACGGCACTTACTGGTACCACAGCCATTCGGGTTTTCAGGAGCAGTCCGGCGTTTACGGGCCGTTGGTGATTGATGCCAAGGAGCCGGAGCCGTTCCAGTACGACCGCGACTATGTGGTGATGCTGACCGACTGGACCGATGAAGATCCGGTCGGCCTGATGAAGACGCTGAAAAAACAGTCCGATTACTACAACTACAACAAGCCCACCGTGGGTGATTTCATCCACGACGTCAGTGAGAAAGGTTGGGGTTCCACGGTCGCCGATCGAAAGATGTGGGCCGAAATGAAGATGAACCCCACCGACCTGGCCGACGTCAGCGGCGCGACTTACACCTACTTGATGAACGGCCAGGCGCCGAACTCGAACTGGACGGGCGTGTTCCGGCCGGGCGAGAAGTTGCGCCTGCGCTTCATCAATGGCTCCGCCATGACCTACTTCGACGTGCGCATTCCCGGGCTGAAAATGACGGTGGTCGCTGCGGATGGGCTGCACGTCAAACCGGTGAGTGTCGATGAGTTTCGCATTGCGGTGGCGGAGACCTTCGATGTGATTGTCGAACCGACCGAAGCGGCTTACACCTTGTTCGCCCAGTCGATGGATCGGACTGGCTTTGCACGCGGCACACTTGCAGCGAAGGCTGGTTTATCCGCGCCGGTACCGCCGCTGGACCCTCGACCGCTGGTGACCATGGATGACATGGGCATGGGCGGGATGGATCACGGCAGCATGGCGGGCATGGATCACAGCGCGATGGCCATGCCCGGCATGCAGTCCCATCCCGAGACGGAAAAAGACAACCCGCTGGTGGACATGCAAGCCATGACCACCGCCCCCAAACTCGACGATCCCGGCCTGGGCCTGCGCAACAACGGCCGCCGCGTCCTGACCTATTCCGACCTGCGCAGCACCTTCGAAGACCCGGACGGCCGCGAGCCCAGCCGCACCATTGAACTGCACCTCACCGGCCACATGGAGAAATTCGTCTGGTCGTTTAACGGTGTGAAGTTCTCCGATGCGGAACCCGTGCGCCTCAAATATGGCGAGCGGGTTCGGGTGGTGCTGGTCAACGACACGATGATGACTCACCCGATCCATCTGCACGGCATGTGGAGCGACCTCGAAGACGAGAACGGCGAGTTCATGGTGCGCAAACACACCATCGACATGCCACCCGGTTCCCGACGCAGCTATCGGGTGACCGCCGATGCGCTCGGCCGTTGGGCCTATCACTGCCATCTCCTGTACCACATGGAAATGGGCATGTTCCGTGAAGTTCGGGTGGAAGAATGAGGCGCTACCCATGACCAGACTCACTCCCCTCTCTTTGGCACTCGTGACCGCGAGCCTGACACTCTCTTCGGCCATGGCGGCCACCGACGACATGCAGAACATGGATCACAGCCAGATGCAGGGCATGGACCATAGCCAAATGCAAAGCATGGACGACGGCCAGATGCAGCCCGCCGCGCCGACCGAAAGCCGCACGCCCATCCCGGCGCTGACCGATGCCGACCGCGCCGCCGTGTATGCCAGTCCGTCCGGCCACCAGGTGCATGACACCGCGCTCAACCATTACTTGCTCGCCGACAAACTCGAATGGCAGGACGCCGATGATGGCAGCGCGTTGGCCTGGGACATGTCCGGCTGGATCGGCGGCGACATCGATCGCCTGTGGCTGCGCTCCGAAGGCGAACGCACCAACGGTAAAACCGAAGACGCCGAAATCCAGGCCCTATGGGGCCACGCGATCTCCCCGTGGTGGGACGTAGTGAGCGGCGTTCGCCAAGACTTTAAACCCGGTCCCCCACAAACATGGGCTGCGTTCGGCGTGCAAGGCATGGCGCTGTACAACTTCGAAACCGAAGCCACCGCCTTCATCGGCGAAGGCGGCCAAACCGCTGCACGACTGGAAGGCGACTACGACATCCTGCTGACCAACCGGCTGATCCTGCAGCCGACCGCCGAGCTCAACGTCTACGGCAAAAACGATCCGCAGCGGGGTATCGGTTCCGGGTTATCCAACACTGAAGCCGGCCTGCGGCTGCGCTATGAAATCCGCCGGGAAATCGCGCCTTACATCGGCGTGACCTGGAATCGGACCTACGGCAAAACCGCCGACTACGCCAACGATGAAGGTGAGGACCGCAGCGAAGCACGCCTCGTACTTGGGGTTCGGCTGTGGTTCTAAACGCATTAACTCAATAATCAAAAAACAACCGCTCCGAGCGGTAAGAGGCCTTGCATGCGCATGATTAAAACTACCGCTGTTGCCATTGGGCTGCTCATGAGCGCGCTCGCTCAAGCGCACCCGAAACTGCTTTCCTCCACTCCGGCGGAAGGTGCAGATGGCGCGGCACCCGGCACCATCGAACTGCACTTCTCGGAAAACCTCATGACCCAGTTCTCCGGTGCAAAATTGGTCATGACGGAAATGCCTGGCATGGCGCACTCCCCCATGCCCATGAAAGCCAAAGTCTCCGGTGGCAACGACCCGAAAACCATGGTCATCACGCCGCTCTCGCCATTGCCCGCCGGCCGCTACAAAGTCGAATGGCGCGCCGTGTCGTCGGACACCCACCCGATCACCGGCAACGTCACGTTCAAAGTGAAGTGATTGATGAGCGACTCAGTCAGCATTGCACTGCGCTTTGGGTTGTATGTGGATTTGATGCTGTTGTTTGGGCTGGCGTTGTTTGGGCTCTATAGCCTTAAAGGACAGGAACGGATATCAGGCGCGGTGTTGCCGTTTCGGTCGGTGTTGACGGGGTCGGCGTTGCTGGGTGTGCTGCTTTCTGCTGCCAGCATGGTGATGATGGCGAGTGCCATGAGCGGTGAGTCGGACTTTGCCGAGCTGCGTCCGCATATCGAGATGATGGTGTTTGAGACGGATGTCGGGTTGGCCTGGGTCGTGCGCATCGTCGCGCTGGTTATCGCCAATCTGGCGGTGATGCTCAATCAACGTGCGCCCGGATTCAGCCTGCTGATCGCGTCTTTTACCGGCGCTATCGCCTTGGCCAGCCTGGCCTGGAGCGGTCATGGGGCGATGGATGAAGGCAGCCGTCGTTATTGGCATTTCATCACTGACATCTTGCATCTGTTGGCGGCGGGGGCCTGGTTCGGTGCGCTGGTCGCGCTTGCCTTGATGGCAAAGATCAACGATCTGCAAACCGAGGAACGCATCAGATTGCTGGCTCGGGCTGTCAGCCGATTTGAATGGGTGGGCGCAGTGATCGTGGTCGTCATCACGGTCACGGGCATCGTGAATTACCTGTTCATCGTGGGCCCAAGGCTCGACGACGTGTTGCTCAGTACCTACGGGATTTTGCTGTCCATCAAAATTGCGCTGTTTGCCGGGATGCTGGTGCTCGCCGCGTTGAACCGATTTCACCTGGGGCCATTTTTGCAGCGGTCGTTGCGTGAGGGTCAGTATCGGGTGGCAGCGAATACGTTGCGGCGCAGCGTGGTGGTTGAGTTAACAGCGGCGGTGTTGATTGTGGGGTTGGTGGCCTGGTTGGGGACGTTGAGTCCGGAAATGGAGATGGCGGGGCAATAGCTGGTCGATCGTTATGGCTAGCCAGGCGCTGTAATCGGTCGCTCTGTGGTAAAACCACCCAAACGACCACCCTGAAGGAACAGGCATGTCCATCACTGCCGCTCTGACCCCGGAACAGAAAGCAAGCATCCGGATAGCACTGGCTGAGGCGTTTGTAGACAACCCGGTCGACTACGCCTACATCGCCGAGCAAATTCGGCCGTACGACTTAAAAGCCGTGGAGGACATCCTTTACACAGAAGTCGCACCGGTCTGTTTCTGGAACCTGGAAGTGGCCGTTCCACCCATCTGGACGGGCTTCAAGGATGACTGGCTACTGAGTGAAATCGAAAACACGTTGAGCGCACGAGCGTCGAGTAGGGTTCGTCGCACCTTCGCGAAAGTGAAAATCGCTTGGCTGCGTTACAGCTACGGATACGTCTGGAAGGAAATTCGGGAGTATTTATAAGTTTCTGGTGTTATCCATTGCCCCAATCTATTCCCCCGCGGAGTCTCAAGGATGAAAAAACTGATCGCTGTTACCGCGCTGATCTTGTTGGGCGTGCTGAATCTCGGTTACTACAACGCCCTTGAAGACGCCGACGTCGAAACAATCCCCTTCATCAAGAAACACCCTACCCTGCAAATCAAGTTCTACAACATCCACGCCAATGACGGCGACACTCGAAAAGTGGAACGCCTGACGGAAGAGCAGCGCGCGTGGATTATCGACTACTGCAAATACCGGTTGGGAATCGAGACCGATTTGAAAACCCAGGATGATGTTGAGCGGTGCAGCAGAAAGTAAGTACTCTCAGCCCCCACTCCATCATGGAAGCCGGATAACAATGAACAACCTAAAAAGCACAATGATGCTCGGTGGCCTGCTCGCACTATCGTTTGCCGCTCAAGCCGAGCAATCGCACTTGGACAGCGTCATCCAACAAGGCCAACTGCGCGTGTGTACGACGGGCGACTACAAACCCTATACCGTCAAAGCCGAGGACGGCGAATACTCGGGCATCGACATCGCCATGGCCCGCTCACTGGCCGACAGCCTGGGCGTTAAGGTCGAGTGGGTGCAGACCACTTGGAAAACCCTGATGCCCGACATGCTGGCGGGGAAATGCGACATCGGTGTCGGCGGCATCTCGGTCACGCTGGAGCGTCAGAAAAAGGCCTTCTTCAGCACCACGCTGGACGTCGACGGAAAAATCCCACTGGTGCGCTGCGAAGATCAGGCGCTGTACCAGACCGTCGAGCAAATCAACCAGCCTTCGGTTCGTTTGGTCGAACCAGCCGGCGGCACCAACGAGGCCTTTGTTCACACCCTTCTACCCAAGGCGCAATTGCGCCTTCACGACAACGTGACCATCTTTCAGGAGCTGCTGGACAAGAAGGCTGACGTGATGATCACCGACGCTTCGGAAGCGCTCTATCAGCAGAAACTCAAACCCGGCTTGTGCGCGGTGAACCCGACACAATTCATGCAGTATGGCGAGAAGGCTTACTTGCTACCGCGTGATGACATTACCTGGAAGTTGTACGTCGATCAGTGGCTACACCTGGCCAAGGTGACGGGCAATTACCAGAAAGTTCTGGGTCAGTGGATAGCGACACCCGAGCCCAAATAACCGCCCTACACAACCCCTGTAGCAGCTGGCGAAGCCTGCGTCCGACTGCGCAGCAGTCGCCAACCCAAAGCACACGGCACATCAGGCAAAACGCAAAACGGCGGAAACACTTCCGCCGTTAATCGTCGTGCAACAACCCCGAACTGTACTCGCCGAAGCTGCTACCGAGCGCACTGCCATGGAAACTCAACTTACTGGGGTTGTTGGTGGGGCCCGGGCCAAAACCGGCAGACGGCAGCGTGGCTTCCGAATATTCGCTATGGGTGCCTGCACCCGAACAGGCGCTCAACAGCAATGCACCACCGATCAGAGCGACTTTGACGAGGTTTGAGATCATTTTTCAGTTCCCTGTGGGTTGGAAGCGCGGTGACCTTAGGGAGTCATCCTATGCCGTATGCCCACCAGGAATTATGAAACTTTGCTCGGCGACAGCGTTGGTTCAGGTACTGCGGTTTCTCGATACAAAAAAGGGGGTTCCCCAGACAAACTGTCAAAAGAGCAACGTCCTACACGACTCTGGGAATTGTCCGTACACTTGTCCATTGCTGCGCTTTTGTCACGAGGCCTATAATCCACCCAACGCCAAAATGGCGTGTCGGGTTTGGCGACTCGATGGCAATTGAACTGAATCCTTCGACTATTTTCGAAGCGTTTCGGAACGTACTTAGCTGCCTGTTTTATGGTGGCTGTGCGCGGGAGACCTTAGGGTCTGCCGGTTTCTCCATTGCCCGGTTCGCCAACCTGCGTACGGCTACCACCCATTCGTTTGGCGACGATTGAGTTGTAGTTTTCTCAAATTAATGGAGCTTCACATGAAAGAATTTATGGCTTTAACCAGCAACGCCGACGACCTTCCCTCGCTGTATATAAACACCACCCAACCGCTGCACTCACTGCTTAGCACCGCGCGCTACCGAATTGGTGCAGTAACGCAGATCCTGGAAAACCTCGCGATGCGCGGTGATATCACCACGGATTCGGTGATTCTCAGCGACTTCGCAATGCTTTGCTGCATACCCTTGCGCGATGGATGTGATGTGCTGGATGTCGTTGCGCGACGTATGGATGCGCAAACGTCCTGACGTCACAACGGGGCGCCCTCCTCGGACGCCCCTTCGGATTCATGGAAGCTGGCAGCGAAAAGAAGCTCCGTATACCGCCTTTTGCGGTTTGCCCGGATACCATCGATCACATCAGCTGGTCACATCCTTCGGAGGCTCCGATGGCCACCACTAAAAAAACCGACAAGCCCCGCAGAAAGGTCATCCATAGAGAACTGACGTTCCTGTATGTTCGAGAAGCAGCGTGTGATGGGCAGAAAGTGTTCAATACGGTTGTGACCACTGGCAAGCTTCCTAGTACAAAGTAGCTCTCAGTGCTGGTTACGAAAAACACATCCACCGATTTATTTACTTGTAGCGATCCAGTCGATTTCTCTCATGCTTTTGCTCAGATGTACTGAACAATCGCAGAAAAGCTCGTCTGAACCTGCAACCCCAATCCTGATAAACTCCCCACCTCCCAGCCCCACCCATCTCAGAACCGCCAATGCCCCCAATCACCGCCACCCCCGCCCCGCTCTCCCGCCGCTTCTCCGTCGCCCCGATGATGGATTGGACCGATCGTCACTGCCGTTTCTTCCTGCGCCTACTCTCCAAGCACGCGCTCCTCTACACCGAAATGGTCACCACCGGCGCGCTGCTCAACGGCGATCACGACCGCTTCCTGCGTCACAACGAAGCCGAACACCCGCTCGCCTTGCAGCTCGGCGGCAGTGTGCCGCTGGATCTGGCGATGTGTGCACGCATGGCTCAGGAGCACGGTTACGACGAGGTGAATCTGAATGTCGGCTGCCCGAGTGATCGGGTGCAGAACAATATGATCGGTGCGTGCCTGATGGGGCATCCGCAGTTGGTGGCTGATTGTGTGAAGGCGATGCGCGATGCGGTGTCGATTCCGGTGACGGTGAAGCATCGGATCGGGATTAATGGGCGGGACAGTTACGAGGAGTTGTGTGATTTCGTCGGCACGGTTCGGGATGCCGGGTGCACGAGTTTTACGGTGCATGCGCGGATTGCGATTCTGGAAGGGTTGTCGCCGAAGGAGAATCGCGACATTCCGCCCCTGCGCTATGACGTGGCGGCGCGGTTGAAGACGGATTTTCCGGAGCTGGAGATTATTCTCAACGGCGGGATCAAGACGCTGGAAGCCTGTCACGAGCATTTGCAGACGTTCGACGGCGTGATGTTGGGACGTGAGGCGTATCACAATCCTTATGTGATGGCTGAGGTGGATCAGCAACTGTTCGGCAGCACGGCACCGGTGATCAGCCGGGCCGAGGCGCTGGCGCAGTTGCGGCCTTATATAGCTGCACACATCGATGCGGGCGGCTCGATGCACCACATCACTCGGCATGTGCTGGGGCTGGGCACCGGGTTTCCGGGAGCTCGTAGGTTTCGGCAGTTGTTGTCGGTGGATATTCACAAGGCTAAAGAGCCTTTGGTGTTGCTGGACCAGGCGGCGGAGTTGTTGGAGGGGCGTTGATTGGTCGCGCTGGCTATCTAACCGAACCATTCGCAACGTGTAATGATTGCGCCGCTTTGAAGCCTGGCCTGCGCCAGCAGGTCAGCAGGTAATTCATGGATGTTGCCTGCTTATGGAATAACAATGATGTACTGACAGGACGTCCTTTTTGATATGCCCGTGTTCAAATCTATTCTTTTCAAGCGCTGCACCCTCTTTGCCCTTCTCTCCGCAACTTCAGCTTCGGCCTATGCCCACTGCGATTTCGTATGTGGAGCGGGAGAAGAGAGCCCATGGCAGATCACCCAATTCACCGGGCTTGGCATCGCCGTCACTGTGTTGTCGCCCTTCACGACTACCCGGGAGATGTCAGGTCTGAGCAAGCGTGTCTACTCCACACAGGAAATCGAAGCGGCGCAGCTCTATCTCGCCAGCGATGGCATGGTTGAAGCGGTGTATTTCACTTCGGCGTTGAGGCGGTTCAGGCAGGAAACGCCTGAGGTAGAGCTAAATGATTTAGCTGTGGCTGCGTTCATCAGCAGCCAGTAACCATGTCACGGTCCTATAGGGATCTACCCTGTAGCCCTGTGTAAAAATTGGAAACGTGTTTGAGAAGGCCTATCCGTACCCTGTCCCACGTGATGCGCTGAACATTCGACCGTCGGCTCCATATCCAGTCACAAAGATGAAATGTCGTAACACAGGCGTTGATCGCAAAATAATTGACGGTCATCAACGCATCTGACGTTTGAGATATGTGCGAGACCTGCAATTGTTCAATTCTTCACCGCCCATCGTTTCTCGTTCTTTTGAGCATTGTTTTTAATTATTCCTTACCTCAAAGTAAGGACATTAGGATTTTACGGAGTATCCACCATGGCAACCGCCACACTGACCTCGAAAGGACAAATCACCATTCCGGCACAGGTCCGGGCTTCTCTTGGCCTAGACACGGGGGATCGCATTGAATTTGTAGCCATAGGCGATGGTAAATTCGCCATTATGGCCGCGACTCATTCGGCTCGCGACCTCAAAGGGCTCATACGCAAGCCCGCTAAAGCTGTAAGCATCGAGGACATGAACCAGGCCATCGCAGTACAAGGATCCAAAGCCATATGATAGGTCTGGATACCAACGTACTGGTCAGGTATGTCGCTCAGGATGATCCAAAGCAGTCAGCTAAAGCCTCCGAACTGATTGAGTCGCTGACGATAGCCTCACCTGGCTTCATCACGACGGTTTCAATAGTCGAGTTGGTCTGGGTACTTCAATCCTGCTACGAGAGCGCAAAAAGCGAGATCATTACAGTCCTCGAAACGCTTTTGCGGACTCGTGAATTGACGGTGGAAAACCCCGAAACTGTTTGGCAGGCGCTGCGTAGTTACTCACAGGCCAACGCCGACTTCGCAGATTGCTTGATTGAGCGCAGCGCCAACGCGGCAGGCTGCGAGTACATCGTCACCTTCGACAGCAAGGCTGCCAAGACGGCAGGCATGCGTCGCCTGACTTGACTTGGCACGTTCAGATCAACCGCCATCGGCATTAAGCCGCGTTAGCCGTCAGACCGGTTGAACCTGCGCCCCATTTCAGCATCGTATTTACCGACACCGCGCCCCGCCTTTCAAACAGCCGTTTTTCGGTTGTTGCCGCTAGGGCCCTCGATACGTACACGCACCCTTGAGTGGCTGACAGCGCTCGGGTAATGTCATTAGACCCATAGGACAGAGCACGCCCATGACTTCCAAGCTGGAACAACTCAAACAAATGACCACCGTGGTTGCCGACACCGGCGACTTCGAAGCTATCGCTCGCGTTAAACCCGTGGACGCTACCACCAACCCTTCCCTGCTGCTCAAAGCGGCGGCCATTCCCGGTTATGCCGAATTGCTGAACGCCTGCGTTCACGACTGCAAGGGCGATGTGGGCCTGGCCAGTGACCGTTTTGGTGTTGCGGTAGGGCAAGAAATTCTGAAAGTGGTCCCTGGCCGTATTTCCACGGAAGTGGATGCGCGCCTGTCGTTCGACACTGACGCCGTATTGAAGCGTGCGCACCGTCTGATCGACCTGTACGACAAGGCCGGCATTGGCCGTGACCGCGTGCTGATCAAGATCGCTTCCACCTGGGAAGGCATCCGTGCCGCCGAGACGCTGGAAAAGGAAGGCATCCAGACCAACCTGACGTTGCTGTTCTCGTTCGCTCAGGCTGCGGCTTGTGCTGATGCAGGTGTGTTCCTGATTTCGCCGTTCGTAGGTCGTATCTACGACTGGTACAAGAAGGCCAACGGCAACGACTACACCGGCGCGGATGATCCGGGCGTGCAGTCGGTGACGCGCATCTACAACTACTACAAGGCCAATGACTACAAGACTGTGGTCATGGGCGCGAGCTTCCGTAACCTGAATCAGATCGAGCAGCTGGCGGGCTGTGACCGCCTGACCATCAGCCCGGATCTGCTCGAGAAGCTGGCGGCGGACACTGGCAAGCTGGAACGCAAATTGGCGCCGGGTCATGCCGGTGAAGCGCGTTTGAGCCTGAATGAAGCGCAGTTCCGTTGGTTGTCCAACGAAGATGCGATGGCGACCGAGAAATTGGCTGAGGGTATTCGTCAGTTTGCTCGCGACCAGGAAAAACTCGAAGCATTGTTGCAAGCCAAGCTCTGATCCAATAAGAGCAAACGCAAAAAGGGCAAACCCTCACAGGTTTGCCCTTTTTTGTGTGCGGTCGCTTATGGAATCAGTGACGCTCGAGGGCGTTCACCAGATCATGGAATGCTTCACGATTGGAGTCGTTGAGGCCCATGAGGATCTTGTGTGCTTCGAGCACTTTGATCCGCACCACTTCTTCGGACTGATCCTGGTCTGGCAGGTCGGTCAGGCACTCAGGGCACGGGATCGGGCGGTCAACGATGTTGAACACTTGCTCGAAGCCCATGGACTGCAGCAGACGGGTGATGTCTTCGTGGGTGGTGACGACGGTCGGCAGCAAGCCGACCTTTTGCCGCGACAGGATCGACAGTTTGGCCAGCAGGCCCAACGTGGTGCTGTCGATGCTGCGGGTTTCGGTCAGGTCGATCACGATCGCATTGAAGTTCAACGCCGTGAAGATCCGCTCAATAGTCGCATCCAACGCCGAACACAGGGTCAGGCGAACTTCACCGACGAACTTCAGGACGAAGGTGCCATCCTGCTCGGCGAACTGGATTCTACCGGTACTCATTAAAGATTCCTGCTCAACACCAACAGGGCGATATCATCCGGCATCTCCCCTAGCGTGGCCAATCCAAAAACCTGCCGCAGACCATCCAGGCTGCCGCCCGCTGCCTTGACCCGCTGGGGCAAAGCCGCTTCTTTTTCTTTGAGTGTAGGTTCTGGCAAAAGGTCCAGAATGCCGTCAGACATCAGCGTCAGGCTGAATATCGGCGGCAGCTCCAGTACGTGGTCTTCGTAGGTGGCTTCATTAAAGAGGCCCACCGGCAGGCCACGCCCTTCCAGATAACAAACACTGTCTGGCGTGTACAACACAGGCAACGGCAAATGACCGCCGATGCTATAGGTCAACAAACCTGTCTCCTCGTCGATGACTCCACCGACCATTGTGACGTGTTTACCCAGCTTACAACTGATCAGGCCTCGGTTGATATGACCAAGGACCTCTGAAGGCTTGAATTCCGGCAATGTGCCGCTGCGCTTGGATTCGAACAGCAAGCGCGTGGTCATGAACTTCAGCAGCACGGTAACGAAGGCTGAAGAGGCGCCATGACCGGAAACGTCCGCCAGGTAGAAGGCTACCCGACGCTCGTCGACCCGAAAGTAGTCAACGAAATCACCCGACAGGTACAGCGACGGGATGATCTGGTGAGCAAACTGGAACTCGTCGATGGTCCAGGGACTGACCGGCAGCATGTTCATCTGCACCTGGCGACCGGCGTTCTGGTCTTCCTGGAGCAGGTTCAGGCTGGCGGCGAGCTCGCGGTTGGCCTTTTCCAGCTTCTCGCGGTAGCGCTGGTTTTCCAGCAGCAGGCGCGCACGATCCAGGGCCCGGCGCACAGAGTGCTCGAGCACGGCAAGATCTTCGAGAGGCTTGATCAGGTAGTCCGCCGCGCCCAGGCGCAGGGCCTCGACCGCGTCGTTCATCACGCCGGCACCCGAAACCACGATCACCGGGGTTTGTGGCGACAGCTCGGTGACCTGGCGAATGAGTTCGAGCCCGCCCATCTGCGGCATGCGCAGATCGCAGATGACCAAGTCGGGCTTGTCTTGCTCGAATACCTGAAGTCCCTGCTGGCCATTGCTGGCCTGCAGGACACTGAAACCACTGTCTTCCAAGTAGGCCGCGAGGCTCGCGCGCACTACTTCGTCATCATCGATTATCAGCAGCGTGGCACTGGTTTTTGGCATGTGGGCAAACGGCGCCAGAATTAGGTTGGCGTAGCAGGCAGGGGCTTTGTCCCGGCTCACACTACTGGATTCGCTTTCTAGCCTCTCTACTGCACTGTTTTCGAGCGTTTGCCCTACACACAGGTACACCAGAGGTGCCCTTCTAAGGCGCAGACGGTACTCCCATCCGCGGGGCGTTTCAAGCTCACGCCGATGGTCGCTTGACGTCTTTCCATTTCAAATCACCAGGAGTTATAAGAACCGGCAAAACCGTAACGTAATGGAAGGTTCGATCCCATGCGTCAAACCTGTCCCGGAGGCCCAACGAAAGAAGGCGGCCAACTGGCCGCCTTCTTCGGTTTTACCGGTCGAGATCAAAAATCGTCTTCAACCTGGCCGTCTTTGACTTTGAATTCGCGGTTCTGCAAGTACGCATTGCGGATGAAGGTGTACTTGTCGCCAGTGATCAGCTTCTCGGCCGACAGCAGGCTGGCACGGGTATCGACAATGTTCAGACCGAAGATCGAGTTACGCACGGGCACGTCGTGGATGTACGGGTACGGGCCCGTGTAGCCGTCGACATACTTGGACGGCGCGTCACGCAGCGTGCTTGGCCCCAACAATGGCAACATCACGTACGGGCCGCTACCCACACCCCAGTAGCCAAGTGTCTGGCCAAAGTCTTCGTCACTGCGTTGCAGGCCCATTTTGGTGCCCACGTCGATGAAGCCCAGCAGGCCGAACGTGGTGTTGAAGATCAAGCGTGCGGTATCGACGCCAGCGGCGGCCGGTTTGGCCTGCAAGATGTTGTTGGCAAGGTTGGTGACATCACCGACGTTGCGGAACATGTTGTGAATGCCGTCTTCAAGAAACTGCGGCGTCACGAACTGATAGCCTTGGGCCAAAGGCTTCAGTGCATAGGTATCGACTACGTCGTTGAACGTGTAGATCGGGCGGTTGATGCTTTCCCAAGGGTCGTCTTCCGAGGCTGCCTGGGCAACGAACGGAACCAGCAATAGGCTGGCAGACACACAAAACTGAGCTAGATGATTGCTCCAGCGCATAGAAAAACTCCTTGGATTGTACTGGCGCGGGCGCTTGGCCCAAGCGTTAAGCGGGCTAGTATAAGACGGAAAAGCCGCTTTAGGCAGCACCGTGCAAGGCAGCCTACGGATCATTCGCGATGATTGTGAGCGATTCACATCAGTGTCACTCAACTGTCACCGTTACTCCCTAGCCTTGAAGCTATTTCAGGGACGTTGATATGCCGCACGCCGAAACATTGCCCCACATTGCGCCCAGCCTGACCGCCGTACTGTTCGGCCTCAGTGGTTGCCTGGTGGACTTCGGCGCCCGCACGCGCACGCAAGGCAGCCACTGTGCCGTGCACGCCGAGGCCACGCCCGGTGCGCTGGATAGCCTGCGCAGCTTGCAGCATCAGCAGATTCCCTGTGCCTGGCTCGATGAGCTCCCCCCTGCCCTCAGCCATTCCCTGGCCGCCGCATTGCCTTCATGGATCAAACCATCGCAACACCCCGAAACAAACAATCCATGGCCGGCACCGCACGCCTGCTGGCAAGCCTTGATGACGTTGAATGTCGAACGACTGGAGGGTTGCGTGCTGGTCAGCGGCGAACCGCGATTGCTGCAAGCGGGGCTCAATGCCGGATTGTGGACGATTGGGCTGGCGTCCTGCGGCTCACTCTGCGGCCTGGCGCCCAACGACTGGCAGGCGCTGACCCAGCAGGAACGGGAACTCAAACGCGGCAAGGCAACGGTGCAGTTGTTCGGTCTGGGTGTGCATTCGGTGATCGATCACCTCGGTGAACTCGACACCTGCCTGGCCGACATCAGCCTGCGCCGGCTCAAGGGCGAAAAGCCCTGATCGCCGCCTCACACCTATGAACGCATGCAGGTTGCGCGCGAGTGGATTAATCTAAAGGTCAAGCCATAGACCTTTGGCGTGCCGCTGCGGTCTATGCCAGTGCCTATCGATAAAAGGAAGAACGCCATGCCTGCCCGCGAACTGCAACAACAGCTCAATACTCTGCGCGAGCAATTGGAACAGAATCCACCGCTGACCGAAGCCGAGCGCGAAGACCTGCACGCGCTGATGCAACAGATCGAACTGGAGCTTGAGCTCGAAACCAAAACCCAGGACTCCAGCCTCTCCGACAATGTGAACCTGGCCGTCGAGCGCTTCGAAATAGAACACCCGACCCTTGCCGGCACCTTGCGCAACATCGTGCAAGCGCTGGCCAACATGGGGATCTGAACCCGCCGAATACGCAAAAGCCCCGCTAGTGATAGCGGGGCTTTTTCATATCCGGGATGTGCAATCCCACATGAGATCTTTATTGGCGGACCAGACGGTGGTTCGGCAACTGCACGTCTTCAGTACTACGATACGGGTTGATGTCCAACCCACCGCGCCGCACATACCGCGCATACACCGTCAACTTCTCCGGTTTCAGCAACCGTTGCAGGTCGAGGAAGATCCGCTCCACGCACTGTTCGTGGAAGTCGGAGTGCTGACGGAAGCTCACGATGTATTCCAGCAAACTCGCGTGATCCAGCGCCGCGCCACGGTATTCCACCGCCACGCTGCCCCAGTCCGGCTGACTGGTGACCGGGCAGTTGGATTTGAGCAAATGACTGTGCACGCTCTCCTCCACGATGCGCGATTCATCGCAACGCAGCAGTTCCGGACGCGGATGCTCATAGTTGCTGACGCTGATGTCCAGATCATCAATGCACACACCCGGCAACGCCACGACGCCTTCGGCCTCGACGTCCTTGAGTCTGCGAACCCGCACGCCGACCGGTTTACCGGCAGCGGCCGACAGGTCTTTCGCCAACGTCGATTCAAGGCTTGCGGTGTCGGCGAACGGTGTCTGGTTCAGGGAGTTGAGATACAGCTTGAACGACTTCGACTCGATGATATTCGGTGAATCCGCCGGGATGCTGAATTCGCCAATGGCCACCACTGGCTTGCCCGACGGCAATAGCCACGACAGTTCGAAGCAGTTCCAGAAATCCACGCCTTTGTAGGGCAGGGTTTCAGCCGTCAGGCCCAGTTCGGCCCATTTCGCGGTGCGCGGGATCGGGAACAGCAAGGACGGCGTGTAGGTGGCGATGTATTCGCTGGATTTGCCCAGCGGCGAGTGTTCGGCTGCGGGATGCATGGCGGAAACCTGACTGAAGAATCAGCGGATTCTACCAGTCTTTGCTCCTGCCTTAGAGTGCTTACTGACTGACAGTCAACTTGCCGACCATCCCGGCCTGGTAATGACCGGGGATGTTGCAGGCAAACTCCAGGTTGGTGGCCTTGGTGAAGGTCCAGGTCAGCTCGGCGGTTTTGCCCGGTTCTACGAGCACGCTGTTAGGGTCGTCGTGCTTCATAGCGTGATCCATACCGGCCATTGAACCGTGGTCCATATCCGCAATGCCTGTAGGCGTGAGCATGCCGCTCTGCTGCATCTTCATCATTTCCTGCTGATGCCTGGCATGCATCGCCGCGTCACCGAGGTTGAGTTCGTGCAACAACTGGCCTTTATTCACCAGCACAAAACGAACCGTCTCACCGGCCTTGATATCAATCGCCTTGGGAGTGAACGACATGTCGCCCATGACAACTTCAACGCTGCGAGTCGCCTTGGCCGCCGGGGCCGGTTGACCGAAATCGTAGGTATGCGCCGGGGAAGCCCACGCCGGCGAGCTCAGCGCCAGCAAACACGCGGCCCGCACCAGTGATTTGCGCAAAAACATAGTCGTACTCCAACAAGGTAAGGTTCAGCCTGTGGAAAACTCTAAACTGCTGCGACTGCCCGCAACCTGACAGCCAGATTACAACTTTGTCAGGTTGGCCTGTATTAACGCCGCCCACGGTATAAAGCGTTCGTTCCATTCACCCCGAGTCGCCCATGAAACTGCTGATCGTCGAAGACCAACCGAAAACTGGCCACTACCTGCGCCAGGGCCTGACCGAGGCCGGTTTCAACACTGAACTGGTCGCGGACGGCAGCACCGGCCAGCAACTGGCGCTGACCGGCGATTACGCCCTGTTGATCCTCGATGTGATGCTGCCCGGTCGCGATGGCTGGCAGATTCTGCAAGCGGTGCGCGGTGCCGGGCTCGACACGCCGGTATTGTTTCTTACAGCGCGAGACGCAGTGGAGGACAGGGTTCACGGCCTCGAACTGGGCGCCGACGATTACCTGGTCAAACCATTCGCCTTCTCCGAACTGCTGGCCCGGGTCCGCAGCCTGTTACGCCGCGGTAGCGCCACACCTCAGGAAACCAGCCTGCAACTGGCGGACTTGCGTCTGGACCTGATCCGCCGCCGGGTCGAACGCAGCGGTCAGCGCATCGACCTGACGGCCAAGGAATTCGCCCTGCTGGAAATGCTCCTGCGCAGGCAAGGCGAAGTCCTGCCCAAGTCGCTGATCGCTTCCCAGGTCTGGGACATGAATTTCGACAGTGACACCAATGTCATCGAAGTGGCGATCCGCCGTTTGCGCCTGAAGATCGACGACGAATTCCCCAACAAATTGATCCACACCGTGCGTGGCATGGGTTACGTCCTTGAAGAGCGCCCCGCCTGATGCGTCGACTTTCGTTAAGCAGCCGTCTGGCGCTGCTGTTTGCGGCGTGCACCGCCGTCGTTTCATTGTTCGCCGGGGTGTTGTTCAGCCGGGCCAGTGAAGCGCATTTCGTTGAACTCGATCAGCAGTTGCTGGACGGCAAGTTGATTGGTTTGCGCCGGGCACTTCATGACATTCAGTCGAGTGAAAGCGAAGTCAAACTGGCCGATGAATTGAGCCGACAGGCTGATCTGTCGCTGCGGATCACCGGCAGCGACGGCAAGCGTTGGTATGACAGTTCGACGCGCCTGCCCCAGGCATTGCCGGCCCAACCGGGTTTGTCCACGGTTAGCAACGACGGTACTGACTACCGCGTCCTCAACGCTCCGTTGTATCTCGACAAACCCGACTCGCCGCAGTTGACCTTGCTGCTGGACATCACCCATCACCAGCACTTTCTGCAACGCATGCAGCACCTGATCTGGCTGACAGTCGGTTTGTCAGCACTGGCCACCGCCCTGCTCGGTGCCTGGGCGGCGCGCAGTGGGTTGCGGCCATTGCGGCGCATGAGTGCGGTCGCCAGGGGCGTTTCCGCGCAATCGCTCAATGCACGCCTACCCGAAGAAAACATGCCGCCAGAGCTCGCGGAAATGGCCCACAACTTCAACGCCATGCTCGGACGCCTTGACGACTCTTTTCAACGGCTCTCGGCCTTCTCCGCCGACATCGCCCATGAATTGCGCACGCCGTTGTCGAACCTGCTGACCCACACCCAGGTCACCCTCACCCGCCCACGTCCCATCGAGGATTATCGCGAAGCACTGCACAGCAACCTCGAAGAACTGCAATGGATGGCGCAACTGGTCAACGACATGTTGTACCTGGCCAAGGCTGACCACGGGCTGTTGATGCCCAAGCGCGAACCGCTGGAGCTGGCGGAAGAAGCGGATCTATTGCTGGAGTTTTTTGCGCCGCTGGCGGAGGACGCTCAGGTCAGGTTGAGTCGTGAAGGCAGTGCGCGCATAGAGGGCGATCGCAGCATGTTGCGTCGGGCGCTGTCCAATTTGCTGGACAATGCGTTGCGGTTTACGCCTGCCCAGGGCGAGGTTCGGGTGCGGATAGTCGAGCAAGCCAAAGGGTTGAGGCTGACTGTTGAGAACAGTGGAGACGGAATTGACGGGGCGTTGCTGCCGCGCTTGTTCGATCGTTTCTACCGGGCTGACCCGGCGCGCCAGGAAGGCAGTAGTGAACATGCGGGATTGGGGTTGGCGATCACCCAGTCAATCATCCGTGCCCATGGCGGGCAGATTCGTTGCGAATCGGATGATGGGTGGACCAGGTTTGAAATCGAGTTACCAAAGGGAGATTGAGGCCAGCAGGGCCGGCCTCATCGCGGGCAAGCCCGCTCCCACAGTGACCGAGTTGAATCACAATATTGTGAACGACTCGAAACCCTGTGGGAGCGGGCTTGCCCGCGATGACGATCGGAAGGCTTACGAATACCGCAACGCGTGAGCCGGCTCGATCTTCGCCGCACGCCATGCCGGGTAAACCGTGGCGAGGAAGCTCAGAATGAAACCCGCCGAGCAGATCAACAACACATCCCCGCCCTGCAATTCAGACGGCAAGTTACTGACGAAGTACACGTCAGAACTGAAAATGTGCTGCCCACTGACCCGCTCCATCCAGCCCACCAGTTCACTGACATTCAGCGCCGCAATCACGCCGAGCACGCCACCGATCAAGGTGCCGACAATCCCGATCACCGTGCCCTGAACCATGAAGATCGCCATGATTTGTCCCGGCGTGGCACCAATGGTGCGCAAGATCGCGATGTCCGCGCCCTTGTCGTTCACCACCATGATCAGGGTAGCGATGATGTTGAACGCCGCCACCGCGACGATCATCAGCAACAACAGGCCGATCATGGTTTTTTCCATCTTCATCGCGCTGAACAGACTGCCCTGAGTGTGGGTCCAGTCGTCAGCCTTGTAAGCGGTGCCCAGCCCGCCAGCAATATCGCTGGAAACCTTCGGCGCCGCGTACAAATCCTTCACCGCCAGGCGCACGCTCTGCACCTGATTCGGCGCCCAGTGCTGCATCTGCGCGGCATCGGCCACGTGGATCAGCGCCATGGAACCGTCCAGCTCGGCGCCGACCTTGAACACGCCGACCACGTTCAACCGCTGCATGCGCGGGGTGATGCCGCCGGGTGCGTTACTGACTTCCGGCACGATCAGGGTGATCTTGTCGCCGACGTTCAAGCGGAAGCGGCGCGCCGTGATCTCGCCGATCACCACGCCGAACTCACCCGGTTTCAAGGCATCGAGACGGCCCTGAACAATGTGCTGGGCGACGATCGAAACTTTGCCTTCCTGCGCCGGATCAACGCCGCTGACCTGGATCGGCTGCATCATCCCCTTGTAGGACAGCATGCCTTCCATCTCGGTGAACGGCACGGCGGCCGTCACTTCAGGATTCTTCATGGCCGCAGCGGCGACGGGCTGCCAATCATCGATCGGATTGACGCCGACGATAGTCGCGTGAGGCACCATGCCGAGGATGCGCGAGCTCATTTCGCGCTGGAAGCCGTTCATCACCGACAGCACCACGATCATCGCCAGCACGCCCAGGGCGAGACCGATCATCGAGGTCATCGAGATGAAGGAAACAAAGCGATTGCGGCGCTTGGCGCGGGTATAGCGCGTGCCGATAAAGATCGATAACGGTCTGAACATTCGCTGGGGCACCGTATAAAAATAAAAGACCCGACGCACTTTTCAGTTACGCCGGGTTTCGGCCAATCAGATGGGTGTCAGGCAACCTTCCTGCAAATGCAGGACGCGATCCATCTGGCGAGCCAGGTTCATGTCGTGAGTCACCACCAGGAACGCCGTGCGCATCGAGGTGCTGAGTTCCAGCATCAAATCCTGAATGCCCTGGGCGGTGTGGGAGTCGAGGTTGCCGGTCGGCTCGTCGAGCATCACCAGGCCTGGCTTGTTCACCAGGGCGCGGGCGATGGCCACACGCTGGCGTTCACCACCGGACAGTTCCGAAGGCTTGTGTTCCAGACGATGCCCCAGCCCTACCCGCTCCAGCAATGCTGTCGCACGCTGACGCGCTTGCGGGATCGCGGTCTTGCCGATCAGCAGTGGCATGCAGACGTTTTCCAGTGCGGTGAACTCAGGCAGCAAGTGATGGAACTGGTACACGAACCCGAGGAAACGGTTACGCAGCAGCCCACGGTTCTTCTCGCTCAGTGCCGAGAGCTCTTCGCCATCGAGCCAGACGCTGCCCTTGGTCGGCGTATCGAGGCCGCCCAGCAGGTTGAGCAAGGTACTTTTGCCCGAACCCGAGGTGCCGATAATCGCCACGCGCTCACCCGGATGCAGTTCCAGTTGCAGACCCGCCAGAACTTCTACCGATTCCGGGCCTTCCTCGTAGGATTTGCCCAGGTTGCGGCAGCTCAAGATTGCTTTATCACTCATGCCCAACTCACTCATAACGTAGCGCCTCCGCAGGCTGGGTGCGCGCGGCACGCCAGGCTGGATACAGGGTGGCGAGGAAACTCAGGACCAACGCGGCGGCGCAGACCATCAACACATCCTGGCTCTGCACTTGCGACGGCAGGTAATCGATGAAGTACACGTCGGCGTTGAGGAATTTGTGCCCGATCAGGCCTTCGAGGGCCGAGATCGCGGCGCTGACGTTCAGCGCGGCGAAGATCCCGACCACGGCGCCGATCAGCGTACCGATCACACCAATGACCGTGCCCTGGACCATGAAGATCGCCATGATCTGCCCCGGCGTGGAGCCAAGGGTGCGCAGAATCGCGATGTCGCCCTTCTTGTCGTTCACCACCATCACCAGTGTGGAAATAATGTTGAACGCAGCGACGGCGACGATCAGCAGCAACAGCAAACCGATCATGGCTTTTTCCATGCGGATCGCTTGATACAGATTGCCGTGGGTGCGCGTCCAGTCGCGGGCATAGAAATGGTCTTCGCCGAGCTGCTGGGCGATGGTCCACGCGACGCGTGGCGCCTGGAACAGGTCGTCGAACTTCAGGCGAATGCCCTGGACCTGATCCGGTTTCCAGCGATGCAGTTTGGCCAGATCCTGAAGATTGGTGATGCCCAGGTAACCGTCCAGCTCGCCGGCGCCGACATGGAAGATGCCGACCACAGTGAAGCGTTTCATGCGCGGGAACATCCCGGCCGGGGTCACGGTGACTTCCGGCGCCACAAACGTCAGCTTGTCACCGACCGCAGCGCCAAGCTTGGCCGCCGCCTTGTCGCCGATGACGATGCCGAAACTGCCCGGCGCCAGGTCGTCGAGTTTGCCCTGCTGCATGAAGTTATCAATGATCGAGACCTGCCGTTCCAGCGCAGGGTCGATGGCATTGAGCAGGACTTTGGAGACCTTGCCGTTGTTGGTCAGCAAACCCTGCATCTGGGTAAACGGCGCCACGGCCGTCACCTGCGGGTTCTGCTTGACCTTGGCGGCCAGGCTTTTCCAGTCGCTGATCGGTTCACCGGACTCGATGGTCGCGTGGGGCACCATGCCCAGCACGCGGGTGCGCATTTCATGATCGAAGCCGTTCATGACCGAAAGCACAACGATCATCACGACCACGCCGAGGGCGAGTCCGATCATCGAGGTCAGGGAAATGAATGACACAAAATGATTGCGACGCTTTGCACGGGTATAACGCGTGCCAATAAATACGAAGAGAGGTCTGAACATGTCGGGGCTTGTTCGGAGGGAAAAGGAACGTCCTTGTGGCGGGGGTCGATAACCAGCTTTACACTCAGACCACCGCCGCTACCATGGGTTCGCCATGTCGACATTAGATGAAGAAGATCGCCGCGAATACTACCGTATCGAGGACACGATCGCACTGGAAATTCGGCCCCTGTCCGCTCCCGAAGCCGCAGGCCAGGAAGTGTTGCAGGATGCTTCCCCTCTGTTCAACGTGCTCAGCGAACTGCACCTGAGCGAATTCGAGTCACAGCACCTGTTGCGCCAGATCAGTGAGCGCGACCGCAACCTCGCGGCGTTCCTGAAATCCCAGAATAAACGCATCGATTTGCTGAGCCAGGTGATCGCAATCACCGTACTCGGGCAGATCGGCGAGCCGCAGCCGGTGATCATTTCCGAAGGCGGGATCGAGTTTCAGCATCCGACGCCCATTGCCGAGGACGCACGCCTGTCGGTCAAACTGGTGCTGATGCCGCAAGCCCTCGGACTCTTGTTGCGGGCTCGAGTCACCCATTGCGATCGCAAAGGCGACGGCTACAACGTCGGTACCGAGTTCGAGTACCCGACCGATGCCCAGCGCCAATTGCTGGCCCGCTACATTTTGCAGAAGCAGGCCCAGGAACGACGTCTGGCCCGCGAACAAAACGAATCAGGCATTTAATTTAAGGAAGAACCGTGACTCTCATCTACGGCCATCGCGGCGCCAAGGGCGAAGCACCGGAAAACACGCTGACCAGCTTTCAGCAATGCCTCAAGCACGGCGTGCGCCGCTGCGAACTGGACCTGCACCTGGCCATGGACGGCGAGTTGATGGTCATCCACGACCCGACGCTCAAGCGCACCACTGACCGACGCGGCAAAGTCGTCGAGCACACGGCGGCCGAGCTGGTGACCTACGACGCGCGCAAGGGCGGCCCGGGCTGGATCAAGCCCTGCCCGATTCCAACACTGGAAGAACTGTTCGAGAAATGCGATTTCGAGCACTGGCAGCTGGAAGTCAAAAGCGCTTCACGCACCCGCGCCGCGACCACGGTGCTGGCGATTCGCGAAATGGCTCAGCGTTTCGGCCTGCTCGACAAGGTCACGATCACCTCGAGTTCACGCGAAGTGTTGAAAGCCGCGCTGGACCTGGTGCCTGACGTGTCCCGAGGATTGGTGGCCGAGTACGCCTGGCTCGACCCGCTGAAGGTCGCGCAAAGCTATGGCTGTGAGATTCTGGCGCTGAACTGGACCCTGTGTACGCCGGAACGCCTGCAGAAGGCGCAGCGCCAAGGGCTGCATGTGTCGGTGTGGACAGTCAACGAGCCCGCGCTAATGCGCAGACTCGCCGACTTCGGCGTTGACAGCCTGATTACAGACTTTCCCGGTTTGGCCAGCGCCACGCTCGAGAATTGCTGAAATCGGTCTCCCCGGCCGGCTCAGGCCACCGGCCGGAGCCACTCAAAAAAGCCGGTTGAGGCCATCGTACGCCGCTACCCGATAGGCTTCGGCCATGGTCGGGTAGTTGAACGTCGTGTTGACGAAATACCTTAGCGTGTTCAGTTCGCCCGGCTGGTTCATGATCGCCTGACCAATGTGAACGATCTCCGACGCCTGATAACCGAAACAGTGAACGCCAAGCACTTCCAGGGTTTCGCGGTGGAACAGAATCTTCAGCATGCCCTGAGGCTCGCCGGCGATCTGTGCACGCGCCATGCCCTTGAAGAACGCCTTGCCCACTTCGTACGGCACCTTGGCCTGAGTCAGCTCCTGCTCATTCTTGCCGATCGAGCTGATCTCCGGAATGGTGTAGATGCCGGTCGGCACGTCGTTGACGAAGCGCCAGCTATTGTTGTCAACGATGCTGCCAGCGGCCGAACGACCCTGGTCGTGAGCAGCACTGGCCAGGCTCGGCCAACCAATCACGTCACCGGCGCCGTAGATGTTCGGCTTGCAGGTACGGTAGGCCTCGTCGACTTCGATCTGGCCACGGCTGTTGACCTTCACGCCGACGTTTTCCAGACCCAGCTGATCGGTGTTGCCGGTACGACCGTTGCACCAGAGCAAGGCGTCGGCCTTGATCTTCTTGCCCGACTTGAGGTGCAGGATCACACCGTTGTCCACGCCTTCGACGCGGTCGTAGTCTTCGTTGTGGCGAACCGTGATGTTGTTGTTGCTGAAGTGATAGCTCAGGGCCTGGGAAATTTCCGAGTCGAGGAAGCTCAGCAACTGACCGCGGTTGTCCACCAGTTCAACCAGTACACCCAGACCGCTGAAGATCGAGGCGTATTCGCAACCGATCACGCCGGCGCCGTAAACGATGAGTTTGCGCGGGGTGTGGCCGAGGCTGAGGATGGTGTCGCTATCGTAGATACGCGGGTGGTGGAAATCGATGTCCGCCGGCCGATACGGACGCGAACCGGTGGCGATGATGATGTGCTTGGCCACCAGTTTTTCGACCACGCCGTTGGCGCAGACCACTTCAATGGTTTGCTCGTCGGCGAAGCTGCCGGTGCCGAAGAACACGTCGACGCGGTTACGGGCGTAGTAGCCGGTGCGCGATGCGACTTGTTTGGAGATGACTTTTTCGGCGCTTTTCAACACGTCCGGGAACGAGAACCAGCGTGGCTCACCAATGGCCCGGAACATCGGGTTGGTGTTGAACTGCATGATCTGCCGGACCGAGTGACGCAGTGCCTTGGACGGGATGGTACCCAGGTGGGTGCAGTTGCCGCCGACCTGGCGACGGCTATCGACCATCGCCACCTTGCGCCCTGCTTTGGCGGCGTTCATTGCCGCGCCTTCTCCCGCCGGGCCGGAACCCAGCACCACCACGTCGTAGTTGTAGACAGCCATGCGTACTCCTCAGAACAGGCCGCGGCGCCCTCGGCACCTGCGGCTAAATCACGCCGATCTGCGGCGTGAAGGAACAATTTGGGGCCAGTGCAGAACCCGGACACAGTCTATATAAGCGTCAACGCCGCGCACATTAACCCTTGGTCGCGTCGTAGGCTACTTTTGCCTGCACTACAACGCCAGTCTTCGATGCTTGAATCGCCGTCATCACTCGGTTTTTCCGCCACTCAAGCGTTCAAAAGCCTGATTGGTTCGTGTGACGAAACCTGTATCGGCACGAATCACAAAGAATGCACCGATGTCGTGTTTTTCTGCGTAGTCCCAACCCCGTTCAGGACCCAGAATCAGCAACAGCGTCGATAAGCCATCGGCCATCAACGCTGAAGGATGAATCACCGTGACTGACGCCAGGGTGTGTAAGACCGGTGCCCCGGTGCGGGCATCGAAGGTGTGGGAATAACGCCGACCGTCCTGCTCGAAATAGTTGCGGTAGTCGCCGGAGGTGGAAACGCCGTAGCCGTCGACGGCGATGATGCGCTCGGCCACTTGCTGGTCGTCGCGGGGTTCTTCCAGGGCGATGCGCCACGGTGAGCCGTCAAGTTTTTTACCGGCAGCCTTGAGTTCGCCAGTGGCTTCGGCGAGGTAGTTATGGATGCCCATCCCCTCGAGTTTTGCGGCAATCGTATCGACCGCATAACCGGCGGCGATGCTATTGAAGTCGAGCTCGACCGCGGCGTCTTTGCACAACTGATCGCCATCGATACGCAGGTGCTGGTAACCGACTCGCTGCCGCACTTCGGCCAGCGCTTGGGTCGCGGGGATTTTTTCCTCTCGAGCCTGCGGGCCGAAACCCCAGAGATTGAGCAGAGGTTCCACGGTCAGGTCGTAGGAGCCTTCGCTTTGTTCAGACAGTTGCTCGCCCACCCGGATCAATTCGAGCACCGGGTCAGGCATGACCTGACAGCGGCCGGCCGGCAGTGCGTTGAAGCGTTCGATGTCCGAGTCGCTGCGATAGGTCGAGAATTGTCGATCCACTTCGGCGAGGATATTTTCTACTTCGGCCTGCACCGCTTTCGGCCCGGGCGTGGAGGAATGCCGTATGTATTGAATGGAATAACGACTGCCCATGGTCGGGCCATCGAAGCGTTCCAGACTGTCGCCGTTGCCACAACCGGACAAAACGCCGACCAGCATCACAATCCCAGTCCACCGTCCAGTTAACAAATCTTCATCTCCCCTCAAAACCGCGCCCGCCATTATGGGCTTCAGAGCGCATGGGAGCCAGATCTGCCTCATCTGCCTGTCAGACGCAAAACCTGTGGGAGCGAGCGTGCTCGCGCAATCCCCCTCGCCACACAGGCTCGCACAGGTGCAGCGCTTTCAAACAAGATTTACCAGAGTGAGTAACTACAAATGTCCTCCAGCACGAGCAAAGGCAAAGCGATTTTTCGCGTTGTCAGCGGTAACTTTCTCGAGATGTTCGACTTTATGGTCTACGGCTTTTACGCCACGGCCATCGCCAAAACCTTCTTCCCTGCCGATAGCGCTTTCGCCTCCCTGATGTTATCGCTGGCCACCTTCGGTGCCGGCTTCCTGATGCGCCCACTGGGGGCGATTTTCCTCGGTGCCTACATCGACCGTCACGGTCGACGCAAAGGGCTGATCATCACCCTCGCGATGATGGCTGCCGGCACGGTGCTGATTGCCTGCGTGCCGGGTTACGCCACGTTGGGCGTCGCGGCGCCGCTGATCGTGCTGTTCGGCCGTTTGCTGCAAGGCTTTTCGGCCGGCGTGGAACTGGGCGGCGTGTCGGTGTACCTCGCCGAAATTTCCACACCGGGTCGCAAAGGTTTCTTTGTCAGTTGGCAGTCCGCCAGTCAACAAGCCGCGGTGGTATTCGCCGGCCTGCTGGGTGTTGGCTTGAACCACTGGCTCAGCCCGGAACAAATGGGTGATTGGGGCTGGCGTGTGCCGTTCCTGATCGGCTGCATGATTGTGCCGGTGATCTTCGTGATTCGCCGCTCACTGGAAGAAACCCCGGAATTCCAGGCGCGTAAACACCGCCCTACCCTGCGGGATGTCGTCCGCTCGATCAGTCAGAACTTTGGCATCGTCATCGCTGGCATGGCGTTGGTGGTGATGACCACCGTGTCGTTCTACCTGATCACCGCTTACACCCCGACCTTCGGTAAAGCCGAACTGCATCTGTCGGATCTGGATGCGTTGCTGGTGACGGTGTGTATCGGTCTGTCGAACTTCTTCTGGTTGCCAGTGATGGGTACTGTGTCCGATAAGATCGGACGTAAACCCTTGCTGCTGGCGGCGACGATTCTGGCGATTCTCACCGCCTACCCTTCGCTGTCGTGGCTGGTGGCGAACCCGAGCTTCAGCCACTTGTTGATCGTCGAGTTGTGGCTGTCGTTCCTGTATGGCTCGTACAACGGCGCGATGGTGGTGGCCCTGACCGAAATCATGCCGGTGGAAGTTCGTACAACCGGTTTCTCCCTGGCCTACAGCCTGGCGACGGCTACCTTCGGTGGCTTTACACCGGCGGCGTGTACGTACCTGATCCACGTGCTGGACAACAAGGCTGCGCCGGGGATATGGCTCAGTGGTGCGGCGGTATTGGGGTTGATTGCGACGCTGGTGTTGTTCAAAGGCAATCGGCATGAACTGCGGACCGCGCAGGCAGCAGTGGTTGGCGGCGCCTGAGTAGCGCACAAACAAAAACGCCCCGACCAAAGTCGGGGCGTTTTCATGTGCAGCTAATGCTTAGCGCGGGAATGCTGGCGGGTTTACACCGGCCATGTCTTCCATCACGCGAACCACCTGGCAGCTGTAACCGAATTCGTTGTCGTACCAAACGTACAGAACAACGCGGTTGTCTTGGCTGATGGTCGCTTCAGCGTCCACAACGCCTGCGTGGCGCGAGCCAACGAAGTCGGTGGAAACCACTTCCTGCGAGTTGACGTAGTCGATTTGCTTATGCAGATCGGAGTGCAACGCCATGTAGCGCAGGTAATCGTTCATCTCTTCACGGGTGGCGGCTTTCTCAAGGTTCAGGTTGAGAATGGCCATCGACACGTTTGGCGTCGGAACGCGGATCGCGTTACCGGTCAGCTTGCCGGCCAGTTCAGGCAGCGCCTTGGCAGCAGCGGTGGCAGCACCGGTCTCGGTGATCACCATGTTCAGCGCGGCGCTTCGGCCACGGCGATCGCCTTTATGGAAGTTGTCGATCAGGTTCTGGTCGTTGGTGTACGAGTGAACGGTTTCAACGTGTCCATTGATGATGCCGAACTTGTCGTTAACAGCTTTCAGCACCGGCACGATGGCGTTGGTGGTGCAAGAAGCGGCCGAAACGATCTTGTCGTCGGCGGTGATTTCGCCGTGGTTGATGCCGTGAACGATATTCTTCAGTTTGCCTTTACCCGGCGCGGTCAGAACAACGCGGTCGATACCCGGGCAAGCCAGGTGTTGACCCAGGCCGTCGGCGTCACGCCACACACCGGTGTTGTCCACCAGCAGCGCATCTTTGATGCCGTATTGGGTGTAGTCGACTTCGGTCGGGTTTTTCGCGTAGATAACCTGGATCAGGTTGCCGTTGGCGGTGATGGTGTTGTTGACTTCATCGATAGTGATGGTGCCATCGAACGGACCATGAACCGAGTCGCGACGCAGCAGGCTGGCACGCTTGACCAGGTCGTTCTCGGCGCCCTTGCGGACAACGATGGCACGCAGACGCAGGCCGTCGCCACCACCGGTTTTCTCGATCAGGATGCGCGCCAGCAGACGGCCGATACGACCGAAGCCGTACAGAACAACGTCGGTGCCTTTGCGGGCGGAAACGTTTTGCTGACCAACGACGTCAGCCAGTTCTTCACGGACGAACTGCTCGGCAGTGCGGCCATTGCCTTCAGCCTTGAACTTGACTGCAAGCTTGCCCAGGTCTACCGAAGCGGCGCCAAGTTTGAGCTCGCTCATTGCTTTGAGCAGCGGGAATGTTTCGTGGACGGACAGTTCGCTGTCGTCGGACTGGCGATGGCGGGCAAAGCGGTGGGCTTTGAGAATCGCAATGACTGAACGATTGATCAGGCTGCGGCCATAGATCGAGCTCACCACGTTGTTGTTGCGGTAGAGCTGACCGATAAGCGGAATCATCGCTTCTGCGAGTGCTTCACGGTCGATCCATTCACCAAGACACTGGTCGGGCTTCTGAGTCACGGGAACCTTCCACATGTAGGGGCAGAAAAAAGGGGCTACATTATGCCGCCGAGTGCCTCCCGTAGCAATGCGCGCCTGTCGCGCGACCAGTAACAAAATCCACTTCAAAAAAACCACGCACCGCTCAAGCCCAGTAAAACCGTGGCCTGCAGCGCAGTCAATTTTTTGGAGATAACGCTGTCTTGTCTGTAACCCTCCGTAACACTCGGTCGTTTTGCCACTACATATTCGGTCATTTTTGCTAAAAAACGGCCCGATTTTGTCTTTACCACTACATTTCGCCCAACCTGCGTAATTGACACAGTCTGCAACTGACAGGCGGCACCCGGGGCCGTTACAATTACCGACTTTGTCGCAACGCTTGGAGCTCAACCTTCCGTGCCCGTTCTGCGTCTACCGCTTCTCCCTGCCGCGGCAGGTAAACAGCACTGGGGCAATCTGCCCGGTGCCGCCCTGAGCCTGGCCATCGCCGAGGCCGCCAGCGCTGCCAAGCGCTTTACCCTGCTACTGACCGCCGACAGCCAAAGTGCCGAACGGCTGGAACAGGAGCTGAGTTTCTTCGCCCCGGATTTGCCGGTGCTGCATTTCCCGGACTGGGAAACCCTGCCCTACGATCTGTTTTCGCCGCACCAGGACATTATTTCCCAGCGAATCTCCGCGCTGTATCGATTGCCGGAGCTGAGTCATGGCGTTTTGGTCGTGCCGATCACCACGGCCCTGCATCGCCTGGCGCCGACCAAATTCCTGCTCGGCAGCAGCCTGGTGCTGGACATCGGCCAGAAGCTCGACGTCGAGCAAATGCGCACCCGGCTTGAGGCCAGCGGCTATCGTTACGTCGATACCGTCTACGAGCACGGCGAATTTACCGTACGCGGCTCGCTGATCGATCTGTTCCCGATGGGCAGCAAATTACCTTTTCGCATCGACCTGTTCGACGACGAAATCGAGACCCTTCGTACATTCGATCCGGAAAACCAGCGCTCCATCGACAAAGTGGAAACGGTTCGCCTCCTGCCAGCGAGAGAGTTTCCGCTACAAAAGGATGCGGTCACCCGTTTCAAGGCGCGCTTCCGTGAGCGTTTCGATGTGGATTTTCGTCGCTGCCCGATCTTTCAGGATTTGAGCAGCGGGATTACACCGGCCGGTATCGAGTACTACCTGCCGCTGTTCTTCGATGAAACCTCCACGCTGTTCGATTACCTTCCACAGGACACGCAAGTGTTTTCCTTGCCGGGCATCGAGCAAGCGGCGGAAAACTTCTGGAACGACGTACGCAATCGTTATGAAGAGCGCCGCGTCGATCCTGCTCGTCCTTTATTGCCGCCAGCCGAGTTGTTCCTGCCGGTGGAAGATTGCTTCGCTCGCCTGAAGAACTGGCCACGCGTGGTCGCCAGTCAACAGGATGTGGAAACCGGCGTCGGCCGCGAGCGCTTCCCCGCTCGGGAGCTGCCGAACCTGGCCATCGAAGCCAAGGCGACTCAACCGTTGGCGGCGCTGGCGGGTTTCCTTGATGAGTTTCCCGGTCGCGTGCTGTTTACCGCCGAATCCGCGGGCCGTCGAGAAGTGCTACTGGAATTGCTGGAACGTCTGAAGCTGCGACCGAAAACCGTCGACAGCTGGCCGGACTTCGTCGCGAGCAAGGAGCGCCTGGCGATCACCATCGCGCCGCTCGACGAAGGTCTGGTGCTCGACGACCCGGCGCTGGCCCTGGTCGCCGAAAGCCCGTTGTTCGGTCAGCGCGTGATGCAGCGCCGTCGTCGCGAAAAACGCACCGATGCCAACAATGATGCCGTGATCAAAAACCTCACCGAGTTGCGCGAAGGTGCGCCGGTGGTGCACATCGATCACGGTGTCGGGCGTTACCTCGGGCTGACGATTCTGGAAATCGACAATCAGGCCGCCGAATTCCTGACCCTTGAATACGCCGAAAACGCCAAGCTTTACGTGCCGGTGGCCAACCTGCACCTGATCGCCCGTTACACCGGCAGCGACGATGCCCTGGCCCCACTGCACCGTCTCGGCTCCGAGACCTGGCAGAAAGCCAAACGCAAAGCCGCCGAACAAGTGCGCGACGTCGCCGCCGAACTGCTCGACATCTATGCCCGCCGCGCCGCTCGCGAAGGTTATGCGTTCGCCGACCCGAAAGCCGACTACGCGACCTTCAGCGCCGGTTTCCCGTTCGAAGAAACCCCGGACCAGCAAACCACCATCGAAGCGGTGCGCACCGACATGCTCGCGCCGAAACCGATGGACCGCCTGGTCTGTGGCGACGTCGGTTTCGGCAAAACCGAAGTGGCGATGCGTGCAGCTTTTATCGCGGTACACGGCGGTCGTCAGGTGGCGATTCTGGTGCCGACCACCCTGCTCGCGCAGCAGCACTACAACAGCTTCCGCGATCGCTTCGCCGATTGGCCGGTGAGCGTGGAAGTGATGAGCCGATTCAAGTCGACCAAGGAAGTGAACGCTGCGGTCGCGGATCTGGCCGAAGGCAAGATCGACATCGTCATCGGCACGCACAAGCTGCTGCAAGACGACGTAAAAATCAAAAACCTGGGGCTGGTGATTATCGACGAAGAGCACCGTTTCGGTGTCCGCCAGAAGGAACAGCTCAAGGCCCTGCGCAGTGAAGTCGACATCCTCACCCTGACCGCCACGCCGATTCCGCGCACGCTGAACATGGCGGTCTCGGGCATGCGCGACCTGTCGATCATCGCCACGCCGCCGGCCCGTCGCCTGTCGGTACGGACGTTCGTCATGGAGCAGAACAAGAGCACGGTCAAAGAGGCCTTGCTTCGTGAGCTGTTGCGTGGCGGCCAGGTCTATTACCTGCACAACGACGTGAAGACCATCGAGAAGTGCGCCGCCGACCTCGCCGAACTGGTGCCGGAGGCGCGGATCGGCATCGGCCACGGGCAGATGCGCGAACGCGATCTCGAACAGGTGATGAGCGACTTCTACCACAAGCGCTTCAACGTGCTGATCGCCTCGACCATCATCGAGACCGGCATCGACGTACCGAGCGCCAACACCATCATCATCGAGCGCGCCGACAAGTTCGGCCTGGCGCAGTTGCACCAATTGCGCGGCCGAGTCGGTCGCAGCCACCACCAGGCTTACGCTTATTTGCTGACGCCGCCGCGTCAGCAGATCACGCCCGATGCGGAAAAACGTCTGGAAGCGATCGCCAATACACAGGACCTTGGCGCGGGCTTCGTGCTCGCCACCAACGACCTGGAAATCCGTGGCGCCGGCGAATTGCTCGGCGACGGGCAGAGCGGGCAAATCCAGGCCGTCGGTTTCACGCTGTACATGGAGATGCTCGAGCGCGCAGTAAAGTCGATCCGCAAGGGCGAACAACCTAACCTCGATCAACCGCTGGGTGGCGGCCCGGAAGTCAACCTGCGAGTACCGGCGTTGATTCCCGAGGACTACCTGCCAGACGTACATGCTCGACTGATTCTCTACAAACGCATCGCCTCGGCCACCGATGAGGAAGGCCTCAAGGACCTGCAAGTGGAGATGATCGATCGTTTCGGCCTGTTGCCGGAGCCAACCAAGAACCTGATGCGCATCACCGCACTGAAATTGCAGGCCGAGCTACTGGGCATCAAGAAAGTCGACGGCGGCCCGCAAGGGGGTCGAATCGAGTTCGCGGCACAAACCCCGGTTGACCCGCTGACGCTGATCAAGCTGATCCAGAGCCAGCCCAAACGTTACAAATTCGAAGGCGCCACGATGTTTAAATTCCAGGTGCCGATGGAGCGCTCGGAAGAGCGCTTTAATACTGTAGAGGCGCTGTTTGAGCACCTCATTCCGAAAACTGCTTGAAGGACGCCGCATGCGCCTGTTTCGCTCACTGACCTTGTTGATAACCTTGGTCGCCCCTACGGCATTTGCCGATGACCTGTATCAGATTGAAATGATTCTGGTCCGCCAAAACGCCGTGCCTGCGATCGTCAGCCGGGCCGCGCCGGAAGACTGGGCTGCCGGAGCTCAGCCCATCAACCCCGACACCCTGCGCACGCCGAGCCTCAATGGCGAAGTGGAAAAGCTCACCGCCAGCAATGAATACACGGTGTTGCTGCACAAGGCCTGGCAACAGAACCTTGGCGAAGAAGCCAGCAAAATCGCGATCAGCGAGGGCAAAGAACAGTTCGGTCAGTTCCCGATCGAGGGCACGCTGAGCATGAAACTGGGACGGTTCACCGATGTGGATGCAGACTTCTGGGTCAACCAGATCGACGCCAACGGCATGGTCACCGCCAGCGAACGCCTGAAACAGGAAAGCCACACCAAGAACGGCCAGCTGAACTTCCTCGACAACGGCCACCTCGGCCTGCTGATCAAGATCACATCCCTGACCGCCCCTGCGCCTCGGCCAGACGCTGTTGAAATACCGGACTGATTGAGTCCTTATGTCTGCGACCCTGAGCAAACCCCTGGCACCTTCCTGGGTCAGCCGATTCAAGGAACAGAGCCTGGAGCGTGGCCGCCGCTACGCGCTGGAGAACCGCGTCAGGATCGTCGAGGCCGGCGACGCCACGATCATCGCCGCCTGCGAAGGCTCTGGCGGTAATGTTTACCGTCAGACCATTCACCTGCGCGAGTCGGCCAAAGCCACCTTGCTGATGATTGACGCCACCTGCACCTGCCCGGTCCACAGCAACTGCAAACACTGCGCGGCGGTGCTACTGAAAGTGCAGGAAACCCTCGCCTACCCCGCTGCGGCGCAAGACGCCGAGCTGCTGGAAAAACTTCAGGCCGTACTGGAAAACCGTAGCCCGAAAGCGCCGCCGCAGGTGCTGGTGGATAACGTGCAACCGGTGCCGCGCCTGTGGCTGGCAAGCATTGAATTCAGCGCGTTCGAACCGCGCAACGGCAAGATGCAGCGCTACATCCAGCATCGCGCGGCGCTGTCCTTCAACTACCTGGATGAATACGTTAGCGGGCAGAAGAACGCCGACATCCTGATTCGTCAGGAAACCCAGACGCTGCGGATAAAACGTCACCCGGAAGTCGAACAAACCTACCGGGAACAGCTGCGAATCCTCGGCTTCAAAATCGCCACCCGGCAAAGCAAGGCCTTGCCGGAAAGTGCTGGCGAGCTCTTCGAGATGGTCAACGACAGCGCCTGGCTGACCTTCACCCTCAATGAACTGCCGAAGCTGCGCACTCAGGGCTGGGAGCTGCAGATCGACGAAGACTTCGGTTTCGACCTGACTGCCGTGGACGACTGGTACGCCACCGTCGAACAGGCACCGGAGCGCGACTGGTTCGACCTGGAACTGGGGATCATCGTCAACGGCGAGCGGCTGAGCCTGTTACCGATCCTGTTGAACCTGATGCGCTCCCATACCGAGATCCTCAACCCGGAACGCCTCGCCCGACGTCGCGACGACGAGTTGATCCTGGTGAATATCCCCAATCGCCCGAACTCCGAGTACGGCCCGCTGCAAGTCGCCCTGCCCTTCGGTCGGTTGAAACCGGTGCTGGCGACCCTCGGCGAGTTCTACCTGCAAGGGCCCGGCGAAACTGCGCTGCGCCTGAGCAAGGCCGATGCCACGCGATTGAATCCGCTGGAAGACCTGCCGTTGCTCTGGGAGGGTGGCGAGCAAATTCGTACCTTTGCCCAGCGGTTGCGAGACATCAAGGACTTCGCCGCGACCGCACCGGAAGGCTTGAACGCGACCTTGCGCCCGTATCAGCTGGAAGGCCTGAGCTGGATGCAGTCGTTGCGCCAACTGGAAGTAGGCGGGATCCTCGCGGACGACATGGGTCTGGGCAAAACCCTACAGACCCTGGCGCACATTCTCAGTGAGAAAAACGCTGGACGCCTCGATCGGCCGTGCATGGTGGTGATGCCCACTAGCTTGATTCCTAACTGGCTCGACGAAGCGGCGCACTTCACACCGCAACTCAAAGTGCTGGCGTTGTACGGCGCCAGTCGCAAAAAGCATTTCGACAAACTGACCGATTACGACCTGATCCTGACCACCTATGCGTTGCTGCCCAAGGACGTCGAACGCCTGGCGGCGCAGCCTTTGCACGTGTTGGTTCTGGATGAGGCGCAATACATCAAGAACCCCAACAGCAAGGCCGCCCACGCTGCCCGCGAATTGAATGCTCGTCAGCGCCTGTGCCTGAGTGGCACGCCGCTGGAAAACCACTTGGGCGAGCTGTGGTCGCTGTTTCACTTCCTGCTGCCCGGCTGGCTGGGTGACGTGAAAAGCTTCAACCGCGATTACCGCGTGCCGATCGAAAAGCGCGCCAGCGAAGTACGACTTCAGCACCTCAACGGTCGGATAAAACCATTCCTGCTGCGCCGAACCAAGGAACAAGTGGCGACCGAGTTGCCGCCGAAAACCGAAATCATCCATTGGGTCGAGCTCAACGAAGCCCAGCGCGACGTATACGAAACCATGCGCTTGGCCATGGACAAGAAAGTCCGCGACGAGATCACCCGCAAGGGCGTGGCGCGCAGCCAGATCATCATTCTTGAGGCGCTGCTGAAGTTGCGTCAGGTGTGCTGCGATTTGCGCCTGGTCAATGACGCCGCCCTGCCCACTCGCGGCAGCACGTCCGGCAAGCTCGACAGCCTGATGGAAATGCTTGAGGAATTGTTCGATGAAGATCGGCGGATTCTGCTGTTCTCGCAGTTCACGTCGATGTTGGCGCTGATCGAGGTAGAACTGAAGAAACGCGGTGTCGAATATGCGTTGCTGACGGGACAGACTCGCGACCGGCGCGCGCCGGTAAAAGACTTCCAAAGCGGCAAGCGTCAGATCTTTCTGATCAGCCTGAAGGCCGGTGGCGTTGGCCTGAACCTGACCGAAGCCGACACAGTGATTCATTACGATCCGTGGTGGAATCCGGCGACGGAAAATCAGGCGACTGATCGGGCGTATCGCATTGGTCAGGAGAAGCCGGTGTTCGTCTACAAGATGATTGCCAGAGGCACGGTAGAAGAGAAGATTCAGCATCTGCAGAAGGAAAAATCCGACTTGGCGGCGGGCGTGCTGGATGGGCGCAAGACCGGGGACTGGAAGTTGCAGAGTGATGATATTGAAGCGTTGTTTGCGCCGCTGCCGGACAAACTCGAAAAATAGTGGCGATCTATAGATCGCCTTCGCGAGCAGGCTCGCTCCCACAGGGTTGACATCAATCCTGTGGGAGCGTGGCTTGCCCGCGATGGCGTCAGCTCGGACTCACTGCAGTCACGCTTTTCAGGATTTGGAATCAGGCAGTGGCGCAAACAGCGCCTCAATGTCACTCTGCTCAAGCTTCCACCCACCCGTCGTTCCACCTTCAAGTACCGCCCCGGCCAGCGCCGCCTTCTCTTGCTGCAGCGCCTGTATTTTTTCTTCCACCGTGCCGCGCGCAATCATCTTGTAGACGAACACCGGCTTATCCTGACCGATACGATAAGCACGGTCCGTCGCCTGGTTTTCAACGGCAGGATTCCACCAAGGATCGAAGTGGATCACCGTGTCCGCCGCTGTCAGGTTCAGTCCTGTCCCGCCTGCCTTGAGGCTGATCAGGAACAACGGCACTTTGCCGCCCTGAAAGTCTTTGACCGGCGTGCGCCGATCCGTCGTTTCACCCGTCAACAATGAATAACCGATCCCTCGCCGCTGCAATTCTTCCTCAATCAATGCAAGCATCGAAGTGAACTGCGAGAACAGCAGAATCTTGCGGCCTTCGCTGAGCAACTCTTCGAGCATCTCCATCAGGCCGATCAACTTGCCGCTGCCCGCACGAAGTGCTTTCGCCGTCAGGGGCATTTTGATCAGCCGTAGATCGCAGCACACCTGGCGCAGCTTGAGCAAGGCATCGAGAATGATAATCTGGCTACGCGCAACGCCGCTTCGAGCAATTTCGTCACGCACCTTCTTATCCATCGCCACACGCACGGTTTCATAGACATCCCGTTGCCCATCGCTGAGTTCGACCCAATGCACAATCTCGGATTTAGGCGGCAACTCGGTGGCGACCTGTTCTTTCTTGCGACGTAGCAGAAAGGGTTTTATCCGGGCTGTCAGGTGCCGCATCCGTTCGCTATTGCCGTGTTTTTCAATCGGAGTTCGGTAATCGCGATTGAAGGTTTTACTGTCGCCCAGCCAGCCGGGTAACAAGAAGTGAAACAGTGACCACAACTCGCCAAGATGATTTTCCAACGGCGTGCCGGACAAGCACAAACGTTGCCGAGCTTCCAGATCCCGGGCAGCTTGAGCGGCCTTGCTGAGCGGATTTTTGATGTTTTGCGCTTCATCGAGAATCAGCACGCTCCAGACCTGTGGTTGCAAAACCTCAAGATCACGCGGCAGCAACGCATAGGTGGTCAGCACCAGATCGTATTCGGCAAGGTTGATGAAGTCCTTTTGCCGAGTGGCGCCATGCAGTGCCAGGACTTTCAATTGCGGAGTGAAGCGTGCCGCTTCGTCCAGCCAATTGGGAATCAGGCTGGTCGGCATCACCGCGAGCGCCGGCAGATCCAGTCGGCCCGCCTGCTTTTCCAACAGCAGATGAGCCAGGGTTTGCAGGGTCTTGCCCAAGCCCATGTCATCGCCGAGGATACCGCCGACCTCCAGCTCACGAAGGGTTTGCATCCAGTTCAGGCCTTCAAGCTGATAAGGCCGCAGTGTGGCGTTGAGGCCTTGCGGAACAGCAACGTTTTGCTGAGTCGATTCACGCAAGCGTTTCGCGAAACCGCGCAAGCGCTCGCCGCCCTGCCAGACCAGCGGCAACCCGTCCAATTCACTCAAGCGCGCTGCATCAGGGGCGTTCAAGCGCAACGAGGTGCCGCTGCTCACACCCATATACAATTCGCCGAGCGTAGCCATCAACGGCTTGACCCGCCCCAGGGACAGCGCAACTTTTATACCTGGCTTGGCACCTGACTGACCACTATTGAGATCGATCAGCACTTGATCGTCATCGTCACGCAAGGCCAATTCTGCCAGGTTCAACAGTTGCGGTTGCCTGCGCATCAATTGCAGCAGGATTGGCAGCAAACTGTGGCGCTCGCCGTTAACCACGATGCCCAACTGCAGATCGAACCACTCCCGTCCCGGGGACTCCTCGACGTCGGCATACCATTCTTCTACGGGCTGCAAATTGAAATGAAAACCGTCGTAGATACTAATCTGCCAATTGGCCTCTCTGAGCGCCGGCACACCGGATTGCACAAAAGCCAGCCACGCCGAGTCATCCGGCAAACCAAACATTTCACCTGCGCTATCGGGTAATGCATCACTTTTACGGGTGGCCTTTTTCAAGCCTTGTTTTTGCAAGGCTTGACGCAAGATTTTTTCGGCCGCGGGTTTGCGTTGAATGCGTTGGGTTTCGGTACCGGACAGTATCAATATTTCCGTGGATTTTTTGTCTGCCGCCATATGGCCGTCGTAGGTAAAGGCCAACGCAGCGCGATGCTCGTGTTCATACTTCCAGCGCTGATTTCTTTGCAAATAGCTTGCAAGTGTCAGGTGGGCTTGGGGTTCAACGTCATCGATAACCCGCTCGGTCAAAGCGTGCGGAGGAGAAACGACTCGAGTCGCTGCACTCATCCGATGGCTGAACTGCATGGCCTGGCGTGCCGGAATGTCAGGGGCCAATGACAGGTGGCACGCCAGTTTCTCATTCAGCTCACTGAGCAGCGGTCCAACCTCCATCCGTTGGCGGTCCAGGTAGTACAAAGGTTCCAGCGCCAGAATCGTTTCTTCAGGCGCTTCGTCACTGTGCCACTGAGGACGGAAACTGCCACTGGCTTGCTCGGCCCAGGCAAATTGCGCAGACCTGCTCATTCCAGGTGCCAGGGGCTGCAATTGTTCGAAGTCGAGAAACAACCGCGAAGTTTTCAATGCCAACTGGAGGACTTCAGCCCCACTGCTGCCTTGCAGAGGGTAACCGCTATAAAAAGAATGATAGGAGTGGATCGCGACCAGCAACCTGGCGATTCGCAGGTCAAGCTCGGATAGATAGCCAGGCTCTCGCATCAATGCTTCTGACGGCGAGAACACAGGTTTGATGTCCTGCAAGCGGCCGTCCTTGAGTTGACGAGCCTTACAGATTTCCAGCAACCATTTGCCTGCAGTCGACGTTGCCTTGAGTTTGTATACCCAGCACGTGCCGGTGCTCTTGGCAGACTCATCGCGATCTGCAACGTCGCGAGAAAGATCATTGAGCCAGCGCTCCAGATCGCGATTCAGCTGGACTGGGGCAGTACTTTTGAACGAGTCCATGGGGAGTTTTTGCAAATTATAAAGCACGGTCGCGCAGTGCTTGCAATTGACCACCACTGGGCACGAACAGCAGCACACCAGTTCAAAATCGCCGTTAAAGTCTTCGATGAGTTCAATGGTTTGCTCGTAGATATTTCCTTGGGAACCTTTGCAGGTAGCGAGAACGAGGACGTCTTCCATTTCGCGGATTTGCACCCGACTTTCTACTGCGTATCTGCGAGCCTTATCCAGAGCGCGATGACTGAACTCCTCCGCCCACGGCAGCTCATGAAGTTGCTCAATAATTGCCGGCATAAAATCAACGCTTCTGAAAGTGACTGTAGTTCGCAGGTATCAAGACTCAGCCCTTCAACACCCGAGCCAACGTAGACTTCACCGTGCCCATCCCGTCATGCAACGCTTGCTCGATCTCGGCCATGGTAATCACCAACGTGGACTTGCCCGCTGCCGGGTTCACCACCAACGCCAGACAGGCGTAATCCAGTTCAAGCTCGCGAGCCAATGCCGCTTCCGGCATCCCGGTCATGCCGACGATGTCGCATCCGTCGCGCTCCAGTCTCGCGATTTCAGCGACAGTTTCCAGCCGTGGCCCCTGGGTGCAGGCGTACACGCCTTGACTGGCAAAACCAACGCCTTCCGCCGTCAATGCCGCGATTAGCTGCGAACGCAGGGCTTCGCTGTAGGGATAGCTGAAATCGATGTGGGTAACTTGTTCGAGATTATCGGCGAAATAGGTGTGTTCGCGACCACTGGTGTAGTCGATCAATTGATGCGGTACGCAGAAATATCCGGTGTCCATCACGGCATGAATCCCACCCACGGCATTGACCGCGAGAATCGCTTCGGCACCGGCCTGCTTCAGCGCCCAGAGGTTGGCGCGGTAGTTGACCTGATGCGGCGGAAAACGGTGAGGATGACCATGGCGCGCAAGGAACAGCACTTCTTTGCCGGCGTACTCACCGATCTGCACTTCAGCCGAAGGCGCGCCGTAAGGGGTGTCCACCGCCAATGACTGACGAATGCTCAGGCCTTCGAGTTGAGTCAGGCCGGTGCCACCGATAATCGCGTAAACCGTCATAACGAAAAGTCCTCAATCAATCAGTTGAGCTTCTTTGAGCGCGCCGACCGCTGCGAGCCAGCGCGGGTTCTGACGGTATTCGATGTTGGCGTACGACTGGCCGCGCATCCGCGCGATGCGCTCGGATGGTTTGACCTTCAGACGCTGGGCGGCGCTCAAAGCCAATTCGGCGGCCGCGCGATCGTTGCACACCAGGCCCATGTCGCAACCGGCCGTCAGCGCCGCTTCGATACGGCTGGCAGCATCGCCGACCACGTGAGCGCCAGCCATGGACAAGTCGTCGCTGAAGATGACGCCGTCGAATTGCAGCTCACCGCGCAGAATGTCTTGCAACCAGCGGCGGGAGAAGCCGGCGGGCTGGGAATCGACCTGCGGATAGATAACGTGGGCCGGCATGACGGCGGCCAGCTGTTTGTTCAATTTGGCGAACGGCACCAGGTCGTTGGCGCGGATCTCGTCGAGGCTGCGCTCATCATTGGGGATTGCGACGTGGGAATCTGCCTCGGCCCAGCCGTGACCTGGGAAGTGCTTGCCGGTAGCGGCCATGCCGGCGCTGTTCATGCCACGAATAAATGCGCCGGCCAGCACCGCTGCGCGCTCGGGGTCACCTTCGAATGAACGGGTGCCGACCACGGCACTGCGCTGATAATCGAGGTCCAGTACCGGAGCGAAGCTCAGGTCGAGGCCGACGGCCAGCACTTCAGTCGCCATGATCCAGCCGCACTGTTCGGCGAGGTATTCGGCATTCGGGTTGTCAGCGATGGCGCGCATGGCTGGCAGTCGCACGAAGCCCTGACGCAAACGCTGGACCCGGCCGCCCTCCTGGTCGACGGCCAGCAGCAGATCGGGGCGAATGGCGCGGATGGCGGCACTCAACTCGCGCACCTGGCGCGGGTGTTCGATATTGCGGGCAAAAATGATCAGGCCGCCCACTTCGGGTTGGCGCAATAATTGGCGATCTTCAGCCGTCAGCCAGGTACCGGCGACGTCCACCATCAACGAGCCTTGCAGGCCAGCAGTCATAGAGATTCCTTGATAACGATAAACCCGGCTCGCACGAATTCACCGCCATGGGCTGTGCCCGGCAGGTCGGCGACATAAATGGAGAACAGGTTCAGAACGAGAGTCCGCATGGGCGGCTAGCTTAGCGGATGTCAGCTGCCGCGCCCACCCGTGTGCGGTTAAACCTTGGCGGCAACCGGGGTCGATTTGCTGCGCGGACGCAACTGCGCAGTGGCCATGGCCACGTCAGTCACACCGGTTTCGGCGCGCATGCCCGCTGCCAGGAACGGCACCATCAGACGCATCACTTGCTCGATGGAGGTGTTGACGCCGAAGTCGGTCTCGGCAATTGCGCGCAGGGCTTTGATACCGGACATACTGAACGCGGCGGCACCGAGCATGAAGTGCACGCGCCAGAACAGCTCAATCGGCGGAATACGCGGTGCCGCTTCGTTGACCAACATCATGTAGCGGCGAAACACCTTGCCGTACATGTCTTCCAGATAACGCCGCAAGTGCCCTTGGCTCTGACTGAAGGCCAGACCCAGCAAACGCATGAAAATCGACAGATCGTTGCCGCTGCGCGGTTGCACCACCAGGGCTTGCTCGACAAGGATTTCCAGCAGCTCTTCAAGTGTCGGCTTGTTCTCTGGCTTGGCCTGACGCCGCTCCAGCTCTTTATCAAGGCTTAAGCAGAACGGCCCAAGAAAGCGTGAGAAAACTGCCTGGATCAGCGCCTTCTTCGAGCCGAAGTGATAGTTCACCGCCGCCAGATTGACACCGGCCTTGCTGGTGATCAGACGCAATGAGGTTTCAGCGAAACCTTTTTCCGCGAACAATTGCTCGGCAGCATCAAGAATGCGTTCAACGGTTTCCGACTGGGCCATGGCTACTCCGCCTGACAAACACTTGTTTGAAACATACGTTTCAGCCTGTGCATTGTCAAGCCTGCCGGTTCGTTTGGGGAATGGTCGGTCAGCTATTTAACCATACAACTCCCAAGCGTGAATCAGCAGACTGCTCGACCGTCTGGCGGTCGGCAAAAAAAGGGGCATTGCCAAGACCGCATCACTGTATATAATCCCAGTCACTGTATAAAAAGACAGAGCGATCAATATGCTAAAGCTGACGCCACGCCAAGCAGAGATTCTGGCCTTCATCAAACGTTGCCTCGAAGACAACGGCTACCCGCCTACCCGTGCGGAAATCGCTCAGGAATTGGGTTTCAAGTCACCCAACGCTGCGGAAGAACACCTCAAGGCGCTGGCTCGCAAGGGTGCGATCGAGATGACGCCCGGCGCTTCCCGTGGCATTCGCATTCCCGGCTTCGAAGCCAAGGCCGACGAGTCCACCCTGCCGATTATTGGCCGAGTGGCTGCCGGTGCTCCGATCCTCGCCCAACAACACATCGAAGAGTCCTGCAACATCAACCCGTCGTTCTTCCATCCTCGCGCCGATTATCTACTGCGGGTTCATGGCATGAGCATGAAGGACGTGGGCATTTTCGACGGTGACCTGCTGGCAGTACACACCACCCGTGAAGCCCGCAACGGCCAGATCGTGGTGGCGCGGATCGGCGACGAGGTGACCGTCAAGCGCTTCAAGCGCGATGGCAGCAAGGTCTGGTTGATTGCGGAAAACCCTGAATTCGCCCCTATCGAAGTGAACCTGAAAGATCAGGATCTGGTGATCGAAGGCTTGAGTGTCGGCGTCATTCGCCGCTAAAGGAGGCTTTATGCAGTTCCCACACACATCACAGCAAGCCCAACTGCCGTTGTTCGAGGCTTTCATGGTGCAGCCGTTGGCGCCGATCCTGAAAGACGTGGTCGAGTCACCCTGGAGCGCCGAGCCCGAAGTCTTCAGTGAGCTGTCGCTGCGTGGTGCAGCCGGGAACTGCCTGAACCTTCTTGCGCCGATCCTCAGGGAACTGAGCCAAGACCAGGACGCGCGCTGGCTGACGCTGATCGCCCCGCCCGCCAGCCTCACCCAAACCTGGTTGCGGGACGCTGGCCTTAACCGCGAACGCATCCTGCTGCTGCAACCGCGTGGCGCTCAGAGCGCACAGCAGTTGACCTGCGAGGCCTTGCGCCTGGGCCGCAGCCATACTGTGGTCAGCTGGCTCAACCCATTGAGCACAACTTCGCGGCAACAGTTGATCAGCGCCGCCCGGATCGGGGACGCACAAAGTCTGAATATTCGATTGGGCTAACTTTCAAACAATACGCGCCTTGAACAGCGCGGGGCTTCTCCAAGGATAGAGAAGCCGACCTGTAGCAATACCAGCAAAAAACCGACGAGCGGGATCAATGTAGAACCCGTGATCCCTCGTCCGTATTGAATTCGCCTTCAACCAGGCGCCCGGCCATCTGAACGCCGACGCTCAGCATCGCCTTCGCGACTTCAACGTGCTGGCCTTGCAGGAACGCTTTGGCATCCTCGGAGAAATCCAAAGTAACCAGAGAACCCTCGTCCTCGGCCCTGCGCAGCTCGATACGGCCGTCTGGTAACTCGACAATTTCTAGAAAGGACGTTGGCATAAAGGTCTGTTCTCCACGAAAGGCGGGGATTATATAGGCATCAGCCAGGCTTCGCTCGGGATCTTGACCTGATGCCACTACAAAGAGAAATTTCCGACAGCTCTCATCCCTGAACGGACAACCCACCGGGCCATCCGTTATTTCGCTCTATCCTTCAGCACTCGTTCAGGCCTTCGCGAAACCGAATCGCCAGTCCCTTGAGGTTCTGACGCCAGCTCTCCAGCTCTTCCCGACTCAGCTCTTGCGGAGCCTCTTCTTCATCCAGGTTAACGGCCAGGATCAGCGGTTGCGTCACGTCAGCCTTAGGCTTGTGCGGCGCCCGTGGCGGCTGAAACAGCGCAGCATGGGCCGCGAGCAGTTTGGCCAGCCAGGTTTCAGAATTTTGCGCCAACTCGACCATCTCGGCCATTTCGGGAATAGCGATGGCTTCCAGTACTTCGCGAGTCAGCAGCAACTCGGCCCGAGGTGCATTGGCCTGAGGCAAGCGATAGAAACCGGCGATTTCATGGCACAACCCCAGCAACGCACCGTACAAGTGAAACAACGCCGATTCGCGTCCGGCCTGAATCAGCGCCAGCGAGTTCATCGCACGCCCCTCTTCGGCTCTGGCGAGCGCTTCCAGCGACAGGCCGGCGAAGTAAATCTTCTGGTTGGTACGGGTATAGAGTTCGTGGGCCATGACGGCAGCCTCCACAACGAAATAATTGCTTCACACAGGTCAGACAGTGTCGTGGATGACCCAAGTTCACCGCAAGCACAAAACAAAAGGCCGCATGAAAACCCTAGGGTTGTCATGCGGCCTTTTGTGTACAGCGCCTTTTAAGCCTTGGCTGATGGACGCTTGTCTTCAACCTTCCACTTGCCGCCGTCGTAGTACGCCTTCCAGCCAGTCGGCTTACCGTCGACCTCAGTCTGAACGTACTGCTCTTTGGTCTTGCGGCTGTAACGGATCACTGCGGGGAGGCCATCCGGATCTTTCTTCGGTGCTTCGCAGAGGAAGTGGTACTTCGGATCGATCTCATCCTTGTGCGGCACAATTTCCATGACCAGCGGAGCACGCGTCTCGCGGTTTTTCGGGAATTGGCTGGCCGCCAGGAACAAGCCGGAAGCCCCGTCGCGCAGGATGTAGGTGTCGTTGACCTTTTCGCATTTCAGCTCAGGCATCTTCACCGGATCCATCTTCGGCGGCGCTGCATCACCGCTTTTCAGCAGTTTGCGGGTGTTCTTGCACGTCGCATTGGTGCACCCGAAGAACTTGCCGAAACGGCCGGTCTTGAGCTGCATCTCGCTGCCGCACTTGTCGCATTCCAGGCTCGGACCTTCGTAGCCTTTGATGCGATAAGTGCCCTCTTCAATTTCGTAGCCTGAGCAATCCGGGTTGTTACCGCAGATGTGCAGCTTGCGCTTCTCATCCAGCAGGTAAGCGTCCATCGCCGTGCTGCAGATCGGGCAGCGGTGCTTGCCACGCAAAACCAGCGATTCCGATTCACCCTCGTCGTCCGCCGCGATTTCGTCGCCCGGCACCAGGTTGACGGTGGCCTTGCAGCGCTCTTTCGGCGGCAGGCTGTAGCCCGAGCAGCCGAGGAACACACCGGTCGATGCGGTACGAATCTGCATCGGACGACCACACAACACGCACGGAATGTCAGTCATCACCGGCTGGTTGGCGCGCATGCCGCCTTCGGCGCTTTCGGCTACTTCGAGTTTCTTCTTGAAGTCGCCATAGAACTCGTCGAGCACGTTTTTCCAGTCGCGTTCGCCTTGGGCCACGTCATCGAGGTTCTCTTCCATGCCGGCGGTGAAGCCGTAGTCCATGAGATTGGAGAAGCTCTCGGCCAGACGCTCGGTAACGATGTCGCCCATCTTTTCCGAGTAGAAACGACGGTTGTGCAGCGCAACGTAGCCACGGTCCTGGATGGTCGAAATAATCGCTGCGTAGGTCGAAGGACGACCGATGCCGCGTTTTTCCATTTCTTTAACCAGGCTGGCTTCCGAGTAACGCGCCGGTGGCTTGGTGAAGTGCTGGGTCGGATCAAGCTTGATCAGCTTCATCGCGTCGCCCTGGGCCATGTCCGGCAGCACGTCATCATCACCAGGCTTGGCGATTTGCGGCATGACGCGGGTGTAACCGTCGAATTTCAGGATGCGCCCCTTGGCGCGCAACTCGAAGTCACCGGCACCGACGGTGACAGTGGTCGACAGGTATTGGGCCGGCAGCATCTGGCACGCGAGGAACTGGCGCCAGATCAGCTCGTAAAGCCGCTCTGCGTCACGCTCCATGCCCGACAGCTTGCTTGGCTCGGTGTTGGCATCGGACGGACGAATCGCTTCGTGAGCCTCTTGTGCGCCTTCCTTGCTGCTGTAGACGTTCGGGGTTTCCGGCAGGTACTTCTTGCCGAACTCGCCTTCGATATAAGTACGCGCCATCGTCACGGCATCGGCCGAGAGGTTGGTGGAGTCGGTACGCATATAAGTGATGTAGCCGGCTTCGTACAGACGCTGGGCCATCATCATGGTTTTCTTCACGCCGAAGCCCAGGCGGTTACTCGCAGCCTGTTGCAGAGTGGACGTGATGAAAGGTGCCGACGGCTTGCTGCTGGTCGGTTTGTCTTCGCGTTTGACGATGCTGTAGCTGGAAGCCTTGAGCTTCTCCAGCGCGGCCATGGCCTGGGTTTCGTTGAGCGGCTTGAAGGCCTCGCCTTTCTCGCGAGCCACGTCAAAGCGTACGGTTGCGCCCTTGGCGGTGCCGAGGTCGGCGTGAACTTCCCAGTACTCTTCCGGGTTGAACGCGCGGATTTCACGCTCACGCTCGACCACCAGCTTCACGGCAACCGATTGCACGCGACCAGCGGACAAGCCACGGGCGACCTTGGCCCACAGCAGTGGCGAAACCATGTAACCCACCACGCGGTCGAGGAAACGACGCGCCTGCTGGGCGTTTACACGATCGATGTCCAGCTCGCCCGGCTTGGAGAAGGCTTCCTGAATCGCCTTCTTGGTGATTTCGTTGAACACCACGCGCTTGTAGCGGCTGTCATCACCACCGATGGCTTCGCGCAGGTGCCAGGCAATGGCTTCCCCCTCGCGATCCAAGTCGGTTGCGAGATAGATGGTGTCAGCATCTTTGGCGAGCCGGCGCAGCTCTTCGATGACCTTTTCCTTGCCCGGGAGGATCTCGTACTTGGCTTTCCAGCCATGATCGGGATCGACACCCATGCGCGAGACCAGCTGCTTGCGCGCCTTCTCTTTCGGCGTGAGCACCGGACCTTCACCCGCGGCAGCCTTGCCGCGCTTGGCGGCTGGCTCTTTGCTGGCGCTAGCCGAACCGCTGGTGGGCAGGTCTCGGATATGGCCGATACTCGACTTCACCACGTATTGGTTACCCAGATACTTGTTGATGGTCTTGGCCTTAGCCGGGGATTCCACAATGACCAGCGATTTGCCCATGGATCAGAAAATTCCTGAATTCTAGAAGTGAAAGGCGGTTGGCGCCTGACGCGGCACCGCTATATATAGTGGCTACAAGGTGAGGTCAAGCGCAGGGTTTTGCGCGCACTCAGCTTATGGCTTCGAAAAAAGGCTCGGTTCGGCTTGCACCAAAGCAAAGCGTGGCACCTGTTCGCCGTCAACCTCGACCGACTCCAGGAACATGCTCAAGGGACGCACCCAAAAGCCGTAATCGCCATACAGGGCTTGGTAGAAGACCACTTCTTCTTCCGTTTCCGAATGCCGCGCAATGCTGAATACGCGGTATTGCGGACCTTTGTAATGTTGGTAGAGCCCAGGTTGTATCGGCATGCTTCGGCCCTCACTCAAATCTTTTCAAAATAAAAACAAAAATAAATTCAGAAAAACAAAAACCGGGGCACTTGGCCCCGGCTTCCTTCGACGAAACGCTTAAACGCGTTCGAAGACGGTGGAGATGCCTTGGCCGAGACCAATGCACATGGTGGCTACCCCGAAGGTGCCGCCATTTTGCTTCATCACGTTCAGCAGCGTGCCGGAGATACGCGCACCGGAGCAACCAAATGGGTGACCCAGGGCGATGGCGCCGCCGTGCAGGTTAACCTTCTCGTTCATCTTGTCGAGTACTTTCAAATCTTTCAGCACTGGCAGGGCCTGTGCGGCGAAAGCTTCGTTGAGCTCGAAGAAGTCGATATCGTTAATGCCAAGGCCCGCGCGCTTCAGTGCTTTCTGTGTAGCCGGTACTGGACCATAGCCCATGATTGCCGGGTCTACACCTGCCACTGCCATCGAACGAATCACCGCCATAGGCTGGATGCCCAGGTCCTGTGCACGCTGCGCCGACATCACGATCATGCACGAAGCACCGTCGGTGATCTGCGACGAAGTACCGGCTGTCACGGTGCCGCCCTTAGGGTTGAACGCTGGCTTCAAAGCCGCCAGGCTTTCCAGGGTAGTTTCCGGACGAATGGTTTCGTCGTAGTCGAACAGTTTCAGGAAACCGTTCTCGTCGTAGCCCTGCATCGGGATGATTTCGTCTTTGAACTTGCCCTCCAGCGTCGCTTTATGAGCGAGCTGGTGGGAGCGCACGCCGAAAGCGTCCTGTTGTTCGCGGGTGATGCCGTGCATTTTACCCAGCATTTCAGCGGTCAAACCCATCATGCCCGAGGCTTTCGCCGCGTACAGCGACATGTGCGGGTTCGGATCGACACCATGCATCATGCTCACGTGACCCATATGCTCGACGCCACCAACGACGAACACGTCACCGTTGCCGGTCATGATCGCTTGCGCGGCAGTGTGCAGAGCGCTCATCGACGAACCACACAGACGGCTGACGGTCTGGCCGGCAGCGGTGTGCGGGATCTGAGTCATCAGGGACGCCATACGGGCGATGTTCCAGCCCTGCTCCAGGGTCTGGTTCACACAGCCCCAGATCACGTCTTCGACTTCGCTCGGATCAACCTTGACGTTGCGTTCCAGCAGTTTACTGATCAGGTGCGCCGACATGTCTTCAGCGCGGGTGTTGCGGTGCATGCCGCCCTTGGAGCGGCCCATCGGAGTACGACCGAAGTCGACAATCACGACGTCTCTAGGATTCAAGCTCATATATTCACTCTCACTCTAGTTGGGGGCGCTTAACCGAAGAACCGCTGGCCGGTTTTGGCCATTTCACGCAGTTTTGCGGTCGGGTGGTACAGCGCGCCCAAATCAGCGTACTGGTCAGCCAAGGCAACGAACTCTGCAACACCGATCGAATCGATGTAGCGCAGCGCACCGCCACGGAATGGAGGGAAACCAATACCGTAGACCAGACCCATGTCGGCTTCGGCAGCGGTTTCGACAATGCCGTCTTCCAGGCAACGCACGGTTTCCAGGCACAGCGGGATCATCATCCAGTTGATGATGTCTTCGTCGGTGACTTCACGCTGTTCGAAGACGATCGGCTTGAGCACTTCCAGTACCGACGGATCGGCGACTTTCTTCTGCTTGCCGCGCTTGTCGGTCTCGTAGGCGTAGAAGCCCTTGCCGTTCTTCTGGCCCAGGCGCTTGGCTTCGTACAGCACGTCGATGGCCGAACGACGGTCGTCTTTCATGCGGTCCGGGAAGCCTTCAGCCATCACGTCACGACCGTGGTGACCGGTGTCGATGCCGACCACGTCCATCAGGTATGCCGGGCCCATTGGCCAGCCGAATTTTTCCATCACCTTGTCGATACGGACGAAGTCCACACCGGCGCTGACCAGTTTGGCGAAACCGCCGAAGTACGGGAACAGCACGCGGTTGACCAGGAAGCCCGGGCAGTCGTTGACGACAATCGGGTTCTTGCCCATTTTCTTGGCGTAGGCAACGGTGGTGGCAACCGCCAGCTCGCTGGACTTCTCGCCACGGATCACTTCAACCAGCGGCATCATGTGCACCGGGTTGAAGAAGTGCATGCCGACGAAGTTTTCCGGACGCTTGAGGGCTTTGGCCAGCAAGGTGATGGAAATGGTCGAGGTGTTGGACGCGAGGATGGTGTCCTCTTTGACCTTGTCTTCCACTTCAGCCAGAACGGCTTGCTTGACCTTAGGGTTCTCGACGACCGCTTCAACCACCAGATCAACGTGACCGAAATCACCGTAGGACAGGGTCGGTCGAATGCCATTGAGCACTTCGGCCATTTTCGCCGGGGTCATGCGACCTTTATCAACGCGGCCCACCAGCAATTTGGCAGCTTCGGCCAGACCTTGCTCGATGCCGTGCTCGTTGATGTCTTTCATCAGGATCGGCGTACCTTTGGAGGCCGACTGATAAGCGATACCGCCACCCATGATGCCAGCGCCCAATACGGCAGCCTGCTTCACGTCTTTGGCGATTTCGTCGTAGGCCTTGGCCTTTTTCTTCAGCTCCTGATCGTTCAGGAACAGACCGATCAAGCTCTGCGCGGCAGAGGTCTTGGCCAGTTTGACGAAACCGTTGGCTTCGACTTCCAGCGCCTTGTCGCGACCGAAGTTCGCGGCTTTCTGGATAGTTTTGATCGCTTCAACCGGCGCCGGGTAGTTCGGGCCCGCTTGACCGGCCACGAAACCCTTGGCGGTTTCGAACGACATCATTTGTTCGATGGCGTTGAGCTTGAGCTTTTCGAGCTTCGGCTGACGCTTGGCCTTGTAGTCGAACTCGCCGGAGATGGCGCGCTTGCTCAGCTCCAGGGCCGCTTCCAGCAGTTTCTCAGGGGCAACCACCGCGTCGACTGCGCCGACTTTCAGCGCGTCGTCAGGACGGTTTTCCTTGCCGGCGGCAATCCATTCGATGGCGTTGTCGGCACCGATGATGCGCGGCAGGCGCACGGTACCGCCGAAGCCCGGGTAGATGCCCAGTTTCACTTCCGGCAGACCGATCTTGGCCTTGGTGGACATGACGCGGTAATCCGCCGCCAGGCACATTTCCAGACCGCCACCCAGGGCGATGCCGTTGATCGCGGCGACAGTCGGGACGTTGAGGTCTTCGAAATCGCTGAAAATCTTGTTGGCTTCCAGATTGCCAGCCACAAGCTCTGCATCAGGCAGCTTGAAGTTTTCGACAAACTCGGTGATGTCGGCACCGACGATGAACACGTCCTTGCCACTGCTGACGATCACACCCTTGATCGAAGCATCTGCCTTGATGGTGTCTACGGCCTGACGCAGTTCGTTCAGGGTTAGACGGTTGAACTTGTTGACGGACTCACCCTTGAGGTCGAATTTCAATTCGACGATGCCACTTTCAAGAGCCTTAACCGTGATGGCTTTACCTTCGTAAATCATCAACTGATCTCCACGATATGGAAGCTGAACAGTACACGTCGGACGCAGGCGAAAAAGGCTCGGCAGGGACGTTTATCGTCAATGCTACGCCCATCCACCCGGCACACCCGCCAACGCGATAGTCGGGATTCTGTAGGAGCGGTTTGTAATACAAACGCTCAATTCATACGCCCGTTTGATTTGGGTACGTCACCTTCACGGAATTTCCGACAATTGTCAATCGCCCAAAATACTGGTTGAAACGCGACTTTCCGGTCATTTCCGTACTGCGAAGACCTGCAACACGCCGCTGCATGTGAGGCCATTCATAGGATCAATAGTTAGAAAAGTCGCCCTAATTCGCTGCAGCCTTTGTTTATCAAGCTACGCTGGCGGGACCTTGAGGAAAAAACATGAACGCTTTGGCGAATGCCCAGCGTAAGATCGGCTCCACACCAAATTACCGGCCTGCCTGGCCAACTCCAGCCCGATGATGATGTCGGGCTTTTTATTGCCTGCCTGCCGGACGTTTCGCACCATTGCGGCGCGAAATTTCCGCGATTTATGCCAGCGCTTTCAGCAGCGCATCAATATCCTGCAAAACCGTCGCTTCGCCCTTTTCACCCCAATACAAAGTGATCATCTGCTTGTCCGCTTCGATCTTGTAGACGTTAGCTGGCAATTTTTCGAAATGATTAAGCAGCGCTCGATCCTCGCAGACCTCCTGCCACCGATTGACCCACACACCGGGAGCTTTTTGCCAGTAACTCCAGCACGCCGGCTGATTGCCACGCCGCGGCCGATGGTACTGGGCGCAAGGGCTCGGCGGCTCCGGGCTCAGCCAGTGCGGCCAGTCCTGGGGCGCCAGTTGCATCGCCAATCCAATGCGTCGCGCCTCCATGCGCAGGGCCATGCGGCCGCTCTGGTGGCGTGATGGCCGCAACCATGCCAGCGGACTCAGAACCACCAGCAGGATTGACACCACTATCCAGACCGTCATATGTGTACTCCCGATTCTTGATGAGCGCATTGAGTCACTTTGAGACCAATGCGCTTGAAACCAGCCATACTTACCAATATTGCCATCCTCAGGAGGAGCACCTCATGCCCTACAACCACATTCTGGTCGCTGTAGATCTAACCGAAGAGTGCGATCCTGTCATCCACCGCGCTCGCGAACTGTCGGTGAGCAACGGCGCGAAATTGTCCCTGGTGCACATTGTCGAGCCGATGGCCATGGCCTTTGGCGGCGACGTCCCCATGGACCTGTCACAACTGCAACAACAGCAGTTCGATCAGGCCAAGGAACGCCTGGACCGACTGATCGTGAAGTATCCGGAACTCTCCAAGGAATACAGCCACCTGACCTACGGCCAGCCACGCCAGGAGATCCACCACCTGGCCAAGGAACAAACCTGCGACCTGATCGTGGTGGGCAGCCATGGCCGACACGGCCTGGCATTGCTGCTGGGTTCGACCGCCAATGACGTGCTACATGGTGCGCCCTGTGATGTGCTCGCGGTGCGCCTGATCAAAAGCTGACAACACCGCCTTCCCCTGTGGGAGCGAGCCTGCTCGCGAAGGCGGCATTACAGTCAACATGCATATCGACTGATAGGCCCTCTTCGCGAGCAGGCTCGCTCCCACAGGGGATTTGCGTCAATCTGTAGATCGCATTCCATATGAAAAACCCGGCGCTCATTACTGAACGCCGGGCTTTTTTATAGCGGGATCAATCAGGCATCCAGCTCGGCCCAGCGCTCGACCATTCCATCGTGCTCAGCCTGCAACTGCTCCAACTGAGCGATCACTGCAGCGGTCTCGGCAGCAGGACGTTGATAGAAACCGGCATCGGCCATTTGCGCCTCAACGGTTGCGATCTGCTGTTCCATGGCTTCGATCTGACTCGGCAACATTTCCAGCTCACGCTGCAACTTGTAGCTGAGCTTCTTCTTCGCCACCGGTGCTTCTACTGCAGCAACTGGCGCGGCTTCGGCCGTCACGACCGCAGAGGTCAGGTCGGCTTTGCCGGACTTGCTCTCGGTCACGCCCAGCAGGCGCGGCGAGCCGCCCTGACGCAGCCAGTCCTGATAGCCACCGACGTATTCGCGAACCTTGCCTTCACCTTCGAAGACCAGGGTGCTGGTGACCACGTTGTCGAGGAATGCCCGGTCGTGACTGACCATCAGCACGGTACCGTTGAAGGTCAGCAAGACCTCTTCCAGCAACTCGAGGGTTTCGACGTCGAGGTCGTTGGTCGGTTCATCGAGGACCAGCAGGTTCGCTGGCTTGCTGAACAGCTTGGCCAGCAACAGACGGGCACGTTCACCACCGGACAGCGCCTTGACCGGCGTGCGGGCACGCTGCGGGCTGAACAGGAAATCGCCGAGGTAGCTCAGCACGTGACGGCTCTGACCATCGATATCGATGAAGTCGCGACCTTCTGCGACGTTGTCGATTACGGTCTTTTCCAGGTCCAGCTGATGGCGCAACTGATCGAAGTAGGCCACGTCGATACGCGTCCCCTCTTCCACTGTGCCGCTGGTTGGCTGCAGACCGCTGAGCATCAGCTTCAGCAGTGTGGTTTTACCGGTACCGTTGGCACCCAGCAGACCGATACGGTCGCCGCGCTGCAGGACCATCGAGAAATCCTTGATCAGGAACGGGCCGCCCGGGTGAGCGAAGCTCACGTTCTCGAGGACCATCACCTGCTTGCCGGACTTGTCAGCAGTATCCAGCTGAATGTTGGCCTTGCCGGTGCGCTCACGACGCTCGCTACGCTCAACGCGCAGGGCTTTCAATGCGCGGACGCGGCCTTCGTTACGGGTGCGACGCGCCTTGATGCCTTGGCGGATCCAGACTTCTTCCTGGGCCAGTTTTTTGTCGAACAGTGCGTTGGCGGTTTCTTCAGCGGCCAGCGAGGCTTCTTTGTGAACGAGGAAGCTGGCGTAGTCGCCGTTCCAATCGATCAGGCCACCGCGATCCAGTTCGAGAATGCGGGTTGCCAGGTTCTGCAGGAATGAACGGTCGTGCGTGATGAACAGCACGGCGCCCTGGAAATCCTTCAGCGCTTCTTCGAGCCAGGCAATTGCACCGATGTCCAGGTGGTTGGTCGGTTCATCGAGCAGCAGCAGATCGGGTTCGGAAACCAGAGCCTGAGCCAGCAGGACGCGACGACGCCAGCCGCCGGACAATTCGGCGAGGGTCTTATCGGCCGGCAACTGCAGACGGCTCAAGGTGCTGTCGACCAATTGCTGCAAACGCCAGCCGTCACGGGCTTCGAGGTCGTGCTGGACGTGCATCAGTTTGTCCAGGTCGGCGTCGGTGACGATGTTCTGGCTGAGGTGGTGATACTGCGCGAGCAGCTCGCCGACACCGTCCAGGCCTTCGGCCACCACGTCGAACACGGTCCGCTCGTCGGCTACCGGCAATTCTTGCGGCAATTCGCCAATTTTGAGGCCAGGTGCACGCCAAACAGAACCGTCATCAGGCTTCTGGTCGCCCTTGACGAGCTTCATCATGCTGGACTTGCCAGTGCCGTTGCGGCCGATGATGCACACCCGCTCACCACGGGCGATCTGCCAGGACACCTTGTCCAACAACGGCATAGCGCCGAAAGCAAGGGACACATCGCTGAATTTGAGCAGGGTCATGAGCTTCTCCAAAAACCGGGCGCGCATTCTACCTGACTTGAGGCTTCAGAAGGCCGGCAATTTCACCTTCACGGCACTCTGCATGACAAATGTTGCGAACTGATGCTGACAGGCCGGCAAAGCTTTCGCCCGCTGCTGGCAAAAGGCTAAGCTACAGATAATTCAGCGCGGGCATTGCCCGCGTTTGTCATGATTTCTCTGCCCGGACGTCTCATGCGCAGTCGCCTTTTCAGTCTTTTATCCTGTTTTCTTCTTTCTGCCACTGCCGTTCAAACCGCCCAGGCGGTGGACCTGTCCACCCAGCGCCAGTATTACGATGAAGCCAAGCGTGCCCTCGCCAAGGGGGATACCGGCCCTTATTTCCGTTACAGCCAGGCCCTCAGCGATTACCCGCTGGAGCCGTACCTGGCGTATGACGAACTGACCGCCCGCCTTAAAACCGCGAGCAACGCAGAAATCGAGAAATTCCTCGCCGAGCACGGTGACCTGCCCCAGGCCAACTGGATGAAATTGCGCTGGTTGCGTTGGCTGGCCGAACGCGGCGACTGGGCGACCTTCGTCAAGTACTACGACCCCAAGCTCAATTTCACCGAACTGGACTGCCTGAACGCGCAGTACCAGATCGGGCATAACCAGAAATCCGAGGGTTACGCCAACACCAATAAACTCTGGCTGACCGGCAAATCCCAACCCGCCGCGTGCGATGCGCTGTTCGGGCAATGGGCCGCCGAAGGCCAGTTGACCGAGCAGAAACGCTGGGAACGCACCAAGCTTGCCGCCCAGGCGCGTAACTATCCGCTGGCCAACAGCCTGGTCAACGACCTGACCACCCTCGCCCCTCGCGGTCGTTTGCTGATTGATGTGGCGCAGAAACCCGAACTGCTCAACCAGCCTTCGCGCTTCACCCCGGCCGATGAGCCGATGTCTGATGTGGTCAGCCTTGGCCTGCGCCGCCTGGCACGCCAGGATCCGGACAAGGCCATGGAGCTGCTCGACGGTTATGCCAGCAGCATGCACTTCTCTCGTGACGAAAAAGTGGCCATCGCCCGGGAAATCGGGCTGACCCTCGCACGACGTTTCGACAGCCGCGCGCTGGACGTGATGACCAAGTACGACCCGGAACTGCGTGACAACACGGTTTCCGAATGGCGCTTGCGTCTGCTGCTGCGCCTGGCCCGCTGGGACGATGCCTATCAGTTGACTCGCCGCCTGCCGCCGGACCTGGCGACCACCAATCGCTGGCGCTATTGGCAGGCCCGCAGCCTGGAACTGGCGCAGCCGCAGAACCCGGAAGCGCAGACGCTTTATAAGGGCCTCGCCCGCGAACGTGATTTTTATGGGTTCCTCGCGGCGGATCGCTCGCAGTCGCCCTACTCGCTGAACAACAAACCGCTGGTGCTCAGTCAGGCGCTGATCAACAAGGTGCGCAACACGCCGGGCGTGCGTCGTGCCCTGGAGTTTCACGCTCGCGGACAGATCGTCGATGGTCGCCGCGAGTGGTACCACGTCAGCCGCCACTTCAGCCGCGACGAAATGGTTGCCCAGGCGAAACTGGCCTACGACCTGAAATGGTATTTCCCGGCAATCCGCACCATCAGTCAGGCGCAATACTGGGACGACCTGGACATCCGTTTCCCGATGGCCCACCGCGAAACACTGGTGCGCGAAGCCAAGGTTCGTGGCCTGCATTCGAGCTGGGTATTTGCTATCACCCGTCAGGAAAGTGCTTTCATGGACGACGCCCGTTCCGGTGTCGGCGCCAGCGGCCTGATGCAACTCATGCCCGGCACCGCCAGGGAAACCGCGCGCAAGTTCAGCATTCCGCTGGCCTCGCCGCAGCAAGTGTTCGACCCGGACAAGAACATCCAGCTCGGCGCCGCTTACCTGAGCCAGGTCCACAGTCAGTTCAACGGCAACCGCGTCCTCGCTTCCGCCGCTTACAACGCCGGCCCGGGCCGAGTGCGTCAGTGGCTGCGCGGTGCGGACCACCTGAGCTTTGACGTGTGGGTGGAAAGCATCCCGTTCGACGAAACCCGCCAGTACGTGCAAAACGTGTTGTCGTACTCGGTGATCTACGGCCAGAAGCTCAACTCACCGCAGCCGCTGGTGGATTGGCATGAGCGCTACTTTGACGATCAATAACCGGTAATGCCGGTTATGTAGGAGCTGTGTCGGAGCTGTGTAGGAGCTGTCGAGTGAAACGAGGCTGCGATCTTTTGATCTTTTTCGGCACAGTTGAAGATCAAGATCAAAAGATCGCAGCCTCGTTTCACTCGACAGCTCCTACAGGTGAACACCGAGTTCAGCCTTGCCATCGTTGAACTGCAACGCCGCCAACCGCGCATACAGCGCGTTGCTCGCAATCAATTCCTGATGCGTGCCCACCGCGACCAGTTTCCCCTGATCCATCACCGCGATCCGGCTAGCGTTTTTCACCGTCGCCAGCCGATGGGCGATGACCAGCGTGGTGCGGTTTTTCATCAGGCTCGGCAGGGCTTGCTGGATCAAATGTTCGCTCTGGGCGTCGAGGGCGCTGGTGGCTTCGTCCAGCAGCAGGATCGGCGCGTCCACCAGCAGCGCCCGGGCAATGGCCAGGCGCTGGCGTTGGCCGCCGGACAAACCGAGGCCGCCGTCGCCAAGATGGGTCTGGTAGCCGTTGGGCATTTGTTCGATGAAGTCATGGGCGTAAGCAATTTTCGCCGCGTCCTGAACCTGGGCCAGGGTCGCCGTCGGATTGCCGTAGCGGATGTTCTCTTCGATGCTGCCAAAGAACAGTGCAGGCGTTTGCGAGACCAGGGCGAAGCAGCGGCGCAGGTCCAATGGATCGAGTTGAGTCAGCGGCACGCCATCGAGCAGGATGCGTCCTTCGACCGGGTCGTAAAAGCGCAGCAGCAAGTCATACACCGTCGACTTGCCGGCACCGGACGGTCCTACCAATGCGACGGTTTCGCCGGCATTGATGGTCAGATTCAAACCATCAACGGCATAGCTTTCGGGACGCGAGGGGTAGCAAAAGCGCACGTCTTGCAGCACCAGGTCACCCTTCACCCGCTCAGGCAAGGTCACCAGGCCAGTGGTCGGTGGCTGGATAATGTTCTCCGAGCGCAGCAACTCGGCTATCCGCTCGGCGGCGCCGGCGGCACGCTGCAGTTCGCCGATTACTTCGCTCAACGTGCCGAATGCGCTGCCGACGATCAGGCTGTAAAACACAAACGCCGCCAGCTCGCCCGCGGAAATCCGCCCGGCGATGACATCCATTCCGCCGACCCAGAGCATCACCCCGACCGCGCCAAGCACCAGCACGATCACCAGGGTAATCAGCCAGGCCCGCTGGAAGATCCGCTTGCGAGCGGTGCTGAAGGCCTCCTCCACCGTTACGGCAAAGCGCTGCTCGTCCTGGACCTGATGGTTGTAGGCCTGCACGGTTTTGATCTGGCCCAGGGTTTCGGAGACATAGCTGCCGATATCGGCAATACGGTCCTGGCTCAGGCGCGACAGGCTACGCACTCGACGGCCGAAGATCAGGATCGGCGCGATCACTAACGGCAACGCGACCACCACAATGCTGGTGAGCTTGGGGTTGGTGATAAACAGCAGGACGATCCCGCCGATCACCATCAACAGATTGCGCAGAAACAGCGACAGCGAAGAGCCGATCACCGATTGCAGCAGCGTGGTGTCGGCAGTCAGGCGCGACTGAATTTCGGAGCTGCGATTGTCTTCGTAAAATCCTGGGTGCAGGTAGATCAGATGGTTGAACACCTGACGACGGATGTCCGCGACAACGCGCTCGCCGATCCATGAGACCAGGTAAAAACGCGCAAAGGTGCCAATCGCAAGGCCGACTACCAGCAGCATAAACAGGCCGATGGACTGGTTGAGCAAATGCGGCGACTGGGTCATGAAACCCTGGTCCACCAGCAGGCGTATCCCCTGCCCCATGGACAAAGTGATGCCCGCCGTGACGATCAATGCGAGCAAGGCGCCGAAGGCCGGCCAGCGATAAGGCGCGACGAAACGCAAAGCCAGGCGCATGGCGCGCCGTTGACGGGATGAGAGGATGGAGATCATTCGATGGCGCAACCAGTAGGGTTTGACGCGATCAAGCCTACACCGGTCGATGGGATTGAACGCTGTAAATCATAATGAGTCAGGTTAATTATGACCGCAAAGCCTAGGCTTTAGACGGTATTGGTCTAAAGTCCGGGTGGCAACACCACGGTATTTCTGGTGGACTGGTATTGCCGCTCTGGAAAGATCGCAGGGAGTTGTCACAGCCCGGTCACCTGGCGGTTCTATAGTAAGCACACAACCTGATGAGGAGACAGGCCATGTCCTTGCAAAACAGCAGCGATGACAAGATTGAAGTGATCCGCACACAGCCAGACCAGTCTCTGGGTTGCTCAATTATCGATAAGGATGGGCACGAAGTACCGATCACTGAAGGCATGATCCAGGACGCTTGCCGCGAACTGGAGCAGCGATTGGTCAAGCCTGCCAAACAAGATTGATATAGCCAACGTCTTCTTGACCCGGCCCCTGATGGCCGGGTTTTTTGTGGGTGATTATCCAGATATCGCGGTGCGGCCATTCGCGGGCAAGCCTCGCTCCCACAGGTTTTGAGTCGTCCACCTATTTAGCGAACGACTCAAAACCCGTGGGAGCGAGGCTTGCCCGCGATAGGGCCGACTCGGTCTCTAGACTGCCGTTGCGCCAAGTGCCGCGACGATCTTAAGCAAAGCAGGCGAATCCCCCTCAATCCGCACCTTCAACCCATCAATCTCCCGCCGCAGCGGATAATGTTTGCGCAGTGAATCAAACGCCGCACGCTGCTCGTTCACGCTGCCTACAAGGCTGCGACGGAAATCCGCATCATCACGGCGCGGGTCGTATACGCCACGGCACAACATGGCCAGCGCCCAGGCCGGATCGCTTTCAGCGTTCAAGGTCACTTGCGACAACCACGGCGCCGGCAGCAAATCGCTCAAGGCGACTTGGGCCGGTTGCCCGATAAATGTGCAATACGCCTCATAGATCTGCGCGGTCCCGCGCTGTTTGCCGTCGAGGCTGTAACCGGCAATGTGCGGGGTCGCCAGTACGCAGAGTTCGGCCAACGCCACATCGACCTCAGGCTCGCCTTCCCAGACATCCAGCACCGCTTGCAGGTCTTCGCGTTGCAGCAGCACTTGGCGCAGGGCGGCGTTGTCCACCACCGGGCCGCGACTGGCGTTGATCAGCCAGGTACCGGATTTGAGCTGGTTCAAGCGGTTTTTATCGAACAGATGCCAGGTCGCCTGAGCGCCGTGTTTCTTCAACGGCGTGTGCAGACTGATGACATCGCACTGCTCGATGATCTGTTCGAGGCTGACGTAATCGCCACCTTCAGCGGCTTGCCTTGGCGGATCGCAGACCAGCACCTTCCAGCCCAGACCTTGCAGAACCTTGACCAAACGGCCGCCCACTTCACCAGCACCGACGACGCCGTAGGTGCGCTGCGCCAGGTCAGCGCCTTCGATTTCGGCCAGGGTAAGCAGACTGCCGAGCACGTAGTCGACCACACCCCGGGCATTGCAGCCGGGTGCGCTGGACCAGGTGATGCCGGCCCGCTGAAAGTAATCCAGGTCCAGGTGATCAGTACCGATGGTGCAGGTGCCGACAAAGCGTACCTTGCTGCCTTCGAGCAACGCGCGGTTAACGTTAGTCACCGAACGCACCAGCAGCACATCGGCCTGTTCGACGGTGGCGCGGTCAATGGAGCGTCCCGGTACCCGGCGGATTTCGCCGAAACCTTCGAAGAAGGCATCGAGCAGCGGGATATTTTCGTCGGCAACAATCAGCATGGCAGGCTCCTTTGGCGGATCGGCAGTGTAGGCGGAGATGACCGTAGTGGGCCAGCAGGCATTGCACACCTTCGCCAGCTGCTATGTATGGACTCGCCCTCACTGTCTACCCGCTTTTGAAAAACCGCCGCCCCGTTGCATCTATGTATTAGGCCTATTCGAGGAAGCCGTCTTCGGCTTCTGGCCAAAATTGGAAGAGCTCGTGGTATGCCGATTACAGTCAGGCCTCGAAGGCCAGTAGCAGCTAAGGCATCAATCCACGCCGGTCTTACCTGGGGTCAATTTTTTTTCAGCAAAGGGCCGGACAGTTAGTACCTCGGTGGCAGAACTTTGTCGCTCAGTGGCTCATCGTCGCTTGCTGGCCATCACCAGCCTGGCGACGATAAGTCTGGTCATTCTGTAGAAGCACCCAGACGATTCGCAGGTTGCGGTTGGCTAACCTGACCGCAGCCTCCTTACGGCCCAGTCGGCTCATCCAGCGCAACAAGCGGCGGTCATCGGGTTGCTGGGAATCAGGTCGTAGTTGTTGCAGTACCGCCTGGGCTCCTGGATCATCAGGCTGCGTAAATAAACATCGCCTCGCTTGGTCATGTCCCCCAGCCGGACCGTCTGCCCGCTGCTGTGCTGGTCAGGCACCATGCCAAAGTACGCGGCAAACTTGCGGGCATTGGGAAATCGCTCAGGCTTGGTTTCCTTGGCCACCAGTGCCGTGGCAGTGACTGGGCCGATGCCGCGCACAGTCATCAGTCGCTTCGCCGTCATGTCGGCGTTGGCGGCCACTTCCAGGCGCCCCGTCAGCGCGCTGATGCGTTCGCCCAAATGGCGCCACTCGGCCAACAGTTCGTCGATCAGTTCACGCAGCAGGCCCGGCACCGGCTGGGTGGCATCTTCCAGTACCCGCGGAATTTTCTGGCTGATCGCAACATCGCCCTGCGCCAAGGCCACGCCATGCTCGAGCAGCAGGCCGCGCATCTGATTACTCACCGCCGTGCGTCGACGCACATAGCCTTGGCGGGCGCGATGCAACGCCTGCATTGCCAGCGCCGCAACGCTTTTGACCGGCACTGCGTAGATCTTTTCATCGCGACCAGCCCGCAGAATCGCCAGCGCATCGTTGCGATCATTTTTAGGCCCGCTGCGATGTGTGGCCACCAAACCGGCTGGAAGAATCCGCGCCAGATTGCCTTGGTCTTGCAGCTGCCGGGCCCAGGCTTGAGCACCCGGACCGGTCTCCATCAGAACCACGACATGAGGCGGCAACTGGCGTAGAAACTCATAAAACGCCTCGCGCGACTTGATCCGTTGCTCGTAGTGCACCTGGCCGAGGACGTCTTCACCGGCGACCTGAAAGACCTGCTTGGCCAGATCGACCGCCACGGTTGTGCAGGCCGACAAATCGGAAGAAGACAGGGATTGATCAATCGAAGTATGCTTTTTCATGGACTCGCCCTCGCTGTCGTTGGCTGTTTAGACTGCCATCGTGGCGCATTGACGCCTCGGCTTGGGCGAGTCCATCCAATTACAGGGACTGCGTCGTACGTCGATTACAAATCCGCAACACAGCTCTTTTCCTGACCACTGCGTCAGGGCGTAGAATGCGCCGCCTCGCGCATCAATATCTTTGGACGTTTCGCCCTTGAATTCCGTGACTGACCGCCTCGCCGCTACTTCCCTCACCCGTCCGGCCCGGGTTCGCCTGGAGCTGAAGAACCTGCTCGGCCTGGCCCTGCCGATCATGATTGCGCAACTGGCGACCACCGCCATGGGCTTCGTCGATGCGGTGATGGCGGGCCGGGTCGGGCCACGGGATCTGGCGGCCGTGGCGCTGGGCAACTCGATCTGGGTGCCGGTGTTTCTGTTGATGACCGGCACTCTGTTGGCCACCACACCGAAAGTCGCCCAGCGTTTCGGCGCCGGCAACCACAGCGAGATCGGCCCGATCGTGCGCCAGGCGCTGTGGCTGGCCTTGGTGGTGGGGTTGATGGCGACCACGATGCTGTTCAGCGCCGAACCGATTTTGCACATCATGAAAGTCGATCCCGAGCTGATCGGCCTGTGCATGCAATACCTTCACGGCATCGCCAGCGGTTTGCCTGCGGTCGCCTTCTACCATGTGCTGCGCTGCTTCAGTGACGGCCTGGGACGCACGCGTCCGGCCATGGTGTTGGGCCTGTGCGGACTGGCGCTGAACATTCCGCTGAACTACGTCTTCATCTATGGCCACTTCGGTGTACCGGCCATGGGCGGTGTCGGTTGCGGCTGGGCCACGGCGATCGTGATGTGGGTGATGGCCCTGGGCATGGCCGGGTGGGAGCGTTGGGCACCGGCCTATCAGTCGAGTCAGTTGTTCGGCCGTTTCGACTGGCCGCAATGGTCAGTGATCAAACGCCTGCTGGGCATCGGCCTGCCGATCGGCATCGCGGTGTTCGCCGAATCGAGCATCTTCGCCGTGATCGCCTTGCTGATCGGCAGCCTCGGCGCGACGGTGGTGGCCGGGCATCAGATCGCGCTGAACTTCAGCTCGCTGGTGTTCATGATCCCCTACTCCCTTGGCATGGCCGTGACCGTGCGGGTCGGCCAGGCGCTCGGCCGTCAGGAGCCGCGTGAAGCCCGTTTCGCCGCCGGCGTCGGCATGGGCACGGCGCTGGCTTACGCGTGCATTTCCGCGAGCATGATGCTGTTGCTGCGTGAACACATCGCAACGATCTACACGGCTGATCCGACGGTGATTCAGGTCGCGGCGATGCTGATTGTGTATTCGGCGCTGTTCCAGTTTTCCGATGCGATCCAGGTCACTGCAGCCGGCGCGCTGCGCGGCTATCAGGACACTCGGGTGACGATGATCCTGACGCTGTTCGCTTACTGGGGGATTGGTTTGCCGGTGGGTTACGCGCTGGGCCTGACCAACTGGTTTGGCACGCCGAGCGGCCCGAGCGGGCTGTGGCAGGGTTTGATCGTCGGCTTGAGTTGCGCGGCGCTGATGCTGTCGATCCGCCTGACGCGCAGCGCACGCAAGCGGATTCGTATCAGTCATTCGGCAGGTTAAGCGAGTTTCTTGCGGATCCAGTAGAGGTAGGTGCCTGCCTCTTCGTGCTGCGCGACCAGCTCGTGGTCGAGAAACACGCAAAACTTTGGAATGTCGCGACGGGTCGACGGGTCGGTGGCGATTACCTTCAGCAGACCACCGGGCGCCAGGTCACGGATGTGCTGGTGCAGCATCATCACCGGTTCCGGGCAGTTGAGGCCGGTGGCGTCGAGGGTGCCGTCTACCGGCGTATCAATCATTTCACTCATGATTCACTCCTGAAACTTGCCGGCATTGTCGCGCATTGCCGGGCTTAACGTCATCTGTGGCGTACACCGTACCTGTGGGAGCGAGCTTGCTCGCGATGGCGGTGTATCAGTCAACAAAGATGTTGAATGTGATGGCCTCATCGCGAGCAAGCTCGCTCCCACAGTGGTCGGTGTGATCAGCGGGACTTGGGTTTCTTTGTGTCAAGTCGGCGCAAGTGGCACGTCACTTCTTCACGGTCGTGGTACAGCTGTTTGCAGCCGATTTCGACCCGAATGCCGCGCTCCTTGAACCCATCGGCAATGCGCTCCAGCAAACGCTTCACTTCGGCGTAACGCTGTTTCATCGGCAGCTTGAGGTTGACCACCGCTTCGCGGCAATGCCCCTCGCCAATCCATTCTTCCAGCATCGCGGCGTTGCGCGCCGGTTTCTCGACGATGTCGCAGACCATCCAGTCCACCGGTTGCTTGGGCTTGAAGGTGAAACCGTCGGCCATCAAGTGTTGCACCAGACCGGTGTCCATCAGGCTTTCGGCCATCGGACCGTTGTCGATCGCAGTCACCAGCATGCCGCGGTTGACCAGTTGCCAGGTCCAGCCGCCGGGCGCGGCGCCAAGGTCGACGCCAGTCATATCACTGTGCAGACGCTCATCCCACTGATCGCGCGGAATGAAGTGGTGCCAGGCCTCTTCCAGCTTCAGCGTCGAACGGCTCGGCGCCTCACGCGGAAACTTCAGGCGTGGAATGCCCATCGGCCACATCGCCGAGTTATTCGACTCGGCCAGCCCCATGAACACTTCGCGGCCACTTTTGAACGTCAGCAGCAGGCGCGGCTTGTGGGCATCTTCAACCAGTTTGCCAGCCGCCATCAGCGCCTTGCGCAGGTGGCCTTCGAACTTCTTGCAGAAGTTCGACAGTTCCTTGCCATCGTTGGTGTCGACCATTTCCAGCCACAGGCTGCCGCACAGCGGGAAGTCTGCCATGTGGGCGAGGATCACGCTGATGCGGTCGGTTTCCGGCAGATCGATGAAGATTCCGCGAGCCCATTGGCGCGGGAAGATCAGATCGGCGAAACGCTGACCACGCATCAGGCGCTCGGCGCCGTCTTCTTCGGTGCAGATGAATTCAGCGCAGGCGCTGGCGGTCTTGGCCTTGGCATAACCGGCCACGTTCAGCCGCGCGGCGTGTTCGGCAATCTCGGAACAGACTTCGCTTTCAAAGCCCGGCCGGCAATGCATAAAGAGGGTGTTCATTCTTACTCCTGGGCAGATGGCGAGAAATTCAACCACTGCGCGACGCCCAGACTTGCGTTGAAGCAAAGCCTGTCACGAAAACCGGCGCATGATAGCCGAGTTCGGAACCTTGGACTTGGCCATAGAGTCCAGTTATTAGCTTTAACGAATGAACAGGGCTAGGTTAAGAGCTCTGTCTGTCCCGCCAGTCCGTAGCCGTGCGGACCCAAAGGAGTCATTTCAATGCCGTCCCTCGATAGCCTGAAAACCCTTAAAACCTTACAAATCGACGACAAGACCTATCACTATTTCAGCTTGCCGGATGCCGCCAAAAGCCTGGGCGATCTCGACAAGCTGCCAATGTCGTTGAAAGTGCTGCTGGAAAACCTGCTGCGCTGGGAAGATGAAAAAACCGTCACCGGCGCCGACCTCAAGGCGATTGCCGCTTGGCTCAAGGAGCGTCGCTCCGACCGTGAAATTCAGTACCGCCCCGCGCGGGTATTAATGCAGGACTTTACCGGCGTGCCTGCCGTGGTCGACCTCGCCGCCATGCGCGCCGCGATGGCCAAGGCCGGCGGCGACCCGCAGCGGATCAATCCACTCTCCCCCGTGGACTTGGTGATCGACCACTCGGTGATGGTCGACAAATTCGGCAGCTCAAGCGCCTTCGAACAGAACGTCGACATCGAAATGCAGCGCAACGGTGAACGTTATGCGTTCTTGCGCTGGGGCCAGAACGCCTTCAATAACTTTAGCGTGGTGCCGCCGGGCACCGGCATCTGTCACCAGGTGAATCTGGAATACCTGGGGCGAACGGTCTGGACCAAGGACGAGGACGGCCGCACGTACGCCTTCCCGGACACCCTGGTCGGCACCGACTCCCACACCACCATGATCAACGGCCTCGGCGTGCTCGGCTGGGGTGTCGGCGGGATTGAAGCGGAAGCGGCGATGCTGGGCCAACCGGTGTCGATGCTGATCCCGGAAGTGATCGGTTTCAAACTCACCGGCAAGCTCAAGGAAGGCATCACCGCCACTGACCTGGTGCTGACCGTCACCCAGATGCTGCGCAAGAAAGGCGTGGTCGGCAAATTCGTCGAGTTCTACGGCGACGGTCTCGCCGACCTGCCGTTGGCCGACCGTGCGACCATCGCCAACATGGCCCCGGAATACGGCGCCACCTGCGGCTTCTTCCCGGTGGACGACATCACCCTGGAATACCTGCGCCTGTCCGGTCGCCCAGTCGAAACCGTGAAATTGGTCGAGGCTTACAGCAAAGCCCAGGGCCTGTGGCGCTTGCCGGGCAAGGAGCCGATCTTTACCGACAGCCTCGCCTTGGACATGGGCCGCGTCGAAGCCAGCCTCGCTGGACCGAAACGCCCACAGGACCGGGTATCGCTGCCGAATGTCGCGCAAGCGTTCAGTGACTTCATCGACCTGCAATTCAAACCCACGAGCAAGGAAGAAGGTCGCCTCGAAAGTGAAGGCGGCGGGGGCGTCGCGGTGGGCAATGCCGATCTGGCCGGTGAAGCAGACTACGAATACGACGGTGAGATCTATCGATTGAAAAACGGCGCGGTGGTGATCGCCGCGATCACCTCCTGCACCAACACCTCCAACCCGAGCGTAATGATGGCCGCCGGCCTGGTGGCGAAGAAGGCCGTGGAGAAAGGCCTCAAGCGCAAACCGTGGGTCAAGAGTTCGCTGGCCCCAGGCTCGAAAGTGGTCACCGACTACTACAAGGCTGCCGGCCTGACCCAGTACCTTGATGAACTGGGTTTTGCACTGGTCGGCTACGGTTGCACCACGTGTATCGGCAACTCCGGCCCCTTGCCGGAGCCCATCGAAAAAGCCATTCAGGCAGCCGACCTGACCGTCGCCTCGGTGCTGTCGGGCAACCGCAATTTCGAAGGTCGCGTGCATCCTCTGGTGAAAACCAACTGGCTGGCCTCCCCACCGCTGGTCGTCGCCTATGCGCTGGCCGGCACGGTGCGCATCGACATCAGCAGCGAGCCTTTGGGTACCGACAAAGAGGGCAATCTGGTTTATCTGCGGGACATCTGGCCAAGCACCCAAGAGATCGCCGACGCGGTGAACCAGGTCAACACCGCGATGTTCCACAAGGAATACGCCGAAGTGTTTGCCGGCGATGAGCAATGGCAGGCGATTGAAGTGCCGCAAGCGGCGACCTATGTCTGGCAGGACGATTCGACTTACATCCAGCACCCGCCCTTTTTCGATGACATCGGCGGCCCGCCGCCGGTGGTCAAAGACGTCGCCGGTGCCAAGGTCCTCGCGTTGCTCGGCGACTCGGTGACAACCGACCACATTTCCCCGGCCGGTAACATTAAGGCTGACAGCCCAGCGGGCCATTACCTGCGCGAGAAAGGCGTGGAACCGCGGGACTTCAACTCCTACGGCTCCCGTCGCGGCAACCACGAAGTGATGATGCGCGGTACCTTTGCCAACATCCGCATCCGTAACGAGATGCTCGGCGGCGAAGAAGGCGGGAATACGATCTACATTCCCACCGGGGAGAGGATGCCGATCTACGACGCGGCCATGCGTTATCAAGCCTCGGGCACACCGCTGGTGGTGATTGCCGGGCAAGAATACGGTACCGGTTCGAGTCGCGACTGGGCGGCCAAGGGCACCAATCTGCTGGGGGTCAAAGCGGTCATTGCCGAAAGTTTTGAACGGATTCACCGTTCCAATCTGGTGGGCATGGGCGTGTTGCCGTTGCAATTCAAGCTGGATCAAAACCGCAAGAGCCTGAACCTGACCGGCAAGGAGACGCTGGACATTCTTGGTTTGACAGGCGTCGAGCTGACACCGCGGATGAACCTGACGCTGGTGATCACCCGTGAAGACGGCAGCCGCGAGAAAGTCGAGGTGCTGTGCCGAATCGATACCCTTAATGAGGTGGAATACTTCAAATCAGGAGGGATTTTGCATTACGTGTTACGGCAGTTGATTGCGTCGTAACAGCCTGCTGACACAGACACCGCCTTCGGGCGGTGTTTTTGTTTGGGCCGCGAGCGCCCCTATAATTCCGCACCTCTATGTAGCAGCTGCCGAAGGCTGCGTTCGGCTGCGTAGCAGTCGCAAATCAGGCACCGCGGTTTTTCAGATTCATCGTGGATTCAGGGTTTACGACTGCTACGCAGCCGAACGCAGCCTTCGGCAGCTGCTACAGATTATCGGCTGACCAAAAGACCAAGGACTTCACATGATGACTCTGCCATGGATCTACCTGGCCCTTCTTTCTATTGGCTATGGTCTGGCACTGATCTACGGCCGACTCGGCTGGTGGGCCGGGATCTCCGTCGCGTTGCTTTTGTTCGCCGGTTTCGCTGTTCGCCAGCAAAAGCTCCCCATCGTGCGCTACCTCGGTCACGGGTTATTCATCGTCCTGGCCTTGGCCCTGGCGATGCACTGGCTTCCCGGTTTCTACAACGGTCGTGCCATTGACCCTCAGCGATTCACCGACGATGCCGTGCCGTTTTCCATGTACCTGAATCAGGACAAACCCCTGATCGGGTTCTGGCTTTTGCTGGTTTGCCCATGGATTGTCGGCCGACGTTCGCTGCGCCTTTCCATTTATGCGACTGCCCTCGCGTTAACGCTGAGCGCCATGCTGGCCCTGGGTGGCGCGTTGCTGTTGGGCGTGATCACTTGGGCACCGAAGTGGCCGGATCAAGCCTGGCTGTGGTTGCTGAACAATCTGCTGCTGGTGACGCTGGTCGAAGAAGCGCTGTTTCGCGGCTACATCCAGGGTGGCCTGAGCCAGCGCTTGAAACACCTGCCGTACGGCGAAAACCTGGCCTTGCTACTCGCCTCACTGCTGTTCGGTCTGGTGCACGTGGGCGCGGGCTGGCATTGGGTGTTGCTGGCGAGTCTGGCGGGGGTCGGCTATGGTCTGGCCTACCGTTTCGGCGGGTTGGGTGCCGCCATCGCCACCCATTTCGGTTTGAACCTGCTGCACTTCGGCCAGTTCACCTATCCGATGCTCGCCGGCTGACGCAATGGCCGTTTTGCGACGCGCTGCTGATTACTAAAAAATAATCTCAATAAATGGCTGACGATGCCGACAACCCGTCAAAGCCTCACGGATTGAAAAAGCCATGCGTAACAACCAACCCACCACACAACGCGAACGGACCTTCCCGGCTCAGCAACGGTTGATTTCCACCACCGATGCCAAAGGCGTGATCACCTACTGCAACGATGCTTTCGTCGAGATCAGCGGGTTTTCTCGTGAAGAGCTGATCCGTGCGCCGCATAACCTGGTCCGTCACCCGGACGTCCCGGCCGCGGTGTTCGCGCACATGTGGGGCACACTGAAACAAGGCTTGCCATGGATGGGCATCGTCAAGAATCGCTGCAAAACCGGTGATCACTACTGGGTTAACGCCTACGTCACACCGGTATTCGACGGCAACCAGGTAATCGGTTACGAGTCGGTGCGGATCAAACCCACCGCCGAGCAGATCCGCCGTGCCGAAGCGCTCTACCAACGCATCAACCAGGGCAAGTCGGCGATTCCTTCAATGGACAAATGGCTGCCGGTGCTGCAGGACTGGCTGCCTTTCATTCTGGTCAGCCAACTGAGCTTCATGATCGGTGCGTCGCTCAACTCCCAATGGGGTTTTGCGTTGGCCGCCGGTCTCTCGGTGCCATTGGGTTTGCTGGGTTTGAGCTGGCAACAGCGCGGTCTCAAGCGTCTGCTGCAACTGGCCGGGCAGACGACCTCCGACCCGCTGATCGCGCAGATGTACACCGACAGCCGTGGCGCTCAAGCACGCCTGGAGATGTCGATCCTCAGCCAGGAAGCCCGCCTGAAAACCTGCCTGACCCGTCTGCAGGACACCGCCGAGCACCTGAGCGAGCAAGCGAAACAGTCCGACACCCTGGCGCACAACAGCTCCACCGGCCTGGAACGCCAACGCGTCGAAACCGAGCAAGTGGCCACCGCCGTCAACCAGATGGCGGCTACCACTCAAGAAGTCGCCAGCCACGTGCAGCGCACTGCCGACGCCACCCAGGAAGCCAATCGCCTGACCGGTCGCGGTCGCGACATCGCAGGGGAAACCCGCGAAGCCATCCAGCGTCTGTCGGTGGTGGTCGGTGAAACCGGTATGACCGTGACCCAACTGGCCAAGGACAGCGATGAAATCGGTGGCGTGGTCGATGTGATCAAAGGCATCGCCGACCAAACCAACCTGCTGGCCTTGAACGCCGCCATCGAAGCGGCCCGGGCCGGTGAGATGGGCCGTGGGTTTGCGGTGGTTGCCGACGAAGTCCGTCAACTGGCGCAACGCACCAGCGAATCCACCGGGCAGATCCATGCGCTGATCGCCAAGCTCCAGCAAACCGCCAGCACAGCGGTGCAAACCATGGAAGCCGGGCATCGCCAGGCCGAAGAAGGTGTGGCGCGGGTACTGGAAGCGGACCAGGCACTGGTAGGCATCAGCGAAGCGGTGGCCAACATCACCGACATGACCACCCAGATCGCCGCCGCGACCGAAGAGCAAAGCGCTGTTGCCGAAGAAATCAGCCGCAACATCAGCAACATCTCGCAACTGGCGGATCAGACGTCGGAACAGGCTCAACACTCGGCGTTGTTGAGTGAAGAGCTGACCAAAACCGCGAATACCCAGTATTCGTTGGTGGAGCGGTTTAACCGCTGATCCTCACCTGATCGTTCCCACGCTCCGCGTGGGAACGATCACTGACCGAGAAACGCCGATACCTGCTTCGCCGCAGCCGCCAAATGCTGGTCATGCGTAAACCCCGAAGCCTTCAACGGCTTCAAGTCATGATCCCCCGCCACCAGCCAGAACACCTCGATCCCCGGTGCCAACGTGTAAGCCTCGACGGCTTCACGATTCCCCAGCGCATCCCGCTCCCCCTGAACAATCAACGTCGGCGTCTTGAGCCCGGCCAAATGCTCGACCCGAGGTTTCTCAGGTTTCCCCACCGCATAAAACGGATAACCCAGACACACCAACGCATCGGCCTCTAGTTCATCGGCTAAAAGACTGGCCATCCGCCCGCCCATGGACTTGCCGCCAATGGCCAGTCGTCCAGCGACATGGCGTCGCACCACGGCATACACCTCGCGCCAGCACTCCAGCAGTTTCGGCGCCGGGTTCGGCGGACGTTTTCCGCCATCAATGCGCCGTTGTGCCATGTAGGGAAACTCGAAGCGCAACACGTTGACCCCAGATGCAGCAACGCGCGCAGCCATGTCGTTCATCCAGCCGCTGTCCATCGGCGCGCCAGCGCCGTGGGCGAGAATCAACGTCGCCGATGCCGGCACTGAGGCGGCATTCCACAACCATCCATGATCCCGCACACACTGCGCCCATTGATCCCCGTCAATACTGGCCTTGTGCTCTTTGTCCATGCTTGCCTCGCTTTTAGTCTGCCTATAACTCCAGGCGAAGGGAGCGTCTGCCGTGCGGCTTACTCGCAAAGGCGGGCCTTCCCTTCGGCTGAACCGTGGATGGGGAACCATGAACACTTCTATCAGTACCGCCTACAACTACAAGGTGGTCCGCCAATTCGCCATTATGACGGTGGTGTGGGGCATCGTCGGCATGGGGCTCGGGGTTTTTCTCGCGGCCCAATTGGTCTGGCCTGAACTCAACTTCAACCTGCCGTGGACCAGCTTCGGGCGCCTGCGCCCGTTGCACACCAACGCAGTGATCTTCGCCTTCGGCGGTTGCGCCCTGTTCGCCAGTTCGTTGTACTCCGTACAACGTACTTGCCAGACCCGCTTATTTGCTCCCGCAGTTGCCGCGTTCTGCTTCTGGGGCTGGCAACTTGTGATTCTCTTGGCGGCCATCAGCCTGCCGCTGGGTTACACCAGTTCCAAGGAATATGCCGAACTGGAATGGCCGATCGACATCCTGATCACCATCGTCTGGGTCGCTTACGCCGTGGTGTTCTTCGGCACGATCATGCAGCGCAAGACCAAGCACATCTACGTCGGCAACTGGTTCTTCGGTGCATTCATCATCACCGTGGCGATTCTGCACATCGTCAACAACCTTGAGCTGCCGGTGAGTTTCACCAAGTCCTACTCGGTGTACGCCGGTGCGACCGATGCCATGGTTCAGTGGTGGTACGGGCACAACGCCGTAGGCTTTTTCCTCACCGCCGGTTTCCTCGGGATGATGTACTACTTCGTGCCGAAACAGGCCGAGCGTCCGGTGTACTCCTATCGCTTGTCGATCGTGCACTTCTGGGCGCTGATCACCCTGTACATCTGGGCCGGCCCGCACCACTTGCACTACACCGCGCTGCCGGACTGGGCACAGTCGCTGGGCATGGTGATGTCGCTGATCCTGCTCGCGCCAAGCTGGGGCGGGATGATCAACGGCATGATGACGCTCTCGGGCGCCTGGCATAAATTGCGCAGCGACCCGATCCTGCGCTTCCTCGTGGTCTCGCTGGCGTTCTACGGGATGTCGACCTTCGAAGGGCCGATGATGGCGATCAAAACGGTCAACGCCCTCTCCCACTACACCGACTGGACCATCGGCCACGTTCACGCCGGCGCCCTCGGTTGGGTCGCGATGATCTCCATCGGCGCGCTGTACCACATGATCCCGAAAATCTTCGGCCGCACACAGATGCACAGCATCGGCCTGATCAACGCGCACTTCTGGCTCGCCACCATCGGCACCGTGCTGTACATCGCTTCGATGTGGGTCAACGGCATCGCCCAGGGCCTCATGTGGCGCGCAGTCAATGAAGACGGCACGCTGACCTACTCCTTCGTCGAAACCCTGGTGGCCAGCCACCCAGGCTTCGTCGTGCGACTGGTGGGCGGTGCGATCTTCTTCAGCGGCATGTTGCTGATGGCCTACAACACCTGGCGCACCGTGCGGGCCTTGCAGCCTGCCGAAGTCGCCGCTGCCGCGCAGATCGCCTGAGGAGGCCGCCATGAAACACGAAACAATCGAGAAAAACGTCGGCCTGCTGATGTTGTTGATGGTGCTGGCCGTGAGCATTGGCGGCCTGACCCAGATCGTCCCGCTGTTCTTCCAGGACGTGACCAATAAGCCGGTGGAAGGCATGAAGCCCTACACCGCGCTGCAACTGGAAGGTCGCGACATTTACATCCGCGAAGGCTGCGTCGGTTGCCATTCGCAGATGATCCGCCCGTTTCGCGCCGAGACCGAACGCTACGGCCACTACTCGGTGGCCGGTGAAAGTGTCTGGGATCACCCGTTCCTGTGGGGCTCGAAACGTACTGGTCCGGACCTGGCCCGGGTCGGCGGCCGCTACTCCGAAGACTGGCACCGCGCGCATTTGTACAACCCGCGCAACGTGGTGCCGGAATCGAAAATGCCCGGCTATCCGTGGCTCGTGGCCAATCAACTCGACAGCAGCCACACCGAAAGCAAGATCAAGGCGATGCGCACCCTCGGCGTGCCGTACACCGACGACGACATCGCAGGCTCAGTCGCCTCGCTCAAGGGCAAGACCGAAATGGACGCTCTGGTCGCTTACCTGCAAGTGCTCGGCACTGCCATCAAGAGCAAGAGGTGAGTCATGGCCATGTTCTTTGGAATAAGTAACGAAATGAGCAGTGGAATGATCCGCGGCCTGGGCACGGTCGTGGTGTTCGTGGCCTTTGTCGGCCTGACGCTGTGGGTATTCAACGGCAAGCGCAGTTCGCAATTCGCCGAAGCGCGCCTGCTGCCGTTCGCCGATGAGCCACAAGCCGATAACGCCAACACTCTAGAACCTGCAACAACAAGGAGCACCCGGCCATGACCACCTTCTGGAGTACGTGGATCTGCGTACTGACCATCGGCAGCCTGATCGGCCTGACCTGGCTGCTGATCGGCACCCGTCAGGGCGAAACCAAAGGCAGCGTCGACCAGACCATGGGCCACAGCTTCGACGGCATCGAGGAGTACGACAACCCGCTGCCGCAGTGGTGGTTTATGCTGTTCGCGGGCACGCTGGTGTTTGCCGTGGGCTATCTGGTGCTTTACCCCGGCCTGGGCAACTGGAAAGGCATCCTGCCGGGTTACGAGGACGGCTGGACCGGCGTCCACGAGTGGGAAAAGGAAATGGCCAGGTCGGATGCGAAGTTCGGGCCGATCTTCGCCAAATTCGCGGCGATGCCCGTGGAAGAAGTGGCCAAGGATCCGCAAGCGCTGAAAATGGGCGGTCGCCTGTTTGCCTCCAATTGCGCGGTCTGCCATGGCTCGGATGCCAAGGGCGCTTTCGGCTTCCCGAACCTGGCGGACAACAGCTGGCGCTGGGGCGGCAACGCCGACACCATCAAAGCCACAATCATGGGCGGTCGCATGGCCGCGATGCCGGCCTGGGATGAAATCCTCGGTGATGCCGGTGTGAAGAACGTCGCGGCTTATGTGCGGCATGACCTGGCCGGCCTGCCGTTGCCTGCCGACAACGGCGCCGATCTGCAAGCCGGACAGCAAGCGTTCAGCACCACGTGCGTAGCCTGTCATGGGGCAAACGGCCAGGGCACTGAAGCCATGGGCGCACCGAATCTGACGCAACCGGCCGGTTTTATCTATGGAACAGGCCTGACGCAGCTTGAACAAACGATTCGTCATGGCCGCCAGGGCCATATGCCGGCGCAGAGCGAACTGCTCGGCAACGACAAGGTGCAACTGCTGGCCGCTTACGTTTACAGCTTGTCTCAGGGGCTGAGCACCGAGCGTTTACAGGCTGAAGGCAAACACGAATAAATCTCGACCGCTCTGCTGCCGCATTCACCCGGATGCGGCAGTTCCCTGCCCCTTTGCGACCCATTGTCGCACCCTCCGTTGGTCCTCCTTTCGGTTCCCCAGATTCGGGTCTAAGCTTCCCCGATGCGGACTGGCATGAGCCGGTTCCAGGTCGACCCAACCCGATGTGTTCGACAAATCTGCTCGATGACAAGCCGCAAAGGCTGGTAGATACCGGCTGTCGTGCCAATTGCCATCTGTCACCCGATCGTTGGGTTTGAACACACCCCGTTACATCCGACCTGACCCCCTCACCATTTTCGTCTGCTGCGACATTTTGCCCTTGGGCAATTTTGTCCTTACGCGGCGCATGGAAAGGCCGCAGAATCAGCTTTTGAAAGCATTGACCCAGGTCATGGCGCGTTGCAATGACCCCCCGCTTTCTCCATACTTGCGGCCGATTTTTACTCCTAATAAAACACCCAAACCGTGGAACCTTAGAATGAGCACAGCAATCAGTCCGACTGCTTATAACTATAAGGTAGTCCGCCAGTTCGCCATCATGACGGTGGTCTGGGGGATCCTTGGCATGGGGCTTGGTGTCTTCATCGCCTCACAGCTTGTATGGCCGGAATTGAACTTCGGTCTGCCGTGGACGACTTTTGGACGCTTACGCCCGTTGCACACCAACCTGGTGATTTTCGCCTTCGGTGGTTGTGCCCTGTTTGCCACTTCTTATTACGTCGTGCAGCGAACCTGCCAAACGCGACTGATTTCCGACAGCCTCGCAGCCTTCCACTTCTGGGGTTGGCAAGCGGTGATCATCGGCGCGATCGTTACCTTGCCGCTGGGTTACACCACCACCAAGGAATACGCCGAACTGGAATGGCCTCTGGCTATTCTGCTGGCCATTGTCTGGGTCACCTACGGTCTGGTGTTCTTCGGCACCATCGTCAAACGCAAGACCAAGCATATCTATGTGGGTAACTGGTTCTACGGTGCCTTCATCGTCGTGACGGCGATGTTGCACATCGTCAACCACATGTCCCTGCCAGTCAGCCTGTTCAAGTCCTACTCTGCCTACTCGGGTGCGACTGACGCGATGATCCAGTGGTGGTATGGCCACAACGCGGTGGGTTTCTTCCTGACCACCGGCTTCCTGGGGATGATGTACTACTTCGTTCCGAAGCAGGCCGAGCGTCCGATCTACTCCTATCGTCTGTCGATCGTGCACTTCTGGGCGCTGATCACCCTTTACATCTGGGCCGGTCCGCACCACCTGCACTACACCGCTCTGCCGGACTGGGCTCAGTCGCTGGGCATGGCGATGTCGATCATCCTGCTGGCACCAAGCTGGGGCGGCATGATCAACGGCATGATGACCCTGTCGGGCGCCTGGCATAAGCTGCGCACCGACCCGATCCTGCGCTTTCTCGTGGTATCGCTGGCCTTCTACGGCATGTCGACCTTCGAAGGCCCGATGATGGCCATCAAGACCGTGAACTCGCTGTCGCACTACACCGACTGGACCATCGGCCACGTACACGCCGGCGCTCTTGGCTGGGTTGCGATGATCTCGATCGGCGCCATCTACCACATGATCCCGAAACTGTTCGGTCGCGCGCAGATGCACAGCATCGGCCTGATCAATACGCACTTCTGGCTCGCGACCATCGGTACCGTTCTGTACATCGCTTCGATGTGGGTCAACGGCATCACCCAGGGTCTGATGTGGCGTGCAATCAACGACGACGGCACCCTCACCTACTCGTTCGTCGAAGCGCTGCAAGCCAGCCATCCTGGTTTCATCGTTCGCGCCCTGGGCGGTGCGTTCTTTGCCAGCGGCATGCTGTTCATGGCCTACAACGTATGGCGTACCGTACGTGCCTCGAACCCGGCTGAAGCCGAAGCCGCCGCTCAGATTGCTGTAGTTGGAGCTCACTGATGAAGCATGAAGCAGTCGAGAAGAACATTGGCCTGCTGGCCTTCTTCATGGTTATCGCCGTCAGCATCGGCGGCCTGACCCAGATCGTTCCGCTGTTTTTCCAGGACGTCACCAACAAGCCGGTCGAAGGCATGAAGCCTCGTCCTGCCCTTGAACTGGAAGGTCGCGACGTCTTTATCGCCAACGGTTGTGTCGGCTGCCACTCGCAGATGATCCGCCCGTTCCGTGCTGAAACCGAACGTTACGGCCACTACTCGGTCGCCGGTGAAAGCGTCTGGGACCACCCGTTCCTGTGGGGTTCCAAGCGTACCGGTCCGGACCTGGCCCGTGTTGGCGGTCGTTACTCCGATGACTGGCAGCGTGCGCATTTGTACAACCCGCGCAACGTCGTGCCTGAGTCGAAAATGCCGGCCTACCCGTTCCTCGTGGAAAACAAGCTCGATGGCAAAGACACCGCCAAGAAAATGGAAGTCTTGCGCACGCTCGGCGTCCCTTACACCGACGAAGACATCGCCGGTGCCCAGGATGCTGTGAAGGGCAAAACCGAAATGGACGCGCTGGTGGCCTATCTGCAAGGCCTGGGCACCATCATCAAAAGCAAACGGTGATTTAGATGGATATCGGGATGATTCGTGGCCTGGGCACCGTTGTTGTGATGGTGGCCTTCATCGGTCTGGCGTTGTGGGTGTTCAGCCCCAAGCGCAAGTCGGAGTTTGAAGACGCGACCTTGCTGCCTTTCGCGGATGATCCCGAAGCCATCAAGCACGTCGAGCAAGCTTCTAGGAGTAACAAAGAATGACTACGTTCTGGAGTCTGTACGTCACAGTCCTCAGTCTCGGCACTATCTTCGCCCTGACCTGGCTGCTGCTGTCCACCCGCAAGGGCCAGCGCAGCGAAGCCACTGAAGAAACGGTTGGCCACTCCTTCGACGGGATCGAGGAGTACGACAACCCACTGCCGAAATGGTGGTTCATGCTGTTCGTGGGCACCATCATCTTCGCCCTGGGCTACCTGGTTCTGTACCCGGGCCTGGGTAACTGGAAAGGCCTGCTGCCGGGTTACAACTACCTCGATAACGACAAGCAGACCGCGTTTGCCAACGGCCAGACCGGCTGGACCGGCGTTCACGAGTGGGAAAAGGAAATGGCCAAGTCGGACGCCAAGTTCGGCCCGATCTTCGCCAAGTTCGCTTCCATGCCCATCGAAGAAGTGGCCAAGGACCCGCAAGCCTTGAAGATGGGTGGCCGCCTGTTCGCCTCCAACTGCTCGGTCTGCCACGGTTCCGATGCCAAGGGCGCTTATGGCTTCCCTAACCTGACCGACGCCGACTGGCGCTGGGGCGGCGAGCCGGAAACCATCAAGACCACCATCATGGGTGGCCGTCACGCGGTCATGCCGGCGTGGGCTGAAGTGATCGGCGAGCAAGGCGTTGCTGATGTTGCCTCGTTCGTACTGACCAGCCTCGATGGCCGCAAGCTGCCGGAAGGCACCAAGGCTGACCCGGTTGCCGGTCAGAAGCTGTTCGCTGCCAACTGCGCGGTGTGCCACGGTCCGGAAGGCAAAGGTACGCCAGCGATGGGCGCACCTAACCTGACCCACCCGGCAGCGTTTATCTACGGTTCGAGCTTCGCTCAACTGCAGCAGACCATCCGTTACGGCCGTCAGGGCCAGATGCCTACGCAAGAACAGCTGCAAGGCAACGACAAGGTTCACCTGCTGGCGGCTTACGTCTACAGCCTGTCTCACGGTGAGAAAGCGCCGGTGGCGGACGCCCAGTAAGGCAAACGCTTGATGCAACAAAAAACGGCCCCGCCAATGTGAATTGGCGGGGCCGTTTTGGTTTCGGACCCTCACGGCCTGCGCTATAGCGACCAACGGTGGTCCACTGCGCGTCCTCCGAGATTGCGCATCAACTTGCCGAGTAGTAACGTTTCTACAAAGTACTTTCAGGGGGGCATCCACGATGACCATCACCACCATTTCCAGCCGTGAATTCAATCAGGACACAAGTAGTGCCAAAAAAGCCACGCGCCAGGGCCCGGTTATCATCACCGACCGTGGCAAGCCGGCTCACGTACTGCTAAGCATTGAGGACTACCAAAAACTAACCGGAATCAACGCCAGCATTGTCGACCTGTTAGTGATGCCAGAAGCGGCAGACATCGAATTCGAAACCGAGCGTGCTGTGATCATTCATCGACCCGTGGACCTGTCCTGATGTTTCTACTCGACACCAACGTGATTTCTGAACTGCGTAAACCCCAGGCTGATGCAAACGTCATCGCCTGGGCCAAAAGTGTTATCGCGCCACGGATGTTTATTTCGGCCATTACCCTAAAGGAGCTGGAGACCGGGGTTCTGCGAATGGAGCGTCGTGACCCGGCGCAGGGGAAGGTATTGCGCACCTGGCTGAAGCGACATGTCATGCCAGCCTTTGATGCCAGAATCTTGCCGGTCGACACCGCAGTAGCCCTGCGCTGTGCCGGTTTGCATGTTCCAGACAGCACCAATGAAAGCGACGCCCTGATTGCAGCGACTGCCTTGGTTCATGGCCTGACGGTGGTCACTCGCAATATCAGCGACTTTCAGTCCAGCGGCGTTGCGCTGATCAACCCATGGGCCGATTGAGCGCTGACACTCGCAAAACCGTCCATAATTTCACCAGTCAATTGATTCAAGTCATTACACCGTCATTTGACTTCCACCAACGTGACCAAAGGTCGCACCCTTGCGCTAGAGCGACAGGCGTATCATTGCGCCACTGCAACACCTCTTTTTGACCGCGGTCGGCATGTACTGACCGGGGCATTTTTCCACTGCCGTGGGATGCAATGATGAGCAACCAGATTCCGGTACACGACGTCACACCTGCCAAGAACAACAGCGTCGACCTCTACGCCTCTCGAGAAAAGATCTACACCCGCGCCTTCACCGGGCTGTTTCGCAACCTGCGGATGATGGGCGGTGCCGGGCTGTTCCTGCTGTATTTCGGTACGGTCTGGCTGAGCTGGGGTGGCCATCAGGCCGTCTGGTGGAACCTGCCGGAGCGCAAATTCTTCATCTTTGGCGCAACCTTCTGGCCTCAGGACTTCATCCTGCTCTCGGGGATTCTGATCGTCAGCGCCTTCGGGCTGTTTTTCATTACCGTGTACGCCGGTCGCGTCTGGTGCGGCTATACCTGCCCGCAGAGCGTGTGGACGTGGATTTTCATGTGGTGCGAAAAGGTCACCGAAGGCGACCGCAACCAGCGCATCAAGCTCGACAAGGCGCCCATGAGCGCCAACAAATTCCTGCGTAAACTCAGCAAGCACTCGATGTGGCTGTTGATTGGCTTCGTGACCGGCATGACCTTCGTGGGTTACTTCTCGCCCATTCGCGAGCTGACTATCGACTTCTTCACCGGCGAGGCCGATGGCTGGTCGTATTTCTGGGTCGGTTTCTTCACCCTCGCCACCTACGGCAATGCCGGCTGGTTGCGCGAGCAGGTGTGCATTTACATGTGCCCGTACGCGCGCTTCCAGAGTGTGATGTTCGACAAAGACACCCTGATCGTTTCCTACGACCCGCGTCGTGGTGAAGGCCGCGGCCCGCGCAAGAAAGGCGTCGACTACAAGGCGATGGGCCTGGGTGACTGCATCGACTGCACCATGTGCGTCCAGGTCTGCCCGACCGGTATCGACATCCGCGATGGCCTGCAAGTCGAATGCATCGGCTGTGCGGCCTGCATCGATGCCTGCGACAGCATCATGGACAAGATGGATTACCCGCGCGGCCTGATCAGTTACACCACCGAGCACAACCTGTCCGGGCAAAAAACCCATAAACTGCGACCGCGCCTGATCGGCTATGCCACGGTGCTGCTGGCGATGATCGCTTTGCTGGTGACCGCGTTCTTCATGCGTTCGCTGGTCGGTTTCGACGTCAGCAAGGACCGCGTGCTGTACCGCGAGAACGCCGAAGGCCGGATCGAAAACGTCTACAGCCTGAAGATCATGAACAAGGATCAGCGCGACCACACCTACGTGCTCGAAGCCGCGGGCCTGCCGGACCTCAAGCTGCAAGGCAAGCGCGAGATCAAGGTCGCCGCCGGAGAGATTTTCAGCCAACCGGTCGAACTGTCCATCGCTCCGGAAAAACTGCCATCGAGCACCAACGAGGTGAAATTCATCCTCAAGGATGCCGATGACGACAGCGTCCACATTGAAGCCAAGAGCCGGTTCATCGGCCCACAAGTTCGTTGAGAGAAGTGATCATGCCCGCAGCAAATGCCGCAAGTCCCTGGTACAAGCACCTTTGGCCGTGGATCATCATCGCCATCCTGGCGTGTTCCGTGACCCTGACCTTGTCCATGGTGACGATCGCGGTGAAAAACCCGGATAACCTGGTCAACGATAACTATTACGAGGCCGGCAAAGGCATCAACCGCTCCCTCGACCGTGAGCTGCTGGCGCAGACCCTGCTGCTGCGCGCCAGCGTTCATCTGGACGACGTGACTGGCGAAGTCGATCTGCGTCTGAGCGGCAACAGCCAACCCAAAACCCTGGAGCTGAACCTGATCTCGCCGACCCAGCCGAAGAAGGATCGCAAGATCACCCTGACGCGCAGCGAAACCGAACAGGGCCGCTACATTGGCCAGTTGAGCGACAAGGTCGATGGTCGCCGCTTTGTAGAACTGCTGGGCGTACAGGACGACAAGACCTGGCGTATGTTCGAAGAAGAACAGGTCAGCCATGACAAGGATTTGCTGCTGGGTGATGAGCCTTTGCAGGGTGCGGAAGACCTGAAGAAGTAAGCCTTACCCTGATCGTTCCCACGCTTTGCGTGGGAACGCAGCCAGGGACGCTCCGCGTCCCAGCCGAAGCGGACGCGGAGCGTCCGGGGAGGCATTCCCACGCAGACGGTTCGACGCCTCGACGTGGGAACGATCATCGGACTACGCCTCATGACCACTCCACTCCCCTGCTACCACTGCGCCCTGCCCTGCCCGGCCGGCAGCCGCTTCACCGCTGCCGTCCTCGGTGAAACCCGCGAGTTCTGCTGCCCGGGTTGCCAGGCCGTGGCCGAAGCCATCGTGGCCGGCGGTCTGGAAAGCTATTACCAGCATCGCAGCGAGTCATCGGTCAACCCCGAAGCCTTGCCGGTGCAATTAGTGGACGAACTGGCGCTGTACGACCGCGCCGACGTACAAGCACCCTTCGTCCGCCACGAAGGCGACCTCGCCGAAACCACTCTGTTGATGGAAGGCATCAGTTGCGCCGCTTGCGGCTGGTT